>NZ_JBDFMP010000002.1:0-2652500 GCF_047238325.1 Lysinibacillus phoenicis | reverse complement strand
CGAAAATGTATCGGGGCTAAACGATTCACCGAAGCTGTGGATTGACATCTACGATGTCAGTGGTAGGAGAGCGTTCTAAGTGCGTTGAAGTCAGACCGGAAGGACTGGTGGAGCGCTTAGAAGTGAGAATGCCGGTATGAGTAGCGAAAGACGGGTGAGAATCCCGTCCACCGTATGACTAAGGTTTCCTGAGGAAGGCTCGTCCGCTCAGGGTTAGTCGGGACCTAAGCCGAGGCCGACAGGCGTAGGCGATGGACAACAGGTTGATATTCCTGTACCACCTCCTCACCGTTTGAGAAATGGGGGGACGCAGTAGGATAGGGTAAGCGCGCTGTTGGTTATGCGCGTCCAAGCAGTAAGGCGTGTGTGTAGGCAAATCCGCACACTGTAACGTTGAGCTGTGATGGCGAGTCCGTATGGACGAAGTTCCTGATTTCACACTGCCAAGAAAAGCCTCTATCGAGGTGAGAGGTGCCCGTACCGCAAACCGACACAGGTAGTCGAGGAGAGAATCCTAAGGTGTGCGAGAGAACTCTCGTTAAGGAACTCGGCAAAATGACCCCGTAACTTCGGGAGAAGGGGTGCTCTTGAGCGTGCAAGCGCATGAGAGCCGCAGTGAATAGGCCCAGGCGACTGTTTAGCAAAAACACAGGTCTCTGCAAAACCGTAAGGTGACGTATAGGGGCTGACGCCTGCCCGGTGCTGGAAGGTTAAGAGGAGTGGTTAGCGCAAGCGAAGCTGCGAATTGAAGCCCCAGTAAACGGCGGCCGTAACTATAACGGTCCTAAGGTAGCGAAATTCCTTGTCGGGTAAGTTCCGACCCGCACGAAAGGCGTAACGATCTGGGCACTGTCTCAACGAGAGACTCGGTGAAATTATAGTACCTGTGAAGATGCAGGTTACCCGCGACAGGACGGAAAGACCCCGTGGAGCTTTACTGTAGCCTGATATTGAATTTTGGTACAACTTGTACAGGATAGGTAGGAGCCAGAGATCTCGGAGCGCCAGCTTCGAAAGAGGCGTCGGTGGGATACTACCCTGGTTGTATTGAAATTCTAACCCATGCCCCTTAGCGGGGCAGGAGACAGTGTCAGGCGGACAGTTTGACTGGGGCGGTCGCCTCCTAAAAGGTAACGGAGGCGCCCAAAGGTTCCCTCAGAATGGTTGGAAATCATTCGTAGAGTGTAAAGGCACAAGGGAGCTTGACTGCGAGACCTACAAGTCGAGCAGGGTCGAAAGACGGGCTTAGTGATCCGGTGGTTCCGCATGGAAGGGCCATCGCTCAACGGATAAAAGCTACCCCGGGGATAACAGGCTTATCTCCCCCAAGAGTCCACATCGACGGGGAGGTTTGGCACCTCGATGTCGGCTCATCGCATCCTGGGGCTGTAGTCGGTCCCAAGGGTTGGGCTGTTCGCCCATTAAAGCGGTACGCGAGCTGGGTTCAGAACGTCGTGAGACAGTTCGGTCCCTATCCGTCGTGGGCGTAGGAAATTTGAGAGGAGCTGTCCTTAGTACGAGAGGACCGGGATGGACACACCGCTGGTGTACCAGTTGTCTTGCCAAAGGCATCGCTGGGTAGCTATGTGTGGACGGGATAAGTGCTGAAAGCATCTAAGCATGAAGCCCCCCTCAAGATGAGATTTCCCATTACGCAAGTAAGTAGATCCCTCAAAGACGATGAGGTAGATAGGTTCGAGGTGGAAGTGTGGTGACACATGGAGCTGACGAATACTAATCGATCGAGGACTTAACCAAATTGTTTGAAGCATTCAATGTACCGTTTATCCAGTTTTGAAAGAATAATCTTTCAAAAAAGAGAGCTTCAAGACACAAGTAGAACAAGGAAGCAACCGAGTGATTGAGGGAGCGTACTAATGTACGTGACTGATTGAGCGAGAGCAGCTGACGCAGTAATACGCCGTGTATTGAAGGTCGAACATAGTCTAGTGATGATGGCAAAGAGGTCACACCCGTTCCCATACCGAACACGGAAGTTAAGCTCTTTAGCGCCGATGGTAGTTGGGGGCTTCCCCCTGTGAGAGTAGGACGTCGCTAGGCAATTAAAAGACCAGAGAAAATATTCTCTGGTCTTTTTTGATACCTTAAAATTCAAGAGCACTTCTAAGATTATTAATATATGATTGGCTCACAGGTAATTCACTTCCGTCAATTAATGTAACAATAAAGTTTGATGTTAGGTCTCGTGCCATTTTTTTTATAAAATAAATATTTACAATATAGGAACGATGAATGCGAATAAAGTAGGTCGGTAATCTTAATTGAAGTTCTTTGAGTGTAATATTCGTTTTAAACTGTTCTTTTTCTACATAAAACCATGTTTTTTTCTGCAAGCTTTCTATATGAGATATTCTATCGATTGCTACTGGCTTCCATTCCTCCTCCTGCTTTCCTGTTAAAAACTGAAATGGTTCAGTTTTTTTCTTGGTGAAGGTGGACGGTAAGACAACGACCAGTGCAGCTGGTTTATGATCAATGTATATTGGATAACCCATACCGTAATATGGCGTATCGAATAAGGAATTATCTAATATGGCATCTGTTTTTTTCTGAGTCCGTAGCACTTGCTCCGCAATACTCCCTGGCATCACTTGTTGTCCGATCTCTAGATGAATATTTTGATGGCCTGAGTGAAAGTAAATATAAGAATTATCAACTGCAATTGCAAAGGATGAATCGGCTGGTACCCAGTCTTGCATCATTAAAATATATTGTTGTGAAATATCTTTTGCAAATGAATTTACCTCATTGTTCATTGTAACATCCCCCTTGTTTGTAAACAGCCTTCCAAATTTCATCGTTTAAAAAGGTAGTTTTATCCTGAAATTCCGATATTTTATCAAAAAATAGTGAAAATTTAAACACTCTGTTATATATTAATTTACAACAAATAAACCTGTTATGGAACAGTGAATTAAAAGTTTTTTAACAGAGTATATTGTACACAAAGGGGAAGGTGGAATTTCAATATGTCAACTCGTCAAGAAAGAATCGAAGCTTTAGAAAAACAATGGGCTGAAAACCCACGCTGGGCTGGTATTGAGCGCACATATTCAGCTGAAGAGGTTGTTAAATTACAGGGCACAATTGTACTTGAACAAACATTAGCCCAAAAAGGCGCTACTAGACTTTGGAATTCGTTACATGAGGAACCGTTTATTAATGCATTGGGGGCATTAACGGGTAATCAGGCAGTGCAACAAGTAAAAGCCGGATTAAAGGCTATTTATCTATCAGGCTGGCAAGTAGCTGCGGATGCAAACCTTTCTGGACAAATGTATCCTGATCAATCTTTATACCCTGCTAACTCTGTACCAGCAGTAGTAAAACGTATCAATCAAGCACTACAACGCGCCGATCAAATTGATCATGCTGAAGGTCGTGTCGATCAATTTGATTGGTTCGCACCAATCGTCGCAGATGCAGAAGCAGGTTTTGGTGGTCCTCTAAACGTGTTTGAACTTGTAAAGGGCATGATTGAAGCTGGGGCTGCTGGTGTTCACTTAGAAGATCAATTAGCGTCAGAAAAGAAATGTGGGCATCTAGGCGGTAAAGTTTTACTTCCAACACAAAATGCTATCCGTAATTTAATTGCTGCTCGATTAGCAACAGATGTTATGGGTGTAGATACAATTTTAATTGCTCGTACGGATGCAGATGCTGCAGATATGGTTACTTCAGATATTGACCCACGTGATGCGGAGTTCATAACTGGTGAACGTACACCAGAAGGTTTCTTCCGTACAAAAGCTGGTATTAAACAAGCAATTGCTCGTGGATTAGCTTACGCACCATATGCAGATTTAATTTGGTGTGAGACTTCCAAACCATCACTTGAGGAAGCTCGTGAATTTGCTGAAGCAATTCATGCTGAATTCCCAGGTAAAATGCTTGCGTACAATTGCTCACCTTCGTTCAACTGGAAAGCAAATCTTTCAGAAGAAGAAATTGCAGAATACCAACGAGAACTTGGTAAGTTGGGTTACAAATTCCAATTTGTTACGTTAGCAGGCTTCCATGCACTTAACCACTCCATGTTTGAGCTTGCACATGATTATAAAGATAATGGTATGGCTGCATATTCTAAACTACAGCAAGCTGAATTTGCTTCTGAATCCAAAGGGTATACAGCTACACGCCATCAACGCGAAGTAGGTACTGGATATTTTGATGAAATTTCTCAAGTTATTTCTGGTGGTACTTCTTCTACAACAGCAATGGCAGGCTCTACTGAAACTGAACAGTTTGTTTAAGTAACATTTTATACGTGTTTTCCTAAATTCATAATCATAGAATAGTCTCCTCCGTTTCTCCTAAAACGGAGGATGACGAAACTAAAATTGCAAAGGTGGGTAAACAACTAATGGAACAAGCAACAACAGGTAAGCTTAAAATTGTTGGAGAACAGAACGAGCAAACAAAAGAAATTTTAACACCTGAAGCTCTTGATTTTGTTCTTGCCCTGCATGAAAAATTTGATACTCGCCGTAAGGAGTTGTTGGATGCTCGTCAAGAACGCCAAAAACGACTTGATGCGGGAGAAAAGCTTGATTTCTTAGCAGAGACGAAGCATATTCGTGAAGGTGATTGGACAATTGCACCACTTCCAAAGGACCTGCAAGATCGCCGTGTTGAGATTACAGGACCTGTTGATCGTAAGATGGTTATTAATGCTTTAAACTCGGGAGCAAAAATGTTTATGGCATGTTTCGAGGATGCTTCTTCTCCGACATGGGAAAATATGATTGGTGGTCAAATTAATATGCGTGATGCTATTAATAAGACGATAGAATTTTCACAAGCATCCAATGGTAAAACGTATAAATTAAATAAAGAAACAGCAGTGCTTTTAGTTCGTCCACGAGGTCTACACTTGCTTGAGAAACATGTTCTTGTCGATGGAGAGCCGATTTCAGGTAGCTTCTTTGATTTTGGTTTATATCTATTCCATAATGCAAAAAATGCGCTAGCGCAAGGTACTGGTCCATATTTCTATCTGCCAAAGCTTGAAAGTCATTTAGAGGCTCGTCTATGGAATGATGTCTTTGTATTTGCCCAAGATTATATTGGCATTCCACAGGGAACAATAAAAGCTACTGTACTAATTGAAACGATTTTAGCGGCGTTTGAGATGGATGAAATTTTATATGAGCTACGCGAACATTCAGCTGGTCTGAATTGTGGACGTTGGGATTATATTTTCAGTTATATTAAACGTCTTCGCAATCAAGCTGATGTTATTTTGCCAGATCGTGGGCAAGTAACAATGACCGTACCGTTTATGAAGGCCTATACGTCTTTATGCATACAAACATGTCATAAGCGTAATGCACCAGCAATGGGGGGAATGGCTGCACAAATTCCTGTTAAAAATGATGATGAGGCGAATGCTATAGCGTTTGCGAAAGTGGCAGAAGATAAACGTCGTGAAGCAACAGAGGGGCACGATGGTACTTGGGTAGCACATCCTGGTATGGTTGCAACTGCAATGGAGCAGTTTGATGCCATTATGACAACACCTAACCAAATTCATAAAAAACGTGAGGATGTACACGTAACTGCAGAAGATTTAGTAGCGGTGCCAGAGGGAACAATTACGCTTGAAGGTCTTCGTATTAACTGTAGTGTCGGTGTACAATATATTGCTTCATGGCTACGGGGTAATGGTGCTGCACCAATTAACAACTTGATGGAGGATGCTGCAACAGCAGAAATTTCTCGTACGCAAGTATGGCAATGGATTCGTCATCCAAAAGGAATCTTAGATGATGGACGTGGTATTACGTTAGCATTTGTCCTAGAAATATTGGAAGAAGAGCTTGTGAAAATTAAAGAGGCTGTTGGGGAACAAGCTTATAGCAGTGGTCGCTACATTGAAGCAGCTGAACTGTTTAAATCCTTAATTGAGCAAGATGAATTTGCGGAATTTTTGACACTTCCAGGATATGAAAAATTAGCATAAGACATAAATCTACTATCAGCATATTTCAACTTTCCTAATTCCACTAACATAGCGTGACGGGGTCTGTTCCCCGTTTAGGCTAAAGAGATGAGCACGATTGAATTAAAGGGATCTACTAATAAAAGTAAAGAGATTTTAAAGGGGTGAAAGATCTCTTACTAGCTTTGATGGGGAGCTTGTAAGGCATCTTTTATTAGGGGAATCCGCGTTAATATGGTAACGCGGATTTTTTCTATATTAGTTTACGATAGCAAGTACAAAGCCGTCATAGCCTTTTACACCAACTGTTTGTATAGCTGTTGCCTCAATTCTAGGTTCCTCTTTTAGTAATTCCATAAATTGCTGAATACCGCGTACACGTTCATCCTCACTATTTTTATCAGTTATTGCACCATCACGTACTACATTATCTGCAACGATTATAGCACCTAAATGAGCTAATTGTATGGCCCACTTCAAGTAAGCGGGGTTATTCGGTTTATCAGCGTCAATAAAAATAAAGTCAAATAAGCGCCCTTCATTTTTTAAATCTGGCAATGTTTCTAATGCGTTTCCAACAATAACCTCAATTTTTTCCTCATAACCTGCATTCTCGATATTTTTCCTTGCAACCTTTGCGTACTCTTCATTAATTTCTAAAGTAACTAGTTTACCTTCTCGAGGAAGAGCTTGGGCTAAGCAAATACTGCTATAACCACCAAGTGTGCCAATTTCTAAAATATTTGCTGCGGCTTTCATTTTGGCTAATAAATATAATAGTCTCCCTTGCGTAGGAGATACATCGATCTCTGGAATACTTGCAGCTTTATTCGTCTGTAGTACAGCATTAAGATGTTTGTTTATTGGGAGGAGCTTATCCATAAAATAATGATCTACATTTTGCCAAACATTCATCTCTGTCATCATACAGTCCTCATTTCTTTAATTTATACGTGCAAGCTTGCAAATAAAGTGTATGATAGAATGAATCATAATAAAAATATATTCTAATTATTTATGTATAACTTTAGATTATGAGTAGGAGTAAAATCATGAATATTCATGGCTTAAAATTGTTTTATCAAGTTGCAACTACAGGTAGTTTCACAAAAGCTGCAGAAATATTACGTATAAGCCAGCCCGCTGTTTCGAGTCAAATTAAACGATTCGAACATGAAATAGGAGTACAGCTTTTTAAGCAACAGGGACGAGGGGTAGTTCTCACAGAATTTGGTGAGGCACTAGCGGAGAAAGCTCAAAATCTTATCGCCCTTGAACATCATATTGAAACATTTATAGAAGAATACCGGCTTGCAAAGGCAGGAAATTTACATATAGTTGCTACCTACCTGCCAGCAAATTTTCTAATTCCAAAATGGGCTGCTCACTTCAAGGCTGTAAATGAGCATGTCAATTTAATGATTACAACGACCAATACAAAGGATGCCTTTGAACAACTTATTCATTATAAAGCGGATATTGCTATTTACGGGGGAGGAATGTCCGAAAGACCTAAAGAAATAGAGTGGGAGGAGCTTTATGAAGATGAATTATGGTTTGTCGTGTCTCCAACTCATCGCTATGCACACCAAAACATTACCTTAGTTGAAATGTTTCAGGAGCCGTTTATTATGAGAGAGGAAGGAAGTTCGATGAGAGAGCATCTTTTTTCACTATGCCAAACATATCAGGTGAAACCTCCGAACATTGCGCTTCAATTTAATGGAATTAATGAAACAATTCGATCGGTCATGGCGGGTTATGGAGCGAACTTTATTTCTTCTCTTGCAGTTAGAGAATATGTAGAGAATGGGCAATTGGCTAGGGTTTATGTTAAGGATATCCATGCTATTAAACATAAAATTGCTATTTGTACGAGGAACAATGAAAAGCATAACTTGCTTGTACAAAAATTTATTGAAACCATCAAGAGTTCTCCTATTTGATATGTACATCATGCATAATAGTAGGAAATTTGTTATACTAGTTATATAACAATATGGAGCTGATAAACATGTTCATTCAAATAGAGCCACAATCGGACGTACCTATTTATGAGCAGGTGACACGTCAAATCATTGAAGGCATTGCAAGAGGTGAGATGAAGCCAGGGGATACCCTACCATCTGTTCGGAGTTTAGCTGCTGATTTAGGTGTAAATATGCATACTGTTAATAAGAGCTATCATGAATTAGAAGCCAAAGGTATTATAGTTATTCGGCCAAAATCGGGAGCTATTATAAGTTCTACAGAGGAGCGAGCTTTGACACCTGAGCAATTACAACAAATCGAAAAGAATTTGAAGCCTGTTGTGGCAGAAGGTATGGTGCTCGGCGCAACAGCAGAACAAATTGAGCACATGATGAAAAAGGTGTTCGCTGAATTGCAAATACCAGCAGAGGGAGTGTAGCACAATGCTACTTGTTGTTTTTATAACGATCTACATCATGACATTAGCTTTGCAATTGGTGGTTCCTTATATTGTGCGAGATACTATTGTTTTTGGGGTCACTGTACCAGATCAAAATATTATGCACCCCGTCTTAGCTAAAATGAAAAAGCAGTATGTTCAATTAGTGGGGGGCACTGGAATAGTATTCTTACTCATTATGATTATTAGTTACAATTGGTTAGCCCCTTCTGAATCGATTCAAAGTATCGTTTTATTAAGCTGTCTATTTAGCATGCTTACGGTCAGTATGGTGCTGTACTGGATAAGTCATCAAAAGGTATCAAGGCTGAAAAAGCAGGAACAATGGGGCGTAAATATTAAGCAAGTACGTGCCGTTGATTTAACTGCGCGAAGCCGTGATGAAATGCTACCTTGGTCATTTTTTGCTGTACCTTTAGGAATTTCAGTATTTTTAATCATTTACACAATGCTCCATTACGACCAAATGCCGAATGATATAGCTGTACATTGGGGGCCAAGTGGAGAAGCGGATGAGTGGAGGAAGAAGACGTATTTTACGGCTATTTCGTTGCCGCTTGTTATGCTAATGATGCAATGTATGATGTGGGGAGTTAGCGATTCCATTAAACGTTCTGCAATTAAGCTGGCTGTCAATCGCAAAGAACAATCATTAGAGGACCAGCTAAAAACTCGAAAATATATGAGCTGGCATATATTGTTGATTAGCTATGCTTTAACCATCTTATTAACAGTGTTACAACTAAGCAATATCTATCCCTTCATGACTGTAGGCTATAAGCTATTGCCAGTCTTTATTTCGTTTTTAGTTGTACTGTTTGGTTCACTATTTATTTATATTGTGAAAAAGCATAAACATAAAGTACGCTATGAAGAAAATATTGATTCACAAGTAATGGATGTAGATGAAGATAGGTATTGGAAGGGTGGCTTAATTTATATTAATCGACAGGATCCTTCCGTTTTTGTGGAAAAACGCTTTGGAGTAGGGTGGACGATGAACCTTGCGAATCCTAGAGGTTATATTTTCATTGGTCTGCCTTTTGTGTTATTGCTGTTGATTTCAATTTTTTCGTTATAAAATAATAGTAATTTGTAGGGGGAAAATTCGTTCCATGTGAACGGATTTTTTCTTATTACTGGAGGTAGGCAGATGAAAATTCTTGTAGTCGATGACGATATTCATATTTTAAAACTAGTTACAATTTATTTAACAAAGGAAGGTTATCAAGTGTTACGTGCAGAAAATGCTGAGCAGGCACTAGCATTACTTGAAGGAAGTCTACCTGATTTAGCTGTTGTAGATGTAATGATGCCAGGAATGGATGGTTTTACACTAACTGAGACTTTAACACAAGATTATGACATTCCAGTCTTATTATTAACAGCGAAAGGCGAGTTAGAGGATAAAGAGCGAGGCTTTTTAGCAGGATCAGACGACTATGTTGTAAAGCCCTTTGAACCAAAAGAGTTATTATTTCGCATAGCAGCTATATTACGGAGATTGGATAAGAAAAATCAAATAACGATTCAAGTTGGAAATATAGTGATTGATCGCCGAAGTTTTGAAGTTGTAATAGGAGAAGATACTCTTATTCTTCCTTTAAAGGAATTTGAATTACTGGCCTTATTGGCGTCACGGCCCCATCAAGTGTTTACGCGTAGCTATATTATGGAGCAAGTATGGGGCTATGACTATGATGGAGACGAGCAAACGCTGAATACACATATGAAGCGGATTCGCGAAAGAATAAGTAGGTATGACACTGCTGTTGAGATCACAACAGTGCGTGGTGTGGGCTACAAGCTAGAGGAAACAACATGAAGACTTTATACAGTAAATTTGTAGTGACGACAATGCTTGTCATGATTGGTAGCTTATGTATTGGTTTTTTAGCGACGAATACATATTATCATCAAGTGGTAAAAGAAAAAAATGATGCAAAAAATGTTACAATAGCTCAGGATATTGCGCAATATATTGAAACGGCCAATCCAGAGGATTTAGATCATTACTTGATGACACTGGGCAAAGTTGGCTATCAAATATATGTAACATCAGGTGAGGAAGGGCAATTTTTTGGTGGAGAATATCGAGATAAAACATTGTCAGCATCTGTTGTTGAACGTGTTTTAAATGGAGAAGTCTATCATGGAATGCGAGATTTTCCAAAGGAAACTTTTGTAACAGGCTTTTTTGCTAATGAACTAATTAATACAATTGGTGTGCCATTTACATATGAAAAAAGGCCATACGCATTGTTCATAAGACCTGATATTCGTTTATTATTTTCTGAGGTGCATACGATACTTGCTGGATTAATGCTCGTTATGACCGTATTGAGCCTATTAGCTATGCTAATGTTTGCTAAAGCATTAATTCGTCCAATTACAAAGCTTACAGCTGCAACACAACAGCTTGCACATGAAAAGTTTGACACTGTTTTAGACATTGATCGTGCGGATGAAATCGGTCAATTAGCGGCTAGCTTTAATACGATGACAGAGAAATTACAAGAAAATGATCGTTTGCGGAAGGAATTTATTAGTAATGTATCACATGATTTTCAGTCTCCTTTGTTAAATATTCAAGGCTATGTAGATCTCCTTAAAAATCCTTTGCTAACTGAGCAGGAAAGACAGGAATATGCAGGGATCATTGAATTAGAAACAAAGCGTCTATCTACATTAACCAAGCAATTATTATTACTAACATCGCTGGATCAATCGACAAGAATGGTAAAACGGGAACGATACAGCTTAGACGAACAACTGAAAGAAACAGTACGAAAATATCGTTGGCAAATAGAAGAGGCACAGCTGCAGATATCATACAAGCTAGATCCAATTCATTATGATGGCGATGCAGGACTTTTGCAAAATGTGTGGGATAATTTGTTGACGAATGCTATTAAATATAATGTAAACGGTGGGCAAATACAAATCCAATTACAAAAGAAAACTACCTCACTAGAAATCCTTGTGGAGGATAACGGTAGAGGCATGACTGCTGATCAATTAGCTAAAGTATATGATCGTTTTTACCGAGGTGACGCCTCTAGAACCACGCAAGGAACGGGGCTAGGACTGGCGATTGTCAAACAAATTATAGAGCTCCATGGAGGCACTATCCATATGGAAAGTGCAATAGATGCTGGTACAAAGGTAACTATTGATTTACCCATTTTGTCATAAGGAGTTCATGTAAAGTTCATGTTCACACGATAAACTGCTACTTAGTTGAAACAAGCTTAGGGGGAGTTTATCGTATGGAACAAAAGTGGAGTATACGCCTTATTCGATTAGCAGCCATTTTTGCCTTAATCGGAACATACTTAGGTTCACATATGTCAGGTTCGGGTAGTTATGAGTATAGACCGATACATGCACATATTTTACTTGTTGGTTGGCTGAGTATGTTTGCGTGGGGTATTTTTTATCGAGTTTTCAAAGTTAAATCACAAAAATTAGTAACCATACATGGATGGACAGCTATTCTTGGTGTTTTAGGATTAACATTAGGCATGTGGTTTTATAATATAAATCCATTTAATTTTAGTAGCACGTTTACATTAGTCTTCTTTATTGTAGGTGGAACTACGCTATTAATTAGCTTCGCTTTATTTATTGTCGTTACATTCATGATTAATCAAAAAGTGGATATGAAAAAATAATGAAACCTACCGTGTCACGATTTGTGAAGCGGTAGGTTTTCATGTTTATTGTATAACTACTAGAGATTTTTTCAGCCATTTTGAAGCTCTTGGTAATCTTGTGCACCATATCCCTTTTCTTGCTTACCAAGTTTGTTTTTTCTTAAATGAATCGTGACAAAATTCGACAGAGAGATAACACGATAGTTAAACAATTTACTGTTCCTACAATAATATATGAGGGTTTAATCGGAGAAATATCGATATTATTGATATGTTTTGATGGGATTCATCAGTTGAATTGTTGCTGTTACATGATACTATTTGATATAAGGGAAATTCGTCTAAGGAGAGCCTGTCAGCCTATAGATAGGGGATCGAAATAATGAAAAATATTGTAGCTATTATTCCAGCTTATAATCCACAACAATCACTTATTACTTATGTACACCAATTATTAGCAACGACCATTACACAAATAGTTATTGTCAATGATGGGAGTGATCAAAAATATAATGAGCTTTTTGAAGATCTAATGAAAATAGATCGTTGCCAGGTACTGCAGCATAATGGCAATATAGGCAAAGGGGGAGCACTTAAGACGGCCTTTACCTATTTACGGAAACAATCGAGAATGTATCATGGCGTCCTTACAGTAGGGGCACATGGCCAGCACACATTACAAGACGTGAAGCTTATTTTAACAATGACAAGGGTGTTTTCTGAAGGTATTGTATTAGGTGTACGTAACTTCCATTCCGTTGATAGTACGTTTCTTTCTTATTGGGGAAACCGTGCAACAAGCCTCTTTTTTGAGCTGCTGTATCATCGAAAATTAATGGATACGCAAACAGGTCTGCGATATATTTCGATAAATGAGCTGCCTTGGCTGATGAAAGTAAAAGGTGAAAAGTATGACTATGATACAAATATGCTAATTGCAGCACTTAAAAGAAAGTGTCCGATTTTTGAGGTAGAGATTGGGCAATTACGTGTAAAAAAGAATACGATTATTCATTACGATGAAATTACAAATGCAGGAACGTTAATTACGAGAATGCTTATGAATTATTTAAAACCAAGGAATAGTAATAGCTAGGTTTAAATTCGAAATAATAAGCTAGGATAAAGATTAATGATAAATATAGAACGTAGCGAGTTTAGAATAAAGGAGCAATGGAAATGGAATATTCAGATCAAGTGAAAAATCGTGTAAAGCGGATGGAAGGTCAGCTACGTGGGATTCTGAAAATGATGGAGGAAGAAAAGGACTGTAAGGCAGTCATTACACAGCTATCAGCAGTAAGGTCTGCTGTAGATCGTACAGTTGGTGTTATTGTCAGTACAAATTTATTGGAATGTGTACAAAATGCTGAAGGAGATGGCGAAAAAATGAATGAGGCCATTCAGGAAGCAGTTAATTTAGTTGTGAAAAGTAGGTAACAGTTATGAATTTGTAGTATGAATAGAATCATAACTTAAAATATACAAATATTAGCAAGCGCAATTGGACCCTTAAGTGAGTTCTTTGTGCTTTTTTTGTATATAATGAAAAGAAGACGGTTGGAGGTGAGGAATTTGTGGAAGAAATTAGCCATTATCGCCATTATTGTTATTTTTATTGATCCCATTTATTCTGCTGGTAAAGCGGTTGTACAGCAGGTGGTGGATTGGACAAATAATGATGAAATTGAAACTATGCTTCTTTCAACAAAGGAGAAAATTGTGGATGTTACTGCTAGACTTTCAGACAATGCCTCAATTGAAACAGCCATACCCATAGAAGATGTACATGAAGCGGAGGTAGCCCCAACAGCTCCACCAATTAAGAAACCAGAAACGAAGTTAGTCGTGACGAATGCCAAGGAAATGGCGGATGCGATGTATTCATATTATAGTAGTTTTTCACCGAAGTTTGAAATTCAATACAAAGGAAATACCCAACGAATTGAACAAATTGTAGAAGAGGCCTACAACAATGCGATTAAACGAGATGACTATGTTTATGGGCATATTAGTAAACATTCAATCCGATATGAATATGGACGGAATAAGGCTACTGTTTTTGGAGAACAGAGCTATTTAATGACACCAGAGCAGGCAGCATATGTGGAGATGAATGTTCAAGATATTATCGCCAAAATAAGTAAAGAATCGATGACAGAAGTAGAAAAGGTACGAGCTGTCAACGACTATATTGTTGCCAATACTTCTTATACGGATCAAACAAATTCAAGTCCGCATAGTGCTTATACGGTTCTTGCTGAGCATGGAGGGGTATGTCAAGGCTATGCTTTACTCGCACATTCAATGCTTCAAAAACTGGGCATTGAAACGAAATATATCGTAGGTTATGTCGGTCAAGAGGGACATGCGTGGAATTTAGTCAAACTAGATGGTCAATGGTATCATCTCGATACGACATGGAATGATCCAGTACCTGATCGCAAGGGAGCTATACGTTATCAATACTTTTTGGTAGATGATCGCACAATGGCGAAAGATCACTCATGGATAGCTGAAGACTATCCAAAGGCAACTAGTACACTTTATAATAACTATCATGATATGGATTTTCCAGCACAGGTTGGAGATCAGTTATTTTTTAGTAATATCTCTGATAATAATAAGCTATATGTATTTGATATAAAGACCGGTAAGACGAAGCGTGTCACAGATTCTCGCGCACAATACATCGTTTATTCGGATGGTTGGCTCTATTTTAGTAATTATTCACGAGGGGCATATTTAACGAAAATTCGTCCAGATGGCAGTGGGGAGCAGGTATTAAATAGAGAGGAAACGAAAGATTTATTTGTGAAGGATGGCTATCTATATTTTACAACAAATGAATTAAAGAGAATGGCACTCTAATTTTTCGGTATAAGAAAAGGGCAATGACTTATAAACAGTCATAGGCCCTTTTTGTTCGTTCAATCAGATAAGTAATAGGTTGATGCTGACAAAGCGTAATAGAAATTTGAGGATATGTTAAGGCAATTTGTTCTGAAAAGGTTTTTAAAATGAGTGGATTATGCTTAATGGCGCCTCCATTACAATAAAGTGAAAAAGGACCATTCTGATAGCCAATTTTTTTTACCACGGCACTTGCTAGAAGGGCTAGTTCATGAGCAGCTTGTTGCGAAATGTGAATGGCACAAGCATCTTCTTGTTCGACTGCTTTAGCCACAAAGGAGCCCATCTTAGCCAATTGTGCATTAGTATAAGAAGGCTGAAATAACCATTCCGCTAGCTCAGTTATATCTTGGATACCTAAAGAACGATAGACAGCATCTTTTAATAAGGTTGGTTGACCACGCCCATCTTCCATTTTAAATATAGCCCTTATAACCTCTTGCCCTAACCAATAACCACTCCCCTCATCCCCAGCTCGATGTCCCCATCCCCCAGCACGAACAATTTGCTGTCCATCATAGGCATAGGCGATGGCTCCAGTGCCAGCAATGAGTAATGCACCTGCCTGTCCAGCAGTCACACCAAGTAGAGTAGCTTCTGCATCATTTTCAATAATCAGTGTATCAATTTGTAGCTGTGCGGCCGCAAGAGCCTTGTGAACGATTGCCGTTACCGTTTTATGATCTTTAGGAGAATCAATACCAGCTAAAGCAAAGGTTGCTACAGCAATTTGTGAACGGGGGAATTTTTGCAAAAATGTTTTTATATTTGCTAAAAGTCCCTGTAATATTGCTGTAGCGGATTCGACACCAATTGCTTGATAATTAGACCCCTTAGTGGATGTAGAATAAGGAATGTCACCAGATTCCGCATGAACTAATGCACATGCTGTTTTTGTCGCCCCACCATCAACAATCAGAAGCCATTTCTTCATTGATTCCATTCCTCTAGAAATGTTGATAAGATTTTTTCCGCTTCGATAATGCCATTTTCCTTTAAGCGTACCCATTCATAAAGGGTATGAGTATTCATCTTTGAACGTTCTAGAGCTGCTTTCATAGTGGCTGGAGCTGGACCACCTGGTAATGTTCGTACACCAACGAAAGATTCTGGTTTTAATGTCTTATAAAAGTCCTCTTCTGTAATAGTTAATTCTTTTCCTGTAATTAATTTAGATTGGGTATTAGCAAGGCCCCACGTAAGGCTTGCTAGCGATTCCTCGCCATGAGCAAGTAAAACTTTTATACATTTACTAACAATACTATGTGCTTGTCGAAACGAGATTCCTTCCGAACGTACTAACGTATCAGCAAGTTCTGTAACATTGGCAAAGCTATTTTCCGCACGACTTCTTAACTTTTTCTTATTGACATCCATTGTGACAACGAGAGAACCAAATAATTTGTAAATACCTAGTAAGCGATCGATGGCACGCCATAAATAAGGCTGCATGTCATCCTCAGTATCGACGATATCTCCGAATGGTGTATTATGTACCATCTGTAATACTGTGCCCGCATCGCCAACAACAGCAGATAGTAATGAGCGTGTATGCTCTATGGAAACAGGATTACGCTTTTGAGGCATAATAGAGCTAATTTGTACATACGGACTTGCTAGAGTAAATGCGTTAAACTCCTGTGTAGCCCATAATAAAAAATCCTGAGATGTACGACCAAGATTTAGCGCAGCAAGCTGTACAATACTTGCAGCTTCTGCAATGTAGTCTGCACCTGCAACAGCATCCCACGCATTTTCGATAATGTCATCAAATGCCAGTAATTCACGCATACGTTCTCTACTAATATTAAAGCCTGTCGTCGTTAAGGCAGCTGCTCCCATACTACTACGATTGACAGTTTTATAGACATGCTGCATTCGCTCAAAGTCACGCTCAAGCTGATCAATAACAGCTTTTAAATAATGGGCAAAGGTTGTAGGCTGAGCCTGCTGAGTATGTGTGTAGCCAATCATGATCGTATCCACATGTTCCTCTGCAGCAGCAATTAAATCATCACGTAATGTTAGTAACTCACGCATTAATAATAATAATTTTTTTCTTAATGTCATTCGATAGATGGCGATGCCCATATCATTCCGACTTCTACCAATGTGAAGATTTCCAGCAACATCACCAGCAAGCTCTATTAATTTATTTTCAATGCGGAAAAATAAATCTTCGTATTGGGGACTGTAATCCTCTAAACGATAATAATTTAAGTCTATTTTTTTTAGAGCCGCCCCAATCTGTTTCGCTTCATCTTTTTTTACAAGTCCTTGTTCTTCTAACATTTTTAAATGTGCAATATTAATTTGTAGCATAATGGATAAAAAATTTTTTTTCGCCTCATCATAAGCTGGCTGTAAGACAATTTTTCGATAGATGTTAGAAGGAAAGATCATCCCATCCTCAAGCTGTGTTTTGTTGCGAAAATCTTCAAACATTGTAATGGCCCCCTAATAGATGGCAGCTAGATGGCTGTACCAGCACTGCCCTTTGATAATTTTTCAGAAATAATAAGGACAACTAAAATTAAGCAAATTTGTAAGACACCATAAGCACAGGCGGTCCCAAATTTAAATGCATATAATTTTTGGAAGATTGCTACAGACAATGGAATAGTGGATGTACTATAAATTAGAATGGATGCAACAAACTCACCGAAGCTTTGTACGAGGGCTAAAAGTGTCCCTGCTAATATACCGGTGAATGTTAAAGGAACGACAATACGTCTAAATGTATACCACCAATTGGCGCCTAAGCCACGAGATGCCTCTTCAATCGATTGATCTAGTTGTACAAGAGAAGCGGATGTCGATCGAAAAACAAGTGGTAAATGTCGAATAAAATAGGCTAATGGTAAAATCCAAAATGTACCGATCAATACTTGATTAAAGCTAAAAATACTTTCGGTACTAAAGGCAGCGATTAAATTGACTGCAACTACTGTCCCTGGTAAAGCCCAAGGCACCATAATCAAAATATCGAGTAATGTTTTCCCTTTAAAATTTAAGCGAACCATCGCATACGCTGCGGCTACACCAAAGATAATATTGCCGATTGTTGCGACGACACCCATTTGTATTGAATTCCAAATAGGTCGCCATGTGCGTTCGTCAGTAAAAAGGGCAATATAATGATCAATTGTATAGTCTGTTGGAAGAATTTGTGTCTTCCAAGCACCGTCAACAGAAAAGGATATCAATATCAGAACTAAAATCGGTAAAATTAATATTAATGTGCCAACAAAAGAGGCGATGGTTGCCAAAACTCTTATTTTCTTAGAGGATACCTCTGAACGATGAACACTAATTCCCTTACTGAGATTTTGATAATTTCTCCGATTTTGATACCAACGCATAATGATTAAAAAAGTAATAGACACAAAGGATAAAATCATCGACTGAGTTGCAGCCATCTCAAGATTTCCATTCGTTCGAGATAAATAGATTTGCATCGTCATTGTGCGTTCTACACCAAACATTAATGGAGCAGTATAAGAAGCCATTGAAATCATAAACACTAATAAGGATGAGGCGACAATGGAAGGTGTTAGCATCGGCAAAATAACCTTTGTCCATACGCGAATACGGCCTGCGCCTAAACTTGTTGCAGCCTCTTCTAGAGCAGGATCTAGCCCCTTAATTGCAGCCGAAGCGGTTAAATAAAAGTAGGTATACATCGTGAATGTATGGACGACGATAACTCCCCAAATGCCTTTCAATGAAAATGGTACATGATCTAAACCAAATAAATGCTGAAAGATTCGAGGGAAAATACCACTATCCCCGTACAAGAAAGAAAAGGATAACACACCCACTAGGGGAGGAAGAGCCATAGGAACTAATACTAAAATGGACAGGATCCGTCTACCTGGGAAGTTATAGCGTTCAAGTAAAAAGGCCATCGTTACCCCAACAATTGCGCAGCAAATGACACTAATAATGGAAATGTAGATACTGGTCCATAAAGCCTCTAAGTTTGCAGGGCTAGCTACATTAAAAAACTTCTTATAATGAAAGAGAGCCTCATCACCAGCAAAGCTTTGAATAAACGTTTGATAGAAGGGATAAACCACGTAGGCGAACAACACTAAAAATAGTGGCGCTATTAACACATAGACAAACCAATTGGATTGAAAAATTCGTGTCCAGATACTTTCGTGAGGGGCATTGATAGATTGTTTTTCCATATTGGCTTCCTCCTATTCTCCTAAAAAATATAGTGAGTCATGCGCAATATTGATTGTAATGTCTTCACCGAGCTTTTTTATGTGGTCATAAGAATTGATAATCATTACTTTGAGTGAAAATGCAGTAAAATCCACAATGTAATTCACGCTTATACCTGTAAATTCAACGAAGGTAATTTTCCCTGTTAAGGTGTTATCACCAACACCTAAATGAATAGATTCCGGACGAATTGAAATAAATACTTTGTCTCCAATCATATGCGTTAAAGTTGGAGAGCTTTGTTGCTTTCGCCCAGTAAAAATATGTCCATTGGCTGTTTTCACTTTTATATCTTCGTCATTTATTTCTTGTATTGTGCCTTCGATTAAGTTGGTTTCGCCAATGAAATTTGCTACAAAGCGATCTACAGGCCGATTATATATTTCTTGAGGAGTTCCAATCTGCTTGATATGGCCATTCTCCATGACCATGATTCGATCAGACATAGCCATTGCCTCCATTTGATCATGCGTAACGTAAATCGTTGTCACACCAAGCTCTGATTGAATTCGTTTGATTTCAATACGTGTTTCCTCACGCAATTTGGCATCAAGATTGGATAGAGGTTCATCGAGTAATAAAATGTCTGGCTCAATTACTAGTGCTCTAGCTAAAGCAACTCGTTGCTGTTGCCCACCAGATAGTTCGTTGATTTTTCTGTTGCCATAAGCGGCTAAATGTACTTGTCCTCTAATTCGATCAACTTTGTATTGAATCTCGGCCTTCGAAAATTTACGAACTTGTAAACCAAAGGCAATATTTTCATCAACCGTCATATGAGGGAATAGAGCGTAATTTTGAAATACCATACCGATATTCCGTTTATTTGGTTGAAGTCGAGAGACATCTCGCTCATCAAAAAAAATTTTACCTTTAGAAGGGTAATAAAAGCCTGCTATCATTCTTAAAGTAGTGGTCTTGCCGCAGCCACTAGGTCCGAGAAAAGTAAAGAACTCACCTGCTTTGATTTCCAGGTTTAAATCTTTCACACCATACATTTGGCCAAATTGCTTCGAGACATTTTCGATGTTGACACTTCTCAATGATAAACTCCTCTCTAACAAAGAATCCAGATGATACAGAAAGGTAAAAATTCGCTGCATAAGCCGAATTTTTACCAGTTATACTATTTGCCGCGCCCTTTAATATTGTTATCCCAATACTCCATCCATTCGGCTTCTTTGTCAGACATTAGCTGCCAATCTATATCGAATGTTTTTAAATCTAACTCCTGATACCATTCAGGCATAGAGGCTTTATCAATGTCAGAACGTGTAGGAATTTGATAATAATCATTCGCTAACTGTGTCACCATTTCCTTTTCAAATAGGAATTCTACAAATAGTTTTGCATTCTCTAAGTTTTTCGCATTATTTACAACGGCTACACCATCTACTAAAATAGGTGCTCCACTTTTTGGATAAATATAATCAAAAGGATAATCTGTCGTATATTTCTTTAATAAAATATCTTGAAGATTCCATAAGGAGACACTGCCTTCTTGACGTGTTAGCTTTAAATACAAAGCATTAGGATCCTGTGTATACTCTTTTGTATTTGCGTCTAATTGCAATAACCATTCATAGCCTTTATCTGGTGAATTGGCATCTTGTCGTACAATCATAGAGGAATAAATCGTACGCATTGTCCCTGATGCAAGCACGCCGCGGATTAAAATTTGATCCTTCCATTTAGGATCTAATAGGTCATCCCAGTCCTGTGGTCCTGTTTCTTTTGTCAGTAGATCACTGTTAATCATGATGACTTCTGGTAGCAACATCTCGCCAAACCAACGTCCATCGACATCTTTATGGGCAGCATCAATGGCATTGATAAAGCTAGGCTGCCAAGCATGCAGTAGGTCTTCATTTGCCCCAACCATGAGTGCTGATTGAGTACCACCCCACCAAAAGTCTGCCTGTGGATTGGCCTTTTCACCACGGAGGCGCTCCAAAATTTGCTGTGCCCCCATTGTTAAAAACTCCGCTTCAATGTCTGGATATTTTTCATTAAACTGATCGATCACATTTTGCACCATTTCCTCATCGCGACCTGTGTAAATCACAAGTTTTCCTGATGGCGTCGTAGCTGTTACTTCTGTCTTGTCGCCATCAGCGTTTTTGTCGTTATTTGCTGAATTACTTGTGGAATTTTGCTGTTCCTTGCCGTTACAGGCAGTTAAAACCAAGAGCAGAAAGATAAGGAAAAGACTAAGAATATGGTGTTTTTTCATCAACTTCCCCCTTCTTAAAGTAAGTTACTTGCATATTGCAGTATAATACGAAGGGATATCATTAATGTTAGAATTATTTAAAAATTAAACTTACCTTCATCATAGCGAAGCACCAATCCATTAGCAACGGCATTTTGTAAAGTTAAAAAAACTCCTTGAAAAGGAGTATTCCATTTTCAAGGAGTTTTTTTGACTATTTAAGAATGTACCTCTAAGAAGCTATCTTTTTGTCGACGTTGTGCAACAATCGTTGGTAGCATCATACCTGCAATAACGAGAAGAATCCCGATGATTTGTATAGCTGTTAAAGGTTCATGTAGCACAATAACAGAAACAGTAACTGCAACGGGTAATTCAATGGCACTTAAAATTGAAGCAAGTGCACCACCAATTTGGGGGATGGCTATTGAAAATAAGTATATCGGTAATATGATACCGAAAAGACCAAGGGCTAGTCCAAATTTCCATAAGCCTTGCATAAATAACTTGCCGTTCCAAATAACCTCAGGGCTAAGGAAAATACTTATCATAATAAGGGCTATAAAGGAAACGATTAATACCCTTGATGTTGTTGTAACGCCTTCGACAGGTCGAGAATTGAATTGTATGAAGCAGGCAAAGGTGACGGCTGCCGCAAAGCCGAATAGCCATCCTTGGATAGGGATGCCGCTTAAATCTACATTTAATACACCTGCCGCTAAAATAGTTCCTACAAATAAAATAATGATCGAAATCACTTCAGGGCGACTTGGTAAACGTTTATGTAGTGCACAATCAATCAGCAGACCAATCCATGTAAATTGGAATAGCATGACTACTGCAAGAGAAGCGGGAAGATACTTTAGCGATTCCCCGTATACGATACCTGTCGTCCCAGTAAAAATACCAGCACAAATTAATATAGCTAAGCCTTTTCTGGGGGGCTTTGGTAATTTCCTGTCTGTAAAAATAAAAATAGCTACTACGAGTATAAAGCCAATAATATATTGACTTGATACAGCCTCTGCTGATGTAAAGCCATGTTGCATGGCTACTTTGACAATAGTCGACAAAATACCATAGCTACTAGATGCAATAACGATCAAAAGAGGGTAAAGAAAATTTGTTTTCATATTTTCGTTGTTCACTTCCTAAAACTGTTTCACCATATGATGAAATGGTTCGTCAATTATGGACCATGGCTCGGTAATAACAAAACCTAAACGCTCATAAAGACGGCGTGCATCTTCTTTTTGAGTTTCAACATTTAGTGATAACTTTTTATAACCACGCTGCTTTGTAAGCTCTTCCGCAAACTGTAATAGCAAGGTTCCGATTCCTTTGCCTCGTGCTTGGGGTGATACACATACAGTATCGATATAGGCCTCATCTTCATGGGCTTCTTGATCAATAATGATAGACGGTGCATTTTTTTCTTCTAGCCATTTAACAAGGTTAGCATCCATGTCAACGGCTTGTGCGCCAAAATAATAAACGAGAATCCCTAAAATTTGCTCACCTTCAGTTGCGACAAAGGTATTTAAATAAGAATGTCGATTGTCGTCACGTTGAAAAAGAATTGTCAGCTCTTGACTAACGGCTTCGGACGATTGC
Source organism: Lysinibacillus phoenicis (assembly GCF_047238325.1). Classification (NCBI taxonomy): domain Bacteria; kingdom Bacillati; phylum Bacillota; class Bacilli; order Caryophanales; family Bacillaceae; genus Lysinibacillus; species Lysinibacillus phoenicis. The sequence continues at coordinate 2,629,479 of NZ_JBDFMP010000002.1, read as the reverse complement.
TCGCCAGTTAAGCGATTTGCAATATCACCAATTGCATCGATTATTAGAGGCACAACAGCATGGGCATCATCTGGTTGCGCTTGTCGAATTGTAATACTCATCTTGAAAATCCCTACCTTTCTATAGGCAAGTATAACAAAGATAGAGAATGACTCAAATTTTCAGATATGCTCTTCAAAGTTAAACCTTTATAGAATGACAATTTTCGTGTTAATCTATAATGACTAGACTTTCAGGAGGACAATCATGACAAAGCAAGAGAAGGATTTTATTTTAGTCTATGGAGATGCTTTTATTGACTATATTGCTGATGATGTAACAAACACATCATTTACTAAATATATGGGTGGCGCAACGGTTAATGTTGCAGCTGGTATTAGCCGTATTGGAGCGCCATCAGCCTTAATTACAATTACCGGAGATGACGAGGGTTCTCAATTTGTGCGTGATGGACTTGCACAAGAGGGGGTAAAGCTAGATTATGCTATATTTAATCCGGCTAAGCGAGTAAGTGGTGTATATGTTCATCTAACAGAAGCGTGCGAGCGAATTTTTAAAGATTATGTCGATGAAACACCGGACTTACAAGTCGAACCATCACAATTAAATGAAGCAGCCTTTAAACACGCCTCAGCTTTAACAGTATGTTCAGGTACTATGTTCCATCCAACAGCACTTGCTACAACTCGAGCTGCTGTAGAAATGGCAAAGGACAAGGGTGCAATTATTGCGATGGATGCGAATATTCGCCCCTTACGCTGGAGTAGTGAGGAAATTTGCCGAGAAACAATAACGTCATTTTTTGAAGATGTAGATATTTTAAAGGTGACAGATGATGAATTATTCTTCCTGACAGAGACAACGAGCTTAGAAGAAGGTATTGAACAACTAAATAGCTATCTTGTCCCTATTATTCTAATCACAGTAGGAGAAAACGGAACTTACGCCGTGCTGAATGGTGAGGTTATCCATGTACCTACTGAGAAAGTAGTGCCAGTGGATACTACAGGTGCAGGAGATGCATTTATGGCAGGTGTATTACGCGATGTCCATTACAATGGCTTACCTACGACGAAAGAAGAACTAGTTCGTTGTACAAGCTTTGGAAATAAATTAGGGGCATTTGCTGCTACGAAAGCAGGGGCATTAACCGCTCTACCGTATTATGAGGATATTAAGCATTTACTGAAATAAACATATGGAGTGGGTAAAGTATGGAAAAAAACTATGATGTTTTAGTAAAAGATCAAATATTCTTTGGTGGTGCAAAGGATGCGGAGGCTGCATTTGCACAAGAATCAGTAGATGTAGTGATAGATGTTCGTGTTAAGGGGCTTTCATCACAAGAGCAAGAAGCTGTATCTTATGCATACAAGCATATGCCTATTGCAGATGAAGATATTGAGGTAGCACCTTCCATTCAACAAGTAGCGAAAGAAATTGCTACAGCCTATGAGGCAGGTAAGAAAGTATATGTCCATTGTGGCAGTGGTGGTGGTCGTGCAGGTGTTGCCGCAACAGCCTTGTTAATGGAGCTAGGAATGGCTAATTCATTAGAGGAAGCGGAAACAGCAGTAAAAAAAGCTCGTCCACAAGTAACCATTCGACCAAAAATGGAAGATGCTTTGCAACAACTATATAAACAAAGCTAGAGATGAAGATGTACCGATGATGGTGCATCTTCTTTTTTATTCCTTGTCATAAAATTGTTCTATACATATTAGAACAAAATTGTTATAGTAAATATATAACAACTAATGGGGTGATCTGTATGATGGAGGAATTAGCGAAGGTGCCATGGGCTGTTATTGCGCCACTTATCATTGTCCAAATTATTTTAATGATTGTAGCACTTATAGACTTACGTAAAATACATGCAACCAACGGTCCTAAAATTTTATGGGTATTTATTATTATATTTGCTAATTTATTAGGGTCCATTGCGTACTTTATTGTAGGGAGAAAGCAGTCATGACAACATTACTTCAAGTAACGGGTTTAACAAAGCAATTTGCAGAGCATAAAGTTGTGGATGATATTCATTTTACTTTAGAAGAAAAGACTTCTACAGCTTTAATTGGTCCAAATGGTGCTGGTAAAACAACGACATTATCCATGTTAACTGGTCTTTTAAAACCTACTGCTGGGAGTGTAAGAATGCTGAATGGGGATGTACGTTCGAATATAGGGTTTTTGCCACAATATCCTCAGTTTCATCCTTGGCTTAGTGCATTAGAGTTTACCGAGATGGCTGCGAGGCTGAATGGTATCACAGCAAAAAAGGCTAAATTAGAAGCACAAAAAACATTGGAGTTTGTAGGGCTAGGAAACGCACAACATAAAAAGATTGCTACTTTTTCTGGTGGAATGAAGCAACGTCTAGGTATTTCCCAGGCAATTGTGCATAAGCCTAAATTACTGCTATTAGATGAGCCTGTTTCAGCATTAGATCCTGTTGGTCGTAGGGAAGTCCTTGATTTATTAAAAGGATTGCAACAAGAGACAACTATTTTATATTCAACACATATTTTAAATGATGCCGAGGAAATGACAGATCAGTTATTATTCTTGCAGGATGGCAAGCTAGTAGAGCAAGGAACATTACGTGAGGTACGCCAACGTTTTGATGAGCAAAGTTATGTAGTTGAATTTAATAATGAAGAAGAGGCAAGGCTATTTGCAGGCCCAACAGAAAGTGTAAAGGGATGCTATGTGTATATAAATATTTTGAATGAAGAGCCAACGATGAAGGAGTTATTGCACCGTTTAAGTATATGCCCATATACGATACGAAAAGTGGAGAGACAAACAGCATCTTTGGAGGAAATTTTCATGAAGGTGGCGAAAAAAGCATGAGGGGATTCAGTGTACTTCTAAAAAAGGAATTTAGAGAGGCTTGGCGGAGCTGGAAATTTCTATGGATACCTCTTGTGTTTGCTCTGCTAGGAATGAGTGACCCGCTGACAAATTATTATATGATGGATATTTTAAATGCTGTTGGGAACGTACCCGAAGGCTTTGAAATGTTAGTGCCAGAATTAATGCCAGTTGACTTAATACAAGCTTCTATAGGACAGTTTCAAACAATAGGATTGTTAGTGATGATGGCTACTTTTGTGGGTATCATTAGTAAAGAACGTGCTAGTGGGATGGCTACCTTATTATATGTCCGCCCGATTTCTTTTGGCGCCTATTTTATGAGTAAATTTATCGTTATGAGCTCAGTTGGCTTTGTAAGTATTTTAGCTGGCTTTGCGGCGAATATCTACTACACTAGTATCCTATACGGAACTTTAGAAGTTGGGTCACTGTTTGCAATCTTTTTTACGTATTATGTATGGCTACTATTCGTCATCGCTGTAACCTTAATGATGAGTGCCAGTTTTAAAACTATTATAGCTACGACATGTGCCTTTACGGTTATCTTTGTAGGACAAATAGTAGATATGATAGTGGGTCTTTTTTGGACAATATCTCCTTGGAAATTAGCGAGCTATGGAACTTTGCTAGCTCGAGGCACAATGGCGATGTCAGATTACTGGTGGAGCCTGATAATTACTGTAGCACTGACAATGCTCTGTATTAGTATTGGGATCGTCATGATGAAGAAAAATGCGCCTATGACAAAAATATAAAGAAATAAAAACGGTAAAAATCCCTTTTTGACGGATATTTACCGTTTTTTTATTTTAGATCATGCCACCATTGATTAACAAAATTAGGCCAACAAAAAACATAATCCATGAAAGGGCAGAACTTGTACTTTGTTCAAAAAGTGATTGAATTTTTCTTAAGGGCTGATGCATATATCGACGGAATAAAAGATGGAAACAAAGCAGGATGATTCCAGGTGTAATCATCATCAAATTGTAACCTGCCAATATTGGTAACCATTCATAGAACGATAAATGATGGCTCGTTAAAATGCCAATTGCTGCAAAGTAAGGGAGAGCTGTTGCAACTTCTAAAATAGAGGTAGTGAAACCTAGGGCTATCATAGCACTAACATGTAAAGTTTTTGGTCTAGGTGCTCCCGTTGTCTTTTTCTTTGGTACTAGCCAACTACCTATGAATAAAATTCCGCCCACAAAGGTCATGGTTAAACGAGCAGAGTAGCTGCTTAGCAAATTAGCGATTGGATCAAATATGACATCTAGACCCAACATTAGAAAAATGCCAGTGCTAAAGTAAAATAGTGCAACAGTTATCAAATAGGTAAGGACAAGTCGCAATTGGTGCTTTTTAGCCACAAGTAATAAATAGACGGTAACACCAATAATAGAGGGACTAAACATATCTAATAAAGCTAAAGCGCCAACCAACAACAGTATTTCATTGCTCATACTTAGGATCACCGAATGCCTTTTTTGTTTCATAAACATGGAAAGCCTGTTCGATAAAATGCAGAAAATCCTCCTCTAAGGGATATAATCCGATCTGTTCAGATTTTTGAGGAGACTTACGTATTGCCCACATTTTTTCTAAAAATTCTTCATTTCCTTCGAATTCTATTTGTGACTTTTCCATCATTCGTTTAATAATGTTCTGTACTGAAACTGCTTCAGGGCTCTCATTACTAAGTTGTTCTAACTGACCTAACAAACCAATCCATTCTAAAGTATTGGGATCATTACGATTGACATTAGGAAGTTTTTGAAGAAGTTCTATTTCGGCTGCTGCAAAAATTTGCTTACACAATGCTTGCTTGTTCCCTTGATCTCGATTGGAAAGCTGAATAAATTTTTGAATAAGAGACTCAGTTAACCCTCCCTCAATAGCTGAAGCATTCTTTAATCCGTGTATAGCGTTCTCCATCTGTTGAAGTTTTCTTTGCTCTTCTATTAGAAAAGCTAATTGCTGATCTAAGCTAGCTTCCCAATCCCACGTATTATGAAGAAGTGTTTGAATTTCTTTTAATTTAAATCCTAATGCTTTTAAAAATACGATTTGCTGTAGTGTTTTCAGTTCATTCTCACCATAAATCCTATGTCCTCCATCAGTCCTTGTTGTTGGAAGTAATAATCCGATCTCCTCATAATAACGTAATGTTCGAACAGATATACCAGTTTGTTTTGATACAGTGTGAATCGTAAGCAAAATAACCATCCCCTCTCCTGTTATTGCCATTATACAAAATGACGTAACGTAACTTTCAAGAGGGAAAATACATACAAATGCTAACAAAATTACTTTCTTGGAATTTCCATAACTTAGGAATATAATGGGGATGTAACTCGAAATTTGTCAAATAACTCGGAAAATAAAAAGATCATGTAGAAAGAAGGTTTATACAAAGTGGGAACTGAAAATTCCGATCGTTTTCTGACAGCGTTTAATCGGATAGACCATAGATTAAGAGATATCGTAGGCATAAAGGATTTTATGCCATTTTATCGGCTTATTGATCAAGCGAAGAAAAAAGAGGTATTAGTGAAAAAATATGAAGATGATTTACGCTCATACGCTGATTTGCGAAATGCCATTGTACATCATCGTACGGCTTTAAACTATGTTATTGCAGAACCACATACTGATGTTGTAGAAAGAATTGAATACATAGATGCTACTCTTGCTAAGCCTATGCTTGTAGGGCAAATGTTTCGAAAGAGAGTCTTTGTTTTTCAAGAGAATGATTCATTAGCACATGTCTTAAAAGTAATTCGCCAACGAAAATATACACAGTTCCCTGTCTATTATAATCGACAATTTAAAGGACTTATCACAACCGTAGGAATCACCAATTGGCTTGCTTCAAAGATGGGTGGAGATCATTTACCGAAAGGTATTCCGACGTTGTATGATATTTTAATGCATGAGAAAAATAGGGTGAATTATAAATTCGTCAGTAGATACATTACGATTTATGAGGCAGAGGAAATATTTAAACAGGGAGTAGAAAGAGGTAGGCGTTTTGAGGCATTATTAATAACGGAGCATGGCAAACCACATCAAAAATTAATTGGAATTATTACACCATTAGATATTGTTAAAATTGATTAATAAAAGAACGAGACAAACAAGCAATTATGGGCTTGAATGTCTCGCTTTATCTTTTAAGCTGATATATAAGGAACCATTTGTTTGAACTTGTGCAAAAAAGACATCCTCAACTGACTGCACGTTTTGCTTTTTTAACTTTTTCATTACCCAGTCTTCTGTTAACTCAAGCTCCACAATATTCTCCTTAATAAGCTGACCATCAGAAATAACCTCAGTAGGTAAATAGGTAGGTGGCGAAACATCTGCTTTAACATCCTGCTTCGTAGCAACTTGTTCAGATGTTTTTTGCAGCACACTAAGCTTCCCGTTTGTTTCAAGCAATGCGTACTGGACGTCCTGTACAGAGAAAATGGCTTGCTCTCGTAGCATCATTGTTAGTTCGTCCATATGCAAACGATTTTTCTTTAAAGCTGATTCTAAAATAAGACCATTTTGTACAACAATCGTAGGCTTGTCATCAATCAGTACGCGTGCCTTTTTAGACTTAATTGTAATAATGGTCATTAAATAAGTTAAAGCACTCCACCAAATAAGGGAAATCATACCGTCTAAAAAAGGCGTTTCTTCTTGTGAGGCAATTTCTGAGGCAATCGATCCAAATGTGATACCCGTAATATAATGGAAGAACGTTAGTTGACCTAATTGCTTCTTCCCAAGGATACGAGCCAGAATAAGTAAGACAAAAAATGAAAGCGTTGTTCGAAGAATCATTTCCCAAAAATGAGCATGAATAAAGCTTTCCATGCATATATCAACTCCTTTTACAGCTGTCGAAACATAGCTTGTGCAAAATGATTGATAGTATGCGACAATCAAAAATAACCAAAATTTATAAGAGCGAGGTGGCAGCATGAATAATCAATTAAATGTGGCAAATCCTATCTATCCAATAATGATTGCAATAGGTGTTGCTCACCTAATCAATGATACGATGCAAGCAGTAATACCAGCGATGTTTCCGATATTCAAAAGTGAGTTAGGACTGACCTTCACACAAATTGGACTCATATCATTTGTCTTAAATATATTTGCTTCTGCCTTACAGCCTATTGTAGGGTTTGTCAGCGATAAAAAGCCAATGCCATATGCGTTACCGATAGGAATGATAAGTTCTTTTATAGCCATTGCTATTATTGCGTTCACAACACAGTATTGGATTATTCTTATTGCAGTATTATTTTTAGGCTTTGGTTCGGCAATTTTTCACCCAGAGGGATCTAGAGTATCATTTATGGCAGCAGGCTCTAAAAGGGGACTTGCTCAATCTATTTATCAAGTTGGAGGAAACTCAGGGCAAGCTCTTGCACCATTGATTAGCGCCTATATTTTTGATATTTTTGGACAGCGTGGTGCAGCAATCGTATTAGTGGCGGCAACTTTTGGAATTATATTATTAAGTAAGATTGCAGGATGGTATAAGAAACAATTGGAGCAAGAACGTGAGGCGAAGAAAAAACGTGTTTTAGTTTCATCATTGCCACCTTTAACAAAGAAACAAGTAGGGATTGCTTTAACTTTATTGTTTACTATTATTTTTGCGCGATCATTTTATACAACAAATATAACAAGCTTTTACGTCTTTTATCTGATGGATCATTATGATGTCAGTCTACGACTAGGGCAAATACTTATTTTCCTCTTCATGGCATTTGGGGTAGTAGGTACATTTTTCGGCGGCTCTTTGTCTGACAGGATTGGGAGGAAAAACGTCATCATCCTTTCTGTTGTAGTACCAATGCCATTTTGTTTAGCATTACCTTATGTGCCATTATGGGCTGCTATGATCTTTTTAGTCATTATCGGTACATTGATTATGATTAGCTTCTCCGTGACAGTGGTCTATGCACAGGAACTCGTCCCTACAAAAATTGGCACAATGGCTGGCTTAACGACAGGCTTTGCCTTTGGTATGGGAGCAATAGGTGCGATGGTTATCGGTGTATTAATGGATCATAAGGGTATTGATTTTACAATGATAGTTGTTTCGTTATTACCTTTATTATTGTTAGTTGCTTTCTTCTTACCGAAGGATAAACCCGCATCTCCTGTAGTTTAATAAAAAAACGCGTCTAGGACGCGTTTTTTATTGTCTTAATGGGGCTAAAAATTCGGCAGGAAGCTTCTCTTGATCGATCACATAGCCTTCTGAAATATGGACTTCATGCATTTTATCGTTGTAAGTGAACTTGAAAATGCCATTATCAAAATCTGTGCCGATTTCCTTGAAAAATATCCCTTCAATCGATACATATTTAGGGCATGTAAAGGCTACTTTGAAGTCTTCCTGCTCTTTAATTAAGTAAGCACGTACTCCTTTTTCGTATGTTTCATTTGCATCATCATCTGTTGGACGTTGAACAGCAACAATATGAAAATCCACAAAAGGAACTTCTTTTAACAGAACGTTGAGGAAAGAACCTTTAGTAATTTCCTCCCACCTGCTTTGAGCGCTTTGCCCTACGATAATTTGAGAAATTCCATAATTTTTTGCGACTTCTGCAATTACTTTCTGTATGGGGCGTTTTTCATTATCTTGCAAAATGAATTTTTCAACCTCTAGTTCATCTGATAACTTCTTCCACTGCTCAATATAACTAGATTTCTCTGCGTCAAATGCATCAAGGGGTTGCGAATCGACTGAAAGAATATAGAGTGGGCAATCTAGCATGGAGGCCATCTTGTGACCACGACGTATTAAACGTTCGCCATTTAAGCCGTAGTAAACGCAAACTAATATACTTTCATCCAAACGCCCTTTTACATGCTTCATAAAAAATGTACACCTCTTATCTGTTGATATTTTATTAATTTCACTGCTGATTTTGAAAAAATTATCCTAAAACAGCTAAATTCGATGCTGTTACAGTGCATTATGCTCATTTATATTGTATACTTTAAAATGTATAAAAGTTAACGAAAATATATTGGAAAACCCTTGAAGGATAAAGCTTAAATCAATGATTTATAATTATTTAATTTATGCATCATGTGCATCAAAGATAAATTGCTTCCATATGCCACACTATTATGCAGGGAGTTAAAAATATAGTCAAGTGTCTTCATTGTGCTGATATAATTGAGTTGAATTGATTTGCGACCGTATAAATTATTTGATTTTCCACAAGTTATTTAAGCTTGCATCGGGTTAGATGTAACAAAGTAACTAAAAAGGATCCATTTGTTAGGCATTTTAATACCCCGCACCTTCCAATTACAAAAATTTCAAGAATATATCTAATATGTTACTTAGCTTAAACAAAATTCTAAAGTCTTAGCACTTATTATTCCAATTCACCATAAAAATTGCTAGATGATTTTGATTGTAGGAGGTTTTCATTTGGTTACAGTTCTCATTGCGATACTTTTGCCATTTGTTTGTGCTGCTCTAATCCCATTGCTTTATAGGCGACTAAGGCGTGTTACACATCTTGGCTGGTTTGTTTTATCCGTTCCATTCATCTTGTTTGTTTTACTCGCGCGCTATATTCCTCAAATTGCCGAGGGTAAGACGTTTATCCATACATATGAGTGGATTCCCTCTTTTAATATAAATTTCACAACTTATCTTGATGGACTCAGTATGATTTTTGGCTTGCTGATTACAGGAGTAGGTAGTTTAGTCATTTTATATTCTATTTTTTATTTATCAACGAAAGAATCTCTTCATCATTTTTACTGCTATTTATTACTATTCATGGGCGCTATGCTTGGCGTTGTTTTTTCAGATAACTTAATGATATTATACACATTTTGGGAATTAACAAGTGTGTCATCATTCCTATTAATTGCATTTTGGCATCATAGAAAGGCATCACGTGCAGGAGCAAAAAAAGCAATGATGATTACAGTCTTTGGCGGACTATCAATGCTTGCAGGCTTCTTAATGCTCTATGTAGCTTCCAATACATTTAGTGTTCGTGAAATTGTGGCCAATGTAGAAGTTATACGTGATCATGCACTATTTACTCCCGCACTAATTTTAATTTTATTAGGGGCTTTTACGAAATCGGCACAATTTCCATTCCATATCTGGTTACCTGATGCAATGGAAGCGCCAACTCCAGTTAGTGCTTACTTACACTCAGCCACGATGGTTAAAGCAGGTATTTATTTAGTTGCGCGTTTTTCTCCAATCTTTGGTGGAGAATCAATCTGGTTCTGGCTAGTGAGCGTTATCGGTTTAGTAACGTTATTCTGGGGCTCCTTTAATGCTGTTCGACAAACGGACTTAAAAGCTTTATTAGCCTTTTCTACAGTAAGTCAGCTAGGCTTAATTATGAGTCTATTTGGCCTTGGGTCTGTTGGACATTATTATGGCTATGCAGAAAGCTCGATTGTGTATACACAAGCAAGCTTTGCGGCACTATTTCATCTTGTCAATCACTCTACATTCAAAGGTGCTTTATTTATGATGGTTGGAATTGTCGATCATGAAGTAGGGACACGAGATATCCGTCGTCTTGGTGGTTTAATGTCTTTGATGCCTGTAACTTTTACAATTGCAGTAATCGGAAGCTTCTCAATGGCAGGATTACCGCCGTTTAATGGTTTCCTAAGTAAAGAAATGTTTTTTGCAGCTGTATTGGCTATAAGGGATGTAGAAGCTTTCTCTATTGCTGATGTAGGTTTATTTTTCCCATTCATAGCATGGGTGGCAAGTATCTTTACCTTTGTTTATAGTATGATTTTAATTTTCCGTACATTTTTGGGTAAACTACAGCCTGAAAAAATGGATCGAAAACCACACGAAGCCCCATTTGGCATGTTAATTTCACCCATTATTTTATGTTTATTAGTAGTCGGTATCTTTTTCTTCCCAAATGTGCTCGGCCACTATATTTTAGAGCCTGCAATGGCAAGTATTTATCCTACATTTCCGTCCTCAAGTGAATTAACGCCACATATTCATGCATGGCACGGCATTAATGCAGAGTTATGGATGACGTTAGGTGTCATTATTATCGGTATTATCTTATTTAAAACATTAAAAAGTTGGAAGCCACTGTATCGTATATTTTCTCAAAAGTATACGTTTAACACATACTACAATCGATTGATCGAAATTAGTGAAAATGGCTCTGAGAAGCTCACTCGTAAATATATGACTGGCAATTTAACGCATTATTTTGTCTATATATATGTATTTTTCATTGCGCTTATAGCTGGCTACTTTATATGGTCAGATGCAATGACCTTTCATTTTGACATGGACTCGGTCATTGAGTCTTACGAGTTAATTCTTGTGTTTGTTATGATATTTGCGGCTGTTTGGATGATATTTGCAAAGGGCCGGGTTACAGCGATGTTGTTAAATGGTGTTTTAGGCTATTCCATTGCATTTTTCTTTGTTATTTTCCGTGCTCCAGATTTGGCTTTAACACAATTAGTTGTTGAATCGGTAACAACCGCTCTATTCCTTCTATGTTTTAAATATTTACCGGATTTAATGCCTGAAGCGCCTCCTAAAAGGGTGCAATGGTCAAAAGCGGTGATTTCTATTTTTGTTGGGGCAACCGTAACGATGGTTGGATTAGCAGTAGTGCACTACGACCGCTTTGAGCCAGTGTCCACTTATTTTAATGATGCCTATGAGTTAGCAGGTGGTTCCAATATTGTTAATACAATTTTAGGGGATTTCCGTGCCTTTGATACAATGCTTGAGGTTGTGGTTCTTCTGATTGCTGGCTTAGGGGTTTATACATTAACGAAGCTTAAGCCACGAAAGGAGGAAGCGGATCGTGAAAATTAATGATGTGATATTAAGGACAGTCACAAAGGCAGTCGTGTTCATTATTTTAACACTTGGCGTGTACTTGTTCTTTGCTGGTCATCATGCTCCAGGTGGTGGCTTTATAGGGGGCCTTGTGTTAGCTTCTGGCATTGTTTTATTATATCTCGCTTATGATATAGAGACTGTTCATAAAGGAATGCCTTTCGATTTTAAAAAGGTTGCTGCTCTTGGTGTTTTTCTTGCGACTGGAACGGCAATTGGTGCATTGTTTTTCGATGTGCCATTTTTAACGCAGACATATACGTATATAGATGTTCCGATATTTGGAAAAATGGGCTTTTCAACCGTAACTATTTTTGAAGCGGGTGTCGCATTAACGGTTGTAGGTGTTGTTGTAACAATTATTTTAAGTATAAGTGAGGATGAGTAGCCAATGGAATCTTTAATACTTGTTTTAGTCGGTATATTAGTAGCTGTTGCGACGTACTTAATCCTCTCTAAGCAGTTATTGCGTGTAATTTTAGGAACAGCTGTTTTATCTCATGCTGCCCACTTACTGATTCTGACAATGGGAGGTCTTAAAAAAGGGGATGTACCGTTATTAGGGGAATCAGAGGGTCCTTATACAGATGCATTACCACAGGCATTAATTTTAACAGCCATTGTTATTAGCTTTGCTGTTACAGCTTTTGTTCTCGTTTTAGGCTATCGAGCGTACAAAACAAATGGATCAGGTAATTTTGATGAAATGAGAGGTACGCCGGATGAGTAATATGATTGTTTTACCATTAATTGTACCGGTAATTACTGCCATTTTACTGGTATTTTTAAAAGAGCATGTTATTTTACAACGCATCATTAGTTTACTGACTTTAAGCTTTATCGTTATTATTAGCATCATTTTATTACTAGAGATTCAAGAGCAAGGTGTGATGCGAATTGATTTTAGTGGTTGGGCACCACCTTTTGGTATATCGTTTGTTGCAGATTCTTTTGCAATATTATTAGTATTAGTGGCCAATCTTGTAGCTGTTATTTGTATGCTATATGCAATTTTTACAATGGAGCTTGGATATGAAAAGATGTATTTTTATCCATTTACTCTGCTTATGGTTGCAGGGGTTAATGGTTCATTTTTAACAGGGGATATTTTTAACTTATTTGTATGCTTTGAAGTAATGTTGCTCGCTTCTTATGCATTGATCAGTCTAGGTGGCGAAAAAATTCAACTACGAGAAGCATTAAAATATGTGTTAATTAATATTGTTGCTTCTTGGATTTTCTTAGTAGCTTTAGCCTTTCTATATGGTACAGTTGGTACTTTAAATATGGCCCATATTTCTGTTCGTGTCATGGAGGCAGGAGCGAATCCTCTCATTACAACAGTGGCGCTAATATTCTTAATCGTCTTTAGCTTGAAGGCTGGACTTTTATTATTCTTCTGGTTGCCTGGCTCCTATAGTGTACCACCAACTGCCATAGCGGCTTTATTTGCGGCATTATTAACAAAGGTTGGGATATATGCACTTGTGCGGACGTTTACATTGCTTTTCCCTAATAACACTGAAGTGACACACATGGCTCTTGGTATAATGGCAGGGATAACGATCGTAGCAGGTTGTATCGGTGCTCTATCAGGGCGCGATGTTAGAACGATTGCTTCATACAATGTGCTCATTGGAGTTGGATTTATAGTCACTGGTTTAGCGATTGGTACAGAGTCTGCTTTACAAGGTGTTATCTATTATTTAATGCATGATATGGTTGCTAAGGCAATGCTTTTTTTAGCGGTGGGCATGATGATTTATGTTACGGGGGAAACGGTCATAGATAAAATGAGTGGGCTTATCCGGAATTATCCCTTTTTTGGATGGATGTTCTTCATCGCCATGTGCTCATTAGCAGGTATACCCCCTTTAAGTGGCTTTTTAGGGAAAGTTTTAATCGGACAAGGAGCAATAGAAGGAGGCCATTTTGTTCTATTAGGTCTAGGATTTTTCTCTAGTTTAATTGTTTTGTATTCACTGCTGCGAATATTCCTCTCCTCCTTTTTTGGAGAAACCATTATTAGCTTGGAAGATGAAAAGCCATTACCCAAGCGAATTTTGCTACCTATAACATTACTGGCTGCTTGTACAATTGGCTTAGGAATTGGAGCAGAGAAATTGGCTCCTTTTGTAACGGATGCGGCAGAAACACTTTATACGCCTTCCATTTATATTGATGCAGTATTAGATGGGGAACTATGGCAAGGTGAGGTGAATAAATAATGGCAATGCAGTTTATATTGAATTTATTTATTGCAACACTTTGGTTACTCTTACAGGATGAAGTGACACCCCAATTTTCGACATTTTTAATGGGCTTTATCGTAGGAGTGGGTATTTTATATGCTATGCACCGTTTTTATGGCACCCAATTTTACTTGCGACGAGTATTTTCCATTATAAAGTTATTATGGCTTTTTAATTGGGAGCTATTTTTATCAAGCTATAGCGTATTAAGACAAATTACAACGCCAAAGCTTACTATTACACCTGGTATTTTCACTTATAAAACAGTATTAAAGGGTGATTGGGAAATTACTGCACTTGCATTATTGCTTACACTAACACCAGGTTCTGTCGTTATGGAAGTATCAGAAGAGGGGGATGTTTTTTATATTCATGCCATGGATATTGAACAGTCCAAAGATGCTGTCATACGCTCTATTGGGAAATTTGAACAAGCAATAATGGAGGTGACACGTTAATGATTGATAATATTTTACTTTTAGCACTGGCTTTCTTTAGTATCTCCATTGCATTATCGCTGTACCGTGTTATTCGTGGTCCATCAATGCCTGATCGAGCTATAGCTCTTGATACAATTGGCGTAAATCTATTATCAGCCATTGCCATCGTATCAATAATTTTAAAAACAAAGGCATATCTAGAAGCTATTCTTATTTTAGGTATATTAGCGTTTATTGGAACAATTGCCTTTACAAAATATATAGAAAGAGGTGTGATTGTTGAACGTAAATCAAATGATTGAGTGGGCAGCAGTCATCCTTATTCTTATAGGTTCAATTGTGAGTATGATTAGTGCATTTGGTATGATTCGCTTACCAGATGTCTATACACGATCACATGCTGCTACCAAAAGCTCCACGTTATCAGTATTAACATGCCTATTAGGTGCATTTATTTACTTTTGGGTGCATGATGGCTTTGTCAGTGTACGTTTAATTTTAGGTATTCTATTCGTCTTTGTGACAGCTCCCGTCGCAGGACATTTAATTTGTCGGGCCGCCTACCGTTCTCGCGTTCCATTAGCAGAAGGCTCTGGAGAGGATAAGCTAAAAGCTAAGCTATTTAAAGAAGAAAAATAAGCGCTGGACCTCCATATGGGGGTCTTTTTTATTAACTCGAAATTTTAATTTTTTACTTACCGAACGATGGATAATATTCGAGCTTTCGGAAAATAGTATAGTAAAGCCTTTATGAAAAATAAATAAATTGACTTGTCTGAAAATTATGTATATAATATTTCACTAAATTTTTTTTAGTTTGTCTTGATTATTATTTCAAAAGAGTATATCTTAATTAGCAGATAGATTTTTTATTCTTTAACATGAATAAATATCCAATCGACTATTTTCGAGAAATGTATTCTCATACACAATAAATTATAAATAAAAGGAGAGTATAAATGATGAAGAACAAGTTATTCTTGTTAATGCTTGTACTTGTAATAGGTGTACTTGCAGCATGTGGCAGTAAAGATAATAATGCTAGCAATGCAGGATCAAATAATAATACAGAGGACAAGCAAGTATTAAAAGTTGGTACATCAGCTGACTATGCACCATTTGAATATGTGGACGCAGCGAAAGGCGAAGAAATTATTGGCTTTGATATTGATTTAATCAAGTTAGTTGGCGAAAAAATAGGCGTTGATATGCAAGTGCAAGATATGGACTTCAATAGTTTAGTACCAGCGCTACAGGCAGGAAAAATTGATGTCGTTATTTCTGGTATGACGCCGAACCCAGAACGTGAAAAAGTGGTTGATTTCTCTGATAAATACAATGAAACAGAGCAAGTAATCATTGTTAAAAAGGATAGCGGTATTAAAAAAGAGGCTGATTTGGCTGGTAAAAAAATTGGTGTCCAAACAGCATCTATTCAAGAAAATTTAGGTAATGAAATCGCGAAAAAAGTAGATGTATCAGTAGAAGGACGTACACGTATTCCTGAGATTATTCAAGATATGATGTCTAAACGCTTAGACGCAGGTATTTTAGAGGGTGGCGTTGCGAAAGGTTATTTAAAAACAAATGATCAATTAGAAGCCTTTCCTGTAGAAGAACAACCAGAAGATTTCAAAGCGATCGCGGTTCCAAAAGGAAGCGATTTAAAAGATAAAATTAATAAAGCATTAAAAGAACTAGCTGATGAAGGCAAAATTCAAGAGCTAGAAGAAAAATGGTTAGAAAAAGTTGAATAATTAAAGCATGCGATAGCTCCTATTTGGGCTATCGCTTGTGCTTTTCTTTTTATCAATTCCGCCTCGGCATAACCTCGTCTAGATTTATTTATGAAGTTTCTGTACGTGAGATTGTGCATTCGGTGCAAAAAATAAAAGCTGTATTAAGTTGAAAAAGAAAGGAGGGAGCGCTGTGAATTTAGATTTTACGGCGATTGTTCCCTCTATTCCTTATATTTTAAAAGGGATAGGTGTTACACTTCAAATTGCAATCGGTGCATCCATCATCGGTTTTATTGTAGGTATACTTTTAGCATTATGTAAAATTGGAAAGGTCAATGTTTTACGTTGGTTTGCAGATTTCTATACGTCGATTTTCCGTGGTACACCACTTGTATTACAATTATTAATTATTTATTATGCAGTACCACAATTATTAGATATTCAAATTGAACCTATACCAACAGCCATTATTGCGTTTGGTCTAAACTCGGGTGCTTATATTTCGGAAATTATCCGTGCCGGTATTAATGCAGTGGATAAAGGGCAAATGGAAGCAGCACAAGCTCTTGGTATTCCATATGCAAAAATGATGAAGGATATTATTATTCCACAAGCAGTAAAAAATATTTTACCATCTTTAGTGAATGAATTTATTACATTAAATAAAGAAACAGCTGTTGTAACAGTTATTAGTGCATTAGATATTATGCGTCGCGCCTATATTGTAGGGGGTTCAACATACCGTTATCTTGAGCCATTACTTTTTGCAGGGGTCATCTATTATCTCATGACGCTTGTTTTAACGTTCCTTGGTAAACGAATTGAGAAAGGAATGAGAAAAAGTGATTAAAATTGAGGATTTACACAAATCGTATGGACAGAATGAAGTATTAAAAGGTATTTCAACTGAAATTAAGGAAAAAGAAGTAATTGCGATTATTGGACCTTCTGGATCAGGTAAATCGACCTTTCTTCGCTGCTTAAACTTGTTGGAAACTCCTACAAGTGGAAAGGTAACGATTGCAGGTGATGTCCTTACAGATAAAGGGACAAATATTATGAAAATACGGGAAGAAGTAGGGATGGTATTTCAGCATTTTCATCTTTTCCCTCATAAAACAGTGCTCGAAAATTTAACGTATGCTCCAATCAATGTTAAAGGAATGGACAAGGCTGCAGCAGTGAAAATGGCTGAGGAGTTACTAAAAAAAGTTGGTCTTTTTGAGAAGCGTCACGAATATCCAAATCGCTTATCTGGGGGACAAAAGCAACGTGTTGCTATTGCACGTGCACTAGCGATGGACCCTAAAGTCATATTATTTGATGAGCCTACATCAGCGCTTGACCCAGAAATGGTTAAAGAGGTATTGGATGTTATGAAAAGTCTTGCAGATACTGGTATGACCATGCTCATTGTGACGCATGAAATGGGCTTTGCTCGTGAGGTTGCTGATCGTATTCTCTTCCTTGATGGCGGCAAGCTTATTGAGGACGCATCACCCGAACAGTTTTTCACAGCCCCATCAACACAGCGTGCGAAGGATTTTTTAGAGAAGGTTTTATAAATAACGAAACGCATTTAGCTCTCCTACCTAATCGAGTGCTAAATGTGTTTTTTTATTAACAGGAATAGGGAAAATTTCTGTTCCTACAAATAGGAAAGGATTATAGAGACTATATTTTAAAAAACTATGCTTATAATCTAGTGAATTAGTATTGAAGATCTTCTCTCACTTTCGGTAGGATAGCTTATCCCAATGCATTCTTTGTAATTTCGGTGCATATACTTACAATCACTCTGTTTTTTGCTTATAATAGAGAAGTCAGAGTTTTTTTCTGAAAAAAGTAGCCACAAAGTGAGCGATTGCGATTGAAAAAATTATTATATGGTATTTTCTTTGTCGTTTTTATAGTCATTTTTTTGTACGTAAACAATCACTGGCTCGTTGTAAGTAAGCATGTGTTCGAATCGGAAAAAGTGCCTGCTAGCTTTGATGGGCTACGCATAGTACAAGTATCAGATTTACACGATGCCCTCTTTGGCGACAACCAAAAAAATTTGATTGCTAAGGTTAAGGCTACGAATCCTGACTATATTTTTATTACGGGTGATGTTATTGATAGCAATCGCTATGATTTAGAACAAAGCCTTCAGGCAGTGAAAGGACTAGTTGCAATAACGGATGTTTATTATGTACTGGGAAATCATGAAGTAGCGACGAATAAGGTGAATGAAATTTATGAGGCGCTGTCATCGTTAGGGGTACATATAATGGCCAATGAATCGACTGTTTTAGAGCGCGACGGGGAGCGTTTGGCGATTGTTGGAATTGAGGATCCGTTAATGGGTAGACCAACAGAAGACATGCTGGACATTGCAACAGCTTATTTACCAGATGACATGTTTAAGCTGTTACTAGCGCATCGACCAGAAGTATTTCATACGTATGTAAATTATCACATAGATTTAGTCTTTTCGGGACATGCGCATGGTGGGCAAGTTCGTATTCCTGGGCTTGGTGGTCTAGTTGCACCAGGTCAGGGGCTGTTTCCAAAATATACGGCTGGTGTCTACGAAGCTGCATCCACTAAGATGGTAGTTAGCCGTGGATTAGGCAATAGCTCTGTACCCTATCGCATTTTGAATCTTCCAGAAATTATTGTGATGGATTTAAAGAAAAAATAAGCACTGCGTTCAATTTACGCAGTGCTTTCAATTTGTTTACGTTCTATACGTTTGACAAGGTATATGCTTATTTCATACAAAATAATCATCGGTATTAACACAAGGAGCTGACTAATGAAATCAGGTGGCGTGATAACAGCAGAACCTACGCCCATTGCGATGTAAGACCAACCTCTTATTTTTTTCATGGATTCAGCAGTTAGTACACCAATGGCTGATAAGAAAAGGGCGACAATCGGTAACTCAAATAATAAGCCAAGTGGTACTGTGGTCATGATTAAAAAATGCATATATTCACTCGCTGATACCATGACATCGAAATTAGTTGCTCCTATGCTCACTAAAAACGAGTAACTTAGCGGGTTTACAACAAAGTAACCGAAAGCTATTCCTAATAAGAAAAGGACTAGCATAATTGGTGCATAGAGACCTAGAAAGCGACTTTCCTCTTCCTTTAACCCTGGTTTTATAAAACTCCACAAAAAATGAACGAGAAAAGGCATAGAAAGACCAAATGCTAAAGTAGTTGAAATAGTCATATAAAATTTAACGACCTCAAGGGGTCCTAATATAATGAGAGAATGGCCTCGAGTTACAAAGGGAAACCAAATATTGATAGTAGAGAAAACCACAATAAAAAATAAAATAAAAACAGTTAAACCTTTTATAATTTGCTTACGTAGCTCAGAAAGATGTTCAAATAGGGAATTAACAGGTATAAGTGGTTCATCTGCTACATGCTCCTGCTCCTCAACTACTACCGTTGGCATTTCAACTAAAGCCTCCACTGGTGGGGGAGGCTCAGTTTTTGGTTTATCGAGAGGGCTTAAATATTTTCTTTTTCCATCTTCATATGGATCCATAGGAAACCCTCCTACGAAGCATCAGATTTTTTTTCGACCTTTTTCACTGAATCATCATCATCGTCTATAAGCCCCTTAGTGGACTTTTTAAATTCTGCAAACGTTTTACCAACTGCTCCACCAATTTCGGGCAATTTTTTTGGACCAAATACAATTAACACAATGACCAAAATAATGATTAATCCAGGTACTCCAATTGCTCCAAGACCTCCCATAAGTCTTGCCTCCTTTAAATTAAGGTATTTACACTAAAGAACCGCCAGATTGACTATATTTTATAACCCCTTCCGCACAGCGGTATGCAAGTGCTCCTAATGTGCCTGTTGGATTGTACCCACTATTATGTGCAAAGTTACCAGCACTCACTGCGAAAAGATTATCAACATCCCAGTGTTGTAGATAATTATTCACGACGCCTTGTTCTGGAGTTAAACTCATCACTGTTCCACCCGTGTTATGCGTTGTTTGGTAAGGTACGATATTGTAATCCTTAATTTCAGCATTTGGAACAATCGTTTTAGCGCCCATTTCTTTCATAATGTCAGCTGCACGTGCAGAAATATATTTATGAAGCGCACGATCCTGATCTGTAAAGTTGTATGTCAATTGTACTAACGGTAAGCCATAAGCATCCTTGTAGGTTGGATCCAGAGATAGATAATTTTCTTTATGTGGCATAGATGCTCCCTGTGCACCAATCCCGAAGGAGCGTGTATAGTAATAAATAGATTGCTTTTTAAATTCTGGTCCCCAAGTAGGTGTATCTGGTGGTGTCGGATTTGAGCCAATTGGACGGGCACCTGTCTGAGTAAGGGCAAGATTTCCTCCATGAATAAAATCTAAATCACTATGATCAAAATTATCCCCATTGTAGTCATCTAGACACACACCTAAAGAACCTGCTCCCATAAACGTATTGTATTGTTCATCAAAGAATCCAGCAGCACCAGGTAAAATTTGATAGCAATAGTTTCTACCAAGTGTACCTTTGCCAGTAGTAGGATCGTATCTTTCTCCAATGTTAGAGACCATTAATAGCTTGGCATTATTAAAGACATAACTAGTTAAGACAACAGCATTAGCGGGCTGAATGAATTCTTCTCCAGACACGGTATCGATATATCTTACACCAGTAGCCTTATTGCCTTGCTTTAAGATTTCGACAACATTCGAGTTGTAGCGTAAATCAAAATTACCTGTCTTTAAAGCGGTAGGAACAACCGTAACTTCTGCAGAAGATTTGGCACCATATTCGCAACCAAAGCGTTCGCAAAAACCACAATATTGACAAGCATTGATTGTTTCACCATCAGGATTTTTATAAACCTCTGATAAGTTGGCGGATGGCACCATATAAGGTGTTAGCTTTAAGTTTTTTGCAGCTTTTTCAAATTGCGTAAGCATAGGTGTTTTTTTCATAGGACCTGTTGGATAAGGATTTGAACGTTTACCACTAAATGTGTTTTTGTCATCCCCTGAAATACCAGCGGTTTTTTCAAACTTATCCATATAAGGTTCAAGCTGATCATATGTTAAACCCCAATCTTGAATGAGGTAATCCGGACCGAGTTTGTTTGGCCCATAACGTTTATCTGTTAGCGTTTTGATTTGAAAATCATAGGGTAAGAAACGGAAAGTCATTCCATTCCAATGGGTACTTGATCCACCAAGGCCTTCTCCAAGTAAAAAGGAGCCTAGCTGGCGCATTGGCAAAGCCTTCATATTACGATCATTACGGAAGCTTACCGTCTCTTTGGATAAATTTTGCATTAAATCATATCGTATGGCATAGCGGTATTCATCATGAACATTTAAATAATCTTCGGTACCACGCTTTTGTCCGCGCTCTAAACCGACCACCTTTAGGCCAGCTTTGGCACATTCAGCAGCAACGATACCACCTGTCCAACCTACACCAACTGTTACAACGTCTACACTCGGCAATGTTTTAGCCATATTCTAACCCCCTTAATGGTTGCCTAATGGATTAGGCTCAATTTTTTGGAACTTTGTATCTTCTATTTGTGTAATATAAGCCATTTGGTGGCCAGGGAAGCCCTTCATACGCCAGCCATCCATATTACGATTTCCTCCATACATTGGATCGGAATAGGCACCCTCTAAAGTAGCCGCGCGTAAGAGTGTAAAGAAGAATGCAGATGTAACTCCGACCATTTCTATGTCACCCTTTTGAAAGGCTGTTAAAATTTCATCCATTTGTTTTCCATCTAAATCATTAAAGCTTTTTTTATATCGCTTTTGAGCTTCATCCTCCATCGTTTGAATGCCCTGTCTAAAAATCTCTGCTCTTGTTAGGCGACTTTGATAACCTTGTGTAGGGGCACCTACGTCAAATGGCCCTTGCATATACTCTTTAGAGTTACTTCCATAATTACCTGCAAGTTGATGATCGATAAAATAGGGAACATCCAAGCCTATAGCACCTGGCCCTAAATCATCTTCTGGGAAGATGCGTTCTGTAGCATTTGATAAGATACTAAAATCTCTTTCATTTCTAAAAAACATCTTAGCCTTTGGTGAACCAGTAGCCTCATTTGTTGTTCCATGCCCACCATGCTCCAGAGTAGAAGTTCCTTTACCATGGATGTTGTAACCTACTAGCCCTCCTATTAATCCACCACCGACTAATGTACCAGCAGCAATACCTGTTGTTTTCAAAAAGTCTCGACGCGAAACATTGTTTTTGTCTGAACTCATGGAAATCCTCCCCTCAAAATGTTTTAAACTGATTCTATCTTTAATAATCAGCAAAAAATGTGGATTATAATCAATTTTTGTTGGAAAAAGTTTTAATTTCATCCAACAGCGCAATATATTCTGTCTTTCTAAAGCGAGTTTTGTCCTATAAGTTGAAAATTTGTAGAAAATGGTTAGCACTATACCAATAGTATAAATGGTATTATTATACATTTATTAATCAAAATGGAAAACTTTTGTTGACTTCTACTTTTGGTGACTTTACTCTGTAGTTATAAATAAGCGAAATAGTATAGCTAAAAGTGGAAGTAGTGTGATAAAAGGAATGTGGATAAAAGGTATTGGAGGTAAATTAGTCGTTGCGATCATAGCGCTTGTGTTTGTAACATGTGGTACGCTTGGTCTATCCACCTGGATAAATAGTACGAAGGCAATGAATGAACAAGTGGAATCCAATTTGGTATCCAGAGCAGAGGATGTTTCAAAATACATAGAAGAACACTTCCAGCTAACATTGGTAGAAGTTGAGGCAATTGCTGAGCAAGAGGCAGTTCGTAGTATGGACTTTGCAAAACAAAAACAATATTTGTCAAAGCGTCTTGCTAATAATGAAAATTATTTAGGATTTGGCATTATTAAAGCAGATGGGGTTGCCCATTATTTAGATGATACAACCGCAGAATTAGGTGATCGTGATTATGTAAAAGAAGGCTTTACAGGTAAGTCAGTTATGTCTGAAATAACAATTAGCCGTGTAACGGGTGAACCAGTCATTTTAATCGTTTCACCAATTAATACTGTCACAGGCGAGCAAGCTTTATTATTAGCTCGTATTGATGGCTATTATTTATCCAATATTGTAGAGGGCATTAAAGTTGGAGACAATGGATATGCATTTATGCTCGATGCCAAAGGGACTATCATTGGTCATAATAATCATACCTATGTGAAGGAGCAGAACAATCCCATCGAAGAAGCCGAGGAAACGGGTGTCATGACAGGCAGAGCATTAGCTGCAAAAGAAATGATTGCTAATAAAAGCGGCTACTTTTCGTTTAAAACAGAAGATACAGGAACAAGCTTAATGGGCTTCCATACGCTTAATAACGGTTGGAAAATGGGAGTTATTGCTTTAGAAAACGAGATGTTTACAGGACTATCTAAGCTAAAGACGAACTTTATTGTCACAACCATTATTGTTTCGATACTGGGCCTTTTCATTTCTTTTGCTATTTCGCGTTCTGTCAGTAGACCACTCCGTCACGTGCTGCGTATAAGTGAAGGCTTATCAGAAGGTGACTTTACACAAGAGATTCCTGAGAAATATTTGAAACGAATTGATGAAATGGGGACAATGTCACGTGCATTAAATCGCATGACTGATAATATGCGAGAAATGATAGCGAAAGTGAGCCATGAAGCGACCGCAGTGAACGATGCCTCATGTGATTTAATGGGAGATGTAATTGCAGTCACAAAACATTCTGAGCAAATAGCTGGTGCAATTAGTGAAGTAGACAGAGGGGCACAGAGTCAAACCTCTATGGCAGAAGAAAGTGCCTCAGCTATGGAACAAATGGCGCTTGGCATACAAAATGTTGCGGAAGTTGCTTCAACAATTGCTTCTAATACAGAATTTATTTCCCAGAAAATTAGTGAAAGTAACGATGCAGTGCAGCAATCTATTTGTCGTATGAGTGAGATTCAGCAAGGTACGACAGCTGAGCTAACCATTATTCACAAACTAGAAAAGGAGTCAGAGGAAATTAGCTTAATTTCTAAAATGATTACCGATATTTCTGATCAAACCAATTTATTGGCACTAAATGCTTCTATTGAGGCTGCTCGTGCAGGAGAGGCTGGTAAAGGTTTTGCTGTTGTTGCCGATGAAGTTCGTAAGCTATCAGAGCAAACAGCAGAATCTGCTACTAAAATTAATGTGTTAATTCAACGAGTTCAATCCTACACATTAGAAGTAGTAAAGGCTGCAGAATCTGGTGAACATAACGTGGAACGTGGATTAGCTTCAATCGAGGCAGTAGGAAATCGCTTCGAGGAAATGATACGAGCAGTTGGAGAAATAGCAGGCCAAATTGAAGAAATGAATGCTTCAGCTGAACAAATGTCTGCAAATACTGAAGAAGTTTCAGCCTCTATGGAAGAAATGGCAGCTACAGCACATGCGGCTAGTGACTATGTGCATGAGGTAACAGCTTCCACAACGGAACAGATAAAAACAGTCACAACGATGAATAATCAAACCGAGAAGTTATCAGAAATGGCAAAACGTTTATATGGAGCCATTCAAAAATTTAAATATTAAAGAAGTAGGAGCTGTCGCTGGTGACAGCTCCACTTTTTAATAGTGGGATTCAGCGTTTTGCAATACTTCTAGTAGCTCTTCTTTAGAAATTGTACATTCTCCACCGCCTTGTACCATTTGGTCACTTCCGCCACCCTTACCATTAATAAGTGGTAGTACTTTTTCGGCAATGACTTTCATGCTTTTTGCAACATTTTTCCCTTTTGCTGCTACGAACTGCAATTTGCCTTCATTTTCTGAAGCAAGAAGGGCCGTAACATCTGGATTATCGATGACAATAATACGAGCTATTTTTTGCAATTCCTGCATTGTTCGTTGGTTAAAGGCTGCTGCAACTACATCCTCGTTCCCAGCAACAAGTGCTTTTACTTCGTACGCTAGTAATTCCTCTTTTGCGGCAGCAAGTGCTTTTTCAGTATTTTTTTGAGAGACTAGAATTTTAGAAAGTGCTGTAGCAGCTTCGACCTCTGGTACACTTAATTGACGAGCTACATCAGCTAAAACCTCTTTACGCATAGCAAGCTCGGATAAGACACGTTGTCCACAAACAAAAGAGACGCGTACATTGCCCTTCATTTTCTCGGTGCCAAGAATTTTAATGGCAGTAACTTGCCCAGTAGATACAGGATGTGTTCCACCACAGCCGTTATAGTCAAAATCAGGGATGATTACAAGCCGAATATCTCCTGTCACAGCGACTTCTTTGCGAAGATTATAGTTGGCAAGCTCATTTTCTGTAATCCAAGTCGTTTGAATTGGACGGTTTTCTAAAATGATATCATTTGCTCTTGCTTCCGCTGCTGCTAACTGTTGTTCTGTTAGTGTATCGGTAGCAATATCTATCGTGACATGCTCACTTCCTAGGTGAAAACTTACAGTCTGTGCATTGAAAAGTTCAACAAATGCAGCTGTTAAAATATGTTGACCAGCATGCTGTTGCATATGATCAAATCGTCTAGCCCAATTTAATTTGCCATGGACGACACCGTCTAAAGTCGACGGGTCACCTTGAATATAATGACGAATCTCATCGTTAATTTTCTCGACATCTAAGACCTCAATAGCATCCAATGTACCTGTGTCATGAGGTTGTCCACCACCTGTTGGATAGAATGCAGTATTAGATAGCACAACATAATGACGACCAACTTCATCAGTCCCCTTACTGACAATCGTAGCTTCAAACTCACGTAACATAACGTCTTGGTAATATAATAGCTCTTTCAAGAAAAAGCCTCCTTTATGTAGATATTTTAGTCTCTAAATTATTTCCATTTTATTGTGGCATAATTACTTACAGGTGTATACGGCTTTTCTAGTTGACCCATGCTGAAATTGATTTAATATAGAAAGGAACAGCTAAAGATAAAGGAGCTAGCATAATGGAAATTACACAATTCTCAATGGAAGAAATTTTAGACCCAACAAATATTATTGAAGGTAAGCGTTACGAATTTATTTTAGATGTAGAAATCGATGAGGATGATGAGCTATATCACGAAGCGGGTATAGAAATTCGTGTACTGATTGGTGAGAAGGGCGAGGAGCCATTTATTTTAAACTATTTCATCATGGAAAAAGCAGAGGGTGAATATTTAGATTTCGCATTAGAGGATGAAGAGCTAGAGGAAATTTTAACATTCTGTAAGGAAGAAATGGCAAAAGCATAAAAATATTGCAGGGACAGGTAGAGAGTAATATTCTTTACCTGTTTTTTTCTGGAGTTAAGGATTATGTAAGCTTGCTGAAATATATATGTTGTATTAGATGTCTAAACTTAGTTTTAGCGTTCAGGAAATCGGGCAACTTAAATAGCGAGGTGCTTATATGTCAACTTACACAGAATCCATTTTCATAGCATTTTTTATTACTATTATTTTATCATTTGTACTTTTCATTCCATGGCTAATTTATACGTATCGCAAATATGGTTACTTATCGATGTCTAAAACTATTATTATGTTGTCATTTATCTTTTACTTTTTATCCGCACTATGTTTAGTATTACTACCATTTCCATCTACAAGAGATACATGCTCACTGCAGCCTGCAGATACCATTCATTCCAATTTACGATTATTCCAATTTGTTGAAGATATTTTAAAGGACAGTGGAGTTGTCGTGACAAATCCGTCTACATGGCTTGCAATCACAAAACAGCAGGCATTTTATCAAGCTTTCTTTAATTTTTTATTACTGATGCCATTTGGCGTATACTTACGATATTTTCTTAAAGAAAGAAGGTACTGGAAACGTGCATTTATCATTAGCTTTTTGCTAACATTGTTTTATGAGATCACTCAAAGAACAGGTATTTATGGCATTTTTAATTGTGCCTACCGTCTCTTTGATGTTGATGATTTATTACTAAACAGTGTAGGCGCGTTACTGGGGTTCTTTTTAGCACCAATTGTATGGGCATTATTCCCTTCTCATGAAGAAGTTGAGGCTAAAGCGGCTGAAATGGAAAAAAGAGATATTGTTAAACCTATTTCTATTTTGCTGGCACTCGTTATTGATTTATGCATTGCACAAATGATTTGGCTCATGATTGGTGCTCTGACAGGATATAATGGAACTTTTGAGTTTTTAGTAAAAATAACGCTGTACATGTTACTTTTTGGTGTGATGCCAAGCATGCTAGATGGTGCAACACTCGGTATGAAGGTAATGCGTTTTACAATGGTTAATAAGAATGGAAAAAGTATTGTAAGGCAATCGTGGCGTCGCTGTGTTGCCATTATTGCT
The DNA here is from genome assembly GCF_047238325.1 of Lysinibacillus phoenicis. NCBI lineage: Bacteria > Bacillati > Bacillota > Bacilli > Caryophanales > Bacillaceae > Lysinibacillus > Lysinibacillus phoenicis. The sequence continues at coordinate 2,601,937 of NZ_JBDFMP010000002.1, read as the reverse complement.
TCGGCTTGTCTATTTGAGGCCATTACAACGATTGGTGGTATTCAATTAAATATCGATTCACCATTTTATGTTCTGCAAATTATCATTTCTCTCTTTGCAGCAACAGCAGGTTTTATACTAACAATGATTATAGCCATCCATGTACTACGCGTCATTGTAAGTGGTGGAAAACGACGTTTATATATCGATCAATACGCAGATTTAATGGCAACAAGGAAAAAATAAGGGGGCTTGTAGAATGAAATACGTCATCATCGGGGGAGATGCTGCAGGTATGTCTGCAGCAATGGAAATCTATCGTAATGTACCGGGGGCAGAAATTACCACTTTAGAGCGTGGCTTTATTTATTCGTATGGGCAATGTGGTTTGCCCTATGTTGTAGATGGTCGTATTTCTTCAACTAATCGTTTAATTGCAAGAGATGTCGAGACTTTCCGTGATAAGTATGGCATTGATGCAAGAGTGGGCTATGAGGTAGAAAATGTAGATGTAGAGAAGAAAATTATTACAGGTACACAAGCAAGTGGTGAAGCATTTGAAATTCCTTATGATAAGCTTCTGATTGCAACAGGGGCAAGTCCAGTTATGCCAGTGAAAAAGGGGTCTGATTTAGAGGGTATCCACACAGTAAAAACGATTCCACAATTAGAAGACTTAATGGCTGATTTAACGCCTGCTATTCAACAGGTAACTATTATCGGTGGTGGCTATATTGGGTTAGAAATGGCAGAAACACTACATGCCTGCGGTAAAAAGGTAAAACTAGTTCAACGTGGAAGCCATGTAGCACGCACTTTAGATGAAGAGCTTGCCCAACATGTTCATGAAGAAGCAAAAAAGAATGGTGTGGAGCTATTATTAAATATAAGTGTGGAAGCATTCGAAGGGAATAAACGTGTTGAACGTGTCATTACAGATAACGGCGTTTTAGAGACAGATTTAGTTATTGTCGCTTCAGGCATTAAACCAAATACACAATTTTTACAGGGTACTGGGATAGCACTAGCCAAAAATGGAGCAATTATTGTAAATCGTCATTTAGAAACCTCTATAGAAAATATTTATGCTGCAGGAGATTGTGCAACCCATTTTAATATTGTCAAAGAGCGTTTAGACTATGTACCATTAGGAACAACTGCTAATAAGCAAGGGCGTTTAGCTGGACTTAATATGTCAGGCAAATGTGCGCCATTTAGAGGAATTGTAGGAACTTCGATCTTAAAGTTTTTCAATTTAACAATTGCTACAACAGGTATTAATGAGCGCACGGCTAAAGAGCTTGGCTTCGACTACGAGGCATATAAATTATCTGCTCGACATATCGCAGGCTATTATCCAGGTGCGCAGCGCATGTATATAAAAGTTATTGTGCGAAAACGAGATCAGCTGCTATTGGGAGCGCAAATAGTAGGGCCAGCAGGAATTGATAAGCGTATCGATGTTTTTGCTACAGCATTGTATAGTAAAATGACATTACCAGATTTGCTTGATTTAGACTTAGCCTATGCACCGCCTTTCAACGGTGTATGGGATCCTTTACAGCAGGTGGCAAGAATGAATGGACGTTTATAATGGGAGGTAGAAAGATGGACATTTATGATATTAACGTAACTTTAGAGGATGGTACTATCTATAGCCTAGAACGTTATAAAGGAAAGCCTATGCTTATTGTCAACACAGCTTCTAAATGTGGCTTTACACCGCAATTTGAAGAATTAGAAGGTCTCTATGAGAAATATCAGGAGCAAGGTCTTGTAGTCCTTGGTTTCCCATCGAACCAATTTAAACAAGAGCTAGCGACTGCTGAGGAGGCGGCTTCTCAATGTCGACTGACGTATGGTGTGACGTTCCCGATGCACGAGATTGTCAAGGTGAACGGTAAAGAAGCCCATCCTATATTCGATTATCTGACTTCCCATTCCAAAGGATTTTTAGGTAGTAATGTTAAATGGAACTTTACAAAATTCCTCGTAAATCGTCATGGTAAGGTTGTTGGACGCTACGCACCGGCAGATAAGCCAGGTAGCTTTGAGGATGATATTCAAAAGGTTTTACAGCAATAGATGAACAGGGTTCATGCACAGTTTGTGTATGAATCCTTTTTTTATTTTGATTGAGGAAAAGGGGACCTTCGTGGATGTGTGGATAGAATTCTAGATAATTTACATTGGTAGTAATTTATAAAGCTAATGATTTAAGGTTGTTGTAAGCTTGTGACAAATTTCTTGTAAGTTTGGGGTCGTATACTAAAGTCAGAAAGAAGAGGTGAGCGTATATGACGCCATTATTAAAGGTACAAAACGTTGGAAAAACTTACGGCAAAGGCGCAAATACTTTTACAGCGCTATCGAATATATCATTTGAAGTAGAAAAAGGAGAGTTTGTTGGAGTAATGGGTCCTTCAGGGGCTGGGAAATCTACGCTTTTGAATGTATTAGCAACGATTGATACGCCAACAAATGGTGAAATTATTATTGGGGATACCAATTTAGCACGTATGAAGGACGCTGAATTAGCAGATTTTCGTCGTGATAACTTAGGATTTATCTTCCAAGATTATAACTTACTTGATTCTTTAACAGTACGAGAAAACATAGTTTTACCACTGGCTATTGCAAAGATGCCAACAAAGGCCATTAGCGCAAGGGTTGACCGTATTGCAGGTTTGTTTGGAATTAGTGATTTGCTTGATAAATATCCTTATCAAATATCGGGTGGACAAAAACAGCGTACAGCCTCATCGCGTGCATTAGTGACAGAGCCAAAAATAATTTTTGCTGATGAGCCTACAGGAGCACTTGATTCAAAATCTGCTACTGATTTACTTGAAAGTTTAAGTGATTTAAATCAATCTCAAGCCGCAACGATTATGATGGTTACCCATGATGCATTCGCAGCTAGCTTCTGTCAACGCATACTCTTTATTCAGGATGGGCAGCTTTCTAAGGAAATTCATCGTGGGACTCTAACAAGGAAGCAATTTTTCCAAGAGATCTTGCAGGTGCTATCTAGCATCGGGGGTGGAGTAAATGACGTTATTTAGTTTAGCGCGTAAAAACATTCAGCGCAATTTATCGAATTACTTTTTATATATTGCCTCGATGGTATTTAGTATTGTTATTTACTTTACATTTGTGACGCTGAAATATAATGATGATCTTTCAGCGTTAAAACAATCGTCACAACAGATTAAAGGATTGATGAGTGCGTCATCAGTAGTACTGCTGTTCTTTATAGTTATTTTTATGGCATATTCCAATTCATTTTTTATGAAGAAGCGGAAAAAGGAAGTTGCCCTCTACTCGTTACTAGGTGTTCGGAAGCAAAAAATTGGCTTAATGCTCTTTTTTGAGAATTTAGTTATAGGGCTTGTTTCTTTAGTACTTGGTATTGTTCTTGGATTCTTTATGTCACAAGGGCTATTAATGATTTTAGTGCGCTTAATGGGCTATGAAGTGGTAGGTAGCCTGACATTTTCGATGGAAGCACTAATTAATACGACATGCATTTTTACACTACTGTTTTTATTCACATCTTTACAAGGTTATCGTGTTATTTATCAATTTAAGTTAATTGATTTATTTCATGCTGAAAAACAGGGAGAGCAAATCCCGCGTGCATCATTAGTAGCTGCCTTACTGGGCACAGCGCTCATTGCATTTGGCTATTATACAGCTGCTTCTGATTTGTTTACAAGTAAAATTTGGCGATTCTTTACTATTTTAGGTACGCCATTAATGGTCATCGGTGTTACGATTGCCGGGACATATCTTCTATTCCATAGTGTGAGTGTCTTTGTGCTAACCGCTTTAAAAAAAGCAACATCATGGTCATGGAAAGGGTTAAATTTAATCGGTGTTTCCCAACTATTGTATCGTATCCGAGCAAACGCAAAGTCGTTGTCGATTATTGCTATTTTAAGCGCAACAACCATTACAGCTGGTGGTGGGGTCTTCGGTATGTATTACAATGCAGAAGCAAGTGTACGCCAGATGCTTCCGAATACGTTTATGTGGAAGGGCGATGCAGTTGAATTACCGCAGCAAGAGGTTTTGTATAATGAATCGCTGTCAGTGAAAAATCTACGTGTGGATAATGAATTCTCATTTTTCGAATATACATTACTTAAGGAATCTGATTATAATCGTTTAGCTAAATTACAAGGTAAGAATCAAGAACTGCACGTTGCAGATGGTTCTACTGTGTTACTTGATGCAGCCTATGATGAGCGATTTTCACATGATTTTACTAACGAAGACTTTAAACTTGAAAACGGAGATTCCTTCCATGTAGATAAAATGTACACAGAAAGTGTTTTAAACTTTACATCTGCAGGCACAGTACTCGTTGTGAATGATCAGGAATTTACTGCTACAAATGCTGAAGAGGTGACGATTCAGGTTATTGGATTAGACAATGATTTAAAACAACAGACCATATCCAAAGACATTTACAAGCAGTTATCCTCTGAACAGCAAGAATCTTTCTCTAGCGTTCCACAAAGTTATGAGGACAGTATAGCGACAGTAGGTGCACTATTGTTTGTAGGAAGCTTTCTAGGCTTAGTGTTCCTAGCGGCAACAGGTAGTATTATTTATTTCAAAATTTTAACGGAAGCTGAAGAAGATCAGGCGAAATATGCCATTTTAAATAAAATCGGTGTGAATAGTAAGCAAATCTTAAAGACAGTAGCAGGTCAAGTAGCTGTAATCTTTAGTGCACCACTGATTGTCGGTATTGTGCATAGTTCGTTTGCATTACTTGCATTTTCACAATTATTTGGTATGAACATTACAAAGCCAGTAATACTGTGGATGATTGCATACTCAGCTATTTACTTTATTTATTATATTTTTACCGTACGTTCGTTCTATAAAATTGTAAGACAGGGGAATTAATATGAAAAAAGTATTTCTCGGAATAGGTGCTTTGTTTATCTTATTCGTAGCAGGGTTAGTCGTATTAATGACTGTAGACTTTAACCGTTTAAATAAAGACACGTACTATGTGCATATCACAGCTGATGGCGAGGTAGAGGAGTATAAGGCAGATAGCGGTCAAATCTATCAAACATATTGGTACGAGCTACCTGCATTCAATAAAAACGGAGAAGAAAAAACATTCAAATTTTCAGCTCAAAAAAACTTACGTCAGGATGCGTATTTAAAGCTTTATGTAAAAAAAGAAACGGAAGTTACTTCATATGATGAGGTGAAATTCCATGAGTTACCTGCTAAGGTGCAGGACCAAATGAAGTAGAAAAAAGGGGTGTCTCAAAGATTTTTTGAGACACCCCTTTAGCGTTAAAATTTCTCGTTTTGACTTATGCGATTTTCACTTTGTAGATAAATGTTAACACTGGTTCCTTTTCCTTCTTCAGACGTAATGGTAACAGTGCCTCCATGGGCCTCAATAATATCCCTAGCAATGGCTGTGCCTAAGCCGGTACCCGTTGTTTTTTCTGTATTTGTACCTCGGTAATAGCGTTCAAAAATATGTTCTAAATCCTCTGCAGGGATTCCCTTGCCGTTATCAGAAATTGTAATAGAATTCCCATCAACCAACACTTGGACAGCTACATCTGGAGTATTGTGAAGGAGAGCGTTGTGTAAAAAGTTCATGATCGCTCTACGCATAAAATGCTCGTCGATTTGATGGTAACTGTTCTCAGAAGCCGCATTAAACTCGATATTGGCAAGCTCAAATTGTGTTGTATTTAAAGTATCAATAACAATCTCACGAATAAATGGCACCATATTAACTTTTCTTAATGAAAGTGGTAGCTGTTGATGTCTTAAGCGCATCGTCAAGTTCAAATCATCGAGTAGATCTTGCATATGCAATGATTGTTTTTCAATAATTTTGGCGTATTCTGTTTGCTCACTATAAGCTAATTGATCATCGTTCAATAGCTCTGCATAACCACGAATAGAAGCAAGCGGTGTTTTCATATCGTGTGAGACATTACTAATCCATTCCTCCCGCATAATCTCTAATCGTTTTCTTTCCTGTTCATGGGCTGCCAATTCTCGTGATACTTCATTTAAATTTTCAAAAACTGGTTTATATACACCACCAGGAGTTGTAGCAGTCTGATGTTCATGGTTTTTTAAATGGTGAATGCGTTCTATCATTGCATATAGAGGCTTCGTTAACGTACGACCAAAAAGCCAGCCAACTAATGTAGCTACTAACAAGTCGGCAATAACAATGAAAAGTCCGAATTTACCAATAAACTGTAAAAATGATGTGCCGGAAACATGCATGACTAACCGCGAAACATCACTCCTAATACCAATGAGATAACTAACCTCATCCTTGACGCCAATAAAAACAGTCGTATCAGCTTCAAATTCTTTATATTTATAAACCTGGATTAAGTCAATAGGTGCATAGTGTGAAGGTGCCTTTTCTGGTGTAAAGTGTGCATCAATAACTTGACCATTTACATCAAGCAATTGAATCCAAGCATTCCGCTGATGCAACTGTTCAAGCCCTTCTTTATTGATTGTCGCTGACCCATTCTTTATCTCAATATATTGTTGGAAATCCCGTACAAAGTCTTCCTCTTTAGTTGCAGATGGACCATCATAATCATTTGACAATCGATAAGTAAGGAGTCCTACGAAAATGGCTGTATTGACGAAAATAACAATAATGACAATAGATAGTACGGAAAGGAGAAAGCGCGCTGTTAATTTCCACTTCATCCTTGCGCCTCTTTTGGTATGACAAATTTATAGCCAAGTCCCTTTACTGTTGTGATGTAAAGAGGTTTAGAGGCATCCTGCTCAATTTTCTCACGTAGACGTCGTATATGCACCATGACCGTATTATCAGAGCCGAAAAAATCCTCTCCCCAAACACGTTCAAACAATGTTTCCTTACTTAAAATTCGATTAGGATTATGCATAAAGCAGGCCATTAAACCAATTTCCTTAGCTGTTAACTCCAATAAAACCCCATCCTTATGCACTTCCGTTTCATCAGCGTTTAGCTGGAATGGTCCAACCTTTAGTGCTTTTTCGGCAATGCTCGGAGTGGTATCCAGTAGTTGATAGCCGGCTCTACGTAATTGTGCCTTTACACGATAAGCAACTTCCTTTGGACTAAAAGGCTTCGTAATATAATCGTCGCCACCAATGGCTAGTCCTAAAATTTTATCTATTTCCTCATTTTTAGCAGACATGAATAGCACAGGCACATGGGACACCTCTCGGATTCGTCGACATAAATCGTAGCCCTCACCATCTGGTAGCATGACATCTAGCAGGACTATATCTGGATTTGTTTGTTGGAAACTTGTCCAAGCCTCGTGAATGGAGCCAGCTGTATAAATTTGTTTATAGCCCTCTTTTTCTAGACTACGTTTTAGAAGATTAGCTAAATCAGCCTCATCGTCCACGACTAATATGGTTGGTTCTTGCACTTATTCACACGACCTTTCAATTTAAAAGAATCTTTTCTGACAATCATTATAAATGAAATGTACAAGAAAGAGGAAATGAAGCATTGTTTTTGTAAAATTTGACCTAGCTGGCATTCCCTTATAATGAGTTGAGAGGGAGGAATGAAACCTTTACACATTCTAAAGCGTAAAAAGAGTATTACTATTTAGGGGGAATGACAATGTTTAAAAAAATAGCAGCGGATGCACTTGGACTTTCAGATATTGGGGTAGTTGTACCAAAAGAGGATTATGATAAAACGGATGCGGATGATTTTATCCTACATGAAATTGATGAGAAAATTTATTTTCTAATTAAAACGAAGGCAGATGAGTATTGCTTTACAAATCGTGCCATTATTCATGTAGATGGCGAAAGCGCTATGAGTAAGAAGCGATTACTACGACGCTATGACTATTCTATGTATTCCATTACAGATGTTTTTCTCGAAACAGCAGGAACAATAGACCTTGATGTCGAAATTAAGTTTACAATCGGCAATTCTCCACTTTCCATCGACATCCACAAACGCTTTATTGATGACATTAAAGATTTGTATAAAGCACTACATGCCATTAGCTACGAGCAGAAGCACAATGCCTATAAATTAGAGGTAGCAGAAAAAAGCCTTAACATTGCATCATCATCACTTGGTCGAATTGGCAATGACAATATATCTCCAGCGTCGTCATTCAAAGAAATTACAAGCTTTGCGAACAAATGGATGATTGAACATAAAGATAAATATAAAAAAGAAGACTTCTCACATATTTTTGATTTATATATGAATAATTAAATCTTTAGCACTCGGCGTAATGCACGTTGTCGCTTTGCTTTCTCATACATCCTGACAACTGTCAAAGATAAGTATTCATAACACGAACTTTTGGTAGGCTTCTTGTCGAAAAGATTAAATAGCTCTCTGCAAATGTGGAGAGCATTTTTAACATAAAGTTATACATAAAAATCAAACTAGGAGCGTGACGAAAAATGACAAACGAATTGCATGTGCTTGAAAAAGAAGGATTAAAAAATGATGACTTTATACAGCAACCGCAAGCCGCTGAGACATTGTTCGTAAATGAGTTCATCGATGGAATTTTAGATCCCTCACAGAAAATGTTGGGGCCAGTTAAAGATGGTGGGACAATCATTGCCAATACAACACCTGGATGCTGGGGACCCATGCTTACGCCTACTATTCGTGGAGGACATGAAGTAACAAAGCCTGTTTTTGTAGAAGGGGCTGAGGTGGGTGACGCTATTGTCATAAAAATACAATCAATTCAGGTTACATCGTTAGCAACCTCATCTGGACATGATGAAGCCATTACTGATCGATTTATTGGCGATCCGTTTGTTTCCGTCAAATGCCCTGGCTGTGGCAAGCTACATCCAAATACAGTCGTAAAAGGAATAGGGCCACAAGCCATTCGCTGCTCGACATGTGATACCGAAACAGCACCATTTAAAATAACAAACGGCTATACAATGGCACTAGATCATAGAGGTCAAATGGGTGTGACTGTTGGACGAGACGGTGCTCGCCGAATTGCTCTTGACGCTAAAAACTACATGAGAACACCTGAAAATTCTGTACAAAATCCTGTTGTTGCATTAGCACCAAGCGACTTAGTCGGTGTAATGGCCAGAATGCGACCATTTTTAGGTCAGCTTGGAACAACTCCTTCTAAAGCGATGCCAGATTCTCATAATGCGGGTGATTTTGGTTCGTTCTTGATTGGCGCCCCACATGAATATGCCTTTACACAAGATGAATTGGATGTACATCGTACGGATGGACATATGGATATTAGTCGAGTTCGTGAAGGAGCTACCCTAATTTGTCCTGTGAAGGTTCCTGGGGGTGGTGTCTATATTGGTGATATGCATGCCATGCAGGGAGACGGCGAGATTGCAGGACATACAACAGATGTAGCAGGTATCGTACAGCTCCAAGTTAGTGTCTTGAAAAAGGTAGCATTGGAGGGCCCAATCTTACTACCGAACGTGGAAGATCTACCTTATACAGCAAAGCCCTTTACAAAGGAAGAAAAACGGCGTGCTCGCGAATTAGCAGAGGAGTTCGGGGTGAAACAAGTTGAAGAATCATTTCCTGTATCTGTGGTAGGTTCTGGTAAAACATTAAACGAAGCTACTGATAATGCCATCTATAGAGCTGCAAAACTATTTGAGATGAGCGAGCCAGAAGTATTAAATAGAGCAACGATAACAGGTTCCATAGAGATTGGACGTCATCCAGGAGTTGTCACAGCAACCTTCCAAGTTCCTAAAACAATATTAAAGAAGGTACGAATTTTTAAAACTGTTAAAAAACAATATGATTAATAGTGTTCTTTTTTCGAAAGCAAACTTTTATAGGTTTGCTTTTTTGTATGGTTAATAAAGTATATAAGTAAGCATTTGTCTGAAAAATGAAGTTTAGATTGAATTCTATTGTTGTGTTGATATAATAATTAAAGTTTAACAACGATCAACATGAAAATAGTTTTGAATAGATGAGTAAAGATTAGAAAAGTTGGTGTCAAATGGCAGATTCCTTGAGTGTGGAAAATAAGTTAGAGAAAAAGAATAGTATTAAACCCTTTATATTAAAAATGAGGGGAGGAGGTCATGCGCCATCTCGGACTAATTTCGCAGATGCCTTCACAGGAGCAATTGGTGGATTAATATGTATCTTTGTGCTCCTCTGGCTAACAAGCTTTACAGATGCACCTTGGTTAATGGCATCACTAGGTGGAAGCTGTGTGCTTGTATTTGTTGTCTGGAATGCCCCATTGTCGCAGCCTCGAAATATTATTGGTGGTCATTTAATTTCTGCGTTTATTGGTTTGGCCATGTATGCATTACTAGGTTCGAGCATGCTATCTATTAGTCTTGGTGTTGGGTTAACCATATTTTTTATGGCTTTTCTAGGCATTATCCATCCTCCAGCGGGTGCTAATCCTATTATTATTATTTTAGGAGGCTATGGTTGGAGCTATTTAGTAATGCCCGTATTAATTGGTGCCGTTATTATTGTAATTTTTGGGTTATTGATAAATAATTTACGAGAAAAAAGAAAATATCCACTGTTTTGGTGATGAAAGTTTTCCATCTATGAAGTGTTTTCACTTAATAGATGGTTCTTTTTTTTGTTAACGTTATCGTTATGCATATCACTATTTTTTTAGCATATGTTAGTTAAGATTTGTTATATTGAAGAAAGAGTGTTAAAAACATGTATTTTAATGATAGGGGAAGATCTTTGTTGGTCGAATTCGATGGGAGGCTCCAATTGTATGCTGTTGGACTGTGATGAGCAATTATTCAAGGCTTATAAACAAAGAAGTGAAGAGGGTGCTGAAAATTTACTAGCAACATGGCTAGAGGCAGAGTCATATCTGCAGGAAGATCCAAAAATACTTGGAACTTCACTCTCACCCCATTTATTTTTAGTTAATGAAGAAACGGCTAAAAATATTGCCTTTTCCACAGCTCGTAAATATTGGGGTCGTGTATCAACAGAAATGCAAATGTATTTTGACAAATATGGTTTAGAAGCAAAATTTGTGAATGAACGGCTCAATGCTTTTTTCTATACGCAAAAAGGAAAAGAAACTTTTTTTGACCAGCTCTTTGCACAACATACCATAGATTTAGAACGATTAATTTGGCTAGTTTTTGGGAAAAGAATGCAAATGGAAATGCCAGTTAATGAGCTGCAGACCATAATTTTGTATAAGTTTCAAGATGAATATTTAGTGCATATGCTGTATAAACAACATGCTTCATTTTGGCATTGGCTATTTATGAAAAAAGTTTATTCACTGTTTATCCACAGACCTTTAGAGCAATTCACATTTCTTTATGAAATAATGGGTCTTTTTGAGAATTCTGTGAGAAAAAGTTGTGAACATGTGGATAACTTTGTGAATAACTATAAAACGATACTGGATAAGTGTATAACTCATGTGGATAAGCATAATGCTAGCTGTTTGGCAAAGAAACAGTTACGTCTTTATCAAATTGTTACACATTATTGTTTATCAGAGGACGATTATGACAATGTCAAAGCGCTGATAACTTCATTCGAAGTAGAGTGGCGCTACTCCATGTACGCACTTACAGAGAAGGAAAAAGTGTTAATTGCCTATATTTTATTTCATATAGCTAATAGAGAACATCAGAGTGATAAAGTTATACATTATGGCGAGTATTTATTGGAGGACGAACGATTAAATAATTATGCTATCGAAATTTTACTAGAATACAAGGATCTTTTACCAAATCGTAAACCCACACCACCTGCCATTATTAAAAACTATCAGCTTAATTATTTAGAGAATTTATATGCTATACTACTCGATCATTATGTAAAAATGGCGTTTTATGAGGATGGATTACTTTTATTAAAGGAGCACGTACTAGCGTCTAATAAAAAAATTAATGCTTCATTAGTACAAAAAAACTTTAGTAGTGAACAACTGATCGCTATTGAGGCATACGTTCAACAGGACATTGCACTACATGTGAATAACTCATTACAGCATATTGGCTTATCCGTGGAAGAATGGCGACGTAATTATCGACAACCTGAAGTGCCATACCATGTTGTAGCGCAAAGTGCCTCCTTGCATATGTTAAATATTTTAAGAGTATTATTTGTAACCGAGCAATTTGAGCTTTTTGAAAAGTTGATGGAAATTTATAAAAAATATTTGCTAATTGATGATCATTTTGAAAACATGCGCATGTTTATTAGTGCATATGTATAAATAATTGATAAAAAACCCGAGCTATAGTAGGAAACACTCATTTAGTTTTTCCTACTAGTTCGGGTTTGCTGTAGCTAATCTGCAAAGCAATTTTTTAGTCTAAAACGCCTTTTTCCTTTAAGGCTTTGATTTGTTCAGCACTATAACCTAAAGAAAGTAAGACCTCTTCATTATGTTCGCCTAGTTTGGCACCAACATGCTTATATTCTGGCTGTGCACCGTCAAATTTAAAGGGTGATGCTATTTGATTTTGCATCGTCCCATCACTTTTTGGAATAGCTACAATCATTTCTCTTGCCCTTAGCTGTGGATGCTCACATGCTTCTGGAAAGGTTAGAACGGGTTCTACACAGCCTTCAAAATCCTCGTTAAATACCTCAAGCCATTCCTCATATGTCTTTGATAGAAATGCATCATGAACTGCCTCTTTAAAACGAATCTGCGTATAGTAGGAATCATTGAAGGTATTATCAATCAACTCTGGAATATCAAGTGCCTCACAGAGCAATTTACGGAATTGAGGTTCTAAACTACCAACAGAGAAAAAGCGTCCATCCTTTGTTTTGTAAAAATCATAGTAACTTCCGCCATTTAATATTTCTTGCTCTGGCTGCGGCACACGACCACCTCCAATAAAGGCAGAGCCGTACATAGCATTAAGTGAAAATACAGCATCTGTCATACTAATATCAATGAATTGTCCTTCTCCTGTTTTTTCACGATGCAAGGCTGCAGCTAGTACACCAATAGCGGCATGCATAGTCCCACCGGCTATATCCGCGAGTTGAACACCCATTGAAACAGGTTTTTTATCCTTATGGCGTGAATAGTCAAGTAATCCTGTTAATGATAGATAGTTATTATCGTGTCCAGGCCGGTTGCTATAAGGTCCTGTTTGACCATAGCCTGTAATTGCACAATAAATAACTTGAGGATTTATTTCTTTAAGTGCCTCATAGCCAATGCCAAGCCTTTGCATGACACCAGGTCGAAACCCCTCGATAATAACGTCGTATTCTTGAACAAGTGTTCTAACAATGTCTATAGCCTCTGGTGATTTTAGGTTTAATGTAAGTGACTTTTTAGATCGATTTAAATGTTGGTGAATATATGCCTCGTGATCATCATCATAGGGTGGCATAATCCTAGTTAAATCAACGCGCTTTGAAGATTCAACATGGATCACATCTGCCCCTAAATCAGCGAATATCATTGTTGCCATTGGTCCTGGTAGTAATGCAGAAAAATCGAGAATTTTTAACCCCTTTAAAATGCCCAAATCTTCCAACCCCTTTTTGTGTAGGCTACACGACCATCCCTATGATGGCAGCGCAGCGCTTTTCTCATAATCTCCATTGTGTGAAAAGCGACATAACATTCTGTATTAATACAGTTTATTTTATTTTAATGAGTATTATAACAGAATATATATTAAATTGCCTATGCTATTTTTAATTATAAAATAAACCTTACGAATTTTATGTGTCAGAATAACAATAAAAATAGGAAAATTTAGAATTTAGATCCTTTAGCAATTTTCAGTTATTGAATGTTGAATTTCAGATAATTCAGTTAACTTTAGTTTGAATAAAATGAAAGTTTTCTAGATGTCCATATGATTCGGACCTCTTTATTGATACAATCTATGTTCTAGTGTACAAAGGACAGAATTAAACCGATATAATAGGCTCAAATATTGTTATAAATAAAAAACTAATATACATAGGTGGAAGGTAATGAAAACATATCAGTTAAAATTAAAGCATTTAATTATGGGTGTAGCGATGGCAGCATTCTTCTTTACAAGCATTGGCAGTGTTTGGAGCGGATACAGAATGAATGTTGATTCGATAAAGGAAAATACACTTGAGACAAATCGAGTGTATGCGCAAAAACTGGCATCAACGGCAGATGGCTATCTTGATGAAGCCTTTCAACTTTTGGGTTATAGTGCAAATCAAGTAAGTACAAATATGAATGATGAGCATGCGCTAAACCAGGAAACAGAGCGTCTAAGATTGCAAAATCAAATGTTCAATTCTGTAGTCATAACAAATGCAAAAGGTCTTGTCTTATCTGTATCTCCGCCATCAGTTGAAATTAAAGGGGAGGTTTTAACATCTATTGGGGCAAAAGAGGCGTTATCCAAAAAGAAACCATTCATCTCTAAACCATATGAGGCGATGACAGGACGTCTTATTATTTTTATATCTCATCCTATTTTCTCAGAGTCCAACGAGTATTTAGGGATGGTGGCGGGGACTATTTACTTAAAGGAACCTAATGTCTTTCAAACGTTACTTGGAGAACATTATAGTAAGGATGGCTCCTACGTCTATGTAGTAGATTCTGATGGACGCGTAATCTATCATCAGGACCCAAGCCGTATTAATGATGTCGTAACAAAAAACAAAGTGGTTCAAGCTGTGATGTCAGGCAAAAGTGGGGTTCAATTAGTCGAGAATACAAAAGGAGTAAAAATGCTAGCTGGCTATAGTGCAGTCCCTTCAACAGGTTGGGGAGTTGTTGCTCAAAAACCTTTAGAAGTAGCATTAGCCCCTTCATTTGATCGTGTACAGGAGGTCATTATAAAATCTGTACCGCTTATGGCTGTTTCAATTATTATCGTCCTTTGGGCTGCAGCACGGATAGCCAATCCGTTACAGCAATTAGCTATTTTAACAGAGGAAAGTCTCGATAAGAAGGATGTAGAGGGGTTAAAGTCGGTTAGTGGCTGGTATTTTGAAGCTTATTCTTTGAAGAATGTGTTGATTCGGAGTTTATCATTTTTACATGGACAAGTCACATTTTTCAAGGACCAATCAACCGTCGATCCACTAACGGGTGTTACGAATCGACGTACAATGGACTCCGTACTTGCAGAATGGTCTGCAAGTAATGTACCTCATGCGTTTATTCTGTTAGATTTAGATCACTTTAAAAGTGTCAATGATACATATGGTCATGCCGTTGGGGATAAAGTATTACAATTTTTAGCGAGGCACATGGAGTCTGTAGCACGTGAAGGCGATATTTGTTGTCGCTATGGTGGCGAGGAATTTGTTATGCTACTGCCGAAAACTACGGCAGATGAAGCGGCACAGGTAGCAGAGCAATTACGTGAAATTTTATCCACTACAGAAAGCCCCTGTGGTAAACCAGTAACGTTATCAGCAGGAATTGCTGTGTATCCAGAGATGGCCGATTCTACAGAGGCATTAATTGAAGCGGCAGATAGTGCATTATATCGAGCAAAACAAGCAGGGCGCAATCAAGTAAAAATTGCTGTTAAAATTTGAATAAAAAACTTATAACAAATGGGCTTACATCTCTAATTTTTGGGGTAATTGATTAATGCAAACATCATTTGGGCAAGCTACTCTTAAGTCATCCGCCAAATGACTTCTCAACCATGTTCAAATGATATGTAACTCGGGTCACATCTCTCGATCGACTTGACAAGACGTAAGGTTATCCCCCTTTCCCTTATGACACCCAAGTACGACTAGATGTATGCCTATATATCGTGAAAGCCAAGAGAGCACCGATGCTCCTTGGCTTTTTTATGTTTTCGTGAATGTTGCTTGCCGGAATGGGTGCATTGATCACAAATGGTGTTAATCTGCTCTGAGAGTGTGTGGAGGTGATCCAAACGAGTCAGGAACCACTCAAAGGAAACAAGGAAGTGATCCAAATAAAGCAGCTCCCGCTCATAAGTCGTTTGAAGGTGATCATAAAATGGATGTCTCCGCTCCAAAAAGGTGAGAAAGTGATCATAAAAGGTATGTCCCCGCTCCAAAGCGGAGAGAAAGTGATCATAAAAGTGATGCCTCCGCTCCAAAAGGACGTGAAGGTGATCATAAAAGGGAAGCCCCCGCTCCAAAGCGGAGAGAAGGTGATCATAAAAGGTATGCCCCCGCTCTAAAGCGGAGAGAAAGTGATCATAAAAGGGATGTCTCCGCTCCAAAGTAGAGAGAAGGTGATCCTATAAAGGGAGAATCCGCTCAAAGGAAACGAGAAAATGATCCAAACAAACCTCCCCTCCTTTGAAAAGGTGAGAAGCTTAACAGAAGCGTAAGACTCCCCCGAAAAGTAACATGAAATCGAAAAGAGAACCCCTTCAAAAACTCATATGATTATGAAGAAATTTACCTAACTATTTTCGATTTATCTATGAAGGTTCACTAGCTTTTGGTCGATATAAAGAGTATGAGGAAAATGATAGTTGTACGTATCAAAATACATAAGTGAAAGGAAGAGTGGAATGGATAAATCTAAAATCCAAAAAGTAAATAAAGCCTTGATTGCAACAGTATTTGCTTCAAGTGGGATTGCTGTTGTAGTGCCTTCACCACAAAAAGCGGCAGCGGCTACTTCTCCCTTTACGGATATTAACCAATACTCGGATAATTATAATGAAATATTAAAAGCTTATTCTCAAGGTATAATGAGCGGTTTTTCGGATAACACTTTCCGCCCAAATGTAAGTGTAACTCGTGGAGAGGCAGCGAAAATGCTGGCTACAGCGTTAAAATTGGATACGAAAAATATCCAAGATCCTTACTATAAGGATGTACCGAAGGGCAATCAGTATTATAAATATGTAGCGGCATTACAAAATGCTGGCATTATGTCTGGTTATTCAAATGGCACATTTATGCCAAATGAAGTGCTTACTAGAGGCGAATTAGCCAAAATGGTTGTAGTTGGATTCCATCTAGAGGTTTCTCCTACATACAATAATATTTTCAAAGATGTGAATAGCCAAACAAGCAATGCTATCTATATTCAAACTTTAATCGATTTGAATATTACGAAAGGCACAACGCCTGTTACATTTTCTCCATTTGATCCTGTAACGCGCGGACAGTTTGCTTCATTTGTTGTAGGTTCACAAGAGAAGAAGAATAATGAAACATCGTACAAAATTACAAATGTTGATGATGACGCTGTTTACATAAATGGGAAATCTTATTCGATTCCGGAAAGTTTATCCCATATCTTTAATGACTATAATGCACCTGTATTAAAAGGTGCCTTTATTGAGGGGGATCTTTCGGGGAAAAGTATTCGCTCCATCTCAAAATTAACGATTAATGCAAGTGGTACAAGTTCAAGCTTCCTTGATTTCGATGGTGATTATGGATCATTAGGCGCGACGATTGTTGTAAATGGTAATTATATTGAGTTCTCAAATATGACGATGACAGGAACAATGTTTGTCAACGAAACCGTTCGTCCACCGTTGCATTTAGGGGCTACACACAATCAGCCATTAGCTCTTGGACGCGTGGCAAGCAACAATATCTCATTTATTAATTGGTCAAATCCAGATAATAACAAAGGTGAAGATTCGCCAAATAACAATTCAAATGATCTTCAAAATTGGACAAACCCAAAACCTGATAAAGATAAGCCATTCGTCAACTGGTCTAAAGAAAAGCAGGAAATGAAAAACGTTGAAAAGCATCTTGAATTCTATAACAGTAGCGTTTCTCGATTAGTTGTATCGCAAACAGGTACAAAGATTGAAACGAATACAAAACTCCCTCGTGTAGACATCATTGGAAATGTACGAGAGTTTGAAATTCAAGGTGATATCGGCACGTTAAATCTGAATACAGAAACGAAGCTTACAATCTACGGTTCAGGAAATATAGATTGGATTAATTACAATAGCTACACAGATCTTGAGCTATATATTGATGGTCGTATCGGCACATTATTTGTAGATAACTCATATGGAAAAATTGATATTGGCGACTATACGTATATCGATAAAGTCATCTTACCTAAAGATGGATCACCAAATAATATCTTCGATGATTTCCTGGATGATAAAGATAATATCGGCAATATTACTGATCCAGATGGTAAACCAATTGATAAAGACGAAAACGAGAATCAGGTTCCAGGTGATAAAACAAAACCGATTGTTAGTATAACGAATGTCAAAGTACTAAGTGGTAGCGAGATTCAAGCAGACTTCACATCAGATGAGGTTGGTACGTACTACTATATTGTGCGTGAAAAAGGTGAAGAGGCACCAAATAAAAGTGAAATGGTCAACCGACTCTCCAATAAGAACGTGGCACATGGTACGGGGGCAGCTATCAAAGGAACAAACTCAATTAAGGTTTCTAATTTAGGTGAGAAAAAAGAATATGTCATTTATATTATGGTAGTGGATGGCTCGAAAAATGCTTCGGATACTGTGTCACAATCGTTCCAAATGAAAGATGGAACTCCGCCAGTAGTCAAATCTCTACAAGTTACTCCTTTACATGGAGGCACACGTGCTGAATTTACTTTTACAGCTAGTGAGCCTGGAGACTATTATTACTATGTACGTAAGAAAACAACAGCAGCAGATCCAACTACAGCAGATATCGTTGCTAACCCAACTGGAAAAGGAGTAGCAAAAGCTGGTGAACTTGGCATAAAAGAAATGTTAACAGACTTAGAGGCTGAGACTGAGTATCAGCTTTACGTTGTTATGAAGGATAATTCAGGTAACTACTCCGTAGATCCTGCTGTAGCTAAGGAATTTAAGACAGGTGAGCTTGATAATATTCCACCATATGTTGTTGGTGGAGAATTAGTCTTACTTGATGAAATCAAAAATGAATTTTATATAACAGTAAGTGAAGAACTGGATCCTATTTCTGCAGAAAAAGTAGAGAATTATGATCTTTCTGGCACAGGTATAGTAAACCAAGGAGCACAACAACCGATACATCCCACAAAGGTTGTCTATAATAAAGCTCAGAAAAGACTTATTTTCACTATTCCATCACTTACAGGCTTTGTTAATGGGGATAACCTAGTTGTTACTATTTCACCGAATGTCAAAGATTTAGCTGATATTGAATTTGAAAATATAAAAAATATCCCAAATAATACCGTTCCACGAAATACAGCGGAGTACATTCATAATGATATGGAATTACCGGTTCTCACAATTATAGGGGAGCCAGTAATAAATAATACAAAGGATCAAACACTTCTAGAGTTTAATGCTTCAAAAGCGGGGACGTATCATTATTTAATTATGGAGTCAGATTTAACTCTAACGCGTGATGATCGTTTACGTTTAATTGAGGCAGTTCAATTAAATGAGACAACATTTAAAGTTGGAACACAGGATGTGGCAATCATAGGTAGTGGTGGAAATAAACCAGCACAATTAGGGAAGCAGAAAGTAACAATCCCTTTACCAAATACAATACCACCATTAGATCCATTTAAGAGCTACTCCATCTATATGGTATTGCGTGATCGTTCAGGAAATGTTTCTGATATACAAACAAAACATGTTATTGATGATAGAACGGCACCTAAGATTGAAAATACCTCTATTAAAATAGCTGAGGGTGATACAAAAGCATCCTTTAAATTTATGTCTGATGAAGCTGGAACGTATCACTATATTCTTAGAAGAGCTGATGATTCAACAGTTTCCGTACCAACTAGCGCTGAGGAAGTTATTGCAAGAGGAAGAGCAAGTACTATGCGAAAAGATACAAATGAAATTAACCTTTCTCCTCTAGAACCACATCAGAATTACGAGCTATATGTTGCAGTTCAGGATAGATATAAGAATGCAACAATGGTCCAAGTTGGTACAGAGTCAACAATCTATACACATGATGAAAAACAAAATAAACCAATTAGTCTAACGCCTGGCGAAAGTGGAACAGGTGTAATGGCATATAAATTCTTCTCTGACGGTACACCACCAAAAGTAGAAGATCCAATCGTTAAACAGCTTGATGGTAAAACGTTAGAAGTGACTTTCTCGGAGGCTGTTGATTTAAAAGACTCGGACTTCCAATTAGTGGATCCTGAAACAGGTAACGCGATTACTCCTACTTATGCTTCATGGAAGTGGCAGGATAAAGTAGAGGATATTAATGAATGGAAGCCACGTAAAATGATACTTACATTTGCTAATGAAGTAACACAAAGTTTTGATATGACAATTAATGCAACTGCAAAGGATAAAGGCGGATGGACGTTTAGTAAGCTATCTTCATCATTTATCTATAGAACGCTTACTACAAACATTGAGAGTGCTAAATTACAGCCTCCAATTGCAACAGATAGAAGCAAAACTATTATTACTACATTTGACTTTACATTCGCAGATCCATCTGTGGTACCTGGAGAAGAGGCTAAATTCTACTATAAAGCCTACAGTAATACTTATACCCAAGCCCAAATTGATGCCGTTAAACCAGTAGAGGTAATCATACCAGAGACGCCTGGAGCCCTAGTAAGTTTAAGTAGTGGAAATGGTAAAACAAAGCTTTCTGATGGACGTACTGAACAATCTATTACTCATCCATCTGTTTCGTTTATTGAAGGGGATTATATTGTCATTGTTATTGTGGATAAATACGGGAATATGTATAAAGTACAAGGTAAAATAACAAAATAAATAAGGCTAAGGTAAGTAAGATTTAAGTATATTTTTAATGTAAAAATAAAAAGGAAATTTAAAAATATAAACGCAAGAAATCTCTCCTAGGGTTGATTTCTTGCGTTTTTTTAAGTTTGGGGAAAGTATGCAGAGGGAGAAGCCTGTACTAAACTAATTGCCCGTTATGAAACATATGAGTAAAGAGTTGTAAAGGAAAATCTCAAACTAAATGCAAATGAGAGTTACGTTATATGATTCGAATTGTTCTTTGTCCCGGCTCTCGGATTGTTATAAATGATAATAAGATTTAATTTCTTACAATCTGAAACGTTCCAGAAGTAGTTGTTTGGATAATATGGCGATTACCACTGACAGTAAAGTCGGCTGGGACTTGCTTACCAAAATCATTGGAGCGATAGAAGGATGAATTAGCTGGTAATCCCTCCATAATGATTTCCATATTGGCATCGAATGTCACAGGCTCCTTATTTAATTCAGCTTTGAGTGTAATACGATTGCCCTTTTTCGTTACTTCTATATTCATCACGCCTTCATCCTCATTCACTAGCGTATAGAGTGGAGGAATGATGATCGTCATTTTATCTTTTGTCGTGAGAATAAAGCGTTCTGTATCAATCTCTGTCTCAGCAACATTAATTTTGGCTTTATAGGTATTTTTGTTTTTTGTCATAGCTGTAGTTTTACCTGGAGCAGCTGCGACATCAGAGAGAACGGGTTTTTTAGGTACGTTGTCTTTTGTAGGGAGTGTATATTTACCTTGTACAAAATCAACTAAAGTCCAGACATTCGGCACTAGTTCCTGTTGTACAGGTGTTAACGCTTCAAAGGCTGTTTTAACTTCCTGAACATCATGAACCGTGGATGTTTTCGGCGATAGGGAAGCAATGGCATTTTCAACTTCCTTTGCAGCTATTTTATCCTTCGCCACAAGCAGTTCAGCATCAAGTAACTTCTGCTCGATCCCTACAGGTAAAGAAACATTGGTAAATCTCCGCAATGCATTAAGCTCCGCCCTGGCATCGGCCACCTCTTTATGGAACGTCAGGCGAGATGAATTAAGTAGTTGAATTTTATTGACCACTTTATCAACAGATGTATTTGGTGTGATATAGGACGTTAATATTTTTTGCGCAGAGGCACTTACATAAGACTTTTGCGCAGCGTTTAATGTATTATACCAATCGCGTGTTTCAAGGACATTTTGATAATAATGAACAGATGATGATTCTACAGAATTTAGCTTTTCTTCAATTTGAGCAGCTAGTTTACGGTAAGCCACTCTCGTTTGTTGATGTGCTGATAAGGTTGAATAGTTCGTCACATATTGTTTTTCAACTTCCGTCAACGCATTATATGCTTTAAGAGCTGCCTCTAAATTTGGTTGGAAGGTAGCAGTTGTATTGTTTATATTGTTAATTAGTTGTATAACATTCGAGACGTTAGCATTGTAGTTGTATACATAGGCAGTTCTTGCATGGTCAGTCAAATTAGCTGCCGATGCTGGCGCACTGTAAAGTAGTGAAGGAACGGCCACTAAAGTCAGCAAGGCCAATCTTTTTTTGTTTTTCATCTTGGAGAATCCTCCTATTTTAATTGTTATTGTATATGGAACTATAACTCAACTAATATTTGGTATTATACTAATTTTATCATAGCCTAGGATTTTTTTATGCATTTTTTGGATGAATAGGTATATTGGTTATAAATTTAATTTAAGAATGGCATAACTTCAGTACCTATAAAGGGAATCAGACTGATTAAAATAATAGAAATATAGTGAGAAAACAGGTGATGTAAGGTTAATACACTGCCTGTTTTTTTTTGTAGTAGAAACCTGTTTATCCAAAGGCACAATGAATAAATTGAAGCAACCCTTGCTACAGACATCAACAATGTTTGGGAAGCTGCAAATTGAATAGTGAAGGGAGACAATTGCGTAACCTTAGTCTTCTTTTCTACGAATCGACGGATAAAACAAACAAAGTAGCGGATAGAATGATCGAATTAATGGATAAATCCAAAAAACTGATGGATAACCCTAAAATGCACTCAAGTGAACATCTAATGTCCAGAAAATGTTGAGAATGGTGTTATAAATTTATAGTGTTATTTTTGTGAGGATCACACGTGCAATTATCAAAAGTGACTAGGCATCTTATTGCCTGGTCGTTTTTTATTTTTAGCACAATTTGTTCAGAAACTGTTCAGTTTATTAACGTAAGCTAGAAGCAATAAAAGAAGAGTGACTATAGGAATCACAATAGTTTGGCAGGTAATGAACAAAAAGGATGGTACATCATAATGGTAGTATGGCGTCAGTATTTAGTTCCAGAAACACAGGCAGCTAAAGTGACTTATGGAAAACAAAATACAAAAAAATATATTATTATTCATGAAACGGATAATGAGAAATCCGGGGCCGATGCGGATGCCTACGCCCGTTTACAATATAATGGTCATTATAGGGAAGCTAGCTGGCACTTAACAGTGGACGATAAAGAAGCGGTTCAGTCGTTTGCGTTTGAATATGCATGTGTTGGAGCAGGATCAGCTAAAGGCAATTTACAAAGTATCCAAGTAAACATTTGTGTCAATTCAGACGGAGATTATTTACAGGCTGTGAATAATACAGCTGTTATAGTTGCAAGGATCATGAAAGAAGAAAACATTACAATTAACAACGTAGTACAGCATCATTATTTCAACAACAAAAATTGCCCAAGAAAAATGCGGGAAGAGCGAGTAAAATGGATGCAGTTTATTTCTATGGTTAGAAATGCTTCGGTCGGTACTGTAAGGAAGAGAAATGCCGCAAATGCTACTACGAAGTATTTTGTCGTAACAGGCCTATATGAAACTCAACAAGCTGCTGAAAATGCACATGATGTGTTAAAGTACCGGTTTGGCTGGAATGCCTATATTGAACAATTAAACGACAAATGGAGAATTAAGGCCGGAAAATTTATAAGCAAAACGGAAGCAAAAGTAGCGGAGAAGAAAATAAAAGTCGCACAACTATCAAAGATAACAGAGGTAGTGGCTGACTTAACTGAGTGAAATCGGTTGTTCAGGAATTGTTCAGAACAATGTAGTAAGCTAATTTATGTAATCTTGTCAAATGTCTTAATCCTTAAACAAACCAAGAAAGACTAGGCCCTTTTGGGAACCTAGTCTTTTTTGATTATTTTAGCAGATAGAAAGAGGAGAGAGCAAATGACTGTTAGAATAGACTAATACTGATTTAGAAATCAAGTCATGAGCTAGATGGAGTGCAAATTTTAAGTCGAATTACAGAATTCGGGCTATAAACTGCTGAAAGAAAATGTTGTTGTAGATCTTGAACAGTGGCTATCTAACTTCAAGTCAATGCCTCCAATCCAACAGCGGATAAGTATAAAAAGTATTCCAAGTAAGTTTTACATGAAAAATTATCTTGATATGCAAGAAAAAGTTCATGAGGAAATTGAGGACTGGTTTCAAAGGTGGAAACCAATGGAGTTTAACAACATTGAAAAGGACTCTACTAAGCGCAGAGTCCAATTTTTAGCTCTAATATGTTCTAATGATTAATTTGCAGATTTATACTGCCCTCTATAAATAGAGATAGCGTTGTTTAAATATTCAGTTGCACTTGAAACGTCATACTGTGACGAATTGCTATTAGATGTAATTCTTTCAGCATATGAAATTGCGGAGTTGAAATCATCCCATTCTCTTTGAGTTGTATAAAGAGTACCCGATGTCAAGCCAGCTCCATTTTCAGAGACAGTAACCCGTACACTATAAGCATAATTCACAAGTGATTGTAAATTAGTTTTATCCACATACCCATTATTCCCATACTTATAAGCACTCTTATAAGTCCAAATAGCATTGTTTAAATTATTGATAGCATTAGCAATATCCGTTTGAGTTGCATAATAATTATTAACAACTGATTGAGCCGATGATACAGCAGACTCTATTGCGTTTCTTTCTGTTTGTGTAGTCCATGGGGTATTATATGGCACATTCGAGCCATCCCAAGAAACCGTAACGTATTGAACAGAATTGATTAAAGATTGTAGTGAAGCTTTATCGCCATAGCCATATTTTGTTCCGCTTTTTTGAGCAGCTTGATAAACAGCTAGGGCATTTTTGTATTGACTGATGGCATTTTTCACTTGTTCTTGGGAGGCACTGTTGTTGTTTGCTACAGCTCTTGCGCTTGCTACTGCTGAATCAAATGCGTTTCGCTCAGCCTGTGTTGTCCATTTGTCTGTTGTTAAAATATCATAGCCGTTTACAGATACATGTACATACGGCGGTGATGCTAGTAGTGTATTAAGCTCTTTTTTATCAATAATAGGAAGAGTAACCGAAACATTTTTATTGTCTACTTGTACGTTCCCTACTTGATGTCCTGAATCTAACGCTACTTTAGTACCGCCTTTTACAACGATTTGATCAATTTTTCCTTCACCGTACAGGTTGAAATCTTTGTCCACATTAATTGTAAGTTTTTCTACATTAGACATTACCTCAAAAGAAGTAACTTTCCCTACTACATCCACTTTTGAAAGTGTTTGATCAGAAGATACATTAACTTTAGTACGTGCTAAATTAATATCAGCTGATTTCATATCTCTTAACGTTACATATAACCAATTTACCTTTTTTGTGACAATTGGTTTTAGCGTAATTGTATCACCCACTTCGACTTCATCGAGCGTTATGGCCTTCTTTACTCTGTTTGTAATGATCAACTGACCATCAACACTAACGTCTTGAATCTTTACATAGTCTGCATTTACAGTGAGGTCTCCAGAAATCTCTGCGTCACCACCGTCGAAATAGACAGATTTTTTGCTTGTCCCTGCTTTGTTTAATGTTAAAGCTGTAACGTCCGTAATTTGGCCGTTTTTTACGACAATAGTAGCTCGGGCGTTTGTTAAAGCTGTTTTGTTAGAAGTTTGAAAAAGAGATTTTAAATCTTTATGGACTCTAAATGTACCGTTCGATGTGATGACCGTATCTTTTGTTAGATTTCGGATAGTCACAGATTCACCAATGACTTTTTTTGTTGCTGCTACTTGAGTTTCATAGGAATTTACTTGATTTAAAGGTGTAGCGGCACTTGCGGAAGACACTGGTATTACTAGCGTCGCTGTAATAGCCGTGGCCATTAATGTTGATAGCGCTTTATTTTTCATGTAAGTCACTCCAATCAGGTTATTTATTAGTTAATATATCATATTTTTCTATAATTTAGAATTGGGGGAGGATGTTATACTATGAAGCTCTATTCAAATAAGTCATAAGTCCTTTCCTTTGTAAAATGAGTTATTGGCGAAATATCGGTATTTCTCTCTATTATTATGTAAAATTTCTACTTTATTCGATAAATATTTTATTGTGATACTATCTTCCATCCTTTATCATTATTATAAAAAAGGGGTGTTAGTGGTGAAAAAATCGAGGGGTATTGCATTAAAACTATCTTCCTTAATTATAGGATTATTTTTAGTATTATTTTTATCCTATACAGTGACCACGGGCATTATTATAAAAAAACAAAGTGTTGAAGACGCAGAGCATGGAACATTGCAAACGGCTGAATCTTCAGCAGCTATTATGAGTGAGCGTTTTAAGAAAGCCAATACAACATTACATACGACAAAGCGCATTATTGAAAGCATGGAGAAAAATAATACATTATCAGCTCAGGGCATCCTAGACATGATGAAAAGTAATTTAGCTAATAACGATGATTTACTTGGGGTTGGAGCTGTCTTTGAGCAAAATTCTATTATGCTGAAGCCGAATGATGAAGCTACTTTAGTGGATTCCAAAAATCGATTTGGCCCTTATTTAAGTAAAAATGGTAATGACATTACGACAGCTCTTATTGAAGGTGTCGATGATAAAAGTGTTTCTGAATGGTATTGGATACCAAAAGAAGAGGGACGCGCAGTTTTGACTGAACCGTATGATTATAATGTAAACGGACAAACTGTTTTAATGACAACCATTTCGGTGCCATTAGTCAATGCTTCTGGTTCATTTTTTGGTGTACTGACAGCAGATGTTTCTATAGATTTTTTAAATGAACTAACAGAATCGGTTGCACCAGAAGGTGGTTACGCAGCCATTATTACGAATAAAGGTATACTGACAGCCAATAGCTTTGGTAAAGAGCTAGATGGTCGCAATATGCAAGAGGATCCGACTTGGAAAAGTATAAGTAAGACAATGGAAAATGGCGAGCTAACAAATATGTACATTGATTCTAATCAGCTAAAGGAAAGGGCTTATAATGTCTTTGCTCCAATGATATTAGAGGATATTGATGAAACATGGACAGTTCAAGTCGTGTTACCCGAATCAAAAATACTAGAGACATATAATCACGTATTCGTATTTACGATTATTGCCTCCATTATTATGGTAATTTTAATGACAGCTGCAAGTGTGTTATTCATCTATAAACAGCTAAAGCCACTCAAGTTTTTACGTACATCTATCGAAACGGCAGCAGAGGGAGATTTAACCCAAAAGGTGGATGAGAAGTATATTAAGGCTGATGAAATTGGGGCAGTTGCATTAGCTTACAATAATATGCTAGATAAAACCAATGGTGCGATTCAAACCGTATTGAACTCTACTACATTATTAAACCAATCGTCCAATCAAGTACATGAGGCCTTTAATGAAATTGTAGCGTCTAGTCAAGAGGTGTCTGTTGCCATCAATGAAATTGCACAAGGCGCATCGAAGCAATCTGAGGATACGGAAGAAACGAATTATCGAATCATGGATTTATCTGAACAGATTGATGCCATTACAGCTCTTTCTAATGAAATGGATGAACTCTCTCATAAAACGAACGAAACAACAGAAAAGGGATTGTACGAGGTTGAAAGCTTACGTGAACGTAATATAGAGACAAATGAGATGAACGGTCGTATTCAACAACAAATCGAATCATTAGCCTCTCACATTGCGAATATTAATCATATCATTGCTTCGATCCAAAGCATTACTGAGCAAACTAATCTATTAGCTTTAAATGCAAGTATTGAGGCAGCACGTGCTGGTGAACATGGTAAAGGATTTGCTGTCGTTGCAGAGGAAGTAAGAAAGTTAGCCGAGCAATCTAAAAGTGAAACAGAAATTATTAAGAATACAGTAGAAAGCATCCTTGAAAATTCACAGCAAACAGTTGCTGTCATTGCATCTAATGCGGATTTAATGCAATCTCAAAATGAATCCGTACAAAGTACACAACTGGCATTTAAAGATAACAGTGATTTGTCACGTTCAATTGCAGCCTCTATTAGTGAATTAATGAGTAAGCTATCAAGTATGTTAGAGCATAAAAATCAAGCGATTATGGCCATCCAAAGCATATCAGCAATTTCAGAGGAAACGGCTGCCTCAGCTGAACAAGTAAGTGCATCTGCAATGGATCAACAAGCAGAGTTACAAAAAGTAGCCGAGTCTATACAAAATATGAACGATATTTCCAATGAACTGCAAGAAGTCGTGAATCGTTTTAAATTAGCGTAAAATGAAGGGCTGCCTAAACAAATAGGCAGTCTTTTTTTATTGGAAGAGACATTGACCTAGTAGAAATTCGGCACTACTATAAAAGAAGGGAAGGGGGTCATCGAAATGATGTATCTCGGAATGATTTTCTTTCAAATTGTTGCACCTATTTTAGTGTTACTTATAGTAGGTGCTATCTTACAAAAGAGATTTCGCTTTAATTTAAAAGCGTTGTCTCAGCTTATTACATATTGCTTTATGCCAGCAGCTGTTTTTGTAAATTTATATGAGACGAGTGTAGAGCTGTCTGTACTGGCAGAGGTCGGATTGTTTATTGTGCTTTTTATTGGGAGCCAAATGCTACTCAGTCACCTTTTTGCGAAGTGGCTTGGTTTAGTTAAAACAGAGGCAGCAGTTTTTAAAAATAGTGTTGTGCTCATTAACTCTGGGAACTATGGCATTCCGGTAGCTCAAATGATTTTTGTAACACAACCTATTGGTGTAGCGATTCAGGTCATCCTTGTAATCTTTCAAAATATGACAACTTATACATATGGTTTGTATAATTTAATTTCCTCTACCAAATCAGGAATGACGATTATTAAAGATTTTTTTAAAATGCCCATCATTCATGCGTTGATTATTGGTGTAGCCATGAACTATTTTAATATCGGTATTCCACAGTTTATTAAAATACCAATAGACCATGTAGCAGATGGCTTTATTGCTGTGGCACTAATCACGTTAGGTGCGCAATTATCGCAGCTTGAAATCAAATCTATGTTTAATAAAACGGTTTTCGTCAGCTGCTTCACACGTTTAATTGTCGGACCAGCCGTAGCTTTAGCCATTATTTTTTTATTGGGGTTAGATGGAGTTGTCGCTCAATCACTATTTATAGCCAGTGCTTTCCCGACATCCCGCAATAGCTCTAGTCTAGCATTGGAATACGATGTGGAATCGGCAACAGCTGCCCAAACTGTTTTATTTTCAACTATTGTCAGCTGTATAACGGTAACAATAGTGATTTATCTTGCGGACGTATTATTTGCTTAATCAATAGAATATTAAAAAATAATGAATGGAAAACTTCCATCTCATAGTAATATCTGCTACACTAGCATCAAACTAAATAGTATTAACTAGGGGAGTCTGATGAGTCAGGCTGAGAGGGAAACGCTTAGAGGTTTCTTGACCCTTTGGACCTGATCTGGCTCATACCAGCGTGGGAAAGTTAAGAAACTATTGCATAGTATGTGTATGCAATTTCAACCTTTACATTCGTGGCCGGATCCAAATAATTATTTTGGATTCGGCCTTTATTTATTTGTTAGGGTGAGCTAGATCCGGTCCTTGTAACAAAAAACATTTAAGGGAGAGAAGTAGCTCATGTCAGCAATTAGTGAAAAGAACATTACGATTATGTCTAGCTTTGAAGGAAGCAAAAAGGTGTATGTTGAAGGTTCCCGTCCGGATATTTTAGTACCAATGCGAGAAATTGCATTAAGTCCGACAACAGGAAGCTTTGGAAATGAAGAAAACGCCCCTATTCGAGTATATGATACGAGTGGTCCCTATACAGATCCATCTTATCAAGTAGATATTACAAAAGGTTTACCTGCCTTACGAAGTGGATGGATTCAAGAGCGAGGAGATGTAGAAGCATATGAGGGCCGCTCTATAAAACCGGAGGATAATGGTTTTCGTCGTGCAGATGATCCGCGTAATCATGAAAATGTCTTTCCTGAATTGGCAAGAAAGCCTTTACGAGCAAAAAAAGGGAGAAATGTAACGCAGCTGCATTATGCAAGACAGGGGATTATTACACCTGAAATGGAGTTTGTAGCGATACGTGAAAATATGGATCCAGAATTTGTCCGATCTGAAATTGCAGCTGGGCGCGCTATTATGCCTTCTAATATTAATCATCCAGAGGCGGAGCCAATGATCATCGGTCGTAACTTCCATGTGAAAATCAATGCCAATATTGGGAATTCCGCGGTATCGTCTTCTATAGCAGAAGAGGTTGAAAAAATGACATGGGCAACACGCTGGGGTGCTGATAATATTATGGATCTTTCAACAGGTAAGCATATTCATACAACGAGAGAATGGATTATTCGAAATGCAGCGGTACCAGTGGGGACAGTGCCAATTTATCAAGCATTGGAAAAGGTAAATGGCGTAGCAGAGGATTTAACGTGGGAAGTTTACCGTGATACGCTTATTGAGCAAGCCGAGCAGGGTGTAGATTATTTCACGATTCATGCAGGTGTACTATTACGCTATGTTCCCCTTACAGCTAATCGTGTAACGGGAATTGTATCTCGTGGTGGTTCTATTATGGCACAGTGGTGTTTATATCATCATCAAGAGAATTTCCTTTATACTCATTTTGAGGAAATCTGTGAAATTATGAAGACTTATGATGTTGCTTTTTCTTTAGGTGATGGCCTACGTCCAGGTTCAATTGCAGACGCCAATGATGAAGCCCAATTTGCAGAGCTTGAAACACTAGGTGAACTAACACAGATTGCGTGGAAACATGATGTTCAAGTGATGGTGGAGGGGCCAGGTCATGTACCGATGCATCTGATTAAAGAAAACATGGACAAGCAATTAGAAGTTTGTAAGGAGGCGCCTTTTTATACGTTAGGTCCACTTACAACGGATATTGCTCCAGGCTATGACCACATTACATCGGCTATTGGGGCAGCGATGATTGGCTGGTTTGGGACAGCAATGCTCTGCTATGTGACACCAAAGGAGCACCTTGGCTTACCTAATCGCGAGGATGTTCGAGTGGGAGTAATTACGTATAAAATAGCGGCACATGCGGCAGATTTAGCGAAGGGGCATCCTGGTGCACAACGCCGAGATGATGCACTATCAAAAGCACGTTTTGAATTCCGCTGGCGTGATCAATTCAATCTATCTCTCGATCCAGAAAGAGCGGTGGAGTATCATGATGAGACTTTGCCAGCAGAAGGAGCAAAAACAGCACACTTTTGCTCTATGTGTGGTCCTAAGTTCTGTAGTATGCGAATTTCACAAGATATTCGAAATTATGCTAAAGAAAAAGACTTGAATACGACAGAAGCGATCCATCGAGGTATGAAGGAAAAGGCAGAGGAATTTAAAAAAGCGGGTAGTCAGATTTATCAATAATGTAAAAAGGCTTGTGTTGTAGTATCGACACAAGCCTTTTGTGATTAAAAAACTCCATGTGAGTGAAAAATTCACATGGAGTAAAAATTGGATTTGGATATCAATAATAAGTGGAATATTAAACGTTTGTTGGTTGTTTTACATATGGGTTTGTAAGATCCATACCTTCTAATGAAAGACCCATTGCTTTTGCTACACCTTCACCATATGCTGGATCTGCTAAATAGCAGTGAAGGATGTGACGGCGCTTGATGAATTCTTCAACAGAAGCCATATCATTTGCCGTATTTTCAAATAGACGTTGTTGCTCTTCTGCCGTCATAAGTCGGAATAGTTTACCTGGTTGTTCAAAGTAATTGTTGTCGTCTTCACGGAAGTCGTGAATACCTGCATGACCATCGATACGTAATTCAGGCTCTTTATAGTCTAAGTTATGCTCCCATTCACCATAGCTATTTGGTTCATAACCTAGTGTTGAACCAAGGTTGCCATCAAAACGCATTGCACCATCACGGTGGAAAGTGCGGAATGGACATTTCGGTGCGTTAACAGGAAGCATATAGTGGTTAACACCGAGACGATAACGCTGTGCATCTGCATATGCAAAGATACGACCTTGTAACATTTTATCTGGTGAGAAGCTAATACCAGGAACAATATTAGACGGTGCAAATGCAGCTTGTTCAACTTCTGCAAAATAGTTGTCCGGGTTTTTGTTTAACTCAAACTCACCCACTGGAATTAATGGGAAGTCTTTTTTATACCATACCTTTGTTAAATCAAATGGGTTGTATGGTAGCTCGCGAGCTTGCTCTTCAGTCATTACCTGAATGTACATTTTCCATTTAGGGAAATCGCCTTTTTCGATTGCTTCATATAAATCACGTTGTGAAGATTCGCGGTCTTGACCAATGATGTCATTAGCTTCAGCGCCAGTTAAGTTTTTAATGCCTTGCTCTGTACGGAAGTGGAATTTAACCCAAACACGTTCATTATCAGCATTGATAAAGCTATACGTATGAGAACCAAAACCATGCATATTGCGGTAACCAGCTGGAATACCACGGTCAGACATTACGATTGTCACTTGGTGAAGTGCTTCTGGTAATGAAGTCCAGAAATCCCAGTTAGAATTAGCGTTTTTCATATTTGTACGTGGGTCACGTTTTACCACGTGGTTTAAATCTGTGAAGTGTAATGGGTCGCGGAAGAAGAATACAGGTGTATTATTACCTACTAAATCCCAGTTACCTTCTTCTGTATAGAATTTAAGAGCAAAGCCACGGATATCGCGCTCAGCATCTGCCGCACCACGTTCACCTGCAACTGTAGAGAAACGTGCGAACATTTCTGTTTTTTTGCCAATCTCTGAGAAGATTTTAGCTTTTGTATATTGAGTAATATCATGCGTTACAGTAAAAGTACCAAATGCACCTGAACCTTTTGCGTGCATACGACGCTCAGGAATTACTTCACGGTTGAAATTTGCTAATTTTTCTACTAACCATACATCTTGAAGTAAAAGAGGGCCACGTGGACCTGCTGACATAGAGTCATGGTTACTTACTACTGGAGCGCCACCTGCTGTTGTAAAACGACGGCTACGATCATTTGCGTTTGTCATATTAGTTTACCTCCTGAAAAAAATGTGAGTCAAACTCTTCATCTATAACTATAACAAATATAAAATAGAATTGCTAGTACATTATAATAATTATCGTTAAAGAATTTATATATTTAAGTATAAACTATAAATATATGCGCTATACAGAAGTAATATACATAGTTTTTCACTTGAATTTTGCTTAGCTAATCTCAATTTGTAAAGTAATAAAGAGAAATGACTGCGTTAAAAATATCTTTATTGAAAATAAAGTGAGCTAATTGAAAACTATTTTAAACAAACTTTTATTTTTTTCTATATCGGTTTGGCGTAATACCAGTTTGTTGTTTAAAGATTTTAATGAAATAATTTGGATCATCAAATCCATTTAAATGAGCAATCTCACTAATTGCAAAATCTGTTTCTAGTAGCATTTTTGTAGCATGATGAATTCTAACTTGCTGTAAATAGCGCTTAAATGGCAGGCCTTGCTTCTTAGAGAAAATCGTACTTAAATAATTAGGACTAATTCCGAGCTTATGAGCAACAAAGGGTAGAGATAATGCACTATCTTTAAAGTGTTGATCAATTATTTCTAAAGCTAGTTCAACATAATCGGCTCTTTTCTCCATCCGGGCTTCTCTTGCTAACTCGATTAAAGTTTGTGTAAAAGAAATAATGCTGTTGAGAATAGTATAAAAAATAGGATGCTCGATAATGATGTGAAATAGCTGACGATAGTTTTGTTCAATAACAGCTTTTTCATGTAATTTATATTTCAACATAAAGCGCCGGATTTGTGCTAAGACACTTGTCAGATGAATACGTAAATCATCTTGTTCATAATAGATTCCCTCATTAGAAAGTCGATATAAAAAAGTTTTAACAGCCTCTAAGTTTCCATCTTCCAAACTACTTATTAATAATTGTTGCTCCTCTGGTGTTAGTAATGGATCAAAGGGCTGTGTTTCAAATTGTTTGCTGGCATAAAAAATATGACCAAAGCCTTCGTAAAAACTTTGATGTAGTGCACGCTTTGTTAATGCATACATATTTTTAATGGTTGTAGGTGTTCCATCATATATCCCGATATTTAAAGAACTATTACTAATCAAACGCCATTCCTTCATTAACGTTCGAACATCCTTCTCCACCATTTTTATATCGTCTGTGTCAAAAAGACATACGATTTTATTGGATAGAGGATATGTTTTCATATGGAAATGAATTGGAGTTTGTTGGAGCCAAGTGTAGAGCTTATTAAATGTCTCGTGATGCTCGGGTTCAATCATTGTAAAATGCAAAGTAGGTTCAATAGAGCTAGATTTGTTATCTAAAAATAATTGATAATAAAAGGAATCATTTGTCGCCTCTTGTGCATAATCTGTAATTTTTGGTGTGCGAAGAGAAATGGCAGCGAGTTTTTGCTTTAATAGTTCTAAGTCAATTGGTTTCACAAAAAGATGGGCAACCTGTAAATCAATTGCTTTTAATGCATTTTTAAATAGGGGTTCTGTCGTCATTGCTAGAATGGCACCGGATAGTTTTTGTAAATCTCGATAAAGAGCGTTTAAGCGATTATTAGGAAATAAATCGATATTTAAAAGAATCGCATCTGGTTCAAATTGTCGAATACTTTGAGTCACTTCTGAAATACTTGTACACATTTCAATAAAAACATCTCCAGGAAAATATGTATGTAAAAACCATTTTATGCCTGCTAATTCGGTTGGGTCACGATCAATTAATAACAGCTTCATACCATCAATCCTCCTTAAAATATTCTAGTTTCATATAAGATTACGATTATATTAATAAAAATAACATAAGAATCTGAAAAAAGTCTTGTTTTCTCTTTTAAAATTCTCTATATTCTGAAAAAGGTAGTTAGTACAATGTAAATAGAGTAATTGAACAACTATCAGCAACATCGATTTTTGCAATGAAAACGCTTAAAAGTGTTTTAATGCTGATGTTTTAACTATTACGATGAAATAAATCCCCCAGTGGATTTCGCAGATTTTGAAGAGGAGCTTTTTGAGCAATTTCGAGAAAATCTGGACGCATTGTTTTTCTACGTAAAAGCTAAGCGTCAACGGCTATGATGCCGAGGCGTAATTGATTTACATAGTTACATAAGGGAATAGGAGGATGTCATGTGAATTCGATCATCGAGCTTGATGGCAATACATTAACAAGACAACAAATTGAGGAAATCGTAAAGGGGCAAGCAACTGTAGCACTTTCTGCAGATAGTTTAGAACGAATTCGTTTAAGTAGAGAGCGTATCGAAAAACGTTTAGCAGAAGGGCAAACGATTTATGGTGTAAATACAGGGTTTGGAAAACTCAGCAATATAAAAATTGAAGAAGAAGATATTGAATTATTACAGTTGAATTTACTACGTTCAGATGCAACGGGTGTTGGCGAACCATTCCCAACTGATGTTGTACGCGCAATGATGGTGTTACGTGCTAATGCATTGGCTAGAGGATTTTCTGGTATTCGTGAAGAAACCGTCCAGCTGTTATTAGATCTTATTAATAAAGGCGTGCATCCAATTGTTCCATCACAAGGTTCGGTAGGAGCAAGTGGTGATTTAGCGCCATTATCCCATTTGGCATTAGTACTAGTGGGTGAAGGTAAGGCAGAGTTCAACGGAGAAAAAATGAGTGGTAGCGAGGCGTTAAAGCAAGCTGGATTAACACCAGTTCGACTACAAGCGAAAGAGGGTCTGGCACTTGTTAACGGTACGCAAGCAATGACAGGTATTGGAGTTTTAACGGTCAATGAAGCTGAACGAATTGGACTTGCAGCAGATATGGCGGCTAGTTTGACGCTAGAAGCATTGAAGGGCATTACGTCAGCATTTGATCCAGCGCTATTAGCTGTAAGACCACATCCAGAATTAGAGCTGGTTGGTGGACGTATTCGTAAGTGGCTTGATGGTAGTAAACGTGTAACAAAGCAAGGGGAAATTCGCATGCAAGATGCGTATTCGCTACGCTGTATTCCGCAAGTACACGGTGCATCTTGGCAGTCATTTTTCTATGCAGAGAACCGCGTTCAAACGGAAATGAATGCTACGACAGATAATCCGATTGTATTAGAGAGTGGTGAAGTATTGTCGGGAGGTCATTTCCATGGTCAACCGATTGCTTTAGCAATGGACTTTTTGAAAATTGGTGTAAGTGAATGGGCTAATATTTCAGAACGTCGTACAGAACGTATGGTAAATCCACAGCTTAACGAAGGCTTACCGCCATTTTTAGCGACAAATCCTGGAATTGAATGTGGACTGATGATTGCACAATATACAGCGGCTTCCATTGTCTCAGAAAATAAAGTCTTGGCACATCCCTCTAGTGTGGATTCTATTCCGACATCAGGCAACCAAGAGGATCATGTGAGTATGGGCACAACTTCGGCTCGTCAAGTACGTCAAATTGTTCACAATGCGGCTCGTGTTATAGCAATAGAGTTGATTTGTGCATCACAGGCAATTCATTTAGATAAAGCGGAAGAGCAATTATCTCCAACAACTCGAAAGTATTTAGAAAAAGTGCGTGAATTCTGTCCACCATTATTAGCAGATCAACCAATCGGTGATGAAATTGAAGCATTGGCTAAGTATTTATTAGCAAGTGATGATCTAGTTAATGAGTATGTGTAAATTAATTGAATAAACTTGTTAGAAATTAAAGTTAAAAGCTCTTTCTAAATAATATCTGAGGGGGACTTGGATGGAATTTCAACAACAAGAGCTGAGGCAAGACTCGGTTTTCCGAGCTTCCTCCGCTTTGAAAATGATTATATGCAGTTTAGTCGGAATATTCAGTTTTTTTGTTTCGTTTGAATGGCAAGGCAAAGATACAATCTTAATCGATCATATTGTGAACTTTATCCGTGCAGAGGTACCACTATTGGTGACTGCATATGTTCTGATCATGCTCGTAGGGGGAGCATTACTTCCATTTTTAACTAAAAAATGGAATAACTCAATTGTTAGTATTGTGTTATCTATTTTTAAAGTGTGTGGAATGGTAGCAGGAATTTTATTAATTTTTAATTTAGCACCGGGATGGCTAGCGAACGAAAGTATTGGACCGTATTTGATGGAGAAGCTTATTAAGCCTGTAGGAGTACTGATTCCAATTGGTTCATTATTTCTAGCACTTCTTGTAAGCTATGGGCTACTTGAATACATTGGTGTGTTAACGCAACCGTTTATGAAGCCAATCTTTAAAACACCTGGACGGTCAGCA
Source organism: Lysinibacillus phoenicis (assembly GCF_047238325.1). Lineage (NCBI taxonomy): Bacteria > Bacillati > Bacillota > Bacilli > Caryophanales > Bacillaceae > Lysinibacillus > Lysinibacillus phoenicis. The sequence continues at coordinate 2,564,704 of NZ_JBDFMP010000002.1, read as the reverse complement.
GTTGATGCTGTTGCCTCATTCGTGGGTAGTTATTCGGTTGGTTTACTTCTAACAAACCGTGTCTATATGGAAGGGCGTTATACAGCGAAAGAAGCTGCTATTATTGCGACCGGCTTCTCTACTGTATCGGCAACGTTTATGGTAGTCATTGCGAGTACGCTTGATATTATGCAGCATTGGAATGCATTCTTCTGGGTATCGCTCGTAGTAACATTTGTGGTCACGGCCATAACAGCTCGTATATATCCACTTCGTTCAATGAAGGATGAATATTACCAGGGTTCGACACCTATGCCCGAAAAGATCGTTAAGAAGGATCGTTTTAAGGAAGCTTGGCGACAAGCGATGGAGGCTGTAGAGCAAAACCCACCTTTATCCAAAATTTTATGGATGAATTTGAAGGATGGTTTCATTATGGCAATGGGTGTTATTCCTTCTATTCTATCAATAGGTTTACTTGGATTGGTTCTTGCGACGTACACGCCTATTTTTGATTGGTTAGCTTATATTTTTGTACCTTTCACTTACGTACTACAAATTCCAGAGCCATTTTTAGCAGCCAAGGCCCTATCTTTATCGCTTGCAGAGGTATTTTTACCAGCACTTGTCGTGACACAAGCACCACTCGTAACAAAATTTATTGTAGCAGTAGTATCCATTTCGGCTATATTGTTCTTCTCAGCCGTTATTCCACTAATTTTATCATCTGAAATTCCATTGACGTTGCGTCAAATTTTACTGATTTGGTTTGAGCGTGTCGTATTAACTTTAATTATCGTAACACCTATAGCATTTTTACTATTTTAAAGGAGAGTGTTTTGTATGGTATTTAAAACAGAAATTCGTGCACCACGTGGAAATGAACTAACATGTAAGGGTTGGACACAAGAAGCAGCTATGCGTATGCTAATGAACAATTTGGACCCAGAGGTTGCAGAAAACCCGGATGAACTGATTGTTTATGGAGGTATTGGTAAGGCTGCCCGTAACTGGGAGAGCTATGAACAAATAATTGCTTCTTTAAAAGAATTAGAAAATGATGAAACATTGCTCATTCAATCTGGGAAGCCAGTAGCTGTTTTCCGTACACACGAGCATTCCCCACGTGTATTAATTGCCAATTCAAACCTTGTTCCTGCATGGGCAAATTGGGATCATTTCTATGAATTAGAAGATAGAGATTTAATGATGTATGGTCAAATGACTGCAGGAAGCTGGATTTATATTGGTGCTCAAGGTATTTTACAAGGTACTTATTTATCGTTTGTTGAAGCAGGGAAAAAAGTATTTGGCACTGCGGATTTACGTGGTAAATTCATCCTTACAGGTGGTATGGGTGGCATGAGTGGTGCACAGCCATTAGCTGGAAAAATGGCAGGAGCTGTAATTCTAGTTGTTGAAGTAGAACGTGCACGCATTGAACGTAAAATTAAAGAAGGTTACTGTGATTACATTGTGGAAACGGTGGACGAAGCAATTGCCTTAGTGAATAAATTACGTGACCAAAAAGAGCCTGCATCAATTGGTCTTGTTGGTAACTGTGCAGACGTCAATCGTGAACTGCTAAATCGAGGGATTATTCCAGACTTTGTAACAGATCAGACATCTGCACATGACCCTATTAATGGCTATGTACCAAACGGCATGACATTTGAAGAAGCACTAGAACTGCGTAAATCAGATGTTAAAACATATGAACGAAAAGCGAAGGAAACAATGGCAGAACATGTGCGGACAATGCTAGAGTTCCAAGAAGCGGGCGCTGAAGTATTTGATTATGGTAATAACATTCGTGCATACGCTAAAGAGATGGGTGTAACAAATGCCTTTGATTTCCCAGGCTTTGTACCAGCATATATTCGTCCATTGTTCTGTGAAGGCAAGGGCCCATTCCGTTGGGCGGCTCTTTCAGGAGACCCAGAGGATATTTATAAAACAGATGCACTTGCGAAAGAGATGTTCGCTGAAGATGAAGGCCTTGTTAACTGGATTGATATGGCGCAAAAAATGGTTAAATGGCAAGGCTTACCTGCACGTATTTGCTGGTTAGGCTATGGTGATCGCCACCGTTTTGCATTAAAAGTAAATGAAATGGTTGCCAATGGTGAATTATCAGCGCCAATTGTCTTTGGCCGTGATCATTTAGATTCAGGTTCAGTGGCATCGCCAAACCGTGAAACAGAAGGAATGTTGGATGGTTCGGATGCAGTATCCGATTGGCCAATTTTAAATGCTCTTGTCAATACAGCGAGTGGTGCAAGCTGGGTAAGTGTACACCATGGTGGTGGTGTTGGAATGGGTTATTCCCAACATGCAGGCCAAGTGCTAGTAGCAGATGGATCTGAGCTTGCTGCAGAAAAAATTGCACGTGTATTAGTTTCAGATCCAGGGATGGGCGTTGTTCGTCATGCAGATGCAGGCTATGACATTGCTATTAATACAGCGAAAAACAAAGGTGTGCATATACCAATGTTAAAGGGTGATGTGAAGTGACCATTTTAATCAAGAATGCCAATGAAGTGATTACATTAAAAAGTAACATACAAGGTCCGCGTACGAAGGAACAAATGCGTGAAATTGCAGTGGTAGAAAACGGCTCTGTTCTTATTGAGGCAGATCATATTGTTGCTGTTGGAGCTTTGGATCAACTAGAGGTAGACTTTCCTGATTTAGTAAAGAAAGCGGAGACTATTGATGCTTCAGGTAAGATAGTTATGCCAGGGTTAGTTGATTGTCATACACATTTAGTACATGGTGGGACTCGTGAACAAGAGTTTAATATGCGACTTAATGGTTCTACCTACATGGAAATTATGAATGCTGGTGGTGGCATTCACGCTACAACTAAACGTACACGGGAAACTAGCTTTGAAGATTTATATGAAAAAACGATGCAACACTTAGATGTATTTTTAAAGCATGGTGTGACAACAGTTGAAGCGAAATCAGGCTATGGCTTGGATTGGGAAACAGAAAAGAAGCAGCTGGAGGTAGCAAAACAATTACAAGCTACACATGACATTGATGTCGTGAGTACATTTATGGGAGCGCATGCAGTACCGCGAGACTATAAAGGTCGTGAGGATGAATTTGTTGATGTCGTCATCAAGGATATGTTACCTAAAGTGGCCGAGCTAGAACTAGCTGAATTTAATGATGTATTTTGTGAAAAAGGTGTATTCACACCAGAGCAATCTCAACGAATTTTAGAAGCGGGGAAAGCACTTGGTTTAACCCCGAAAATACATGCTGATGAAATCGAGCCATATAAAGGTGCAGAGCTTGCTGCGGAAGTAGGGGCAATTTCGGCAGAGCATTTGTTAGTGGCATCGGATGAAGGTATTAAAAAAATGGCTGAAGCAGGTACAATTGCTGTCTTGCTACCGGGAACAGCATTCTTCTTACGGGCACCATTTGCAAGAGGACGCCTAATGATTGATGAAGGGGTGCCCGTAGCAATCTCAACGGACTTTAATCCTGGATCATCTCCGACAATGAGTCTACCATTTATTATGAATTTAGCTTGTATGCATATGGGTATGACATTGGAGGAAGTATTAACAGCTACAACGATTAATGCGGCTTATGCACTGAATCGGGGCGAACAAATAGGGTCCCTTGAAGCGGACAAAAAAGCGGACGTTGTGATTCTAGATGTTGCTAATTACAAGCAATTACAATACTTCTACGGTATGAACCATACACATACGGTCATCAAAAATGGTCAAGTTGTTGTGCAAAATGGAATTCTGCTGAAAGATCAATAATATTATGGGCATAAATAAGGCTAGAAAGCTTTATTTATGCTTTTTTTATATATAGGTTGCAATTACTTTGGTAATAGATTATAATTTATCTAAATAGTAATTCATAAATTACAAATTACTAAAACCTTGTTATTGATTGAAGGGGTTACTCAATGAAAAAATTTCATACTGAAGAAGAAGTGCTTGCGAATTATGATTCTTCAAAATATCAAACACCTGATGGGTATACAGCGGATATTGCTATTTTTACAATTACGTCAGAGAAAATAGAAGAAAAAGCACCTCCTCAAATGACACTGAAGATTATGTTAATTAAGCGTGCGGCAAAAGATGCTGAAGGAAACCCGAATATTGAAGGGGGAAAATGGGCACTTCCAGGAGGATTTGTAGATGCTGTTCAAAAGGAAACAGCATATATCGCTGCTAGAAGAGAATTAAAAGAAGAAACAAATGTAGAAGGTTTACATGTACAACATTTTGGTGTTTATGATGAAATCGATCGAGATCCACGTGGTTGGATGATATCGAATGCGTTTTATGCAATTGTTCCTGAGACATATATAGAGCAACGCCAAGCTAATGATGATGCTGATGATGTACAGTTATTTGATATAGAAAATGTATTTTCGCTACAGTTAGCTTTCGATCATCGAAGAATTATTACAGATGCGTTGGAATTTATTAAAAGGGATATGATACAAACGACAGTTGCCAAAAACTTTTTACCACAAGAGTTTACTTTATCTGAATTACAGCGGGTGCTCCTGACAGTTGGAGAAGATCCTCGAATTTCAAATGATTCAGTATTTTTTACAAAAGCACCTAAATTACCTTTTATCCAAAAAGTGTTAGATGAGGAAGGTAAACCGAAGAAAACGAAACGCAATTCATTTAGGCCTTCACAACTTTATACATTCACTGATTTTGAAATAGTGGAGTCCATCTATCATTAGGAAAGAGCCATCTTTCCTGATTGTTTTAAATGAAGTAATTTGTAATTTTAATATTACTAATTAATAAAGTGGAGTGATGAGACGATGATGAAAAAACGTGCATTAATTAATATTGATTATACAGTGGATTTTGTAGCGACAGATGGAGCTCTTACTTGTGGAGAGCCTGGGCAGTTACTCGAACATACAAATGTTGAATTAACAAAGGAATTTATTAAGAACGGTGATTTTACAGTTTTTGCGATAGATGTTCATGAACAGGGGGATGTCTACCATCCAGAAACAAAGCTATTCCCACCACATAATATTCGAAATACAGAAGGTAGAAATTTATATGGAGCATTAAAGCAACTATATGAGGCAAATAAAGAGCAGGATTGCGTCTATTACATGGATAAAACACGCTACTCTGCTTTTGCAGGAACAGATTTAGAATTGAAATTACGTGAAAGAGGAATTACTGAGCTTCACTTAATCGGCGTTTGTACAGATATCTGTGTTCTTCATACAGCAGTAGATGCTTATAATAAAGGGTTCGATATTGTCATTCATAAAAATGCTGTTGCCTCCTTTAACCAAGCAGGACATGAGTGGGCGTTAGGGCATTTCGAGCACACGCTCGGTGCCACTATTATTTGACAATAAGGGATGGAGGAGAAAACATGAAATATGCAGACGATAGCTTCATGTTACACACAGATTTATATCAAATTAATATGGTTCAAGCTTATTGGCAAGATGGTGTTCAACAACGAAAAGCTGTTTTTGAGCTATATTTTAGAAAACTTCCATTTGGCAATGGCTATGCGGTATTTGCTGGTTTGAAAAAAGTGATCGATTTTATTAATAACTTTAGATTTTCCCAAAGTGATATTCAATATTTACGAGAAGAGGGGAAATATCCAGAGGATTTTCTTCAATATCTGCAGGAGCTTAAGTTTACAGGAAGCATAAAGGGAATGAAAGAGGGTGAACTTGTCTTCGCCAATGAACCTATCCTGCGAATTGAAGCACCATTGGCAGAGGCCCAATTAATCGAAACCCCTTTGTTAAATATTGTGAACTACCAAACGCTCATCGCCACAAAGGCTTCACGTATCAAGCAAGTGACAGGTGAGGATATTGTTATGGAGTTCGGCACTCGACGTGCACATGAATTTGATGCTGCAATTTGGGGTACTCGGGCTGCTTATATAGGTGGATTTTCTGCAACAAGTAATGTGAGAGCGGGGAAATTGTTCGGTATTCCTGTGTCAGGAACTCATGCCCATGCAATGATTCAAACCTATCGAGATGAGTATACTGCTTTTAAAAAATATGCAGCAGCTCATAAAGACTGCGTTTTCTTAGTAGATACTTATGACACGCTACGTTCAGGCGTTCCTAATGCTATTCGTGTGGCAAAGGAGCTTGGAGATCAGATTAATTTTGTTGGTATTCGTTTAGACAGTGGCGATTTAGCCTACCTTTCAAAAGAGGCAAGAAAAATGCTAGATGAAGCAGGGTTTACAGAAGCTAAAATTATGGCTTCGAATGATTTGGACGAATATACAATCATGCATTTAAAATCGCAAGGTGCGCGAATCGATGCATGGGGCATCGGAACAAAGCTAATTACAGCCTACGATCAAGCTGCTCTTGGTGGAGTATACAAATTGGTTTCTATTGAAGATGAGAGGGGAGAAATGGTTGACACCATTAAAATTTCAGCAAATCCTGAGAAAGTAACTACACCAGGGCGTAAATGTGTTTACCGTATTATTAATAATGAGAATGGTCATGCTGAAGGGGACTATATTGCATTAGATGAAGAAAACATAGAACAAGAAGAAAGATTAAAAATGTTCCACCCTATTCATACGTATATTAGTAAATTTGTTACGAATTTTTCAGCAAAAGAGTTACATGAAAGTATTGTCGAAAAGGGAAAAGTGATTTATGAGGAACCGACTCTTCAAGAAATTCAAGCATATGCGAAGGAAAATTTACGTTTGCTCTGGTGTGAGTACAAACGAACAATGAATCCAGAAGAGTATCCAGTCGATTTAAGTCAAGCTTGCTGGGACAATAAAATGGCAAGCATACAGACAATTAAAGAAAAAATCTCACAAGGAAACAGCAGGAGGTAGATAAAATGGCGAGGATAGGTATTTATGGTTCATCTTTTGACCCTATTACCAATGTTCATCTTTGGACAGCAAGTACGGTCGCACACCGCTGTAAATTAGATAAAGTTATCTTTTTGCCATGCTCAAATAAACGCAAAGATAAAACGATAAAAACCGCTGATATTCATCGTTGGAATATGCTACAGCTCGCTATTGCTAAGGACGATCGTTTTATTGCAGATTCCTATGAGATGGACCAAGAAGGCTGGAACATCTACACATATGACACGATGAAATACTTTAGAGAAAAACATCCAGATGATGAAGTCCATTTTATCATGGGGGCTGATTTATTAGTGGATATTGGTGCAGGGCTGTGGAAAAAAGGCGACGCATTAGTAGCAGAAAATAAATTTATTGTAATGGCAAGACATGGCATTGATATGCTGTCCACGATTAGTCGTTCTCCTATATTAAGGAATCATGATGATGGTAGATTCCATCTAATCGATAAAGGGCTAGCGATGGAAATTAGTTCTACCTATATTCGAGAAGAATTTGCTATGCGGGGAGAACCAAGATACCTCTTGCCTAATGCATGTTACGACTATATTAAAGAACATCATCTTTATCAAAAATAGTAAAGTACGGTTAAAAGTGTGGATAGGTGCCACACTTTTTTAATTTTGAAAAGATGGTGAATTTTATCATATGCTCCTCTAGGTAAGCTATAATAAAAAGAGCAATAACATACAATCTTTTTGCTGGTAATAATTATAATGATTAATGTTAGAAAGGAATTCATGGATGTGCAACTTACATTAACATTTCTTATTTTAGGAGTAACGATTTTCGCATTTGTGACCAATAAAGTACGGGCAGATCTTGTAGCAATTGTGTCACTTCTAGCATTTGTCATTACGAATATTTTAACGCCAGCCGAGGCATTAGCTGGTTTTTCTAACTCTGTTGTTTTAATGATTGCAGGGTTATTTGTCGTGGGTGCAGGAATTTTACGGACAGGACTTGCAGGAATGGCAGGGCAACTTTTACTTAAGTGGTCTGGTAATAGTGAGCTAAAACTATTTGTGTTACTGCTTATTATTGTAGGATCAGTCGGTGCCTTTATGAGTAATACCGGTACTGTAGCACTAATGATGCCGATAGTCGTGAGTATAGCAATTAGTATGAAAGTCAGCCCTTCTAAATTTCTTCTACCACTTTCATATGTAGCAAGTCTTTCTGGGCTGATGACTTTGATTGCATCACCAACAAATTTAATCGTTAGTCAGTTATTGGTCGACCGAGGCTATCATAAACTTGGCTTTTTTGAAGTGACCCCTATTGGTATTATCGGGATGATTGCGGGGATAACTTACTTAGTACTTGTGCGTAATATTTTGTTACCAAAGGATCGTAATCGAACTCAGACAAATGAGGGGTATAAACTTTCACCTAAGAAAATTATTAAGCAATATGATTTAAATAATCGCCTATTTAAAATCTCTGTTCCTGATGAATCACCTATTATTGAAACATCTTTAGCAGAATTAAAACTGCCAGCTACGTATATGCTTTGTATGATGAAAATTCATCGTAAATCTCAGGAGGGCATTAACTTATTACCGATGACTTATCAAGAAATGGCTGGTCCAACAAGTGTTATACATGCAAAAGACGAGCTATATGTTCAAGGTGAAGAAGAGGATATTCGTCGGTTTGTTGAGGATTATCAGCTTGAGATGCAAGGATTAGTAGAAGGAGAAGCCGACGAACTAGTATCGAAACATCTTGGTATTGCAGAAGTATTGCTCACACCTAATTCAAGCTTTATCAATGAAACGGTCAGCTCTCTTGGATTCCGAGAAAAATATAACTTAAATATCATTGGTATTAATCGTAGAGGTGGCTATAAGCTCCAAGATATGGTTTCACATAAATTGAAATTTGGAGATGCGATATTAGTGCAAGGAGCATGGGATGAAATTCTTTTGTTAGCAAGAGAGACCCAGGATGTTGTGGTTGTCGGTCAGCCTAAGGAACATGCAAGTGTAGCAGCGGCTACAGGCAAAGCTGGTATTGCAGGTATTATTATGTTGTTCATGATTTTTTTGATGGCATTCGAAATTTTTCCTGCTGTCATCTCGGTCATGATTGGTGCTGTCCTAATGATATTGACGGGTTGTTTAAGAAACATGGAAGATGCCTATAGCAATATGAATTTTGAAAGTATTGTGCTTGTAGCTGCTATGCTGCCAATGGCGACAGCATTAGAAAAAACAGGAGGCATGTCTATTTTATCTGATGGGATCATCAATGCTCTAGGCGATTTCGGACCTTATGGTGTACTAATAGGTGTTTATATTTTAACTGCTGTATTTGGTCAATTTATTAGTAATACAGCAACTGCAGTATTGTTTGCGCCGATTGCCATGAGTGCCGCCATTGCAATGGATGTAAGTCCCACAACATTTATGATTGCAGTTGCGGTAGCCGCAAGTATGGCATTTGCTACACCAATTGCTTCCCCAACAAATGCACTAGTAATGACAGCAGGGGGCTATAAATTTATGGACTTTGTCAGAATAGGGGTTCCATTACAAATTGTTATGTTCATTGTCATGATGGTAGCCATCCCATTCTTTTTCCCATTTTAAAATCTCAGGCTATCCATCTAAAGGAATCGAGAAGTACTTCTCGATTCTTTTCTAATTGATCACGTGGAGTAGATTTGATGTTTCGTCCGTCATAAATGTAAATGAAAAAGAACATAGAGAAAGTCTCAACTTTTTTTAGTCTATCTTTAGGTTGAAAACTCAATTTTAATATTCAATTATTTTGATTATAGTTCTAAAAAAAACTACTAAATTATTATCGAGGGATATGCTAAAATAAAATACAACAGCTAGTGAAAACATCTTTATTAGCCAAAATATTTTATGTTATTAATATAGGAAGTTTTCCTGCTTTGAGAAAAAACTTAATTTTTTTTTAGAAAAAGTGTTGACCTTTTAAAAATAAGGGTGTAGTATTATACAAGTCGCCACGGTGACACGCTAAAATAAAGCAAAACATGAACCTTGAAAACTGAACAAGCAAAACGTAATCAATAAAGTTTTAAGTAACTAGTTTTGGCTAGTGAACGAAACAAAATTTTGGACATCAAAATTGATGCCAGCAAAACAATTTGAGCTAATCAAATTTCTTTTATGGAGAGTTTGATCCTGGCTCAGGACGAACGCTGGCGGCGTGCCTAATACATGCAAGTCGAGCGAACAGAGAAGGAGCTTGCTCCTTTGACGTTAGCGGCGGACGGGTGAGTAACACGTGGGCAACCTACCTTATAGTTTGGGATAACTCCGGGAAACCGGGGCTAATACCGAATAATCTGTTCCACCTCATGGTGAAACACTGAAAGACGGTTTCGGCTGTCGCTATAAGATGGGCCCGCGGCGCATTAGCTAGTTGGTGAGGTAACGGCTCACCAAGGCGACGATGCGTAGCCGACCTGAGAGGGTGATCGGCCACACTGGGACTGAGACACGGCCCAGACTCCTACGGGAGGCAGCAGTAGGGAATCTTCCACAATGGGCGAAAGCCTGATGGAGCAACGCCGCGTGAGTGAAGAAGGTTTTCGGATCGTAAAACTCTGTTGTAAGGGAAGAACAAGTACAGTAGTAACTGGCTGTACCTTGACGGTACCTTATTAGAAAGCCACGGCTAACTACGTGCCAGCAGCCGCGGTAATACGTAGGTGGCAAGCGTTGTCCGGAATTATTGGGCGTAAAGCGCGCGCAGGCGGTCCTTTAAGTCTGATGTGAAAGCCCACGGCTCAACCGTGGAGGGTCATTGGAAACTGGGGGACTTGAGTGCAGAAGAGGAAAGTGGAATTCCAAGTGTAGCGGTGAAATGCGTAGAGATTTGGAGGAACACCAGTGGCGAAGGCGACTTTCTGGTCTGTAACTGACGCTGAGGCGCGAAAGCGTGGGGAGCAAACAGGATTAGATACCCTGGTAGTCCACGCCGTAAACGATGAGTGCTAAGTGTTAGGGGGTTTCCGCCCCTTAGTGCTGCAGCTAACGCATTAAGCACTCCGCCTGGGGAGTACGGTCGCAAGACTGAAACTCAAAGGAATTGACGGGGGCCCGCACAAGCGGTGGAGCATGTGGTTTAATTCGAAGCAACGCGAAGAACCTTACCAGGTCTTGACATCCCGTTGACCACTGTAGAGATATAGTTTCCCCTTCGGGGGCAACGGTGACAGGTGGTGCATGGTTGTCGTCAGCTCGTGTCGTGAGATGTTGGGTTAAGTCCCGCAACGAGCGCAACCCTTGATCTTAGTTGCCATCATTTAGTTGGGCACTCTAAGGTGACTGCCGGTGACAAACCGGAGGAAGGTGGGGATGACGTCAAATCATCATGCCCCTTATGACCTGGGCTACACACGTGCTACAATGGACGATACAAACGGTTGCCAACTCGCGAGAGGGAGCTAATCCGATAAAGTCGTTCTCAGTTCGGATTGTAGGCTGCAACTCGCCTACATGAAGCCGGAATCGCTAGTAATCGCGGATCAGCATGCCGCGGTGAATACGTTCCCGGGCCTTGTACACACCGCCCGTCACACCACGAGAGTTTGTAACACCCGAAGTCGGTGAGGTAACCTTTTGGAGCCAGCCGCCGAAGGTGGGATAGATGATTGGGGTGAAGTCGTAACAAGGTAGCCGTATCGGAAGGTGCGGCTGGATCACCTCCTTTCTAAGGATTATTTCGGAATACAAACCTAGGGTTTGTAAGATTACGTTTTGCGTTCAGTTTTGAAGGTTCATTCTTCCGAATGAAATACTTCAAAACTTGTTCTTTGAAAACTGGATAAAACGACATTGAAATTGTAACAAACACATTTATTTTTTAAGTTTTTTATAGGCTTAATAACATTAGTAAGGTTTCAAGACACAAGCAGTTCTAGGAAGCAATCGAGTGAATGAAGGAGCGTACTTCAGTACGTGACTGATTGAACGAGTGAAGCTGACAACGAAATGCGATGTGTATTGAAAGCTGTAGGTTAAGTTATTAAGGGCGCACGGCGAATGCCTTGGCACTAGGAGCCGAAGAAGGACGGCACTAACACCGATATGCTTCGGGGAGCTGTAAGTGAGCTTTGATCCGGAGATTTCCGAATGGGGGAACCCACTACGTTTAATCGCGTAGTATCTTGACGTGAATACATAGCGTCTTGAAGGCAGACCCAGGGAACTGAAACATCTAAGTACCTGGAGGAAGAGAAAGAAAAATCGATTCCCTGAGTAGCGGCGAGCGAAACGGGAAGAGCCCAAACCAAGAGGCTTGCCTCTTGGGGTTGTAGGACACTCTATACGGAGTTACAAAAGAGCGAGTTAGATGAAGCGACTTGGAAAGGTCCGCCAGAGCAGGTAAAAGCCCTGTAGTCGAAAGTTCGTTCTCTCCTGAGTGGATCCTGAGTACGGCGGAACACGTGAAATTCCGTCGGAATCCGGGAGGACCATCTCCCAAGGCTAAATACTACCTAGTGACCGATAGTGAACCAGTACCGTGAGGGAAAGGTGAAAAGCACCCCGGAAGGGGAGTGAAAGAGATCCTGAAACCGTGTGCCTACAAGTAGTTAGAGCCCGTTAATGGGTGATAGCGTGCCTTTTGTAGAATGAACCGGCGAGTTACGATTACGTGCGAGGTTAAGCTTTAGAAGGCGGAGCCGCAGCGAAAGCGAGTCTGAATAGGGCGAAATAGTACGTGGTCGTAGACCCGAAACCAGGTGATCTACCCATGTCCAGGGTGAAGGTAAGGTAACACTTACTGGAGGCCCGAACCCACGCACGTTGAAAAGTGCGGGGATGAGGTGTGGGTAGCGGAGAAATTCCAATCGAACTTGGAGATAGCTGGTTCTCTCCGAAATAGCTTTAGGGCTAGCCTCGTGATGAGAATACTGGAGGTAGAGCACTGTTTGGACTAGGGGGCCATCCCGGTTTACCGAATTCAGACAAACTCCGAATGCCAGATATTTATACACGGGAGTCAGACTGCGAGTGATAAGATCCGTAGTCAAAAGGGAAACAGCCCAGACCACCAGCTAAGGTCCCAAAGTAATCGTTAAGTGGAAAAGGATGTGGCGTTGCACAGACAACCAGGATGTTGGCTTAGAAGCAGCCATCATTTAAAGAGTGCGTAATAGCTCACTGGTCGAGTGACGCTGCGCCGAAAATGTATCGGGGCTAAACGATTCACCGAAGCTGTGGATTGACATCTACGATGTCAGTGGTAGGAGAGCGTTCTAAGTGCGTTGAAGTCAGACCGGAAGGACTGGTGGAGCGCTTAGAAGTGAGAATGCCGGTATGAGTAGCGAAAGACGGGTGAGAATCCCGTCCACCGTATGACTAAGGTTTCCTGAGGAAGGCTCGTCCGCTCAGGGTTAGTCGGGACCTAAGCCGAGGCCGACAGGCGTAGGCGATGGACAACAGGTTGATATTCCTGTACCACCTCCTCACCGTTTGAGAAATGGGGGGACGCAGTAGGATAGGGTAAGCGCGCTGTTGGTTATGCGCGTCCAAGCAGTAAGGCGTGTGTGTAGGCAAATCCGCACACTGTAACGTTGAGCTGTGATGGCGAGTCCGTATGGACGAAGTTCCTGATTTCACACTGCCAAGAAAAGCCTCTATCGAGGTGAGAGGTGCCCGTACCGCAAACCGACACAGGTAGTCGAGGAGAGAATCCTAAGGTGTGCGAGAGAACTCTCGTTAAGGAACTCGGCAAAATGACCCCGTAACTTCGGGAGAAGGGGTGCTCTTGAGCGTGCAAGCGCATGAGAGCCGCAGTGAATAGGCCCAGGCGACTGTTTAGCAAAAACACAGGTCTCTGCAAAACCGTAAGGTGACGTATAGGGGCTGACGCCTGCCCGGTGCTGGAAGGTTAAGAGGAGTGGTTAGCGCAAGCGAAGCTGCGAATTGAAGCCCCAGTAAACGGCGGCCGTAACTATAACGGTCCTAAGGTAGCGAAATTCCTTGTCGGGTAAGTTCCGACCCGCACGAAAGGCGTAACGATCTGGGCACTGTCTCAACGAGAGACTCGGTGAAATTATAGTACCTGTGAAGATGCAGGTTACCCGCGACAGGACGGAAAGACCCCGTGGAGCTTTACTGTAGCCTGATATTGAATTTTGGTACAACTTGTACAGGATAGGTAGGAGCCAGAGATCTCGGAGCGCCAGCTTCGAAGGAGGCGTCGGTGGGATACTACCCTGGTTGTATTGAAATTCTAACCCATGCCCCTTAGCGGGGCAGGAGACAGTGTCAGGCGGACAGTTTGACTGGGGCGGTCGCCTCCTAAAAGGTAACGGAGGCGCCCAAAGGTTCCCTCAGAATGGTTGGAAATCATTCGTAGAGTGTAAAGGCACAAGGGAGCTTGACTGCGAGACCTACAAGTCGAGCAGGGTCGAAAGACGGGCTTAGTGATCCGGTGGTTCCGCATGGAAGGGCCATCGCTCAACGGATAAAAGCTACCCCGGGGATAACAGGCTTATCTCCCCCAAGAGTCCACATCGACGGGGAGGTTTGGCACCTCGATGTCGGCTCATCGCATCCTGGGGCTGTAGTCGGTCCCAAGGGTTGGGCTGTTCGCCCATTAAAGCGGTACGCGAGCTGGGTTCAGAACGTCGTGAGACAGTTCGGTCCCTATCCGTCGTGGGCGTAGGAAATTTGAGAGGAGCTGTCCTTAGTACGAGAGGACCGGGATGGACACACCGCTGGTGTACCAGTTGTCTTGCCAAAGGCATCGCTGGGTAGCTATGTGTGGACGGGATAAGTGCTGAAAGCATCTAAGCATGAAGCCCCCCTCAAGATGAGATTTCCCATTACGCAAGTAAGTAAGATCCCTCAAAGACGATGAGGTAGATAGGTTCGAGGTGGAAGTGTGGTGACACATGGAGCTGACGAATACTAATCGATCGAGGACTTAACCAAATTGTTTGAAGCATTCAATGTACGTTTATCTAGTTTTGAAAGAATAACCTTTCAACTGAATAAGTGAAGTGATGATGGCAAAGAGGCCACACCCGTTCCCATACCGAACACGGAAGTTAAGCTCTTTAGCGCCGATGGTAGTTGGGGGCTTCCCCCTGTGAGAGTAGGACGTCGCTTCGCTTATTTTTTGTGGAGGATTAGCTCAGCTGGGAGAGCACCTGCCTTACAAGCAGGGGGTCGGCGGTTCGAGCCCGTCATCCTCCACCATATGGTCCCGTGGTGTAGCGGTTAACATGCCTGCCTGTCACGCAGGAGATCGCCGGTTCGATCCCGGTCGGGACCGCCATTATTTTTGCCGGTGTAGCTCAGTTGGTAGAGCAACTGACTTGTAATCAGTAGGTCGTGGGTTCGACTCCTATCGCCGGCACCATTCCCTTGGAGGGGTAGCGAAGTGGCTAAACGCGGCGGACTGTAAATCCGCTCCTTAGGGTTCGGCGGTTCGAATCCGTCCCCCTCCACCATTTTAGGGGCATAGTTCAACGGTAGAATAGAGGTCTCCAAAACCTTTGGTGTGGGTTCGATTCCTACTGCCCCTGCCAGGTATTGAGGTACTCGTTCATATACAGCTGTTATGATTTATATAGTGGCGATTGTGGCGAAGTGGTTAACGCATCGGATTGTGGTTCCGACATTCGTGGGTTCGATTCCCATCAGTCGCCCCATTTCAACATTGGGGTATAGCCAAGCGGTAAGGCAACGGATTTTGATTCCGTCATGCCTAGGTTCGAATCCTAGTACCCCAGCCATTTTTTTCTTTAACGAGCCATTAGCTCAGTTGGTAGAGCATCTGACTTTTAATCAGAGGGTCGAAGGTTCGAGTCCTTCATGGCTCATCATTTTTATTTACTAAGCGCCCGTAGCTCAATTGGATAGAGCGTCTGACTACGGATCAGAAGGTTATGGGTTCGACTCCTGTCGGGCGCGCCAATAAATGTATTTTACGGAATGTAGCTCAGCTTGGTAGAGCACTTGGTTTGGGACCAAGGGGTCGTAGGTTCGAATCCTGTCATTCCGACCATCTTTTATTTAAATGGGGCCTTAGCTCAGCTGGGAGAGCGCCTGCCTTGCACGCAGGAGGTCAGCGGTTCGATCCCGCTAGGCTCCACCATTTCAATATTTTTGGAGGTATACCCAAGTCTGGCTGAAGGGATCGGTCTTGAAAACCGACAGGCGGGTAACACCGCGCGGGGGTTCGAATCCCTCTACCTCCTCCATTTCGGGTCAGTAGCTCAGTTGGTAGAGCATTAGATTGAAGCTCTAAGTGTCGGCGGTTCGATTCCGTCCTGACCCACCATTATTTGCGGGTGTAGTTTAATGGTAAAACCTCAGCCTTCCAAGCTGATGTCGTGAGTTCGATTCTCATCACCCGCTCCAAAATGGGCCTATAGCTCAGCTGGTTAGAGCGCACGCCTGATAAGCGTGAGGTCGATGGTTCGAGTCCATTTAGGCCCATCATTATTCCGAAGTAGCTCAGTTGGTAGTAGCACCTGACTGTTAATCAGGTTGTCGCAGGTTCGAGTCCTGCCTTCGGAGCCACGGCCCGTTGGTCAAGTGGTTAAGACACCGCCCTTTCACGGCGGTAACACGGGTTCGAATCCCGTACGGGTCATCAAGCATGTAGCACAGATGTGTGTTACATGCTTTTTTCTATATGTAGATGTTCAACCAAGACTATAAAACCATTAAAAGGTTCTGTAGCTTTTTTATGGTGAACATAGGACAGTATAAATGCTTTAGCTCATTTCAAGGTCCTGTTCCATTTATCAATCACATGTTTCACCCACTAATAAATTTGAACAAACTATTTCATATATGCAATATGTATGTTTTTTCAACAGCTATTTTCATGGTGCTTGCCGTATCGTTGCTCTAATATGAGGATAAGTGGAGGAATCGATATGAGTATACAGGAGATAGAGCAATTCTTAAGTCAATATCAGAAAGAACAAAATAAATCAGATCTTTGGTTAGAGAATAGATTGCAAGAGATTAAGAGTGAAGGTGAATATTACCCCACAACAGAGGAACTAGTTTTTGGAGCACGTGTCGCATGGCGTAATAGTAACAAATGTATTGGACGCTTGTTTTGGCAGTCATTGCATGTAGTAGACGCACGAGATCTTTTAGACGAAGAGGATATTTTTCGAAAATTACTAGAGCATATCGAGTATGCAACAAATAGTGGGAAAATCCGCCCTACAATAACCGTGTTTGCCTCAGATCGAGTACGGATTTGGAATCACCAACTTATCCGTTATGCGGGCTATGAAACGGAATTAGGTGTTATAGGTGATTCTCATTCTGTTGCGTTTACACAAGTATGTGAAACGCTAGGCTGGAAAAGTGAGAGAACAGCTTTTGATGTGTTACCACTTGTTATACAAGTAGATGGGCGAGCTCCAAGGCTGTTTACAATTCCAGCAGAATATATTTTAGAGGTGCCAATCCGCCATCCAGAGGAAGCTGAAATAGAAAAATTAGAGATGAAATGGTATGCTGTACCCATTATCTCGAGTATGCGTTTTCGAATGGCAGGCATTGATTACCAAGCTGCTCCTTTTAATGGTTGGTATATGGGGACAGAAATTGGAGCACGTAATTTAGCTGATCATGACCGCTATAATATGCTACCAGCTATTGCTGAGATTTTTAATCTTGATACAACCAAACAAGCTTCTCTTTGGCGTGATCGTGCATTAGTGGAGCTTAATATAGCAGTTCTCCATTCCTTTAAAGAAGATGGGGTAAGCATTGTCGATCATCATACAGCGGCTCAGCAGTTTAAATTATTTGAGGAAGCAGAGCTATCGGCTGAACGGGAAGTTACAGGCAACTGGACATGGTTAATTCCACCGCTTTCACCTGCAACAACGCATATTTTCCATAAGCCCTATGTAAATGTCTATCATACACCAAATTATTTTTATCAAAAACCATGCTATTAACAATAGAAGACTCTTCAATTTCCTATCAGTAAATTTATCAATTAATTGTATTTTAAGAAGAGGGTGATCCACTATGTTGGAGCAGCAAATTCCAGATATCCCGTGGCAACAATTGACCACACCTTATGGAAGAGGTGCAGCCATTCCGCAGCTGATTGAAGAGGAAAATTACCGACAACTAGCTGAGTTAATTGAACATCAAGGTACACTTTGGCAGGTGACACCATGGGTTTTGTTAATCCTTTTAAAAAAGCTGGGTAGCCAAGATAGGGAGGATGTCTCCTTACAAGAAATTGAACTTTATTTAGCCGTTGCTCAGGCGATTACTGTGGATTATTTAGAGCCAACACAAACTGTTCAACCCATGCAGAAGCTGCTAGATAGAAACTACTTATGGACAGAAAATGAAGAGGATGACGATCAAGAGTGGGAAAGAGAAACGCCGACGGGCTATGAGCAGACAGCATTTTTAAGCTATTATTATTTCAGCTATCTACTCTTACAAGAGGCTATCCCTAGTTTAACGGCTATTACAGTGCACAATAACGAAGCAGCAGACCGTCTTGCGGAACTGCTAAGGTTATTAGAGCAGCTGAATAAATAGGTTGATAAAAAAGCAGATGAGAAACATATGCCATTTCCCATCTGCTCCAATTTAATGGACATATTCATCTTTAGAAGCTCTCATTGAGCAGAAGAAAAGTACCATTGCCACAACTACAAAAAGCCAGCCAGCAATATCCCAGCCACCGAATAAATCATGCAAGTAGCCAAAAAGAATAGGACCAATTGCGGCAAATAAATACCCTAAAGATTGTGCAAAGCCTGATAAATCTGCTGCTTCAAAGGCAGTACGGGTGCGAAGGGTGAAAAACATCATGGCTAATGCGAATGAAGAACCACCTGCTAATCCTAGAAGGACCATCCAAAGTACTCCAAGGCTTGTCCATTCCATTACAACACCAACAAAGCCTACTAAATAGAACGACGTAAACATCAGTACAAGAGGTCGCTGTGAAGTCATTTTACTAGCAATAATAGGCACAGCTAATGCCATTGGAACTTGAGAGAATTGCATAATAGAAAACATCCAGCCAGCCTTATCAGGAGCTAATCCTTGGGCAATATAGATTTCTGGAATCCAAGCTGCAGTCGTGTAGAATAATAAAGACTGTAAACCCATTGCGCCTGTGACGGCCCACGTAACAGGTGATTTCCATAGTGGTGGACCTGACTTTTTAGATGAGGTAGTTGGTTCAGGTTTATTTGATTTTAATTGAGGTATCCAAATTAAAATCGTAACGACAACAAGTACAAGAGCAATGGCCAAAGCCCCTTGCCAGCCTAATGATGAATTAGCTATTGGATAGCTAATACCTGCGCCAAGGCCAGCAGTTAAATTCATGGACATGGTGAAGAAGGCCATCAGTAAGCCTACATGGTATGGAAATTTCAATTTTAGTAATCCTGGAATGAGTACATTTCCAAAAGATATTGCTACGCCAATTAGCATAGTACCAAATATAAGTAATCCTGTTGTTCCAAGTGAGCGTAGAACTATCCCTAAGGCCAATAGAATAGTGGATAAAAATAAAGTAAGCTCAAGCCCTAGTTTACGTGCTACGATAGGTGCAAAAGGCGATATGATGGCAAAAGCAAGCAATGGAATAGTTGTTAGAAAGCCTGCTAATACATTAGAGATACCAAGATCATCACGGATAAAGGATATGATTGGACCAACAACAGTTAATGGCATTCGTAATGTAGAGGCAATAAAAATAACCCCAAAGACTAAAAGTAATGTTGTTCCTTTCCAGCTAATTTTTTTACTTGGATAACTAGCGGAATGATCATTTGTAGTCAAAATAACTCCCCCCTGTTATTAACCATTCTAATTGAACTACTATAACACTTTATCACACTATTAAAAATAGTAGAAGATTCATAAAATACAGAACATTTTCCGTGTTGTTGAAATGTCTATGGTCTTATGTTAGTATAATAATCATCATAAATTTAATAATTATATGCCTCATGTTTGTATTGAGGTAGAGGTCGCGATATTTATAAGTATGCTAATTGAAATGACAAGCATTGATGAGATTAGCTGAAAGGAAATATTGCCGAAGTGTGAGGGGACTTGAAAACCTCATGCTGGGGCTGTCTCCGAAAGGAACAGAACTGTCACGTTTGTACAACGTGTTGAGCTATCATTTAGGAAAAACTGAGGATTAACTTAGCCATCACATTGTTCATGTGATGGCATTTTTTTGCCTCATAAATAGGAAGGAAGCTATATCGTGAGTGAAATAAAAGTAAATCAGCTCGGTCATAACGAACCAAAGCTGAAAAAAGAATTAAAAAGCCGTCATATTACAATGATTTCTTTAGGCGGTACAATTGGTACGGGGCTATTTTTAGCTAGTGGTGGTGCCATTGCACAAGCAGGGCCAGGAGGCGCATTGCTTGCCTATGCCTTAATTGGTGTTATGGTGTACTTCCTAATGACGAGCTTAGGAGAGATGGCTGCTTATATGCCATCATCAGGTTCATTTAGTACGTATGCAACAAAATTCGTAGATCCAGCACTAGGCTTCGCTTTAGGTTGGAACTATTGGTATAACTGGGCAATTACGATTGCAGCAGAAATTGCAGCAGTGTCTTTAATAATGAAATATTGGTTCCCAGATAGCTCATCAGCACTTTGGACAGTATTATTTATTGCTGTTGTGCTAACGTTTAATTTACTTTCTGTAAAGAGCTATGGTGAAAGTGAATATTGGTTTGCTATGATTAAAGTAGCAACGGTCATTGTTTTTATTATTATTAGTTTATTAATGATTTTTGGTATTTTAGGTGGTCAGGCACCTGTAGGCTTCACAAATTTCTTTATTAGTGATGGGCCATTCCATGGGGGCTTCCTTGCTACCTTTGGTATTTTCCTGGCTGCAGGGTTTTCATTCCAAGGAACAGAGCTTCTAGGTATAACAGCTGGTGAAACTGATGATCCAGGTAAAAATATTCCGAAAGCTGTAAAATCCGTATTCTGGCGTATTCTTTTATTCTATATTTTAGCAATTGGTGCAATAGGAATGCTGATTCCTTTCACAGATGAGCGCTTATTATCAGAAGATATTGCAGTATCACCATTTACATTAGTGTTTGATCGCTTAGGTATCGCCTTTGCTGCGTCGTTAATGAACGCTATTATTTTAACGGCTATGCTATCAGCAGGTAACTCAGGGCTCTATGCATCATCTCGTATGTTATGGCAATTAGCGGTGGATGGTCATGCGCCTAAAATCTTTACAAAGCTTAGTCGCCGTGGTATTCCAATTTACGCGCTACTAGCAACATTAGCTGTAGGCTGTTTAGCATTTTTAGCGTCATTTTTCGGTGACGGTGTGGTGTATATCTGGCTATTAAATGCCTCTGGAATGTCTGGCTTTATTGCATGGCTTGGCATTGCATTTAGTCATTATCGTTTCCGTCGTGCATTCGACGCACAGGGCTTAGATCCAAAGCTATTACCTTATAAAGCAAAATTGTATCCATTCGGACCACTATTCGCCTTTACAGTTTGTATGATTGTGGTCATTGGACAAAATTACACAGCCTTTACAGGAGACAAAATCGATTGGTACGGTATTCTAGTTTCTTATATTGGAATTCCATTTTTCTTACTATTATGGTTAGGCTATAAAATTAAACATAAAACAAAAATGCTTCCACTTAATGAGTGTGATTTAAAAGTGGAGGATTAAATAGAAAAGCTGTTCTGTATACCGTTGTATGACGGTTGATAGGACGGCTTTTTTATATTTGGGCGTTAAATTTATTTCTTAATCTATATCATATATATGGTAATATACTATAGATGTGGAAAGTCATACTAATGGCTTTTTAGTTAGGAAGAGGTGCATGAAAATGCAAAAACATATTTTACTAGTTGAAGATGATGAGGCTATTCGTGAAATGGTAGAAAACTTTTTACTATTGGAAGGCTTCGGTGTTACAACTGCAAAGAATGGAGAAGAGGCATTACAGTATTGTTTAAACCATTCATTTGATTTAGTTATCTTAGATATTATGATTCCTAAACTTAATGGATTAGAAGTACTAAAAATAATTCGAGAACAAGCAGCGCTTCCTATCATCATTATGTCAGCAAAGGATAGTGATGTAGATAAAGCTTTAGGGTTAGGCTTAGGTGCAGATGATTATATTGCTAAACCATTTTCTATGCTAGAGTTTTCTGCTCGCGTAAAAGCCGTTATTAGACGAGCAACCAAATATTCTAGTCAAGTGGATAACAAACAAGATGTAGTAGTGATCGATAATTTAACGATAAATATGATTAACTTTTCTGTAGATAAAGATGGGCAAGAAGTGAAACTAACATCTAAGGAATTTGCCATTTTAAAATTGCTTGTAACAAATCGCCAGCGAGTTTTTACTAAGGAGCAAATTTATCAGACAATATGGAAAGATACTTACTACGGTGATGAAAATATTATTAATGTACATATAAGAAGACTTCGCGAAAAAATTGAAGATGATCCGTCTAATCCTCATTATATAAAAACGCTGTGGGGAATTGGCTATAAGTTTGAGGGATAAAATATGACGTTATGTCTATTACTAATTATTTTGTTGCTGGCGGGTATTATTCTTTATCAAAGAAAAGTAAAAAAAGAACAAGATGATACAATCCAATACATGCATGAAAAAATACAAGCAATTGTTAATAAACCAACTAATGAAAAGGTTTTAGTTGCTACGACAAATCCAGAAATTCAGCAATTACTGATTACAATAAATGCCTTATTGGATGACAAGCAAAAGGTTCTTGCTACACATCGAAAAATGGAAGATTCAATGAAAAAGATGTTGGCAAATATTTCACATGATCTTAAAACACCTTTAACAGTTGTATTAGGCTATATTGAAATACTTCAGCTTCAAAGTTCAATTAGTGAGGAAGAGCGACAGCGATTACTCACTGGTGTTCATGCTAAAACGTTAGAAGTATTAAAAATCATTCATACATTTTTTGATCTGGCAAAATTAGAGGCAGGAGATGCAAATTATCCAATCACGAAAATCAATGTTTGTGAAATATGCCGAAAAAATATTTTATCCTTTTACGATATGGTCACATCGGTGGGATTAAATATCAATATTTCAATCCCCGAACTTCCTATGTATGCCCTTGGTAATGAAGAAGCGTTAGATAGAGTTCTAAACAATCTATTATCAAATGCTATAGCTTATGGAGCGGATGGCAATGTGATTGGCTTAACCGTAAGAAATGATGAGACAAACATTTATATTGATGTGTGGGATCAAGGCAAGGGCATTGATGAATATCATATCGATACTGTTTTTGAAAGAATGTATACACTAGAAGACTCTCGAAATAAATCCTTCCAGGGAAGCGGCCTAGGTCTAACCATTACAAAGCGTCTTGTGGAAATAATGGATGGTTCCATCCAGCTATCAAGTATTCCTTATAAAAAGACCATTTTTACAATTGCTTTAAAACGAATGATGTATTGAATTCACACTGCCTGTAGAGCTTTCAATGCTTTACAGGCTTTTATTTTGCTCTTAAGAAATTTGTAAGAATCAAGTAATTAATTAGAGAGGTTCATTTTTTATAATGAAACTAGCCACAATTGGGGGAGAGATTTACATGACATACATTGTAAAAACAAATCAGCTTACGAAAGTGTACGATGGTAAAGAAGTGGTATCCACTGTCAATATGAACGTCAAAAAGGGAGAGATTTATGGATTTTTAGGTCCAAATGGTGCAGGTAAAACCACTGTCATGAAGATGCTAACAAATCTGACGAAGCCAACAAGCGGGGATGTAGAAATATTTGGCGAAAAGCTGACGGATCGATCCTATGAAGTACTAAAAAGAATGGGAACGATTATTGAGTATCCTATTTTCTATGAAAAATTGACGGCTAAGGAGACCTTAGAACTGCATTGCGAATATATGGGGTATTACGATAAAAAAGAAATTGCTCATGTTCTAAATTTAGTAAAATTATCAAATACAGAAGAGAAGCGTGTAAAAGACTTTTCTCTAGGGATGAAACAGAGACTAGGCATTGCACGTGCCATTATAACAAAGCCAGAACTTCTTATTTTAGATGAACCAATTAATGGATTAGATCCTGTAGGGATTAAAGAGTTGAGAGAGCTCTTCAAAATGCTCTGTAAGGAGTATGGTATTACGATTATCATCTCCAGCCATATATTAGGGGAAATTGAACAATTGGCTGATACAATAGGTGTCATTAAGGATGGTAGGCTACTCACGGAAGTTACAATGGAAACAATTAATCGTAATCAAGCAGATTATATTGAAGTCATTGTCAATGATGGCAAGAAGGCAGCTTTTATTTTAGAAAGTGTATTGAAGATTGCTAATTTTAAGCTGATGGATGACAACTCTATTAGAGTTTATGATTCGACAGTATCCCAAAAGAGCCTAACAAAAACATTAATTGAACATGACATCGAAATTGAAGAGATAAGCAAAAAAACAAGCTCACTTGAGGATTATTTCCTAAAATTAATCAATGGAGGAGTTGTCCATGCTTAATTTAATGCGTTTAGAAATGAAAAAGTATCATTTAGGCTCATACGTTAAGGGGGCTATTATTGCTAATTTTATTATTCTTGGATTTCTATTTTTGGTAGTAGGTATTTCCAAAGTGGAGGGGGACCAAGACCTTGAAAATTACCAGGTTGCTTTAAGTGTCATTGAATCAATGATTAGAGTCGTCTTTAGTATTTTTGCTTCTACGTTAATAGCTAAGTTGATTATCGGAGAATATAAATTTAAGACCATCACCTTAGCTTTTATGTATCCTATAAGTAGAAAGAAATTAATCGTCGCGAAGCTTGCCATTGTAATGCTTTTTACGTTTAGTACGATCATCATTTCAAATGCTTTTATTACAACGGCTTTCTGTGTTATTAGTGATAAATTTGATTTGATTCCAAATGTACTATCAAGCTCATTAATCTTACAACACATTCCTTCCGTATTGATGAATACGATTGCTGCCTCGGGTATAGCATTAATCCCATTGTATTTCGGAATGAGAAAATACTCCATACCAGCAACTATTATTTCATCAATTATAATAGTATCTCTGACTTCGTCTAATACAGGTAACTTTACGTTAAACGATATTATTTTTATTCCTATTACTTTAGCAATTGTAGGTCTAGGCATTGCCTATTTAGCCATTAGAAATATTGAAAAGGTGGATGTTTAATCAAAAAAATACCAGGTACTCATTCTATCTACAGAGTACCTGGCTTTTTATTATCCAAATATTGTTTCCCACAGTAAGTAAATATTCAGCGTAACAACAATGACTACGACAAACCAACCCAAAATTGTTGTAATACGGTGATTAACTAGGCTACCCATGATGTCTCGTTTACTTGTAAACATAACAAGAGGGATAAGTGCAAAGGCAATACCAAATGATAAAACAACCTGACTAAGAACTAGAGCATAGGTTGCATTCACACCAGATGCAATGATTGCAAGTGGAGGTACCATGGTAATTGCTCTACGTAAATAAAGAGGTATTTTTCTTTGAATAAAGCCTTGCATGACTACATCACCGGCTAAAGTCCCTACAGAGGAGCTAGCAAGCCCTGCAATAAGTAAACCAAGACCAAAAGAAATGGCAGCCAATGGGCCAAGAGCCTCTTTTAAGCCGTTATAGGCAACATCTAAATCTTCAACTACAACGCCTTGTGTATGGAATACTGCTGCGGCGATAATAAGCATGCTCATATTAATAGCTCCAGCAATAATCATAGCGATGATAATATCAATAAATTCAAAACGGAAAATGCGTCTTTTTTCTTCTTCATTACGACCAATAATACGGCTTTGAGTTAATGAAGAATGTAAGTAAATAGCATGAGGCATGACGGTTGCACCTAAAATACCTGTTGCTAATAATAGTGAATCTACACCTTCAAAGTGTGGTGTGAACATGCCAATCGCCACATCGCCCCATGCTGGCTGCGCTAAAAATGTTTGGAAGGCAAATGCTAATACGACAATTAAAACCATACCAGAAATCCCCGCTTCAAAGGCTCTGAATCCTCGTCTTTGGAGTTCTAAAATAGCAAATGAGCCAACCGCTGTAATCAATGCTGCTGGTAGCATTGGAATATTAAATAACAAATAAAGCCCTAAGGCTGCACCGATAAATTCAGCAAGGTCTGTGGCAATGATAACTAACTCTGCCTGAATCCAAAGGAATATAGAGGTTTTTTTAGAAAAATGCTCGCGTGCCACTTCAGGTAGGTTTTTTCCTGTCGCGATTCCAAGCTTTGCAGATAAGGATTGAATTAAAACAGCCATTAAATTGGAAAAGGCAATTACCCAAAGTAGCAAGTAGCCATATTGTGAGCCTGCTGTTATATTTGTGGCAAAATTTCCAGGGTCGATATAAGCTACGGCTGCAATGAAAGCGGGCCCTAAAAACGGTAAAAAGCGTCGCCAACCTTTTATATCTCCGTCTAAAACAGCCTCGGCTGGCGATTTTGTGACTCGTTTATAAACCATATTGTTCCCTCGTTTCAAAAAGTATCATCAACGAAATAAAGTTTCCTATAGGAAAATAAGATATTAGTATTCTAACGCTAGGAATAAAAAAAGTGAAGTAGTTTGCATTATCTTTTGTTTAATAAGTATGGACAATTCTCATCATTTTCTAATTAGACTTTCACCGCTTGCATCGTTTACGATGAAAAGAAAAGGTGAAGGATGGATTCGACATGACCAATCGAATTTTAATTATAGAAGATGAAGAAAAAATTGCGCGAGTGCTACAGTTAGAGCTTCAATTTGAAGGCTATGAAGCAGTAATGGCTCATACAGGAACAGACGGTTTACTTCAATATCGTGAGCAGCAATGGGATTTAATCCTACTGGATGTCATGCTACCTGAGATGAGTGGTATTGACGTGCTAAAGCGAATTCGTGCAACAGAAACCCAAACACCTATTATTATGCTGACTGCCAAAAGTGAGGTGGAGGATAAAGTAAAGGGGCTAGATTTAGGCGCCAATGATTATGTGACAAAACCGTTTGAAATTGAGGAGCTGCTTGCGCGTATTCGCAATGCTTTACGTTTTTCACAAAAGGCTAGTCCAAAGCAAGCTGCTCTCACATTTGGACATTTATCTATAAACGAGCAAACAAGAGAAGTTGTATATTTTGATAAGGAGATTCAACTGACACCCCGAGAATATGATTTGTTGTTCTATTTACTAAAGCATCCAAAACAGGTACTGACTAGAGAGCAAATTCTAGAGGCTGTATGGGGCTATGATTATTATGGAGATACAAATGTTGTAGATGTTTATATTCGTTATGTCCGACAAAAGCTTGAAGCTGCTAATGCAAAGCCCATTATTCAAACGGTTCGTGGAGTTGGGTATGTGCTAAAGGAACATAGCTATGAGACTTAAAACAAAAATTCATTTACTAACAACGATGCTCATGCTTGTCATTTTAGTGGCAACTACTAATGGCATTTATTTTTTGTATGAGAAATTTGCCTATGATACGGAATACAATCAGCTCCAGTCACGGGCAAATGATTTAAGCTCTTCACTGAGTCAGTTAAATGCACAAACCAACCTCCAGCAAGTATTAAGGGCATATATGCCAACGGACGGTGCTGTCTATATTTATGATGGAGAGCGTTTGAAAACAAAGGTTCAGGCTACACTTGAAATGCCAGAGGTCCCTTCCATTACCTACACGATGCCTACCATTTGGATAGACGGAACAGTTGTAGACATAACATTACAGCAATCCATGGAAGAGGTAGAGCAGACATTAGACTTACTAAAGGTGATCTTAGTCGTTGTATCTATTATGGCAACGCTCCCCATTTTCTTAGCAAGCTTAGTACTTGGGCGCTTAATTTTATTACCACTAGAGCGTTTAAACATTACTATGCGTAAAAGTGCAGCGACAGGGAAATATGAAAAAATAGATATTCCTGAAAAGGGTGGAGACGAGTTAACAAACATTAATCGTACCTTTAATATGATGATGGAGAAGCTTGAACAGCATTATCAAAAGCAACAAGAGTTTGTTTCAAATGCTTCCCATGAGCTAAAAACGCCGATTACCGTTATTGAAAGCTATGCAAAATTACTCCTTCGAAGAGGCTTTGATAATCGTGAAGTTGCGCAAGAATCATTACAAGCGATCGCTAATGAATCGACTCGCATGCATGAAATGGTACTACAATTGCTAGAACTAGCTAAAAATAATGAGCATCTGGCTATTCATTTGGAACAGCTAGAGCTTGAACCGTTCTTGCAGAAAGTTGCCTCACAAATGCAGCAGGCTTATCATCGAACATTTATAGTCGATGCGAAGCTTCCAAGATTTATTTATAGTGATGAAAAAATCTTGAAGCAACTACTTTTTATTTTGCTCGATAATGCTAGAAAGTATAGTGAGGGTGAGGTGCGTATTCTTACAGCAGAAACAACCAATCATGCCTGCATTACCATCCAAGATTTTGGTATAGGTATTCCAGAGGAGCACTTACCTCATTTGTTTGAGCGTTTTTATCGGGTAACAGAGGATCGAAATCGTAAGACAGGTGGCTCTGGATTAGGGCTTGCGATAGCCCATGAGCTTGCAGAACAACTGGGCATAACCATTGATGTGAAAAGTACACTTGGAGAAGGAACAAGCTTTACCCTATGTATACCAAAGGAGGAGGAGCAATGAAAAAATGGGTTCTGATAATAATTGTTATTCTCCTTCTTTGTAGTGGAACGCTGTGGTTTATTCAGTATCGCTATTTTCATGTTGAACCACTTAGCAAGTCAGAGGCTATAAACCATATTGAAGCCATCTATAAAGCCCATGTTACGCAGGTGAAGAAACAAGGAGACACCTATGAAATGTTTTTTACACGTGACAATGTCAAGTATATAGCTATGCTAGATGCTAAAACACAACAGGTAACTGATTTAACAATAAAAGAAGGACAAACGAAGTTATTGTTAACTGAAAAGCAAATAAGACAAATGGTAAAACAGAAATATGGTGATGTTGAAAGTATAAAGTTAACAGATACCACTTATACGGTACGTGTTGAGAAAGAAAACCAACAAAAAGATTTAACTGTCAATGCCTACTCGGGTGAAATAGTATCGGTGGAAAATGTTGAGCCGCATAAACCACCTGTAGAAGAACCTATAATTACTGAACAACAGGCTATTCAAATAGCGCTAGGACAATTGACGGGGGAAGTGGACTCAGTTGATTTTGAAGAAACGGCAGAAGGTGGTTATTATTTAGTTGAAATTGAAACACAGGATGACGAAGCCACTTTTCAAATCCATGCTGTTTCAGGGGAAGTTCTGTCCATTACATGGGATGATGATCAATAATTCATTCTCATGAAATTCTAATGTTTCTCTTATAGTTCTATCATCTTTGCTTGGTAAGCTAAGAATAGATAAAACAAAGGAGAGATAGATATGAAAAAAATGATTATGATTCCAGCATTAGTAGTTACACTTGGGGTTGGTGCAGCGATTGGCTCGACAACATTATTATCTGGAGATGCTCAAGAAAAAAAGGTGTTAACAATGCAAGAGATTGAGAAGAAGGCCCTTACAGTAGTTGATGGTACAGTAGCGGATATCGAGTTAGACAAAAATCAGTATCGTTCTATTTATGAAGTAGAGGTCTATACTGATACAGAAGAATATGATTTGAAATTTGATGCTTATACTGGGAAATTACTCAAGCAGAAAAAAGAACGTCGAGATAACGATGATATGGACGACAATAAACTAGCAACTACAGTAACTACTAACATTACTAAAGAGCAGGCTATCGAAACAGCCTTAAAGAAAGCAAAAGGTACTGTAACAAAAATTAAGCTCGATGATGGCATCTATGAAATTGAATTGAAAGATGGTCAATATGAATATGAAGTAGATGTGGATTCTATGACGGGGAATATTGTTGATTTTGAACAGGATTATAATGACTAATATAGAGAGCTACTGTAAAAGTAGAGCATACTTTTACAGTAGCCTTTTGCTGTTCTGAGAGAATTTGCTTGGCATTTGTAGGTGAATTCCAAACGATTTCGAAAAAAAGTCTATGTTTTTCTCTCATAAAAGTGAAAAATTTTCTTCTTTACTTTTTTAATTGACAGGCGTAATATGACATCATTATAAAAGTTTCAAATTTCTAAATCGCTGAAGCAACTAAACGCGGGGGACCCATTTTTGACGGATGGCATCAGCCATCCTTGGGGTGAATCTCTTCATTTGAAGAGTAGGGCTACTCAGGCCCGAATCCGACAGCTAACCTCGTAAGCGTTAAGAGCAGAAAAGTTGGAGCTTGGCAGACGGATGAGCGTCTACAAGTCTTATTTAGTGATGACTTGTAGGCGTTTTTTGATCTTATTTAGAAAGGCGAAACACACTCTATAAAACTAGAAGGTGTTTAACAATGAAATCCTCATTCAAACGTTATGTAATCGGTAAACCATTAAGATCCGATGCGTTAGGGGAACAAAAGCTTAGTAAAACAAAGGCATTAGCCATATTATCATCAGATGCCTTGTCTTCAGTAGCCTATGGACCAGAACAAATTTTAATTGTCCTGATGACAGTGGGTACACTTGCCCTTTGGTACTCTCTACCAATTGCTGCTGGAGTCGTTATCTTGCTTGTGGCACTAATTCTCTCCTATCGTCAAGTTATTTTCGCCTATCCACATGGGGGAGGGGCCTATGTAGTATCACGGGAGAATTTAGGGGTAAATGCAGGTCTTGTGGCTGGAGGGTCCTTACTTGTTGATTATATTTTAACAGTAGCGGTAAGTGTATCAGCAGGTACAGATGCCATTACTTCGGCATTTCCAAGCCTCCACCCCTACAATGTACCCATTGCTATATTCTTTGTGGTTTTTTTAACAATCTTAAACTTACGTGGTGTAACAGAATCTGCTTCTATTTTGGCATACCCAGTCTATCTGTTTGTAGGTGTTATGCTCTTGTTAATTGGAATGGGGCTCTATCATGTCGCAACTGGTCAGGTGCCAGCAGAGCTACATCCAAAGGTCGGTACACCGGTTGCAGGAATTAGTTTATTTATTTTATTAAAGGCATTTGCATCAGGGAGCTCAGCTTTAACAGGGGTAGAGGCTATTTCAAATGCCATCCCTAATTTTAAAAATCCTGCTCCTAATAACGCAGCTAAAACGCTTTTAGCAATGGGTGCTATTTTAGCCGTTTTATTTATAGGCATTGTTAGTTTGGCTTATTTTTATGGGATTGCGCCAACAGCGGAAGCTACAGTTGTTTCTCAACTTGCAGAAGCGAGCGTAGGTAGAAATCTATTTTATTACATTGTCCAGGGTACAACGGCAATGATTTTAGTTCTTGCTGCAAATACAGGTTACTCAGCATTTCCTTTGTTAGCAGTAAATTTATCAAAGGATGGCTTTATCCCAAGAATATTCCAAATTCGGGGAGACCGTCTTGGTTATTCAAATGGCATCCTGATGCTAGGTGCAGCGGCTATTGTCTTAATCATTTTATTTGATGGAGCAACTGAGCATTTAATTCCACTATATGCTGTAGGGGTATTTATTCCGTTTACATTAGCGCAAACAGGAATGATGCGAAAATGGTGGCGTGATAAACCTAAAGGATGGATTGCAAAATTTACGATCAACACAATTGGTGCTGCTATTTCTTTCATCGTAGCGATGATGTTTTTTGTAACAAAAATGCCTCAAGTATGGCCAGTGTTTATCTTTTTACCAATTATTATTTTTCTATTCCATCGGATTAAGCTCCATTATCAGGCCGTTGGAGAACAATTAAGATTAAATCATGAGGAACTAGCTGCTATTGAGGGGAATGTTTTTATTGTACCAGTAGCTGGTATAACGAAAGTTGTTGAAAATTCCCTTCATTATGCGAAATCATTACATGTTGAGAAGGTAATTGCATTTTACGTAGCCTTCGACCAAGCGGATGCAAAGGCTTTTGAAGAGAAATGGAAGGCCTGGCAACCAGATGTACGACTAGTAACTTATTATTCACCATATCGCAGTATCACACAGCCATTGATTAAATTTATTGATAAGGTGGAACATCAATGTACGAAGACAGGTCATAAAGTAACAGTTGTCATCCCACAATTTTTACCGAAAAAAGGGTGGCACCATATGCTACACAATCAATCTAGCTTATTAATTCGTACGACACTGTTATTTCACAGAAATGTCGTCATTATGACAGTACCTTTCCATTTATCAAAATAATGCTAGCAAGCTAGAAAATAGTCTGTTATAATCAGTACGTTGATTGAAAACACGAACGTTTACAATTGAAAAGTTGCAGAATACCATTAAATTCCGAAAAATTAAACTTTTTTCAATATGAGATATAAGCTCTTACCGAATAAAGTGATAAATTGGTTATTCTGATAGTTTCATACAATCCACTCATATAATAGCGAGAATAGGGCTCGCAAGTTTCTACCGATTTACCGTAAATAAATCGACTATGGGTAGCAATGCTTTTAGAGAACTTCAATTTTAATGATGTTTTCTATTCGTTTCGACGTTTTTACGCTGAATGCCTTGCTCCACTCGTAGCTGAATGGAAACAAGACATCCAGCGTTTTTTTATTATTATTAACGAAAGAAGGATATGAAAGAAATGAAGTTATTACACGACAAAATTATGCAAGAAGGTAAGGTTTTATCTTCATCAGTATTAAAGGTAGATTCATTTTTAAATCATCAAATTGATCCGATGTTAATGAAGGAAATTGGTCACGAATTCTCAAATCGTTTCTCTGATCAAGTTATTACTAAGATTTTAACAATTGAATCTTCAGGCATTGCACCATCTGTCATGCTAGGCTTAGAAATTGGTGCACCTGTAGTATTTGCTCGTAAACGTAAATCTTTAACACTTTCAGATAACCTTTACTCATCAAAGGTACATTCATTCACAAAGAATGAAACAAATGATATCTCTGTATCACGTAATTTCTTAAATGAAGATGACAATATTTTAATCATTGACGATTTCTTAGCAAATGGTGAAGCTGTCAAAGGCTTACTTGATATTGCTGCACAAGCTGGTGCGAATGTTGTGGGTGTGGGCATCGTTATTGAAAAGGGCTTCCAAGATGGAGGGAAATTATTGCGTGAACAAGGTGTTCGCGTTGAGTCATTAGCGATTGTAGACTCTCTTGAAGATGGCAAAGTAACATTTGCTGCGGAGGCTCGCGCGTAATGAATACCTTTAAATCAACGACGCTAGCGATTCAACATTTACTTGCGATGTATGCTGGAGCCATCTTAGTGCCACTAATTATTGGTGGGGCAATTGGCTTTGATTCAACACAAATGACGTATTTAGTGGCGATTGATATTATGATGTGCGGGATCGCAACACTTTTACAGGTTTATTCAGGTAAATTTATCGGTATTGGCTTACCAGTAGTACTAGGCTGTACATTCACAGCAGTAAGTCCAATTATTGCTATCGGTACAAACCCGGAGCAAGGTATCACAGATATTTATGGTTCTATTATTGCATCTGGTGTAATTGTGATGATTATTGCTGGCTTCTTCGGTAAGCTTGTGAAATTCTTCCCACCAGTAGTTACGGGATCGGTAGTTTCTATTATTGGTATTTCCTTATTACCTGTGGCTTTAAACAATATGGCTGGTGGACAAGGTGCTGAGGATTTTGCCTCTGCTTCTAATGTTGCTTTAGCGTTCATTACATTAGTCATTATTTTAATTGTTTATCGTTTTTCTACAGGGTTTGTCCGTGCAATCTCGATTCTTATTGGATTAGTAGTCGGTACTATTTTAGGTGCATTCATGGGTAAAGTAGATTTTACACCAGTAGCAGATGCTGATGTATTCCATATGGTTCAGCCTTTCTATTTTGGAATGCCAACTTTTGATGTGACTGCAATTATTACCATGACACTCGTAGCAATGGTATCTTTAGTAGAGTCATCTGGTGTCTATTTTGCACTAAGTGATATTTGTAATAAAAAATTAGATTCAAAGGATTTAGCTCGTGGCTATCGTTCTGAAGGTCTTGCTTCAGTAATCGGCGGGATTTTCAATGCTTTTCCATATACAACATTCTCACAAAACGTGGGGCTAACTCGTATGTCAGGTGTAAAAGATCGTAAAGTTATTTACATCACAGGTGGCTTACTTGTAGCACTTGGCTTCCTACCAAAAATCGCAGCGTTAACAACGATTATTCCAACATCTGTACTAGGTGCGGCGATGCTTGCGATGTTCGGTATGGTGATTACACAAGGTATGGGCATGCTTGTACCTGTAATGAATGAATCAGCAGAAAACGCGATGATTGCTGCGATATCAGTAAGCTTAGGTGTTGGTGTATCTGTAGTTCCTGGCATTTTTGATGCACTACCAACAAGCGTTTCAATTCTTACATCTAATGGTATTGTCTGTGGTTCTGTCACAGCAATTATCCTTAATATATTATTCAACATGATTGGGCCTAAGCATAAGGAAGACCCAATGCATGGGGAAGCATAGGCACAAATATCCCACATATTTTGATGAAAAGAACGTTGTCACCTACTTTTATCTATTGATTTAGATTTAAGGAGGTGGCATTTTTTATGAGGAAAAAGGGGTACCCATTCAGAAGTGATAATACGGAATCATTTACAAATAATAAGATGTATACAAATCACCAAAGTTAATTAAGAATCCTTATTGAAAGAATGGTACAGTTATATTGAAGAAGTAATAAAAAGCTATGAAATCTATAATTCGTCATTGGAGGAAAAGATGATTAGAGATAAAATTGATAAAATCTTAGATAGTTTACCAGAAGAAGAGTTAGAAAATGTTTATTGGTCACTAATTTTTATCCAGGAAGATTATATATATAAACAAAACTTACGTGAAAAAGGTGTATTCATAGAATTAGTTAATGAAGCAGAGGATATTATTGATTTATGGGAGAAGACATTCGCACAAAATATTAGTGAAGAACTAAAAGAAGAAATAAATTATGATCAGTTTAAATGGCATATTTTTAGTTATGAGAAGAAAGAATGCTTGAAAAAAGAGATTGCGAGAAAAGCATTTGATAATTTATCTAAAGAAGAATTTTATGTAATGTATCAAGGGTCACCAATAGTATTTCTTTATACAAATGCTAGTAAAGTAATATCCAGGGATTTTGATATGCAACAAGATATATATATTTGATAAAAACTTTACTTGGACATATGTTCATACACATGAATCCATGTGTGGTCCATATTTTTATCAAATCAATTGTAATTAAGATCCACAGTGGGTTTATTCAACTAAAATCAGGGGGGGTATTCTATTTTGTGGAATTGTCTCACATGTGCAAGAAATCTTATCTTCTAATAAAGTTAACTAGAAGTGGTTTATATAAAGTTTTTTGGTTATAGAGTTAAGAGTTCTTTTTAGAGGGTATTTAACAGGATTGGTTGAAACCCCGATACATGATGAATCGCAGAAGAACTTGATGAAATGGTAAAAGAGATTTTGAAAACATCTAAAAAATAATACGTGATGAAATACTTAGTTTATTTTATGATTATTTTTGTCACGTATAATAATTTTATATGGAATTTCCTCAATTGAAAGTTCTTCTCTTTTCAACTCTATTATCTTATCTACATACATAGTGATATGTTTTATTTTTTTATTCGATTTCCAAAACCCTTTAGGCTTTTCTAAGTCCGTTTTAATAATAATTTGTAAGGGGTCAGGGTGGAATGAATATGCAAATCCTCTATATTCTTTAAACTCCTTTTTTAATTCGTCTCTTATTGCACTAAATATAGGTTGCCATTCTTGGTCTTTAACTTTACTTTTGCTTTTTTCTTTTATGAAAACCTTTAAGTTCATATTTGTATTAGAATAAACTGAATTAGCGATAAGCTTTTCTGTTTCTTTCTTATTTATTAAGTCCTCTTTCGTAACCTCAATCATGATTCCCTTACTCGGATCAATGGATATTGAATAGTTAGCTTTATCATAACCATTCGTTTTTAATAAGTTTGAAGTTATTTTTAGTACTTCATTTAACGATTCATTTAGCTTAACATCTTCATTGCTTAATTCGTAACTATCCAATGTTACGTAGTCAACTTTGAAGTCTCTAAAACCCGTCTCGTTTGCAACATGTAAGATAATATTTTCAATAATAATCTTTTTCTTTTCTATAAAATCCTTATCTTTAGCTTGAATAGTAAATACACTGTCATCATGGGAAAAACCAATTCCGATTTGATCGAATCCTTTTTTATTAAATTCCTGAGAAATTTTCCTTAATATCTCGTTTATCTTCTCATTTTCCTTTTTAGTTTCTTCCATGCTTATAACTAAAGCATTTTCTAATTTTTCTTCAGAATTAGCAGACCTTGATTTATGATTTATCGCTACAACAATTGCAGTAATGATTATAGCTGTAAAAATAAAAATGAACTTTCTCAAATTAGTCACCTCCTAGATATTGTATGTACTTTAATACTCATTATGAACTTAATTGAAAACTTGCTGTCTTAAAAACACAAACCTCCTAGTAAGCTATCAAATATCAACATATATATTAATGAGTCGAAGACGATAGAATGAGCAACTACACCTTACAGAAACTGGTTAGTAAAGAAGGGATATGCCTTTAAAACTAGAATTTAAAGAATAACAAATAGGTTAGGAAGGAGAATATTATGATCTTAAAGGGCATTGGAGGAGTATTTTGGAGGACCAATAATTTAGAGGAAATTAAACAATGGTACAGTAAGGTTCTAAATTTGGAAATTGAAAATTGGAATGGTGCTATTATTTCACCACAGTCAGACAATCAAACGATCTTCTCTTTCTTTTCTGAAAGTGACAGCTATTTTCCAACAGAGCAACAAGTCATGTTGAATTTTCAAGTGGAAAATATAGAAGACAGTATTAAGCATTTAGAAAAAATGAAAATTCCTATTGTAATGGAAAAAATGACAAATGAATATGGAAAATTTATTTGGATTGAAGATCCAGAGGGAAGGAGAATAGAGCTTTGGGAGACTTAATTTAAAACTAACGATGTCACCACCTTTTACTTAGGTCAGGAGGTGACATTTTAGTATGTAAAAAAACTATTGTTCATTTTTTAAATGGTAGTCGCGGCTGTTCGTCTTGATAGCTAGAATAAGTCCAACCGCTATTCTCCATCTCTGAACATTGTTTATCTTTACAATAAAAAATATATGTCTGTTTATCTGTACGAACATTTACTTCAAAATAATAAGGGAATACGCCGCCTTTATTCTTATCGATACTTGTATCAATAGCGATAACTTTCTCTTGCGAAGCTATTTCTTTATATTTTTCACTTGCCACTGTTTTTTGAACCATTTCGCTTAATATAACACGTTCCTCAGCATTAGCTTCATACCATTGATCAAGCAAAAACCATTTTCCCAATATATATAAATTTGTGCTTAAGCTAATGATAAGAAAAATAATTATCATTTTCTTCTTCAATATTTTACATCCTCCTTCTTTAAATATTCTTGAATAATACCATATCACACATTAAGTGTAAAATTACACTTATACCTCATGAATTTTTATACAGTTGTTTAAAATGTTTAACATTGCTGCTTGAAGGGAATTTAAAATTAATAGAATGTAACTTTCTATTTCAACATACACTTATATATAATTACTCTCAGAAAGGTCTAGAATAAATGCAAAGTATCGTGTTAATTTTAATCCTTCAACTAGTTTATGTACCTTTTTTAACATTACGTACAATATTTTTAGTAAAGAATATTACTTTCCTTGCTGCGATATTTGGTATGTTGGAGATGTTAGTGTATGTATTTGGCCTTTCGCTCGTTTTTAGTGGAAAACAAAGTATGTTAGCTATGGGCGTTTATGCGGTTGGATTTGGATTAGGAATATTTTTAGGGGCCAAAATTGAACGTAAGCTAGCAATAGGCTATGTCTATACGACCATCAATACGCAAAATAAGAATGAGGAGCTTGTGAGATTTCTTCGTAATGAAGGGTTTGCGGTTACGATTTATATTGGGGAAGGGCGAGATAGTAATCGCTATAAATATGAAATATTAACGAAGAGGAATCGTGAGGGTGAACTCTTTCAAATAGTAGAACAGTTTGAGCCTAATGCATTTATTATCTCGTACGAACCAAAGTCATTTAAAGGTGGGTTTTTGCTTGCTCGTATGAAGGCCAAGCACAAATAAATGTGAATAGAGGGACCTCTGCTAATAGCCGAGGTCCTTTTTAAAATTGAATTTTGTTTCAACAAAGCTTTTAAATATGTCAAAGTCTGTGTAGACTATTTCCTTGTAGCTCATGGCTTGTAAAATTGTCTGCTCAATAAATATAGTACGATCTTTACCTATAGCCTTTAAAATCTCTTCCTCGCTGTGATAGGTAAAAACATGAGAATAATCGATATCAGCGCGAGCATGTATTTTGGCAGCTATTTTTCCCATAAGTGATGTTGTTGTAAAATAATCCTCTAAATCCTTATAGTTTTTAGGCTTAATCTTCTTTTTATAAGGAGAGCGTTCTCGAATATAAAATTCTTGGTTATTCATCGTGATATAGGCTAAATGAGGGTCCTCTAAATGATGCATAGCTTTTTGTGTACCCACAACACGTGCTCCTTGGTGCTCATAATGATCCCAAAATTGCTCTTGATAGGGGAGGAAATAGGCAGGAATCGCTGTACGTACTTCTTTCATTTCTAGCACTAAATCATTCTCTTCAGATGTAATTTTTTTATCTTCCACTAAAATATAGTAACGTTTTAGACCGATAGAAGCTGTGCCAGAGCCATGCTTATAAGCAATATCCTTAATTTTATAAGTTGGAAGTGCGTTTGCTATGGCACTGTATTCCTCTGAAGAGACTGGTTGAATTTCATCATTCCATAAAAAAGCTCGTTGGCCATCTTCACTCTTATATGAAATATCCTCTAAAAAAAGAGAGTGTGGACGTTTTTCAAGCTTTTTCAAAAGTTTTTTAGCAGGTCCTTTAGTATTATCCTTTGTAAACATCAGTGTTAGTGGATCATCTTTTTTGCGCTGAAACCGTTTTAGTTGATCGATATAGCTATTGAGAAAATATTGAATAGCCGTTTCTTGGGTTGCCTTATGTAAGCCTTGTTCTTCTAAATAGAGTGCAATACTGACGCTCATTCGAATAATATCGTATAAATAAGAGCCGACATAGCCCTCATCGAAATCATTGACATCAAAGACAATGGTGCCTGCTTCATTTTGAAAGGCCCCAAAGTTGTCCATATGCATATCACCTTGAATCCAAGTTGGCCTACTGTTAGGAGTATGGAAGATAGAGGTAGTCTTTGCCATATCAAAGTAAAATAGATAGGCACTTCCACGGAAAAAGCGGAATGGACTTTCTAGCATTTTGCGATATTTTTCTAGGCGCTGTGCCTCTGTTAATCTCATTCGCTGCACATCAAATTCCTCAAAGATTGTTTCTAATTGCCCTTTTCTTAAATGTATTCTAGTATGTTTAACCTGTTCTAATAAAGCATGCTCCATAAGGAACCCCCTTTTTTAAAAATCAAATTTTACTTGTATTTACGGGAAATAATAGAATAAGTTTCGAAGAAATTTAGCAAATATACTCGATAAAAATGATCATTCATCTAAGGTTATTTCATAACATGTTCGATTACCTATTTTCATACTATAAGACATGCGTAATTACGGAGGGGGGTTGTATGTATTTCTTTACAAAAAGTCTTGTCATTATAATAGGAAGTATTTCTTTGTCGTTAGGAATTAATTTATTTTTAACGCCTTATGAAATATTAGATGGAGGAGTAGTTGGATTAGCGCTAATTTTACATTATTTATATAAGCTAAAAATCGGTTTAATGATTATTGTCATTAGTATTCCCATTTTTATTATCGCTTGGTTTAAATATAGAGCCTATTTTTTCAATAGTATACATGGCTTAATAATGTCTTCCTTCATTATTGATTTATTAAAGCCTGTCCGTAATCTTGTTCAAATTGATGCGCTTTACAGTGCGATTCTTGGAGGCATTCTTGTAGGGTTTGGAATTGGTCTGATGTTGCGATTTCAGACAAGCACTGGAGGGACAGACTTAATCGCTCAATTTATCTGTGATAAAACAGGTATTAATGTGGGGATATTAATATTTTTTATCGATTCCATCGTTATTGTTATAGGCGGCTTCCTATTATCCACTTCAACCTTTCTATTATCCATTATTACCGTTTTAGTAGTAGGTATTACAACAAGCATCATTACTAGTCGAGCTTAAAAAAATAGTTCCAGTTTTAAACTGAAACTATTTTGGCGTTTGATTTTCTAGTGTTTTCATAAGCTTCTTTTTAGGATGTGCTGGTTTGACTTCGGCAATTAGTATAGCCAATAAAATGAGCACTGCGCCTACGACCATACGGCTTGTTAAAATTTCATGCAAGAAGATGACGGATAGTACCATACCGAAGAAAGATTCAGTCGATAGGATAATCGCAGCTTTAGTGGCCGTTGTGTATTGATTGGCCACATTTTGGAATAGATAAGCAATCGTCGTAGAAAAAATTCCTAGATAAATAAGAGAATAGATTGCTTCTTTTTCAAATGATGTTGGGATTTCGCCTTGGCTAATGACGACTAGAACACCTATAAGGGAGGCCGTGAGAAACTGAATAATAGTAAGAGCAATGGCATCTTCCTTTTGAACAAAAAGGTTTGTACAAAAAATGTCAAATGCAAAAGCAACGGCACAAGCTAAAGAAAGTGCATCACCCACATTCATTGTCAATGAGCCCTGTAATGATAAAAAGCCAATTCCAACGATTGCCATTATCGAACCAATGATTTCATAGCCATCAATGCGGCGCTTATAAACCGCATAGGCAATTAAAGGAACAATAATAACATTTACGGCAGTTAAAAAGGCATTTTTAGAAGGTGTTGTATACTGAAGTCCGACTGTTTGAAGGGCGAATGCTATATATAGAATGGTCCCTAATAAAGCTCCTTTCCAAATAACCGATTTTGAAGCTTTTTTTAATCGAGAGCCAAATAGAACGGTTAATATAATCGAAGCTAATAAAAATCTACCAGCCATTACTTGATAAGCTGTTAAATATTCTAAGGCAATGGCTGTAATAACAAATCCACTGCCCCACACGATTGCAGTAATCAATAGCATGCCATCTGCTATGTAAGTTTTCATATGTTTCTTCCTCCTGACTTCAATAGAATAGCATAAGAGTGAAGAAAAGGTTTTGATTTTATTTCTAAATATTCAGGCGTTTTTTTGTACTTATTCCAAAGTAATTATTCGACAGTCAATTTACTATGTAATAAGTACAATTTAACGGCTGCAGCTAGGTGTTCATAAAAAACATAATCATTATCTTCTAGTGCTACTAATTGACGTATTTTAGCCATACGATAGCGAATTGTATTGGGGTGACAGAACTGTGCCACTGCGACTTCCTTAATATTTCCTTTCTTAATGATATAGGTTTTGGCAGTTTCCATTAAATCTGAATCAGCCTTATCATCAAGTAATGGGGCTAAAAAGGAATTTACGTAGTCCATTGCAAATGTTCGATCTTTACGATACAACTCAATTAATAAGCGTTCAGATGCGAGATTGTTATAATGACAGCTAGGTAGTCTATCAATTTCAGCTAAAATACTGGCAAAGAAAGCTTCGCGTAAGGCGCTGGGTAATCCTGTTTCGGTATCGTAGCTACTACTATAGCCAAAGGTGATTGTATCAGTTGGTATGGCGTATAGAGCTAACCATTCATCTAAAACTTTTTCAAATTGAAACTGCTGAGATGCATGTGTCATGATAATGAAAAGGCTTTGTTTATAGGAACAAATTAGACCCGATTTTAATAATGGTTCTAATGAAAAAATAGATTGCATCGAGCTATGATGGAGTGGGTCACTTGTACGCAAATTTGCTGCAAATACATATTTTTCAAAGGGCTTATTAAGTTGCTGTAAAATGGATTTGATTTGCTCTTGCGTAACATCTTCTTCCATTAATCTTCGTAAAATAGTTTCTAAAAAGAATGAGTAATCCTGTGTCTTGGCATAGGCCATCGTTTCTAAAATAATTTTTTCAAAAAATTCATCTCCACCGAATCTAAGTATAGGGAAATTTTGCTCTTCAGCGTAAGTCAAAACTTCTTCAGGCAAGTCCTTGAAAATGACAGGCTTATAAGCTAAGGCACTCGCCCCTAGCTCAATCAAATTTTTGACAGCATTTAATAAATACTCTGGTTTTTGTTTTGCAAACAATAAACTACTTAAAACAACACTATGGGGCGTGAAAATCGTATCTCGAACATGGGGTATGTCCGGTGAAAATTCAAAGTCTAAAATTTCCACATTTTGAACAGCTTTATGCAAACCGTTGTGCCCAGCTACAACGGTGAAATCCTTAGTAATCGGTAATTGTAAAAAATTCTCTACATTCATGAGTACATCATTGCCTTTCCTATAGTAAGCTTCTAGCTTCTATTATAGAATTACTTGTTTATAAAAAACCATTAGTATTCACACTTGCTTGTATCCACCAAAAAAATCTGCTCATTCAGGGTATCCCGTGAAGTGAGCAGATTTTTTTCAAAACTATCTTTTAAATATTAATAAAAATATTCGGCTTTCTATTTCGTAATGGGTTAGTTTGTTCAACTGCATATCCTACATTTAATATACGTCCTTCTTTAAAGGCAGGCCCTATAATTTGTAAGCCAATTGGTAAGTTCCCTTTGAAGCCGCAAGGAACGGAAAGTGCAGGTAATCCTGTTAAGTTGCTAGGGCCAGTAAAGCGAATAATATTATCAATTAAATCCACTTTTTGACCATTCAACTCTGCGAAATCATCGCCAATCGTACTTGCCACAACTGGTAGGGTAGGGGTAATGAGTACATCTACCTCATTAAAAATTTCAGTAAACTCTTGCTTAATTTGACGTCGTACCTGTTGAGCTTGTAGGTAATCAACTGCAGAAGGTAATTCACCAAGCTCAAATAGTAGACGTATATCATCCCCAAAATCTTGTGGTCGCTTTTGTAAATCTGAATGGTGTATAGCTGCTGCCTCTGAAAGGGACGTAACAAGCTCCGCCCATTCTGCATATTGTAAAGAAGGAATTCGGACCACTTCTACTTTTGCACCTTGATCCACTAAGCTTTGAATGTTTGCTCGTACAGCTTTTTCCACTTCAGCATCCACATTTTTAAAGAAGTATTCTTCATTAATTCCAATCACTAAATCCTTAATATCTCCAGATAATTGCTGCACATAGTCGTCCGTTGGGACATCAATGCAAGTAGGGTCTCGATGGTCAAAGCCAGCAATGACTTCAAGCAAGCCTGCTGCATCCTTTACGGTCTTTGTCATTGGACCAATATGATCTAAGCTCCATGCTAAAGGATAACAGCCATATTTACTTACACGACCGTGTGTAGGTTTTAACCCAACTATGCCACAAGCAGAAGAAGGAATTCGAATGGAGCCTGCTGTATCCGTCCCTAGTGAAGCTACGCTTGCCCCAGCCGCAACAGCTGCTCCAGAGCCTCCGCTTGAACCACCAGGAATTTTATCTAAATCCCATGGGTTGCGAACAGGTCCGTAATGAGGGTTGTTATTGGTAATGCCCCATGCGTATTCATGCATGCTTAATTTTCCGGTGAATATAACGCCAGCGTCTCGAAGCTTTTCAACAACTGTTGCATCATAATGAGAAACGAAGTCCTTATGAATTTTTGAGGACATCGTTGTTATTTTATCTTTAAAATACAAGTTATCCTTTAAGGCCATAGGAATTCCATGATACATACCTTTATAGTGGCCTTGGAGAATCTCCTGTTCAATTTCTTTTGCCTTTGCTAATGCTTCTTCCCGATAAAATGCCATATAGGAATTAATTTTCGGCTGACTTTCCTCAGCAAAGTCTAAAATAGCTTTTGTTAATTCCACGGGGGAGAGCGTCTTCGATGCAAGTAAAGG
The DNA here is from genome assembly GCF_047238325.1 of Lysinibacillus phoenicis. NCBI lineage: Bacteria > Bacillati > Bacillota > Bacilli > Caryophanales > Bacillaceae > Lysinibacillus > Lysinibacillus phoenicis. The sequence continues at coordinate 2,520,691 of NZ_JBDFMP010000002.1, read as the reverse complement.
TGCCAGCTCTTCAACGGATTTTAAATGTAAATCAGTTGTCAATATGATCACCTCCAGGAATATTACGTACAGCGATATCTGCATCATCAATCGCAATACCTTCTAAATTGCTACGAAGTGACTGCATACCTTCCCAGCGTGTTTTTAATAGTTCAAGGTGTTCAGATTTCGGTGTAATTCCTTTGTTCTCCAATAATTGTTGAATAGACAAGCTCATTAACAGGATCCTCCCTTGAATAATTTTTTATCTAAATAGGTTTCCCTATAAAGATCGATCAGGTAAAAGCACAAAAAAATATAATAGGTAATATAAACCTATTATTACAATCATACACTAATAATGGTTTATATCAATAAATCATTTGTAATATATTGAATATTATGAAAAATGTATTATGAGAAAATATCTCAAAGTATAGTACGGGGGCTTACACTTTTTACATACCATTCACAGTCTGTTTACAATAAAAGGGTACAATGAACCATAATAACCAATTGAAGAGGTGCAAGAATGGAGTCTACAATGGGACAAAGTATAAAAACAAGGAGTATATTTTCCTTTTTAAAATATTTATATGGGCAACATCAAAGAAATTCATTATATATGAAACGTTTAAAAGCGTTGAAACATATTATTCAGCATAATGATTTACATACATATTTCCAACCTATTGTAGATTTACAGTCAAAGCAAACGATGGGATTTGAAGCATTAAATCGCCCAGTTCCATCAGTATTATTTAATAGTGTGGATCAGTTCTATGAGTTTGTTGGGCAAACAGATTGTGTTTTTTTATTTGAGTGTTTTTGTAGGAATCTTTCCTTACAGCGTTTCAAGGAGCGTATGCATAAAGATGTGAAGGATACGAACTTCTTAGTATTTCTTAATATACATCCGAATGTGTTAGTAGATAAAAAATATCACAGTGGAGAAACGCTACAATTACTTAAGGAGCTGGGCATTAAACCTCAGCAGGTAGTATTTGAATTAACAGAGCGCAGTGCTGTAATAGATTTTGAGGAATTCGAACGGGTGTTGTCACATTATCGATCACAAGGTTATCGCATTGCAGTAGACGATGTAGGCTCAGGTTATAATAGCTTGAAAACTCTTATTTATTTAAAGCCAGAATTTATTAAACTTGATCGTTCGTTAATTCAATTTATCGATCAAAATAGCGAGCAGCAACAGCTCGTTACCTTATTGATGAAATATGCTGAACAGGTGAAAACAAAAATTATCGCTGAGGGGATTGAACGACAAGAAGAGCTTGATTATCTGCATCGTATAGGCATTCATTATGCACAAGGTTATGCGATAGGAAAGCCATCAAAGGAAATACATTTGGGAAAAATAAGGGTGGGTGACCATGAAGATAGGGGAAGTCATTGAAAAGGTTCCGTGTATTGATGAATTTGTGAAAAATAACGAAGTAGATGTACTTTTTATGAGTAATCCTTCATTGCGAAGCATTGTAGTAGTTCGTGATGAAAAACCAATTGGACATATTACACGTACACATTTCTATCAAAAAATTGGTACTCGCTATGGCTATCATTTATTTATGGGACGCCAAAATCAACTTATCATGAAAGAAAACCCTTTAATTGTAGATCGTAATACACCAATTACTGAAGTGAGTACACTAGCTATGTCTAGACCTCCTGAAGATTTATATGATGATGTCGTTGTCACAAAAAATAACTTATATGATGGTTTAGTTAGTATTCGAGAGTTACTATTAAAGCTTGTTGATACACAAGTAGCCATTGCAAGCTTCTTAAATCCTTTAAGTAGTCTTCCCGGGAATAAATTAATTGATGAAAAGCTAGAGGAAGCATTACAGCTATCACAATATAGCTTAATCTATTTTGATTTAGATCATTTTAAATCCTATAATGACACATATGGTTTTAATAAAGGTGATAAAATTTTAATGTATTTAACAGATATACTAAAAAGACATATCTGTGGGATGGAAGATTTTTTAGGGCATATAGGTGGCGACGATTTTGTTGCCATTCTACCTCATTATGAAGTAGAAAAGATTTGTCAAAAGATTATAGATGACTTTGATGCCAATATTGTAAGTTTTTATGAGCTTGAGGATTTAGTATGTGTTCAAGTGGCCAATAGAGCAGGTGAACTAGAACCTTTAACATGTACGACCTTATCTATCGCCGTTATTACAAACGAATATCAGTATTTTAATTCCGTTGAACAATTGTCCAATGCGGTCACACATATCAAAAAGCAGTGTAAAAAAATCGCAGGAAGCTGTTACCTCATTAATAAACAACAAACCTACTTCGTCCATTAACTTAGTGCATTTCGCAAGGTTTATTGCTGGAGCTTTACTATGAATTTTTAAAAGCTTATATGTAAAATATATGAATTTTTGAATAAAGTTTCTATATAAAAGGAGGTTTTTAGATGGACTTAAGAAGACTGCATATTTGGCAGCCTATTACTTGCTTGGAGAGGGCTCAAGTCGTTAATGCTACATTAAATTATACAGATTTAGGGTTATCCTTAACATTAATAGATCGAAACAATACGGAAGTTGATATTATTTATGATAAGATTTCCCCAATTCAAGATTACGTTTGGTCATTCCGCTACACTGGAGAAATCCCTCGATCTAATTTAGTGCCCTTAGTCGATGAAGCATTGCAACAAGAAAATGCTATAAATTTTTCAGCAGAATGGTTTTATAAAATGAGCCATTCAGATTATATAGCATGGTTTGACCAACTTCCCTGGATTGGGAGCAAAGAAATTCCGCACGTTGAACATCATATTTATTGTTTTAATGATGGTGTTTTTGACATAATTAGCGACTATGAACCGAGATTTGTCATTAGAAATGAAGCGATATAAGTAAACCTATAATGCTGCCTCTAGACTGTTAGTTTTTATAACAATCTAGGGGCAGTTTATCATTTGTCACCAAATGTAGTACCAATGACTAAACTATCTATACAATCGCCTGCACATATGCTGATGATCTTGGTTTGTTAAATGTCTTTTATAATAAAGCGTCAGGGGCAAAAAGGGTGATTGTGATTCATTTTTTGAGGGTATAATCATAGGCAAAGAACCATTTCCTTTAGGAATTTATTAATCTTAATAAAACATACTTGAATTATAGGGATTATGGGTATATAATTCGATTACATTAATAATAAAACATCTTAGGAGGCATTCCATTGTCGAATTTACAAATCATTCTTAACGTAGCAGTGTTGCTTGTGTTCGTTGGAATTTTATTTATTATGAATAAAAAACACGTCAAATTTTCAAATCGTGTTTTTGCAGGCTTAGGTTTAGGGATTGTACTTGGCCTTGGACTTCATTTTATCTATGGTATAGATTCTGAAGTACTAGCCAAAACAACTTCTTGGTACAATATTATAGGTACTGGGTATGTTAAACTGCTACAAATGGTTGCAATGCCTTTAGTATTCATCTCCATTTTAATTGCCTTTACAAAAATGAAAATTGGCAAAAACTTTGGGAAAATGGCAGCTCTTATTTTAGCCATTTTAATTGGTACAACAGCCGTTTCGGCAGCAGTAGGTATTCTTTCTGCAACGGTATTTGATTTAGATGCAACACATATTTTACAAGGTGAAGCAGAAACAGCTCGAGGACAATATCTTGAGGAAAAAACAACTGGCTTAGCAGCACCGGATTTACCAACTCAAATTGTTGAGCTATTCCCAGCAAATCCCTTCCTTGATTTAACTGGAGCTCGTTCAACTTCAACAATTGCTGTAGTAATTTTCTCAGCATTCCTTGGTTTTGCTTACTTACGTGTGGCACGTAAAGATGAAGGGACAGCAGCTACAATTAAAAAAGGCTTAGATGCTATTTATGCACTAGTAATGGGTGTTGTAACAATCATTTTACGTTTAACACCATATGGAATTTTAGCTATTATGGCTCGTACGGTTGCAACATCAGATTTCGGTGCCATTTATAATTTAGGTAAGTTTGTGATTGCTTCTTATGCGGCGCTAATAATTGTTTTCTTAGTACATTTATTAATCCTAACATTAAGTGGATTAAACCCAGTTACGTACGTGAAAAAATCAGCGGAAACATTGTTATTTGCCTTTACATCACGTTCAAGTGCTGGTACTTTACCAATGAACATTAAAACGCAAACAGGCCGTCTTGGGGTATCTGAAGGTATCGCAAACTTCTCAGGTTCATTTGGTTTATCAATCGGCCAAAATGGCTGTGCTGGAGTATACCCTGCTATGTTAGCGATTATGATCGCACCTACAGTAGGTATTAATCCTCTTGATCCTGTGTTCATTATTACAGTCATCGCAGTAGTAGCCGTTAGCTCCTTTGGTGTAGCAGGTGTTGGTGGTGGTGCAACATTTGCAGCGATCCTTGTACTTTCAGCTCTTGACTTACCAGTTGCACTTGCAGGTGTATTAATCTCTGTTGAGCCTTTAATCGATATGGGACGTACAGCTTTAAATGTAAGTGGTTCAATGACTGCTGGTGTTACAACAGCACGTATTACAAAAGAGCTTGATACAGAAATGTATAATAATAAAGAATTAGGTGCGCAAGTAGCAGACCTATAACATAAAAAAAAAGCCCCTTTAAAAGAAAAATTTTAAAGGGGCTTATGTTTTATATTATTTTTACATAAAAATCTTTACCATTAATTATCTCAGCTATCTCAATATTATAATGTTGTTTATAGTATTCATAAATATTGTAGGCTAAACCGGAGTGTCCATTTAAATAGGTTCCCTTTTTAATCTCTTTACGCGGATTATGGAAATCGAAATATAAGCGTGAATCATTGCTCATCGTATTTAAAATAGCTGAAAATTCCTGTTCCTCAATATGAATTCCACGTGTATACCGACATTCTCTACGATACGTATCGTGAGTGACATTAACAGGAGAAGCTTCAAGAACCATTTCAATATGTTTATTCAAATGATACAGCTCCTTTCAATTTATTGGTAGCATTCATGAAAATAGTAGGCTACAAAAAGGAATAACTAATTATAGTATATAATTGTCAGAAAATTATAGCAATATTTTTCTACCAGTCTTGCTGTTGTATTTCTTCAGCTATCACCTGTAAATCATAGGCGTTTATTGTTAAAAGAGAATAGTCATGAGATTCCATATATTTTTCTGCAAGACGTTTAATGTACTTTGGAGAACCTTCATTTTCTTCATCGTAAATTAATAAAAGACCGTCAGTATTTTGAATAATAAATTTATCCTTCTCAATAAATTGCCAAGGTGCTTCGTACGGTTTTTTGGTCACGCTTGTAACAAAATCGGCTTGGGCAATTAATGCTTGATACTTTTCCTTTTTAGGGTCTTGCCAATTCTTCTCCTGCTCTAAAAAGGGCGTTATAACGGCATATTTTAAATTTGGATATTCCTTTTTTAGCATTAAAACAACTTCAGCACTCCAAGATTCGACGCCCTGCTGTCCACTAATAATAACCCATTCCAGTCCTTCATCCAGTAGTGTACGTAAACGAGCTTCTAGAGCCTTTTTTATAATGACAATGCCAGGGTGTTTATCATTAAAAATACCAAGTTCATGTGGCTTATAGCCAGTAATCATCATACGCTGTAACAACAAAATGCCCCCTAAGCTGTATAGTTGTAGTACTTACTAGTATACAGTAGGGGGCAAATGAAAATGAAATCTAATGTGTAATTTATTTGAATGCAAATAGTGTTAAAATTACTGCTACAGTCGCACAAATACCCAAAAACCACCATGAGTCTGTAAAGTCTTCTTTAGAGTCACTATTCATAAAAATAATTCCTTTCTATTTTAGTCTTGTTTTACCTGCCCAGACCAAGACCAATTTGTCCATATCCGTAAAATTGTTTCAAATGGACCACGTTTAAATTTCTTTAAATAGGCTAGGCTGAAAACACATTGCAAGCTATACACAACGATTCCAAATAGGATACCGCCAAAAACGCCTAGTTTGCCGTATAATCCAAGGCCATAGCCATAAAAAACAGTTGTACAAATAATGGTTTGTAGTAAATAATTGGTTAATGACAGTTTGCCTACGCTCTCGAATGCAGGAGCAAGCAGTTGAACAGGGCGTGTTTTATAAATCAATGCTGCAAGGCAGACATAGCCAATCGCTAATAATTGCGAGCCACCCATTAATAAAATGGAAGAAAAAGCATTTTCTATAAAACTAACACTTTTACATACAAGTCCAATAGGAACGAGGAGAGCACCTAGTTTATACCATTTCATTTCCTTATCCATCTCCACAAAGGCTTGCTTCTTAGCAAGTGCCATGCCGAAAAGGAATAGTGGTGCGTAGAACATTGGTGTAAAAATTAATAAAATAAAGATGAACGCCGGATCTTCCATTCCTGGTGGTTCTACATTTGCACGGAAATCAAAAATCTCTAAATAGTTTCCATTAGCGTAGATAGCATCTGCTTGTTCAATGTAAGTATCTAGCTCCTTTTGTTCCTTTTTAGATACTTCCATAGAGCCGTATGTTAACGCTGTTGTTAGTACTAAAAGGATACCAGCCCATATTAATAGAGTTTTTGGCTTACGATTAATAAAAGGAATCAAGAATAAAGTCATACAGCCATAAGAAAACAGAATATCGCCTTCCCATAAGAAGATGGAATGAAGTAAGCCAAGAGAAATTAAGCCTGTTGCACGGCGTAAAATAGACCAGCGGCTTTTATTCTTTTTTCTGCGGATGGATTCAATTAATTTAATAAGCGAGAAGCCAAATAAAATGGTGAAAATGGGCATAAACGAGCCTTCAATTACAATTTTCACAAAATATAAAGCTCCGTTATCTAAGGTAGAAAGATTTTTTAATTCATCTTTGCCATACATCCCAAACTGGAAAATCAGCAAATTTGCCATTAAGATGCCAAATAAACTAAATCCACGCATTGTATCAATGAAGGTAACACGATTAGTTGTCATTGCGTTTTATCTCCTTAATTGGTTATCTTATACATATAATAGTTGAGGAAGCTTATGGTGAAATAATGACTACCTTAAAGTAATCTTAAAAGTAGGTGGAAAAATGCAGGAAGCATCAATTTTAGTGTTAGAGGACGAACGTGCAATTGCCGAAATGATTGAAATTATTTTAAGAAAAGAAGGAATTGCCAATATAACATTATGCAACACGATAGAAGAGGCAAAAAACGAGATTAATACTAAACCATTTGATTTCTATCTATTAGATATCATGCTACCAGATGGTAGTGGGTTGGATATCGCACATATCATTCGAGAGAAAAGTGATGCCCCTATTTTTTATTTAACAGCAAAAAGCAGTGACGCCGATAAGCTCCGAGGTTTTATGAATGGTGCAGATGATTATATTACAAAACCATTTAACCCATTAGAACTTGTGGCAAGAGTGAAGGTACAGCTAGTACGTTATATGAAGAAAAAGAATGTTCAAGAAAATCACATTTTTACTTGTAGCCGTTTTACATTCGATATTGACGCAGCAGAGATTCAGGTAGATGGCGTAAAGGAAATGATTAGTGGCCGCTTATTTCATTTATTAAAATATTTATGTGATAATGCAGGGCAAGTGTTATCAAAGGAACAAATATACGAGAGTGTGTGGGGAGATTGCTTGTTTGATGATAATACAGTAATGGTACATATACGCAAACTACGTGAAAAAATCGAAAAAAATCCTGGAAAGCCAACATGCATTATAACGGTCCGAGGCATTGGTTATAAACTTGTTGGGGATGTTTCTTCATGAAGCCTGCTGGAAAATTAACACTCCGTTTTGTTTCATATTTCATCATATTTTATCTCTTAATTATTTCAGGCTTTATTATGAGCTTGGTATTTTTCGCCATCTTTATTAATGATCGTGTTGGTGACAATATTCATGTTATGAGCTCCTTTGAAATTGAAGATGATGCTGTTGTTGAAAAAGGACAAACGGTTAAAATAGCGGATTACTTAGTGAAGCGAGCAGAGGAAAACGTAGGACAGCTATACTTATTTGATCAATCCATGACCATTGTTGATTACACAGGAGATAGTTGTGAATTATGTGGAAAGTCCGATAGCGAAATATTAGCATTGAAGCAACCGGGTATGCATACATGGGAACTCCCAAATTACTACTTATTATTTATTCCGACTTCGCCTGTTCAACCTTTGTTTGAAGAGGCCTTCGAAAATTGGGTTTCAACAGGGGACATTTCTGCCGTAACCTTGCAACGTTTAAAAGAAAATAAGGCGAGTGTTGAAATCTATGACGAACAATGGAATCGGACGGATGTCATAGGAAAGCGTTATGATAAGCTGAAGAAGCCGCAATTACTCGAGGAAAAATATGATATTTTCGAGCATGAGGAGCTTACACAAAGCGTAGCCCTAGCTGATGATGCCACTTTTGTTGTGCGAATGCCTAACCCATCCTATAAGCCATTTGAAGAGCCCTTTAATAAGGCGATGGTATTGTTTGTTTCTATATTCTTCGGTGGGCATATTATTTTGATACTCGGCGTGATCTTTTTATCCATTAGTATTTCACGGCAATTTGTGCGACCACTCGTTTATGTTATTTCGCGTATTGAGCGACTGACTCAATTTGATTACAGAGAAATAAGTGATAAAAAAATTCATCATAACAAAACGGGGAAGCTCAAGCGGAAATTTAAACTGTTCCAGCCTGTAGAGGAATCACTCAATCATTTATCTGAACGACTTAATTCAAATGAAAGACAGATCAAGCACGCAGAGCAATTACGTGAAGAGTGGATAACGGGCTTATCACATGATTTAAAGACGCCGTTAAGTTCAATTTATGGCTATTCCACAATGCTGGCATCGGAAGATTATGAGTGGACCAAGGATGAGATGCGTATTTTTGCACAAACGATGCAAGAAAAGGCGACCTATATGGATGCGCTCATTCAAGATTTAACCTATACGTATCAATTAAAAAATAAGGCCATACAGCTGGATGAAGTATTACTGCCGTTAGCAGCATGGTTACCACAGTTTGCAGATGAGCAGGTAAGTGTGAAAGTTTATGGGGATGTATTGCTGCAAGCAGATGAGCTTTTACTCAAGCGAATTATGGATAATTTAATTACCAATGCGAAAAAGTATACGCCCGAAGGCACAAAAGTAATTGTAGAGGCACAACATACTGGTAAAGAAGTGATGCTAACCATTGCTGATCGAGGTCCTGGCATTCCTCAGGAGGAGCTTGATAATTTATTCGAGCGTTATTATCGTGGTACTAATACGACTGACGATATAACGGGAACAGGACTAGGACTAGCCATTACAAAACAGCTCATTGATTTGCATAATGGCACCATTAGTGTTCGTTCTGGCCAAGGTGGAACTATTTTCGTTCTGAAATTTCAATGCCACGAAGGCTGATTTTCATGCAATCCAAAGACATAAAAACCATGAAGTTGAATCTTAGAGTATATTTCATCATAGTAAAGAGGTATCAAGAATTTTTGATACCTCTTTTTGTATTTATTTATTTTTCGTACAGCGCTCAGCTGGTTGTTCAATTTTTACATAGCGCCACAAGTTATTGGCGATGTCGCGGGCTTCTGCGATATGTTCTGTGCCGACAAAAGCCTTACGGAAAGGTGTAAGAAGTGATTCAATAATAAAAAGTTTTGGCTTTTCGCTCTGTAGTTCCTCTAATAAGAATTGAGCATATTCTAAACCTTCCATTGTTTCGTTTTTCGATAATCCCTTCGTAAACCCCCGTAATTGTTCAATAACCATTTCCTTTGTAACCGTTTTATAGTTCACCACATTTTGAATGGTATTGATCATTTCAACACTTACGATGATTTCTTTCGATTCAAGCATAGTGGGTATAATTACGCTTATATTGCGCAATGCTACACGTACAATGGCTTCTCGATTGATATATTTATAATCGGCAATAAAGACGGCACGCAGTGTAAGGTTAATCATTCCAAGCGTTTGTACAGCACACTCATAGCTAATAGGGCTAATCTCTTCGCCAAAGACTTGTACTAGCCGATTGGCAAGCCATTCCAATTCTTGTAAATGGTAGTTGATAATGATTTTTTTTAGTTCTTTATCTCTTGATTGGAAAATGGATTCAAAAATTTGTATTAAATTATGTTCCCGATTGACATACATGAGTACAGCAACTTGCTGTGTCAATACTTCTAAATCTGTTGGATCCTTACCATATATAAGTTCATGGCGGCGATTACTTGCTTCCTCTCGTCCTTCGTCTAAAATGGCGATTAAGCATTCGTTCTTTGAAGTAAAGTGATTATAAAATGTACCTTTCGAAATCTTGGCCGCATTGATGATGTCGTTAATCGATGTATCTAGAAAACCTTTTTCAATAAAAAGTTCACGGGCTGCTGTAATAATCTGTCTTTTTCTTTTGTTCATGACCTCACCTTTTTTATAGTATTATACTCTTATTCTACACTTAAAAAGCCCATATATCAACGTTTGTAAAAAATATAAACTTATTTGTTGAAAAAAGTAGACTACGAGTATAAAATAAGTTTTATCGTAAAACACAAGAAAGAATTGAGGGATATAAATGAATAGTGAGCAAACAATGAAGAAGCCCCCTTATGGCATGATAGCTATTCTATTTGTGGGTGCTTTTGTTGCTTTTCTAAACAACACATTGCTGAATGTGGCATTACCAACAATCATGAAAGATTTTGGAATAACATATTCAAAGGTACAATGGCTAGCAACAGGTTATATGCTAGTAAGCGGTATTTTAGTTCCTGCTTCAGCATTTTTTGTGACACGCTTTAAAAATAGACATCTATTTATAGTAGCGATGTCCGTCTTTACAATAGGTACAATTATGGCAGGCTTCGCACCAAACTTTGGTGTGCTTCTAGCAGGTCGTATGGTGCAGGCAGCCGGTGCATCAAGTATGTCACCACTTTTAATGAACGTTATGTTAACAAGCTTCCCGAAAGAAAAACGTGGGGCTGCGATGGGTATATTTGGTCTAGTTATGATTATGGCGCCAGCAATCGGTCCTACATTATCAGGGTACATTGTTGAGCATCATGATTGGCGTATGCTTTTCCAAATGATTATTCCTTTTGCTTTAATTAGTTTATTATTTGGTGTTTGGAAATTAAGAAACGTGATGGAGACACGTGAAGTTCACTTAGATTTCCTTTCAGTACTTTTATCAACAGTTGCCTTCGGTGGTATTTTATACGGCTTTAGTACAGCAGGGGATAAAGGCTGGTCAAGTCCATGGGTATATGGCACAATTACAGTTGGTTTCATCGCATTAATTATTTTCGTTGTTAAACAGCTGAAAATGGATGAACCATTGTTAGAATTACGTATTTATAAATATCCAATGTATGCATTAGGGTCTGTCATCTCCGTCATTGTCTCTATGGCGATGTTCTCAGGGATGATTTTAACACCAGCTTATGTGCAATCTATTCGTGGTATTGAACCATTTGAAGCAGGCTTGATGATGCTTCCAGGGGCACTTGTAATGGGGATTATGTCACCAATCACAGGTAAGCTTTTCGATAAATTTGGTCCACGAGTGCTGGCTATTACTGGTTTAGTCATTACGACGATTGCAACATTTGGTTTAACAAAATTAGAAATTGATTCAAGTTACACATATATCGTATCGATGTATACAATTCGTATGTTCGGTATGTCAATGGTTATGATGCCAATTATGACAAACGGGTTAAATCAACTACCACAAATTATGAATCCTCATGGTACAGCTATTAACAATACATTACAGCAAGTATCAGGAGCAATCGGTAGTGCGATCCTAGTTACATTTATGAATAATCGTACAAAAGTAAAAGCTGAAGAATTAGTTGCAGAAGCAAAAGCTAATGCTGCACAATCAGGTGCGGCACCAACACCAGAGCAAATGCAACAAATGCAAGATCAAATTATGCAAAATGCGCTATTAGATGGAATCACGCACTCCTTCTTAATTGCAGCAGGCATAACAGTAATTGCGGTAATTCTTGCGTTCTTCTTAAAGCGTGTAAAAGTTGAAAGCGCAGCATCTTCAATGGATTTAAAAAAATCAACTAAATAATTCATAGAATTCCCATTAAGTAATCATTTACTTGGTGGGGATTTTTTATTGCTCAATTTTAAAAAAAAATTTTAGGATTTTTGTTATTTTTCATCATTTAATTTTATATGATGATAATAAAATTTACTGAAAATTTAGATATTTACACAATGAGGTGTTTGCTTGATAGATGCATATATCAATGAATTAGTGCAAGAAAAGAAAATTCCAGGTGCCGTATTAATCGTTCAAAAGAAGCAAAGAAGGATGTTAACAAGCAGTTATGGAGCTTATACAGGTGAAGATGATAGAGAGCTAGCCATTGAAACCGATACGTTGTTTGATTTGGCTTCCCTAACAAAGATTGTTGCAACTTTACCAGCAATATTATTGTTGATGAGCCAAAATCAATTAATGTTAAATAGGCCAATTCAATTTTTCCTACCAGAGTTTAAATTCTCTACTATTACAATCCAACACTTGCTACAGCATTGCTCCGGTCTGCCGGCAGACTTAACCCCGGTAGTGGAAAGACATCATAAGCGCGACATCATGAAGGAGATATTTGCAAGTGAAGTTGTATGTCAGCCAAATGAACAAGTGTTATACAGCGATTTAGGAATGATTTTATTAGGAAAGGTAATTGAAAAAGTAACTGGAAAGTCTCTAAAAGGTTTTGTAGAGCAAGAAATTTTTATACCATGGGGCATGCATCGAACTTGTTTTCAACTACCGAAGCATAATAGAGGACTTGCAGCAGCAACAGAAAGAGTATCCGGTAAATTTGTACAGGGGATTGTACACGATGAAAAAGCGCTGTTACTAGATGGAATTGCTGGTAGTGCAGGTTTATTTTCTTGTGCAGAGGATTTAGCAAAGTATGCGGAAATTTGGGTAGGAACCAGGCAACAAAATGTAATACCGTATCAATGGCTCAAGCTGGCCTATACAGAAGTGTTTAGAAATAGAGGATTAGGATTTGAAGTATGGATGGGGGAAGATTCAACATTTTGTTTTGGCAGGAGGTGGAGCAAGGGCTCATTTGGTCATACAGGATTTACAGGCACAAGTATTTGGATGGACCCTGTTCACCAGGGATTTGCTATTTTTCTAACGAATGCGGTGCATTATGGGAGGAAAACAAACATGAGAAGCATTCGGGAGAGGCTTCATACGATGATTTATGAAAAATTACTGATATGAAGGGTGGAACGGACATGAGACAAAAGAGTAAATGGTTATTACCGTTTCTTTTATTATTCGTTGTAGCTTTAGTAGGCTGTAACTCTGATGAGGAATCAACGAGCTCCACAACACCTAACAAGGAGGAGGAACCGAAAACAGAAGAAGTTTCGCTAACTATAGGGAGTTGGCGGACAGAGGATGTTGCTAAATATGAAAAAGTCATTGCTTTATTTAATGAACAACATCCTGATATACACATTTCATTTAACCCAACTAAAAATACAGAATATAACACAGTCCTCAATACAGCTTTACAGGCTGGTGAAGGGCCGGATATTTTTCACTTACGGCCATATGCAGCTGGATTAAAGCTTGCTGAAGCAGGTTATGTTGAGAAAATTAATGATTTAAATGGATTAAGTGCATTCCCTGAAGAAGCATTAATGGCTTCTCGTGATGAACAAGGGAATCAATATGGTGTACCGATTAATTTAAGCTCAACTCAATTTTTCTATAATAAAAAGATCTTTGAAGATAACAATCTTGTAGTTCCATCTACATGGGAAGAATTCATAGCATTAAATGATCAATTATTAGAAAAGGGTATTACACCAATAGCAATGGGTACAAAGGAAGGTTGGTTATTGTCGTTGCTACACGGTATTATAGGTCCAGCAATTTATGAAGGAAATGACTTCTATCAAGCTGTACTTGCGGGAGAAAAAGATTTTACGGATGCGAAATTTATCGAATCGCTTCAAGTAATGAATGACTTGAAAAAGTATTTCCCAGCCAATTCTGAAGGATTAGGAATGGATGATATTCGGACATTGTTTGCTTTAGAAGATGCAGCAATGTTTCCGCTAGGTAGTTGGGAAATTCCTGTTGTGTTAGAAATGAATCCAGATTTAGAGTTAGGCTATTTCCCAATTCCTTCAAAAGAGGGCAATAAAACAGTAACAACTTGGGTAGACGGCTCATTTGCAATTAATGCAAATTCAAAAAATAAAGAAGCAGCGAAGCTATTCCTAGAGTTTTTAACATCGAAGGAATTTGGTGAGTTATTTGTGAAGGAATTTTCTATGATTAGTGCTATTCCGGGCATTACCTCTGATGATGCATTACTAAATGACATTAGTAATTCGACTACAAATGAAGCAACACCATATATGTGGGTAACTAATTTCACGGGTGGGGACCCAACAACGAAGAGCTTACTGGAAAGTGAGCTTCAAGGTATGTATTTAGGCCAAGTAACGCCAGAAGAGGTAGCTACAAAGGTGCAGGAAAACGCTAAAACTTGGTTTGCACCATTTCAAAAATAATTCAACCATGAAGCAAGACCCTGAAGCGCCAACTAAGGAGTGTAGGGGTCTTCTTGGCACAATATTATTAAAAGGGCGGCTGTTCATTATGAGAGAATCTACAGCTTCACCGTTAAGAAAAAGGAAATCTTGGGCGAGATGGACTATCCATCTATTCCCTATTCCTGCGTTAATACTGTATGGAATGTTTGTACTTTATCCGATTTTAGCAGCATTATCCTATAGTTTTTTTGAGTGGAAAGGGATGGCTCGCGGAAATTTTATCGGATTCAAAAATTTTGTGACGCTTTTTACGACAGAACCATATGGCTCCCTGTTTTGGAACGCCTTCAAACATAATGTCCTATATTTTATCCTACAAATGATTGTCATGAATGGATTAGCATTTTTTCTTGCGTTTATTATTTATCAAAAAATTAAGGGAGCTGAGTTTTTTAAGGCAGCTTTCTTTTTACCCAGATTATTATCGGTTATTGTAGTAGGTTTCCTATGGAAGCTCATTCTGAATCCTAATTTCGGTACGTTAAATGTGATTTTAGAGAAACTCGGTTTGGAAACCCTACAAAAAGCATGGCTTGGTGATCCTAAAACAGCTTTAATTGCCATTATTTTAGTTAATTGTTGGTTTGGATTAGGTTTTGGCGTTTTAATTTTTCTTGCAGGTTTTCAGGGGATACCAAGTGAGTTAGTTGAAGCAGCAAAGTTAGACGGCGCCAAAGGATTTACCTTATTACGCACCATTTATTTACCTTTAATGGTGCCATCGATTATGATCATGGGCATTTTAACATTTATTCAATCCTTTGAGGCATTTGAACTTGTTTATGCAATGCAAGGCTCCATGGGAGAGCCGTATTACTCAACAGATACATTAGCTGTATTTTTCTATCGCTTGGCATTTGGTAGCTCTACAGCTTCTGGGGCGACAGCTATAGGTCTAGGGTCCGCTTTAGCGACCGTATTATTCCTCTTTATATTAATTTGTACCACACTATTTTTACGTTTTGCTAATAAAAAGGATGTTCAAATGTAGGGGGGGAGTATATGAAGCAAAGTGCCATTTGGGTTCGACCGTTTTACTACCTTGTTGTATTTACGGTGGCGACCATCAGTTTATACCCTATTTTGTTAATGATTTTGTCTTCCTTTAAGAAAAGTGTGGACATTTACAAAGATCCATTGGGCTTACCGACTAGCTTTAGCTTAGATACTTACCGCACATTATTATCTAAAATTCCATTTACTACGTATTTTATGAATAGTATGTTTGTGAGCATTTTATCCGTTGTATTGATTGTTGTTGTTTGTTCATTGGCTTCTTTCTATATTGCTCGCTTTAAATTTTCTTGGAATCATGCATTATTCTTTATTTTCTTATTAGGTATGATGATTCCTATTAAGTTAGGGATTGTGCCGCTCTTCATTTTAATGCGTGATTTAGGACTGATTAACTCTTTATGGTCCTTAGTTTTAATGAATACAGCGACAGGAATTCCATTATCAATGCTAATATTAACAGGATTTTTTAAAACGATGCCATATGAACTTGAGGAGGCTGCTCGTATTGATGGAGCAGGGAATTTAAAAATCCTTTGGCATGTCGTATTACCGTTAATGAGACCAGCACTTGGTACAGTCGTTATTATAAACTTTATCGCCGCATGGAATGATTTTTTCTTCCCACTTATTTTTATTACGGAGAAGATGAAACGAACTATACCAGTAGGCATGATGTCGCTCTTTGGAGAGCATTCAGCAGATTGGGGCTCGCTCTTTGCAGGTCTAACATTAGCATCGTTACCTATGATTCTACTATTCTTTATTGCTTCAAAGCAATTTATGGAGGGGTTGACGGCTGGTGCCATTAAATAGGCCATACATTATTGGGGTAGATGGTGGTGGTACGGGAACTCGGGCAGTGATCGGTACACAAAAAGGAGAAGTGCTAGCCATTGTTGAAGGAGCAGGAACAAATATGAAGTCAAAGCCACCAGATGAGGTAAGGCAACAGATTGTGCAGCTACTAGAGCAGCTATTACAAAAAGTTAGTGCCACAAAGAATGATATTTCTACAGTCTTTCTATGTGTGGCGGGAGGGGATCGACAAGTAGATAAAGATCGATGGGAACGATGGCTGGGCTTTTTATTCCCTGCTAGCACCTGTCAGATAACGATTACCAATGATGCAGTAGCTGCGCTTACTAGTGGCACTTTTACAAAGCAAGGGGTTGTTGTAATAGCAGGAACGGGTTCCATCGTATATGCTATCGCAAAAAAACTTCAAGTTAGTCGTGTCGGAGGATGGGGTTACTTATTAGGTGATGAAGGCAGTGGCTACTATATTGGGCAAGAGGCATTGCGTGCTATTGCACAACATTATGATGTTTTTGGTATGAATGGTGATGTGTTTACAGCGACTATTTTAAATCAGCTATCATTAACCAATCCTGCTGACATCATTACGCAAGTTTATGAGCATCCTCAGCCTCGTGTACTTATAGCCTCCCTAGCTCGGACGGTGTTACGTTTAGCTGAACAACAGAATGCTAAGGCGGAGAATATCATCAAACAGGCAGTTCACCATCTAGTTCAATTCATCCAAACGATGTTAATAAAAGAACCACAGGTAAAAAACCTGCCCATTGTCCTATGCGGAGGCTTATTTGAAAATCTTTACTTTGTTCAGTGTTTTCAAATGAAGCTGAAACAAGCTTCAATCCATAATCGATTAATTCAACCTGAAGTACCACCTGTTATAGGGGCATTTATTAATGGGCTTTTCAATGAGGGAATTCAAATGACAGAGGCTTTACAACGAACGATAAAGAAAACTTGGATGAGCATTCACGAAAATAGTATGGGGGGATTTGATCATAATGGAACGAATGACAAAACTGACGACTGAAGGCTATCATCCAGATACGGCAAATTTAGATTTAATGAGCACTGCTGAAATTGTAAAGCTGATGAATGAAGAGGATAAAAAAATACCGCAAGCAATAGCTAAGGTCTTGCCTGCAATTGAACAAGCTATAATAGCCGTTGTTCAGGCACTTAAGAACGGTGGGAGATTATTTTATGTAGGTGCAGGGACAAGTGGACGTATTGGGTTGCTTGATGCGGTGGAATGTCCACCTACATTTAGTACGTCCCCGAAGCTTGTGCAGGCTATATTGGCTGGAGGATCAGAGGCGGTAATGATAGCTATAGAAGGCGCCGAAGATGATCTATCTTTAGGAGAAGCAGAACTAAAGAAACAGCAGCTAACAAACCGCGATGTAGTGATCGGTATTGCGGCAAGTGGTCGAACTCCTTTTGTGAAGGGGGCATTAATTTATGCTCAGCAACAAGGGGCTAAAACAATTAGTTTAGTTAGTAATGCTCATGCGGTTATTAGTCAGTACGCTGATATTAAAATTGAGGTGATTACGGGACCGGAAATTTTAACAGGTTCTACAAGATTGAAGGCTGCAACCGCTCATAAACAAATATTGAATATGATTACAACGGCTTCGATGATTAAACTCGGAAAAGTTTATAAAAATTTAATGGTGGATGTCCATGCTAGTAACTTTAAATTACGAGAGCGTGCCAAACATATTGTCTGTGAAGTGACGGGTGTTACTTATAGTCAGGCTGAAAGAGTTCTGGAGCAAACCAATTTCCAAGTAAAGCTTGCGATTGTGATGCTCTTGACGAATACAACTATTGAAGAAGCAACAGAATTACTCGCTCAATCCGAAGGGCACGTGCGTAGAGCGGTGGCGCTAAAGAAGTATTGATGAAGAAGGTGCATGGATAACCTCCTTTTATCTAGAGATGGGGCTGGAAAAATGGAAAAAATAAATGCTGGTTTAATTATGCTTGCTGAAATGCACGAAAAGCTTCCCCCCTCCGAAAAGAAGGTGGCAAGCTATATATTAGCACATCCAACACAGGCAATAAAAATGACTGCGGTTGAACTAGGAGAAGCTAGTCAAACAAGTAGTGCGGCTGTTATTCGGCTGTGTAAATCTCTAAATATTAGCGGTGTTCAAGAGCTGAAATTACGTATTGCTGGTGATTTACAACATACGATAACTGTAGATCGAGATATTGAGGCAAATGAAGCATTACCATCGATTGTAGAAAAGGTAACGATACAAAGTAGTGAAATTTTAACACAAACAGCTAATTTAATAGATATAGCTGAATTAGAACGTGCGGTATCTGCTTTATCGCAAGCACGCAAAATTATTTTTTTTGGTGTAGGTGCTTCAGGTATAACAGCAATGGATGCAGATCAAAAGTTTTTAAGAATTAATAAAAATAGTAGGGCATTTATGGATTTACACTTAGGAGCTACTGCGGTTGTTAATGCGCAGAAGGGGGATGTAATAGTAGGGATTTCCTTTTCTGGGGAAACACATGAAGTGGCAAAAATCCTGGAGATAGCTAGTGAAACACCTGCAACTACAATTAGTTTAACACGCTATGGAAGTTCATTAGTTTCTAGTTTAGCGGATATTTCTTTATATGTATCTCCAAATGTTGAAGCAACCTTTAGAAGCGGTGCTACATCATCACGTCTTGCCCAGTTGCTTGTCATTGATATTTTATTCATGGGGGTAGTGACAAGTGCCTATGAACAAACAATAGACTATTTAGACGAAACACGTACCATCATTCAAGGATTGCAAAAAAAAGTGGCTAAACGAAAAAATAGAATAAAATAAAACGAAGACGATCAAGATTCATAGCATCGTCTTCGTTTTTTATAGTTTTGTTTATATCCGTTCTTCTGTTTCGGGGTCGAAGAAATGAATCTTTTCTTCTTTCATAACGAGCGTTACGACCTCAGTTGGTTGAAAATTACTATCAGCTTGAACACGCGCAATAAATGGCTGAGTTACTAAAGAAGAATATAAGAAGGTTTCTGCACCGAGCAATTCAGCAACATCAACAGTTGCTTTGAAAGCATAAGGGGAAATGATATCAGTGATTTGTAAATCCTCTGGTCGTATTCCCATAACAATTTCTTTCCCTAAATAATTTTTTCTCTGTAATAATGGCAAGTACTTGGGAGGGATAGGGAAGCTTTGACCATCTAAAAGAATCTCCGTTTCTGTAAGTCGACAATGGAATAGGTTCATAGATGGTGAACCGATAAAGCCTGCCACAAACATGTTATGTGGTGTATTATATACTTCTTTTGGTGTCCCAATTTGTTGAATAAGCCCATCTTTCATCACCACGAGACGTGTAGCCATTGTCATAGCCTCGGTTTGATCATGAGTAACATAGATCGTTGTTGTTTGAATTCGTTGATGGAGCTTTTGAATTTCCGCACGCATTTGCACACGTAATTTAGCATCCAAATTAGAAAGAGGTTCATCCATTAAAAATACCTTCGCTTCTCTAACAATAGCACGGCCAAGAGCCACACGTTGACGTTGTCCACCTGATAAAGCTTTTGGCTTTCTTTTTAAATAATCCTCTAATCCTAAGATTTTAGCAGCCTCTTTGACACGGCGATCAATCTCTTTTTTATCGACCTTCCGGAGCTTTAAGCTAAACGCCATATTATCATAGACGGTCATATGCGGATATAAAGCATAGCTTTGGAATACCATTGCGATACTTCTATCTTTCGATTCCACATCATTCATTAAGACATCATCAATAAAAAGTTCCCCTTTGGATATATCCTCTAAACCAGCAATCATGCGTAATGTTGTAGTCTTTCCACAGCCCGATGGACCTACAAACACAATGAATTCTTTATCATGAATATGCAAATTAAAATCAGTTACAGCCTGGACATTTTTATCGTATATTTTATAGATGTGCTCTAGCCGTAGTTCCGCCATACACGCTACACCCCTTTGCAAGTCATACTATCATTGTAAATGACTTCTTAATTGAACGATAGGGCAATGGTGCACAGTGGTGGGGGTATAAATTGTGCAGTTGACCTTAACGTGACTCCAAGAAAATAATGGCGAGATAAACCTCTAGTCGATGAGAAAATTGCCTAATGTCCTTTTGTGTTAGTTGCTGGAATTTTTCTAAGCGATTTTGTAGTGTATTACGGTGCATATACAACTTTTTTGAGGCTAATGTGATATTACCTTCGTATTCTATTAATTGTTTTATTGTATGAAGTAAATCAGGCTGAGAGGTAGCATTTTTTAAGATAGAGGAGATAAAAATATCTTTCGCTTGAGGCTCTGTATGCTGAGCTACGTATGGCACTAAAAGCTCTTGCTGTGTGAGCACATGCTTATTTGTGTAAGTCCAAATCGATTGTTGTAGCTGGACATACCAGTTAAATCGCTCCTTTGTCGTGCTAATGTCTTGTATTACATCAGAAACGAAGATTTTAAAATGAACCTCAATGTTCTCTATTAAAGGGTCGAGATAATGAGCAAGGTTTAATATTTCATTGCCCTCGATACATTCTATAATGGTGAATAATTGGGGATGAAGTGATATCAATAGAATATCCTTTCCCAATAAAGCTTCGAAGACTTTTCGTAGTAAAGATGGTGCTGTAAATGCTTTGTCAAAGTGGAGAAATATTAAACGGTGCATAGGAAGGACTGTAGGAGCAACATCCGACTTATCTGTTAAGTATTCTAACCAGACAAGGTCATAGTCATTTGGCAAAGAAATAGGGCCTGAGAAAATTTGCAATAGCTCTAATTCACTTTGTGTTATCGTGTGTTTTGGAATTTCATAGAGCTGATTATTAAAATTAAATACATAGTTTTCATCCGTTTTATTGGAAAAGGGGCTTAATGAAGGGAAGCGTTGCTGTAATTTTTGATAGTCCATACATACAACTCCTTTTAAATTGAAAGAAAAATAGGTCAAATTCGTATAGTTATATATATGAAGAAATATTTATAGTAATCATACAAAAACACGAATATTAGCTAGTATGATAGTTTACATACCTAATGCTAATATCCGTGTTATCCTTTAAGCGTCTTTTTTAAATAACTTACCTGGCCAGAATGCATATTTACCAAGTACTGTTGTGATTGCTGGAACTAGCAATGGTCTTACAATGAATGTATCGAGAAGCACACCAATCGCTGTTACAACACCAAATTGTACAAGTACCTGAATCGGTAATGTGGCAAGAACAGCAAATGTACCTGCTAAAATGAGGCCAGCAGATGTAATAACACTTCCCGTCCGAACTACACCTTCTTCTACAGCTGTTAAATGATTGACTGTTTTACGTTTTTTCCAAATTTCCGAAATCATAAAGATATTATAATCTTCTCCGAGTGCGACTAAGAACACGAAGGAATACAGTGGGATAGCTCCAGAAATGGCCTCTGCCCCCATGATGTGGTGTAAGATTAACCATCCAGCGCCTAATGCACCGAAGTAAGAAATAATAACGGTTGCTAATAAATAAATAGTAGCTGTAATGGAACGCAAATAGACAAACAATAGTAATGCGATTAATGCAATCATCGTTGGCATGATCACCGTTTCATCACGCTTAGTTATTTGTTTTGTATCATATTGGCTAGCAGTTTCTCCACCAATCCATACATGCTTCTCCGCATTAGTAAGTCCTTGATCCTCCAAAATTTTAATAACCTTAGTTTTAAGATCAGGAATACGGGCTAATGATTCCTTTGCGTATGGGTTGGCATTTAAAGTGAGTTCGTATAATTGAATGTCATTATTTTTTTCGCCTGTTCGTACATCTTCAACTCCATCAATATAGGAGATTGCTGTAAGTTGCTGCTGTAAATTAACATTAGCCCCTTCAGTATCAATAACTAATTGCACAGGTGCTAATTCTCCAGGCGAAAAATTTTCTTCTATTAATGTAAAACCTTCTCGAGACGGCATATCTTTCGGGAAGGATGACAGTAAATCAAAGGTATATTGAATACGTGGAACAAATGCTGCTAATCCTCCCAGTAATATTACCGTTATGGTGATAACAATCCATGGCTTATGCGTAACAAAATGTCCGATTTTATGGCTAACCTTATGGGAAGGCTTATGTTGTTTCTTACCTTTTTTAGTGGCCATTTGCTCTGTTCGGGGGATGAATGGAAAGAAAGCGACGCGCCCTATTAGTACAAGAATAGCTGGTAGGACAACAAGAGCAGCAATTCCCATCACCAGCACGCCAAAGCTAAATGGGACAGCAAAACGCTGAAATGCACCATAATGAGCAAGACTGAGTGTAGCTAGACCAATAACAACTGTTAAGGCACTCATTAAAATAGCACCGCCTGATTCTTTGACAGCCAGCTTCATAGCGGCAGTCTTATCCTCCACATCAAAGAGAATTTCTCTATATTTAGATATTAAAAATAAACAATAGTCAGTCCCCGCACCAAAAAGTAAAACAGTCATAATAGAGACTGCTTGTGAATCCTTATCAATCCACCCATGGTCAGCAAAGAAACCTAAGGTCGGACTGATAACACCATAGGCAAGCCCAACAACAAGTAAAGGAATAATAGCTAGCAATGGTGAACGGTAAATAATAATAAGTAATACTAAAACAAGTAATACTGTTGCTATTAATAGTTTTACATCTGCTTGAGAAAATAAACTAACAGCATCTGTAGCAATCCCAACTGGTCCAGAATAACGCACATGAAGTCCATCACTGGAAAGTTCTTTATCTTGTTGGACTTGGTAGCGCTCCATGATCTTTGTTAGTTTATCCAAACTATCCTGTAGCAAATCTGTCGCGACTCCTTTTTCAAAAAACACAGGTGTTACTATTGTGGTGCCATTTTCGGAAGTAGAAGCCATTAAAGCTTGAGTTGGCATTTGGTCAAATGGTGGGACAAGAGTTTGATGAGCTAATGGCTTTGCCGAAAGCTCGCTGTAAACACGCTGTATTGCTGAAAAATCATCGGATGTTAGACCACTGTCACGATGCCATACTAGCAATAAGGGTGTTCCAGCATCATTAGGAAATTGCTCTGCAATAATCGCTGCCGCTTGTTCAGACATTTCAGTGTCAGGTAAATTTTTGCCCGACTCGCTTTCTATGCTATTGATTTGTGGCCAAGCAAATGACAGCACAACTACTAATAACACCCAAAAAGCTAGTGCTACTAATCGCCCCTTTTTACTTGCAACCATTGAGCCCCATTGCTCAAGTGGATGTTTTTTCATCAAAAGACCTCCATTTCATGTAAGTGACTTAATTATATATACTAGAAGGTTAATTAATCAATCAAGAAATATTAATATGTTATAATATGTGTTAAAACAATGCTTTATTTAAGGAGGCGAACTTGATGAAACAATCACCGCGTGTTCTCGGGAGACCTCGCCATGATGAAAATGCGAAACCAACAAAAGATATTGTTCTTGAAACGGCCACAAGGCTTTTTATTAAAGAGGGCTACAAAAATGTGTCGATGGATGATGTAGCAAAAGCTTGTAACGTAACAAAGGCGACTATCTATTACTACTACCCAACTAAAGGCGAGTTATATACATCTGCATTAATCGCAATGATGGATCGTATCAAGCTATCTATCCTACAAATTTTAGAGCAGTCGAAACCATTTAAAGAACGGCTTGAACAGCTTGTTGAGATTCATTTATCAGCAACAATCGATATTGATATGAAAAATTTTATGAAAGAGGCGGCCATTAATTTATCAGAAGACCAGTTAAGTCAAGTTCATGCTTCTGAAAACAGAATGTACCAAACGATTGAACGAGCCATGGAAATGGAAATGGATAAGGGTACTATTAGAAAAGGAAATTCAACATTTTTTGCCCATACCTTCATGGCATTGATGTCTGTAGGATATTTTAAAGATGGGGATGGAAATAGATTATTTCAAACAGAGGCAATTGCTGCAAAAGAAATAGTGGAATTTTTCTGGCTTTCTGTCCAAGTTTAAGACTAAATTTTAGGTGAAAACAATTGGAATCTTCGTAGAAATAGCTTGCGCAAAATTCCTAATAGTATTTTTTTACATCTAGGACAAAATACAAACGTAAATACAATAAATAGTTGACGAAATCAATGAATTTTGAAAAGATTGTCGAAATTGTGATTTAGCTCATTGAAATAATGTACAAACAGCCTTATAATGAAGGTTGTAATGTCACCAAGACAAGATAAGGATGGTATTATGATGCGCTTTTTGCGGTTTAAAGTAAACATTGTAATAACAAGTCATACGAAACGCTATCCAGCCCTTGTGACTGGTGAATGTGTAAGATATACGCTGTAACGACTGTTAAGTTTTACCTTAATGGTCTTTTTTACATGTAGGCAATAAAAAATAGTACTAGTGATGGCAAAGGAGAGTTCAAAATGTCAGAAACGAATAACCAAACACAGGCTGAGCAAGTAACTGTGAGCAAAGAACAATTAGATGTGCTAGATCAATTATTAAAGCCTGAAGTTCAAGAATCTCTTACAACTTTAGTTGAGCAATTACCAAAGTTAACTGAAATGATGACATTATTAACGAAATCATACGAGTTTGCTCAAGCTGTTGCAACAGACGAAGTGCTTAAAAATGATACTGTTGGAGCAGTAACAGAAATCGCTGGACCTGTAGTGGGCTCTGCGAAAAACCTTGCAGCAACTGCAATTGAAGCTAAAGACCGTGCAGCTGAAAGCCATGAAGTAATTGGTTTATTCGGTCTTGTGAAAATGTTAAAAGACCCTCAAGTTCAAAATGTTTTCCGTTTTGTTAATGCTTTCTTACAAGTAAATGCAGAGCGCAAAGCTAAATAAGACTCAAGGTAAATTCAATTCGTAAGGACGGAGGATTAATTAATCATGTCAAAAGAAATCGTCATCTTAGGTGCAGGTTATGCTGGCGTTTTAACTGCATTAACAGCACGTAAGTATCTATCAGCTGATGAAGCTAAAATTACTGTAGTAAACCAATTTCCAACACACCAAATCATCACTGAGCTTCACCGTTTAGCTGGTGGTACAATTGCAGAAGGTGCTGTTGCTCTACCACTTAAAAAAATCTTTAAAGGTTTAGATATCGATCTACACATTGCGAAAGTAACAAAATTCAATGTAGATACTAAAAAAGTTGATTTAGATAATGGCTATACATTAACTTACGATACACTTGTTGTATCTTTAGGAAGCCAAACTGGATTCTTCGGTATCCCAGGATTAGAAGAAAACTCAATGGTACTTAAATCTGTAAATGATGCCAACAAAATTAACAAGCATATTGAAGACCGCATTAAAGCATATGCTCAGTCTAAAGATGAAGCAGACGCAACAATCGTTATCGGTGGTGGCGGTTTAACAGGTGTTGAGCTTGTTGGTGAAATCGTGGACAACTTCCCGAAAATCGCTGCAAAACACGGTGTTAATTTTGCTGATCTTAAAATTAAGCTTGTTGAAGCTGGTCCAAAAATCTTACCAGTACTTCCAGATACACTTATCCAACGCGCTACTGAAAGCTTAACAAAACGTGGCGTAGAATTTATTACTGGTACGCCTGTAACTGGTGTGGATGGTAATGTTATTTCTCTTAAAGATCGTGAACCAATTGTTGCCAATACACTTGTTTGGACAGGTGGAGTTGCTCCACTTCCAATCGTAGGCGAATCAGGTCTAGCAGCTGATCGTGGTAAAGCAACAATCAACGAATTCTTACAATCTACATCTCATGAAGACGTATTTGTTATTGGTGACGCGTCTGTTGCATTACCAGCAGATGGTGGTCGTCCGCTTTACGCTCCAACTGCACAAGTTGCTTGGCAAATGGGTGAATGCGCTGGTTATAATGTATTTGCACAATATAAAAACCAAGAAATGAAACCATTCTCAGCAGTTAACTCTGGTACACTTGCAAGCTTAGGTCGTAAAGATGCTGTTGCTACAATCGGAGCTAGCAACACAGAGCTTAAAGGTCTTCCTGCAACATTAATGAAAGAAGCTTCTAACATTCGTTATTTAACACATATTAAAGCTTTATTCGGTTTAGCATATTAAAATAGGGATTCCCTTAAATGCAATTTTGCGTTTAAGGGGATTTTTTTGTGTAAAAACCTGGGATATTATTGATTAATCGTAAGGTAATGGATAAAATTAATTGGATAGGAAAAATTTACTTGGGGTGATAGGACGATGTTCACGATATTTCGATCAAAAGAAGAGGATGTTGAGCAATTTAAAAAGAAAATTGATGAGCTAAATGCGACATTAGATAAAAAAGACCATGAATTTCAATTATTTTTAAATCTGTTACATAAGGAAATCATTGAAACTATTGAACAACATAACAAGGTAAATAATCAGCATGCAATTTTAGGAGAAATGGTTGCTGATATTGTGGGAGAGTTTAATAAAGTAGAGGCAAGCACAATTCAATCTAAGGAGATTTCTGAAAACGCACTAGATAAAGGCAATGTATTAATTTCTTCATCCGATCAAATGATGACATTATCAGTAGAAAGCAAGCAAGCTGTCCATGAAGTTGAACAGCTTATTGATGCATTAGGAGAGCAATCTCAGAAAACCTCTTTAAGCATGAGCCATTTAAGTGAACGATCCAAGCAAATTGCAGAAATAGTAAATGTTATTGGGGAAATTTCAAATCAAACAAATTTACTAGCTTTGAATGCATCAATTGAAGCAGCAAGAGCAGGGGAGCATGGTAAAGGTTTTTCAGTTGTTGCTGAGGAAGTTCGGAAATTAGCTGAAAACACGAAAACTAGCACAGAGGATATTGCAAATTTAACAAAGAAAATTGAGGAACAAATTGCACATGCTTACGAAGATAATAAAAATAATATGCAGCTAGTAACGGAAGGTATTGATAAAAGTGCTAAAACCTCAGTGAAAATTGATCAATTACTACAAATTATGACCAATGTTCAAAGAGGAATTAATGAGCTATTAGATTCCATTAAAGATCAAAAACTATCAAACGAAGATGTGATGCATAAATTTAAAACGACAACAGCCTTATTCGATGAAACTAATCATGTCCTAACAAGCCATATTGATGAATCCGAAATTGTGACGAAAAAACTTTTAGCAGCAGTAGAGCAAGTAAAATATTTCCCAACTGAATAAATAAATAGGTTACACTATTGAAACCATTCTAAAATTTTAAGGTTTAATAAAGAAAACCCTGTATAGACCTCCTAAAGTGTCTATTACAGGGTTCATTTGTTTATTTAAAATCGCCAACTTTTTCTTTTAAAGCGGCTAATTGATCTGGATAGTTCTTTTCAGTAATGTCATTCCATAATTCTGCATCTTTTATACCGCATCTCTCTGGAATAAATACTGGATCAAGCCCCATTTTCTTTTGCTCCTCATAATCTCTCAACGTAGCAATACCTGGCTTTGTTAATAGGATAATAGCTATTAGGTTTAACCAAGCAAGGGTTCCTACACCAATATCCGCAAGATTCCAAGCCGTCGAGGATGAACGAATAGTACCGAAAAAGATGGAGATAACCAATAGTACCTTTACAACAACTGAAATAGTCCCAAAGTTTTTACTGTTTTTAAATAAGTAAGCAACATTACTCTCTGTATATACTCCAAAAGCAAGCATTGTAGTAATGGCAAAGAAGAATACAGCGATTGCTACAAACGGGCTTCCTAAGCCAGGAATAAATGAGTTAATAGCCTCTTGAGCGAAAGCTGTACCCGCTTCAACTCCAGGAAGATTCTCGACTATAAATCCACCGTTAGGATGGGCGATATTGTAACTACCTGTAGAGATAATCATAATGGCTGTAGCTGTACAAACAAGTAATGTATCTACATAGACAGAGAATGCTTGTACAAGCCCTTGTTTGGCAGGGTGAGATACTTCTGCGGTACCAGCTGCTTGTGCTCCTGTACCTTGACCTGCTTCATTTGAATAAGCACCTCTTTTTACTCCCCACATAATGGCATTCCCAAAAACAGCTCCGAATGCAGCATTTAAATTAAAGGCAGAGCTAAAAATTAATGCAAATATAGCAGGCACTTCTTTTATATTGATAAATAAGATAACGAACGCAAGAAGTATGTAAGCTGTTGCCATAAACGGTACAGCATACTCAGCAACTTTACCAACCCTTTTGATTCCGCCGAAAATAGCAAATCCAAATATTGCCGAAACAATGATACCTGTGATTATTGGTGAAATCCCGAATGCACTTTTTGTAGAATCTGCAATGTTAAAGGCTTGGACACCAGAGCCAGTGAAACCAGTTGCTAAAATAGTAGCAATGGCAAACAGTATAGCAAATGGCTTATTTTTCAGCCCTTTTTCGATGTAGTAGGCTGGTCCTCCACGATACTCGCCTGCAATTTCTTGTTTCCAAACTTGTGCTAGAGCGGACTCAATATAGGCAGCACCAGCACCTAAAAAGGCGATGACCCACATCCAAAATATAGCTCCTGGTCCTCCGAAATAAATTGCTGTCGCTACACCGGCGATATTACCAATACCAACACGGCCACCTAATGCCATAGCAAAACTTTGAAAAGATGAAACACCATTTGCTGATTTTTTCCTATTAAACAATTGTTTAATCATATCTTTGAAAAGACGTAGCTGTGGAAACTTCATGAGAAGTGAAAAATAAATTCCTGCTCCTAAACAAAGATAAACTAAAGCATTACTCCAAATAATCCCTGCTATTTTCCCTGTTAAAGCGGCAAAATCCATATAACAACCTCATTTCTATATTCATCCTAGATACATTGGTGACAATTCAAATTAGAGATAGTGAAAACCATTTTGAATGAAGTTTTTCTTACAATAAGCTTTTAATTAACGTATCAATCATCATAGGCATTTCTTTAAAAGCACTATCTACATGTAATCGTTCTGTTTTTTGGTGTGCATCTTTGCCAAATGGACCGACATTTAAGACAGGGCCTTGGAGGGCTGTCATTTCTTTAAATGGAATGCTATACGTTTCGCCCCAGACAGGTGTATTTCGTTCAAAGGCTAGCCACTCATTGGATGCATCTGAATAGTTTACATAGCTTAAATCACAAATCCCGTTAAAATAATGAATTTGTTCTACTTCAACACCAAATGTTTGGGCTGTCTTTTTCATCAATTCAATCGACTGTTTTACTAGTGGATGATTGGATGAATTAATGGCAGGGTAGTATGGTGGTGCATATAACAGAACCGTCGCTGGTGCTAATTCCTGACAGCGAATCATGAGCTGGTCTACGATGCGAATGGATTTTTCACGATCATCCCATTCACTATGCTGTAGAACTTGCTGTTTAATTGCTTGTACTTCTTCAGCACCTAATTTTTCGATGGCATGTTCCAATAGAGCTTCGTAACGTAAAACCTTTACCTTGCCTACGCCCTGTACATTTTCTCGTGTACAAATTTGCTCATAGTGGTCATTACAAGCAGCCATAGCTTCTAGTGCAACCTGTTCAAAAATAGCCATCACTTCTGCAGCTGTACGTTTTAGCAAAAAGACATTGTAAAGGGCTGCCGCACGGTAGGGCGTTTGTGTAGAATATTCCATTTTTAAATCTTTTAATTGTAACGAGACGGGTAGTGGTGTACTTTCACCTAAATCACTTTCACGGAAAAGTGGATTCCACTCCATATGCTGTGTCATATAGGAAGCAATAAAGTTAGCAGTCATGCCTTTTAATGGCTCACCAACATGGGTTTCCTTCCCATAAAACAGGGCAGCGGGCATGATCTTACCTATGGTCCCTGAATAAATATATTCATTCGTATCAGATGGTCCTTGTGAGAAGGACGGTTCACTATTTAAAAATAATTTATACGTTAAACCATGTTGTTCTCGTAGTCTTACAAGCTCTACTACCGCTGCTCGCATACCTGCAGAGTTCACTTCCTCATCCGGCACAGCTGTCAATAATAGATTGATCGGCCATTGCTCAAAGCTAGCTTTTTCAATCAACTGCATATGTAACGCCAGACCCATTTTCATATCCATTGTGCCGCGGCCAAATAAATAATTACCAGACTCCAAATCAATTCGAGCTGCCTCTGGCAAATCTTTTTTATATTTCGGTTCCATTAACTTTTTAGTTAATTCCTCTGGATAAAAAGCTAATGGCTCTAGCTCTCCATATTCCTCCGTATGCACAGTATCAAAGTGGCTAATTAACACGACTGTTTCCGTTGCCGCTGGATGCTTATATAAGGCTGTTACAGCATTTCTTCCTAAACCGGCATCATGTAATTCAATATACTCAGGATGATTTTTATAATATGGAAGCGTTAACAATTTATCTTTTAATTTATAGGCAAATTCATTTTCGCCCTTTGTTAGTGTTCGACTTTCCCAGCTAACAATTTCACAAAGTAGGGCACGTAGTTTTTCAGGTGTATTCCACATAAAAGTATTCATAAAATTTCTCCTTTTATAGTAAATTGTAATTTTTTGAAAATTATATAAATCATAAAGTGTGTTATTTGGATTACCTTTAATTTATAAATTCCACTATACGAAATTTAATCTGCATAATGGAATATAAATTATCGTAAAGGGAAAATATAAAATTGTCAATTTTAATTTTTAAGAATACTTGTAATTTTCCGTACTAATAGTGATTTCCTCTAGACATATTTCATCTAGCATCTATTTAAATATTTAAAAATTAGTTAAAATAAAATGAAACTACATTCAAAAGCAGGGGCTACATGTTAAATTTAAAAAGCACATGAAAGATTTGATAATTTGCATGAATTGTAATTTCTAAATTATTCCCCTAACAGCTATTTTAGATCTGTAAAGCTTTAGAGTAGAGGTCATATAGGATAATGGAAGGGAGAAATGGAATGATACAATCAATAGAAAGAGCAATGGTAGTTATAAATATGCTAGCAAGACATCCAAAACGGTTTTTTTCTGTGCAGGAAATTTTTAATGAAACAGACCTACCAACTAGCACAATTTACAGAATATTGTATACATTAGAAAACTTTGATTTAGTAGAGAGAAATGATAATAAAAAGGAATTTCGACTGGGCTATACATGGTTGCAACTTGGTATGAAAATGTATCATGAAACAGATATCAGGGAAAAAGCGCATCCTCTCTTAGAAAACCTTGCCTATAATGTTCGTGAAACGATCTACTTAAGTATTGCAAAACAGTTTGCATCCATTATTATTGATCGAATTGATAGTCCTAAAAATGTACGTATTATTGATATGATTGGTGAGAAAATCCCGTATCCTATCGGAGCTCCTAATAAAGTGTTGCTTGCATTTTCTAGAAGTGAGCTACAGCAGCAATTTTTAAAACAACTTGAAGAGCAAGAGAAAGAAGAATTGATTGAGAAGCTCAATGGTGTGAGAGAAAAAGGATTTGCCATAAGCTTTGGGGAAAAAACAAAGGGAACAGTATCAATAGCAGCACCTATTTTTGATTCAAATAAACAACCAATTGCAGCAATCAGCGCTGAATGCTTTGAATATGATACAGATGCTGAAAAATTGGAGAGTATAACAAAAGAAGTAATTAAAACAGCACAGCAGCTTTCATTTGAATTAGGATATATCTAAAACATTCTCCATTTTAATAACCATCTAATGTCAATGTATAGTAGACGTTAGATGGTTAAATTTTTTTAAAACACAAATGCTTCAGTTTTAGAAAGAATGGTTATTTCCTGCTACTCTCAATGCCTTGGTAATAGCGTCTTTTCGAAGGTCGTGTAGTTAACAGTAGTAGAATAATAGCGGTTAACAACATGAAAAAGGAAGCACTAACGACAACTGCACGGATTGTCATCCATTCAGCAACTAACCCAAATACAGCGGTGAATATAATGATAAAAAGAGCTTCAAAGAATCCGTAAATACTTCCAATTCGCCCCATGCTCTTAGTGGGAATGTTATTTTGATAAAATGTATAAAACCCTGTATTCGCAAAAGCAGTTGCAAATGACAATAGAAAGCATCCTAAAGCAGCAATAAGAAAAGTAAAGGATGAAGTAAAAACCAAATAACCTACTGCTGTTAAAAGAGAACCCATACCGATGAGCCATGCTGTAGGAATTTTTTCGACAAATGCTGAATTGGTTATAGAGCCAATTAACACACCTGCTCCTGCGAGACTGACTAAAATTCCATATTGCCCTTCTGACAATGCAAGAACTTGTGTTGCAAAAGCTGCCTCTAAAGAATCGGTTGCTGTCATCAAAACGACGGTAGTACTAAACAACAAATAGATCATCATGACGTAGCGATTTTTTAAGCTAAAACGTATGACCATTTGCCAATCATATAGTAAGACTCGGTAAAGCGATGCTTTTTCTGTTACATTATCAAATTTTTCATTAGCTTCAACATTAGGCATCTTAAAGGTTATACAGGCTGATAGACATAAAGCAATTGCATTTAAGTATATGGCCATATTGGGTGTTCCAAGTGTAAATAGTAAACCAGCAATAGCAGGACCAGTTAAAAATGCCCCAGAATCGAGAAGGCTACGCAGGGAATTAAAACGTTTCCGTTGTGCATTAGGGATCAATTTAGTGATATAAGTCATAGATGTTGGATGATACATAGTGCTAGCTACTGTAATGATAAAGACTAAGATATAAATTGATACTAAGCTAGAAAAGAAAGGGAGTAAAACGATTAGTATAGATTGAAAAAGATTTAAAATAATCATTAAATTTTTTTTATTAAAACGATCGATTAGGCTTCCTGACCAAAAATTAGTGAGCAAGGATGAGCATGCTCTTACAATATATAAGCCAGAAACAGCAAGAGCTGATTCTGTAAGCTTCAAGACAATCAGATTTAAGGCAATAAAATAGATCCATTCACCAATACTAGAGATACCAATACTACACAATAGGATAGCAGGATAGCGCCAGGCCTCTAAAGATTTTTTCATATAAATTCCTCCTTCAGCAAAGTCGTGATTTGCAAATAAAAAATCCCACCCCCAAGACGCATAGTCTTAGGGACGAGATTGTGGAATTTATACTCACGTGGTGCCACCCTAGTTCACTATTATGTCACCATAATAGCCTTTTCAGTACGACATAGTGCCTATGCTTATACTGTAACTCTATAACGGGAGTTCCCGTCGCACCATCAGTCAGATAGAAATCCAATGCGCTACTCCGAGGCTTGTTTCAATAATTCGTTCTTGCTCGTTTTCAGCAACTCGAGCTCTCTGGGAAGAACAGCCTTATTTACTCTTCTCTTCACTGTATTTTTGATAGTGTAGCATAGATAGATATTTCTGGTAAATAAACCGTTGGAAATTTAGTTAATTAATTTGCAGAAATGCCTTTAATTGTTTCATTAGCGACTGACAACACTGAATAGTGAGCGCTATATTAGAAGGGATTTCAAGTGAATGATCAAGATTTTCGAAAACAGAAAGTTTATGTGAAGTTAATTGTGCTATTTTTTCCTGTGAATAATGGGGGTCAGCTGTGCCAATTGCCAAAAAGGCATGTTTGTCTAATAGATTTGTCAATGTATGTTCCAGTGACAACAGGGGTGTAAAGAGCACATAATTAGCAGGGATCAAGGAAGGTCGCTGCATATAAAAATCGATAATAGGCATGGTACCTAAAGATTTCCCTATGTAAATAACATGTGAATAAGGTTTTGTTTGTAAAAAGTCTTCTACAATAGGATTGACAACGCTATAAACCATATTCGAAATAGCTTGAGGCTCCTGCTCGAATTGCTGTTGTGCAAATGTATAATTAATTTGAATGACATCATAGCCGAGTTCTAGCACAAGTAACTGTGAATAATAAAGAATAGGTTTGTCATAGCTATAGCCAGTCCCAGAGAACATAAAACATATTTTATCGCTATTGTTATCAAAAAAGTTGTAGGATATACCGTTGTACATATCTTGCTTCGGTTTGATTTTCATGTAGGTTCCTCCATTATTTCTATATTTAGTTTATAATTTACTATAACAAGGAGGGGGAAATAAATGAAAGCAATTGTTATGAATGAGTTTGGTGGATCTGATGTTTTAAGATATATAGATTGTCCTAAGCCTACTATCTCTGAAGGAGAGGTTTTAATACGCACATCTTTTACTAGTGTCAATTATGCAGATATTAAAAACCGTACGGGTAATAAAGCGAAAGCGAATTTCCCGATGATTCTAGGCTTAGATGTTGCTGGTGTTATTGAAGAGGTTTTCGGTGATAACAGTGCTTTTCAAAAGGGTGACCAAGTCATTGCATTCCCCAAAAGTGGCGCTTACGCAGAATATGTGATAGCAAAGGAGCAATTAGTTTTTAAAGTTCCAAGTAATGTACCTTTTGAAAAGGTTGCAGCTGTACCGACTGTTTCTTTTTTATCGTATATCTTAACACATCAGATAGCACCCATTAGTCAACATGATGCCGTATTAATTCATGCTGCTTCAGGTGGAGTAGGGACAATGCTCATCCAAATGGCAAGAAAGCTTGGTGCAAAACAAATTATTGGTACGGTAAGTAATTTAGAGAAGGCTACAATTGTTGAACAACTAGGTGCAGATCATGTCCTCATATACGATCAATTTAGTAATCATGTCAATAAATTAACAGATGGCCGTGGTGTTGATATTGTATTCGATTCTATTGCAGGAGCTATAACCGAAGAAAGTTTGGCTTGTTTAGCACCTTATGGGACACTGGTGCAATTTGGCAATAGTGGAGGCCGTGCAGGAAATATTAAAACATCAGATTTACATAGTAGCTGCCGTAATATAAAAGGGTTTAGCTTAGGCACAACTAGAGCTTCAAAACCAGAGATGTTACAACAAGTTGCGCAGGATATTTTTACTTTATTAAAAGAAGACAGCTTCCAAGTGCCAATTGCTAAAGTTTTTGGTTTAGAGGAAATGCAAAAGGCGCATGATTTTATGGAAAGCCGTCAGCATCAAGGGAAAATACTAATTAAAATATAAAAAAGTAAGGAAAAGATGACACTCTTATAGCAAAGAGTATCATCTTTTTTAGTGCTGAAAAACAAATCAATCAACCAATAGCGATTTTACGCGCAAAGGGTTTGTCGTTCCACATAAATCTTTTTAAAGGGCTATTTTGCTCCAACACTTTTGCACCATCTTTTTTCATCAACATTCTAATTCATTTAATTTTTCATAAATACGTCTTTTTCGATAGAGCATAATGCCGGTTTCTGCAACATCCTGTATCATCCCTTTATTGGCATAAGCTCCAAAAACCATCCCTGCAATGGGAATCATCTGAAACAGCTTTTTCCAGCCTAGTTGATCGCGATATGTGTAAAAAACCTCCTGCCAACCCTGAAGCTGAGAAATCATATTGTCCGAAGCTTTTTTTGTGCTATTCATTGTAGAAAGCTCCTGTAAAATCGCTTCTTTACCAACAATATCAGCAGAAGTAAACTGTAGGCACTTCACAATAAAAATACGCTCCATTTTATCATTCGGATCATAGCCATGAATCATGGCAATTTCCTGCAATGTTTTTAATGCTGTTCCTAAAATAACAGGAATATCAATAGCTAACGTAAAGATTCCACCAAAGCCAGTAGAAGCTCCTTGAACGGTAGCAAACTTTACACGCTCATTTTGTAATTGATCGCTAAGAGTGATCATGTTTTCTAATGGGATTTGACCGATATCAGCAATGGTCAATATGTGTTGAGTGGAAGAATGGTTACGGATTTTTTGCATCATTGCTTGCTCACTAATTAAATACTTTCCTCCTGATTGAATATAATTTCCCAATTCATCAACCAATAAAGCGATTTTATTTTGAATAAAGACTGGGGTCATTTTATCTAAAAGCTTAAAAGGTATTCGTCCTAACTTTTCCCAAAACCATAAATCTTTTTGATCTTTTTCCCATACTTTAATTTCCTGTAAATGCTGTTCTAATTGCTCACGGTTCTCCATCTCGTTTAATCCCCTTATGTGTCCATTTAATTTTAATGATTTAGCATATGTTATTTATTTAAGGTCTGCCGAATCTAGATCTAGCCTCCAACGGATGTCTCAGATTTTGAAGAGGAGATTTTTAAGCCTTGCTCGATAAAATCTGAACGCTTTGTTTAGCTGTACCAAAGTGATCTATGCAGAATCTGAGGCTTAATTGATATACGAAAAAATGTTTTAAAGGTTTCGCTTTATTTAATGAGTATTTCGACAAATAAAGAATAAGTCAGCGTTGCCAAACAGAAGCAAGCAGCGCAATGCCATCATTAATTTGCCCAAGTGTCAGTCCACCGTAACCAATAATGACCATTGCCTCATTGGTTCCATTTTGATAGGCAGTAGAGCAAGGGTAGACACGAATGCCTACTTCTTGTGCAAGCTGGATCGCTTTTTTCTCAGTAAGATAATGAGGTAACTTCAAAACAATATGGAGCCCTGATTTTTCACCGATTACCTGAAAGTCATTTGAAAAATGCTGAGAGATAGATGTCAGTAATGCTTGCTGTTTTTTACGATAAATTGTCCGCATTTTAGCCAAATGTTTATCGAATTGTCCTTGTGCGAGAAAATCTGCTAAGACAAGCTGGTCTACTTTGGAGACAACCGATTTTTGCTCTTGGTGGAAGGTCATAAATGGTGCGACTAAAGATTTTGGTAGAATCATATAACTTATACGTAATGATGGGAGCAATGTTTTCGAGAATGTTCCGAAATAGATAACGTGTTGAAGCTGGTCCATCTTAGCTAATGAAGGGATTGGAAGTCCCTTAAACCGAAACTCCGAATCGTAATCATCTTCTATAATAAGAGTCTCGTTCGAGATAGCCCATTGTAACAATGCAGCTCTTCTTTCCATTGTCATAATCATGCCCAAGGGGAATTGGTGAGCCGGTGTTGTGTATAACATGTGAATTGTTTTTAAGGGAAGTGTTATTCCCGAATTATCCACAGGAATTGCCTCTGTTGATAATCCACACTGCTGTATGATTGCACGTACTCGTTTAAAGCCTGGTTCTTCTAAACCAACCCGAGTAGTTGAACCAAGAAAAAGACAGAGGGCTAAAAGCTGGCTTTGCGTACCACTATAAATAAACACCTGTGAAGCGTCACACACGACCCCTCGGGAGCGTTCTACATAGCGGGCAATCTCCATACGTAAAACAGTTTCTCCTTCCCAAGGGCTTGTTGATAAGTTGTCGCAATTAAAATGCTTTTTCATGAGCTTGTGCCAAACAGCGTAAGGAAACGCTTCGTTATCCACATGGCCATTAGTAAAATCGAATTGTATGTCATCTTGGGGGTTGGTTGTGCTTGGAGCAGCAATTTGTTGTTCGACATGCTGCTGCAGCCAATCAAATTCAAATGGAGCAATGTAATAACCGGATCGTTCTTTGCTATAAATATAGCCTTCTGCAAGTAATTGTTCATAGGCTTCCTTTATAGTATGCACACTGACATCCAGCATTTGAGCAAGAGCACGTTTTGAGGGCAATTGCTCATGAGCAAGTAATCTTTTAGTTAAAATAGAGTGCTTTATTTCTTCATAGATTTGTATGTACTTAGCTGAATTTCCTGTAAATGAAATAGAGAGCTCCACATTCAAAACCTCCTTTGGTATGGTCGTTTTTTTAATAATTGGATATATCCATCATATCAATTTTGCCGTTAAATAAGTAGAAAAGGAGTGAAGTGTAGTGGAATTCATTACATTAGAAAATGAAGTAGTCAAACTAAAGCCTTTAGAGTTAAGCGATATTCAAGGACTTCTAGAGGCAGGTAGTTATCCAGAGATTTGGTCACATATGTCCACAACTATAGAAAAAAGGGAGGATGTGAATAACTTTGTGGAAAACGCACTACTTACAAGAAGCGGTAAAACTGAGTTTCCTTTTGTGATTGTGGATAAACAATCGGGGAATATTATTGGCTCTACTCGTTATATGGATATTGATGACAAGCATCAACGACTAGAGATAGGGTATACATGGCTGACACCCGCATACTGGCGCACAGCTATTAATACCCATTGTAAATATTTATTATTACAATATTGTTTTGAATACCTTCATTTACAACGAGTTCAAATCAAAACAGATCATGAAAATATCCGTTCTCAAAGAGCTATTGAACGTATAGGTGCCACAAAGGAAGGGATATTGCGTAATCACATGATTCGCAAAGATGGGACAATTCGGCATACAGTGATGTATAGTATTACGATTGAAGAATGGCCACAGGTGAAAAAACATGTAGAAGATTTATTAGTGCAAAGTAAATAAATAAAGGTATAAAATGGAATTTAATTAATCTTTAAATCCGTTTTTTCTTATAAAAAGTGTCAAAAAATAATAGGAAGGGTAGAGTACCTAAAACTTGAAAGAGGGTAATCTACTTGAAACCAAAATATACTTTAAGACAAATTTATGGTGATAATGCTGTGTATACACCAAGAACACCGTATAGTGATAATCCTTGGATGATGGATGATCCTCATAAGCTAGATGCTTTAACCTCAAGAGAAGTAGCTATTGCTGATATCCCCGTATTAGTACACCGAGCCACACAAACAGAAAAAGCTCAAGAGCTACATGAAGTGGCAGGGTTACCTTGGGTTGAACAGCCCTATAGTTATGAAACCAAAGAGGAATATTTGGCACAAATTCAATCTTGGTGTGAGGAAGGAAAGACAATTGTTTGTCAATATATCCATGACTTGGAGCACATGGATCGTCAATGCTATTGGATGGATGCCGAGAAATTTAATGAGCTGAATACAAAAGCATATATCGATCATCTAATCGACAGTAAATTCGTGCCGAGCCGTTTAAATGTTGAGACATATAGACTTTCGGATGCCATTAAAAATTGGCAGCCACCAGTTGTACTAAAGCCCGGAGATGATTCTCCAACATCTGGGGGGTATGGTGTCATCATCTGTCATAATAAAGAAGAGCTAACAGAAGGCTTACGGCAATTTCGAATGACCGGTACGGAGAGCATAATTATTGAGGAACTTTTACAGACAAAGGACAATTATAGCTGTCAATTTGTTTATTCAGAGGAGCTAGGTATTCAATACTTGGGAGCCTCTCAACAAATTACCGATGATAATGGCATTTATGAAGGGAATATTATAGTAGAAAAAGTCCCTGAAAAAGTTATTGAAGTGGGAAGACATATTATGGAACGTGGTGTTGAAGAAGGTTTTGTTGGAGTGGCTGGCTTTGATTTAATCGTCACGGAGGCGGGAGATGTTCAAGCCATAGACTTAAATTTTCGTCAAAATGGTTCTACCTCTATGCTGATGTTTCATGAAGCTTTAGGGAAGCCCATTAATAAATTTGCTTCTTATGCAGCACCAAGCCCGGAAAAGAATAAGCACTTTTTTCAAACAATCAAGACATTGATTGAACAAGGGACGTTGTTTCCGCTATCTTTCTATGATGGCGATTACTTTGAAGAGCCTATAGCATCTAGATTCGTTGGCATATGGTATGC
Organism: Lysinibacillus phoenicis; assembly: GCF_047238325.1. Taxonomy (NCBI): domain Bacteria; kingdom Bacillati; phylum Bacillota; class Bacilli; order Caryophanales; family Bacillaceae; genus Lysinibacillus; species Lysinibacillus phoenicis. The sequence goes on along the minus strand of NZ_JBDFMP010000002.1, from coordinate 2,480,687 downwards.
TGATACACTAGATGAAATTGAAAAGCTAGAGCAGAAGTTAGTGTATGAAGAAGAAAAGAATGGTCATTAATCGACCATTCTTTTTTTATAGATAATTGCCGCTAAAATCCAAGAAAGAAGAGACCATACAATAATCGTAATCATAGGAATAATCACATCTGTCATAGAGTACTTACCTTCTAATGCTTCCGCTAAAAGTAATAACTGTGAGCTTGGGAGCCATTCCGCTAATTTTAAGATTGGGTAAGTCGAAGATAGAGCTAAGGCCATAGGACCGAATGAGAAGATCAACATTATAGGCAGCACAATGATAGATGCTTCCATGATTGATTTAGCAAATAATCCACAAATTGTACCTAGAGCAATATAAAACACAGCAGAAAGTAATAATGCAATTGCTAAGATAAAAAGGTTCGCAGGTTCGTAGCCAACTAGAAAAATAGCCAGTGCTACAGAAACAATTGTAATAATTAGAACAAACAAGCTTTTACCAATCAAAATATCTCCAAGTGAGGCTGGGGAGAGCATGAGACTGCGAAGAGTGTTTTTTTCTTTTTCTTCTGCAATTAAACTACATTGTACGTAGGTGGTCACTATGGAGAACGTTAAATTAATTGGTAAGAAATATATGTTAATGGTATTTGCACCTGTTTGATTATATAAAAATGCCATTACAAGTGGTAATAACACCATAGATGATACAGCATAGTTACGTGAGAATTCCTTATAATCCTTCATCAATATAGCTTGAATACGTGTCATTGAAATATTCATACTAAATCACTCCCTGTTATTTGCATAAAAATGTCACCAAGTGTTGGCTCGTTTGTATAGATACATCTAACTTGCTCTGATTGCATCCATTGATATAATTTTTCTGCATCCTGAGCACCATTTTCTATAATTTCCTGAGCACCATTTTTAAGCTCTACTGTAATAGTGTCAGTACCAAATTCTTTTTTTAGGTCTTTTGGAGCTCCTATTGCTCGGATTTTCCCTTTATGGAGGAAAGCAACACGGTCACAAAGTATTTCTGCCTCGCTCATATCGTGGGTTGTTAAAAAAATAGTTGTCCCCATATCATTTAATCTTCTTAAGCCATTATAAATATGCTGCGTATTGACAGGATCAAGTGCAGAAGTAGGCTCATCTAAAAACAATAATTCGGGCTTATGCATGATGGCACGTGCAAGTGTAACACGTTGAATCATTCCTTTTGAGAGCTGACTAATCTTCTTTTTTCGGTCTGCATATAAATTGACAAAGTCTAAAGCTTCTTTGACAGCAGAATTAGGTATCTCATATAAATTACTGTAGAGTAATAAATTTTCCTCAATAGATAGTCTTGTGTACAGTCCACTATTATCTGTTAAAATACCAAAACGTTTTCGATTTTGACTTTGCTTCATGTCAGTTGCTGGCTGACCAAATAATAGAACATTGCCAGCAGATTTATCTGTTTGTGCGGTTAATATTTTAATAGTAGTAGTTTTACCTGAACCACTCGGTCCAAGAAAGCCAAATATTTCGCCTTTCTGAATAGTAAAGGAAACATCTTGTAATGCTGTCTCTTTATTAAAAGTTTTTTTCAAATGTTGCACATCAATCACTGCGTTCATGTGTAACCTCCTGTTTGTTGTTGATGTCTATACTATAATCAACAACAGTAAGGCTCACAGTAAAAATTGCGTGAAAGGCAGAAAAATGACCTTCAGTGGAACCTTATTAAAGGTGACAGGAGTCGTTTATTTCCTGGGAAATCTACTAAATTCCGAGTATTTCCTTTAAATCTGCCAGTTTATTTTTCGACAGGGGAACTACTGTCTTTTCTGTACTGTTGAGTGCTAGGCTATAGCTATTGCGTGTCCATGTAATGATCTCTCGAACATTTTGTAGGTTAACGATATAAGAACGATGACTTCTAAAAAAGCCGAAAGGTGTCAATTTTTGCTCTAGCTCATTAAGGGATAAAGAACATGGGTATGCTTCACCAGCAACAAAGACAGAAACAACCCCATCAACACTTTCAATATAATCAATTTCAGGTGGATTAAATAAAATAATCTTGTCATTTTTCTTTGTAGGAATCTTATCAAGCCGAATTGGTGCGCTCTCAAATGGCTGTGGAGTATGTTCTAGCTCCTCCTCCTTAACATCCAATGTATGTAAACCAGTTCCATCTAGCCTATGTATAACCGTACTTGTAATCATTAAGTCTTCCAAATTATTCGAGAGTAAAATAATACTTTTTTGTTGCTCGACTAAGCGTTTTAATAATTTTTGGATATTTTGTTTGGAAAAATCATCAATGTTTTGAAAGGGCTCTTCTAAAACTTGCATAGGCGATTGGTGGAGATATGTAGTCAAAAGCTTTAATCGCTGTTTTTCACCAGTAGAAAGTTTATGGATTTTAGTGTTTTTTTGTTCCATAAGGCTAAGTAATTTTAATAAATTCTCTTTTTCCCTAGTTGAATGATGAAAAAGCTTTAAAAAAAACTGTAAATGCTCGAGGACAGTTAGGCGCTCATACAAGGCACTCTCACGAAAGTATGTAAAAGTATTCTTTTGCTTCATAAACCATTGCATCAATGTATGTATTTTAGAAACATCAGTGTAGATCCCAATGATTGTACCAGGTTGTAAGGACAGGTGAAAACTTGGATAAATAACATTACCTCCTTCAATATAGGGATCAACGTCAATATTAATGTTACGTTCCATCTTTGTTCCTCCTAAATTTTGTTCTCTTGTAAAAAGCTTTTAATGTCAGTTTGTGCTTGTAGGAAGCTACTGTAGCAATAATTAGAGTTGGACGCATCCATAAAACCATGAAGCCCCTGATATTGTTTCAGATGGACATTTGGTATGCTCACAAGTGCTTGTTTTAAGGTTTTAACATCAAAGCTACTTTCCTGACTAGGTAAAATAACCAAGGTTGGACAGGAAGGTCTAACATCTATATATTGACGTATACGTGAACCATAAACACAAACGATTCGGTGGAGGGGAAGTGCTGATAATCTCCAAGCTAAAGTGGCCCCTACACTATATCCAATTAATACTACTTCTTCGTAGTCTTCACATGCTTTTAGCAGTTTTTGTGAAAGTAATTCAATAGGAGTATCGAATCCAACTGTCTGTACGAAAAAGTCATAAGCTTGTTTTTCCTGTTCATATGGAAAGGAAAGTCCCTCTGGATAGAGCGAAATACAGGTAGTAGTTGTGTTGTCATCACAGTAAGCTCTCTCCTGTTCTTTAATAAAATGATTTACCCCATATATTTCGTGTAATATAAATAGTATCCTTTTCATGATTACCTCTTTAACTTTTTCCAATAGTTTATCAAAAAGTAACGTTAACGTATATTTTGGAAATTTATGAATGTTCCTTTTTGAAATGAAAAAAAGCTGTCCGACTACTCGAACAGACTTTTTCAATATTAGTATGATTGAACAAATAAACGATAAAGAATGGACGCGATAGTAGCACGAGATAATGTGCTTTGTGGTTCGAAAAGTTGTTGTTTATCTCCTGTTAAAATTCCAGCTTGTTGTAAGCTATAAATGGCCTCTTTAGTATGAGCGGAAATAGCAGCATCATCCTTGAATAATAGCTTTGGCTGATGCTTTGATAATGGTTTTTCTATTAGCTTTGTAAAATTATACAAAATTACGGCAGCTTCCTCTCGGCTAATAGGTTCATGAGGCCTAAACTTTCCATCTGTTGAATCAACTAGCTTATGTTCATGAGCCCAAGCAATAGCTTCAGCAAAATAATCATCTGGTTTTACATCTGAAAAAGGGGCTTTTGTTGTAGTGCTAATCCCCTGTGCTCGACTGAGAACAGTAATAAATTGTGCTCTTGTCAGTTGTGCGTTTGGATAAAACTGATTTTTTGTGATGCCATTAAATATCTGAGTGCTTGCTAAGTATTCAATAGCTGTTTGAGCCCAGTGTCCTTGTATATCTGAAAATGTACTGTTATTCGAGTTGCCAAATGTAAAAGCAGTAACAGTGCCACTAACCTCGTGGGCAGCAATAAAGTTGGAAGTCCAGTAATACTTGTGGATGCAGGAATAAAGGTTAAACCTTCTGGTGAAACATCTCCCTTTATGTTTTCACTAAAATCTCGTTCATTGAAATATTGAACAAACTCTGGAGCATCCGGCTTTGTAATATCATACATCATAATGCCACCAACTCGTTCTATACCGATAAAGGCATACGTACGATCACCAATTTGCCCGATTTTTACATCCTCTGGTTCAGGTCCTTTTTTACCGCTGCGATTATCAAGCTTAGTATTATTATTGGAAGCATTGAAGTATTCAGGCAATGAATCAGCAATGACTTTTTCAAAATCACTACCGCTATCATAGATCTGTGTCATTGTATCGGCTTCATAGATTGAGAAAGACCGTGCACCGAAGCTATATAACTTTCCTTGTTGTAAACCATCATAATCAGATGAATCAAAAAGAACAACATCATTTCCTTTTAATTCCGTTTCTTTTTCATTTATGTAACCATTCCAATCACGTGAATCGCCTTCATTTGCTGTGACTAAATACGTTTTACCATTTACCTCGTAGGATGCAATTCCATCAGGCATATAGATTCCAAAAAGATTCTCTGTAGTAATATTGATTTTGTTATCTTTCATAAAATCCAGAGCATTTTTTTCCTTACTATGATCCTTAAAACCTAATGGTTGTATATTTATCCATTCACCCATTGTAAGATCTAGAGTAGCAATAGCATTTGCTTCTTGTAAGGTAATATAGGCTTTATCACTCATACGATTAACAGCTATATATTCTGGTTCAAAATCAACGGACGGATTCGTTTTCTTCTTTAGAATTATTCCTTTAGCCACAAGATCCTCACGTTGAGCGTCCATAGCCTTAAAAGTTATGTTTTTAGCGGTGGCTTTTGTCATATCAGTTGAGAGCTCAATTATACTGACGCTGCCTTCGGGATCTGTGGCCATCTCATAACCTTCTCGGGGTTCACCTTCATTTGCTACAAGTATCTTCTTTCCATCCGGGGTAAAGGTGATCATATCAGGCTGTTTACCAGCTTCCACAACATGAAGGATTGTACCACTGTAATCTAACAATACAGCTAATCCATTATCATTGTAGTCTGCTGCTTGTACTGCGGCTGCGATGATATCCGATTCCGTGCTAATACTAATACTTGTCACGTCCCCATATGAGAAGTTTGGTTTTACTTCTTTTAATGCCTTTTCAAGATTTATGAATTTCTCTGCTTTTAGGGTAGTAAAGGGCGTATTTTTTTGTAAAGGGACAACCTCAATTTGCTTAGTCGTCCCGTTGATCACATAATATTTGTGATTGTCAGCATTGTAAGCAACGATTTCGGTTGCGCCGCCATCCTCATTTTTTACACCAGAATCATACCGAGAGGAGACATTTAAGGTTAATTCAGACGGTATTTTTTCTACCGCATAGGATTGATTTTCTCCCACTAAAAAGGAAGCTAAAGCTATAGAACAACCTGCTGCCATTGCGGCTAATTTTTTATACTTCATACATATTAAACCTCCAATTAAAGTTAGTTTAAGCGTACCTGTCCAATGTAAAGGCCGTATAAAGATTAATTAAAGAATAGTAAGATTTAGCAAAATATAAGGTTTTCATTATCATTTTAGTTGATAATGATTATCATTATCGTATAATGAGGTAAGGAGGAAATATAAAGTAATTTTTGTATATGAAAAGTAAACAGTTAGAGCTGTGGTAGGTAAGCCAATGCTATGGCCTTGGGATAGGAATAACAAATGAAAGGTGTGTTAAATATTGTTAGAACAAGAATTGTATGATGTAACAATCATTGGTGGGGGACCTGCAGGTTTGTATGCTAGTTTTTACTGTGGTTTACGTGAAATGAAGACAAAGTTAATTGAATCACAGCCACAGCTTGGTGGTAAAATCCATGTTTACCCAGAGAAAATGATTTGGGATATTGGAGGAGTTACGCCCATTTCAGGTGGGCAACTTATTAAACAATTAGTCGAGCAAGCCTTAACGTTTAATCCTTCCATTTATACAAATGAAAAAGTGCTGTCAATTGCCAAAAATAAAGAAGGAATTTTTGTCGTTACAGCTGAATCTGGAAATATTCATTATTCTAAAACGGTTATTGTTGCTATTGGTGGTGGCATTCTGAATCCTCAAAAAATCGAAATTGAGGGAGCTGAACGCTTTGAAGTATCGAATTTAAACTATACAATCAAATCCTATGAAAAATTTAAAGATAAGACAGTAATAATATCTGGTGGTGGTAATACCGCTGTAGATTGGGCATTAGAGTTAATGGAGGTAGCTTCCAAGGTATACTTAACTTATCGAAAAGATAAATTGTCTGCACATGAGGCTCAAATAACAGAGCTTACGAATAGTGCCATTGAGTGTCATTATAATTCTGAAATTACCAAGCTCATTGCAGACGATCAAGCAGGAATAATTAAAGCGATTGCTTTAACGAATCATGAAACAGGCACTGTAACAGAAATTCCTGTCGATGAAGTGGTTATCAGTCATGGCTATATACGTGATAAGGAGTTATTAGATAATAGCCCGCTAGCCATTGAACGTAAAAATGACTATTTTATTGCTGGTTCAATAAATAGTGAATCTTCCATTCCGGGTCTGTATGCTGCAGGTGATATTCTGCATCATGCTGGTAAAATCCATTTAATTGCTGCAGCATTTCATGATGCATTACATGCAGTCAATAGTGCGAAGAAGTATATTCAACCTGATGCTTCAGAGGGTGGTATTGTTTCCTCACATAACGATATATTTAAACAACGTAATCGCAAGCTATTGCAGGAAAGTTTAAAATGATAATTCCTAGGAACACTAATAAACTGTTGGTGTTCCTTTCTTTCTGTTTTCACATGCTTGATGAGGAAAATGATGTTCTATAAAATTGCCCCACTTAGTTGTTTTTTATCGGAAGGAACATAGATTTCCCTTTTTTGGACAACCTAAGCTAGAAATAATGACATGAGGTGATGATCATGAAAATAGAAAGGTCGTCCGAGTGGGAAGAAGGATTTGTTAATCGATTAAATCATCTTGAGAAATGGCATAGCTGGACATTGTATAAGATGAATTATGATATTGTGAAAATGAAATTGATTCCTGACTTTACAGGATTACAAGCTACGAAGTATTTACCTAATTTAAAGCCGCTGACACATCAGCTAGAAGCAGCTGAAACTGTAATTGAACGCATGAATGGAAAGGCTATCTTAGCTGATGAAGTAGGTCTTGGTAAAACGATTGAAGCTGGTTTAATTTTAAAGGAGTATCTCATTCGAGGTCTTGTCAAAAGGGCATTAATTTTGGCCCCTGCCTCTCTAATTAATCAGTGGATAGAAGAGTTAAATGTTAAATTTCATATACCTGCCATCGCCTATAAAAAAAATTGTCCGATAGAGCGCTACGATGTCTTAATTATGAGTATGGATACAGCAAAAAAAAGTCCTCATAGAGAGCGTATTTATGAGCAAGATTATGACATGATTATTATTGACGAGGCACATAAATTAAAAAATAATAAAACACAAATTTATGAATTCGTTCAAGGTTTAAAGAAAAAATTCTGCTTATTATTAACAGCCACACCTATACAAAATGATGTGTTCGAATTGTTTTATTTAATCTCATTATTAAAACCGGGTCATTTAGGGAACTATGATACCTTCCAATCGGCATTTTCAGCTAGTAAGCATCATTTAGAACATGATGATTATTTGAAAGAATTAGTCAATCAGGTTATGGTGAGGAACCGAAGAGAAGATACGGGTATAGAATGGACGAATCGTTGTGTTCAAATTGTACCGATTACTTTTACGGACGAAGAAAGAGAAGTTTATGATATGCTTGGAAACCTTGAAAACACAGGATCATTTTCATTAATTACATTGCAAAAGGAAATGTGTAGTAGTAAGGAAGCGACAGCATTAACATTAACAAATATGCTGGAAGAGCATGCACAGTCACAAGATATTGAAGCAATTATAGCAAAGGTAATGGCTTTAAAAGTAAATTCAAAAGCAGAAAAAACGCTAGAAATTGTGAAGCAAGCAAATGACAAGGTTATCATTTTTACTGAATATCGGGCTACACAAATTTATCTACAGTGGTATTTACACTCTAATGGTATAACGAGTGTGTTGTTTAATGGTAAATTTAATAAAAGTAAACGAGATTATATGAAGCATCTTTTTAAAGAAAGAGCACAAGTACTTATTGCTACAGAGGCAGGTGGAGAGGGGATAAACCTTCAATTTTGTCATCATGTTATCAATTATGACTTACCATGGAATCCAATGAAGCTAGAGCAAAGGATTGGTCGTGTCCACCGTTTAGGTCAGGAGCATGACGTCCATATTTATAACCTTGCTATCGAAAATACCATTGAAGAAAAAATCTTGGAATTACTTCATACAAAAATAGATGTGTTCGAGAAAGTGGTTGGTGATTTAGATGCCATTTTAACTAACTTTAAAGAATCCGTATGAGGTAAGGAGGAGCAGCCATGTATCCGCAACAAGTCCATCACTATTTAAAGGAATTTTTTTCTGAGAATGACTGTGCCATTTTGGTAGAAGAAAATCATTATTTAACGGTGCAACTAACAGTAGATATTGATAAAAGAATTATGAATAGGCCGTTTTACTGGCAGTATATAGAAGCGACGAATAGTGAGCCAAACCCAGCTCAAGTAACCTTTATTACAGATCAGTCAGCACTATCAGGCAATGTATTTGGAGAGGCAATTCATTACGGTTCGCCACGTCTAAATCAGCTATTTTTAGCGACAAGGGAGCTTGGTGCATATGTACAATTGTTTGAAAAGGTTGATCGAGATATGGGACAGGTCATTTTAACGCCCTGGCTAGGCGTTAATTTTAAAGTTTCCTATTGCTGTGATCGTACGAAAGAAATGCTTTATTCATTTGGTATCAATTTATTAACGGGTGTTATCAAGGAGGATTTTCATGAAACGATTTGTTCTTCGGATTTTGACACAGAACCCGCAGACAATGTATTTCATGTGCAATATATTATAAAGCCAACGCGAGCGCTTGAAAGATTAAAGGCTACAATAGAGTCAATTATTGAGCAGGACGATCATTCATGGGCAAATGAAGCACAAAAACGATGGCAACGAGATCAACGAGTTTTAGATTATTTTTATGAAGATGTAGAGGAAAAACCAGAATGTTATGAAATTGAAAGAAAAGCATTAGAGGAGCAATATGAATCTAAAATTAAAATTGACATAGTGAATGGCGGATTATTTTATCTCTTTTAAGAAGGAGCTGTCTGAAATAAGGACAGCTCCTTTTCTTTTATGAATCTTCAACCAAGCTCTGTAGCTGAGCCAATTTATTGTCCCAAAATAAATGGAAATATTGCAGCCAATCTTCAATTTCTTTTAAACGCTCGCTATGCAGCGTATAGATTTTCTCTCTACCCTTTTTTTGGGCAGAAATAAGCTCTGCCTGTTCTAATATTTTTAAATGCTTCACGACAGCAGTTCGACTTATGTCAAAATGCTCGGAAATATTAGAAATGGGTCTATCAGTTGCTGCAAGGAGCTGTAAGACATTTCTTCTTGTAGGATCAGCAATTGCTTGAAAAACATCATACTTTACTGCTGATTGAGACATTAGGATTCGGCAATCTCTTTTAATTTTTGATGAATAATCATTGTCCACCCGCCATCCATTTTTGTACGGATAGCTTCAGCAGCTGTGTTGGCTTTAGGGATAATATGTGAAGCTTCCTTCCAGCCTCCATGTGTTAAGGTAAATTCAGTTTGCTGTCCTACTTCTTTTAGCTCAAAAGTTACAAACCAGCCATCCTCATCCCAGGCAAATCGCAGAAAATGTGGGGCATCTACACGTTCTACCTTACAAGGTGAAGGTCCAAAAGGTGATTGAATAGTGAATTCGTGGCCTTCGATAGGTTGAAAATCATTTGGCATAAACCAAGTAGCAATCTTTTCAGCCGTTGCTACTGTTTCCCACACTTTTTCAATAGGGGCGTTTAGTGTAATTGTTTTGACAATATCCTGTAATTGTTCAGTCATGTTGAGTTACTCCTTTGTTGATGATATATAACCATAAGGTGTTATGAATATATAACACCTTATGGTTATATGTCAATAAAAATAATTTCTATCTTTTTGTAGGGCGATGCTTGTGCTACAATTAATTAAAATTTTCTGACAGATGGTGAGGGGATTTTATGGTCAACATATCTGTGTTCTTAGTTATGTGCATTTTGCTCATTATTTTACCTGGTCCTGATACAGCCATTGCCACAAAAAATACGTTAACTGTAAGTAGAAGGGGAGGGTTGCAGACAATAATAGGTTCTTGTTGTGGTTTATTGATTCATACATGTGCAGCAGTTATCGGACTTTCAGCTATTATTGTGAAATCTGCCTATATATTTGCCGTATTAAAGTATGTTGGAGCGGTTTATTTATGTTATTTAGGTATAAAAACCTTGTGGACACTTCGAACAATACGCACACAACCGCCTGTTGTAGAAGATGTGGAAAGCATGGATCACAAATATTCTCAGCAATCTTGCTTTAAGCAAGGGTTTCTAACAAATGTGACAAATCCAAAGGTCGCTGTATTTTTCCTAACATTTCTTCCGCAGTTTGTGGACGGTACAAGCGGGACATTTTTTCCTTTTTTAATAATGGGTTTAATTTATACAGCATTAACCATGTTATGGTTTGTCTTTTATGTCTATCTTTTAGATCGAATTAGCGCATTTATGAAAAGGCCATCGACGAAGGCTATTATCGAAGGGGTAACTGGCGCTGTGTTAATAGGCTTTGGAATTAAATTAGCATTAGAAAAAGCCCACTAATTTTGTTGGGCTTTTCTAATGTAATATAAAATGTTAGAAGAAAAGGAATCCTATGCTAATAATGATTCCGGTATAAATTAAAATAAACAAACAGAAGCCCATAATATCTTTTGCCTTTAACCCAGCAATAGCAAGAGCAGGCAAAGCCCAAAATGGCTGAATCATATTCGTCCATGCGTCTCCCCATGCAATTGCCATAGCTGTTTTCGCATAATCTGCCCCTAATGCCGTCGCAGCATCTAACATAATAGGCGCTTGCACAGACCATTGTCCACCACCTGATGGAACGAAGAAATTGACTAATCCTCCTGAGAAGAATGTAAATAGATAGAAAGTATGTTCATTGGAAATACTCACAAACCATTGAGAGAACACTGCAGCTAAACCTGAATCTGTCATCATTCCCATAATGCCCGCATAGAAAGGAAATTGAATAACGATACCTGTAGTTGTTTTAATGGCATCCTGTGCTGCCGCAAGGAAACGCTGAGGAGTACCATGAAAAATAATGCCCAAAACAATAAAGATTGTATTGACTACATTTAAATCTAGGGCAAAGCCTTTTGTAATAAAATGATGAAATAAAAAGACAAGTCCAATTAAACCGATTAATATCGTTAAAATATAGCTACGCTCCGAACGACTTGCGAAGTTATTTTCTGGCTTAGGTAGTGCGACTTTTTCTTCCTCTAATAATGAGGGCTCAACTTCAATTGTATCTTCGTCCTTTGGCATCATCCAGCGATTAAACAAAGGTAAAGTTAAAGCTATTACAATAACAATAAATAAGTTATACGTTGAAAATAGTGTAACATTTGTTGGTATAACACCAATTAAATTTGCAAAAGGATGTCCCTCAGTTGCAATGGACAGGGGAATAGAGCCTGCCAATCCTCCATGCCAAATGATAAAACCCGAATAAGCACTAGCAATTAATAAGCGGTAATCTACTTTCTTTACATGACGAGCAATTTCCTTTGCAAATAAAGCCCCAATGACAAGACCAAATCCCCAGTTAATCCAACATGCTATAAGTGATATGAATGTTACAATAATAATGGCCATGCTTGGTGTCTTTATTTTACTAGCTACAGCTGACAACCCTTTTTTGAAAATTGGGCTATTTGCCAGTATATGTCCAGCTGCTAACACAATGACCATTTGCATCGTAAATTCTAATAATTTCCAAAAATTACCTCCCCAATAAGTTACCATTTCGAGAGGTGACGAATCAGTAAGAGAGACCCCTAATAACAGTACTAAAACTGTGAGTATAGTGACAAATATGTATGGGTCGGGTAAATACTTTTCCATAATAGTATTTGAAATCTTTGTTAATGTTTTCATTCATGAATCCCCTTTCTTTTTTTCTGCATCCCCTACACTTAATATTACATAGAGATTATTGCGAATAAAGAGAAAATTTGTATAAGGTACGATAAATAAAACGTGAAATAGAAATAGATGTTTTGGGATTTTAATAAACGTGACCTAAATTAATGTTATTGTAATCATATGAAAGCCTTACAGCTATAGTATTCGGATACAAATTTTTTTAGAAGAAGGACTAGCAATATCAGAGAAGAATTTATTACTATATAGGAGTTTTTTAAAATAATTCATAACAAATTAGAATAAATGAGGAAGATGTTTATGGAATTACGAGATTTAAAAGCTTTTATGGCTGTGGTTGAACATGGAAGTTTTACGAAGGCAGCGAATGAATCGTTTGTATCGCAGCCTTCATTAAGTAAAAGCATTAAAAAATTAGAAGATACATTGCACGTTGAATTGTTAAACAGATCTACACGTAATGTAGAGTTAACAGATGCTGGAGATATAGTCTATAAACAGGGGCAAAAAATAATGCGCTCTGTACATGATTTGCATATTTTACTGGATGATTTATTACATATTAAAACTGGCTCAATCAAGTTAGGAATTCCACCTTTAATTGGTACATTATTTTTCCCGAAAATAGCTAGGGACTTTCATCAACAATATCCAGAAGTCCATTTAGAGCTGGTAGAACGAGGAGCAAAAATGGTAGGTACGTTAGTAGAAAATGGCGAGGTGGACATGGGAATAGTTGTGCTGCCCACTGATGAAAGGAAATTTTCAGTTCAGCCATTTGTAGAGGATCAATTTTTCGTATTTATTAATGAATTACACCCATTAGCTCAACAACAACATATACAATTACAAGATTTAAAAAATGAAACTTTTATTATTTTTGCTGAGGAATTTGCATTACATGATTATGTTATTAAATCATGTAAAAATGTTGGGTTTACACCCTATGTGGGCTATAAAAGTTCGCAATGGGACTTAATAGTTGAACTAGTTTCCTCCAATTTAGGTGTGACACTACTGCCATACTCCATTGCTGCCAAACAAACAAATACTAATGTCAAAATTCTTCCTCTATATAATTTTGACATGCCATGGCGTCTGGGAATTATTACAAAGAAAAATACATATCAATCCTATGCATTAAAACAGCTACTCAAAACGGTTCGTATGCAAGAAGATAAGTGATTTATTCTATTTAGGAATAAATAGTATTCAAATTAATTCCTTTACTTGTAAAATAGCAATGATGTAGAATTTTCCTTAATAAACGAGCAAATTTGGGAGGTTTCGAGATGGGGAATGGGAAGGTATGGAGTTCGTTCGAAGATGCTGTTGCAGATATTAAGGATGGAGATACATTAGCTGTAGGAGGCTTCGGGCTATGTGGTATACCTGAAAAGTCAATTGCAGCATTAGTCCAACAAGGAACGAAGGATTTAACGGTTGTTAGTAATAATTGCGGTGTGGATGATTGGGGACTTGGCTTACTGTTAGCAAATAAGCAGATTAAAAAAATGGTTGCTTCCTACGTAGGGGAAAATAAAATTTTTGAACAGCAATTTTTAAGTGGTGAACTAGAAGTAGAATTAACGCCACAAGGTACACTTGCTGAACGACTACGTGCAGGGGGGGCAGGAATTCCGGGGTTTTATACAGCTACTGGGGTGGGAACGCCAATTGCTGAAGGAAAAGAAGTAAAGGTTTTTGATGGAAAAGAATATATTTTAGAAGAAGGAATTGTTGCTGATTTTGCCCTTGTCAAAGCGTGGAAGGCTGATAAGCTAGGAAACTTAGTATACAGAAAAACTTCGAGAAATTTTAATCCTTTAGCTGCTATGTCTGGGAAAATTACGATTGCCGAGGTAGAAGAGATTGTTGAGGTAGGCGAATTAGACCCAGACCATATTCATACACCAGGGGTTTTCGTTCAACGTGTGTTAGTAGGCGAAAATTACGATAAGCGTATTGAGCGTTTGACGGTGAAAAAGGGGGAAGCATAATGGATACAAGACAAAAAATCGTCAACAGAGCAGTGAAAGAAATAGCAAATGGTATGAATGTCAATTTAGGTATAGGTATCCCAACACTTGTTGCAAATGCAATCCCTGCCGATTACGATGTGCTGTTACAATCAGAAAATGGTCTTCTTGGTATTGGCCCTTACCCAGCTGAAGATGCGGTAGACCCTGACTTAATTAACGCTGGGAAAGAAACTGTCACCGCAGTTCCAGGAGCATCCTTCTTTGACAGTGCAGAATCATTTGCCATGATACGAGGTGGCCACATCGATCTTGCTATTTTAGGTGGTATGGAGGTATCTGAAACAGGAGACCTTGCTAACTGGATGATTCCAGGAAAAATGGTGAAGGGTATGGGCGGTGCTATGGACCTTGTTGTCGGAGCCAAAAGAGTAATCGTTGTAATGGAGCATGTGAATAAAAATGGAGAATCAAAGATTAAAAAGCAATGTGAGCTACCACTAACAGGTAAAGGGGTAGTGCATCGATTAATTACAGACTTAGCTGTATTTGATTTTACACAAGAGGGTATGAAGCTTATAGAATTAGCTGAAGGTGTTACTTTAGAGGAAGTAAAAGAAAAGACTGCTGCATCGTTTAGTGTAGCTTTAGCCTAATAATTTCAGACCTAGGACTGTTCCCTGAATGATTGTAGACATCCTACAATAAACTAAAAAGGGAGCCATAACGATGAAACAACAATGGACAAATGAATTAGCAGTTGCACAGGTTAGAATAGCAAGACCCACAGATCGAATCAAAGAAATCGAACGTTTTTACTGTGAAGGTGTCGGATTAAAGAAAATTGGTTCTTTTACAGGACACAGAGGCTATGAAGGTATAATGATTGGCCTACCAAATGCAAGCTATCATCTAGAATTTACTGAGCATGTGGAGGGAAGTCCGTGCCCAGCACCAAGTAAGGACAATCTTCTAGTGCTTTATATTCCAAACAGCGAAATGATTCGGCACATTTCAGATAGACTAGCACTCATGGGATATCCTGAAGTAGAGCCTGAAAATCCTTATTGGGCAGAGAAAGGGGTAACGATTGAAGACCCTGATGGTTGGCGATTAGTATTAATGAATACTGAAGGAATTTAAATAAAAAATAAGAGCACGAGCTATCTGATATAGTCTCGTGTTTTTTTATGATGTAAAATACCCTAGATAGTATATACGAAAAGCATGGCAAAGGAATTTGGTA
The DNA here is from genome assembly GCF_047238325.1 of Lysinibacillus phoenicis. Classification (NCBI taxonomy): domain Bacteria; kingdom Bacillati; phylum Bacillota; class Bacilli; order Caryophanales; family Bacillaceae; genus Lysinibacillus; species Lysinibacillus phoenicis. The sequence goes on along the minus strand of NZ_JBDFMP010000002.1, from coordinate 2,465,179 downwards.
TCCAACTCACTCCAAGATAAAACGGCCTTTTATATTAGAAGGTATAAAGCGGTATGTAAAATAACATGAAAGATACCCCTGCATGTATTGCGTGGGTATCTTTATTTTGATAGCACCTTAATCCTCTAAAGCTTCATCCTCGTGATAGTGAGTAGCTGCGGATTCAATATCAACCTGTAGATAGTTGGCCCAATCCACTTCGTTAAAATCCTCTTCACTAAAATAAATATTCAAGAGCTCTGTCATCGTTTTGTCCCCGTCAGGCTCAGTAAGAGGAGCAAACCAAGTAATAGCTGGTGTTTTCACGCTTTTTAGTTTGGATAATTCAGCAAAAATCTTAGTGGAATCCTTCAACATCTGACTTTTTGAGCCCTCTGTTACATCTGTATCTTGAATGGAAATCGTCACAACACCTTTGGATTCTTCTACAGAGAACTCATTTTTAACGATTGCACCCACAATATCTTCCACAGTAGTATTTTGATCAACTGCCACTTCCTTTGGTTCTGAACTTTTGCCGCAAGCCGTTACTAATAGTGAAGCAAATACTAGAAGAAAAATTAATTTTTTCAATATCATAACCTCCCTTGTTACTCCATATATGCGCAAAATGAGAGGGAATTATACTTTATTAGAGAATGTTACAAATACTTTTTATTTGTAAAATATAGTTTAGTTTGGGCGAAATCATTTTTGTTCTATTGGGGCCCACAATTACTTTACACATATTGGGTTGATTGTTAATATAATGGCTCAATAATATTGAATGAGTTACTATGCTTGCTGCATCCAAAAAATGTCGATCAATTCGACAAAAGGCGGATTGCACAGGCATACATAAGAATGGTCAAAAGGGGAGTACTAAAAGTAAAAGCTCTTTTAATAAGGGAATGATTTATGCTTTTCTCACCGTTGCTAATGAGATTGTTGCTTTGCCTAATAGTGAAAATGTAAACTTAGGGGTATCAGTGGGAATTATAAGTTACATTAATAAAAAACTCACCCTCCATTGAGAAGGGTGAGTTATTAGAAGCCTTGTGGCTGTAAGATCAAATTAAAAAGCCGCGAATGCCGTAGTTATTATAGAAAGTTTTAAACCACCACTCCTCAAAGTGGGTGTTCGCAGAAGCTTTCCTGCTTATCCTCATGCACCGTAGTGTGAGGCCCGTCATTCCAACTCCAATAATAAAACTCCCTTTTACAGCTTAAAGGTTAAAACTTAATATTATACGAACAATGCAGCCTTTATGGATATAATAAAGCATGAGCGACAAACATGCAAGTAAGATGATTACAGCAAATTAGTCAATGGGCAAGCGTTCCAAAAGATGAAATAGGTATCTAAAATGGCTTGCAAATAGGTGCTATTGCTTCATATTTCTTTCACAAATGAGAACGGAAAATGCGAACAACCTTTGCTTATTATGGTTGACTATGTAAAGATAGGAGCATAAAGAGGATTTTCCTAGTTAAAAAAGTAGAAGGGGGAAGCACATTGGCTTATCCAAATTGTCCAAATTGTCATTCTGAATACACATATGAGGATGGAACAAACTTTGTGTGTCCTGAGTGTGCTCATGAGTGGAGCAAGGACACAGCTGAACAGGAATTAGATGCACTGATTGTTAAAGATGCAAATGGTAATTTATTAGCAGATGGCGATTCAGTTACTATTATAAAGGATTTAAAGGTTAAGGGGAGTTCTTCCACTTTAAAAATAGGGACGAAGGTAAAAAGTATTCGTCTTGTAGAAGGCGATCATAATATTGATTGTAAAATCGATGGCTTTGGCGCTATGAAATTGAAGTCAGAATTCGTGAAAAAAGCATAATAAAAATCAAATGCACCTAAACGTGGTAACAAGTTTAAGGTGCATTATTTGTCTACTTATTTGAAAATCCTGCGTAAAAGAATGGCAAAGGCTGCGCCTAATAAGGCAAAAATTGTATGTAAAAGAGCAATGTAGCCTGCTCCAACTATCAATGCTCCTATTTCTGTTAAGGAATAGCTGGTAGTATAGAGCTCATTATTTAAATTGTTAATAATGGCCCAGACAAATACAGGAACGGAGCTAATAATAAAGATAATCCAGATATTTTTATAGAAGAGGTATGAAAGGCAACCAAAAAGTGCATAGGAGATGACAAAACCCTTTTGATTGCCGAGCAATGATGAATTAATAGCAAACATAAAGGATAACACAATAAAGACAATGTGAAAAAAAGATAATGTTCTTTTCATAGGTAAGTATTCAATTTGGAGTTGCTTTGAACTAGTGAACTGCTGCTGACATTTCTGACAACTCGCTAAATGCTGTTCTATAAATGCAACTGTCGGTTTCTGGAGTGCTTGTTTCTTATAAAGAGGTATTAAATCTTCTACAATTGAGCATTCTTGTGACAATACTTTCCCTCCAATCAATCTCCCCTCATTATACGACTTTTTTTAGAAAATAAAAAAAGCCTTCCGTGAATTTTTCAATCGGAAAACTTGTACATGCCACTTATTATTTTGCTGTTAAAACTTCATTTGTTAATGCTTGAATATCGATATGTGTTTTTTCCTTTACGGCATCCTTTAAAATTTCTGTGCGGAAATACTGAACGCTTGCTTCAAGTGGAATCGCTAAAAGCTTGGAAAGGGCTGATTGATACATATAGACAAATTCCTTGTCCGTGTTGCCACGCTTTAATTCGGCAAACGCTTCATAAAATTGATCGAGCTTATCCGCGAATTCGAGTAAACGGCCTTCTAAAGTATTGTCCTTACCTTCCTTCATACGTTCAAAGAATATTTCCTGAAACTCTTGTGGAATTTCATTAATAATAAACTTTTCCATCATCTTTTCTTCCACATGTGCTAGCATTTGCTTCAGCTCTGGACTAGCGTGTTTTACTGGTGTCTTAATATCACCAATAAAAACTTCAGCAAAGTCATGGTTGATGGTTTTTTCATATAAAGACTTCCAATTAACTGTAGCACCGTTCATTTCTTCTAACGTTGCAAAAAACATTGCATATTGTGATACTTTCCAAGAATGGGCAGCCACATTGTGCTCCTCGAACTTAAAGCGTCCGGGGCAACGAATAATACGCTCTAAATCATTAAGGCTTGTAAAAAATTGATGAATTCCTATAAAAATCACTCCTTTTTGTTCTATAAGTGCATGTTACTATAAACAATACCCTCTTTGCGTGGATTTCAAACAATTTTACAATGATTCAAGCTGTGTTTACAAAGGATTCACAATTGTCGACCAAGCTGACTTAAGTTGGATGCTATAATGTAGAGGACTGATGAAAAGGGGAGTACCATCATGTTTTCCATTTATACACTTCTTCTTTATATACATATTTTAAGTGCTGTTCTTTCGATTGGGCCTTTGTTTGTTGTACTAACTGTCGTTAAAAAAATGCGAATAGCTTCCAATGATGAAATGCCACCTTATATAGAAGCTTTTAAAGGGGCAATTACTATTGTCAAACATTCAGGACATGTTCTTGTAGTATCAGGTATATTGCTAATGTGGCATGCTGGCTATCATTGGCGTACTTCATGGATTGTATTAACTTTCCTTGTGATGTTTGCCTCGATTGTATTTTTAGCTAGAGCTTTTAAACCTACATTACGGACATATAATACACCTGCTTATAATCAACAACAATTTGTTTCACTTTTACAGCGTAAAACATGGATGTACATTTTACTACTATTAATCATGCTGTGGTTAATGGTAGCTAAGCCAATTCTTTGGTAAGAAGAGGCTGAGAAGAAGCATCTTAGCTAATAAACAACCCGACCTATTTTTTAGAAACGCTCATTTAGTGTTTCATGATATAGGTCGGGTTTTCTGTTTCGATAGGAAAATTATTTGGATTCTAGTTTACTAGGCGTTTAAAATAGCTTTTTCGAATAAAGAAATAACTGATGAGGAACAGCACAAAGAAACAACAAGAGCTGGCAATCGAAACTTGTAAAAAAGCTGTGGAGACCATAGCTCGCATGGCTACTAATGTAGTAAGCAATAGTGTAATGGCTAAGGTGAACGGTACGAAAATAAGAATCGCTAATTCTTTTGCAATAATGGTAGCTAATTCTTTTTTTGAAAGTCCGAGCTTCCGAATGCCTATATATTTATTCTTTTCCTGCATCAATGTTGTTTGTAAATAGAAGTATAAAATACTCATCGCAGCACTTAAGAAAATTAAGCTTAGCATGGAACCAATGAAGAACATCACACTTTTAATAAACATTTCTGTATTATATAAGTCGATTTTCGAAGTAAAGTAACGTTGTCCTGGTAAAGAGGGTATGTCTTCTGTAATTGTATTCGCCAATGCCGTATGCGCTGACCAATTATCTAATTCATAAATATAGGTTTTATAAACAGGATAATCAATGGCTTGGTAAATGTCATCAGGTACAATGAAATAGCTATTCTGAAAACCCGTAGATAACAGGTTTTGCTCATTGATGTTCGCTAATTTGAAAGATTTTATATACTTGTCACTAGCATTTTGGGTGATGGGTAATACACCTCGGCTTCCTGCAACAGCAATAAATTCATCTTTACGTAGGTCATTGTCCTGTTGCAGTAACAAGTTATAATCAGATAATGCCATATAGCCAAGGCGTTGATCCTCATTTGATTTAAATTCAATAAAATATTTGTTTGCTTCCACTGTTGCAAGCTTTGTTTCAAGATAATCAAGATCTTTCTTGACCATATCAGCATTTACTTTTGGATCAGCGATGTATTGGAAGCTGTACGGGTAATTTTCTTCACTATCCTTTTTTACATTGTAATAAGAGCTAAATAAAATACTCGTACATAGAAAGACACCGCTTAATAGAATTGTGATTAGAAATAGCATATTTGCATGGGATTTCATTTTTGCATTTAAATTAGACGCCAACAGCATATTTGTTTTACGTAAATATGCTGGTGACTTTTCAAACATTATTAAAAACAGTCGGAATCCTTGAGTAATGACGAAGTAAATCGTACAAAGAATGCTAGCAAAAAATAAAAAATAATAGATAACACCTAGAGACTCTACAACGGCGTGCTCGATTTTTAGTATATAAGCTAACATGACCGTCATCACACTACTCACTGCTAATAAAATATAGTGTGGTTGAATCGATTTTTCGATAACCGTATCACTTTTTAAGAGCTGAATGGAGGCTTCTTTATTAATAAATTTAGTGACGACTTTAGAAATCACAATAAATAAGATCAAAAACAAACCAATAGTTAAGCCGATCGCTTGTAGAGGTAAATACATACCGAACGTTTCTGCCTTTAAAACAACTTTTGCTCCCATTAAAAAAAGGGGAGTAATGACTAGTCCGAGAACGATCGCTACCATAATGGCCAAAATGCCAATGAACAGATTTTCTCGGAATATAAGTTTCCGAATTTGCTTCATGGAAGCCCCTGTAATCATAAAGATTCCGAGCGTTTTTGTCTTTTTCCGTAAAAATGCCATAATCGAGTAGGTAATGTAAATAAATGAAAATAAATAAACGAGCATACTGGCTAACATCAATGTAATGCCAAGTGTCGAATCTGGATCTAAACTTTTCAGACTAGGATGAAAGACGATAACTGAAAAAAGAAAGAAGATAATAATGGAAAACATACTACTCAAGAAATAAGAAACATACGTCCATTTATCTCGTAATATATTCTGGAGGACAATATGATTAAAGCTCATGATGCCCACCACCTAAAAAAGCAAGCGTGTCCATAATTTCTTGGTAAAATTGCTTACGATTGTTGCCACGATGTATTTCGTTATATAATTTGCCATCTTTTATAAAAATAATACGATTAGCAAAGCTTGCTACATAAGGGTCATGAGTCACCATAAGAATAGCTGTTTTTAGCTCTTTATTAATAGAGGTAAATAAGCTCATCACATCATTAACAGCCTTGGAATCTAAATTCCCTGTAGGTTCGTCTGCCAATAATAAATTAGGCTCATGGATAACAGCACGAGCTATTGCTACTCGCTGTTTTTGCCCGCCTGAAATTTCATAAATTCGCTTGGGTAACAGTTCCTCAATACCAAGAAATTGAGCTACATGCTTTAAACGTTGAGACATTTTTGAAGCAGGTAAGCTATCGAGAGTTAATGGCAATAAAATATTTTCTTTCACTGTTAATGTATGCACAAGATTAAAGTCTTGAAAAACGAATCCTAATTCAGAGCGTCTAAATTTGGCGAGCTCCTCATCATTTAATACATACGGATTTTTATTATTTATGACGATATCACCAGCAGTAGGACGATCAATAGTAGATACACTATTTAAAAATGTTGTTTTTCCACTACCTGAAGGTCCCATGACGGCAACAAATTCCTGTTGTTGTAACTGAAAATCGATGCCGTTTAATGCTTTATATGTGATTTCTCCACTATATTCTTTTTGTAAATTGGTCACGTGAAGTATTGTGTTTTCCAAACTGAAACAACTCCTTAATGTTGATTAGATAACTTAAGTATAAAAAAGGAGCGGTGCTTAACCTATTTCACTTGATGACATGAAGATGACAAAGTTGTCATCTTTTTAGACTGTTAGAAAAATTGATGGAAAAAGTAGTGACTCGGTCAATGGATTGTATGGAGAAAGGGTGCTCTAGCGCTGTTAAAACCTTTTTCACTAAATAGAGTCCTATGCCGGTTGCTTCTCCACCGATTCTTCCCTTACTTCCCGTAAAAAATAAATCAAAGACTCGTGCTAATTCGCTAGTAGGAATAGTTTCTCCTCCATTTTTTATGTGTAGAGTTACCTTGTCGTAATCGATTTGAATAGTACTTGCTATCTCACTATATTTAATAGCGTTATTTAACACTTGGTAAAGTACAATTTTTAACCACTTTCGATCTGAATAAATAATTTGGTCGTCGGCAACTGTCATTTTAGGGAAAACTTCCTTCGTGATAAAGTAATCCTTCAAATCATTGACAACTTCTTGGACAAGTCCTTTTAAATTAATGGATTCGATTTTTAAATCAGCCACTAAATTAGACGTACGCTCATACGTTAATAGCTGATTGAGTGTAAACGTGAGTTTATCGCATTCTTTACTAATTGTTTGCCATTGTATTAATTCGTCTGAAGACTTGTTAGAGGATGATTGTACGATTAACTGAATGACAGATAGCGGTGTCTTCATTTGATGTGCAAAATGTGAAAGAACAAGATGTTTTTCTTGTGCTTGCTCCTCTAAGCTGTGTTGTTGAGTTAAAAATAAATACTGCATTTGTCTCAATTTTTCGCTGTAGGCTTGCTCAATTGGTGCAAGAGGTTCAAATAAATTCAGGCCTTCATAGGCTTGCACATTTTTTTGTAAATGAGTATATAACTTTCTTCTACGATAATAACGACCTAGTAGCCAACTACTAAACAGAAAGCTGACAAGAAAGATAAAATAGACATAGTGTGAGGTGAAATCATCCAGTTTATGAATAATCCAAGGCAATAGTAAAAAACTTAAGCAATAGAGCATAATAATACTTATATGATCACGAAAGAATAACTTCATCGACCTGCCTCCACTAATTGATAACCAAGTCCACGAATGGTTTTAATCTCAAGCTTTGAGTGAATGGCCTCCATTTTTCTACGGAGTCGACCAATATTCACTGACAATGTATTTTCCTCCACGAAGGTTTCATCATCCCAAATGGCGCTTAATAATTTTTGACGTGGTACAACGTTAGGAAAAGCTTCGAATAATAACTTGCTAAGCTGCATTTCTTTTAATGTTAACAAGCTCTCATTGCCTTCAGCTTGAAGACGAACTGTATCTGGATTTAATGTCGTATTGGCTATTGTGATGGAAGAGGATTCTGTTAAAGCATACTCACCATATGTACGTCGAAGTAGACCATTAATCTTAGCGATAAAAACGTCTAATGAAAAAGGCTTTGTGATAAAATCATCTGCACCATTTTCTATTCCATATACTTGATCAATATCATTAACTCTGGCTGAGACAATGATGATAGGACAAGTTGAGAGCTGCCGGATTTTCCTTGACCAAAAATATCCATCGTAAGTAGGAAGATTAATATCCATAATGACTAAATGTGGCTGAATGGTATTAAATTCTTCTATGATGTGTGTAAATTGCTGGACAGTATGACATTCATACTGATATTTCGTTAAATGCTCAACAATCAGTGAAGCTATATTGGCATCGTCCTCTATTATGTAGATTTTGTACATATTGATCGACCTTTCCTTAGTTCTGTATTTAAAGTGTACCCTTATTTCCATTAATTTTTAAAATGGTAACTCAGTGAAAAAAGAGCTAGCGCAAACTGCATAAAAAGATAGTAGGTTAGAAATAGGTTTCTTTCAACCTAGTCAATATATAAATTTGAAATTTTTTACATAAATGATTACTTTACGCATAAATTAAACGGCGCTTTATAGTGATTATAGTTCTATTTACTTTCCTTTATATATTTTAAAAGAGTAAAACTGGATTAGTTTTTAAGTTTTCTTTAAGAAGTATGGCGTATGATAAATATATGAAATCTTATAGTTGAAGTCGGAACATAGATAAAATTTAACGAAAAAATCACCTCAATGGGAGAAATGGTCTATTGTGAGTAAATTCAAGTTAAAGTTATCATTTCTTATTGTTAGTATAACGATAATCGTTGTACTTGTTACGTCTAGTGTTAGTATCTGGAGTAGCTATCGAAATTTCAATGAAATTTTGAAGGTAAATAAAACAGACATGCAAGAAACATATGTAATGGAAGTGTTGGCCATTACTCAAGACTATTTACAGGGGTCTGAGAAAGATGAAATCGAGCTGTATATGGAGCAAATAGTCGATACTTTACTTGAGGAAAAAGAAGTTTCTTTTAGCTTGTTTTTTAAGAAAACCATTGTCCCTATAATATTAGTAATAGCTATTATGCTTGGGCTAGTTATATGGTTAACGATAAAAATTACGCAGCCTCTGAAAAATCTTTCGAAAAAAATGGAACTAGGGGAAGAGATAAACGAGAACGATGACATTACTGCATGGTATTATGAAGCGAAGATGTTGAAAAATTATGTACAAAATATGATGATTTGCTCACAAAGTAAAATTGCTGATCTAACGGAGCAATTGAACTTAGACTCATTAACAGGCATTCCCAATCGTAGAAGAATGGATCAAACTTTACATGAATTAATTGTTAATAAAGTCCCGCATGCCATCATCTTAATAGATTTAGATGATTTTAAAAGTATTAACGATACATATGGTCATACAGTAGGAGATGAAGTGCTAAAAGCATTTGCTAATAATATGCAAAACATTGTGGATGAACAAGGTTTGTGCTTTAGATATGGTGGAGAAGAGTTTATGGTCATCTTGCCTTCGAGGAACATAGACGCTGCTATACAATTAGCTGAAAGACTCCGAATTAAACAGGCTATACAAGAAACAGCATGTGGTAGACCTGTAACCATGTCTGCTGGTATTACTGCTTTTACACTGAATATCCAAAGTCCTAATCAATTGATAGAAATAGCAGATCATGCTTTGTATAAGGCCAAACAATCAGGAAGAAACTGTTTATGTGTAGTAAGGAATATGAGACAAATGATTATTAAATAAAATGTGTAAAAGCATGCTAGTGTTCAATACTAGTATGCTTTTTAGTATTTTATTATCCAAAAATTAAATCGAAACGTCTATTATTGACCCTTTATATGGATGTGTAGGGACTTGCTGCTGAGGTATATCTTGCAGTAATTCAATTGCTGCAGATGTATTTAAATTAAGTGCACTCTGCATGACACTCGACTGGACGGTTTGTTGCAGCTCCATTAGCTGGGATGACATAAGTGAATTAATTTCCATTTCTACCTTCCCTCCTTTTCTTTTTTTATCGGCTTAAAATAGCAAGTATCTAATATAAAAACAGATAAACTGAGCAACTAAATTATAGATTCTCCCCGCTTAAATTATTGAAATTTCCAAAAAAATCATCGAAATTGTATATTTTTCCGTTTTTATAGTAATAATTCCTAATATCAGGCAGACAGTCCTGAGTTATTAAATTGCAAAGTTATGGTTGCTTTCATCAATAGAGTGTTTAACTCTAGTGTGCTAGCAGCAGATTTGCAACAAATAATAAAATAATGGAGGTATTACTAAACATGAAGAAAAAAGCATTAGCTTTAGCAGTAGCAATGACCTTTGGTTTGAGTTTGTATGCTAGTCCTTTTTCTGCTGAGGACAAATCGCCAGGCAGTATATTATGGGCACTCCCTCAAATTTATAATTTAACAGTTGGAGAGTTCCAACAACTAAATGAGATGGAATCGTTCTTGTTTTATCCAGAACAAGATTTAGTGAAGGATACGACAAAAGTGGAAAAAACGTCAGAAGATGAATATATCATTAGAGGCGGTGACACATTATTTTCGATAGCCCGTACAAATGATGTAACTGTAGATGAACTAAAAGCGTGGAATAACCTTGCTTCAGACTTAATTTTAGCGGGTGAATCATTGGCAATTAAGGCTTCGGCAGCAAAGCCAAAGCCAAAGACTTCCGAGGGAACTGCACCTACTAAAACAGTTGCAACAACAAAAACGAAAGCAGTAAGTGCTCCGTCAAATAGTTCAGGTAAAACATTAACAATGCGAGCGACTGCTTATACAGCATATTGTGAAGGTTGTTCGGGAATTACAGCCAATGGAACAGATATTAGATCGAATCCGAATTTAAAAGTAATAGCTGTGGATCCGCGGGTTATTCCTCTAGGTACAAGAGTTTGGGTGGAAGGCTATGGGGAAGCAATAGCGGCTGATACAGGGGGAGCTATTAAGGGCAATAAAATTGATGTCTTTATTCCTACTGAGGGACAAGCACTTCAATGGGGTGTTAAAACAGTAACAGTTAAAATTTTAGATTAAGTGTAGAGGGGATTTCTCAAGTCTTGGGAAATCCTTTTTTATATGAGTGTATCAAATATTTTTGTATGGAAAGCAAGCATCAGGTAAACGATTATGTAAAGACGAAATATAATAATTTGTGCATAAGAAATGGATAAGTTGGAAACCATCAAAAATAGAGGAGGTATTTTTATGAAAAAAATAAGCTTGATTGGCCTTTCTTTATTAGTTTTCGTTGGTGGTTGTAGTTTTTTTGATAAGAAAGAAGAGAAGGTACCAGTAAATGCAGAGTCGTCTCCATTAACAGCGACTGCAAAGGTAATAGGGGCAAATAACGAAAGTTATGGTAATGCCTATTTTCAGGAAGAGGATAATGGAGTAAGGATGACGTTGGCATTAACGGGCTTACCGCCAGGCACGCATGGCATTCATATTCATGAAGTTGGAAAGTGTGAGCCACCAAAATTTGAATCGGCTGGTGGACATTTTAATCCCACACATAAGGAGCATGGCAAGCTAAACCCTAAAGGCTATCATTTAGGTGACTTACCAAACTTAGAGGTTGGTGAGGATGGGAATGTTGATTTAGATTTCCTGGCAGAAGGCTTGACCTTACAAAAAGATCAACCTAATTCGTTACTTGATAGTGATGGAAGCGCAATTGTCATCCACGAATCAGAGGACGATTATAAAACAGATCCTGCAGGTAACTCAGGTGCAAGAATTGCTTGTGGGGCCATTCAATAAAATACTGTATTCAACTGCATCTAAGCTTAGATGCAGTTTTTTTGAACTGTTTATAGATATTCATTATTTATACATATGGCATCTGTATTTATTTTATTAGAAAAGAAATTTTACGTTTAGGATAGAGAAAAAAGCATTAAATAATAGACTATTTATATTGTAAATTAGTGGATAATAAGTGGTATTTCATAATTATAAAATTCTGAATTTACTATAAATATATTGACATTATTATACAAGGTTTGATAATTTTAAATAGATTCTTAATTATAACCAGAGGGGGAAGGTTACTATGAAGAAAAGGCAATTTAAATTATTAATGCTATTGAGTATCTTCGCGCTATTAATTTTAGCTGCATGTGGATCAGATAGCGGCAGTGGTTCAAAGGACACGAGTGGAGATGACTCTGCATCATCCGATAAGCCAGCTTCGGATATTAAGTTTTTAAGCTTACTAACAGGTGGTACGCAAGGTACTTACTATGCACTTGGCGGAACTTTTGCCGATTTAATTTCGACAGATACAGGTATTAAAACAACTGCAGAAGTATCTCAAGCTTCGGCTGCCAACATGACAGCCTTACAAGAAGGAAAAGGTGAAATTGCATTTGTTCAAACAGATATTGCTTATTATGCTACTGAAGGGAAGCTCATGTTTGAGGGGAATAAAATTGATACCATTTCAGCTTTAGGTGCACTTTATCCTGAAACAGTGCAACTCGTAACAACTGAAGCTTCAGGTATTAAATCATATGCGGATTTAAAAGGGAAAAAGGTGTCTGTAGGTGCTCCAGGCTCAGGTACATATGCAAACGCTGAGCAGTTACTTGAAATTCACGGCTTAACAATGGATGATATCAAGGCTCAAAATCTTGATTTTGGTGAGTCAACAGATGGTCTTCAATCTGGCCAAATCGATGCAGCATTTATTACAGCAGGTACACCAACGGGTGCTGTAGAAGCATTAAATGCTACAACGAAAGTGAATATTATCGGAGTAGATCCAGGTAAAGCCGATGAAATTATTGAGAAGTACCCTTACTATGCAAAAGATACAATAAAAGCTGGAACATATGGAATTGCAAACGATGTGGAGACTGTTTCAGTCCTTGCAATGCTAGCGGTGAAAAAGGACCTTCCAGAGGATGTTGTCTACTCAATGACTAAAGCTATTTATGATAATACAAATAAAATTTCTCACGATAAAGGGAAATTTATTAAAGCTGAAACAGGATTAGATGGCATTAGTATTGACATTCATCCAGGTGCTCAAAAATACTTTGATGAAAAGAAATAGTGTGAATTGTTGTTGAAACTAGCTTTTTAAAAGAAACGAAGAGGCTCGATTGCATAAAGCTTCGAGCCTCTTTCTTAAGTTGTAGATATAGGCGAGTAGCTTTTAAAGTGGGTGAATAGAAAAATATGCGTTGTAGGAAATTAATTATAGTATTTGCTTTATTAAGCTTTTGCCTATGCATTTTTGTATTTCTTCCTCTTCAAAAGGTGTTCACCTTTACAGAAACACGTGCGGAACATCCGAACGTTCACTACATACCCATTTCAGCTGAGCAGAAATTTCAAATAAGATATACCCACTCCATACATAAATCAGATGTATGGGAATCCTATCAAACTGTTCAGGGAAATCGTATTCAAATGCTAGAGATGGAATATGAAGATTTGGCGATTGGTATGCCTGGCTATGCGGAGGAAAACCAAACTTTAATTCAAAGAGATGGTAAATATGTACTTCAGTTTGATAAGAACAAGATAATTGATGATTTTACAATTTATATTGGTGATTTAGATTTAGATCTTGTATTGATTTACGAAGATGTGGAATATGATTTAAAAAAAGATTTGGGTAGGGGAAAGTCCTATTTATTTAAAATTAGGCGACTATCGCTTTATGAACAGTGGAAAGGAGTAAGGATGAAATGACAACACAGGAAAAATCGCGAAAAGAAGAGCGAGTAGACGAATTTGAGCAAATTTCTGCTGAAGAGCAACAAGCCATACTTGAGAAGTATGATATTGAATCGAATGTAAGAACAGTTACGGGTGTCATGAAGCATATTATTTTCTTTGGTCTTCTAGCATTTTCATTGTTCCAACTATATACTGCAATATTTGGGCAATTTCCTGCACAAATTCAACGTACGATTCATTTAGGCTTTGGTTTGACACTTATTTTTCTATTATTTCCAGCTCGAAAAAAAGCGCCAAAGCACAAAGTTGCATGGTTTGATTATCTATTAGCTCTATTATCTATTGCAGTAGGTTCTTATTGGTCTATGAACTATACGGAGCTTGTGAATCGTAATGGCTCTATTACACAGATAGATTTTATTGTTGGTCTGATCGCTGTTGTTTTAGTGCTTGAGGCTGCTCGACGTGCTGTAGGACTACCGATAACGATTATTGCAATTGCATTCTTAATTTATGCATACTATGGTCCATATTTCCCGGCATTTATGGCACATAGAGGTCAGGATTTAGAGAGCATTGTGAACCTCATGTACTTTACAACAGATGGAATATTTGGTACGCCAATTAGTGTATCAGCAACGTTTATTTTTGTCTTTTTACTCTTTGGAGCATTTCTTGTCAAAACAGGGGTCGGTCAATATTTTAATGACTTAGCAGTTGCGTTAGCAGGTAAATTAATTGGTGGTCCTGCAAAGGTAGCTGTATTTTCAAGTGCTCTACAAGGTACCATTTCTGGTAGCTCTGTTGCTAATGTAGTAACATCAGGCTCCTACACGATTCCTATGATGAAAAAATTAGGATATCGTAAGGAATTCGCTGGTGCAGTGGAAGCGGCAGCATCCACTGGTGGTCAGCTCATGCCTCCAATCATGGGTGCAGCAGCATTCCTAATGGTGGAGTTTATTGGGCGTGGCATTACCTATTGGGATATTGCCAAGGCTGCAGCAATTCCAGCTCTTTTATATTTTACGGGTATATGGATTATGACGCATTTTGAAGCGAAAAGAGTTGGCTTAAGAGGTCTACGAGACGATCAAATGCCTAATCGACAAGAGGTATTTAAGAAAATATATCTTCTATTACCAATTGTAGCTATTGTTGTCTTGATGTTAACGGGAACACCAGTTATGCATGCAGCTTTGTATGGGATTATTATTTCAATTGGTGTTGCTATGTTTAATAAGGAAACACGTCTCAAACCAAAAGATGTAATTGAAGCATTGGTTGAAGGTGCTAGAACTGCCTTAGGTGTGGTAGCAGCAACAGCTTGTGCGGGGATTATAGTCGGAGTTGTCGTAAAAACAGGATTAGGTTTAAGTCTAGCAAATAGTTTAGTAGCATTAGCTGGTGGTAGTATTATTTTGACATTAATTTTCGTAATGATCGCTTCCCTTATTCTTGGAATGGGTGCACCTACTACAGCAAACTATGTTATTACATCGACAATTGCTGCACCAGCTATTGTGGCATTATTATCGCCAAATACACCACAGGAATTAGTACCGATAGTGGTTTTACTATCAGCTCATTTCTTCGTGTTCTATTTTGGTATTATTGCTGATATTACACCACCAGTAGCTCTAGCGGCTTTCGCGGCATCAGGTATTTCTGGTGGCGATCCAATCAAGACAGGGGTTAACTCAGCGAAGCTCGCAATTGCAGCATTTATTATTCCATATATGATTGTCTTTTCTCCAGCTTTATTAATGATTGATACGACAATTCCGCAGATTTTATGGGTAGTATTTACTGCCATCACCGGAATGGTGGCGATCGGTGCGGGAGTTATTGGTTACTGGTATCGCAAGCTATATTGGTTTGAAAGAATTATTGTTATTGCTGCAGGGCTATTACTTATTTATCCAGAGAAATTTTCGGATTGGGCTGGTTTAGCAATCTTTATTGTGATGTTTGTCATTCAACTTTTATCACATAAAAAAGGGAATCAGAATGATAACACTGGCCTAACAGTTTAATAAATTTTTGCCTTAAGATTTTAAATCTGCTCAATCAATAGCTGGCTACTAATAGCCAGGTGTTGGTGGGCAGATTTTCTTATGTTTTTAATCTAATATTGAGATTGGTTTTATATTTATAATGCATAATGTGTATTATTTATTGCTTTTTGCTAAAATCCTATTGTATAATTCTTTTATCAGAAAATTCAATTAAATTAGGAGTGATACAATGGGTAAACTATTAAATTCTAAATTTGAGACCTATTTAATGGATCAAGAGTTTGAGTCACATCAAGAGGAAGAGAACAATGAGGAGCAAATGGCGGACATTCAGTATGAAGAATATCCCGAAGGATTTTTTACAAGTTTATAATGTTTTTTTGATGGGCTATGTTGAAAGTGATATTAACTTTTAACATAGCCTATTGCATTGTAAGCCTCGATTTTTATCTTAATTGCTCCGCTAAATGTTCAAAAAAACTCGACGCATTTACGTAAAGGCGTAAACACCTTTCTCTAAGCATATTATAGATAAGATCATTATTATATTTTGTTTAGGTCCAAAGACATATGTACTTTTCTGAAATAGATTCATGTATAATGGGAAACAAAAATGCGTATAGAGGTGTAGTTATGTCAAAAGCTATAACAGTAGAAGAAACGATTTATCAATGGTTTGATCATTTTCATAAATATCCAGAAGTAAGCTGGAAAGAGTTCGAGACAACTAAAAAAATTGCTTCGATACTAGATGAGTTACAGGTTACTTACCGTTTATTAGGAGATGTCCCTGGTTTAATAGCTGAGATTGGGACAGGTGATGAAATCGTTGCTGTACGTGCTGATATCGATGCTTTATGGCAAGAAGTTGATGGGAAATGGCAGGCCAATCACTCTTGTGGCCATGATGCTAATATGACAATGGTTCTTGGTTCCTTATTACTACTGAAAGATCGTCCGTTAAAGCATCGTGTTCGTTTCATTTTCCAGCCTGCTGAGGAATTAGGAAATGGTGCTTGTGCAGCCTTTGATCGAGGAGCAGTTGATGGGGTAACACATTTATTTGGTGTGCACTTAAGACCAATTGAAGAATTGCCGCTTGGAAAAATTTCGCCAGCTATCCATCACGGTGCTGCTTATTTTTTAGAGGGTACTATTCAAGGGATTGATGCGCATGGTGCAAGACCACATCAAGGTAAAAATGCCATTGACGTCATTATGGCTGTACAACAAATGCTACACAGTATTCATTTATCACCATTTGAACCGCACTCCGCCAAACTAACAAAAATTATTGCTGATGGTGGTAGTACAAATATTATTCCCGGTAATGCAAGCTTTTCCATGGATATTCGCGCACAGCATAATCAACAGCTCGAATTGCTCCGTAGTAAAATTGAAACTGGTTTAAAATCAATACAGCAACAATTTGATATTGATATGGGGTGGAATTGGTTAGATTTCACACCAGGTGCTGAAGTTTCACCAATTGCTGCAAAAATGGCAAAGGATGCGATAATCGAGACATTAGGTGAGGAACATTTAGCGGATGAAATAACTACACCGGGAAGTGATGATTTCCATTTTTATACTGTGAAAAAACCAGAACTAAAAGCGGCGATGATTGGAATTGGGGCAAACTTAACGCCAGGTTTACATCATCCTAAGATGACATTTGATCGAAGTGCTTTGATAGATGCTGCAAAAGTACTTGCGTGTGTATTAGAGAAAAAACCTGAATAAAAAAATTTAAGCTATATGAAAAAATGTAATTATTTTTTCATATAGCTTTTTTTGCATGAACATTTTTTGAAATGCATGGATATTCAAGGGTTTGCATGGTTTTTTAATGCTACTTGAAAGCGTTTTATTACGCTTAAATAAAGGGATTTGCTTGAGAAGCATAATTTTTTTGCGTTGACTTTTAATTTTTTGAATATTAAGCTAAAAAACGTAAAAAATTATTTGCGTCTTTATAAAACCTAAAAGGGATTTGGTGCAAAAAAAGGGGATGGGACGATGAAAAAAGAAATTAGTGCATTTTGGGCACTTCTCACATTTGCAATTATGATTATTACAATGTTGATTACAGTAGTTGTATTAGAGCAAAGTCCTCACGTACCATTAATTGTTGGCACAACTGTAGCAGCAATTGTTGCCAAAATACATGGATATAAGTGGTCTGAAATTGAAGAAATGATGTATAAGGGTATACGTCTTGCATTACCAGCAGTTGTCATTATTATTTTAGTTGGTTTGACAATTGGCGCATGGATTGGCGGAGGAGTCGTAGCAACAATGATTTTCTACGGCTTAAAATTAATTTCTCCAGCTTGGTTCTTAGTGACAATCATGCTATTATGTTCAATCGTGTCATTAGCTATTGGTAGTTCATGGTCGACGATGGCTACAATTGGTGTCGCAGGTATGGGTATTGGTTTAAGTATGGGTATCCCAGCTGCCATGATTGCTGGTGCAGTTATTTCAGGATCATACTTCGGTGATAAAATGTCACCGCTGTCAGATACAACGAATCTAGCGGCAGGCTTAACAGGAACTAACTTGTTTGACCACATTAAGCATATGTTATATACGACAATACCTGCATTAGTTATTGCTTTAGTTGCTTTCGGTATTATGGGAAGAAAATTTGCTGATATATCAATGCAATCAGAAGAAATTTTAACAACACTAAAAGTAATGGAAGAAAGCTTTGTCATCTCACCTTGGTTATTACTTGTACCAGTTGGTGTTATTGTATTAGTGGCAAGAAAGGTTCCGGCTATACCAGCTTTAATTATCGGGATTGTTTCAGGTTTCTTGCTACAAATTTTTGTGCAAGGTGGTACTGCAACTAGTGCTGTTCATGCACTTCAAGCAGGATTTGAAATTTCTACAGGCAATCATATGGTTGACGACCTATTTAATCGTGGTGGTTTAGACTCTATGATGAATACGGTTTCAATGACAATTGTAGCGATGACATTTGGTGGAGTGTTAGAATATTCAGGTATGTTAAAGGCTCTCATGAATCTTGTGTTAAAATTCGCTAAATCTACAGGTAGCCTTGTCGCTTCAACGATTGCTGCATGTATTACAACAAATGCAACATGTTCTGAGCAATACATTTCCATTGTTGTTCCTTCACGTATGTTTGCAGGTGTTTATCAACAACGTGGTTTACATTCTAAAAACTTATCCCGTGCATTAGAGGATGGGGGAACATTAACATCTGTATTTTTCCCTTGGAACACATGTGGTGTGTTTATTTTAGGCACTTTAGGTGTAGGAGCTATGGAATATGCACCATATGCTATTATTAATTTTGTTGTACCAATCATTTCAATTATTTATGCATATATTGGCTTTGCGATTGTTAAGCTGACTCCAGAGGAAATAGAAGCTGCGGAGCAACGTAAAAAAGAACAAGAATTTAATGATGCTGATAACATGGTAATGGTAGACTAATTTTTAAAATTATCTTTATCTTACAAGTTCAAAGAAAATTCTCGCAGATTATGAGGTCTGCGAGAATTCTATTTAATAGGTTGCAAAATTCAATTCATAAATAGTGCGGGGGCGACCTTGTTGATGAGTCATCTCTTCACCTACAACTTTTGCATAGCCATTATCAACTAATTTTTTGATAATACGTTCTGTTGTACGTCGAGTTACCTGCAAATATTCAGCAAGATTTTGTGAAGTAAATTGTGCCGATTGACGTTCATGACTAAAATTAATTAGTTTAGAAATATTTAACGGACTAAGGCTGGTAAGTTTTGCCATTTGTAAAACGTAAGGATCATCTGTTTTTAAAGAAACTTTACCTTTAGAATTAGGAAAAGG
The DNA here is from genome assembly GCF_047238325.1 of Lysinibacillus phoenicis. Classification (NCBI taxonomy): domain Bacteria; kingdom Bacillati; phylum Bacillota; class Bacilli; order Caryophanales; family Bacillaceae; genus Lysinibacillus; species Lysinibacillus phoenicis. Next base: position 2,445,716 of record NZ_JBDFMP010000002.1, on the reverse strand, counting down.
CCCTAATAGACTTTTATGTTCATCGAGAATATAGATTTCGGAAGGTTTAGCAAATGTTAAAGCATATTGAGCATTTTGTGTGGCTTCCAGAATGGAGTGCCCATAGCCAAATGCTAGTTTAAATGGTTGTTCGATTTGCTGTATGAGCTCTTCCAGGTTTTCCTTTTCTAGAGCATTTTGTAGATGTCCAGCTGTTGTATATAACTCAAAGGTATGCGCTGATATTTGCTTATAAGTTGAAAAGGTTGCCTTTGCAATTTGACTTAAAATAGTTGATTCTATAGATGAATCTTTTGGAATTTCTAATAGACCCACAACAGCCTTAAACGATTCTGATTTTGTTAATAATGATTTTGATTTAGTTTCTTCAAGACATTGAATGATGGAATTTTTTGTATCTAACATGCGCATTGCTGGTATTTGAAGTGCTTGTAATTCATCAAAAACACTATGAATACTTGTGATGACAAAATCAATGCTTTTGGTATTCCATAAGGCCATGTGACGCTGTAAAATATTCTCGGTCGGTTCCGTAATCGATATGTGCTGAACGTGTGGCTTTTCGCCCGTATACTCTATTTCTGCTAAAACATTATCAACAAAGGCTGGATTCATAACATCAATGGAAATTCTGTCGATGGGAACAGTATGTTTAGCTACTAGCGATAAAAAAGTTGTTGAGATGGCTGTTTCATCTTGTTTAATATAATTCCAAGGTATGGGTATTTCTGAAAGTAAAGATTGAGCATGCAAATAGGGTAATGTACCTCCAAATAGCAGTGCATCACATGGTTTAATTTGCTTTACCAAAGTAGGTGCTTCAGATGGATGCCTGTAAAGATAAAATTCTAATTGAATATCGGTTACGTTTTGTGCGATACTAATAATACGCTTCATAAATGCTTTAGAACAAATAATCGCTATTTTGGTAGACATGGGCATCGTTCCTTTTCTATTTTTTTAAATATTTAGCGACGTATTAGCGACAACTTTAACGACAGAGGAGACTGATTATGATGAAAATCCAACAAGTAGAAATTTTTGCTATACATTTACCGCTAATTGATCCATTTATCATTAGTTATGCTACATATGATACAATGCCTTCTATTATTTTAAAAGTAACAACTGATACAGGTATTGTCGGGTATGGAGAAGCTGTACCTGATGAGCATGTAACAGGTGAGTCATGGGAAAGTACTTATGCCGTACTGAAACATCAACTTGCCCCTGCGATTATCGGGGAAAATCCAATGGCCTTTGAAAAACTACACGATAAAATGAACAAAGTGGTGAAAGATGTACCTGCTGCCAAAGCAGCTATAGATATCGCTTGCTTCGATATCGCTGGGAAAGCATTAAACGTACCTGTATATCAGCTTTTAGGCGGTCGTTATCATGAAAAATTCCCAATCACTCATGTACTAAGTATTGGTGCTCCTGAAGCAATGGCTGAAGAGGCTGCTAATCGAGTTGAAATGGGCTATCGTTCCTTTAAGATGAAGGTAGGTACAGAGGTAATGAAAGATGTTGCTCGTATTAAAGCGGTACGTGAACGAGTAGGTGAAGACATTGCTATCCGTGTGGATGTAAATCAAGGGTGGGGGAATGCAGCAACTACTTTACAAGGATTACGTGCAATGAAGGATTTAAATATCGATTGGTTAGAGCAGCCAGTAGATAGCGAAGATATTGATGGAATGGTAGAAATTAAATCAAAATCTGATGTGACATTAATGATTGATGAAGGTCTTCGTGGCGTACGTGAAATGCGTGAAATTATTGCTAAGCGTGCAGCGGATAAAGTGAATATTAAATTAATGAAGTGTGGAGGCATCTACCCTGCTATGAAGCTTGCTGTTATGGCAGAGATGGCAGGTATAGAGTGTCAAATTGGTTCTATGGTTGAATCATCTGTTGGTTCTGCTGCAGGTTTCCATGTAGCTTTCTCGAAGAAAATTATGACAAGTGTTGAACTAACAGGCCCATTAAAATTCTCTAAAGATGTGGGCAACCTGCATTATGATGTTCCATTTATTTGCTTAAACGAAGAAGCAGGCTTAGGTATAGATGTAGATGAAGATGTAATAAAGGAATTATGTAAATTTTCAACAGTTGTAACTGCTTAAGGAGGCGTAAAATGGAAAAGATTTATGAAGGTATGCTTGGTAAGACACCTTTTTTTGTTACAAAATTAACGCCTCAGCATATACAACAAATTGAGGAGCTGCAGCATGAGGTCTATGAGGCATTAACAGATCAAAGTATTTTACAGCCATTAAGTACAGAGGAATTTGAGTATATTTTAGATGGCAATGGAATGATGATTGGTGCTTATGTTGAGGATCAATTGATTGCCTTTCGAGCACTGTTAAATCCACCTATTGATGAAGAGCATCTTGGCTATGATTGTGGAATTGAGGAGAAGGATTTTCAACGTGTTTTATATCAAGAAATTTCCAATGTTTCACCAAAGTATCGCGGTTATGGCTTACAGAAAACATTAGCTACTGTAGTGATGAATAGCATCGATTTAAAAAAATATGATTATGTTTGCTCAACCGTAAAGCCATATAATATTCCGAGTTTAAAGGATAAATTCTCGCAAGACCTCTTAATTAAAGGCTTGAAAATTAAGTACGTAGATAAGCTGCGTTATATTTTCTATAAAGATTTAAGACAAGATTTGTCCCCAGTATTTACTGAAAAACAAGTACTATCAATGGGAGATATAGCTGGACAACAGCAACTCTTAAAACAAGGTTTCCTTGGTACGACTATGTATGAAGATAACAATGATTGGTTTGTTGTATACGAAAAATAAAGTAAAAGCCTTACCTGACACAAAAGTTTTGTGAAGGGTAAGGCTTTTTTACGAGGCTCTAAGTTATTTCTTCATTGGGCAAAAACCACAGGCCATTAAGCCAGGGATATCTTTAGAAAAACAACATGATTTTCTTACAGGCAAATTGATTAAATTTGTGGGGCTTTGACCACCTGTATATTGTGCCCACCAAGATTTGTTGGAGAAGCGTGCCCATGTTTTAGGGTCCTCTAAAATTTCAATATCCTCCATAGCTTGATCAGCTAAACCAGGATTAGATAACAATACATGATAGTGCCATAGCAAATATCCGAAGAAATTTTCCCAAATGGTAAGAGGGGAAATCGATGTTACTTTCCTTAGTTGTTGGACAATTACATGCCCATCGTAAAGGATTTTCTCTATGACTGTTTGACGCTCATCTTCATCGACATAACGCCAATCATTTGGATTAGCGAACATGGCAACGGTAAAACTATTGAATTCCTTGGCCGCATCGAAACGCAATTCAAGTGGCTTACCATCCCATACTTCGTCATAAGCGGCAAGCATATAAAATTGCATAGCAAAAAACATACCATAGCGGCGTGCAAAGTGAGAAATAGCGGCAGTTTCTGTTGCGGCATCAGTTATACCCATCATGAGATTTAAAAAATCAGGGTGGTAAAAGTCTTTATGTATATCAGCTAATGTAAATAAAGTCCGCTTAGGCTCAGTTGTATAAATACTATAGGAGTTTAATTGTTGAACTTGATCCATCGTTAAAGCTGGCATGGTAATCCTCTTTTCTTAGAACTTCTGTTAATTTCATTATAAAGTAATCAATTTTGCTTCACAAATAGTATGCCATATAGTAAAATACATTAAACATATAAGAAAGGTAGGGTTTATAATGTCACAGGTTTTTGCCATTCCAAGACCGCTAGTTCGATTAAATCAATGGACTATTCTTTTAAGTGTGATTTTTACATGGATAACCGGAGTTACATGGCTATTAGTTATTCCTCTTGCTGCAAATTTACTAGGCCTTTTATTCAACTATAACCCAATTATTCGCGTTGGGAGGCTGTTTTTAAAAAAAGCTCCTTCTGCCTATATACCAGAGGATGCACAACAACAGAAATTTAATTCCAGCATTGCTAGCTTTTGTTTAGCAGCCGGTTTAATAGGATATCTATTAGATTGGCAGGTCCTAGGCTATATCTTTACTGGTATGGTTGCAATAGCCTCATCCATCGCAATTGCCGGTTTTTGTATAGGTTGTTTTCTTCATTTTCAACTGAAGCAATGGCAATATCGACGTTCGTTAAAAAAATCTTTTTAAAAAAAGAAAAAAATTATTAGATAATTGTTGACAATTTAATTGATAATGATTATCATTATCGTATAAAGATTATTCCTCCTCTACAATACAGTGTAGAGAGGATGAACTTTAGCTACTTTTCTCCAGAAGTTTGCTAGTTCATGATTACGCTCCTAAAACCCCCCTCATTTTTTGGGAACGTGAAAATCTCAGACGACTCATTCTAATTTTAGAATGGAGTCGTCTTTTTTTGAAAATCATTGCGCATTGTTGTAATTACTATGGCAACCACTAGAGGAGTTATTCATCATTAGAAGATTAACACGGAAATGTGCATCTTGGTTCTTGATCTGAATTGGAAGAACGACGATGACATCTGTGACCAACGAAAACTTCCGCCCACAGTGAAATGTTACGAAGAAGTAGTTTGCTGAACAGCGTTTTTTCTCCCAAGTATCATTGTATAGTAACTATGTAGTAACATGCCCACAATGATGACACCAAGACCTGCTAATGCAAGCGGGTTAGGGAAGGCAATTCCTAATAATAATACTTCACCGATTATAACAAAAAGAATTTCAGTTGATTGTGTAGCCTCAACTGCAGCTAATTTGCCTTGATGGTCTCTTACGCGGTCTGTTGCGATAAAAAATAATATGGTTGCAATGACTCCAGAGCTAATGCCAACAAGTAACGATTGGAACATTTGGCTTGCTGAAGGCAGGCCGACAGTAAATATGGCATAAATAGCCATGATGATCCATGCTGGCAATGAAGCAATCGTCATGCCTAGTACACGCTGAAAGGTATCGATCCGTCCCCCACAAACTTCCATCATCTTGCGATTTCCAAGAGGGTAAGCAAATGCTGCGACGATGACAGGTAAAATACCAAGCATTAAACTTCTAAATGAAACGGATTGTGCCTGCGGTATTTGTATTAGCAGAATACCTACTAAAATGACACAAGAAATAAGAAGAGAAATGAAAGGGATTTTTTGGCGCACTGTTTTACCAGCAATAACTGAAACGAAGAGGGGAGCTAATAATACACCAGCAACAATAGTAAATTGCCACGTGCCAGATACGAGCCAACCTGGACCAAATGCTGCAGCAAATGTTAATGGTGCATAGAATAAGACAAATCCCACGAAGCTCCAAAGTAGCCATGCTATAGGCTGTGCTTTCATTTCTCCAGATAACTGAGTAAAGCCTTTCCGATAAAAAACGATGATGAGTAAGAAGGGTAGCATGAAAAAGTATCGAAGTGACGCACTCCATAGCCAGCTACCACCTTGCATTTCCATTGCATGATTTAAAATAAAGGTCACGGCAAAGAAAAGTGATGCTAAAATGCCTAATGCAATTTCTTTCATAAAATCACCTCAATTTTAGTTTTAGATTCTTTTATGTAATTAGAAAATTCAGTAATTAATGCTGAAAAAATTACGAAGAAAGGAAAAAACCTTTCTTCGTAACTATAACATTATCAATTATGTCCCATCGAGTCCAGATTTTTTTGAGTTTAATCAATCTGTGACATTTTAACAGGTGAGTGGGTGGATCACTAATACATACCTATTATTTTGCTTGTTGTTCAAATAGCTGAACAATTTCAATAATAACTTGTGTTGCCTTTTCCATTGTTTCAGCAGATACATATTCAAATTTCCCATGCATATTTTCGCCGCCAGCGAAAATATTTGGTGTTGGTAAGCCCATATAAGATAATTGTGAGCCATCTGTACCCCCACGAATCGGCAAAGTATTAGGTGTAATATCTAATTTTTCCATTGCAGCACGTGCAATATCAACAATTTCTTTTACAGGCTCAATTTTTTCGCCCATATTATAGTATTGATCTTCAATTGTAATGCTTAAAGCATGTTCTCCAAATTGTGCTTGAATTTTAGCTGCAGCATCACGCATTAATTGTTTTTTCTCTTCGAATTTTTGGCGATCATGGTCACGCACGATATAGGAAAGCTCTGTATGTTCAAGAGCCCCTTTAAAGCCCATTAAATGAATGAAACCTTCATAACCTTCTGTCTTTTCAGGAACTGCTTCAGCCGGCATTTCATTTTGGAAGGCAATTGCCATTGTAATAGCATTGACCATTTTATTTTTTGCTGAACCAGGATGTACACTTGTTCCTTTTGTAACAACCTTTACACCTGCCGCATTGAAGCTCTCATATTGTAACTCACCAAGTGGTCCGCCATCCATCGTATAGGCATAGTCTGCTCCAAAAGCAGCTACATCAAATTTATGTGGCCCACGACCAATTTCTTCATCTGGTGTGAAAGCTACACGAATTTTACCATGTTTAATAGTAGGATTTTTAATGAGGTACTCCATTGCTGTCATGATTTCAGCAATACCGGCTTTATCATCAGCCCCTAGCAATGTAGTACCATCTGTTGTAATAAGGGTCTGACCCACGTAATTTTTAAGCTCTGGGAAATCTGTAGGGGACATGACTAAATTTTCATTTAATTGAATGTCTCCGCCATCATAGTTATCTACACGCTGTGGATTTACATTGGTACCTGTATAGTCTGTAGCTGTATCAACATGTGCTAAAAAACCGATAGTAGGTACATTTTTATCTGTATTTGCCTCTAATGAAGCAAATAAATAGCCATTTTCATCTAATGTAATCTCTGTTAAACCAATCTCGGCTAGCTCATCTTTTAAAACATGTAGTAGGTCAAATTGCTTTTGTGTAGAAGGAGTAGTTTCGCTTGTGAAGTCTGATTGTGTATCAATTTTTGCATAGCGTATTAATCGTTCAATTACTTGTTCTTTCATAAGTATGGCCTCCTATTGTGTACGTTGATTTTTTTAGCGGGTGTCCAAAATTTGCTCAAAGAAATTTGAGCCTTTGATGGATGTCACGGAATCGGGCTTTGTGCGATCACAAAGCCAGTTCCGGACGTAACTATGCCAAGTCATAATTGATATTATTGTACCACTTTACTTCGGATTTCGGAATATTGAAGGATACTTAATGCAATAAACACTTGGGCGCTATAATAAGTCAGCATAATTACTTCATGTGAAAAAGCTAGTGGTGTAACAAATTTATTAATAGCTAAATAGGAATCGGAAGCAATAAATAACAGAGCCCCAATTATTGCAAATTTAGAGCCTGTTCTTATAGCTGTCCAGCCCATCGTTAAAATCACCGAAATATAGGCAATCACGGCAATGCTAAGTATTGTTTCACCTGTTTTCAAGACGGAACCTGCAATCCATATGGCCATGCAGACACCGTAAAGTAGTAGCGTTATTTTAGCCCAGGTTGGTACTTTCTGTTCGTTTGTGGTAGAGAAAGCAAAAATATAAAAGACATGACCAATAAGAAAGCTAGTCAGCCCAATTAAAAACCACTGCAATGTATAGTCGCCAATCATACAAAAAATAAGCCCAATAATAATTAAAAGTTGGTATTTTTTAATATGTAATGGTTTTTGAACGGCAGCTAAAATAATGATTAACAACATTGGAATTACTTTAAATAGTAGTTTTAAACTTTCGGCAATATGGGAAAAAAGAAAAATATAATAAAGACCAAACAAGATTATGAAACCTATTAATATTTTTTTAAACAAATTTTTCAGCTCCTTTCCTTTTGAAATTCAATATTTATGGTAGAATTCCTTTCTGTACAACGTATGTATGAAACTTTTTTAGTATGTAACCGTAAATAAGTAGACAGAAAGTTGAAGAGAGGATGAACCAAATGACTAAGCTACTGATAGCTTCTGCAGTCATTGCATTAATCGCGAGTGTATTAGTAACACCGCTTATTACAAAGAAGCGAGAAGATGGTAAATCGAGAAAGGTGATCGGATATTTCTTTATTGGCATCTTTGTGCTAGGATTTTTAGCCACAGGTATCACACTATATGTAACAAAAATTGATGTAAATTGGCTTGTTTTTTGGCCAGCAATAATTTTATTATCGCTAGCAGGTGCTCTGCTTGCGAGTGGTATTGAACGGAAGATTAAAGGAATTTTATTTTTAGCAAGTTTAGGTGTAGCAGTTTATGTATTATCAGCACCTTTATGGAATGCTAATGATAAATTTAATTCTTCAGAAATGAAGGAAGAGGTTGAAATAAAACCTTTCGATGAGACACAAACACCTGCGAGTGTCCCACCAAAATTTGCTCGTAATAAAATGAAAAAGGCATTCGGTCAAGTGCCAAATACTAGTTACTATGAGTTAGGACGTTTACAAATTCAAAAGGTGAAGGGTGAATATGTTTATATCGCACCAGTCGAGTTTTCTGGGTTCTTTAAATGGATGAATGGTGATACAACACCAGGCTACTTTATAATGAGTGCTACAGATTCGGCGGATAACCCTAAGTTTGTAAAAGAAGAAATGAAGTATGTTCCTTCTGCTTATCTAAATGCTAATTTAGAACGTCATATTCGCCTACAACATCCATTCCTTATTTTTTATGGGGATGTTCAACTAGAAGTAGATGATGACGGAAAGCCTTATTACATTCGTTCCTATGGTGAATTTATTTCAGCACGAAATGGCTTTGATGTGAAAGGGATTGTCTTAGTAGATGCACTGACAGGGAAATCAGAGGTGCTTAAACTGGACCAAATACCTGAATTTATTGATGGTGCAGTATCTCCAGAGACAGTAAGCTTACAAAATAGTTATTTCGGTAATTATGTTCATGGTTTTTGGAACAGTATGTTTGGTAAAAAGGATGTAAAAATCCCTTCCGATGAAGGAACAGAATCGAATGTTAGCCCAATTTTCGATGAGAAGGGTGATATGTATTACTTCACAGATTTTACAAGTCCTAAAGAAGGCGTAGATTCCATGCTAGGGTATTCCTTAACAAATGCACGCACAGGAGAAGCCACATATTATACAGGGAATTTAGATTCAAGTTATATGGATTCACAAGGTAATTTACAAATTATTGAGAAGAAATTTATTGAGAAAAAATGGACTGGTGAAATGCCAGTGCTATATAACTTTTATGGGGAAGCAAGCTGGCTAACCGCGGTGCTGGATTCCAACGGCTTTTTACAAAACTATTTCATTGTGTCTGCTGCCAATCCTGAAATCTCCGTTTATGCTACTACTCCTAAGGAGGCACTAAAATTATATAAAACTGCATTAAGCCGTGGAGGAAATACAGTTGACGGTAGTTCAAATGCTGAGGAGAAGCAAGCTAGTGGGAAAGTATTACGTGTGTACAAGGAACGTTTAGGAGATTTTACGACAGTTTCTTTCTTATTAAACAATGGTGAAAATTATTTAGTCAGTGCTGAAACAGAACCTCTAGCCATTTATTTACAAGAAGGTGATGAGGTAATTATCACGTATGGTGATACAGGGGAACAGTTCTTACCAGTTCGATCCCTCATTATTAAAGGGTTACAATAAAAAACAAAAGACGATCTTAGGATAACGAAGATCGTCTTTTGTTATGTCGATTGTTTTTGAATGGAGGTAAGCATTTTGCCTCTATGGTTCATAAAAAGTGTCCTTGCATGGTCATTTAAAGTAAAAATTTGTTGTACATAGTCTTGTAGCAATCTATCTTCATATTCAAAAGAATGATCATCTTCATTTTCTAAAATATAGGATAATAGAAGTGCATGTAAGACAGCCACCTCTAGATTTTGGGTATTTGTAATAAACTTCAAATTTAGAATAGAAGTGTGGGAAACAAATTGATTAACATAATCAATAGCATTTTTATACAGTGTCAAATTAACACGTGGCTCTAACCGCTTTCTTAGCTCGGTGCACGCATTATTTAATTCTTCTATTTTTAAAAATAAACCTCTTACACTTCTCTTATGCTGTTGTTCTAAGGTATGAGCAAGATGTTTATTGATATGAGACATCGTTAGTAAAACTCCTTTCTTCAATAGGGTTCATTTATTAATATGAATGGAATAGCTGGAAATGGGAAGAGTCTTTTCGTTTAATTTGAAGCAGTCTTTACTCTATATATCGAGACAAAATTACTAGATTTAATATAGATAAGTAATGATATTATGAAAAAAATGGGGTTATTATCATACGATAGTAACCCCATTATGTTATTGAAAAAATCACTAGTATAAAAAGAACGTTGGCAGGAGGGATTTTATTTCCATTCCCCCAGCTTCAAACAATCATGCTGCATTTACTAGCAGTAGTAAACAAAATCAATAAGTCGTTATGATACTGAATATAAATATTAGGTCTCTTGGTAGTTCATAGTAAATTACACTGAGCGTAATCAGTTAATTACTTCCAATTAAATCCTTTTGTAGCTAAAAACTCTTTGATATGAGGTCGACGTTGTTCGACTAAAAAATCAGCCATTTGTTTTGTCCAATTATCAATTTTTCTATTTGAGGATCGGTTATTATAATACATCTCCATTGTCTCATTATAAGCTGGTAAAAGCTCATCATACTTGTCTACATTGTATCCGTTTTCATGTAATACGGCAGACACAGGTAAGCGTGGTTTGACTTCATTGCGTCGTGCTGGTACGCCAATTGTTAGGCCGAATAAAGGAAAAACGTGATCAGGTAGATTAAATAATTCACTTATTTCGGAAGGATTGTTACGTACCCCTCCAATATAGCAAATTCCATACCCCATTGATTCTGCTGCGATCACAAAGTTCTGTGCAAACAACGATACATCAGCTACACCCACTAGAACATTTTCAGCAGAGTCTGCAACTATGTCTACACCTTCTAGTTTTCCAGCCATTTGAAGACGCTTGAAGTCAACGCAAAAGACAAAAGCACCACCAGAAGTTTCATATTGACGAGGGTTACCAGAGAGTAATCCTAATTTCTCCTTTTTGTCTGCATCTGTTACCCATATTACACTATAGGCTTGGACAAAATGTGATGTGGCAGCCATTTGTGCTGTTGCAATTAAATCCTCGATGATTTCTCTTGAAATCGGATTGCCATCATAAATACGAACCGAGGAATGGTTGCGTAATAATTCTTTAACCATTTAAATATTCTCTCCTTTGTGTCTTATCTATATCATGAGCATAGCACGCTTTGTTGTCAAAATCGAATAAAGAGGGATTTGTAGTTATATTTAAATAGTTTGTAAATGTAAAACTTTATTTCTTTTTCTTAAATGCAGATGTGACTTTTGGCTCTGTGCCATTTACTAATCGTTTAATATTTTCAATGTGCAAAATAATCGCTATGCCAAATAGAAGGACAGCAATAACAGTAGGACCGATTCCAGGAATCCATAAATAAGTTGCTGTACAAAAAACGAGATAAAACTCAAGTACTCCAACAATTAAATAGTTTGTTGCGAAAGATAAAATGACAAATAGAATAAGTGCAAATAAACCTATTTTCCAATCAACAGCAAGTAAAATGCCAATAATGGAAGCAGTACCTTTTCCACCATTAAAGCCCATATAAAATGGGAAATTATGACCTAAAATAACCCCTGCAGCCATCATGTAAGTTAAAAGCCATATTTGTCCTTCGGTTAAATGTATAGCATCTGCTAAATAAATGTGTGCGCCGATAATGGCTACAACACCTTTACCAATATCGATGAGAGCTACTAAAACGCCATATTTCCAGCCTAGGGAAAGTGTAGCATTGGATGCACCAGCATTACCATGGCCAGCTTTTTTTAAATCAACCCCAGATAAAAATTGTGCCACTTTAGAGCCGTGAATACAGCCAATTAAATATCCAACTAAGAGAAAAATAATCACGGCTTTTACCATAAAAATACTCCCTTCAAAATTTTTTCTAAAATAGTGTATGCGTTCATAGTACGTAAAAGAGCAGACAGAAGTTTCGGAAAAAATAAAATTTACATGTTGACAGAAAAAAACTCTATGTTTATACTGTGTAACAACGATGGAAATTGAATCTCATACTCTTATCAAGAGCGGCGGAGGGATAGGCCCTATGATGCCCGGCAACCAGTAAGTGATGAACTTACTAAGGTGCTAATTCCTACAGATTCTTACTTGGATCTGGCAGATAAGGGGAGGAAAACTTGCAACCGCAACCCTCTTCTTAGCTGAAGAGGGTTTTTGTTTTCTACAGAAAAATCCTCCTCATCTCCGGTGCCATCGTAAAAAAATAACCATTTGGAGGTACACAATGACAAATTTTAAACCAGAAACATTGTTGTTACATGGTGGTCAAGAACCAGACCCAGTGACAGGATCTCGAACTGTTCCCATCTATCGCTCAACGGCATTCGTTTTTAAAGACACTGCTCATGCGCAACGTCTTTTTGCCTTAGAAGAAGCAGGGAACATTTACACACGCATTACAAATCCAACTGTTGATGTTTTTGAAAAACGTGTGGCTTTATTGGAAGGTGGAACAGCAGCAGTAGCACTTTCATCTGGTGCAGCGGCTATCGCATTTTCCATTTTAAACCTAGCTGGAGCTGGTGATGAAATTGTAGCAGCTAGTTCTTTATATGGCGGTACTTATAATTTATTTGCTAACACACTACCAAACTACGGTATTAATACAATTTTTGTAGATGAAACAAACCCAGACAATTTTAGGGCTGCAATTACCGATAAAACAAAAGCTATTTTTGCTGAAGTTTATGGTAATCCAAGCTTAAAGGTTTTAGATATTGAAGCGGTAGCTAAAATTGCACATGAGAATGGCTTACCATTAATTATTGATAGTACGTTTGCTTCTCCGTATGGCTCAACACCTATTGAATATGGTGCAGATGTTGTTGTTCATTCAGCCACTAAATGGATAGGTGGTCATGGTACAACTTTAGGTGGAGTAGTGGTAGATGCTGGTAAGTTTGATTGGACTAGCGGACGTTTTCCTGGTTTTACTGAGCCAGATGCTTCTTACCATGGCTTACGCTACGGCATTGATACGGCTTCAGCAGCTTTTGCTACGAAGCTACGCGTACAGCTATTACGTGATTTTGGTCCAACATTGAGCGCAGACGCAGCCTTTAATTTGTTACAAGGTTTAGAAACGCTTCATTTGCGTATCCCTAAACACAATGAAAATGCATTGGCAGTGGCTGAATATTTACAGAACCACCCATCTGTGGAGTATGTAAATTATAATGGCTTAGAAGATTTCCCAACACATGATTTAGCGAAAAAATATTTAAGAAATGGCTTCGGTTCAGTGCTCACATTTGGCATTAAAGGTGGACGTGAAGCCGGACGAAAGCTTATTGATAGCGTGAAGTTATTTTCACATGTAGCAAATGTAGGAGATGCCAAGTCATTAATTATTCATCCTGCCTCAACTACACATCAACAGCTCTCAGCAGATGAATTAGTTCAAGCTGGAGTAACCGAATCGCTTATTCGCTTATCCATCGGTTTAGAGGCAGTAGAGGACATTATTGCAGATCTAGAACAAGCGATTACGCAGGCAACAGCAACTGAACAAACAGTAAAAGCTTAAGTAAAAACATAAGGGAGAATGTTGTAGCGTTTACGTATTTTCTCATTCGATTTGCCTCATTTGGTAATACTTCTAACGTTACTACATCAGTCGAGTAAAGTCTCTGTTGATTATCAGAACCTTTTGAAAAATAATACCAAGTATTTTTATATGTATTATTGACTTAGTTAAATCCTTGTTATATACTAGGGAATAAGTTAAGGGTACGAAATTCTTGTTATAAAGGTAATGTTTTCATAAGTGCTCCCCCACTTTTGAATAGATGTGGGAGAGTAGTTACTTAGCCAGTAACTGCTCTTCCCAAAAACTGATGATAAAGGAGTGTTTGAAATGGGTAATATCTATAGTGCACAAAACATTGCATCCTATCTAATTTATGAGCTAAATGAAGGGCATGTTTTTGTCAATAATTCATCCATCCAACACCTCCTTGCATCGGTTGAAAGAAAATGGCAGCAAGTCTTTGGTCATACAGCATTTCAAGAGCATGTTGTTGCTGAAGAGGAGAGCTATACGATAAAGGAAGTTTTCGAAGCATATAAACATTACGGTGTAAGCCATATTCCACTTCCTGCGACAGAGTTTTACTTAAAGTATGGTACTTTTCAATTAGTGGAACGAACATATGCAGTCCCAAATTTTAAAGAAGAAGAAATTAGTCTTGTTCAACAAGCTTTAACACAATATCGATATCAGTTGCTTTCAAAAGCAAGTTGAACCCCCTCATATATAAGCTCATTCTCTACTGCTACAGGGAATGAGTTTTTTCTTTAGAGGTCCTTAAAATAATAACAAGATTATAGGTGTCCAAGCATACATATATAATAGAAGAAAGACATTCATCTATTTAAATGTAAAGAGTCAATTTTTGTTCAAATCTTATGGATTAATCGAAAAAACGTATAATAAGGGGAATGAAACCGATTTCTTTTGCACGTCTAGAGAAAACAAATGTCCTTCCTAGAAAGATTTTTCTTGTGAAAAGTATGTATTTGCGATACAATTTTCTTTAAGTTAAATTTTGAATTGTTTGAATTTGTGTGTGTTGCTACACGTACTGAAATAGCAAAACTCATACGAAGAAGAGTTGACTAAAGCCTGCGGTGGGTGTCAAATGATCATGACACAACCCCATGGAGAAATTAGCTTTGATGAAACTGCGGAATGTAAGTTGGAGGGAATAACAAGAATGGCAACTATAAAGGCAGCGATTTTAGGATTTGGAACGGTAGGTCAGGGCATCTATCATATATTAAATGAAAAGCGAGAAGAGCTAAAAAATAAATTAGGTATTGAATTAGAAGTTGCGAAGATTTTAGTGACAGATGCTAGTCGTGAACGTGTGCCAGGAACAGCACATTTGATGACAACGAGCATAGATGATGTCTTAGCAGAACCAGGTATGCAGGTTGTGTTTGAAGCAATTGTAAATGAAGAGCCTGCATTCAGTTATTTAAAGCGAGCAGTTGAGCATAAATGCCATGTTATTACAGCCAACAAAGTGATGTTTGCTAAACGAGGTTTAGAGTTACAGGATCTTGCAAAGGCAAATGGTGTTTTTGTAGGCTATGAGGCAACTACTGCTGGTGGCGTACCTGTTATTAAAACAATGAAAAATATTTTACTTGTTAATGACGTAAGTCGTATACAAGGAGTCTTAAATGGCACATGTAATTATATTTTAACAAAAATGCGTGCACAGGGCTGGTCTTTCGAAACAGCTTTAAAAGAGGCACAGAGCTTAGGGTATGCTGAGGCAGATCCATATAATGATGTTTCTGGTCAGGATGCCTTTAAAAAATTAATGATTTTAAGTGCTTTGGCTTTTGGAGAACAGCCAGATTGGGCTGATGTAGAGGTCATTGGAATAGATAGTATCTCGGCTGAACAAGTACGTGAAGCGTGTGAAAATGGTTTGCGTTACCGCCATGTAGCTGAAGTGGAGAAACTGGCTGACGGTAAAATTATCGCTAAAGTTGGTCCACAACTTGTTGATAAAGAACATCCACTCTATCCAGTCGATGATGTGTTCAACGCAGTGGCATTAGAGACTAACTACATTGGCACATTAACATTAGTAGGTCCTGGAGCAGGAATGTATCCTACCGCTAGTGTCATGGTAGAAGATTATGCCGAGATTATTGGGAAAAGAGCAGGATTTGTTGTAACGATTTAAATTAACTTATTTCATTTAGAAGCCCACCATTCAACAATGTTTAAATTGTATGAATGGTGGGGTTTTTTAATCCTCGTCTTTCACATCAATATCCTCTGGAATAGGGGTAGATCGCCAAATTTCGATTTCCTCTTTAATTCGTTCCAGTTGTTTAAAATAAGTACTAAATTGACCGCTATTTATTAGAATTTGTTGTCCATCGTAAACTGAACGGATGCGCCCCTCATATACTAGACGCATTACTTGATCCTCAGGCATGCCAAGGTCAATAGCTGTCTCTGCAATTGTTTTATACATATGATTCGCTCCTTTTACAGTATTTATTATAACGTCCATTCAATAGAAAGCATACTGTGCTATATGAAAGATAAAATAAAATGGTAATTGTTTGATTTTGGATAAATATGTATTATAAATATCATGAAGTAATGAAGCGAGGATGATTGATAAAATGTTAAATCCATTGTTTGTATTACTTGCAGCCATTTTGTGGGGCATGACAGGTACGGCTCAATCGTTTTTAGATCAAGGAATATCTCCGATTGCGGTGGCCACAATCCGTTCTGTCATTGGTGGCGGTCTATTATTAGCCATCGCTATTTTGTTACGAAAAATTGACCTCCGAAATTGGTCATGGAAATGGACGATTTTAGCTGCGGCTAGTATCGCCCTTTTCCAAGGACTTTTCTTCTCATCAATACGTCTAACAGGTGTTGCTATTGGAACAGTTGCAACAATTGGGAGTGCGCCAGTGTTTTCTGGTATTTTAGAATGGATCGTTTGGAAAACGCGGCCCACATTGATATGGGGTCTTGCTACACTTATGGCCATCATCGGATGTCTTTTATTATTTATGAGCAATGGGGATGAAATAGTTCATGCTGGTGGATTCGCCCTTGCGCTTTGTGCAGGCTTATCCTTTGCATTTTATACAAATATAAGTAAAAAATTAATGGCACAAGCAGATGCATTACCAGCAGTCGCTATGACATTTTCGGTTTGTACGTTGTTTTTACTCCCGTTTTCTTTAGAAAGTGGATTTGCTTGGCTAGTAAACATACACAATTTATGGACAATGCTGTTCATGGGAATCATGTGTACAAGCGTAGCGTATTTACTGTTTTTAAATGGTCTGCAGAAAATTAGTTCATCCACAGCCGTAACCCTTTCATTGGCAGAACCATTGACTGCGGCCATACTAGGTGTATTTTTGATTGGAGAACACTTAACTATAGTGTCCTGGCTTGGTGTAGCAATGCTATTAGGAGGTATTGTTGTTTTAACACTAGGTGGAAGAAAAAAACTAAAACCTTAAGAAAATCTTCATTTTTATAATAGCTGGTTTTTAAGATTTGAAAGGTAGACTTATATTTGAGAGCGAGGTGTATATCATGACGAAATTAACAGTTCTTGTTACAGATGACGATCAAGATATTCGTGATGGTATTGAAATCTATTTAAAAAATGAAGGCTATCATGTCATTAAAGCAGCAGATGGCTTAGATGCATTAAAAAAGCTAGAGAACAATGAAGTACATTTAATTATTTTAGATATTATGATGCCAAACATGGACGGAATAACGGCTACCTTTAAAATTAGAGAGGAGCGTAATATTCCAATTATTATGCTAAGTGCGAAGGCGGAGGATGGCGATAAAATCCATGGATTATCAGTTGGAGCTGATGATTATGTGACAAAGCCATTTCACCCATTAGAATTATTGGCACGGGTGAAATCGCAACTACGACGCTATGTTCAACTAGGGACGTATAGTGAAGGTGCTACAAAGGTAGAAATTGACGGACTTGTTCTTGATGAAGAGGCTAAAGAAGTCATATTAGAAGGAGAACCAGTTCGCCTTACCCCGATAGAATATAAAATTACAGAACTATTAATGAAAAATGCAGGGCGTGTTTTTTCGATTCGAGAAATTTATGAACGGGTTTGGAATGAGGAAGCGTACAATGCTGAAAATATTGTAGCTGTTCATATCCGGAAGATCCGAGAAAAAATCGAAGCAGATCCGAAAAATCCGCGCTATTTAAAGGTGGTATGGGGCGTTGGCTATAAAATGGAAAAATAAAATAGAGAAGTATATGACTATTGCAGGATTTATTGCAGGTGTTATTGGGCTTATTTATTTTGGGATTTATGCCTATCAAATCGTCGATTCTCGCTCCTCAGAGGTTTTACAATTGTTAGAAAGAATTTTTTAGAGGAGTGTAAAGAGGGATGATAAAAAAATGGAGATCTCTTTTCGTTTTAATGTGTTTAATCTGGACGATTTTCGGTATTTTTACATTTTGGCATGTAGGTTATCAGTATATTGGTAAATCATATTTCGATTCAGAAAATTTCCAGCATGAAATAGATAATTTCACTGCAGAATTAGGTCCTTTAGTAATAAATGTACCGAAGGCAGAGGATTTGAAAAATAAAATAGAAATTACCCAAACTGAAATAGAGGATCATCGTAATTACTACGGTACATTGGGACAGCAAATCGATAATATTAAAGCACAATACGAACAGCGTATTCAGGAAGCTATAGATGCCAATGCAACTGAATTAAAGACTAAGCTAGAGACTGAACGCGATAATAAAATTAAAGATATTACGGCAAATTTTGAAGATGATGAGCATGTACGAAAGAAGATTCTTGCTGAAAAAGAAGTGCTCATTGATAAATATATTAAAGACGTACAAAGTGAAGCCAAAAACTTTGAAAAAAACTTTGACTATTGGTCTTATGAGTTGAAGAATACGGAAACAGGTAAAACATATCGTGCTGGTGATGTTACTGAAAGTAGTGCCTATAAAATAAAATATACGGAGCGAAATCCATTATATGCAGGTAACATAAGTAATAATTTCAGGGATACTTTTTACCGTACAGAAACATATGTAAATGTAGATGACCTTTATGAAACAACTGAATATACGGGTGTCTTAACGATTTCAAAAAAAGCAGTGCAAACATTAGGCGTTATGCAGGATTATAGTCGTTTTCATCGAAATCAATATACCTTCTTCTTAGTATGGCTCACTAGTATAGTAACAGCATTCTTTGTTTGGAGAGGACGTAAGGGTTTACTACAAACTGTCAAGGATATGAAGGAAAAAGAGATTTTAACTAAAGTTAAATTCGACTTTCAAGTTGTTTTAGTATTGATCACAGGATTTATATATCTTATTGCGTCTCAAGTTGTTTTTGAATCTATTGAATACACTTACGAATACAATTATCAACATAATTATGTGCGCTATATACTAGATCTTGCCTTTAAATTAGGTGTGTTATTTGTAATTGGCAGTGCCTTCTTTGTGCAGTTAATATGGTTGTATACAAGAGTAGATACTTTGAAAAAGCTAGAGGAAAATGTAAAATCGAGCTATTTATGGTCACTTGGGGATTCGATGACTGATTTATTTATCAACCGTTCGATTGCATTGCATTCAATTGTGATGCTCGCTGCAGCCTTCTTTGGTGGAGGTAGTCTTGTCGCTTCAATGTTAAGAGGAGGAGCTTTTCAAGTTCTTGTCCTTGGATTGTGTACGTTCGTAGGAGTTCCAGCATTAATCGTTTTTCTATCAAGAATGGGTTACCTAAATCGCATTATGAAGGATACGAAGGATATGGCTGAAGGACGGTTAAACCGTGATGTAAAGGTAAAAGGCAAATCACCGCTTGCTGGTCATGCGGAGAATCTTAACCATTTACGGGAAGGTGTTCGTACGTCAATGCACGAGCAGGCTAAAAGTGAACGGTTAAAAACAGAGCTAATTACCAATGTGAGTCATGATTTACGGACTCCTCTAACCTCTATTATTACGTATACGGATTTACTGAAAAACCCTACGATTACAGATGAAGAACGTCAGCAATATATTCATATTCTTGATAAAAAATCTGAACGTTTAAAAGTGTTGATTGAAGATCTCTTTGAAGTATCAAAAATGGCAAGCGGGAATATCGAGCTTCAACGAAGTCGTGTAGATTTGACACAGCTTATTCAGCAAGCGGTGGGGGAACATAAGGAAGATTTATCACAGTCACGTTTAGATTTACGAATGACGATGCCTCATGACCCTATTTATGCCTATGTGGATGGTCAAAAATGGTGGAGGCTTATTGATAATTTAATTGTTAATGTCTTGAAGTATGCGTTAGAAGGGACACGTGTATATGTAACGTTAAAACGTACGGCAGATGGTGACGCCGAATTCACAGTGAAAAATGTAGCGAAGTATGAAATTAGCGAAGATGCTGATGAATTATTTGAACGCTTTAAACGGGCAGATGCTTCACGACATACAGAAGGCTCTGGACTTGGATTAGCTATAGCACAGTCCATTGTTGATTTACACGGAGCTAGAATGACTATTGATGTCGATGGTGATTTATTTAAAGTAACAGTTCGTATTTCGGCAGTATAATGGGAAGATGGTGGCAGAGGTTTGCCACCATCTTCTTTATATTATAAGCCTAAATTTTTAGCGATAATAACTTTCATGACTTCATTTGTTCCAGCATAGATGGACATAACAGGAATATCTCTATACCTACGGGCAATTTTGTATTCCTCCATATATCCATAGCCGCCATGCAATTGCATACATTGTGTGGCAAGATTACGTGCATTTTCTGTTATCCAGTATTTTGCCATTGATACTTTAGAAACGACATCTTTACCTGCTATATGGTCTTCAATCAAAGATTCTAAAAACGCTTTGCCAAGCTCAATTTTAGTTGCCATTTCAGCTAGTTTAAATTGAGTATTTTGGAAGTCGCCAATTGTCTTACCAAAGGCTTGGCGCGATTTTACATAGTCAAGCGTTATGGCAAGCATATCCTCTGCGGCTGTTTGAGCAGCAATCGCTACCGCTAAACGCTCTTGTTGCAGTTTTTCCATCATATAGTGAAAACCTTTGCCTTCTTCTCCTAGTAGGTTTTTTACAGGCACTCGGCAATCTTCAAAATAGAGCTCTGCTGTATCTTGGGCATGCATGCCAACTTTTTCGAGTTGTCTTCCTTTGGTAAAGCCAGGAGTACCTTCTTCAATGACAAGTAGACTAATTCCACGATGCTTTTTCTCTGCCTGTGGATTTGTCTTCACTGCAACAACGACTAAGTTTGTATGAATTCCATTGGTAATGAAGGTTTTTTGACCATTCACTATATAATGGTCACCATCGCGAATAGCTGTAGTTTGGATATTGGCTAGATCTGAACCTGTACCAGGCTCGGTCATCGCAATAGCTGTTATAGAGTCGCCTGTCACACATTTAGGTAACCAGCGAGACTTTTGGTCATGTGTACCATAGGCCTCGATATATGGTACAACAATATCATTATGCAGGCCCACTCCGATCAGGCTGGAGCCTATCCGTTCAAGCTCTTCTTGAATGATAACACCAAAGCTGAAATCCAGCCCCAGCCCTCCATATTGCTCTTCAACCTGTGGACAAAGATAGCCCATATCACCGAGCTTACGCCAAAATGAAAGAGGAATAAGATGATCCTTTTCCCATTGAGCATAATGTGGCTCTGCTTCTTCAGCTAAAAACTTACGAAAGGTTTTACGAAATAACTCATGCTCTGTTGTTTCAAATTTATAACGTGTCATTTGATATAGCACCCCTTTTTGATTCGTAAATGTGTAAATATTCTGTCTTATTGATCATGTTACTGGAAGATTTGTGAAAATAAAAGTAGCTTTTAGTGAGGAAGTGACGAAAATGTCATCTATATACAGTGAAATGTCATGTAATACGATAGAATTCAAATAAACGAAAAGATAAACTTATATTTGTAAGCAATTTAAAGTGGCTAGTTTCTATTTTCACTAGAAGATTATTCAAATGCTTCATGTAATAGGATTGTTAAGTAAAATGATATAATCGACTAAATATAGAGAAAGTAGAGGACGAAGTTATGCCAAAAGTAATCGGCGGTTTACTTTTAATTAGTGTTTATAGTGCGTTGACTTTCTATTTAGGGTGGGGAGTGAAGCAGTGGCTTGTAGCTATGGGGTGGTTCCGTTATCCAGTCCTATTTTGGTTACTATTATATATTGTGGCATTTAGTATTATAATCGGAAGGCTACATGAGTCTTTACGCTTCTTTTCGGTGATCAGCAATTATTGGATGTTTATCTTTGAGTATGGATTATTACTATGTTTAGTTGCACAATTGATTATTTGGTTAACACCCTTTAAAAATGTACAAATAATTGGTAGTATAGCAGTTGCTGTGCTATTAGTATTAGGTATCATTGGCTCTTATTTAGCCTATTCTCCAGTTGTTCGTCATTTAGAGATCGCGGTTGCAAAAAAAGACAGTGAGCTTCATTCAATGAGAGCTGTTGTGGCATCCGATTTTCATTTAGGGGTTTTATCGCATAAAAGGCATTTGCAACGCTTTGTTAGCTTAGCTAATGAAGCACAGCCAGATATTGTGTTGTTAGCTGGTGATATTGTGGATGATGATCCAAAATGGTTTGTACAAGAGGGAATGGCGGATGTCATGAAACAATTAAGGGCTACATATGGAACGTATGGTATACTAGGTAACCATGAGTATTATGGCAAAAAAATCCCTGAATTTATAAGAGAAATGGAAAATGCCAATGTAAAAATACTGCTAGATGAAACAATTCGTATAGAAAATGCGTTTATATTAACAGGGCAAGAAGACAGGACGAACAAAGAAAGAAAACCACTTGAAGATTTAAAGTCTACTGATAATTTACCTTGGCTTGTAATGAACCATACACCTGACGACTTGTTGACACCTTCGAAAATGGGTGTTGATTTACATATGTCAGGTCATACGCATAAGGGTCAGCTATGGCCGAATCAGTTTATAACAGCAAGAGTATTTGAACTGGATTATGGTTATAAGCTGAAGGAGCACATGCATACACTTGTTTCATCAGGATATGGCTTCTGGGGACCACCTATGCGAATTGGTAGTAGATCAGAACTGTGGGTAGTAGATATAAAATTTCAATAATAAGTTGAAATTTTGAATTGGACTACTTAGGCGAATTGGCAGTAGTATAGAAAAACGGAGTATTTTATAATAAGTGGGTATTTTATTAAAAAAGGTAAGGTGACATGGTGGAAATTATAGAGTTATTAAAAGCATTGATATTAGGCTTTGTTGAAGGTATGACAGAATTTGCACCAGTATCTTCTACAGGTCATATGATTATCGTAGATGATATGTGGTTAAAGACAGAAGAGTTTTTAGGAAAATATCCTGCGAATACATTTAAAATTGTAGTTCAACTTGGTTCTATATTAGCAGTTATCGTTGTTATGTGGAAACGTATGTTGAGCCTCATTGGCTTATACAATATAGATGGACAATCTAAATCTATGAATGGCCGTTTTAACTTATTGCATGTCATTGTTGGGATGCTACCTGCGGTTGTCTTAGGTTTTGCATTCAAGGATTTTATTGATGACCATCTTTTTAAAGTAGAGCATGTTATTTATGCATTGGTAGCTGGGGCAATTCTAATGATTGCGGCAGATAAATTGGCACCGAGAAAGCCAAAAGTAGATTCTCTAGATAAGATTTCATATGGATTGGCATTTAAAGTAGGGCTAGTACAATGTCTATCTTTATGGCCAGGTTTTTCCCGTTCAGGCGCAACAATTTCAGGTGGGGTACTATTCGGTATGAGTCACCGTGTTGCAGCTGATTTTACATTTATTATGGCAGTACCGATTATGGCAGGTGCTAGTCTAGTATCTGTTTTGAAAAACTGGGATACTTTATCAATGGACTATTTTGGATTCTATGCTGTCGGATTTATTAGTTCATTTGTCTTTGCATTACTATCGATCAAGTTCTTCTTAGCACTTATTTCAAAAGTGAAATTAATGCCTTTTGCGATTTATCGTTTAGTTTTAGCTGCTGTTCTTTGCGTAATCATTTTCATGTAAAGTTAAAAGTCACTCTTCTGTACAAGAAGGAGTGGCTTTTTTGCATGCCTTTTCTGAATACATCTTTTTGAAATGAATATCATTGGGTTCAAAGTACTTTTTGTGGTGTAATATGATAACTGTATCTTCTGAAGAATTAGAAAGGGTAACCAATCGCTTAAATTCAACAATCAGAGAGTTATAAAAATTAGCTATGCATACAATATATGCATAGCTTTTTAATACAAAGGTTTAGGATAGAATGATTTATTTCAAGGATAAACTAAATAAATAGGCTGATGCGGTAGCACGCCATTAGTATAGATAAACTGTAACTTAGAAACCTCTAGAAAATGATTGTTTTAAGTGTTACGCTAAAGGCGAATTAGGGAAATGAGTAGAGGGGTGTTTGGAACATGAAAAAGAAATTATTTATAACACGGAAGTTTCCTACACATATTGTTGAGCCGTTACAGGAGTATTATGAAATCTCACAGTGGGAAGAAGAGGAGATTGTGATTCCACGTGACAAACTGCTAGCAGCTGTAACTGATTGTGAAGTGCTGTGGGTAACGATAGCAGATCAAGTAGATGAAGAGTTACTTTCTTACGCTCCAAATTTAAAACTAGTGACGAATTTGGCAGTTGGTTATAATAATATCGATGTTAAAGCTTTACGGAAAAAAGGAATTATGGCAACCAATACACCTGGTGTCTTAACCAATACGACTGCGGATTTAGTATTTGGTTTACTACTAGCTACTGCGAGAAGAATTCCGGAAAGTGAGAGGTATTTACGGGAAGGTAAATGGAAAAGCTGGTACCCCATGCAATTGGTTGGTAAGGATGTATCTGGAGCGACAATAGGAATTATCGGTATGGGCCGCATTGGACAAGCTGTTGCAAGACGTGCAAAAGGTTTTGAAATGAAGGTTCTATATAATAATCGTAGACGTCGTCACGAAGCGGAAGAAATGTACGGTTTTCAATATGTTTCATTGGAGGATCTTTTAAAGCAATCTGATTTTGTAGTGATCATGACACCTTATAATAGTGATACGGAAGGCCTTATTGGAGCACAAGAATTAGCTTTGATGAAGGATGATGCTGTATTAATAAACGCTTCCCGTGGTGGAATTATCGATGAGGCTGCACTATATGATGTTTTGAAAAATGGAAAGCTCTGGGCAGCAGGGCTTGATGTGTTTGAACAAGAGCCAATTGCGATGGATCATCCATTATTAACACTTCCGAATGTCGTTGCGCTACCACATATCGGTAGCGCGTCTTTAGAAACGAGAACAGCTATGTTAATGTTAAATGTGAAAGCCTTAATGGCATATGGGCAGGGCAAGGCAATTTCGAATCGAATCGATTAAAAATTGGAGCATATCACTGTGATATGCTCCATCTTTATTATCTATTAAATAAATCGAATATACCGCCGATACCGCCTTCGCCCTTAGACTGGCCGCCTCCGCCTTGTGAAATTGGCGCTGCTGCAAAGACACGACTTGCTAGACGGCTAAATGGTAATGATTGTACCCACACTGTTCCCGGGCCGCGTAATGTAGCAAAGAAGATTCCTTCGCCACCAAATAATGCTGTTTTTACGCCTCCAACCATTTCAATATCATAATCTACATTAGATGTCATTGCCACTAAACATCCTGTATCCACACGTAAAACTTCTCCTGGTTGTAACGTTTTTTCGTGAATTGCTCCACCTGCATGAACGAATGCCATGCCGTCACCCTCAAGCTTTTGCATAATGAAGCCTTCCCCACCGAAGAAGCCTACACCGATTTTTTTCTGAAATTCAACGCCAACAGATACACCTTTAGCTGCAGCTAGAAATGCATCCTTTTGACAAATGATCTTACCATTTAGTTGGCTTAAATCCATTGGTATAATTTTACCAGGGTATGGGGAAGCAAAATAAACATGTTTCTTACCTGAGCCAACATTTGTGAATGTCGTCATGAATAAGCTTTCACCTGTAATAAGTCGCTTTCCAGCACCTAGTAATTTCCCCATTAGACCACTTTGCTGGCCACCACTTGAACCATCGCCAAAAATAGTTTCCATATGGATAGAGTCATCCATCATCATTAATGCCCCTGCTTCTGCAACAACTGTTTCTTGTGGATCAAGCTCAACTTGCACATATTGCATGTCGTCACCAAATAACTTGTAGTCAATTTCATGATTATTCATAAAGGAATTCCTCCAAAAGTAAATTTATTGATATTGTATACGATTATAAGACACAATGGTTTCAATTAGAAATTAAATATTTTAGAAAAAAAGGGAATTAACTAGAAAATGTCGAATATAAAAAACTAGAATGTGTATTATTTATTTTCATTTAACTAAGGGTGTTGTGAATATACATAACCTTAAAGACTTCTATTATTAGAAGTCATCCTCTCAATGGAGGGATTAAAGTTAAGTGGAAATAAGGCCTCTGGCAGTTGTCACTGATCATTATGTAAATAATAGTATTACAAGGTGCAATGTATATTGAAAATTCGGAATTTTGACATATTTTATCTTCGCACAGTGGAAAACACCTCCTCTGTGGATGGTGGATCACCGATGTAATAAGTCGATTTTTTCACTATGGATTTAGTCTGAAGATAAAGCTCTGGCAGAAGAATCGGATTTTCAAAGGAATTGTATAATAAGACAATTCAAAATCCGGACGTAATCGCCCAGGAAAACTAATTCTGTTTACATTTATAGAATCTGTACCTATGGAATACGACTGTTACAATAGCCGAGGCATCATAGAGTATTTCAGGGGGTGTATGTAGTGGAGATTAAAAACTATATCGGTGGTAAATGGGTCACACATTCACATTTACAAAGTATAGCAGTGACGAACCCTGCAAATGGTGAGCAGCTTGCAACTATACCACGGTCGACTTCAAATGAGGTAGATGAGGCAGTTGCTGCTGCTAAGCAAGCACAAAAAAGCTGGGCACTTATACCAGCACCAAAACGTGCAGACTATTTATATGCCATCGGTCAAAAAATGAAAGAAAAAAAGGAATATTTGGCGACCGTTTTAACAAAAGAGATGGGCAAGGTAATCGAAGAGGCTAGAGGAGAAGTGCAAGAAGGAATTGATATGGCTTACTATATGGCGGGTGAAGGTCGAAGATTGTTTGGTGAAACAACACCTTCTGAGCTTGCCAATAAATTTGCCATGAGTGTAAGAGCACCAATTGGTGTTGTTGCACTTATTACACCGTGGAATTTCCCAGTAGCAATTGCTACGTGGAAGTCATTTCCTGCCATCGTTGCGGGAAATACATTCATTTGGAAACCATCGAACGAAACACCAATGATGGCCTACGAAATGGGCAAAATTTTTGAAGAGGTAGGCTTGCCAGATGGTGTAGCTAATATTGTGTTTGGTACAGGTCCTACAGTAGGGACGGCTTTAATTGAACATCCTGACGTCAAGGTTATTTCCTTTACAGGTTCTACTACAACGGGTAGTAAAGTAGCTGAGCTTGGTGGCAAGCATTTAAAAAAGATTTCTTTAGAGATGGGTGGAAAAAATGCAGTCATTGTTATGAATGATGCTGATCTACAGCTAGCTACAGAAGGGATATTATGGAGTGCATTTGGTACTGCTGGACAAAGATGTACAGCATGTAGCCGAGTGATTGTGCATAAAGATGTAAAAGAACAATTAGAAAAGCGTCTCTTAGATGAAATGCAAAAGCTAACCATTGGGGACGGTTTAGATAAGGGCGTTAAAATAGGGCCAGTAATTAATAAAGCTGCACTGGAAAAAATAAATCACTATGTGCAAATAGGCAAACAAGAGGGTGCCACATTATTAGCAGGGGGCAGAATATTAAATGAACCACCTTACGATAAAGGATTCTATTATGAGCCAACACTGTTTACGAATGTTAAACCTGATATGATTATTGCCCAAGAAGAAATCTTTGGTCCAGTCGTTTCTTTGATTGAAGTGGCAAATTTAGAAGAAGCAATTGAAGTAAATAATGGCGTGAAATTTGGCTTATCCAGCTCAATTTTCTCGCAAGATGTGAATACAATTTTCCGCGCACAGCGTGACTTAGACACAGGTATTGTTTATGTAAATGCCGGCACAACAGGTGCTGAAATCCATTTACCTTTTGGAGGCACAAAAGGGACTGGAAATGGTCACCGTGATTCAGGTGTAGCAGCTCTGGATGTATACACAGAATGGAAGAGTATTTATGTAGACTACAGCGGTAAATTACAAAGAGCACAAATCGATACAGAGTAACAGATCAACGAAAGGGGATGTTCTTGATGAAAGTTGTTGTATTAGGTGCAGGTTTAATGGGTAAAGAGGTAGCTCGTGATTTAATAAAAAACGATAAAGTTGAGCGTGTGTATTTAGGGGATATCGATGTAAAAGTTGCACAGGATTTTGTAGACACACTAGATACAAATAAGGTTGAGGTTGTAGAGCTACACGCAGAACGTGACGATTCGTTAATGGACGTTATTTCGAAGGGTGATGTTGCCGTCAATGCATTGTTTTATTCGTTCAATGAGCGAGTAGCAAGAGCAGCCATTGAGGCAGGTGTACATTCAGTCGACTTAGGTGGTCATATCGGTGGCGTAACAGAGAAGATATTGGATCTACATGAGGAAGCCAAGGCAAAAGGTGTTACAATCATTCCTGACCTAGGTGTTGCTCCAGGCATGGTCAATATTCTAGCGGGGTACGGTGCCTCGAAATTAGATGAGGTCGAATCTATTAAACTATTTGTAGGTGGTATTCCAACAGAGCCAAAACCTCCACTCCATTATACACGTGTATTTTCTTTAGACGGCGTATTCGATCATTATACTGAGCCTTCCAAAACAATTCAGAAGGGCAAGCTTGAAGAAGTTCCATCCCTATCAGGCGTTGAACCTATTTATTTTGATGGTTTCGGTGTGCTTGAGGCATTTTATACATCTGGAGGCATCTCCACTTTGTATAAGACATTCCCAAATGTCCGCACACTAGAATATAAAACAATCCGCTATAAAGGCCATGCAGAGAAGTTTAAACTTTTAGCTGACTTAGGATTCCTTGATTCAGCAAATAAGGTAGAAGTGGATAATCAAGAAGTACCTGTCCGCGCAGTAGTACGAGAAGCACTTAAAAAGAAACTTGAACTGGGAACAAAACCAGATGCTGTACTATTACGTGTTATTGTAGCTGGTGAAAAAGCACAGCAACAAGTGACATATGAATATGAAATGGTTGTACGTAAGGATATGACCATCAATGAAACGGCAATGGCACGTGCAACCGCTAATACCATTTCGGTTGTAGCTCAAATGATTGGTGCAGGTGCTATTACAGAACATGGTGTATTCGCACCTGAAGCTATAGTGCCCGGTGCTACGTATATTGAAGAGATGGCTAAACGTGGCGTAGTGATTAAAGAGACATCTCATAAGTCTGCAATGATTGTGAAATGGTAGGTGCTAACCATGAACTTTGAAATGTCCAGTGAGCAAGAAATGCTACGAAAAACAGTAAGACAGTTTGTTGATGAGGAAATCATCCCCTATATTGCAAAATGGGACGCGGCAGGCGGCTTTGATGCTAAGATTTGGTCGAGACTTGCAGAACTTGGCTTAATGGGTGTTTGTGTACCTGAACAATATGGTGGAAGTGGTATGGATTATAACGCTCTTGCCATCGTTTGTGAAGAGCTTGAACGTGGAGATACGGCGTTTCGCACAGCCGTATCCGTCCATACAGGATTAAATAGCATGACCCTTATGCAGTGGGGGACTGAAGATCAAAAGCAGCGATACCTTGTTCCACAGGCAAAAGGTGTTCGTATTGGAGCATTTGGTCTTACAGAGCCAGGCGCTGGATCTGATGTAGCTGCTATGTCTACAACGGCTGTCCGTCATGGTGATCATTATGTCCTCAATGGACAAAAAACATGGATTTCCTTATGTGATATTGCAGATCACTTTATCGTTTTTGCTTATACAGACAAAGCGAAAAAACATCATGGTATTAGTGCCTTCATTGTAGAGCGTTCTATGGCTGGCTTTACATCAAAAGCGATTAAAGGTAAGTATGGTATTCGCGCTGGTAATACAGGTGAGCTCTTTTTTGAAGATTTACGTGTACCAATAGAAAACCGTCTTGGCGAAGAGGGTGAAGGTTTCAAAATTGCCATGTCTGCGTTAGATAATGGTCGTTTTACGGTAGCGGCTGGTGCAGTTGGTTTAATCCAAGCCTGTATAGAAGCTAGTGTGAAATACTGTCATGAACGAGAAACATTTGGCAAGCCGATAGGAGAGCACCAGCTCGTTGGGCGAATGCTTGCTAATATGGAAGCTGGCTATCAAATGAGCCGACTTCTTGTCTACCGCGTTGGAGAATTAAAAAACAAAGGTGTTCGAAATACAAGAGAGACATCTTTAGCAAAATGGCAGGCTTGTGATTTTGCTAATAAGGCTGCAGATGATGCGGTACAAATTCATGGTGCGTATGGTTATTCAGACGAATATCCTGTGGCTCGTTATTTACGAAACTCAAAAGCACCTGTTATTTATGAAGGAACGCGTGAGATTCATACCATTATGCAGGCTGATTATGTTTTAGGCAAACGTCTAGATAAGCCGTTAACTAAAATGTTGCCTAAATGGCCATTTGAAGAATAGAACGAGAGGGGAATTATTCCCTCTCGTCTTTTTTTTTTGTGTGAAGCCCCTGTTAAAAAATTTCAGAAAAATGTAACTTTCCAACCTTTTGCTAGTCTAATTGATAAACAAGTATATGAAGGGAAGGATAAATGATGAAAAGTAAGTGGTTGGCAATTATGCTGATTGTCGTTCTAGCTATCGTGCCTGGCATTTTCACATGGACGATTACTACAGATGTTACTGCAAAGGCAGCAAGCACAAGTATGGCCGAGCAAAGCTGGCAAGCATCTTTTTCAGTTGCTTTAAAGAAAAACAAGATAACTAAAGACTATGTCTTTATTACAACAGAAAAAGGTCAAAAAGTACCCGCAACAATTGAATTGCTAGAAGATCAGAAAACATTAGTTGTAAAGAAATTAAAACCAGGTAATTATCAATTACATGTGAAGAAAGAAGCATTCTCACAGGGGGGATTAAATGTCTCATCACAAGTTATTCCATTCACCATTATAGAGACGTTAACTGCTGTAAAATCTGAAAAAGAACTACAACAATATTTCAAAAAACTGTTGTCGACTCAAAGAGTAGGAATTAGAGAGGAAGAAAAAGCAGATAGTGCGACTAGTTCAGCGGTTGAAGATAATGCAACAGCTAATAACGAGTCTACGACCAATAATCAAGTAGAAGGGGTAGAAGAGGGTGATATTGTTGTCGTAAAAGAGGGCTTTATTTACAGTGCGAAAGATCAAAGCATCACAGTTGTGAATGCTAAAGACCCAAAAAATTTAAAATTGACTACGAGCATTAAACTGAAAGAATCACGATATATTTCTAAACTTGCATTATATGACAATTTATTAATTGCCATTGGGGATGAGTATATTGAAAAAGCAGGTACAGCCATGGTAACAGCCTCCTTTTATGATATTTCGAATCCAGGCAATCCAAAGCATGTACGAGATGTAGGGCAAGAGGGCTTTTTACAGGATATTCGCATTACGAAGGATACATTATATTTAATTGGTAATATGTATCCGAATTATTGGATGCTCCAAGAAGATGTAAAAGCAGATTTAAAACCTAAAACATTTGATAGTATGGTAGGCACAGCATACAAAAGTCTACCTTTAGAGAAAATCTCGATATTACCTAATACAATGGATGGTACTTATAGTTTAATTACAGCTGTTGATTTAAAAAATGGGGCTAAGACAACAGCCAATACAAAGGGGTATCTGGGTGGTAGTAGTGGTCTTTATATGTCGGAAAATGCTCTGTATTTAACGACTCCAATATATGAAAGCAATCATGCGGCTTCATCAGATAAACGTGCTATGGACATGATTTGGTTACCACGAGCAGCAGACACTCAAATTTTTAAGTGGAATGTAGATGGAACGACTTTGAACTTTGCTGGAAGTACGGAAGTAAAAGGAACCGTGTTAAATCAGTATTCAATGGATGAATACAAAGGCAATTTCCGAATCTTCACAACAGAGGGGAATACATGGGATGAGAAAAGTACTTCCTATAATCACCTCTTTATTTTAGATGAACATTTAAAAGCACTTGGTTCAGTGAAAGATATGGCACCTGGAGAAAAAATATATTCTGCACGTTTTATGGGGGAAAAAGCATATGTGGTGACATTTAAACAAGTAGATCCTCTGTTTGTCATCGATGTAGCCAACCCGAAAAAGCCTGCCGTACTTGGAGAATTGAAGATTCCTGGCTTTAGTAATTACCTGCATCCATTAGATGAGACACATCTAATTGGCATTGGTTATGATACAGAGCAACGCTATGATGCTTATACGAAACGTAATTTTACTGTGACAACGAATATGAAGATGTCACTTTTTGATGTATCAGACTACCGTAACCCGAAAGAGCAGTCGACCGTTAAAATTGGTGGGAAAGGGTCATACTCTGATGTCCAGTACAATCCAAAAGCACTTTTCCGTCATGAGCAATACAACTACTTTGGCTTCCCGGTAGTGCTGTATGAGGCAGGTAAAGGGGATGACATTGTTTACCAAGGTCATGGAGCTCAAATTTACGAAATTACTGCAGACAAAGGTATCGTATTAAAAGGGAATATTATCAATCGTTCTACGAATGAGCCATATGAAAATTGGGAGCAGGTTGTACAACGAGTTGTCTATATAGATGACGCACTGTATACAGTAGCGCGTAATGAGGTAAAGAGCTATCAATTAAATAACTTTAAGCCATTAGATACATTAACATTCAAATAGTAAGAAAAGTCCAATGAATCCCGTTAAAAATTCATTGGACTTTTTTAAATTTAATTGTTGGGAATAATACATCCTATTGGCGATAGGGCATAATCTCAGAAACTGTCACGAATTCATAGCCTTGCCCTTGTAAATAAGCTAACACCGCATCTAGTCCATCAGCAGTCGATTGATGAATATCATGCATTAGGACAATGGCATTATTGTGTAAATTATTTTTAATATTTGGCAGTAATTGCTGCGCATTGCGATGTTTCCAATCTAATGTATCAATTGTCCATAACACGACAGGAATAGGAATTTCAGCGTTAATCGTATCATTCGTTGCGCCATAAGGTGGCCTAAAAACTGTGGCACCGTGATTAATAGCTTTCTCGATTTCAGTAGCTGTAGAATTATACTCTTTCATTACTTGTTCTTGCGTAAGCTTTGTTAATACAGGGTGATTCCATGAATGGTTGCCTATTTCATGACCACGTGCAAGAACATCTCTGGCAATATCGGGATAATATTGTACACGACTACCGAGCATAAAGAAGGTAGCTTTTGCTTGGTACTTATCAAGGATATTTAATATTTGTTCTGTTACTTTTGGGTGTGGACCATCATCAAAAGTTAATGCTATACGCTTTTTATTGGGATCACCTGTAGGCGGTGGATTTGTTGGTTTTACATTTTCCATAGCGATTTGAAACTCTGAGGCTAACAATGGATTAATAAGCGAAAGGGGTAGTTTCACTATTGGGGCTCCAGCTGCTCCACTAGCAATCTCATATTCATCGAAATAGAATTTCAAGGAATCGTCGACAATAGCAAAACGGTTGAAGTTCGACCATTTCGGCTCCGTTGCTTTCAATAATTCATCAGGAAAAAGCGCATCCTTTATTTGGAGGTTTTTTTGCAAATCTTTCCGTACATTTGCTGCTAATGTTGTTAAGTTGTTCTCATCATTTTGCAAGAGTGTTTGGATCGAAATTTGCTCGCCAGTTTCGTTATCAATAAAGAATGTTTTCGTTGAAATTTCATGATTAGCTCCACCTAGGTACAGCATTTTTGTTAGCACAAAGGAATAATAATGCTCTCGGTATGGAAAAGTTTCCAGACTAATATTTAATTCACCCATCGCTGCCTTTTCTTTATTTTTTTTCATAGATCCTAGATAGTTTTCTTTTGAATCCGATATGTATTGTAATACGGCATCATTAAAAACTTCGTTATCTGTTTGAGGGTAGTGAATAGCAAAAGGTGTTCGTTTATCATTAGAAACGTCTGTAACAATTCGTATACCTGGAAACGCAGAACTTTCTGTTGTTAAATTACTATTTACCGATTCTGTATCGGTTTCTTTTGAAGCACTAATCTTTTGAAACTTAAATTCATCCTTTGAAAGGATAATAACAAGTATAATGGTTGTTAAAGTTACAATAAGGCCCAGTAATAAAAAATCAATTATTGGACCACGTCTTTTTCTGCGTTCCTGCATGGTATTGGGTACGCTCCCCTCTTTTTTATTTTCTATACAATCAGACGTGTCAGCCATTAAAAAAGTTATACAAATCTATAAACTTTTAGTGTAAATTTATAGAAATTAATTTACGCCAATTTTCCTTCTTCTAGGTAGTGAATAATATGTAGTTGTACTTCTTTTTAAGTGATTGTAAAATACCTACTGAAATAGAAGAACCCATGCTCAATAATTGTTAATCGATAATAAAATAAATTGAAAGAAAGCCAAAATTTAATACTGAAATTTTCAGTTGAGTTTTTATTGGCAGTTCGATAATATTGGCAAGGAACCTTTAGAAGGAGGCAGATAGCTGTAATGGTCTTACAAGAAGCGGATATTGAACTTACAATTGACTGTTTGTTACTTGCAGGGCGTATTATGATTGAAAGTGGTGCAGAAACATACCGTGTGGAGGATACGATGCTGCGAATGGCACATTCTCAAAATATGCCGAATGCTCAATGTTATGCCACACCAACTGGAATCATTTTTTCGTTAGGCAAAACTCAGCCAACGAGAATTACATCAATTTCCAGCAGGATGACAGATTTGCAAAAAATAGCCTTGGTAAATTCAGTATCTCGGAGACTCACATCTCACATCATAACATTAGAAGAAGCTTATGACGAGCTAAAGTCGATACAAAAAACAAATTATTTTTTACCAACGTATTTACAAGTTATAGCAGCTGCACTTGCAAGCGGTTGTTTCCTTATTATGTTTAAGGGAGGATGGTCGGATTTCCCTGTAGCTTGTTTAGCGGGTGGGTTAGGTTTCCTAGTGCTTGTGATAATCAACCACTTAACAAGGGTTAAATTTTTCTCTGAATTTACGGCATCACTTGTTCTCGGCTTTGTTGCCTTCTTAGCAGTAAAGTATGGATATGGTAATGAATTGGATAAAATAATTATTAGTTCTGTCATGCCACTCGTACCAGGTATTTTGATAACCAATGCAGTTCGTGATTTAATGGCGGGGCATTTTATGTCAGGGATGGCAAAGGGAGCAGAGGCCTTTTTAACAGCCTTTGCCATCGGTGCAGCCATTGCCGTCACTCTAGGGTTTTAGGAGGCGGACAATATGGATATGATGGACATTATTATACAAATAATTGTAAGTTTTTTTGCGACTGCTGGAATTGCCATTATTTTTAACGTTCCTCGAAAAACACTCCTTCATTGTGGTCTTGTTGGAGTAATTGGCTGGATAATTTATTTTGTGTTAACAGAGCAAGGCATGGATGTTGTCAAAGCTTCTTTCTTTGGCTCGTTTGTCATTGCTATAGTGGCACATTTATATGCTCGCCGATTTAAAATACCGATGATTATCTTTATTGTAGGTGGAATTATACCGTTAGTGCCCGGGGGTATGGCTTATAATGCCATGAGAAATGTGGTAGAGGATGATTATTTACAAGGCTTACAATATGGCTTAAAGGCATTTTTAATTACAGGTGCGATAGTGATTGGACTTGTCTTTGCTGAAGTAATTATTCAACTTATTTTCCGTTCAGTTCGTTCAAGTAAGGTAAAATTACAAAAGGTCTATAAAAAGTAAAAGGAGGCTGCGTTTATTTTTCAACGCAGCCTCCTTATTCACTTATTTTTGCTTACTAAGTAAATCCTCAATTTCATCTGGTGTAACAGGCTTACTAATATAATACCCTTGAATTGCGTCACAGCCATAAGTAATTAATAAATCAGCTTGCTCAGCGGTTTCAACACCTTCCGCTACAACTTTCAGTTCCATAGATTTCCCTAGCTGTACCATACCGTGCATAAGCTTTTGGGTCTTTTCAGATTTTAATAGTGAATTCGTAAATGTTTGATCAATTTTCAAAGTATCGATTGGTAAAATTTGCATATATCTAAATGAACCATAGCCAGTTCCAAAATCATCTAAGATGAAGGAGATGCCTTCGTTTTCAAGCTTGCGCATTTGTTGTGCAATAGAAGTTGCAGCTTCGGCTTCTAAAGCAAATTTTTCGGTAATTTCAATTTGTAGTAGATTTGCCGGACAACCAGTTTTTGTGATCATTTCAAGAATGGATTTAGCCATATTTTTATCACGAAACTCTCGTACAGAAGAGTTAATTGATATTTTTAGATCATGTCCAGCTTTTTTCCAAAGCAATGCCTGCTCACAGGCTTTTTCGAGCATAAAGGAGCCAATGTTGTTAATCAGACCTGTTTCTTCTGCAATAGGAATTAACTCGTCAGGTGAAACAACCCCAATTATCTCGTCTTCCCAGCGTACGAGTGCTTCAACTGCTGTAATTTTCCCAGAATAAACATCAATTTGTGGTTGATAGAGTACCTTTAAATTCTTTTGATCTAGTGCTTGAAGTAAACGCTTTTCAATTAAAGCTTTACGATTTAAAGCTTTATGTGTTGCTGTTGATAAGGAAACAATTTTGTCTCCACCAGCTTCACGCACCGTAGAAATGGTAGCAATAGATGCTTTCATAAGCTGAGAGAATGTTGTTTGATCCTCTGGGTATCTTGTGATGCCACCACTAATAGAAATTGGTACTGCAATATTGCCGCTATAAATAGGATGCTGCTGTAAGTAGGATAAAAAGCCTTGAATAAACCACTCACTTAAAGGTGTGATGACAACAAAATCATTTTCATTTATTCGAGCCATCGTACTATCTTGGAAATACATTTTTATACGATTTGTAAATTCAATAATAAGGCTTTGCTCTATTTGTTGATCATGTAATTCTTTTAGCGTATAGAATTTATCAATACTTAAATAAACAAAAGAAAAGTGTCTTTCGTCATCAATCATAGTGGTAATTACTTTTTCAAGGCGATGCGCATTCATCAACCCTGTTTCTGTATCAATATAAGCGATTTTTTCCAATTGATGTTGGATGGTCTTCGATTTAGTAATATCCTTTTCAATTAAGAAAAATTGTTGTTCATTTGTTTCAAGATTAAAGGTAGGGATAGCTGTTAGCAGTACCCAATAAGATTGTCCCGTTTTTGTAATTTTTTCAACTTCCCCCTGCCACGTATGACCGTTGTTTAAATTACGCCAAATAGTATTGCTAACTTTTTCACTTTCATCATTATCAGGGAACAATTGCCAAAATGTTTTACCGATAACACGCTTAGGTGTCCATTGGCTTGTTTTTAGAAATTCATTATTACATTCTAAGATAAAACCATCTTGATCGAGTGTTACAGTCATGAATGTAGCGTCTAAACCTTGCTTGAGATTTACAAATGTAGTGCAATCTGAAACAGCATTTGTCATTAATTCTGGTAGCATAAATATCATTAGAATAAAGCGCTCTCCTTCTTCTATAAAAGGCTTAGTAAGCAAAGCTGTCGTCAGTTCCATATTTGAGGTTGTCTGTACTGTAATTTTATCTAGATACGTGCTGTCCTCATTTTGTAAAATAGATTGAAATGTTTCTACAGGGAGCTGGCGTAGTAGATTTTCGTGTATAGATGGAGTAGTATTTCCTTTAACATCATTTACTGATAATTCAATCAGATGTTCAGCGCTCTTTCCCCAGATAGTCGCTTGTCCATCTTGATTGATGATAATTGCAGGAAAAGGAAGTGAATTTAAATAATGTTCATCAATCGTAAACGATTTATGCATGTGACTCATGATTATTCGATCTCCTTGGGTAATCAATATATACTAATATTATAGATAATTATCGGGAATTAGTCATTATGAATATAATTGTAAATATTTGATGATGAAAAAATATGGGTCTTTTCTCGTGAAATATATGAAAAGATTTGAAGAAAAATAACAGTTTTTAGTACGTTTATAGGAAGCAGGATTGGTATGAAACGGTTAAAAGGAATAGTATTTATTGTCTCGGGAGCTATATTATGGGGAGCAACTGGTCCTTTAATGGAGTGGTTACTTAACCATACACCGTTGACAGTTTCCTTTATGTTAACAATCCGTTTAACGGTTGCAGGTATATTACTACTTACATATTTATTGTTAACTGGAAAAAATATTTTTGGTATTTGGCAGCAAAAACTTTGGGGCAGACAGCTTATTATTTTTGGTATAGCTGGGATGCTAGGTGTACAATTTGCATTTGTTGCAGCAATTAACGAAAGTAATGCTGTACTGGCAACTCTCCTGCAGTTTTTAGCGCCTATATTTGTTGTGGCATATGTCTCTCTTAGTTTAAAGAAGATGCCACCAAAATATCAAGTATTAGGTATTATTGGTACCCTTATAGGGTTATTTTTATTACTAACGAATGCTTCATTTGAGAGTTTGCTAATTAGTCCAAAAGCCTTGCTGTGGGGGATTGCGGTAGGCTTAACATTTGCCTTTTACACATTATACCCTGCACGCTTAATGAAGGAGTGGGGAGTGTTATTAGTAGTTGGTTGGGGAATGCTCGTAGGTGGCTTCACATTAGGCTTAGTAAGCCGTGTTTGGCAGTCCAACCAATGGGGTGTTTTAACAGATTTTAAAATCCTCATATTATTAGCTGCTTTAATCTTTTTTGGAACAGTAGCCTTTATTTTGTTTTTAAGTAGTATGAAATATATTACGGCAGTTGAAACCAGTATTCTCTCCAGTATCGAACCACTAACAGCAATGATTATTTCGGTTATTGTATTCGGCACCTCTTTAGGTTTCTGGCAATTAATTGGAGTATTCGTTATGCTTGTTTGTGTAACTTGGCTTTCAGTAGCGGATGAAAAAGCATAAATCTATTATGAAGTTAGGAGTTTTTAACTATAATAAAGTTGATTCTTACAACAAGGGGGAAAGAATATGAAAGAAGTTTTTTCCTATGTAAAACCATATAAATGGACAGCCATCTTTGCTTTATTTTTAATGCTTTTAGAATTATTTGTTGAGCTTGTGCAACCCCTCATTATGGCAAAAATTATTGATGAAGGAGTACGGGCTCAAAATCAAGGGATGATTATGCAATGGGGGGCTGTTTTACTTGCTTTATCATTTACTGCCTTTATGGCAGGAATTATCAATTCATATTTTTCATCCCATACAGCTCAAAGCTTTTCTTATGACCTAAGAAATGCCATGTTTGATAAGATACAATCCTTTACGCTAGCAACCTATCAAAAATTTTCTACTGCTTCTCTTATTACAAGATTAACGAATGATGTTACTCAGGTACAAACGGTGCTATTTATGAGCTTACGTATTATGCTCCGAGCACCACTTGCTGTTATAGGCAGCATTATAATGGCATTTGTTGTGAATGCAAAGCTGGCATTATTTTTAGTTATTGGTGCACCCATTATCTTTGTTTTTCTAATTTTTATGGTGGCCAAGGGTGTTTCATATTTTGGACGGGTACAGAAGAGAGTCGACCGTTTAAATAGGGTTTTACAGGAAAACTTACAGGCAATTCGATTAGTGAAGGCTTATTTACGAGGAACGTATGAAGCTACGCGCTTTGATGAGGTTGCTTCTCGCTTAAAAATAGATACTGTAAAAGCGTTAAGAATAATGGAATATATTATGCCCGTACTATTATTCATTATGAACATGAGTCTGCTCGCAGTCTTATGGTTTGGTACAAAGCAAATTGCGTCAGGAACTACACCGCTTGGCGATATTGTAGCTATTGTCAATTATGCGATGCGTATGACTGGCTCATTTTCAATGTTTGCATTTATTATTATTTTTTATGCACGAGCGAAAGCTTCTGCAGAACGAATGGCAGAAGTCCTTTCTATGGAAAATGAAGTAGAAGATACGTCACTTTCTGAGGAGGTAGGTCATCCTTCGCGCTATGGGGAGTTAATGTTTGAACATGTCAGTTTTACTTATCCGGGGGGAGATGCACCTGTCCTGTCAGATGTGAGCTTCCAAGTTAAGTCCGGTGAAAAATTAGCGATTATGGGGGCGACTGGTGCTGGAAAATCAACATTGTTGCAGCTTATTCCTCGTTTTTATGAAGTAACGCACGGAAGAATATTGGTAGAAGGGCAGGATGTTCAACACTGGGAATTGCAAGAGCTACGCGAAATCATTGGCTATGTTCCACAGCAATCGTTATTGTTTACTGGTAGTATTGCTGATAATGTACGTTGGGGAAATGTAGAGGCCGAAATGGATGCTGTATTACAGGCCACTATGCAGGCACAAATACATGCGTCTGTTGAAGATTTTCCAAATGGCTATGATACCAAGGTGGGACAAAAAGGTGT
Organism: Lysinibacillus phoenicis; assembly: GCF_047238325.1. Lineage (NCBI taxonomy): Bacteria > Bacillati > Bacillota > Bacilli > Caryophanales > Bacillaceae > Lysinibacillus > Lysinibacillus phoenicis. The sequence continues at coordinate 2,405,406 of NZ_JBDFMP010000002.1, read as the reverse complement.
CAATTTATCGGGAGGACAAAAACAAAGGCTATCGATTGCTAGAGCCCTTTTGAGAAAAGGACATATTTTAATGCTTGATGATAGCACAAGTGCCCTAGATGTAAAAACCGAACAATCATTATGGGAAGCATTGAGTGAAGAGAGGGCAACAATGCTTGTTGTCACGCAAAAAATACGTACGGCTAAAGGTGCAGACCGCATTTTACTAATCGATGCGGGAAAAGTAGTTGGATATGGCACACATGAAGAGCTTTTACAAACGTCAACACTCTATAAAAAAATTGCAATCTCTCAACAGGAGGTGGAGGATTAATGGGATTTTTCCAGAAACCTTTTGGCTATGAGCCGATATTGACAAAAGATGATTTGAAGCAGGTTGTGCAGAAAAAAAAGGGACCTCGTGCATCTGATTGGAAAAGTACATTGCTGCGATTATGGAAAATTGTTGATGAACAACGAGCACTCCTCATCGTAGTACTTCTACTAGTGATGATTAGTTCGGTGTTAGCTTTGGCTGGCCCCTATTTAATTGGTCAAATGATCGATCACTATGTTATGCACGGCAAGCTTTCTGGACTAGGAAAGGGGATTGGCTTTTTAATTGGTATTTATGCCTTGTTAGCTGTCTCACTCTTCCTACAAAATTATTGGATGATCGGGATTGCACAGCAAACGATATATAGACTGCGAACAAGTGTATTTGCTCATTTTCAACGATTGCCCATTGCATTCTTTGATCGCCGTCAGCATGGCGAATTAATGAGTCGGATGACAAATGACATTGAAGCTGTTAGCTCCACATTAAACAGTTCTTTTATCCAAGTGTTTTCAAGCATACTTACGCTTGGTGGAACCGTTATTATTATGCTCAGTTTAAGCCCATTGCTGACAGTACTGACGATGACAATTATTCCACTTATGTTTTGGGCCATGCGTTGGATTACACGAAGGACAGCGCCCTTATATAAAGAGCAGCAAGCCGCTCTTGGAGCCTTGAATGGCATGATAGAAGAAACTATTTCGGGGCAGAGGATTGTTAAAGCTTTCTCACAAGAGGAACGAATGAAAGCGGAGTTCCGTGAAAAAAGCTTGCGTCTAAGAAGAACAGGTTTTTGGGCACAGACTTACTCTGGTTATATCCCAAAGGTGATGAACTTCTTAAACAATATGAGCTTTACCATTGTAGCAGGCATAGGGGGAGTGCTCGCACTATACGGGCATGTATCGATAGGTGTTATTGTTATATTTACTGAATATGCTAGGCAATTTACACGTCCATTGAATGATTTAGCAAACCAATTTAATACGGTACTATCTGCTATTGCAGGCGCAGAACGAGTATTTGCCTTACTTGACGAACAACAAGAAGAGGAAACTGTTTCAGCTCAAAAGCATCAGTTATTGGGGCATGTGGCATTTAAGCATGTGTTCTTTAAATACGAACAAGAAGAGGAAGCTTATACATTAAAGGATGTTGATTTTAAAGTGGAGCCAGGACAATCGGTAGCGCTTGTTGGTGCTACAGGAGCTGGGAAAACGACAATTCTTCAACTTATTGCACGGTTTTATGAGGTAACAAAAGGTGAAGTATTATTTGATGGCATAAATGTGCAGCAAATAGATCGACAATCCTTACGTTCTCAGATGGCTTTTGTTTTGCAGGACCCGTTTTTATTTGAGGCTTCTGTGCGTGAAAACATTCGTTATGGTCGGCTAGATGCCAGTGATGCAGAGATTGAAGAAGCTGCCAAGCGAGCTAACGCCCATGATTTTATCATGAAGCTCAAAGATGGCTATGAAACAGTTCTTGCTGCAGATGGACGCGAGATATCACAAGGTCAAAAGCAATTGCTTTCTATAGCGAGAGCACTTATTGCTGACCCGAAAATTTTGCTATTGGATGAGGCAACAAGTAGTATCGATACTGTAACAGAAATGGCAATACAAGAGGCGCTTGATACATTAATGCAAGGACGCACAAGTTTCGTTATTGCCCATCGTTTAAATACTGTGCATAATGCCGATTTAGTTTTAGTTATGCATAAAGGCAAGTTGGTTGAAGCAGGACCTCAGCAAAAACTGATCGAATCTGGTGGTCTTTATGCACAAATGCTTCATTCATCCTCCCATCATCTTGAAGAATAAGTTAACGTAAATAAATGAATAAAAACAGAAAAACCAAACTATTACGGGATACTAAATTGGACATTTCCCACAATAGTTTGGTTTTTTCTTTAATTGATATCCATTTAGCCTCTTGTTAGTTGAATTGCAAATGTTATTAATTTGAATAAATGGTATAATAAATGTAAATTATTATATAGTATGAATGATTGTATAGCTTAAAAGTAACTAAGAAAAAAGATTAAATATCTCTAATTTTGTGAAATAAGTATATTATTTTATATCTATGATTTCTAGTAAATTTCAGTCATTTCATTGAACTTTTATAGTATAAATCCTTTTATTATTCCGGTTTTTGAAGTAAAATTCTGATTAACAGCGGTATTAATATATTTTGTTGCCAGTTTATTTTCATTCTTGCTACAATAGGGCAATAGTCTGACATAGGAACGGAGTTAAAGATGAATATTTCAGTGATGACAGTGTCTTTCCCATTAGATGGAGAAACATTGAAGGAAGTAAAATTATTATGTGAAGAAGCAACAGTTCATGATTATCGAGTATACGAAACCATTATGAATGTGCCTATGGCCAGCTCTTTCGAATCAAAGGGTTTTATGGTATTGGCGTACGAGGATGATAAAGATTTGTTAGTTGGTGCTGCAAGTGCCATTGATTTAATTGGGCTTCATACATACGAATGGTCATTAGTGGTGACACCTGCCTATCGACAAAAAGGTATTGGAACGGCATTAGTTGAGAGTATCCAAGTGGGACTAGAGGAAAGAGGAGCAGAGGGACAATTAGCAGTCGTAATTGATGGCTCTCCTTTTGGGCATACATTCATTGAACAAAAAGGGTTTGCTTACAGTTTTTCAGAAGCAACCTTAGAGACTAAAGCAGAACCAGTAGCGTTACAAAATGATATTAACATTCAACCTTATGATGGTGAGGAGGCAGAACTAATCTCTATTTATGGTGAGGCGTTTGGCGATTTACCGGAAGAATCTAAGGAACTCATTGCTTTTAACACTACTACTAATGGACGAAAACTTTGGGTTGCCTATCGAGATGGTGATATGGTTGGAACTGTAACGACAGCTAAGGAAAATGAAATCCAGTGGGTAACTGCTCTTGCTGTTCATCCTAATTATGAAGGACAAGGTATTGGAACGGCACTTCTTTCTTTTTCAAAGGATTATGCGAGTAAAGTTGGCGCAAAATTTGTCATGCTCGACGTAGAAATCGACAATAAAAAAGCACTATCTGTCTATGAAAAGGCTGGTTTTATGAAGGCACAACAAATTGATTATTATGTAAAACAATAGGAAAAAGGGCGATGAGTGTTAGTAAACATCAACTCATCGCTCTTTTTTAGCATAATTACCTACTATCTTCATATAATATTAATAAGCTTTAAGAAAGGAGTCGTGATCATGCGCATGCCAGCATTGCCTAAAAAGAAGTCTCCTCCAAAGGAAGCCCCTAGTTCATGGTGGAAAGTAGTAAAAGCTTATTTATCGAAAGGGAAGTTTTATAGATTACCACCAAGAAATTGATGATCGATAAAAAAGTCGCCTTCTAGCGACTTTTTAATTTTCTAATAAAAATGTATTTTTGGATGGGCCTATTAAGTACAGCTCATGCATTGCTCGTGTAAGTGCTACGTAAAGTAGCTTTCGATCAATTGGCGTATCATAGAAAGGTGTATCAAATGCAGCTACAATCACTGCATCAAATTCAAGTCCTTTAGCTAGATGACTTGGTACAACAAGCAACATTTCCTGATTAATCGATTCGTTTTCAGTTAGGAGCTGTGAGGCAATATCGCTCATTTTTAATGTCTGATACATTGTGATAGCTTCAGCTGTAGTTTTGCAAATTAAAGCGATGGAACGATGACCATTTTGACGAATAGCTTCAAAGATCTCTTTAATTTTTAAAGCATCGAAATGATCAGCTTGAATAAAACTTGGTACATTACCGTGACGAACAACTGGCTCTACCAAAGGAAGCTGTTCACTCATTTGCGCTAATATTTGGTTAGCTACTTCCATAATTTCGATGGTTGTTCGGTAGCTTTTTTGTAATGTTCGGAAACTTGCACGTGGAAACAAGCTTTGTACAGGCTCCCAAGCTGTTAATGAACGATAGCTGTGAATCCCTTGGGCTAAATCACCAACCATTGTAAACATATCTGTATCGAGACCTGTTTTTAAAGCAGCAAGCTGGAATAAACTATAATCTTGTACCTCATCGATAAAGACAACACGCATTTTCCATTCATCTGGGATGCCTTTTAGACGGGCTTGTAAATAGTATAGTGCAGCCAAATCTTCAAGTGCCCAATGTTCTTTCCGGTGTGCCTGTAAAAATTGTTGTTGTTCGAGATAATGCCATTCAGGAGCCAGCTCTGCTAAAAGTTCTGCATCAGTGAGAAGGGTTCGATAGAGTGTCTTGATATTATGTTTAGTAAAACGTCGCATATATGCCGTTGCAGTGGTTTTCGTTTCTTTTTCAATAGCTGGAATACGTTCATCGCGTTCATCGATAAATTTAGTAACAACCCGTCGTCGTTTTTCATCATCCCGAATACCATTTAAAGCTTTACCCAATGCTTCATCATACTTTTTATGAAGTGTTGCTAGGACAACTTGTTTTTTTTGACGGACATGGCTTGTTAACACCTTCTTAATATGGGCAAGGCGTTTTTCGATAGGCATATAAGAAAATTCATATAAAAACAGCTTCTTTAAATGGGAAGCACGCATGATACAGTATTTTTCAATATATACATCTTCAAATTGCTCTGCAATCTCCTGTTCTAGCTTTTGAATGTAACGTTCGATGACATCACGATAATAAAGAGAGCCTTTCATTTCAGCGATCCATGCAGTTGGCTCCTGATTTCCTCCAGCAACAAGCGATTCTAATTGCTCATTCGGATTTTGAAGTTTTAGCTTTAATTTAGTGGCGGAAAGAACGTAGTCTGTAAAAGTAGTTTGGCAAATTTTATCGACACCGAGCTCTGGTAAAACATCTCCGATATAATCAATAAATAACTTATTCGGTGCTAAAATCATGAGCTGCTCTGGATTAAAGTTCTCACCCATTGTGTAGAGGAAGTAAGATATACGGTGTAGAGCGATTGTTGTTTTTCCACTACCTGCTGCACCTTGCACAATAATTGGTTGACGAAGGTGTGCTCGGATAATGTCATTTTGCTCCTTTTGAATTGTCGAGACAATTTCGGTTAGTCGAACATCTGCTTTCCCAGCTAACGCTTCTTGCAGTAGTTCATCGTTTGTTGTTAAGTCAATATCACGTATATCGAGTAATTCGCCATTCTCAATCTTGTATTGTCTTTTAGCATAGAGATGTCCTTTATGAACTTCTCCTCGGACATCATATTCCATATCGCCAAGACGTCCATCATAATAGACATTTGCTACAGGTGAGCGCCAGTCAACAATAATGGGCTCATGGGTTTCGCGATGAAAGAGTGAGGTTTTCCCGATGTAGAGAAATTCCTCTGGATCGCCTGTCTTTTGGAAATGAATTCTAGCAAAGTATGGCTTCTTACGAACAGCTTCTAGGCCTTCCTTTTGGTTACGAGCCATTTCAAAGAATCTGGCATTTGTTAAGATATTTAAATAACTTAAACTTGAATCTAAGTAATCAAGGTCAGCCATAGATTTACGAATATTTTCCTGGGCCGATTGTAAATCTCTTTGTGATTCATTGAGTATTTGCTGCATATATCTTTGGGTATATGCCAACCGCTCTACTTCAGCCTGAAAATCTGGATGTTGTACAGTCATTTTTAGCACCTCCTAGGTACTTACAATTTCAAAGTAGATTATCATACTACTATATATAATATTTACCATCAAGTGAAAGCAGAAAAGTTAATTATGCTACTATTACATTGAGGTTTGGAAAGCTTTATTTTTTTAAGTTTCTTTAAAGGAAATAGAGGAGGTTAATGATTTTGGATATTTTTGCACATAGAGGTGTCTCGGCACACTACCCAGAAAATACAATTGCGGCATTTCAAGCGGCAGCTAGGCTTCCTATTGCGGGAATTGAGCTAGATGTTCATTTAACAGCAGATAAAGAGGTGGTAGTCATACATGATGAAACAATTGATCGTACCTCTAATGGTTCAGGCTATGTGAAAGATTTTACATTACAACAGTTACGTACATTTGACTTTGGTTCGTGGATGTCGCCGAAATTCAGCGGAGAAACGATCCCTACGCTAGGAGAAGTATTGGAGCTGTTTGCAGGTACAAATCATCGAATTAATATCGAGCTGAAGACAGATATTATTTCATACGAAGGAATTGAAGCACTTGTTCTCAAAGAGGTTGCAGCACAGCAAATGACAGAGCGAGTCATTATTTCATCTTTCAACCATGAATCCTTACAAACCGTTTCACAAATTGCGCCATATATTGAAAGTGCAGCATTGTTCGCAGAGGTTTTAGTGGATTTTACGACTTATATTGCTCTCATCCCAGCTAAAGCACTACATGTTAGTCTACCGACAGCCTTTCGCAAATCAGTTAAATTAGCATTAGCTGAAGGGGCAATCGTTCGTGTTTATACAGTTAATGATGAGCGCCATGCCCGATCTTTGCAACAGCTTGGTATACACGCGCTATTTACAGATGATCCTGAGAAAATACTTCTTACCCTTAGCTAGAGCAATGGGGGTGCTAGGAGACATCAAGCTTCCGTGGAATAACAAGTTATTATAGTAATACCCACGGGAAGCGGCGTCTTCTATAAGATGTGTACTACCATTTAGCGCGATGTTCCTCAATGCCTCCAAGCATCTGTTGAATAACCAGTGTTTCACCATTATCGAGTAAAATGGAGCCATCATAATAACCAAATAGTTGATGTACCTCTGATTTAACCAATTTCGCATTTGTTTGAGCAACACGTTCAAAAAATGGAGAGAATGTTAGTGAGACTTGATTAGAGAATTTTGTTTTTACTTTCCAGCGCTGCATATAATCCTCGGAATCATATTGAAACAATAAATCCTCATGTATTTTTGTCATTTTACCATCCACAAAAATTGCATTTTCAGTCATGCCAGTGCCGTCTGTCCATTTACCTCCTAAATTAAGTCCAATGCGTCGTCCACGAACCCGCTGGGAAGCCATTCCCCAATTCCACAATGCCTCACGGGGCCAAATACCTCGTCCATAATCTAACACTGCAAAATTTTCTTCAGCTGAGAAATTAAAACGTCGAGTACCAATTGTGACAAAACCTGAAGTTGGTAGTATATGATGCTTACCTGTAAACTGAAATGTTTTACGATTCCAAGGGATGACAACATTTAAAGTTTCGTCTGTAGGAGGATGTTGAATAATAAGCTTTGCACGTAAAACGTCTCCATCAAAGTTTGGTATGGAAACCGATAAATGGGTTTCATTTTGAATAAATAATTGATCAATCATCATTTCGCTATTTTTAAAGGAAACGGATTCTAAAACCTGTGAAGGCATTTTTAATTTACCACCGAGGGGAATTGTAATCGTTTTTTCGAAATAGCGCTGTGTTTCATATTCAAGAAAATAAACGAAGCAGACTGCTGCATAATCTAGATGACTAATTGTAGCAGAGAAAAGGATTTCATCACCATAGACACACCAATAGTTCCATTTCTTTTTACGCATGATATGACCGCTTAAATTACTATTAATGAGTGGTTTACGTGCAAATCCGATGGCTGCTGGATTTAAATTACCCTTTTTATCGCATAAAAGAGTTGGCTGCAAAATTTCTTTCTCAGCATGCTGCTTCACATTGAACATCCCTTCTGGTCATTAAATAAAATCTACATTTCTTTAAACCTTATTGTAGCAAAAATGTTCTTGAAAATGGAAAAGAACATGCTGATTATAGCTGTTTTCAGGTAAGAATAAGAGGAAGGACCTAACTAATAGAAATATATAAGTAGACATATGATGGCATGAGGAGGGGATGTATGGCGAAAATGTATAACAGACAGGCTGCTGTTCAGTATGCCAATTTATGGTGGAATAGACGTAATCCTGCGTTTCCTAATTTTGATGTTGATTGCACAAATTATATATCTCAGTGCTTACTAGCAGGCGGCGCACCAATGCGAGGAGCACCTAGCAGAGATAAAGGGTGGTGGATGCAACAAGGGAATTGGAGCTTTAGCTGGTCCGTAGCCCACTCATTAAGATGGTATTTAGAGGGATCTACAACTGGATTAAAAGGCACGCGTGTGCAATATGCTGAGGAATTAGAGCTGGGAGATGTTATCTTTTATGATTTTCAAGGAAATGGAAGGATCGACCACTCTGTGATTGTCACAAGCATTCAAAATGGCATACCTTATGTGAATGCGCATACCTCGGATAGTATTAATCGACCGTATTTTTACGAGGACTCTACAGCCTATACACCGAGCATGACTTACTTTTTCTATCATATAGACGACAGCTTTGCATAGGAAGAGGTAGTGTTAAAGCATATCATTTTATGATAATGTGAAAGATAGAAGAGATAATTTAAATATGTTGTCTTGTGGTAGAAGGAGAATAGATATATGAGCGAACAAATTTTATCTGTTAGAGATGCAATTATGCAACGACGATCCATTAAAAAATTTAATGGTCAGCCTGTAGAGCGTGAAGATTTAATGGCTATTATTGATGATGCAGTATGGGCCCCGAATCACGGTAACCGAGAGCCTTGGCGCTTAGTTGTAGCTTGTGGAAAGGAAATTGTAGATCTGCATCATTTATTACGTGACCTGACTATTCCAAAATGGCAGGAGCTTTCAAGTGAAGATTTAGCAAAGCAAATGATGAAGTTTACATTACCAGGTGGTTATGCCTTTGTTATCGTCCCAGAGGATGCACGTCAAAAAGAGCGTCTAGAAGATTACGCTGCTGCAAGTACCTTCATTCAGAATATACAATTATTGGCGTGGGATAGAGGAATCGGCTCTTGCTGGAAAACACCAGCGTTCTTAGACAATCCAAAATTCCGTGAGGCCCTGAAAGTTCAACCAGGAGAGCGTGTCATTGCCATGCTACAAGTTGGCTATTTTGATGAAGTGCCAAAAGGTAGAGAACGCAAACAGGCTGCTGAAATTGTCACTGTGTTTGGTGAGTAACAAAAAATCCCTTCGCTAAAAAGCGATGGGATTTTTATTTGTTAGAAACTATTATTTTTGTAATTCAGCAACCTCGAATAAATAGTCACTTAAAACACGTAAGCCTTTATCGAAGTTTTCTAGATGGAAGTGCTCGTTTGGTGCGTGGAAGTTTTCACTTGATAGACCAAAGCCCATTAACACCACAGGTAATGCTAAAATTTCATCAAATGCAGCGACGATAGGAATAGAGCCACCACCACGTGTGTAAGCAGTTGGTACATTATACACTTTTTCGTAAGAACGTCCTGCTGCTTGGATAAATGGATGGTCGAATGGAGTTAAGAATGGACGACCTTTATCGAATTCAGAAATGTTAATTTCCACACCAGCAGGCTTATGCTTTTCAACATGCGCTTTTAAAAGGGCGACAATTTCATCAGGCTCTTGGTTTGGAACAAGACGACATGTGATTTTAGCGCCAGCTTCAGCAGGTAAAACTGTTTTGATGCCTTCACCAGAGAAACCACCAAATACACCATTCACCTCAAGTGTTGGACGTGCCCAAGTTCGTTCTAAGTATGAAAACCCTTGTTCACCGAATAATTCTTTTACGCCAACTTCCTGTTTAACTGATTCTTCATCAAACCCAAGTGCAAGGTAAGCTTCACGTTCTTCCTCTGTTAAAGGCAATACTTTATCGTAGAAGCCATCAACTTGAATTGTTCCATGTTCATCACGGAAGGATGCTAAAATTTCAGCTAATGCATGAATGGCATTTTGTACGCCACCACCGTAAAGTCCAGAGTGTAAATCTCCCTTAGCCCCACGAACATCAATTTGAATGCCTGTTAAACCACGTAAGCCATAGCAAACCGCAGGCTTACCAGGACCATAGAGACCTGTATCAGAAATTAAAATTAAATCTGCTTCTAATTTTTCCTTATTTTGCTCTACATAGGCTGGTAGGTGTGGGCTGCCGATTTCTTCTTCGCCTTCATAAATGAATTTAACGTTAACTGGTAAAGTCCCCGTTGTCGCAAATAGTGCCTCAATCATTTTTAAGTGCATAAACACTTGCCCTTTATCATCACTAGCACCACGAGCAAATAATTTATTGTCGCGAATTGTAGGATTAAACGGCTCACTATCCCATAAATTTAATGGATCAACCGGTTGCACATCATAGTGACCGTAAAATAAAATCGTTGGTTTTCCTTCAGCGTGTAGCCAATCTGCATAGACAACAGGGTGCCCAGCTGTTTGGGTAATAGAGATATTTTCAAGATTTAGTTTCTCAAACGCACTAGCTAACCATTGTGCGGCATGTTGGATATCTTCCTTATGTTCAGATAAAGAGCTAATACTTGGAATTCGTAAAAATTCCTTCAATTCATTTAAATGTGCTTCACGATGTTCTACAAAATAAGCATCTAATTGCTGTAAATTAGTCATCTAGCATCCCTCTTTCTAATATTTCGATAATAGAAATAGTATAGCATATCAAAACTCGAAAGTATTGATAGCTGCGATTCTGATTTTATGATTCAGAGGGAGTAATTTTTTCTTTCAGCATAGATGCCTGTTTCATATATAAAAGACACTGTTGGCTCAACAGTGTCTTTGGGAGGATCTTCGCCACCGGGGGTTAATTCGGTTTGGTGGAGATCTTTTATTTGTTAGCTCATCTATGAAATTTGTAGGGAAGATGAGTTTATATTAACTCTTTTTTGTTTTACTGCTACTAATGTTTGGTGATGGTGGTGAGTTGTAGACACGTGAATAGGGTGGGATTGAATTCATTAGCCAAATATTACTGCCTAGCACTGAATCATGGCCGATCGTCGTCTCGCCACCTAAAATTGTTGCACCTGCATAAATAACGACATTATCCTCGATATTAGGATGTCGTTTAATTCCTTTAATTGGATTACCATTTTCATCAAGAGGGAAGCTTAATGCCCCTAATGTAACACTTTGATAGATTTTGACGTTATTGCCTATGTTACATGTTTCACCGATAACGACCCCTGTGCCATGGTCGATAAAGAAGGATTCTCCAATTGTTGCCCCTGGATGAATATCGATTCCTGTTAAACTGTGTGCATACTCTGACATAATACGTGGCACAATCGGTACTCCCTGTTCATATAGCTCGTGTGCAATACGGTGAATATATACAGCTACGATTGATGGATAGCTTAATAAAATCTCCTCTGTAGAAAGAGCAGCCGGGTCACCGTTGTATGCTGCCTGAATATCTGTTTGCAAAATTTTACGGATATTCGGGAATTGTGAGATTAACTTCATTACAATACGGTCCGCATCCTCTTGACACGTGCAGTTGTCTGTATCGTTATTATATTCCATATTGTAAATTAATACTTTTTCAATGATATCACGTAAATCTAATGCCGTTTCACGCAGTTTATTACTACTTACAATATTAATTCGAGTATTATCGATCGGTGGAGCCGTATGAATACCTGGGAACAGCACTTCGTGAAAATTATCTAAAATTTTATAAATTTGATTGCGCCCAACAAAGCCTATTGAATTTTCGATATCAACATATTGCCGGTTAATATCGTTTAATGAACTTGTGATTTCTGGAACTTTTTCATTTAGCCAATCATTTAAATTCATAAATAAATCACACCCTTCACTTTCATAATATAAAAATACTGATGTAATAAAAGTATATAGCATTTCATCCATTTATGAGATAGTTATTCAAATTCTTTTAACAAGTATTATTTGAGAAGAAGTGTAATAAGTCTATATACAATATTTATATTTATTTGTAGATTACTTTTTTATTTACCTCTGAAAAACTTGTAATTAAAAGGGATTCTCCTTTTGCTGTCGTTTGTTTATCCCCGCTAAAATGAACATACCTCAATATATTTATAAAATTAAATAATAACCTTATATATTTTAGAATTAACTAAAGATTAAAATGCCTGTAGAGGGAGGAGAGTATACTAAAAGTTTCATTTATACAAATCACAAAGTAGGGGGATGGCAGCATGGAATTCCTTGTTGTGATAATCGGAATTATTCGATAAAAATCAGGGGGTATATGATGAGTAACGCAGAATTTAAAAAACAACTACAAGAATGGCGACAACAATTACACAGAATTCCTGAGACTGCTTTCGAGGAAGTAAAAACATCGGCTTATATAGCACAAGAACTCAAAAAGATGGGTTTAGAGGTACATGAAAATATCGGGCGTACAGGTGTTGTAGCAAGCCTTACTGTTGGAGAAGGGAACGGGATTATTGGATTACGAGCTGATATGGATGCATTAAATCTAATGGAAGTGAAGAAACTTCCTTATCGCTCAGAACATCAAGGAAAAATGCATGCATGTGGACATGATGGTCACATGACTACTTTATTAGGAGCCGCTAAATTACTTTCTACTCGAAAAAACTTTAATGGTACTGTTCGATTCATCTTTCAACCTGCTGAGGAAATTGGAAAAGGTGCTCAAGCGATGATGGACGATAAATTATTTGAACGCTTCCCAGTTGACGCAATTTACGGCCTGCATAATATGCCGGGATTACCAGTTGGAACGATTCATACTAAGTCAGGTCCGATCATGGCTAGCGAAGATAACTTTGTTATTCGAATTAAAGGAAAAGGCTCACATTCATCAAGTCCACATATGGGTATTGATCCTTTAGTAATAGCAGCAGAAATTATTCTTGCACTTCAAACAGTAGTGTCGAGAAATCTAGATCCGCTTCAAACAGCAGTTGTATCATGTACAGAAATTCATTCAGATGGAATTCGAAATGCAATTCCCTCTAATGTAGAAATTAAAGGAGATACGAGGAGCTTTACTCCAGAAGTTCAAAAACTTTTAGAAGAAAGAATGAGAAGTATTTGTGAAAGTATATGTGCCATGCACGGTGCAGAGTGCGAATTTGAGTATACTCATGAATTTTCACCGACAATTAACTGGGATGAATGCAATGAAACGGCTATCATAGCAGCTAACAATGTTGTTGGTGTAGAAAATACAAACAGTGATTGTGTACCAATCATGGCCTCGGAGGATTTTGGTAAATTTATAGAGGAAATTCCCGGCTGCTTTGTATTCCTTGGAAGTAAAGATGAAGATGAAGAAGTCATTCCACTGCATAACTCCCATTACGATTACAATGACGCAATCTTAGAAACAGGTGCTGAATTCTTTGCTGAAATTATTAAACTATGTCTAGCAAAATAATAGATTGCTTACAGAGAATTGGAGATGATTAAATATGAAGTTAGTAAAGCTTAATAGAAAGAAAAAACCTAGTATTAACATTGATTTTTTAGGCGTAGAGGAAGCTCAAAAAGTGCATACATTTCACAAAAGTTTCCCACAGTATGAACCAACACCTTTAGCTGTTTTAAATAAGTTGGCTCAGGAATTAAATGTTAGCAAAGTATTTGTCAAAGATGAATCATATCGCTTTGGATTGAATGCATTTAAAGCTTTAGGTGGTTCCTATGCGATTGGACAACACTTAGCAAGTCAATTAAATATTGATCCTGCCAATGTAACTTACGACAAGCTTGTTTCACCTGAAGTGAAAGAAAAATTAGGCGAAATAACTTTTATTACTGCAACTGATGGAAATCACGGCAGAGGTGTCGCATGGACAGCAAAAAAATTGGAACAAAAATCTGTTGTATATATGCCTAAAGGATCTTCTGAGGAAAGATTACAACATATTAAAAACTTAGGAGCTAATGCATCTATTACTTCTGTTAATTATGATGATACGGTTCGTTTAGCTGCTGAACATGCTGAGAAAAATAATTGGGTATTGGTCCAGGACACAGCATGGGAAAACTACGAGGAAATACCAAAGAGAATTATGCAAGGCTATATCACAATGGTGGTAGAAACATATGAGCAGCTTAAGGAGATAGGTGAAAAGCCTACACATATCTTTATTCAAGCTGGTGTTGGCTCACTAGCAGCAACAGTTCAAGGTTTCTTCGCAAACGTTTATGGTGAAGAGCGCCCAATTACCGTTGTTGTAGAACCAGACAAGGCAAATTGTATATTTAAAACGGCCGAAGCAAATGATGGTGAACTACACTATGTAAAAGGTGATATGGATACCATTATGGCAGGGTTGGCTTGCGGTGAACCAAGTACATTAGGTTGGGAAATTTTAAAAGATTATGCTGACGCCTTTCTTTCCTGCCCAGACAACATCGCTGCTCAAGGAATGAGAATTTTAGCAGCACCGATTAAGGGTGATGTACAAGTTATTTCAGGTGAATCTGGGGCAGTTGGGGTAGGGGCTGTAAGCGAAATTTTAAGACGAAGCCAGTACGCAGAATTAAAGGAACAATTAAACCTTACTGCAGATTCAAAAATTCTATTCTTTAGCACGGAAGGTGATACGGACGCCACACATTATAAAAAGGTTGTATGGGATGGGGCATATTCAATATAAACCATCCTATAGGAGATAGCATAATGAGTATTGAAAAAGTATCAACAGATAAGGCATCAGCGGCAATTGGTCCTTATTGACAAGCAATTAAAGCTGGAGATTTTTTATTCGTGTCATGGCAGCTTACTATAAACCCTAAAACAGGAGAGTTTCCAGAAGGGGGAGTAATATTTTCCTAAATTAAAGGTTTAAGTCCGTTGTTTAATAGGACTTAAACCTTTTAATTTGAAGGTCCGTTATTTAAAATCTTTTTTTGATAGGCTAATGGAGTCGTACGCATTATTTCTTTAAATTTGCTAATGTAATAACTCGTACTATTAAATCCTACTTGATAAGCGACTTCCGTAACAGAAAAATCACTTCGCTGTAATAAATATAAGCTTTTTTTAATGCGATAATCGATCACATAATTCAAAGGGCTCATTTTAAAATATCGTTTAAAATATCTACAGCATTCCGATTTACTAAGCTGCCCTGCACGTGCTATATCTGCTAACGTTATCTTTTCCATATAATATTGATGAATCCAACTTAGCATTCCTTTAACTCTATTGTTTTTCAATTCTTCTGATTCTATAAATTGTAATTGAAAACCACTAGCGATTAAATTCCTCCAAATAAACGTTAACTTAATTGATATATCAACCTCATATTTTTGTGGTTTTTGATCAATATATTGATATATTTGATAAATAGCATTTAAGATATTCTTTCCCCAAAGTTCATCCGTATTTATTAGGATATAGGGTAAATTAGTTGCTTCTATATACGGTTTTACATAAATATTATAGAGCTCTTGCGATAAAATATAGTGAGGAGAGACGTTTAAGCAGATAAAAGTGCAACTTGTATTACTTTTTGACATATGCAATCGACCGCTATTTATAAACAAACCATCTCCTTCTTTAAGTTCGATGTATTCCTCATTTACTTGAAAAATTCCTTCACCCTGTAAAACGGAAACAAATTGAATTTCTTCATGCCAATGAAGGGGAACGTAACCATATATATGATTAGAGTTATCGTTTGAGATGACTGATTTATAGCATGCAATGGGCATAACAAAAGTATGATGTTTTGTTAATTCTCTTAAATTTTCATCAGTTGATACAATAATCTTTTGCATAAGTATCACCCCAATACTTTTCTTTTGGATTATTATAATTAATTTTTTCTTTTTTTGTCACTTATGTTAGCTGGTTTTCAAACCTAAAAAAAAGCGCCTGAAATTCGGAAAAAAACCGAATTCAGACCCTTTATGTTTATTAATGAGCAGTGTAGCCACCATCGACAAGTAGAGTTGTACCATTGACAAAGCTTGAGTCGTCGCTCGCTAAGAAAAGTACAGCTTTGGCAATTTCTTCTGGTTTACCAAGACGACCTTGAGGATGAAGGGACGCTAAATATTCTTTCTTTTGAGCATCTACTTCAGCAAGTAAGGGTGTATCAATATAGCCAGGACATACTGCATTTACACGAATGCCTTGTTTAGCGTAAGCTGTACATAAATTTTGAGTTAATAATTTTACTCCGCCTTTTGCAGATGAATAGGCTGTAGGATTTGGTAAGGCAACGAAACTATGAATGGAACCAGCATTGACAATAACGCCACCAGTTCCTTGGGCAAGGAATTGTTCAATTGCATATTTATCAGAAAGAAATACACCTGATAAATTAATATCAATGGTTCTTTTCCATTTTTCGAACGATAGCTCATGTGCCGGTGCATCATCTGCTACGCCAGCATTTGCATACATAATATCAAGTTTACCGTATTTATTAACTGTTTCCTTAATCATATTTTGAATGTCTTCTTCGTTTGTTACATCTGTTTTTATGAATAATGTATCAAAACCTGCACCATTTAATTCTTCTGAGATACTTTGACCACGGTCAGAAAAATCGGCAATGACTACTTGGGCACCTTCTTGGACAAAGAGGCGTACTGTAGCCTCACCGATACCACTAGCACCGCCTGTTATGATCGCTACTTTATCTTGTAATTTCATTTTAAAGACCACCTTTATTGTTATTTTGCAGTTGCTCCACCATCAATAACGAATTCAGCACCGGTTGAGAATGAAGATTCATCAGAAGCTAAAAATAGAACGGTTTGCGCTACTTCTTTGACAGAGCCTAAACGACCTAATGGGAACAAGTTTTTCCCTAACTCATCTTTAGAGCTTCCTATTGATGCTGATGCATAATCTGCCATACCTGTATCAATATAGCCAGGATGAATAGAGTTGACGCGTACACCATATGGGGCATATTCCATTGCGGCATCTTTAGTCATAATGCGAACAGCGCCTTTACTAGCTCCATATAATACATGTCCAGAAGCGCCTGTTAGACCAGCAATAGAAGAAGCATTTATAACAGAACCTTTATTTTGTTTAGCCATAAGTGGCATAATGTGCTTCATACCTAGGAAGACACCTGTTACATTAATGGACATTAAACGATTCCAATCAGATAGTTCGATCTCAGCGAGTGGTTTAATAATATAAATACCCGCATTGTTGAATAGGATATCTACTTTGTTAAATGTTTTTATTGTTTCGTCCGCGACTTTTTTCCAGTCATCTTCATTGCTAACATCATGACGAACAAATAATGCTTCTCCGCCAATAGCTTGAATATCTCGGATTGTGTCGTTACCAGATTGTTCATTTATATCAGTAATGACTACTTTTGCTCCTTCTTTAGCAAATAATAGTGCCGTTTCTTTCCCGATTCCTGTACCTCCACCTGTAATAATGGCTACTTGATTTTCCAGTCTCATTGCTAGCACGCACCTTTCATTATTTCGGTTTTATGGTTACCTAAGGATTCAAAAGTATTCGCATTGTTTAGCGATACTTTCATCTTACTCCTTTCAATTTGAAATACTATCCTATAAGATGCTGTATAATATAGTGAGTGAATATCCTCCATTTATAGGGGTATTTTAGTGTGAAGGAGAAGATTTTCCTATGACGCATCCGTTTCAGTCAGTTGAAGAAGTAACACTGCAGGAATTTGTGTTATTTATTAAAATTCATCATAAACAAATTGAAGAGAATACAAATATTTATCTTAATCTAGATCCTTCTATAGCCGAATCTGATCAAAAAAGGGTAGCTATGCTACTGGATTCGTTTTTACGCTTAACGACACATACAAACATTGATGAATTAAATGAAGATGATAAATCATTTTTTACTACGTGGCTTCAATCACAGCTGTCTATTATTGATAAGAAGAGCTTTAATTTATTTCAATTAATTTTTGAGAAAGCATTGATTACCTTTATGATTCAGCAAAAGAGTAGCCGAACGAACGCCATCTTAATGTATGTGCTATCAAAATTTACGTTTCTAGTACAGCTTTACTATGGGGGAGATCACAATGCTAATTATCGATCTACAGATAATCAGGAATTGAAGTATTTACAGTTACTGGATAAGCTTGATAAATTGTTGATTAGTTCCACAGGTTATCAGGACTTAGCCTATATTTTAAAAAAATGCGAAGAGTATTTTAGTTATAAAAGATGCGTTTTTTACGCTTATGTCCCATGGTCCAATCAATTTTATGGAGTTATTGGAGCAGAGCTTTCTAAGGTGCAAAGTATGAAAGGGCAGCTAACTGGGGATAACACGATACTTAGTTCAAAAAAACCCATTTATTTAAAAAACCCTAAAAATTACGTGAAGGAGGAGCATATTCAGTTATTTAATTTATCCTCCATTATTTTTATCCCTATTATGCGACGAGACCAGTTATTTGGATGGCTGACATTCGATCAGCTAGGTGAAGAATTTGATTGTACAAAAGAAGAGTTATTGCTTCTAGAAGAAGTGGGAAATCGTCTAGGGTTATTTTTATCGCGTAAGGGTGAGAAGGTAGAAAAAAATACAGAGCTACATTTAACAGAAAGGGAGTCAATGATACTTGGCTTGCTTGCTGAAGGCTATGACAATAAAAAAATTGGCGGTTTCTTGTTTTTAAGTGAGCATACAGTCAGAGATTATGTAAGTAGTCTAATGACAAAACTCAAAGCGAAAAATCGAACACAGGTCGTTGCCTCTGCTTTTCGTCTAGGACTGTTAAGCTAAACAAACACATGCACTTCTGCTAGGAGTGCATTTTTAGTATGTTGTCTACCTAAAATGTCTCAACACCTTTCTGAAAATAATTATTATTTAAAATATAGTTATGAAAATAGGGAAGTATTGTCATCTAGTTATCCGCTGCAGGGAAAGAAATATAGTAGTAAAACAATTTTTACGAATATTACAAGCAAAAGCGTTTAAGCTTACACGATTGTAATGAAATTGAAAGCCAATGCGATAGAGTGTAATACATTATTTTGCGAGAATGTGTATAGAAGCAAGAACAAGAAGCGGAGGCATACACAATGAATGAAAAATTAGAAGGCGTATACGAGGAGTACAATCGTTATATATATCACTTATGTTTAAAACTAACTCGCAATAATGTAGAAGCTGAGGATTTAATGCAAGAAGTTTGGGTTAAGGTTGTACGCTATGAAGACAGCGTTGCTGAGGTGGAGCATATTAAAGCTTGGCTGACAACTATTACAATGAATACTTTTAGAGACCGCTATCGTAAAAAAGTGCGTCGTAGTAAATATATGATGAACCAACCTGAAACATTAGACGTACCGATTTTAGATTTGGTTCCCAATAATGATATTTCAACAGAAGAAAAAATTGAAAAGGATATTGTCACAAAACTAGTCCAAGATAAAATGGAGCAATTAGATGCCATTTATCGAAAAACTTTATGGTATTTCTACATAGACCAATATTCACTTGCAGAAATCTCTACGATTATGAAAGTTTCCATAGGAACTGTGAAGTCTCGTTTGTTCCGTGCAAAGGCTCGTTTAAAAGAAATGCTCATGTCGGATACAGCTATTGTGGAATCTGTGCTACCAGCGTAATAAAAGCCGATTGGTCGCCTACCACAAGTACTTAGACAGAAGTATTCGTTCGGCTAATCAAAAAAAGATGCATTCGCAAATATTTGCGAATGCATCTTTTCATGTTGTGAAAGAAATGAGGTAACTAATAGAATAAGACCTTTTGACTGGGCTGATTTTCGTTCCGCCAGCTCCCATTTCAGGAGAGAGTCCGATGAGTCATTTCACTTTGTTCGCTCAAGGGTCTCATCTGTGAGGCATATCCCATAGAAGTGACATTGTCTCCTCTCCAATCAACTAAGCTACAAAGGCTTTATGCTCATTATAACTATTTTTAGAGAAAGGAAAGGCTCTCTATAATTAGTCACAATAACAATAAAATGAATAAACACTTTCATTTTGTATGCGAGACCTTTGCCGAAAAATAACATTTTTTTGCGAAAGGGTAAGCCTTTTTTACCTTTTACAAAAATGCTATAGATTGTTTTGAGTTCTTTATTCTGATCGATTCGTCTCAACATCCAATAGACATTTAGAAAAAATATTTCGTAATGTTTGCAGTTCTTCTGCTGTTAGCATCCCAAACATATTGTTAATAATTTCGCTCACTTGTTGACGAGATTCTTTTAGGATATTTTCTCCTTCAGCAGTTATGACAAGTTGAGAAGCTCGTCGGTCTGTAGCGTGCTGTGTTTTTTCAATAAAGCCTCCATTAATAAGCTTTGTTGTTAACACTGTGACGCCACCAGTGGTTACTTTTAACCGCTCAGCAATAGCAGAAGGGCGTTTTGGGCCCTCCTGCGATAAGTAGTCTAAAATTAAAATATGGGATTTTGAAAAGCCGAGCACATTATGATTATTCCACTCGTTTGCCCACTTACGCTCAATAGATGAAACGACTTCAAACAATGAGGTAATGGCTTTTTGTTTTTCTTGATCCATAGAAGGTCATCTCCAAAACTGTTTTAGCTTTCTTGTGCCAATCTTGTCATCGCATTTAATTCGTATGCACGCACTTTACGTGGGATAAAACGACGGATGTCCATCTCATTGTAACCAACTTGAATACGTTTTTCATCTATTAAAATAGGGCTTCGCAACATTCTTGGGTGTGCCTGGATAATAGCGAATAGCTCTTGAATAGAAAGTTGTTCAATATCGATATTTAAGTTTTTAAAATCATTCGAGTTAGTTGCGATAATTTCATCTGTGCCATCTTCCGTCATACTTAGAATTTCTTTAAATTCTGCAAGAGTAAGAGGGTGAGATGTAATACGTTTTTCTTTATATTCAATGTTGTGATCTTTTAACCATTTAAGTGCTTTTCTGGATGAAGAACAGCTCGCTTGTGAGTAAATTGTAACTGTCATTCTTCATTCCTCGCTTTCTTTTTTAGATTATATTTTACAAATAGCTTATTAGTAAGTTAAGTGGTCTATATATATCTTACTAGTAAGCTATATATAAATCAATAGTTAATTGAAATATTTTCTCAATAGCAAAATATTTTTTTAGTTATATTAAGTATACGAAGCATACAGCAAAAGGTTTCATTTATTCAGCTTACAATGATGTAAGTATAGTGTCTTGGTGTAATGAGTTTTGGGTTACCCACGGGCTTGTCCTAGAGGAGAGAGATTATAAAATATAAATGTAAATTGTTAGTCCACTGATTATATTATGTTTAAAGATGTCTAATTATACATAGTAATTTCAAAAAAATTAAAAGAGCAGCCCCTATAATATGTGGGAACTGCTCTTGATATTAGCTTTGTTGTCCAGAAGTGAACCAATCTTGTACATTCCAAACCTTTGTTACTAGCCCGTCATAGAATTCTGGTTCATGGCTTACTAGTACGATGGTGCCTTTAAATTCTTTCATAGCACGTTTTAGTTCATTTTTTGCATCTACATCTAAATGGTTTGTCGGTTCGTCAAAAAGAAGCCAGTTAGCTTCTTCCATCATTAATTTACATAAACGAACTTTCGCTTGCTCACCACCAGATAATGAATTGAGTGGGCGTGTAATATGGTCCGTTTTTAAACCAGCTCTTGCTAAAGCGGCACGAACCTGCGCTTGTTCCATAGAAGGAAAGGCATTCCACACATCATCAATTGGAGTGATTTTCTCTGCTTTAACCTCTTGCTCAAAGTAAGATGGATAAAGGTAATCACCTCGAACCACTTTCCCACCAAGGGGATTAATTTTCCCTAGCATCGTTTTTAGTAATGTTGATTTACCTACACCATTCATGCCAACTAGCGCGATCTTTTCGCCACGTTCAATGGCAAAAGTCAGTGGAGGAAGCAATGGCTTGTCCTTATCGTAACCTATGACTAAATTTTCAGCCTCTACAACATAGCGGCCAGATGAACGTGCTTCTTTAAAACCAAATTCAGGTTTTACAGCCGTCTCTGGTCGATCAATTCGTTCTAAACGATCGAGCTGCTTAGCACGAGATTTTGCACGTCCAGTAGTAGAATAGCGCGCTTTATTTTTAGCGATAAAGTCCTCTTGTTTCTTGATGAATTCCTGTTGCTTTTCATATGCTTCAATATGCTGGCGTTTATTAATTTCAGCAAGCTCTAGGAATTTTTCATAGGTTGCTGTATACCGCGTTAATTTGGAAAACTCAAGTTGGAAAATAACATCCACTGTCTCGTTCATAAATTCTGTATCATGTGAAATTAAGAGGAATGCATATGGATAGTTTTTTAAATAGTTCTTTAGCCAAGTAATATGTTCCTCATCTAAATAGTTCGTAGGCTCATCTAGTAATAGGACTTTCGGTTTTTCTAATAACAGCTTTGCTAGTAAAACCTTTGTACGTTGTCCACCAGAAAGGGCAGCTACATCACGTTCTAAGCCAATGGCATCAAGACCAAGTCCGCGTGCAACCTCTTCAATTTTCATATCAAGAGAATAGAAATCGCCCGCATCGAGTGCATCTTGAACTTCCGCCATTTGCTCTAGCAGAACCTCTAATTCTTCAGGTGATGCTTCTGCCATTTTCCCTGTAATGTCATTTAGCTCTTCTTCTTTTTTATATAATGGTAAAAAGGCATCGCGTAGCACCTCACGCATTGTTCTGCCAGCAGTTAGTACAGTATGTTGGTCAAGATACCCATAATGTGTACCAGGAAGCCACTCAACTTTTCCTGTATCATGAATTGTTTGCCCCGTTATGATGCCCATTAATGTAGATTTACCTACACCGTTAGCTCCTACGAGTCCAATGTGATCACCTTCTACTAATCGAAACGAAACATCTTTAAAGAGTGTACGATCACCAAAAGAATGACCTAAATTTTCAACTGTTAATATTGCCATATTAGTTCCTCCAACTATCCTTCGTGTTTACATTTTATAGTTCAGCTAATTGTTTATTAAGTTCTGCTAGCTTAGCTTCCATATTAGCAAGGCGTTGCTCTGCTTTTGATACCTGATCGTTGTGCCCAGTAGACTCTAATTTTTCGATATCACCTTGTAAATTCATATAGTCCATTTTTAACTCTTTAATTTGGTATTCAATATCGCTTTTTGTTGGCATGATTATGACTCCTTTATGAGAATGTTTGTATAGCGAATGCGTGTAAAAGCGATGGAGGTTTTTTTGAGCCCCCACCGCTTATAATTTAAATCAATCGGGTTCTGATAATTTTTGAATCTGCCTATGTTCCAACTTTCACAAGAAGAGCTGGAGTGAAAAATTCTTATATATTGTATCATAATCATCTTCGAAGTAGCACTAAGTAGAAGCGATATTATGACGATCATAAGCAAAATCTAAAAGTAAAGCTTGGAGTGTTTCGTTGTTTGCTGCAAGATTGAGTTGTCGCTGCTTTCTTACAGCCCGTTCACTGCGAGCTTCATGTAAAAGGAACTCCATAACAGCATTTTGGATTTGTGATTGCTTCATTTTACGACCAAGTCCAAGATGAATGAAGCCGTTATGCTCCCGAGGGAAAGCATGTAGTAGTTCAGCTTCAGTTTGTGCAAGTGTAATGCAGGGCACACCATAAGAAGCAATTTTATAAGGTGTATAGTTAGCATTACAAATAATGACATCAGCTTTCGGTAATAGTTTAAGGAGTGCGTTTTTATCGCGAAGAATAGCGGTATTGCGACGACTTAGAACCATCATTTGCAAATCATCTGTTGCATGGCGATAGCTATCGTCAATCATAACTGTAATTTGTAGTGGGATTTGTAGTTGAGTTAAGTGTCGAAGTGTTCGGTAGGTTAAATTATGCTCGTCCCCATCTTCGAAAGCAACAACGATATGGGGAGGGTTTTCAGGTGTTTTATTGTCAGGGATGTCGTCAAACTGTTGATAAGCTTCTGGTAGTGCAAAAACAAAACTTCCGCCAATATAATGCGACGGTAAATAATCTTTAACTTCTTGATAGAGTGCTAGTAATACACAATCACAGGCTTGACCACCTTCACCAAAGTCATCGAAGTGAATAATGGTTTTACAGAAAGGTCGTAAATCTTGTACTTGCCAGCTTTCAGAGTTACGCCCATCTCTGACAATTAAATCAGGCTGAATTCCTTTAATTTGCTTAGGCAGTTCGTTAAAATGGTCAAATAAAATAGGAGAAAGACCTTCATTCATTAAAATTTGAATACCTTCATTCGAAGGAGTCTTTACAAATATAAGAACTTTCTCATTAGTAAGTAGCTTAGCTAATGTTGAAACCCGTTCAAAAGGATACAGCCCTTTATCAATACAGCTTTCAATAATGAAAACAATCGTTTTTTTTGGTTCAATTGCTTGCGTTTCTTTTTGCAAATGTATCCCACCCTTTCCTCTGTCTCTTTAAATTATGGCGAAGAAAGAACAAGTATGTGTAAAATTTAGGATTTGGTCACGATGGACTTTAGAGAATCTTCTAAATTGCTATCTTGAAGGACATCATAATTAACTTTTTAATCATCATAAAATTGGTCGATATATATAGTAAGGCCAAGATAAGGAAAGAAACATACGTTAATGTAAATTATGGAGAAGGAGGGGAGAAGCATGAGCATGCGTGCGGCGATTGTTGTAGGGGCAACAGGTTTAACGGGTTCCTCTCTTGTTGAACAACTATGTAACAATAATGAATATGTTTCAGTAACAGTTATTGCACGGAGAAAGCCAACTTTTACACATCCAAAGCTAGAAGTGAAAATTTGTGATTTTGATCAGATAGAAGAACAAGATATTGAATTTGCTCATGAATTGTATTGTTGCTTAGGAACAACTATAAAAAAAGCAGGTTCTCGTGAGATGTTTGAAAAGGTAGATTTTGAATATCCATTAGCAATTGCCTCCTTAGCAAAAAAACGTGGCATTCCTCATTTTATCGTCATCACAGCAATGGGAGCCAATGAAAATTCGCCTTTTTACTATAATCGGGTTAAAGGAAAACTAGAGCATGATTTAGTGGAGTTGGGTTTACAGAGGCTTTCTATTATCCGACCATCACTGTTAGTAGGAGATCGGGATGAATTTCGATTAGGGGAAAAGGTAGGAGAAAAACTATTAAAGTTTGCACATCCTCTACTAATAGGACCTTTTAAACGCTCTAGAGCAATTGATGCCTCACAGGTGGCTAAGGCTATGATCATCATTGCCTTATATGGTAAGCAGCAGTCAGTCACTATTTATTCGTCAGATGAATTAGCAACATGCGAGTATCCCGAAGCTTCAGAAGATACCATTTCAAGAGAGGTATTATTTAACTGGGATAAGCTACATGAAGGCGAGAAAGTAAATCGTGATGTAGTTATTAATCGAGATAAATATAAGCTTGAGGAAACAGTTATTGATAAGGAAGTCCATTTTCGGCATCGCGATCAAGAGAAAAAATAATGTAAATAGTGTTTCCGTTCCGCCTAAAGACTGAAATTGTTCCTTTCCACACTACAATTCTTTCCGAGCCACTTTTCATTTGTTACAATATTATTGTAGAAGATGAATGTGGAGGCAAAGTAAAGATGAAAATTTTACTCGTTGATGGCACAATGTTTGGTCGTAAAACAGGTGCTATTTTAGAGCAAGTGGAACAATATATTAAAGAATTAGATGCTAGTTTCGAGTTAGAAATGATGCATTTTAGTCAATATAAGCATCAAATTGTGGATGGTTCACCACTCAACGATGATATGAAGAAAATGATTCAACAATTTGAGGAAGCAGACGCTTATATTATTGCAACACCTATTTTTCAAGCGTCCATTCCAGGTGTTTTGAAAAATGCTTTCGACTTCTTACATCCTAAAACAATGCGTTATAAGCCAGTATCCATTGTTGCGAATGGAGGCACATATCAGCACCATCTTGTAGTCGAAAATCAATTAAAGCCGATTTTGGATTACTTCCGTGCTCTTGTAACGCCTAACTATGTATATACACACACATCACATTTTGATGCAGATAATAAAATTGTAGATGAAGATGTGCACAGCCGGTTACGTGAATTAGCACGTGTATTTGTTCAATATTGCGAAATGAGCAAGAATTTGCCGAAGGAAACAATTGATCAACATTAAAATAACCCTTGTACGGTGGTAAGAAATCACTGTGCAGGGGATTTTTCTTTGTAAGTATTCTTTTGGGATGTGATAAAATAAAACTTTAGTGACACAGGAGGGAGGGCTGCTCATGCAGGACATCGCTTTACTAGAAAAACAACGCTGTAATCTTATTTTGACCAATAAGGCGAAGGAAGCGGTAGAGGAATGCTCAGCAAACGAGCATGCCTTTTTTGCGTTACAAAGATCTTTTACCGTCTATATTGAAAAACGGAAAGCTAAAACAGTTGGTGAAACATTTTTATCCATCTATTTTAATGCGCAAGACAATGAAAAATTACACGATTATCTTGCTGAGAAAACCGTTATTATGGATTGTGTGCTAAAGGTGGAAGGATTGCTAGCGACAAATATTCGTTTTGTCCATATGCGTGGGCCAATCAATACGAATCGTCGATTAGCAGCTGCCTTGCAATTTGTTACAAAACCTAACAATGGTGCAGGTATTCCACTAGAGCTTCATACGAAAATAAGACAGCTTCCAATAGCGGAAGAACGTACAGAATATGTAAAAAAACGTATAGCTAGTTGGGAAGGCTATTTAAAAATCCAAGAACGCGATGCGACCATTGACGATATTCATAGCGAATTTAAGCAAAGCTATTTTAACGAGGATTTTACACGGTTAACCATTGTATGTCCCTACATAAAGAATAAAGAATGGAAGCAGTTAGAAGGATTAAGTGTAAGCATTCAAGGGGTTCGCGGTGAAATTGGACAAGTTTTAAAGGCGAACGCTGGAAAGCAAACAGCTGAAATTGATTTAAAACCTTTCGTTCAGGATTTAGCTCGTAAAGATCAGCTTAATCTACGCTCGAAACAAGTAAGTTTCAGTAATTTTGCGACACTAAGTCAAATTAGAAGACTACGCAACGGCTTTACAAAGCTAGAGAAGGGAGAGGCAGTGAACCCTAATCTAGAAACAATCCTGTTTGAACGGCGTCCAACAGTCAGAGCGTCCAAGCTACGAGAAGATATTGAGTTTCATAATAACTTAAATGAATATCAACGACGCGCTGTTTTAGGTGCATTATCTGTTGAGGATTTATATGTTATACAAGGTCCTCCAGGTACGGGGAAAACAACCGTGATTTCAGAGATTTGTCAGCAAAATGTAAAGGCAGGTTTAAAAACACTTGTTGCGTCGCAATCAAATTTAGCAGTCGATAATGCATTAGGACGGTTGCTATCCAATCAAGAAATTCGTATTTTACGATATGGTAGAACGGAAAGTATTGAGGAGGAAGGCAAAAAGTTTATAGAGGAAAATGTAGCTCTTCAGTGGCGGGAACAAACATTGGCGGCAATTGAAGAGGCCATATTGGTATTCCCAGAACGTGAGCAAGAGTTAAAAGCAAACGTTGAAAAAGCACAAAATGAACTAGCAAAATTAGAGCAATGGCTAGAGCAACTAAGACAGGAAATAGCTGCAAAAGAGCAAGCGGCTATTGATGAACCTATTTTACAGCAGGAAATTCAAGCATTAAAAAAAGAATTAAAAGCTGCTAAGGCGGATCAACAGTCAAGTGAAGCCCAAAAAGATCATTATGAGAAACAGCTTGCACAAATTGAACCAATTGTACAGCAGCTTGAGCAGACACTTGCAGATTATCCTTCTGTTGAGCAATTACAACGTACGATTCAAGAAACTACACGTAAAGTGGAACAACTAGAAGCGGCAGCTCAATATAAGGAATTGCAAGAACAAAAGCAGCAGCTAACACAGCAATTTCAAGAAATTCAACATAAATATGAAATCGAAAGTAATCGACTAGTTATCATGAAGGAAGCACAAAAGTATATCCATACATTAACATCCTTTGAGCTAATCGAGCGATTTTTACAACATTATCAAATTCGCCCTTCTCATGTACTGTCACATCAAATGAATCGCTTACAACATTTAGAAGATGCCAAAGATTTAGAGGCATGGTCCACAATCAATGCGCGTCTACAAAAGGCAATTGCGAAGTTAGAGGCTTTAGTTACTCATGAAGTCAAGGAACGAGCATTTGCTAAAAGTAGATTGCAACCAGTACAATCGTTTTCTTTGCAAAACCTTACAGGTGTATTCGCACAGTTAAACACTGCGTTTCAGGATGGCCAAGCACCAGCAAATGATATGATCGAAAGTTATTTGCTTGGGCTATATATGCGTCGTGATTACGTTTGGCAAAAGGGAGTAGCACTAAAACAACAACAAGAGCATAAGGATCAGGAATACGATTCTTTCCGAAAAAATCTCATGACTTTAATTCATCAGGAGTGTGCAATAACTAGCTTTGATGTGCAAAGTTACCAACGACAGCTGCAACCATTTTTACAGCATACAGAGCGTTTACAACAATTAGCAAATACTTTTCAAATTGCTGAGGAGCCAGAAGAATCAGTTGAATATTTAAAGATACTTTCAGCACAATCTCGAGAAGCTCTACAGCAAGCAAGTAAGCAGCTAGAGACAGTGGAACAGGCAAAAGTTCAACTAGTGCCAAAGCAAGCCTCACTGAAGACTGTCACAACAAGCTTACATGATATAGAGCAGCAGCTAGCACAAATGGAAGAACGGATAAAAGACATTAATATAGCTGGATTGAAGAAAGAAAAGCAATTAGCAACATATACAAAACTTTTGCAATCAACGCCAGAGAGAACGGCTGAAGAGGTGATGGAAGCTATTCAAACTTCCAAACAAGCAATTGAAACATTGCACAGGCAGGAAAAACAGCTACCACTTCGCAAAAAGCTACAAGAACAGTGGCGTGAAAAACTTCAAAACGCAACAGAGTATGATTTAGATGAAATTCGAAAATTGTATGTGCGTCATGCGAACGTTATTGGAACAACATGTGTAGCGTCCGCAAGTAAAGAATTTATGGAGAATTATCCTACTTTTGATGTTGTCGTTATTGATGAAGTTTCAAAGGCTACACCACCAGAGCTACTATTACCAATGCTTAAGGGAAAAAAAGTTATTTTAGTAGGTGATCATCATCAGCTACCTCCACTGTTAGGAGACGATACGCTGGAGGAAACTTTAAAGGCGATGCTAGAAGAAAATCCGAATTTTGAAGGCGCACAAGAATTGAAAAATCTATTACGAGAGTCATTATTTGAACGTTTATTTAATAATCTGCCTCCAACACATAAACAAATGCTAGCACTACAATATCGTATGCATGAAAAAATTATGCAAAGCATCACACCATTTTATGCGAAGGAGGAAAATGGTTTACAATGTGGTTTACCAGATTCAGATGCAGCAAGGGATCATGGCTTAGAGGGGCAATTTGTAAAACGACATGATCATTTACTTTGGATTGATATCCCTACTGAAAAACCTTATTTAGAGGAGCAAGTTAAGGGTGGAACAAGTCGTTATAATGAAGGAGAGTTACAAACAATCCGTCATATTTTATTAGACTTAAATGATGCAGTTAAGGTAGCAAAAGAAGCAGGACGAATACCGCAAGACGCAAAGAAAAGTGTTGGTGTCATTAGTTTTTACGGTGAGCAGGTAAAGAGAATAAATCGTCTCCTACAGCAAGAATTACAGCTACCGCATTTGCAGTTTAGAACAGGAACAGTTGATAAGTTCCAAGGTATGGAAATGGATGTTATTTTAGTGAGTATGGTTCGAAATACTCCTAAGGGGGGAGACATCGGCTTTGCAAAAGATTATCGTCGCTTAAATGTCGCGCTATCTCGTGCCCGTGAGTTACTATTGCTTATTGGCAGTGCTGAAATGTTTGCGAAACGTGCAAAACATCAAGATACAAGAGAAATGTATACTAATTTATTAAATACAGTAAAATCCTACAACGGCTTGCGTAATCATGAAGGATTGGTGATGTAGATTGTCAAAATTACAGCAACGGCTAATGCGTGAGCTTCAACAAAATCGCAATATTAAGATTGTCAAAACTGCTGAATGGTGTATTCCCATTAGGACAGTAGAGGTAATGTATGAGCCTGTGCGCCGTTCGACAATGGATGTCTTAATGACCATGCTACTAATAAGCATCCAAGAGGCTGATTTTGAAAGTACTCTTGAATTGAGTGAGCTTTTGCTTGTAGATCCATTATTTATTGAGGATTTGGTTTCTTTAATGGTTCGAGTCAACCTTATGAAGAAAGAGGATAACTATTATAGTCTAACTGAAAAAGGACAGCTGCAGCTTGAACAGGGAATCTTTGAGGAAGAGCTAGAAATAGAAAAGACCACGCTTTACTTCAGTCCTTGCCATCAATCATTTCTAACTATTGATGCAGATAATAGAGAAGAATACGATGACCTACCAGAGCTATATCGTTATATTGATAAAAAAGCAGAACAACAGGAGCAGTTTGAAGAATCACTGGTGATAGCAGCATTACAAGAGGAGAATGAAGAGGAAGTGGGCAACTCCCAAAAAGTCATCACAAAAATTGTTCAAACGGAAGCGCAACAAATTAATGATAGCCCATGTTTAGAGTTTGTTCTTTATGATAAAGAACAAGATATACTATTTGTACGTGTGTGGAATACGTTTCTCAATCGATGGGATCATTATCTTGAGCAACAGCTTACTGACAAAGAGCAACTAACATGGCGAGAGCAATATTTATCTTGATTCAGCAGAAGTTCAAAATCTAAAACAAAAACGAACGTGTATCGCGTTCGTTTTTTTGTGTTTTCACGATAAATTAAAAAGTCGGGTGATAATTGGAATATTTTTTCGATAAAATACTGCAAGAGTGTACATTTCAACATGGTTAAGGAGGGGACCAGATGTTAACGATTAGTTTATGTATGATTGTTAAAAATGCACAATCTACAATTGAAAGATGTTTAGATTCGGTTCAGCATATAGTTGACGAGATTAATATCATTGATACAGGTTCAACTGATCGTACGAAGACTATTATTCAGAATTATACCTCTCGAATTTATGATATTCCTTGGTCTGATCATTTTGCCAATGCGCGTAATTTTTCCTTTAAACAGGCAACAAAAGACTATATTTTATGGCTTGATGCAGATG
Source organism: Lysinibacillus phoenicis (assembly GCF_047238325.1). Taxonomy (NCBI): domain Bacteria; kingdom Bacillati; phylum Bacillota; class Bacilli; order Caryophanales; family Bacillaceae; genus Lysinibacillus; species Lysinibacillus phoenicis. Next base: position 2,374,127 of record NZ_JBDFMP010000002.1, on the reverse strand, counting down.
ACGTCATAACAAAGGAAAACCAATACAAGTTCAGTCAATTAAAGCAATCTTTATTTCCTTCTATTGACGCGGTAACGATGGATTACTACCTATCACTTGATCATGATGGAGTAGTAGAGTGTAGTAAACGAAATGTTCGTCTAGTAAAAAGGGCAAGTCATTTTCAATGGGAAGGTGCTGTTCATGAGGAATTAAAGGTATCAGGTCCGTTTTATCATAGTGATATAGCTATCACACATTTGCCATTATCCAGAGATCTTTATCGTAATATTTGTATTTATGAAGGTTTACTAAAAGAGGGACATTCACTTTCAGCAAGAGACCTATTTTTTTATGCTAATGAACTAAAAAAGCATCAACGTTACTTAGAAGCGATCAATCAATACAATACATTTTTGGATCATGATTTAGGAACAGTAGATGACCGTATTGAGGCTTGCTTACATGTTGGGGAATGCTATCGACGCTTACATGATGATAAACAGGCCCAGCAAGCTATTTTGCAATCTTTCTTATATGATCGACCAAAGCCAGAAGCATGTTGCCGAATGGGCCAATTTTTTATGGAACAATCGAAATATAAAGAGGCTATTTATTGGTATTCCCAAGCTCTGCAACAAGCTCCTGTTGATACGATGACGATCCAAAAATGGGCTTACTCAACGTGGATTCCCCATTTGCAATTAAGTTTGCTTTATAGGGAGTTACGGTTATTTGAAAATGCCTATCAGCATAATTCAGAGGCACAAAAATGGAAACCAAATCATCAGGAAATAATAGAGAATGAAAAATATTTGCTCAGACAATTAAAGAGTTAACTACTTATTATGGGAATGGCACATCTATAAACAGAACATAAATAGCTTGACCAATTAACACAGATACACCAACAACAATCGTCATAAAAATCACATTCCGTGGTCTAAAATTTTTCGCTTCCATTCTAATAAATCCTCCTTTAATATAAAGAATATTCGGTCAATTCAAGATATGTTTTGAGGATTTGAGTATGCATAAATAAAAGAGCAAATTTACACTAAATGTAAATTTGCTCTTATGTTGTAGAAGATAGTGATGTTACAGCAAAAGAACGTTTAGCAAGGCGAGGGAGGTGATTTCCGTTCCTCCGTCATCCTTTCTAGGCGCAATATTTGCTCAGTTTGCTTAGTCGAATTTTAAACCTTTCAATGCTTCAGCAAGTGCATTGTTCACTGGTTCCTCATTCTTTTGTTGCTTTAAGTACTTTTGTACGGAGCGTTTATCTACCTTGCCTCCGCCTTCTTTTTTACGTCTTGCCTCAAAGGCTGATAATTTTTCACGATAGCCACATTTACAAACGAAAATTTGACCATCGCCTTCACCGCGAAGCTCTAATTTTTTATGACATTGTGGACAACGTGCATTTGTTGTACGTGAGACATTTTTACGATGACCACACTCACGATCCTGACAGACAAGCATTTTCCCCTTCTTACCATTTACCTCAAGCATTGGTTTTCCGCAATCTGGACAGGATTTAGTCGAGATATTGTCGTGTTTATATTTTTTGTCGCTGCCCTTAATTTCAGACACAATTTCTTGTGTATAATTTTTCATCTCGCTAATAAATACATCTTTTTTGAGCTTGCCCTTTGCAATGAGCTCAAGCTTTTGCTCCCATTTAGCCGTGAGGGCAGGGGACTTTAATTCCTCAGGCACTAAATCAAGTAGTTGACGACCTTTAGAAGTAATATATATATCTTTACCACCACGTTTTTCGATTAAGAAGGAATTAAAAAGCTTATCAATAATATCAGCTCGTGTTGCCACTGTGCCAAGTCCACCCGTAGATTTTAATGTGTCTGCTAGTTTTTTATCATTCGTAGCCATGTATTTTGTTGGGTTCTCCATCGCTGATAACAGTGTAGCTTCATTAAAACGAGCAGGTGGTTTTGTTTGACCAGATGTTTGGGCAAGCAATTTTATTTTTAATATATCACCTTTCTCAATTCGTGGTAGTATTTGTTCCTTTACATCATCCGTCGAGTCGTCATCATCGAAGCGATGTTCATAAACTTCCTTCCAGCCAGCTGATAAAATTGTTTTTCCGCGGGCAATAAAGCTTTCATCGCCTATTTTTGCACGTAATGTTAATTGCTCATATTCAAAAGCAGGAAGTAGCACCGCTAGGAATCGTTTCACAACAAGATCATAAATTTTACGTTCTTTATCTGTAAACGCAGAATAATTTACAAAGCCTTCTGTTGGAATAATGGCATGGTGATCTGAGACCTTACTATCATCGACAAAGGCCTTTGTAGGCTTGATTGGTTTAGTAAGTAGTTTGTTAGCGATCGAACGATACTCACCGATGCCACACGCCTTTAAGCGTTCAGGTATTGTTGCCACGATATCTTGAGAAATAAAGCGAGAATCAGTACGTGGATATGTTAATACTTTATGTTGTTCGTAAAGCTTTTGCATAATATTCAGCGTTTCTTTTGCAGAGTAGCCGAAAATTTTATTGGCATCACGCTGTAATTCCGTTAAATCATAGAGGCCTGGAGCATACGATTTTTTAGGTTTCTTTTCAATATCAGCAACGATGGCATTGCTATTTCCAAGTTTCTTAACTAAGATATCAGTTTTTTCTTTATCAAATGAACGGCTATTACCGTTTGCATCCTGCCATGTAAGCTTCAAATTGTCAGTCGTTTGTGCTTCTATACCATAATAAGTTTGGGCTTTAAAATTTTTAATTTCATCCTCACGTGCGGCAATAATAGCGACCGTTGGCGTTTGGACACGTCCGCAGTTGAGCTGTGCATTAAAGCGAGTAGTTAAAGCACGAGTTGCATTGAGCCCGATATACCAATCAGCCTCAGAACGAGCTACAGCAGATGCATAGAGGTTATCATATGCTTTGCCAGGCTTTAGATTGGCAAAACCATCTTTTATTGCTTTATCGGTTACTGAAGAAATCCATAAGCGTTTAAGTGGTTTTTTAATCTTTACTTTATCAAGTATCCAGCGTGCTACTAATTCACCTTCACGTCCAGCATCTGTCGCAATAATTACCTCACTTGCATCATTACGTGTAAGTTGGCTTTTGACTGCATTAAATTGTTTACCAGTTTGTTTAATGACAGTTAATTTTAAGCGTTCAGGAAGCATTGGTAAATCTTCAAGATTCCACGTTTTATATTTCACATCATAACTTTCAGGGTCAGCTAGTGTTACAAGATGTCCAAGCGCCCAAGTAACAATGTATTTATCTCCTTCAAGGAAGCCATTTCCTTTTTTAGTACACTTCAGCACACGTGCAATATCACGTGCTACAGAAGGTTTTTCAGCGATTACTACGCTTTTTGCCATTGTTAACACCCTTTCATAGTTCCATGGTTTTAAATATAGCATAGGTTGAGTGGGTTGGCAGTTTAACTGAAGCGAAATTTGTTAAATGTCGATGAAAAGATCTTGAGCAATTGAGATGATAAAACTAAAATTTCAGAAAAAATATTGAATTCAGAAAATATGTATGTTAGGCTAGTGTACATAAAAATGAAGTGAAGGCTTCAAAATATAAATAAAAAAAGGATGCGCTTCTTTTATGGGGAACCAAACAATTCAGCAAATGATTCAAGAGAAATATCAAGAGTTGTCCAAAAGTCAACAAAAGGTAGCTACATTCATCTTAAAAAATTTACAGACAGTTGGAGTTCACTCCGCTTCATATGTAGGGGAAAAGGCTGGAGTAAGTGAAACGACAGTTATCCGCTTTTGTTATGCGTTAGGCTTATCTGGTTATGCACAATTGCAACGTCAAGTGACAATGCATTTATTTAATGAAGGAAATGCAAGTAGTTTGCAAAATTATTTGCAATCGAAGCAAGCTCTTTTTGAAAATCCACGTTTTTATGTAAAGACTATGGAAAAAGATGCATCTCGCATTTTAAATATGGCTAAAAATATTCATGAGGAAGATTTTAATCGAGCTTCAGTATTGCTCCATGAGAAGAAAAAAATATATATTGCAGGGAATGGCTCCTCCCATTTAGCTGCACAATGGCTTCATTTTACATTAAATCTTTTGAGACCAAATGTTGTACTGTTAAATTTTGAGACAAGTGAGGTCATACGTGCTATCCAAGAGATTGATGAGGATAGTGTAGTAATTATTTTATCGTTCCACCGTTATTTTAAAGAACCGATCCAATTTGCAGCTGAATTACAAGAAAAAAAATGTGAGATTATTGGCATTACTGATTCTCAAATTGCACCTATTACACAATATGCAACCATTACCTTTGTGAACGAACAACAACAAGAAGTGTCCACAATAGATGCTATGCCAGCACTCATAGCATTTTTAAATACTCTAATAGCTGGGATGACTGCACAAGATCATGACTATTATGAAAATCAACGCGTAAAATATGATGATTTCCAAAATAGCTTTTTAGCAAACCGATGGAGTTGACTACTATGAATCAAGTATTACAAAAGTTACAGCCACGTCTGGCAGATATTTTTAAACATTTACATGAACATCCGGAAGTTAGTTGGCAAGAACACAATACAACGCACTATATAGCAAATTTATTGAGAGAGGCCCAGATGGAGCCGCAGCTTTTTGAAGATATGACAGGACTTTATGTTGATATTGGTAAAGGAACACCTAGAGTAGGGTTTCGCACTGATATAGATGCACTTTGGCAGGAGGTGAATGGTGTCTTTCAAGCTAACCATTCTTGTGGACACGATGGTCATATGACGATGGCTATTGGAACTGCATTGCTGTTAAAGGACATGGAGCATTTATTGTCAGGTGCTGTACGCATTCTATTTCAACCTGCTGAGGAAAAGGCACAAGGAGCCCGCGCATTTGTCGAAAAAGGTATTATAGATGATTTAGATTATTTATTTGGTGTTCATGTTCGACCATTAAAGGAATTACAGGATGGGTCATATGCGCCAGCATTATACCACGGAGCAGCAAAGCTTTTTACAGGGACCATTATTGGGGAAGAGGCACATGGCGCACGACCAGAACTTGGCATTAATGCAATTGAGGTTGGAGCAGCGATTGTCGAAGGTCTTCAAAAAATTTGGACGGATCCAACTATCTCTGCCTCTGTCAAAATGACACAGTTTAATGCAGGAGGCACCTCCACAAATATTATTCCTGGTAAAGCTAGCTTTAGCATTGATGCACGAGCCCAAACAAATGAAGTGATGCAGGTAATCACAGAGGGGGTGGAGCGTGTAAAAGCGTCTGTTGAAGCGATGTATGGTGCCAAGATTTTTTTACAGGTCGATGCTCATATAGTGGCAGCATTGGTGGATGATGAAGCCTTACAACATATGAAGGAAGCTATTATTGATGTAGTTGGGGAAAAGGCTTGTGCTCCACCAGTTGTTACACCAGGAGGGGAGGATTTTCATTTTTATACCTATGAACGTCCGAAGCTTAAAGCTACAATGCTTGGATTAGGCTGTGGGGTTACTCCGGGCTTACACCATCCGCAAATGACCTTTAATCAAGATCGGCTTTTAATAGGTGTAAATATTATTACAAGGGCTATTTTAAGAGCATTATAAAGATATAGAAAGAAGAGATAGCTATGATAGAGATAAGAGAAATCAAAACAATAGAACAACTTGAGCAAGTTCAGCAATTAGAGTTTGATGTGTGGGGCATGCCTGCAATTCCTCTCCATCAAACGCTTACCGCAGTGAAAAATGGGGGCATCGTTGTAGGTGCCTATCAAGAAGATAAATTAGTCGGTTTTAGTTATGGTTTTGCGGGTTTTCGAGAAGGCAAAAGCTATCTATGCTCACATATGTTAGGGATTGATGAAAAATACCGATCACTAGGTATAGGAGAGAAGTTAAAGTATGAACAGCGAGCTATTGCTATTGATCGAGGCTATGATTTAATGGTATGGACATTTGACCCTCTCGAAACCCGAAATGCTTATCTTAATCTATCTAAATTAAAGGGTATTTGTTATACCTATATAGAAAATTGCTACGGTGAAATGGAGGATGGCTTCAATAAAGGGTTGCCCTCTGATCGATTTGAGGTGAGCTGGCATTTAACTTCAGATTATGTGGTGAATGACATTGCAATAGAAGTAGCGAATGCAATACCAGTGGCAAGCTGTGAACTTACAAAGCAGGGTTTATTATGTTTAGAAATGACTGAAAATTTGGAATTTAAGGAAGGGATGTATACGCTACCTGTTCCTCAGGACTTTCAAGCCTTAAAAGCACAAAATCCTAGCTTAGCATTGGATTGGCGTTTCAAAACAAGAAATATACTAAAGCAGCTATTTTTAGCAGGGTATGCCGCTATTTCACTGCAGCAACAAGAATACTTTAACGAATATGTTTTCGTGAAAAAAGCAGCTTTAAATTTGGAAGGGGCAAATTAAAATGAAAATTACAGAAATCACAATACGACAACTGAAGATGAAATTAAAAGCACCGTTTACAACAAGCTTTGGCACGTTTGATGAGAGGGACTTTTTAGTCCTTGAGGCTAAAGAGGAATCAGGCTTAATTGGTTGGGGAGAATCAGTTGCCTTTCATTCACCTTGGTACAATGAAGAAACACTCCAAACAAACTGGCATATGCTTGAAGACTTCCTCATTCCTCTTATTTTAAATAAAGAGATTCATCACCCTGATGAAGTCAGTCAATTATTTGAGCCCATTCGTAAAAACAATATGGCGAAATCGACGATTGAAGGAGCAATTTGGGATATATATGCGCAGCAAACTGGCCAATCCCTAGCAACAGCACTTGGTGGTAAAAAGGAAAAAATTGATGTAGGTATTAGTATTGGAATACAAAATTCAATCGAGGAGTTAGTTGCGTTAGTTGACGGCTATGTTAAGGAAGGCTATAAACGCATGAAAATCAAAATAAAACCAGGCTGGGATGTAGAGGTTATGCGTACATTAAGGGAAACGTTTCCTGATGTAGCCTTTATGGCAGATGCCAATTCAGCCTATCGACTAGAAGATGCTGAAACATTGAAACAACTTGATGCATTTAACTTAACAATGATTGAGCAACCACTTGCTTCAGATGATATTATCGATCATGCTTCATTGCAAAAATTAATCGAAACACCAATTTGTTTGGACGAAAGTATCCATTCATTAGAAGATGCACGAAAGGCTGTAGAATTAGGTAGCACCAAAATTATAAATATAAAAATTGGTCGTGTTGGTGGCCTAACGGAAGCAAAAAAAATACATGATTATTGTGAGGCCCATAACATTCCTGTATGGTGCGGCGGCATGTTGGAATCTGGTATTGGTCGTGCGCACAATGTGGCCTTAACAACGTTGTCGAATTTTATATTACCAGGAGATACTGCCGGCTCTAATCGATATTGGGAAAAGGATATTATCGAACCAGAAGTAGTTGTAAAAGATGGTTACATTGAAGTACCACAGCAAATAGGAATTGGTTATGAAATAAATAGGGAAACGGTTAGTTCCTTCACAGTCGCACAGAAAACATATCAATAATTAGACTTAAGTTCATATAATAGAATAGTAGGTGTGCTATGAAAAAAAGTTGGCAGATAGGTGGAGCATTTGTAGGCTTAATTGTTGGTGCAGGGTTTGCATCGGGTCAGGAAATTATGCAGTATTTTACAAGCTTTGGCTTGTACAGTATTATAGGTGCCATTGTTGCTACACTTGCCTTCGCATTTTTAGGGATGAGTTTAGCACAATTAGGGACAGATCTACAAACAACATCACATAAAGAGGTTATCTATCATATTGGAGGGCGATATGTAGGCATTATTTTAGATATCGTTATCACGTTTTTCTTATTTGGTGTTGCTGTAGTTATGTTTGCTGGGTCAGGATCGACATTTCATCAAATGTTTGGCATCAATCCAGTGGTTGGTAGTATTTTTATGGTCGTTGTAACCATACTAACCTTACTATTAAATGTTAACAATATTATTAATTTAATAGCATTAGTGACCCCTTATTTAATGGGTATCATTTTTATTATTTTGATATATTCCATTTTTACAATGGATATATCCATCGCAGAGCAAAATGCTTTAGCGAAAGCACAACCGTCTGCAGCGTCTAATTGGCTAATGGGAGCGTTGCTTTATGTTTCCTATAATATCGCTGCTGGTGCAGCAATGTTAATTGTGATGGGTGGAACAGTAAAAGACCGCAAAGTTGCTGGCAGAGGAGGACTACTTGGCGGTTTAATGCTTGGTGTGTTAATTGTACTAATCAATATAGCCATGTTTGCTAAAATAAATGTTGTTGATGGAGCAGCAATGCCAACATTAGAATTAGCAAAACAAATACACCCTATAGTAGGTGTCTTAATGTCCATTGCTTTACTAGGCATGATGTACAATACTGCGGTAGGAATGTTCTATTCATTTACAGTTCGATTTATTGCGCCAGACCATCAATATTTTAAAGTTAGTATTGTAGTTATTGGATTGATAGGTTTTGCTGCAAGCCTAGTAGGATTTACTACATTAGTTGGTAAAGTCTATTCAACAATGGGCTACTTAGGTTTCGCCTTAATTGTTGCTGTTATTATTTCATGGCTCCGTAAACTACCGAAAGTTGTATAAAAAGGAATTTTCCCTTGTGTTAATGCGAGGGAAATTTTTTTGTATTTTGTAATGAAAGAAAGATGTACATCATACAATTGATTTGTGTTTGTGAAATCCTTTAATTCTGTTTTAGGTAAAAATTATGCTCGAAATTATAGAAAAAAGCTATTTGTTGCTAGACACCAATTTTTGAGAATGCTATATTTATATTGTCATAGTATTTTTATAATTAGGAAAAAACAGAATGCTTTATGGATTTAAATACTTTTTCCTGATTATAAGGAGTGATGGAGTATAGAGCTAGATGAAGGATGATAGGTGCCTATGGTAAAAAAAACGTTAAAACAAAGAATTGTAGACGCTTCAGTTGAATTGTTTCAGCAAGATGGTTATCACAATGTAACTGTCGATCGCATTGTAGAATACATTGGGGCATCAAAGGGTGGGTTTTATCATAATTTTAAATCAAAAGATGAACTGTTATATGAAATTCATGATGTCTTTATTTCGTATGTTATTCAACAATCACAGGATGCATATGACAAATATGATACACCCATCAAACGTCTATGTGCCATGCTACAAACGCTGACACAAGTATTCGATATGTATCAAGCACATATTACAATTTTTTATGAGGAGAGTCGCTCACTTTCAGATGAATATAGTGACACGATTCATAAAAAGCGAGACCACTATCGTGATATTTTACAAAGAGTGATAGCCGAGGGTCAAGAAACAAAAGATTTTCGTACAGAATTACCTTGTACAATTGTCACAATGGCAATTGTTGGGATGATTAACTGGACATATAAATGGTTTAAGCAATCAGGGCCATTAACAATGGAGCAAATTACTGAAGTTTTTACTGATATGGTATTACGTGCGATTGTAACGGAACAAGCAATGGAAGAAGCGAAGCAATTTATGATAAAGGGGTAGCCAGTAGGAAACGCTGGTTTTATTATTTGTTTTTACAGACCGACTAGTCGGTATTTGCTTGTCATTAAGCTACATCTACTATGACAAATTGAACATTAGGGGGATTAGGGATGAATTTTGAATTAACAAAAGAGCAAGCAATGATTCGAGACATGGTGCGTGATTTTGCTGAGAAAGAGATTAAACCGTATGCTCGTGAGGTTGATGAGACATCAACAATGAGAATAGAGAGCTTTAAGAAGATGGCGGAACTAGGTTTATTGGGTATCCCATTTCCTGAAGAATATGGTGGTTCAGGTGGGGATACGGTGTCCTATGCTTTAGCTGTAGAGGAGATTGGTCGTGCATGTGGGGGAACAGGGTTAAGCTACGCTGCTGCTGTTAGCCTAGGCGCTTCGCCAATTTACAACTTCGGTACAGAGGAGCAAAAGCAAGAATGGTTAGTGCCTTTAGCAAAGGGTGAGACATTAGGAGCATTCGGTTTAACAGAACCCAATGCAGGTTCAGATGCTGGTGGCACGCGCACCACAGCTGTTATTGATGGTGATGACTACATTATTAACGGAGAAAAATGTTGGATTACCAATGCAGGATACGCTCGACAAATTATTGTAACTGCGGTAACTGGTAAACGTGAAGATGGAAAAAAAATTATTTCTTCTATTATTGTGCCAACAAATACACCTGGTGTAACGATTAACTGTAATTATGACAAAATGGGTGTTCGTGGCTCCAATACTTGTGAGATTGTGTTGCAAAACGTTCGTGTGCCAAGAGCAAATCTTTTAGGGGACGAAAAGCGAGGCTTTAGCCAGTTTTTAAATACACTTGATGGTGGACGTATTTCGATTGCCGCTCTTTCTGTTGGGATTGCACAGGCTGCTTATGAGAAGGCACTAAAGTACGCAAAGGAACGTGAACAATTTGGTGCGCCTATTTCGAAGCTACAAGCGATCCAATTTAAATTAGCTGATATGGCGATGGAAATAGAGCTTGCTCGTACATTAGTACATAAGGCGGCATGGCTGAAAGATCAAAAGAAACCATTCGGCAAAGAGGCTGCAATGGCTAAACTATTTGCTTCTGAAATGGGCTTCCGTACATGTAATCAGGCAATTCAAATTCATGGTGGTTCAGGGTATATGAAAGAATACGATGTAGAGCGTCATTTACGTGACATCAAGTTAATGGAAATAGGTGAAGGTACATCTGAAATTCAACGACTCGTCATTTCTCGTCTAATTGGCTGTTAATTCTATTTAATTATGCTTCGGCATAATTTGTCCCGAATCGGCTTTGTGCTTGCACAAAGCACTCCTTTCCGATTCCACGGCATTCGCCGAAGGCTTTCACTTCTTTTAGTGGGTGTTTGGACATCCGCTGAAAGTAGCTTGAATCCGCATTTATCTCATCACCAATAGAGGTGGGAGATCTCTGCTGAAAGAAGTAAGCATAAATATAAGGGGGATCTTAATGGCAGAACTGGTGTATCAAACAATTGGTCAATTGCTAGATGAACAATCGAAAAAGTATCCACAGAATGAAGCTTTAGTTTACGCTGATAGAGATTTACGTATGACTTATGAGCAGCTAAATTATCAAGCACGACTTGTTGCGAGAGGTTTAATGGGTTTAGGAATTGAAAAGGGTGACCATATCGCGGTGTGGACAACGAATGTTCCGGAGTGGGTACAGCTTCAATTTGGTACAGGGAAGATGGGTGCGCCCATCGTTACGGTCAATACTAATTATCGTGCAAGCGAGTTGGAGTATTTACTTAAACAATCTGATGCCAAAACGATTTTTTTAATTGAAAATTATCGAGACCATTCTTTTATTAATACACTACAAGAGTTATGTCCAGAGCTTGAACATTGTGAACCAGGTAATTTGCAATCAAAGCGACTGCCTTTATTAAAAAATGTTATTTTAATCGGCGAAACTAAATATCCCGGTGTACTAAATTGGTCAGATGTATTGAAGGCTGCAGAGAAAGTGACTGAGGAACAGTTAGAACAAAGAGAGCAATCTCTACATTATGATGATGTCATTAATATTCAATATACGTCTGGTACAACAGGCTTTCCTAAAGGTGTGATGTTAACGCATTTTAACTTAGTTAACAATGCTGTCAATATTGCGGAGTGCATGCGTTTAACAGCGGAGGATCGTCTATGTATTCCAGTACCATTTTTCCACTGTTTCGGTTGTGTTATAGGAACTTTAGCTATTACAACAAGTGGGGGAACGATGGTACCTGTGCAGGAATTCTCACCTGAAGAGGTGCTAAGAACTGTTCAACAAGAAAAATGTACAGCATTACATGGTGTACCAACGATGTTCATTAGCGAGCTTAATCTACCAAACTTTGCGTCCTTCAATCTTTCGACCTTACGTACAGGAGTGATGGCAGGTTCAAATTGCCCGATAGAGGTCATGAAAGCAGTTATTGAGAAAATGGGTATGACAGATATTACAATCTGCTATGGTCAAACAGAATCATCGCCAGTTATTACACAGACGAGAACAGATGACCCGTTAGAGTTAAAAGTGGAAACAGTTGGCCGTGCATTACCCAACTTGGAAGTGAAAATTGTTGTTCCAGGTACAACGGATGAAGCGCCTAGGAATGAACAAGGCGAGTTATGTACAAGAGGCTACCATGTAATGAAGGGCTACTATAAAAACCAGGAAGAAACAGAGCTTGCTATTGATCAGGAAGGCTGGCTGCATACAGGTGACTTGGCAACAATGGATGAAGCTGGTTATGTGCGTGTGACAGGTCGTTTGAAAGATATGATAATTCGCGGAGGAGAAAATTTATATCCTCGTGAAATTGAGGAATTTCTTTATACACATCCAAAAATTTCAGATGTCCAGGTTGCTGGTGTACCCGATCCTATTTACGGAGAGGAAGCGGCAGCTTGGATTATTTTGAAAGAAGGGGAGCAAGCGACCGAAGAAGAGATTCGAGAATTTTGTCGAGATAAGATCTCTAGACATAAAATTCCAAAACATATTTTCTTTATCGATAACTATCCAATGACTGCATCTGGAAAAGTTCAAAAATATAAATTACGAGAAGATTTTATGATGACCGTACAGTAAGGGGGGCTAGTGGATATGTTCAACAAAATATTAATTGCCAATCGTGGGGAGATTGCTAGACGTGTGATTAGGACATGTAAGCGCCTAAATATTCATACGGTTGCTATATATTCCGAGGCAGATGCAGAAAGTTTGCATGTAAAGGATGCAAATGAGGCTTACTGTGTTGGAAAAGCACCTGTTGCACAGAGCTATTTAAATATTGACCGTATTCTTGAAATCGCAAAAGAAAGTGGCGTAGAGGCCGTTCATCCTGGATATGGTCTACTATCAGAAAATGCAGAGTTTGCGAAGCGATGCACAGAGGCAGGTTTAGTATTTATTGGACCAAGTGCTGATGTAATAGCTTCAATGGGCAGTAAATTAGAGGCTCGTAAAACGATGAAAGCTGCTGGTGTGCCTATTGTAGAGGGAGTAGAACATCCTGTCAAAGATGTAGCAGAAGCTACTAATATCGCCGAGCGTTTAGGTTATCCAATTATGTTAAAGGCCTCGGCTGGAGGTGGCGGTATCGGTATGCAGCTTGTTGACAATGCTGAGGAACTAGCCAAGGCTTTTGAGGGAAATCAAAAGCGTGCTCAGTCATTTTTCGGTGATGGCACAATGTATATGGAACGATTTATCGCCAATCCTCATCATGTAGAAGTGCAAATTATCGCAGATCATCAAGGTAATGTCGTTCCTTTATTTGAACGTGAATGCTCTATTCAACGTAGAAATCAAAAAGTTGTAGAAGAAGCGCCATCACCGTTTATTTCTCAAGAGACTAGAGAAAAAATGCTTGAAGCATCAATTAAGGCTGCAAAGCATATTGGCTATGTCAATGCTGGAACAATAGAGTACTTGGTAGATGAAAATCAAAACTTTTACTTCTTAGAAATGAATACAAGATTACAAGTAGAGCATCCCGTAACAGAGGAAATTACCAAGCTTGATCTAGTAGAAGAGCAATTAAAAATTGCTGCTAAGCAAGCTCTAACATTTACGAGAGAAAGTATTACTAAAGAAGGGCATGCCATTGAGGTGCGTATATACGCTGAAAATCCTTCTACGTTTTTCCCTTCGCCAGGTACTATTACAGCGCTTGAATTACCAACAGGTGAAGGGATTAGACATGAATGTGGTGTCGAAGCAGGTTCAGCCGTAACACCATTTTATGATCCAATGATAAGTAAGCTAGTAGTGTGGGGAGAAACGAGAGAAATTGCCTGTGAAAGGTTAATCCAAGCATTAAAAGCATATAAAGTCGAGGGTATTCAAACGAATATTCCAATGCTATTGAAAACTGTGACACATAATCAATTTTTAAAAGGCGATACAACAACTAAATTTGTAGAGCAATATTATTTACCACAATTAGCAGAAACAAAATAGAATTTCAATGCATTCGTGCTTCTTAGAAAGGGCGAATGCATGACTAAATAACGAGGAGCGAATGACAATGGCAACAGTAAAAGCAAGCATGGCAGGTACAGTGTGGAAAATCGTTGTAACAGAAGGTGAGAAAGTGACAGCAGGTCAAGATGTAGCTATTTTAGAATCAATGAAAATGGAAATTCCAATTGCTGCAGAAGAGGATGGCGTGGTGACAAAAATTATCGCTAATGAAGGAGATTTCATTAACGTTGACGATGATATTTTAGAAATTGAATAAGAGGAGGCCTCTTTATGCAGCTACCTAAGCATGTCATGATCAAAGAAGTGGGTCCCCGTGATGGTTTGCAAAATGAAAAAACACATATTACCACGGTAGATAAAGTACAACTAGTCAATCTATTAAGTCAAACAGGATTAAGTTACATCGAAGTGACTTCATTTGTTCATCCGAAATGGATTCCTCAATTGGCGGATGCAGTCGAAGTTCTTCGAGCTATCAAAAGGAATAAGGATATTACCTATGCAGCACTTGTACCCAATATGCGTGGCTTAGAACGTGCATTACAGGCTGAAGTAGATGAAGTTAGTATTTTCATGTCTGCAAGTGAGAGCCATAATCAAAGCAATATTAATAAAACAATAGAAGAGACCTTTCCAATATTAGAAGAAGTCGTTATAGGGGCAAAAGCAGCAAAGAAAAAAGTTCGAGGTTATATCTCAACAGTTATTGGTTGTCCCTATGAGGGATATATCCATCCAGACAAGGTACTGCGTGTAACGGATAAATTACTGGAAATGGGCGTGGCTGAAATATCACTTGGTGACACAATTGGTGTTGGTGTACCAACACAGGTTGAGTATCTTTTAGAGGAATTACTAAAAAGATATGTACCTGAAAAGTTTGCCATGCATTTTCATGATACACGAGGCACGGCACTAGCTAATATTATGAAATCCTTAGAAATGGGGATTACAAAGTTTGATAGTGCACTTGGTGGATTAGGGGGCTGTCCATATGCTAAGGGAGCTTCAGGAAATGTAGCTACAGAAGATTTGTTGTATTTATTCGATGAGATGGGCATTGAAACAGGAATAGATCGCCAGAAAGTGCTAGAGGCAGCACTCTATATTGAAGAGAAATTAGGAAAAGCTGTTGCATCGAAGCAAATGGCCATTGTCCGTAATGAAAGGAGTGCAAATCAACTATGACGCAACTTGTTCGTTTTGAATTACTGGAGGGGAGTGTTGGGCTTATTACCCTTTCGAGGCCAGAAGCTGCAAATGCAATGTCTGTTCAGTTACTTCGTGAGTTGTCAGACACACTTGATCAAATGAATGGAGATCCTGCAGTGCGTGTAGTTTTACTGACAGGTGAAGGGGAAAAGGCATTTTGCGCAGGCGCTGATCTAAAAGAGCGCAAAGGGATGTCTGATCGCCAAGTAAAGCAAATCGTGCAACTAATTGGGTCGACGGTGGCAAAAGTTGAGACACTTGCACAGCCTGTCATAGCAGTGCTTAATGGCGTAGCTTTTGGAGGTGGTCTAGAGTTGGCATTAGCTTGTGATTTACGTATTGCCGCTACACATGTCCAGCTAGGTCTAACTGAAACCTCTCTCGGAATTATTCCAGGTGCTGGTGGAACACAACGGCTTCCACGTTTAATTGGCCTAGGTAAAGCGAAGGAATTGATTTATACAGCACGTAGGCTGAATGCTGAAGAAGCTAAAAATTACGGTATTGTTGAGCATGTTTATGAAGGACATGAGGTAATGGAAAAGGCACAACAGCTTGCGCTGGAAATGGCTAAAAATGCACCACTTTCTTTAGTGCAAGCTAAAGTCGCGATCAATCAGGGTGTTGAGGTAGATTTAGCTACCGGATTAAAAATTGAATCACTTGCATATAGTGCATTGATACCAACAGAAGACCGATTAGAGGGCTTGCTGGCTTTCCAAGAAAAGCGAACACCACAATATTCAGGGAAATAAAGCACTAAAATATTTCGGTGTAATTGATTGGGCAAAGGGAGGAATAAACATGAGCAATATCTCGACTGAAAATACACCACCTACAATGAAAGACAAAATTTTAACAGGTGGTTTACCAAAATATCATGATAAAAATGCACAACAAGGCAAGCTATTTGTACGTGAACGTCTTGAACTATTACTAGACGATGGTCTTCAATCAGAAGATGGACTTTATGCAAACTGTTTGGCGGGAGATTTGCCGGCAGATGGTGTTGTTACTGGTATTGGTAAAATACATGGACGCACAGTTTGTGTGTTAGCCAATGATTCTACTATTAAAGCTGGCTCTTGGGGAAAACGCACAGTTGAAAAAATGATTCGTATTCAAGAAACTGCTGAAAAGCTAAATTGTCCATTATTATATTTAGTTGATTCAGCAGGTGCACGTATTACAGATCAGTTAGAAATGTTCCCAGGACGTAGAGGTGCGGGTCGCATTTTCTACAACCAAGTAAAGCTGTCAGGAAAAGTTCCGCAAATTTGCTTACTGTTTGGACCTTCTGCAGCAGGTGGTGCTTATATTCCTGCATTTTGTGATATCGTGGTCATGGTGGAAGGCAATGCTTCAATGTATTTAGGCTCTCCTCGAATGGCTGAAATGGTGATTGGTGAGAAAGTAGATTTAGAAACAATGGGTGGCGCAAAAATGCACTGTTCAGTCTCAGGCTGTGGAGATGTGCTTGTCAAAACAGAACAAGAGGCTATTGCTTATGCTCGTAAATACTTAGGCTATTTCCCTAATAACTACGCAGAACGAAGCAAAGTAGAGACACCTAAACCACCTGCTTCATTTGATAAATCTATTGAGGAATTAATCCCTGAAAATCAAAATGTTCCTTTCGATATGTATAAATTAATTGATCGAATTATCGATGAAGATTCGTTTTGTGAGGTAAAGAAATTATTTGCACCTGAACTAATTACAGGTCTTGCACGAATTAATGGGCAATCAGTAGGCATAATCGCTAACCAACCTCGCGTTAAGGGAGGCGTGCTATTCCATGACTCGGCTGATAAAGCAGCAAAATTCATCTCACTTTGTGACGCATTTAATATTCCCCTGTTATTCCTAGCAGACGTTCCTGGCTTCATGATAGGTACACAGGTAGAGAAAGCAGGAATTATCCGTCATGGTGCAAAAATGATTTTTGCTATGAGTGAAGCAACTGTTCCTAAGCTAACGGTCATTGTTCGTAAAGCATATGGGGCAGGTTTATACGCAATGGCAGGTCCAGCATTTGAACCAGATTGCTGTATTGCATTATCTAATGCGCAAATTGCCGTAATGGGGCCAGAAGCAGCGGTCAATGCTGTTTATGCTAATAAAATCGCAGAGCTTCCGAAAGAAGAGCAAGCAAGCTTTATTGCCGAAAAGCGTAAAGAGTACCAAGAGGAAATAGATGTGTATCGTTTAGCATCAGAGCTCATTATCGATGATGTTATTGAGCCGAATGATTTACGCAAAGTACTAGAAAATCGCTTAGAGCTTTATATGTCAAAATACTTATTATTCTCACAGCGTAAGCATGGGGTAAATCCAGTATAACCATATACTTAATTGAAGGGCTGTCTCCGCTATTAGGGGCAGCTTTTTCAATGTTAATTTTTTCAGCTACTTGCATGGTGTAGAGTAGCATATTAAAATATGAAAAGGAATAAAGGGAAGTGGGTGTTAAGCTTGTCTAAAAACAACATAACGGATGTTCAGGGTAATGCTAAGCTCCCATTACCATATCGAGATGTCATTGATACATATTATTTGCCATTAAAGGTCACGGGTTGGATTTTATTTAGTATTTATTCATTTATAGCTTTTTATAAGTTAGTCATTGATCGCTTAGTAAATGTCGTAGTTGTTTTATTTAAGGGTGATTATTCTATAGGTGATTTAGGCTTGTTTGATTATAGTAGCTGGCGATTAACTACGAATTTTGTTCCCTTTGAAACGATTCTCCGCTATATAAACTATTCTCAATATTTTAATTGGGATATCATAATCGTAAATCTTCTTGGTAACTTATTAATTTTTACTCCAATGGGCTTTTTATTGCCATTATTATCGAAGAAATTTCGAAAAGCATGGGTCATTATTTGTTTGGGCTTTTTCGCAAGTCTATCAGTAGAAACCATACAATTTATTTTTACGGTTGGCTCTGCTGATATTGATGATTTAATTTTGAATACAATTGGTGCATGGTTTGGTTATTTAGCTTATAAGGGCATATTGATTAGACCAAAAAAGTGAGAAAAACAGTCCTGTTTTAAGGGCTGTTTTTTATATTGGTGAAAACTTTACTGAAATAGAAATGAAAATTGTCAATGAACGAAGGTCTTTATACCTAATGAAAAAAATAATTAATATCTCTTTAGGTGGTTAGTAGTCATTTCTACTTGAATTTAATAATGAAAATTCCGATAATGAGTGTACAGAAACTGTTCAGATGTTATAGATATAGTGTTAGAAGATATGTTCATATCTAGTATCTTATTGGCATATGAAAATAGAAGGGCGAGGTGAAAACTATGAAAATATTGAATTCTATGGAGCAAGACAGAGTTTCATCGCAATATAATCGTAAAAAGATCTTGCAACGAAAAGAGGCTGGAGACGCCTATCGAAAAAATGCCATGTATTTTCAGCCAAAGAAAAATCCATTATTGCTGGAGCTTGAAAATTTACTTTTAGGGCGTACAGATCAAGACTTATATGAGCAACAACAAGAAAAGGCAAAAGAAGTAACGCCTCAACAGCAAGCAATAATGGAAGATTTACAACAAACCGAAGCTTATGTACGTGCACATGAGCATGCCTATAAAGCAGGGGCTACTGATAACATTGATTCTTCTGCTGTATCCAATCTAGAGCAAAATGACACATTACAAATTTTAGAGCAGGTACGACATGCAGCATTAGCACCGACAGAGCCTTCACCGCAAGATTTACGTGTGGTACAAAGTGTCAACGCGCAAATACAGCAAATGTTAAATAATTCGCATTCTGCAGATGACATAATAGAAGATGGTGAGCCATCTTTTGTACGTGACATGATTGAGATAAAGGTTCCTGAACGTTTCTCCAAGGAATTGAATTTGGACCCATTTGCAGATACAATTTTCGGTAAGAACTATGAGATTACATTTAAGTTGAGAACATTCAAACAGGCCTCAGAAAAATATGTAGCTCACGTTCAAATGACGAAAAATGGCTATCGTCCAGACAAGGATCCTATGTTCTCTTTGATAGCCTGATGCTGTAGATAGGAGATTATTGACATGGCAAAGGCAAAGCATGCGAAAACAAACGCAATTCGATTATTAGAACAACAAAAAATCCATTTCGATGTGATTGAATATGAAATTGGAGACGGTCAGGTTGATGGTGTCTCTGTTGCTGAGAAAATTGGTCAGCCTGTTGCTCGTGTGTTTAAAACACTAGTAGCAAAGGCAAGCGCACAAAAGCTTTTTGTATTTGTCATTCCAGTGGCTGAAGAGCTGGATTTAAAAGCTGCTGCAAAGGTAGTTGGGGAAAAGAAAATCGAAATGCTCGCGGTAAAAGATTTACTTGGCTATACCGGCTATGTTCGTGGTGGATGTTCCCCAGTAGGAATGAAGAAATTATACCCAACAGTCATTGACGATTCCGCACAAGAGCAAGGTAGTATTATTGTGAGTGCAGGGAAAATAGGCATGCAAATTCATGTTCAGTTAGAGGATTTAATAACTGTTACAAAGGCGCAGCTTGCTCCAATTACAACTACCCATGCGTAAGAAAATGGGTAGTTATTTTTATGTATGATTAATACTGTAGCAAAAGCAAGAACTCTCTATTTTCATAGAAAATATGATACAGTAGTGCAATATCATACATAGAGAGAAGGGTACGAAATGCGGAAAATAATGGGGTGGCGTTGGGCATTCTTTATTGGAGGCTTAATTGTAATGTCACTTGGCATCACAATGTCCATAAAAGGGAAAATTGTTGGTACAAGCCCTTGGGATGTCTTGCATGTTGGATTATTTCAAAACTTTGGGCTAAGTATTGGGACATGGTCAATTTTAACAGGGCTTTTTATAGTTGCTTCAACATCTATTGTGTTGCGCGAATGGCCCAAAATAGGCACTTGGTTAAATATGCTGTTAATTGGCTCATTTATTGATGTATTTAACTGGCTATTGCCGTCAACAGATGTTTACAGTCTTCAGATTACATATTTTATCATTGGTTTATTTGTTTTAAGCTTCGGCTGTGGCATGTATATTGCGCCAAATATGGGGGCAGGTCCACGTGATACCTTAATGATGATCCTTGTTGAAAAGTTTGGTGGATCCATTAAAACAGCTAGAATGGGTATCGAGGTTTTGGTGACAATTGTAGGCTGGCTTCTAGGTGGGCCGGTAGGAGTGGGCACGGTATTAATTGCTTTAACTTCAGGCTATATTGTGCAGTATTCATTACCATATTGTCGTAAGCTTTTAATGAAATGTATTGGGAATATAGAGGGTATGAAGCCATTCTATTAAATTAAGAAGCTACTTTTATCTGTCAGGGAGAAGAGTAGCTTTTCATCTTTTTTAGCGTTCTTTCATATAATGCAGGGCAGAAGCTAAAGGAGGAACGACATTTGAATGGAAATGTAACATATTATTTTGGACACGCATTGACTGGGCAAGGTGTGAAACATTTATATAAAGAGATGATGGAAGAAGCGGAGCTTGTTTATTTTTTGCAAGGCGCGCCAACTTTTAAAGGGTCAGAACTGTTAAAAGAGCTAGGTTATTTTTATGTTAAACAAGGCTTTGCAGTCGAGTGGTTTAAGCACGCTTTATTAGAGGAGGTTGTTGAAGCCGTTTATGTAAAGGGCTGTAATAGACTTTTTGTATGGGCCTCTGAATGGAACATTGAGCCAACGCTGCTCGGTACAAAGCATCGTGTATTATCCTTTTATGATTGTTTAGAGGATGTGCAGCTTGAAAAGGTTGGTGAACAGCTAGCTACGGCAATGGAGGAGCGAGCAACATGGCGTGATAAATGTATTGCAAAGCTAAATCATGCAATCAAGCTTCATGATGATTGGGAGGTTGTCACGCAAAGCTGTATGAATTGGCAGGCATTGAATGAACAAGTGGAAAATTTAAAGACAGAGGTATTCCAATCCATTGTCTTAAATAAAACAGGCATGAGGACACATCGTTTACTTGGAACATTAACTCCTAGAGGTGCCGAAAATACAGTTGAAAGTATTACAAAGGGCATCACGACTAGATTGATGATTAAAGGCAAGCCTGGTACAGGTAAATCTTCATTAATGAAGAGCTTAGCTGATGAAGCGAATGCGAGGGGACTTGATGCACAAATCGTCTGGTGTGGTTTGGATGCAGGATCAGTAGATATGGTCATTATTCCAGAATTGAATTTTTGTATCTTTGATAGTACAGAGCCCCATGTCTTTAATCCAGAGGATGGTCGATTAGGGGATAAAATCTTTGATATTGGGCAACATTGTGCACTTTCTGATGAGGCTGAAACGGCCATTGATTTAGTACGTACCCAATATAAAGAAGCGATACAGGATGCGATGGGGCATTCAAAGCGGTATACAGAAGCAGAATATACTGTTCGCCGGCTATTTGATAATTGTCTATCAGCATCATTATGGCGTGAAAGAACAGCGCCACTATTCGAAAGATTAACAAAGTAATTTAGCTAATGGCTTGCATGTGCTAAACTAGGAGCTAGAACAGTTTTCCTAGGAAAGGATGATACGCTTGTCAAAAGTATTGAATGCATTTTTAGATGAAAACCTACAAGCATTACATGAACAAGGCTTATACAATGAAATTGATCCAGTAGAGGGCGCAAATGGCCCAATTATTCAGGTTCGTGGCAAAAATCTTGTTAACTTATCCTCTAACAACTATCTTGGATTAGCAACTAATGAAGAATTAAAGCGTATTGCCAAAGAGACAATTGAACAATACGGTGTTGGAGCAGGTGCTGTTCGTACAATCAACGGGACACTTGATCTACACGTTAAATTAGAAGAAAAGCTTGCTGAATTTAAAGGAACAGAAGCGGCTATTTCCTATCAATCAGGCTTTAATTGTAATATGGCAGCCATTTCAGCTGTCATGGATAAAAATGATGCAATTCTTTCTGATCAATTAAACCATGCATCTATTATCGATGGTTGTCGCTTATCAAAGGCAAAAATCATCGCGTTTAATCACTCTGATATGGATGATTTACGTGCTAAGGCAAAAGCGGCGAAAGAATCAGGATTATACAATAAGATTATGGTCATTACAGATGGTGTCTTCTCAATGGATGGTGATATTGCTAAATTACCTGAAATTGTGGAAATTGCTAAGGAATTTGATTTAATTACGTATGTCGATGATGCCCACGGTTCAGGTGTAACAGGAAAAGGGAAAGGAACTGTGAAGCATTTTGGATTAGAAAAAGAAATCGACTTCCAAATTGGTACACTGTCAAAAGCCATTGGTGTTGTGGGTGGCTATGTTGCGGGTAAGAAAAATTTAATTGATTGGTTAAAAGTACGCTCACGTCCATTTTTATTTTCTACAGCATTACCGCCAGGCGATGTAGCAGCGATTACAGCAGCTGTACAAATGCTAATTGATTCCACTGAGCTTCACGATAAGCTTTGGGATAATGGTAACTATTTAAAGGCCGGTTTAGAGAAGCTTGGCTTTAATATCGGTGAGTCTGAAACACCAATTACACCTTGTATCATTGGGGATGAAAAGCTGACACAGGAGTTTTCAAAACGTTTATTCGAAGAGGGCGTTTATGCAAAATCAATTGTCTTCCCAACTGTTCCTAAAGGTACAGGACGTGTTCGTAATATGCCAACAGCTGCACATACAAAAGAAATGCTTGATGATGCGATTGCAATATATGAAAAAGTTGGTCGTGAGTTAGGCGTTATTCAATAAGAAAAAGGCTTCCTCTGAGATGGGGAAGCCTTTTTTTATCAGTTTAACTGGACAGATGGTAAAAATGAGAAATCACTTTATTTCGAGCCAATAATTTTTGCTGCTCTTAACTGTTGCATGTCTTCATCGGTAATATTCAAAGCTCGTAATATTTCTTCATTATGTTGTCCTAAAGTAGGAGCTGCACTTGTTAGCTGACCAGGTGTTTGTGAGAACTTAGCTGGGAAGCCTAATGTACGCATTGGTCCTGCAGTTGGATGGTCATAGGACAAGACCATGCCTCGCTCTAAAATATGTGGATCATTCAATGTTTGATCATAGGAGTAGATAGGACTTGAAGGTACACCATGTTTATCTAAAAGTGCTAGCCAGTAAGTCGCTTTATGCTTCACTAATTCGCTCTCAATTTCTTTCTCTAGTACTTTCACATGTTGAGCACGAGAATAGTTAGTAGCAAAGAGAGGATTGTTTAACCAATCAGGTCGGTTGACAACCTTAGTCGCAAAAATCTCCCACAGCTTTTGATTACCTGCACCTACTAAAATATAGTCATCCTGAGTTTTGAAGCCTTGATAAGGAGCCGAAACACGATGAGCAGTGCCTGTCCGTTCGGGTAACACGCCTTGTCCAAAGTAAGCAGCCGCCTCCCAAACAGTCCATGCAAGTCCGGACTCTACTAAAGAGACATCTATATATTGCCCCTCACCACTGCGCAGCTTATAAATATAAGCCATCAAAATCGATTGTAATGCTGTTTGAGCAGCAGCAATATCATTGACGGCAAAGCCTACTTTTACAGGTCGGCCTTCCGCTTCGCCAGTCATATGCATTAAGCCACTTAATCCTTGGGCCATAATGTCATAGCCACCTTTTTGGCTATAAGGACCTGTTTGACCATAACCTGAAATGGAGCAATAAATAAGGCCAGGGTTGATGTTCTTTAAAGTGTCATAATCAATGCCAAGCTTTTTCGTGACACCAGGTCGATAGTTTTCTACAAGGACATCTACAGATTGAATAAGCTCTTTGAATAATGCTAGTCCCTCAGCCGTTTTTAAATTGATACAAACGCCTTTTTTATTGCGATTGACCATCATATACATATGGCTTTCTTCACTAATAAAAGGACCCATTGTACGTGTATCGTCGCCATTAGGATATTTTTCGATTTTGATTACTTCCGCGCCCATATCTGCTAGGACCATTGTGCAATAAGGACCAGCTAATACTTGGGATAAATCAACAACTCTTATTCCCTTTAATGCCTGTTTCATTTATCTTCAGTCCCATCAATTTTGACTAATGTGATGTTACGTAACCCCTTGACTGAGGTCACACCAGCTAACGCGATGGAAACCTTTAGCTCATCATAAAGATTGGTCATCACTTTCTCGACACCTTGTTGTCCATTAAGAGCTAGTCCATAAACAAATGGACGTCCAATCGCAACAGCATCTGCACCTAAAGCAAGTGCTTTTAGTGCGTCCATACCACGGTACACACCGCTATCTAAAATAATCGGAATTTGTCCATTTACTGTCTCCACAATAGCAGGAAGGGCATCCAGAGAACCGATCACACCATCTAGTTGACGACCACCATGGTTGGAAACAATGATGCCATCGATGCCATTGTCGATTGCTAACCTTGCATCTTCAGCATGTAAAATTCCTTTCAATAATATTGGAAGATTAGTGCGTCGCTTTAACTCTCGAACATGTTCCCAATTGAGTGTGGGGTGGAAGACATTTTGCAGAACCCCCTGTACATAGGACTCAAATGAATCATCAGGCAATGAGGCAGTAAAAACAGGATCATTCATATAATTTCCTTTTGCATAGCCTAGCTTTAGTGGTGAAAATTGGTTGCGCACATCTTCTTCTCGCCAGCCAAGCATTACCGTATCAATCGTTAAAACGATTGCTTCAAATCCAGCTGCCTCTGCTCGTGCAGCCATACTATAAGCAATTGCCTCATTTGTAGACCAATACAATTGGAACCATTTTGTTGCTGTTGGAGCAGCTTCGGCAACTTCCTCAAGCGCATAAGTGGAAACTGTACTTTGAATATATGGAATATTTAAATGTTGGGCAGCACGGACAACGGCAAGCTCTCCCTCATCGTGAACCATACCATTCATGCCAACTGGAGCAAAAAGCAATGGAGTTGGATAGGTTTTACCAAACAAATGAATCGACGTATCAACATTAGAGACATCATTTAAAAAGCGGGGTACAATGGAGTATTTTTTAAACGCTGCACGATTGTTGTGTAAAGTTTGTTCACCCCCAGCACCTGAACGTATATAGCCGAAGGGTCCAGCTGCTATTTTTTCTGCAACAGTCTTTTCTAGGTCAGCAAAGCAAATGGGAAAGGGGGCTTGTGCAGTAATATTCTTTAACAGTAGATCGCCATCAGTCGTGTTTGTCATCGTAACTACCTCACTTATTTATTGAAAATAGGCTTTCTTTTGTGTAAAAAGGCTTGAATGCCTTCGTTATAATCGTCTGAACTAAATGAATTAAGAACGGTTTGGGCCAGCTCTTCGTTCTCTTCGTTTTCACCATCTACAATCGCCTGAATGATTTTTTTAATGCCTGCATTTGCAACGGATGATTTACTTAATAGATGCTCTGCAAAATGCAATGTGGCATTTTCAATATCCTCTGGCTCATGTAAGGCTGTGATTAAACCAATGCTTTTTCCTTCTTCCGCTGTAAAAATGTTGGCTGTATATAAAATTTCCTTTGCCTTGGCGACACCCACAATATTGATTAAGCGTTTAGTGCTTTCAAGATTATAGACAATACCAATATTGGCTGCCGTAATACCAAGCTTACTATTCGGTGTGGCCAATCTAAAATCACATGCGTTTGCTAACTCTAAGCCACCGCCAATCGCTAAGCCCTGAATCATTGCAATGGTAGGGTGCGGAAATTTATAAAGGGCATCAATGGCTTTTAAAGCTATATCGTTATAGGCTTTGGCATTGTCAGCAGCATAACGAATATCTAAAAACTCACTAATATCTGCACCTGATGAAAAGGCAACTTCATTGATACCGCGAACAATTAATAGCTTAATAGAAGGATCTGTACGTAACTGCTCAAGCTGGTCTACTATGGCCTGAAACATCGCCCTCGATAAAGAATTACGTTTATCAGGGCGATTTAACACTAACGTTGCGATATAGCCGTTTTTTTCTACGTAAATTTCAGTTGTCATCGTCATTCTCCTAGTCTTTCTTTAATTTCGCAGCAAAGCGGTTGCCGATGGATTGTATGCTTTGAACAAGGATGATTAAGATAAAGACAGTGGCATACATAACATCAACCTCATAGCGTAAATGACCATAACGGTAGGCAAGGTCACCTAATCCCCCTGCCCCCACCATTCCAGCCATTGCCGTAGCGCCAATTAAGCCAATTGTGGCAATCGTTAAGCCTAAAATAATCGATGGGCGTGCTTCACGTAATAGGACATGCCAAATAATATGGCGACGTTTTATGCCCATTGCTGTATAAGCTTCTACCACACCTGAATCCACCTCTAAAAGAGCAGATTCCATTAAGCGTGCAATATAAGGAGCTGTATAAACAACTAGTGGGACTATAACACCTTTAACACCAATCGTTGTACCAACAATTAATTTGGTAAATGGTAAGATGAAGAATAATAAAATGATAAATGGAACAGAACGAATAATATTGATGATGAGATTAAAAAGCTGATAGATAATTTTATTTTCAAAGGATTGGCCTGGTCGTGTTAAAACGATTAATAGCCCTAAGGGAATACCAATTAGAATGGAGAAGAGTAGCGAAATTCCGACCATTTGGAATGTTTCGATAATTGATTTTCCAATGACATCTGACCAATCTGAAAAGAAGCTTTGAATACTACTCATTGAATTCGCCTCCTAATTCTTCTACCGCAACACCATTTTCTGTAAAATAGGTTAGGGCCTTTTGGACGATATGGGTTTCTCCATGTAAATGCACCACGATGTTCCCAACAATGCCGTTTTTTAATTCAATAATATTAGCTGTTAAAATATTCGGTTGCACATCGTACACCTTCGTGACTTCTGCTAGTAATGGCTTACCCGTACTTTCACCAAGGAATGTTAAACGAATGACACTTCCTGAAACGTTTAACTGCTCAATGAGTGAAGGGGATAAATTACGCTGAGAAATTGTATTTAAAAACTTTCTAGTAGTAAGGTGCTTCGGTTTTGCAAAAAGCTCAATAGCAGTACCAAACTCCACGACCTTACCTGATTCGAGAACAGATACCTCATCACATATTTTCTGAATGACATTCATTTCATGTGTGATGAGTAGGATCGTAATGCCTAACTCGCGGTTAATTTTTAACAACAATTCAAGGATGGCCTCGGTCGTTTCAGGATCGAGTGCACTTGTTGCCTCGTCACTAAGTAAAATCTCTGGCTCTTGTGCTAAGGCACGTGCAATAGCAACTCGTTGCTTTTGCCCACCAGAAAGTTGATTAGGATAGCTATCCAGTTTCTCTGTTAATCCTACAATTTCGGCGTATTTTGCTACACGGTTTTTTACTTCCTTGTCGTTATAGCCTAGTAGTTTTAAAGGCACGGCAATATTGTTGTAAACTGTTGCAGTTTTTAATAGATTAAAATGTTGGAAAATCATTCCTATTTTTTGTCGTGTTTGACGTAATTCATTTAGCGAAAGGGCTGTAATGTCCACATTGTCTATCAGTACTTTTCCCGAAGTAGGACGTTCCAGTAAATTGACACATCGAATAAGTGTACTTTTACCAGCACCACTATAGCCGATAACCCCATGAATTTGTCCCTTTTTCACATGAAGATTGATCCCATCCACAGCTTTAATGATCCCTTTTTTCGTCTTAAATTCTTTCGATATATTTTGTAATTGAATCATACGATATTGCTCCTTTCTCGTCCTTCTAAAAGTGAGAATCTGCTCGTTTTCTCATGAGGAATACGGCAGATTCTTCTGCTAATAGAAGCATATTACCAGCTAGGAATCACAGAACCTTTGAATTCTTCTTCAATGAATTGACGTACTTCCTCAGATTGGTAAGCCTCAACAAACTTTTTAATGGTTGGGTCGTTTTCATTTTCAGCACGTACTACAATGTAATTCACGTATGGTGAGTCAGTAGATTCTAATAGAATAGAGTCTTCCTTAGGATTAATGCCGGCTTCTAGTGCGAAGTTTGTATTAATGGCTGCTACATCTACTTCACTAAGCTGTTTAGGAATTTGAGCCGCCTCTAGTTCAATGAACTGTAAATTCTTTTTATTTTCTTCAACGTCACGGATAGAGGCTGTTAAGTCTGCACCATCCTTTAGCTTAATATAGCCAGCTTCTTGTAAAACAAAGAGGGCACGGGCCCCATTTGTTGGGTCGTTCGGTAAGCCAAATGTGGCACCATCAGGAATATCATCAAATGATTTATATTTTTCAGAGTAAATACCCATTGGATTTAAAATAGTTTTGCCTACTGGTACTAAATCTGTATCGTGATCTTTATTAAATGTGTCCAAGAAAGGCTCATGTTGGTAGCTGTTTGCATCGAGATCGCCTTCAGCTAACGATGTATTTGGTAAAACATAATCAGAAAACGACTTTAGCTCAACTTCTAAGCCTTTTTCTTTTGCTACTTTAGCTGCTACTTCTGCAATTTGCTCGTGTGGACCAGAAGTGACACCAACGACGATTTTATTTTCATCGATTGCCTCAGCTTGACCTTTACTATCTTCTTTAGAGCCACAGCCTGCTAGAGCTGCTACTAATGTAAGACTTGCTAAACCTACTAAAAATTTATTTTTCTTTTTCATGAAAATGACCTCCAAAATGTTTTTATCGGTTTTTTGAAAATAAAAAAACTCTCTTACAAACTAAGAGAGGCTCATGAAAAAGACGTCCTCTCTTATCTATCAAACGAAATTCGTTTGCAGGATTTAGCACCTTCCTTTTAAAAAGGAGGTTGCCGAGCTTCATAGGGCCAGTCCCTCAGCTACTCTTGATAAGAGATTTATAATATTTTTTTGTAATTCCGATAGAACTAATATAATTTATGGGGTATAGTAAGTCAATAAATATTTTTAAAATTTTTTATATTATTATAATTTTTTGTTATGAAAGAGGGAGAACAATGTCTGTAAGAGTAAATTATGGAATTGGTTCATTTGGCAAGGTTATTAGTGCTCGTATTCTAATGGGGACAGACATCATGGAAGGAATTGAGGCGCTCTGTGAGGAGAATCAAATAGAGTCTGCTACAATTGTAAGTTGTATTGGGAGCTTCCAAAAAAGTAGCTTTGTTTATTTAGTACCTGATGAAACATCGCACATTAAAGTCCGTTTTAGTGAAGTCATTGAAAAAGAGGGACCACTCGAATTTATTCAAGGATCTGGTGTTGTCTGTAAACGAGATGGAGGATATGAAACACATTTCCATGGTTCGATGAGTAATCAATGGGGTGTAGTATCAGGGGGACACTTTCTGAAAGGTAGAAATCCCGTTATTACAGCGGACATTGTACTGGCTGAGATTCAAGGCGTTCAGCATATTCGTAGATTGGATGAAGAAACAGGCCATATACAATTTTATCCGCTAGAGCAAGGTTTAGAGCTACCAAGAAAAATCGAAAAATAGCATGCCCTGTAGCGAATGTATGCTACAGGACATAGTAGTACTAAGCGGTAAATAATTGTAATTGTTCAATTCTGTGAATGGCTTCACGTAAGCGTTCCTCGCTGACAAGTAAGCCAACACGTATATACCCTTCGCCATATTGACCGAAGCCATTGCCTGCGGCTACTGCAATATCAGCTTTTTCTAGCAATAAATCAGCAAATTGTTCACTAGTGTAGCCTACAGGTACAGGAAGCCAAGCAAAAAAGGAGCCCTTCGGAGCCGTAACTTGCCAGCCAATTCTTTGAGCTTCTTCAATTAATACATTTCGACGACGTTCATAAGTAGCCCTTAGTTCATCTGCACATTCTTGAGAAGCTGTTAGTGCCGCTGCTGCTGCTTGCTGAATTGCAGGGAATTGACTACAAAACAAATGATCTTGAATGAGATTAATAGCCGCAATAATATCGGCGTTACCAACGGCGAAGCCTATACGCCAGCCAGCCATATTAAAGGTTTTCGAAAGTGTATACATTTCAATACCAATGTCTTTTGCACCCTCTGCCTGTAGGAAGCTAATAGGTTTATTGCCATCAAATCCTATTGCTCCATAAGCAAAATCATGTGATACGATAATATTATGTTCCTTGGCAAAGCGAACAGTCTCTTCGAAAAATGCCAGTGTTGCTGTACCACCTGTAGGGTTATTCGGGTAATTTAAATAAAGTAGCTTGGCTTTTTCTTTCACTTCATTAGGTAATGCATGATAATCAGGTAAGAAATTATTTTCAGCAAAAAGTGGCATAACCTCAAAATTTACATCACCTAATACTACACCTGATAAGTAGTCTGGATAGCCTGGGTCCGGTAATAGCATGGTATCACCAGGGTTTAATACGGCTAGAGGTAGCTCAACAAGACCTATTTTTGTTCCGCCAAGAATTGCTACCTCCGTGTCGGGATTTATATCAACATTATATTCCCGTTTGTAAAAATTGGCAGCTGCCTGGCGTAATTCGGCGATACCACGAAACGGCGAATATTTGTGATTTTGAGGATTGTCTGCTGCTTCCTGTAATGCTTGAATGATGTGAGGTGGCGTCGGTTGGTCGGGATTACCTTGCCCGAGATTGATGACATCACGTCCCTCCTCTAGGGCACTGTTTACTTTTTGGACGAGTGCCGCAAAAAATTGGGGAGGTAGTTGCTGTAGTTTTTTAGAGAATTCCATGCATGATCACCTTTTTCAGAATATAATAATTATTATTGAAGAATATGAAGCAAATAGTATTACTTTTTCTGTTAATTGTCTAGAGGAGGAATAGATATGAAAATAGGTTGTATTCAATTAAACGTTGGCTTTGGCAAAGTAGAAGAAAATTTTGCCCGAGCAGAAAACAAGATTCGAGAAGCGGCACAACAAGGTGCAGAAATCATTGTGCTACCTGAAATGTGGAATACAGGCTACGCACTAGAGAAATTGCCTGACTTAGCAGATGTCAATGGTGAGCGAACGAAAGCCTTTTTGGCACACTTAGCGAAGGAACTTGGTGTACATATTGTAGGTGGCTCCGTATCAATAAAAAAAGGCGATAAATTTTATAATACGATGTATACATTTGATTGCCAAGGAGAGCTTGTAGGGGAATATAGTAAGGCCCATCTTTTCCGTTTAATGGACGAGCATCTTTATTTAGAAGCAGGGGATGAAATGAATCGTTTTGCTTTAGGAGATATTGAGGCTGCTGGTGTCATTTGCTATGATATTCGTTTCCCTGAATGGTTACGTGCCCACGCCTTACAAGGAGCAAAGGTATTATTTGTACCAGCACAGTGGCCGACACCAAGGATTGATCATTGGAAAACGCTACTACAGGCTCGTGCGATTGAGAACCAATGTTTTGTCATCGCAGTTAATCGTATTTCAAAAAAGGTAGAAAACTTTAATGGGCAATCTATGATTATTCAGCCTTGGGGTGAAGTACTTTGGATTGGTGCTGAAGATGAAGAAGTAGCGGTCATTGATGTAGACTTTTCTATTGTCGATGAAGTACGCGGAAGAATCCCAGTTTATGACGATCGTAGACCTGGACTATATCAGGATGTTGTTGTGAAAGGGTAGTGAAGAGGCACGCTCAAAAGGGAAGACAACCTGCTGAGCGTGCCTACTTTTTTAGACCTTATCCTCAATTAATGAATTTGCCAATAGCATAAACTCAAGTGTGATGCGGTTATGTCCTTTCATAAAATTTTTACCTAATAAACCTTCAAGCTTTTTTAATCGGTGATAGAGGGTTTGACGAACAATAAACAACTGATTGGCTGTTTGTTGTTTGGAGCCATTTGTTTGTAAATACACCTGTAATGTTTCGAGTAGCTTACTATTATATTTTTTATCGTACTCAATCACTGGCTGTAGATAGTCGTAAATAACTTCCTGTAAATTCACCTGCATTTGTAGCTTATAAATTAAATGATATAAATGCAGATCATCATAAAAAAAGGAGGAAGTTTGTACTTTACGGCAAATATATAAGGTTTCTATGGCAGTTTGATAGCTTTTCGGAATTTCCTCTACGTTACAAACGACTTTCCCAACGGCTACTTGAAAGCCTTGTGTCTGTTGCTTCTTATAAAAATCAGTTTTAGGAAGTGTAGAAAAGATGTTATTTAATATGTCACGAGTTGCTTTGCTGTCTTTTGTATGAAGTAAAATAAAAATAACATAGCTCTTTCTTTCAAATAAAAATGGGATGAAGCCATGCTGTTCAAAGAGATTCCGATAATAGAGTTTACTATAGACGATATCTTCCTGTGCTTTCGGCAATGTATGGGGAGAGGCTAAAATAAAAACAGTTCCACTAGATTGTTGATAGCTTGAGTAATGTGTATCAATAAATTTAAAGATTTCCTCCTTAGAAAGTTTTTGATCAATCCAATCTGCTAAAATGGTTGCATCCTCTATATTCTTCTTTTCCTCGATATAGAATTCCCGCATTAATAGTTGCGCTAATGCCGTTGCTGTACGATCTAATATTAATAATTCAAATTCTGAGAATAGCCCATCTTCTCGATAGAGTGTTAGGTCTGCATAATGTTCATCAAAGATGAAAATAGGCTCATGTTTAAATTGTGGTGCAGATTTGTGCAATGTTTCTAATTGCTGCCGTTTTTTGTGTCCCATATTAGGATAAAAGATAGGCTCTCGCTCTTTAATAGCAAACATGATTTGTGTCTTTAATTCGTTATACATATTTTGCAAAATATCGTCTGTGTTCTGTCCTAAGACTGCATTTTTGTTCAATGCCTGTGAGTAAGATTCTAGCGAAGAAATGAGTAAATATTGCTTATTGATAATTTGGCTATGTAAATCCTGTGTAATGCGAACAAAAGGAACTGCCTCATGAAAAACAATAATGGGAAACTGATGATAGTTAGCAAGTGCTATGATTGCTTCAGGAACTGTTTGAATATAGGAGCCATACTCAATACAGAGAGCGGCACATTTTTTTTGAATAAGGGCTTCTACAAATGCCGCAAAATCCTCAATGCTATGCTGTAGACTAATTCCTGTTGTTAATACTAGTTCTTCACCGACCAAAAAATCATCAACTTGCACGATTTCAAGAACATGTACCCATTTGACAATCCTTGATAATCCCTCGTAACCTGCTACAACCTCTGCCTTTTGAAAATATTTATTTTCCAAAACATCTAGTACTTTTAGTTGAAATGGACTCAATTTAGCTCCTCCTTTTGACATGATTAAATTAAAATGATTCTCTATAATTTCTGTTTAATGTTTTATATTTTCTTATAAAATAGCAATTATTTTATTTTAAGAATATTTAGTCTATTTTACATTATGTTTAAAACATATGTATAGAATTTTACAGTTTGTCTATTACTTCAACGTTATGAAACATGTAAGATTTTTGTAAGCGATCAAGTAATCTAATAAAAGAGGTGACAGATATGGAGCAACAAACGCATTTACAAAGAGGGTTAAAAAAGCGGCATATGACGATGATTGCTATTGCCGGAGTAATCGGTGCAGGACTGTTTATGGGAAGTGGCTCGGTTATTAATTTAGCTGGTCCTGGGGCAATTTTATCGTATATATTCGCAGGAATTATCGTTGTGTTAGTTATGCGTATGCTGGGTGAGATGGCGGCTGTCAATCCAACGAGTGGGTCGTTTGCACACTATGCACATGAAGCCATTGGTCCATGGGCAGGCTTTATGATTGGTTGGCTGTACTGGTTTTTCTGGGTTATTGCCATTGCACTAGAGGCAACAGCAGCGGCAGCAATTATTCAGTATTGGTATGATGGGATTCCTTTATGGCTATTAAGTCTGTTGTTAACCGTAGCACTTACTTTAACAAATGTTGTTTCTGTCAAAGCCTTTGGTGAATTTGAGTATTGGTTCTCTCTTATTAAGGTTGCAAGTATAGTAGTGTTCCTCGGTCTTGGAGCATTTATTATTTTTGGCATTGCACCAAACTTTAATGCAGTAGGCATGACCAATTTAGTAGGGCAAGGTGGTTTTTTACCAAATGGTTTTGGTGCTGTGTTAATGGGTGTTGTTATCGTCATTTTTTCTTTCATGGGAACAGAGATCGTGGCTATCGCTGCTGGGGAATCAGATGAACCTTTAGCGGCCGTAACGAAAGCAACCAATTCCATTACTTGGCGTATTTTAATTTTCTATGTCGGCTCTATAGCGGTTGTTGTGACACTTTTACCTTGGCATTCTTCAGATATTTTAACAAGTCCTTATGTAGCGGTTCTCGATTATATTGGGATTCCTGCTGCCGCACAAATCATGAATTTTGTTGTTTTAACAGCTGTGTTATCATGCTTAAATTCAGCACTTTATGCAACTTCACGAATGGTATTTTCTCTAGCGGAGAAAGGGGAGGCCCCAAAAGCATTTTTAAAATTAAATAAAAAAGGTGCTCCTGTAAATGCCATTTTAGCAGCAACATTTTTCTCTTATATTGCAGTTATTATGAATTATGTTTCTCCAGATAAAGTTTTTATGTTTTTACTAAGTTCTTGTAGTGCTATAACGCTCATTCTTTATTTAATCATTGCCTTTTCACAATTAAAAATGCGACGGAAGATTGAACAGGAAAACCCGGAGCTATTAAAGGTGAAAATGTGGTTATTCCCTTATTTAACGTATTTCACAATACTAGCAACAACGGCTTTATTAATTGCGATGTTCTTTATAGAGTCTATGCGCTCGCAAATTTTATTCACATGTGTTGTCGTTGCAGTTGTGATGATTTTCTATATGCTTACGCAAAAGAAAAAGACAGTTAAACAAGCCGATGAATCAAGCTCTATTTTCAGCAAGGAAGAGTTTGATTTTGAACAATAATACGATGAAGGAGTGGTCTCATTATGACAGTTCAGCAAGAAATGAAAACGCTAACACATTTTATTAACGGTGAAGAGGTAGCTGGTACAAGTGGTCGATTCACAGAAGTGTATAACCCATCCACAGGTGAGGTCATTGCAAGAGTACCTCTTGCTTCAAAAGATGAAGTAAAGCATGCTATTCAGCTTGCAAAAGAGGCCTTCCCAGCATGGAAAAAGACATCAATAGGTAAACGAGTAGAAGTGCTACATCGTTTCCGTCAATTGTTAGTAGAAAGACAGGATAAGCTAATCAATATGATTTGTCAGGAAAGTGGTAAAACAAGGGAAGATGCAAAAGGTGAGATTGTTCGTGGTATTGAATCAGTTGATATGGCAATCAGTGCACCCCAAATGCTAAAAGGGGAGTATTCCGTCAATGTAGGTGGAAATATTAATGCTTTTTCTGCCAAATCGCCACTCGGCGTAGTAGCAACCATTGCACCATTTAATTTCCCTGTTATGGTACCACTTGCTATTACAAGTATGGCAGTTGCTGTAGGGAATGCCGTTATATTAAAGCCGTCGGAGCGCGTTCCTATTTCTGCCTTATATTTAAGCCAATTATGGAAAGAGGCAGGACTTCCAGATGGTATTTGGACAGTGGTTAATGGAGATAAAGAGGCAGTCGATGAACTATTAGAAAACAAAGAGATTCAAGCAATTTCATTTGTTGGGTCAACGCCTGTTGCTGAATATATCTATCAAACTGGAACAAAACACAATAAACGAGTTGCAGCATTTGGCGGTGGAAAGAATTTCATGATTGTTATGCCAGATGCCAACTTAGAACAAACAGCCAATGCCTTTTTAGGAGCCGCATATGGTGCAGCCTCTCAGCGCTGTATGGCTATTTCAGGTGCACTTGTTGTAGGTAAGGATACGGAACAACGTTTTACAGAAATATTGAAACATAAAATATCTCAACTTAAGGTAGGGCCATATACAGAGCAAGATGTCGACTTTGGCCCAGTCATTACTAAACAATCGAAGGAAACAATTATACGTTATATCGATGGGGCAGTCACTGAAGGAGCAAATCTTGTCATCGACGGTAGACATCCAAAAGTATGCGAAACGTCTAATGGTTTTTATCTTGGTCCAACACTACTGAACAATGTGACACCAGAAATGACGATCTTTAAAGAAGAGGTTTTTGGACCAGCGCGTATTGTAGTAGGTGTAGATACATTACAAGAAGCGATTGATCTCATAAATGACCATGAACTTGGTAATGGTGTAACCATGTTTACAAGCAGTGGAGCAGCAGCACGTAGATTCCAAGAAGAAATAGAAGTTGGCATGGTAGGGGTTAATGTACCAATACCAATTCCTGTTGGCTATCACAACTTTGGGGGATGGAAACGCTCTAAATTTGGTGAGGGGCATATGTTTGGACCAGATCAAGCGAGATTCTTTACAAAAGCAAAAACCATTTCTGAACGCTGGCCAGATGAAACTGAGGATACAACAAGTTCCTTTGCATTCCCAAGCAATAACGACGCGAAAAGCTAATGCAGTGAAAATAATAAGGAGGGGTGTTTGGCTATGACGCAGACAAATCTTAAAAGTGATGTATTAACAAAGGATGAGCAATATGTATGGCATTCAATGAAACCGTACAATCCACAAGCCACATATGTAGTGGAGAAATCTGATGGTGCCAGAATTATTGATACAGATGGTGTGGAATATATTGATGCGATGGCTGGGCTATGGTGTGTCAATGTTGGCTATGGACGTAAAGAATTAGCCGATGCTGCACATGAGCAAATGATGAAAAATGCGTATGCTCCGTTATCCCAGGGGCATTTGCCAGCAGTCGAACTAGCCGAAAAGCTAAATGACATGCTTGGTGGAGATTACGTTATTTTCTTCTCTAATAGCGGTTCAGAGGCGAATGAAACAGCTTTTAAAATTGCTCGACAATACCACCAGCAAAAGGGACAAAGCTCTCGCTATAAAATTGTCTCTCGCTACCGTGCTTATCATGGGAACTCATTCGGTGCATTAGCGGCAACAGGGCAGGCGGAGCGCAAATATAAATATGAGCCACTATCACCTGGGTTTATCCATGTTGCACCACCTGATCAATATCGCGAGTATGAAAGTGATACTATTGCCCCATTAGATTTAGCGAGTGTAAAGGCTGTAGACAAAACGATGACATGGGAGCTAGGCGATACCAT
This sequence comes from Lysinibacillus phoenicis, assembly GCF_047238325.1. Taxonomy (NCBI): domain Bacteria; kingdom Bacillati; phylum Bacillota; class Bacilli; order Caryophanales; family Bacillaceae; genus Lysinibacillus; species Lysinibacillus phoenicis. The sequence continues at coordinate 2,336,853 of NZ_JBDFMP010000002.1, read as the reverse complement.
TGCCGCCATGATCTTAGAGCCCATTATTACAGGTGGCGGTGTTATTATGCCACCGGAAAACTATTTAAAAGGCATTGAGGCAGTATGTAAAAAACACGGTGCTTTAATGATTGTCGATGAAGTTATTTGTGGCTTCGGTCGTACAGGGAAGCCTTTTGGATTTATGAATTATGGAGTAAAGCCAGATATTATTACGATGGCTAAAGGAATTACAAGTGCCTACTTACCACTATCTGCTACTGCGGTAAAACGCGAAATTTATGAGGCGTTTACAGGTTCTGATGCATACGGCTATTTCCGCCATGTGAATACATTTGGCGGCTCCCCAGTGGCATGTGCAGTAGCATTGAAGAATATTGAAATTCTTGAACAAGAAGCATTGTTCGAGCGATCCAAAGAAGTGGGCGCTGCCACATTACAATCTTTACAACAAGAATTGCAGCATCATTCAAATGTAGGAGATGTACGAGGAAAAGGCTTATTGATTGGGATTGAATTAGTTGTTGATAAAGTCTCGAAAGATCCTTTACCGGTGGAAAAGGTGAATACTGTCATTGCGAAATGTAAAGAGCAAGGGGTCATCATTGGGAAAAATGGGGCAACCGTTGCAGGGTTTAATAATGTTTTAACATTATCTCCACCACTTAATATTTCAAAAGAAGATCTGGAACGCATACTTGAGGTTGTTGTGGATAGTATAAATCAGCTGTAAATAATTGCTGTCTCTTAAGTGAAGTTTAAGAGACAGCTTTTGTATTTTAAAGCATGACAAAGGCGAGACGGATAATCAATACAGATAGAATTACGCCTGTTATTAGCAATAATAAAAGAATTCGCTTTTTTAATGTAATATTCATAAGTTTCCATCTCCTAGTCCTCTACCTTAAACATGTAACCCTTATAAGATTTATGAATAATCATGACGATTCCCATAAGCATGAAATTCGATAACAATGAACTACCACCATAACTTAAAAATGGTAAGGTTACACCTGTGACAGGCAGGAGACCAATCGTCATACCAATATTTTGAGTAATTTGGAAGGCTAGTAAGCTGGAAATCCCTGCGCCCATTAAAGTCATAAAGGGGTCCTTCGCTTCTACTGTAATAAGAACAATACGGTAAATAACGAAAAATAGTAGGGCAATCACAAAGGCTCCACCCATAAAACCCAACTCCTCCGCTATGGCAGAAAATATAAAATCGGTGTGCTTTTCAGGTACATAGACATTGTTGTTGAGATAACCCTTGCCTGCTAATTCCCCAGATCCGATGGCTAAAAAGCCTTGGCGAACTTGAAAAGATGAATCTGTATATTCATAGGGCTGAAGCCATCCATAAATCCTAGAAACTTGGTGTCCTGACAAGGAACCTAAAATTTTCTCTGTAAAAAATTCGTTAAATCTGACATAGAGCACTAAGATAGTACTAATTATCACTAATGGGATGGCAGTAAAAATGACAAGAAGCTTTTTTTGAATACCTGAAAAGAAGATCATTGGTAAGATCATTGCCATATACAACATTACCATTCCTGTATCGGGTTGTTTATAAACAAGAAGGGTAGGAGGAAGGACAATAAGCCCGATTTTTATGAGTAGCCATAGATCGGCTAGATAAGAGGGGCGTACATTTTTCTCTTGATGTGCAATAATGACCTTACTCACAACAATTAAAAAGGCGAACTTTAAAAATTCTGATGGCTGGAGAGAGCCTAAAAACGGTATTTGATACCAAGATTTAGCTTGATTGATGGTCCTAGCTATACTCTCTGGTGCAATGATTAGTCCAGCCGTTAATAGTACTATCAATCCATAAAATGGCCAGCCAATCCTTTTTAATTGTTCAATATCAAGTAGGGAAATTCCAAACATGATAAAAAAACCAATAAAGTAAAATATAAATTGCTTAATAATGAAGGAACTAGAATATTGAGCGAAGTTGACACTACTAGAATGGACAAAAAGGCAGCTAATACCACCTAGCAGAAGAAGACTTACTATTAAACTAACGTCCAATCTCTTGAGTTGCGACAAATGTAATACCTCCATTCTCTATATACTATAAACGTTGGGAATGCATGGAAGGTTTCAGGAAGTGAATTGGTGTTAATTAGGATCAATAGTATGAAATAAAAAGTATATTAAATTACTTATATAGAACTATCGAGTGGGCAAAAACTCTTAATTCTTCGCGTAATCTTTACAAAAACATAACACTGGCTTTATATCCTCATACTATTATTATTGGTAAGAGTTGGAGAAGGAGCCAAGGATCATGCATTTTTTTCGTTTCATAAAGGTGAAGGACAAGTTACTTGTACTCATGATTGTTTGTGTATTATCGAATGTATTGCTAGGTGTGTTTAGTGTAGATTATTTGAGGAAGATGTCGTGGCATGCAAGTGAGAGTTACACACAGGGACTTGTCCCAATTAGTTTGCTAAATGAGCTTGAAGAATCACAGCGTCAACTAGACTTTATAGTAGATGCTAAGGGTGATTATCAAGAAATGACTGTCGTTTTAAAAGACATGACTATGCCTATTGAGCAACTAGATAGCCAGGAAATCGATAAAAAAATGAGTCATCAGATCAAAAAATATAAAGCTTTGTTCAAGGAGCAGGAAAATTTGATTGAGGACTATAAGCAATTGAACCAAGGAGAGCTAGAGCAGTTTTATTCGCAGACTTTTCTACCCATAAGTCAAGAAAGTCATACATTATTAGAAGAAACACAAAATTATTTAGTTGAAAGAGCTAAAGATCGACAAAAATCTTATCAGAAAGATGTGCAATTTGGATATTGGTTACTAGGGGGTGTATGTTTAACGGTTGTGATGCTTGTCATTCTGATCGGATTTATTGCAACCCAATCAGTCAATGTGCCAACGCGCCAATTAAAGTCATTATTAAAACGAGCAGAGCAAGGAGATTTCACTGCAAATGCTAGTTATGTGGCCCATGATGAGCTTGGTGAGGTAGTATTGTCGTACAATCAAATGACTACTGAGGTGAAGCGTTTACTCCATACTGTAACGGATAGTGCTTATGAAGTAGAGGAAATGACAGGTAAATTACAAGAATCCTCAGAGCAATCATCAACAACAACGTTAAAAATTGCAAAGGATGTACAATCTATTGCTGATTCAACGGCAGCTTCTACAAGCAAATTAGCTTCCAATACGGCTTCCTTAGAGGAAGTTTTACATGATGTACAGGTCATCTTAGAGAAAGTGCAGGTCGTGGAAAGCTTCGCACATCATACAGCACGAGATGCAGAAAGCGGAACAGAAATTGTACAGGCTAATTTAGCACAAATGAAGGCTATTAAGGAGGCTGTTGAAAAATCCAATACAGCGATCTTTAATTTGGTTGAGCGTGCATCATCGATTGATCAAATGATTGAGGTCATTGAAAAAATAACAGCACAAACCAACTTATTAGCGTTAAATGCATCTATCGAAGCTGCTAGAGCAGGAGAACATGGAAAGGGATTCGCGGTTGTTGCTAATGAGGTACGCAAGTTAGCAGAACAAACGGTCCAATCAACACAAACGATTACATCCATTGTCCAGAATATCCATTTAGATTCGAGCTATGCCGTACAAATGATGGAGGGCGTGTTGGTGGCAACTGAAAAAGGTGTTGCTGTAACAGGGCAAACTGCGTCAAGCTTCGATCAAATTTTAGAAAAAGTACATACTATTAAGCCTTATATGATGGAAGTAACTGCCACTGTTCAAGAGATTGCCAATCACACAAAGACAGTAAGTGAGGATGCTGTTATGTTAACAGCTTTATCGGATACGAATACCATGTCTACTAAGCATGTTGCTACACTAACAGCAGACCAATTGGCAGCACAGGAACAATTCAATAATTATATTAAAGAATTGCGCAAAGTATCAAAAGTTTTGCAAATAGCTGTAAAACGTTTTTCGATATAATTTATTCTCAAAGAAAAATGTTGAAAGGGAATCTCCTATGAGAAAGGGGATTCTTTTTTTGTTTGTTTATAAAATAGAGTTAACAACAAAATGTGTATCCTTCAGATGTACAAATGTGTTTTATATATTTTTGTAGCACAATATTTTTTATGAGTTCATATACTGAAAGTAAGGGATTGTTTGTTCCTTTTAAGGAATATCGTTAATATAATTGTTGTATTTTCAAAACGAACACATTATAATGAATTTCATTGAAAGTGTTATTAAATCAATGTTTATCAATATATTTTTGTACTTTCCATAAGTACAATTGTTCACATGTGGAGGTTTTGAGAAATGAAAAAGATAATTGTTACTGGGGCACTTGGTCAAATAGGTTCTGAGCTTGTAGAAAAACTTCGTGGTATTTATGGAGAGGACAATATACTTGCTACAGATATTAGAAAGCTTGAACATACTAAGGGCCCATTTGAAATATTGGACGTGACAGATGGACAAAGAATGCATGATCTAGCAAAGGATTTCGGTGCAGATACGATGATGCATTTAGCGGCATTATTATCTGCTACTGCTGAAAGAAATCCATTGTTAGCTTGGAATTTAAATATGGGTGGATTAATGAATGCATTGGAAGTTTCACGAGAGTTAAATATGCAATTTTTCACGCCAAGCTCTATTGGAGCATTTGGCCCATCTACACCGAAGGAAGATACACCGCAGGATACTTTGCAACGACCAACGACAATGTATGGCGTTAATAAAGTAGCGGGTGAGTTACTATGTGATTATTATTTTAATCGTTTTGGCGTTGATACACGTGGTGTACGCTTCCCTGGATTAATTTCCTATGTAACACCTCCAGGTGGTGGTACGACTGATTATGCGGTAGAGATTTTCTATGAAGCGATCGAACAGGGCAAGTATACATCTTATATCCAAGAGGGTACGTTTATGGATATGATGTACATGCCAGATGCTTTACAAGCTATTGTAGATTTGATGGAGGCAGATGGTAATAAGCTAGTTCATCGTAATGCTTTTAATATTACAGCAATGAGCTTTGAACCGTCGCAAATTGCAGCTGAAATCAAGAAACACTTACCGAATTTCACAATGGACTATCAGGTGGACCCAGTGCGTCAGGCTATAGCAGATAGCTGGCCAAACTCTTTAAATATAGAAGCAGCCCAAAAAGAATGGGGCTTTAAAGCAGAGTATGATTTAGCTAAAATGACAGTTGATATGTTAGAAAAACTGAAAATTAAGCTGCATAAAAAGGCAATTTCATAATAGTGTAAGCTACAGTGTTTTAGAGGTAAATCCTAATGGCAAATAATATTACAGAAATTTACTAAAATAAAGTAAAAAGAGCGATGTCCCAAAAAGGGAGATCGCTCTTTTACAATACTATTTTGTTAACATATGGAAAACTTGTTCAACGTCTTTATCACCACGACCTGAGATATTAATAATAATGCTTTCCTCAGATGGTAAAGTTGGTGCTAATTTTAGAGCATATGCAACTGCATGTGAGCTTTCAAGGGCAGGAATAATACCTTCGACCTTTGAAAGTACTTGAAACGCCTCTAGAACTTCTTCGTTTGTAACAGTTACATACTCCGCACGGCCAATTGTTTTCAAATGACTATGTTCTGGACCTGCTCCAGGGTAATCTAGACCAGCTGCAATTGAATATGTTGGTAGGGGATTTCCTTCATCATCTTGTAACACTAAACATTTGAAGCCATGTAGCTCCCCAGGCGTCCCTTCGTTTAATGTAGCAGCTTGATCGGGTTCGATTCCAATAAGACGAACGCTTTCATCTGCAATATAATCAGCAAATGCTCCAATGGCATTACTACCACCGCCGACACAGGCAAGGACGGCTGTTGGAAGCTTTCCTTCCTTTGCTAAAATTTGCTCACGACTTTCACGGCTAATGACAGATTGAAAATGTTTAACCATTGAAGGGAAAGGATGTGGTCCAACTGCTGAGCCTAATAAATAGAATGTTGTTTCATAGTTTTCTACTAAATCAGCGAACGCTTCATCAACAGCATCTTTTAAGCGACCTTGCCCTTTATCAACAGCTACTACTTTCGCACCAAGAAGCTCCATACGAAATACATTTAATGCCTGACGTTTTGTATCCTCCAAGCCCATATAAATGGTGCAATCAATCCCGAACATGGCACAAGCAGTTGCCGTTGCTACACCATGTTGTCCAGCGCCTGTTTCGGCAATAACGCGATTTGCTCCCATACGTTTAGCTAGTAAAATCTGGCCTAATACATTATTGATTTTATGTGAGCCTGTATGGTTAAGATCTTCACGTTTTAAATAAATTTTTGCGCCACCTAATTGCTTTGTTAAATTTTCTGCAAAGTAAAGAGGGGATTTACGTCCAACGTATTCACGGAAATAGTAATCCAATTCTTTCTTAAAGTCTTCATCATCTTTATACTTTTGGAAATTCTCGTCTAAAATAGTTAATACATTTTGAAGCTCCTCTGGAACAAAGCTTCCTCCAAATTCACCAAAATAACCTTTTTTCTCTACTACTGTACTCATCTTTACTCGACTCCTCTATACTATTTTTCCATAAAAAAAAGCCACTCCAATCCTCATAAAAAGGACGAGTAACCGTGGTGCCACCTTGATTCGCATTTTTGCGCGCTCTTCTACTCCGATAACGGGGAGTGGGTCGGCCTTACATTTGGATAAGGCTGCTCTGAAGTCCATTCACAAGTACATACTACTGGTTTGCACCTACCACCAGCTCTCTTGAAGTTACAGTGCTTGCTACTACTCTTCTTCCTTGCATTTATTAGAAAGAATTGTAGAATATTTTCAGAATAGTGTCAAGAAAAAAAGACGAATCCTAAGACTCGTCTGTTAAATCAAATTTTTAAAGTGAAGACGTTTATTTAGTCCATACATAATAGGTGCACCAACTGCTAACACAACAAACTCACCAGCAGCCACTGTTAGCCAAGTCCAGAAGAATGGAAGCTCTAAGGCTAAGTTTAGTTCAAAGGCAATGATAAACATAGTGCATGTAAATAAAAATGTATTAATAATTAAACGTGCCCAAATATTTTTGACAAATTTACAGATTAAAATGAACAGTCCAAGTGTGATCATAGAATGACCAACACCAAACACTAAATCGTAAATGCCAAGTGGTGAAAAAAGATTGGAGATCAATACTCCAATAATGATCCCTACGGCAAAGCGTGGATTAAAGGCCACTAGATGGTTAAAAATCTCGGATACGCGGAACTGTACTTCTGTAAAACCAAATGGTGCAACAAGCATTGTCACAGCAATATATAAAGCTGCAATAATACCACTTGCTGCTAAAAATTTTATCTTCATATTCATTTCTCCTTAGTTTTTTTTCGTGGGATGGTTACGAACCACGGTGCTTTCACACAAGTAAACATTTTATTATAGATATCTAGTAGAAGTCAAATGTCAGACTTTGTCCACAATGACCTAGCGTCGCAAAATTGTCATAAATATTTTTTACTATGTTAAAAAAGAAAACGAATAACTAAAACAGCGTAGTTTAGCGGTTTAAAGCGCCAAATTGAATGATTAGCTAAAATATTTTGTTAAATTTAAAAGTCAGAACATTCATAATGTTGTTGACGAGGCTCAATAATAACGATAATATAGCGATACATTCACACTTTGTTTGGATAAAGTGCGATAGATATTTTAGTTATTAATCGGGGGGATTATTTGTGAAGGGCAATGTAAAAAAGCTGTCATTCCTTCTATTTGGATTAGTGTTACTTCTTGCTGCCTGTGGTAGTGGTGGTTCTAGTTCAACGGATTCAAAAGGGAATGAATCAAACAACGCAAGTGAGAGCGGAAATGCAGATGATAAAACATATAAAATCGGCATTACTCAAATTGTTGAACATCCATCTTTAAATGCAGCAACAGAAGGCTTTAAAAAGGCAATTGAAGATGCTGGATTAAAAGTTGAATATGATTCACAAATTGCACAAGGAGATAACAGTCTTAACACAACGATTGCTAACAATCTAGTGAGTGCAAACGTAGATTTAATTTTTGCTAACTCTACACCTTCTGCTCAAGCAGCTGCTACAGCTACAAGTGATATTCCAATCATCTTCACTTCTGTAACAGATGCTGTTGGTGCACAGTTAATTGAATCAATGGAGAAACCAGGAAAAAATGTTACAGGTACAATCGATTTACATCCTGAAACGATTTCTAAAACAGTAGCATTTCTAAAAGAGCTTGGCGCAAAGAATGTGGGTATGGTCTACAATGCTGGTGAGCAAAACTCTGTAGCACAAGTTTCAGAAGTGAAAAAAGTTATGGGTGAGCAGGGCTTAACGGTTGTAGAAGCTTCGGCATCCACTTCAGCAGATGTGAAACAAGCAACAGAATCGTTAATTGGTAAAGTAGATGCTTTCTATATTATTACTGATAACACAGTGGTTTCTGCGTTAGAATCTGTTATTGATGTTGCTAACACAAATAAATTACCACTTATCGTAGGAGAGCTAGACTCTGTTGCACGAGGCGGTTTAGCTGCTTATGGTTTCGAATATTTTGATATTGGCTATGAAGCTGGACAAATGGCTGTGAAAATTTTAAAAGGTGAAGCTACACCTGCTGATACACCAGCACAATATCCACAAAATTTAAAACTACTAATCAATAAAAAGGTAGCGGATGATTTAGAAATTGAAATTAAAGATTCTTGGGGTGCAGAACTTCTAGAAAAGTAAAACGAAGCGGGGGAGAACTATCCCCGCTTTATCTTCATTTATAAGCGGTATAAATAAAAAAGAGATTTAGGAGATGATTCAACGATGTTTTTAGCATTATTTGGCGCAGTGGAGCAAGGAATCATCTATGCAATTATGGCACTTGGTGTATATTTAACATTTCGGGTGTTAGATTTTCCGGATTTAACGGTTGATGGAAGCTTTGTAACAGGGGCGGCAACTGCAGCAACAATGGTCTTGCTTGGCTACCACCCAATCTTAGCGACTTTAGTGGCAATTGTTGCTGGATTTATTGCTGGATGTATGACAGGAATTCTCCACACGAAAGGGAAGATTAATCCGCTATTATCAGGGATATTAATGATGATTGCATTGTACTCAATAAACCTACGTATTATGGGGTTAACTGCAGAAAATACGATAGGTCGCCCGAATATTCCACTGCTAAATTCAGAAACGATATTTTCAAAGTTTCAAACATTTTGGAGTAATTTAGGGATCGATGATGCTCTTAATAACCTATTAAAAGGCATGGGATTTCAGCATGTACCAGGTACATGGAGTGTGCTGATTGTCGTATTAATCATCACGATTTTAATTAAATTATTAGCAGACTGGTTCTTAAAGACTGAGGTAGGGCTTGCTATTCGAGCAACTGGTGATAATAAACGAATGATTCGTAGCTTCTCAGCAAATACAGATACACTTATCATTCTAGGTCTAGGACTTTCTAATGCACTTGTCGCATTTTCTGGAGCTTTAATCGCACAATACTCGAAGTTCTCCGATGTTAGTATGGGGATTGGTATGATTGTTATCGGTCTTGCTTCGGTTATTATTGGTGAAGCCATTTTTGGTACAAAAACAATTATTCGTACTACTTTTGCAGTCATTGCTGGCGCGATCATTTATCGTATTATTCTAGCATTAGCTTTACGTGTAGATTTCCTTGATTCAGGAGATATGAAATTAATTACAGCAATCATCGTTATTTTGGCACTTGTCTTACCGCAATTTATCAACAAGACTAAGGAGCGCAAACGAAAGGCGAAACGTGCTGCAGAACTTAAACCAGTAAAAACTGTAGAGCGAGGGGGAAAAGGCCTTGCTTAAATTACATGGCATTAATAAGGTGTTTAATGAAGGAACACCAGATGAAAAAATTGCACTTGCAGAAATTAATCTTCACTTAAAACCAGGGGATTTTGTGACAATCATCGGTAGTAATGGAGCAGGGAAGTCTACGATGATGAATATGATTTCAGGAGCTTTAACACCTGATTTTGGGACAGTGTCCATCGATGGTAATGATGTGACGAATTTACCTGAATATAAACGCTCGCAATATATTGGTCGTGTGTTCCAAGATCCAATGGCAGGTACAGCACCTGCTATGACAATTGAAGAAAACGTCGCATTAGCATACTCAAGAAATAAGAGCAGAGGCTTACGTATCGGTGTAGATAAAAAGCGCCGTGAATTTTTCAAGGAATCATTAGAGATGCTTGGTTTAAATCTTGAAAATCGACTTTCCGCAAAAGTAGGCCTACTGTCAGGTGGGGAACGTCAAGCATTGTCATTATTAATGGCTACATTCACGAAACCGTCTATTTTATTGCTGGATGAGCATACAGCTGCACTTGATCCATCTCGTGCAGAGTTAATTACTCGGATTACAAAGTATCTAGTGGAAAAAGATAATTTAACGACATTAATGGTCACGCATAATATGCAACAAGCTTTAGATTTAGGGAATCGTCTTATAATGATGGATAAAGGGCAAATCATTTTAGAGGTTGGTGAAGATCGTAAACATGAATTAACCATCCCAGATTTAATGGCTGAATTTGAACGCATACGTGGTGAAAAAATGAATTCAGATCGTGCTTTATTAGGATAATTGGAACGCTAAAAGGAATCGAGAACTTTCACGCTCGATTCCTTTTGTTATTTTCTTAAGTTGATGACCAAATCAATTCACCTGCTAAGCAGTGAGACTCTTTATTTTAAACTAGTAAGCCAAATAGTTGAATGTCATTGTTTACTTCTTTGTATTTGAAGCCAAACTCATTCATTCGCGCTAGCAACCCTTCATAATCAGCTCGATCGCCAAGTTCAATACCGACTAAGGCAGGACCACTTTCTTTATTGTTTTTCTTAGTATATTCAAACGTAGTGATGTCATCATTTGGTCCTAGCACACTAGTGAGGAATTGGCGTAGTGCGCCTGCACGTTGAGGGAAGCTGACAATGAAGTAGTAAAGCAACCCTTCATGAATAAGCGACTTTTCCTTAATCTCCTGCATTCGTCCAATATCATTATTACCACCACTAATAATGACAACGACTGACTTACCTTTAATTTCTTCCTTATAAAAATCAAGAGCTGCAACTGACAGTGCTCCAGCAGGCTCGGCAATAATCGCATGTTTATTATATAGATCTAAGATTGTTGTACAAACTTTGCCTTCAGGTACAAGTAGTATGTCGTCTAAATAGCGACGACAAACATCATATGTGTGATGACCGACGCATTTTACTGCAGCTCCATCGACGAATTTGTCAATCCAATCAAGAGCCACCGCACCACCTTCAGCAAAAGCAGCTTTCATACTGCCCGCTCCAGCTGGTTCGACACCAATAATTTTACTAGAAGGGGAGAGGTTTTTCACGTAGGCAGAAACGCCTGACATTAAGCCACCACCGCCTATACTACCAAATACGTAGTCGATTGGTTCCTCCATGTCATTCATAATTTCAACTGCTACAGTTCCTTGACCCGCAATAACATCGAAATCATCAAATGGATGAATGAAAATTTTACCGTGTTCCTCACAGTAACTTAACGCGCTTTCGGCAGAGTCATCAAATGTATCGCCTGCTAAAATAATCTCTACATATTCACGGCCAAACATGCGGACCTGATCTATTTTTTGCTTAGGTGTTGTTTGGGGCATAAAAATGCTAGCTTGAATTTTTAATTGTGCACAGGCGTAAGCTACACCTTGTGCATGATTTCCTGCACTTGCACAGACCACACCCGCATTGCGTGCTTCATCTTCAATTTTTTTAATTTTATAATAGGCACCACGAAGTTTGAATGAGCGTACATGCTGTAAATCTTCGCGTTTAAAATAAATATTTGCTCCGTATTTCTCAGATAAATAGTCGTTTTTTTGTAGTGGCGTATGCACAACTACATCTTTTAAAAAATGATGTGCAATTAAGACATTCTCTACTTGCACGGTTCTAGTATCAGCAACTTCCATAGTATTCATCCTCCGTTATACGTTTAAAACATTCATCTATAATAGCACACTTTTTTTGCTTTTTGTGATTAATTTTTAGTAAATTCTAAATTTTCCGTGTCTATTTTAAGATGTAAGCGTTTTATCAAATAAATACAACTCTCATAACAAAAATGGTCAAGCATATACTAGATTAGCTTAGGACAAGTGGGAGGGTAAGTGGTGGAGATCATTCAAGGAATTCTATCTACATATAGGCAATTTTTTGATTGGGCCATGTGGCAGGAAGTATTGACCGACCCTGTATCTTGGGGGCTAATTTCCTCATTAATTATAATAGAAGGATTGCTGTCAGCCGATAATGCACTAGTATTAGCAGTACTCGTTAAACATTTACCAGATAAACAACGTAAACGAGCGTTAATGTATGGGATGTTAGGTGCCTATTTTTTTAGATTTTTATTCATTGGTATAGGGGTATACCTTGTAGAGTTTTGGTTTATTAAAGTGTTAGGTGCTTTATATTTGGCTTGGCTCTGTGTGGCTCATTTTCTTCATATAGGGAATGAAGATAGTGTGAAAGAAGTAAAAAAATCAGGATGGATGGTACGTCTTTTTGGCACCTTTTGGGCAACGGTCATCTCTGTTGAACTAATGGACATTGCATTTTCAATCGATTCCATATTTGCTGCCTTTGCCGTATCAGATCAAGTGTGGGTGCTTTTAATTGGAGGAATGTTAGGAATATTAATGATGAGAACGATTGCAGGTGTTTTTTTAATCATTATCGAAAAAATTCCTGAGCTCGAAGCAACAGCCTTTATAATTATTGGGGTCATTGGCTTAAAAATGTTAGTGAGTGTTGTCGATATCCATATACCACATTATTTATTCTTCTTATTCTTAGTGGTTGCTTTTCTAATCACCATGGTTGTGCATATTTTGAATAAAGTAAGAGCTTCCTAATAAAAACGTTCTGTTCTCAAAGATAAAATGAGAACAGAACGTTTTTTATTTTACATATTTGTCAGGATCAACAATATAGAATTTTTCAACATTGAGCCAGCTCTCACTCATTGGTTCACCGTCATCAATGCGTTTTTCAGTTTCCTGCATCATCCAGCCCGTTTGTGATGCATGGGCTTGTAATGCTTTTAATTTGTCCATTCTCATTTCACGAATATCGTAGACAATATGCGGTTCACCATTTTTTTCAATCGTATCATTGGCAAAAGCGCATCCAAATACTTGTGGACGAGCAGCCTTTGGCATACGGCGTACAGCCTCTACAACAGCACGCGCTGTTGCTTCGTGGTCTGGATGAACTGCAAAACCAGGTAAGAATGTGAAAATTAAAGAAGGCATTAGCTCTTCAATTAGACCTTCCACTAATTTTACCATTTTCTCATCATCTTCAAATTCAATTGTTTTATCTCTCAAACCAAGCATACGTAAATCTTGAATACCCATTGCCTCTGCTGCTGCAACTAGCTCCTTACGGCGGATTTCAGGTAAGGACTCACGCGTTGCAAAGGGTGGATTACCTAAATTACGTCCCATTTCGCCTAATGTTAAACAGGCATATGTAACAGGTGTATTCATTTTCTTTGTATAGTAGGCGATTGTACCGGCAACTGAAAAAGCCTCATCATCTGGGTGAGGGTACACAATTAAAATATGACGTTGTGGTTGTAAATTCAAATAGTCGTCCCCCTTAGTAACTAAATGGCGTTTCACTAATTTCAAGTGCAATCGCCAATTTTCCAGAATAGTCTAGTCCAGCCATTAATAAACGGCCTAAATCATCTAATTCAAAATGTGTAATGCCTTGTGCATAAACCCAACCATGAGGTAATTTTAAACCAACACGATGCGGTGCATGATCTACCACTTTAGCAAGCTCATAATTAATCTTAGCATTGCGAATAAAAGCACCTGCATTAAAGAATTTTTCATCATAGTGTGCTGCATAAGAACCGTTTGTCGTCTCAAGATGAATATAAACGTCTTTGTTGGCGAAAGAATTCAGCAATTCTTGCAACGTCTCTACTTGTACTTCTTGCATCTTAACACTCCTCTCGATCATTTCTCCTTTTAGTATAGTAAAAAAAATTCGCAAAGGGAAATTGATTGCTTTGGTATTAAAAATTCATGATTTATTTACATTGAGCCTCGGAGTTATTGCTACTTACACTTTGTTTTGGAAGTAGATAAATAAACGCCAAGATTTTTTTAGACTGGCAAGTAAAATTTAGCGAGAATGTTTAACTAAACAAACTCATACATTTCTCTAATAATTCTGAGACGTCTTCAAGGTAAATGAATCATCATCTCTTAATCTATGATAAATTTTTAAGCAATATTCTTGAAAAAATTATTGTAATGTATCAATATAGGGAGTGTGAAAATAAATATGTACAAAATGTGTCGTTTTGTATTGTATCCATCTTCACATCCTAATAGATATTGCAACCATGACTTCTTCCTAAATCGTGTGTGTAGACAGCTCCAGCTGTTAGAGGGAGTATTATTTCGGTAATAACGAACTCTATCTTGGTACAATAGATGACGTTCCTTTAACAGGTATACAGGTTGCTGTGAAAAAGGAAGAAAAATGAAGCTCATTATCATAGTATAGTAAAAAACCGCGATTCTCTTTTATGACGGAGAGTCGCGGTTTTTTATTGAGTTTTTGTGTAGGCTATGTATTCGTTAGTATCGATTAAGCTTGCGCTCTATCGCATCTAAACGATTGTTCATATTTTGTAGCTGCTTATACATTTGCCTCATATAAAGATTTTGATCTTGGGTTTCAGTTGTCTTGGCCTGTGCTAATTCTTCCTCCTCCTGCAGAGCTAATATGGTGGCAAGGGTGGATAATGAGTAACCAAGTGTTAATATAATGGAAGAAATTACTTCAACTTTTGAAGAGGTGATTTCTCCTGCTAGTAATCCTGATTCTTCCGTTACGTCCTCTATCTTGTTTTTTTTCATCTTTTCCCCTCCCATACAGCTAATATATGGGATACGAAGTCCTAACGTATCTTGTCCCATTTTAACTTTAGCTGATACGTAAACAATAAAGAATCGTTTAAAGATTGTAATATTCTGAAAATTAAATAAAACTTGAAAACAGGGGAAAGAAAGGTGGCAGTGACTGCATTATTAACCTCTGTAGCATTAGATGACAATAAAAAACCTGCGTTAGTTCCCCGTGCTATCCCCGAAACGGTGGAGGAAACGAGGTTGCATGAAACTGCTTCAGAGCGAGCAAAGGCACGTGCTGAGCGTAAAAAGGAAAGTAAGGCTTTAGCCCAATTTATTTCAATAAATGACCCATGGGATTATAGGCTTGAGATGATGGAGAAATATCTGTAAAGAAAAGGGATGTCTCAAATAACTTTTGAGGCCATCCCTTTCTTAATTAAACTTCAGTTACTGTTACTTGTGGAGCACCATAACGGGATTTTGCTCCGTGCATGACAGGACCAACATAGTCATTTAGAGCCCAGCCATGTGCGATGGCAGCTGATACAAATTCTTTTGCCTCAATAACAGCATCTTTAATAGAAAGACCGTTGGCAAGGTTTGCCGTTACAGAAGCAGCAAATGTACAGCCTGCACCATGGTTATTAGTCGAAGCAACTTTCTCGGATTCTAATAGGAAGAATGTTTCTCCATCGAAGAATAGGTCTGTTGCTTTTTCTGTTGCTAGTGCTTTTCCACCTTTGATGACAACAGCTTTTGCACCTAGTTCATGGATTTTTCGTGCTGCTGTTTTCATTTCATCTATTGTTTTGGGTGTACCTGTCCCAGCTAATTGTCCAGCCTCGAAAAGATTAGGTGTTGTGACTGCTGCTAATGGTAAAAGATGTTGTATCATAGCATCTGTGTTACCAGGGTTCAGGACTTCATCTTCTCCCTTACATACCATCACAGGATCGATAACTACATTTGTTGTGCCTGATTTTGCGATAGCCTCACCAGCAATACGAATGATTTCTTCAGTTGATAACATACCTGTTTTAATGGCATCAATACCTGTAGAAAGAGCTGTGTCAATTTGCTTTTGTAAAAGCTCTGTTGGGAGTGGAGTAACATGATGTGTCCAGCCGTTCGGATCCATTGTTACGACAACTGTTAAAGCCACCATACCATATGTACCGTGCTCTTGAAATGTTTTTAGGTCGGCTTGCATCCCAGCTCCGCCTGATGTATCTGAACCAGCAATTGTTAATGTTTTTTTTAGAGTCATGTAAAAGATCTCCTTTATCGTAATTAAATTTACCATTTAGTATAGTCTGAATCTGATTCTATAAAAATAGCCAGAATATGATATTTATATAAGGTCAGTTTGAAATGACGCTTGAATTCAAGATTAATTTTTTGTACCGTTGTAAGAAGAGAAAGGGGCTTAATGGACGATGAAACAAGTATTCCCGAATGATTGGCAAGAAATACTCGCTAAAGAGATGGAAAAACCATACTATCAACAACTACGCCAGTTTATAGCAAATGAATATTCCACACAAACAATTTATCCACCAATGGATGATGTAATGAATGCATTTTATACAACAGCTTACCATGATGTAAAGGTAGTGATTTTAGGACAAGATCCTTATCATGGTCCAAATCAAGCACATGGCTTAAGCTTTTCAGTTAAGCCAGGTATTCCGCATCCACCTAGCTTACGAAACATGTTTCAAGAGCTACAAGATGATATTGGCTGTCCTATTCCTAAAAATGGAACATTAACAAAATGGGCAGAGCAAGGTGTCATGCTTTTAAATACGGTTCTTACGGTGCGAGCGGGACAGGCACATTCTCATAAAGATCAAGGGTGGGAGCAATTTACCGATGCAGTAATTGATCAATTGGCAGCTAGGGAAGAACCACTTATTTTTGTACTTTGGGGTAAACCAGCACAGCGAAAAAAACAGCTGATACGAAAATATAAAACACCTCATGCCATCCTCGAGGCGCCACATCCGAGCCCTCTAAGTGCATACCGAGGATTTTTTGGAAGTAAACCATATTCAACAATTAACCAGCAATTAGAGGAGTGGGGCAAGCAACCCATTGATTGGTGTTTAGCATAGATTGGCACAAATCGTTTGCTTTATACCCTCTACAAATCATGATACAGTTATTATAGAAGAAAGTGAGGGACGATGATGAAGGTGAATTGTTTTAAGTGTCAGTTCTTTAAAGTAACCTGGGACCCACAAACCCCACGAGCTTGTGCAGCATATGGCTTTAAAACAAAGCAAATACCATCCGTTGTCGTTAAACAATCCTCAGGTATGGATTGTTTGAAATTTGTACCAAAAGTAGAAAGTGGGAGAATGTAATGATTCCTTATCAAGCCGTTATACAACAACTTGAAAAACAATTATCTGGTGCAAAAAATGCAGGGAATGATCAACAAATTCGCGAAGCTCTTATAGCCATTCGAGCATTATGTGATGTGGTGTTAGATTCTCCAAGTGATACCGCATCAATCACACCTCCTAAGCATTTACCACAAATGCTTGTGGCAGAGTCAAAACCATCAACTTTATATACTTCAAAGATTGAAGAAGATGGAGCAAATGGTGATTCCATTTTTGATTTTTAATCCATTTTAAAGGTAGGGTAACGAGAAATGAAAAGATTTATCGTGTCAGGTGCTCTTCACGGCCTATTAGCAGTGGCATTTGGTGCATTCGGTGCACATGCGTTAAAGGAAGTTTTAGATGAATATAGTCGAGGTATTTGGGAAACCGCAGTCCAATATCAAATGTTTCATGCTACGGGCTTGCTAGTTATTGGCCTACTAATGAGCTCTAAACTATTTGGTGAAGTGAAACAATTAAATGTGGCAGGTATTTTCTTTAACCTTGGGATTGTTTTCTTTTCAGGTAGCTTATATGTATTAGCAATAAGTGGTATAAAAGTGTTGGGTGCCATTACACCGATTGGTGGCGTCCTATTTTTAATAGGATGGTTACTCATTATCTTATCTGCTCTAAAACATGCTCGCTAATAAATTATGTCTCTCTTGCACTATGTGTAGGAGAGTTTTCTTTGTTATAAACAATTACTCTCAATGTAAATCGTATTCATTTAACAAGTTATTATAGTACACTACTATTACTTGTAATATTTTGAAAATATAAAAAGTGAGGTTGTGGAAGCATGGAAAAGCTATTTACATTCATAGATCGTTACTATGATGAGATGGTAGGAATTCGTCGGCACTTACACGAATACCCTGAATTATCCTTTGAGGAAGAGAAGACGCCAGCTTATATAGCTGCTTTTCATAGAGAATTGGGCCATGAGGTTCGTGAAGGTGTAGGGGGGCGTGGTGTAGTAGCCATATTACACGGTAATAAACCTGGCAAAACAGTAGCATTGCGAGCTGATTTTGACGCTTTAGCTATACAAGAGGAAAATGATGTTCCCTATAAATCTAAAGTACCTGGAATAATGCATGCTTGTGGGCATGATGGTCATACAGCCACATTGCTCGGGTTAGCTAAGGCACTTAATGCGATGAAGGACGACATAGCAGGCAATGTAGTTTTTATTCATCAGCATGCTGAAGAAGTGGCACCAGGTGGAGCAAAGCCAATGATAGAGGACGGATGTTTAGATGGGGTAGATGTTATTTTTGGTACACATCTATGGGCACCTACACCATTAGGAGAAATTTTAGTGAAAGATGGCGCAATTATGGCTGCCGCTGATAAAGTAGAAATTGCGATCCAAGGAAAGGGTGGTCATGGTGCAGAGCCACATCACTCCATTGATGCTGTAACCCTTGCCTCACAATTTGTCATTAATGCTCAACAGCTTGTTTCAAGACGTATTGATCCATTAAAATCAGCTGTGTTAACAATCGGTCATTTCGAGGCAATTAATCCGTTTAATGTTATTGCTGACCGAGTGGTACTGGCGGGAACAATTCGTACATTTGAAGAAGAGGTGCGGACACAAATAGAGCGAGAGCTAGAAGCAGTATTGAATGCAACTTGCCTTGCATTCGGGGCAAGCTATGAGTATCGCTACTCAAGAGGCTATCCACCTGTTTATAATCATCAGAAAGAAACCGATTTCGTGACTGAGCTAGCTTCAACTGTACCAGGTGTAGCGCACGTAAGAACATGTCCACCGTTTATGGTTGGGGAGGATTTTGCTTATTATTTAGAAAAAGTACCGGGTACATTCTTCTTCACCGGTGCTAAAAAGCCAGAGTGGGAAACGGCCTATCCTCATCATCATGCCCGCTTTGATTTTGATGAACGTGCCATGCTGATTGCTGCAAAAACTTTAGGTAAAGCAACATTAGCGTATTTAAAAGGAAATGAAATCGAGTAAACGATAAAAAATCCGCATACGCTCATTGACCATTTGTCAGTGAGCGTATTGCGGATTTTTACACTAGAAAATACAATTATGGATTCTGATTAAAATAAGCCATTTCTTCATCATACTCAGCGAAATCAAAATAAATCATAGGGAATAGGAAACGATGATTGGATTTAAGTTCACGGATAATGACATGATCCCGTCCAGCGGCTTCCACTACACCACGCACAGTTTTTGTGTTTTTTCCCTGTTCTACTGCATGCTCAAAAGAAAAATGGAAGGTAGCTGGTTTTCCTCGATTCAATCTTAAAATATTTTCTATATAGGACTCTTCGCGACCAGGTGGTCTTCCGCTTGGAAGTGTCACTGGAGGAGGAGTCATTTGTTGTTGCGTTGTTGGTGTCCAATAATAAGGCATCATCAATTATCGACCTACTTTCTTTTTAAATTTGAGGACAATCTTGTTCAGTTGGCGAGAAAAAGCAATGAGATTTGAATCTGCCAGTATTCCACTGGCCATACCATTGTGCAGGACATTCACCTGCAGGCATGAAAAACCATAAGGAGCGGGTCGCTGGATGAAATCGTTCGCCTTGAATCACCCGTTTTGCTAACCGAATATCTTGATCACGTGCTCGTTGATAAAAATAACTTTTTTGAGTCGCTTCAAAGCCTCCTGGACGTTGATAAACCATCTGCTCAATTGTTCGAATATCACCAAAGTCTAAACAATCACCCCTTACACGATTAACACCAACATTCCCAACCATTAACATGCCTAGCTCTCCTTCACCTTCTGCTTCGGCACGCATAAGTCTTGCTAGTAGGGCTGTTTGTGCATCATTCGTCTTGATAACAGCGATTTTCATACCTCCTCGCAGACAGTATATGCACGAGGGTATTGTAGACATGTTCAATTTTGATAAGAAAGACAATCACACATCAAAGTTAGTATGCATATAGTAGTAATAACGACAAATGCCCATAAATTAATTGATAATCCTACAAGTTCCATAGTTTTTTAGATAAAACGGGTAAATAGAAAAAGATAGAAATAGGGGAACGTGAAATGAATTGCATGTGTATTCCATACATGTGAGGTGATGGGTAATGGAAATTGGGGTTTGGTTCGGGATTTTATTAAGTGCAGTATTAGCCTTTCTACTAGGAGAGTTTTATGGACAGCCACTCCATTGGTACCTCTTTATATTAATTATTGTGATTGGCTTTTTTATTCAAACGGTTATTTTAATTTTAAAGGTAAAGGATGAAAGCTCTTAAGGAAGTATGTGGAGGTTAAAATCTACTGGATAAGAAAGTGTCATCGTAGAGGGATGGCGCTTTTTTATCTTGGATCTGGCGAAGCGTTATAAGAATATATCCTCAAAAAAGATGAATCTTGCCTAGACGTAAAACTTTTACGTAGCAAGTATAGTAACTATTAACCGAGACATACTAAAAATGAAATAATATATGCATTTATGAAGGAGCGTATCCATGCGTATTTTTAGTATGTTTGTAGCCATTATTATCAGTGCTTTTTTGGCAGTAGCAATAGCAGAATACTACAATCAACCATATAATGGGTATTTGATTTTTCTGATGATTCTTACTGGATTTTTTATTCATATCATTATTTTAATATTTGAATCCGAGAATGCTGAAGAAAACGAAATTTAAAAATGCGAGTCCATAGCAGGGACTCGCATTTTTAATTGGTATTAAACAGTTAAGAATTTAACCAGTTTATCTTTATCCAGTAGGTTTCCGACGAAGAATTCACCGAACTCGCCGTAGCGTGCAGATACTTCATCGAAGCGCATTTCATATACTAATTTTTTGAATTGTAGCACATCATCAGCAAATAATGTTACGCCCCATTCGTGATCATCAAAGCCCACAGAACCTGTAATAATTTGCTTAACTTTACCAGCATAACCTCGGCCAATCATTCCGTGAGAACGCATTAATGATTTACGCTCATCCATTGATAGCATGTACCAGTTATCGTTCCCTTGACGGCGTTTATCCATCGGGTAGAAGCATACATATTTAGCACGTGGAAGTTCAGGATATAAACGTGCACGTACATGTGGATTTTGGTATGGATCTTCATTTGATTCGCCGGCTAAATAGTTAGAAAGCTCCACAACAGATACATAAGAGTATGTAGGAATTGTAAAATCAGCTATCGCTAATTTATTAAATTCTGCTTCAAGCTCTTGTAGCTCATCCATTGTTTCACGCAATGTCATAATCATAAAGTCAGCTTTTTGGCCAACGATTGCATAAAATGCATGTGCACCTGTTTTTGCGATATCAGCTTCGTTTAGCTTTTCTAAATAAGCAATAAATTCTTCTACTGCTGCCTGACGTTCTTCAGCAGAAACAAGTTTCCAAGAAGCCCAGTCGATTGAGCGGAAGTCATGTAAAGCATACCATCCATCTAATGTAATTGCTGCTTCATTCATTATTGAAAACACTCCTTTATAAGTGAATACCATTCAAAAATTAGTTTATCATAGTTTGTACAAAATCCCTAAATTCATGATAGTAGTTCACGAATTTGACACCAACTAGAGATAATGTATGCTAAGAGAAGAGATGTAGATAGAGGAGTACCAATATGAAAAGTATGTTACAACAGCCAATTTGGCGTTTTTATGATCAATCGATTAGTGCAAAGCAAAGATCACCGTTAGAATCATTTGCGACAGATGATACGTTGTGTCAATTAGTTGGGCAATTAACTTCGCCGCCAACAATTCGTACCTGGGTTCATGAGGCTTCGGTTGTACTTGGTATTCAAGATCATCGTTTACCTTATGTTCAACAAGGTATGGAATTACTAGAGTCTAGAGGCTATCATCCTATCGTTCGTAACTCGGGTGGATTAGCGGTAGTGCTAGATGAAGGAGTTCTCAATATTTCTATTATATTGTCTGAACAAACTCAGTCACTTAGCATTAATGATGGCTATGATGTAATGGTAGATCTTGTGAAGGGGTTGTTCCCAGAAGTAGCTACTAAAATTGAGGCTTATGAAATAGTAGGCTCTTATTGTCCAGGATCTTATGATTTAAGTATTGAAGGGAAAAAATTTGCAGGCATTTCACAAAGACGTCTACGCCAAGGAGTAGCTGTTCAAATCTATTTATGTATTGAAGGAAGCGGCTCACAACGTGCTGCACTTATTCGTGACTTTTATGAGGAAAGTTTGCAACAGGCAGAGACAAAGTTTGTGTATCCTCAAATTGTGCCTGAAGTCATGGCTTCGCTTTCAGAACTTGTCGATCCAAATTTAACAGTAGAGGCGGTTGTCATTCGTCTTCAGCAACTACTTCATCATTTAGCTGAGGAAGTTCGTCCTCAATCTTTCGATAATGAGGAATTAAAGCTATACGGTTTTTATTTACAGCGTGTTTTCGAGCGCAATGCCAAAATGCTTGAACGAAAGTCATAGACTCATTATATGAAACATAAAAAAGGCGATGCTGCTAATTAAGCGCATCGCCATTTTCTGATTGATAAATAGAGCTGCTTGTTACAAGGTTGCCGTTTTTCTCCATTTTGAAAACAGGCGCAATTCGCTCTTCCTCTTCATCTAATGTAACAAGTCGTCTAGCGCGATTCATAATTTGAACAAATTGCTCGTAATCCTTGCGAATCGCTCGATTTTCTTCTTCTAGTTTTGTAATAGTTTTCTCTAGCTTTTTATTTTTCTCAGATGTTACATGTACAAGCTGTCTCCATTTTGAAGATTCATTTCCTACTTCACCAGAATGCTGTAAACGTAGTAAATAGGCTATAACAATATCAAGAGAAAGAGCAGATAGTGGAATTGATTTTCCTTCTGCTGCACTACTATTTACTGTAAACATACTAGAAGCACGTCGTCTTGCTGGTGCTCCCAACACTCGCATTCTCTCTTTTCTTTCCTTCTTTGCTTCTGCTAATTGTTCCTCGTATTCTTTACGAACAACCGCATTCCAACGAAAACCACAGGCTGCAGCAGTACGGTTCAATGCATCACCAGCTTCTTCAAAGGCATTGAGCTGTGTGCTACCTTCCGTTACATGTCGAATAACCGCCTCTGCTAATAATTCATCGTTTTCTTTTAACCAAGCATCTTGTCTTACTTTACTCATTTTTTAAATCCTCCCACCTTTATTGGTAACTTGTTATTTAAGACTAGCATGACCAATCTTTTAACCTTTTATTCATCTATGTAGAAGGAAATATGCTTGAATAGAAGGGGAAAAATGCGATACAATACCCGATGTAGGTTTGTACGTATGCTGCATACTTAAATATGTGAAGGTCATGCGTTCAATAGAGCGATATTTTTGTTTAAAAATACTATATAGAAAGGGTTGTTGACAAAATGGCAAACGAATTTAAAGTTTGCGATGAATGTCAGGCCGTTAACTTAAAAACGTTAATTCCAAAATTAAAGGAAATCGATCCTGATGCAACCATCGAAATAGGCTGTCATTCTTACTGTGGTCCAGGACGCAAAAAAACATTTACCTTTGTAAATAGCCGACCTGTTGCTGCCTTAACAGAAGAAGAACTTATGGAAAAGGTTTTAGCAAAATTAAAGAAATAAGTAAAACATCATGCTATCTCTACTTGTTAGGGATAGCTTTTGTTTTTGTTTTTTTAGATGGCTATAAATATTAGACCAATAGAATTTGGGGTAAATTGGATTATAGCTGAAAAAGGTTGTTAGTATCTATAGAAAAAAGGTAATAAGTATGCTAGTCCTAGATTTATCGCATATAATAGAACTATAACAAAATGGGGGTGCTATCCAAATGACATATGCAGACGCTAAATTGCAAGAAGAGAAAGTATTTAAAGACCCTGTTCACCGGTATGTACATGTTCGAGATCAGGTGATATGGGATTTAGTGGGTACAAGAGAATTTCAGCGTTTACGCAGAATTCGTCAGTTAGGTACCACATTTTTAGTATTTCATGGAGCGGAACACAGTCGCTTTAGCCATTCCCTTGGTGTTTACGAAATTGTCCGACGTATAGTAGACGATATTTTCGTAGGTCGCCCTGATTGGGATGAAGGTGAGCGACTATTAGTATTATGTGCAGCCCTTTTACATGATTTAGGACATGGACCATTTTCACATGCCTTTGAAAATGTCTTTGAGCTGGATCATGAATACTATACAAGGCAAATACTATTGGGCGATACGGAAGTAAATGCAGTATTAAAAAAAGTAGCAGATGATTTTCCTGAAAAGGTCTCGCAAGTAATTGAAAAGACATATCCAAATAAGCAAGTGATCAGTTTAATTTCAAGTCAAATCGATGCGGATCGTATGGATTACTTGCAGCGTGATGCTTATTTTACAGGTGTTAGCTATGGTCACTTTGATATGGAGCGGATTTTAAGAGTAATGCGCCCACGTAAAAACCAAGTGGTAATAAAAGCAACAGGTATGCATGCAGTGGAAGATTATATTATGAGTCGATATCAGATGTATTTACAAATTTATTTCCACCCAGTGTCCCGTAGCGCAGAAGTGATTTTAAATAATATTCTTAAACGAGTAAAACAATTAAGCTTAGCAGGTTATACATTTAAGCATGAACCTACACACTTTCTAGCATTTTTCCGTAATGTTATCACACTAGAGGATTATCTTGCGTTAGACGAGAGTATACTTTTTACATATTTTCAGCTATGGATGCAAGAGGATGATGCTATTCTAAGTGATTTAAGTCGCCGCTTTGTTAACCGTAAGCTATTTCAGTACATTGATTTAGACCCTGGAGTCGAGTTAGATAAATATCAAAGACTCCAAGAGCTTTTCAAACAGGCTGACTTGAACCCAGATTATTATCTTGTGCACGATACAACGGCAGATTTGCCATATGATTTTTACAGACCTGGAGAGGAAGAAGTACGTGTACCGATATTCTTAGAAATGAAAAATGGTGAGCTACGGGAGCTTTCGCGAGAATCGATTATAGTTGATTCTATTTCAGGACGTATGAAGCGAGATCATAAAATCTATTTTCCATTAGATTTTTTAGAGGATACTACTACACATTCCGTTGTAAAAGAAGAAATACTAGCCTTGTTGAAAGGTCAAAAATAAAAATTAAATGTATAAAAATTTGTATATAAAAAAATAAATTTTCTAAATTATTGTGAAGAAACAGTAAAAGAACTCAATTTGAGTTTTCTTTTACTGTTTTTATTTATGTATAAATATAAATCAAATGGAAAATATTTAATTTTTAATAAGTAAATAAGCCTTAATTGTTTAGAATTTGTTCAGTTATCACTAATACAATATAATTCTATAATCCTAGGGGTGGTGAAGAATGTCGATTATGTGAATCTAAAGTAGTGGGTGATGACATAATTATTTATATTATATTCTTGGATAATCGTTATTGCCTATTTAATGTGCTTTTTTGCAAGGTAATCAACTTTGACGACAATCAAAATGAAGAAAAGAGGGATCGACCTATTGTTTGTAGCAATGAATATTAAAAGAATGCCTACGTCGTCAGCAAACACACAGGTATCTCTCTGGACTTAGAAAAGGAGAGAAGCATGAAAAACTTAAAAAAACTAAACATAGCAATAATTTTATTGCTACTCGTATTCCAAACAGTACTTTCGCCGATTTCAGTGTTTGCAGCAGAGGGTAATGACATACGGCCAATAGAAAATACGAATACAGGTAGCGGTACTAGTAAAGAGCCAGAACTGACTAATGAAGCTGAACCGGTAGAACAACCAACAGAAACACCAGCAGTACCAGAAGGAGATGCTAGTACTGATAATGGAGCAGAGTCAACAGAACCATCACAACCAAGTAACGAAGAAGTGGGGAATGATTCTGAACCAGTTGTACCAGACGAAGAAGGTGCTACTGAGACTGGAGAGGATACAGATACTGAAACGGATGAAACAGATGAGGCAGTAACTCCAGAGGAAGAGCAGCTTGAGGAGCCTATGCAAGCTGATACACCGATGCCACTTGCATTTACACCTGAATCTATGCAAGCTGATATTAGCATGTCGTTTAAGAATTTAATACTAAATGGTACACCAATTCGAGATGCTACTGATTTAGCAAACTATTCAGGACCAAAGCCGAGAAAAGGTGATCAGGTAACTTTAAATTATAGCTTTGCAGTAGATCCAACAAAGAACTATGGAGTAGGCTCTACATTTACATTCCAACTCCCGGCCAATATGATTGAAGAATTCACATCAGGCTCTTTCAATGTTGCAAGAACAACAGAATATGCGAGCTATCATTCAACATATGACAGTGCAACAAAGACGGTAACAGTTTTCCTAGATAGTGATATTGAAGAGGCGCAAGCTGGGAATATTACTTTTGACTTCGTAGCTAAATTTGGTAATTTTGCTGATGAAGAGGAGCTTGAGCAAACACTAATTATTCCAATTGAAGGTGGAACAACAGTTAACTTACCATTTGAATTTGCACCGTTAGGTAACGGAGATTTACTGAAAAAAAGTGCCGCTGCAATTAAACGTGATGCAAATGGTAAAGTGACAATTCCATGGACAGTTTGGGTAAATACAGGTGGAGAAAAACTGAATGGGGCAAGTTTAAATGATGTACCAGATATTAAACATGCATTAACAGGAGATATTACAGTTGAGCGCTATAAAGTAGGCTTAAATGGTTTTAATCCAAATAGTCCCGGTACACCTGAGACGATATTAGAAACTGCATTTCCTATTAATTTAACAGATGGGAATTATGCATACAAAGTAACATACAATACTGTCGTAACAGCTGATCCAACAGATTCAAGCATGACGTATAAGAATACAGCTACATTGATAGGAACTAATATTCCAACAACGACAGCGGATGGCACTCAAACTGTGCAGTATGGTCCTAGCTTAGATAAAGCAAGAACTGGGGATAAATATAGGTCAGAATGGACAATTAAGTACAATTGGCTTGGTCAAAAAATTCCTGCAGCTCAAGCTATATTAACAGATACATTAACAACTTCTTCTGATACTACAGGAAAACATAAAATTGACTACACAAGCTTTAAAGTATATCGTGTGACGCTATCAAATGATGGTCAAACTAAACAATCTGCTACACTTCTAACAAAAGGTAAAGATTATACTTTAACAGAAGATGATTATGATTTTAAAATAGACTTTGACAGTCCATCAAACACTACAGGACCAAACGGTGAAGTAACATCAGCATTTAAAATTGTTTATAATACAGAGCTAGAAGATGAGTTTGTAACAGATGCCAATCAAGGTACGGTTACAAATACTGTCACAAGAGGAGATGGTGGATCAGATATAGCCACTGTTGATCTTACACCAGAAATCTTTAATAAATCACGTGGCAAAATTGACTATGGAACGAAAACAATTGATTGGACTTTAACAATTAAGGCTGAGAAAAACTTGGATAACCTTGTTATTGAAGACGACTTTACAACGACAAATAAACCTGGAGACACATTAAAGCATACATTGACGCAATGGAGCGACTCAACATTTTATAATGTGACAGGCGCAGGCTCTTTAGATTATGCTATTACAGATAAAAGCGGCAATGCTCCAGCAGCAGGTAATGAAGGCTTTAAAGTAACATTTTCGAATACGATTCCAGCAGGAAGTACAATTACTATTAACTACAAAACAAAGTTTGATATTAAGCCAAATGGTAATGTAGCAACTATGTATCGTAATCTAGCAGAAGTTACTTGGGATGGTGTAGAAAGTACTGGTAATCAAGCTAGTAGAACAGCAGACTATTCACCTAACCAAGATTCTCCAACAAATAATAATGGTTATAAGAAGGTAAAGGTAAATAACAATACACAGGAATTTGCTTGGCGTGTAGGTATTAATATTAATAAACAAGATATTGATAGAGCTACATTAACGGATACATTAGGTGCAGGTCACTATATCCCTGTTCCAAATGGTGAAACATTAAAAGAGCAAATCACAATTACAAGATTGAATTTAACAACAGAAGAAGGTACAACAACTGGTCAGCCACAGTTGGATTCATCTAAATGGACTGTTTCCGAAACAGTAATGGATGGTAAAGTAACAGGCTTTGTTATTACATTTTCAGGACTAGATGCAAGTGAAAACAATGAAGCATATTTAGTAGAGTATACATCAAAAGATGCTGATGATATTTATGGACAAAGTAGTGGCAATGCAAGTCAATATACAAATAGTGCAGTGTTGGATACGCCACATAATGGTAATTACACATATAATGCAATAGCGACAATTAGTAATCATGCAAATGAATTAATTACAAAATCAGCAGCTCCTCGTCCAGCAGCAGATATTATCGAATGGACAGTAACAGTTAATGCTTCTAACTCTAAGCTTGGAAATATTGTATTAACAGATAAACCTTCTGCTAATCAAAAAGTATTAACAAATTCATTTAAAAAGCAAGAAATTAAGTTGAATGAAAAAGGTGATTTAGTAACTGGAAATACTATTACTATCAATGAAAATGAGATTGTTATAAATCCAGATGGCAGCTTTAGCATTGACTTAGGAGAGCTAAACGATAAAGGCTATATTGTTACGTATTCAACTTTCTTTATGGGCGATGGCAACACTGGAGAAACTATAAGTAACGTGGCTTCTATTGGCTATGCAGGAGCTTCAGCAGCAGGCACAACTGACCAGGATGGAGATTCAAAACTCTTTAAGTATAGTTCATCGGATTCAACTGCTTCAGCAACTAGAGGTACTATTCAACTGAACAAGTTTAAAGTAAATCCATTATCAGGAGTGCGAGAAGTATTTGAAGGCGTAACATTTGAGTTATGGAATAAAGATAATACAGTTAAGCTTGCTGAAGGTGTAACGGATGCTAATGGTAGGGTAGCATTCGAGCAAGTACGCTACGGTAAATATACTTTAAGAGAAGTGACACCAACAGGCTATGAAGTGATTCAGCCATTTGCAGTCACGATGAACGCACAATTTGATATTTTAGTTGGTGGAGAACCATATGTTGTTGAAAATATCGAAAGTGTTACTGATCCAAATGCGTGTCCTAAATTTACAATTACAGTGAACGATGCAAATGGCAATCCAATTAGCTCAGGTAAAGACATCACATTATTGAATAGCAACGGCATAGAAATAGCCCAAGGCTCAACGGATGCAAATGGGCAATTCACAGTGAAACGACCTGACACAGGTGGTTCAGAAATAGCTGTACAGGCGGGGTTATATACTGTAGAAGTAAAGAACGGAGCAGATAGTATTGTCTTAGAAAATGCAAAGATTACTGTGAAGTATGGGGATGATTGTAAGGCTGAGGTACAGCAAGCAAAAGCTTGTCCATCAGTAACAATTACAATTAACGATGAAAATAACAGTCCACGTACAAATGTAACAGTAACTGTAAAAGATTCGAACAATGCTATACTCGCTACAGAAAAAACAGATAATGATGGCAAATTTATATTACCATCTACAACACCAGCAGGTACGTATAAAGTATATGAAGGTAAACAATATTTAGGCACAGTAACAATTGATTATACAACTGGCTGTGAGGTTGAATTAACAATAGCTAGAGCGTGTGAAACATTTACATTAACAATTAATGATGTGGATGGTAAGCCGCGGGAAAATGTAGCTATAGAGATTGTTGACAAACAAAATTCTAATAAAGCATTCACTGGTAAAACGGATGTAGATGGAGAAGTAGTATTTGATAACCTTCCACCTACAGGTCTTCCGCCAGCTGAGTATGAAGTGTATGAAAATGGTAAAAAGATTGATGAGTTTGCAGTTGATACAAACTGTGCCCATACAATCCAACCAGCACCAGCGTGTCCGCAGTTTACTGTAGAGCTAAAAGGTGATAACGATATATTAGTGCCAGCTAGTCAAAGCGTAGTCATTAAGGACAAATCAGGTAACATCATTCCAACAAGTATAGATGCAGATGGACGCATTACATTTGTTTCACAAGATGTGCCAGCAGGTATGTATGATGTGTTTGATATCAAAGTTTACTTAGGTGAAATTGAAGTATCCTATAAACAATCTTGTCAAACAGAGTTACAAATTGCGCCAGCATGTCCAGATTTCACATTAACAATTAACAATGCATATGGGCAGCCACGTGCAGGTGTAAAAGTTACAATTACAGGTGAAGATGGGATTGCTGTAGAGGAAAATGGTTCAACAGAATTTACAACAGATAGCCAAGGCCAAATTGTTATTAGCAATTCAATTATCAAGCCAGGCAAGTATGTTGTAAAAGAGAATGGTGAAACAATTATTGGTACAATTACAGTAGGTAATACATGTGAGGCTACAATTCAGCCATCACGACCAGTTACACCTCCAGATCCAGTTGAACCAGGAAACCCAGGTCCAAATAACCCGGATCCAAATAACCCGGTAGATCCGAATAAACCAGATCCAAATAACCCGGTAGATCCGAATAAACCAGATTCAAATAACCCGGTAGATCCGAATAAACCAAATCCAAGTAACCCGGTAGATCCGAATAAACCAGATCCAAATAACCCGGTAGATCCGAATAAACCAAATCCAAATAACCCGGTAGATCCGAATAAACCAGATCCAAGTAACCCGGTAGATCCGAATAAACCAGATCCAAATAACCCCGTAGATCCAAATAAACCAGATCCAAGTAAGCCATCAAATCCAACACCAGGACCAGACAATCCATCTCCTTCTGATAAGGGGGATGTAACTGTACAGGATGTGATTAATCAAGGTCAGCAATTACCAGGCTTTGATCCATCAAATGCAACAAAGCAAACATTAAAGGCTTATCAAGACTTCCTTAACAATTATAATAAGCTATCAAAAGAAGATCAGTCTAAAGTAGCTCAAGCTATTGATATTAATAAAATTAAAGCAGATGCAGAGCGTTTAGAATCATTGCTAAATTCAAAAGGTAAATTACCACAAACAGATGGAGCAGATCAAACAGCGTTTGTATTTGTTGGCTTGATTCTTGTTATTGGTGCATTATTGTTAATGCGTCGCCGCCAAACAAAGGCATAAGAAAATTAATAATAAAAAGCGCCTCCAATTGATCTGACCCAAAAAAGTTAGACATATTTAGTTAAGCTACTTCTAAGACCTGAGTTCGGTACTCCACCGGGCTTAGGTCTTTTAATTTTGCCTTCATTCGTTTGTGATTGTAATAGTGAATATAGTCATGAAGTTCCTGTTCGAAATGTGCCATGGATTTTAAATTCTTGTAGATACAGGAGTTCAGATTTTAATAAGCCAAAGAAATTTTCTATGACTGCGTTATCTAAACAATTGCCCTTACGGGACATACTTTGCGTAATCCCATGTTGTTTTAAGGTTCGTTGATACTTTTTCATTTGATAGTGCCAACCTTGATCCGAATGAAGAACGACTTGATCACCTGATTGAATGCGCTCCAATGCTTGTTCTAGCATATCATGGACGAGGTTATACACTGGACGATTCATTACCGTGTATGCAATAATTTCGCCATTACATAAATCAAGGACTGGTGATAAATAGCGTTTCTCACCAAATAGATGGAACTCTGTCACGTCTGTTACCCATTTCTCGTTCATTTTTTTCGCTGTAAAATCACGTTGTAATATGTTTGGGGCAATTTTTCCGACTTTTCCTTTATACGAACGATATTTCCTCATGCGGACTTCACATTTTATGCCAATGGCATTCATCAAACCGTTAATCGTTTTGGGATCATGAACAATGCCGTATTTTTTAAGTTCTTTAGCAATCCGACGATAGCCATAAAGTCCCTTATGTTCATGATAAATGGACTGAATTGCGACTTTCACATCAGCGTATTTATCAGTACGATTCAAACGCTTTTCCCAGTAATAATACGTACTACGTGGAATATCAGCGACTTTGATTAATTCCACCACTTCATAGATTTCCTTTAGTTCGTAAATTACTTGCGCTTTGATTTGGTTGGTAATTTTTCTTTCATTTGAACTAAAGTATTCAACTTTTTTAAGTAGGCATTCTCCATTTCTAATTGTTTAATACGTGCTGTTAACGCCTCAACAGACCCTTCAGCTGGTATTGATTTCGTTGTTCTTTTTGTGTCATTTTTCATGGATGGACGCCCCTTTTTCTTGGAAACAAGAGCATCATAACCACCAACTTCAAACTTTAATTTCCAACCCCGAATTAAGCCAGAAGATGAAATATTAAAGAGAGCAGCTGTATCAACTGAAGATGTACCTGTCTCGTTCATATAATTTAGTACATTCATTTTATAGTCAGCTGAATAGTTTGTATAGGACTTTAAGAAAGTCTCTACACCATTTTTTTGATAACGGCGAACCCATTCACTTACAACCCTTTTTGTCACTCCGATGTCTTCTGCGATTTCAATCATAGATTCATCTCCATTTAAGTATCGCTGGACTGCTTGAATACGTTGTTCAGCCTTTACTTTTGCCATAAAAAAACCCCCGTAAAAGTTAGATTGGTGTCTAACTTTTACGGGGCAGTTCAAATTTGGAAGGCGCTTTTTATTAGGGCTGAAGGATATCCTGTGCATCTTCTATAGGATAGCTTTGCACAAAGTCTGCCTGTATAGCTAGTCGCTTCGTTCCTTTCTCTGCACAAGTAATCAATGTTAGTAATGTTTGGTCAGGAAGGTCGTCAATAATATAAATATCTGTTGCAGCAATCACTTTTTTGGTTGCCAATTTATATTCATACACATCTGTCATATCTGTTACATAAATGATGTCACCAACTTGTGCTTGATAGAGTGGGCTAAATAGAATATCCTTATTCTCGAAATAATGACCTGCTAACGCATAGTTTCCTTGTCCAAGCTGCTGATCAGGCTTCAGTGTACCAGCCCCAGCGGCAAGGACAGCGTTGCCAACGCCCTTTAAAATAGGAAGCTGCATCTGTACATTTGGCACGATAATACTGCCTATTACAGGCATATTGCTAGCCTTTATTTGCGCTTGGAGCACCTCTGCAATAGAAAGTGATTGTACATTGTCAAACTCAAAATCTGCATGTGCTTGATTGTTTTTTTCAATATCCGTTGCACTATAATCGGCTGTATTTAATTGATCACTTAAACGGTCAATAATTGCATTTTGAATGGGCTGAATAAAAATAAGTAATAGACCAATAATCAGTATTAAAATAAGTAAGATTCGTTTGTAGTGCTTCAATCTATCACATCCTGACATTGAAATAACAAAATCTCTATAAAAAAGGGTAGAGTGTTACTTGCTCTACCCAGTTTTTCTTATTTATCACTAAAACGTACGCCTGCAACGCCGTAATGGTTTTTAGACATTTCTTCGATAAAAACTGTTACATTTTCTGCAGGTGCATTTACCGTGCGAGAAACGGCCTCTGTTACTTCTTTGACAAGAGCACGTTTTTGTTCCTCTGTACGACCTTCAAGCATTTTCACTGTTACGTATGGCATAATATTGCCTCCTTTATAGAATAATGTTGTATAGTTAGTTTATAAGAAAGTATAAACTTCTTACTTGCGTTGAGGCATACGCGCAATGTTGAAAATAGCGTTTAGTATGACAGAATAATGCGTCGGTATGCTTTCCTTTATAATAGCAGAACGGAGGATATTTAAGTATGGCAAATGAAGAAAAACCAAAACAAAAAATGGGTTTTACCATTATAAAAAATGATCCAACAGATGGACATAAAGGGTTTGGAATTGGTTCACTTTCACTAGAGAATGTATCGCCCGTGATAATTGATGTAGAAGAGGGAACAGCTTCTGTTGAAATTGGTGCGATGCATGCACGTAGTGATGTAGAACGAGGTATTAAATTTACGGTAGATCGCGCTGATTCAGAGGGTGGAAAACCGTATTGGCTAGTATGGGTGACTATCGATCATAAAGAGGATGGGCCATACTATGCAGGTGTAACTGCTTGTGAAATGGTTGTTAATCGCGAAAAGCGTCGTGGTTATAAAATTTTAGCTGACCATGTAAACAAAATGGATAAATCCATGAAGCGTCAAATTATTGTAGAGCATATGGATGCACCGTCTAAAAAAGTATTGGCTACTTTCCTAGAGCAACTTAATCCTGAATTATGGAAACGTAGTGAGGAGCAATTGCGTCAAGACTTATTTGTTGAATAGTCCAACAATGATTGAACAATCTGTGACATTTTGCAATCGCTTTCGATATTAGGTTGAAAGTGGGTTTGAAACAAAGTACACTTGATGCAGAGCTTACATTTTAGTAAGCTAGGACACTTGGTATCGCGAATGTGATGAGCGCTATGCGGCATTTGAACAACCCAAACCCAAGCCAAATGCCCCATGATGCTCATACTTCGCGAACCATAAAAAGAAAAGCTTTCTGTTCCCACGGACATGTTTCCGGGGAAGAGAAAGCTTTTCTTATTTTTTTGTCTATTCGTTACTTTGTCGAGAGCCTTCATAACATAGAACGTGTAATGCTCAAAAAGGTTTCCGAATTATTGCTTATTTTTTTCATCGCCTTTAAAAAGTGAGAAAGGAAGCATGTTCCAAAACTCTCCCCAAGTATTATTGTCCAGAATATCAAAGTTTGTACATTTTTCAGTTGGTACATCTTTAGATTCAACATAGACAAGACGCTGTTTAGGACAAGCATCAGTCGCTAATTTCCCTGTTTCGATATCAATGACAACGCCTTCTACACCTTTAGGTTTTTTGAAATCTTCATTTTTCGTTCCTTTGTTGACAGTTTCCATAAAGTCGATCCAAATCTGTTTTGTGGCAGCAGTGTCTTCCTTTGTTGTAAGGTTTTTACCCTGGTCGTAGCCATTCCATACACCAGCAGTTAGGCTTGGTGTGAAACCAATTAGCCATTGGTCACTATTAGTAGAGCCTGATTTGGCAGCATAAGTGTGTGTCATTCGTGAACGGATACTAATTCCTGTAGCAGGTGAATAATCACTGAACACAGGGTCGAAAATACCTGTCATCATTTCAGTCAAAATGAATGCATTTTCTTTTGAAATAGCCTTCTCAGCCTTGCTTGTAACATCTTTGTTTTCATAAATAACATCGCCATTTGCATTTTTAATGGACACAATTGTTGTTGGAATGGTTTGCTGTCCCTGCGACGCTAAAATATTATAAGCATTTGTCATTTCATATAGCGTCGTTTCAATTGTACCAAGTGCGATTGATAAATTATCTTTCGTACCAATCCCTACGCTAAAACGGTTTGCCATATCATGAAATTCCTTGAAGCCGATGTCCTCTAATGTTTTAACCGCGTATATATTATCTGAAATAGCAATTGCTTGCGCCATTGTCATATCATGATCTGCAAACTGACCATTGACGTTTTTAGGTGCATACGTTCCACGACCATTATCATAAGTAAAGGTCGTTTCACCGACATCTAAAAAAGTAAGTGGTGTGTAGCCATTTTCTAGTGCCGCCGCATACAATATCGGCTTTATAGTAGAACCTGGTTGACGTTTAGCTTGCGTTACACGGTTAAATGAGCTCACTGAATAATCACGGCCTCCAACTAATGCAGTAACAGCACCTGTTTTCGATTCCATACTAACGAATGCTGTTTGGAGATCATTCGCAGGCATATTTTTTGCAACTGCTTCTTCAGCTGCTTTTTGATGCTCCAGGTTAAGCGTCGTTTGAATCGTCCAGCCACCTTCACTAATATCGAGATTTTTCGTTTTTAAAATTTCACTGGCCTCTTGCCAAGCAACATCAAGGAAATAAGGAGCGACAGATTTTGTTGCAACCCAACTATCATTTTTTAAGACAAGCTGTTCATTTTCAGCACGTGTTTTTTCCTCTTGTGAAATAGCCCCTTGATCTGCCATAAGCTTTAAAATAACATGTTGGCGATTTGTAGCCTTTTCTAAATTGGCAATCGGCGAATAGATACTTGGTCCCTTTGGAACACCCGTTAACATGGCTGCTTCTGCAAGGGTTAAATCGCTGGCAGATTTCCCGAAGTAAAACCGACTCGCAGCTTCCACACCATACATGCCGTGACCATAGTAGACAGTATTTAAATATCCCTCTAGTATTTCGTCCTTATCATAAAAAACTTCTAATCTATAAGCATAAAGGGCTTCATTTAACTTACGTGTCCAAGATTTTTCATGGGAAAGATAAAGGTTACGTGCATATTGCTGCGTAATTGTACTAGCTCCTTGGACCTTTCCACCAGCTTTAATATCCACTAAAATGGCACCAGCAATACGTGAATAATCAAAACCGCCATGTTTATAAAAATCTTTATCCTCAACAGCAACTACTGCTTCTTTTAAATAAGGTGACATCTCATCGAGACCAACCCAATAACGTCGTTGATTTGTAAAGTGGTCCCCAATTTGGTTCTCATTTTCATCTAAGAAGATGGAGGCTTTCGGTACGGTTAAAGGCGGTGCACCAGCCACTTGAACATAGATGCGGAGAGCGACAAATGCTACGACAATTGCAGATGCAAAGGCGACAAAAAGAGTAAGGGTTTTACGGGTGCGCTTTACACGCTTTTGCTTTCGATGATAGCTTTTTCGTTTCATCCGACTTCACCTCGTTTTCTCACAACTTCGAATTTAGCTTTAGTATGTGTTCGAACAATCATCTTTAATCGAAATTCTAACTAAAAACTATTGCACTTTATTCAAAAACATCTATACTTTTTTTGTACTACTTGAAACGCAAGCATTCGACATAAACGTCACACCTTGTAGATTTTAATCGAAATTTGCTAGACGTTACAATAATGTATACGAGGATGAAAGGATACAGGTTTCATTACAATCCTGTAAGCCATAATAGAGGAAATTAAAGAATAGCGATGAACAAAAACATATTTTAATGATTCGGAGGGCTAGCAATGAGATTTGATGAAGCTTATTCAGGAAATGTTTTTATAAAAAGTCACCCTACTTATGAGGATGCACAAGCAGTTATTTATGGGATGCCAATGGATTGGACAGTAAGTTATCGTCCAGGATCACGCTTCGGTCCACAACGTATTCGTGAGGTATCAATTGGTCTTGAAGAGTACAGCCCATATTTAGATCGTGAG
Organism: Lysinibacillus phoenicis; assembly: GCF_047238325.1. Taxonomy (NCBI): domain Bacteria; kingdom Bacillati; phylum Bacillota; class Bacilli; order Caryophanales; family Bacillaceae; genus Lysinibacillus; species Lysinibacillus phoenicis. Next base: position 2,299,412 of record NZ_JBDFMP010000002.1, on the reverse strand, counting down.
CTTGAAGAAGTTAAGTACTTCGATGCAGGTGATATTCCACTACCTTTCGGGAATGCACAGCGTTCATTAGATGAAATTGAAAAGTTCATTGAAAAATTATTAGCGGATGGCAAAGTTCCAGTTGGTATGGGAGGGGAACATTTAGTGTCTTGGCCTGTCATGAAGGCTGTTTCTGCTAAATACGATGACCTTGCGATTATTCACTTTGATGCACATACGGATTTACGTGTGGAATATGAAGGAGAGCCACTTTCTCACTCAACACCAATCCGTAAAATTGCAGAACATATCGGACCAAAGAATGTCTATTCATTTGGCATTCGTTCAGGCATGAAAGAAGAATTTGAATGGGCGAAGGAAAACGGCATGCACATTTCAAAATTTGAAGTGCTTGAACCATTAAAAGAAGTGCTACCAACATTAGCTGGACGCAATGTTTATGTAACAATCGATATTGATGTTTTAGATCCAGCCCATGCACCAGGTACTGGGACGGTTGATTGTGGTGGTATTACATCCAAAGAATTACTAGCCTCTATCCATGCTATTGCAGCAAGTGGTGTAAATGTTGTAGGCTTTGACCTTGTAGAAGTAGCACCAATCTACGACTCATCAGAAATGACAGCAAACACAGCCTCTAAATTATTACGTGAAATGATTTTAGGCTGGGTAAAATAAGTAAAATAGCGATTTGTTGGGGTTAGCTAAGGCTAGCCCCATTTTTATATTTAAAACAATAAAATTGAAACTTATTTCAATTACTTTCGTATAAGAAAAATAGAGTAAAAAGAAATAATCTAAGGACCATGATTTCAATGGATAGTATGGTACCTGAAATCATGTTTATTCCTAGCTAACGTAATAAAAATAGGGAAGGAGGAGTATGATGATTTGGTCACTTCTCATCAATGATTTATTCATCTTTGTCAGTACAATGGAATACTTTTGGCTATTAGCTTCTTTACTTTTAACTGTACTAAGTGTTCATTTGCATTTGTATTTAGTTAATAAAATAACCATTCAAGAAGTGAAGGACGAAGAGTTTGAAGTTGACTATAATATCACGAATACTTGGACTCCACCTATGTTAACGTGGTTTGTTCTTTGTATTAGAACGTCAGAAGATAATGAGGAAGAAAGTGTCTCTCCTAGTTTCATTTAAAGTTTAAACTAGGAGGAATAGCATTGTTAACATTTTTAGCACAACCTATCATTTACCTCATACATTTCATCCATTCTTTCACAGGAAGCTATGCGATTAGTGTTATTGGTATTACGATAGCGGTAAGATTAATTCTTATGCCGTTATTTATTCGATCAGCTCAACACCAAAAGCGTTCAAAAGAATTAATGACATCAATTAAGCCTGAATTAGATGCCCTAACTGCTAAGTTTAAGAATAGTAATAACGAATCTGAAAAAATAAAGGTTCAACATCAAATTCAGGAGTTAACAGCAGGTTCTTTAAAAAGTTCGTTATTAGGTTGTTTGCCAATCATTATTCAATTACCTATATTATTTTCACTGTATTATGCGATTAAACTAGATTCAGTTATCGCAAGTGAAAATTTCCTTTGGATGAATTTAGGTACGATAGATATTGGCATTTCGATGATTGCTTGTTTGATCTATTTAATTCAAAGCTGCATTTCTTTAGAAAAAAGCCAGCCATTAAATATGAAGGTTATGGTGTTCGTTAATCCAATCATGATCCTTATTTTTAGTTTGTTCAACCCTGCGATTATTCCAATATACTGGACTGTTAGTGCTTTATTATTAATGATTCAACAATTGATTATAAAAAAAAGGTATAGATAGAATGATAAAGTCCTCTCTTAATAAAGGGAGGATTTTTAATTTTTCCATATAAACACAGCAGATGTGTTCTAGTTGACTTCTACCTTGAAAAAACATCCGTATTCATCCTATAATAAAAAGGTTATAGTAAAAGACTAAAAAGGGAGCGTCCGTTATGGCGAACGATGTAAGATCGCAAGTGAACATTAAGCTCATTTCTACAATTCATCCAAGCGATGGAGAGTCCGAAAGTTATGAAATGTGGCTTAAAGGGCAGCTACTTGAAAAAGCAGGAAGCTTGTATTTGAAATATGAAGAGGTGCAGGAGGATAAAACCATCCGCACAACGATGAAATTAGGTCAAGAGAAGGCACTCATTATGCGTGCTGGAGCGGTCAATATGCGGTTACCACTTAACATAATTGAACAACAAATGGGACATTATGAGAGTGAGTTCGGTTCCATGCCACTCGTTATAGATACGAAGAAAATGACATTTACGAAGCAGGCAGTAGGCGGAGATTTCCATGTACAGTACGATTTACTAATGGGTGGGCAATCCGTTGGCAACTATACATTAGATATTACATTTACGGAGGTACAATGATGAACGCAGTAGAACAAGTACAACAGGCTATAAAAGCAGCACTAGCTCAAGCTGTTGAAAAAGCTGGCTTAGTGGAGGTTGGCACAGAATTAACGATTCACCTGGAAACACCAAAGGATAAAGCAAATGGTGACTATGCAACTAACATTGCGATGCAATTAACAAAGCTTGCTAAAAAGCCACCACGTGCCATTGCAGAAGCTATTTTAGAAAACCTTGATTCAGCTGGAACAGATATCGAAAAAATCGACATTGCTGGTCCTGGTTTCATGAATATTACCGTGCGTAAAGATTTCCTAACAGGGGTAGTTACACAGGTCCTTGAGCAAGGCGCTGACTATGGTTGTTCAAATGCTGGCGCAGGTGAAAAAATTCAAGTGGAGTTCGTTTCTGCGAACCCTACAGGGGATCTTCATTTAGGACATGCGCGTGGAGCATCTGTCGGAGATTCATTGTGTAATGTATTAGATATGGCTGGTTACAATGTCTCACGTGAGTACTATATTAATGATGCAGGAAATCAAATTAATAACCTTGCTTATTCATTAGAAGCACGCTATAAGCAAGCGTTAGGACTAGATGCTGAAATGCCAGAGGATGGCTACCATGGCCAAGATATTATTGATATCGCTGGCAAGCTTGTGAAAGAGCATGGGGATGCTATTCTTGAAAAATCAGATGAAGAGCGTTTTGCATTCTTCCGCCAGCACGGTTTGGCGTTGGAATTAGATAAATTAAAAACAGACTTAGCAAACTTCCGCGTGAACTTTGATGTTTGGTATTCAGAAACATCTCTATATGAAAACGGTAAAATTGAAGTAGCTTTAGATAAATTAAAAGCAAATGGCCATGTGTTTGAAGAGGATGGTGCCACTTGGTTCCGCTCTACAACATTTGGGGATGATAAAGACCGTGTGTTAATTAAAAATGATGGGTCTTTCACATATTTAACGCCAGATATTGCTTACCATGAGGATAAAATTGTTCGTGGCTTCGATAAGTTAATCAATATTTGGGGAGCTGACCACCACGGGTATATTCCACGTATGAAAGCAGCGATTCAAGCACTTGGCTATGATCGCGATACATTAGAAGTTGAAGTGATTCAAATGGTTCAGCTTTATAAAAACGGAGAAAAATTCAAGATGTCTAAACGTACAGGAAACGCAGTAACGATGCGTGAGCTTGTTGAAGAGGTAGGCCTTGACGCAGTTCGTTACTTCTTCGTGAAAACAGCTGGCGATTCTCATATGGACTTTGATCTTGATCTTGCTGTATCACAATCTAATGAAAACCCAGTGTACTATGCACAATATGCACATGCACGTATTTCGTCTATTTTACGTTCAGCAAATGAGCAAGGTTTTGCTGCCACAACAGAACATTTGAATCTGTTAACAGCAGAAAAAGAAATTGATTTACTGAAAAAAATCGGCGATTTCCCGAGAGTGGTTGCTGAAGCAGCGAAACACCGTACACCTCACCGTATCGCAAACTATATTCAAGAAACAGCAGCTGCATTCCATAGTTTCTATAATGCAGAAAAAGTATTAGATGCTTCAAACAAAGAATTAACAGAGGCTCGTTTAGCATTAATTACAGCTGTACGCACAACAATTGCCAACGCACTGCGTTTAATCGGCGTATCTGCACCAGAAAAAATGTAATCCTTTTTAAGCTCCTAACATGAAATGTGTTAGGGGCTTTTTTGATGGATAAAAAGCGAAAAGTGAGCGATAGATTTCTAAAAGTGACGGATAGAGCAATGAAAATGATGGATAAAGCTCCAAAAGTGGTGGATAGAGCACTGAAAATGCCTGATAAACCTACAAATGAATGAAGAGAACACTAGATTATCTGCTTCACTCTTATTTTTTCTGTAAATTCCGAAAATTTTGTTGAACTTTACGTTAACGTCAATGGTATACTGTTGCCAATTAGGAGAGGTGGGGATGGCTTTGATAACAATTCAGGAGGTAGCAAAGCAGTTTAATGTGTCAACACGTACTATTCGTTATTATGAGGAACTTGGCCTTCTTTGTCCCCATCGTTCATCTACCAATCAACGAACCTTTTCAAGGAAAGAATTGGCGAAGCTCAAGCTTATATTCAGAGGAAAGCGTTACGGCTTTTCGTTAGAAGAAATTAAGGAAATGGTTTTACTGTTTGATTTTGATCGTTCGGGTATTCAGCAATTGGAGCGAACAGTTGAATACGGAGAACAAAAAATTCAAGAGATAGATCACAAAATAGCCGAGCTTACACAAATGAAGCAGGAGTTACAACAAATGCATAGCATGTTTAATGAAAAATTAGCGACTTTAAAGGGAGAGATGCACGATGAATAGTTCCAATTTGTTAGCACGTAATGCCCGTAAGTATCCAAAAAAAGAAGCCGTTATTTGTCATGGCAGAAGAGTGAATTACCTTGATTTAGATGAGCAAGTGACGCGATTTAGTCATGCCTTGCTGGAGCAAGGAGTAAAGCAGGGTGATAAGATTTTAATCTTTATGCCGAACACTTTAGAGTTTGTTGTGAGTTATTTTGCCATTCAGCGTATCGGAGCTATTGTTGTTCCAGTTAATGCGAAATTTACATTGCAGGAGGTCGAATATGTGGCGCAGCATGCCGAAGCGAAAGCCATTGTCGTTCATGAGGCCATTTTTACTGCAGTCGAGCATCTAGCTATTGTCCCAATAAAAATTAAAACAGGCTCAGAAAAAGCAGGCTGGCTTCATTATGAAACGATGATACAAGATGCTAGTACACAACTGATAGATTGTCAGCTTCATGAAGATGACGCTTCGACTATTTTGTATACTTCAGGTACAACAGGTAAACCAAAGGGTGTGTTATTTAGCTATCGTAATATATTAACAGTGGCACAAATGATAGCGGTTGAAATGGAAGTTAAGCCTGAGAGTCGGATTTTGCTCATGATGCCATTAACACACTCGGCACCATTGCATTTATTTTTAATGGCAGGCGTATTAGTAGGTTCGACAAATGTGTTAACACCAACTTTTACTCCTGATCTATTTATTGATTCAATTGAACAGGAAAAAACAACGCATTTCTTTGGTGCACCTGTTGCTTATCTATTAACAGCGCAGATGCCAAGATTGAAATCAGCTGATTTGTCTTCAATGAAGTGGTGGGTCTATGGTGGTGCACCCTTATCCCAACAAGAGGTTCGTTTCATTCAACAAGCATTTCGAACAAGTAATTTAACTTGTGTGTATGGCTTAACGGAGGCGGGACCAAGTGGCTCATTATTGTTTGGGAAGGAACATGAAACAAAGGCAGGTAGTATTGGTCAGCGGGCCCCGCTTGGTACAGAATTAAAAATTATCAATGATAATGGAGAAGATGTAAGTGTTGGTGAAGTAGGGGAAATTGTATTACTAGGTGAGGGGAATATGCTTGGCTACTACAAGGATGAGGTAGCGACTAATGCGGCCTTTATAAATGGTTGGTTGAAAACAGGGGACTTAGCTCGAATGGATGAGGACGGCTTTATTTGGATTGTTGATCGGAAAAAAGATGTGATTATTTCGGGCGGTGTCAATATTTATCCGAAAGAAATAGAAGATTGCCTATTAGGCTATGAGGGCATATTTGAAGTGGCAGTTATTGGTGTACCACATCCACAAGGGGGAGAAACGGTGAAGGCGGTTTATTCTGCTAATCAAGAAATTGATGAAAATGCTTTAAAAGAATATTTAGAGGACCATCTTGCGAAGTATAAAATTCCACGCATTTTTGAAAAAGTGAAAGCGCTACCACGAAATGCTTCAGGCAAAATTTTAAAACAATCCTTGAAGGGACAAGAGGTGAGATAGTATGAAAGTTTTACAACAGGAGAAAACGCGGCCGACGAATTTTTTTACAGATGATGAGACGCTCCAAAAAGTGATAGAAATGATGTTAGATCAAGAGTTTTTATCCTACGCAAAGCAAGAGCTAGCGGATTTCGGGGAGCTATGTGCAGGTGATATTGATGCAAGAGCGAAACATACAGATCGACAGGGGGAGCCTCGCCTTCAAAGGTATGATGCTTATGGTGAAGAGATATCAGAGGTTTGGGTCAATGATGGCTACAAAAAAACAATTGAGGAGACATATAATACAGGCATTGTTGGCTACGTGCACAAGGATATTCCGCAGCTAGGGCGCAAAGGAAATTATGTCTATAGCTTTGCGCAAGGCTATTTGCTGTCCCATGCAGAGCCAGGTTTTTATTGTCCTGTGACATTAACAATGGCTACTGCCTATCTATTAGATCATTATGCTGATGACGAGGTTAAACAGCGTTTCTTACCACATGTTTGTGCAACAGGTGATACAGAGTTATATGAAGGAGCAACATTTTTAACTGAACGTCAAGGGGGCTCAGATGTAGGGGCGAATGTTGTGGAAGCGAGAAGGGAAGGCAATGAATTCCGCCTCTATGGTGAAAAATACTTCGCTTCCAATGCCGGTATGTGTGGGGTAGCAATGGTGTTGGCACGTCTAGAAGGTGCACAAGCAGGCTCTAAAGGATTAACCTTATTTGCTGTTCCTTGGCGTAAAGAAGACGGAACGGCAAATCATCTACGTATTCGACGACTAAAAGATAAGTTGGGTGTTCGGGCAGTTCCATCTGGTGAGGTTGAATTTGATGGTGCACTTGCTTATGTTGTAGGTGAACAAAGTAAGGGGATTTATTATATGCTGGAGGCACTGAATCTCTCAAGAATTTGCAATGCCGTAGCATCGATTGGGATTATGCGTCGAGGTTTCTTAGAGGCGAAGCATTATGTGACAAATCGATATGCATTTGGCAAGCCTTTAACACAATACCCAATGATTCAAGATACATTAGGGAAATTTGCAGCTAAGCTACATGTAGAAGTAGCGACCGTTTTTGATCTTATTCAATTATACGATAAAGTAACGAATGGGCATGGAACACAACAAGATGTTATTATGAATCGTTTATATATTGCCATTATGAAAAAGGAAACGGCAGAGCAAGCGGTTCATTATGCTAGTGAAGCAATTGAATTACATGGTGGCAATGGTTATATTGAGGACTTTGTGACACCGCGCTTACTGAGAGATGCTCAAGTGTTGACGGTATGGGAGGGCACGGCTAATATTCTGGCGTTAGAGCTTATTCGGTTAGTGGATAAGTATCAGGCACATGAGCTATTTGTCAGTGAGATGGAAGAACGGTTAGAAAAATTAACAGATAGCGCTTTGGTGCAAATTGTGAGAGAGCAATTGGTGAAACTAGCTGGGATCTTACAAATTTTTAGTGCTTTAGATGATGCCACGAAAACATTTGAAGCAAAAGATGTTGCAAAGAAAATGGCGCTGTTATATGAAAGTGTCGTAGCAGTTGAATGGGCGCAAAAATTTGGTGGAAAGTATGAAAAGTTTGCGGACGTTTATTTAGAACAGGCATGGTCATTGCGACAAATTGGAGATCAGATGAAAACCGTACAATATTTTTCTGATATTGTATAGAAGCTAGAAGTCGTCTTGAATAGGGGCGACTTTTTTTCGTTTTCATGTATAATAAAATCAACTGAATAGTATAAAGGTTCTTTACTTAAGTAAAGTGAAAAGGGAAAACGGTGTAATTCCGATGCGGTCCCGCCACTGTAAATGTGAGTTTTTTCAAAAGATGCCACTGATGATATTCGGGAAGGCTTGAAAAGACGTAATAAGCATAAGCCAGGAGACCTGCCTTTATAGTATAGACATAACAGCCTACGAGGATAGGGTGGTGGATTTTGTATCAGTTCTTTGGTGCAATGTTAACCCTTCATCATTCGTAGATGAGGGGTCTTATTTGTGTAGGAGAATTTCTGCCCAAATAAAGCACAGATCAACGAAGGAGGATTCACATGAAGAAATTTTGGAAGATAGGATTATCAGCATTTTTAACACTAGGGTTGCTAGCTGCCTGTGGCCAAGAGGAGAAAAACGACAAGTCGTCTAATGAACCGCAAACACAGCAAGAGACATCACAGGTGGACGAAGCAACTTTCCCAATGACCATAACAGATGCCATTGGCAAGGATATAACACTAGAAGCTCCTCCAGAGAAAATTGTTTCACTTATTCCAAGTAATACTGAAATATTATTTAGCCTTGGTTTAAAAGATGAAATAGTAGGGGTTACAGACAACGATGATTATCCACCAGAGGTAGCTGAAAAGGAAAAGGTTGGCGGTATGGAATACAATATTGAAAAAATTATTGCCCTCAACCCAGATATCGTTTTTTCACATGAATCTAGCATGTCTCTTTCAGAAGCAGCGATTGAACAGCTTGAGTCAGCGGGTGTAAAAGTATTTGTCGTCAATAATGCACAAGATTTTAATGAGACATACACGACGATTGAGCAGCTTGGTCGAGCTACAGGGAAATTGCCAGAGGCTGAAGAAGTTATTGCCAACATGAAGGCAAAGGTAGAAGAAGTGCTGGCCAAAGTAAAAGATGTTGAACTAAAGAAAGTGCTAGTAGAAGCATCTGATGAGCCAGATATCTATACAGCTGGGAATGGTACGTTTATGAACGCGATGCTTGAAATGATCCATGCAGAAAATGTAGCGGCAGATGCTGATGATTGGTATAAAGTTGATGCAGAACAGATTATCGCTAAAAATCCAGATGTCATCGTGGTGACTTATCACTATGTACCAGATATTTTAACTAAAATACCACAGCGTGCTGGCTTCGATACAATTAATGCTGTGAAAAATAAAGCAATTGTACAAGTAGATGAAAACACAACAAGTCGTCAAGGTCCTCGTTTAGGAGAAGGTCTTGAAGAATTAGCAAAAGCGATCTATCCAGAGGTATTTAAGTGAAAAAAATAGCAGTAGCCTATTTAGTAACAGGCACGCTTCTTCTTATTAGCATCTGGTGTGGCGTAGCAATAGGCTCAGTGCATATTCCTTTTGAAGTATTGTGGAATCAGGCGGTTGATGAAACAGCCGCCAATATCTTTTGGAAAATCCGCTTGCCACGTGTATTGTTAGCGGGACTAGTAGGGGCTTCTCTAGCTATTGCAGGAGCTGCCTTTCAAGGTTTGCTAAAAAATCCATTAGCAGATCCATATACACTAGGTGTTTCATCTGGTGCTTCGGTTGGTGCTGTAATGACGATCTTTTTTAGCCTATCTATTCCTATTGTAGGTTTATATGCATTACCCATTTTTAGTATGATTGGCGCTATTATCACGATGGTAGTTGTGATGAGTTTTGCTAGAATGGTAGACCGTTCATTAAAAATGGAGACATTGATATTAACAGGTGTTATTTTTAGTTCATTTTTAGGTTCACTCATTTCTTTAATGATTGCTTTATCTGGTGAAGAGCTACGCCAAGTCGTTGGTTGGTTACTTGGATCTGTATCAATGCGTGGATGGCCATATGTCCAAATGATTATCCCGTTTGTTTTGATTGGCTCACTTATGCTATGGACACAAAGAAGAGAGCTAAATGTTTTATTATATGGTGAAGAGAGAGCGAAACATCTTGGGGTTAATGTAAAGCGGAGTAAGTATTTGATTTTAGCAGGTGGGTCCATGTTAACGGGAGCGGCTGTAGCGGTTTCTGGGACAATTGGTTTTGTAGGCTTAGTTGTGCCGCATATGACAAGAATGATTTGGGGTTCTGATCATCGCCATTTATTGCCATTATCATTTTTAAATGGCGCCACATTACTGATTATTTGCGATTTAGTAGCACGAACAATTATCTTGCCCAGAGAGCTACCAATTGGTGTGATTACGGCATTTATCGGAGCACCTGTTTTCTCCTACATATTTTATAAGCAACGAAGAAGCAAGGGGGTACGGGCATGATTGTGGTCGAACATCTATCAGGTGGCTATGAAGACGTAGCAATCGTCAAGGATATAAGCTTCACTGTTGAGAAGGGGAAAATTCTAGGTATTCTAGGACCGAATGGTAGTGGGAAATCCACATTATTAAAGGTAATGAGTGGTATACTACCAGCTATTGATGGAACAATTACTATAGATGGGAAAAATATCCTTTCCTATAATGCTCGTGCTTTGGCGAAAAAGATGGCTGTACTACCTCAGCTTCATGCAAATGCTTTTTCAAACAGTGTGAGAGAGGCCGTTTCACTTGGGCGCTACCCGCATCAAACAGGTTTTTTCTCGAGTTGGTCTGAACAGGACGAACAGGCTGTACAACATGCTATGCTACAAACAGGCGTGAAGCGTTATGAGCATACTGCCATGGAATTTTTATCTGGCGGTGAACAGCAAAGAGTTTTTGTTGCACAAGCATTAGCTCAAACAGCTGAAATTTTACTGCTGGATGAACCAACGAATCATCTTGATATTGCACACCAACGTCAAATTTTAGATTTGGTTCGGCAGGAAGCTGTGAAGTGTGGTTTAACGGTAGTGATGGTCCTACACGATATGAATTTAGCCTCTCTTTATTGTGATGAATTATTGCTTATGGAAGGCGGACAAATGAGAGCACTTGGTGCACCACATGAAGTATTAGTTGCTTCCCAAATCGAAGAAGTTTATCAAGCTCGAGTGACTACCTATGCCCATCCTGAATTACCAAAACCACAAATTACAATGATGCCCTCAGCTACCGATTTTCAGGAGCGGGCTGTCATCAAAAAGGAACATTTCACCATAACAGAACATTATATTCAACTCAAGACAGAGATTCCTTTAAAAACAGTATCCTCTGCTGTTCATAATCCTGGTATCGGCTGGCATAACTGCTTATTAAATCGCTCTGTACCTAGTGATTATGTCATTAGTGATGTGAAGAGAGAAGTCAACGAGTTTTTGCGTAAGGGTAAATTTTCGCCTACAAATACGGTTGTTATGTTAACAGCAGTACCAACATCTCTAGTAGCAATGAATGAATTTTCTGCTCCTTTTGGCAGTATGATAGTAGCTGTAACAGCTGGTGTAGGGAATGCGGTTGATGTGTCACGTGTACATGAAAGACAGGATGATCCATATATTGGTACTATTAATACATGGGTCATTATCAATGGCTGTTTATCGGAGGAAGCATTTTTTCAGGCAATGATGACAGCTACTGAGGCAAAAACGAAAGCTTTACATTCAGAAAATATACGTGACGAGCGTAGTGGTACCATTGCTACAGGAACTGCTACAGACAGTCTTTTAATTGCAGCGACGCAAAAAGGAGAAGAAATGCTGTATGGTGGTCCAATTACAGAGGTTGGTAAAATGATTGCTAAAGGTGTTTATGAGACAACGGTTCAGGCAATCAGAAATTATAAAAATTCATTTTAGGAGATGAGAGAAATGAAGCTTTACACGAAAACAGGTGATACAGGGAAAACAAGTCTTATTGGAGGTCGCGTTGATAAAGATAGTTTGCGTGTTGAAACATATGGGGCGATTGATGAATTAAACTCCTTTATTGGTAAGGCTGTTAGTGAATTAGATCAAGCGCTTTTCAAGGATATTTTGACAGACCTAGAAACAATTCAGCATGAACTATTCGATGCAGGTGGGGATTTAGCCAATGTGATGAAAGAGCGCCACTATAAATTAACAGAACAACCAATTGAGGTGCTTGAAGCACGTATTGATGCATTATCCGATGAAGCACCACCGTTACAACGCTTTATATTACCAGGAGGTGCACCAGCAGCTGCTACTTTACACATTGCTCGTACAGTTGCACGTCGAGCAGAGCGTGAAATGGTAACGCTTATGAAGGAAGTTGAGGATGTGCCAAAGGTTGTTCAAAAATATTTAAATCGATTATCAGATTACTTATTTGCTGCTGCACGTGTTGTGAATGCTCGATTAAATGTAGCAGATGTAGAATATATTCGTAGCGGCAATGTCTTTAAAAAATAAAATGTAATTTAATGTTGTATCAGTGAATCTCTAGTTGTAATTGATTAGGAAAGTAAAAAATGCTACTTTGAAAAAAATTCAGGGTGGCTTTTTTTCTTGTAAAATGTAAGAATATAAAATTATCAGAAATATTTCCGTTTTATGTTGACTGAATGCTCACTCATTTATTAGAATAGGAATATAATGATAAAGTGACGTACATTTCCGTATGAACTAGCAAATTTTCCACAAAGAGAGAAAATGACGACAAACTAAAGGGGGGACCAACCATGAGTCCATTATTAATTGCTAACATTGTCTTAACAGTCGTGGTTGTGCTTTATGCAGTAGGATTGTTCTTCTATCTGTTAAAAACACGCTATAAATATGTGCAATTGGGGAAAAAGGTTGAGTTTGATGAAAGTGTTAAGGAACGACTTCGCTATATTATGGTCAATGTATTTGGTCAAAATAAGCTATTAAAGGATCCAAAAAGTGGATTAATTCACGTTATGTTTTTCTATGGGTTTTTAATGGTACAGCTAGGTGCTATTGATTTAATCTGGAAGGGGTTAGCACCAGGATCACATCTGCCATTAGGCATATTCTATGGTGTCTTTACATTCTTCCAAGAGCTTGTGGTTTTAATGATTTTAATCGCAGTAGTGTGGGCATTCTACCGACGCTATGTGGAAAAGCTAGTGCGTCTAAAGAGAGGATGGAAAAACGGTCTTGTATTAATTTTCATTGGGGGATTAATGGTATCAACATTACTTGCCAATGGTATGGGGTTAATTTGGCATGGTGAAGGATTAACGTATACAGAGCCAGTTGCTTCTAGCATCGCTGCTATTTTTGGTTTCTTACCTACATCAGTAGCTGCTGGAGTATTTTATGTCATGTGGTGGGCACACCTTTTAATTTTACTAACATTCCTTGTGTACGTTCCACAATCTAAACATTTCCATTTAATTGTAAGTCCGCTTAACGTTTACATGAATCGTTTAGATCGCACAGGTACATTAACACCAATCGATTTTGAGGCTTTAGAAGAAGCTGGTGAAAACGCTGAAAGTGAAGAGGATATGCCTTCAATTGGGGTTGGGCGCATACAGGACTTCACGCAAAAGCAAATGCTAGATTTGTATTCTTGTGTAGAATGTGGGCGCTGTACAAATATGTGTCCAGCAACAGGAACGGGAAAAATGCTATCTCCAATGGATTTAATCGTAAAACTACGCGATCATCTAACATTTACTGGTGCTGTTGTAACGAAGCAAAAGCCTTGGGTACCATATCAATTCTTTGCCAATACAAAGGGTAATCAACTTGCAATGGCTGCTGGTGCTGAAGGTGCTGTGATTGAAGATATCTACAGTCCATCTTTAATTGGCGATGTCATTACGGAAGAAGAAATTTGGGCTTGTACGACTTGTCGTAACTGTGAGGATCAATGTCCAGTAATGAATGAGCATGTTGATAAAATCATTGACCTACGTCGTTATTTAACAATGACGGAAGGGAAAGTAAACCCAGATGCGCAACGTGCTATGACAAATATCGAGCGACAAGGAAACCCTTGGGGCTTAAACCGTAAAGAGAAAGAAAACTGGCGTGACCTTGATCCAACAATCCATATTCCAACAGTAAAAGAGCTGAAAAAATCTGGTGAGGAAATGGAGTACTTATTCTGGGTTGGCTCGATGGGGGCATTCGATAACCGTTCTCAAAAAATTGCTTTGGCGTTCTGCCGCTTATTAAACGAAGCTGGTGTGAAGTTTGCAATTTTAGGTAATAAAGAAAAAAACTCTGGGGATACACCTCGACGTTTAGGCAATGAATTTTTATTCCAGGAGCTAGCTACAGCAAATATTGATGAGTTTGTTAAAAACGATGTGAAAAAAATCGTAACAATTGACCCTCATGCTTACAACATCTTTAAAAACGAATATCAAGATTTTGGCTGGAAAGGTGAAGTTTATCACCATACCGAATTATTAAATCAGTTGATTGAAGAAAATCGTCTAGCGCTAAATTATGAGGTGCATGAAACAATTGTTTTCCATGATTCTTGTTACTTAGGACGTTATAACGATGTCTATGATGCTCCGCGTGAAATCTTACGAGGTATTCCAGGCGTGAAGCTTGTAGAAATGGAACGAAACCGCGAATCAGCTATGTGCTGTGGTGCTGGTGGAGGCTTAATGTGGATGGAAGAGCATGTCGGTAACCGCATTAACGTGGCGCGTACAGAGCAGGCTCTTGCAACAAATGCATCTGTTATTTCCTCTGGATGTCCTTACTGCTTAACAATGCTAGAGGATGGCACAAAGGCAAAAGAAGTGGAAGATTCAATTGGAACATTTGATGTTGCAGAATTACTAGAGCGATCAGTGTTTGGTGAAAAAGTGAAGGCTACAGAACAATCTTCTGAAGAAGCAAAAGAAGATACACTTGAAGAAGTCGTAGCGTCAGTAGAAAACATTCAACAAGACGAGAATGTTGAAGCAAACGCAGAAAAATGATCACTATTGCAGAAATATTTTAGTTATCTGAAAAATATAAATTGCACAATAAAAAATTGTTTTGTAGAATAAGATTAAATAGAAATGGGAGTTGAAATAACAAACTCCCATTTTTTATCGATAGGAGTCGAGCGAGCGTTCAGTCAATAAAATGCTTCACTACTTCATCGAGTACGTAAAACAAAAGGGGTGTTTTACTTGAATAGAGCTGTAATTTTAGCAGGAGCAAGAACAGCATTTGGTAAATTTGGTGGTTCATTATCGCCATTACATGCAAGTGATTTAGGGGCAATTGCAATAAAAGGTGCATTAGAGAAAGCAAATATTGCATCAGAAGAAGTCAATGAAGTGATTTTAGGCTCTGTATTACAAGGGGGACAGGGGCAAATTCCTTCT
The DNA here is from genome assembly GCF_047238325.1 of Lysinibacillus phoenicis. Taxonomy (NCBI): domain Bacteria; kingdom Bacillati; phylum Bacillota; class Bacilli; order Caryophanales; family Bacillaceae; genus Lysinibacillus; species Lysinibacillus phoenicis. Next base: position 2,284,213 of record NZ_JBDFMP010000002.1, on the reverse strand, counting down.
CGACAGGCAGCAATAAAAGCCAATTTACCAATAGAGGTAAAAACAGAAACAATTAATAAAGTTTGTGCGTCGGGGATGCGGGCTGTAACATTAGCCGATCAATTGATTCGATTAGGGGACGAAGAAGTGATTGTTGCTGGTGGAATGGAGTCTATGTCCAATGCTCCGTACTATCTATTAAATGGTCGAAATGGTTTAAGAATGGGAGATTCCACAATGGTGGATGGCATGCTATATGATGGTCTAACTTGTGCTTTCGATAAAGCAAGACCACATATGGGGAGCTATGGCAATGCGACGGCTCAAGAGTTTTCACTAAGCCGTGAGGAGCAGGACGCTTGGTCAGTACGCAGTCATGAATGTGCTCTTGCAGCAATTGACAAAGGATATTTTGCTGAAGAAATCGTACCGGTAGAGATTCCTCAACGCAAAGGCGAGCCGCTTATTGTCGATACAGACGAAGCACCAAGAGCAGGTACATCCTTGGAGGTGCTAGCGAAGCTGAAACCAGCCTTTGATAAGGATGGCACAATTACAGCAGGTAACGCACCTGGCGTTAATGATGGTGCATGTGCCCTTGTTGTTATGAGTGAGGAACGTGCAGCACGTGAAGGCAGAGAGCCCTTGGCAGTAATCATTGGGCACGAAGAGCTAGCAATAGAGCCTGAAAATTTCCCGCAAACTCCTGGTCTTGTTATTAATAAATTGCTGAAAAAGACTAATAAATCATTAGCTGATATTGATTTGATTGAAATTAATGAAGCCTTTGCAGCAGTTGCTTTAGTTAGCAAGCAATTAGCTGATTTAGATGCAGAAAAGGTCAATGTAAATGGCGGTGCAGTTGCTTTAGGTCATCCGATTGGGGCGTCTGGAGCACGTATTATTTTAACGCTTGCACATGAATTAAAGCGCCGTGGTGGGGGTATTGGCATTGCAGCAATTTGTTCAGGCGGTGGTCAAGGAGATGCAATTATGATAGAAGTACCGAAAACAGGGGGACTGAACTAATGGGAATTCAAAAGGTAATGGTCATTGGTGCAGGGCAAATGGGCTCTGGCATTGCACAGGTTTGTGCACAAGCAGGCTATGAAGTGAAATTAAACGATATCAAACAAGAATTCTTCGAGCGTGGGATTGGGGTTATTACAAAAAATCTTTCACGTGATGTAGAAAAGGGTCGTAAAACGGAGGATGAGAAGGCGGCTATTCTAGGTCGAATTACTATGTCACTAGATTTACAGGATGCTAGTGATGTAGACATTATCATTGAGGCAGCTGTAGAAAATATGGACATTAAGCAATCCATTTTTAAGCAACTTGATGAAATTGCACCTACACATGCTATTTTAGCTACGAATACATCTTCACTGCCAATTACAGAGATTGCAGCGGTAACAAATCGTCCGGAACAAGTAATTGGGATGCACTTTATGAATCCGGTACCTGTTATGAAGCTTGTAGAAATCATTAGGGGATTAGCAACAGCGGATGAAGTGTACAAAGCTGTTGAAGAGATGACGATTAAGTTATCAAAAACACCAGTGGAAGTAAATGACTTCCCAGGTTTTATTTCAAATAGAATCTTGCTTCCGATGATTAATGAAGCAATTTATGCACTTTATGAAGGCGTAGCTACGAAGGAAGCAATTGACGATGTTATGAAGCTTGGTATGAATCATCCAATGGGACCATTAACATTAGCAGACTTCATTGGCTTAGATACTTGCCTTTACATCATGGAGATTTTACATGAGGGTCTAGGAGATAGTAAATATCGTCCTTGTCCACTGCTTCGCAAATACGTAGCAGCAGGCTGGCTAGGGAAAAAATCAGGAAGAGGCTTTTACGTATATGAATAATCCTATGGGGATGGGGTTATAGATGCAACGGACAACTTAGAGGGGTGACATTATAGATGCATTTGCAATTTACAGATGAGCAAATTATGATGCGCGATATGGTTCGTAATTTCGCTCAAGAAAAAATTCAACCATGGGTAGAGCGAATGGAGGCTGGGGAATTCCCCCGAGAGATTCTTCAACAAATGGGTGAACTAGGACTAATGGGGATTACAACACCAGAAGACTTAGGTGGATCTGGTATGGATTTTACATCGTATATTATTGCGATCAATGAACTATCGAAAGTAAGCGCTGTAATGGGGGTTATTTTATCGGTGCATACATCGGTAGGTACAAATCCTATCATTTACTTCGGGAATGAAGAACAAAAGAAACGTTATGTACCTAAGCTTGCAGCAGGGGAATATTTAGGGGCGTTTTGTTTAACAGAGCCGAGTGCAGGTTCGGATGCTGGTTCATTACAATCAAAGGCAGTAAAAGATGGCGATGAATACGTCATAAATGGCTCAAAAGTATTTATTACAAATGGTGGTGAGGCTGATGTATATATTGTCTTCGCATCGACTAACCCTACTGATAAAACACGAGGTATTTCGGCCTTTATTGTCGAAAAAGGAACACCTGGCTTAATTATTGGAAAAGATGAACAGAAAATGGGCTTACACGGCTCACGTACTGTTCAATTAACATTTGATAATTGTCGTATTCCAGCTGACAACCTACTTGGGGAAGAGGGGGAAGGCTTCAAGATTGCGATGGCCAATTTAGATGTTGGACGCATTGGTATTGCAGCACAGGCATTAGGTATTGCTGAAGCAGCACTAGAAGCGGCCACTGCTTATGCAAAAGAACGTGTACAATTTGGTAAACCAATTGCTACACAACAAGGGGTTGGCTTTAAGCTAGCTGATATGGCAACAGCGGTTGAATCAGCAAAACTATTAGTCTATCGCGCAGCAGATTTACGTGCAAAAGGTTTACCTTGTGGAGCGGAAGCCTCAATGGCTAAACTCTTTGCATCACGAACAGCCGTACAAACTGCAATCGAAGCTGTTCAAGTATTTGGCGGCTATGGCTATACAGAAGATTATCCAGTAGAACGCTACTTCCGCGATGCAAAGGTCACAGAAATCTATGAAGGCACAAGTGAGATTCAAAGATTAGTCATTAGTAAACATTTACTGAAATAAAGCCTGATGTTAGGTTATGTTGATGAATTAATGGAGGAGAAAGTCGCTCTGTATAATGGGGAAATCGATCAAATAAGTGTGGACACTCCGTTCAGAAGTGAGAGAACTCCGCTTAAAGAAGGGGTAGAACCCTCTTAAGGGAGAAATGCACTCAAAGGAAGTGGAGACCGGCTCCAAAGTGTGAGAAACCCGCTCAAAGAGTGTGGCAACCCGCTCCAAAGTGTGAGAAATCCGCTCAAAGGAAGTGGCAACCCGCTCCAAAGTGTGAGGAATCCGCTCAAAGGAAGTGGCAACCCGCTCCAAAAGGTGAGAAAACCGCTCAAAGAGTGTGGAGACCCGCTCCAAAGTGTGAGAAACCCGCTCAAAGGAAGTGGAGACCCGCTCCAAAGTGTGAGAAATCCGCTCAAAGGAAGTGGAGACCCGCTCCAAAAGGTGAGAAACCCGCTCAAAGCGATCGAAATCCTTCAGCCGACATAACAGCATACAGGTAGCTACAGAACAGAGTCTAATTAAAAAGGGGAAATGGACAATGAACTTTCAGTTAACAGAAGAGCATGAACAATTACGTGAAATGATTCGTGATTTTGCGATAAATGAAGTGGCGCCAACAGCGGCAGAACGTGATGAGAATGAAGAATTCGACCGTGCTATTTTCGATAAGATGGCAGAGCTTGGGTTAACGGGTATTCCGTGGCCTGAGGAATATGGTGGCGCAGGATTTGATTACCTTGCGTATGTCATTGCTGTCGAGGAATTATCACGTGTTTGTGCTTCAACAGGGGTAACGTTATCGGCACATACGTCATTGGCAGGCTGGCCACTTTACAAGTTCGGTACAGAAGAACAAAAACAAAAATATCTTCGTCCAATGGCTGAAGGAAAACATATTGGAGCTTACGGCTTAACAGAACCAGGATCAGGTTCAGATGCAGGCGGCATGAAAACATATGCAAAACGTGATGGCGATGATTATATTTTAAATGGCTCAAAAATCTTTATTACAAACGGTGGAGTGGCGGATACATATATTGTATTTGCTGTTACTGATCCAGAGGCAAAACATGGTACATCAGCATTTATCGTAGAAGCTGGATTCGAAGGTTTTTCTGTAGGTAAGAAAGAGAAGAAATTAGGGATTCGTTCATCTCCAACAACAGAAATTATTTTTGAAAACTGTCGTGTGCCAAAAGAAAATCTACTAGGTGCTGAAGGGGAAGGCTTTAAAATTGCTATGACGACACTAGACGGTGGACGTAATGGTATTGCGGCTCAAGCTGTAGGAATTGCGCAAGGAGCACTTGATGCAGCAGTTGACTACGCAAAAGAACGTGTACAATTTGGTAAACCAATCACTGCCAATCAAGGTGTATCCTTTAAATTAGCAGATATGGCTACTCAAATTGAGGCTTCTCGACTTCTTACATACCAAGCGGCTTGGTTAGAGTCTAATAACCTACCGTATGGGAAGGCATCTGCAATGGCGAAATTGATGGCTGGTGATACAGCAATGAGTGTAACGACAGAGGCGGTTCAAGTATTTGGTGGCTATGGTTATACAAAAGATTATCCGGTAGAGCGCTTTATGCGTGATGCCAAAATTACACAAATTTACGAGGGTACGCAGGAGATTCAACGTCTAGTAATCTCGCGTATGTTAACGAAATAATCGATGACTGAAAAAGATAAAAGGCCCCAAGTACAGTCAACCGTAAAAGATGAAAATTTAATCGCCATTCGACGTGAACAAATGATTCAGGGAGCTATTAAGTTATTTAAAGAAAAAGGCTTTCACCGTGCTACGACGAGAGAAATTGCAAAAGCTGCTGGCTTTAGTATCGGTACGTTGTATGAGTACATTCGAACTAAAGAAGACGTTCTTTATCTTGTATGTGATAGTATTTATCATCATGCGATGGAGCGACTTTCGAGTTACGAGATTAAAGCGGGAACAATCGATGAGTTAAAAGAAATGATTCGAGAATATTTCCTGCAAATTGATAGCATGGTTGATGAGCTAACAATCATGTATCAAGAAACCAAATCATTATCAAAAGAAGCACAACGCTATGTATTTAGTAAAGAATTTGAAATGGTTGCTACATTTGAGCGATTGCTACAGCGTTGTGTACAGTCTGGAGAATTAACAATGACAGACAAGCAAATCCATTTAGCAGCCAATAACTTAGTTGTATCAGGACAAAGTTGGGCGTTCCGCAAATGGGCATTACATCGTCAGCATTCAATTGAAGAGTTTATTGATATGCAAATTACATTGTTTATTTCAGGCATAAAGGGGTTCTAATATTTCGTAAGGGGTTTGTCGGTAATTGCATACAGCGACATTGCAATTGCCGGCTTTTTTCAATTCATTAAGGGGAGAGAGTGAGGATTTCATATGACAAAGGTAGAAGTATATCGTCCAAAAAATCATGTACGTTTTGTGACAGCATCGAGTCTTTTTGATGGACATGATGCTTCAGTCAATATTATGCGACGCATTTTACAATCGAGCGGTGTGGAAGTAATCCATTTAGGTCATAACCGCTCGGTTGAAGAAGTCGTGAATGCTGCGATACAAGAAGATGCACAAGGTATTGCTGTTTCTTCTTATCAAGGCGGACATATGGAATACTTTAAATATATGTATGATTTACTGCGTGAAAAAGGAGCACCTCATATTAAAATTTATGGCGGTGGTGGAGGGGTAATTTTACCTCGGGAAATAAAAGAGCTTCATGCATATGGCATTGCAGGAATTTTCTCACCAGAGGATGGCCGTGTATTAGGGCTACAAGGAATGATCAATGAGCAAATTAAAGGAACAGACTTTCCTACTGCAACAGGTAACTATTTAGAGAAATTAGAGGCATTAACAACAGATACGCCAGAAATTTTAGCAAATTTAATAACAGCAGCTGAGTCAAATGATGATGAAGCTACGAAAGAAATGTTGGATGAGGCACGAAAGCGTTCTAAAGCTACACCTGTAATGGGGATTACAGGAACAGGTGGAGCAGGGAAATCTTCTTTAACAGATGAACTAATTCGCCGATTCTTAAAGGAATTCCCAGATAAACGTGTAGCCATTCTGTCTGTTGATCCAACAAAGCAAAAAACGGGTGGGGCATTACTTGGGGATCGAATTCGTATGAATGCTATCTTCAATAACCGTGTTTACATGCGTAGTTTAGCAACTCGTGGCTCACGTACGGAATTATCAGCATCGATTGGTGATGTTCTAGATGTTGTACGCGTAGCAGGCTATGATTTAATCATCGTAGAAACAAGTGGTATTGGTCAAGGTGATGCTGAAATTACAAAATACACGGATCTATCTATGTATGTGATGACAAGTGAATTTGGTGCACCAACACAGCTTGAGAAAATCGATATGATTGATTTTGCAGATGTTATTGCTATTAATAAATTTGAGCGAAAAGGCTCAGAGGATGCATTACGCCAAGTTCAAAAACAATATCAACGTTCAAGAGAGCTTTGGGAAGAATCACTTGATGCTATGCCAGTATACGGTACGATTGCTAGTCAATTTAATGATAAAGGGACCAATGCATTATTCGCAGCCTTAGTAAATATTATTAATGAGAAAACAGGCTACAATTGGGAAACGAGCTATGAGCAATTTGCTAAGACACAAAAGCAAGATGTTATCATTCCAAATGACCGTCGTTATTATTTACGAGAAATTACGGATACAGTTCGTGGCTATCATAAAAAATCAGAACAGCAGGTGGCATTTGCCCGACGTCTGTTCCAATTAGAAGGGGCCATGGCAGCAGTTAAGGAAAAGGCGCCAGATGATGCTCTTGTCGCATCGCTTGCTTCTTTAGCAGAAGGTGTTAGGGACGAATTAACAGCAGAATCCAAGCGTATATTGGATAATTGGCAAGCTTTAAAAGAAGCCTATGCTGGCGATGAGTTTGTGACAAAAGTTCGTGATAAAGAAATTCGCACAATCTTAAAAACAACCAGTCTTTCTGGTACGAAAATTCCAAAAGTAGTATTGCCAAAGTTTGAGGACTACGGTGAAATATTGCGTTGGGTTTATAAAGAAAATGTGCCTGGAGAATTCCCATATACAGCAGGAGTTTTCCAATTCAAACGTGAAGGTGAAGATCCAAAGCGTCAATTTGCTGGTGAAGGCACGCCAGAGCGAACAAATAAACGCTTCCACTATTTATCGAAGGATGATGATGCAAAGCGTTTATCTACAGCATTTGATTCTGTTACATTGTATGGGGAGGACCCAGATTACCGACCAGATATTTATGGTAAGGTCGGCGAATCAGGTGTATCAATCTGTACACTAGAAGATATGAAAAAGCTTTATGCAGGCTTTGATTTATGTGCTCCTTCTACATCTGTTTCCATGACAATTAATGGTCCAGCACCTATTATTTTAGCCATGTTCATGAATACAGCAATTGATCAACAAGTACAATTGCGTGAGAAAGAGTTAGGACGTACTTTGACAGTTGAAGAGTTTACGGAGACACGTGAGAAAACATTGCAGGTTGTGCGTGGAACAGTGCAGGCTGATATTTTAAAAGAAGATCAAGGGCAAAATACATGTATTTTCTCAACTGAATTTGCTTTACGTATGATGGGTGATATTCAGCAGTACTTCATTGATCATAAAGTGCGTAACTACTATTCAGTTTCTATTTCCGGCTACCATATTGCAGAGGCTGGAGCAAATCCTATTTCTCAATTAGCCTTTACCTTAGCAAATGGCTTTACGTATGTAGAGTATTATTTAAGTCGAGGCATGAATATTAATGACTTTGCACCAAACCTATCGTTCTTCTTCTCTAATGGATTAGATCCTGAGTATACAGTTATTGGACGTGTTGCTCGCCGTATTTGGGCAATTGTTATGCGTGATAAATATAGTGCGAATGAGCGTGCTCAAAAGCTGAAATATCATATTCAAACATCTGGTCGTAGTCTACACGCACAGGAGATTGATTTTAATGATATTCGTACAACACTACAGGCATTAATGGCTTTACAAGATAATTGTAACTCATTGCATACTAACGCCTATGATGAGGCTATTACTACGCCTACTGAGGAATCAGTGCGCCGTGCGATGGCTATACAAATGATTATTACGAAGGAACATGGTTTAGCGAAAAATGAAAATCCGCTACAAGGTGCGTTTATTGTAGAAGAGTTGACAGATCTTGTAGAAGAAGCGGTCCTTGAAGAATTTGATCGTATCAATGATCGTGGTGGGGTGCTAGGTGCGATGGAGACGCAGTACCAACGAGGTAAAATTCAAGAGGAGTCCATGTACTACGAAATGCTAAAGCACTCTGGTGAGTTACCGATTATCGGTGTCAATACTTACTTAAATCCAAATCCACCTTCAGATGCAGATATAGATAATATGGAAATTGCCCGTGCCTCAACTGAAGAAAAGGAAACACAAATTCACAATTTACAAGCATTCTGGAAGGCGCATGAAGGGGAAAGTGAAGCAGCTATTGCACGTTTACAAGAAGTTGCTGTCAATAACGGCAATATTTTTGCTGAGCTGATGGAAACAGTAAAAGTAGCTAGTTTAGGACAAATTACGAAAGCCTTATATGAAGTAGGTGGACAATATCGTCGTAACATGTAATGGTAGTTCAAACTTCATCATTTCTAATAGTCTTATTTAATTTTTGTAACTCAAGCATTTAGTGTCTAGTCTTTAGATTAGGCACTTCTTTTTATTTTCGTTATAATAGAAATGTAAAAAAAAGGGGAGGCGCGGTAGAGGATGAAAGCAGTAATTCACTACATAATTATATTAGCTTTAGTATTGGGAGCCTTTTTCCTGTATAATAAGCAAATTGGCGCTATTCCTTTACTACTATTATCTGTCTATTTGTTTTATCTTGGAATAAAAAAAATGCGTAATATAAAAAACAGTAATTGAAGCTAGCAAAGGGGCTAAAACTTTGTATATAATGGGTATTATGCTTATTGTATGGAAAGTACCTTTTGCGTGGCCTTTTTTGCTGCGCTTGGAAAATAAAGCACCATGTAATTTTAATACGTCCATTGTGATGAGGGAAAGGAAGTGCACGAATTGAATTTTCGTGAAATGACAAAGGAACAATTAACAGAAGAATCGTTAATTAACTTAGCTTATGCAGTTTTAAATGAAAAACGTGCCTCAGTGTCTTTTAATGATTTGCTAAAAATAATTCAAGAACTTGTAGGCTATAGTGATGAAGAAATGAAATCCCGTCTACTACAATTTTACACAGATATCAATATAGATGGCCGTTTCTTATATAATCAAGAAACAGGTTGGGGCTTACGTGAATGGTTTAAAGTTGAGCAAATTGAAGAAGAAACAGCACCTTCAGTTAAGACTCAAAAGAAAAAATCTAAAGCTGCGTTTGATGAGGATGAGGACCTTGATGATGTAGATCTAGATGAAGAGGATATTGATTTTGACGAAGACTTCGAAGAGTTCGTTGATGAAGAAGAACTTGATGAAGAAGAAGAGGATAAAGAAGATATCGATTTTGATGATGATGAATTAGAAGACATTGATGAAGAGATCGATGAAGACTTTATTGATGAAGAAGAAGAGTTTGAGGAAGAAGAGGAAGAGATCTAATACAGTACTCTTAGAATTTTCTTTCTTTTAAGCTCAATGTAAAAAATCTTGACTTCTACCACGGTTCCGTTTAATCTTTTACTTGGGCTCCTTAAAAGAAGGAGAAAGACCGTGTATATAATACGCTCCCCCTGCAAACCTATGCAGGAGGAGCGTTTTTTTGTTTTTAACTTTTATTCAGTTTAGTTCTCCCATGCTTTTAATACAGCTATGAATATAAATGTTTTTATTTATTCATGATGTAAGTAAACGGTACTGAATAGTTGTTAGAGTTTTAAGGTTTAAAGGAAAGTGAAAAGAGATAGAACCGATTACAGCTTCGAATCGACTACGTTTTGTAGACATTCTCGGCTTTTCTTTTTTTAGGGTATTAGAATGTAAGTTGTTTTGATCCCTAAATGATTTAGTGATTAAGTACATCATAAGGAGGAATTTATTCATGACGAAGTATATTTTTGTAACAGGTGGGGTTGTATCATCTCTTGGAAAAGGGATTGTTGCAGCATCTCTAGGTCGTTTATTAAAAAATCGCGGTTTAGAAGTTACGATTCAAAAATTTGACCCATATATCAATATAGACCCAGGTACAATGAGCCCTTATCAACATGGTGAAGTATTTGTAACGGATGATGGTGCTGAGGCTGACTTAGACTTAGGACACTATGAACGTTTCATTGATATTAACCTAGGAAAACATTCTACAGTAACTTCAGGTCGCGTTTATCAATCTGTTTTACAGAAAGAACGTCGTGGAGATTATAACGGTGGAACAGTTCAAGTAATTCCTCATATTACAAACGAAATCAAAGACCGTATCCAACGCGCTGGTCGTGAAACAAATGCAGACGTTGTTATTACAGAGGTTGGAGGAACAGTAGGTGATATTGAATCATTACCATTCCTTGAAGCAATCCGCCAAATGAAAACAAATTTAGGGCATAACAATGTAATGTATATTCACTGTACACTTATTCCTTATATTAAAGCAGCTGGTGAGCTTAAAACAAAACCTACACAACATTCTGTAAAAGAATTGCGCTCTTTAGGAATCCAGCCAAACATTATTGTTGTACGTACAGAACAAGAAGTACCACAAGATATGAAAGAGAAATTAGCATTATTCTGTGATGTTCAACCACATGAAATTATTGAATCTCGCGATGCTGAGCATTTATATGAAGTACCATTAAACCTTCACGCACAAGATATAGATGATATCGTTCTTGATCATTTTGGTATTGAAGCTCCAGAGGCAGATATGGAAGAATGGCGCGAACTTGTAGAAAAGGTGAAGAACTTACCAAATAAAAGAAAGGTAGCATTAGTAGGGAAATATGTAGAACTACAAGATGCTTACATTTCAGTAGTTGAGGCATTAAAGCATGCAGGTTATGTATATAATTCTGATATTGAAATTGACTGGATTAATGCAGAACACGTAGATGCAGATAATGTTGCTTCACTTTTAAAAGGTGCAGACGCAATTTTAGTACCAGGTGGCTTCGGTGATCGTGGTGTGGAAGGCAAAATTTTAGCGACACAATATGCACGTGAAAATGATGTACCTTTCTTAGGTATTTGTTTAGGTATGCAATTGGCCACAGTAGAATTTGCTCGTAATGTCCTTGGCCTAAAAGGTGCACATTCTACAGAGCTTGATGCCAATACAGAGTATCCAATTATCGATTTCTTACCTGATCAAAACGATAGTGTTGATATCGGTGGTACATTACGTTTAGGATTATATCCATGTAAATTAAAAGATGGCTCTAAAGCAAGCACAGCTTACGGCAAAGAGCTTGTTTATGAGCGTCACCGTCATCGCTATGAATTTAATAATGAATATCGTGAAGCAATGGAAGCAGCTGGTCTTGTCTTCTCAGGTACAAGCCCTGATGGCAAATTGGTTGAAATTATTGAGCTACCAGAAAACAATTTCTTTGTAGCATGTCAATTCCACCCAGAGCTAGTTTCACGTCCAAATCGTCCACAACCATTGTTCCGTGATTTTATCGGTGCAACATTTAAATAAATTAAAAAGAGTTGTCTCGTTTATTGAGACAACTCTTTTATTTTGAATAGTTTACAGTTCTTCCTCGTCAAAGCCGAGCATTTCGTCATAAGCAATTTTTACTGCCTCGTATACAAAAAGGCCAGCCATTGCATGAGGAACAACAATTCGTTGTCCTAAATCATTTGGTAACAACCCGCCTTTGACACGTGTAGAGATATACGTATAGGCCAAATCTGCAAGAGGATTTTCTGCATCTGCTAGTTCACTAGCTACAGCAGCAAAAGGAATAAAACGTTTATTTAATTCTTGGGCTAAAGCGAGTGCCTCAGGATCTTGTGCACTACGTGTAAAAATACAAACGCGGTCGGCTTCTGTTAAGCTTGTATCCGAAGTCCATGGAGCTAGCTTGTTAAATGGTTCAACTGCTTGGAGTGCATTGAACTCTACAACTTGCATTTCACCAAAGCAGATGAAATATACGTGACCCTCACCAATGGCTGCTTGTGCAAGTAGCCTTGCTGTCTCCTCGATGGCATCCTCTTCATTTTGGGTTATTCTTTGTAATAATCCACTTAATTGTGTTGTTAGTATTTTTGACATGTTTCCACCTCTATCAATATTATAGAGGTGGAAAAGATAGAAAGCAAAAGCAGATAATTTATAATACTAGAAGGTATTAAGCTGAAAAAGGAGAATTATACATAATAACGAAAGTATTTGTGTAAAACTAAAAATAAAAAAGGGCGGAATGCGATGTGAAACGATTACTTATTGTCGATGATCAGCAGGGGATTCGTTTACTTTTAAATGAAGTGCTGAAAAAGGAAGGTTATATTACATATTTAGCGGCTAATGGTTCAGAGGCATTAAAGTATGCAGATGAGCAAAAAATGGATTGTGTTTTATTGGATATGAAAATCCCTGGTATGGACGGTATTGAAATTTTGAAGCGTTTAAAAGAAAAGTTTCCAAAGCTCCCTGTCTTTATGATGACAGCCTATGGCGAGTTAGATGTGGTAAAAGAAGCTTTAGAATTAGGAGCTATTCGTTACTTTACAAAACCATTTGATATTTTTGAAGTACGTGATGAGGTAAATAAAGCTTTACAGGTGTAAAAAGCAGGCAGTGGACACACGGCCTGTTTTTTTATGTCAGTTGCGTTGCACTCCGCTTTCGTGTAGAAAATAATAGCCCCTGCTTTTCAGGGGCTTGGCCTCCGTTTCGTTTCACTGCACTGCGGCTGACACTGTCGCTACGTTGCACTCCGCTTTCGTGTAGAAAATAATAGCCCCTGCTTTTCAGGGGCTGGCCTCCGTTTCGTTGCACTGCACTGCGGCTGACACTGTCGCTACGTTGCACTCCGCTTTCGTGTAGAAAATAATAGCCCCTGCTTTTCAGGGGCTGGCCTCCGTTTCGTTGCACTGCACTGCGGCTGACACTGTCGCTTCGTTGCGTTGCACTGCACTCCGCTTTCGTGTAGAAAATAATAGCCCCTGCTTTTCAGGGGCTTGGCCTTCGTTTCGTTTCACTGCACTGCGGCTGACACTGTCGCTACGTTGCACTCCGCTTTCGTGTAGAAAATAATAGCCCCTGCTTTTCAGGGGCTTGGCCTCCGTTTCGTTTCACTGCACTGCGGCTGACACTGTCGCTTCGTTGCGTTGCACTGCACTCCGCTTTCGTGTAGAAAATAATAGCCCCTGCTTTTCAGGGGCTATTATTTTTGCTATGATTGAGGAGCATATTTATGTAGAAAGAATAGTCCTATGAGGAGGATTTTTAGTATGGCATTAGTATCTATGAAAGAGATGTTAATTAAAGCAAAAGCAGAGGGTTATGCTGTTGGTCAATTCAACATTAACAACCTTGAATGGACACAAGCAATTTTAAAAGCAGCAGAAGAAGAAAAATCTCCAGTGATTCTTGGTGTTTCTGAAGGCGCAGGTAAATACATGGGCGGATTTGTCGCTGTTGTTCACATGGTAAAAGGTTTAATGGAATCTTACGGTACGACAGTTCCTGTAGCGATTCATCTTGACCATGGTTCTAGCTTTGCAAAATGTAAAGAAGCAATTGATGCAGGCTTTACTTCCGTGATGATTGATGCATCACATCACCCATTTGAGGAAAATGTTAAAATTACTTCAGAAGTAGTAGAATACGCACATGCTAAAGGCGTTTCTGTTGAAGCAGAATTAGGAACAGTTGGTGGGGATGAAGATGGCGTAATCGGTGGTATTATTTACGCTAATCCAGAAGAATGCCGCAAAATGGTTGAGCTAACTGATATCGACTGCTTAGCACCAGCACTTGGCTCTGTACATGGTCCTTACAAAGGAGAGCCGAACCTAGGCTTTAAAGAAATGGAAGAAATCTCTAAGCTGGCAGATCTACCACTTGTATTACACGGTGGTACAGGTATCCCAACAAAAGATATCCAACGCTCCATTTCATTAGGTACAGCTAAAATCAACGTCAATACTGAAAATCAAATTGAAGCAACAAAAGTAATCCGTGAAATTCTTGACAATGACAAAGTGGTTTACGATCCTCGTAAATTCCTTGGTCCAGCACGTGAAGCCATCAAAGCTACGGTTATTGGTAAAATTCGTGAATTTGGAAGTGCACAAAAAGCATAATTTTTGCATTTAATATGTTACAAAAGCATAGATAAATACACATAATAAGAGAAGTGTTGATGCTTTCAATCGACCTTCTCTTGTTTTTGAAATAATGAAAATTTGGAAAATAACTAATAATATAAGAAAAATGATCAGGAGGAAATATAATGAAATTTTTCATTGATACAGCAAATTTTGAAGAGATTAAAGAGGCACATGCATGGGGTATCTTATCAGGAGTTACAACAAACCCATCGTTAGTTGCTAAAGAAGAAAATGTTTCTTTCCATGATCGTCTACGTGAAATCGCTGAGCTAGTTGATGGCTCTGTGAGCGGGGAAGTTATTGCGCTTGATGCAGAAGGAATGATTAAAGAAGGTTTAGAATTAGCTGCGATTGCTCCAAACATTACAGTGAAACTACCAATGACACCAGCTGGATTAGAGGCATGTCGTTACTTTGCAAACAAAGGTATTAAAACAAATGTGACATTAATCTTTAGTGCAAACCAAGCATTAATGGCTGCGCGTGCAGGTGCTACATACGTATCACCATTTATCGGCCGTTTAGATGACATTGGTCAAAATGGTGTAGAACTAATTGAAACAATTGCTGATATTTTTACAATTCATAATATCGATACGCAAATTATTGCTGCCTCTGTTCGTCATCCACAGCACGTTACGGCTGCAGCATTAGCGGGCGCACATATTTCAACTACTCCGTTTAAAGTATTAAAACAACTTTTCCACCATCCATTAACGGAAAAAGGAATTGAAGGATTTTTAGCGGATTGGAATAAGAGAAAAGGCGAATAATAAGAATATAGAGTGTGAGCGAATTGCAAAAAATACTACTTTCCAATCATGAGGGAGAACGCAAAATGGATGTTTATAAAATTACTGGCGAAAATCGTCTTCAAGGTACAATTAAAGTTAGTGGTGCAAAAAATAGTGCAGTCGCCTTAATTCCTGCATCAATTTTGGCGAACTCTCCAGTGACTATTGGAGGGATACCCGAAATTTCAGATGCATGGACATTAAAGGCTTTGTTAGAGGAAATTGGCGGGGAAGTTTCGTTTGAGAATGGTAAAATGACGATCGATCCAACCGATATGATTGCATTGCCGTTACCAAATGGTAACGTTAAAAAGCTACGCGCTTCCTATTATTTAATGGGTGCTATGCTTGGTCGTTTTAAGAAAGCAGTTATTGGATTACCTGGAGGCTGCTTTTTAGGACCACGTCCAATTGATCAACATATAAAAGGCTTTGAGGCATTGGGAGCTAAAATTACCAATGAACATGGGGCGATATATTTACGCGCAGATGAATTGATTGGGGCAAAAATTTATTTAGATGTGGCCAGTGTTGGAGCTACAATTAATATCATGTTAGCCGCAGTCCTTGCAAAGGGACGTACTGTCATTGAAAATGCTGCAAAGGAACCTGAAATTATCGATGTAGCGACACTTCTAACGAATATGGGAGCTAATATTAAAGGTGCAGGTACAAGTGTTATCCGTATTGAAGGTGTGGAAGAATTACACGGTACCGAGCATACGATTATTCCAGATCGTATTGAAGCTTCTACATTTTTAATTATGGCTGCAGCAGTCGGTGACGGTATTACTATTGATAATGTTATTCCACTGCATTTAGAAGCTATTATTGCCAAGCTTCGTGAAATGGGTGTGAAAATTGAAATTGGGGAAGAAAGCATTTATGTGCCTAAAACAGACCTCTCAACATTACAAGCGGTGGATGTCAAAACCTTGGTATATCCAGGATTCCCGACGGATATTCAGCAACCACTTGCTGTGTTAATGTCACAAGCATTCGGTTCCTCAAAAGTAACAGATACTATTTATACAGCTCGATTTAAGCATATTGATGAACTTCGACGTATGAATGCAGATGCTCGAGTAGAAGGAAACACGGCTATTATTAAAGGGCCAAGTAAATTGCATGGCTCAACCGTAACAGCTACAGATCTTCGCGCTGGTGCAGCTTTAGTATTAGCTGGTCTCTTAGCGGAAGGTGAAACAGAAATTCATGATATCTATCATATCGAACGTGGCTATAGCTCACTTATTGAGAAATTACGTGATTTAGGCGCTGATATTCGACGTGAAACCATCATGGCACGCGTAGCTGAGACAAAGGAATAATGAGAGCTAAAAGTTTTCAACCAATTATGTTACAATAGAGGTAATTTGAATGTTTTGGCACGTATAAGATGCCAATAACGGGAGGCAAAGCAACAATGGAACGTAGTTTATCGATGGAAGTAGTACGAGTAACAGAAGCAGCAGCAATCGCATCCGGGAAATGGATGGGGCGCGGTTTAAAAATTGAGGCAGATGATGCAGCAACAACAGCGATGCGCAAAATGTTCGATACAATTCCAATGCATGCTACAGTAGTAATTGGTGAAGGTGAAATGGATGAAGCACCAATGCTTTATATTGGTGAAGAACTTGGTTTACGAAATGGCGGTCCACAGGTAGATATTGCAGTGGATCCACTAGAAGGTACAAATATTGTGGCAAAAGGTACAAATGGTGCAATGACAGTACTTGCGATTGCAGATAAAGGGAATCTGTTAAATGCTCCAGACATGTACATGGAGAAAATTGCCGTTGGACCAGAAGCTGCTGGGAAAGTAGATATCAATGCTTCTGTCACTTATAACTTATTACAAGTTGCAAAAGCTAAAAATAAAGATATTTCTGATGTTGTCGCTACTCTTTTAGATCGACCACGTCACCAAGCAATTGTTGATGAAATTCGTGAAGCGGGTGCACGTATTAAATTTATTCAAGATGGCGATGTTGGTGCAGCGATTAATACTGCTTTTGATGAAACAGGTATTGATATTATGTTTGGAACAGGTGGCGCACCAGAGGGCGTTATTGCAGCTGTCGCGTTAAAATGCCTAGGTGGAGATTTCCAAGCAAAACTTGTACCAGAGGATGAGGAGCAATTAGAACGCTGCACAAAAATGGGTGTAGATGTTGAAAAAGTTCTTTATTTAGATGACCTAGTAAAAGGTGACGATGCTATTTTTGCAGCGACTGCTGTAACAGATTGCGAGCTTTTAAAGGGTGTTCAATATAAAGGTGCTTATGCCTTAACACATTCAGTAGTTATGCGTGCTAAATCTGGTACGGTTCGTTTTGTTGAAGGCCGTCACGCTCTTGAGAAAAAACCTAGATATTAATGATATTTTCTTCTAAAATATACCTAGTACATCTATTGTGCTAGGTACCTTCTTCTTTAATTAACCATCCAATATTTTGTAAGGCGAAGTTTCGTTTTATGGTAGAAAGTGTACCAGTAGTTATTATTAAACTAAGGCACCATATAAGCGTTAACAGAGCCTATCGTAAAAACTTCAATGAAAACCCCAATAATGTATTATATTTTGAAAAAGACTGGAGTTGTGCATATGTCTGCATTGACAATCGCTCAATTAGAAAACATGACGTTAAAAGAGCTTTACGCCCTTGCACGCCAATATAAAATTTCATATTATAGCAAGCTAACGAAAAAAGAATTAATATTTGCTATTTTGAAAACGCGTTCAGAGCAAGAGGGCTATTTCTTTATGGAAGGCGTACTAGAAATTGTTTCGCAAGAGGGCTTTGGCTTCCTTCGACCAATCAACTACTCTCCAAGTAAAGAAGATATTTATATTTCTGCATCCCAAATACGTCGCTTTGATCTACGTAATGGGGACAAGGTGTCAGGAAAGGTGCGCCCACCAAAGGAAAATGAGCGCTATTATGGCCTATTACAAGTAGATGCTGTTAATGGCGAAGATCCTGAAGTGGCGAAAGAACGTGTTCATTTCCCTGCATTAACACCTTTATATCCGAATCGACAAATTAAGCTAGAAACAACACAACGTAATTTATCGACACGTATCATGGATTTAGTTGCACCTGTGGGCTTTGGCCAACGTGGTTTAATCGTTGCACCACCAAAGGCGGGGAAAACATCTTTATTAAAAGAAATCGCGAACGCCATTACAACCAATCATCCTGAAGCAGAGTTAATTGTCTTACTGATTGATGAACGTCCTGAGGAAGTTACAGATATTGAACGTTCTGTCAATGCAGATGTTGTCAGCTCAACTTTCGATGAAGTGCCAGAGAACCATGTAAAAGTGGCAGAGATTGTATTAGAACGTGCACGACGTTTAGTGGAGCATAAGCGTGATGTCATTATTCTAATGGACTCAATTACACGTTTAGCGCGCGCTTATAACCTAGTAATTCCACCAAGTGGACGTACACTTTCAGGTGGTATTGATCCGGCGGCTTTCCATAGACCGAAACGTTTCTTTGGTTCAGCTCGAAATATTGAAGAAGGCGGTAGCTTAACGATTTTAGCAACAGCTTTAGTCGATACGGGTTCACGGATGGACGAAGTAATTTATGAAGAATTTAAGGGAACAGGTAATTTAGAGCTCCATCTTGATCGTCAGCTTGCAGAGCGCCGTATTTTCCCTGCGCTTGATATTCGTCGTTCAGGTACACGTAAAGAAGAGCTTCTTCTTGAGCCAGAGCAACTTGAAAAGCTATGGGCTATCCGTAAAACGTTTTCAGATGCGCCTGATTTTGCAGAGCGCTTCCTGAAAAAAATACGTACAACAAAATCGAATGAAGAGTTTTTTGAAAAACTTAACGAAGATATGAAGAAAGCAACAAAGGGTAAGGGGCTTTTATAAAATAGCAATCACCATTGACAAGAAATTGTCAATGGTGATTTTTTTGTATTTTAAAAGATTGTTGATATTGATAATCATTATCAATATACTGGAGCTATAACAACTGTTGAAAGGAGACGAAGATGAACTATGATGCCTACATGCTTCTTTGGCAAAATACATTCCTTCAAGTGAAGCATATCGAATACATAAATAAAGCAGAAGTCCGAATATCAAAAGTATTAACCTGTAGCACATTTCTTATTGTCACAGCAGGTGATGCACAGGTTGTTATTGATGAACAGCCTTATCATGTACAACGCTTCACTATTTTTCACATCGGAAAATCTCAATGTCTTCAGATTACTGCGCAGCATAGAGTTAGTTACTTTCTTATAGGTTATAAAGGCAGTGTCATGTACAGAGATGCTTTTTTACAGCATTTACAAATACAATACCAACCTTTTCAAACATGCTTTTCTTGTGTACCTGCGAACCCAATCATCATTCACAACATTCTTCAGGATATGTATAGAAAATGGAATTCTGGCTCTATTCAAGAGCATCTGTCGGTTAAAGCTTCGATGTATGAGTTTATTTATCTTATATTTCATGAAATGGCTGATGGACAAGGCACTCCACATGAAGTGGATAAAGCTGAAGTAGCACACTTGTATATTAAACAACATCTTCATCAACCATTATCTGTGCAAACACTAGCAGATATGCTTCATATCAGTACGCGTCATCTTTTACGTATTTTTAAAGCTCGTTTTGGGGTGGGACCACAAATTTATTTACAGCAATTGAGAATAGAGCAAGCAAAAAAATACTTGCTGACCAATCATTATGGCATAAAAGAAATTGCTATTTCACTAGGTTTTGAAGATGAATACTATTTTAGTCGAGCATTTAAAAAGGCGACAAATATGGCACCAAGCAGTTTTAGGCTGAAATATGCAAGTTCTATGTCCGAAATTGCCATTACAAATGAGAATCGTTTTCAATACAATAAGAATCAGCTCGCGCAAGCAAAACGATTTGAGAATGGAGAAAATGAATTCATGAGGCAAAAGATGATTCAGCATATCAAAATATCTTTTTTATTAAGCTTGCTAGTTTTATTAGCAGCATGCAATGAAGATACTAGTCAAACTAAAGAGGAGCAACAAACACCACTTACTCCAGAGACTAGAATCGTGATGGATGATAGTGGACGCAAAGTAGAAATTCCGATGAGAGCAGAGAGAATCGTAACAGATTGGTATCTTGGTCAAATTTTAGCGTTAGATATTGTACCCGTAGGAGGAGTAACGGCTAACCTCGATTATGCTGCCTTTTTAAAGCAACATTACAAGAATGGGGAAATTACCAATATTGGTACGGATGGTAAGGTGTCATTAGAAAAGGTTTTGGAGTTAAAACCAGATTTAATCATTACATGGAATCCAGAAGATGTAGAGAAGTTCGAGAAAATTGCACCAACCCTTGTATTCGCTGAAGATGCTCATCCATCAGCAACTGAAGAAATTAAGGCGATGGGTAATTTTTTAGGAAGACAGGACGAGGCTGAAACATTTACAAAAGAATTTGAAGATCGTATAGCAAAAGCGAAGCAAAAAATTAATGATGTGATTCCAGATGGAGCAACATTTACTATTTTTGAAATGTTTAAAAAAATGCATCAGTTGTTGGAAATTCAGGCGTATCAGGCGGTAGAGCACTCTATCAAATCTTGGAAATGAAACCTCAAGGAAAGGTGCAAGAGTTATATGATACAAAGGAAGCGAGTGGTGGGCGTTATGAGATTTCCTATGAGGTAGTAGGAGACTTTGTAGGTGACTATAACTTCATGATTAACTTCTTTTACAAAGATAAGAAGTTACCGGCCACATGGGTAAATTTAAACATTG
Organism: Lysinibacillus phoenicis; assembly: GCF_047238325.1. Lineage (NCBI taxonomy): Bacteria > Bacillati > Bacillota > Bacilli > Caryophanales > Bacillaceae > Lysinibacillus > Lysinibacillus phoenicis. The sequence continues at coordinate 2,263,266 of NZ_JBDFMP010000002.1, read as the reverse complement.
TAAAAAATAATCAAATACTAGAGCTTCCATCTGAATTTTATTTTGCTTCTGATCCGCTTTCTGGCTTACATCAAGCTGAGGAACTGGCTGACAAAATAGCTAACTTTACGAAGGCTCAGCAACAATAATTGTGAAAACTGGGAGCTATCTGTAAAAACAGATAGCTCGTTTATTAGATTGGGCGAATGATATCGCAAGAGGAGGCAGCAACAATGTTATTACAGCGTTTTTTTTCCTATTATAAGCCCTACAAAGGTTTATTTATTTTAGATTTTAGTTGTGCGATTTTAGTGGCATTAATCGAGCTAGCATTTCCGATTGTATTAAATAAAGTAATTGATGATATTCTCCCTGATGGAGAAATGAAGTGGATTATTATGGCAAGCTTATTGCTGTTTGCCTTATACATCTTCAACTCCATTTTACATTTTATCGTATCGTATTGGGGACATATGCTGGGAATAAATATTGAAACAGATATGAGAAAGGAATCCTTTAGTCATGTGCAAAAACTTTCCTTTAGGTATTTTGATAATAATAAAACAGGACATCTAGTTTCTCGCTTAACGAACGATTTAATGGATATTGGTGAGCTTGCTCACCATGGTCCAGAGGATATCTTTATTGCGGCAATGACGATTATTGGGACATTCGGTGTCATGTTCTATATTGATCCAACTTTTACGATTCTCATTTTCTTACTTGTACCTATCATCTTAATTTTGACGATAATTTTTGGGAAATTAATGTCTAAAGCATTCCGCCAGATGTTTGGGGATATAGCAGATTTCAATGCTCGCGTTGAAAATAATGTCAGTGGCATTCGTGTTGTACAAGCCTTTACCAACGAAGAGCATGAGATTCAACGTTTTAAAGTAAATAATGAAAGATTCCGTATGACTAAGTTGTTTTCTTATAAAGTTATGGCTTGGAATGAAGCCATTTCAGGCATTCTCACGAAGGTTTTATCATTATTTACATTATTTGTTGGAGCATTTTTTGTATTAAATGGCCATTTAACTAACGGTGATTTCATCGCATTTATTTTACTTTCAGGTATCCTTTTAGGGCCAATAAACAAAATTAATATGTTTATAGAAAGCTATCCAAAAGGCATGGCAGGATTTAGACGCTATATTGAATTCCTTGAAACAGAGCCTGAAATAGCAGATCGTCCAGAGGCAAAAGCCATCAATGAAATTGAAGGAGAAATTATATTCAAGGATGTCTCGTTTGGCTACACAGATAATTATCGTGCTTTACAGCTAATGAACTTAAGGGTTCGCCCTGGTGAAACAGTGGCACTCGTAGGACCCTCGGGTGCAGGGAAATCTACAATTTGCAGTTTATTACCTCGGTTTTATGAAGTAAATGAAGGCTCTATTAAAATTGATGGCATTGATATCCGTGATTTTAAACTGCAATCGTTGCGTTCGCATATAGGGATTGTCCAACAGGATGTCTTTTTATTTGATGGCACTATTCGTGAAAACATTGCCTATGGTAATTTACATGCGAATGAAGAAGATATTTGGAATGCAGCACAACGAGCACAGCTTACCGATGTCATCCAAACTCTTCCTGAGGGAATGGATACATTGATTGGTGAGCGTGGTGTGAAACTATCAGGCGGGCAGAAGCAAAGATTATCGATCGCTCGTATGTTTTTGAAGAACCCCAAAATTTTAATATTAGATGAAGCAACATCAGCATTGGATACAGAGACTGAACAAGCTATCCAGCAAGCGTTAAATGAGCTAGCCATTGGACGTACTACATTAGTAATTGCCCATCGTTTAGCAACGATTAAAGATGCAGACAGAATTGTAGTTGTCTCGAAAAAGGGTATAGTTGAAGAAGGTACACATGAGCAATTAATGGAACGAAAAAATGCTTACTATGGCTTGTATACAGCTCAATTTGGTTTACAAATATAAGGGTGATAGTGCGCTCGAAAAAGAAAGGAAGTTAAAAATGGCAGTACTAGAAATAGATCGTGTTGCGATAGGTTATCCCTCAGCGCTCATCGTCAATGATTTAAGTGTGAAGATTCCTAAAGAACAAATCTCCACAATTATTGGTCCAAATGGTTGTGGTAAATCTACTTTATTAAAAGCTGTAGCCCGTGTACTTCGGACACAAAATGGAGCAATCTATTTAGATGGCAAAGCTATTCACCAATTAAAGACAAAAGAAGTAGCGAAAAGGATGGCTATTTTACCTCAAACGGCAACAGCACCAGGAGGGTTAACGGTTTTTGAGTTAGTATCATACGGTCGTTTTCCACACCAAGTAGGATTTAGGAATTTACACAAGGAAGACTATGAATATATCCATTGGGCAATCGATGCTACAGGGCTGAGAGAATATAGTGATCGACCCATTGAAGCATTGTCAGGTGGTCAGCGCCAAAGAGTATGGATTGCCTTGGCATTGGCACAAGGCACAGATATTTTAGTACTAGATGAACCAACAACTTATTTAGATTTAGCACATCAGCTTGATATTTTATTGCTGCTTCAAAAGCTAAATAAAGAAGAACGACGAACAATTATCATGGTATTGCACGATTTGAATCATGCTTCCCGTTTCTCGCATTTTCTGATAGCCATGAGAGAGGGCAATTTAATCGTGAATGGCAGTCCAAAAGAAGTGATGACAAAAGAAAATTTACAAACCGTTTTCAATATCGACGCAGAAATGGCTGTTTGTCCATTTAGTAAAAATCCAATTTGCTTATCTTATCAGCTGCACGACATGAAGGTATAAAATTTGAGGAGGAAATAGAATGACTACGTCGACAGAAGTAGGGGAGCTCAACGAAATACAAAAGCTCCAGAAACGATCTCATCCGATCCGTGGAGCAGTAGCCTTAATTGTTGGAATAATTGGATTAATATTTACCATCGTTTTATCGATTTCCTTTGGTGCTGCGGATATTTCATTGGGTACTATTTGGACGGCAGTTACCCAATATTCCCCTGGATTAACAACACATCAAGTTATTCATGATATTCGCTTACCTCGCGTACTTGGAGCTGCATTAGTGGGCGCGAGCTTTGCAGTAGCAGGGGCGATCATGCAAGGGATGACACGCAACCCGTTAGCAGACTCGGGATTACTAGGCTTAAATTCAGGAGCTGCCTTGATGCTAGCAATATGCTTTGTCTTTTTCCCTGGTCTACCTTATATGTATTTAATTTTATGGTCCTTTGTAGGAGCAGGTCTTGGCGTTCTCATTGTTTATGGAATTGGCTCACTGTCTAATGGTGGCTTAACACCAATGCGACTTGTTCTAGCTGGAGCTGCTGTCAGTACATTGCTTGGCGCACTAGGGGAAGGGATTGCTCTTTACTATCGCATTGGACAAAATCTAGCTTTTTGGTATGCGGGTGGGGTTTCGGGCACAAAATGGAGTCATCTACAGATTTTATCTCCATGGATACTTATCGCCATGATTGGTGCACTTACTCTATCACGTTCGATTACTGTGCTGAGCTTAGGTGAAGAAATTGCTGTTGGACTTGGGCAACGTACGGCTGCTGTAAAAGTATGGGGAATGATGATTGTTTTAATTTTAGCAGGAGCCGCAGTTTCTGTTTTAGGAGCAGTTGGTTTTGTAGGGTTAATTATCCCTCATTTAACAAGATACATAGTAGGTCATGATTATCGTTGGATTATTTCCTGCTCAATCCTATATGGGGCATTGCTTGTAGTACTAGCTGATCTTATAGCACGTATGCTCAACCCACCATACGAAGCACCTGTTGGCGCGCTTATTGCCTTTATCGGTGTACCTTTTTTCCTGTATTTAGCACGTAAGGGAGGAAAAGAACTATGAGTAATTGCTATTTAACACCAAGTCAAATTAAGTTGAGAAGAAAAAATATCTCCATTATGGTGATACTGATAGTTTTAATCTTCATTACCTTTATTATTAGTATGAATACTGGTGTCATTAAGCTAACACCTTTGGATATTTTCTGGACGCTGTTAGGACAAGGAGATGCACAACAACAAGTAATTTTATTTGAGTTCAGGCTACCTAGAATCGTCATTGCTGTATTCGTAGGGATGGGCTTAGCAATTTCAGGAGCTATTTTACAAGGTGTTTCAAAAAATGCTTTAGCAGATCCAGGGATACTAGGAATTAATGCTGGTGCAGGCCTGGCTGTCATGCTCTATGTATCATTTTTTCCTATTACAAAAGCAGCGCCTGTTTATTTACTACCAGTAATGGCTTTTATAGGGGCAGGTTTAACTGCGGTTATCATTTATACACTTTCTTATAGAAGGCATGAAGGTATTACACCGATGCGCTTAATTTTAACTGGGGTAGCAGTAGCGGCAGGGATTAGCTCTGCTATGATTGTACTAACATTACGTCTGTCACCAGAAAATTATCAATTTGTAGCAACATGGCTAGCAGGGAGCATTTGGGGTTCAAATTGGCTATTTGTGTTTTCATTGTTACCTTGGCTAGTTATTTTATTGCCTTTTGTTTTTGTAAAAGCAACGGTATTAAATGTTTTGAATTTAGGTGAATTAACAGCTGTGGGGCTTGGGGCATCCATAGAAAAAGAGCGTCGTTGGTTGTTAGTAGCTGCTGTTGGCTTAGCAGGTGCTAGTGTTTCCGTAAGTGGAGGGATTGGTTTCGTAGGACTGATCGCACCACATTTAGCTCGACAGCTTGTTGGAGCTAAGCATCAGTTTTTACTACCAACCGCAGCACTGTTAGGAGGCTTTCTAGTTTTAATGGCGGATACGGTTGGTCGTTCTATTTTTGAACCATCAGAAATTCCAACTGGGATTGTAGTAGCTGTTATAGGTGCGCCGTATTTCTTGTATTTGTTGGCAAGATTGAAGGAATAAATATGATTACACAATATCACTTCAAAGTACGAGATGAAAAATAGTGTTAGTAGACTGTGATTATCGAGAATCTCGAGAATAGGAACAACCAGGTAATATTTTTTTCTTGAAAAGAATAAATCGACTATGCTATACTTCATAGGTATGTAACGTGTACATATATAGCTGATGTTTCGCTCATATTCGGGCTATGTAAGGTACAGTTCGATAATACTCTGTTCCAGATGGTTCAGGGCGAGAGGAGAAAACGAATATGAAACAAGGAATTCATCCAGACTACAAAGAAGCAACAGTAACTTGCTCTTGTGGGAACACTTTCAAAACTGGTTCAGTAAAAGAAAACATCGTTGTCGAGTTCTGCAACGAATGTCACCCATTCTATACTGGCCGTCAAAAATTCGCGTCTGCTGATGGTCGCGTGGATCGTTTCAACAAAAAATACGGTCTTAAAAACTAATGTTAGTTTAATACCTGCCAAGCATGCGCTTGGCAGGTATTTTTTTCAGAAAATAAACACGTTGATGCAAGTCTTTTCAAAATCCAGATTGAAATGAAGAAAGGGAGAAGACAAAATGGCACAGCTATATTTTAAACATGGTGCAATGAATAGTGGGAAATCGATAGAAATTCTAAAAGTTGCCCATAATTATGAAGAACAGCAGAAGCCTGTGATGATGTTTACTTCAGGTTTAGATACACGTGATGAGGTTGGCTTTGTTTCAAGTCGAGTAGGATTACGACAACAGGCCATTCCTGTATATGAGGATACAAACATTTTCGAACTAGTTAAAAATAATGTCGTCAAGCCATATTGTGTGCTTGTAGATGAAGTTCAATTTCTAAAAAAAGCACATGTTTTACAACTAGCTAATATTGTGGATCAATTGGACATCCCTGTGATGGGCTTTGGATTAAAAAATGATTTTCAAAATGAGCTATTTGAAGGTAGCCAATACATGCTTACATATGCAGATAAAATTGAGGAAATGAAAACAATTTGCTGGTTCTGTCATAAAAAGGCGACAATGAATTTACGAGTAGATGAAAGCGGTAAGCCAGTCTACACAGGGGATCAAATTCAAATCGGTGGGAATGACTCGTATTATCCCGTTTGCCGAAAATGTCACGCACATCCATCACTATAAAGCATGTGACAACGCTAAGAAAAAGTAGCATACATGCGAAAATTTCCTTATACTAAGTAGTGGAAATAAGAAATGTAAATTAGCCATTACGCCTAAGCGTCATTTTGATTGTAGCTGCTTCTCCTTAAAGAAGGAGCATCTTAAAAAACTAAATAGAGGTGAAATCCATGTTTGATCGATTACAAGCAGTGGAAGATCGCTATGAAAGGCTAACAGAGCTTTTGAGCGATCCGGATATTGTTAATGACAGTAAGAAATTACGTGAATATTCTAAAGAACAATCAGATATCCAAGAAACAGTGGATACTTATCGTGAATATAAAAGTGTTAAAGAGCAGTTAGTGGATACACGTGAAATGTTAGATAGCGAAAAAGATCCTGATATGCATGAAATGGTGAAGGAAGAATTTAACCTATTAAAAGCACAGCAGGAAGAGCTAGAAGAACGTTTACGTATTTTATTAATTCCAAAAGATCCGAATGATAATAAGAACGTTATTATGGAAATTCGTGGTGCAGCTGGTGGTGACGAAGCTAATATCTTTGCGGGTGATTTGTTCCGTATGTATTCTCGCTATGCAGAAACACAAGGCTGGAAAATTGATATTATGGAAGCTACACCGAACCCAATGGGCGGCTATAAAGAAGTAATCTTTATGATAAACGGACAAGGAGCCTATTCAAAATTCAAATTTGAAAATGGTGCCCACCGTGTACAACGCGTCCCTGCTACAGAGTCACAAGGTCGTATTCATACATCGACAGCAACAGTAGCGTGCTTACCTGAAGTTGAAGAAGTAGATGTTGAGATCCATGAAAAAGATATTCGTGTAGATACATTTGCGTCTTCAGGTGCAGGTGGTCAATCCGTAAATACAACGATGTCTGCTGTTCGTATGACCCATTTACCAACAGGCGTGGTAGTTTCAATGCAGGATGAACGTTCACAAATTAAAAACCGTGAGAAAGCGATGAAAATTCTACGTGCCCGCGTTGCAGATATGTATATGCAGGAGGCGCAAAAGGAAATTGATGCTACACGTAAATCTGCTGTTGGCTCAGGTGACCGCTCTGAGCGAATCCGCACATACAATTATCCACAAAACCGTGTAACAGACCACCGTATCGGTTTAACGATTCAAAAGCTTGATCAAATCGTTGAAGGTAGACTAGACGAAATTATCGATGCACTTATTTTAGAAGAGCAAGCATCGAAGTTAGAGCGATTAAATGATGACCTATAAAAATGTGATGGAGGCCCTTGAGTGGGCTTCTTCTTTTTTAGTGGATAACGGTCGTGAGCAAACAGCAGCGCGTATTGTCATGCAACATGTACTGGGTACTAGTTATTCAGAGGTCATGTTACATTTACAGGATGAATTAACAGCGGAGCAGCAAGAGACATTTAAAGCACTTCTAGAAGAACATGTAAGTGGGCGTCCAGTTCAATATTGTGTTGGTAGTGAGGAATTTTATGGTCGTTCCTTTTTAGTTGATGAATCGGTCCTAATTCCTCGCCCTGAAACAGAGGAATTAGTACTCGGAACAATCAATCGCTTGCCAAAACTTTTTCAACATCAAACATTGAAGCTAGCTGATATCGGTACGGGCAGTGGTGCCATTGCCATTTCAATGAAGCTAGAATGTCCAGAGTTAACGGTTATTGCCACAGATTTATCAGAGGATGCATTAGCTACCGCACAAAAAAATGCCCAGCGCTTAGAGGCGGATATTGATTTCAGATTGGGCGATTTAACCGCTCCGCTTGCAGGAGAGAAATTTGATATTGTTTTATCCAATCCACCGTATATCGCCTTTGATGAAGCGCAGGAAATGTCGAGTGTTGTGCTTGAGCATGAGCCGCATAGTGCGCTATTTGCAGAGGAAGACGGTCTTATTTTATATAGAAAATTAGCTGAACAATTACCCTTTTATATGAATAGCCCAGCATTAATAGGTTTAGAAATTGGTTATACACAAGGAGAAAAAGTAGCTAAATTCTTTCAAGATAGTTTTCCACAGGCTACAGTTTCAATAGAAAAAGATATTAATGGTAAACCTCGAATGATTTTTTGTGAGATTCATGTATAAAGTTTCTTGAACTTGCCAACAATGTTGAGCAAGGAGGGATTTTTATGTTAAACGAATACAAGATTATTAGATTACCTAAACAAAATATCTTTCTAGCTTTTGCTAGATTAGTAGTAGTGGCGATTGCTTTGCAACTATGTATTTTATATATTCCATCATTAGTAGGCTTTGCAAAGGAAGCTATAAATGATGAGCAAGAAAAGGATTTTCGTATACGCATTATTGCAAACAGTAATACGACACAAGATCAGCGAGAGAAAGAGCAGCTTGCGGAAGATTTAAAGCCTTACTTTATGCAAGTTGCCACTGCTGGATTTGCAGGGAATGAGCAAATTCTTTCTTTAAAACAACAAATCGAAACAGAATTGAATGAAAATTATCCACAGATGGATACACAGGTTGTAGTTGGGGATAACTTATTTCCACCGAAAAGACAAGGTGCTGTTCTATATCCACAGAATGTGTATCATTCCATTGTCGTTAAGATTGGTGATGCGCGTGGGGATAACTGGTGGTGCAGCATCTTCCCATCCATTTGTGAGCCAGAAAAAGAAGAAGTAAAAGTGGAAGAGTCCGAAGAAAAAGAGCAAGTAACATTCTTTATATGGGAATGGATTAAAGGACTTTTTGAATGAATTGTGCACAAATTCAGATAACTTATACACATTTTTTAATAGGTTATAAACAATTTGTGGATAATTCAGTAAAAAACAATAATTGAAGGTAGGTTGTAATCATGGAAACTGTTTGCAAGGTTGTGGACAGTAATGTGAATAGTCAGATTAATTATACACAAGCTGTGGATATCTTAAATGCAGGAGAAGTAGTAGCATTTCCGACAGAAACGGTTTATGGCCTAGGAGCAGTTGCGACAAATGATCTGGCAGTTAAAAAAATATTTGAAGCGAAAGGACGCCCTTCAGATAATCCTTTGATTGTGCATGTTGGTACAAAAGAAGAAGTAGAGATTTATATCGAGCATATTTCAGAAGTAGCTAAACAATGCATGGATTTATTTTGGCCTGGACCGTTAACGCTTGTGATGCCAGCGAAGCCCAACGTCTTAGCTAAAAGTGTCACAGCTGGATTATCAACAGTCGGCATTCGAATGCCTGATCATCCAGTAGCGCTTGCTTTATTACAACAACTTAAAAAACCTCTTGCAGCGCCAAGTGCTAATCGTAGTGGTAAACCAAGTCCTACAGAAGCAGTCCATGTTTTAGATGATTTGGGAGGGTACATACCTTATATTTTAGATGGAGGCTCTACAGGCATAGGTTTTGAATCTACTGTGCTAGATGTTACACATGAGCCACCAGTCATTTTACGTCCAGGTGGCATTACAAAGGAAATGCTTGAGGCTAAGATTGGTCCTGTTATTCAACCGAACAAAGTTGAGCAGAAGTTAGACACAACTCCTAAGGCACCAGGAATGAAATATACACATTATGCACCGAATGCTCCTGTCTATTTAATAGACTGCCAATTGGAGAAAGTTAGGGAAGCGGTTAAGCAACTGCAGCACGAAGGCCATGCCGTAGCTCTACTTGCACCAGCTAATTTTGAAAATAGTGAGGCTGATTTTTACTTCTCTATTGGAGAAATGGGTAGTAAACAAGAAATGGGAGCCGCATTATACAATGCACTAAGAGCATGTGATAAAACAAACGCTACCATTATATTAGCAACAACAACCTCAACAGAAGGCGTAGGAGCAGCCATTATGAATCGACTGGAAAAAGCCTCTGGAGGTAAATGGTATTCATCTAAATAACAATGACTCAATTATGTTAGCGACAAAAGACATTGAAAATTTCATGTGTTTTGTCCTTTTTTTGTTCATATAAGAAATTCTACAAGAGGCAATTATGATAATAATGTATTTGCTAGCATAAAATGATAAAATATTAGGGAGCGAAGGAGTGCGTTCTTGCAGGGAATTCTTGCAGGTATATTAACGTCTGTTGATGTGATTGGTCTATATGTTTTGCTGCCAAATGTTAGGTATCGCTTATTTTTATCACTATGGACGGCTGCATTGCATATGCTTTTTCCATTATTAGGATTTGAATTAGGGAGTTATTTAGTACGTTTTCTTTTAGAATGGGGACAATGGATTTCAAGTATTTTATTATTTTGTATTGGTATGCATTTACTATTATTCTCTCATCGAGATGAAAAAGTAACGATTTCTCCAGTACTTTTAGCTGTGACTGCAAGCCTAGATACCTTTTCAGTTAGTGTTTCTTTTGGTATGCTTAACTTAGAAAAAACAATTTTTATCATGAGTGCAGGGTTAAGTGCTCTAATTTGTGCTTATGGGTCATTAGTCATTGCACGTAGAAGCCAAGTCTTTTTTGGTAATAAAATTCAAATAGTTGCTGGGATTATATTCATCATCATGGGTATTCTAGCTATTCAACAATAGATCAAACTGGAGAGTGATAAGTGTGAAAATATTATTTGTTTGTACAGGCAATACTTGTCGCAGTCCAATGGCCGAAGTCATTTTAAAACATAAACGAGTAGACAATGTAGAAGTACGATCAGCAGGTATTTATGCAATGCCAAATGCACACATGTCAGCACATGCGCAACAAGTACTAAATGAAGCCCAAATGTCACATCAACATTTAGCAACTCAATTATCATTTGCTGAAATAGAGTGGGCTGACTTGATTTTGACAATGACGTCTGCTCATAAAGACACCGTCATTTCTAATTATCCAGGATCCGAATATAAAGTGTATACATTGAAAGAGTATACAAATGAAGGTAGTCTCGAAAATGTAGTAGATCCTTATGGGGGCAATAAAGCAATATACGAAGCAACATTTGCAGAATTAAAGGAATTGATTGATCAACTAATTAAAAAACTAGAAAAGAATTGAGGGGCCCTATGAAAAAACAATTTGGTTTACGACTTAAATTAGTGTTGTTTGTTAGTGTTCTTGCATTAATTACCTACAGTGTCAGTTTTATATTCATTGAGTTTTTACAACCGACTTTTTTCCCTGAAACTAATGGAAAATTGTTTCAAGTGATTACTTACACATTAGGTATTATATGGTCAGGTATATTGGCTGCTATTTTTAGTGTGATTTTAATCAAACCTTTACAGCAGCTTGAGCATTCTGCAACTCTTGTGGCAGAAGGGAAAATTGGACAGGATGTGCAAATGCCTAGAACAAATGATGAAATTCGATCAGTAGCAGAGGCATTCCAACTAATGGTGTTAAATTTACGTCAAATGGTGGAAAGTATTGATCATAACTTCCAACAAACAAATCAGTCCATTATTCAACTCTCTGATGAGGCAGGAGTGGCGACAAAAAAGGCAGAAGGTATTGCCTCTACAGTGAAGCATATTTCTGCTGGTGCAGAAGCATCTGCAACAGCGGTACAAGATACTGCTGAAGCAATTGAGGATGTACGAGCACTTGCGACTGAAGTAAATAGTAGAGCAGAGGCATCCGCATCGCAATCAAAAGAGATCCTACATAATTTAACGACAACAACAAAAGCCATCGAAACACTAGTAAATAGTATCCAGCAAATTGCAACGGGTAATAATGAAGCATTAAAAAGCATTCATGCATTAGAAGAAAATGCTGGCCAAGTAGAACGCATTATTAGCTTAGTCGGTGACATTGCGGCACAAACAAATTTATTAGCATTAAACGCCTCAATCGAAGCAGCACGTGCAGGAGAGCATGGAAAGGGCTTTGCGGTAGTAGCGGAAGAAGTACGTGGTTTAGCTGATGAAAGTGCGAAAGCAGTCCAAGGCATTACAGCTTTAATCCAGTCCATGCAGCAAAATGTAGAAGTAGTTGTTAAACAAATGAACGAACAAGTGGCTTTTGCAACAAAGGAAGCTGATCGTGTTTCTGAAACAACGACAGCGGTAGAAGGGATGGCATCTAATGTCCATGAAATGGCGACAGCAATTGTTGAGATTTCTACTTTAATTGAACAGCAAATGCATAATATTGAAACGACAGCACGACAATCACAGGAAGTCGCAGCCATAGCAGAAGAAACATCAGCGGGAGCACAAGAAGTTCGAAGTGCTGCTGAAGAGCAAGCCCATGCAATTGAACAGGTTGAACATCTTGCGCAAAGTTTAAAAAAGCAATCAGAAGCATTGCATAAAATGATTCAACAATTTGATAGACAAGCATAGTCCAATGGGCTATACATAATTGCGATGAAAATCGGATTATGTATAGTCTTTTTTTCTTCCCTTTTGTCAGTAGTAAATTTCTATCTAAAAGTCGCCTTTATGTCCACTGTAAGTAAAAAGCTGAAAAAACTTTAGTAGATGGAATATTACAACAAAAGACTGTTATCCGAACTTATTAACACGATATTCACATTATCCACAGAAAAATAGGTTTAAAAGTGAATGTTTTTGTGTTAATATACAATAAACGTTCGTCTTTCGTGGGAAATCAACGTAAAAATACTAGAAAAATCATGTTATTATTCGAAAAGAAGTGGTACACTAAGGTTGACTATAATTCGAAAAGAGGGAACCCAGTGAGAATAGCAATTTCTTCTGATCACGGAGGCAATAACTTACGTCGTGAGATTATGCAGCTATTAGATGAACTTCAAATTAGCTACGAAGATTTTGGTCCACAATCTGCGGATTCAGTAGACTATCCAGATTACGCAAAACCAGTTTCAGAGGGTGTTGCTAATGGAGAATTTGATAAAGGAATTTTAATTTGTGGTACAGGAATTGGTATGTCCATTGCTGCAAATAAAGTGAAAGGCATTCGTTGTGCATTAGTGCATGATGTATTTAGTGCCAAGGCAACACGTTGCCATAATGATTCAAATATTTTAGCGATGGGTGAACGCGTCATTGGTCCGGGCCTTGCAAGAGAAATTGCACAAACTTGGCTAGAGACAGATTTCGAAGGTGGCCGTCATGCACGCCGCATTGAAAAAATTACAGAACTAGAGCAATAAAGATTTATTATTCCGTGAATGGCATTCGGAAAGGATGTCATTCATGGCATGATTTTAATGAATATAGATGAAGGAGCTGAGCTTAATGGTTGTAAAACAAATACGAACGCATTTGACTCAGTTACTCAGTGAATTTGAAGAGCAAGTCATTTTACGACCCCATACAATTTTTGTCGTAGGATGCTCTACATCTGAAGTGATTGGTCAGAAAATTGGCACAGCGGGTGCGTTGGAAATAGCTGAAGCCATTTACGAGCCGTTACAAGAATTTGCATCAAAACATCAGCTATATTTAGCATTCCAAGGTTGTGAACATATTAACCGTGCTATTACGATGGAGGCATCAGCAGCTGAAAAGTTTGGTTATGATCCAGTAGCGGTAGTCCCAATACGTACGGCAGGTGGGTCAATGTCCGCTTATGCCTACACAAGATTTGCTAGCCCTGTGGTTGTGGAAACAGTCCAGGCACATGCTGGTATTGATATTGGACAAACATTAATTGGTATGCATTTAAAAGCGGTAGCTGTTCCAGTTCGAACATCAGTAAAAATGGTGGGCGAAGCAGTTGTCACAATTGCTACAACACGTCCGAAGCTAATTGGCGGAGAACGTGCAGTATATAAATAATTACCACTTTTATCTGTGGTATAGATAAATGATACTTTAGGAGGCTTTTTCTAACATGGCATATGAAAAATTAGCAGTACAAGACAAAGCAGTATTAGATGGAATTCTTGCAGAGAAAAAACGTCAACAAGCAAATATTGAATTGATTGCATCAGAAAACTTTGTATCAGAAGCAGTTATGGAAGCACAAGGTTCTGTACTGACAAATAAATACGCTGAAGGCTATCCGGGTAAACGTTACTATGGTGGATGTGAATATGTAGACGTTGTAGAAGATATCGCGCGTGACCGTGTGAAAGAAATCTTTGGTGCGGAATATGCAAACGTCCAACCTCACTCAGGTGCGCAGGCAAATATGGCTGTGTACCACACAATTTTAGAACCAGGTGACACGGTTCTTGGTATGAACCTTTCTCATGGTGGTCACTTAACACACGGATCACCAGTAAACTTCTCTGGTATTCTATACAATTTTGTGGAATACGGTGTAACAAAAGATACGCAAGTAATTGATTATGAAGATGTACGTCAAAAGGCATTAGAACATAAGCCAAAACTTATTGTTGCAGGTGCTTCAGCTTATCCACGTGAAATCGATTTCTCTAAATTCCGTGAAATAGCAGACGAAGTAGGCGCATATTTCATGGTTGATATGGCGCACATTGCTGGTCTAGTTGCGGCTGGCGAACACCAATCACCAGTGCCATATGCTGATTTTGTTACATCAACAACACATAAAACATTACGTGGACCTCGTGGTGGACTAATTCTTGCTTCAAAAGAATGGGAGCAAAAACTAAATAAATCTGTTTTCCCTGGCATACAAGGTGGTCCATTAATGCATGTTATTGCAGCTAAAGCTGTAGCATTTGGCGAAGCATTACAACCAGAATTTAAAGACTATGCGAAGCAAATTAAAGCGAATGCAAAAGCGTTAGCTGAAGTTCTAATTGCTGAAGGTGTTGAAATTGTATCTGGTGGTACAGATAACCACTTATTACTACTTAACGTTAAATCTCTTGGTTTAACAGGTAAAGTTGCTGAGCATGCACTAGATGAAGTAGGTATTACAACGAATAAAAACACGATTCCTTACGATACTGAATCTCCATTTGTTACTTCTGGTATTCGTATTGGTACGCCAGCTGTTACTTCTCGTGGCTTTAAAGAGGAAGATATGAAAGAAGTTGGAGAAATTATTGCAGCTGTTCTAAAAAATCCTGACGATAAGGCAGTTAAAGCGGAAGCAAAAGAGCGCGTGAAAGCATTAACAGATAAACATCCATTATACGCATAATAGAATAATAGGGCTGTGTTTAGAGTACATTTTTTACTTTAAACACAGTCTTTTATTTTTCGGAAATATAGGGTTAAACTGTAAAATGCATCTTTTTTCTAATAAAGTAGAATAATCCTCTTATTTTTGAATAAATTTACATAACGCAGGTATAAAGGGATATATTATAGTATGCTGAGGACAGATAATGTCCTAGAAAAGAAGTTTTTTTTCACAAAAGTGAAAATTTAATTAAATTTTATGTACAATGGAAATGGGATGAAGTGATAGAGACGGAGGGGTTGGATGGTCACTAAATCGTTAGACATAGATCATGATGTTTTATTAAACAGCATTCGCAAGTTAGGGGATAATTCGAAAGAAAGTTACGTTATTTTTGATTCAACCAATTGTCAGTGCATACTGGAATGTAGTGATTCTTTTTGTACGCTTACAAATGCTTCGCGGTCACAAATCCTAAATACTAATTTTTTTTCATGGCTTTCTATGGATGAAGAAAAGACAACCATTGAAATGATGAAAGAAAAAATACATAACGGCATAATGGTACAAGCGAAGCTTACTCATAATACCATTAATAAACACCCCTTTTGGGCGGAAATACAAGCATTACCATTTTGTAATGAGGCAAATGTAACGCAATTTGTTCTAGTACTTGTGAAGGATGTTACCTATTATCATACAGAAGATTTCTTTATGCGTTTAGAAAATGATATGTACAAGGCGATTGAAAGAGATAGCAGCTTTGAACAAAAAATGAAAATGATATGCCGTGGACTTGATGAATTTTTCATGCCGAATATTTCAAGTATGGTTCTCATTAAAAAGGACGCAAAACAATTGCAAGTATTTACAGGTGAGGATGAATCACGATGTGTACCAAAATGTTGTGAAAACAATGAATTTTTTACGGAAATTATGCAGTCAGAAACATCTACGTTCATTGAAAATTTAGATGAAGTAGATATTCCTGTAGAACATAAAAAATATGCAACATTGTCTCAAATGCCATATGGTTGGTTTATACCAATACGCAATCAACAACGGCAAGTGATAGGACTTTTTTCGATATTTGGTCAAAAAACGTTAAGTGACCAAAAGTTTTTGAAAAATATGTTTCGGAAAATGGGGGCACTAGTTGCCTTAGCTTTTTCGTATGCGAAGACGCAGAAAAAAATATGGAGTTTAGCCTACACAGATATTACAACGGGTTTACCAAATCGCCACAGCTTCGTTAATTCTCTTGAAAAAGTAGTTGAACAGGGTCAAAGTGGCTTTATTAAAATATTAAAACCAAGTGAATTTCACCAAGTAGTCGAATTATACGGACGGGAAATTGGTGATGAACTTTTAAGACAACTTGCCAAACGACTTGAGCAAGACAAGCCTGAATACCATGAATATGTTGCTAGATTTACAAGTTCTAGTCTCATTATGTCTACAATAGCACAGCATGAAAATTTACAAGATTACGAAGTGCGGATAAAGGAAACAATTCGTCAGCCATTTGTTATTGGAGGAAAGCAAATCTATATAACGTTAAAAACAGGTATTGCTTCTTATAATAATAGTACAAAAATCAATGATGCAATCCGTTTTGCTGACAATGCTCTCTCCTTTGCTATCGATAAGCCAGGTACACATACAGAAATATTTACGACAGAGAAAAATGATGCACTTGTGCAGAAAATGACCATTTTAAACCATTTATCTCAAGCGATTAAAAATAAAGAAATTACAGTCCATTTACAGCCTAAAGTAGATTTACGTAATGGCGAAATTAAAAGTATTGAAGCTCTAGCACGTTGGATTTCTCCTAAGCTAGGTTTTGTTTCACCAGCAATCTTTATTCCAGTAGCAGAAAGTGTGGGAAAGGTTCGGGAAATTGATGTTCAAGTTCTAGAAACTGTACTCTCATGGCTTTCACAGCGTCAACGGTTAGGAAAAAAATTAGTGAGAGTAGCAGTCAATATTTCACCAGATCATTTTTACTATCCACATTTTGTTCAGGATACAGTAAAACTAGTTTGGAAATATAAGATTGATCCTAGTTATATCATTTTAGAGGTAACAGAAAATATTGGCCTAGTAGATTTCCAATCTGCCTATAAAATTATTCAAGAGCTAAAGAGCTATGGCTTTAAAACATCAGTAGATGATTTTGGCACAGGTTTTTCATCATTAAGTTATTTGCAACAATTACCGTTCTCTGAATTAAAGATTGATCGGAGCTTTATTAATGCAATTGAAGATGCTGCAACACTGGCTATAGTGCGCTCTATTATTCAACTGGCATTAAATTTAGGGATGACATCAGTAGCAGAGGGGATTGAAACAGAGGAACAGGTTGAAATTTTACGTACGCTTGGCTGTACTGTGGGACAAGGGTATTTCTACTATAAACCAATGACAATTGAACAATTAGATACAATCCTTGAATAATAACTTATTTTTGTCAAAAGAACTATAACAAAAGGAGTCGTCCTAAATTTATTTTTGAGGCGACTCCTTTTTTCTGTTATACTAGTTGAGATAAAAATGAAATCCGAACGGTTAGGAGAGAATCCCTTTGAGCAAAGTCTATGTATTTGATCATCCACTAATCCAACACAAGTTAACTTATATTCGTGATAAGAACACAGGAACTAAAGAATTTCGTGAGCTAGTAGACGAAGTAGCAACACTTATGGCATTTGAAATCACACGTGATATGCCTGTAGAAGAAATTGAAATTGAAACACCTGTAACCATTGCAAAAACAAAAGTACTATCTGGTAAAAAGCTTGCTATCGTACCAATTCTACGTGCAGGTATCGGCATGGTAGATGGCGTATTAAAGCTTATCCCAGCTGCAAAAGTTGGACATATTGGTCTTTATCGTGACCCTGAAACATTAAAGCCAGTTGAATATTATGCAAAATTGCCTGCAGATGTTGAAGAACGTGATTTCATTATTGTAGATCCAATGCTTGCAACTGGTGGTTCAGCAGTGGAAGCTATCCATTCATTGAAGAAACGTGGAGCTAAAAACATTAAATTCATGTGCTTAATCGCTGCACCAGAGGGCGTAAAAGCTATTCAGGAAGAACATTCGGATGTAGATATTTACATTGCTGCTCTTGATGAAAAATTAAATGATCATGGCTATATTGTTCCGGGTCTAGGTGATGCAGGAGACCGCCTATTCGGTACAAAATAAACATCAATACATGAAATTCCTTTATTTAGGAAGAAACTAATAACTTGTTAAAGCGTCCTTCAAATTGAAGGGCGTTTCATAGTATGTTTGGGCAAGTACATCTCTTGATAGCAATCAACGGATGTGGCTAACCTTCTCATACAATAACAAAAAGGACGGTGCAGATCGTTTTGACAAAGAAATGGAAAGTAATGACGATTTTTGGTACAAGACCAGAAGCAATTAAAATGGCTCCTCTCGTTTTAGAGTTACAAAAGTATCCAGAGCAAATAGAATCTATTGTAACCGTAACAGCACAGCATCGCCAAATGCTTGATCAAGTACTAGAGACATTTAAAATTACACCTAACTATGATTTAAATATTATGAAGGATCGTCAAACATTAATTGATGTCACAACAAACGCTTTACAGGGCTTAGATAAAGTAATGAAAGAAGCACAACCTGATATCGTTTTAGTACATGGTGATACAGCGACGACTTTTATTGCCAGCTTGGCGGCATTTTATAATCAAATAGCTATCGGACATGTGGAAGCTGGTCTTCGTACGTGGAACAAATATTCACCGTACCCTGAGGAAATGAATCGTCAACTAACAGGTGTGATGGCTGATTTGCATTTTGCACCAACAGAGGTATCTAAAAAGAATCTACTAGATGAAAATAAAAACCCAGATACTATTTTCGTGACGGGTAACACAGCTATTGACGCATTAGCAACAACGGTTAGCGAGCATTACACTCATCCAGTATTAGAAAAAATAGGTAAGGATCGCATGATTTTATTAACGGCACACCGTCGAGAAAATTTAGGTGAGCCAATGCGTCATATGTTCAAAGCGATCACAAGAATACTAGCAGAGCATGAGGATGTACAAGTTGTTTATCCTGTGCACATGAATCCTGCTGTAAGAGAAATTGCCAATGAAATCTTAGGTGAAAATAATCGTGTGCATTTAATAGAGCCACTTGAAGTGTTTGATTTCCATAACTTTGCAGCCAATTCATATATGATCCTAACGGATTCAGGAGGCGTGCAGGAGGAAGCCCCATCATTAGGGAAACCAGTGTTAGTGCTTAGGGATACAACAGAACGTCCAGAAGGGATTGCAGCTGGAACATTAAAGCTAGCAGGAACAGAAGAGGAAACAATTTATGCCTTAGCTAAAGAGTTACTAACAGATAAAAACGCCTACGAAGCAATGGCAAAAGCATCAAATCCTTATGGGGATGGACATGCATCTAAGCGTATTGTAGAGGCATTGCTAGGATTTTTACTAAAAACTAATTAATGTACTAATTTTTATTGTGAAAAATAAGTCTAATGTACCTATTGGAATGGGTAAGCTAATTTACGAGCATAATCATGTCGTAAATTAGCTTTTTTAATGCGTCAAGAAAATAGGAGGTTTTGAAACTATGAAATTTCATACACAAATTTGTCAACAATTTGACAAGAGTATAGAGGCTGTGAAGTTTTTCTCCTTTACCAATTGACTTCAAATATCACCTATTGTATGCTTACAAAGGGTAAGAATGATAAGGGTTTCTGTTCATAAATAGGACGTTGAAACACTTGTTATATCAACTTTCTACTAAATTGACAGTTCAAAATAAAACTGTCGATTTGCAACGTTTTGTGCGTTTCGGTTTTTACCGAGTCGGTAAGGGGTGTAAGTTATTTTTGGGCATTTACACCTGTAATTGAAATGACTCTCCCATTACTATTCCGCTGTGAGTAGTGCTTTTCACTGCTCTTTTCTGATTTCACATAGTGGTCAGCAAACGTTTTCATTACTCGAAAAAATGATTCAGGAGATTACAACCAATGCTAGATTTGCATCACATTTTTGCTGTGCAGAAGAGGGCGTTATTTTTTTTGCTTGCACTCTGCGCATTAGGCTGGGGATTCACTCCCTATCAAACTGTTTTTGCGGGCATCGCAGTAGGTGCATTTTTTGGTACGTATAATTTTTGGATTTTAGTTCGCCGGATGGAAAAGTTTGATCGATCCATTAGTGAAGGGAAGAAAATAGGCTCACTTGGTACAGCGCTTCGCTTTGGATCAGGTGTTGCGGCAGTCGCAATAGCCATTTCGTTGCCAAACTATTTTCACTTAATTAGCACGGTTATAGGGCTAATGATTCCGTACGTTTTTCTCTTTGTCGAGAGAATTGTGTCACATGTAAGGAACCGCTAATGTGCTTTAAATTAGAAAGAGAGGTGAAAAATAACAATGAATCACGGAGCTCCGTTACTAGAAGTCGGTTTTTTAACATTTAACTTATCGACAGTTATGATGTTACTAGTTGCCGCAATTATCGTATTTTTAATTGCTTTTATCTCAACTAGAAGCCTAAAGTTAAAACCTACTGGTATGCAAAACTTTATGGAATGGATTATGGATTTCGTTAAGAATATCATTAAAAGCAACATGGACTGGAAAACTGGTGGTCGATTCCACGTTTTAGGTATTACGCTAATTATGTTTATCGCAGTATCTAACTTACTAGGTCTTCCATTCTCAATCGTATTTGATCATGAGCTATGGTGGAAATCACCAACAGCTGACCCAACAGTAACGATGACGTTGGCAGCAATGATTTTAGTCTTAACGCATTTCTATGGTGTTAAAATGAAGGGTACAGGTCATTATGTTGGTACATTCTTCAAACCAATGTCATTCATGTTCCCACTTAAAATAGTAGAAGAATTTGCAAACACATTAACATTAGGTTTACGTCTTTACGGTAACATTTACGCGGGTGAGATTTTACTTGGCTTACTTGCAGGATTAGCATCATCAGGTGCCGTGGGATTCATCGGAGCAATCGTTCCTATGATGGCATGGCAAGGTTTCTCAATTTTCATCGGCTTCATCCAAGCCTTTATCTTCACAATGTTAACAATGGTTTACATGGCTCATAAAGTGAGCGATGACCATTAATATAAAGCATATATCCTATGCTTGAACCACAAAAAAACAAACAATTCCAAGGAGGAAATTTTCAAATGACAGGTTCATTAGGTTTATTAGCAGCAGCAATCGCAATCGGTTTAGGTGCACTTGGTGCAGGTATCGGTAACGGTCTTATCGTTTCAAAAACAGTAGAAGGTATCGCTCGTCAACCAGAAGCTCGTGGCGTTCTTCAAACTACTATGTTCATCGGGGTTGCATTAGTTGAGGCCCTACCGATCATCGCAGTAGTAGTAGCATTCATCGTAATGAACAAATAATTCAGTTGAACACTGAATTTTACTAGTGGCGAAGCAGGATTCTCCAGATGAAACTTCGCCCTTCATTTTGGAACTGATAAAAGCTATGTGTAAATATAGCTTTTTAAAATAGGTAGTTTTTTAGTTAATAAATTATGTTGAAGTTAAAGCTCTTGAAGGGAGTGAAACAATCGTGTTTTTAGATAATCTTGTACTAGGTGCAGGCGCTGGATTTAATAGCGGAGACATCATCGCAACATTAGTTATCTTCTTAGTATTAATGTTCTTACTTAAGAAAGTAGCTTGGGGTCCACTTATGGGCATCATGCAACAACGTGAAGAATTAGTAGCGAGTGAAATCGAAGCAGCTGAAAAAGCGCGCAAAGAATCGCACCAATTTTTAGAAGAACAAAAGAGCCTTCTTAAAGAAGCTCGTACGGAAGCACAATCGATTGTTGAAGGCGCTAAGAAGCAGGGCGAACTACAGAAAGAAGAAATTCTTACTGCAGCTCGTAATGAAGCAAACCGCTTAAAAGAATCAGCTTTACGTGAAATTGAGTCTGAAAAAGAAAAAGCTATTGCAGCTGTACGTGATGAAGTCGTTTCATTATCAGTACTTGCAGCATCTAAAGTCCTTAGCAAAGAGATTTCTGAGGCAGACAACCGTGCTCTAATTGAAGAGACGATTGCGAAGGCAGGGGAAGCTCGATGAGTAATTCAACTGTAGCAAAACGTTACGCTCAAGCGCTTTTTGAATTAGCGCAACAAAAAAACATGCTTACTGAAGTTGGAGCAGACTTAAGCGAACTAACAAAAGTTATTAAAGAATCGCCTGATTTTTTAACGCTTTTAAATGCGCCTAAGTTCTCCATCGAACGTAAAAAACAAATGGTAGCTGAAATCTTTGCTGGTGCAACACCAGAAGTTTTACACACAGTTCAACTTTTAGTTGAGAAAAAACGTGTAAACGAGATCAAGCTCATTGCTAATGCATATGCTGAACTTGCTGCACAGGCACAAGGCACTGCAGATGCAACAGTATTTTCAACACGTGCACTTTCCCCAGAAGAAAGCGCTAATATTTCGGCAGCGTTCGCGAAACTTGTTGGAAAACAATCATTAAACATTACAAACGAAATCGATCCATCTTTACTTGGTGGTATTCGTGTTCAAATCGGTAACCATATTTATGATAGCTCAGTCGCAAATAAACTTGAGCGTCTAAAACGTGAATTAATCGGTTAATAATTTAGAAATGTGAGAGGTGACATACATGGGCATCAAGGCTGAAGAAATCAGCAGTCTGATTAAACAACAGATTGAGAATTATGAATCTGAACTTAAAGTAAGCGAAGTTGGTACAGTTATCCGTATTGGTGACGGTATCGCTCTTGCTCATGGCCTCGACAACGCCATGGCTGGAGAGCTTTTAGAGTTCTCTAATGGTGTTATGGGTATGGCTCAAAACCTAGAAGAAGGTAACGTTGGTATCGTAATCTTAGGTCCATACACTGACATCAAAGAAGGCGATGAAGTTCGTCGTACAGGTCGTATCATGGAAGTACCAGTTGGTGAAGAACTAATTGGTCGTGTTGTAAACCCACTTGGTCAACCAGTGGATGGACAAGGTCCAATCAACACTACAAAATCTCGTCCAATCGAAAGTCCAGCTTTCGGTGTAATGGCTCGTAAATCAGTACACGAACCACTACAAACTGGTATTAAAGCGATTGACGCATTAGTACCAATCGGTCGTGGTCAACGTGAGTTAATCATTGGTGACCGTCAAACTGGTAAAACATCTGTAGCTATCGATACAATTCTTAACCAAAATGACCAAAACATGATTTGTATCTATGTAGCAATCGGTCAAAAAGAATCTACAGTACGTGGAGTTGTAGAAACTCTTCGTAAACATGGCGCTTTAGATTACACAATCGTTGTGACAGCTTCTGCTTCTCAACCAGCTCCATTACTATTCTTAGCACCATTTGCTGGTGTTTCTATGGCAGAGGAATTCATGTTACAAGGTAAACACGTTTTAATCGTGTACGATGATCTTTCTAAACAAGCATCAGCTTACCGTGAACTTTCACTTCTTCTACGCCGTCCTCCAGGTCGTGAAGCTTACCCTGGTGACGTTTTCTACTTACACAGCCGCTTACTTGAACGTGCTGCGAAGTTAAACGAAACATATCAAAATGGTTCGATTACAGCTCTTCCATTCGTTGAGACACAAGCTGGGGATATCTCTGCATACATCCCAACTAACGTAATCTCAATTACTGATGGACAAATTTTCTTACAATCTGACTTATTCAACTCAGGTGTACGTCCAGCGATCAACGCCGGTCTTTCTGTATCACGTGTAGGTGGATCTGCTCAAATTAAAGCGATGAAAAAAGTTGCAGGTACACTACGTCTTGACTTAGCTGCATTCCGTGAGCTTGAATCATTCGCACAATTTGGTTCAGATTTAGATAAAGCAACACTTGCTAAACTTGAGCGTGGTAAACGTACGGTTGAAGTTCTTAAACAAGACCTAAACAAACCACTAAAAGTTGAAAAACAAGTTGCGATCCTTTATGCATTAACTAAAGGTCATTTAGATGATATTCCAGTACAAGATATCGTTCGCTTTGAATCTGAATTCTTAAGCTGGTTAGATTCAAACCACACAAACGTTTTAGATCATGTTCGTACTACTAAAGAGCTTGCTCCTGATGCGGATTATGAAGCAGCAATTAATGCATTCAAAAAAACTTTCGCTAAATCAGAATAAGTTCAACGAGTCACTTGATTAAAAAACAGAAGGTGGTGAAATACCAGTGGTAAACTTACGCGAAATAAAAGGTCGTATTACTTCAACAAAGAGTACGAAGCAAATTACAAAAGCGATGCAGATGGTTTCTTCTTCCAAGTTACGTCGTGCAGAGCAAAATGCTAAAGCTTACGTTCCATACATGGAAAAAATCCAGGACGTAGTAGGCGCAATCGCTTCAGGGACAAAAGACAGTGGACATCCAATGTTAACTGCTCGTCCTGTTAAGAAAACGGCTTACTTAGTCATTGGTTCTGACCGTGGTCTTGCGGGTGCTTACAACTCAAGTATCCTACGTCAAGTACAACGTACAATTAACGAGCGTCATAAATCAAAAGACGAATACGTTATTTTAGCAGTAGGTCGTGTTGTTCGTGACTACTTTGTGAAACGTGATCATAATGTCATCAGTGATGTTGTCGGTCTTCCTGACCAACCAACATTTGCTGATATTAAAGAAATCGCTCGTAATGCTGTTGGTATGTTCATTGATGGTACGTATGACGAACTTTATATGTACTATAATCACTTTGTCAGCGCTATTGCTAGTGAAGTGACAGAGAAAAAACTTCTTCCATTAACAGATATTGCCCCTGCAAGCGGTAATGCTTCTTACGAATTTGAACCATCTGGTGAAGCAATTCTAGAAGTGTTACTTCCACAATATGCGGAAAGCTTAGTTTATGGCGCATTATTAGATGGAAAAGCAAGTGAACATGCTTCTCGTATGACGGCTATGAAAAATGCAACAGATAATGCAACTGATCTTATTTCAGACCTTTCTTTGCAATATAACCGTGCACGTCAAGCGGCGATTACACAAGAAATTACAGAAATCGTTGGTGGAGCTGCAGCCTTAGAATAGGCAAGCAGCTTCCCAATGTCGTATAAGAATACGATAGGAGGGTACACAGTAATGAATAAAGGACATGTTATTCAAGTAATGGGTCCTGTTGTTGACGTAAAATTCGACAATGGCCAATTACCAGCAATCTATAACGCATTAACAGTTAAGATTGAACGTCCTAATGAAGAACCAACAATTCTTGCATTAGAAGTTGCGCTTCATTTAGGTGATGATTCTGTTCGTACAATTGCGATGTCATCTACTGATGGCTTACAACGTGGAGCAGAAGTAACAGACTCAGGAAAAGCTATCTCAGTACCAGTTGGTGAAGTTACACTAGGTCGTGTATTCAACGTACTTGGAGAAGTAATTGACTTAGGTGAAGAGATTCCAGCTGACGCACGTCGTGATTCAATTCACCGTGAAGCACCAACTTTCGAGAACCTTTCAACTTCAGTTGAAATTCTTGAAACAGGTATCAAAGTAGTAGACTTACTTGCACCATATATTAAAGGTGGTAAAATCGGTCTATTCGGTGGTGCCGGTGTAGGTAAAACTGTATTAATCCAAGAATTAATCAACAACATCGCACAAGAGCACTCAGGTATCTCTGTATTCGCTGGTGTAGGTGAGCGTACTCGTGAAGGGAACGACTTATTCTTCGAGATGAGCGATTCAGGCGTTATCAAGCAAACAGCGATGGTATTCGGTCAAATGAACGAGCCACCTGGTGCACGTATGCGTGTAGCTCTAACTGGTCTTACAATGGCAGAATACTTCCGTGATGAGCAAGGCCAAGACGTGCTTTTATTCATCGACAACATCTTCCGTTTCACACAAGCAGGTTCTGAGGTTTCTGCCCTATTAGGTCGTATGCCTTCTGCGGTAGGTTACCAACCAACACTTGCAACTGAAATGGGTAAACTACAAGAGCGTATCACATCTACGAACAAAGGATCTGTAACTTCTATCCAAGCGATCTATGTACCAGCCGATGACTATACTGACCCGGCTCCAGCTACAACTTTCGCCCACTTAGATGCAACTACTAACCTTGAGCGTAAATTATCAGAAATGGGTATTTACCCTGCGGTTGACCCACTAGCTTCGACTTCTCGTGCATTATCACCTGAAATCGTAGGCGCTGAGCACTACGCAATTGCTACTGGTGTACAACGTACAATCCAACGTTACCGCGAATTACAAGATATCATTGCGATTTTAGGTATGGATGAGTTATCTGATGAAGATAAACAAACAGTAGAACGTGCTCGTCGTATTCAATTCTTCTTATCACAAAACTTCCACGTAGCGGAACAATTCACTGGTCAAAAAGGTTCTTATGTACCTGTAAAAGAAACTGTTCGCTCATTCAAGGAAATCCTTGATGGCAAATGGGATCACCTACCAGAAGATGCTTTCCGTCTAGTTGGTTCAATTGATGAAGTAGTTGAAAAAGCGAAAAGCATGGGCGTAGAGGTTTAATACTAGGGACGAGGAGGAAAAAATATGAAGACAGTTCTAGTCAATATTGTCACTCCCGACGGCCCAGTATACGATTCTGAAGTATCAATGGTAATCGCTAAAACAACTTCAGGAGAAATCGGTGTTCTTGCAGGCCATATTCCAATGGTTGCTCCACTTGCTATTGGTGCAGTGAAGCTTAAAAAAGAAAACGGTTCGACTGATATTGTTGCTGTAAGCGGTGGTTTCATTGAAGTTCGTCCAGAAAAAATCTCAATTTTAGCGCCGTCTGCTGAAATTGCTGAAAATATCGATGTTCAACGTGCTAAAGAAGCCGTTAAACGTGCTGAAGGACGTCTTCAAGGTAAACAAGACAACATTGATTTCAAACGTGCTGACCTAGCATTAAAACGTGCGTTGAATCGTATCAACGTTCATGAGGGTAATATCTAATTCATTTTTAACGGGCAGATATAGCATCTGCCCGTTTTTTAAGGTGACCTAGGAGAAATGGAGGAGGAAACATGGAAGTATATGAAGCGATAGGACAAGAAGCTTTGTTAGGTATTTTATCTCATATCTTTTTTATCGCAATTACTTTTTATGCATTACAGGCTTTTATGTTAGAGAAAATATTTAAGAAGAATCGAGTTTTTCAAATTCAGCTTATTTATATTTTATTAAGTATTGCAATCGGTACAACCGTATCCAATTTCTTTCTTCAACTATCTAATTGGTCTGGCAAACTTCCCTACTTATTTTAAAGCAGTGAACCGTCTATATTAATGAAGATGGTTTACTCTACATGTTTCAAAGGACTTTATAACCCGATTTGTGTGGCCCTTTGAACTATGTAATAAACGTGTTCAACGTTAATTGGGCTTGCCCAAACCGTTTAAAATTACCTGGTATTTGCTATAATCATCGCCCATTCTAAAAAAAAGTGAGAAAAGTTGTTTTTTATTCATTTATCTTGGGGTATGTATTAGAAGCGAACTGGTTATTGGTCATTCACAAAAAAAAATTGGTAGCGTACAATAAATAAATAGCAAAATATCTAATAATGGCTTAAAATAGTGATTTGGACGCTTGAACGAGCGTTAGAAAAGTTGTACTATAGAGTTGTTTGTTTACTGATTATGACATTATACTTCTTTTTAAAATAAAAATTCGATAGGTTAATAGATTGAATTCGGAGGGACATAGGGTGGATAAAATAATAGTGACTGGCGGCCAAAAACTACAGGGAAAAGTACGTGTAGAGGGCGCAAAAAATGCAGTGTTACCAATCCTTGCGGCAGCTTTACTTGCTTCAAAAGGAGAAAACGTAATTAAGGAAGTCCCTAATTTAGCAGACGTCTTTACAATAAACGAAGTACTTAAAAGTTTAAACGCAGCAGTTACATATATACCTGAAGATAATGCCGTGTATATAGATGCATCAAAAGAACTTTCAAGTGAAGCTCAATTTGAATTTGTTAGTAAAATGCGTGCATCCATTTTAGTAATGGGCTCTTTACTTGCTCGTAATGGATATGCTCGTGTTGCTCTACCAGGAGGCTGTGCAATCGGTTCTCGCCCGATTGAATTACACTTAAAAGGCTTTGAAGCAATGGGTGCAAAAATCTCATTTGGTCATGGTTATGTAGAGGCGAAAACAGAAGGTCGCTTAAAGGGGGCTAATGTATATTTAGACTTCCCAAGTGTCGGTGCAACAGAAAATATTATGACAGCTGCATCTCTAGCAGAAGGGACAACTGTCATTGAAAATGCAGCGAAAGAGCCTGAAATAGTAGATCTTGCAAACTTCATTAATAGTATGGGAGGCCGTGTAATCGGTGCAGGTACCAATACAATTCGTATCGAAGGAGTCGATACATTATATGGAGTAGAGCATCATATTATTCCCGACCGTATTGAAGCTGGTACATTTATGGTAGCAGCAGCTATTACTAAGGGAGATGTAGTGATTGAAAATGCAGTACCAGAGCATATGACAGCTTTGATTGCTAAGATGCGTGAGATGGGTGTAGAAATTACAGAGTTGGATGAAGGAATTCGTGTACGTGTTCCACATACATTAAAAGCTGTTGATATTAAAACGATGCCACACCCTGGTTTCCCAACAGATATGCAATCACAAATGATGGCTTTAATGCTAACTGCTGAAGGTACGAGTATTATTACAGAAACGGTATTTGAAAATCGTTTTATGCATGTTGAGGAGTTCCGTCGCATGAATGCTGGTGCTAAAATAGAGGGACGCTCTGTGTTTATCGAGGGGCCAGTTAAACTTCAGGGAGCTGAAGTGATGGCAACGGATTTACGAGCTGCGGCTGCACTAATTTTAGCAGGACTTGTATCTGAAGGAGTAACACGAGTTACAAAGCTTCATCATTTAGATCGTGGTTATGTAGATTTCCATGGCAAATTAGCCGCTCTTGGTGCTAATATTGAACGTATTACTGAAGAAGTTGAAACAATTGAAGAAATTACGGTTGAATTACCTACAAACTAAGCTCATTTCTAAACCCTTTGCTGTTTAAGCAGAGGGTTTTTTGTTTTCTCATAACTAAATGGAGTCTAGCATATTATTCCTTATGAAAAAATGGATGATTAGTATAGGTGTCCTTTGTTTATTGGGAGTATTATATATGCTTCCTGTAGTAGGGTTGAGTGAAAGAAGAGAGGCAGTGAAACCTCCAACTAGTGATGAAAATGCCTGTGAAATATTTATAGAAGTGGAGGGACAAAAGGAAAAAATCCCTTTGGAGACGTATATTACAGGTGTTGTTGCAGCCGAAATGCCTGTTTCCTTTAAAAAAGAGGCATTGAAAGCACAGGCGATTGCTGCACGCACCTATGCATTGAAAACGACAAATTACGGTAAAACAGCCATTGCTCCAACTGTAGCAAGACAGGTTTTTTACGATGAAGAGCAAAGAAAGGCGAATTGGGCTAGCAATTTCCTGGGAAATGAAAAGAAAATTGTCGAAGCCATCAATGAAACGAAAGGACAAGTTCTTCTATATAATAATGAACTAATTACAGCTATGTTCCATTCGACGAGCAATGGGAAAACAGAAAGTGCTTACGGTTATAGTGGTAATAATGTTCCATATTTACAAAGTGTTGCAAGTGTATCAGATCAAGATTCACCAAAGTTTACTGCTGAGCAGGAATGGACATTAGCACAATGGAATAAGCTTTGGCCCGTTCAATGGCAAGCTAGTGATTTTAATCGTGTCCAGCTATTTTACAATGACTCGGGGCGAGTAGATCGTTTGCAGTTAGGGAATAATGTTTGGACGGGAAGAGAGGTACGAACAATACTCGGCATTCCATCTACTGATTTTACAATTAACTATAATAACACGACAAGAAAGGTTCGTGTAAAAACTCAAGGCTATGGGCATGGAGTGGGAATGAGTCAGTATGGAGCAGAAGCAATGGCGAATGAAGGGAAAACCGCAGCTGAAATTTTACACTATTATTATCAAGATATTGAAATAAAAAAAATAGATGCATGTTTAAAATAGCTTCTAGTTGTTCACACTGCAACTAGAGGTGATGAAAATGAGAGAGGATAAAAATAATAAAGCTTCTCAAAACCAAAATCCAAATCAAAAGGAAAATGGTCAATTACAAAAGAAACCTTGGTTTTGGCCAGTAGTTTACACAGGTGGTGCACTGGTTCTAGCAGGATTGTTATTTGGTTACAATAGTCTCGTATCAAAAGTAGAAGAGGCGCCGTTACCAGATTTAGCTGAAGTAGATCCAGGTCCTGTAGTGGAAACAAATGCACTTACGGAAAACATGAAGTATCCATTCAAAGAAGAGAGTTTTAGTAAAGTACAAGTTTTACAAGAATTTTACGAGTTAGAGGCAAATGAAGAGTCTCGCGAAAATGCACTAATGGTATTTAATCAAACATTTACTACTTCTTCTGGTATCTCTATTGCTATGAATGGTGAAGAATTTGAAGTACTAGCTGCTATGAGTGGTAAAGTACTAGAGGTAAAACTAGACGCATTTACGGGTAATAAGATTGTGATTGAGCATCCAAATGGTATGCAAACACATTATAGCTCTGTAAAGGATATCGCTGTGAAAGAAGGCGATGAGGTTACACAAGGTCAGACATTAGGAAAAGCGACTGACAACGAGTGGAATCAAGCGGCTGGCGTCCACATGCATTTCGAAGTTCTTGAAAACGGAAAATATATTAATCCGAAAAAATTACTAGCTTTTTAAGACAAAAAGCTAGTAACGCATAAAAAATCAGCATTTTATCAGGAAAATGCAAAACGTGTTCTGAATAGCTTTGTCCTTACATAAGGTGAAGAAATGCGCAAATGTGCATCTGATTGCCAAAGCATTTTGTGAAATTGTGTGGAAAGGACGAAGAACGTGCATGAGCACATTCGGAAGCGCTGCATACGCCTCGGTGAATTACTGATTGAGACGCGTGAGACTGTGCGTGTCCTCGCGAAAATGACTGGTTATTCAAAAAGTACGGTGCACAAGGATTTAACAGAGCGATTGCCAACAATTCATGAAGGATTAGCTGACCAAGTGAAAGAAATACTCGCCTACCATAAGGCCGTACGTCATATTCGCGGAGGAGAAGCAACGAAAAACAAGTGGAAAGAAAGAGCGAGTCAAGAATGATTCGTTCTTTTTTGCTGTTTGGACAAGCTTAATAGGCAATTTATAAGGATAGTAAAACTATATTATAGCCGTTCACAACCTAAAAAGAAAACAGTCTTATTCACTAAATTTAGGTGAAATTACCAATAGTATATGATAAAATATTCTAGATAAAGAGATAAAATGAACGTTATGTAGTTGGAACTGGCGGGAAGGAGAAATTATAGAATGTTTTCGAAAGATATTGGCATTGACTTAGGAACTGCGAACGTATTAATCCACGTTAAAGGTAAAGGAATCGTCCTAAATGAACCATCTGTGGTGGCGATTGATAAAAAGACAAACAAAGTATTAGCGGTAGGGGAAGAAGCTCGCCAAATGGTAGGGAGAACGCCAGGTAATATCACAGCAATTCGCCCACTAAGAGATGGAGTCATTGCAGATTTTGATGTGACAGAGGCTATGTTAAGACATTTCATCAATAAGCTAAACGTTAAAGGATTTTTGGCAAAGCCGCGAATTTTAATTTGCTGTCCAACGAACATTACAAGTGTTGAGCAAAAAGCAATTCGTGAAGCAGCAGAAAAATCTGGCGGTAAAAAAGTATATTTAGAGGAAGAGCCAAAAGTAGCTGCAATCGGTGCAGGTATGGATATCTTCCAACCAAGCGGCAATATGGTAGTCGACATCGGTGGCGGGACTACAGATATAGCAGTCCTATCAATGGGTGATATTGTAACAAGTGAATCCATTAAAGTAGCAGGAGATGTGTTTGATAACGATATTTTGCAATATATTAAAAAAGAATATAAATTGCTAATTGGTGAACGTACTGCAGAAGCAATCAAGATAACAATCGGTACTGTTTTCAAAGGTAGCCGTGATGATACGATGGATATTCGTGGTCGTGACATGGTAACAGGCTTACCACGTACCATTTCAATTCATTCTGAGGAAATCGAACGTGCTTTACATGAATCAGTAGCAATGATTGTCCAATCAGCAAAAAATGTTTTAGAAAAAACACCACCTGAGCTATCAGCTGATATTATTGATCGTGGAGTGATTATTACTGGTGGCGGTGCATTATTACACGGAATGGATCAGCTATTAACAGAAGAGTTAAAGGTACCTGTCTTTATTGCAGAGCGACCTATGGACTGTGTGGCTATTGGAACAGGTATAATGCTAGAAAATATTGATCGAGTGCCAGCTTCCTTATAAAAATAAATTGAGGTGATTTCTTTGTTTAAAGGGTTTTATACAGTTGCAACAGGTATGATCACGCAACAAAGAAGAACAGAATTATTAACTAATAATTTATCCAATGCGAATACACCAGGATTTAAGGCAGACCAATCCACAATCCGCTCGTTTCCAGACATGTTGATGTCTAGCATTGGAAAAACAAATGCTCCTGCCAATCAACAAGCAGGCGCCGAATATATGAGTCAAGTAGGAGCTTTAAATACAGGGACATATTTACAAGAAACATTGCCAAATTACATACAGGGCCAAATCTATAGCACTGATTTTACAACGGATATGGCGTTGATTGATGGGAACTTACCACAAAATGAAGATGGTGTGTCGGGCTCAATTTTCTTCCGATTAGAACATCCAGCTGGTGGCGAGGCCTATACACGTAATGGTAATTTCACATTAGATGGTCAAGGCTATTTAGTAAATGGTCAAGGTTTATACGTACTTAATGATGCGGGACAGCGTATCCAGCTACCAAATGACGATTTTCGCCTTGCTGAAAATGGAGCCATTTTTGTAAATGATCAGCAAGTAGCACGGGTTGGCGTATCATATGCTGCTAATCCGAACATGCTACTTAAACAGGATAATGGCCTTATTCGTACAGAAAATGGCGAAAACTTACCAACAGCTTATGGAGCAAATGGTGTTTCCTTTACACTTCGTCAAAACTTTTTAGAAGGTTCGAACGTAGATTCTGGTCGCACAATGACAGATTTAATGACAGCCTATCGAGCATTTGAAGCCAATCAAAAAGTATTACAGGCTTATGATCGCAGTATGGAGAAAGCTGTTAACGAAATCGGGAAAATCTAATGAGCGAACAGGAGGCGTTTTATAATGCTACGTACAATGATTACGGCAACGAACACAATGGGTCAATTACAAAATAAAATGGATACGATTAGTAATAATATTGCTAATAGCAATACAACAGGATTTAAAGCAAAGGAAGCATCCTTCAATGAATTACTTTATCAGCAATTCAATAATGATAAGCAGGATCGTGCTGAGCGTCAAACACCTGTTGGTATTCGCTATGGAGCGGGAGCAATGCTTGGACAAATCAAGTCCAATGAAAAGCAAGGTTCATTACAAACAACTAATCGAGATTTAGACTTAGCTTTTACAAAAGCTAAACAATATTTCAATATTTTAATGCCAAATGGTGAAAATGGTACCGAAACAGTGTATACTCGACAAGGTGACTTTTATTTATCTCCGTTAAACAACGGAACAGTGATGTTAGTAACAGCTGATGGTTATCCTGTAGCCGATGCGGCAGGACAAGCCATTACTTTACCAGATACTGTTCAAAAGTTTGCCGTTCGAGATGGTGGTGTATTAGAGGCATCTTATCCAAATGGCGATATTATTCGTACGGATTTAGCTGTAACAGAATTCCAAAAGCCACAGTTAATGGAGCATATAGCTGGTTCTTATATAGGATTGCCAGACAACCTAGCTGAACTTGGCTTTACACAGGCAGAGGTTCTAACAGAGCTAGTTGGTGCCAACCGTCAGCAAATTGGAATGCAAAGTGGTACATTAGAAATGTCCAATGTAAACCTCTCAAAGGAAATGACAGAACTAATACAAACACAACGTTCTTATCAATTTAATGCAAGAGCGGTTACATTAGCAGATCAAATGCTCGGACTAATTAACGGCATTCGATAAAAAGTCATCCAAAACACTTAGTAAGGAATGAAGAGGAGTACAATCTATGACAAACGATTCACGTCGACGTTCTGTGCCGACACAAGAAACCGATACGCAACCAGAAAAGAAAGAACGCCGCTCAAACGATGAGCAACGCGAAGTTCGATGGGTGCAAATCCGACTGATTCCGATTTGGCTACGCATTGTAATTGTTCTCATCTTAGTCGTTGTTGCCGCAGCAGTAGGCGCAATGTTTGGCTTCAGTGTTATTGGAGAAGGCAATGCTATGGATATTTTCAAAAGAGAAACATGGCAACATATATTTGATATTATGAATGGTAAAGAATAAATTTTATTCTTTACCTTACTTTGTGTATACATACTAATTTTGAGGGGGAAATGACATGTTAACAGCAGAACAAATTCAAGCTATTTTACCGCATCGCTATCCTTTTTTATTCGTAGATCGCATTGTTGAATTAGAAGAAGGGAAACGTGCAGTAGGGTTAAAAAATGTTTCGATTAACGAAGACTTTTTTAATGGGCACTTCCCAGGTTATCCTGTGATGCCGGGTGTATTAATTGTAGAAGCATTAGCACAAGTTGGTGGAGTTGCTTTATTAAATGCAGAAGAATTTAAGGGGCGATTAGCATTTCTAACAGGTGTAGATAATTGTCGTTTCAAACGCCAAGTAGTACCTGGCGACCAGCTTAAACTAGAAGTAGAATTCGTAAAACTTCGTGGTGCGATGGGTAAAGGACATGGTATCGCAACAGTTGATGGAGAACTGGTATGTGAAGCCGATATTTTATTTGCGATTGGACCAGAGCAGCCTAAACAAGCTTAATTTGCATTTGTAGACCAAAAGATATAAAATAGATAAAGTCAAGTCTAAAATTGATTAGTAGGTTCTTAAATTGCGATGGCGAAAGTAAAGCGATTGTAAATTAAAATAGATATATGTAATTTTTAGGTTTTACAAACGTAGGAGGATTATTAAGATGTATAAGGAATTGTCTTCAGGTATTAAAATTAGCATTACTCGTTCGATTTCGACATCTTTTGAAACATACTTAGCAAGTATCGGTTGGGATGAAGAGCGCTTTTCCATGGAAGACTTCATTGCAAGCTGGCAAACCTATTTCCAGGAGAATGCCGCATGGATCGAAAAAATCCCTGCTGATACATTGATGAGTGCACAGTTTCATGAAGAGATGGCACAAAAAATCGATGAGGTTATTGCCAAAATTTTAAATGAAGAACCAACAGAGCAGCAAATTGAAACAATCGAAGCATTGCAAAAGGAGCTAGGCACAAACTATAGCTATGACTGCAAAGCAGAGGCAGCATACATTGAACAAGTATTAAAAGAAAAACAAAAATAGTTTGTACAAAAATCGGATAGTTCCCTCCTTTCTCGGGCAATCTATGATGGATCACAAATACACACGATGTATTTGATGACATAGACCTAAGAAAGGAGGTTTTTTACTATGTGGAAAATGTCATTTTTAGCCATTATCCTTGCAACTGTATTCCTTGGAGGATGTAACTGGGGAAATAATGCAGTAGAAGATCACCCTGTAAGAGACGTCGAAAATGACGTTCGTCGTGGTGTAGACGATGTTGAGGATGCATTAACTCCAAATGATCGCGACGACAATGCATACGATCGTAATAATGTGAATGGAAATGGTGTTGATCGAGGTACTGTCAATGATAATACAACATTGCCAGAAGCAACAACACCAGGGTCAAACGCCGATATCAACAGCACAAACGGCTTTGATAACACACCAAATGCAAATGGAGTAAACGGTGTTGAACGTAATGACAACATAAACAGCAACAATAATAATGATGTTGTCGACGATAAAGTCAACGACACTGAAAAGTATCGTGACGGCATGAACAACCGATAATATAAAAAAGAGTGTTTCCTTAACGGAAAACACTCTTTTTTCGTTTACTTTAGGTGAGTAGAGCGGAGTCGGAGTGAATACCCGCGGAAGGAGAGTGAATACCCGCGGAAGGAGAGCGAATCGCCGCGGAAGAAGGAGGAATACCCGCGAAGAGAAGTGAACACCCGCGGAAGGAGAGTGAATACCCACGGAAGGAGAGTGAATACCCGCGGAAGGAGGAGGAATACCCGCGAAGAGAAGTGAACACCCGCGGAAGGAGAGTGAACACCCGCGGAAGGAGAGTGAATACCCTCGGAAGGAGAGTGAATACCCGCGGAAGGAGAGTGAATACCCGCGGAAGGAGAGTGAATACCCGCGGAAGGAGAGTGAATACCCGCGGAAGGAGAGTGAATACCCGCGGAAGGAGAGTGAATACCCGCGGAAGAAAGGGGAATACCCGCGGGAGAGGAGTGAATACCCTGAAAGCAGAAAAAGTTCCCTGAGCAGAACCCTTAAAATCAATAAAACCTTTCCATATGATCCAATAAATTTTCAGGTAAATGATAAACTCGATTTCTATAGGTACCTGTATAAGGAAACTGAAATTTCCGAAGTAATCGTGTGGCTGTATCACTAGAATGAATACCGAAAAATGTCCTTAACTGTTGGTTTGTAATGTTATGACTAACTAATAAACGATAATTTAATAAGGCTTCAGCGAAAATTTTTATACTACTATAATGACAATATGAACATTTCCATGTACCACACTGGAAAGACATCGCATGTTGATAGGAACATTTTGGACACAAAACACCGTGTCGAATTCGTGATGGGGCAATTGATGTTTGCATTCTGGGAGCTGTTTGCTTGGAAAGAAGCATCTGAACCAATTGAGTCAATTGATCCTCAGTTATTATTTTTTGAGGGTATTTTTTGAAAAGCAACTGAAGATGTTTATGAAGACCTGATACATGAAAAATAGGTAAAGCATTAGATGGGTTGATAATGATTGCTGAAGGATTTGCTATAACAACGGCACCTTCAATAGGGAGGGGGTAATTTGCAATTAGACTTTTCAAAAATCGAATATGACGCTCAGTTTGAGTAAGTGCATTCGGAAAGCCTTCAACAGTGCCATCTATTTTTGTACGTGTGCATTGATGTGTGAGTTGATCAAATTCAAGACGGCCATGAATGTTTTTGATCTCTAAAACGAATATAAATTGAGGGCAAATAAAGAGTGTATCCAGCTGATGAATATGCTCAGCAGCATTTTTAAAATGTAAATTATGTAATACATAAAAGGTATTTGGACATATTAATTCATGCCATTCACGATCAACTTTTTGCTCACCAGCAAAACCCGCATCTAACCGTCGATATTGCTCTTGAAAATAATGAAATTCAACATCATCCTTTAAAAGACGCCTCATTAAAGCTTCAAGCCATAATAACTTTAAAGGTTTTTCTCTACTTGCAATAAACACAATAGATTCCTCCTTTTTTAAATTGTATTTTACATAATAACAATCACTTGTCCAATAAAAAACGATGCGAATTTTCGCATCGTTAGTCATTTTTTAATTTTGGTCGCTGCTTCATATCTTTCGTAAAACGTTCAAGTAAATTTTCTAGGGAAACACCTTCAGCAAGGAGCTCTGAAAGCAATTGTTCAGCATATTTAGAGCGTTTAATTTTGAGAGTGCCTTTTAACAGGACAGAAACATGATCACCGATTTCTTGAACAGTATGTACAATTACCTGGAAAGGAGCGGGTTCATTATCTGGGAATGAAATAACCGCGCGTACATTGAAGACAGTATTATTCGCTAATAGCTCATCAAAGGTTGAGCGATATTGTTTAGCTAGAAACAATTCAAGTATCCAAGATTGATGGCTGTTCTCCTGATTAATAATGATGCCATCGACTAAAGGGAATGGTTGCACGCCATCTTTCGTGACAAGGTCAAAGGAAAGCATTTTAAATGTTTTCATTATGTATATTCCTCCTAAGTCTGTCATTCTTTTAGTATAACACATGAAGTAACGGTTGTTTGTTATGCGCACCTGTTACGTTTTTTTTAAACTGCGAAATTGTCGATTTCATGAAATAGCATTTGCCATTACAGTCTAAAGCATTCGGCTAGAAAATTAATAAAAATTACCAAAAATAAAAATGTTAATTTACCCAATTTATGCTTTAAAACTTATGGAAATTAACAACTTCAAATTTTGTCATAACTAGGATCGTTTTGTAAGATAAGAGCAATCAAAAGCAAAGGAGGTGAATACATGAATCAAGTCGGATTGGTTGGAAGGTTTACGAAAGATCCAGTGTTACGTTACTTATCAGGAGATCGAGTACAGACTCACTTTTCACTCGCCATTAATCGCAACTTTAAAAACAGTCGTGGAGAAGTAGATGCCGACTTTATTTTCTGTACAGCTTGGGGAAGGCTTGCAGAGCATATCGTCAAATATTGCGGTAAAGGCTCATTAATTGGTGCAAACGGCCGAATTCAAACAAGGTCTTTTGTTAATGAAGAAAGCACTAAGATTTTTATGACAGAGGTAGTGGTAGAAGATGTTCGATTTTATCAGCTTAAACAAAGGGATAGTGACGAAACAACTCTTATACCGCCACAACCACCGAATGGACAGGAAAACTTAAAAGACTTTGTATTACCATAGCAAGTTTAGCTTTACATACGGGGCAAGAGAAAAAATCATTACCTGAGTCCGCCATTCTCCTTATATCCTTGCACCGTAGCAACAGAAAGGAATGATGTCTACACAAATTATTAAAGCGTTGCTGAAGACCGCACAGCAATGGGGTTTCAATACAACTAAATAAGAGTTATGAAGTAAGTAGGGAAAAGAAGTAACAAGATTCACTAAAAGAGCGCCAAGAACAATTTTGCTCTTGGCGCATCTAATTAGTATATATCTAGTGTTATTAAATCACGAAGTTCTTGGTCTTCCAATTCTGTTAACCACTGGCTTGATTGAATAAGTTCTTCGGATAATGCAGATTTCTGCACAAGCATTTTGTCTATTTTTTCTTCAATTGTGCCGATTGTTACAAATTTATGGACTTGCACAAATTGTGTTTGCCCAATGCGATAAGCACGGTCTGTCGCTTGATTTTCGACAGCTGGATTCCACCAACGATCAGCATGTAATACATGACTAGCTGCTGTTAAATTTAGTCCGGTACCACCAGCTTTTAAAGAGAGAATAAATATAGGGAAATCTCCTGCCTGAAAAGCCTCCACTAAGCGGTCACGCTGCTGCTTAGGCATGGCACCGGTTAAAAACGGTGCGTCAACATTGATTAATTCACTTAAGCAATGCTGTAGCAATTGTCCCATTCCGATATATTGTGTAAAGATGAGACATTGCTCCCCATTGTCCACAATTTCAGCTGCCATTTGTACAATGCGTTCTAGCTTGGTTGAACGTGCAAGCATTGTTTCGGCATCCTCGAAAGGTTCCTTTAAATATAAGGCAGGATGATTACATAGTTGCTTTAATTTACTAAGCATCTTTAAGACGCGTCCCTTTTTCTGAAAGCCTGTTAACTGCTCTAGCTGATCAAGCGTCTCTAAAATATAGCCTTCATAGAGAGAAGCTTGCTCAGCGGTTAATGGGCAATACTCGTTTGTTTCTAGCTTATCTGGTAAGTTCAGCTGTAAATGTGGATCGCGTTTTGTACGTCGTAATAAGAATGGCTGAATTTTAGCTCGTAGCTTTTGCTTATGAGATTCAGATTCATCTCGTTCAATAGGCAAAATAAATTCCTCATTGAAGCGACCAAAGCTACCTAAATAACCCTTATGAATAAAGTCAAATATAGCCCATAGCTCAGATAAACGGTTTTCTACAGGTGTTCCAGTTAAAGCAATGTGATGGTCTCCGAGTAACTTACGAATGGCTTTTGATTGTAATGTCTGCATATTTTTTATATTTTGAGCTTCATCGAGTACAACCGTTGCCCAATCAATATTTTGTAAAAACTCAGTATCCTGTGACACCGTACCATAGGTTGATAAAATCACATGTGGCTTTTCTATTGCCACTAATTGTGTAAAATCTTCATCCTTTGCTCGATTGGTCTGATAATGCGTATGCACATTTAGGGAAGGTGCAAATCGGGCGAGCTCTTTTTGCCAGTTACCAAGCACGGATGTTGGACAAATAATAATGGACGGCTTTTTGTAATCATCTGCTTCCTCATAAATATGAAGTAAGTAGGTAATTAATTGGACCGTTTTACCAAGACCCATATCATCTGCTAGACACGCCCCAAAACCTTGTTGGCGCATAAAGACTAACCATTCAAAGCCTTCTAGTTGATAGGGGCGTAATTCGGTTTGTAAAGAAGATGGAATCGGTACAGCGGGCAAACCTTTCTTCTCCAAAAGCTGTTCCATATACGCTTTTAATGATTGTTGTATTTCCAAGGCGAAGATAGGATCGTCTCTCATGGCATCATCAGCATCTTCCTCTTCAAGAGGTGTAGTCAAGTCCTCTGGCAATTCTCTAAATAACAATTCTCGTACAGTCCAACTTTCATCTTCTGCCTGCTGCATTAATGTACGCATTTCTTGCATCCAATGGGCGTCAACTCGGAACCATTCAGTACCAATGCGAATAAATTCACGTTTCTCATCCACTAGCTTTTTAAATTGCTCAGCAGAAATTGTTTGACCGTTCATAGAGAATTGCCATTTAAATGTTAAAATATCATCTAATCCAGCCACTTTTTTCGTTGAGACATTGCTAGTTGCTACACGGACACGTATTTTGGATTGCTTTAGGTCCTTTAACCAGGCAGGTAGGACAACATCGAAACCAAGTGCCTGTAATCTAGCGAGGTCTTCGCGTAAAAATAATCGCACTTCTGGATCTTCTAGGGTCACCCGTATAAAAGTATCACTGCTGATATCATCGTTAGAAAGTAAATCTGCTATTTGCTGTTGTTGCTGCTGAATTTCAGTTGCAAACATTCGCCATTTTGCAGGAAGTGCATCCTCTATAGGTAAGAATTGCTTACGAATAGCAGGGGTCCAGTAGTTTTTGGTTGTTGCAGTGCTTAGGACTGTTTCTAATAACCAAACATCGGAATCCTCCTCGGGTTCACTTAAGCGTAATGAAACGGATATTCCTCCAGTTTGACGCGTCTGATCTAATGGCCAGCCACCACGCAAGAAAAAGGGTAGTAGCTTTGGTAAATCAGCTATTATTAACCCAACTTGAGCCAGCTTTTGCTGGACGGCTGTTTCTAATAAAGCTGTATCTATGTCCTCAATAGGAAAGGTTAGTGAAGAAAAATCTTCTGCAATGACAGCGTATGACCAAAGTGATGGCTCATGCCAGTATTCTTGTAAAGCCAATACCTTCTCTAGCCAAGCTTGACTTTCTTCATTTGCACCTAGCCAACTGATAAAGGGATGCTGGAAGCTTGATGAAAAAATATCAAGTAACTCAGCAGTAGAAACTTCAATCGTAAAATCAGCTCGATTTGTTAATAAACCATAGATATTTGCTTCATAAGTAAAGAATAGCGAAGAAATTAATGTATCTACGTCGATTGTTGAACCATTTGCAGTAAAACCCTGCAACGTAAAATATCCTTCCCGAGCTACATCAATACGGAGCTGTTGTGTTTTGGAAAAAGGGGAAGGAGCATTTGTTGTCATCATACTAAGTTTCCTTTCTCAATTTCTTCTTGTAACGCACGTAGTCGTTTATATTCTGCACGAATCGTTTGCATGTATGTTTCAAAATAAGCCGTTTTGCCAGCTCGTTTTGCAGCACTCCGCATACTTTTCCAAATACGCACAGCCTGCTTATAATTCATACGAGATTTCTGTGCAATTTCGGCCATTGCATAGACATGATATAAAGGTAAAACAGTAGCAGGTTCAATTTGTAATACATCCTTTAATCCACACATTTCTAAGTAAGATAAGGACGAAGGGTTTAATTGATGGAGAGCAGCCCACTCGCGGTAACGACCTTTTTTTATTAGAAAGTTTGAGAACGGCTGAAGCCCATATACACCAAAGGCACTGTATAGCGTTGCTTCTTCTTCGTCGGTCAGCTGAATATCATCGAACAAAAGTTGAAACTGCCTTACGTATTGTGCTCGCTGAACAACAGGTACGACATCCTGTAGAAACGTTCCTGTCAATGGGAGCATTGATCGCAAAATGACTGCTAATGAATTAGATTCTCCCGCACGTTGAGCAAAAGTAGCCAGTTCAAATAAATCCTGCATTTGCGGTAAAGAAATTTGTGCCAAACTTTCGAGTAGTAACTCCTCTTTTTGTAAAAGCACATAAAATAATAGCCTTAATGATTGCAAAGAGATTTCAGCAGACGGGTTTTCAAGATTATTTAAATAATCTAATTCCTGTTCACGTCGAGGCTTCTCATAAAAAAGCACTGCCCAAAGCAGCATGTATAGACGAAGTCGATTGGCGAACAGCCCTTGTCGTTCTAATAAAAATTCTCTTATGAGCAATTGAATGCCATCATAAAATGGGTCTGTCGCAAAAAGTCGAGATCGATTCGTGAGCTCTGTGAGGATGCTCTCAAATGATTGGGTACTTTGCTCGATAAAGTACTTCATATAAGGTGTATCTAACGAATGTTCAGGTGTTTCATTTAAATGTCGCCATATTGTATTAAAAATGGCCAACTCCATAAAGAGCTTATAAAGGGGTTGCCATTCACGCTCAAAGGGCATATGTCGACGAAGACGCTCTAATGCATCTGTTCTAACCGCAGAGAGACCGTAGCCTTCTAATACTCTGCCAGGTGGTAATAAGCGCTTCATTACCTCATCTACCATGGTAGCCCAGCTTTGAGGGCTACGTTCATCAGCTAAAGATTTTAACTGAACAGATTTTTGAGCGCGCCAAGCACCCGACCAATTTTGAACGGAATCAAAGTATTGGTAGAGAGCGAGTAGTGCACCAACCTGATGTCGGCACCATTTGGTTTGTGGACAGCTACAATATAGCTCTTCTTTGGAAAAATCAATTTCAACAGAAGCGGGTCTGACATCCTGAACACTTGCATATAATATAGAACTTGCTCCATTAAAACGTTCAAAAACAATGGATTTATTTCTTACAGAAAAGACAGCACGACGCACTAGTTCTTCATCTTCCGTAGAGGAAGGATGTAACGCTTGTTCAGCTTCTTTTAATTTAGTCAGCACAAATACTTGATGTTCCTTAGCTAATTGCGAGATAGACAATGCCATAACCTCACTCCTTTCATCATGTATGGCTATGTTTAACATTGTGAGTTGTAAAAAAGGAAAAAAAGACTGTCCTTCCATTATACGATTAAAATGCAGTAATGATAAGCTGAATGATCAGAAAGAAAAAAAGGAAAGAAAGATAGTTAACAAGGCTTTTGATTTATGTTAAAATCTGAATAATCAGATAACTAGGGAGGGATGAAGGATGATGCAAGTTCAATACATGAAGCCGTTTTATACAAAAATTACTGGAGACAAATTACGTCTCGTATTTGCTTATCAATATTTCTCTATTTTAAAAGAGAATGAGATTTTCCATTTCATTCCCATAGAAGGTAAAGAGATGATTATCAACATGAAGACACAGCAAATTGAAAATTTATCTGAGGTATTTGTGTTCCAAAAAGGGAATCGTTTTATCCGATTACCACTTTATCAACTACTGCTCATTACCAATGTTCATGAACATCTAGCACCAATTCTTGAAAGCGCTACGCCGAAGCAACAGATCCCAATGGTGTCTACAGTAACGGTTGGCGAGATTGATCAGCTTATCGCAGAGCTAGAGGAGAAAAATTACGATCATTTAATCGATCAAGCATTATTAGAAAACGATAAAGCACTCTTTTTCGAACTTCTACAGCAAAAGAACCATCAACTTGGAGGGTTCAAAATTGAATAGATGGAACCGCCAGTAAGCACCTACTTTTCATAAATGAGAAGCAGGTGCTTT
The DNA here is from genome assembly GCF_047238325.1 of Lysinibacillus phoenicis. Lineage (NCBI taxonomy): Bacteria > Bacillati > Bacillota > Bacilli > Caryophanales > Bacillaceae > Lysinibacillus > Lysinibacillus phoenicis. Next base: position 2,219,220 of record NZ_JBDFMP010000002.1, on the reverse strand, counting down.
TATTTCTCTTTATATAATTGCGCTCTAACTAGCGGAGTGTTGTATCTATGGACGTATAACTATAACTTGTAAAAAATAATTAAAATATTAGAAACAATTACCAACTAATTGATTAATAGTATAAAGGATAAACCGATATAAATGACAATAAGGTGGTGATATCATGCTTGGGAAGTGGTCAGCTACAGGGATGTCGATCCTCAATAATATGAATCGGCATTATGGAGCGATGAGTAAGGCGATGCTACGTATTTCTTCAGGCTATCGAATTAATAGTGCGGCGGATGATCCAGCAGGATTGGCGATTTCTGAGAAGATGCGAGCTCAAATTCGAGGCTTGAATATGGCGGCTAAAAATATACAGGATGGCATTTCTCTTGTGCAGACAGCAGAGGGGGCATTGAATGAAACTCATGCGATGATTCAGCGTATGCGCGAGCTAGCAGTGGAGGCGGCAAATGATACGCTAACGGATGAGGATCGTCAACAGCTAGATTTGGAATTTCAAGAATTAAAGAAGGAAATTCAGCGTGTTTCTACGGATACAGAGTTTAATACGAAGACATTACTGAATGGAGATCATGAAAAAGATGGCATTAAAATTCAGGCAGGGGCTAATGCGGGACAGCATATTGAGCTATTTATCAATGGGATGGGGTCGGAAGCACTTGGCTTGAAGGATGTTTCGATTGCTACTCGTGAGGAAGCGGATCAAGCTATTTCTTCCATGGATGATGCTTTAAAGCGCGTTTCCACTGAACGATCTCGTTTAGGTGCTTACCAAAACCGTTTGGAGCATGCCTACAATGCTAATGTTAACACCGCAGAGAATTTACAAGCAGCCGAGTCCCGGATTCGGGATGCAGATATTGCGAAAGAGATGATGAATATGGTTAAGGCCCAGATATTAATGCAGGCAAGTCAATATGTTTTGGCCATGCATATGCAACAAGCACAATCCATTTTAAAATTATTAGAAGTCGGAAAAAAATGATGAATTTCAATTACTTTTGAAATTCATCATTTTTTAATGTTTATTTTGCAAAAGCCTCGAGTGCTAATTTAGCGGTTGCTGTTGCTTCAGTTTGTAAAGGTAGAACGGCCTGACGCATGTTTTCTTGAACCGTTGTATAAGATTCAAGGATTGAGACAGCTTGTTCAAATAATGTTACACCATTCCAATTATCTACTTCAACATGTCCAACAACGGGTTGGCCGACAATGTCAGCAAATGCATCGATTTTTGGATCGTATGAAATCGCAATAAAAGGTGTCGCGTAAATGGCAGAGAAAATTAAGGAATGTAGACGCATTCCAATTAATAATTGGGATTGTCCAATCACGGCAATTTTCTCCTCAATCGATAATTCAGCAGGAGCAGTTATACTCGTTTCTTTCATCAGCCCTGCTACTTCCTGTGAAGTTACAAAATCATGCTCACCATGCATCGGTAAGAAGACAATTTGCTCTCCTTGACGCGCTAATTCGTCTAGGCTGTGAGCAATTTTTTCTTTGTACGCTACTGTTGATGGCCAGTCACGAACACTGACAGCGATATAGCTTTTAGGTGCTAAGGCTACTTTTTCTAGCCAATCACAACGAAAGTCACTACCATTAAGCCCCATAACAGGATCAGGTACAATCGTTGTCTCTTTGCGCACACCAATCTCAGTTAAAAGAACTTGAGAGGCTTTATCTCTTACTGTAATTTGCTCGACCTTATTAAAGACTTTACGAACAATGAATTTACTTAGTGGATGATTAATCGGTCCCATACCTTGGGCGTAGACAAAAACTGGCTTCTTCAACCATTTGGCGATTTGAATAATGCCCGCATAGTAAGGGATGGTTTTCATTCCTGTCTGATCCTGCATAAGACTACCGCCGCCGCTAATAAGTCCATCCGCCGTTTTCAGCAGTTGGCGAATTTCTTTCATCTTCCAACGATTAACGGCTTTGACACCGTATGTTTGCTCAGTAGCTGCTGGGTTATTCGATAATACTGTGATCTCAATATCACTCTGCCATTTCTTTAAAGATTGGATAATGGACAGCAGAATAGCATCATCACCGACATTATCAAATCCATAATAGCCAGATAAAACAACGTGCATTATGACCACCTCGCGATTGTCTTAGAAACCCAACGATAACCAATTTTAAAGATAAAGATAAATACTAATCCAATTACAAAGCCAAGAGATACGCTGTATAAAGTACGTAATACTGAAACAGCTACAGGAATGTGTAAGTGTGTAAAAGTATTCACAATAGATAAGAATCCAATGACACCTGGTACAAGTAGGATGCTACCCCATTTGCGATTGATGCCCATTACATATAACGCTAATACAAAGAATGGGAAACCAATTAAGAATTCCTTCGTTCTTGGTCGTACGTATAATGTATTTTCTAACCATTGTCTAAATGCTAATTCTAAATCACTAACAGAGCCAGAGTTACCTGTTCTGCTAATGTAAAATAATCCGATACCAGCCACGACAATTAGTAGTAGCACATGCCAATATTTTAATTCTTTATTTAACAATGTTACGGTATTAGATAACGATTTTTTAATGTTTTGATCAGCTAATCGGTTGATTTCAATTAATGTAAATAGTAAGACGCCCATAATTGGAATCAGATAAACGAGCTTCACGCCTTTAAACGTAGCAAAGCCTGTCATAAAGGCATTACCATTTAATAAGCCAATAACAATGACAATCCCGATAAGGCTAATCGCTACTGCCTTCAAGTATTGCACAAGTATTTTAGATATTTTCGTAGAACCTTGTGCCGATTTAATGACGGCATAGGTAGGTGCTAGGACTGCAATAATAAGTGCAAATGCTTGTAAGAATAGAGTACTTTTCAGAATAAAGTATGCAATAGCAAGAACCGCCATAAATCCAGCTGCCGCTATACGTAGAGGCATCCATTTAACTAATTCTGAAACGATAAAGGTAAATAAAATTCCTGCTAATAATACTGCTGCAGTAACCCATGCTGGTACAGCTACCTTATCAAACAGCTTTGGCTCGCCAGGTTGGAAATGATCTGGCATGGCGTCATGAACACCATTTAAGTAGTCAATTGTTTCTTCTACATTTTCTTTGGCATTTCCTGTTGTTTTAATATGATAGAAGATCGAGCGAATATTACGCTCTTTGACAGCTCGCGTTGTGCGGTCGATACTTGCATTTAATTTTAATTTTGTCTCTTTGTTGACGTTGATACTGTGCAAACGAATCATATCATAATCGGTCATTTGAGCTATTTTACTCTCGCCTTTAAGTGGGTTACTTTCAATTGTATAGAAGTAATAGCCAGCATCACTTAATTTTTCAACTAATTGATTGCCTTTTTCTTGTCCAAAGCCAATTGCTTCGTCACCTTGGCCAAGCAAGCGGCCAGCAGAAGCTTTCTTTAAGGCTAGTAATTGATCGACTAACTTTTTGTTAGCAACTTCATTATCTGCATTTTCAACTTTAAAGATATGAGCTAGTCCATGCTTACTAATCATGTCAATAGCAGGCTGATCATAGCCGATTGGTGTTTTTAAATCATAATTATGATTAGAAGTTGGAAGGAAATAAAAAGCTTCTTCTCCGATTTGCACTTCTTCTGGTTCCACGCTATCCATGATAAGCTTTCGGTAGCTTTCATTGTCAGGTACTCGAATATAATAGCCACTCTTTGCAATATCAACAGCATCTTTATAAGGTGTAAACAATAATTGTGCTGCTAATTCGTTTTCTTCATAAATTGTAATTAAATTTTGTTTTTCCATTTCCTTTAATGTTAAAGGCTCTAGACTTACTGTATTAAGTCCAGCCTTCTTTAAAGAGGAAAGAATCTCATCCATTGTTAAATCGCTATTTTTATCTGCGGTTTGTATTTCATCATAAGGAATGACAATTTCATAAGCATCATTTGATTGCTCAGCATTCCACCTCATCATAATACCTGTAGAGGAAACGACGAGTAAAAGAACAATGATTCCCCAAAGCCATTTCTGTTTCGACATAAGTGTCCTACCTCTCTTATTTATGAAAATCTTTTTCCGATAACAGGGATTTTCTTTAAATCTTGTTTATGAATAGCTTTCATTAGCCATAGTAGCAGGAAGTAAAGAACTCCTCCAATGATAATGGCAACTGTTAAATAGCCCATTGCCGCCATTCTTGACCACTGTGTAAAATCAAGCCAAAGTGTTGGTAATCCAACTGCTGCCCCCATAACGATCGAAGCCACAATCATTTTCACCGTATTTTTTCCAAGGACAGTAAAGCGAATCATACGATAAATAAAGACAGAATTCACAATAAATAACACAAAATACACAAGCAAAGTCGCATAGGCAGCGCCATCTAAACCGAATGCTTGAATAAAGAAGATGTTAGAAAACACCTTCAGCACAACGCCACTCAAAATAATGAGGGCGCCTGCCTTGGCAGCATTCATTCCCTGTAAAATACCCGTTCCTAGCAATGTCAGGGAAGTAAAGACAGAGCTTAGGTTAATGATTGCTAACATTAAGCTTCCCTCTAAGTCTTTGAAAAGTGCTAGATTTAAAGGCAAGGTTAAGGCTAGCAGTCCTATAGCGGCTGGCCATGAAATAAGATGTGTCATACGATGTGTTTGTTCAATAATGCCACGAGTTTCATCCAATTTACGCTCTGCAAGCTTTGTTGTAATAAGTGGCACCAATGGCAAGATAATGGAAGAAGCAAAAACAGTCGTAATTTGAACTAATGTCAGTCCTCGTCCATATATCCCGTACAGGTAGCTAATTTCACTTGCATCTGCTCCAGCATTTCTCAACCCATATGTGACTGTAAACGAATCAACAAAGTTAAAGAGTGCCATTGTCACAGAACCAATCGCAATCGGAATCGAGATTTTTAAAATCGTTTTACTATATGTGGAGAAATCCTTACCTGAATATTTCTCCTTGCTTGTCACTTTTACCGAAGAACGGAAATATTTAAAGAGTAAATAGAAAAGTGAACCGAGTGCACCAAGAACAGAGCCGGCCATAATGCCACCTGCGACGATGTCATTTGAATAATCCATCGCAACTAGGAAATACGCAACAATTAAAATTAACGCAACCCGTACTAACTGCTCAATCACCTGAGAGATGGCAGTAGGTCGCATATCTCCGAAGCCTTGGAAAAATCCTCGATAGACAGCCATATAGGGAGCAACAAGTAATGTCAGGGCAACAATGATTAACGCAATCTCTGTTGAAGGGCCACCGAGTGCATTCGCTATTTGCTCTGAAAAGCTATAAATGATTGTAAAACTAATGACGCCAAAGGATAGTGCAAGGATTCTTGCCGTCACGTAAATTTTCTTAATTTTGGCAGTATCTTCACTCGTTCTAGCTTCCGCAATCAGCTTAGAAATAGCGATTGGGATACCAGCAACGGATAGATACAGTGCCACCATATAGACAGGATAGACAAGACTGAAAATACCAAGTACTTCATCACCCGCAATATTTTGAAGCGGTATACGGAAAATACTGCCGATTACTTTCGAAAGTAATGTTGCAATCGTTAAGATGAGTGTACTTTTAACAAATGTTGACTGACTCATTTTGTTTTGCCCTGACCTTTAAGCTTTAATGCGAAAACCTTTAAAGCAAAGCGAGGAAGTACAAGCATTCTACCAAAGCGGCTTGGCTGGCGCAGCAGTCGATAGAGCCATTCAAGGTTAAGCTTTTGCCAAATAACGGGCGCACGCTTAACAGTACCTGCAATAACATCAAAGGAACCGCCTACGCCAATAAATACGCCCTTTGAAAACTTCTCAAGATTTTCAGTAATCCATTTTTCCTGTCTTGGTACACCTAACGCTACAAACACGAGATCAGGTTGTAATGTAGCAATCTCATTGGCAAGATCATTGTTATTCCAATCAAAGTAGCCATCATGATAGCCAACAACATCCACATTCGGATAGTCTTTATTAATATTGGCAACGGTCTTTTCAATTGTTTCTTTTTGTGCACCTAATAAATAAATTTTAAAACGCTTCTGCTGACCAACTTCCAGCAGTCGTACCATCGTATCATAGCCTGTTACACGTTCAGGAAGTGAATCTCCCAGTATTTGTGCAGCTTTCACGACACCGATGCCATCCGCACAAATATAAGTTGCCTGCTGTAAATAACTCATCACAGTAGAGTTCTCATTTGCCTGCATGACAACTTCTGGATTGGCTGTCACAACGAAAGTTTTTTCTTGCTGTTCAATACGATTAACGAGTAAATCTACAAACCCTTGCTGACCAATATGTAAAAAGGGTACGCCCATAATCGTTACATGCCTCATATAGTGTTCAAACCTTTCTGTAATTCCTTTTTCACTGCAATCTATCATACCATAAAAGCAATATTGACAGGAAATTTTCGTGAAGGGTTTAACGGTGATGGAGGGGGTATATCAAGGACAAATGAATGGAAAGTGAAAAGAATGTCAATAGTCATAGAGGGAAAGAACCTAGTGCTTAAAATAAAATTTCGTTATCAAGATATGCCTAATTTCCCACTAAATTTTAGGAGAAAAATTTGATATCCATTCCCTAAAATTTCGAGTTTCTTCTATTATATAGTGGTAAAAACGTTGAACGAAAAAATGGCTAAAAAAAGAGTGCGAAACCATATCGCACTCTTCACAATCGAATTATTTTTTTACAATATAATCGCCATGCACCCAGCCTGTTTTTCCGTTATAGATCACCTGATACCAGGCATCCTTTTTAATAAATTCACCCTTATCATCGACAGCACCGATAATAAAGCCATTCGGTTTAACTGTCCCTAAAATTGTACTTGTAGTAGATGGCTCACTTCTTACATTGAGGGTAATATTCATGTTGACAATTTGTAGACCATTTTCAAGGCTTACATAATCATCAAAGACCCAGCCCTCTTGGCCGTTAACATTTACTTTCAACCAACCACCATTTTCGCCAAGTACCTTGAAGGATGTATCCTTTGGCAAATTCGTAATAATTGAAGCATTATCCGTCGTAGTCGGGTACGTTCTCATATTGAGATTGATCGTTGCCTTTCCAGTAGCCCCAGCTAAGCCTGGATCTAGTGCATATTGCTTCGATGGGCTCGGTAAGGATGGAGCAGAAGACTGACTTTGATAAGCTGGCACATCAAACACTAAATTGGTAGTCGTATGAGCTCCAATTAATTCGTAGATATCATAAATTTTCTTCGCCTGAATCACTGCCCACATTATATGTGTTGCATACTGATGCACTGTTGGATTATCTGGATTCCATCGCATTTTATAGAGCGTATCCTGACCCTTACTAATATACTGATCCTTTACAAATTGTGCACCACCAATAATGGCATCTTCAACAGTAAACCAGCCATTTGTATAGGCATTCTCAGCACCATATTTCTTCGCATCAGCATCAATAGCGCCAATACCGTAAGCATTATATGTTTTCTTGATTTCAGTCAATTTATCACGATTTTCAGCTGTCACCATCATCGGTTTACCATTTGTATCTAAACCAACCTCAACGCCTTTGATTAGCGTAGAGCCACCATTAGCTGTTTCATGAAGGGCGTGGGATACCAAATAAATGGCATTGATGTTATTATCAACACCCGCCTGAATAAAGGCTTCAGCTGTCCCCGCTAAGCTTCCTTTATTCGCAAGTACCTTATCATTTAATTCCTTTGCATTCAGGTTGTTTACCACAGTAGATAATTTTAAAAATTGATAATATGATGGGCTATCCTGCATAAAACTTTTTGGGTGTACATAGTATGACACTAGTGCCTCGCTAGCCGTGAAAATGCCAGCACCATCGACCTTTGGATTATTCTTTGCCTGCTTACTGACAACCGTTGAATAATCGTGTGAGTAGTTCGTCGTAGTGTACTGCTTACCACCCGTTTCAGGTGCTTCTAGATGGATTAAACGATAGAGCACGGTAGCTGCCTCTGCACGAGTTGTTTGGGCAAGAGGTGCGAATTGATTATTAGGCTTCCCGACAAGTAGCCCTGTTGTTACGACGGCTTGTACATCTGCATAGGCCCATTTGGCAATACGAGCATTGTCACTAAACGTAATAGGGGAGGAAGATGTGGTGATGTTTTGATAAGTGAGAGCTCTTTTTAACATAGCCGCCATTTCCTGACGATTAATATGAGCGTTCGGGTTAAATTTGCCCTGCTCCTCACCTTTAATCAGACCATGATAGCTTGCTTGCTCGATGACTCCGTAATACCAGTCACCTTTCTTTACATCTGAGAAGGTTCCTTGACTAGAAGCCGCTGGTAAGTTAAGTGTTCGAACTAGAAAAGCGGCAAATTCAGCTCGAGTCACAGCATCATTCGGACGATAATTGCCGAATTCATCACCCTTCATTAAATCGTTGGTAATTAGGTAGTTCATTTCATTGTAGGCCCAGTGCTTAGAAATATCTTCTGCTGAAGCGGAAGTAGGTGCAAGATATAACATACCTGCAAGCACTGCCCCATATAGAGGAAATTTACGTTTCATTTTTTAAGCTCCCTTCAATAGCTGATAATGTTCTATCAAACTATTAAAAGTGTAGCATAAAAAAAGGAAATCTATCATTACAACATAAGGACAGATAGCTTGAGCGTATAAATAATAGAAGAAACTCATGAAGGAGAAGAATGGAAGGCACAATTCGCTAAAAAACGCCTTTTATATTTCTGTTTCTTTACAATTATAACTAAATTATTACGGGAGTCTTTAATTTTTGACAATTTAGTAACCATTCCAGAAAATGCTTGGTTATTATTGAGAGTAAGGTATAATAGGTAACGGAACTATATGTTACCAATACAATTGAGGGGATAATTAGTTGGAATGATATTGGTATCTATTAAATACCATAATAGGTATGGTAAAAAAATCTTCTATAACTAAATTTATGTCCCAATGCTTGAATTTCGGAAAAGATAGTGTTATATTATTGTAGAAAGTGAATAAACTTACTAGAATGGTATTCTACTACGCTTTTTCTAGTAAATTTACTAACCAATTTGCTTTAGTTTTGTATTATTCAAGAAAGCTATAATACATACATTTAGGTAACTAGGCGGTACTATAGTTTTCGTTGGATTAATATCAATTTAAGGAATTTTAGGGAGGAATACATTAATGGCAAAGCAAAACAAAGGCCGTAAGTTCTTCGCGGCATCAGCAACAGCTGCATTAGTTGCATCAGCAATCGTACCTGTAGCATCAGCTGCGCAAGTAAACGACTATAACAAAATCTCTGGATACGCTAAAGAAGCAGTTCAATCTTTAGTTGACCAAGGCGTAATCCAAGGTGATACTAACGGGAACTTCAACCCACTTAACACTGTAACTCGTGCACAAGCTGCAGAGATCTTCACGAAAGCTCTAGAATTAGAAGCTGACGGCGAAGTAAACTTCAAAGACGTTAAAGCTGGCGCTTGGTACTACAACTCAATCGCTGCTGTTGTAGCTAACGGTATCTTCGAAGGTGTAAGTGCAACTGAATTCGCACCAAACAAATCTTTAACTCGTTCTGAAGCTGCTAAAGTTCTTGTAGATGCTTTCGGTTTAGAAGGTAGCGAAAGCCTAGGCCAATTCGCTGACGCTTCTCAAGTTAAACCTTGGGCTAAATCTGCTCTAGAAACAGCTGTAGCTAACGGAATCTTCACTGGTTCTGAAGAAAACGGTAAATTAAACTTAAAACCAAACGCAGCAATCACTCGTCAAGACTTCGCAGTAGTATTCGCTCGTACTCTTGATCTAGTTGACGCTGAAACTCCAGTTGACGCTTCAGTAAAAGCTATCAACAACACAACTGTTGAAGTAACATTCGACGAAGAAGTGAACGTTGATGATGTAAAAGCAGCTAACTTCAAAATCGAAGGATTAGAAGTGAAAAGCGCAGCTGTTAAACAAACTAACAAAAAAGTTGTTGTTTTAACTACTGCTGCTCAAACTGCTGATAAAGAATACGTTCTTTCTTATAAAGACGAAGAAATTGGCAAATTCAAAGGTATTTCAGCTGTAATTCCAACTGCAATCAAAGTTACAACTCCATCTGTACAAGGTACACTTGGTAAAGAAGCAACTGTTTCTGCTCAAGTAACAGTTCCAGAAGGTCAATCTAAAGCTGGTATTCCTGTAACTTTCAACATCGTTACTGACACTAACAACCAATTAAATCAAAAAATCGAAGTAGTAGCATATACAAATGAAGAAGGTATTGCTTCTTATTCTTATACTCGTTACTACGCACACAATGACTCTGTAACTGCTTATGCTACTGACAAAGCTTCAGTATTTGCAAAAGGTACAGTTTACTGGGCTGATTCATTAACACTTACTGAAGTAACACAAGGTAACACTTTAGCTAACGGTTCTAAAAAAGTGTATAAAGTTGTTGCTCCTCAATTCAAAGATAAAAAAGATGCATATGTAAACATTACATTTGCTGAAAATGTTGATGTAACTCCTGACAAACTTGTTCGTGATGTAACTGTTACTGACGTAGGTGCAGATTCAGGTAAATATCCATACCAAGTAACTACAGGTGGAACTCAAGAAGTTCGCGTTAAATTAGACAAAAACGGTGAAGCTACTTTCACTCTAACTGGTTCTAATGCTACTGTAACTCCAATTGTATTTGTCGATGGATACTATGACACTTATAATGTGTTTAAAGCAGGTAATGGTAAATTAGATGCACAAGAATTACAAGCTAAAGCTGCAAGCGTGAAATTCGATCTTAGCCATACTTTAGGTTTAAAAGTTGAAGCACAAGGTCAACAAAATGCAGCTGCTATTACTACTAAAGGTAATGGTGGACGTAACTACCAAGTTACTTTAACTGATAAAGATGGAAAAGTTGCTCCAGATGACACAGCTCTTAAAGTTGTATTCCCTAAAGGATCAATTAGTAAAGATCAACCTGTATACATCACAGTTAAAGGTACTGACGGTAAAGATCTAGCTGCTCAAAAAGTAGTTGAAGATCAAGTTTACACTACTTATGTAAATGGAACTAAAGGTCAAGTTACATTTAAATTAACAGGTAACAAAGATGCATACGCTACTCCAACAGTATTTGTTGATAACGGTTCAGAACCAAATAAATTAGACAAATCTGATTTACAAACAGTTTCTGAAACAACATACTTTGTTGACGCTGTTGTAAATAAATCTAAATTATCTGTTCTTGATGCTGAAGGAGAAGAAGTAAAATCAGTTGCAACTTCTGCACCTGCATTCTTCGAATACAAATCAGTTGACCAAAACGGATTCGATTACTATGCTGAAACTGGAAGCTACGAAGTTTCTTACCAAGTATCTCCACAATTTGGTGATGTAACTGTTTCTGGTAATGGTTTAGCTGCAACTAAAGTTCAAAAAGGTACAACAGCTACAGTAAAAGTAACTGCAGTTAATGGTAAAGCATCATTACGTGTAGTTTCTGCTGATACTGCTATTGCATCAAACGTAACTGTATCTGCTTCTTCTTCACAAATTTCTTTAGAAGATCAACCAGCTACAGTAGAATTCTCTAAATACGCTAATGAATTAGTAACTGATGTTGCTACTAATGTAAATACTACAACTGATGAATTAACAATCAAAGGTAAACTTTACAGTTATAAAGATGCATTCTACAAATATCAAGGTAGTACAATTTCTAAAGATAAATTCGAAGAATATATTGTAGGAAACTCTGCAACTATTTCTGTAACTAAAGATACTGAAGGTAAATTAACATTCAATATTCTTTCTGTAAGTACTGGTGCACAAGGTGCGGTTGATGCATTAAATAATGCTACAACTGTAGGTCAAGTACTTAATGCTCTAAAAGGTTATAAAGATTTCTCAAGCTTGTCATTTGCAGCTCAATCTAAAATTGCAGCTGAAATTGATAATGTACGTACAGCTCCAACAGTATTTACTGCAGCTATTTTAGAAACAGCTTATCAAACTGCGTATAATAATGCTGTTGAATCTTTAATTGATGTAGTTGCAACTAAAGCAACTTATGCTGAAATTATTGCTGCAGTTAAAGATGTACCGGGTGCTTCGGATTCAGTTAAAGCACTTGAAGCTATTACTGATACAGCGGTTCAAGCTGCGATAGTAACTGATAAAGCTGCATTTGCTGTACCAACAACTTCACAAGACTTCAACATTGCTGTTACAAACATTATTAATTCGGCAAAAGCTTCTGTTAATACTGGGGCTATTAATACTGCATTAACTGCTGTAGTTAATATTCTTGATGGTTTAAATGCTGGAACTGCAACTCATGCTGATGTAATCACAGCATTAAATAATAATAAAGCTGTTTTAGGTTTAGATTTATCTGGTTTTGATGTATTAACTACTGCACAAAAAGAAGCAGTTATTAATGCTTTAGAAGATGTTAATACAGCTGCAGATTATACTTCTCCAGCAGTATTAAAAGCTGACATTATTAAATTTGTAACTTCTGCAAAAGATAATGTTAAACCAACAATTTCTTCAGTAGAACTTGATGGCGCTAACTTAACTTTAACATTCAGTGAAGCTGTAACAGCTACTGCTGGTACATTCTCATTAGAATTTAAAAATGGTACTGCTCCTGGTACTGTAACTGGTACAATTGCTGCTCAACAAAATACTGATAAAGTAACGTTAGTAGTTACTGGAGGAGACTCAGCTGTATTTGGTCAAACATTCTCTTCAGTAATTGAATCTATCACTTTAACTGGTACAACAATTACAGACGCTGCAATTCCAGCTGCTAATGCTGCAGTCGTAACTGGTTTAAATCTTTCAGTTAAAAACAAATAATTTTGTTTTGAATATTAAACTTAATATTTGATATTAACATTTATAAAAAGGTTCTATTAAGATAATTATCTTAATAGAACCTTTTTTATTATTAAATTTTTTTGATTTAAAAATTTTGTATGGGAATTCAAATAATCTCCTGGATGCTCCAGTATTACCTGTTGCTGCTGGTGCTACAAACGAATTAGTATTAAGCTTTGCTGACGTTAATGGTACAGAAACTGCTGTAAGTACTTTAACGTACACACCTTCAGTACTATCAACTGAACACCTAACAATTGGTGAAAAAACTATTAGTAATACTTTAAAATCATCTGTAGTCTTGCCAGTGTTGCAAATGGTATTATATTCAATGCTCCTGCATTGACTCAAGATGGTGTAGACTTTAAACAACGTGTAGCTAAAGCTCAAATTGTTTTAGCAACTGGTGTTACAGTAGCAGGTGACTTAGAAGTAACTCTAACTGCAACAGATTTATTAGCTGGTACTCCTCTAGTATTAACTGATCCTGTAGCATAAAATGATACTAAAGATGCTGTAGCAAATAAAGTTCGTTTAGTGCTGGTAATATAAATGTTAGTGAAAACTTCGATGTAACTGGTACTGACGCAGAAGTAATTGTTACCCCAAATGCAGCTACAAATACTTCAAAAGCTGCTAATACAATTTCTTTAACAGTTGCTGCAGCAACTACTACTGGTACTGTTGGTGTTACAGCCACAGCTGGAACAATTAAACCTTTAATTGTTCTAGTTAAACAATTTTTACCATCTGATTTAGTTGGTATCGATCGTTTAGTATCAGTTGCATTAACAACTGCTGATACTACTGCATCAGTGGTAGCAGAAAAAGTAAAAAATGAATTAGCTAAAGATTCAGTTCTTAGAGCTAAATTCGATATCACTGCAGTGGAATGTGTTGCTACTTTAACAAACAAAACTACTGGTGATGTAACTACTCAATCACAATTAACTAATCGTTACTTTATATACTACTAGTTAAAAAAGTAGTTACCTAAAAAGCTGCGATATAAATAGCTTTGAAATAGATAAACATATTTCCAATTTTTGTATGAATTCATAGGATGATTTTCTCTTTGTAAATGGGGCTATTCAGTCTCCCTAAAATATGTTTAAGGCAAAACTACCTTTATGAAAAAACTCTTGATAAATTTCAGAATTATGCTGTACAAAGTAGACTGTTTTAGCTTTACTTTAGTATCATTTTTTCTTATCTATTACTTTATATTCATCAACTACAATACTATTTCTTTTCCCTTCATTAAATTTCTAAACAAACACTTATAGCATTCCTTTCCTATAGAAACATTGTATTTCTAGCATAATACATTTCACTATATTAAAACAGTTTAACTAACTTATTACTTCCGTGACGCGACCCAATCGTTCAATTTCTATAAAGAAAATTGTTAATTATGTAACTTTTTGAGGCTATCATAAGTCTACCTTTAAGAGAGGTTTGATGACTAATAGTGTGAATGTAGCCACGGGAAGTTTTATAGAAATTGTCCATGGTATTTTGGAATATCTTTCACTTTATATAAAGCTTTTGAAGGAGGGAGGTTAGCACTCTAGTACCGTATTCTACTCTTTTCGATAAAAATCCCACATTTTAGGGGTTTTTCATGTTAAGATGATAAAGACTATTGAATGTGAAAAAAAGGAGATTAGTATGTTTAAGAAACTAAGAACTACCTGTATTGTATCGGCAGTTGCTTTGGCTACGATTTTGCCTGGACAAGCGTCTGCAGCTACTAGTAATAATGGAATTCAAATAAAAAACAATGTTTCTATTACCATTAATGGAGAAACGATTCATGTGTATGATCCTATCTTAAATAAGTCGGATTTCTTATTATTGCCAATGCGTGCATTATATGAGGCTGTTGGTGCAAGCGTGGATTGGGATAAGGAAACGTTGACGGCATCGGCTATTCGTAATGGTAAAACAGTCGATTTAACGATTGATTCGATGAAGGCTTTAGTAGATGGACAAGAGGTTGCGATGGATGTTGCGCCATTTATGTATAAGGACCGCACTTACATGCCATTACGTTTCGTCAGTGAAAACTTTGATGGTATTGTCAATTGGGATGAGGCTACCCAATCAGTAGATATTACATTATCCGATGAAACAACAGCACCACCGCAGGAAGACCCATATATCTTACATATCAATAACAAGCGTATTGTGATGAAAGATCCGATTGTTACGAAGGATGGAAGAACATACTTACCTGCTAGCTATATTTATGATTATTTAGATGATTCATCGGGCACATGGCAACCGGATGGTTCCTTTGAATTGTTAGTTGGTGGGATGAGCTTTATTTTCAATGATAATAGCAATCAAGCTTTGATTAACAATGAAGCCGTGACAATGATCGAAAAGCCATTTGTACAAAAAGGCAAAATGTATGTTCCTGCTAAGTTTCTTGTCGATGCATTAGGCGGAAATTTACGCTATATCACGGATAAAAAAGAAATGTATATTTACGTTTATCGATATATGTTCACAAGTCCTTTCCTTGAAAAATCATATGGCTCTACGTCATCACCAGATGTTGTTCCTTCTGCTCGTTTAGAAGGGGATCGTGATTTATTTATTAGTGATAATCCAGAAACGCTAACACGTAAGCTCGTGCCACTGAATAATGCAACGCTTGCACAATATGATGTGAAACCAACAGCCGCAACGAATAAGCATCGTGTCTTTGGCTGGCATTACAACACGTTAGGTACGGATGTCAATCTCGGTATTACGGTTCAAAACAAGTCTACGACAGAGAGCATTAAAGTGACTGACTCGAGAGGCATTAGCCAAAAAACAGGTAATAGCTGGGTAGGTCATGACCTAGGCTTGACGATTGCGGATGCTGTGTTAAATAACAAGCTTCAAAAATCGGAGAGCAGTGGTATTGTTATTGCGCCAGGGGAAACGAAGGTCATCGAAACATATGATTTACACTATGATTATATCATTGGCTTCTTACATGATTTAGATATTCAAGCAGTCAATGGTGGCAAACCAGAGTATACGATTCGTACAGTGCTTACAAAGGATAATAGTGATTTAACGACTATCCAATCTGAGCAGGTAGCTATTGATGAGTATGCTAAACATCCAAGAGGTGCGTGGCCAAGCGCTACGATTCTAGCAGAATTACCAGCCTATACAGTAGATTCTCCTGAGGTAGGCTATAACATTTCTAACGGTCGTACTGACAATTTACAAACGGCTGAAAATTCACTATCCCAAATTAATGGGTCGGTAGGAAATCCAGGTCATTTCGGTATGAACTACAAGGTTTCCATCCCTGTAGTCAATCCAACAGGCTTTACAAAAACGATTAAGCTGAAACTAGCTGGTCGAGGCGGCTTATACAGTGGTGCTATTAAAGTAAATGGCACGGTGTATTTAGTGCCTTCATTAAGAGTAGGGACAGAGTATGTTGAATTACCAGATATCAAGATAAAGGGTTCAAAAGATACGATTGAATTAGAACTGATGCATGCTGGTGGGGTTAATCTTCCAGTTGCTATCTATGTAGAAACAAAATAAAAAAGTCACTGGCACGGGTCATGTGACATGAGATCGTGCCATACTTTGAAAATATTCGGAGTGAAAAAATGGCAAGAAAATTAGTAACAACAGTTGTCGTCCTTTTCATGCTTATGCTGGCAGTTAGTCCTATCAATGGACAAGCTGCTGGTTTAGGCAATAAAGTCAGTGAAGTGAAAAAAGAAGTTTCACCACAAGTAACACATATACAGCAAAGCTATACTTCAAGTTCTTTACGTCAGTTTGTAAATGTTTTAGATGTCAATTTAAATAATACATATACGAAACTAGAAATTGGTATGCCTAATCCTATTAATTCATTAAAAACAACATCAGCGATGGCGAAGCAAAATACATATGATGGTCATCGTGTTGTTGGTGCAGTCAATGCTTCTTACTTTTTAGGCAATGGTATGCCTGCGAACTTGTTAGCGGAAAATAATGAAATTGTGAACTATGGTATTTTAGGAGATACGTATGATAGTCCAACACAAAAGCCAGTTGCCTTTGGTTTATCTAAATCAGGGAAAGCTATTGCAGACTATTATTCTACAAATCTTTCTTTCCAAGTGAATGGCAAAAGCTATCCTATTGATCTCATTAATAGTGAACGAGGAACAAATAAAAACGTTTTATATACACCTGAAAAAAGATCAACAGGTTCGAATACATGGGGTGTAGAACTTGTGGTATCAGGTGCTAGCCAAGATACAAGCGTCTTGCATTTTGGCGATCAATTCTCAGGCACAGTGTCTCATGTAACAACTTATGGAGTGGAAGGTAATTCATCTATACCAGCAGATGGCTTTGTTATTTCAGTTCAAAATAAAGAATTAGCTACTGAATTAAGCAAGATCACAGCAGGTACTAGTGTGGATGTTAGTTTATCGATTGATCCCAAATGGATGGATGCACAATTCATTTTAGCTGCTGGTCCAATGCTTGTGCGTAACGGCAAGGTTGATATTTCAATGCCAACGAATTCTGGCTTTGCTTCAACACGAAGCCCACGTACAGCAGTAGCAGTGGATGCAACAGGTACAAAGGTATCTCTTGTGACGATTGATGGTCGCATTAGCGGTCATAGTAATGGTGTTAATTTATCAGATTTAGCATCTCATTTAATTTCAATGGGTGCATCTTCAGCTATCAACTTAGATGGAGGCGGCTCTACTGCGATGGTGGTGCGTAATCCAGGAGGTTATTTCGCCAATCTAGTGAATAGACCATCAGAGGGTAGTGAGCGTCGTGTATCAGCCATTTTACAGGTTGTGAATACCGCGCCACCAGGCAAAGCAAAATCGATTACGTTAAGTAATGTTGGTCAAGTAATGAAAGGTTCTTCTGTAGAGATGCAGGTTGCAAATTCTTATGATCAATACTTGAATCCAATGACGATTAACCCAGCGAATATGAACTGGACAGTTGAAGGAAATATCGGCAAGATGGACGGTTCTACCTTTACCGCTACACAAAAAGGTGAAGGGAAAATTATTGGAGAGTATGAAGGGATTCGTACGTCCACACCTGTGAAAGTAGTAGACTTAGCAGAAAAACCTATTGTCCTAGATAGCTTCGATAATACGTCAGCGTGGACAACAGAAGTGGCGAAAGCCAATGCTTCCTTAGCAAGCTCTAAAGAGTATGCGAGACAAGGAGCGGCTAGCTTACAGTTAAACTATGATTTCACAACAGCCGGCACAGGCACAAAAGCTGCCTATATGGTTGCTAAAGCACCAATTGCTATTTCAGGGCAGCCTAAAAACATTGGGGTCTGGGTATTTGGTGATGCAGGTAAGCATTGGCTAAGAGGTGTTGTGATTGATGGCGCTGGAACTAAGCATACGATTGATTTCACAAGCCAGGGCGGTTTAGACTGGAGTGGCTGGAAATACGTGACGGCGGATATTCCAAGTGATCTAGCACAGCCATTAAAATTTGAGCGTTTGTATGTCGCGCAACCAACAGCTTCTCTTCAAAAGAAAGGTAAGCTATACTTCGATCAATTACAGGCTGTCTATAAAGACAATCATGAGGAATTAGTTTATACAGATGTAACAAAAGGGCATTGGGCATTTTCAGAAATCCAAAGCCTATACGATAAATCCCTTATTAAAGGGTACTCAAACGGAACATTTAAGCCAGAAGCATCTATTACACGTGCAGAGGCAGCTACAATCATTGCTAGAGCTTTAAATCTCTCAACGACGAAGGATTCAAGCTTTAAAGATGTAAGTAAAAGCCATTATGCCTACAGTGCCATTGCAGCAGTCGAGCAGGCTGGCATTATTAAAGGGCAAGAAGCAGGGAAGTTCAATCCAAACGGACAGCTTTCCCGTGCAGAAATGGCAGCGATTTTAACAAGAGCGTACAAATTAACGGGAACAAGCAAGGTAAACTTCACAGATATTAAACCAACACACTGGGCGTACAGCAATATCCAAGCGCTTGTGGCGAATGATTTAACTGGAGGTTTCCCAGATAATACGTTTAGACCAGATGCACAAATTACGCGTGCTCAATTCGCAAGCTTCTTAAATAGATGCTTATCATTAAAATAAACATGAAAAAATCCTCTGTAGTGGCTACAGAGGATTTTTTTCGTGTTGTTTAAAAAAGGAATGTTTGCGTTAAAACGAGAGTTGATTTCCGTTCCAGGGCTACTTGCTTCCTTGTGGGCGAGCTTCGAGCCTTCGTGTAGGGTCTTGCCAGTCTTGCTATCACACTGAGTCAAGTAGCATTCCACTCCAACGTACAATTTAGCAAAGGTTTTTAAATAATGTGAAGTTGTACACTACTCATTTTATTTTGATTGCTATGGCTAGTAGGAAAGATAAGTAAATGCCACTTTTTTGCAGAATGGTTGATTGGAGTGGAGCCAGCGTCACTCCTAGGGGATTAGCGTCACAGATGAGACCCTGGAGCGAACGCAGTGAGTGAAGCGGCTCATCGGACGCCCCTGGAAAGGACGCTGGCGGAACGGAAATCAACCCCTCGCTTGCTTTTCTCAAAAGGTCTTTTAAATAATAAAAAATCCGCCTAGCCCCAAAAAGGGCGAAGCGGATTTAGATTAGAAAACGATGTATTTCACATATTGTTTCCACGTTAAATCTTTAAAGTGGTTCCATTGTATTTTTTCAACGGGTAATGTTCTGAAGGTATAGGCTTCAATATTACGCTTCTCATTAGTGAGCATTGGCGTTCCTTCATCTACATAGTCCATAAAAATAGCTGACTTAGCAGTATTAAATTGTACATTAATATCGATCAGCTGAATTTTGCCATCCTGATTGATAATATACAGCTTTTTATTGCCCTTTTTAGTCGTTGCTAACCACGATTTATCGACCTTATAGGAATCGAACGCTTCATTGACAATAATAGAAGCTTTACCCGTTGTTGAAAATGGGATGTCCTCTAAAGGAGCGTCTTGTTGTAGTTTGACTTCATAATTTGTTGGTTGTGGCAATGCTGCTGTTTTGGCTAATTCATTTGCCCAAAATGTTTGATCATCTGTCGCAATCATTTGTTTTTCTAATACGACGCCAGATAATGCATCATCTTTAACATGCTTTACCTTAAAATCAACAGTTTGTCCTTCTTCAACCTTTTGCCATTCACTTTCGGATAAATAAGCATACATGGCTTTTTCATTTGAATAGATTTCAAACGTCAGTGCACCAGCATCTTCTTTAATCGCTGACACAACACCATCGATTGGACTGACAATACCTTGACGGGACTGTATTTGTGTAATCTGTGCCTCAATTAGCGCAATTTGACGATTGGTTTCAGCAATATGTCGATTTAACAGGGCAACGGCTGTTGATGGTGAATTTTGCTGAGCAAGCTCTAATTTTAGCGTAACAGAAAGCTTATCATTCATTTGATCTGTATTAATCGAGCTTTTTGGATCAGAGCCATCGCCGTATTCATCCTCAATTTGATCAAGTGCATCCTGTAAATCGCTTAATTCAGTTTCATAGGCTGTACGTTCCGATTCGAGCTTTGTGAGCTCCTCGTCCACTTCTTCCGTTTGATAGGTAGCAAGTAAATCATTCATCATGACTTTCTGGCCGCGCTTTACATTTACTGCTGATAAGCTTGTTGCATCAGCGGTAATAGTATATATTTCAGCAGGTGCTACAATCGTTTCCTTGTTAACACGTTCTTTATTTGTTCCGATGTGAGCCTTTTGAAACTCGTCGATAAAATAGGATCGTGTCACGCTGCTATCATCTTTGAAGACGAAATAAGCATTGATACCGATTACTAGCATCGCTAACATAATGGTCAAACTTGTCCATGGTCTTGCTTTAATCCATGCCATCATCCTAACCCCCTAGCAATCCATTCTTTAATTGGTAGAACACTAATCATGCCAACAAATAGGGCCATAAATAGCTGTAAACCAATCAATTTGACTACTAACATTTTTCTACTAGCTTCTTCCTCCCATTTGGACAGGAATAAATACTGCACAATAATGATTAAAACGGTTGTTACCGTCAATTGATTGATAGTGAATAACACGAAATCTGTTTCAATCAGTTGTAAGGCAGCGGGAGCTAAAGAAAAGAACGAAAACATCGTTGTATAGCCTACAGCGTAGAAAACAGCAAAGAGAATTGCTTTTTCAATAAGTAGAAAGACTACAACGTAGAGCTGGACTCTTTTTATCCAAGTATAAGGAATTTCTGTTAATAAATGTAATAGATAAGTAACCCCATAATAATGGAAGCAAAAATAGAGGGTCGCCCACAAAATGGCACCGAGCATTGACAGTATACGTGCTACAAAGTATTCATTTTGTAAATCCGAAGCGAATAAGGTCGTTAAATTTTCTGTCCCCATTCCCCAATATTCGCGAGCAGCGAATAGGGCGATGAATAGGATAAACACCGTTAATGCGCGTTTTTTATATCCAGTTACTTCGCCTTCCTCTACGACGTTTGTAAAGTATGTAGGATTTTTTAAGCTATGCCAGAACTTATAGTGGTAAAACATAAACAGCGTCCTTTCTTCCAAATTAGGCTATCAAAGTTGTAGTATACACCTTGTAAAGACATTATGACATATGAAAATAGCTGTTTTTTTTCATGAATTTCATTGAAAAAAGCATATTTCGTCAGTGTATGTCGCTTGATGCAAAACACCACATCCATTATGTCTCGGCATACTATGTCCAGATTTTTTCGAGCTTGTCGAAAAGTACCTTTCCAAAATCAGTGACATCTCCCGAAGACTTTTTCTTAATTCAGTAAATGGCCAAATCTTTTGCTGAATCTACATAATTCTATTGTATAGTATAATTGAAATAACTTCCTGTTTTTCTAGCTAGTAATTTAGAAAAACTTCTTTTAAAGCTCAAAATTTTGTAAATGTAGTAGAATGGCTTGAAAACATTTGATTTACACCGATACTAAAGTCATGATTTCTAAATGAAAATGAGCACAATCATTTTTACTATACATAAACGATGAAAGGGTGGTTCGATTGAATCGAAAATTGACAGCAGGTGTCTTAACGAGTCTATTACTAGCACCTACAGCTATAGCAAACGCACAAGAAAATGATGCCCAATCTCGCGTTACAACGCAATCAGAGCAGGTTGCCTATACGAATGAGGTAGCGGCTGCAACGACAAGAGAACAGCTTATTGCTCAATTTGGTAAGCTTTCGGAGAACTCTACGGCTGATGACATGGTCATTGCGAAAGGAGATCTTCAAGTTCTAAGTGCTGCAGGCTTTAATGGAGACGAAGTGGAATTTATTGAAGCGAAGTATCGCTATATCGAGGAGCAACGTAGCCTATTAAGTGAGCTACAAAAATTAGGGAAAGAAATGACGGGAATCTCGTTTACAAGTAAAACATTTATTGCAGAGGTTGCCGCTTTAGATACGAAATATACTAGCTTTTTAAATGATGGCTTGAATGGGCAAAAAGCGTATATAACTGTTCAAAAGGAATTTGAAGCAGCTGTCAATAAGGCGCTAGTGAATAATGCAAAAGATATTGCCAGTACAATTCGCGGCACCTCTTTACAGTACGGTTATACCGATGCTGAACGCAATGCCTACTTTAAAGGCAAGGGTATGGATGTTGATAAATTAAATAAGTTGAAAGTGGATTCAACTAAAGCAGAAGCAACGGCTACCGAATTAGTTCTGTTAGTTGAGTTATTGGAAAAATCCTCGGATTATTCAGCTATTTTGCCAAAAATAAATAGCTTTACGGCGAATTATAATGGGCTATCAGCAGAGCAAAAGAAAGTAGTTGAAGCGTACAATCCAAATGATGATAAGGTTACACCTTTTAAAAAGTATAAGGATACGTTATCAGGTTTGTCTGCTATAGAAAAAGTGACTTCTAGTATTGCCGAGCTAAAAGGGAAGCAGCCAGCAAATTTCACTTCAGCCTCAAGCTTTATTAATGCGGTTGCAGCTATTGATAAAGCATATAATAGTTTGGATGCAGCCTCCAAACAATTAGTAGAAATAGATTATAAGAGTATTGAACAATATCGTCAGGCGGCAACTATTTCGAAAAGCATTTCCGAATTACGTGTATCCAAAGAAGACTCATATCGTGCTGCAGTTACTGAGCTAAAAACAAAATATGATGACCTAACGATTGATAAAGGATTTGTTAAAAACGCGAACGAATTACAATCAGCATTAGCTAATATTACTGCAGCTAAAAGTATCGAAGATCTTATAAAACTAATTGATTTAAAAGCAGATAGTGAAAAAGTAGATGCTATTAAAGCGGCACGTTTAGCTTATGATAATCCACCTGCTCCAGCTGGAACAACGATCAGTGCAAGCGATGTCAAAAAAATCGTCAATAATCTAGCAGAGCTAACAGCGTGGGAGAAAAAGTTAAGTGCGTCATTAAAGGTAGATAAGTTAATTGATAGCTTAGATCCAGCCGCCAAAACATTTGAAAGTAAAACTTTATCTGCGTGGACTGCCTATAACAAGCTGACTGAAAATGATCGAAAACTAGTGCAAGGAGTGACAAAGCTAACGCTGTTTCAAAAATACGCAGAAGCATCGAAAACAATTAATACATTAAAACCTACAGCTGACTATGGCACACAGCTTAGCAAGTTGAAAGAGACAGTGGAGCAATTAGATACGAAAGAACAAGGGCATGAAACAGCTCTTACTAATTTGAAAACTCAGCTGCAAAACAAAGTAGAGGCTTTGATTAAAGAGGAAGAAGCGGTACAGGCTGTTATAACAGAAATTGGTCTGCTAGATAAAAATATAGCTATTGAAGAAATATTGGCTGCACGTTCAGACTATAATGCGTTATCAGCAACAGCTAAAAAGCGCGTGACAAATATTAAAGTATTAACAGATTTAGAGAAATCCTATAAATCTGTTGTTAATGTCATAACACAATTTGAAAAACTGGATCCTTCCTCTAAAAGCTATATTTCTAAAGCAAAATCAGCCTTTACTGCTTATGCGAAGCTAGATGAGTCCAATAAAACGTTTGTCCAAAATTATAAAGATTTAAAAGATGTGATACCTGTAATTGATGTAATGGTTCAAATCAGTACATTAAGTCCATCTAAAAAAACATATAAAGATGATGTGGCAAAAGCTGATGAAGCGTTTAATAAATTGGGTGAAGCTCTTAAAGCAAAGGTAGTAAATAGCGAGGACCTTACAAAAGCACAGGGCTATATTGCTATGGCCAAAGCATTTGACGACCGTGTCACAGCATTGGCAAATGAGGGTCCTGATACATTTGTAAAAAAGGTAGCCGAACTAGCTGCTGAATATAAAGCAATGGATAAAAATGCGCAGAAGCTTGTGGAGCAGGCCAAAACATTAAATGCGTATGAAAAAACCAATAAGGATGTAATCAAGGTTATTCAAATGATCGATGCCTTAAATCCAACAAATAAGGATTATACAAAAAAAGTGCTTGCTGCACGTAAAGCCTATAATGCGCTCGATCAAGTGTCTCAAAAACGTGTAACGAATTATGCTAATCTTACGGCGGTTGAGGATGTTGCTTCATTAATTGGATTGATTTCTTCATTAAAACCAACGAGTAAAACATTCTATCAGGATATGAAAACAGCTCGTGAAATTTACGATGCATTGCCTAAAGAAAAGCAGGAGGCAATTGTGAATTATGATGCATTAGTAGCTGCTGAAAATGAGCAGGGCTTAGCACAAAGCGTCATTGAGCTGATTAATTTAACTGAGGAACAGGATGCAGAGTATTTAACGAAGCTAATGAATGCACGTGTAGCCTATGATAAGCTGTCATCAAACCAAAAGAAATTAGTGACTAATATTAAAGATTTAACAACACGTGAGAAGGCGGTTAAACCGATCTTAAGTGTGATGGTGCAAATTAATGAATTAGATCCTGAATCGAAAAGCTTTGTTAGTAAAGTAAATTCCGCACGCAAGGCGTATGATAAATTATCAAAGGATCAAAAGAAATACATTGATAATATTGATGTCCTATTAAAATATGAGCCTGTATCCAATGTCATGGAATTGATTAGCAAGCTAAAAGCTTCAAGTAATACATTCCTTCAGGATACATCACGAGCGCGTTCACTTTATGATGCATTGCCTGCCGATATGAAACAATATGTAACAAACTATTACTTATTACAAGCGGCAGAAACGAGCATTTTAGGTGCTGGTAATGTGATGCAAATGATTGAAGACTTACCATCTGTTGATCCAAAGCAATATGTGAAACGCGTACAGGAAATTCGTGCTGCCTATAATGCTTTACCAAAGGATCAGCAACGAGCTGTACAAAATTACAGAGTGTTACAGGATCAAGAGAAGCTAATTAAGCCTGTCATTAGTGTGGTGGAGGATATTGACCGACTCCTAACAGCTAAGGATATGAATAGTCAATATCAAAAGATTTTAAAAGCCTACGACAAGCTCAATGCTGATCAACGACGCTATGTTTATAACGACCAGCTATTGCTTTCATTAGACAACGTTATCAAGGTTTATAATAATATTGCTAAATTGAATCCAAAGGACAAGTATTATTTCGGTATGGTTGAAGCGGTGCGTAAAGAGTATGACAGCTTGAATACTACGGATAAACAGCGCATCTCCAATTATGCTATCCTTTTAGAGGCAGAGAAAAGTATGGCTGATGTCAAGAAGGTTGTAGAGTTAATAGCGGGACTTACACCAAGTTCACCTACGTATATAGAAGATGTGGCAAATGCTGTAGCTGCTTATAAAGCGCTGGATTCTAAAATGAGAGGACAAGTCATTAATGAGGATGTCTTAAAGCAGGCAGAAAAAGATGTGGCTTCTGTTCTTAAAGTGGTTCAAGCTATTGGCAGTATTGATCCAGATAGCTCATCATTTGAGAAAAAAGTATTAGCTGCACAAAAGGATTACAGTGCATTGTCGATTGAGCAACAGGGGTTAGTGTATAACTACCGCATTCTTGAAGAATATCTTAAAATGATTGAATAGTTTTTAGTAAAAAGGAGTTTTCCCAATGCATATTACGGGAAAACTCCTATTATAATGAGAAAATAATGACTCCATTGATTAATTTCCAAAAAAGTGAAACTATATCATTTGAAATTCGTACTTTATATTATATGGTGAACTTTTTTACTGTCCCCATTTTATTTCCCATCGTGAGGAGGTAGCTCTGTTGAAAAAAATACTTTGTATAGTAGTACTTTCAATTGCTACAATCGTAGGAAGTTTAGCTAGTTTTAGTCAGGCAGAAGCGGCATCCGTAAAAGCTGTGGATGTGACAAATTCATACTGGGCAAATGCTTCGATTCAACATATGCTCACTAAACAATATATGACTACATACAGTGATAACAAATTCAAGCCTGAGCAAGCTATTACGAGGGCAGAGGCTGCTGCTGCCATTGCACGCTCTCTTCAGACAAACATAGACATTGCGAATTCAGCAAAGTTTAAGGACGTTCCTGCAACGCATCCGTATTACAAAGAAATTTGCCAGCTTGTACAGCTAGGTATCATTCAAAAAAGCGATGCCTTTCATCCAGAGGAGCCGTTACAGCGTATGCAGGTAGCGAAAATGTTGGCATTGGCCTACCAGTTTAAAGTAGACAGCAATAATAACAGCCAATTTGCAGATATTTCTCGCACACATTGGGCAAAAGATTATATCGAATCTTTAGCAGATATAGGTATTATTGGCGGGGTGGATGCAAAACATTTTGCACCTGACAGAATGGTAACGCGTGCACAGTTTGCTGTGTTTGTTGAGAGAAGCATTGCATTTCAACAAAAAGTAAAAAAGCTAGAAGTAGCCTATGACTATTTAGCAAAGGATTATATCCCAACTATCAACCTTTCTACAGAATGGTCGAAAAAGGTCATTGAATTAATTAATGTTGAAAGACAGAAAAACAAGCTGGAACCTGTTGTCTATGATCCAGAGCTGACACAAATTGCGATTATTAAAGCGCAAGACATGGTAAATCGCCATTATTTTGAACATATATCTCCATTTTATGGGGCACCTTGGGATTTAGCGACATTATTTGATTATGACTATACGAGCTTTGGAGAGAATATTGCGAGAAATATTCCAACTCCTGAAATTGCTGTTAAGGCGTGGATGGCTTCACCTAGCCATCGAGATAATATTTTAAAAGAACACTATACGAATACAGGTGTTGCAATAGCACAGGATAGCAAAGGAAATTACTATTGGGTGCAAATGTTCTCTAGTCAATAAGTTGTTATGTAACAATCAGTCTCTAATATTACAGGAATGTTACGAAAGCTCCAAATTATGATAAAAAAATCCCCTTTTTAACGCTGGAAATACCCCCAAACGTTGGTATTACAGCGTTTTTTTGCTGTCTAAAACCGTTACACAATTGAAAAATAACTATTGCTTCTTTTGTGATAGTCTATTTATAGGCAAAAAAGTTTTGAGAGGGGTATAACAAAAGTATGAATAAGAAATGGTTATTACCGATTTTTGCATCTTTCATGTTATTTTCAACTACTAATATAAATACTGCTGAAGCAGCGACTAAAGCAGATGTTACAGATACAGCTTCTAAATATTTAGGTGTTCCATATAAATACGGCGGCACAACGACTAGCGGTTTTGATTGCTCTGGCTTTACTTCTAAAGTATTTTCAGACTTAGGTATTCAACTGAACCGTACGTCAGGCTCACAGTATCAACAAGGTACTGCAGTAGCAAAGAGCGATCTTCAAGTGGGCGATTTAGTATTTTTCAATACAAGTGGTAGTGGTATTTCACATGTGGGTATATACATAGGTGATGGTAAAATGATCCACTCTCAAACTGGCCAAGGTGTAAGCTATTCAAATGTTGATGATCCGTACTATTGGGGTTCTCGTTATGTAGGGGCTAAACGTGTTGCTACATTTGATGCAGCTGAAGTAAAACAAGCAGCCATTGACTTTTCAGTCTATGCTTCTCGTGCTGAGGTAGCTGTACAAATTGCAAAAGCTTTGAGCTTAGATACATCCAATACAACTACTAGTTTCGTAGATGTTAAACCAACAAGTGCCAATGCAGGTGCTATCGCAGCAGTAGAGAAATTAGGAATCTTTGAGGGCGATGCTAACGGTAAGTTCAACCCAGCTTCACCAATTACTCGTGCGCAAATTGCAAAAGTATTAGTTTTAGCATTTGGCCTTGAAAATCAAGGTGACACAGTAGCATTTAGTGATGTACCACAAGATAGCTGGGCTAGTAGCTATGTTTCTATTCTTGCATCAAATGGTATTACAAATGGTGATGGAGATGGAAGCTTCGGATCTGACGAGCTATTAAAAATCAATCAACTAAAAGTATTTATTGATAGAATTCAACAACGATAATTTTCTGTAATTTACAGTAAATTGTGTTATAGATTGCAAGAAATGATCTTTTGAATAACGTATAATGGAAGAAGGGTTTGCAATCGCAGACTCTTCTATTTTTATGATAATTTTGTAGGAAAGGGGTTGCTTGGAAAAAATTAATTTTAACAGTTCTATTGTATGATGCGTAATTTAGCTAATTTTGTTAAAATGGACACGTTAAGAGAACAAGAAGGGAGGAAATAAGACATTGAACATCAAAAAACTTAGTCTTATCTTGTGCGTCTTATTCATTTCGGCTTCTATGTTAACGATACATAGTGCAAGTGTCAGTGCAGCTACTAATTCAAATATAACATTTGAAGATGTCACTAAAAATCACCCAGCCTATGAAGAAATCAATTATTTAGTAAATTTGGGTGTGATTCAAGGCTACTTTGTGAATGGTAAAAGAGTCTTTGGCCCAAATAATAGTGTAACAAGAGGACAAGCAGCTAAAATGGTAGTTGTTGCTTCAGGTAACAAACCATTAGTCGTGAATAAATCAAGCTTTTCAGATGTTACAGTCGGCACAGAAATGTCAGGTTACATAGAACGTGCTGTACAATTAGGATTATTCGACAAAAATATCAAAGGTCAATTCCTACCGAACAAGCCTCTAACTCGTGGTGAAATGAGTTATGTATTAACAAAGGCATTTAATTTAGATACTAGTGAATATGAGGGAATTGACTCACCATTTACGGATGTAGGAATCACACATGAATATGTGAAATATATTAATACTATTTATTATAATGGTATTACAAATGGGACAGGTAAAACGTATTTACCAAGCAGCACAGTAACACGTTCACAATTTTCACTATTCGTTGCACGTGCAAACAATGAAAAATATCGTTTAGAATTGCCCGTGAAAGGCTCGTCTGTGCCTGATACATCTCAAGTGATTGGCTTAGTAAAGGTGACAACAGATGGCTTAAATATCCGTAAAACAATGGATTCTAGTTCTAACGCTAACATTGTAGGTAAAGTGAATACAGGCGGTAAATTATCAGTCTATGCAGTAGAAGGCAATTGGTTAAAAGTAACCTATAAAGGTGCCTACGCTTATGTCTTTAAACAATATGCACAATTTTTAGATGCAGATGGCAATGAATTAGGTTCAGTAGAGAAAGAAGTAACACCTAAATTTAATATCAATTTATATGTGAAACCAACTTCTTCATCTAAAGCCATTTTAACGATCAAAAATAAAGAAAAATTACCAGTTTATAAGCAAGTCGGTGGTTATTACTTAACACAAGTTAATGGTTTACCAGGTTATGTCGTTGCAGCAAGCACAGAAGATGCTGTTGTTGAAGAAAAGCCTGACCCAACACCACCACCAACTACACCTCCAGCTTCAGGAGAAGTACTAGGAAGAGTAACAGTTGATAACCTCAATGTACGTAGTCAAAGTAATTCAACTTCAGCAGTGTTATTTAAATTGAACAAAGGAAAGTATGTCCAAGTTCACAGCATTAATGGTTATTGGGCAGAAATCACATATGATGGTCAAACAGGATATGTTCATAAATCCTATATCAAACTATTAAATCAAAATAATAAGCCTTTACAAAACCGTATTATCATTCTAGACCCAGGTCACGGTGGTAAAGATCCAGGGACTGTAAAAGGTTCTGCTGCTGAAAAGAACATTACATTAAAAGTTAGTACACAAGTGAAGCAATTACTAGAGAATGCTGGTGCCAAAGTTTATATGACACGTACTGGTGATACGTATCCATCATTACAAGATCGTGTAGACTTCACTCAAGCAAACTATGGTGAGATTTTCGTTAGTGTCCATGTCAACTCTGCTGCCAATGCGTCAGCACAGGGTACTGAAACATATTATGCAATATCTACTGGAGATATGTATCAGGAGGACATTGATTTAGCTACATTTGTTAACAACCAAATTGTTAACAATTTAAACATGAAAAACCGTGGTGTGAAGCAAGAGCAATACTACGTAATTCGTAATATGGTCATTCCATCTATTTTAGTAGAACTTGGTTTCTTAACGAATACTGAGGATAACAATAAAATGACAAATGACCAATACGTTAAACTATTTGCAGAATCTATTTACAACGGTATTTTGCAATATTATAAAAAACAATAAGTTTTAAGAAACGATTCCAAAGGTGTACAAGCTTTTGGGATCGTTTTTTCTTACTTTATACATACCCCACTTCGTGAAAATCAAACAAACTATGGAAAGCAGTTAATGGAGATCATTTAAATTTGAGAGTTTGCCTTTGTTTTCTTGGGACGAAGAGTATTATTGAATGATCATAGAGAACGTTTACGATATTTCTCACACAATAAATAAATCTGCGCAAAGCGATAAGAAATCATTGAATGAGTCTTTACAGATGCGATAGAGAAGAGTAAATAGCACAATGAATCGAGTTGAACATCTCGATTCATTGTGTCGACAGTATAAAAATGGCTGCCTTGCTTGAAGGCAGCCATTTGCTATTATTTCACGGTATTGATGAACTTAATATAATCTTTACTAATATAGGCTGGTTCCGTGTGAAGTTTATCTGAAATCACTTGATACCAACCATTTGCACTTGTATCTGTAACAATTACCGGCATATTACTTTTACTAAATGTAAATAATGGGCTTTGACTTGTTGATGCATCTGCACGAACATTCAGACCAGATGTTGTAGTTAGTGCAATTTTATAAGGGTTATTTGCATCTTTAAAGCCTAATGATTTTTCAGCACGATAGTAGTGTCCAGCGATTTTAGCGCCCCAGAAAGGATCAGAGGCATATTTTACGTTAAAGCCGATAGCCTTTGAGCCAACAACTGCACCATTCGTATAACGTCCGCCTGGTGTAATATAATTTGGCTGTAAAAACTTCTCAACAAGCTCATTAATATTGGCGCTAACACTATCAAACTTCTTGTTCAGTGGATTCGTGTCATAAACATATAATCCAAATAGATTGTTCAAGTTTTGAGCGTGATCACTCATACCATAGGCACTCTCATGCTGTGCAAGAGCTAGGATCAGCATAGCGTTGATGTGAGCGTTAGCTTCTATGTCTTTTAATACAGAGCCTAAGCCAATTAGCTTACTTTTTGTTGTAGCATTCTTATAAATAGAAGCACCAGAGCTTTCTACTTCCGCTAGTTTATTCATAATATATTGATCGATCTCTTCGGCTGTATAGTGGGTTGTAGCACGAGCAGGTAAGAATTGATAGTAATTGTAGCCTTCTCCTTTGGAAGAGCCGTTCGCATTGGTGAAATTAATGCCATCCCAGCTAAAGTATTTTTCACCTTGCTTCATAAAGCTAGGAGCCTTACCGTAGACGTAACTAGATGTATATTTATTTGTTTTATAATCGTATAAAGTATGTTTTATTTCGCCATTCTCATTTGTGTAATAAGAACGTCCCTTTACTAAAGCAGAGGGAATTAAGCTAACGTCAGCCTGTTTTAAATAGCCTACATGACCAGCTAAGCGCACCTTTACTTGTGTAGCATCGCTGCCTAGGTATTCCATTTCTGTATTACCAGCAACTGCGATTTGATCCTTAATTGTTTCAGAATTCAGTGCAACATAATTATTCGTTACAACGTAACCTGAAGTCATTTTGATAATTTTATTATTTTGCGTAATCACGAACGAGCTATTTGACATCGCTTTTTCAGCAGCCTCAAAGCTAGTGAAAGTTTGCTTGTCTACTAGAGTACCATTTGAAATTTCTTTCATAATATAGGCAGTTGTATTCTCATCATTCCCCGTATTCCCATTGTTATTGGAATTTCCATTATTCTCAGTATTTCCACTGTTTTCATTACTGCCTGTATCAACTTGGTCAGCAAGAAGAATTAAACGAAGGATGAATGTAGAAGCTTCACCGATTGTGGCATTATCTCTAGGTAAGAACATGCCATTAGAGCTTCCTTTAATAAGCCCTAATTGTGCACCAATTGCAACATCCTGACGGAAATCTTTGAAAATAGTGGCATTATCCTTGAATGTAATAGAGGAAGTGCCTTTTGGTATTTTTAAATAATCAACAGCTCTAATGAGCATAACTGCCATATGCTCTCTTGAAATATTTGCGTCTGGCTTAAATGTGCCATCTGTATAGCCTGTGATAATTCCAGCAGTAGCAGCAAGTTTAATTTCTTTTGCATACAAATATGTGTCAGGGACATCTGTAAACGTTATCGCGCTTTTTGTGTCCAAATCTAAAGCTTTTGCTATGTATGTGGCAAATTCACCGCGTGTAACCGTTGCATTTGGACGATAGCTGCCATTTGTATCTTTAAGTAAAGCCTCTTTGGAAATTAAATAACGCAGCCCGCTTTCATGCATATGTCCTGACAGCTCATCAGCATAGGCTGATTGTGGTTGCCAAATAACTAGACCAACAAGCATCATGAGCAACATAAAAATTGATAGTTTTTTCATAGTTTTACCCTCCTAAACTGATATCATTTTAACAAAGTTATACAATCAATATAAGGGTCAAATGTTAGAAATCACTTAAAATATACCAGCTTATTATAGGTAAATAGTATTCTTTCGGCATGTGTAGAGAGAATTAGACAAGAAGCTAAACAGGGGAGTGAACGAAAAATTACATGAGTTTCTTCTATTATATATGTTATTTATGTTAGTACATAAAAATAAAGCCATACTTGTTTACTAAGAAACAATGTATGGCTTTTATGGGAAATGCTAATTAAAGCATTTCTGAAGTTGTTTTAGCTTGCATATGCAGTTGTAGGTAGTCTGGGCCACCAGCTTTTGAGTCTGTACCTGACATGTTAAAGCCACCAAATGGTTGGTAACCTACGATTGCACCTGTACAGCCACGGTTGAAGTAAAGATTTCCTACATGGAAGTCTTGACGAGCTTTTTCTAAGTTCATACGGTTTTTCGTGATAACTGCACCTGTTAAGCCGTATTCTGTGTCGTTTGCGATGTCAATTGCTTGGTCAAAGTCTTTTGCTTTTGCAATCGCAACAACTGGTCCGAAGATTTCTTCTTTCATAATACGAGCTGAAGGATCAACGTCAGCGAATACTGTTGGTTGTACGAAGTAACCTACTGAATCGTCAGCTGTACCACCAGCTACTAGACGGCCTTCGCCTTTACCGATTTCAATGTACTCAGTAATTTTGTTGAAAGCGGCTTGGTCGATAACTGTTGCCATGAAGTTGCTGAAGTCTGTTGGGTCTCCAACTGTTAAAGCGTTTGTTAATTCAACCACGCGCTCTACTACTTGGTCATACACATCTTCTACGATGACTGCACGAGAACATGCTGAACATTTTTGACCTGAGAAACCAAATGCTGATTTCACGATCGATTGTGCAGCTAACTCTAAATCCGCTTCTTTATCGACAACGATCGTATCTTTACCGCCCATTTCAGCGATAACACGTTTAATCCAAATTTGACCTTCATTTAATACAGAAGCACGTTGGTTAATACGTAAACCAACATCACGTGAACCTGTGAAGCTGATGAAGCGCGTTTTTGGATGATCGACTAAGTAGTCACCCACTTCAGCACCAGAACCAGGTACGAAGTTAACAGCTCCAGCTGGAAGACCAGCTTCTTCTAATACTTCAATAAATTTATATGCTACAACTGGAGTTGTTGACGCTGGTTTTAATAACACTGTGTTCCCTGTTACTAATGCAGCTACTGTTGTACCAGCCATGATTGCAAATGGGAAGTTCCACGGAGAAATAACAATACCGATTCCTAATGGAATGTAGTCATAACGGTTGTATTCACCTGGACGGCTTTCTACTGGTTGTCCATCTTTAATGCGTAGCATTTGGCGACCATAGTATTCTAGGAAGTCGATAGCTTCTGCTGTATCTGCATCAGCCTCTGCCCATGGTTTACCAGCTTCTTTTGTTAATAATGCAGAGAATTCATGTTTGCGACGACGGATAATCGCTGCTGCTTTGAAAAGAACATCTGCACGAATAGCTGGATCAACTTTTTTCCAAGTTTTAAATGTTTCATCTGCTGCTTGCATTGCTTTTTCAGCTAAATCTTTGCTCGCTTTAGAAACGCGGCCAATCACTTCTGTTTTCTTTGCAGGGTTATATGAAACGATTTTATCTTCTGTTGTAATGCGTTCGCCACCGATAATTAGTGGGTAGTCTTGACCTAAGTAACCTTCAACTTTATTTAAAGCCTCTACATAAGCATTATAGTTTGCTTCTTGTGAAAAATCTGTAAATGGTTCGTGTTTGTATGGAATCATGTGAGTTTCCTCCCCTGGATAAAGAGTGCCAAATGATTATGCACCTTTAAAGATTTTATTAATTATATAATGCAATATTATTTGGCATTAATCAACTCAAATATTAAAACTTTTTTTAATTTTTGTATCTGTCTTTCTTATTGGTGTTAGAATAAGCTTAATGGAATGCAGGAGGACAAGATGGATAATAATGTATTACAAAGTATTTATAAATACGTCATTGAAAAAGGTGATATGGGAATTTGCGTAGTAGATACAGAAGGCAAGTTACTCATCTACAATAAAAAAATGCGAGAATTAGAAGGCGTTAATGAAGACGAGTATGAGGAGAGACGAGCCTTAGAGATTATTGATTTCGAAATTGAAAAAAGTGATATTTATAAGGTCCTAAGTTCTGAAACGCCAATTCTCAATGTTAAAAAAACGTATTGGAATAAAAAAGAACAAGAAGTGACCTACATAAGCAATATTTATCCGTTGCACTATGAAGGTGCTTTAGTGGGGGCTGTGGAATTTGCCCGAGATATTACACAGCTTGAATATATGATGTATCAGCCATTAAGAAGATATGGTGCCCCTTTGACATTTGATATCATTACGGCTGTATCGTCAGTTATGAAGGATGTTATTGAAAAGGCAAAGATTGTAGCGTTAAGTAGAATGCCTGTTGTGCTAATAGGAGAGTCAGGCACAGGGATTGATATGGTGGCCGAGGGTATTCATCATGATCTAAAGGTGCAAAATGATATGTTTATTGCTTTAATTTGCCGTCGAGACGAGAAAACGGTGTTAAAGCAATTCGAAAAATACATTGTTGAAAAAGAAAAAATCACCTTCTTTGCCGAGCGAATCGAATATTTATCGCTTGAAGCCCAGGAAAAGATTGTTGAGCTTTTCAACAACCATCCAAATCATCAGCATGTTTTAATCGCAAGTGTTGGCAAAGACCCGATAGATTTAATTCAAAAGCAAGAGTTATCCAAAAAGCTTTACCGACTATTTTCAGGGATCACCATTTATGTGCCACCGTTACGGGAAAGAAAAGAAGATATTATGCCCTTTATTGACGATTATTTCAAAAGGCATCGTGACAGCTTTGGCTCTTCCATCCAAGGGCTTTCCGAAGAAGTGCGAGAAACGTTTTTAAAGTATGATTGGCCAGGGAATTTAAAAGAATTAGAAGTTCTTTTGGATGAAATCACGTCATTGATCACAAATGAAACGATAGTGGAATCGCATATGCTGCCCGTTCATTTCAAGTGGAAAATCCAAAGCTCCTGTGAGGAAGCGGAACAAGAAGTTCCAACGAGTGACTTGTTTGTTATTAAAAATCAACAGGACATTCGACCGTTAGATGTCTACATGAAGGAAGTAGAGGAGTATTATATTTCAAAAGCATTAGACTTTCATCAAGGGAATATTTCTAAAACTGCAGCAGCACTGGGCATTCGTCGACAAAGCTTACAATATCGTGTGAAAAACTTTAAGCTCAATAAAAA
The DNA here is from genome assembly GCF_047238325.1 of Lysinibacillus phoenicis. Lineage (NCBI taxonomy): Bacteria > Bacillati > Bacillota > Bacilli > Caryophanales > Bacillaceae > Lysinibacillus > Lysinibacillus phoenicis. Next base: position 2,183,128 of record NZ_JBDFMP010000002.1, on the reverse strand, counting down.
AAGCGAAAACATTGATTAACGATGTTTTCGCTTTTTTGATGTAATGATAGAGCTAAGTATTTAACCCTTCAGTTTTTATTTTCCTTTTTTAGAAAGACGGCCAAGTGCAAATGCTGCTGCACCGATGCCGATTGCTACGTTCGTTTTTTTATTAAACACTTGTTTTGTTACAAGCGTTAAATTTTGAGGACGTTCAGCTAAACGGCGCATAAAGTATCCATACCAATCGTTTCCAAATGGTAAGTATGTGCAGAAGTTATAGCCTTCACGAGCAAGATCTAATTGCATTTCTTTACGGAAACCGTATAACATTTGGAATTCAAATTTATCATTTGGAATATTGTGCTGTTTCACAAATTGCTTCACATGGTTGATCACATTATGATCGTGTGTAGCGATAGAAGTGAATTTACCATGTAACAAATGATGTTCAATTAGTTTTAGGTAGTTACGGTCGATATCGACTTTTGATTGGTACGCTACATTTTCTGGCTCTTTGTAAGCACCTTTTACAATACGTAAACGGAAGTTTTTGTATTTTTCAATATTTTCTTCTGACTCAAAGAAGTAAGCTTGAATAACTGTACCTACGTTATCAAATTCTTTGTGTAACTCCTCCAATAATTCAAAAGAGCTGTGTAAACGTTCGTAGTTTTCCATATCGAAATTCACGAAAATATTATATTGATGTGCAAGAGCTACAATCTCTTTTAAGTTTTCGTAGCAGAATGCATAATCAATATCTAAACCTAATTGTGAAGGCTTAAGTGAGATGTGCGCATCAAGCTGCTCATCATGAATCGCTTGCACGACAGCTAAGATATTATTTTTTGCAGCAGTTGCTTCTGATTTTTCGTAAACGAATTCACCTAGGTTATCGACTGTACAAGAAATATTAGCTTTGTTTAATTCTTTAATCGATTGCACAACTTCAGGTAAGCTTGTACCGGCAACAACACTTTGAGCACCCATTTTTAGCCCATATTTTTGTGCAGCACTATTTAATAATTTGTTCTCTGATAAGTAAATGAAAAAATCACGTAATACCATCATATGCCTCCAAAATTGAAAATTTTAAATTCTTGGCGATTATAACACTTTTTCTGAAAAGTAAAATGGTTTGATTTTTAGAAAAAAATTTTTTTGAGGGAGGGAAATGGGCTAAAAGTATTGTGGGGATTGACTTTTTATGAGCTAAATATACAAACAAAAAAATTTTTTTCAAAAAAAAAGACTTTTCAAAATAATAGATTTGCATTATGTTGGTAAGTATATGTGTAAAATGATATTATTGTAATTTTCGGAAATTTAAACGAGTAGGTTTTTGGCACTAAACTATTATTTTGACATAATTTTATGTGAAGAAGAATAGTGGATATCTTAGAAGAAATTCTTGGATATCCACTTTGTATTTATCGATGTAAACAGCATATAAATATTAGTTTATAGTAAAAAAAGGAGGGTGTATTCTTAGTAAATAGTGTATAATTATGGTTAAATTATGAACAAATTGTTAAAAATAGTTACTTTTGATTTAGAATAGTGTGTCTATCATACAGAAGATATATGATTACTCTAAACTAAGATAAGGTGGAAAGTATGCCGAGAGGGAGAAAATTTAATTCAAATGGTGAACGAAGCAAACAACTATTACTTGAAAAAGCGATAGAGCTTTTTTCCGATAAAGGTTATCATCATACAAAAATTAGTGACATTGTAAAGGCAGCTAATGTAACACAGCCAACCTTTTATTTGTATTTTAAAAGTAAGGATGCACTTTATAACGATTTGAATACACAATTTCAAAGTGGATTTTTTGACGTGATGAATAATAAGTCAGCAGAAATTGTTGAAAATGGATTGCAGGGCTTTGTCGCTTTGCTAGAGCAAAAGTTAGTAAACCTATTTGTTTACATCGTTGAAAATCCGAAATTAACGAAAATAGGTTTTATTGAATCGGAGCAATCAAGCTTAGTGAAAATCCAATTGACACAGCAATTGATCCATCTTATTTATCTTCATGATTGCGACAAAGATTTGCAGCTGTGTAATGTGGATATCAAAATAATGATTGATAGTTTAGTAGGTTCAATAGAAAGATTAATAGTAACCAATTTATTAGAACGTAAAAGATTACCTGCTGAACTAGCGAATGACATTGTCCAATTATATTTTTGGAAAACAAAAGAAGTGGTATAAAAAATCCTCTCATCGATATTTGCTATCGCTGAGAGGATTTATTTATTTATTTATTTTTATATGCTGATAGTAGCCTTTTTGTACTTTGCTATGTGTATTTGGATGAATAAGTAGCATATATTCTTGGTCTGGTGATAACGGCTTTGTTGGTGTAACAATAAGTGTTTGCCCCTCAACTTTAGCAGTTGCCGAAACTTCATTAGCCCCTAAAGCAACAAGCTGAACACGACCCTTAGTAATTTGCGATGAGACTGGTAACGAAACTTTTACCGTTATTTTTTCTTTATTTGCGACGTTCTTCACAGTAGAGAGTTTTTTATATTTTGGATATTGCTCCTTTATTGCATCAAAATGTGCTTGAAAAATGGGAGCGGTTGTCGTTTGAATATTTGGTTTGACACCTACTTCATGAATAGTCTGACGAGCAGGTCCTGTGAATCTACCGACAGTTAGCTTTAGGTAGCTTCCATCATGAAGCGTATAAAAGCCCTGCATAGCACCTTTACCATATGTTGTTTCACCGTATAAAATAGCGGCTTTTTGGTCTTTTAATGATGCAGAAAGCATTTCCGAAGCACTAGCACTATAACGGTTGACTAAAATACGTGTATTTGCTGGGAACTTCGTATTTTGCTGAACTGCTGGGATTGTATAGGAGTCATGTGCTTCCTCCAACAAATAAGCTACTTTTGCAGATGGGAATAGTCCTGTCATTTCTTCCGCTGTTGTCACGTAGCCGCCACCATTATTTTGTAAATCCAAGATGAACGATTTAGCACCAAGCTGTTTTAGGTCAGTAAGAGCTTTTTTGACGAGCTGTGCACCATCTTCAGAGAATGAAGACATTGCTATATAGCCGACATTACCAAACAGTAATTCAGAGTGTACATTTGGTAATGTAAACTGTTTACGGGTAATCGTTTTAATCGATGTCGTTTCATTACTATGTTTCAAAGTAACATTCACCTTAGTACCTTCATCACCGATTAAGAGGGAAGAGGCTTCCTGCGTAGAGCGCCCCGCTATGGTCTCGCCATTTATACCGATAATGATATCTCCTGCCTGAACACCTGCCTCAAAGGCACCGCTGCCTTCAATGACTTGTAAAATATGAATGCCATCTTCATGTTCTTCAATCACTACACCAATCCCAATCGTTGATAGATTGATACTGTTCATGTAATCTTCAAATTCTTTTTTTGTAAAATAAGTTGAATAGGGATCGAGCATATCGATGATTTCTTTGATGGATGTGGCATTCTCTAAATCTCCATTGATTGTCCCCACATACGTATTACGAATAATTTCCTTCATTTCTTTGACTAGCTGTGGTTCATTACTAGCAGCGTGAGTAGTCGCGAATGGTAAGAGGAAAAAGCTTAAAACAAAGACAAAAGACCATATTAATTTTTTCATAGGACACCTCTTTTCTAGAGCTCAATCTTTAAATGCACCATTCTACTAAGGTGTAAGTAGATGGATACATTTAACAATTGACTATCTGATTTTTATTATACATCAAGCGAAGTTGATATGGGGGCTTTAATAAACAGAAAAAATCTACTTCCTACTAAACAGGAAGCAGATTGAGAGGACTATTTTTTGAAAAGCTTATGAATAATAAAACCAATGAATGCACCGATAATCGCTGGCAATAACCATCCTAGATTTTGCTCATAGAGCGGCAATGCTTTAAGCACATTTTCATATGGTTCGATTGTAATTTTCATTTGCTTGAAGCCATCGTATAGACTGACAAAGAAAGTTGGAATAAGCGCTAAAATATAAACAACTTGTCCACCTTTAAAGAAATGATCAGCTAACGATAACACCATCAATACCATAGCTAATGGATAAATAATTAACAGGACAGGTAGAGATGCACTAATAATTGTTGAAAGTCCAACATTTGTAATGGCTGCACTTAAAATAGTGAATACAATTAAAAATGTTTTATATGAAATTTTAGGGAACAGCTTATGAAAATATTGGGCATTGGCCGTCAGTAAACCGACTGCTGTTGAAATACATGCTAGTAAAATAGTCGCAGACAAAATAATACTTCCAAAACTACCGAAGAGCACTTCAGCAGATTTTGCAATAATATCTCCACCATTTGTGGAGGAACCAATTGCCTGAATACTTGTGTTACCGATATGGCTAAGTGAGATATAAACAAATGATAAGCCGATAGCAGCAACGACACCTGCAAAAATCGTCGTATTGACTTGCTTTTTCGTATCTTTCATTCCCATATCACGCAATGCTTGTAAAATAACGATACCGAAAACAAGTGCACTTAGTACGTCCATTGTTAAGTAACCTTGTACAAAGCCTTCTGCAAAAGGAGACCCAATATATTTTCCTACAGCTTCTCCTGGCTCGCCCATTGGAGAGATAAAACTTTTAACAGCTAGTAATAAAATAACAAGAAGCAATGCGGGTGTTAGGATTTTTCCTACTCGGTCGACAAGCTTCGAAGGATTAATAGATAAGTAAAGAATTAAAGCAAAAAACAAAATAGATGTGATGAATAGGGGTGCCCAATGATCCTTCATAGCCTCAGGAAGAAATGGCACAATACCTATTTCATAGGACACGGAGCCAGTTCGTGGTACAGCGAAGAATGGCCCAATGGCTAAATAGACAATTGATGTAAAGATCACTCCAAATGCAGGGCTGACGCGATTGGCTAACAGTTGTAAATCGCCCCCTGCTTTTGCGACAGCAACAATTGCTAGTAATGGTAAACCAACACCTGTAATTAGAAAGCCGATCATGGCTATCGTAATGTTCTCGCCGGCTTGTTGACCTAATAACGGTGGAAAAATAATATTACCAGCACCCAAGAACAAGGCAAATAGTAGTAATCCTACTGCTAAATTTCCTTTGATGAAATGCAAGATGTTTTTCATAAGTATAAAAACTCCTTTAAGATTGAAAAGATAAAACTTTCTAAAAATTTTAAATACAGAAGTGTATGTTATCATAGGAACGCTAATCTTGCAATGTATACATTATCGCAATATAGTCGGATTTCGTCGTATTTTATAGGTTTGCTAGAATGTTTGAAAAATAGTCAGTATTTCCGATTTTTCTTCAGGTAGTTATCTAGTATGATAGACACACAAGGAAATATTCTAGCACGAACGGAGGCACTTTGGAATGCAAAATACGAAAAAATGGAGAATTCTTGTTTTAAGCACTATTGCAACTTCATTTTTAGCACTACAACCAGCAGAAGCAGCAACATATACCGTACAAAAAGGAGATACTTTATCCAAAATCGCCCATAATCACCAAGTCACGATTGAGGATATCATGAAGTGGAATAATCTATCAAAAGATACGATTTATGTAGCACAAAAGCTTGAGATTCAAAAGCAAGCAACGAATGAGGGGAAAAAACCTTCAGCACCATCACCATCTGTGAAACCAACAGCTAGCTCTCATACTGTAGCGAAAGGTGACACATTATCAAAAATAGCAAAACAATATAATGTGACAATTAAGGATATCAGGGATTGGAACAAGCTTGAGTCAGACATCATCTATATTGGACAGGTGTTAAAAATTACTTCAGCAACAGTGAAACCCGACAGCAATCCTATACATAATAATGTAACTTCAGATGCGGGCACACCATCCAACGTAACAGCTAAAGACCCTACAGCAAATGGACAGGCAATCTATAAAAAAACAGTTGAAGTTGCCAATACATTGGTTGGCACTCCATATCTATACGGTGGTAATACACCAGTAGGATTAGACTGTAGTGGCTTTATTTTTTATGCCTTTAATCAGGGGGGCTTAAAAATAGCAAGAGCAAGCAGTGAAGGATACTATAATGGCAATACAACGCATGTAGAAAATCCGGTACCTGGGGATTTAGTATTCTTCGAGAATACCTATAAAGAAGGAATTTCTCATATGGGCATTTATCTTGGCGATAATAAATTCATCCATGCGGGCACAGATGGGGTAGAAATTTCGGATGTGACATATTCGTACTGGTCTTCTAAGTTAGTAGGCTATAAACGTTTTGATGGCGTGAAATAAGAAAAGAAGCGATTTTTGCTTAGGCAAAGATCGCTTTTTTGTGAGTTCAATGAAACATAAAACCCCCTTCCAGTTAAGTTAGAAGGGGGTTACATGTTATTGTGTTACACGTGCTGTCCAACGAGAAAGGTCAGCATCTTTTGCATCAACAAGCTCGGCTGGGAAAATAAATGTCCAAGGCTTTGTTGAATTAGGTTGTACAGTTAAGATTGGATCCATTTTAAATGAACCCTTGGCAATTTGTTTGCCTGTAGCATCGATAATTTCTAATGGTAATTGTTCTAGATTAATCGCTTTATTGTGACCATTACGGATAAAAATAGAGACGTTTAAATTACCATTGTCAGCTAATTTAGCCTGTAAGCCTGTGAAGTTTACCTCTGTTTCACCTAGCTTCGGTAGTGTTTTTACAATTTTTTCAAGCTCTTCTTTTTGAGCTGCTGGTAGTTGTTTTTCCCATGATGGATCTAATTCTAATTGGTGACCACGAAGGGAAATAAGATTAAAGGCAATTTTCCAGCCATCTTCAGGTACTTCATCTACTTTAATTGAAGATTTTTCGAATTCAAAAACCCAAGGACGAGCACTTTCAGCAGGGATTGTGCCAAGTTCTTTAAAATCGAATTTTTTAGAAGCTACAAGCTCATCATTTTTATTCATGATGAAAAGTTCAATTTCACCTAGTTCAATCGCTTGTGGTAAAGAAGAACGGAAAAATGCACGCACTAGCCATTTTCCACCACGTGCTTCTTCAATACTAATAGAAGAAAGCGATAATTGATTTGGTTTCAATGGTTCTAGCTCATTAGCTAGGAAGTTAAAAATATATTTTTGCTCCTGAGGTACGTCCCATTCTGGGTGGAAGGACAGCTTTGTTTCAACATCACGGTTATCACCTTTATTTGTTGAAACATTTCCTAGTAAGTCCTTAGAGTCAATTGTGTTTTCTTGAACGACTTTGTCCGATTTTTTAAAGAATGAAAATAAGCCCATTATTGTTCCTCCTGTTGTGCCTCAACTGTTTTCATGAAGCCTGTAATTTCTATAATGATAGAACGGCGTAATTCTTGGAAGTTCTTCCCGAATAATTCAAGCCCTTCTCGTTGGTAAATTCGCATTGGATCCTCTTGTTGATAATGACGTAAGCCAATACCTTCTTTTAAATGTGTCATGGCCTCTAAATGCTTGACCCAGCCACTATCGATGTAGCTAAGCATGATTTGAGGTAATACTTCCATGACTCTTTCGTTTTCAGCAAACCTCTCCATATGGTCGAGTAGTTCCTGTTCAGAAGGCTGAATATCAGCTAGGATTTGCTTTACTTTTCCTACTTCACGATCGATTGAAACAGGTGTAATGAACAGAGAGTTAAGAGCTTGCTCCATTTGATCATAATCCCACTCCATAGATGATACATCTTCTGGTGCAGCGTCATGCACAGCAAAATCAACAGTTTCACGCAGCATTTTTTTTAGCTCGCCCATCAAATCTTCACCAGCTAAAATTTTATCGCGTAGTCCATAAAGCACGGTACGTTGATCATTTATAACATCATCTAATTTTAAGTTATACTCTCGCATGCCATATTGTGAACCTTCAACAATACGCTGTGTACGGTCAATAAGCTCTTGAACCTCTTTATTTTGAATGATTCCATTTTCGTCTACGACCATTTTTGCAGAGAATTTTTCAACTTCTTCTTTTGCGTAACGACGGAACATATCATCTTCAATAGAGAGAATGAAGCGGCTTTCGCCTACGTCACCTTGACGACCAGAACGACCTCGTAGCTGATTGTCCACACGACGGCTTTCATGCTTTTCTGTACCAATTACATATAAACCACCGAGTTCATGAACTTCTTCACCTAGCATAATATCCGTACCACGACCAGCCATATTTGTCGCAACTGTAATACGACCCTTTTGACCTGCCTGTGAAATAAGCTCAACCTCTTGCTCAACGGTTTTTGCATTCAGTAATTGGAATGTTAATTTTTCTTTTTTCAGATAGTCAGCCACTGTTTCAGACTGTAAAATCGAAGTTGTACCAATCAGAATTGGCTGGCCTGTTTCATGACGTTTTTTAACCTCAGCTGCAACATACTTATATTTTGCTTCTTGTGTGCTAAAAATAATATCAGGCTGATCGACACGCTGACGTGGACGGTTTGTTGGGATTTGCACAACTTCCATCCCGTACACTTCTCGAATTTCTTTTTCCTGTGTTTTCGCTGTACCCGTCATCCCGGAAAGCTTCGGATACATACGGAAATAGTTTTGAATCGTAATTTGCGCTTGTGATTTATTTTCATCTGTAATTGTTACGCCTTCCTTGGCTTCAATCGCTTGATGTAAGCCATCAGAAAGTGAACGGCCTTCTAAAATACGGCCTGTAAACATATCGACAAGTTCAATTTTATCTTCTTTCACAATGTAATCTACATCGCGTTTGAACATAACGTGTGCACGAACAGCTTGGATTACATAATGGAAAAGTGTTTGATGTTCTAAGTCATAAAGATTGTCAATATTGAAGGCAGCCTCAACCTTTTCAATACCTTTATCTGTTAGGGAAGTAGCTTTCGTTTCTTCATCGAAATCGTAGTCTTCTTCTTTCTTGAAACGTTTAGCTAACATAGCAGCAATGCGATGTAATTCATCGTTAGAAGGCATTTTACCTGCGATAATTAACGGTGTTTTTGCTTCATCGATTAATACACTATCCACTTCATCAATAATGGCGAAGTGATAAGGACGTTGCACTTTATCTGCTAGGCTATAGGCCATATTGTCACGTAAATAATCGAAACCAAATTCAGTCCCAACACCGTATGTAATATCTGCATTATAAGCTTCTTTTTTCGCATCAGCTTCCATCATCGGTACATTTAAACCAACAGTTAAGCCAAGGAAACGATGGATTTGACCGACTAGCTCATAGTCACGCTTTGCTAGGTAATCATTTACTGTGATGACATGAACACCTTTACCTTCTAATGCACGCACATAGGAGGGAAGGGAGGCAACTAGTGTTTTACCTTCACCTGTTGGCATTTCAGCAATATTACCTTCTGTTAATACAAGACCACCGATAAGCTGTACATCAAAATGACGCATTCCTAATACACGCTTTGAGGCTTCGCGTACAACAGCAAATGCGTCCGGGATGATAGATGTAATAGGCTCACCATGCTCTAATTGATCTTTGAAAATAAAAGTCATTTCTCGTAATTCGGCATCTGACTTGTTGACATATTTTTCTTCAAGATTGTTAATTTGATCTACTATTTTATAGTAGCGTTTTAATTGACGAGCACTTGTTTGCTCTTTGTTACTTTTGAAAATTGAGAACATGAAATATACGCTCCTTTAAAGTTGTCTAAATGCTAGACACTCCATTATTCTATCAAATTTTGCGAATGGTGACTACAATTGACTATATAGGAATCTATTAATGCTAAAATGTACAAAATATTTGTGAAATCGTGGAAAATGTTTAGAAAAAGTATATTTCAATGCTTGTTCATGCTATAATCAATGTGGATTTCAATGTAGATTATATTTTTTTGAGGAGGAGAGACATGCTTTACGTGTCTTTAATAGCAGCATTTGTTGCATCCATTTTGTTAACTCCATTAGTGAAACGTTTAGCGTTTAGAATAGGTGCAGTTGACGCACCAAACTATCGAAAAGTACATGCTCGAATTATGCCAAGACTTGGCGGTTTGGCGATTTTTCTTGCCTTTATCATCGGTGTGACGATTTTATATTCGTTTTTAGTCGATACGAAACATGGTAGTAATGAAGCTTTATTAGCTATCATTATTGGTGCTTGTATCATCGTTGTTACAGGTGTTATTGATGATATGCGTGAGATTTCCGCTAAAGCAAAAATGCTTGGTCAGCTAATTGCTGCACTGATTGTTGTTTTTGTAGGCGGTATTGATATTGATATGGTTAATCTACCGTTTTTAGGTACATTAGACTTTGGTTTACTGAGTATCCCATTAACAATTATTTGGATCATCGGTATTACCAATGCCGTAAATTTAATTGATGGCTTAGACGGTTTAGCTGCAGGTGTTTCTACGATTGCACTTATTACTTTAGCTGTAATGGCATTTATTATGAGCAATGTATTTGTATTAGCGTTAGCAGCCATTTTAGCTGTAGCTTCACTTGGTTTCTTATTTTATAATTTCCACCCAGCAAAAATCTTTATGGGTGATACAGGGGCACTGTTCCTTGGATTTATGATTTCCGTTCTAGCATTACTTGGGTTTAAAAATGTTACATTCGTTTCGTTAATCATTCCAATTATTATTCTTGGTGTACCGATTTCTGATACATTCTTTGCGATTGTTCGTCGCGTACGTATGAAGAAAAAATGGTCTGATCCAGACAAATCACATTTACACCACCGTTTATTGGATATGGGCTTCACACATCGTCAAACGGTACTAATTATTTACGGTATCGCGATGATGTTTGGATTAGCAGCGATCATTTTCTCTATGGCAAAAGTTTGGGGCGCAATTTTACTAGTAGCTGTCATCCTAACAGCCATTGAAATCTTCGTTGAGATCATAGGGCTTGCTGGTAAAAACTATAAACCATTATTAAACTTTGTACGGATCTTTAGTAAATAAAATATATCAATCATACATATTGTGTGATTGCTCCGACCGTAGTCAAACTCAAAAATTTGAGAGTTTGACTACGGTTTTTTTATAGCCATGGCTCGAACTGTTTTTATCCAGGGTTTATGGATCCTGCTTTTCTATTATAGGATTGTTGCTCTAATTTTTTTTTACATAAACACCTTCTATTAAGTACGAAATTAAATCAATGGAGAAATGTTAACAATTGATTAACTGGTACTGCAACAACATAGGAAAGAATATTCAACACAGTTTTATGTATAGGAAATGAAAGGGGAGAGAAACTAAGTGAGCTAGTTTATTTGTGTTATGACAGGGTAAGAGAAAAGGGTAGCCAATTATCAAAGGATTGTAATACAAAAAGACCATAGACAAGAAAGTTTGTCTACGGTCTAAAAAGTTTTTATTGTTTATTCAATGACTGAATCATCATCACTAGCAGCACTGTTTGTTCCTGTATTGCCACTTGTTAGGCTTGATGATTGTTCATTTATGCCAAGATGGTTCTTGAAAATTTCTTTTACTTCTTCAACAGAATCCTGATTTAACTGGTAATAATAAATACCAGTTGACATATCGTCTGTACCGTCCAATGTTAAAGAGTCGATACGTGGTGCGCCTTTTGATAAATAAGATATGAAGGATTTCATTTCAGTGAATGTCATATCTGTTTTCATATTATTACCAAGAGCTTTGATTACATCATCATATTTTGTGATGCCATCAATAGAAGCGACTTTTTTAATAATCGCTGAAAGAATTTCTTGTTGACGTTTACCACGCTCGATATCGCTATCTTGCTTACGTGTTCTTGCGAGTGCAAGTGCTTGGCTACCATCTAAATGCTGTAAGCCTGGCTGTAAGTTAATTGTATACTTATCGAATTCATCTAATTCATGTAAAGCATAAGGTACTTCTGCTTCAATACCGCCTAAAGCATCAACTACATCAATAAAAGCATTGAAATTCATACGTACATAGTAATTGATAGGAATATCAAATAGGTCTTCTACTGTTTCAATAGTAGTAAGTGTTCCACCCATTGCATGCGCATGAGTAATTTTATCTTTATAGCCTACTTTAGGAATATAAACGTAAGAATCACGAGGAATGCTTAACATTTTAATTGTATGGGTTTTATTATTTAGTGTAGCTAAAACAAGAGCATCGGAACGTGAATGATCCGAACCTTGTCCACGATTATCACTATCATCAACCCCGACAAATAAAATAGATACATTATCATGTACCGGTTCTACTTTTTCTACACTTTGCTTAGAAACCTGTCGACCTTCTAATTCCTCATATGCTGAGTCTGCGGCATGCTCTACCTGTTTAGTAAGGTAAACAGCATAAGCCGTTACACAAATTACCAAGCTGGCAACTAATAGTAGTGTAACTTTTATAATTAATGAAGCTTTAGAAGACCTCTTTTTGTTCGGACTTACAGATCTTTTTTTCATAATAGATATATTCTCCTCTAATTATTGGGAATAATAATGCGATAAAGCTAAATTTTATTCAATTACTAAGAAGTAAACATGTGGTCAATAAAATAGCCTAACAAAAAAATTATACTATGCGTATTTAGTTTCGACAATTAAAACTAATCATTTGACAATAAATTCTACAAATTGAGCATCTTCGAATGTGATGGCTGCTTGTCCATTTGTCATTTCTGTTATCCAACTTCGGAACTGTTCTTCTTCCTCTTTTAGGACAGAAACTATGATTTCTACACCCTCTAAATAGCGAATTTCCTCTAACGTATAGGACGAACCTCTTATTTCATTTTCTACTTTTCCGAGCCAAGTGTAATCAATGCCAACATTCAGGAAATGATGAAGTTTGCGTTCAACCACCTGGGCAGCTATAAGACCTTCAGTTGTTGCTTTTCCATAAGCGCGAATAAGGCCACCGCCACCTAATTTAATTCCTCCAAAATAGCGAGTCACGACGACGACAGTATCTTTTAAGCCTTGTTTTTTTAAGACCTCTAACATAGGGACGCCAGCCGTACCACTAGGTTCCCCGTCATCATTCGCTTTTTGAATATGATCATGCTCTCCAATAATATAGGCTGAGCAATTATGAGTTGCATTATGATGCAATTTTTTTATACGATCTATAAAAGAAATTGCATCCTCTTCCGTTTCTGCACGTTCTATATAAGTGAGAAAGCGGGATTTTGAAATGACAATTTCGCTTTCACCATAACCTTTTACTGTTAAATAGTTTTCTCTCATCCGTATCAATCTCCTTTTAACTAGAGTTCTATTCTATAATTTTCGTGAAGAAAAAGCATTAAATTTTAGCATGGTAATGCTATAATAGGTGTAGACTATGGAATATATGAATTTGGTCTATTAAAATAGTAAGTAATCATAAGACATTAGACTGGGGAGTATACTATGTTTTCAAATGATACCTTCGATTTAAAGTCGCTTGATGACATTTTTAATCGAATGTTAGATACAATAATGAGCTCGAAGGACGATATCTTTATTATAAGTGAACAGAGCCGAAGAAGCTTTGAAGATATGCAAAAAGAGCTAGAAATTGTTCGAAAACAAATATCAATCGTCATTGATGAAGGCGATGCTTTGGAAAAAAGTACGCAGCTTGCTAAGCAACGACTTGTATTAGTGAGTAAAGCTTTTGATAATTATACCGAAGAACAAGTTAGAGAAGCATATGAAACTGCACATGATTTTCAAGTAAAGCTCTCCGTTATGAGAACACAAGAAAAGCAGCTACGCGATAAAAGAGATGATCTAGAGAGAAGATTAAGAGGGTTACTCGATACGATTGAACGAGCTGATCATATTGTCAATCAGGTAAATGTCGTTTTGAATTACTTAACTTCTGATTTAAAAAATGTTGGTTTAGCGCTTGAACAAGCAAAAATGAAGCAAGATTTTGGCATACGAATTATTGCAGCTCAAGAAGAGGAGCGTAAGCGTTTATCGCGAGAAATTCACGATGGACCTGCTCAAATGCTTGCAAATGTACTAATGCGCACTGATTTAATAGATAGAACGTATCGTGAAAAAGGTATTGAAAATGCATTGGCTGAAATGGCCGATTTAAAGAAAACGGTGCGGAATGCTTTATCAGAGGTGCGACGTATTATTTATGATCTACGACCAATGGCACTTGATGATTTGGGAATTGTTCCGACATTAAAGAAGTATTTATCGACAGTGACTGAATACAATCCTGGTGTTGAAATTCATTTCCAATCGAGAAGTACAGAAAAACGTATACCTTCAAATTATGAAGTATCCATTTTCCGATTAGTACAAGAATGTGTAACAAATGCCATGAAGCATGGAAAGTGTAAAGACATTTGGGTAAAGCTTGAATGGTTAAAGGATGCAGTAAATGTTGTTGTAAAAGATGACGGCATCGGTTTTGACCCACAAGTAGTGAAAGATCATTCCTTTGGGATTTTAGGAATGAAAGAACGTATTGAAATTTTAAATGGTACAATTACCATTACGAGTGAAATCAATCGAGGGACAACGGTGTTATTTAAAATACCGTTAGAAGTAGAATGATGTAACTGTTGCAGAAATTTAGGGGGTAAAGACAAATGACAAAGATTATTATTGTAGACGATCACCAGCTATTCCGCGAAGGAGTAAAACGTATTTTAGACTTTGAAGATACGTTTGATGTAGTAGCTGAAGGTGACGATGGTACAGACGTGGTTACGTTATATGCTGAAAACGAACCAGATGTTGTACTTATGGATATTAACATGCCAGGCAAAAATGGTGTAGAAGCAACATCGGAGTTAATCAGTGAATTCCCAGATGCAAAAGTGATTATGCTGTCCATTCACGATGATGAAACATATGTGACACATGCTTTAAAATCAGGTGCACTTGGTTATATGTTAAAAGAGATGGATGCAGATGAAATCGTTGAGGCGATTAAAGTCGTTGCCAATGGTGGCTCTTACTTACATCCAAAAGTAACGAAAAACCTAGTAGCAGAATTTAAACGACTATCAGAGCACGAAAATAAAGGAAACTTCCATCAAACAGAAATTCGTCGTCCATTCCATTTACTAACGAAACGTGAATGTGAAGTTTTACAGCTGTTAACAGATGGACAATCTAACCGTACAATTGGTGAGACATTATTTATCTCTGAAAAAACAGTTAAAAACCACGTATCAAGTATTCTACAAAAAATGAATGTGAATGACCGTACACAAGCTGTTGTAACAGCCATTAAAAATGGTTGGGTTGAAGTACGATAATTGCAAAAACTGTTTTTAAAAGCTACTTTATTATGAAGTAGTTTTTAAAACAGTTTTTTATTTTTTTATGGTAATTATTTGTATAGCAGTTACTCTTGGGATAGCGAGTCATTCACAATTTTGTAACATCGCAAAAGGTGCATTTAACAAGAAAACTAACAGACCATGCAACATTTTACAGCCTAATGCGTCATAAGGAAGATGTAGCACCTAAATGTTGAAAATGCACAACAAAATTCCTACGACAGCATTTATATGCTACAATATGCGCGGGAGGTTTTTTGATGTTAAAGAAAAGTTTTCTAGCAGTTTTAATCTTATTAGTGTTAACTGCCTGTGGTAATAAAGATGAGAAAATGAGTGACGAAGAACGAGAAAAAGTAATAGATGATGGTACAGTAGGCTTTGAGATGATGGGTGGTAACGTAGAAAAAGCTGAAAACGTACCAGCAGCAGATGAAAAAGCTATATTAGCATCTTTTGATGAGTATATTGCAGCGTTGAACGCTGAAGAAATTGATCGTTATATGAAGACCATTTCGAAAAATCCAAAAGGTTTTAAATACGATGAAGAAAAAACATATGCATCAGAAGTATTTGAGCAATTTGATATTAAGCGTGATGTAGAAAACGTAACGATTGCTAAATATGAACCAGAAGAGGCTCAAGTGTTTGCCAATATGAAAATGCACTCTCTTCAACTTGAGACAAATGTCGAGCATGAAAGTGCAGGACGTCAAGTAACCGTCTTTGTGAAAGAAGACAACGATTGGAAAGTAACAAGTGTCTTTTATATTGGTGATGACTCACAATCAAGTACAGGCAATTAACAGGAGCTATCTTCATTCAACCTAATTGAGTGAAGATAAGCCTATATACATAAAAAATGAATGTGAAATGGAAGCTGCTTACTAGCACCATTCTGAATGGCAAAAAACGTGAACGTCATTCATTTCACATTCATTTCTTTTTGTTTTCATTTAGTGTAACGACACAACAACAATTGCAGCGAGAAGGAATAGATTGTAAACTAAGAATCATAGGAGAGTGGACTTAGATGAGGACGGCAATCGTAACAGATAGTACTGCATATATTACGGCTGAGGAACGTGCACGCTTAAACATTCATATGATTCCTTTAAGCGTTAATATCTCAGGTCAATTATTTGCAGAAGAAGTAGATATCACAGCATCTGAATTTTATGATAAGGTGCGTGGTGCAAAGGAATTTCCGAAAACAACACAGCCTCCAATCGGAGAATTTGTCGCTCTCTTTGATGAGCTGGCGAAAGAATATGACGAGGTTATTTCCATTCATTTATCGAGCGGTATTAGTGGAACATATCAAGGTGCAATACAAGCAGGTGAAATGGTAGAAGGTATTAAGGTTCATGCCTTTGACAGTGAAATATCCTGTGCGGTTCAAGGCTTCTATGTTTTAAAAGCAGCTGAAATGGCGAATGAGGGCTATTCAGCAAAAGATATCCTTGCAGCATTAGCGGACATGCAGCAATATATTCGTGCTTACTTCATTGTAGACGACTTAGCACATTTACAACGTGGTGGACGTTTATCTGCAGCAGCAGCTTTAATCGGAGGTCTTTTACAAGTGAAGCCAGTCTTGCATTTTGTGGACAAGGTCATTGTACCTTTCGAAAAAATTCGAACGCGTAAAAAGGCATTAAAGCGAGTTGAAGAGCTGCTAGCAGAGGATGCGAAAAAGTATGATGCACTGGATGCGGTGGTCATTCACGGTAATTGCCAAGCAGAGGCACAAGAATGGCTTGAACAATTAGCGAAAACGTACCCACATGTAAACTTTAAACTAAGCTATTTCGGTCCGGTCATCGGAACACATTTAGGTGAAGGATCTCTAGGCTTAGGCTGGACAAAAAAATAATTTGAATTGAATGAGTCTCTACTGCAAAAGTAGAGGCTTTTTTCTATGAAGGGAGAAAGATTAATGAGATATAAAGGCTGGATAGTACCGCCCGCAATGCGTGATTTCCATGAAGGTCGCATTTGGCTGAAAAATCATGCTCCATTTTCAAAAGATGATATGGATAAAGCAATCAATCATAAATACTTCTGTTTTATAGAAGGAGTTCAAATGAAGCCAGTTATAAAATGCAATCGTTGCCATAATACAAATCGACAATTATTCACGATATTTGATTGTTCAAAGTGTCAGCAACCATGTATTTATTGTCGGCATTGTATCAAGATGGGGAGGGTAAGTAGCTGTACACAATTAATGGTTTGGACAGGTCCTAAGGCGATAAAGACGAGCAACCATATCTTACAATGGACAGGACAATTTACTACATTACAAGAACAGGCTGCAAATGAAGCATTAGCAAGTGTGCAAGCACAACGCTCGCATCTAATCCATGCGGTTTGCGGCGCTGGTAAAACGGAGCTGCTATTTCCTATGGTTCATGATGCCTTAAAGCGTGGTTTGCGTGTTTGTATTGCAACACCACGCACAGATGTTGTACTAGAGCTCTATCCACGCTTTCAGCAAGTTTTTCCTAAAACGATCATTCATGCATTGTATGGTGGGGCATCCAAGCAAGCTGGTTATGCTCAGCTTGTCATTGCGACGACCCATCAGCTCTACAGATTTGAACAAGCATTTGATGTCATGATTGTAGATGAGGCAGATGCTTTTCCTTATACATTTGATGAAACATTGCAAAGAGCGGTTGAAAAAGCGAAAAGAAATGATGCTCCCATTGTATATGTCACTGCAACCCCTGCACAAAAGTTACTTCAGTCTTTTCACAAAGAAAGCTACTCTTTTATCCCAAAGCGCTATCACAATTACCCATTACCAGTCCCTCAATTTCATGCTTTGTGGGGCTATGAAAAAAGCTTTAATAGAGGTAAGATTCCTAAGAAGCTTAAACAATGGACAGAGGAGCGTTTGAGTCGAAATGAACCATTTTTAATATTTTTCCCGACAATTAGTTTAATGAAGATAGCAGCACCACTTTTTCAATTAATAAATGAACATATACTTGCTGTGCATGCAGAGGATTCGGAGCGTAAAGAGAAAGTGGTGAAACTGCGAAATAAAGAAGTGCCAGGATTATTAACGACAACTATTTTAGAAAGAGGCATTACGATCAGCAATGTCCAGGTGGCTGTTATTGGGGCTGAATCCCCCGTTTTTACAGCTAGTGCACTTATTCAAATCGCAGGCCGTGTCGGACGAAATATTCAATTTCCTGATGGGGACGTCCTATACTTTCATCACGGTATTACGACAGAGATGGACGAGGCGCGTGCAAAAATTCTTTTTTATAATAAGAAAGGATTTTTCAATGAATAAAATAGAAACGCGTTGTTTAATATGCTCTCAATCATTAAACACCATGATTTCCTGGAACACACTTTTAATAAAGCAATTCTCTCCGACTATATGTGAAAGATGTACCTCTCACTTTCAACGCTCAAACTCCTCTACCGCTCTCTATCAATACAATGATCCCATGAAAGATTTCTTACACCAGTTTAAATTTCTACAAGATGTAGCCCTCGCAAAAGTATTTCGTCAGGAGCTATATACTCGCTTTAAGAAAGAAAAGGCGACTTTTATTCCAATTCCCATGCATCCCCTCAAACAACAGGAACGCACCTTTTCGCATACAGAGGAACTATTGAAGGCTGCTCATGTCCCATATATTCAGCTACTAGAAAAGACTACTACCGAGACACAAAGCTCTAAAAATAGAGAACAACGGATACATGCGGCTCCTCTTTTTCGCTTGTTGACGGATGTACACGTGGAGCATAAAGATTATCTTCTATTTGACGATATAAAAACTACAGGAACGACTTTACAGCATGCTGCAGATGTGTTAAAACAAGCAGGTGCTAAAAATGTCCAATACTTCACATTAATTGAAGGTTAAAAATACCAAAGTGTAATGTATAATAAATAACATTCATAGATAAGAAATGTTGTAAGAGGAGGAAAATAGATGGCAGAGGTTCGTAATTGTCCAAAATGTAATGAATTTTTCAATTATACAGGGGTCCGAGAGGTTTGTCATAAATGTGCACAATCAGAGGAAGAACTGTATCAAATCGTCTATCGCTTCTTACGTAAACGCGAAAACCGTGCAGCAACAGTTGAACGCATTGTGGAAGCAACAGGCGCAGAAGAAGAGCTATTATACAGATGGGTTCGCAAAGGTCGTTTGCAACCAGCCATGTTCCCTAACCTTGGCTATCCATGTGATAACTGTGGTCACCTGACAACGAAAGGCAAGCTTTGTACGAAATGTCAGGATGAATTAAAGGCCGATTTGCGTACATTTGAAGCGGCAAAGGAATTCCGTGAAAGTGTAGAGCAACGTGATCGTGTCACGTATCACTCAGAGCGAAAACGTTAATAACTGGAATTGTGTGTTAATTTTAAACAAAATTAGCACACTTTTTTATATGTGAAAACTTAACATTATGTGAGACAATCCGAAATAATAGTAAGATAAGATTTTTAGATAGGGGGTTTCGATATGAAAATTACATCTTATGGAATTAATGCGGTGAACGCCTATAAAAACCAAGTGCGCAATGTAAAATCAGATACAAACAAAGCTTCTTTTGCAGATAAAATTGAAATTTCAAAGGCAGCGCAGGAATTGCAAGGAGTTTCAACCTACAGTACAGAACGAGCTGACCGCGTACAGCAATTGAAAAAAGACATTGAATCTGGTGAATACAAAGTAGATGCTCGTAAAGTAGCGGAGGATATGCTGAAATATTATCGTTTCTAGGGAATAGCAGAAAGGGTGTATAGCGATATGTCTGTAGAAGCGATTAGTTCTACACTAACGATGCTAGAGAGAATGCATAAAAGCTTACTTGAACTAGCCTATAAAAAAACAGAAATCATCAAAGCTGGCGATATCGAAGCTCTAGACCAATTGCTCAAGGATGAGCAGGCACACATAGCAGCCATCGATAAGCTCGAGCAACAGCGTCAGAAACAGGTAACGGACTACCTTGAAGCAAAGGGACTTGCTTCAACTGACAAAACAACTGTAGCAGATGTCATCGAGGCTGCTGAACAACAAGCTGACAAAGCAACACTATCAGCAGTTCGCGAACGCTTAATACAAATCATCAAAGACCTACGAAAACAAAATGATCTAAATCAAAAACTCGTTTTCCAATCTCTACAAATCGTCAACCTAACACTAGACGCCGTAAGACCTCGCACAGAGCAAATGAATTACTCTAGCAATGAGGTCCGCGGCACAAACAATATAGCTAAAAAATCATATTTCGATTCACAAGCATAACAAGGGAGGAAGAAACATGCGCTCAACATTTATGGGCCTAGAAGCAAGCAAACGCGGCCTCTTCGTACAACAAACAGCTTTATACACAACAGGACACAATATCTCAAATGCTAACACGTTAGGTTACTCTCGCCAACGAGTAAATATGCAGGCGACACCAGGTTTTCCAACAGCCGGCTTAAACCAACCTACTTATCCAGGACATCTTGGTACTGGGGTTGAAGCAAGTTCAATCCAACGTATTCGCAGTGAATTTATCGATCGCCAATATCGTCAAGAAACAAATAAATTTGGTTATTGGGAATCTAGAACAAATGCTATAGCACAAATGGAAGATGTCATGAATGAACCTTCGGAATTCGGTTTAGATAAAGCATTCGAGCAGTTCTGGAAAGGGCTTGAAGATGTGGGGACTAAGCCTGCAGATGGTGCTTCACGTCAAGTAGCTATTAGCCGTGCAGAGCACTTAGCTGAATCTTTTAATTACCTTGATAAACAATTAAAAATGATTCAGGGCAATCTTGGAAATGAACTTAATGTTTCGACAACTCAAATTAATACCATCCTTAAACAAATTGCAGCGGTTAATAAACAGATACAAGAGGTCGAACCAAGTGGACATGTACCGAATGATTTATATGATGTTCGTGATACTTTAGTCGATAAATTAAATGAGTATATCCCAGTATCAATTGAACGTATTCCTTCAGGTGGTTTAGCATCAGAGGTTGCAGAAGGAAGTTTGAAAATTACCTTTAAAGGGACAGATGGTATTGTCAGAGATCTAGTAAACGGTAAAGATTTCGCTCAATTTACAGCAATGGGTACAAATGGCACTAAGGTGACAGGCGACGATATTACAAACTCTTTTTCTGAATTACAATTAACAGGATTGGAATCTTTAGATGTACATGAGGCTGGCACTGTCACTAGTACACAAACGGCCATTAAACAGCAAGATTTTGAAGCATCGAAAGGGAAATTACTTTCATTAATTAATTCATTTGGTTATCAAAGTGCGGGTGGCGATGTTAAAGGATACTACCCAGAAACTTTACAAAAATTAGATCAATTAGCCAATGCATTTATTAAAGAATTCAATGCACAACATGCAAAAGGTTATACACTTGAAGAAAAAGATGCAAATGGAAACATCATCAATGCTTCTGTACAAGGAGGCGTTTTCTTTGAAGGTACTGGTGCTGGTGGAATCAAGGTTAATGAAGATATCCTAAAAAACCCCAACCTATTAGCTGCATCTTCTAACCCAACAGAAGAAGGAAATGGTAAGAATGCTTACGAACTTGCAAATATGCAACATAAATTATATGCAGATATAGATAACGCAAGCTTACAATCATTCTATCAAGCTATTGTCGGAAAAGTTGGTGTAGATGGTGAAGAGGCGTTACGTTTAGCTGCGACATCTGAATCCCAGCGTCTTATGGTATCTAATAGCCGTGATGCTGTAAGTGCAGTTTCCTTAGATGAAGAAATGACAAATATGATTACATTCCAACAAGCGTATAATGCAAATGCACGTATGATTACGGTTGTCGATGAAACATTGGATAAAATCATTAATGGTATGGGTCGAGTTGGTCTATAACCATAATATATAGAGATAACTCTCTTAAACTTACAAGAAGGAGGTTTTTTTCAGAATGCGTGTAACACAATCTATGCTTTCAAATAACATGCTACGCAATTTAAATAACAGCTATGGTAAAATGTCAAAGCTCCAAGACCAAATCAACTCCGGTTCAAAAATTACTCGGCCATCTGACGACCCAGTAATTGCAGTTAAAGGAATGGGTTATCGCCGAGATTTAGCTAAAGTTGAACAATATACTCGTAATATGATTACAGCAAGTAGCTGGTTGGATTCGACGGATGAATCACTTAACCAGGTTGGTGAGCAAATGAAACGAGTTCGCGAACTTGTTATTCAAGCAGCTAATGATACAAACACACCTGAAGAACGTGAAAAAATTAAAAGCGAAATTGACCAAATTCGCCAACAATTACAGGATGTAGGGAATACTAATATTGGTGGTAGTTACATATTTAGTGGAACAAGAACTAACGAACCTTTATTTATAGGAGGTGCCATAAATCCAAATACTAATCAAGAGAGCGTAAAAGTAGAAATATATGATGGTATTCAGCTCTCTGTGAATACACCAGGAAATGATTTGTTTAAGAATATAGATGATATGATGGGGAAAATTTCTGATTTACTAGGTGATCCTACAAAAACAGGTGAAGAAATTGCTAGCATGCTTGGTGGTGTATCCTCATCAACTACGAATGATGATATAACAGCCATGCATAATAAAGTTTTAGAAGCACAGGCAGATATTGGTGCGCGTCAAAATCGTGTAGAGATGATGGAAAATCGACTAGGTATACGTGAGGTTAACGTCACAAAACAGCTTAGAGACAATGAGTCTGTCGATTATGCAAAAGCAATTACTGAAATGGTGACACACGAATCTATTCATCAGGCTGCTCTTTCAGTAGGTTCTAAAATCATTCAACAAACATTAGTGGATTTTATTCGTTAATATGTTAAAAGCGTTTGGACACTTTTGTTCAGACGCTTTTCTTGAAGGAGGGATATTATTGTGAGGCTACCCCAAATACAAATTCGGACAATAGATGCCAAGATTGATCTTCATATCGCTAAACCTCAACAGCATATTGAACAACCTAAAGCGACACAACATATTGAACAACCAGCCGCTATTTTAGATATAAATACAACGAGAAGTGTTTTGAAAATTGACTCCTCACAGGCGAGAAGAGATATAGGAATGATCGGTCCTTTAGAATCAAGTGCAAATTACGCTGAAAAAGGGAAACAAGAGGCAATAAAAGGAATGGCACGAAGAGCAAGAGAAGGACGACAAATTATGGAGAATTCAGGGAAAGATCAAGGGCGTGCAGTAATTCAAAATATCGCTCAGCAAAACCACGGTCCCCACCGTGTACAATTTAATGTTAAATTTGTACCATCAATAGGATCGGTCAAAATTAATTTCACTCCAGGTACAACGGATATCAATATTCAACGAAGAGACCCAGTAATTGACGCCAAAGTGAACAAACCTATACATGAATACACACCAGGAAAAGTAACTGGTACAATGATACAAAGACCAGATGTTGACATCGATGTCATTATTTAAAGGAGAGTTTATAAATGAAAATTGCTACTAAATTTTTGGGAGAAGTCGAGATTGGTGAACAAGATATCCTTACATTTGAACACGGCTTACTTGGATTTGAGGGGGAGAGAAAATTTGTATTGCTACCGATTGATGCAGACCTTCCGTTAGCAATATTACAATCAGTTGAGCGGCCTGAAATTGGTTTTATCATTGCATACCCTTTTGCTTTCAAAAAAGATTATAGCTTTGATATAAGTGAAGATGATCTTGAGCAGCTATACCTAGAGAAGGAAGAGGATGTGTTAACATACTCAATAGTAACAATGAAGGACACATTCCAAGATTCAACTATTAATTTACTTGCACCTTTAATCATTAATATCGAAAAAAAATGCGGTAAACAAATTGTCCTTCAAGATAGTAAATCCTATCCATTACGTTACCCAATGCAGTCATTGGAAGGAAGTGCAAAATAATGCTAGTCCTTTCACGAAAAAAAGATGAGTCGATCATGATTGGTGATCAAATTGAAATAAAGATTTTAGCCGTAGAAGGCGAGCAAATTAAACTAGGTATTGTTGCTCCAAAAACGGTAAAAGTACATCGTTCGGAAGTTTTTGAAGCAATACAAGCTCAAAATAAAGAAGCTCTTTCTTCAACAACTAACTTCTTAGAGCAGCTGAAGAAAAAATAAGAGATTAATGTTCATTTTGAATCTATTACATAAAAAATAAAAAATCTTTAAAAAAACTATTAAACATTTCCAACTAATTACGATATATAGTTTGTAAGGGGCGGGAAGTAAATACATACTACCTAACCCGAATTCCACACGGATGTGGAATAACAAAACAATTATTCAAGGAGGAATTCCAAATGAGAATTCAACACAACATTTCAGCTTTAAACACACACCGTAACCTTACTTTCAACAACACTCAAGCTTCTAAAAACCTTGAGAAATTATCTTCAGGTTACAAAGTAAACCGTGCTGGCGATGACGCTGCTGGTTTAGCAATCTCTGAAAAAATGCGCGGACAAATCCGTGGTCTTGATATGGCGACTAAAAACGCTCAAGACTCAATCTCTTTAATCCAAACTGCGGAGGGTGCTCTTAACGAAACTCATGCAATCTTACAACGTATGCGTGAATTAGCAGTTCAATCTTCAAATGACACAAACGTAACTTCTGATCGTGATGCTTTACAAAAAGAAGTGGATGCACTAGCTTCAGAAATTACACGTATTGCTAATAATACAGAATTCAATACTCAAAAGTTACTTAGCGGTAGCTTCTCTGGTAAAAAATTCCATATCGGTGCTAACACTGGACAATCAATCAGCTTAAGTATTTCAAGTATGACAGCAGCTACATTAGGAGTTTCAGGTGTTGATATTAGTACTCAATCAGGTGCTAATGTAGCAATATCTACATTTAATAAAGCATTAGAAACAGTATCTACTCAACGTTCGGCTCTAGGTGCGGTACAAAACCGTTTAGAACACACAATTAACAACTTAGGTGCAACTTCTGAAAACCTTACTGCTGCTGAATCTCGTATTCGCGATACAGATATGGCAAAAGAGATGATGGGCTTCACGAAGAACAATATTTTAATGCAAGCAGCACAATCTATGTTAGCTCAAGCAAACCAACAGCCTCAAGGCGTATTACAATTATTACAATAATTTTTGTAAAAGAAGGTTCTCTCAAAATTATGAGAGAACCTTCTTAATAATTTTAAGAGAATGTCGATATAACTTGTGAGGTGTATTATAAATGGATAATTTAGCAATTAAGTTTATACCAACACGTACAGGTAAAGAGACAATGGAAATAAATGGTTTTTTAATACATAGTAAATATGATCCTGAAAAAGAAGCAAAACGGATTTTAGAAAAAGAACTTAAGGATGGGTTTATTAATATCATTTTTGGATTTGGCCAAGGTTTTTTAGCAGAAGAATTAAAAAAACAAAAAATTGACGCTAAAAAAATTTTATTTATTGAACCGCTTAAAGAGTTAATTAACAATAATGTCGGACCATATACAGTTTATAATGGTATGGATTTAGATGAAATTGAGAAAGAAATTGATAAAAAACTAAGATTTTATAGTCAAAAAATAAATATTATTTGTTTACCCAATTATGATAAAATTTTCCTTGATTTTTATAGGGATTTACTGTTAAGAATAAAAGATAAACAAAGCTTTAATGAAATTTTTACAAATACTATTCGATGGAAGAGTGAAGCTTGGCAAGAAAATCAAATTAAAAATACTTTATATTCTTATGTAGATTTATCTTTAAATGTACTAGAAAAAAAATATAATTGTCCAATTGTAATAGCTTCTAGCGGTCCTTCTCTAACTAAACAATTGTCTTTATTAAAGGAAATATTACCCAATGTTATTTTAATAGCGGCTGGCTCTACACTTACAACATTATTGAAAAATGGAATTGAGCCAGATTATATTATATCAATTGAAGGCGCTTTATCAAATTATGAAAAGCACTTTAAAGAACAAAAGTTGAACAAGGCACAATTAATTTATTCTTGTGATAATAATTATATGATTCAAAAAAATTATAAATTACCACGTTATGCTTTTTTAGATTCTTTAAGTTCTAAATTACACAATTATTTAAAAAGAAATTTTAATATTGATCTTCCCTTAATACATGGTGGAGGATCAGTTGCAAATTTTGCTTTAAGTATTGCAAGATTTTTAACAACGGGAGAAATCGCTTTAATCGGCCAAGATTTAGCATATTTAAACAATGAAACACACGCTAAGGGCAATAAAAATAATCAAACAATTACCCAAAAATTCTTGGAAAAAGTAAAACCTTTTGAAGTTGAAGGTTATTATGGTACACCAGTTTTGACAAACCATAGCTTTATAACAATGAAACATTGTTTTGAAGAAATAATTCAAAGTATAGAGTTAAAAGACAAAATATATAATTGCACTGAAGGCGGATTAAAAATTAATGGAATGAAACAAATGCCATTTTTAAAATTTTGCGATCAATTTG
Organism: Lysinibacillus phoenicis; assembly: GCF_047238325.1. Taxonomy (NCBI): domain Bacteria; kingdom Bacillati; phylum Bacillota; class Bacilli; order Caryophanales; family Bacillaceae; genus Lysinibacillus; species Lysinibacillus phoenicis. Next base: position 2,156,411 of record NZ_JBDFMP010000002.1, on the reverse strand, counting down.
TTAAGAGAGAAAACATTGTTTCTTTATATGAAACTACTAATAAACAGAATGGAAGTTATATACACTATCGAAATGTGATTAATAAAGATATTTCAATTTATAAGGAGATTTTAGTAGAACTTAAAAAAGGACAAACGGCTCTTAAAACAAATAATTCAAATCATGAATTTTCCCAAAAAACACTGACGGCTTTGGATAAAGTAGACTCAAAAGTAGAAAAATTGAAAACAAAAGTTCCATCTGAAAAAATCTTTGATCCTATTACTTTAGATATTATGAATTTTTATGAACCTAAAGGTAAAGAAACACGTGAAGAAATGTATTCTAGAGTATATCGACAAAATATTGATTTATACTCTAAAACTATTGAAGCTATAGAAAAAACGATTGATTTTGCAAAGGAAGCTAAAGAAGATGCAGAAAAGTTACTAGGAGAATAAAAAAATGGATATTTTAGATATTATAGATACTTATAACCAATATATACAAAAAGTCCCTCGCGGAGCTATGTACATAGTGGAGAACTTTAGAAATGAAAATATTAATGCAGCGTTAAATGCTGTAAGTGATTTCTCAGAAGGTACCCTTTGGCTTTCAGAAATTAGCACACTATTAAATAGTAACCAAGTGAGTGTTATTTTTGATGTAACTAAAATAAATGATTTTTTAATAGAAATAAATGAGGGTTTAAACAAGCAAGATTATTTACTAGTTGCAGATATTTTCGAATATGAAATTATACCTTTTTTTGAACAATTACTACCTATACAATTCATGGTGTAAATAATGAAATATAAAATAATACCAACACGTAACAAACAGTATACTCTTTTAGTTAATGATATTTCTATATATAGTCATTATGAACCAAAGCAGGGTGCTAAAAATTGGATAGAAAAAGAAATAGACTTAAGCAAAGATGCTTATTTTTTAATAGGTTTAGGAATTGGTTATCACATTGAAGCTCTCTTAAATTGCCTTAACAGTGAAAAAAAAATAATTGTATATTATTTTGAAGATGAAGAGTATCGAATTTTTAAAAAATATGGCTTAGTCCAATTTGAAGGAAAATCAAATTTAATAATAACAAATACGTTAAAAGATATTAAATTTGAAGAAAATATACAGATTTTAATTCCTGATGTATGGATAAGGGCTATTGGACAAATGCATCCGCTTTTTCCAATTCTTGAGGTAATGAAAAATACACAACGTTCTTATAAAATAAATAAAGATTTATTACGTGAAAACTTTAACTTGAATTATAAATTAGGAGATAGTTTTTACTATCCGCAACCACGACATGAAATTGCTTGCCTAGTTGCAGCTGGCCCTTCTTTAAATGAAACTGTGCACTGGCTAAAAAAAATTGAGCACTCTGTAGATATTTATGTGTGTGGAGCAGCTCTAAATGTAATAGAGAAACAAGGTATAACTCCGATGGGAGTTTTTATTACAGATGCTAATGATACAATGCAAAAGCAACTTCTATACACAAAATATGTGGGGGCTTTATTTTATCTTTCAACAGCAAACCATACAGCTATAAGACTTCATAGAGGAAAGCGCTACATTCTTTTACAAGAAGGCTATTTATCTGCTGAAAAATATGCAAAGGCAAATAATGCTACCCTAATTGAAACAGGTGGTTCTGTTAGTACAACTATTTTTAGTTATATAGAGAAACAGAATTACCAAGCTGTTATTTTATTTGGTCAAGATATGGGGTTTAAAGGTGAATATACACATGCTCAAGAATCCACATCTGGAAAGACAGTACAAAATACAGAAAAACTTCGTAAATTGAAAAGTAATGATGATGATTATATTTATACTAACCCAACATTATATGCATTTTTTTATTGGTTTAGTGAAAAACTGAAGAATTCAAACTTAAAAGTATATAATACTGCCAAGAATGGAGCTAAGCTTATAAATGCACCATATATTAATGAATTACAATTAATAAGAATTGTTGGCGACAGGGGGATTGTTGTATGAAAATACTACATTTAGCGAGTTTCTCTGGGAATATTGGAGATGTAGCAAATCATTCAGGTTTTTACTCCCAACTCTCCCGTTTAATTGGTAAAGAAATGAAGGATTTAGAAATTACTAGGTTAGAAATAAGGAAGTTTTATCGAAGTTGGGGTCAAATGGAGTTCGATAAAAAATTTGTTGAAATGGCTAATGAACATGATATTTTAGTTATTGGTGGTGGGAATTTTTTTGAACTCTGCTGGGATTATTCTGCTACAGGTACAACTTTTGATATTTCTGAAGAAAATTTAAAGTCCATAACTAAACCAATTTTTATAAATGGAATAGGAATTGATGATAATAAAGGCTTGAATAAAGATAACATTGAAAAATTCAGGAAATTTTTATATATATTAAAAGAAAAAAAGAATGTATTCTTTACTGTACGTAATGATGGTTCTTATGAAATAGTAAAAAAGTACTTTTCAGAGTTTAGTTCTTTTATCCATGTTATTCCTGATCATGGATTTTTTGTTAAAGATTTAATTGACACATCTTCAAAAGTAGATTCAATTGGATTTAATATTGCATTAGATATGAAAGAAACCCGCTACAAAAATATAACATATTTACAATTTTTAAGTATAATAGGTGAACAAATTAATCGCATTTGTAAAGAAACAAACTATAATATTATATTTTTCCCACATATTATTTCAGATTACCAAGCTATTATGGATGTTTTACCTTACATAAAAAATGAATATACACGTACGAGAATTTCAATTGCTTCTCTTATTCAGGATGAAGAGTTAAAGACTTTTGAATACTATACATCTTGTAAAACAATTTTTGCTATGAGATTCCACGCTAATATATGTGCATTATCATTAGGAGTCCCTGTTATACCTATAATTTCTTACCCAAAACATGAAAAGTTGTACAAAGAGATTGCAGCATCCAATTGGATACTTAATATAAATAATGATAATTTTAATACGGAGATCTCTAAACAAACGGAATTAATTTGTAATAAACAAACAGCCGGTCATTTATTAAGTGAAGGAAACAAAAATCAAATATTAGTTAAGCAAAAAGAAATTGTATATCAATTATTAGAAAAATGGTTGAAGGAAAATGGTTTTAAATTATAAATCTTAAAAGGATGTATGAGAAAGGTGGGAATGAAAAAATGGTAAATCCATTTATAGAAATTTGCGGACGCAAAATAGGACAAGATTATCCGCCAATTGTTATTGCTGAAATTGGGATTAATCATGAAGGCTCACTTGAAGTGGCAAAAGAAATGGTAGATGCTGCATGGAAGGCAGGAGCAGAAATTATTAAGCATCAAACTCATATTATAGAAGATGAAATGAGTCCAAGTGCAAAAAATGTAATTCCAGGGAATACAGATGTTTCAATTTATGAAGTAATGGAACGTTGCTCATTAAATGAAAAAGATGAACGATTATTAAAGGAATATGTTGAAGAAAAAGGTATGATTTTTATAAGTACTCCTTTTTCAAGAGCTGCTGCTGATCGATTAGAAAAAATAGGTGTAGAAGCATATAAAATTGGATCAGGTGAATGTAATAACTATCCTTTAATAGAACATATAGCCTCCTTCGGAAAACCTATGATTGTTTCTACCGGAATGAATGATATTAATAGTATACAGAAAACTGTAGAAATTTTAGAAGCTTATGAGATTGATTATGCATTATTACATTGTACTAATGTATACCCTACACCTGCACACTTAGTTAGATTAGGTGCAATGCAGGAATTAAAAGATACATTTCCGAATGCAGTAATAGGTTTGTCAGACCATACATTAAATAATAATGCCTGCATAGCAGCCACTGCTTTAGGAGCAAGTATTTTAGAAAGACATTTTACAGATAGTAAATCACGCTTAGGACCGGATATTATTTGTTCAATGACACCTAGTGAGCTTACTCAGCTTATCCAGGCATCCAAAGAAATTGCGCTTATGCGTGGAGGAAAAAAAGAAGCTGTCGAAGAAGAACGGGCGACGATTGATTTTGCATTTGCTACTGTAGTAGCTATTAAAGACATCGCACCAAATGAAAGTTTTTCAAAAAGCAATATTTGGGTTAAGCGTCCTGGTATTGGGGAAATAGCGGCAGCTGATTTTCAGAATATTTTAGGGAAATTTTCGAAAAGAGAAATAAAAAAAGGACAACATTTAAGTTATGATGATATTAGCAATAGGTGATAATTAGTGAAGAAAATTTTATTTTTAACTGGTACACGGGCAGACTACGGGAAATTGAAAACATTAATGCTAAAAGTACAGGAGCATGAAAATTATGAATTATATTTATTTGTAACAGGAATGCATCTTATGCCTTTGTATGGATCAACTTGGAGGGAAATTGAGAAAGATGGATTTAAAAATGTGTATCATTTTGCTAATCAATTTACTGAAACGAGTACAGATCAAGCGTTAGGTAATATAATAAAGGGGCTAAGTGAATACATATTAGAAATTCGCCCTAATTTAATTGTAGTACATGGAGATCGTATTGAAGCATTAGGAGGAGCTATTGTAGGCGCTTTAAATAATGTACTTGTTGCGCATATTGAAGGTGGTGAGGTATCAGGTACGATTGATGAATCAATTAGACATGCTATCACTAAATTTGCACATTTTCATTTAGTAAGTAATCAAGAAGCAAAAGAAAGAATTTTACAGCTAGGTGAAAGTGAAGAAAATATACATATTATAGGATCACCTGATATAGATATCATGAAATCTAAACAATTACCCTCTTTATGTGAGGTAAAAGAAAGATATGAAATTAATTTTGATAAATATGCAATTGCAATGTATCACCCGGTTACCACTGATGTTGAGAATATAAAAAATAAAGCAAAGTCTTTTGTCGATGGTTTAATTTCTTCAAAAAGAAATTATATTGTCATTTATCCCAATAACGATTTAGGAAATAAAGAAATTATAAAAGAATATAATAGATTAGAGAAATTATCTAACTTCTTATTGTTTCCTTCTATTCGGTTTGAATTTTTTTTAACATTATTAAAAAATGCTGAATTTATTATTGGTAATTCTAGTTCAGGAATACGAGAAGCACAAGTATACAATATAATGGCCATAGATGTAGGTACCCGTCAAAATGGTAGATACAATGAAAGTCATAAACATATAATTCACTGTGATGAAATCGTAGATGAAATGGTGGAAAGTGTAAATTACGTTTTAGGAAGAAAAGAAGCAACATACAATACGCAATTTGGCCAAGGAAATAGTGATGAATTATTTTTGAAGGTTATTAATGATGAACTTTTTTGGAAAACCTCTTTACAAAAAAGCTTCATTGATAGAAAGGTGTTAAAGTATACATGATTGGAAGGAAAAAGGTGTTAGCAATTGTTCCTGCAAGAGGAGGTAGTAAAGGTATAAGGAATAAAAATATTGTAGAGATAGAAGGAAAGCCACTTATTCAATATACCTTAGATGAAGCAAAAGCTTCTAAATATATCGATCGAATATATATATCTACAGATTCTCAAGAAATTGCTGAAACTTGTGAAAAATTAGGTTTTATAGTATCTCAATTACGACCTCCAAATCTTGCTACTGATTATACAAAAATAATTGAAGTTATCATGTATATTTTAAAACAATTAAATAAACTAAATGAATATTACGATTACATAGTTTTATTACAACCAACGCAACCATTGAGAAAATCTAAACAAATTGATGAGGCAATTGAATTAATTTACGAAAAAAAAGCCGAATCACTAGTTAGTTTGTCTCCAGTTATAGATCATCCTATTCTTATAAGAAGGGTTGGTCAAAACAATCAAGTTTTTCCATTATTAAGTGGCGGTAGCACTGTAAGAAGACAGGATTTTCCTCTTTACTATATTGTCAATGGGGCAATTTATATAAATAGCGTGAGTAATCTAACAATAGATACAAGCTTAAATGATAATCAAATTGGGTATCTCATGGATAGATCTTATCATTTAGATATTGATGAACATAGTGATCTTGAGACTTTAAAAAGAATGCTGAAACAAAAAAATAAAGGTATCTAAAAGTTAACTGAGTCAGTATATTGGGTGGCGTGATACTGCTTTTTAAAGCCAGTATAAAAAAGTGGCACTAGATTGAAATGATAATTGATTTCAAATGAAAAGTTTTTCATCCGTTAGTATTGAGTTTCTTAAATTTTTTTCGATTTATGGTAAAAATATTAAATAGAAGAATCAAATTGAATGTAAGTATTTTTATCATGCTCATGGCTATAAAAGAAATAACAGTCAATGTCAATTTTTTTGTTGAGCATTATCTCTAAATTTACTCTGAGGATTTACATGAATGGTCGGCATTACTCAATTTCACTAATTCTTGAAACATTTATTAATAATTTGTATTTGTATTCTTAACTTAGTTTGCTCTTTTTTCAAACTGGTACAGTATAAAATTAAATTTTAGAGGTCAGGTTAGTAAAAAGAGAGTTTTCGCGAAATGAAAATTAATACGATGGAAAAAGGTGAAATATGAAAAATTTAGCTATTATTGGTGCTGGCCAATTAGGGAGTCGTCATCTTCAAGCTTTAGCTTTAATTGATAATGTAAATTTATTTATTGTAGACCCTTTAGAAAAAGCATGGAATCTTTGTAAAACTAGATTAAATGAAGTGAATCTGTGTAACACAAGAATAACATATTTAAAAAATATTAATGAATTACCAAATGAATTGGAATTCGTAGTAATTTCAACTAATTCTAAACAAAGACTTTTAGTCTTAAAACAATTAATTTCACATGCATTAGTAAAATATATTTTATTGGAAAAATTTCTTTTTCCGAATTATGAAGAATATAATGAAGCAAATGAACTTTTAAATAGAGTAAACACAAAAGTTTATGTGAATTGTTCTAGACCAATGTGGCAGTCATATAAAAAATTGAAAAATGAAATTGAAATATCTCATTCAATAGAGTGTAAAGTTTCTGGCGTGAATTGGAATATGTCATCCAATGCTATTCATTTTTTAAATTTATTCTTGTTTATTGTTGAAGAGAAAAATGCTGACGTTGATATTTCATTGTTAGATAAAGAAATTATGGAAAATAAACGACCTGGCTATGTGGATTTTACTGGTAGAATAACAATTACTACACCAAAAAAGCATAAATTAGTACTTGAATCATTCAAAAGTGGTGAAAAACCATTATCAATATATTTTTCATCTCAAACACAAAAAATAAAAATTTATGAATCAAGAGGAATCTATTCTATAAATGATTTGGATTATTCTTTTAATGTAGAGTATCAAAGTCAATTGACAAATTTAGTATATGAACAATTACAACAATATAATAATTGTGATTTGGTAAGTTACTCTCAAAGTAAACAGGAACATATAATGTTATTAAAAGCTTTTAATAAGTTTCTAAATGGTAGAGGTGGCGCGATAACATAATGGATGTATTATTAGTTGGTGCAGGAAACATGGCAAAGTGCTACGCGGAAGTTTTAAAAGATTTAAATGTAAAATTTGAAGTAATCGGAAGAAGTGAGAATAGCGCTAATTTATTTGAAGCTGCTACAGGCATTCCTGTAATTAGAGGTGGTATTGAACAGGCTTTTGATAGACTTACCAGTATACCTGATTACGCAATTGTTGCTACTAATGTTGAGAATTTAGAAGTAAATTCTAAGTATCTAATTAAAAAGGGAATAAAAAATATTTTAATTGAAAAACCAGGCGCTTTTACATATAAAGATATATCTTCTTTATTCATATTAGCTCAACAAATGAATTCAAACGTTTATATTGGATACAATAGAAGATTCTATTCCTCTATATTAGAAGTTCAAAAAAGAATTGAACAAGAAGGTGGATTAACATCTTTCTTTTTTGAGTTTAATGAATGGGCATATCGTTTAAATGATGGTAACCGTTCAATTTTTAAACTCAACAATTGGTTTATTGCAAATTCAACTCATGTTGTAGATACTGCTTTCTTTTTAGGGGGGATACCAAAAGAAATTAAAACAATAACACAAAGTCACATTGATTGGCATCCCAGAGGCAGTGTTTTTGTAGGGGCTGGAATTACCAAAAAGGAGATTTTATTTTCATATCATGCTAATTGGAATTCACCAGGTAGTTGGAATCTAGAATTAATGACTAAAAGTAGCCGTTATTTATTAAGGCCATTTGAAAAATTAAAGAAGCAAAAAATAGGAAATTTAAATATTGAAGCCGTTGAATTAGATGATTCACTAGATATTCGCTATAAGCCAGGGGTTTTTCGACAAACTGAGGCTTTTTTATATGGTGGGGAATTTTCTGAAAATTTATTGTGTATTAATGAAGCAACTGAATTATTCCTTATGTATGAGAAAATTAATGGAGGTTTATAGATGAGAATTTTAATAGCCGGAGATTCCTTATCCTTACCTCGCCCGCATAGAATTAATTCTTTTTCATTTGATGAAAAAGAATTAGCTGTCGGTTATGAGCAAACTTATCCAGCAATTATTATTAAAGACTTATTAATGACATATAAGTTTAATCCCTATATAGAACTAATAAATAAATCTAAAAGAGGCCAAACCATTGCTGGAGTATACTCGGAATTCATAGATTACTTATTCTTCCACGAACCTGAAATAATAATTTTACATGTAGGTATTGTAGATTGCTGGTTTAGAGATGAACTAAATGGAAAACAACGGGTACCTAAAGATGAGTTTGCTGTTTATTTGGATAGAATATTGTCATATTTAAAATTTAGAGAAGAATGTAAATTAATTCTTATTGGAATAGCCCCTACATCCTTAAAAATGGAAAGTAGATTTCCTAAAATAAACGAAGCTATTAAAAGTTATAATAAAATATTAAGTTCTAAGGAAGATTATAAAAACATCTTTTACGTACCCTTAGAAAATCAAATAGATATTAGAGAAATTCAAAAATATTTATTACCAGATCACCAGCATTTAAATGTAGAAGGAAACCGATTAGTTGCAAATGAATTATTAAAAATAATTAAAGGTATAGTAAATACAAGACAAGGTTATATGATTCATAAAGAGACTAATTACAATGAATTGAAGGAGATTTTTTACAGTTCGTATAAAGAGTATCCAAAAAATATTGATACAATCTACAATTTAATGGTCACAGCATATGAAACTGAGGATACTGATCTTTTATATGAATTAATAAACTTTATTAACGCATCAAATATTTATGATTATGAATTAGGTATTTTAATAAATGAAATCTATAAACAAGTAAAAAATTAGAAATTAACCTATATTGTTGGCATAATTATCTTAAGTCCTGTTATAAATAATCTTTTTTAGGTTAGTTTTAATAAAATTTAACTTGCAACTAAATGTTAAGTTGGTCATGTCTGATTATCGCTTTTCCTGCGTTACTTATAATATAAATAAGAGAATTTCAGTTTTTTATTGATGTTTTATAGAGAAACTGAAATTCTTTTTTTTTTAACCGATATTACCAATAGTCAGATTTGAAAAATTCTAGGAGGGTGGAGAAATGCGTATTACAGAAAATGTAAATATGGAAGCGGTGGCTACAAATAAATCTATCTTCAACAATATACCTACAGTTGCTAAGCAAGAAAGTATAACTACAGAGAAGATACCTGTAGCCAATGTTGAACAAATAAAATTTGAAAATAATGATGAAATGAGAGTAAAAGTACAAGAGGCTGTAAAAAAAATGAATGAGATGCTAGAAGTGAACAATAGTGCTTCAAAATTTAAGTATCATGAAGGTTTAGAACGTTACTATGTAACAGTGGTAAATAAGGATACAGATGAAGTAGTAAAAGAAATCCCCCCAAAAAAGCTTCTAGACGCTTTTTATGAAATGCAAAAAATGCTTGGTATGATTGTAGACGAGAAAATATAAGATATCCTAAATAAGGAGGAAATAAAATGGTAAATAGAATTGGTGGATTAGCATCAGGAATGGATATTGATGAAATTGTAAAAAAATTAATGTCTGCGGAAAGGGCTCCATTAAATAAGTTGTATCAACAAAAACAAAAATATGAATGGCAACGTGATGCTTACCGTAGTATAAATACAAAGCTTAAAACATTTGATACTTATATTGCTGATAATTTAGTTCTTAAAAATTTAATTTCAAAAACTGCAACTAGTTCAAATTCTAGCTTAGTTTCAGCTACAGCAACGGGAACAGCAGCAGGGTCACTTTCAATAGAAGGGGTTTCACAACTTGCAACAGCAGCACGTTCCATTGGAAAACAAGTAAATGCCGTTGGTTCTACTAAGATGGCTGATTTAGGCGCAAATGGAACAATAGAAATTAAGGCGATTCAAAGCAATGGTAAATTAGCTGTGAAAGCAACAAAAATTGAAGTTACTGAGGATATGACAGTAGATCAGTTCATTAGTAAAGTGAATTCTAGCAGTGCAGGAGTTAATGCAGTCTTTGAAAATGGACGTTTTTCCTTTACAGCTAAAAATACAGGTGATATTAAAGAAGGAGAAGAAATTCAAATTGTTAGTGGCCAAGATATTTTCAAAAAAATAGGTTTTTTTGAGGATGTAAACGGTAATGTAACTAGTAAATTCCAAACGACTGATGGGAAAAATGCTATTTTCACTGTAAATGGTATTACTACAGAACGTTCAACAAATACTTTTACAATTTCGGGTTACAATGTTACTTTGAAAGACACATTTAATAGCGTTCATACTATTGCGGATAAATATAAAGCTGCTGCTGTAGAATTAGAAAATGCAAAAATAAATTTAACAAATAAGCAATCAAATTACGATACAAAGAAAACAAATTATTTTGGTTCAAATAGTATTAAAAATTATACAGATGACCATAATAATGCCTATGTATCAGCATTTGGTAATACATTGAGTTTGGCAGAGCAAGAGGATTATCGAAAATTAGGTGGGGATTTTTGGAGAGATTTATCTGATGAAGAGATTACTTTCATAGATAATATAACTCCTGGTCAATCAGTATCAGATATTAAGTCAGCAATAGATGGAAGTAATTTAAGCGATGAAAGTAAAGCTAAGTTGAAATCTTTATCAGATGAAAAATTACAAAATTTACCTTCATTAAATACACAACAATTGACTGATTTTAGACTTCAAGCCAACTATGAAAAATATGGTATAAAATTAAAAGATTTTGATACAGATGCAATTATTGCTTTGAAGAATTTTTCATATAATAGTGATGATTCCATTCAAAAAATACATCAAGATATTGACAATAATACGAATTTTTCTGATGAGGTAAAAAAAGCATTAAAATCTTTAAGTAAAGATGATTTAACAAATTTAATAGCTACAGATTCATCAACTTTAGAAACTTATCAACAAAAGGCACTAGCTGATGACTTAAAGCAAAAGTATAGTCAGTTTGGTGATAGATTGTTAAAACAATTAAAAAGTGGAGAGAAAACTGTTAGTGATTTAACTGAAAAGCAAGCTGGAATTTGGAATGAGCTTACACCGGAGCAAAAGGATAAATTTTATGCATTGGCAGAACAAAACACATTGCGTTCAGAATATTTGAATGCAGATGCAGAATTAAAAGCTGCGCAAACACGTCTTACAGATGCAGAAAATACAAAAATTACTTCACAACAAGATGCAGAAGAAGCTGGTATTTTAAATCCAGATGGTACAGTAAATGAAGATACTGTAAATGATGCACCAAAAGCACAAGCAGTTACTATGACTTCAACTACAAATATAGATGAAATAATAGATAAAATAAAAGATTTTGTTACCACATATAATGGTTTAATAAAGGATCTTAATGATCAATTAAAACAAACTAAATATAGAGATTATACACCGTTAACTAGTGAGCAAAAAGACGAGATGTCTGAAAATGAAATTAAGCTTTGGGAAGAGAAAGCAAAAAGCGGCTTACTTCGAAATGATACTATTTTGCGAAATGGTTTGTCAGACATGAGATCTTTAATCTATCAATCTAATCCAGCTATTGATGATTCTAAATACAATACACTTTATAGTATAGGTATTACCACAACTAAAGATTATAATGATGGCGGGATGTTAGAAATTGATGAAAAGAAATTACGTAAAGCATTAGAAGAAAACCCAGAAGCGGTGGAAAAACTCTTTAAAAATAGTGAAGGTAAAGAGGAAGATATAGTTGATGGTAAAACTGTAGATACACGTGGCTATCTAGATAAATTAAGATTTGGAGCTATGAAATCTTTAGAGATTAATATTGAGAAAAAAGCTGGTCGCTCTACAATGACAGACTCTCAATACTCAATAGGCAAAAATTTAGTAGATACTGAAAGTCGTATTGATACATGGAAGAGAAAACTCGAAACGGTTGAAGCTCGATATTGGAAACAATTCACAGCGATGGAACAAGCAATAAACAAAGCAAATCAACAATCTAGCATGTTCATGCAAGGCTGAGTTTTCTAAAAAGGTAGGAGAAAAATATGCAGCAAACAGAACAACTATTGCAGGTGTCAGCTAATTTATTTAAGCATTTGGGTGAAATTCCTAAAGGTGAAGACCGCGATGAATATATCGAAACAATCAACAATATGCTGGACAAGCGTGAATTGATTGTTTATAAGTTAATGAACGATGGATTTCAATTCGATGAACAAAATCGAATTCATCGCACATTATTAGAACTAGATAATGGCATTAAAGAACGGTTAGCGGCTGTTATGGATGCAGTTAAACAAGATATGGCAAACTTACAAAAAACGAAAAAAAGTGAACAGCAATATTTCAATCCTTATTCGAATGTTCGTGTGATGGATGGCATGTATTATGACAAAAAGAATTAATATTTACCTATTAGCTTTTCTTCGGAAAATGGTTTAAACTAGTAAATAAGTAACCTTTCAAAGGAGTTGTCCTTTATTGGCAGCAAATTTAACAGCACAAAACGCGTATAAACAAAATAGTGTAACCACTGCTTCCCCTGGTGAGTTGACGTTAATGCTTTATAACGGTTGTTTAAAATTCTTGAATAAAGCAAAACTTGCGATACATGAAAAAAGTATCCAAGAGAGAAATATGAATCTTCAAAAGGCCCAGGCAATTATTGCCGAGCTAATGTCTACACTCAATATGGATATTGAAATTTCGAAACAAATGCTTCCTCTTTATGAATATATGAATCATCGTTTAGTCGAAGCGAACATTCAAAATGATGTAGCCATTATTGAAGAAGTAGAAGGATTGGTGACGGAATTCCGCGATACGTGGAAGGAAGTTATTCGCATTAATCGACAACAGCAGTTTGGTCAAGGAAACAGCGGACAAATTTAGACACAACGAGAGGCCATCTTCAATGGGTGGTCTCTTTTTTATGGCAAGAATCATCAACTAAAAATTATCACTAAATAGTCATAAATTAGGCTATTCAACGGTAAAATATGTTACTTATTCCCTCTGGTTGTAAGTAGGGCAGCGTGTCATAATCAAAGCAATATCAATGTTTAATATAGTACTGGGGTGGGAATATGATCTTTAAGCGTCAAGAAGGCTTCCGCTTTAAATTCGAGGAGCCTATTCAAATAACTTTTGCTATGTATGAGAATGGAAAGGTCAATCATGGACAGACAGCCATGGCAGACTTGCTGGATATTAGTCCGCGTGGATTAAAAATGTTTACTGAAGTGGATTTAGGCGTCAACCCTCCACCATTGGACCTCCGATTTGTACTTGATACACTTGAGGTGCGAGCATATGGGGATGTCATTTGGAGTCGCCCGTTTGGTAACGGTAAGCAATATGGCATCCATTTCAATGATCAAGGACCAGTAGAAGATTTGATTGTTGAAGAATTAAAGCTGCGACGTAAAAAGGAAGCGGCAGAAGCGAAGAAACAAAATGATTTTTAATCATAATACTTTCACTGCCATATGACAGTGTGTCTCCATACAGGAGTAGTTTGAACGCACGGTAAATTCACTGATAGAAAATAGAGTTTTCTACTAAATTAAAATAAAAATATTTTGTAAAAAAAAGAATGATTTTAGAGGAATTTCACACACTTGTGTAGAAATATATAGTATAGCAGTTATAAAGGAGGAGTTTACATGTTAAACTTTAACATTCGTGGTGAAAATATTGAGGTAACTCCAGCTATTCGAGAGTATGTTGAGAACAAAGTCGACAAAGTGGAACGTTATTTTAACGAAGATGTTAACGCCAACGCTAATGTCAATTTAAAGGTTTACAATGACAAGCAAACTAAAGTGGAAGTCACAATTCCAATGAAAAACTTAACTCTGCGTGCTGAAGAGCGTCATAACGATATGTATGCTGCTATTGATCTAATTGTTGATAAATTAGAGCGTCAAATTCGTAAGCATAAAACAAAAGTAAACCGTAAATTCCGTGAGCGTGAAGGTGCAGGCCTTTATTTTGCTACTACACAAGCAGCCGCTGATGCCGCTACAGAGGAAGAAGAATACTCCATTGTGCGTACAAAGCAATTTGATTTAAAACCAATGGACCAAGAAGAGGCTGTTTTACAAATGAATATGCTTGGACATGATTTCTATGTCTTTACAGATGCTGAGTCAAATGGCACAAATATTGTGTATAAACGTAAAGACGGAAAATATGGCTTAATTGAAACAACTTAAACTTCATGATGACAAAGGCTCTCGCGATGGCGAGAGTCTTTTTTTGTATGGCTACTACTGTAAACGGGGTGACCGTTTGCATGAAACTGTTACACAATGGTAAAATGAAAGTTGAATCTATATAGGAAGTGAAAAACATTCATGGCAAACCTATTAAATAAATTATTTGATTTCAATAAACGTGAGTTAAAAAAATTAGAAAAAATCGCTGACCAAGTTGAGGGTTTCGCTTCTCAAATGGAACAGCTTTCAGATGATCAATTACAAGCGAAAACAGACGATTTTAAAAAGCGCTATGCCGATGGAGAGAAGTTAGATTCGATTCGTGCGGAGGCTTTTGCTGTTTGTCGAGAAGCGGCGAAACGTGTTTTAGAAATGTACCCATTCCGTGTTCAAATTATGGGGGCTGCTGCGCTTGATGAAGGTAATATCGCAGAAATGAAAACCGGGGAAGGTAAAACATTAACGGCGACGATGGCTGTTTATTTAAATGCGATCACTGGTAAAGGTGTACATGTTGTTACAGTCAACGAATATTTAGCAAGTCGTGATGCTGCTGAAATGGGACAGCTGTATAATTTCTTAGGTTTATCGGTTGGTCTTAACCTAAACAGCCTTTCAAAAGAGGAAAAACGAGCTGCGTATGAGGCGGATATTACGTATAGTACAAACAATGAGCTAGGGTTTGACTATTTACGTGATAACATGGTGCTTTATAAAGAGGAACGTGTACAACGTCCGTTGCACTATGCTGTTATTGATGAGGTCGACTCGATTTTAATTGATGAAGCGCGTACGCCATTAATTATTTCGGGTCAAGCTGGGAAATCAGCACAGCTTTATAAGCAATCGAATGCCTTTGTACGTATGTTAAATGCGGAAACGGATTATACGTATGAGGAATCAACGAAAGGTGTTACGTTGACGGATGCAGGTGTTGAAAAGGCAGAAAAAGCTTTCGGCATTGATAATCTGTTTGATTTGACACATGTTCGTTTAAATCATGCAATCAATCAATCATTAAAGGCGCATGTTAGTATGCATAATGATGTCGATTATGTTGTGCAGGATGGCGAAATTGTGATTGTTGATGGCTTTACAGGTCGTTTGATGAAGGGCCGTCGTTATTCTGATGGCTTACACCAAGCAATTGAAGCTAAAGAAGGCGTTGAGATTCAAAATGAATCGATGACGATGGCGACCATTACTTTCCAAAACTACTTCCGTATGTATCAAAAGCTTGCAGGGATGACAGGTACGGCGAAAACAGAGGAAGAGGAATTCCGAAATATTTACAATATGAATGTTGTAGCTATTCCGACGAATAAACCGATTGCTCGTGATGATCGTGCTGACTTGATTTTTGCAACGATGGAAGGGAAATATAAAGCAGTTGCTGCTGATATTGCAGAGCGCCATAGAGCTGGCCAACCTGTTCTTGTTGGTACAGTTGCGATCGAAACATCTGAGATTATTTCTAAACTATTGGATAAGCATAAAATTCCACATAATGTCTTGAATGCGAAAAACCATGAACGTGAAGCAGAAATTATTGCGAATGCTGGTACAAAAGGTGCCGTGACGATCGCGACAAACATGGCGGGGCGTGGTACAGATATTAAACCAGGTGAAGGTGTACTCGAAATTGGTGGTTTAGCGGTAATCGGTACAGAACGCCATGAGTCACGTCGTATTGATAACCAGCTTCGTGGACGTTCTGGTCGTCAAGGGAATCCAGGGGTTACACAATTCTATCTATCTCTAGAAGATGATCTAATGCGTCGTTTCGGCTCCGATAATATGAAGTCTATGATGATGCGCCTAGGTATGGATGATTCTCAACCTTTACAATCTAAAGTTGTGTCGAGAGCTGTAGAATCAGCGCAGAAACGTGTCGAAGGTAATAACTTTGATGCACGTAAGCGTTTATTACAATATGACGATGTTCTACGTCAGCAACGTGAGATCATTTATAAAGAGCGTTATGATGTATTGGAAACAGAAAATATGCGTGTGCTCGTTGAGTCCATGATTCAAGAAACAATCGATAATGTTGTTGGCCTATATACGCAAGGTGAGCAAAAAGATTGGAACTTGAAAGCTATTGAAGATTTTGTAGCGGCTAACCTACTTGATGAAGGTCAACTTAAAGTGTCTGATTTCCAAGGCAAATCTGCTGAAGACATTAATCAAATGATTTCTGATGCTGTTCATGTTCGCTATGATGAAAAAGAGGCAGAATTGACACCAGAGCGTATGCGTGAGTTTGAAAAGGTTATTCTATTACGCTCTATTGATACGAAATGGATTGATCATATTGATGCAATGGATCAATTACGTCAAGGTATCCATCTACGTGCCTATGGACAAAATGATCCTCTTCGTGAATACCAACAAGAAGGTTTTGCGATGTTCGAGGATATGGTTGCTTCTATTCGTGAGGATGTTGCGAAGTATGCGATGAAGGCAGAAATTCGCAATAATCTAGAGCGTGAAGAGGTGGCAAAGGGCCAAGCAGTTAATCCAAAGGAAGAAGGCGGCGGCTCAGCTCCGAAAAAGCAACCAGTTCGTAAGGCTGAAAACATTGGTCGTAATGATTTATGCCCTTGTGGAAGTGGCAAGAAATTTAAAAACTGTCATGGTGCAGCTCAATAAAATAGGTGAAAAAGATCATTTTAACTTTATGTTGAGATGATCTTTTTCTTTGTGAAATTCCTCCATTTTGAAGGAAATTTAGTATAAAAAGTCAGAATTTATAGACAATTGGAAATTATCGGTATACAATAGCTGTAATAATAGGAGGTTAGTTGAGGGAATGAATCCTATTATTATCCTAAATTAAGTTGTTAACATTAAGTCTTAAGGAGGATGAGAAAAATTGAGAGAAGCTTTCTTTGAAAAAGTTGAAAGATTGTTTGCGAAGATCAAGATTCTTAAGCAATCTTTCTCGTCGGTAGTATTTGGAATGTACGGATTTTGGTATATTCCTTTTTATTTTGGTTGTAAAGGAAACATAAACTGTTTAAAGGGGGACTATGGATGCATAAAAAAGATATTATGAGTAGTGAAACCATGTTGTATATGCCTGTATATGATTCCTTTGGAAATTTATGTACGCGGGTGTACGAGAAAAATAATGAATATATATCTAAACTAGCTCCGACAAAGTTATTGGACTATAATCTTCGTTATTTTGGTTCTAGTTTAAGAGGAGCTTTCGATGGATCAAAAATGATTCTAGGTAAGCTTAATAAAAACCCAATCATAGTAGATGAACGCGGGAATATTTTATGGTGTCCAAGCAGGTCACCACTACATCCGCTATGTATATGGTTTGCTGTTCATCATATTGATGAATATTCAGCTGTGGATAAAAAGAGGACGAAGATCACTTTTGTGAATGGCAAGGAAATTATTGTGGATATCAGTGAGAAAGTTCTTGAGTACCGGATACAGAGAGCATTTTTATTAAAGTATAGATTAGAGAAACGCACAAAGCATTTACTTGTACAGTATGATCGTGTGAAAGTATTTCAGCGAATGGTTCTTAATATGCTTGAGGACGAGAAATAAGATCGTTGAATTAATACAATTAACAGCTGCTAGATAGTATGTTTTCCTTTGTAAAAACGTTATAATAAAAAAATACGGAGCTTTGTAAATGAATTTTTAGCTCCATTACTAACGTTCGGAGGATTTAACAATGATTGAATTAGCAGATGTACGCAATGTGTTAGACACTACAGCCAAAAAATTGGCAGACTTTAGGGGGTCTCTTTGACTTAGAAAACAAAGAGGCACGTATTCAGGAGCTAGATGAAATGATGCTAGAGCCAGGTTTTTGGGATGATCAACAAGGTGCACAGGTAATCATCAATGAAGGAAATGGCTTGAAAGCAATCGTCAATGAATATAAAGATTTAGTGGAAACACATGAAAATTTAGATATGACACTGGAACTTTTACGTGAAGAGCCAGATGAAGAATTACAGGAAGAACTAGGCAAAGAGCTAGCAGAATTCCAACAAAAAATAGGAGACTTTGAGCTCCAATTGCTATTAAGTGGTCCATATGATCAAAACAATGCCATTTTAGAGCTACATCCTGGTGCAGGTGGAACGGAATCACAGGACTGGGGTTCTATGCTGTTACGTATGTATACTCGGTGGGCAGAAAAACGTGGCTTTAAAGTGGAGACAGTCGATTATCTTCCAGGTGATGAAGCTGGGATTAAATCGGTTACCTTGTCTATTAAAGGTCACAATGCTTTTGGTTATTTACAGGCTGAAAAAGGTGTACATCGTTTAGTACGTATTTCACCATTTGATTCGTCTGGTCGCCGCCATACATCATTCGTTTCTTGTGATGTTATGCCAGAGTTTGATGACAATATTGAAATCGATATTCGTACAGAGGATTTAAAAATTGATACGTACCGTGCAACAGGTGCAGGTGGTCAGCATATTAATACGACGGATTCAGCAGTTCGTATTACACATATCCCGACTGGTACCGTTGTACAATGTCAAGCAGAACGTTCACAGATTAAAAACCGTGAAAAAGCGATGACTATGTTAAAGGGTAAATTATATCAATTAGAGCTTGATAAGCAGCAGGCTCAGCTAGATGAAATACGTGGTGAGCAAAAGGAAATCGGCTGGGGCTCACAAATTCGTTCTTATGTGTTCCATCCATACTCTATGGTGAAGGACCATCGTACGAATGAAGAGACAGGTAATGTCGGTGCAGTAATGGATGGCGATTTAGATCCATTTATTAATGCCTTTTTACGATCTAAAATTAATTAATAAACATATCCCCCAAGAGTGAGGTGCTCTTGGGGGATTTTCTATTTAAAAGGGTGGATGATAGGGTGCATCTTGGTTAAGTTGTTTTCGTTCATTCATGTAGTATTTATAGAGCATGGATGCGTTCACAAACTGTTTACTAATAGAAGCATACTGAATAGGTAACTCAATTTGTTTCTCATTTTTTAATGTAACGATACACCCCGATTGACTAGGTGTGATATTAATAATTGCATGTAATCCAATCCATATATTGTGAATGGAATTCGGTGAATAGGTTGGTAGAAATATACAGGGATACCCATAATCAAAGGCCACGACGATTGGTAGCTTATGTTGATTGCCAAAGAAACGTTTAGCCGATTGTTTTGCCGCTTCATAGGTTGTGCCTAAAGAGATACAAGATTTGCGAAGCACGTGCATTGGTTTGCGTGTAACAATTAGTTCATTATGTTTGTCAATCACATGGGTGAAAATTTTTGTTTCGTGCTGAATAGGTTGTAGCATGTAAGTATTAAATGAAATTAAGTAACCATTTACAAAATTGCCAGTCATATGGGAAATGCCTCCTTTTTCTATTGTTAACGGTAGTGTAGAACAGAAAATGGATTTATTGAAATAGAGGAAATAGCTAAAGGGCACTCAGAAAAGAATGAAATGCTTAGAGAATTTGCTTTAAATCTCAAGAGATTAATAGCGAATCCAAGTTATTTTCGATTCGTAAGCATTGCATTTTAGTTTCAATTTTCATATAATTTAGAAAAGGATCGAGGTGAGATCGTTGGATAAATATTATTCGTATACCGATTTTCTAAAAGCCGTTGGTCAGTCAAAAAAAGTTGATGAGGCAGAGAAATTATTAAACGAGATTTATTTAGATCTATTTTTAAATCGTATCCAGCGTATGCATCGTCAAGAGCAGCTCATGGTTCTGATTGATAGAGCACTCGATGAAAAGGATGAACACGCATTTTATCAATACGCAGCCGAACTAAATTCCTTGCAGCAAACAGAAGAATAATCATATGGACGAACCCGCTCTCAGATCTATTGGAGAGCGGGATTTTTTATTGGAGTGATAGTTGGTGAGTTTATTGATGATAGGTTTTTGTTTGAAAGAGGGGGAAGTGATTTGAGGGAGAATATAGAAAACCTACTCGGGGATTAGTGACTTTGCTCGTAAAATAAGAAGAGCGCTCCAAAAGTGTAGTCCTCCGCTCATAATAGGAAGAGAGCCGCTCCAAAAGTGAATGTCCCCGCTCATAAAAGGAGGAGACCCGCTCCAAATGTGAGTGAACCCGCTCATAAAAGGAGAAGAACCGCTCCAAAAGTGAATGCCTCCGCTCATAAAGAGAAGATAACCGCTCCAAAAGAGAGTGACTCCGCTCATAAAGGGGAAAGCCGCTCCAAAAGTATAGTCCTCCGCTCATAAGTGGAGGAGAACCGCTCCGAAAGTGTAGGATTCCGCTCATAAAAGGAGAAGAGCCGCTCCAAAAATGTATGACTCCGCTCATAAAAGGAGAAGAGCCGCTCCAAAAGTGAATGAACCCGCTCATAAAAGGAGTAGAACCGCTCCAAAAGTGAGTGACTCCGCTCATAAAGGGAGAAGAGGCGCTCCAAAAGTGAATGCCTCCGCTCATAAAAAGAGGAGACTCACTCCAAAAGTGCAAGCCCCTTGCTCATAATAGAAGCGTCCCCGCTCCAAAAATGCGTGTCCCCCATAAAAGAAGACAATCAGCTCCCCGAAAAGACTAACGTCATCCCAAAAGATAGTGACTACCACTCTAAAATTAAAATCTAATGAATAGAAAAAGCTTGAAAACCTGATGAAGCGGCTATTATGAGGGTAACAAGTATTAATGGCTTCACGGTTTTTTTTACAAGTTTACGAGATGAAAAAATTTTTTACAAACATTCGTTCGTTAAATGTTCGATATTTTAATACTGCTATGCTAAAATATATGTACAAATTGGAAGGAAAGGGCGGGGACATGTGTGCAAACATTTGATTTACAAGCGCCATATCAGCCTAGTGGGGATCAGCCACAGGCAATTGCGGAATTAGTGGAGGGTGTGAAGGCAGGTAAGCGTCATCAGACATTGTTAGGGGCTACGGGAACAGGTAAAACGTTTACCATTTCGAATGTCATCCAGCAGGTTAAGAAACCAACACTTATTATGGCGCATAATAAAACACTAGCTGGTCAGCTATATAGTGAGTTTAAAGAATTCTTCCCAAATAACGCGGTTGAATATTTTGTCAGCTATTATGATTACTATCAACCAGAAGCCTATGTACCGCAGACAGATACCTATATAGAGAAAGATTCTAGCATTAACGATGAAATTGATAAGCTACGTCACTCTGCTACTTCTGCATTATTTGAGCGTGATGATGTCATCATTATTGCATCTGTGTCCTGTATTTATGGTTTGGGGTCTCCTGAAGAATATCGAGAAATGGTTGTATCGATTCGCACAGGCATGGAAATTGAGCGGAATCAGCTACTGCGCAAACTTGTAGATGTTCAATATGAGCGTAATGATGTTAGTTTTACACGCGGAACATTTCGGGTACGTGGAGATGTAGTGGAAATTTTCCCAGCATCACGTGACGAGCATTGTATTCGTGTGGAGTTTTTTGGTGATGAAATTGATCGTATTCGTGAGGTAGATGCCTTAACGGGAGAAATTATATCGGATCGAGATCATGTAGCTATCTTCCCTGCCTCCCACTTCGTTACACGTGAAGAAAAAATGAGAAAAGCCATTGAAAATATTGAAAAAGAATTAGAGGAACGTCTTGCGTTGTTACGCGCTGAGGATAAGCTACTTGAGGCGCAACGTCTAGAGCAACGTACACGCTATGATTTAGAAATGATGCGCGAAATGGGCTTTTGCTCTGGGATTGAGAACTATTCACGTCACTTAACTTTGCGTGAAGCAGGTGCCACTCCATATACGTTGCTTGATTATTTCCCTGAAGATTTTTTACTTGTAGTCGATGAAAGTCACGTTACGCTTCCACAGGTTCGTGGAATGTACAATGGTGACCAAGCTCGTAAAGGAGTGCTAGTAGAACATGGCTTCCGTTTGCCATCTGCTCTTGATAACCGTCCATTGCGTTTTGAAGAATATGAAAATCGAGTGCATCAAGCTATTTATGTATCAGCAACACCAGGACCTTATGAGCTGGAGCACACTCCAGAAATGGTCGAGCAAATTATCCGTCCTACTGGATTATTAGATCCAGTAATTGATGTTCGTCCTATCGAAGGACAAATCGATAATTTGATCGATGAGATTCAAGATCGAATTGCGCGAGATGAGCGAGTTTTAGTGACAACGTTAACGAAGAAAATGTCTGAGGATTTAACCGCCTATTTGAAGGAAATGGGCTTAAAGGTTGAATACTTGCATTCTGAAATTAAGACACTAGAACGTATTGAGATTATCCGTGAGCTACGTAAAGGGACGTATGATGTCTTAATTGGTATTAATTTATTGCGTGAAGGACTTGATATTCCAGAGGTATCACTTGTAGCAATTTTAGATGCTGATAAAGAAGGATTTTTACGTTCAGAACGTTCATTGATTCAAACAATTGGTCGTGCTGCACGTAATGCGAATGGTCATGTCATCATGTACGCGGACAATATGACAGACTCAATGAAAAAGGCGATTGATGAAACGAAACGTCGTCGAGCATTGCAAATGGCTTATAACGAGGAGCATGGTATAACGCCTCAAACGATTATTAAGAAAATTCCTGATGTGATTCGTGCAACACAAGTAGCGGAAGAAGAAGAATCTTATGTTACGAAGGCTACAAAAGGCAAAAAGCTGACAAAGGCAGAAAAAGAGCAGCTGTTGGCTTCTTTAGAGGTAGAAATGAAAGAAGCAGCAAAAGCGCTTGATTTTGAACGTGCTGCTGAACTGCGAGATACAATATTTGAATTGAAGGTAGAAGGGTGAATGGCTTGTGAAAAATACTGAAATTGTCGTGCAAGGTGCACGTGCTCATAATTTAAAAAATATCAATGTCACAATTCCACGTGATCAATTAGTCGTATTAACAGGTTTATCAGGCTCAGGGAAATCTTCATTAGCGTTTGACACAATTTATGCGGAGGGGCAACGACGTTATGTCGAATCCCTATCCGCCTATGCTCGTCAATTTCTTGGGCAAATGGATAAGCCGGATGTCGATGCAATAGAAGGTTTATCGCCGGCTATTTCAATTGACCAAAAAACAACGAGCCGGAACCCTCGATCGACTGTTGGTACAGTAACAGAAATCTATGATTACTTACGATTACTTTATGCTCGGATCGGTAAACCGATTTGTCCCAATCATGGCATAGAAATCACTTCTCAAACGATTGAGCAAATGGTGGACCGTTTATTAACTTATCCTGAAAGAACGAAAATGCAGCTCCTTGCACCGATGGTTTCTGGACGTAAAGGAACACATGTTAAACTGCTGGAGGATTTAAAAAAGCAGGGATTTGTACGTGTGCGTATAGATGGTGAATTACGTGATTTAGATGATGCGATTGATCTTGATAAAAATAAAAAGCATTCGATCGAAGTAGTAGTGGATCGCGTGGTCATGAAGGAAGGTATCGCTGCTCGTCTAAGTGATTCTCTAGAGACGGCTTTACGATTAGCTGATGGCCGAGTACTTGTGGATGTGATGGAGCACGAGGAACTACTATTTAGTGAACATCATGCCTGCCCGTTATGTGGTTTTTCTATTGGTGAGCTTGAGCCTCGTATGTTTTCATTTAATAGTCCGTTTGGTGCTTGCCCAAGCTGTGATGGCTTAGGTTCAACACAAGAAGTGGATTTAGATTTGGTCGTGCCTGATTGGGACCGTTCCTTGTTAGAGCATGCCATTGCACCGTGGGAACCAACTAGTTCGCAGTATTATCCACAATTACTAAAAGCGGTTTGTGATCACTATGATATTCCAATGGATGTGCCTGTGAAGGATTTACCAAAAGACAAGATGGATAAAGTTCTATATGGATCTGGAAAAGACAAAATTCACTTCCATTATGAAAATGAGTTTGGCAATGTGCGAGATCAAATGATTGAATTTGAAGGGGTAGTCCGTAATGTTGAGCGTCGTTTTAAAGAGACAACGTCAGATTATGTTCGTGAGCAAATGGAAAAATATATGGCTCAACAAGCTTGCCCTTCATGTAAAGGTTATCGCTTAAAGCCTGAAACATTGGCGGTAAAAGTAGCGGACAAGCATATTGGTGAAGTAACACAATACTCGATTCAGGAAGCGGACACATTTTTCAAAGAGCTTAATCTCACTGAAAAGGATTTGCAAATAGCTCGCCTAGTTTTACGAGAAATTGAGGAACGATTGGGCTTCCTTGTCAATGTAGGCTTAGACTATTTAACATTGAGCCGCGCTGCAGGTACTTTATCAGGTGGAGAGGCGCAACGTATTCGATTAGCTACACAAATCGGTTCACGTTTAACTGGAGTTCTCTATATTTTAGATGAACCTTCGATTGGTTTGCATCAACGGGATAATGATCGTTTGATTAGCACATTACAAAATATGCGTGATATCGGAAATACGCTAATTGTGGTAGAACATGATGAAGATACGATGCTAGCAGCAGATTATCTCATTGATGTAGGACCGGGCGCAGGCGTTCATGGCGGTCAAATTGTAGCAGCCGGAACACCACAAGAAGTTATGAATAATGAAAAATCGTTAACTGGGCAATATTTAAGTGGTAAAAAATTTATTCCATTGCCAATTGAAAGACGTCAACCGAATGGTCGTAAGCTTTCCATTAAAGGTGCCAAGGAAAATAATTTGCGTAATGTCAAAGTGGATGTTCCACTAGGTTTATTTGTAGCAGTGACAGGAGTTTCTGGCTCTGGGAAGTCTACACTTATAAACGAAATTTTATATAAATCATTGGCACAAAAGCTGAATCGTTCTAAGGTCAAACCTGGCGAGCATAAAGAAGTGACGGGTATGGATGAGCTTGAAAAGGTTATTGATATTGACCAATCACCAATTGGGCGTACACCTCGTTCAAACCCAGCAACATATACTGGTGTCTTTGATGATATTCGCGATGTTTTTGCTGCAACAAATGAAGCGAAGGTACGAGGTTATAAAAAGGGCCGTTTTAGCTTTAATGTCAAGGGCGGTCGCTGTGAAGCATGTCGTGGGGATGGCATTATTAAAATCGAAATGCATTTCCTTCCAGACGTTTATGTACCTTGCGAAGTATGTCACGGTAAACGTTATAATCGTGAAACACTTGAAGTGAAGTATAAAGATAAGAGTATTGCAGATATTCTCGATATGACCATTGAAAATGCAGTCGTGTTCTTCGAAAATATTCCAAAAATTCAACGTAAGCTACAAACGATTGTTGATGTTGGATTAGGCTATATGAAATTAGGACAACCTGCCACAACCTTATCGGGTGGTGAGGCACAACGTGTAAAATTGGCCTCCGAATTACATCGACGCTCTACAGGAAAGTCCTTCTATATTTTGGATGAACCAACAACAGGCTTACATGCCGATGATATTGCACGATTACTAGTCGTGTTACAACGACTTGTTGAAAATGGCGACTCTGTATTAGTAATTGAACATAATTTAGATGTTATTAAAACGGCCGATTATCTTATCGATTTAGGACCAGAAGGCGGAGACAAAGGCGGGACGATTGTTGCGACTGGCACACCGGAAGAAGTAGTAGAAGTTGCTGGCTCTTACACAGGGAAATACCTAAAGCCGATTTTAGAACGTGATCGTTTGCGAATGGATGCATTGCTAGCAGAGGCCTCTCAATCTTAAAAGGTGTTTCACTCGGTAGCTAATCAATTGGGTGAAAAGTGATCCAAAAGTAGAGAAACCCGCTCAATCAAGGTTGAAAAGTGATCCAAAAATGGAGAAACCCGCTCAATCAAAGGTCAAAAGTGATCCAAATAGGAGAGCCCCGCTCAAACTAGTTTGGAAATTTAACCAAAAAGACAGATGCCCTATAAATTTTTCTGAAAGAAGTAATGCTAGGTTGCTGTAATGAAAAGACCCAATTTATTCAATTTTGCAGTGAAACTTTTCACATGATGAATCGTATAAATAGTATAACGAACTGAGGGAGGCTATTTATTTATGCAAAATGAACGTCAACGAATTTTAGAACTTGTAGAAAAAGGTACGATTTCGGCACAAGAGGCGATTACATTATTGGAAGCATTAGAGCAACCTGGCAAGTCTACTCAAAATGTTATGGATGATGTGACAAAAGAGACACCGTCCTTTTCAACTGAAAAAGAGTCATTCTTTGAAGAAAAACCAAAAGATAATGATAAGAAAAAAGATGATTTTATGAAGCATTTCCAAGATGAAATGCAGGATTTTCGTAAAGATTTAACACAGATCGGTTCTCTTTTTATGGATATGATGAATACGGCTGTTAAAAAGGTTAAGGAATTTGATGTAGCCTCTCCATTTGGAGATAAAATTGAGTTTACACATACTGAAGAAGTGGCTGCTGCCCATGTAGACAATGTTATTGTTGAATTACCAAACGGTAACTTTTCATTGGAAGCTAGTGAAGGAGACACAATCCAAGTTATTTGCAAGGTGAAGGCACCACTGATGAACGATAGTGAGGAAGAGACACGTAATCACTTTTTAGAGCAATTTGTTGTGAAAGAGGATGAGCGTTCACTGCGCATTTTAAGCCAATTGAAGCTTGTTCAAGTTAATGTAAAGGTGTTAGTCCCTAAGGAAAAGCTTGAAAAATTATCTGTTCGTCTTATGAACGGTAGTGTTTCTTTACAGGATACAGAGTTTGAAGAATTAAAAGTGAAAACGTTAAATGGGGCTATTAAAGGTACGAAGTTTAATTTTGGAAAAGCGGAAGTTGATTCATCTAATGGCTCCATTGAATTGACAAATGTCCGTGGTAAAGATTTAGAAGCTGAAACATTAAATGGACGTGTTTATTTAGATGGTGCTTTGGATGAAGTGGAAGCTAAATCTGTCAATGGACATGTAGTGGTGACGACTTGTTCGACAAACTCATCGAAAATAAAGGCACAGACAGTTGCTGGGGCAGTCGAATTATATGTCCCACGATCAATTTCATTAAGCGGTAAAGTTGTCACGAATTTTGGGAAAGTGGATGTAGGAATTCAGGATGTTTCTAAAATGGAATCACAAGATCAATTCCTTTCTAAAGTAGTTCGTTTTGATAAAGAAGTAGAAGGTGCAAATCGTTTATTTATCGAAGGTGAATCGAAAACAGGTGCTGTATTAGTACGCTATACAACAACAGACGAACAACAAATTTAACAACAGAAGCATTTGGGCTATCTTAAAGGCCTGAATGCTTTTTTAAATCAAACAGGATTCGACGCTAAAGGAAGTCGATTTCTGTTTTTATTTTGTGTCATTTTCTTAAAAATAATGGCAAGGAAAGAACGAAATTGAAGGAACTACCACGGATTGAAATGAAACTGTAATAAAAAAACAGAAATAGAGTGCTATAATAGTAAAAGAAATACCTCTTACATAGATGAGAGTTTTAGGTGGTTTAATCATGATAGAAATGAAAAATGTGACAAAGAAGTACCCAAATGGTGTTGTTGCGACAAATGGTATTTCCGTTAATATAAAGCAAGGCGAATTTGTGTATGTAGTTGGTCCAAGTGGGGCA
Organism: Lysinibacillus phoenicis; assembly: GCF_047238325.1. Lineage (NCBI taxonomy): Bacteria > Bacillati > Bacillota > Bacilli > Caryophanales > Bacillaceae > Lysinibacillus > Lysinibacillus phoenicis. Next base: position 2,128,200 of record NZ_JBDFMP010000002.1, on the reverse strand, counting down.
GGTAAATCTACATTTATTAAATTGATGTACCGTGAAGAAAAGGCAACATCAGGGCAAATCATTGTCAATGGTATTGATTTAGCAACATTAAAGAATAAAAAGGTCCCTTTTTTGCGCCGTCAACTTGGCGTTGTTTTCCAAGATTTCAAATTGCTACCTCGTTTGAATGTTTATGAGAACGTAGCTTTTGCGCTTGAAGTAATTGAGGAAAAGCCAGATGAAATAAGACGTCGTGTTATGGAAGTATTAGAACTTGTAGGATTAAAGCATAAAGCAAGAATGTTCCCTAATGAGCTGTCAGGGGGAGAACAGCAACGAGTTTCGATAGCACGTTCGATTGTCAATGTTCCTAAAGTGGTGATTGCAGATGAACCTACTGGGAACCTTGATCCTGAAACATCATGGGAAATTATGAATTTATTTGAGGAAATTAATGCACGAGGAACAACGATTGTGATGGCAACCCACAACCGTGAAATTGTTAACACGATTCGTCGTCGTGTAATAGCAATTGAGGGCGGATTAATTGTCCGTGATGAACACGGAGGTGAATACGGCTATGAAATTTAATACAGTTCAACGTCACTTCCGTGAAAGTGTCAAATCACTTGGCCGAAATAGCTGGATGACCATTGCATCTGTTAGTGCCGTAACAGTTACACTCATACTAGTAGGCGTTTTTGCGCTTATTATGATGAATTTAAATAAAGTAGCAACCGATTTAGAAAACGATGTCGAAATTAAAGTTTTAATTGATGAGACGGCGGATGAAGCTGCTGAAAAAGCACTCATTGAAAAAGTCAAAAAATTGCCTGGTGTCTCTGAGATGAACTATTCCACAAAAGAAGATGAGTTAACCAAGCTAGTCAAAGATTTTGGTGATGATTTTAAGCTATTTGAACAAAGTAACCCATTACGTAATGTAATTTATGTAAAGGCTGCTGACCCGCAGCAAACAGCAAAAGTTGCTAAAGCAATCGATAAATATGAGTATACATATGACGTTATGTATGGCGAAGGAAAAGTTGAAAAACTATTTAACTTCTTAAATATTAGTCGTAATGTAGGAATCGTGCTTATTTTAGGGTTATTATTTACAGCAATTTTCTTAATTTCGAATACGATTCGTATTACGATTATTGCACGTCGAGATGAAATTGAAATTATGAAACTTGTAGGGGCTACAAATTCATTTGTACGTATCCCATTCCTATTGGAAGGTATGTGGCTCGGGATTTTAGGTTCCATCATTCCGATTGCGGTTGTCACAACCCTTTACCACAATGTATATAAAATTATTGCACCACGTTTACAAGGTGAGCTTATTCAAGTACTTGATTTTTCTCCACTTGTGTATCAGGTGAGCGGTCTTCTGTTACTCATAGGGGTACTTATCGGTATTTGGGGAAGCTTTATGTCAGTACGCAAGTTCTTAAAAATTTAGTCACAACGGATATTTGTGAGGTAGAACAAGAATAGTCGAAGGGGAGTTCAATCGGTGAAAAGTAAGGCGAAAAACACATTGAAAACACTTGCAGCAGCATCTGCTCTAATTCTTTTTATCCAAACTCCATCAGCATATGCAACAAGTTTGTCGGATTTAAAAGAAGAAAAGAAACAAGTTGAAACAAAGAAAAATGAATTAAACTCTTCGATTAGTAATAAGTCAAATGCCATTACTGCTAATCAAGAAAAGCAACAAAAAATCTTAGATCAAATTCAAGCATTGAACGCTGAAATCGACAAAACCAATAGTAATATTAAAAATGTACAAGCTGATATTCATGCCACAAATGAAGAAATTAAAAAATTAGAAGCGTCTATTAAGGAACTTCTGCATAAAATCGAAGAGCGTGATTTATTGTTACAAGAGCGTGCTCGTGCCATTCAAGCGGGTGGATCAGTAAGCTATTTAGACGTATTGCTTGGTTCTAATAGTTTTGTAGACTTCATCGATCGTTTCTCTGCAGTCAATGCATTATTAGAAGCAGATCGTCAAATTATTCAAGATCAAAAAGAAGATAAACAAAAATTAGAAGAGCAAAAGCAAGCAGTTGAAGAAAAGCGAAAAAAATTGGAAGGTAAAAAAGCTGAGCTTGAACGATTAAAAGCATCATTAGATGGTCAAAAAGCTGAGAAAAACAAATTAGTCGACCAATTAGAAAAAGAGCAAGAAAAGCTAAAATCAGAGAAAGTATTACTTGAAAAAGAATACTCTGAAGCATTAGAAGTAAGCCAAGAATTACAAGATCAAATTATTGCTGAACAAAAGCGTTTAGCTGAAATTGCTCGTCAACAAGAAGCAAAACGTAAAGCAGCCGCGGCAGCTGCGGCGGCAGCTGCTAACAAAGGTGGTGGCGGTTCATCTGGTGGAACAGTCAATGCGCCTCAATCAAATGGTACATGGATTAAACCAACGAATGGTCGCTTAACGTCACCATATGGCTGGAGAAATCTTGGGGCAGGCCCTGAATTCCATTACGGTGTCGACCTTGCGAATGCAACGGGTACACCAATTTGGGCAGCATCGGATGGCGTAGTTTCTTATGCAGCACCACTTAGTTCATATGGTAATGTTGTCATCCTCACACACTCCATTGATGGACAAATTTATACAACTGTCTATGCGCATTTAAGTGCATTCAATGTTAGTGTAGGACAGGAAGTAACACAAGGTCAGCAAATTGCAGCGATGGGCAGTACTGGTCGCTCCACTGGTCCACATTTACACTTTGAAGTGCATAATGGCCCTTGGAGAGGACAAGCAGTCGGCAGTGTAAACCCACTAAAATATATTCCATTGTAAAAAATAAGCTATACATTAGAGTTTTCTAGTGTATAGCTTTTTGTATGTCTACTATTGTTTCCCTCAAAGCCTTCGTTCCATACTTTTTGTAAAATATGTTATGATGAACATATACATAGTGGGGTATTTTTACGACCCTGATTTCTTAAGAATTTCTGAAAACGTAGGAAATATTCTTATTTTAAAAAGGTTCTATGCTATGCTGTATGTATCTTTTGGAGGAGGGTTTGTTGGAGTGATTAATACGGAGTGGTACTCCATTCGAGCATTAACTTTACCAGCAACTGCTATCGCTTTACTTGCTACATTTTTTATTGTGTGGCTTATATTGCGTATACAATTTTCAAAAAAGTGGTCGGATGTATATAGTGACGCCGTTTTCACATTTATCATTGTGTGGAAATTAAGCCTGTTAGTAACTGATTTCAAGTCCGTTGTATCTTATCCAATTTCTTTGCTTTATTTTAATGGCGGAACCATTGGTGTTTATGTTGGCGTCATTGTAACATCTTTGCAAATATGGAGAAAGCGTTACAAACAGGGGTTTGATAAACGGGATATGATACCTTGTAGCTGGGCAATTATTTTAACGCAATCAATTTATCAAATGCTTGTCGTACTGCTCAATGACAACACCACACCGAGTGAAGTTATTACATTAGTTGTGCTAAGTCTATTAACACTCCTCATATTATGGAAACTAGCAGCAATGAAACAAGCTTTATTACTCTATACAGTTGGCTATATACTTGTTGCCTTCTTTCAGCCACTAGGTGTATCGCAAACGGCTGTGGGAGTCTGTCTAGTATTACTTTGTATGGGAATAGTCATTCAACGTGAGCGAAACATTGTGGGAGGTAAGGAATGAAAAAAAATATTGGACTACTGATTGTCGTGCTTTTAGTAGTTGCGATGATTGGTACATATGTAAAGCAGCAAATTGACGAAGAACGTGCAATTGAAAAATCGGCCCTCGGTAAGGATATGGAGGAGCGTGAAGTAGGCTTAGGAAATGGGGATACACCACCTGATTTCACGTTAACAAGCTTAGATGGGGAAGACATTACGCTAAGTGATCTTCGAGGAAAAAAGGTTGTTTTGAATTTCTGGGCAACATGGTGTCCACCATGTAAGGCGGAAATGCCACATATGCAAAGCTTCTATGATGAGTATGCAAAAGAGAAAAATGTTGAAATCTTAGCTGTTAATTTAACAACGGCAGAGCGTGATGTGACAGATGACGCGAAAGTGGACACAGTCATGACCTTTAGAGATAGCTTCGAGCTAACATTCCCAATTCTATTGGACCAAGATAATTCGGTAGGATTGGATTATCAAATTATTCCCATTCCAACAACTTATTTTATTGATTCCAACGGCTATATTCAACGTGCCATTAAAGGACCTATGGACGTGGACATGTTAAAGGAATATGTAGATGCATTAGATTAATTCATAAAAAATCTGTTCGTTTTCTATAGTAGAAACGAGCAGATTTTTTTATTTATAAACAAGAGTGAAATGAAATACTCGCGGGGCAAGGGTGAATACCCGCGGGCAAGGTGAATACCCGCGGAGCGAGGAGGAATACCCGCGGAACGAGAGCGAACACCCGCGGAACGAGAGTGAATACCCGCGGAACGAGAGTGAATACCCGCGGAACGAGAGTGAATACCCGCGGAACGAGAGTGAATACCCGCGGAACGAGAGTGAATACCCGCGGAACGAGAGTGAATACCCGCGGAGCAAGGCGAAATACCCGCGGAACGAGAGCGAACACCCGCGGAGCAAGGCGAAATACCCGCGGAACGAGAGTGAATACCCGCGGAGCAAGGTGAAACCCTTAGGGAAAGTGAAATATTCTCCCTTCATAAATTTGAAAGGTAATCTTGTATGTTTGAAAAAATAGAGTCATACAGTAAAAGAGACGGAGGAGGGAAGATTTGCGCAAATTAACGGCTGGTGTCGGAGTCCTACTTAGTAGTTTAGTGGTAGGTAGTGGTATTTACTTTGATTGGTTCAATATTGGCGATAAAAAGGAGCCTGTTACGGAGGTTGATACAATTGGTGAAGCCATGACACTCATCGAAGAGAAATCTGTATACAGTACGAAAAAGGATGCCTTGGTGGAGGGGGCTCTTCGTGGTATGGCTGATGCCATTAAGGACCCTTACAGTACGTATTATTCCAAGGAAGAGGCAGAGCAACATCGGCAAATGCTGGCCGAGGAAAGAGTGGGCATAGGGATTGAACTAACAGAAAATAAAGGGAAATTTATTGTTGTGTCTCCAGTCCGTTCATCACCAGCAGAGAAGGCAGGTATGCGCTCGCTCGATGAAATTGTACAAGTTGATGGGGTTCGGGTTGATGGGAAAACGATGAGTGAGTTAATGCATTTAATTCAAGGTGAGAAAGGAACGAAGGTAACCATTGTTGTTTATCGTCCTAGTGAGGATAAACATATTAAGATGACAATGGAACGCGCTGCCATCTCTAATAAAACCGTATCAAGTGAAGTTGTAATGGTTGAAGATACAGCCATTGGTTATGTGGTTATTTCATTATTTGGTGAAAAGACAGCGAATGAATGGGTTGCTGAAACGAGTAAATTGCTTCGTAAAGATGTTGAAGGAATCGTAATTGATGTACGTGATAATCCAGGTGGTTATTTACATAGCGTCGCAGCGCTACTGAGCACGGTATTAGACAATGGCAAAGTATTTGCATATATGCAAAATGCGGAAGGGGCTATGGAACCATTAAAAACACAAACAAAGGGCTTTGATGAAAAATATTTAGAAACGATGAACAAAATTCCAATCGTTGTTTTACAAAATCAAGGTAGTGCTTCTGCTAGTGAGGTGTTGAGCGGTGCTTTAAAAGGATGGGGGCGTGCTTCACTTGTGGGTGTTAAAAGCTTTGGGAAAGGAACTGTGCAGGAATCTTGGGAGCTTTCAAATGGTGGCGAGTTAAAATTATCAACCAATAAATGGCTAACACCAAAACGCGAATGGATTCATGGGCAGGGTATTGAAGCAAGTTTAGTAATTGAGCAAAATGAATTATTTGCTTTTCAACTCCATCCTCTAACAGGTAAGTTTAAAGTGGGTGATATGAGTGAGGAAATTTCGTATTCACAAAATGCCTTACAGAAACTAGGCTATCAAATTGATCGTTTAGATGGCTATATGGACGAGACAACGGCAGAGGCGGTTAATCTTTATCGTAAACAGAAAAAATTAAAACTTGCAGAAGATGAATTTTACATGGATACAACGTTCTTTAATAGTTTAAATGAGACGTTAAAGGATTTTAAAGCCGATCGTCAAAATGATCAGCAATTCCAAATGGCCACTAGCTTTTTACTACATGCAATTGAACAATAACATCTGCTAAAAGAATAAAATGACCATTATACAAAGCTTTCTATGAGTTTGTACTACGCAAGAGTGTAGTCGTTTGATACAATAAATTCATAGTATTCATGATAGAAATGGCGGGTGTTCGTATGGTTAGTGAGATATTAATAGAAATTGTAACAGCGATTGGCCGCTTTTTACTCAACCCATTACTGTATATAGTCATAATATTTGCTATTTTATTAGGTTATCGTCGTGTAAAACAGGAGCGAAAATATTTTAATAGACGCATTATTTGGGGCTGGACGGAGCTAATCGGACAATGGAAAGATGGGTGGCTTTATGCATTACTCATTTCTCTTATCAGTATGATAGCAGGGCTTACTGTACCGAAAGAATTTTTAATTATTTTAATAGCAGTTTCTATAGTAGCACTTATCTTGTATTTCATTAATGCATTGTCACCCATTTTCACAATGGGTATTGCAACATTAGCGATATGGGCTATGTCCTATTACCATTGGTCTTTCTCTTGGTGGAAAATTTCCTTTGAGGATGTCAATTTAGATGATGGAGCAGTCGTTACGATTACCATTCTTGCGGGTCTTTGTGTCATTGCGGAAGGACTATTGATTCGACGTGCAGCAATGAAGGTTACTACGCCTAGTATTGAAAAAACGAAGCGGGGTATGCAGGCTATTGTGTATCGTTCAAGGAATGTTTGGGTGCTTCCGATTTTCTTTGTTATGCCTGGTGATGCTATTTCTGCCGTGTTGCCGTATTGGCCATTGTTTACGATAGGAGATAGTCAATTTGCATTTGTATTGATTCCGATTGTTATAGGCTTTGCCAAGCTGCTAAGAAAGGAATTACCAGCATTAAAGCTGCCTAAAATAGGGCGATCTGTTTTATTACTAGGACAGCTTATTTTAATAGGCGGTTTAGCTGCTTATTTTGAGCCAATGATCGGTTTCCTGACGCTTGGTATTGGAGCGCTAATCCGTATCATTATGTCTATTTACTTTGCTCAACAAGATAAAACAGATCATTATGCGGTAGCACCAAGTACAAAGGGTGCGATTATTGCAGCCGTACTTCCTGATTCACCAGCTGAAAAAATGGGCTTACTGGCAGGGGAATGTATTCGCAAGGTAAATGGTGTGACTATTTTTACTGAAAATGAACTGTACGAAGCGCTACAATTAAATGCAGCCCATTGTCGTCTAGAAGTGTTAGATCGAAATAATGAAATTCGTCTCACACAGCATGTTATATATAGTAATGATCATTACCGCATCGGATTACTGCTTGCTGAGCCGAGGGATGTATAATGGACGTTTTTGGAAAAATGATGTTAGCATTATTTATACCTGCTTTATTGGTGTTATTGTTTACAAGAATTACGTATAATCGCTATGTTGCATTAGTATTAGCGATTGCACTTATTGCTGCCTCTGTCTATGCAGGTTATACATCTCCATCAATTATTTTTGTCATTGATGCCTTTTCATTAACAGTCGGTTTTTGGCTAGCAAGTAAACTGAAGAAATAAAAGAAGGTCAGTCCTAGCGAAGGGACTGACCTTTTTACATGAAAAATCGTACAGCTGCCATAATGATAACACCAGCAATAACTGTAATGGACAAACTTTTTGTAATAAGTGCAATAATTAGTGTTGGCACAAATGTAACAAAAACGGGCCAATCCAATGTCACCAATTTGCCACTGTCAGTATCTAATAAGTTTTCGATGACAAGAGCACTTAAAATACAAACAGGAATAAAACTGAGCCATTTAAGCACCACATCGGGGAGTGTTACACTACGTACGAACATAAAGGGAATAACACGCGGTAGCCATGTAACAAGGGCACAGCCGATAATGAGCCAGACCATATATGTAGTTGTCGTCACTTATCCGTCACCACCCCAATTGTTGCGACAATGATTGTTGCTAGCAGCACAGCCACATGCGAAGGTACTATATAAGAAAGACCATACATAATGACCACCATATAGCCGATTAATTTAATATAATGCATGATTTTACTTTTGCCAACGCTGCTCAATTGTAGAACTAATAGCGCAACAAACATGGCAATTAACGCAAAATCTAAGCCCCATTTTTCAGGATTGGCGACCCACTGCCCTAAAAAGGCACCAGTAACACAGGAAAGAATCCAGAAAGAGTAGGCAGTAATGTTTAGTCCATCCATCCATTTGCCGTATAATTTGCCTGTTTGCATTTGCTTTGTTACGGCTACGCCAAATGTTTCATCTGTTAATAATGTACCGAAGCCAACATTTCTTAGCATGGAATAGCGCGTAAAATGAGGTGCTAATGTTAAACTCATTAATAAATGGCGTAGATTAACGACAAAAATGGTTACAATAATAGCAGAAGCAGGACTACTTGTTAAGAGAAGCGCACAAAAAATAAATTGTGCAGATCCAGCATAAACAAGGATCGTTAAAAGTGCGATTTCAAGGACAGATAAACCAGAAGCGGAACCTACAACACCGAATGCAAGTCCTATACTAATATAACCGAGTAATGTTGGTACACAATCTTTCACACCTTGTAAAAAGCTATCGTTGGAAGAGCTTGTTGTATTCCGATGAAGCTCTGTTGTACTTGTCATAAATAGGTCATCCTTTCTTGATAATTTCCATGTATACTATTGATGGAATTGTTTGATAGTTCTTGATGTTTATTAAAGTATACATATGTCTGATAAAATAAACAATAGAAAATGGTGAGTAAAAGTGGAACAAATGAGCCGGAATTTAGCATTTCAATTAAAAAAAATTAGACAGCAGCGTCATTTAAGCCTAGATGATGTAGCAAAAGAAACAGGCGTTAGTAAAGCGCAGCTTGCCCAAATTGAAAAAGGAGAGGCCAACCCAACTGTGTCGACGATTTGGAAAATTGCTGCAGGGATGCGTATTTCATTTTCTTCTTTATTGCAGCCACCAACAGCCCATTTCACACGTTATAGCAGTAAAGATGTGCCACATGTCGATGAGGACGAGGGGCGCTATCGAGTGTATTCTATCATTCCGTATAACCCGGAGCGGGGGTGGGAATTCTATAAGGTTGAAATGGAGCCAGGAGCCGTTAGCAGGAGTGAAGCTCATACAGAAGGGGTAGAAGAAACTATAATGGTCATCAAGGGACAAGCAGTTATTTCTGCTGGAGATATGCATGAATTACTGGAAGAAGGGGATACACTAGTATTCTCAGGGCATCAGCCCCATGAATATCGAAATACGTCAGATGAGCTAACAATTTTTCATTTAATTTTACAGTATAAATAGAGGTGTCGATGTTGAGTGAATGGTTTACTGTAGAAAATATTGAACAGATTGCGGCACAGTATCGAACACTTGGTCCAATCATTGGTTTACTGTTACCATTTTTAGAAGCGTTTTTACCATTTCTTCCTTTAGTCGTGTTCGTTGTTGCCAATGCAAGTGCATTTGGCTTATGGTTAGGGTTTTTATTATCTTGGTTAGGCTCCGTAGCTGGCTCCTATGCAGTATTTTTGCTTGTCCGCCATTTTGGTAAGCATCCAAAGCTACAATTTTTAACAGGCAGTAAAAAAGTTCAGAAGCTAATAAAATGGGTGGATATGAATGGTATTAGTCCTCTATTTGTCCTCCTATGCTTTCCCTTTACACCATCTGTTATAGTGAATATTGTAGCGGGGTTATCCCATATTCATAAAAAGTTTTACTTAGTTGTTTTACTGGCTGGAAAGTTTGTCATGATTTTAGGGATGAGTGTACTAGGCTATGATCTTCAATCCTTATTGACAAGCCCCATAAGATTAGTGATTGCTGCAGTTGCAATTGTTATTTTATGGTGGGTAGGCAAGCTAATTGAGAAGCGATTGAACGCTCGTGTAGAAAGAGATTTAAAGCAAGCGCGAAATTTGACGAAAAACCGTGATCACCATGCCAGTTAACTATTTACTATAGCCTCTTTCTTTATCTGAAGAGGCTGTTTTTTTATGTAAACATATCCTTCTTTTTTATTGTCAGGTGAAGGTTGATAAATAGTATTTACTAGTTTTTTTCGATAGAATTTAAGGTAGACTAGTAAAGTTGATTTTAAATGTAGAAGGGTTCACCCAAAGAGAAAAGGAACCCGTTAATAATAGATGATTCCACAGCTAAAGCACGCTCTCGATTTGGTGAGGTGTTTACTAGAAGAAAAGAAAACCATCTAAAGAGGGGGAAAGGATATGACATTACGTATTGTTTCAGGACGATCGGGAACAGGGAAATCGGCATTTATTCATCAGGAAATTGTTGAACAACTTAAGACGGACCCATTAGGGCATCCAATTTTCATCATTGTTCCTGACCAGATGTCCTATTCTACCGAATATGAATTGACGAATAAGCATGGTTTACAAGGTTTGATTCGAGCACAGGTGATGACATTTAAGCGTTTAGCGTGGTTAGTCTTACAGGAGACAGGTGGTATCGCACGTAAAGAAGTAAATGGCTATGGTTACCGAATGCTCATTCGTAAACTTTTAGAGGAACAGAAAAGCGAGTTTTCTTTATTTCGACAAGCAGCAGGAAAACGAGGATTTACAGAGGAAATAGAAACCCTTCTAAAAGAATTTAGTCGCTATAGCGTCAATAGTTCAGTCTTGGCAGAAGTAACGGAATCTTTGAAGGCACTTGATGCTCCCAACACCTTACAAGCAAAAACGAATGATTTACATGTCGTTTTGCAGGCATTGGAGGAACGACTTGGTACAACATATGTCGACAGTGAGGGCTATTATCCAATTTTAACAGAACAATTAAAGTACGCTGAAACGATGAAGCAAGCGACAATCTATATTGATGGTTTTACGGCCTTCACTGTACGAGAATTGGAATTGGTTCGAGAGTTATTAAAGGTAACGAAGCAAGTAACCGTTGTTCTTCCATTTGACCATATAGATGAGGCTTTTGATGAGCAGGCACTATTTCATGAAGCAGCTTTAACAAATCAACGACTCCATGATATCGCCAATGAAGAGGGCATTGATGTTGATTTTCCATTACATTTTTATCATGCTAGAAGATTTCATTCTGAAGATTTACAGCATGTGGAGGCTAATTTTGCAAATTTAATGCCTAAAACGAAAGAAACCTCAGGAGATGTCATGGTACTTGAAGCATCAAATCGTCGAGCGGAGGTACATGCGATTGCCCGGGAAATAACTAAATTGACAAAAGAAGACGGATATCGCTATCAGGATATTGTACTTTTATATAGACAAGCAGATCTCTATGATCCACTTATCGCAAGTATTTTCCAACAATATGATATTCCTATTTTCACAAATACTAAAAAAACGATGCTACACCATCCATTAATAGAGTTAAGTCGGTCTGCATTAGAGATCATGACGTCTAATTGGAAATATGAACCTGTCTTTCGCAGTGTGAAAACCGATTTGTTTTTCCCGCTCCAAGCTGAACTAACAATTTGGCGAGAACGAGCGGATCGATTGGAAAACTATTGTTTGGCACAGGGGATCTATGGCGAACGTTGGTTTGAGGAGGCTCGTTGGTTTTATAAAAAGTATCGAGGACTAGAATTCCATTCGCGTGTACAAACAGATGAAGAGCGTGCAATGCAGGCAGAAATCGAGGCTATTCGAGATGAAATTCGCCAACCATTAAAAAATTTACAGGACAAGCTTGAAGCTGCACAAACTGGTAGGGAAATTGCCACTGCCTTATTTGAACTTGTGGAGGCATTACAGGTTTATGACAAGCTTCAGATGATGAAAGACCGTGAGCTTGATCGAGGCGACGCTTTAGCAGCGAGTGAGCACGACCAAGCTTGGAATGAATGGATTGCAGTCCTCGATCAATTCGTCTATATGTTTGGTGAGCAGGAGATGACTGTGGAGGAAGCAGCCAAAATACTTGATGAAGGTTTTGATACATTAGAATTTTCTCGAATCCCACCAACCCTAGATGAGGTCATGGTTGCGACTGTTGATTTGGCTCGTCTTTCTAATATAAAGGTTGCCTTTGTTGTAGGGATGAATGATGGAATTTATCCAACACGAATGGAATATGAGGGCTTATTGTCAGATTCAGAGCGTGAATGGTTTAGTCAAATTGGCTATGAGCTTGCACCAACCTCTACCAATCGTTTATTACAGGAAAATTTCTTAATCTATCGTGCAGTTACGACACCTTCTAATAAGCTTTATGTGACATATCCAACAGCAGATGAAGAGGGCAAGGCACTGCTACCTTCTTTATATATCAAGAAAATAGTTGGTAATGACAAGGCGCCAGGTCTATTAAGTGATGTTGCTATAGAGCGAGTAGTTATTGATCCGATTGAATTACTGGATGGAGATGTTTTACCTTATTTACGCCATCCACGTACCGCATTAGCCCACCTTATGATACAGCTACGTCAAGCAGAGCATAGTCGTGAATTAGCACCTGAATGGCTAGCATTACAAAAATTTTATAAACAAGATCCTTATTGGACACTTATTTTTGAGCGTGTACGCTATCCGATTACACATAAAAATGAGGCTGAGCCACTTGAAACCTATATCACACAGGAGTTATACGGACAAAAGCTTACATCAAGTGTGTCACGAATAGAGAAATATTTTAGATGTCCATTTTCTCATTTCACTACGTATGGTCTACGTTTAGAAGAGCGTGCAGAGTATCGCTTGGAAACTTTTGCAATGGGTGATTTATTCCATGAGGCGTTAAAGTGGATTACAGAGGAAACACATAGACAACAGCTTTCATGGATACGTTTGACGAAGCAGCAAATTAAACAATTAGCACGGCAAGCAGTCGAGCAAATTGTACCTGTTTTTTCACATCAAATCTTATTATCTAGTGCCCGCTATCGCTATATTCAGCGGAAGCTTATTCGTATTGTTGAACGCACGATGACGGCATTGACACAGCATGCTAATGTATCTCATTTTAAACCTATTGCCATTGAGGCATCGTTTGGCCCAGGGCAACATGAACAGCTACCACCACTTGAAATTGATTTGACTGGTGGGAAGAAAATGTTTATGCGAGGACGTATCGATAGAGTGGATAGTGCAACGATAGATGATCGCTCTTATTTGCGGATTGTTGATTATAAATCTTCAGCCCGTGATTTAGATTTAAACGAGGTTTATTATGGATTATCTTTACAGGTCCTTACTTATTTAGATGTGGCGATGGAAAATAGCTCTTATTGGTTACCAGGTCAAACAGAGCCAGCAGGGGTACTGTATGTGCATGTGCATAATCCAATGCTAAAACTAGATAAGGATTTAACGGATAGTGAAATAGAAGAAGATCGTTTAAAGCAATACAAAATGAAGGGCCTACTTTCAGAAAATGCTGAGGCCATTTTATCGATGGACGAGCAACTAGAAGAAAGTAGCGGCCACTCTAAAATCATTCCTGTTTATATGAAAAAAGATGGGACACCATCTGAATCACAATCACGTATTGTCCCAGTAAATGATATGAAAAAGCTACAGCATTTCGTTCGTCGTAAACATCAGGAGGCAGGCAATGGTATTTTGTCTGGTGATACAGCTATCAGCCCCTATAAATTAAAGGCAAAAACAGCATGTGATTATTGTCAATTTGCTGCAGTTTGTCAATTTGATCCGTCTGATGGTAAACAAAGCTATCGTCAATTGATGCAAGCGAAACCGAATGACATTGTTGATAAAATTCGGAAGGAGGTAGAATAGCATGGTACAAACAATTCCAGCAAAGCCGGCAGATGTCACATGGACAGATGATCAGTGGAAGGCGATTTATGCAAGTGGTCAAGATACGCTTGTATCTGCTGCAGCAGGTTCTGGGAAAACGGCCGTACTAATTAATCGTATGATTGAAAAGGTCATTGCTACTGAAAATCCCATCAATGTAGATGAACTATTGGTAGTGACCTTTACGAATGCTTCAGCTGCTGAAATGCGCCATCGTATGTCAGAGGCATTAGAAAAGGCTATAGCAGAAAACCCGACATCCAATCATTTAAGACGGCAGCTCAGTCTGGTCAATAAAGCGCAAATCTCCACACTGCATTCCTTCTGTTTAGCCATTGTGAAGCAATACGCCTACTTGCTTGATATTGATCCAGGCTTCCGTATCGCCAATGAAGCGGAAATTGCTTTATTAAGAGATGATATTTTAGCGGATGTTTTAGAGGATGCTTACGATTCAGAGGACGAAGCTCAAGTGCAGGCAATCTATCGTCTTGTCGATAGCTTTACGTCGGATCGTGATGATCAAGCCATCGAAACGTTGATTAGTAAACTTTATGATACTTCTCGTGTACATGCGGAGCCTTTAAAGTGGTTGCTAAGTCTACCGAAAGCCTATGATTTAGCAGATGATGTGACCATTGATGATTTAGAGTTATCTCATTATGTCAAATTAACCGTTCGACATAGCTTGGAAGAAGCTTTTGTTTTAATTTCAGAAATGCGAGCGATAACCTTACAGCCGGATGGACCTGCCCCCTATGCTGAAACGGCAGAAATTGATTTTGCTATGATTCAAGAGGGGATACGTATTAGTCAAGAAGGGACATGGCAGGAGCTGTTTGATTATTTTGCAACGGTCAAATGGTCCACATTGAAACGAGTATCTAAGGATGCTTTAGTAGATGTAGATTTACAAGAGCTTGCCAAGAAAAAACGTGAAGCAGCCAAAAAAATAATGAATAGAATGAAAGAAACATATTTTGTTCGTACACCTGCACGCTTGCTTGAGGAAATAAGATTAATGGCACCAACAATTACCACATTAGTGGAGCTGACTGCTGCGTTTAGTGAACAATTCCGACAAGCTAAGTTAGAACGGGGTATCATTGATTTTTCAGATTTAGAGCATTATGCCCTGCAAATTTTAACGGTCGAAGTAGAAGGCGAGCTTCAGCCATCTCCAGTTGCGCTAGATATGAAAAAACGTTTTAAAGAAGTTCTTGTGGATGAATATCAAGATACAAATATGCTACAGGAAACAATTTTACAGCTTGTCAAAACAGGTGAGGAGCAGAATGGCAACTTATTTATGGTTGGTGACGTGAAACAAAGTATTTATCGCTTCCGTTTAGCTGAACCAAAACTCTTCATGCGAAAATATAGTGATTTTTTAGAGACGCCTGAAATGACAGGAATGCGAATTGATTTAAATGCTAACTTCCGAAGTCGTAAAGAAGTGTTGACTGCTACGAACTATATATTTGCACAAATAATGGGCGAGCGTGTGGGTGAGATTCTTTATGATGACAATGCATCATTAAAGCCAGCTGCTCCTTATGATGAGAAAGAAATGCCCGTAGAACTTGTCGTGATGCATCCGCCACAGGAAGAGGAAACAACAGAAGAGCTAGAGGAAATGAGCAATGAAGCCACAGAGCTAGAGGAATTGAAAAAATCACAATATGAGGCGCGCTTTATTATTGATCGTATTCGACAGATGATGGAGGATGGCACAACTGTTTATGATACGAAAACAAAGACAGAACGGCCCCTACAATATCGTGATATTGTAATTCTAATGCGCTCTATGACATGGTCAACAGATTTAGTGGAGGAATTTAAGTTAGCAGGGATTCCATTATATGCAGAATCCTCTAAAGGGTATTTTGATGCTCTTGAAGTGATGATAATGTTAAATGTCTTGAAGGTTGTTGATAATCCCTATCAGGATATTCCATTAGCTTCTGTACTACGTGCACCATTTGTTGGTTTAACGGAAAATGAGCTGGCGAAAATACGGTTAGCCGATCAAAAGGTACCTTTCTATGACGCTTTACGCCAATTTATTCGTAGTGAAGGACATGGAGTGCAAACCACTACGTTTGAGAAGCTGCAACGCTTTATGCTAGCCTTTGAAAATTGGCGAGATTTAGCACGTCGTGGATCATTGTCAGATTTAATTTGGAAGATTTATTTAGATACACACTATTATGAAATGGTTGGGGCAATGCCAAATGGTAAGCAGCGTCAGGCCAATCTACGTATCTTACATGATCGTGCACTAATGTATGAGCAGACTGCGTTTCGTGGATTATTCCGCTTTTTACGCTTTATTGATCGGATGCGAACGCGTGGGGATGATTTAGGCACTGCCAAATCCATTGGTGAAAAGGATGATGTGGTACGCCTTGTGACGATTCACTCTTCAAAAGGATTGGAATATCCTGTAGTCTTTGTCGCAGGTATGGGACGTCCGTTTAACAAAATGGATTTCCATCAACCTTATTTATTCGACCAAGACTTTGGCCTTGCGGTAAAGGCCATTGACCCGGAAAATCGTATCACGTACACATCGTTACCGTTTTTAGCATTGAAGGAAAAAAAGGAGCTGGAAATGCGTGCAGAGGAAATGCGAGTTTTATATGTAGCTATGACGCGTGCAAAGGAGCGACTGATTTTAGTGGGCTCTGTAAAGAGTTGGGAGAAAACGCTTGATTACTGGCAGGATGCGCAAAATTTACCGACAGATGCACCGCTTCAGGAATATTTACGTGCCAGAGCTAATAGTTATTTGGACTGGATAGGCCCAGCGGTAGCAAGGCATGCAGATTTTGCGGCTGTTGCAACTACTTCGTATAAAGAAATGGATGACCCTTCTCGTTGGTCGGTACAAGCTATCAATACGAGCCATTATTCGTATGAAATACAAGCATTGGCTGATGAGGTACAACAGGCACTTGAGATGCCTGAGGATGAGGCATTGTTGGCAGAAATAACGGAACGTTTCCAAGCACAGTATGCCTATCAAAAATCCACAAGAAAACGCTCCAAAACATCGGTAAGTGAAATTAAGCGTTTAGAAAATCTACAGCGCCAGGAGGAACCGGAATATTACTTTGCGACTCCAGCCAAGCAAACAGGCTCTACTATTGCGCCTCGACCAGCTTTTTTACAGGAGCAACAGCTAACGAGTGCTGAAGTTGGAACAGCTGTACACACAGTGATGCAGCATGTCCCACAGTTTGGCTTTCATGATATGAACGAAGTAAAGGTGTTTGTAAAAGATTTAGTAGCAAGACAGCTTTTAACAGAGGCGGAAGGAAAAGTGGTTCCACTAGCGAAAATTTATCATTTCTTTACTACAGAAATCGGACAACGCTTCAAAAAAGCAAAGCAGATACGTAGGGAAATGCCCTTTACCATTAGTCGAGTAGATGACGATGGCGATGCACAAATTGTGCAGGGGATTATCGACTGTTTATTTGAGGATGAGTATGGTAATTGGGTATTGCTAGATTATAAAACAGATCGTATTCTGCCGCATTTTGCACAGGAGCCGGCTTTGTCAAAGGAAATACTAGGTCGTTATGCGGTTCAGCTTCGTGTTTATAGTGAGGCAATTGAATCCATTCTACACATTAAAGTAAGCGATAAAGTGTTATATTTATTCGATAATGAACAGACCATTCATGCTTAAAGAATTAGTTATGGTCAAAGCAGAGCAAAGAAAATTTTAGCTTGCTCTGCTCCCACCATAACTGCTATTCAAGAGGAGGCTATTTTGTGGAGCTAAAACCAACAATGTTGCAAGAACGAATCGCAACATTAGATATTTTACGAGGGATTAGTTTAGTGGGCATTTTACTCGTAAATATGTATACATTTTATTTGCCAATGCCACATATTGATTTGGCATCATGGTTTACAACGCCATCCGATATTGTTTGGCAGCAAAATATTGATATTTATGTACAAGGAAGCTTTTACCCACTATTTGCAATGCTATTTGGTTATGGCCTTGCCATACAGTGGCAAAAGGCTCAAAGCCGTGAACAAAATTTTTATACGCTAGGACTTCGTAGACTTTCTGTATTGTTTGTTTTCGGTTTTATTCATGCCGTGCTGATTTGGTGGGGCGATATACTCATGATGTATGCATTTTGTGGCATATTTTTACTGCTTTTACTACGTTTAAGTCCCTTGTGGTTATTAGTCAGTGCTGTAATCATTAACGGTTTAATGCAGGTTTTTATGTTATTTTTAGTAGGCATTATTAATTTTAATACGAAGGTTGATGATTATTTAGATATTGTTTCGGTAGAGAAGGCAATTACTGCTTATGGTACAGGAAACTGGGTCGATGCCTTTATGCAACGCTTAACAGATCTCTCTACACAGGCAGGGATAGGGATGTGGTTTGCAGCTTTATTCACTATTTTACCGTATATGCTAATTGGTGCAGCGGCTTCTAAATGGCATTTAGTGGAGCGAGCTAAAGAATTAAAGTGGCTCTGGCTGACATTGGCGATAGCTGGATTGGTCATTGGGATTGCTATTAAAAGTTTACCTATTATGTTTACGAGAACATATTTATTAGATTATTTAAAGACATACATAGGCGGTCCAGTCTTATCAGTAGGCTATATTGGCATCATTGTATTGCTTTTTTTATTGCCAATTGCACCAAAACTGCTCAGTCCATTTGCAAAATTAGGCCGAATGACATTAACGATGTACATTATGCAATCCATTATTGGAACTTGTCTATTCTATCAATTTGGCTTTGGCTGGTACGGTAAAGTAAGTGTTGAGACAGGGGTATTAATTGCCATTGGAATCATTGTAGTGCAAATGATCATTGCAGAAATTTGGCTATCTAAATGGAGACAAGGACCGTTAGAGGCATTATGGCGTAAAATAACTTATAAGAAAAAAGTGGGAACACGATAATATTTTCCTCTTGAAATGCATATTCTATGAAGATCTAGTAACTTATAAAATTATTGTCGCAAAAGTAAGGCAATTTCTATCATATTGTTGTATTATGTAGAAAAAAGAAGGAGCTCTTAAAATCATGAAAATTTTATCATTCAAATTAGGTGGACATGTTAGCTTTGGACCAAAAGTAAAAAAAGAAGAAGCGGTATGGGATGTACTCGCTATTCAAAATGAACTTCAAGTTCTCCCTTCTTTTTCAAGTTCAATCGTGGATGGCATAGCTTTAGGCTTTGATTTTGTTGAACAGATTCGTAAATTAGTAGAAGCAGCAGAAAAATCAGATCGTGCTGATAGCTTTAAACGTGAATTTACAGAGATCGAGTGGCTTTCACCAATTCCCCGTACACCCAAAAATATTATGTGTATTGGTAAAAACTATGATGAACATGCCAAAGAAATGGGTGCCGAGGCAGCACCTACAGATTTAATGGTCTTTACAAAATCTCCAACTGCTATTGCTGCGGATGGACAAACGATTTCCATTCATGCGGATCTTTCTTCAAAAATGGACTATGAAGGCGAGCTAGCTGTCGTTATTGGAAAACGTGGTAAAAATATTCCTAAAAACCTAGCATATGATTATGTATTTGGCTATACAATTGCTAATGATCTAACAGCTCGTGATTTACAAGATAAACATAAACAATTCTTCTTAGGTAAAAGCTTAGATGGTACTTGCCCTCTTGGACCATACCTAGTAACAAAGGATGAAATTCCTAACCCACAAGATTTAACAGTTGTAACAAAGGTCAATGATGAAGTACGCCAAAACGGTTCTACGAAGGATATGATGTTCTCTGTAGAAACTTTAGTATCTATCCTATCTCAGCATGTTACTTTAGAGCCGGGAGATGTTATTTTAACAGGTACGCCAGCAGGAGTTGGTAAAGGCATGAACCCGCCGCAATACTTAAAGGCTGGAGATACAGTCAAAGTTTCTATTCAAGGCATCGGTACTTTAGTCAACCATTTTGAATAATATTGATTGTCATCCGCGAGAGTTACTACTCGCGGATTTTTTAGCTTCTTCAGCATTGGATTTACGTTCAATTGATGTAAATTATGTGAACACTATTGTAATATTTGAAACCCTTTCCATCGCATGGTAGGATAGAGTTTGATAGAAAAAGAATGAGGTGGGACAAACATGAGTTTTTTAACTAGCCAAACGCATTTGCATATTACTACGTGGGTAGTTGCTATTGTTATCTTTTTAATTGCGGCACTAATGGGCAAGCAATCCAAAGGTTTACATATGGCATTACGTCTTTTCTACGTACTAATTATCATCACAGGTGGAGCATTATTCTTTAAATATCAGGCTGGTGATCCAATGATGTACGGTCTGAAATTCTTATTTGGTATTTTAGTAATCGGTATGATGGAAATGGTATTGGTACGCCAAAAGAAAAATAAACCAACTGGAATGTTTTGGATTTTATTTGCTGTATTCTTATTCATTACGATGTTCATAGGCTTTAAGCTTCCAATGGGTATACCCCTTTTCTAGCTTAAAATTTGGTAAAAGTCGTGAAGTGTTTGCTTCACGGCTTTTATTTTGTCAAAAAAGCAAATAGGAGGGAACTGACACCTTTTTGCCGTAATTCATTTCGCATTTTCGTAAAATCTTTTGAAAAGATAGCGACGTGACAGTGTTATTTGGTAAAATGACGATGGATTGGTTTGAAAGAGAGGGAATTACAGTGAAATTTAAGAAGTGGATAAGTGCGACGGCTGCATCACTTTTATTAGCAACTTCCTTCGTCAGTACTACACCAGTAGCACATGCGGACGAAGCTGCGTCAACATCAATTGCAGAAGAGAGCATCTATGATTTACTCGTTGACCGTTTCTTTAATGGCTCAGGTACAAACGATTTTGATACAAACACGCAAGATCCTTCTAAATTTGCAGGAGGCGATTTTACAGGTCTGCAAGATAAATTAAAATTTATCGGTGAGATGGGCTATACAATTGTTTCCATTGGACCTATTTTTTCAACAGAGAAATATGATGGCTCAATGCTAACAAGCTACACGACAATCGAACGTCACTTTGGAACTACAGAAGAATTTCAAAGTGTTGTAGAGGCCTATAAAGCTAAAAATATGTCCATTATGGTGGATTTCCCACTCAACAATGTAAGTCCAAATCATGAATGGGTAAAGGATACATCAAAAGCAGACTGGATTGCTTCAACAAATAATGGACAAGTACAGTGGGATTTATCGAACAAAGCTGTGCAAGAGGCACTTATTCAGTCAGCAACTGATTTTGTTTCTACATATGATGTCGGAGGTATTCGTTTAACTAATATTGCAGAGGCAGATACAGAGTTTGTTAATTCGATGATCGCAGCATTAAAAGAAACAAAAGAATCTCTATACGTGATTGCTAATGAAGAAAGTGATGCTAATTTTGATGCGACGTTTTCACCAGCAACAGCTGATATCTATCGTAATATATTTAAAAACGTTGATATGGATTCATCTAAATTAATGGAGCCTTTTACAGGCGAGAAGCCAACACAAATAATGGTGGATTCGCTGGAAACTCATCGTTTTACATTCGACTCTGCTAATGAAAATATGTTTCCACCTACACGCTTAAAAATGGCAATGGGTGCTTTATTTATGCTACCTGGAATTCCTGTTGTACAGTATGGTACAGAAATTGCTATGAATGGGGAAGCAAAACCAGATACACACCAGCTTTACAACTTTAAAACAGACGAAGAATTGATTGATTATATTAAAAATGTTCAATCTTTACGTAATAAATCAGCTACTTTACGTAATGGTGATTTTGAAGTCATTACAAATGAAAACGGCCTACTCGTCTTTACACGTTCTTCAGACGAAGAAAAGTGGGTAATCATGGTCAATAATACAGGAAAAACACAACGTGTGGACTTAACACCTGAACAACTTGGTGAAGGGAAAATGCTGAACGGTATTTTACATGAGGAAAAAGTTCGCATAAACGAAAAAGAAGTTTATCCTGTTATTTTAGACCGAGAAATGGTAGAAATTTATCAAGTTCGAAATGATGAAGGCTTAAACATGCCGTATATGATTGCACTAGGCTTAGTGTGGGTCATCTTTATTGGCTTTGTTGTCATCATCATTAAACGAGGAAAAGTTCGACGTCAAGAACAAGACGTACAACAATAATAGAACAATAAAAATAGCATGCTAGGAGTTATCCTAACATGCTATTTTTTGTTGAAGCGATTATATCGAGGGTATTGCTTAGCCTTGATAGCTTTTATTCGTAAAGAAAATAGCAATCGTACCAGGTCCAACGTGTGAACCGATTGCTGAGCCAATCATGGTGATTTGAACAGCTTGCGGTGAAAAACGCTCCTGTATAGATGCTTTTACTTCATTTGCAAATGCCGCATCATCACTATGACTAATACCAACGATTTTATTTGTAAAAGTTCCACCACGTTCTTGCATTAAATCTAACATACGATTAAGTGCTTTTTTTCGACCACGTGATTTTTCAATTGGCACAAGCTTGCCATCTTCTACATTTAAAATAGGTTTAATGCTTAGCAGCCCACCTAAAAATGCACTTGCTTTGGATACACGTCCACCTTTGGCAAGATAATCTAAATCTTCTACTGTAAACAAATGCTCCATTTGAGGTGCGATGGAGCCAATTTTATTGGCCATATCTTCTAAGGATACACCCATATTTCGGAGTCGAACTGCTTCCTCTACGACAAGACCATGTCCTAATGAGGCACATTTAGAGTCGATAATGACTAATTTTAAAGATGGATATTGTTCTAATACTTGATTGCGAATCATCTGAGCAGTACTATATGTGCCCGATAATTCTGATGAGAAGGCGATGTAAATACCTTCTTCGTCATTTTTAGCTAGTTCCTCAAAGTGCTTTAAAAACAGCTCAGGTGACACTTGAGATGTTTTTGGCTGAGCCCCTTGGCGTATAGCATCGTATATTTCTTTGGAATCAATTGAAATCACATCTTCATATTCTTTGTTGTTCAATTGCACTCGTAAAGGGAGTAGCACGACATCATGTTCTTCGTAATAAGACTTCGGTAGATCACATCCACTATCCGTAAAAATCTTCATTCTCTTGTCCCCCTAATTTCAACTTACTGTTTAACTTTATTCAGTTAATACTCACTAACTTTAAAGGGGTACCACTGAATAAAGTTAAACTGGTAAAAATGGAATGTTAACTTGAACTTACTACTTAACTATGATAATTTCAAGCGTTCGATGAGTATTTTTGCGATTCCATCCTCATTATTTGTTGATGTAATTTCATTGGCAATGTTTTTAAGACTTGGAATACCATTCCCCATTGCTACACCAAGTCCGGCATATTCAATCATTTCTAAATCATTGTCTTCATCACCAAATGCGATGATGCGCTCACGTGGGATACCTAAATCTTTAGCCACATGCGCAATACCTACCGCTTTATTTAAGCCGCGGCGCACAATTTCAATAATATGAAGAGGTGCACCCCATCGACGATGCTCAATAACTTCTGCGTGCACCGCTTGTAAATGGTCACGTATAATAACCGAATTCGCTTCGTTGGCTTGTATCAATAAACTTGTAGGATTTTCTAAGAGGTGTGTATATAAATCCCCAAGTGTAATTTTGGGATTGCCCATATTAAAGATATTTAAGATACGATCGTCCTCTGTATGAACATAAACCTCATCTTTTACCTCAGCAATAATATTTTCGTATTCGTAACCTTTGATGGAATCAACGACATCATGTACGACACTTAAATCAATCGGAGTATGCATATGTTGCCAAGAGGCATTTTTAGGGTGATGCACATAAGCTCCATTAAAATTGACAATGGGTGTAGTCAGTCCTAGTTCCTGATAATAAATTGTACTTGCTCG
This sequence comes from Lysinibacillus phoenicis, assembly GCF_047238325.1. Lineage (NCBI taxonomy): Bacteria > Bacillati > Bacillota > Bacilli > Caryophanales > Bacillaceae > Lysinibacillus > Lysinibacillus phoenicis. The sequence continues at coordinate 2,104,354 of NZ_JBDFMP010000002.1, read as the reverse complement.
GTAAGGACGTCCTGTCGCAATCATGACTTGATGACCTTGTTCCTTAGCCTGCAATAATGTTTTTTTCGTTTTTGCTGAAATTTGTTGTTGGTCTGTTAATAAAGTACCGTCTAAGTCTAATACGATTAAATGCGGTTTCATAGCTCGTTGCCCCTTTCCTATAGTTTGAATAGTATCTCTTTGTCTTTCATTCGTCAAAATTTTGTCACAGTGAAAAAAGTTTGCTAACATAAAGATGAGACAAGAGTTGGGAGTGACAAAAATGTTTGTAGAAAAAGAAGTGTGGGGAAATATTCCTTTATTACATATACATTCAGACAATATGAATGAAGAAACCCCGGTAGTGATTTTTTTACACGGCTTTATGAGTGCAAAAGAACATAACTTACACTATGCATATCAATTGGTGCATAAAGGGGTGCGTGTCCTATTACCAGATGCAAAATTCCATGGTGATCGTAGTGAAGGCCTATCAGAGATGCAAATGAACTTAAAATTTTGGGACATTGTCTTAAATTCTATTCATGAAGTGCAACAAATATATGATGAGTTAAACAATAAAAATTTATTAGCTAATCATAATATTGGCATAGCAGGCACTTCTATGGGCGGCATTGTCACATCAGGCTGTCTTAAACTGTATGATTGGATACAAACAGCTGCAATATGTATGGGTGCGCCTAATTTTGTTAAATTGGGTGAGTATCAGTTACAGCAATTCGCAAAAAATGGTGTGAATTTACCGATGTCAGAGGAAGAAGTAGAAAAAATAAATGAGCACCTAGCAAAATACGATGTCAGTCTAACACCAGAAAAGTTCGCAGGTCGCCCTGTCTTCTTTTGGCATGGAGAATTAGATAAAACGGTACCTTTCCGCGAAACGTATAAATTTTATGAGACATTACGGGAATACTATCAAGCAAACCCTGAACATTTAAAGTTCATGGTAAATAAAAAGGCTGGACATGCTGTACCACGTGACGGTATGCTAGCAGCAACTGACTGGCTTGCACAGCATTTGGCATAATATGATGCATCTGCTATGATAAGGTTAACACTATGATGGAAGGAGAAATACGAATGGATCAGGATATGAAAGACAGCATGTTAGGTGCATTAGAAAACGTAATTGACCCTGAGCTTGGAATTGATATTGTCAACTTAGGTTTAGTATATGATGTAGATTTAGATGATGAAGGGGTAGCGACTGTAACAATGACGTTAACATCTATGGGTTGCCCACTTGGACCGGTCATTGTGGACCAAGTAAACACAGCATTAGGGGAGCTTCCAGAAGTGAAAAGTACAAATGTTAACATTGTATGGAACCCACCTTGGTCAAAAGATAAAATGTCTCGCTATGCAAAAATGGCACTAGGCGTACGTTAATCTGAAACAGAAGAAAATCCCTGCTTATTTTAATAGGCAGGGATTTTGCATGTAACGAAATTAATCGATACGGCATATTTGTAATGGACAATTTTCACAAGCAATTTCATTTTTTAAAAACTGTAAATCATGAATTGTAATAAAACCTTTATCGAAAGTGACAATGTCGTGTTTTTTTAGATCATTTAACATCCGATTAATCATCTCACGACTGGTCGCACACAAATTCGCTATTTCAGTATTTGTTAGCTGGAAATCAATATAAATAGAGCCATTTTCTAATGATTTACCATACGTATTAGAAAGTCGAATGAGCGTTGAAAATAAAGCACCTTTTTTACCATTTAACACTAAATCACGCAAACGGCTTTGATGCTTCAAGTTTTCTGTTTGTAACCACTTCATATATTCCACCATGACAGTAGGCTGTTCTTCTAATAAATGCTCCAAAGATTTGCGACTTAAAACATACAGCGTAGAAGGTTCTAAAACTTTTGCAGTCATGGAATTATAGACGAGATTACAAAACAACGATCCCTCTCCAATTATACTGTCAGGACCACAAATACGGATGGTTAACTCCTTGCCAGTCTCCGTTTCTTGGCTAATCGAAATTACACCTGATTTGATGTAATAAATTTCTTTTGCCCGTTCACCCTCTAGAAAAATTTTATTCCCTTTATTCACCTTGATAAAGACACCGTGCTTTTGAAAAAGATCCTTAATTTTTTCAGACATATTATCCAATAAAACCATATCTCCAACACATCGCTTTCTTTTTGTAATAAATGTCGATTATTACAAAAGGATAGTGGATTTTTCGATACTAAAACATAGAAACATACCTACTATTATAACGTAAATTTCCATTTTTAAGTGATAAATTTTAGAGCTATTTCTTTGCTTAGAATTGTCGAGTGATGTAAAATAAAGTTAGTCAAAAAAGGTCAAACTTTTCGAAAGAACAAGAATGGGTATAGAAATTATGCGAAACATTAAGGTAAAGGAGTGCTAGCTATGCAATTTCAACAAACTGATAATAAAAAACCATTAGAGCAATTTGGACGAAATTTAATTGAAGAAGTAAAAAATGGCAAAATGGATCCCGTTATTGGACGTGATGAGGAAATTAGAAATGTCATTCGTATTTTAACACGCAAAACGAAAAATAATCCTGTATTAATTGGTGAGCCCGGTGTTGGTAAAACAGCTATAGTCGAGGGTTTAGCACAGCGTATAGTGAAAGGCGATGTGCCAGAGGGCTTGAAAGAATGTGTCCTATATGAGCTAGATATGAGTGCTTTAATCGCGGGTGCAAGTTACCGTGGTCAATTTGAAGAACGCTTAAAAGGTGTCTTAAAAGAGGTAAAAGATTCGGAAGGGCAAATTATTTTATTTATTGATGAAATCCATACCATTGTTGGTGCCGGTAAAACAGACGGCGCTATGGATGCAGGAAATATGTTAAAGCCTATGCTGGCGCGTGGTGAATTACACTGTATAGGGGCTACGACATTAGACGAATATCGTATGTATATTGAAAAAGATCCTGCATTAGAACGTCGATTCCAGCAAGTACTCGTGCGTGAGCCTTCTATTGAAGATACAGTGTCTATTTTACGTGGCTTAAAAGAACGTTTTGAGTTACATCATGCTGTACGTATTCATGACAGAGCCATTGTTGCGGCAGCAGAACTATCTAATCGGTATATTACAGAGCGATTTTTACCAGATAAGGCGATCGATTTGATTGATGAGGCGTGTGCAATGATTCGTACGGAAATCGATTCCATGCCACAGGAATTAGATGCTGTGACCCGTCGTATCATGCAGCTAGAAATTGAGGAACAGGCATTACGTAAGGAAAAGGACGAAGCAAGTAAAAAACGCCTTGAGCAATTGACTGAGGAATTAACAAAGTTAAAAGAATCCTCTGAAGGAATGCGAAAACAATGGGAAGCTGAGAAGGAAATGCTGCATGACATTCAGAAAAAACGAGAAACATTAGATAAATACCGTCGAGATTTAGATGAAGCGGAAAGTAAATATGATTTAAATAAAGCTGCTGAATTACGTCATGGCAAAATTCCAACTCTTGAAAAAGACATTCAGGCATTAGAAAAACAATTAGAAAATGGCGCAGAGTCTCGTATTTTACGAGAAGAAGTGACGGCTGATGAAATTGCTTCAATTGTTTCACGTTGGACTGGCATCCCTGTGACAAAATTAGTGGAGGGTGAGCGTGAAAAACTTTTACGTTTAAAGGATACATTGCATGAACGTGTAGTTGGGCAAGATACGGCGGTTCAACTAGTGACAGAAGCTGTGTGGCGTGCACGTGCAGGCATTAAAGATCCACATCGCCCGATTGGAAGCTTTTTATTTTTAGGTCCAACAGGTGTTGGTAAAACAGAGCTTGCCAAAGCCCTTGCTGCTCAATTATTTGATTCTGAGGAACATTTTATCCGAATTGATATGAGTGAATATATGGAGAAGCATAGTGTATCTCGTCTAGTTGGTGCCCCTCCAGGCTATGTCGGATATGAGGAAGGGGGACAATTAACCGAAGCCGTTCGCCGCAACCCTTATTCTGTCGTCCTACTTGACGAAATTGAAAAAGCTCACCCAGATGTGGCTAATATTTTATTGCAAATTTTAGATGATGGGCGTATCACTGATAGTCAAGGTCGTATGGTTAATTTTACAAATACAGTAGTTATTTTAACATCGAATATTGGGTCTAATTATTTAATGGAGGCAAAAGAAGACGATGCCTCTGTTGAGGACTTAGTTATGACTGCGCTTAGACAACATTTTAAACCAGAGCTGTTAAATCGAATGGATGATATTATTTTCTTCCATGCACTATCGACTAAGCATTTTACAGCAATCGCTTGGAAGTACGTTGAGCAACTGATTAAACGTGTGGCAGAGCAAGAAATTACATTATCTGTTGAGCAAGAAGTGATTAATTGGGTAGTACAGCAAGGTGCCGATGCTCAATTTGGCGCAAGACCACTAAAACGCTTTGTCCAACGACATATTGAAACAGCAGTGGCAAGAGAACTCCTACGTGGTGAGGTTTTACCGGGGGAAACATTGCATGTAAAAATGTGTGATGGTCAATGTGTGGTGGAAAAATAACAGAAAAAACCTGTTCGGCATGATGCTGAACAGGTTTTTTCTAGCTGAATTAATGATGGTCTGCAGCTTCTGGTGTAGGATTGTTTGGAATGATTGCTCCAATAATAAAGATAAGAATAGAGAATACAACTGAAACGATTGCCCCTGTTTTAAAATCAAATGGTACACCAAGTACAGAGCTGACTACATAGTTTAACATAGAAACTAGTAGGAATGACCATATGAACGTTACGATATATTGCATTAATTTCACCTCAACCGAACTTTTTTCATCATAAGATTTTACTCATATTCATTATCATATCATAACATAAATCGAAAAAAAATGAATCATTTATGTGAAACATGGCGAATTTGTCACAACAACTACGAGGTTTTGTATTTTAGTTTTTGATGTTTTTATGAGGCCTAAGAATTGGTAATAGATTTAGGAGACTCGCTCCAAAGCTAGCTGAACCCGCTCCAAAATGGTGTGGAAGCGCTCCAAAATAGGATGAGTCCGCTCGAAAAAGGTGTGGAAGCGCTCCAAAGTAGGTTGAGCCCGCTCGAAAATGGTGGAGAAGTGCTCCAAAGCAGGTTGCCCCGCTTGAAAAAGGTGGAGAAGTCTCCAAAGTAGGGTGTCCCCACTCGAAAATGGTGGAGAAGCGCTCCAAAGTAGGGTGTCCCCGCTCGAAAATGGGTGAGAAGTGCTCCGAAGTAGGGTGTCCCCGCTCGAAAAAGGTGTGGAAGCGCTCCAAAGTAGGATGTCCCCGCTCCAAAATCGTGTGGAAGCGCTCCAAAATAGGATGAGTCCGCTCGAAAAAGGTGTGGAAGCGCTCCAAAATAGGTTGAGCCCGCTCGAAAATGGAGGAGAAGCGCTCCAAAATAGGTTGAGCCCGCTCGAAAATGGTGAAAGCGCTCCAAAATAGGTTGAGCCCGCTCGAAAATGGGTGAGAAGTGCTCCAAAGTAGGGTGTCTCCACTCGAAAATGGTGGAAAGGCGCTCCAAAGTAGGCAGAACCCGCTCGAAAATGGTGGAGAAGCGCTCCAAAATAGACAGGACCCGCTCCAAAAAGGTGTGGAAGCGCTCCAAAGTAGGATATCCCCGCTCGAAAATGGTGGAAAGGCGCTCCAAAGCAGGTTGCCCCGCTCGAAAATGGTGGAGAAGTCTCCAAAGTAGGGTGTCTCCACTCGAAAATGGTGGAGAAGCGCTCCAAAGTAGGGTGTCCCCGCTCGAAAATGGGTGAGAAGTGCTCCAAAGTAGGGTGTCCCCGCTCGAAAAAGGTGTGGAAGCGCTCCAAAGTAGGATGTCCCCGCTCCAAAATCGTGTGGAAGCGCTCCAAAATAGGATGAGTCCGCTCGAAAAAGGTGTGGAAGCGCTCCAAAATAGGTTGAGCCCGCTCGAAAATGGAGGAGAAGCGCTCCAAAATAGGTTGAGCCCGCTCGAAAATGGAGGAGAAGTGCTCCAAAGTAGGGTGTTCCCGCTCGAAAATGGGTGAGAAGTGCTCCAAAATAGGGTGTCTCCACTCGAAAATGGTGGAGAAGCGCTCCAAAGTAGGGTGTCCCCGCTCGAAAATGGTGGAGAAGTGCTCCAAAATAGACAGAACCCGCTCCAAAAAGGTGTGGAAGTGCTCAAAAGCATGACCAACCCGCTCGAAAACAGGTGAAAACCGCTCCAAACCCCGACAACCCTGTCGAATTGAACAAACAAAAGCCTCTCTAAAACACATTAATTTTAATTCATCTTGCGTCCTTCCTTTTGTATGCGTTATAATTATGACCAGTTACTAATAATTGATAGTAAGAAAGCTGAGGGGTTGCTATATGAACGCAGGTATTATAGGAATAGGCAAATATGTTCCTGAGAAGGTCGTTACAAATTTTGATTTGGAAAAAATAATGGATACTTCGGATGAATGGATTCGTACTCGAACAGGCATTGAAGAACGTCATTTTGCGGCAGATGATCAGGAAACTTCAGATTTAGCAGTAGCTGCTGCAAAAGAAGCTATTGCAAAAGCGGGTATTACGCCTGATGAAATTGGTTTAATACTTGTAGCAACTGTAACACAGGATCAAACTTTTCCAAGTGTAGCATGTATGGTTCAGGAACAACTCGGAGCAGTGAACGCTGCGGCGATGGATCAAGCTGCAGCATGTGCAGGATTTATATATAGCTTAGTGACAGCGAAGCACTTTGTAGAGGCAAATGCTTATAAATATGTCTTAGTAGTAGGTGTTGAAAAGCTGTCGAAAGTCATTGACTGGAACGATCGCAATACGGCTGTATTATTCGGTGATGGTGCGAGTGCAGCTATTGTTGGACCAGTATCTGAAGGCAGAGGTATTTTATCATTTGAACTTGGTGCTGATGGTACAGGCGGCAAGAATCTTTATTTAACAAAGCAAGACACGATTGCGATGAACGGTCGTGAAGTGTTTAAATTTGCTGTTCGTCAAATGGGTGAATCAGCGGTTAATGTGTTAGATAAAGCAGGATTAACAAAAGAAGACGTTGATTTTTTAGTGCCGCATCAGGCAAATATACGTATTATGGAATCTGCTCGTGAGCGATTAGAGCTACCACCAGAAAAAATGTCAAAAACGATTCATAAATACGGAAATACTTCCGCAGCTTCTATTGGTATTTCCTTGGTAGATGAGCTCGAAGCAGGTAAGATAAAAGAGGATGATTTATTAGTCCTTGTTGGTTTTGGTGGCGGCTTAACTTGGGGTGCCGTAGCCATGAGATGGGGAAAATAAGAAGGAAAAATGCTTGAGGGGAGTAAGACAATGAGTAAACGACGAGTAGTAATTACAGGAATTGGCGCAGTTACACCATTAGGAAATAGCATTGAAGAAACATGGGCAAACATTAAAGCTGGTAAATCTGGTATTGGTGAGCTAACACGTTTAAATAAAGATCTTTTTGCAGCAAAAATTGCAGCAGAAGTGAAAGATTTTGATATTGAAAAATATATTGATCGTAAAGAAGCTCGTAAAATGGATCGTTTTACGCACTACGCGTTAGCGGCTTCAATTATGGCAATGGAAGATGCACAGCTAACAATTGATGAAGAGCTAGCTCCTCGTGCAGGTGTATGGATTGGCTCTGGAATCGGTGGTATGGAAACTTATGAACAGCAGTTTTTAACGTTCCAAGAGCGTGGCGCTAGACGTGTTAGTCCATTCTTCATTCCAATGATGATTCCTGATATGGCTTCAGGTCAAGTATCCATCCACTTTGGTGCGAAAGGTATTAACTCTTGTTCTGTAACGGCATGTGCTTCAGGAACAAACTCAATTGGTGATGCTTTCAAAGTAATCGAACGTGGAGATGCAGATGTTATGATTTCAGGTGGTGCTGAATCACCAATCGTAACAATGGCAGTAGCAGGCTTCTGTGCCAATACTGCTTTATCATTAAATCAAGATCCACAGGCTGCATGCCGTCCATTTGATAAAAACCGTGATGGTTTTATTATTGGAGAAGGTGCCGGTATTGTCATTTTAGAAGAATATGAACATGCAAAAGCTCGTGGTGCTAAAATCTATGCTGAAGTTTTAGGTTATGGTGCAACAGGAGATGCTCACCATATTACAGCTCCTGCTCCAGAGGGCGAGGGCGCAGCACGTGCGATGATGCAAGCATTGGAAGATGGTGGAGTAGAGCCATCACAAGTTGATTATATTAATGCGCATGGCACAAGTACGCCATACAATGACTTATTTGAAACGCAAGCCGTTAAAACTGCTTTTGGTGAGCATGCTTATAAGCTAGCGATGAGCTCAACAAAATCTATGACAGGTCACTTATTAGGTGCAGCTGGTGGTGTGGAAGCTATTTTCACAGCATTAGCCCTTAAAGAAGGTATCTTACCGCCAACAATCAATTTAACGGATCCAGATCCTGAATGTGATTTAGATTATGTTCCAAATGAAGCGAGAGAAGCAACGATTCAATATGCAATGAGTAATTCTCTTGGTTTTGGTGGTCACAATGCAAGTCTTCTATTCAAAAAATATGAAGCATAATATCTAAACTAGAAAAAACGTCAGCCAAATTTAAACGGCTGACGTCTTTTTTTATAGTTTTGTGAATACATGATAAGTAAGAAGAAATAGAAAGGATGCCTCTACTTATGTTTCGTCTCTTTTTATTTTTAGTAAGCTATGGCTTAATGATCCTCTCTGTAGGGAATCTCATATTGTATTTAAATTACCGTACGCTAGGTTATTCCTGGAAGGTTGTTTTTAAATTTATTTTTCAAACAACGGAATTTTATATGGCGATAGGGGCCTGCATCATCATATGCGCTGTCGTTCTTGATTTAGGCTTTGATCGTTCCACTGATAAGCTTTAAATTGTTAGCGACGCGCACGGCCTAAGCCCATTGCTTCTTCCATACGTTTTAAAGTGGCACTTGCAATGGCATTTGCTTTTGCTGCACCTTCATCTAGAATGGCATCTAATTCAGATGACTCTACTAAATGATAGAACTTTTCTTGAATAGGAGTTAGGTGTTCAATAACCGCTGTTGCAACACCTTGCTTGAATCCACCATAACCAATGCCTTCATATTTTTTCACTAAGTCATCAATAGATACACCTGAAATAGCTGATTCGATTGTCAATAAATTTGAAACACCTGGTTTATTTTCCACATCAAATGCTACAACACCGTCTGAATCCGTAACAGCTGATTTGATTTTTTTCTCAATTTCTTTCGCTGTATCAAGTAAGCGGATTGTTGCCTTTGTATTTGGATCCGATTTACTCATCTTTTTTGTTGGCTCTTGTAGTGATTTAATACGAGCACCTGCTTTTGGTAATTGAATTTCTGGAATCGTTAGGACATCCCCGTAACGTTTGTTAAAGCGTTCTGCTAGGTCACGTGTTAATTCAATATGTTGTTTCTGGTCATCGCCGACAGGAACAATGTTTGTATTATAAAGTAGAATGTCTGCAGCCATTAACGGTGGGTATGTTAAAAGAGCGGCAGAGACGCTTTCCTTACCGTGTGACTTATCTTTAAATTGTGTCATACGTTCAAGCTCCCCAATTGAAGCCACACATTGTAACATCCATCCTGCCTGAGCGTGTGCAGGTACCTCTGATTGAATGAATAATGTAGATTTTTTAGGATCAATGCCAGTAGCGATATAGGTAGCTGCTAGCTTGCGAATGCTTTCGCGTAATTCCTTTGGATCTTGTGCCACAGTAATTGCATGCTGGTCAACGATGCAATAAATAGCGTTTCCTTCATCTTGTAATGCAGGGAATTGCTTAAATGCCCCTAAATAGTTCCCTAATGTTACGATTCCTGTAGGCTGTACGCCAGAAAAAATAGTTGTCATGAAAATTTCCTCCTCGAATTCAAGTTCCGCGGCTTTTAGCCAGCGGCGTAACTTTCATCATTAAACCGATTGATGAAAATAAAAAAACATCATGCGTCCTCATTAGATTTTTTCTAAAGAAGGGACGAATGATGTTTGAATCCGCGGTACCACCCAGCTTGCCTAAAAAGGCCACTCTGCTTCGTAACGTGAAGTGACGAGCTTTGCTAGTTGCTCAAGTAGCGTTCACAAAGCTAACTCGGAAGTCCATTCCACATGCCTCCACGATCTGTTTGCAGCGACCACAGACTCTCTAAACGTGAAATATGCATATGTACTACTCTTCGTCAGCGTTTTTCTCAATTCAAATTGTTTAAATTGATTTTATTGCAATGAATTATATTATAAAGATTCCATTGTGTAAAGTCAGACTTTTGACTGTGTTTTTTTTCATAAAAAAATTATATGCTTTTTCTGTTGTGTAATAATGTTATAAATTTATACTTTTTTATTAAAAATATGTTTCGCTGTACACACCAAATTGACAATTTTCTCGTTTAATTTTTATAAATGAGAACAACTAAGATCCAAGCCTAGATGTTTAAAATGCATTGAAAGTGGGAATGTTAATAGTAGCACATAAGATAGTAGAAAATACGCTACATTAAAAGATGTATAAAAAGAAAGAATATTTAGTTGTGGGTTCAGTCTTTTTTTATTGGAACTATATTCAAATACAGCGGAGTACTGTATAATGGTACTGTGTATTTTACTTTACATTAATTCTAATTTAACACTCTGGTTCTGGTTTTAGATAATAATTTCGAAATGAAAGGATGTGTCAGAATGATCGTAACCCTATTTACATCACCAAGTTGTACCTCTTGTCGTAAAGCGAAAGCTTGGTTAGAGGAGCACGAAATTCCATATACAGAACGTAATATATTTTCTGAGCCACTAAGTATTAGTGAAATTAAAAAAATTTTACGTATGACTGAAGACGGGACAGATGAAATTATTTCTACTCGTTCAAAAATATTCCAAAAATTAAATGTAGATGTTGAAAGTTTACCACTACAACGTTTATATGAATTAATTCAGGAGTATCCTGGTTTATTACGCCGACCAATCATTTTGGATGAAAAACGTCTCCAAGTTGGCTATAATGAAGATGAAATTCGTCGCTTCCTACCTCGTAAAGTTCGAGCATATCAGCTTCAAGAAGCGCAGCGAATGGTGAATTAAAATTACCCATTTTGAATAATATATGTAGTAGATGTTACAAATGTGGAATGCATGTTGTGACATCTATTTTTTTATGTTTTACTTATGTAAAACCTTCTATATGAAGTATAATAATTAATAGGAAAAGTCATATATTTCCGTTAAAGTATGTTAAACTTGATTTAAGTTAAATAGTTTACTACAATTTCAATAATTCAAATATCTTCTGTGAAACGGTGTATATCCTTTTCATTTTATGACAGAACAGCATACAATAGAGTTAGAGACAACTGTGAACAAAATAATCGATGTTTACGGTGTACTCGATGGTTTAACTGTAGTGTGGTCAAAGGTTGAAAAACAAATGCGGTATGAAGGTTAAAAACAAAGAATAAAAGCATACTAATGAAACAAAACTGTTTTTCGACATATGACAGTGAAGGGAGATGAGGTCTAGTGGACATCGAACGTGTAAATGAAAATACACTCAAGCTCTTTATTACGTACAATGATATAGAGGATCGCGGCTATAGTCGTGAAGAGATTTGGTACAATCGAGCAAAGGGTGAACAACTTTTTTGGGATATGATTGATGAAGTAAACACGGAGGATTATTTTGATGTAGAGGGTCCGATTTGGATTCATATCAATGCATCTGAAGTTGGCTTAGAAATCATTGTCACACGTGCACATATTTTAAAAGACGGTGAAACATTAGATGGTCATTCGAATTTTGATGAACACAAAGATATGTTTGCACCATTCGATGAAGTTGGGGAAGATCTTCTTAGCCAGCTAACTCAATTTGGTGACATGGATGAGTCAGAATTATTTATGGATACAGACATTTATGTTTATAAATTTAAAGATATTGATGAGTTAATCCCTGTCGCAAAACGAATGACAGACGAATTAGTGGATTCCTCATTATTCAAATATGAAGATTGGTTCTATTTAGTTGTTGATTTTGGTAACGCAGATGAGGAGTTAAATCGTCATGATAGAAATGCGGTCATCAAAGAATTTTTAACACCATCCAATTTCACAATTCATCGTCTAGAGGAGTACGGTGAAAAGATAATGGAATTTAATTGCTTTGAAACAATCCGAAAATATTTTGTTTAAGCATTGGATTACCTGATTTGTTAGACTGCAGTGAAACTCGTTCATGATCGAGTTTCACTGCAGTCCTTTTTTTATCCTTATAAATTTTTAGACCGCATTTCTTTAATTTCAAGAAAAACAGCTTATTTCTTTGTGATAGCCATTCCTCTCTACTATAGTTGGCTAAAAAGGAGCTGATTTGATGCTTATTGCTTATAACAATCAACAGCAGCTATTTCTCCCATATCAATATACGAGGAAAGCTTTACAGCGATATAGGCGACAGATGAAATTTTTTTGTCCACAGTGTCTTGAACCTGTTCAATTGAAAATAGGTCACTCTAAAATTCCACATTTTGCCCACCTCTCAAATAATAAATGTTCACAATTATTTTCAGAAGGGGAATCTAAGTTACATCTACAAGGTAAAATTCAAATATATGAATGGTTAAAAAAGCTTAAATATAAAGTGAAACTGGAGCCATTTTTAAATAAGCTTTCTCAGCGTCCAGATATACTTGTTACAATGGATGACAAGCATTTTGCTTTTGAATATCAATGTAGTACAATCCCCCACGAAATATGGGACCGACGAACAGAGGGTTATGAAAAAAATGGCATACAAGCAATTTGGCTTTTTCAAACTCCTCAAAGCAAAGATACTTTAAGTGGTATATGCAAAATTAAAATTCCTCCTTTGCTGCAAAAAGCGTTTATCTTGGACGCAGAAGAATTACCTTATTTAATAACCTATAACGCTAAGACAGCACATTTTATTTATTGGACGAATCTTCTTCCTATTCATGGGCATACTTTCATAGGCAAAGTACAAGTAATTCCAATCGATCAACAGCTCTTCCCTTTTTATCTACCCAAGCGTATTACCCAAGCAGAATTTCAACAATATTGGCAGTTGTATAAACATGCTTGTAGACAGTTTGCATACGGACGCCTTTTACATAGCAAAAAGGGTACGCAAGATTCGTTTTTACGGACCTGCTATGAGTTAAAGCTTTCTTTAACTGCTATGCCTTCTTACATTGGAATACCAGTAAAAGAAGGAGCAGCAATCTCTTTGTTTACAAGTGAATGGCAGACGATGCTGTTGCACTTTAGTAAACGACTAGGCATGCAGTCATATGAATTAGATAGGGACCTTATTCAGCAATTTTTAAGGGAGCACCAAATAGAAAGGACGGAACAGGCAATTAACGCTGTTCAGCATTACGGCCACTTCCTAAAAAACATAAAGCAAGGAAATCATTCGCAAGATATTTATAAGCAAGTGTATGCACATTTATTTGCAATTGTCGCAATATATTGAGAAAATATGAGAGTAAAAGGAAAAAAGCACATATTAAGGGGGCTGGCATACTTGGCTAGTAATAGTAATAAAGTTTTGGTAAGAAATGAAGTACCAGAAGAATTAACTTGGCGTTTAGAGGACATCTTTGCAACTGATGCAGCTTGGGAAGAGGAGTTTAAGGAGGTTGCAGAGCTTGCTAAACAAGCATCTAGCTATGCAGGTACTTTAAACAATGGAGCAGAGGCATTATTAGCGGCTTTACAGTATCACGATCATCTTTATGGACGTGCCATGAAGCTCTACACATATGCTCACATGCGTTACGATCAGGATACGGCAAATGGCTTTTATCAAGATATGAATAGCCGTATTCAAACATTGGCAACTAGTATCTCAGCTGGCCTAGCGTTTTTAACACCAGAGATTCTGTCTTTAAGTGAAGAAACAATTGAAAGCTACCTAGCAGAAAATCAAGATTTACAATTATATAAGCAATCTTTAAAAGAAATTACCATGGCACGTCCACATGTACTACCAGCTGAACAAGAGGCATTGCTAGCTCAAATGTCTGAGGTTACTGGTACAGCTTCCAATGCATTCGGCATGTTAAATAATGCCGATATGGTTTTCCCTCATGTGAAAAATGAAGAGGGCGAAGAGGTACAGCTTACACATGGTAACTATATCAAGTTTTTGGAGAGCAAGGATCGCTCTGTACGTGAGGGTGCGTTTAAAGCCATGTACGAAACTTATGGTAAATTTAAAAATACGTTTTCAGCCACATTAACTGGTAATGTAAAGAAGCATAATGTAAACGCTCGTATTCGTCATTATGATTCTGCTCGCCATGCAGCGATGTCTAATAATTTCATTCCACAAAATGTTTATGATCAGTTAATTGAAACGATTCATAAGCATTTACCAGCAATGCAACGTTATATTTCATTGCGTAAGAAGTTATTAGGTGTGGATGAATTGCATATGTGGGATTTATTTGCTCCTCTTGTTAAAGAAGTGGAAATGAAGGTTACTTATGATGAGGCGAAAGATATTTTAGTGAAAGCATTAGCACCATTAGGTGAGGAATATCAAAGCATCGTCCAAAACGGCTTGGATAATCGTTGGGTAGATGTTTTAGAGAATAAAGGTAAACGAAGTGGAGCCTATTCATCAGGTGCATATGGTACGAATCCGTATATTTTAATGAATTGGCAAGACAATGTAAATAATCTATTTACATTAGCACATGAATTTGGCCATAGTGTTCATAGTTATTATTCACGAAACAATCAGCCATTTGTATATGGAGACTATTCAATCTTTGTGGCAGAGGTTGCTTCTACATGTAATGAGGAGCTATTGAATGACTATTTACTGAAAACAATTGATGATCCTCAACAAAAGATATACTTACTAAATCATTGGTTAGATGGTTTTAGAAGTACGGTATTCAGACAAACAATGTTTGCGGAGTTCGAACATCTTATTCACCAAATGGATAAAAATGGTGAGTCATTAACGGCAGATCGTTTAACTGAAGTTTATTATGAATTAAACAAAAAGTACTTTGGTGATGATATTGTTGTGGATGAGGAAATTGGTTTAGAGTGGGCACGTATTCCACACTTCTACTATAATTACTATGTATATCAATATGCGACGGGTAAATCAGCCGCTACAGCGTTAAGTAAACAAATTTTAGAGGAGGGTCAACCAGCTGTAGAACGTTATATTAATAACTTCTTAAAAGCAGGATGCTCTGATTTCCCAATTGAAGTACTAAAGGCTGCAGGTGTAGATATGAACGTTGCTAAGCCAATTGACGATGCATGTAAGGTTTTTGAAGAGCGTTTAACTGAATTGGAAAAATTATTGTTAAATAATTAATTAAAAGGACTGTAGGAATATTCCTATAGTCCTTTTTTAGTTATTGTCATTGTAATTTGAAATAAAAGAATAATGATTTTTTTTGATTTATAAACAGTTTAAAATTGTGCATGTTGGATAAATACTGTTTGTAATCGCTTTCTATTTGACAAATTTGTGAATCTACTATTAGTTTCATTGCTAAATATATTATTCCATGATAGAGTAATTCTTGTGAAATAAATCACAAAACAAACATACACCCCTTTGTTTGAACGTGAACATTTCTCCCATCCCCTTTGTGAAAAAGAAGCGTCTCTATCGGTCGAGGATAGAGGCGCTTCTTTGTTTTTTGAGTAATTAAAAGCAACAGGGACCCCATTATAAATTAGTGGAGTCCCTTCCTTGTTGCTTATTGTATTATTTAAGACGCCATAACGTAGCGTGAGTTGTCTGAATTCGTTCAAGTTTTTGTTGTAGCATGCGTTTCTTTAGTTCACGCTCTGCTGCTTGCTCTGTTAATGAATAGATAAAAGCTATTTCATTTGTAGAAAGAGTATGGAATTTAGAAAATAAGTCCTCTATTGATGGTAATGGCTGGCGTACAAGTTGTTCGCTCAGCATTTCTTGTAAAATATGTTCATAAACTTCATAGGAATAGCTGCCACTAACTTTAAGCCCCTCATCTTCAATACATTCATTGAAAAATACGATGCTTGGCACTTCGTCAACTTCCATTTCACGTTTAATATATAAATCGCATTGGAAGGCTCGTGCTGCTTCCTTTGAGCCAAAGTCTACAGTGAACTCATTCATATCAAGCTGAACATCCTCTGCAATTTTTAAAAGAGTAGCATAGGAGTTTACATCTTGATGGCTTAATAAAACATATTCTTGTAGTTTCGATAAATAGCGTGCACCTGCACGTTTTCCCTGTAATTCAGCTGCTTTAATCGCAATAGAAGGTAACACAGGGTGATTAATATCAAGTTCGATTCCTGAAATACAACCTTTGACACGCTTACTTAAGCAGTTTAATGAAGTAAGCTCTGTGCTTAAAACATAGCGCCATGTAAAATAATGGTTGTATTCAAGCTGTAATTTACGAAGAGTCGCTTGCATACTGAAAGCTTCAGGGCAAAGTGGATCTACGAAAATATACAATTCAATTGGCTTATTAGCAGTAGAAATCGTTGGCGTCGGATCTTGTAGCATTTGAATATTATTCACGTAACAATTCCCCCTCATCGTCATTAGGCGTATTAACCATGTGATGAGCTGTTAATACTAAACGTTGATAATAAGTTTCACGGAACTTCCCTTCCAAACCTACCTCATCCATTGCTTCTGACATACACTCTAGCCAAGCTTGAGCGCGGTCAGGTGTTATCGGAAAATTCATGTGACGTGCACGCATCATTGGATGTCCATGTTCTTCAGTAAAAAGATTGGGTCCACCTAAATACTGTGTTTGAAATTGAATTTGCTTACGGGCTGTCTCTGTCAAATCCTTTGGAAAGATTGGAATAAGATCAGGATGCTGAGCAACTCTTTTATAGAACGCATGAATAAGTTCTTCCAGTTTTTCAGCTCCCAGCTCCTCATAAGGAACAGTGTATTTTCGACTCATAAGTTATATGCTCCTTTAATTCTTTATATCGTAAAGTATCATTTTTTCTGATCCAACAAATGTTTTTGTACCTAATGCGAAGCGTCAGGCACAGAAGACTATGAATGCTTGTTTTATCAGCGAGGCAAATTGATATACTTCGTCATCAGTAAAATGTGAATTTCTTGTGACTACCTTCATTCTATCAACGTCTTTTCGTTAACACAAACAAAGAGCTCTTTCGAATTGTTGTTCGCTAAAAAAGCACAAATTTCACCACAGAGGGTGAAATTTGTTGGAAAAGGCATAGAGAACAGGGAATATGCGGTTTACACCGTAAAGTAATTCATCACTTTTTTGACATAATTCTGTGTTTCCTTGAAAGGAGGGATACCTCCATATTTTGTAACACGTGATGCGCCAGCATTGTAGGCAGCTAATGCAAGTGTAGGATCATTATTAAATTTATCTAGCATTTGACGCAAATATTTCGCTCCAGCCATAATATTTTGTTCTGGGTCAAAAGCGTTTGTCACGCCTAAATATTGAGCAGTTGTAGGCATTAATTGCATTAAGCCTTGTGCTCCCGCATGGCTTACTACGGTTGGATTAAAATTAGATTCTTGTTTTATAACAGCTGCAATAAGCTTTGCAGGTACTTGATAAGTAGCAGCTGCTTTTTCAATAATAGCGGCATACTGATTAGCTCCTGCTAGTGAATTGGCATAAGCGGTAGAGCCTATTACATCATCCGAAACATAGGAATCAAGCTTTTTACTAGTAGATGTGTTAGCTAATGCATGTTTGACAGATTCAGGGATAAAAACAGCATTAGAGCCTTGGTAAAGCAATGATTCCAATGGACTTGATTCGGACGTATTTGCTAGCATTGCCAGCTGATTGACGAAATCTGAATTATTAGCTGTCCCTGTTGCAAGCAAGCTAGATAATTTGGCATTGCTTGCAGTCGAGGCATCTCCTAATAACTCATTGATCATGTCAGAAAAAATAGAATTATTGTCAGTCAGGTTGTTTGGTGATGAATTTTCAGCAGCGCCAAGTGTTTGCAATGCTTGAATTTCTAGTAAAGATTTTAGTGATTGAATATCCAAGGAGTTAGTCACCTTCCGTTATATTTATACTATTATGAATTTTGTGCTTGTAGGGCCTTCATAAAGCGCGCTATTTTTTTATCTGTAGCTTGTTTTTTAATTCCGTATTGTTGTAAAAATTCGTCGAAAATTGTATTTCCTTTTATTGCATCTTTTGCTTCATATTCTACCTCATAATCATCACACTGCAAATAGTAAGAATGGTCAAAAACGAGAAGTCCCTCTTTATAAGGAATTTCGACACGATCCGTAGTGAGAGAACCAAAAATCTGCAATTGTTCCAAAGGAATTTGATAGAAGTCCAATCTTTTAGCTACCTCTATGGCATAAAACCCTTTACCATCTAGCATTTGCTGTGCTTGTGCTGCTGTAAGTTCATCCGTCGTTTCAAGATGAGCGTGCTCGGCATTTTTCTCTTTGAGGGTACATTCATAATAATCACCAATTTGTCTAATACGCAGTCCACTCTGTAGTTTGCGAATAGCCTGAGTAGGTGTGTCAAAATAATGATTTGTTTGTCGATGAATAGCATTTTGACTTATGTGGAAGTCTTCTAATAACTGCTCATATTGTTGTTTTGTTAATAGATTTTTAAATTCAATTTCAATCTCTTGTGTCATTTATATTCACCTATTTATTTTTTTATTTTTCATTCGTTGTTTCGCTTGAATTAATATTTACACACTGCAACTATTTACCCTGTGTGATAAAATAAGAGGAAGAGTACAACGAAAAGGGGAACCGCAGTGCGTAAAATTTATACAATAGAAACATCGAATTTTGAACAAGATCAACTTCATTTTAGTTTAAACGACAATGAAGTAAATTTACAGTTAAAACCTGCTGGACAACTCATTGCAGATTCAGATGACTTTGCATTTATTTATTTACTTGATGCAGGTGAAGACTATCATTACTTGCGTTTTCCGCCGAGTAGTTGGGAGAATCTTGTACATATTTTACAAAAAAAGAAAAATCCAATACTACGAATAGGGAAAGAAACGATTGAACTGACAAATTTTTACGAAGAATTGGAAATGCTCGTGTATAATATTGAAGGAAATTTCAATTACGGGGCAGAATTTGTCCAAGCGGTGGAACAACACTTCAAGACAATTCTCGCTGAATAGAAAGACAAAACGAACAGACGGTGATGTTCGACCGAATGTCGGGAGGTTTTTACAATGGGACAATGGGAAATATTTTTAAGTCCTTATAAACAAGCAGTAGACGAATTAAAAGTAAAATTAAAGGGCATGCGTTCTCAATTTGGAATTGTGAATGCCAATTCTCCAATTGAATTTGTAACTGGACGTGTAAAGCCCTTAGCAAGTATATATGATAAAACGTTAGAAAAAGGATTAGCTTTTGAACCTTCTAAACAACTTGGTGATGAACTTGGCGATATTGCTGGCCTTCGTATTATGTGTCAATTCGTTGATGATATTGCAACGGTAACAGAGCTTATTCGTCAGAGGAAAGATATGCGTGTAGTAGAAGAACGTGATTATATTACACATAATAAACCAAGTGGGTATCGCTCTTATCATATGATTGTTGAATACCCGGTTGAAACGATTCAAGGGAAAAAAGTAGTATTAGCTGAAATTCAAATACGAACATTGGCCATGAATTTCTGGGCATCTATTGAGCATTCTTTAAATTATAAATATAAGGGCATGTTCCCAGAGGAAATTAAAAACCGCCTGCAAAGTGCAGCAGAGGCAGCATTTCGATTGGATGAGGAAATGTCATCAATTCGTAGTGAAATTCAAGAGGCACAGGCTTACTTTAGTGAATACAAAGAGGCATCGAATCCTAATTTACTATCGGAGAAGGAGCGTGACGCACAATGAAGTTTTCGATACAATCACGTAGAGATGCACAATCCAATGAGTTAATGGAGCTAGCTAAAACCTATTTACAGGACTTTGGCTTAACATATGATGAGGAAACACCAGAAATCGTAGTTTCTATTGGAGGAGACGGTACGCTGTTGCATGCCTTTCATCGATATTCTCATTTATTAGATCAGGTAGCCTTTGTAGGTATTCATACGGGTCATTTAGGGTTTTATGCGGATTGGAAGCCATCAGAGTTAGAAAAGTTAGTTTTGTCCATTGCTAAAAAAGACTTTAATGTTGTAGAGTATCCACTGCTAGAAGTAAAGGTAGAGCATCATAATGCTGAATCCAACACGTATCTTGCTTTAAATGAAGCAACAGTCAAATCGCCAGATGTAACACTTGTTATGGATGTCGAACTCAACGGTAATCAGTTTGAGCGTTTCCGTGGAGATGGTCTTTGTGTGTCAACTCCTTCTGGTAGTACAGCTTATAATAAAGCGCTCGGTGGGGCGATTATCCATCCTACGTTAGCGGCACTGCAGATCACAGAAATTGCGTCGATTAATAATCGTGTATTTCGGACTGTTGGTTCACCATTAATTTTACCAGCGCATCATCATTGTGTCTTACGTCCAGTAAATGATCAGAATTTTAATATGACCGTTGATCATTTACAAATTACACAAGGTGATGTGAAGGCCATTGTATTTAATGTAGCAAATGAAAGAGTACGCTTTGCTCGTTTCCGCCCCTTCCCATTTTGGGAACGTGTGCATGAGTCCTTCGTCGCGAATGAGTAAGATGGATACAAGATTTAAACTACGCTTTATTGCTAACAAAAAGGGCCAATTATTACGAGAAGCTCTTCAGGAATGGCGTATTTCTAAGCGAGCTTTAACCGCCATTAAATTTGATGGCGGCTTGTTGACTGTGAATGGTGTTGAACGTAATGTAAGACATGTTCTTGATATTGGTGATTGTGTGGAAGTGACCTTTCCCCCTGAGGAAAGAAGTGACGGGCTTGCTATTGAAAATGGTGATTTGACCATCGTATATGAGGATGACGCAATCCTCGTCCTTGATAAACCAGCTCATCAAAGTACGATACCCTCACGAGAGCATCCAACCAATAGCATTGCAAATGTAGTTTGTGGTTATTTTCAGCAACAAGGATTAGCTTCCACAGCTCATATTGTCACAAGGTTAGACCGAGATACATCAGGCTTACTCTGTATTGCCAAGCATGCACATATTCATCATTTAACGGGACTTGCTCAACGTCATGGTCAAATTTCAAGACAATATGAAGCCATTGTGCATGGACATGTTGTACAAGATGTCCAATCAATTGTGGCCCCTATTGGACGCAAAGAAACCAGTATTATTGAGCGAGAGGTACGTCAAGATGGGCAATATGCACATACTGATGTAACGGTGTTAAAAAGGTTTTATTTTAATAATGAACCAATGACACATATAAAGCTTCGACTCCATACAGGACGTACGCATCAAATTCGTGTTCATATGTCTTATTTAGGATATCC
This sequence comes from Lysinibacillus phoenicis, assembly GCF_047238325.1. NCBI lineage: Bacteria > Bacillati > Bacillota > Bacilli > Caryophanales > Bacillaceae > Lysinibacillus > Lysinibacillus phoenicis. The sequence continues at coordinate 2,082,894 of NZ_JBDFMP010000002.1, read as the reverse complement.
ACTTATTGGAGATGAACTTTATGGAGGAAATCGCCAATATATTGGCCGCCAAGCATTGCATTGTGTGTCTTTAGATATGGAGCATCCTTTAACAAATCAAACATTAAAGTTCTCAAGTTTGCTCACTGAAGATATGCAAAGATTGCTAAATGAATCTTCCGCTTAAATTAATGACATAAGGAGATGTTCGCACAACGGGCATCTCCTTCATTTTTGCTATAGAATTAGGATGGAGAGATTTTCTTTACATCTTTTTCATAAATAAATGACAAATATAAGGTATAGTAATATAGAAATCTTCACTTTTTTAGGGGCAATATCCAATTTCAAGGAAGTTCATGAAAATACGCATTGAAAAGATATAAAAAAGGGTTTGCAGAAAGGGTATAATACCCTCTATTATATAGAAGGTAGATTTACGGCATTGCCCGTAAAATGATTGAAAGCTCGGAAGGAGGGGACAAGCATGATAGAGGAAAGAAATGAAAAGGATGATGTGCAATTTGATGAGGCACATCTACGAGAAATGCTCGAAGCACATAATATTGACGCATTCCGTGATGAGTTTTTAGAACTTCATCCATATGATCAGGCAACGTTTTACGAAAAGGTGGAACCTGATATAAGGAAGATTATCTATTCGTTCTTGTCTCCGACGGAAATGGCTGATATTTTTGAGGCAATCGATATCGAAGATGATGAGTATAAAGCATATCTTGCTGAAATGGATCCTTCATATGGTGCAGAAATGCTTTCTCATATGTATGCTGATGATGCGGCTGATGTCTTGAATGAACTGGATATGGCCCAACGCGAAAGTTATTTAGAAATGATGGATGAGGAAACGGCTGAAGAAATTAATGAGCTACTAAGCTATGATGAATATACAGCTGGTTCTATCATGACCACTGAATATGTCGCTATACCAGAAAATTCAACCGTACGTTCAGCGATGGCCATTTTACGTAAAGAGGCACCAGATGCAGAAACTGTTTATTATATTTTTGTAGTAGATGAAGAACACCGTTTGACAGGTGTTATCTCATTACGTGATTTAATCATTGCTGATGAGGATACACTTATTCGTTCCATTATGAACGAACGTGTTGTCATGGTACATGTAGGTGATGACCAAGAAGAGGTTGCACAAATTATGAAGGATTATAATTTCTTAGCAACACCGGTTATTGACGATAAAGGTGAACTTCTTGGTATTATCACAGTTGATGATATTATTGATGTTATTGATGAAGAAGCGTCGGAGGATTACTCAAAATTAGCCGGTATTTCGGATATGGATAAGTTTGATGTAACTCCATTCCAAGCAGCTAGAAAACGTCTGCCTTGGTTAGTGGTACTACTGTTTTTAGGTATGCTTACGGCCAATTTAATGGGCCAATTTGAGGATACTTTAGATAAAGTAGCTTTATTAGCTGTCTTTATTCCGCTAATTTCAGGGACTTCCGGAAATAGTGGAACACAAGCATTAGCTGTAGCGATCCGAGGTATTGCCACAGGAGACGTGGAGGAACATAGTAAATTTAAGTTACTACTTCGTGAAGCGGGTACAGGCTTAATGTCTGGTATTGTTTGTGGATTAATTGTTATTGGTATCGTTTATTTTTGGAAACATGAACTCGTTCTAGGAATGCTAGTAGGAGCAGCCCTTTGTGGATCCATTTTAGTAGCGACATTAGCAGGCTCATTTATACCGTTGTTAATGCATCGTTTGAAAATAGATCCAGCGGTAGCATCAGGGCCGTTTATTACAACTTTAAATGATATTACAAGTATTTTGATTTACTTAGGGCTAGCGACAGTTTTCTTAAGTCAAATAGGCTAAGAACCAATTTGCTTACTTCCGCATATTGTATGGAAAAAGGGAAGTGAGTAAAGTGGATCGAGAACCACGATTGTTTATAAAATCACCATCATATTTTTTAAATATTTCTAAGGTGTTACATGAACTTGATTTGGATGAAAGTACATCTGTATATGTAAAGGATCACATTTTCGAAGAGGAAACAGTTGAAGAAAAAGTAGATGTAGTAGAAGATGTACAAATTGATCCGTATTTACTGAAACAACTCCAATTTTTAGAAAAGCCATTTCGTCAGAGAGCCTACCAGCCATTATTAGTTTGTTTAAAGGATGGTAGAAAATTAACTGGTACTGCTTCAGATGTACAGAGTGATTCTTTAATGCTGACGTCATTAGAATTAAAATCACAGGAAATCATTTATTTTGAAGATATACAACAAATACTTTGGCGTGGAAGAAAGTTGCCAACATTATAAAAAAAGTGTACAGCAGAGGATGCTGTACACTTTTTTTATGTGTGTGTGTCAAAGGTGAAAGAATTAGTCACAAATCCCTAAGTCAACATCAGCGATACATTGTACAGCGCAGAAGCAAGATAAATCTACAGTAATACAGCTATCTGTTGAGTTCCAGTCATCTACTTTACAGATTTTCTTCATGTTTACGCAACAGCCGTCACGACTTAATAAGTCTACTGTACTTTCACTAGAGTCAAATGTACATAATGGCTCTAAAACACGTAAAGTCGCACAGCACTCATCAAACATATCTTCTACGCGGAAGAATACGGATGTACAGATACAAGGATCTGCTGTTGGTGAATTAAAGAATGCTTTGAAAGGAGTACCATCTTTTGTAATTAACATGAATACACGTGTATCTGCTTGTGAGCGTGCAGGACTAACAATCCCGCCTAGTGGTTCTAAGAAACAGTTAGCTGTACATGGAGAACACTCATCTCGCACCGCTTGATTTTGAATATCTAAAATAGCGCGAACTACGTCACAAACGCAGCCTGCTGAATGGATTGGTCCAATAGGATTTGTTGGCTTACCACAACCCATATTGTCACCTCCTTTCCTCGTTACTACTTCTACAATATGTACTTTTGAAAATTGGACTCGGGCTTTCGTATATATCTTCGTATGAATAGTTTTTTTATGTGTGGAGAAACTGTAAAGAAAAGGAGGGTAAAACTTGAGGCTACTAAGAATGTCGTTACCTCTTTTAGTCGTTTTATCACTATTAAATGGTTGTGCTGAAAAAGAAAAATTTATGGTCTATGGATTGCTACAAAATGAAAGTGAAGTCGAAGCCCTTATTAAAGAGGAAGACTATGTCGATCGTTCAACAGTTATCCAATATGACGATAGTATGCTTGTAGCAGTACAAATTAAACCATGGGAAAAGTGGAAAAAGACTAAGTTAGAGAAAAAGCTACAAAAGAAGTTTGATGAGAAATATCCAAACAAAGAGGTGTTTGTCTCAGCTGATTATAAAATTTTTTATGAAGCCAATAAAATAAAAAAGGATCAGATTGAAGATAATAAATTGAGCGATAAAATTACAGAACTTAAGGAGCTTGCAAAGGAGGAGACCTAAATGGAAAAAGAGCAATATCAACAGTTAGAGCAAAATGTTACGCCAAAGCCTCCCTATTTAAAGAATGTTGCAAAGGCATTCTTTGTTGGTGGTTTTATATGTGTAATTGGTCAAGCTGTGTCCCTTTTTTATATTATTTTCTTCAATTTTACAGAAGCGACAGCAGGAAATCCAACTGTTGCAACAATGGTGTTTTTTGCCATGATTTTAACAGGTCTTGGCCTTTATAAAAAAATTGGTCAATTTGCTGGGGCTGGAACGGCTGTACCTGTCACGGGCTTTGGTAATGCCGTTATCTCGGCAGCTATCGAACATCGATCAGAAGGGCTCGTCCTAGGAGTAGGCGGAAATTTATTTAAATTAGCAGGGTCAGTCGTATTATTTGGGGTAGTATCTGCTTTTTTCGTAGCCCTCATTAAATATATCCTTGTGACGATAGGAGTGGTTTCATGGTAATCGTTTTTCAATCGAAGCCATCTCTATTAGCTGGTGGTGTTGTAGCTGGTCCTTTAGAGAACCGGAGTATTTTTAGTCAGTATTTCGACTCCGTCTATGATGATGAACGCTGGGATATGAAAACTAATGAACAAGGTCATCGCAAAATGATCGAAGAGGCCTGTGAATTTGCTATGAAGAAGATTGGTGTACAAAAAGGAGAAATCGATTATTTCATGGGTGGAGATTTGGTCAATCAAATGACGCCAACCAATTTTGCAGCAAGAGATTTAGAAATCCCTTTTATTGGATTGTTTTCTGCCTGTGCCACATCCGTATCTTCAGTGATTATTGCGTGTCTGTTAACAGAGATGGGAGCTGCTAATTTTTCACTAGCGGGTGCCTCTAGTCAGCATAATTCAATTGAACGTCAATTCCGCTATCCTATCAATTATGGTGCACAAAAGCCAAAAACTGCTCAATGGACTGTAACAGCTGCTGGCTATGCGCTAATCGGTAAGCATCGTGAGGAGTATCCTACAATAGAAGCAGCAACGATTGGAAAATCAGTAGACTATGGTATGGATGATCCTTTTCATATGGGCGCAGCAATGGCACCAGCTGCCTTCCAAACTATTCAATCTCACCTACAGCAAAGAAACCAAAAAATTTATCATTATGATTTAATTTTAACCGGTGATTTGGGTCAGCTTGGTTTAAAACTATTGAAGGGAATGCTTGTTGAAAACGGTGTGAAGAATGAAGAGCTAACGTTATTACGTGATGCAGGTGCCGAATTTTATGGACAAGATGAGGCATTCCAATCTGGTGCAAGTGGGGCAGGCTGTTCAGCAGCTGTTTTTTTTAGTTATGTTATTCAACAACTGCGTGCAGGCAGCTATAAGCGAGTATTACTTGTCGCAACAGGAGCATTATTATCTCCATTATCGTATCAGCAAGGTGAAACCATCCCCTGTACAGCACATGCGATAGAAATTACGATGAAATGAGGCAAAAACTATGGTAATGACATTTGTATTTGCATTTATTGTTGGAGGCATTATTTGCGTCATTGGCCAATTATTAATGGATGTTGGCAAATTAACCCCAGGGCATACACTCAGCACATTAGTTGTTGTTGGGGCCATATTAGATGGTATGGGCCTATATGAGCCATTGATCAATTTTGCTGGTGCAGGTGCGACAGTGCCTATTACTTCCTTTGGTAATTCTTTAACACATGGGGCATTAGCTGAGGCAGAAAAACATGGACTGGTGGGTGTATTAACAGGAATGTTTGAAGTAACAAGCTCGGGAATCAGCGCAGCTATTGTTTTTGGCTTTATTGGTGCATTAATTTTTAAACCAAAAGGAAATATTGACTAGACGAATACCCCTCCCATTTTTACAACCGAAACATATTATAGGTTGTAGAAGGGAGGGGTGCTTTTATGGGATATCAAGGCTGGTGCTCACAACCGTATGGAAATAATGTTGGTGGCTGGAATAATAGCTATTGTGGGGGTTACTCTGGAGGCGGAGGCAACAACTATGGCTATGGTTCTACATTCGTTCTAATTGTTGTCCTATTTATTCTATTAATTATTGTTGGCGCTACTTATATCTAATTTGATAAACATATAGTTAAGGCTTTAACTTTTATTTAGTGGGAGCTTAAAACTAAATAAAGTTAAGGCCTCCACCATTTGTGAAATGTTTCGTGCAAGATGCAAGGTCAATTTGAGTTTAATGATAGGAGGGAAAACATGCATCGCTCGTTTTTTAATTCGATTGAGCAAAAAACAGGTGTATCGATGGATGAAATCTTCGCATTAGCCAATGCCATTCAACATGCGGATTTTACCAATGAAAAGCAAGTAAGAAAAATTGTACGACGTGTTGCTAAAATATCTAATAGATCCATTACTCAAGAGTTAGAAGATAAATTAGTGCAATCTATTATTCAAGATGGTGGATCACTAGATTTCGATAAAATCACTAGAATGATGAAGTAGCGCATGGCATATCTACTTGGCAAAGCAGCTTGTTACGATAGAGTAGATAAATGGTGGCAAGCGAATTCGTCTCTTTATAAAAAATGGTGTTACGATAAATGCAAAAGTGCATATCGTAACACCATTTCAACTTGCTAGGTACTAAAAAAAGCAGGATGGCACCTCTGGCCGATTGTAACCGAGAGATTGATTAAATTAATTTCTCCATTGCACGATGTGGAATGCCTGCATCCATAAATTCAGGAGAGGTTACCGTATAGCCAAGCTTTTCGTAGAAGGGAATCGCATAGCTTTGGGCATGAAGCTTTAAAGTTTTTTTATTAATGGAAATGGCATGTTTCTCCATTTCATTCATAATTAATGCTCCTAATTTTTTGCCGCGCTGAGATTGTAAAATACAAACACGTTCAATTTTAGCTGTAGTATTGTCAATACTACGTAAACGTGCTGCTCCGACTGGTTCATCATGATTATACATAATGAAATGTGTTGCTGTTGCATCCTCTGCATCACATTCTAGATGAAGCGGAACACCCTGCTCCTCAACAAAAACTTTTTTACGAATAGCGAAGGCATCATCGTATTCGTGCTTTGTTTCAACAATTTTAACGTTATACAATCATCACTCAGCTCCAGACAAACGGAATGTTTCGTATGTTGTCCATGAACCATCTTCTAATTGGTATAAAAGATGAATGCGATCAATTGTATCCTTTTCATCAACGCCAGTCATGCGTAATTGTCCGAAGATGTCGTCATGCTCGGAGTCTGACATTTTTTGAGCGATTGTAATATGAGGAACAAATACATGTTTCGTTTCCCCATAAGGGATTTTCTCTTGCAGAGCATGTTGGAATGCTGCTAATTGTTCAGTTGGTTCAATGCGGAAGTAAATTGCATTGGTTGTAGGGAAAAACGAACTTATGCGAGATGCATGAATGTTTAATGGTGCATATTTAGCAGCAAGTTCATCTAATTGCTTGACGATGGTTTGAATCTCTTCTTCAGACGCATCGAAGCTATCCTTTAACGTTATATGCGGTGTAATCTTCGCATAGTGTGGATCATATCGTTTGCGATAAGTGTTCGCTAAATCTTGCAATTTTTTTGATGGAAATGCCACAATACCGTACTTCATAGTCCATTACCTCCCGAAAATAAACAATTTTTCTATTTAAGTATAACAGAAATTTCAGTTTTCGTAATTTTAATCACCCAATATTAATTGAAATTTTCAATTAATGCACGGCGAAGGTCTGGTTTCCAGTATTTCCATGTATGATTGCCATCGAACTCATCATAAAATGTAGTAAACCCTTTCCGAATCATTAGCTCATGCAATTGACGATTAGGTGTTAAAAAGTCTTTGATCGTTTTATCCATTGTTACAACCTGATCTTCACCTTTACCTACGATATGGTAGATAGAAATAGAGCCTGGATCTTTAAAATTTTCTACAGCCTTTAATACATCTTCGTCCACATATGGTGATTGTAGTATGACTTTGCCGAAGATACTTGGGTATTTTAGGGCAGCCATTAAGGAAGCCGTAGCGGCCATAGAATCACCAATTACACCACGACTCATACCCATCTGGTAAGTAGCATATTCACTGTCTAAATAGGGTACTAGCTCATGCGCTAAAAAGCGTAGATAGGCTTCGTGTTGCACACCGCTTGGAATATATTTATGACGTCGATCTTTAATATCTTTGTAAGGAACAAAAGCTATAATTAAATTTTCGATTTCATAGTCATCAATCAGTTCATCAGCTAGCTTTGTAATGCCGCCAAGTTGGAAATAATCTTTACCATCTGATGCGATTAAAATATTGTATTTATAAAGTGGAGAATAATTTGCAGGAACATAAATATAGAGCTGTAATTCTTCCTGTAATGCTTCACTATAAAATGTTAAATCCTGTACTGTTCCCTTATCCAATGATGACACTCCTTCTTATGTTTGTAACAAAATTGTACCATATTACGAAAGTAAAGGTATAATAGGTTGGGCTAGCGTTATACTAGCAATAAAATCGAAATGAGGGTTAATTATGCATAATAAAAGTATACGTGTGCACTCTGACGAAGTAGCGAAGGCAGCTCAAGCCGCGTTAATTCGTAGAGGTGTAGCGATAGAGGATATCGCACAAATTGTTTACGAAATGCAAAAAACCTATAATGAAGGTTTAACATTGGAGCATTGTGTTCATTCTGTTGAGCGTGTATTACGTAAACGAGAAGTGCAACATGCTTTACTAGTAGGAATTGAATTAGATGAACTAGCAGAAAAGAAATTATTATCTTCACCACTACAACAAATTATAGAATCAGATGAAGGGTTATTTGGTGTAGACGAAACAATTGCCCTAGGATCCGTTTTTACATATGGCAGCATTGCAGTTACCACTTTCGGCCATTTAGACAAGCAAAAAGTAGGGATTATCAAAAAACTCGATACAGAACCTGGGCATCACGTTAATACATTTTTAGATGATTTAGTTGGCAGTATAGCAGCATCAGCGGCTTCTCGAATTGCGCACCGTATGCGTGACTTAGAAGAAGAGGGCGAAACATTTGCTGATATCGAGCCGGAAGAGCTAGGTCCAAAACCAAAATCACATAACGAAATATAAAAGAGTTTCTTCTATAATAAAAGGAGCCTTCTCACATTTTGAGAAGGCTCCTTTAGTATGTGATATTGACTTACTTTTTATCGTTATACGCTTTTACAAATTCTTTTACTTTTTCACTATCCGCTTCAAGTTTCAAGCCAGTATCAATTAATGGAGAAACTGTAGATACAGCTGGTTTTTTATTGCCTTGGTAATAGCTAATGAATTCATCTTGGTTAATGGAGTATAGAATCGCTTTACGTAAATCTGCTGAATCAGAAACTGCACGTCCAGAAGTATTCATTTGTAAGTAAGCTACTGCATTACTATCTGCTGTATTTAATGTTAATTTAGCGTCTGATTTAACAATATCCAGTTTTGTTTCTGGTACTGTTTGAAGAACATGAATTTCACCATTGCGTAATGCAGATAGAGCACTATCAACATCAGAAATAAAACGGACATTGATTTTAGCAATTTTTGGCTCATATTCACTGCCAGCACGGTAAGCAGGGTTTTTCACAAATTGTGCTTCATAATCGTTTTTCTTTACTAAAATATATGGTCCACTTGCATATAGCTGGTTGTTGAATGTTGCTGAACCTTCCGTGACAGTAGCTTGATCACCATAGGCAATGTCTTTGTCAGGGTCGTAGCTAGCCACATCGTACGTATTAATACTTGTTACTTGTTTTTCAGATACAATACCACCAGATTGGTGTGCTAAATAATTTAACACTTGAGGGAATGGTGTTGGTGTTGTAATTTTGACAACTTGATATGCACCTGCCGCATTATTTACAGCCCCTTTATCCTTTGCTAACTGGGCAACAGAAGCAGGTAAGTTTTGAGATAATGCTTCTAAAACGGATTGCTCAGAGCCTGCTACCTTTTTATTTTGTAATTCAGTTAAATCAGAAACGATTTCAACTGTTTCAATGTTTTCGTGAATGCTATAAGTACGATGATCTGGTACTGAGTTTGCATCTTTTGCACGGTTTAATGAGAAGACCACATCTTCAGCCGACACTAATTCGCCCGTATCAACTGCTGCACCTTCCTTGACAGCTGCAAAATTAATATCATCGCGTAAAATAAAGTAATATTCTTGATTACCTTCAGCCATTACATGGTTATACGATAATGAACCATCTGAAACAACTTCATCAGTGTCTGTTAAGTTAACTAAACGAACATACATATTTGTATTTAATGTGTTGATGGAACCATCATTCCCTTTAATTGGATCAAGTGAAGTTAGAGAATTAATTGTTTGGTGTAAAATTAAAGGTTCTGTCGCATTTTTAGATGTATCATTAAATTCGATTTGTTCCCATACTTGTGCACGAGATTTTGGTAAATGAACCGTTTTAGGATTTACTAGTTCAGAGTAAATACCTTGATACTTATTGGAAATATATAAAGGTGCAATATAAGCTTGATCGAAAACTAATAATTGCTCTAAATCTTTATATTTAGCTGCTGCTTCCTCGCCTGTTAAAGTGCTCGCTTCATCGATTAAAGCATCTAATTTGGAGTCGGCTACAACACTGTAATCCCCACCAGTTTTAAATAAACCACGAACAGCATAGTCAGGGTTCCCAGTAACTGTCGTCCAGCTTGAGAGTGCCAGATCATAGTTCCCAGCTTCTTTTTGAGCTGAGAATGAGCCGTAGTCTGGTTGAATATTTAGTTTCACATCAAAGCCATTTTTAACTAATTGGTCGCGGACAATATTCATATCTTCTTCAGAGGCTGCCATTCCTAATACTTCAATAGCAACCTTGCCATTGCTCTTGTCACTATCTTTTGAATCTTTACTGCCTTCTACGTCAGTTTTTGTTTGTACGCAGCCAGCTAAAGCTAGTACTGCAACGAATAAAAATACAAGTAATTTCTTCATAGTTACCTCCAATTAATTTGTTTTTGGATCTAAAGCATCTCGTAAACCGTCTCCTAAGAAGTTAAAGGAGAGAACAAGAAGCATAATACAAAGACCTGGGAAAATTGCGACATATGAATGTGTCTCCAGGTACGTACTACCAACTTTTAAAATGTTGCCCCATTCAGGAATATGTGGCTCAATACCAAGTCCTAAGAAACTTAAGCTACTTGTTGAAATAACAGCTCCACCGATTGTTAATGTTGCTTTTACAATCATCGGGGCTAATGAATTGGGAACGATGTGCTTGAAAATAATCGCAGCATCAGATGCCCCTAAAGCTCTAGCGGATTCCACAAATTCAAAATTAGCGAGCTGCATCACATTGGCCCGCATTGTACGAGCATAGGTTGGAATGGCTCCAACACTAAGTGCGATAATAAGATTTACCGTATTAGCACCAAATGCAGCGATAATAGCAATAGCTAATAAAATACCAGGAATGGCATATAAAATATCAAGACTTCGCATGATGATATTGTCAGTTGATTTACCGTAATAGCCAGAAAATGCTCCTAATGCGCCTCCAACAATTGCTGGTATAATTGTTGAGAAAAATCCGACGATTAATGATATTTGGGCCCCAAATACAATACGTGAAAATAAATCTCGTCCGTAATTATCTGTGCCTAGCGGATAATCTAAAGATGGAGTTTGCAGTAATGCACCATAGTTATTTTCTGTTGCGAAGTCATAATCAAAAGTCCAAGAGCTTGTAATGGACAATGAAAACATAAAAATAATGAAGAATAAACCGAATACCGCCATCGTATTACGTAAGATTTTTTCCCAGATTTTTTGCCACTTTTCTATAGAAGATGGGTTTGCCTTTCGAGCCTTTTGAATAAGACTATAGCCTAGTAATGTTGCAAATAGATTGCCAGTAAAAGTAGCTAATAGCAGAATAATACCTGGGATGAGCATCCATTTTGGTGCCTCAGTCGGCGTGACATATTTTGTACATACAAGAGCCATCACGATATAAAAAAGTGCAAGTACTAAGAAAAGACCCATAGCAAGTAAAAAGGTATCTGTTACATAGGGTTTAAATAAATTCAACGCTGCAATACCAATGATGAATAATTGTGTAATAAAGGCATAGGCAGCAAAAGTATATTCTGCAGTCTTTCTTTTCGACACAAGCATAAATGCAAAAGATGTCGAAAAAATATTGCCTGACAGAATAGTTACTAACAGTGGATAGCCAAGTAGACGGGTGCTTTTTTGAATGTCTCCATGCTTTGCCAAATCCTTTTTAATTCGTAAATTGACGATGGCAACATATGCCGTTGTAATAGCGTAAATAATAAAAAAGAGCAGAACTACCTGTCGCCAGCTATTGGTTGAAAAATTATAGCTATAAGCTAGAAACAATAAAGAAAACAGTAAGGAAAAGACAAAAGTAAAATGAGAATTGACATATTCCTGTGTGATCTTCAAGAGTAGTTTGACATGTAAGATGTTTTTCACAGGTGATCCTCCTTTAAGACTTCTTCATTTTTGAGCGAATGCGTGGATCAAAAAAGGCATACATGATATCAATTACTAAATTGACAATTGAGATCGTGATGGCAATATAAACAACGCCTCCAAGAATGGCCGGAATATCGGGGATAAATTGTTTATCGACGATATAGCTCCCAATCCCACTAATGTTGAATACCTTTTCCGTTACAGATGCGCCTCCCAACATACCCCCAAAAAGAAGTCCAATCACCGTAATAATCGGAATCATGGCATTACGAATGGCATGTTTTGAAATCACTTTAAATTCATTTAAGCCTTTTGCTTTTGCAGTAATAATATAATCCTCGTGTATTACCTCAAGCATGCTCGATCTTGTCATTCTGGCAATGGATGCCGTAATGGATGTTCCCAAGACGATAATTGGCATGATGAGCGATAACCAATTATGAGGATTATAGGTTGCTGGAAACCACTGTAGCTTTAATGCAAAAGTCAAAATAAAAATTAAACCTTGCCAAAAGCTTGGGATAGATAATCCGATTAAAGCAATGAACATAAATGTATAATCCAAATAGGAATTTGGACGAACTGCTGAAATAATACCGACTGGAATGGCAATTGCAATAGCCATTAATAATGACAAAACGGCTATTTCCAATGTGACAGGAAATTTAGTAGCAATGCTGTGCGTAATATCTTCTTTACCTGCAAAGGATGTGCCTAAATCAAATGTAAATAGGCCTGATAATGCGTTCCATAGCTGAGATAAATAAGGTTGATCCAAACCGTGAATCCGATTAAAGTTTGCAATTTGCTCTGGTGTTGCTTCGACTCCAAGAAGATTTCTTGCTGGATCGAATGGTGATAAATACAAAATAGTAAATACTAAAGTAGCCACACCAACAATAACAATGAAGCTTTGCAAAATACGTTCAATGATAAATTGCAGGAATGGATTCGCAAATAAGATAAGTACTACATAAAATAAAACAGCTGGTAGAAAGGTAAGAGCAACAAATCGTTTGTTTGTTAGTAGATGAATAAAAAATTGGTCATAAGTTAATTGTTTTATGCCATCTTTAAGTAAATCTTGCTCTACTTGCTGTTGGAGCTTTCCTTGAGCTAATTGCTTAGCTGTTGCCTGAATTTGTGACGCTGCTACTGCCTCTTTAAAAAAATTGGCCTTTGCTATTTCTTGTTGTTCGAAATCTTTTTGCCAATGGGCAACCAATCCATTCTCCAGGTAGTGCTGACTACGCAATGCAAAAGCCTGATCAAAGGTATTAGAATGATTCCTTTTCCGATAAATAAAGTATGTAAAAGGGTGGACTAAAATACTAAAAAGAAAAAGAATGAATTGATAAGGCTTTTGATGCATTAGTTTTTGATAAACCATAGAAAAGAAAATAAATTCTTTTGGTTTTAGATGAATTTTTGAAGTAACCATGCATTTCCTCCAAACGTAAATAAAATATTCAGTGGTATATTGTATAATTCCTATCAGTATTGTAAAGTATGGATTATACTTGAAAGTAAGTCAATCACTAATTTTAAAAAGGATGGGTCGAATGAGTGAAAAGCTTTTAGAAATCAATGATCTGCGCGTGTCCTTTATCACAGGAGAGACAGAATTTGAAGCGGTGAAGGACGTGAGCTTCCATCTAAATAAGGGTGAAACACTCGGAATTGTGGGAGAGTCAGGTAGTGGGAAAAGTGTAACGGCACGTTCCATTATGCGTTTATTGCCATCACCACCTTCATTTCTGAAATCTGGCACGATTGTGTTTAAAGGGCAAGAACTCACTGAATTAAGTGAAAAACAAATGGAGGGGATTCGTGGACAAGATATTAGTATGATTTTTCAGGATCCGATGACCTCTACAAACCCTACTATTCGAATAGGGGATCAAGTGGCTGAAAGTTTAATCAAACATCAGTCCATGTCAAAAACAGAAGCCTATCAGCAAACAATAGAATTATTAAAACTTGTTGGCATTCGAGATGCAGAAGAACGGTATCGACAATACCCTCATGAATTTTCAGGTGGTATGCGTCAGCGCGTGATGATTGCCATGGCCCTCGCATGTAACCCCTCACTACTTATTGCAGATGAGCCAACAACAGCACTCGATGTAACCATTCAAGCTCAAATTTTAAAATTGATGCGAGATATGCAAAAGAAAATGGGGACATCTATTATTTTAATTACGCATGATTTGGGCGTTGTTGCCGGTATGTGTGATCGAATCATTGTGATGAAAGAGGGGGAAATTGTTGAACAGGGTACAACAGAAGAGATTTTTGCAAATGCTCAACATCCGTATACCCAAAAATTATTGAATGCGTTACCAAAGCTACATGAGAAAAAGCAGCCAAAAGAAATGGCCAATATTCAGGCGGGTATTGATAAACATAAGCCACTAATCGAGGTAACACATTTATCAAAGGAATTCTCATTAGGCCGAGGTCAAACGCTGAAAGCAGTTAATGATTTATCATTTTATATATACCCTGGTGAAACACTAGGCCTGGTGGGTGAATCGGGTTCTGGTAAATCTACCACTGGTCGAACAATACTACAGCTTCATCAGCCTACAAACGGTGAAGTTTTGTATCAGGGGATACCCGTAACAAGGCTAACGAAAAAGCAATTAAAGGCCATGCGCCGACATATGCAAATTATTTTCCAAGATCCATATTCATCGTTAAATCCTCGCAAAAAAATTCTAGATATTATTGGGGAGGCTCTTGATATTCATGGCTTAGTAAAGAACCATGAAGAGAGACGACAACGAGTAGAGGAATTGCTAGAGCTTGTTGGTTTAAAGAAAGAACATTCTATGCGTTATCCTCATGAATTTTCAGGTGGTCAACGACAACGTATAGGTATTGCTAGAGCATTAGCAGTTGAACCAAATTTTATCGTTTGTGATGAGCCCTTATCAGCACTAGATGTTTCGATTCAAAAACAAATTGTGGATTTATTGAAGGAATTACAACATAAACTAGGTTTGACGTATTTATTTATTGCACATGATTTATCAATGGTGAAACATATCAGTGATCGTGTAGCAGTCATGTATGGTGGTAAAATTGTAGAATTAGCGGAAAGCGAGGAGTTGTATACTAACCCTCAGCATCCCTATACACAAGCATTATTACGCTCTATTCCAATTCCAGATCCGAAAATTGAGAAACAGAAATATAATGACGCTGAACATACAGAAGATATGAAAGTTCGATACGAAGTAGAAAATAGTCAACTAGTAGAGGTCTCTCCGAATCATTGGGTAGCTGTATCAATGTGATAGCTTGGAAAGATAATGTCTCCAATTTTATTCAGAAATCTTCGTTTGTTTTATGTTTAAAATATCGTATATCTATACCTAAGAGATTATGTATTTACAGTACATAATCTTTTTATTTTGAAAAATTCCTGAATCTATCTAAAAGGAACTAAGGCATGTTATTATTAGTTTAAATAAATAACTGAGGGAGATAATAGTGAAGCAATCAGATATTAAGACACTAATAACTAGTGGAACAATAATTTTGGCTGTTGTTTTATATTTAATATTTAAATAAATATATGTATGAAAATCTTCAGTTGTTACAATGGCTGAAGATTTTTTATTACAGTAACATTTTTATATGGAAAGAGGAATAAATTTATGAAAAAAGTTTTCTTTTTATTATTGCTTTCAACACTACTAATAAGTGCTTGTACAGAAGAAACTACAATACGTAATGACAACCAGAATCAAATTGTATCAGAAGCCTCTAAAGAAGCAGGTTCAAAGCACAATATAAAATCCTTTGAAGAATTTCCACTTGAAGGGGTAATAGATGGAGATACATTGAAAATACAATATAATGGTTCAACTGAGAAGGTAAGGCTACTATTAGTTGATACACCTGAAACTAATCATCCTAGTTTAGGGGAACAACCTTTCGGCCAAGAAGCCAAAGAATTTACTAAGCAATTATTAAAAGATAAAAAAACAGTATACTTAGAATTTGATGTTTCATATAGAGATAAATATAAGAGACTTTTAGCTTACGTTTACACAGATGAAGGTATTAATATTCAAGAAGAACTTTTGAAAAATGGACTTGCCCGTGTAGCTTATATATACGAACCAAATACTAAACATGTTGATTGGTTTGAAACAGTACAAAGAACTGCTCAACAACAGGCAATAGGTATATGGTCAGTTGAGAATTATGTAACGGATAGAGGATTTAGAAAAGAAGTATTTAATAGTAAGGATGAAAATAAAAATAATAACTACAATAATAAATCACAATGTAATATAAAAGGGAATATCAATGCTAAAGGTGCTAAAATTTATCATTTACCTGGCCAACAGAATTACGAAGATGTAAAAGCAGAAGAGCTATTCTGTTCTGTAGTCGAGGCTGAAAATGCAGGTTTTAAGGCAGCAGAAAGATAATATGAAGTTCATCACTAATTCAATAGCTGAGTTTGGTATTTCACTAAACTCTGCTATTTTTATTTTTGTAAATTAGTAGATTTAAATACAAATAAAACGACATTTCAAGTTAACTATTTAGCACTCAAAACTTGCAAAAAGGAAGTAGATGCTATAAAAAATAACAATTGGAGAGGTTCTGTCTCTAAATTAAAAGCTTCCTAGATAGGATACTTTTATATGAAGGTAATTTAAAAGTCTTTATTTTCGGAATTTTTTTATTTATTTTAAAAGAAAAGTGTAATGGATTGAGCTATTGAAGAAGTGATATACTTTCTAATTTTTTGAACGAGTTAACTCATATTGATACCAAATAGTTTATACAGGCGGATAAAACCTGGGGTATTGACATATTAAGTGTTAGAATTATATATTTATTCCAGTTAAATTTTTAGAATATTCATTACATACTTATAATTTAACTTGTACCTACAACGTGTTGACGTGTAGTTGTGTTGTTATGGATAGTTAGTCTAATTTGTAAACGTTTTCGAAATACATGGGCAAAAGTAAGATAAAAGGGGGAATTATAATGAAAAAATTACGAATTGGTGTAATTGGAGCCGGTTTAAGAGGGGGTTTGGCACAATACTGGCATAAACCTGACGGGGAATCGGAAGTAGTGGCATTAGCTGATATCTCTCAAGAACGATTAGATAAGTTTCAGGAAAAATTCGATACTCCTTTATTTTTAACGAAGGATTATAAGGAATTATTATCAAGAGATGATATTGATGCAATAGCTGTTTTATCGCCAGATTATTTGCATGAAGAACATATTATTACTTGCTTAAAAGCAGGGAAGCACGTTTATGCTGAAAAACCATTAGCCATAACAGTGGAAGGTTGCGATCGAATATTAGATGCATGGAAAAAATCAGGGAAGCATCTAATGATTGGCTTTAATATGCGCTATATGGCTATGTATCAAACGATGAAAGGCTTAATTGACTCAGGTGCCATTGGAGAATTAAAGGCTATATGGGTGCGTCATTTTGTTGGATTCGGAGGTTATTTCTACTATCACGATTGGCACGGAAATTCAAAAAATACAACATCTCTATTACTTCAAAAAGGCTCACATGATTTAGATGTAATTCATTGGATTTCTGGGAAATATGCAACGAAGGTATCTGCATTTGGGAGCTTGGATTATTATGGTGGAGATAATCCAAATACGTTAACGTGTCCAACATGTGATCAGAAAAAAACTTGCCCAGAATATGTTCCCCATACATTTACGGAATGTGCTTTCCGTGAAGAAATTGATGTAGAGGATAATAATATGCTCATTATGGAATTGGAAGGTGGCATAAAAGCTTCGTATCTACAATGTCACTTCACCCCCGACTATTCACGAAATTATACTTTCATTGGTACGAAAGGGCGTATCGAAAATGATGATGTAAATAATAAAATTTATTTAAAAACGAGAAAGTCGAATACTTGGGAAGAACTTAGTGATGTTGTTTACGAGATGAAGCCTGAGGAAGGAGGTCATGGGGGGGCTGATCCAAAAATTGCTCAAGATTTTGTAGAGCTCATCCTCTATAATAAAGAGCCTTTAACTACGCCATTTGCAGGACGGATGAGTGTTGCAGTAGGTTGCGCGGCAACAGAATCTATTCGTAATGGAGGTAAAGTTATTGAGATCTTACAGGAATCTACAATTCTGCAACATTGATAAATAGGGGGTGTAGTTTATGACGCTTTTAGATAAAACAACTGTTGAAGAAAAATCATCTAAAACAAAACGTTTTTTCAAAAAGCAATCAAAAGTAAAGAAAAATCACTTGGTAGAATGGAAAAGATCTATCAAAAAAAATTGGGAGCTTTATTTATTACTAGCCCCTGTCATACTTTACTTTTTGGTTTTCCATTACTATCCACTATATGGGTTGCAAATTGCCTTTAAAGACTTTATTGCTACAAAGGGAATTATGGGGAGTCCGTGGGTAGGGTTTAAGCATTTTGAACGTTTTTTTGATAGTTATTATTTTTGGCGTTTAATAAAAAATACAATAGGGATTGGTGTATTCACTTTACTCATATCTTTCCCAGTACCAATCATTATTGCGTTGCTTTTAAATGAAGTAAAAAGCCTTCGTTTTAAAAAATTTGTACAGACAGTTATTTATGCCCCTCATTTTCTATCTACAGTAGTAGTTGTTGGTATGCTGTTACTATTTTTAAAGTCAGATGGGATGATTAATCAAGTAATTATGTTGTTTGGCGGTACACCAATTGATTTTATATCAGAACCAGCATGGTTTAAATCAATATACGTACTATCTGATGTTTGGCAAACGATGGGATGGAGTTCTATCATATATATTGCAGCTCTAGCCGCCGTAGATCCAGCACAGCATGAAGCGGCAATGATAGACGGGGCATCAAAATTCCAAAGAATCATTCATATTAATATTCCTGCAATTATGCCGACGATTGTAATTTTATTTATCTTAAATGTAGGATCTGTAATGGCAATAGGATTTGAGAAGGTATTTTTAATGCAAAATGACTTAAATATGTCGGCGTCAGATGTTATATCAACATTTGTTTATCGTAGTGGGATTTTAGAAGCGCAGTATAGTTTTTCAGCAGCTGTAGGTCTATTCAACTCTATCATTAATTTTATCCTCCTTATTATGGTTAATAGGATAGCTAAAAAAGTGAGTGATACAAGTTTATGGTAAAGGAGAGATTAAAATGAAAGAATCAAAGGGCGATCGAGCGTTTACAATCTTTAATTATATTTTTTTAGCAATTGTAGCACTTGTTGTATTGTACCCACTTATTTTTGTTTTGAGTGCTTCCCTAAGTAATCCAGAGTACGTAATCTCGGGAGATATATGGTTATGGCCAAAGGAATTTACAGTGGAGGCGTACCAAAAAGTATTTCAAAATCCTGATATTACCAATGGATTTGTTAACACACTGAAGTACACATTTTTTGGAACATTGTTAAATATCTTCATGACAATTTGTGCAGCCTATCCACTTTCTCGTAGAAATTTAAAAGGAAAAGGCTTTATTATGGCATTTATGGTATTCACAATGTTCTTTAGTGGGGGACTTATTCCAACATATTTATTAATTCGTGATTTAGGCATGATTAATACTTTTTGGGTCATGATTATTCCGAATGCTGTAGCTGTATGGAACATCATTATTATGCGGACTTTTTTCCAGTCCATTCCTTATGAGTTAGAGGAATCTGCCATGATTGATGGAGCGGGGAATTTCCGTATTTTATGGAGTATTGTACTACCACTATCATTACCTGTTATGGCTGTCATGGTTTTATTTTATGCAGTGGGACATTGGAACTCTTATTTTCAAGCATTGATTTACTTACAAGATCAAGATAAGTTTCCACTTCAACTTATCCTAAGGCAAATTTTAATTCAAGGACAAGCTGACGATATGATTAAAGCCACGTCAGAAAGCTTTTTAGCTCAAAAACTTAGCGTTGAAGGGTTAAAGTACGCAGTTTTAATCGTTGCTAACCTACCAATGTTAATGCTTTATCCATTCTTACAACGATATTTTGTAAAAGGTGTAATGATTGGTTCATTAAAAGGTTAAAGAATAGGAGCGAATTAAAATGAAAATAAAGAAGAAGCATGTTTATGGTTTAGCTGCAAGCCTGCTGTTAGCTACGAGTTTACTAGGAGCATGTTCTGACACAAAAGAAACTGGAGAAAAAACCGGCAATATTGATAACTTGAATGCAACGGGTATGCCGATTACAAAAGAGAAAATAGAAGTAGACGGTTTTGCTGCAAAATTTTTCGCATCGCAAGATTGGAACAATCTAATGTTATGGGAAGAATACGAGAAAATGTCTAACATCCATATTAATTGGACAACGGTTCAAACAGAAGTATTAGCGGACAAAAAGAACTTGCTTTTAGCTGCGGGAAATTATCCAGAAATATTTTTTGCATCAGCATTTTCGAAAACTGATTTAATCAAGTATGGTCAACAAGGCGTATTTTTACCGTTAAATGATTATATTGAACAATATGCTCCAAATTTTAAAAAGCTATTAGATGAATACCCATCTGTAAAACAAGGTGTGACGATGGCAGATGGAAAAATTTATGGCTTCCCTACAATTTACGATCCGAAATTTACATCACTGCGTGTAGGGGCACCATGGATTAACCAGAAATGGCTTGATAATCTAGGTTTACAATCCCCAGAAACAACAGATGATTTGTATAAAGTATTGAAAGCATTTAAAGAAAATGACCCAAATAGAAATGGTTTACAGGATGAACAAGGCTGGGGGACTGGCTATGGTATCGAACAAATTATTTATTATTTAAGAGGTTCATTTGGTTTGAATAAACAAGGAACGATGAATGTGAACTTAGACTTTAAAGAAGGTACTGAGGAATTTCGTTTCGTGCCAACGACAGACGAATATAAACAATTACTTGAGTTCTTAAATAAACTTTACAAAGAAGGTTTAATTAATAAAGATGTATTTACGACAGAGCCTCAGAAATTTGCGGCAGAAGCAGCTAAAGGAACGTTTGGTATGCTTAGTGAAGTGGACCCAAAAGAGTTATTTAAAATAGATGGTTATACTGGTGCACATGTTTTAGAAGGACCGAATGGAGATAGACAATTTACTGCGATGACTAATGGTCTTGGGAATTTAGGAATGTTTGTCTTAACAGATAAAGCAAAAAATCCAGAAGCGATGGTTCGCTGGATTGATCATTTATATGGTGATGAAGGGACTAAAATGTTCTTTATGGGCTTTGAGGGTGTCACTTATGAAGAAAATGCCGATGGTACTATTCAATACGTAAAGGATATTACGAACAATCCAGATGGCAAAAACTTAGATCAAGCGATCAGTGATTATTTAACATGGCCGGGCGGTTATTATCCTGGAATTGTAACACAAAAATATTTCCAAGGTGCAGAGGCGAAAGAAAATTCTATTAATAATGCTAATCAAGTAATGCCATATGCGTTGAAGGATGAGAAAATTATTCCAGGGTTGAACTATACAGTAGAAGAAAATGATCGAGTGTCGGCAGTTTTAACAGACATTCAAACGTATGTAAATGAAATGACGGCAAGCTTTATTACAGGTAAAGAAAGCTTTGATAAATGGAATGACTACAAGAAAACAATTGAGAAGATGGGATTACAAGAATATCTAGAAGTAGCACAGGGGGCATATGACCGTTCAAAATAACTAGGTACAGGTTTTCCTTCAAGCTCAAGATGTAGTAGGTCGCATAAGCCAAATGTTCACTTTTGTTAATAAGGCCTATGTGACCCTCATTTTCTAAACCTTCAATTATTGGTGTATCTAGTGGTTGATAAGCTATAGCTTTTCAGATTTAAAATATAATATGCATGATATAAAGTTGTGTTTGAATTGAATCTCTATCGTTAGGAGGTAAAGTACATGGTATTTGGAGGATGGAAAGGAAAATTGTACTGGGTAGTAGAGTGGATCACATTGTTAGCAGTGTTACAGTTATTATGGACAGGCCTCACTTTACTTGGACTTGTTTTATTTGGAATATCCCCAGCAACCGTCGCAATGTTTACCACTTTACGTAAAAGGTTACAAGGGGAAGATGTCTTAAAACGATTAGTTAAAATCTTTTGGAATACATATAAAGTAGAATTTATTCCATCCAATAAAATAGGTATTATCTTACTGGTTTTTGGATATTTTTTATCTATTAACTTCCAAATTATCACATCATTTCATGGCATACTTGGTTTATTGTTACTAACTTCGATTATTACAATTAGTATTCTTTTCGGTATTATTGTAGTTAATATTTTCCAATTATACGCCTATTATGATTTGCCAACATTACGGTACTTTACTGCTTCGATCATATTTAGTATAGCTTATCCATTACAAATGATTAGCACTATCGTAGGGCTTGCTATATTATATAAAATTTATAGTTTGATTCCTGGCCTATTACCGTTTTTTGGTATTAGTTTAACTGCATTATTTTTATCTTGGATATCATCCCAGATGTATAAGAAAGAATTAGAATTAGAGGAACAAACCCATCTATCAAACTGTTCTGGGGGAGGGGTAACCTCATGAATAGCACATTTATTATTAATGCTAATATTGTTTTGGAAAATCAAATTTTAAACAATGGATTCCTTGAATTATTAGATGGAAAAATCGCTGAAATTGATATAATGGAAAACTGTCCTCAACTAGCATCGATAGAGAATGTGATAGATTGTCGACTAGAAGGCTATATTATTCCAGGAATGATCGATATCCATGTACATGGTGCTTTAGGACATGATTTTATGGATGCTGACCATATTTGTTATTCAAAAATTGCAAAGCATTTAGCAAGTGAAGGTGTAACAGCTTTTTTAGCAACAACGATGACTGGCCCTTTGTCAGAAATTGAAGCGGCTATTGAGGCGCTTTCCTATTATTATAACAATCAACCTACAGCAGTAGCTGAAATGTTAGGAATTCACTTAGAAGGTCCATTTATTAATCGAGCTAAAAAAGGCGCTCAATCAGAAGAATTTATTTTAAAGCCAAATGTACAACAATTTAAATATTTGTACGATAAGTCCACTCAATTAATTTGTCTTGTTACATTTGCACCTGAGGAAGATAACAACTTTGCATTACTTCAAGAGTTAAACAGTAAAGGTGTTATTGCATCTATTGGTCACTCTGACGCCGATTATAATACAGCAATCCATGCATTAAAAGCTGGTATTACTCATGTAACACACCTATTTAATGGTATGAGTGGTCTTCATCATCGTGATCCGGGAGTTGTAGGAGCAGTACTTTTATCAGAAGATGTGTATATTGAAGTAATTCCAGATAATATCCACTTTCATAAAGATTTACTACGAATGGTTTACAAAATGACAGGCTTACACCGTTTGCTAGTTATTACAGATGGTATGCGTGCAAAGGGAATGCCAGATGGTATGTATGATTTAGGCGGCAATGAAGTAGAAGTAATCAATAATCAATGTATTCAACATAAAACGGGATCCTTAGCAGGGAGTGTATTGAATATGAATACGGCAAGGAAAAACATAGAAGAGTGTCTTTCACTTTCAATCGTTGAACAAATTCGTCTTGTTTCTTTGAACCAAGCAGTCCATTTAGGGTTGGACAATCGTAAAGGGTCTATTGCTGTTGGAAAAGATGCAGATGTTGTTTGGTTGAATGAAGAAGGAGAAGTGGAGAAAACTTTTTGCTTAGGGAAACTTGCCTTTGAAAAGGATTGATATATCAATAGGCATCTTTTTATATAGATGGTATATTGATTACAAAACCTAGAGAAGGAAGGAAAAAAGATGCATTTGTTAGATCAATCCAGTGTAATCCCACTTTATCACCAATTAAAACAAATTTTATTTGCGAAAATTCAATCAGGTGAATGGAAACCGGGTGATAAAATTGACTCAGAAAATCAGTTAATGGAAATGTTTCGAGTTAGCCGAAATACAGTAAAAAAAGCAATTGAGGAATTAGTAAAGGAAGAGAAATTATATCGTATACAAGGAAAAGGGACTTTCGTTTCGAAGCCAAGACTTGAACAATCTCTTGGTGGATTTTACAGTTTTAGTCGCATGATTCAGGAAAAAGGTTTAAATCCTAGAGATGAAGTGTTAGACATACAGAAGGTTTATCCCTCGACTAAGGTTAGAATCAATTTAGAATTAGAGGAAAACGAACAAGTGGTAGAAATGAAGCGTTTGCGATTTGCAGATAATGAACCCATTATTTTGGAATCATCATTTTTACCTTTAAGCATTATTAAGGATAGTGAAATATTACAAGAAGTAACTACTTCTTCTTTATACAGCTTATTAGCAGAACGGTTTAACGTTATTGTTGTAAGAGCTAGAGAAGCTTTTGAACCTGTACTTATTAATAAAGATGAAGCGCACTTATTGAAAACAGATGTTGGAAAACCTGCTTTATTATTGGAACGGACTGCATTTGATACTTCAGGAAAACCAGTTGAATTCTGTATTTCGATTGTAAGAGGAGACCGTTGTCGATTTTATACGGAATTAAATTAATATAGCTTGCTTAATCTTTTTATATTTTCAATTATACCAACAACCCATTGAGGGAGGAATTCTATTATGCCATTAGTGACAACTAAAGAAATGTTAGAAGACGCTTATAAAAATAACTATGCAATAGGGGCTTTTGGGGCACATAATTTAGAAATTATAAAAGCAGTAATTGCTGGAGCAGAAAAAGTAGGTGCACCTGTAATTTTGCAAACAACTTCAAGTACCTATAAATATGTAGAGATGCCTTATATGATTGCACTTGCAAAAACAGCAGCTGAACAGGCAAAAGTACCCGTAGCATTACATCTGGATCATGGTGAGTCTTATAAGGTTGTTATGGAATGTTTACGAGCAGGTTATACCTCTGTGATGATTGATGGTTCTTCCTTACCTTATGAGGAAAATATTATATTGGTTAAAAAAATAGTAGAAGCTGCAAGTGCTTTAAATGTGCCTGTTGAAGCGGAGTTGGGGACAATCAGTGGTGTCGAAGATAGTTTGAGCGTAAATGAGGGGACTACATTCTTTACTGATCCAAAGGAAGCAGAACATTTTGTGAAGGTTACAGGAATTCAATCATTTGCCCCAGCATTTGGTACAGCACACGGTAAGTATAAACAAAAGCCAAAATTGCAATTTGATCTTTTACAAAAAATTTATCGTTCTACAAATGTTCCTTTAGTCATGCACGGAGCATCTGGAGTGCCAGAAGAAGATGTGCGTAAATCCTTGAATTATGGCATTGCAAAAGTTAATTTTTCTACGGAACTAAAGGACTTGTTTGCTGAGCAATTAAGAGCTTTTTTTAATGATAATCCAACAGAAAATGATCCAAGAAAATATTTCCTTCCAGCACGTGAATCTTTAATTGAATTAGTAGAGCAAAAGGTTGTGATGTTACAAAAATGATTACTACATTAACCTTAAACGCTGCTATTGACAAAGTGCATGAGGTAAATTCTTTAATGGTTGGTCAGACTAATCGTGTATTACAGAAGTCACAACAAGGTGGGGGGAAAGGTGTTAACGTAGCCCGTGTTATCGTAGCACTTGGTGGTGAAGTGACTATTGGCGGTTTTGTAGGCGGATTAAACGGGAGTAAAATAACTGAACTTTTACAGGACGAAAATTTACAAACAGAATTCATACAAATAGAGGAAGAAAATCGAATTTGTTTAACCATTATTAATCAGCAAACGAAGGAAATGACGGAGCTTTTAGAGGTAGGACCAACTATTCAAGAACATGAATGGCAGAAAATGCTTAATTGGGTTGTGAAACAAGCCGAACATGCCACTTATTTTGTGTTGTCAGGAAGCTTACCTAAAGGTGTACAAAAAAAAGCATATGCGACAATTATCCATTTATTAAAGGAAAAGGGTATTCGAGTCGCACTTGATACAAGTGGAGATGCTTTGAGACAAGGTGTTAAGGCATTACCATTCATTATTAAGCCTAATGAGGATGAAATTGCTCAATTGATTGGTAAGTCAGTTCTGACTCAAGAAGACTTAGTTCAAGCTGGTATAAAACTACAAAAATTAGGAATTGAACATGTGTGTTTCTCATTGGGTGAGCAAGGTGCTTTATTTGTTAATTCGTTAGGGATTTACAAAGTTAATGCACCACAAATACATGTTGAAAATACAGTTGGAAGTGGCGATGCCTTTTTAGGAGGGCTTATTTATAAACTCTCTCTTGGTGCAGACCATACAGAGGCATATAAATGGGCTGTCGCATGTGGTTCTGCGAATGCAGAGAATAAAGAGATTGCTAAAGTACAACGAGAGGCTGTTGAAAGACTCTTAGACGAAATACAAATAACTAAAATATAAGAGAAGTAGGGATTTGTTTATGTACACTTACAATGAGATTATGACACAAGATCAAAAGTTAGAAAAAACAAAAGATATTGTTCAATCAATTACATTTAATGAAAGTGCTGTAGATGTAGTTCTATTCACCGGATGTGGTACATCATTTTATTTAGCTATTGCAGCAGCACGTTATTATCAAGCTGTTACTGGAGAGTTTGCTATTGCAGTACCTGCATCTGAATTATTCTTACACACTGAAACGTATATTCTAAAGAATAAAAAGTATCTTATTATTGGAATTTCACGTTCCGGAACAACTTCGGAAATAATTATGTCATTAGAACATCTAAAAGGTGACGAAAAAATACGTACTATGGCAGTTACATGTAATGGTGGCACTCCTATGGCTAAATTGACAGATGAATTAATCGCTTTAAATGATATATCAGAAAAAAGTGTTGTAATGACTCAATCATTTTCTAATATGTTATATGCTCTCCAATTATATGCAGCGAAAATTAGCCGACGAACGGATATGATGGAACAACTAGAAAAAATTCCTGCACTTGTTAAATCGGCATTAGGTAATGGAAAACAGCTATTACAGGTAACAGAGGATGCCACAAAAAAACGTTTTATATTTTTAGGATCAGGTGCATATAATGGGTTGGCTAAAGAAGCGACATTAAAGCTTAAGGAAATGACACAAACTGAATGCGAAAGCTACTCAAATTTAGAATTCCGACATGGTCCAATTTCTATTGTAGATCATGAAACAGTTGTGATTTTATTTACACAAAATGAAACTAAGGAATATGATCAGGCATTAATAAAAGATATTCAAAAGCTTGGAGGTTTTGTTGTTGTCATAGGTATAGTTTCAAAAGAATTACAAGCAGATTTAATTCTCAATTTATCAAATCAAGTAGATGATTTGAATAGACTAGTAGAAGCTGTTCCATACTTCCAACTAATAGCTTATCAAAGTGCTATATTTAAAGGTTGTAATCCAGATAAGCCACGTAACTTAACGCAAGTCGTAAATCTATCATAACAAACGCATAGTCATTGAATTTTAGGCATAAGGGTAACTTTTACTTTCAGAAAATTGAAATTTCTAGCGAGGGACTGGCGGTGGAATAATGGGTAATATCTTAGTAGCAGATGTTGGTGGAACAAAATTAGCCACGGCTTTATTCAATCAAAACCAGCAGTTAGTAATTAAAAGAGATGTACCTAGTGACGTTTCAAATAGGGAAGCTTTATACCAGTGTTTAATTGATAGTTTTAAAATTCTCTGTTTAGAGAAGCAAATTTCATTTAATGAAGTCTCTAAAGTATGTATTGGTGTACCTGGTATTGTTGATATACAAAAAGGTCTAGCGGTTTATCAAAATAATATACCGTGGAGTAATTTCCCGATTTATGAGCGTTTGTTTGAAATTTTTGCACATGCGCAGATAATGATTGATAACGATGTTAACATGGCAACCTGGGGAGAATATAATGCTAGAGGATTTAGTAAAGAAACAATGATATATGTAACATTAAGTACTGGAATATCATGTTGTACTGTAGTAAATGGCGAATTTCTAAGAGGAACAGGATTATCTGGTGAAATAGGTTTTAATATCGTAGGTAAAAATGGAGAAACATTAGAAGAAAGTGTCGCAGGACCTGCTATAGAAAAGTTGGGAAGAACGTTACTGGGGAATTCGGAAATCCGATTAAAAGATATGATGGAACTCTATTACAAAGGAGACCCTATCATCGATAAGATTTTGCAACAATTAATTTATTGCATGGTTAAACAATTGCATCAAATGATTTTGATGCTTGACCCTCATAGCATAGTGTTAGGTGGAGGTTTTTTTAATCACCACCCGAAAATTATAGAGCAGATTAAAGAAAAGATTCAGCAACGATTATTAAACACACCTTTTGAGGGAAAAGAACAAATTATAGGTAGCAGTATTCATAAAAGTGATGCTGGACTATACGGTGCAGCCTTGAAATAAAAAAGCATAGTATAGATTTTACCTTAAAGATACTTAAGGAAAATAGAGATTTACACGAATAAGAAAATTTAACCCAACTTTTTCAAAAGTAATGAGAAAGTTGGTTTTTTATTTATTGCTGAAGCTAATAGGATTTATATCTTTTTTTATAATGTGTAGAAAATTGTATTTTATTTCACAAGAGGTAGCATTTGAATCTTTGTTAAAATAGTTAGAATTTTATTATCAAAGCTTTTGTTGATTAATTTCTGTCTTTTCTAATAAAAAGTACTAGCAAAGTTTCATCTAGAAAGGGAAAAATATTTGTTGTGAAAATAATTATTGGTTATTTTCTAAAATTGGACCAGCACAACTTGTAAACCAGTTTAAGTTGAAAAAGTTGAAGAAGGGGAACAGACAATTTGTCTGAATCCCTATCTTTGAAGATAATACTTGTGCAATTTATTGCTCCTAACGAATCCGTTTTTCTGTTTCTAAGTCAAAGAAATGCGCTCGAGACATATCAATTAGTAGATTTACGACTTGACCTTGTGTGATTTTTTTATCAGAATTAACACGTGCAATATAGGGTTGTCCATTTAACTGTGCATGTAACATCAGCTCAGCACCCGTTAATTCGGATACTTCAATAATAGCTTCGATAGACGATAGGGGCAGTTCAGAAATTACTGAAGAATTTTCATAAATATGCTCCGGACGAATACCGAGAATCAGTTCTTTTTGTAAATAGCCTTGTTCTTTTAATAACTTAGATTTTTCTGCTGGAATAGTTAATAAAATATTACCTATTTGAAATCCCTTTTCATGGAAAACCCCTTTAAAGAAGTTCATTGATGGAGAGCCTATAAAACCGCCAACAAATTTATTTTCAGGTAAGCCGTATACTTCTTCAGGCGTACCGATTTGTTGAACAATACCATCCTTCATCACAACAAGGCGTGTTGCCATTGTCATTGCTTCTGTTTGATCATGTGTTACGTAAATTGTAGTTGTTTTTAAACGCTGATGAAGTTTGGTAATTTCTGCACGCATTTGTACGCGTAGTTTTGCATCTAAATTGGACAATGGCTCGTCCATTAAGAAAATATTAGCATCTCGGACGATTGCTCTACCTAGGGCGACTCTTTGCCTCTGACCTCCAGATAAAGCTTTTGGCTTGCGATCTAAATAATTTTCTAAATCAAGAATGGCTGCAGCATTGTGGACACGTTCCTTAATTTGTTGTTTTGAAAATTTTCGAAGCTTTAAGCCAAATGCCATGTTGTCGTATACCGTCATATGTGGGTAGAGTGCATAGTTTTGAAAAACCATTGCAATATCACGTTCCTTTGAAGGCACATCATTCATTTTCTTGTTATCAATTAAAAAATCTCCTTCTGAAATTTCTTCTAAGCCGGCTATCATACGCAATGTTGTTGATTTCCCACAACCCGAGGGACCAACAAGTACAATAAACTCTCTATCTTGAATAGTTAAATTAAAGTCGGATACAGCCGTTACACCACCGTCATATATTTTATAAATATTATTAAGTATAATCTTCTCCATGTTCAATCCCCTTTGTTCTTTTTTTACAGTTTAAAGAAAGTGAAGAAGAAAACCAATGTTTAAAATGCATAATTTTCAGTCAATTAATTTTGTGCATTTTGTAAAGATGACCAAAGATAACTAGCAAAGTAAACAAGTATAGCACCATCTAAATTTTTCGTGTTAATATTCGTAATTTCTTGGAATTTTGATAAACGATAAGTTAATGTATTGCGATGCATATGTAGTTCCTTGGATGTCAACGTAATATTTAAACCGCATTCATAAAAAGTTTTAACAGTATCAAGTAATTCTTTGTCAGACTTCAAAGGTATAATAATTTGTTCTTCTATAAATTTTAGTATAGAAACAGGCAATTGTTGTATTAAAAAAATAGGAAATATTGATTGAAATGAATAATAAGGTTCAGCGAATCTTAAATTTAAGCATTCCTTGAACCATTGAGCTTCTCTTTGGAATTTAATTGGGAACTCTTTGTTGATTTCATAATACTCACCCACATACAAATGGATTCTGATATAAAAATCTGTTTCAATGGTACGAATAAGTGCGATGAAATCTTCTTTCTCATTCATTGAACGACTCACAGGTTCCATAAGTAAAAAATGATTAGTAGCAACTTGTATTAATATCGTATCTTCCTGAAAAAAATTATAAAGTGCTTCTTTTAATTCCTCTAAAGGAGGGTTTTCGTTTATAAAAGTTAGTTGAATAATTCGAGCTTTGTTAAAGGATAAATTAGATGGTATGTTACCATTTGAATAAATAAAGTTGTACCAAGTATCCGATGACTGAAATAGTGACGAGGTAACTTCAGTATAGAAAACGGTAAGCCATTGGTAATCTCGCTGTGTAACCTCATGCTTGGAGACAGAAAACCATTCTTTAGTTTGATGATGATAGAAAATGAAAGTGCTATTTGGTAGCTGAGTTGGTTTTGTTCGATAATACTGATATGAAGGAAACAATGCTTTGAGATTTAGGTTCATTAAATACACCTCTTCATTTTAAAATGTAGAAAAATATACAACAATTAAAATTCTTACCTTGAAAAATCATAAAGGGCATAGTCTAGGTAAAATATGTACAAATATAAAATATTTATTTAAAGAATTTCCTACTATAATAATAAGTGGTGGGTAAAAAAAAGTTAATAAGAAAGCCACTAATATTAATGGTGCCAAACGGAAAATTCAACTTCTCATGACTGTTTCCTCAAAAAAGCGATGCCCAGCTAAATGCTGTAAAAACAAATGAGGCGAATGTTGTTGGAACCGAAACAGAAAATTAGCTCTTGCAGGAGTCCTTATTAGATGAAGGTCTTGCTGTGGTACGGTATATTCTTAAACCAAATAAAACATTTGAAGATGATTTCAGAGCTATTCAACAAAAGGCACAAGAGGCAAAGTTAACTATTTGGTCACATGATGATTACTTCCAAAAAGATGGCTTCCATCCAGAAGTCATTGACTAAAGGCTGAACGAAAATTAACCTGTCTTGCCAAACGTTCTTTATTGCAGTGACACCATCCTTTTTAACAACATAAAATCCATTTACTAGTGATTAGTAAATGGATTTTTTCATTTATGCTTTTGCGTCTTGTGTCCAATCGGCTACTTTGTCCTGATTGTTGTCAATCCATTTTTTTGCAGCTTCCGTGGCACTCATTCCCTCCATAATATCAAACATCACACTTTCTATATCCTCGGGGGTCCAGTGGAAACGATCAAGGACATTGTAGGCTTCAGGGGAATCTTCTTTTAAGCCATTGCGAGCAAAGGTACCAATATACTCTTCCGTACCATATAAACCTTTTGGATCGTCTAAATATTTTAAATCGTATGCATTAAAGATCCAGTGTGGTGACCAGCCAGTAATGATAATTTCTTCATTATTAGTGATGGCTTGACTCAAGGCCGCCGTCATTGCCCCAGCTGAAGAGGTCAATACATTCCAGCCTTCCAGATTTTTATATTCTTTATAAGCATTTTCCGTTGTGGCCATCATATTAGCTCCTGGCTCAATACCAGTAATAGTTTGATTAGCTTGGTTTGTTAAATCCTCAATTGAATCTACATCCATATAACTCGGAACAACTAAGCCAATCTTTGCACCCGTTAGATTTTCTCCTAGATTATCAATCTTAGTTTTGTATTTCTCTACTTGTGGGGCATGTGTCTGGGGCAACCAGGCAGATACCATACCATCGACTTCTCCGTTTGCAAGTGCTTCCCACATAATGCCATTATCGAGTGGTGTCAATGTCACCTCATATCCTAAATCCTCTAAAACTTGTCCTATTACATGGGTAGAAGCTACCTCAGTATCCCATTCAACATAGGCTAAGTTTATTGCATTTTTATTACTACTTTTTGAATCTGCATCTGCTGAACTACATGCAGTTAAAACTAGTAGACATGCTATAGCTAATCCTATTTTCCACAATTTCAAATATCTCATAAATATACCCTTACCATCCTTTCTTACTTTCTAGTGAAAATTAAATAATATTAACAAGTAACAACTTAAGTTTATATACAAGTTGTTACTTTTGTCAAATTGCAATTTTCAAACAACTCAGCCTTTAAGATGAGATTCGACGAAAGCTATATTGGGCTGCCCATAAATATTTCAAGCGTTAACATATGATAGGTGAAAATGGAGATTGGGCTTTGAGGAGGCTTAGTATGCATTGGGTTACCATTATTCTAATAGGAATTGCAGCAAATTTAGATAATTTGGGGATTGGCTTGGCTTATGGAGTTAAACAAGTTAAAATTCCGATTTTATCAAATGCTGTGATTGCTATCATGTCAATGATTATCACATATGTTGCAGTAACAGCTGGCAGCACGGTTGTTGAATATATTTCACCGCATACTGCCAATTTATTAGGAAGTTTACTATTGTGTGTAATTGGTATATGGACCTTGATGTCCAAAAATTTTTCTAATCAACGGATAGCTGGAAATCCTGAATTATTTGATGAAGATAAAAACTTAGTGATTTCAACTCGAGAGGCGATGGCACTAGGCTTCATTTTATCAGCGAATTGTTTAGCAGGAGGCATTGCTATTGGAGCTAATGGTATATCTGCCCTTTGGACTGTTATTTCGATTGGTGTGTTCTCGTTTATAACGGTGGGAGTGGGTAGTCGATGCGGCTCTTTACTTTCAAAAACGTTTATTGGTAAGCATTCAACAGCGATATCAGGATGGTTGCTTATTATGATAGGTATTTTTGAGATTTTTGCTAAGTAAATAATGTATCATTTTAAACTTAAAGATGGAAAGTGAGAATCGTCTCATAGTACAAGGCAATAAAATCTAAGATAAAGGATGTACCGAAAATTCGGACATCCTTTTTAAATAATTTTATTTAATTACTTGACGTAACTTAATTATTAATATATAGTAGGTTACAGAAAGTAATTAATT
Source organism: Lysinibacillus phoenicis (assembly GCF_047238325.1). Taxonomy (NCBI): domain Bacteria; kingdom Bacillati; phylum Bacillota; class Bacilli; order Caryophanales; family Bacillaceae; genus Lysinibacillus; species Lysinibacillus phoenicis. The sequence goes on along the minus strand of NZ_JBDFMP010000002.1, from coordinate 2,049,605 downwards.
ACATTCGTTTCTTACAATAAAGTAACTACAAATGTTTATCCTATTAAATTTTGGGTAACATAAATTATGTAGTTGCTTCATATTTTAAAATATATCTCGAAATCGAGATAAAATCAACTTATTGGAGGAATTTAAAATGGCAAAATGGAATATTGATTTAGGACACTCAGCAATTAACTTTCAAGTGAAGCACATGATGGTATCAAAAGTTAAAGGTGTATTTGACAGCTACTCAGCAGATATTGAAGCAACAGATCTTGCAGATTTAACAACGGCTAACATTAGCTTTACAATTGATCCAGCAAGCATTAATACGCGTAGTGAGGATCGCGATAATCATTTAAAAGCAGCAGATTTCTTTGATGCTGAACAATATCCAACAATTACGTTTAAATCTACAAACATTACTAAAAAATCAGGCGATAAATATGCAGTAACTGGTGATTTAACAATTAAAGACGTTACAAAATCAGTAACATTTGATACAGAGTTCAATGGAAAAGGTACAAATCCATGGGGTCAAGAAGTATATGGTTTCGAAGCTGAAACAACAATTAACCGTGAAGACTTTGGCTTAACTTGGAACGCAGCTTTAGAAACTGGTGGAGTTCTAGTTGGTAAAGATATTAAAGTATCTGTTGAATTAGAAATTAACCCAGCTTAATAATAGGGATTCGGGCATGCTTGAAATAATATTCAAGCATGCTTTTTTTTTATAAAAACATAGAAGGTTATTAAATAAAATGTCTAGTAATACTATTGTGGGAAAAATTACTATCAAATAAGTTTCTTGCATATTTTTAGTAAATACTGCATATAAATCATCATATTGTTTTTGGGGGCGATAGGATGAATGTATTAGTGACAGGTGGCTATGGTTTTATTGGGAGTGCGGTAGGAAGGCGTTTTTTTGAAGAAGGTGCCACGGTTTATATTATTGATAATTTAAGTACGGGTCATTTGCGAAATGTTGACTTTGAGCATAAATCCTATCTCTTAAATGTAGAGGATGAGGTTTGTGAACACCTTTTTAAAGAAATTCACTTTGATGTGGTCGTCCATTGTGCAGCACAAACGAGCGTACAACAATCCATCCAAGAGCCAGTAAAAGATATTTTGACAAATATAGTTGGACTTAGCCAAATGCTTTTTTTATCATCCAAATATAAAATTCAGCACTTTGTCTTTGCCTCATCGGCAGCTGTTTATGGGGATAGTCATTATCCGCCATTAGAAGAATCAGATGTCTGTGAACCAATATCTATGTATGGATTAAATAAAAGCATTGGCGAAACCTATTGTGAAAAATGGCAAAAAGATTATCGTTTACCTATTCTTATTTACAGATTCGCTAATGTTTTCGGGCCAAGACAACCAATGCAAGGCGACGCAGCAGTGATCCCAAGTATGTTAAAAAGCAGTATGGAGGGGAAACCCTTTACCATTTATGGTGATGGTGAACAAACGCGTGATTTCATTTATGTCGATGATATAGCAGATGCTATTTATGCTGGTGTATCCGCCCGTTTACAAGGTACGTATAATGTTTCCACAAATGAAGCTTGGTCTATTCACCAAGTTATTTTACTTCTCCAACATTTAAATCATCCGCTTGAGATTCAATATGCCCCAGCACGAGAAGGAGATATTGAACATTCTTTCTTAAATAATGATAAATTGGCCAAGGCCATTGGTTGGAGACCTAAAACTTCTTTTGCAGAGGGAATTGAACGTACATTGCAAGCAATCGAAAATGAAAGACTAGCAGAAATTCAACAAAAAAGTGGCTAAAGGCGCTTCAAAATGGAGGCATATTACATTGCGTAATATGTCTTTTTCAATGTCTATAGTATAATAATTCATTAAAGAAATGGTTGTGGACGGAGGTTTACGGATGCTTGTAGATTTTAGAGTAAAAAATTGCTTAAGTTATAAAGATGATACATTATTTTCAATGGTAGCGGGCAGTCGTCTGCGAAAATGGAAGGATACCCACACAATGCAGTTTGAATCACTGCGCCTTGTGAAAAGTGCATTTATTTTTGGTCCAAATGGCAGTGGAAAATCTAATCTATTTACGGCTATAAAAGTGTTACGTACCTTACTATTTAATTTTGAAAATTTAAATAATGTAAAACAGTTACGTCTACCCTATCAACCATTTAAGCTAGGGCGGCAGCAAGGTAAACCAACAGAATTTATGATATCACTTTTTTTAGACGGGGCTTTATATGATTATGAAATCCAGTACAATGCATCACAGGTTCTCTATGAGCGTCTTGTGAAAACAAGCAGGTCATTAAAAGAGGAGTTGTTTAGTAGACACTGGGATGGTACACAGTATGCGTATACAACAGCCCAAACAACAGCACAGGAATTGACAAAATATACTCGCAACAACACCGCCTTTTTGTCAGTATTACATGTATTTAATGATCCAGATGCTTTAAAAATATTCGATTGGTTTTTACATAAAATTCTGTTTCTTGATGAAGCAAATCGGTTATCAAGTCATCCTCTGATTCGTAAACTTGAAGAAGAACCCTTTAAAAAGGAAGTAATCAAACTACTAAAAATTGCAGATCTGTCAATCCAAGACGTCACAGCTAGACGTGTGGAACGCAGAGAGAAAAATACGATCGGCTATGAATTTGATTCATCAGAAGTCATTCAAGAAGTAGATATTGATTTACATTATTTATCATTTGACGAAGTCGGTGCACCGATAGGGACAGAAACGATTAATTGGACAATGGATTCAAAAGGTACAGTGCGAATGCTACATTTAGCATGTGTAATGGTGGATGCTTACGATAAAGGAAAGACGATTCTGATAGACGAATTTGATACGGCATTCCATGTATCAATTTGTGAGTTTTTAATGGCTATTATGAACAGCCATCGTAATAGGAATAATCAATTTATTGTGACCAGTCATGAAATAGAACTGCTAGATCAGCCGCTGCGCTCAGACCAAATTTGGTTTGTGAATAAAAGTTTTAAAAATGAATCGGAGCTGTACTCTTTATTTGATTTTGCAGACTTACAAAAGAAACGTGGAGATCTTTCATATGCAAAACGTTATCTAAAAGGGGAATTTGGTGCAACGCCTATCATCAATGAGTATTTATCTGACCAATACTTAAAAGAAGCGGAGGTATCGGAGCCGTGAGAATACGTCAACAAGGGAGCCGAACATTACGTAAAACCGTTTTAATTTATTGTGAAGGTGAAACAGAAAGAATTTATTTTGAACAAATGCGTATATTAAAACGCTCTAAAATGGTAAGTGTCAAAATAAAAAACGTCAAACGTTCCGCAATTAAGCTTGCTCAACATGCTTATCGAGATTCTAGCTATCAATATTTTGATGAGGTTTGGATTGTATTTGATAAGGATGATTTAACCGAAAGGCAATTAGAGGAAGTGAATCAATTTTGCGCGGAAAAAAATATTCATATTGCCTATACAAATGAAGCATTTGAATTGTGGTTACTCTTGCACTTTGAAGAAGTTGACAGTACAGAAAAGTATCCTCGTGCGGTCTTAAATGACAAAATGGAACAGCATCTAGGCGTCAGTCGTTATTTTCGTCATAAGGCTGATGAGTCCGTCATTGCGCCCATAGCATTACGACATGAGGTAGCCATTAAAAATTGCACAGACATGATGGCTCTTCGAAAGACGGAGAGCCGTGATAACCCCTACTGTAACATACATGAAATGATACGATACATATTTTAAGGATGAGTAGGTTTTCTATTTTTGAATAGAAACCTACTCTTTTATTTTTGAAGGAGAGCTTTGTCGAATGAAGGCATGTTTATTTTTTAAAAACATATAGTGGATATGGAGCGATAGTAGTAATGACTGAAAGGGGATTGCGTGGATAACTCAAAGCCAAATCAAGGTAAAAATATAGAGGGAAATGCCAAGGATCATCAATTAGAGCCGTTTCGTGTTGAGAACGATGGAACAAAAATGACAACGAATCAAGGGCTAAGGGTGTCCAATGATGAGGATTCCCTTAAAGCTGGAGTTCGTGGACCAACCATTATGGAGGATTTTCATCTTCGAGAGAAAATCACCCATTTTGACCATGAACGTATTCCAGAGCGTGTCGTGCATGCAAGAGGATTTGCGGCACACGGTGAATTTGAATTGTATGAATCGATGAAAGAGTATACGAAGGCAAAGTTTTTACAGGATACCAAAAAGAAAACGCCTGTCTTTGTCAGATTCTCGACAGTAGTAGGGAGTTTGGGGTCAATGGATACAGCTCGTGATGTACGCGGGTTTGCAACGAAATTTTATACGGATGAAGGAAATTATGATTTAGTAGGGAATAATATTCCAGTCTTTTTTATTCAGGATGCCATGAAGTTTCCTGATTTAATTCATGCTGTCAAGCCAGAGCCACATAATGAAATGCCACAAGCAGCCTCAGCCCATGATACGTTTTGGGATTTTGTGGCGAACAATCAGGAAATTGCCCATATGATTATGTGGCATATGTCTGATCGAACAATTCCTAGAAGCTTCCGCATGATGGAAGGATTTGGTGTGCATACATTCCGCTTTGTTAATGATAAAGGTAGATCAAGATTTGTTAAATTCCATTGGAAGCCTGTGTTAGGTGTGCATTCTCTCGTGTGGGATGAAGCACAAATTATTGCTGGGAAGGACCCCGATTTTCAACGACGTGATTTATGGGAAGCCATTGAAATTGGAGATTACCCGGAGTTTGAGTTAGGTGTACAAATACTTGAACCAGAGGATGAATTTAAATTTGATTTTGATATTTTAGATGCGACAAAGCTTTGGCCAGAGGAACTTGTACCGGTGAAAAAAATTGGCAAGATGACATTAAATCGCAATGTGGATAATGTCTTTGCGGAAACAGAACAAGTTGCGTTTCATCCAGGGAATGTTGTTCCAGGCATTGACTTTACCAATGATCCACTGTTACAAGGTCGACTCTTCTCTTATTTAGACACTCAGTTGATTCGTTTAGGGGGACCTAACTTTACAGAAATTCCTATTAATCGCCCGATTTGTCCCGTTCACAATAATCAGCGAAATGGCTTTAGTCGACAGACAATTAACTTAGGAAGAGTTAGTTATCATAAAAATTCCCTAGCAAATAATACGCCTGCTACCTCTACTGCACGAGAAGGAGGGTACGTTCATTATGAGGAAAAAGTTGAGGGACGAATTACAAGAGCACGAAGTAAATCCTTTGATGATCATTTTTCACAAGCAAGACTATTTTGGAACAGTATGTCCCCACCCGAAAAACAACATATTATCGATGCCTTTAGCTTTGAAGTTGGAAAAGTAAAAAGCAAAGCAGTTCGACAGCAGGTAGTCGATATGTTTGTCCGTGTGGATAAAGAAATGGCTACAATTGTTGCGGACAATGTCGGTGTAAATCGCCCTACTGGAGAACAGTCTAAGGTTACAGCCTCCTCACCTGCACTTAGTCAAGCCAATACGATTAAATTACCATACACACTTAAAGTAGGGGTCTTAATTGGGGATGGCTTTGATGCCAATGAGGTCGGTGAAGTATTAAAATACTTAACAAGACAAGGTGTACGCTACAGTATTATCTCTGATCGTTTAGGTGTTGTCACAGGTAATAACGGTGTTCAATTAACGGCAAGTGACACCTTTATCACAACCGATGCAGTATTATTTGACTCGTTATATGTTGTTGGTGTTAAGGGAAGTAATCAAGCAAAATTCAATACGTATATCGTCAATTATATAAATGAAGCCTATCGTCATTATAAGCCAATAGGTTTCGCTACAACTGGCACAACATTTTTCAATATGTCGAATGCTAATGTAGGGCCAGGTATTGTGTTAGCTACTGGTAATAAAGATTTTGCAAAAAAGTTTGTAGATGCCATTGCTCAACAACGATTTTGGCAACGAAATATTTATTAAATATCTTTAGACGTTAGGATTGGATACTTGCGGAAGCGGAGCGAATACCGCGGAAGCGAGGGGAATACCCGCGGAAGAGAAGCGAATACCCGCGAAAGCGAGGCAATTACCCGCGGAAGTGAGGGGAATACCCGCGGAAGCGAGGCGAATACCGCGGAAGCGAGGCAATTACCGCGGAAGCGAGGCGAATACCCGCGGAAGCGAGGCGAATACCGCGAAACCGAAACGAATACCCGCGGAAGCGAAGCGAATACCCGCGGAAGTGAAGCGAATACCCGCGGAAGCGAGGGGAATACCCGCGGAAGCGAAACGAATATCCGCGGAAGTGAGGCAAATACCCGCACAATCGAATTAGCAGTATTTAAACATGATAAAAGCGCATTATAAGGATAGTCCTCCCTATAATGCGCTTTTTTTAATTAACTTCTGAATTTTCATCATTCTCTACAGGTGTTGTAGAGAGATATAAGAAAGCTTCATCTTGCAATAGCGCTATCTTTTCTTCACAAATTCCATGTGATAATGGTCCAGAAAAAATGGACTCCCACCATGTTCCAGTTGTTGTTGTCATTCATCTACGCCCCCGTTTCGGTTTTAATATGTAGTTGTATATTTCCCGAGATGAAAAAACTAAAACATTTATTTTGACATAAAGCCAGTTCACCCCCTGATGCAGAAAGAGGATTTTTGCCTCTCGATGTTGTATCGTATAGACAAAGATAGTTTGTTTCAAAACGAAAAAACTATGTATGCCATTTTTAAAAAAGGGGTGCTTTATTGATGAATTTTACGTCTCAAGATGTGGAAAATATTATAACAGAGCAACGTCAATTTTATTTTTCTCGCGCAACGAAAAGTGCGAAATTTCGAAAAGAGCAGTTAAAGAAATTAAAAGCTTCCATTTTAAAATATGAGAAGGACATATTGAACGCGTTGTATTTAGATTTGCGTAAAAGTGAATTCGAAGCTTATGCAACAGAAATTGGTATTGTATTAGATAGTATCTCATATATGGTGAAGCATGTGGAAGAATGGATGGAGCCAACAGCAGTTAAAACACCGATTCAATATCAGATGGGTAAAAGTTTTATCGTTCGTGAACCATATGGTGTTACTTTAATTATTGGACCTTTTAATTATCCTTTTCAACTCGTAATGGAGCCACTGATAGGTGCCATTGTTGGAGGAAATACAGCAATTGTTAAACCGTCAGAAACATCTGTACACACAGCTTCCATCGTCAAAAAAATAATTGAAGAAACATTCCATCCTTCCTTTGTACGTGTAGTTGAAGGTGAGAAAGAAGAAGTTACAGCTCTGATTCATGCTTCATTTGATTATATCTTTTTTACAGGCAGCGTAGCCGTTGGAAAAGTAGTAGCCAAGGCAGCGGCAGAACGTTTGACACCAGTTGCCTTAGAACTTGGTGGAAAAAGTCCCGCGATTGTCGATCAAACAGCTAACCTTGAAGTAGCAGCGAAGCGAATAGTATGGGGCAAATTCACAAATACTGGACAAACGTGTGTGGCACCCGATTATTTGCTTGTTCATAAAGATGTTTATGACCGCTTTATGAAAATATTAAAAGAAACTATCCGTTCGTTTTATGGCAAAAATCCTTTGAAAAGTCCTGATTACGGTCGGATTGTGAATTTAAGACAATTCGATCGACTACAGCAAATTATTAGGGAAGAACGCGATGCCATTACATTTGGTGGAAGAATTGATCGTGATGATTTATATGTTGAGCCAACAATCATCGAATATGTAAAATGGACAAGTCCATCTATGCAAGAAGAACTCTTTGGTCCTATCTTACCTGTGATGATGTATAATGATTTACCACTTGCAATTCATCAAATTCGTCAGTTACCAAAGCCTTTAGCGGCGTATTTCTTCTCGGAACATGAAAAAGCAATACAATATTTTTTAGAGGAATTACCATTTGGTGGGGGATGTATAAATGATACCATCACCCATGTTGGAAATTTACACTTACCATTCGGTGGTGTTGGACCATCAGGCGTGAAAGCTTACCATGGGAAAGCGAGCTTTGAAAACTTTACACACCCTAAATCTATCTTAAAGAAATCCTCCAAGCTCGAGACGAATGTATTGTTCCCACCGTATAAACAAAAAGTGAAAATTGTACGATCCATTATGAAATAGATTAATTTGGGAGATATCTTTGGATGTCTCCCTTTATAAGCCTCATGTGCATGTAAAATTGTTCTCTAATAAACCATCCTTCAAATGTCGAAAAATGCCGATTTGTGATTATAAATGAAAATTTCGAGGAAAATAGGATTTTTTCTTCAAATGAAAGCGTTTTCGTTAAAAAAACAGACCGGAGGCATTTTATTTATCGTGAAATAAGTAGTAAAATAAGTTCAATAGAACGTGGGGGGATTCATATTGTCGTTTTTTGTCGAATGATCAAAAATGATGACATGAGTGTAGAGATTGATTGGAGGACTATGAAATGTATGCAGAGGAATTGTTAAGCGCATTACCTTTGAAAAAAATAATTGGCGTACTGCCAGATCAAGTTAGTGATATCGTAGTGGATTCTAGAAGTGTGCAACCAAATAGCATGTTTGTTTGTATCAAAGGCTACACAGTGGATGGGCATGATTATGCACAAAAAGCTGTTGATGGTGGCGCAACAATTGTGGTAACGGAACGAAAATTACCATTAGGAGAGTCGATTGCACAAGTAATTGTAAAAGATACAGATCGCGCAGTAGGCTTACTTGCAGCAAAGTTCTTTGATTATCCTTCTAAGGATATTACGATGATTGGGGTAACTGGAACGAATGGTAAAACATCCGTCACAGGGATTATACAAAATATCATGCATGGGATGGGTGAAAAATCCGCCCTATCTGGTACAATTGGCTTTAATTTAAATGGTATTTTATATGAATCAGCCAATACTACGAGTGATGCGCTATCGACACAGCAAATGATTTTTCGAGCAAAAATGGAAGGCTGTCGGTTAATGACAATGGAGGTTTCATCACATGGGTTAGCACTTGGACGTTTAGCAGGTGTTGATTATGATGTTGCTATTTTTACAAATCTAACGCATGATCATCTTGATTTCCATGGTACGATGGAGGAATACGGCCATGCAAAAGGCTTATTATTCTCCCAACTTGGACAAGATTTAGAAAAGAATAAATTTGTTGTGTTAAATGCAGATGATGCCTGGTCAGAGCGGTATGCAGCGATGACACCATTTCCAGTGTGGACATATGGTTTAAAAAACGAAACGGCAGATTTCCGTGCCATTAATTGTGAATATCACGATTATATGACATCATTTGATGTGGAAATGCCAGAGGGAATTTATCGTGTGAAAATGAATTTACTTGGTGAATTCAATATTTACAATGTGTTGGCGGCAATGGTTGCATTTTATGCACGAGGTTATTCTATGGAATCTATTATTGAGCAAATTGAACAACTACCACCTGTCAAAGGACGTATGGAAAAAGTATGTTCAGATCTTCCAGTGCAAATGTTTATTGACTATGCTCATACACCAGACGCGATTGAAAAAGCGATTGAAGCAGCGCAGCCTTATAAAAAGGGCAAATTAATATTCTTAGTTGGAACAGGTGGTAATCGGGATAAATCAAAACGTCCTGCGATGGCTGAGAAAGCGTCAGCTGCGGAGTATGTTATTTTGACGACAGATGATCCACGCTATGAAGACTATGATAGTATTACAAGTGATCTTGCTAAAGGGATGCTTCATGATAATTATGCATGTATTGGCGATCGTGCAGAGGCTGTTCGTCATGCCATAGAAGTTGCAGAACCTGGAGACATGATTATTTTTGCTGGAAAAGGCCATGAGGATTATCAAATCATTGAGAATACAAAATTCCCACATAGTGATGCAGAAATTGCAATAGAAGCTGGCCGATTAAAATTCGTTTAATGAAAGAGAAAATCCTTGGAAACCCTTTTAGTTGTAACTAAAGGGTTTTCTTTTTGGAGATTTCATGTAAAAAGGTTGTACGAAAGGCAAGTCTTCTTTTATTATTATTAAGTATGAAAAAAGGAGAATGACGAGATGAATTCAAATTTAGAAAAAGATATACTATCGCGTCGTACTTTTGCCATCATCAGTCACCCTGATGCTGGGAAAACGACGATTACAGAAAAGCTTTTACTATTTGGTGGCGCCATTCGTGACGCAGGGACAGTAAAAGGGAAAAAAACAGGTAAGTTTGCAACATCTGACTGGATGGAAATTGAAAAGCAACGTGGGATTTCAGTTACCTCTTCAGTTATGCAATTTGATTATAACGGTTCACGAGTAAACATCTTAGACACACCTGGTCACCAAGATTTCTCTGAGGACACATATCGTACATTAATGGCTGTTGATAGTGCTGTCATGGTAGTAGATGCTGCCAAAGGGATCGAGGCACAAACATTAAAGCTATTTAAAGTTTGTAAAATGCGTGGTATTCCTATTTTTACATTTATTAACAAATTAGACCGTCAAGGGAAAGAGCCACTTGAGCTAATTGAAGAGCTTGAGGAAGTTCTTGGAATCCATGCCTATCCAATGAACTGGCCAATTGGTATGGGTAAAGAGTTCCTTGGTATTTATGATCGATACAATAAGCGCATAGAGCAATTCCGTACGGAAGAAGCTGAACGTTTCCTACCAATTGACGACAATGGAGAGCTTGCTGTGGAGCACCCGATGAAAGTAACTTCTTACTATTCGCAAGCAATGGACGATATTATGTTGCTTGATGAGGCTGGGAATCAATATTCAGAGGAAAAAATTCGTCGTGGGGAATTGACACCTGTTTTCTTTGGTTCAGCATTAACAAACTTTGGTGTGCAAACATTTTTAGAAACGTATTTACAATTTGCACCGACACCACAACCTAGAATTACGGAAGATGAGCAATTTATTGACCCTGTTGAACATGAAGAGTTTTCAGGTTTCATTTTCAAAATTCAAGCGAATATGAATCCTGCACACCGTGACCGTATTGCTTTTGTACGTATCGTTTCAGGGAAATTTGAACGTGGTATGAATATGACACTATCTCGTACAGGTAAATCATTTAAAGTAACACAATCTACACAATTCCTTGCAGATGACCGTGAGACTGTGGATGAAGCCGTTGCTGGTGATATTATCGGTTTATATGATACAGGAACATATCAAATTGGTGACACGGTTGTAGGTGGTAAGAAAACATTCCAATTTGAGAAATTACCACAATTTACACCAGAGTTATTTGTACGTGTCACAGCGAAAAACGTTATGAAGTCGAAGCAATTCCATAAAGGGATTTTACAACTGGTACAAGAGGGCGCCATTCAATATTATAAAACATTGCATACAGAGGAAGTTATTCTTGGAGCAGTTGGTCAATTACAATTCGAAGTATTTGAGCATCGCATGAAGAATGAATATAATGTTGAAGTGAAGATGGAGCCAATTGGTTCAAAAATTGCACGTTGGATTGAAAATGAAGAGGACGTGAAAGAGTCTATGTCTTCAGGTCGATCTATGCTAGTGAAAGACCGATTTGACAATCTTGTTTTCCTATTTGAAAATGAATTTGCTATGCGTTGGTTTGCAGATAAAAACGAAAACATTAAACTATATAGTCTTTTATAATAGTGAAACACGAGTCGACAATTTTGCGATTCGTGTTTTTTTGCAAGGGAAATTGACACTGTTTGTAGAATAAAACAGTATGAGGAAATATATTACACAAATTACTCGAAGGGAGCTTAGTCTATTTATAAAATAATCTCCTTTTCGGCTATCCTGAAAGGAAGAGGTAGAAAAAGGAGTTTGTTTATATGAATATTAGTCATTTTTCAATTAAAAGACCCGTCTTTACTATTGTTACAATGCTTCTTGTCATCTTACTAGGAGGCGTATCTTTATTAAAAATACCAATTACACTAATTCCAGAGTTAAATCCCCCTATTGGTGTTGTTGTCACTTCTTATCCTGGTGCAAGTTCAGCAGAGGTAAATGAGAAGATAACAAAGCCTTTAGAAGCTACACTTGCCACCTTACCAGGTATCAAAAAAATCCAATCAACCTCTCAAGAAGGTTCTAATTTAATTGTACTTGAGTTCAATTGGTCTACGAACCTGGAAGATGTCCAACTTGATATTCTTCAAAGAATAGATATGACACCACTGCCAAATGATGCAGGGAAGCCTAGCTTCTTAAAATTTGATCCATCACAATTCCCTATTATTCAACTATCATTGCGTGCTGAAAATAAAAATGTAGATGTGCGTTTGTTAGCGGAGGACTTAGAGCAAGAGCTTCGACGGACAGAGGGTGTTGCTAGTGTAAATGTTTCTGGCAAATTGATAGAGGAAATACAAATCATATTAGATGAAGCAAAGCTAGTAGAAAAAGGTCTAACACAAACAGACATTGTGCAAATAGTTCAAGCCAATAATGTTTCTCTTCCTGGTGATCCTGTCTCAACAGATGATGGCAAGATGTTAACAACACGTATTGTAAGTACATTATCTTCACCAGAAAGCATTGCTGATTTAATCGTTTCGGTAAACCCTTTAACAGGTGAAGCCATAACTGTTGGTGATCTTTCAACAGTGGAAAGAACAGAGCAACAATCTAGTACGACAACACGCGCAAATGAGTATCCAGCAGTCCTGATGTCTGTTTTGCAGGAATCTGGTGCAAATACCGCAGAAGTTTCGAAAGCGTTTCAGCAGACATTAGATGATTTATTAAAAAAAGAACAGTATGAGGGTATTACAGCAGATATATTAGTCGATCAAGGTAACTATGTAGATTTAGCTATTAGTAATATTGGTACTTCCTTAATTCTAGGTGGACTATTTGCGATGTTTATCCTATTTGTTTTTTTACGTAGTGTAAAAAGCCCGATTATTATTGGTATTGCCATCCCTTATTCGGTTATTGTGACATTTGTGTTGATGTTTTTTGCAGATTTTTCGCTCAATATTATGACGCTAGGTGCCCTGGCATTGGGAATTGGTATGCTTGTAGATAATGCCATAGTCGTGATTGAAAATATAGAAAGACATTTAGGCTTAGAAAAGGATCCGATTACTGCAGCTAAAGAAGGGACGAAGGAGGTAGCTCTTGCTATTACAGCTTCGACGTTAACAACAATAGCTGTATTTATTCCTGTTATGTTTATCGAAGGCTTGATAGGTCAAATTTTTACAGAATTTGCCTTAACCATTTCGTTCAGTTTAATAGCTTCGTTAGTCGTGGCCCTTACAGTTGTGCCAATGTTAGCAAGTCGACTTTTGAAAACGAAAAGTAGCAATTTTGATGTACAGCGCAGTAACTCGTTATTTTATAAGCGTTTCAAATCTTCGATTGTATGGGTATTACAGCACCGAATGTTAATCCTTGTTTTCACAGTAGTCTGTTTTGGTCTATCCTTTTTTGGGCTTACAAAAATAGGAACTGAATTTTTACCACCTACCGATGAAGGATTCACATCTATAAATATTAACCTTGAGAAGGGTGTCGCTGTCTCTGAAACAGAAAAAGTTGTTAAGCAAATTGAGGAACGTTTAAAGCAGGAAAAAGATGTGGAAGTTTATGTTAGTTTAATTGGCGGTACACAACAATCACAGGCACGTGGACAAGCCAGTCCTAATCAGGCCGAAATGTATGTGAAACTAGTGCCGTTAGAAGAAAGGCAACGTTCCATTTTTGAATTTGTTGAAGAGCTGGAGCAAGATTTACAGGGAGAGCTTGGGGAGCAAGCAGAGGTTACCTTTAATGTATCGACGGCAACAGGCTCTTCACCACATACGTTAACGTTCCGATTAACCGACTCGGACGAGCAAAGACTTCAGCAATCTGTTGATAAAGTGCTGCCAGCGCTACAAGCAATTCAAGAAGTAACAAATGTCACAACAGACTTAGATAATACTGTGGAAGAAATTGAAATTGAGGTTGATCGCGAAAGGGCAAAAGACTATGGTTTTGTACCCGCACAAATTGCTCAAAACGTCAATCAAATGACAAAAGGACAATTAACATCCCAACTAATTACAGAGGACGGTGCTGTGTTACCGGTTTATACAAGTTTTGGACAGACATTTAATAATAGTATAGATGCGCTCAAAACGATGCAACTTCGTTCCCCAGCAGGACTGTTTGTGAAATTAGAGGATGTAGCTACTATATCTATTCAGGAAGGTCCAGTATCCATTCGCCGTTCTGACCAGGCAGCAGCAGTAGCCTTTTTTGTTGACTATGAAACAAAGGAATCATTAGGGGGAATATCGGCAAAAGTAGATAAAGCATTAGAAGAAGTTAATTTACCACCTACTACGGAGATTGTTTTTAGTGGGGATCGTGAGCTTTATGATAGTGCAATTGATGACATGCTACTAGCAGTTATGTTAGCAATTGTCCTTGTATATATTGTTATGGCTGCTCAATTTGAGTCTTTTAAATATCCATTTGTTATTATGTTTTCAGTCCCATTAATGATTATAGGTGTCGCTATAGCTATGTTTTTAACACGAACTTTAATTGGTGTGACGTCTGTCATAGGCATCCTAGTGCTTGTAGGAATTGTCGTGAATAATGGTATTGTGCTGGTTGATTATATTAATCAACAAAAAGCGAAGGGTATATCAACTTATGAGGCTATTTTACAGGCTACTCAAGATCGTCTTCGTCCAATTTTAATGACAGCGTTAACGACTATTTTAGGGTTGTTACCACTTGCATTAGGTATAGGTGAAGGGACAGAAATGAACCAACCGATGGGGATAGCTGTAATTGGAGGACTTGTAACCTCTACTTTACTTACGTTGTATATTGTACCCATTATTTATAGTTTAGTGGATAAAGAAACAAGAAAGATGCGCTAGATATAGGGGGAATGAGATATGAAAGTTCACTTTTTTACTGGTTTTCCAGGTTTCATTTCGAGTCAGCTCATTCGAACATTATTCCAAGAGAAACAAACGCAGCAGGTGATTGCCATTGTGCTGGCTGGTGAAACCATTAAAGCACAGAAGGAAAAAAACAAAATAGTAGAAGCGTTTCCTGACTGTTCGATTCGTATTATAGAGGGCGATATTACGTTGCCGAATTTAGGTTTAGACGATCAAATAATCAAAGAGATTGTCCCACAAATCGAGGTATTTTGGCATTTAGCCGCTATTTATGATTTAGCGGTGCCGCGAGATATTGCATGGAAAGTGAATGTCCATGGAACAACAATGGTCAATGACTTTGTGCGCACCTTACCTAATTTAAAACGCTATATGTATTTTAGCACGGCCTATGTAGCAGGTACTCGAGAAGGAGTCTTACGTGAAAATGAACTTATTCGACCACAAGCATTTAAAAACTATTATGAGGAAACAAAATATGAGGCTGAGCTTCGAGTGGAAGATTTAAAATCAGAAATACCTCTGACGATTATTAGACCTGGGATTGTAAGGGGGCATTCTAAAACTGGTGAAACCATTAAATTTGATGGACCTTACTTCTTTTTGAATTTGGTGGAACGCTTGAAGGGTCTACCGTTGATTCCCTATATTGGTCAATCTACATCGACGATTAATGTTGTGCCAATCGATTATATTTTAAATGCCTCTATTTTTTTGGCAAACGAACAAGGTGCAGAAGGTAAGACTCTTCATTTAACAGATCCCAAACCTCATCCTGTGCAGGAAGTATACCGTACAATGGTGAAACTGATGACAAATTCTTATCCAAAAGGGCGTATACCATTTACTCTGGCAAAGCTATCATTACAGATTCCTTTTATTCGAAAAAAACTAGGTGTCGAACAAGAAACATTAGATTATCTAACATGGAATGCCACATTTGACACCTCTGAAGCACAGTATATTTTACAAAAAGGTGATATTACATGCCCGGATTTTATACAGACAATGCCAAGAATGATTGATTTTTATTTAGCCCATAATAAGGATGAGAGCTATCACATTCAAATTAAGTAAAAAATAATATAGATATTTTTGTCAGTAGTAAATGATAGTGCTATAATGATTGAAAGAAGATACCTTCGACATTTGTCAAAGGGGAGTAGCTAACAGGAAATTAATTTACCTGGTTTCACATTCGTCAAGACATGGTTTTTGCCATCGGATGTGATAGTGAATGGCTCTATACGTAATGACGTGTAGATTGATGTACCAAAAAGAAATAAGGTACGAATTTACTTAGCGAGACCTTTGCCTGAATAAAGGCAGGGGTTTTTTTCTTTTGTACTTTAGATGAAATGGTCGTTTTTGGTATATAGAGCTTAGAGGAGGCACTAGAATGGAAACAATTTTATTACAATATGGCTGGGTATTGATTGTCCTTGTTGTATTAGAAGGATTACTCGCGGCTGATAACGCGGTAGTGATGGCTGTTATGGTCAAGCATTTACCACAAGAACAGCAAAAAAAGGCACTATTTTATGGATTATTTGGAGCACTGATTTTCCGATTTTCAGCGCTTTTTGTAATAACAGTGTTGGTATACTATTGGCAAATCCAAGCGGTAGGAGCTGCCTATTTACTATTTATGTCTGCGAAAAACATCTATGATTTGCGTAAACATAAAGACGATGATGATGAAGAATCTACTGAAAAATCTGGGAAAAAGGGTTCTGGATTCTGGTTAACGGTTCTGAAGGTTGAAGCGGCAGATATTGCATTTGCTATCGATTCAATGCTGGCAGCAGTTGCTATTGCCGTAACTTTACCGCATTTAGGAGAATTTGATATAGGTGGTATCAATGGAGGACAGTTTATTGTTATGCTCCTTGGTGGATTTATCGGCGTCATTATGATGCGTTTTGCAGCACAATGGTTTGTTAAAGTATTAAATGACTATCCTTCACTTGAAACAGCCGCATTTTTAATCGTGGGATGGGTAGGTGTGAAGCTGGTTGTTTTAACATTAGCCCATGAAAAAGTTGGAATACTACCTGAAGAGTTTCCACATTCCACTGCGTGGGAGTTAACATTCTGGGTTGTCTTGCTAGCCATTGCATTTGTTGGCTATCTAGTAGGAGTTCGTAATAAAAAGAATAATTAGGGTTTTAAATACAATAAAGACAAGCATGAGAAAAAGAATTCTCATGCTTGTTTTTATTATTAAAATTTATTAACCTCGATACTATTCCTCCCCCATTTGACCACTTACTCCTTATTTTTTCTCCTCTGATTTGGTTATTCAACAAATGAATAAAGGTTTTAGTATACAAATTAAACCTTTGTCGACAAACTAGGATGTTTAGGTGTAACTATTCCTCTTTCTTTTTTTATGTATTTTTTCTATACTATTATCTATCTAGTTGGGCATCATATGTGGAAGGGGTTGTTAAAGTGCCTTGGAAAAAATCATCAAATAAACTTGTCACACCATTTCAGGTACTTGTTTCTTATTACTTTATAGCCATAGCGATTTCCTTCCTGTTATTACGGCTTCCAGGCGTTCAGCAAGAAGGTGTAAAAGTTTCGTTTTTAGATAGTTTGTTTACCGCAGTGAGTGCAGTAAGTGTCACAGGTTTAACAACTATTAATATTTCAGAAACCTATACAACCTTTGGACTTGTGATGATTCTTGTTATTTTACAGTTAGGTGCCATCGGTATTATGTCACTCGGTACCTTTGTATGGCTGCTAGTAGGGAAAAAAATTGGAATGCGTGAACGTCAATTAATTATGATTGATCATAATCAGTACAGTGTGTCAGGTGTTGTTAAATTAATTCGTGAAATTTTGAAAATTTTATTTGGTATTGAAGTGGTAGGTACGGTTATTTTAACACTACACTTCACCAATTACTTTGATACATTGGAAGAAGCGTTCTTGCATGGTGTGTTTGCTTCAATTTCGGCAACAACTAATGGTGGGTTTGATATTACAGGAATGAGCTTATTGCCTTTCCATGATGATTATTTTGTTCAAATGGTTACGATGGTGCTTATTGTGTTAGGTGCTATCGGTTTCCCGGTATTAATCGAATTGAAGACGTTTTTGCTTAATCGACGTGCGAATTTTCGCTTCAGTCTGTTTACCAAAATTACGACATCAACATACGCGGTATTATTTGTTGTTGGTGCTCTTGTCATTTTACTCCTTGAATCATTCCATTCCTTTAAAGAAATGTCTTGGCACGAGGCTCTTTTTTCAGCGATGTTTCATTCAGTATCAACGCGCTCCGCTGGATTAACAACTTACGATGTCACGACATTCAGTGAGGCAACAGATATTTTTATGAGTTTTCTCATGTTCATTGGTTCTTCGCCAAGTTCTGTTGGTGGGGGTATTCGAACAACGACATTTGCCTTGGCCATTTTATTTTTAATAACCTTTGCAAGGGGAAGAGAAGATATTCAAGTATTTGGGCGGGAAATTCATTTAATAGACGTCTTTCGTTCATTCGTGGTAATCCTATTAGCATTTTTTATGGTGTTAATTGCAACGATCATTTTGCTCATTACAGAACCACAAGCGTCACTTATTCAAATTATTTTTGAAATTACTTCTGCGTTCGGAACATGTGGTATGTCGTTAGGAATCACTTCCGATTTATCTGTGATTGGAAAAATCATTATCATTATTTTAATGTTTATAGGCCGAGTAGGTTTAATTTCATTCCTTTATACACTTGGTGGTGGGGGACGAGGTAAAAAATCAAGCTTCCATTATCCGAAAGAGAGAGTAATTATTGGGTAATTTTTTAGAAGTATACGATGCTAATGTGTCATCATTTCATCGTATACTTCATATAAAAAAATAAATTCCTTAAATTGTCATATAATTTTCAAAAAATTTAAAATTATATTTCCCGAAAGTAAAATTTCCTTGTGGGTATTATTTACAAAGCTTTTAGAGTATGTCTTTAAGGCATTTGCCCTAAAGTTTTGAAGCTTAGCTATGAATACTTGACTAATTATCTATTAATTCAGGAAGTCCATAAATAAAGGTTTTAGAAAAGTTTAAGACAGAAAAAAAGCTAGTCCTGATCGTTAGTAAGGACTAGCATTTCGTATTACATAGAATGAATTGTTGCAAAATAAGGTGCTTGGCCGTGACGGAAATAGGTTAACAAATAGCCATTTTTTTGTACAATTTTGCCATTCTTAAAATCTTGGTAATCGAGAGCATGAGGGATAATTAGTGTATGCTTAAATAATTCCTTCTCAGACAGCTTAAAGCTTGCAAATTCCTCACCTGCGATAGTTGGATCTTCACGTAAGGCATGATAAAGGGCCTTTTGTTGTTCTTCAGTTGGGCGTTCATTCCACCATAGTTTACGTGGCTGGAACTGCTGAGCCATTAAATAATCAAGCTGCATTAAGCTTTTGACAATGTTTAAATTTACACCATCCACCGTTTCTAAAAACATTAATAAGCGTTGGAATAAATCCTCCAACTGATGACCAATACGGGACCAACCTTTTGTTTCCCAATAAGTTCCGAAGTTTTGGAAAAAGTCAAAAGGTGTGTCAAAGACCTCTGTAACTAAATATTCGATGGTATGATCCATACGGTGATCATTCCAGTATTTCTCAAGAACATCCTCTGCATGTTTAATGCGAACGATATCATCAAATGTTAGAACATTATTAGAGAAAATTTCATATGGAGATATATCTACATAGGTATAGCCAAACTTTTCAGCCTCTAATCGAAGTCCAGTACCACGTAGAAGCTTTAAAAATCCAAGCTGTAATTCCTCTGGACGCATAGCAAAAACGTCATTAAACGTCTGACGGAAGCTTGCATAATCTTCCTCTGGTAAACCAGCAATTAAATCTAAATGCTGATCTATTTTTCCGCCCTCTTTTACCATTGTCACCGTTCTTTTTAGTTTTTCAAAATTTTGGCGGCGTTTAACGAGTGTATTTGTTAAATCATTTGTAGATTGAACACCTATCTCAAAACGGAACAACCCTCTTGGTGCATTGTCATTTAAAAATTGGATAACTTCAGGTCGCATGATATCGGCAGTAATCTCAAACTGGAATACAACACCAGGTTGATGTTCATCAATTAAAAATTGGAACATTTCCATTGCATAGCTACGGCTTATATTGAAGGTACGATCTACGAATTTAATTGTTCGAGCACCATTATCCATTAAGAAACGAATATCTTCTTTAATTTTTTCACGGTTAAAATAGCGAACGCCTACTTCAATAGAAGATAAACAAAATTGGCAACTAAACGGACAGCCTCGACTTGTTTCGATGTACTGAATTCGTTTGCTAAGATGGGGAAGGTCCTCCTCGAAACGAAATGGGCTTGGCAATTCCCGTAGATCAATTTTTGGCGGCTGTGCGTGAATCTTTACTTTTCCATCCTCTAAATAACAAATCCCAGGAACATCCTCCAACAGTATCTCTCCGTGGAAATAGCGCAATAATTGTTTAAATGAAGTTTCGCCTTCACCCATAACAATAAAGTCTACTTCAGGTATACGGCGTAGCCAATGGTGAGAATCATAAGAAACTTCAGGTCCACCGAGCAAAATTTTAACATTTGGACAGACCGTTTTTAACATTTTAATCACGTGAATGGTTTCTTCGATATTCCAGATATAACAGCTAAATCCAACAATATCAGGTTTTTTTTGGAACAAATCTGATACAATATTAAAAGCAGGGTCTTTAATTGTATACTCTGCTATAATTGGATTAAACTCTGGTAAAGCTGCGCCTTTTAAATAGCGCAATGCTAAATTTGTGTGAATATACTTTGCGTTTAAAGTAGTTAAAATAGTATTCATTTAATAATCTTCCTTTCAACATCTTATTGTATCAGTCAAGTATCTGACATACAATATAATTCTTTTTACCTATTTATTTTGTGAACGGTTCGTGAAATAATTTAAAATACTTAAATTTACTAAATTTTGTAATAATAGAATCGTGCTGTCATAAAGTATAGTAAAGGCTCAAAATTCGATTTAGAGGTTTTTTACTCTTGTGAAAGGTTCGGTGAGAAAGTTGAAGCAAAATGATATTAATCAATGTTTTGGAAATCTTATGAAAAGTACTTCGTCACCAACACTTATACTGAATAAAGCAGGGAAAATTTTGAACGTCAATGAAGCTGCTATTAAGCTTTTTAATCTTAATTTAACGTATATTGGCTATTTAGCTATGGACGAGCAATCTAATTTTAAATGGACTAAATTCGTCAAACAATTACAAAATGATTTGCGCTCGGAAGAAATTTTCAATATCCGCACAGCTGGAAACGACTACGAAATGCTATCTTTTAAATGTTTTTATGATCCGAATACAGAGGAGATTGTTGCGCAAATTTCAACACTAAATGATGATGTTGCCCATAAATTATACGTTAGCCATGCGCATGAAAGATCACATTCCTTCAATGCGTACGATTACTTACCTTATGCTGTTATTGTAAGTGATGCTAGCGGTATTATTCTTGGGCTTAATAAGTATGCGGAAATGTTTTTAAAAGTAGAGAGCACGCAGCTACTTCATAAAGCGCATCAACATATATTTGATTCATTTACCTTAAAAAAGGGACAAATCACTACGTACCTTTCAAAGCTGATGGGTGAAAAGCATGCAAGTATACATGTAGTAGATGAAACTCAAGTAAGTAGAACATGCTATTATGAAATTTCCAGTATTTTTGATGAATACAATAATATTATTGTCACAGTCATTAATGATGAAACAGAGAAAAAGCAACTTCAGCATAAAGTCGAGCATCAGCAAGCTTTAAATGTTGTCGGACAGATGGCAGCAAGTATTGCACATGAAATCCGTAACCCATTAACTTCTTTAAAGGGGTTTACAGAATTATTAAAGTTAAATGCGGATGATGAATCACGTATGTATCTCTCTGTCATTGACAGTGAGCTTCAACGGATGGAACAAATTCTTTCTGAGCTTTTAGTATTGTCCAAGCCAACGACTATGAAAGTTGAATTATTAGAGCTGGATCATATTGTAAAGCAAGTCATTGAGTTTATGCTACCAGATGCACTCATGAAAAATATTATGATCCGATATATTTCAACTTCTAATCAAGTATATATTGGTGGCAATGAGAATCGCTTAAAGCAAGTACTTATGAATCTCATTAAAAATGCTATGGAATCCATGAATAATGGTGGCACGATTACTGTTGAAATGGCTACAAATGACGGAGCGATAGTCGATCTAATGATTAAAGATGAAGGTGTTGGCATGGACAGCACGACACTTCAAAACCTATTCCAGCCTTTTTACACGACTAAATCAACAGGGACAGGACTAGGCCTTGCTTTCGTGAAAAAGGTAATTGAAGAGCATGATGGCGTTATAGGCGTAAATAGCGAATTACAGAAGGGGACATGCTTCCATCTGCAGTTTCCGATTTATACGTTTAATCAAATGGATACAATGGAAGTATCCACAAAAGATTCTGCTTATTTAGTAACATAAAGAGAGTAAAAAAGGTTGCATGGTTCCTAACAAAACCTTCAAATCGGTTAATGCTTTTGACAAGGCTTTTCTAATATCGCTATAATGTCATGTATAAAGAGCGAAGTGAGAGGAAAAGAATATGACGTCAGAAGATGTAAAACAATCTTTAAAATTATATATTGTGTTATCACGTGCATTGAAAGCGGTCAACGAGACGACCCATCAATTATTTCAGGAAAATGGTTTAAACCCAACAGAATTTGCTGTTCTAGAGCTTCTATACCATAAAGGGAGACAGCCATTACAGCAAATTGGCAATAAAATTTTACTTGCCAGTGGGTCTATTACGTATGTCATTGATAAGCTTGAAAAGAGAGGCTATTTATTACGTGTTTCTTGTCCTTCAGATCGTCGTGTTACCTATGCTGAAATCACTGAGGAAGGTGAAGCATTTATGGGGGAGTTATTCCCGAAACACGAGCAGCATTTGCATGAAATAATGAGTGTTCTATCACCACAAGAAAAAGAACAAGCTATAACATTATTAAAGAAAATTGGCCTTTCTATTAAGGATTTATCTTATTAAAAAAGTTGTCTCATTCATTTGAGACAACTTTTTTGGAATTAAAACAAGGACTTTCGACATTGGCATGTCGAAAGTCCTTGTGTTTTTATTATTATTATTTTTTAGAGATAGTTGCTGCCATGTTAAGCATAGCATCTGTTAAATCTTGTTCATCATTATCATGAATTGTTAATTTTGTAATAAGGCCATCTTTTTCAAAAACAACCCCAATAACTTTTTCTGTGTCAAAGTCCACAACATAACCTTCGATATTTTGAACATCTTTAAATGCTGTTAATTCATCAGCAGGTAAAGCTACTGTTTCGCCGACAGCATTCATATAATCTTGCATAGTCGTTTTAACTTCATCAAAGCTTGATTGTGAAGCTTCGATTGTTTCAATACGCATAAACACTTCGTCATCAGCGTTGGACACTAACATGTCTTTACCTGGCTCTTCTTGTGTTAGTGTGAATCCTGGAAGCTGTTGTAGTTTATAGCTTTGATCTACACTTTCAGACGCAGTTGCCTTTTCAGTTTTCTCTTCACCTTTTTGTACGTATTTTACATCTTGTTGAGGCTGTTTAGTTGCATCCTCTGTATTTGTATCATTTGATGCAGGTGTATCTTCTTCCTCTTGTGATTCGCCTGCTGTTTCATCTCCAGATGGTTTTTGATCGGCAGCAGTATTTGATGGCTCATTTTGTTGAGCATCTGAATCCTCTGTTTTATCAGAGGTGTTGCACCCTACAACTAATACGGCTGTTAGTAATAATGCAAGAATTGAAAATAATTTTTTTTGCATAAAAAACCCTCCTTTTCTAAATTAAACGTTAGTAAAGATAAAATGTTTCCAAATTTTAATGTTATGATGTTAAAGGCAACACTAAAAATAATAATAGTACAAAAACGACATGAGCTACAATAACAAGTGGCATGCTTTTACGCCATTCATATAAAAAGCCCCAAATAATACTTGTTACAAGTGCAGCAATAACGCCGAGAATAAAACCACTTAGCGCAATTGAAATCGCACATAATAGAGAGGTCACTATAATAGCCAATGTTGGACGCATAAAGCGTTTTAACTGCTGTTGGATATAACCACGCCAAAATAGCTCTTCACCGATGGCAATGATAAATACTAGTAAAACATAGTGCCAAATATTCTGTGGTCCATAGTTTGTTAAAAATTTTTGAACGGATTGTACTAAACTATTATTAATATATGGAGCAAGCCAGTAACCGAAGCGAATAACACCATATGTGATGGTACCATATCCAATACCAAAGAGTAAAAATTGCCATGTTGGTAATTGATCTTCAATTGAGCCAGCTAAAATGGCAATGGCAATACATACTAATAAAGTAAATGCGTACATGTACCAAAATACTGCTTGGTTAGCAAAGGTAAAAGCAAGCATACCATAAACGAATAATAAAGAAAGGAGAAATAGTATTGTTTGTTTCGAATTAGTTAGCATATTCGACCTCCATACTTTAATTTTATCAAAAAAAAAGCCCCATATCATCTATAAAGACAAATAGGGACTATTCAGACTATTAAGCTTCATTAGTATATAAAATTTTATAGCGTTTATGATTGACGACCGTTTTCTCTTCGATTTCAAGGGAATCAAAATTCTCCATATATGTTAAGTTAACGATTACCGAATTTTCATTTACTTTTTCGACAATTCCTTGGAGACCATTTTTAAACTCGATAATATTTCCAACTTCAGCTATTTCCACAGACAGTCAGCTCCTTCATCGACTAATAATATACAGTTTGCACGAAAAATTGGTAAACGTAAAGCTTTTTTTAAATAATTCATAATTTATTACACAAAATATGATAATGAAAGGAATAAAACAAATGGAAAAATACGAAAATATGCTTAAACAATTACAAAATGGGGAAATAAAAAGTATTGAAATTCAAAAGGAAGAATTTTACGAATTTCGGGAAATACTAGTAAAGCATCCTTTATTTAAACACTATAGGGGTGAGGCCAAACAAAATGGACGAATTATATATACTTATACTGAAATCCCAAGAAGTTAATTTGTCGAACATTGTCGTAAGTTAATGCTGTAAGAAATGAAATATAAATGTATAATAATGGTATGATTATTTGTGTGTGGAGGGTTGTATGAATGGTCAATCTACTCTTGAAACAAATGGAACAAACTCGTGAGATGATGATTCGCTCAGGTGTAGAAAACGGGTTACAAAATGCAAAAACCATTCAACTGAGTCGCAGATTAGATCAGTTAATGAATACTTATTATAGACAGATGGCATTTGATGAAGAAAAAGACCAAGAAGACTAAAAGATTGTTCCAGTATTCAGAGTAAAAACATTTTAAAATATATGTTTAAAATGCATTTCAATGGGGAATAACTTACTATGAACACAGCAACATTCTCATTTCCCCCTTTAGAGCAGTGATCCCCCAATCACTTGCTCTTTTTTTTGCTTATTCGGTATATATGCCATACATATAAAATTTAGTACAAATAGTAGGAAGAGTTTGAATTATTTTATTCATTCACCTAAACTTAAAATATAGGTTAGGACTCTTAAAGAGTGCTTAGACAATTTATAACAAAGGAGCACGTACATATGACAAAAAAACGTATTGCATTTATTGGAACAGGTGTAATGGGCGCTAGTATAGTTAAACATTTATTAAAAAATGGTCATGATGTAACAGTGTATACCCGCACAAGAGAAAAAGCAGAGCCATTGGTGTCATTGGGGGCGTCATGGGCAAGTTCGCCAGCAGAGGCATTTAGAAATCAGGAGATTGCTTTTACGATGGTTGGATATCCTTCAGATGTGGAGGAAGTATACTTTGGGCGAAATGGCCTTTTCCAAACAGCACATCAAGGCAATATAATCATAGATATGACGACTTCAGAGCCATCCTTGGCTAAGAAAATTTATGAGCATTCCAAATCAATCGGTGTCGAAGCTTTAGATGCCCCTGTTTCAGGCGGAGATATTGGTGCACAAAATGGCACGTTGTCCATCATGGTTGGTGGTGATCGAGATGCATTTGATAAGGTATTGCCAATAATGAAGCATTTCGGGGAAAACATTGTTTATCAAGGTGAAGCGGGCGCTGGACAGCATACAAAAATGTGCAATCAAATTGTCATTGCTTCTGGGATGATTGGAGTTTGTGAATCGCTAGCGTATGGTTTAAAGGCAGGATTAGATTTACCGACTGTATTACAATCAATATCGTCAGGTGCAGCTGGCTCATGGTCTTTAAGTAACCTAGCACCTCGTATGATGAAAGAAGATTTTGCTCCAGGCTTTTATATTAAACATTTTGTAAAAGATATGAAGATTGCCTTGGATGAATCGAAGAAAATGGGTATCACTTTACCAGGGTTAGCACTAGCCTATGAGATGTATGAGAAATTGGTTGAAGAAGGCTATGGTGATAATGGTACACAGGCCCTTTTAAAGTTTTATAAATAGATAGCAACAGGATAATTGTAAGCCTGAAGTCTCTTCATGTAGAAAAAGACTTCAGGTTTTTTGCTTTACTCTTTTCCAAAAAGTAAAGCATCTAAGGAGAGGCTAGACGCCCCTGCAAAAGCAAAGAATAATGCCATAGCACCTAATGCAAGGTCTAACTCATAACCAGCCAATCCATTAGCTCCGATAAAGCCGATGCTAAGTTTGGCAGTAAAGATAGCTACAATCATAGTAATTGTTAGTAAAGCCCCAAAAATTCTTGTTGCTAATCCTAAGATAATGGAAATTCCCCCAACTAATTCAATAATTGCAACGATGTATGCCATAAATCCTGGTATACCTAAACTGTCAAAGAAGTCAGCAGTATAGCTGATTCCACCCTGGAACTTTTGAAAACCGTGTACTGCAAAAATAATGCCGAGAACGACACGTAAAATAGTTGAACCAATATTTTGCATAATTAGTAACTCCTTTTCTATAACTTACATTTCGTAACTTAGTTTATTTTTAAAAACAAGTTTTGTCAAGTAACCTAATGTATTTTTAGAACTGAAAATTTTTAAAAAGTGATATACTGTTAAATAGGAACTAATGACAATGGAGGCTAGTAAATTGGATCAAAAAAATATTTGTCCACGATTTGAAAAAGCACTCATGATCTTAAATCATCGTTGGAATACCTTGCTGATTTATCAGCTATTAGATGGTCCACAACGATACTCAACCATTAAAAATCAGTTAAATATTAGTAGTCGTGTATTGACAGAGCGATTAAAGGAATTAGAAATGGAGCAAATCGTATTACGTACGGTCATACCCTCTACACCAGTAGTCATTGAGTATGAGCTTACGGAAAAAGGATATGCCATTGCACCAGTGCTAAAAGCAATTGAACAATGGTCCTCTGAATGGGTAACAGTTAACGAAGAGTGATAAAAAAGATATTCAAGCGAGGGGGCTTGAATATCTTTTCATGTTGTTAAAGAAAGAGAATGTCAATAGTAGAATAAAACGTTTGGCAAGGTGTGAGATTGATTTCCTTTCCGCCAGCGTCCTTTCCAGGGGGCGTCCGATGAGCCGCTTCACTCACTACGTTCGCTCCAGGGTCTTATCTGTGACGCTAATCCCCTAGGAGTGACACGGGCTCCTCTCCAATCAACCATGCTGCAAATAATGTCTTTTCTTTGTATTACACACAAGCAATAGTAAACAAAGAGCCCATTCTTTCCATCTTTTGTGAAAGAATAGGCTCTTATTTTATATGTAGAGAATGGATTAGTCACAACATTCATTAACAAAATGAAAAGTGAACATTTATTAGTGAAACCTTTGCTAAAAGATAAAAGTTTTGAGGATTAAAGTAGAAGAATACTTAATCTCATAGGATAGCAGATAGGCGTGACCCTGTTTGAAATGTTAGCGTAACTGTTTTAGCTACTAAAGCGTAGCGACAATAGGAAACAAGTAGTAAGGAACGGAAAGCTTTTTTCACCTTTCTCAAAAATTCGATTACTTGTTTCGTTTTTCTTGACATGAATGGTGTTGGGTATTCATTTATCGTTTATTTAATAGTTATGTTTCAGTAAAATTACTGATATATTGTAAATAATATTAATTTTCTTTAAAGAAAGATATTTTTTATTACAGAGGAAAATTAATGGATTATTATAAGAGTGAGAGGAGGGTTTTATGAAGAAGGGTTCAGCAATAGACATACAACATCGAAGTCAGTTAGCCATTTATTTATCATTGCCGATACTTTCATGGGCATTTTATGATTTTGCGAATACTATCTTTTCTTCAAATATAAATACAATATTTTTCCCATTTTACATGGATGAGGTTTTAGGGACGAACGAAGTCATGCAACAGGTGGCAAGTACCTTTATATCCTATGCAAATGCTATTGCAAGTTTGTTACTTGTGATTTTTTCACCGCTTTTTGGTGTATGGATTGATAACACAGGTTATAAAAAGAAGTTTATTGTATGGTTTGCATCCATTTCTATTCTTTTTACATTTATGATGGGGATATTTGCGAATGTGCAGACAACAACGAATTACTCTGGTGTACCTCTTAGTTTATTTTTAGTTGTGGCAAGCTTTGTTATTGCTAAATTTTTCTTTAATTCAAGTCTGGTATTCTATGATTCCATGATGGGAGATCTAGGAACAAAAGAGGAAATGCCACTAATTTCAGGTTTTGGTGTTGCCATTGGCTATTTGGGTACACTTTTTGGATTACTCGTTTATTTATATGTTGGTAATAGCGATTTCCATCGAGCATTTATTCCAACGGCTATTTTGTATTTATTATTCTCATTGCCATTATTTTTTATTAATAAAGATACACCGATTCCGAAATCACAGCGAAAATCTTTAAAATTTTTAGATGGTTATAAAGAAATCCTTCAAACATTTAAGGATATGAAACAATATAAAGCGATCTTTACTTTTATGATTGCTTATTTCTTTTTAAATGATGCCATTGCTACGACGATTGCTATGATGGCGGTTTATGCTACAGCGATTGTCGGCTTTAGCTCTGGTCAATTTATCGTTCTTTATTTGGTCTCTACTGTATCAACAATCATTGGCTCACTTGCATTTGGCTATATCACAAAGTCCATAGGGGCAAAGCGTGCCATAACGATCGTTGCGCTTATTATGATTATCGCTTTGATGTTCGCAGTTTTTGCCACAGCACAATGGATGTTCTGGCTTGCAGGTAGTCTATTTGGTATATCCCTTGGATCAATGTGGGTGACATCTAGGACCTATATTATTGAATTATCACCAAACGAAAAACGTGGGCAGTTTTTTGGCTTGTTTGCATTTTCGGGTAAAGTATCCTCCATTATTGGACCGGCAGTATACGGAACGGTTACATTATGGATGAAGGATTATGGTACGCTTGCTAGTCGTGTCGCATTATCGACATTGATTGTTATGACAGTCATTGGCTTATTGGTACATCTAAAAGTTAATGATAAAAATGGAAATAGCAAGTAGGAGAAATGTATTGCCTATGATACAATTGAATTATAAATAGATGTAGAGAAAGGAGCGGGGTTGCATTGGAACATAAAGGAATATTATTAGAAAGTGGCACAAATGAGCTAGAGATCGTTGAATTTGAAGTAGCGAACAATAAATTTGGTATTAATGTTATTAAAGTAAAAGAAATTATTCAACCGATACCAGTAACATTTATTCCACACGCGCACCCGCATGTAGAAGGAATCATTCAATTACGAGGTGAAGTATTACCAGTTGTAGATATGCTGCGAGTATTAGGAATTCAAGGTGCAGAGCGTAATCCACAACAAAAATATATAGTGGCAGAATTTAATAAACAACGTGTCGTTTTCCATGTGGATAATGTGACACAAATCCATCGTATATCGTGGGACCAAATTGAAAAGCCTTCAGATATGTATCAAGGTGGAACATCACAAGTAATTGGTGTGATTAAACAAAATGAACAAATGATTCTATTACTGGATTTCGAACGAATTATGGTGGATATCAATCCTGAATCGGGAATCAGTGTGGAATCTGTTAAAAAGCTTGGTAAACGTGAACGTTCTGAAAAACGTATTTTAATTGCAGAAGATTCACCATTATTACGCAAATTATTATTTGACACGATGAGTGAAGCTGGTTATGACAATGTTGAATTCTTTGAAAATGGCCGAGATGCATATGATTACTTAGAGGGAATTGCTAAGAGTGGTAGTGATATTGCAGAGCATATTCAATTAGTGGTAACTGATATTGAGATGCCGCAAATGGATGGACATCATTTGACACGAAAAATCAAAGAGCATCCGGATCTTCAAAAGCTTCCTGTCATTATTTTCTCCAGTCTCATTACAGACGATCTTCGTCATAAAGGGGATCAGGTAGGAGCAGAGGATCAAATTAGTAAGCCAGAAATTGCAGAGCTCATTTTACGTGTTGACCAGCTTATTCTGTAGTAATTGTGGCTTACATGATACTTCACAATTTTAATAATGGGTATCCTGAAAGTATAAATAAATGAAAGAAAAAGTCGGATGCCTTAAGAGGTACCGACTTTTTTGTATATGTCCACATAGGTATGAACAAAATAAATAAAAGATACTTGAAGGATGTGATGATTTGAATGAGCTAAAAACAGCCATTATTGATATCGGCTCCAATACCATTCGATTAGTATTATATCAGTATGATAATGAAGAAGGGCTACGTGAGCTTGGGAATATTAAAACGGTAGCTCGTTTGCGTACATATATTCAGCCCTCAGGAGAGATGTCTGTAGAAGGTATCCAAGTGTTATCAGAAACTTTATTAACATTTAAAGCAATGCTTGAGGATTTTGAGGTGACAGATGTTAAAGCAGCTGCGACTGCCGCTATCCGACAGGCTACTAACCGGGATCGGATTATTAAGGAAATGAAGGAACGAACTGGTATTCAAATAGAGCTTTTATCAGAAGAGGAAGAAGCTTATTTTGGATATGTTGCTGTTGCCTATTCTATGGGAACGCAATCCGCAGTGACGATAGATATTGGTGGTGGTAGTACTGAAATTACGCTGTTTGAAAATAAAGAGATTCAGCAATCACATAGTTTCCCTTTTGGGACGGTATCTTTAAAGCAACGATTTGTAAAGGGCGATATTATGAATAGTAGCGAAAAGGGGGAGCTCATTGCTTATATAAAAGAGCAATTTCAATCGCTTCCTTGGATAAAAAATGTGGCTTTACCTATTATCGCTATAGGTGGTAGTGCGAGAAATATTGCTCAAATGCATCAACAAAAGCATGATTATCCTATTGCCAGTGTCCATGGTTACGAAATGACAAAGGAAAATTTAGATGATTTAAGCTTGTTTTTAGGGCGACTAAGTTTCCAAGAGTTGAAGCAGCTGGATGGGCTATCATCTGATCGGGCAGATATCATTGTTCCTGCATTAGAGGTTTTTAGAGTGTTAATGGAGGTAGTCGATAGTAAGGCATTCCAACTGACCAAAAGAGGCTTGCGTGAAGGACTTATTTATGACCGAATTTTGCAAACAGATGCACTTGCCTTTGATAAATACAATGTATTTGAAGGAAATGCTAGAAGATTAGCACGTCAGTATGGACGGACTGAAATGGAAGTTGATTATTTGATGCATTTAGCAGATCAATTATACCGAGAATGTTGCCATTTAGGGTATTTGCAGTATAATCCCGAAGATTTACATTTGTTAACAAAGGCTGCGAAGGTTTTCAATATAGGAGAATACATTGAATTAAGCTCATCAAGCCAACACACCTTTTATTTAATTGCGAATCAATCAATTGATGGTTTAAATCATTTAGAACGAGTAAAACTAGCACTTCTTGCATCCTACAAAAATAAGGATTATTTCGAACGATTTGCTGCTCCATTTGCAACATGGATGGACCGTGAAGAATATCGCAAAATCAGAGACTTTGGAGCGTTATTAAAATTTGTCTATGCGTTAAATGTTTCAAAGCGCAATGTTGTCCATGCTATTGAGATGCATACAGAAGAGGATCATGTCCAACTCGATATTTATGTAAAAAAGAATGCTGCTGCTGAAAAGTATCAAGCTAATCGACATAGGAAACATTTAGAGCGGGCATTAAAAATCCCCATGAAGATCAATTTTATTGAAGAAGGGTGGAACAATGGATGACGACTGAAGTAACAAAAAATGAGCTTAATGAAGAAGAGTTTTCAGAAAATCATAATCGATTGTTAGAAGAAATTGCTAAGCCACAGTATTATAATAATCGTGAATTGAGCTGGCTTGCCTTTAATGAGCGAGTTTTAGAGGAAGCAGAGGATGTAAATAATCCTCTGCTAGAGCGTTTGAAATTTTTGGCTATATTTAGCTCGAATTTAGATGAATTTTTTATGGTTCGTGTCGCAGGACTACAAGATCAAGTCCGTGCGGGTTTCCATAAGCCTGAAAATAAATCCGGATTAACACCAAAGGAGCAGTTGGCGAAAATTGCAGAACGAACACAAGCATTAGTTCGTCGTCAAACGGAAGTTTATCGACATTTAATCTATGATTTACTCCCACAACATAATGTACATATTGCAGATATGAAAGATTTAAATAGCGCTCAAAAAGCGTTTATTAATGAAATGTTTGCAGAAACAATCTTCCCTGTTTTAACACCCGTTGCGGTTGATGCATATCGTCCTTTTCCAACATTGCTTGGGAAAACTTTAAATTTACTAGTCCTATTAGAGCAGGACGAAACAGATGTCGAGAGTCGTGAAAAAGTGGCAATCGTACAAGTTCCATCTGTTTTAGATCGCTATATAAAAGTTCCATCTGAAGAAGGGAAAACGGTTGTTGTTTTATTGGAGGATGTGATTGTTGCGCATATTGAAAAATTATTTTATGGCTACAGTGTAAAATCAGCACAAGCTTTCCGTTTAACGAGAAACGCAGATTTAACTATCCATGAAGAGGGCGCTCGTGATCTTCTAGTTGAAATTGAAAAAGAACTGAAAAAACGAAAATGGGGAGTAGGAAGCCGTTTAGAAGTTCGAGTTGGAGAAATGAATGATGAGGTGCTTCAATACTTACTAGATGAATTTGAAATTGAAGAAACAGATGTGTTCCATATTGATGGTCCTTTGGATTTAACCTTTATGTTCTCTTTTGTCAAAGGCATATCTGTAGGTCGAGAGCATCTAGAATATGAAAGCTTTATTCCACAGCCACCTTTAGACTTACAATCAGATGAAAATATTTTTGAAAAAGCTTTACAACAAGATATTTTTTTCCACCATCCTTATGAGTCGTTTGCCCCTATTGTTGATTTTATTTCAGAGGCTGCCGTTAATCCGAATGTATTAGCTATAAAACAAACATTATATAGGGTGAGTGGGAATTCACCGATTATTCAAGCGTTAAAACTTGCAGCTGAGAATGGCAAACAAGTAACCGTATTAGTGGAGCTAAAGGCCCGATTCGATGAAGAAAATAATGTGCACTGGGCAAAACAACTAGAACAAGCAGGTTGTCTTGTGATTTATGGCATGAATAATTTAAAAACACACTCCAAAATTACACTAGTAGTTAGTCGTCGTAATGGCAAAATCGAACGTTTTGTTCACCTTGGTACTGGAAATTATAATGATGCAACTGCAAAAATCTATACGGATATGGGCATAATAACTACAGATAAAGAGTTTGGCATTGATGCGACAAATTTCTTTAACTACTTAAGTGGTTATACAGAAAAACCTACCTTTAATCATTTAGTAGTTGCACCATTTGATATTCGAGATGAGTTTATTCGTTTAATGGATGAAGAAATTGCCTGTCATAAAAAATATGGCAATGGTTTTATTCGTGCAAAAATGAATTCATTGACGGACAAAGACTTAATGATGAAGCTTTATGAGGCATCTATTGCAGGTGTAAAGGTAGAGCTCATTATACGGGGGATCTGTTGTATTAGACCAGGTATTCCTGGTATTAGTGAAAACATCACCGTGACAAGTATTGTTGGTCGTTTCCTTGAACATTCTCGTATCTATTGGTTCCATCATAATGGAGAGAATAAAGTCTATCTATCTTCTGCTGATATGATGACACGCAATATGATTAAACGTGTAGAAATTTTATTCCCTGTATATGCAAGTGAGGCAAAAACCCGTATTATTGACATAATGAATGCACAATTAATGGATACTGCCAAAGCACGTATTCAAGACTCTAATGGTAAATATCATTACAAAGAGTTTGACCGTAGTGAAGATCCATTGAATAGCCAAGAAATTTTCTTAAAGGATGCATTAAAGCCTACGCTAGACGAAGAATAGAGCAAAAACGCTACTTAGTGAGGGATAGGATGAAAAAATATAGAGAGAGTGTAGCGCCATTTGCAGATTATCAACAACTCATCCAGCTGAATCCATTTGATGCAGTCGTATGTTTGAGAAAAGTTGATACGACAGCGTTTGAGGTCGTTGAATTTAACGATAAGCTATTATCATTGATTGAGCTGCAGGATCGTACAGCCAAAAAAGCAGAGAACTTTTTTTCAAAACAATGTTGGCTGCAATTGTCGAAATTTCTAAATCAAGAATTCAATAAACAGCATGTCCTAAAATTAGGTATAGGTCCACAAGAAAAAACATTTGCAATTCATGTACAGCACTTTGCTAAATCAATGGTTGCCATTATTCTTCGGGCAACACAATTTGACATCAATCCATATTTACAATTCATAGAACAACATGTGAGCCCAGTGTTAACAACAGATTTACAAGGTCGAATTATTCACCAAAACGTTGCTGCTACCCAAGCACTGTCAATGGAACACAACAGTCTATTAGGTCTAGATATTTTTTCATTATTAGAAAATAAATATGTCAATGAGTTTAAATTGCTATTTGACAAAACAATTGAAGGCTCAGCATTTGGCATGCCAAAATGTTTATTGAAGGGTCAATTGTTAAGTAAAGAACCCTTTTACTTAAGAACGCATCCAACGTATTATAACGGTGAAGTGATAGGTGTACATTTATTTGTTAAAGATGCCAATTCATTTATGAATGATCATGAGGCATTTTATTACCTAGCATTAATGGATGAATTAACAGGTATTTGGAATCGAAAAGCCTTTAAAGAACACTGGCTCCATCATTTAAATGACAAGAAGCAAGAGCACAAGCAAGCTGCCCTGATTTTAGTTGATATTGATCGCTTTAAAAAATTCAATGAATCTCTTGGTGAGAGCAGAGGAGACGAACTCATGCGCATGTTTAGTCACAGACTTCGTGAGCTCTGTTACTCAAAATGCTCGCTCTACCGCTATAACAGTGATGAGTTTATCTTTGTGTTAAAAGATGCAACGATACAAAAAATTGAGCGGACAGCTAATGCTATTCTGGATATTTTAAAACAGCCTTTTATGATAGATGGGCAGGAATATTTTATTAGTGTATCGATTGGTATTTCTCTTAGTCCTGCAGATGGGAAAGATTTAGAAACCCTTGTACGAAAAGCGGATAAGGCTTTATTTTCTGTTAAAGAACATGGTCGATCACATTATCGTTATTATCGTGAAGATATGACCGCTATTTTTCCAAATGAAGCCTTGATGGAGGCTCATTTACGTCGTGCAATTGAATTTAATGAGTTAAGCCTTCATCTGCAACCACAAATGGATTTAGCAAATAATAGCATCAATAGTTTTGAAGCCTTATTAAGATGGAACAATCGTAAATTTGGTTTTGTATCACCAGCACAGTTTATTCCAATTGCAGAGGCATCGGGCTTAATTATTGAAATAGGGGATTGGATTATTGATGAGGTTTGTCGTTACCAAAGCGAATGGCAGACAAAGGGCTACCGTCCTGTACGAATAGCGGTTAATATATCACCAAAACAATTTAGAAAAGAAAACTTTGCGCGAAAAATTAAAGAAGCGTTGAAGAAATATGATGTTCCTCCAGAATTACTAGAGGTAGAAATTACGGAAAGTTCAATGACCAACGTCCATGAAACATTTTCAATTCTTACAGAGTTAAAGCAATTAGGTGTTTATGTATCAGTGGATGACTTTGGAACAGGCTATTCCTCATTAAGCTACCTTAAACGTTACCCGATTGATATTATTAAAATCGATCAATCATTTATTGCCGATATTGCAAAAGATGATAAAAACGAGGCCATTATTAAAGCAATTATTTCGATGTCTCATAATTTAGGATTAGAGGTCATTGCTGAAGGAATTGAAGAGCCGACACAAGTCGACTTTCTAAAACGTCATCGTTGTCAAAAGGGACAAGGCTATTTATACAATAAACCATTACCAGTTGAAACAATTGTGCAACAATA
Organism: Lysinibacillus phoenicis; assembly: GCF_047238325.1. Classification (NCBI taxonomy): domain Bacteria; kingdom Bacillati; phylum Bacillota; class Bacilli; order Caryophanales; family Bacillaceae; genus Lysinibacillus; species Lysinibacillus phoenicis. The sequence goes on along the minus strand of NZ_JBDFMP010000002.1, from coordinate 2,013,270 downwards.
TTTTGTAAGCTGATAAGAAGTAGCACTTCATCATAAAATGGATGAAGTGCTACTTTTTTTACTTATTGCTCTTGAGACCGTTCAAGACAATTGTTGTAAATTGGGACATTTCTGAAGCAAGATCGAAATCTTCGCTGTGTATTAACCAATCATAAACATTGGCGCGCATACAACGTTGAATGATTGCTTGGATGTTAGGAATTGATATATCTTGTCTGAATTCTCCTTGTTGAATACCCTCTTCGATATATGTATTCATAATTTGAAAAATTTTACGTTGAGGGTTAATTAAATAATGATCTTGCTGCACTTGGTTTGTCATTGCAGCTGTATACACAGTACGCAATAAATCCTTACCAACAACATTAGTTAAATACTTCATTTGTTCTTGATACACTAGCAGTATTTTTTCACTTGCTGGTAATGCTCCATCAATATTTTTTTCAACAGTACTATAAAAATGATCAAGCTCCTTAAATTTTTCTAAAATAACATCATATTTAGAAGGGAAGTGTGTATAAAATGTACCTTTTGAAACATTGCATGCTTTTGTAATTTGTTCAACAGATACATGCTCATAACCATATTTATTAAATAAATCTAAAGATGTTTTTAATAATCTTTCACGTGTTTCTAATGCCTTTTTTTGTCTGTTTGTGAGTACTTCCATTGCTGCTTATTACCTCCACTATTAAATATTGTGAAATATTTTATATAAAAAATATTCAGAAAATATTAAATTTTTAATTGACGAGATGGATTTCTATTGATTATGATTTAATTGACCGAAGTCAATGACCGTGGTCATTGTAGGTATCTCGTTACTAATGTTACTTTAAAAAATGAAAGTTGGCTAGTGCATCAACAAGCTTTTCTATTGTATTTTCAAGGATTGGGGGAGGTCTAAATGAAGGAGAAATTAGGTTTTATCGGCTTAGGCAATATGGGTTTACCGATGTCTATTAATCTATTAAGAGCAGATTATGAGGTATATGGTTATGATACAAATGCACAGGCAATGGAACAATTCGTAGCAGCGGGGGGCATCGGGCTTGAGTCAGCTAAGGAAATTGCCAAACAATGCGATGTAATTATGACCAGTTTGCCTACCCCACAAATTGTTGAATTGGTTTATCAGTCAGAGCAAGGCATTTTACATCATGCAAAGAAAGGTAGCTTACTAATTGATTTTAGCACTGTAAATCCCGAATTGAATGATTCGTTACATACAGAAGCAAAAGCTTTGGGATTACGATATTTGGGAGCACCTGTAAGTGGTGGGGTCATCGGGGCTGTAAATGCAACATTAACAATTATGGTTGGTGGTGACACAGATGATTATAAAATTGCTGAAAGAATATTCGGAATAGTTGGAAAGAATATCTATCACTTGGGCACATCTTCAAGTGTAGGCACACGAATTAAATTACTGAATAACTTAATGATTGGGTTTTACACAGAGGCAGTCGCTGAAACCATTGTACTTGGTGAAAAAATGGGTATTCACGCAGACACACTATATGAAGTTTTAAGCAATAGCTATGGCCAAAGCCGTATATATGAACGCAATTTTTTGGAGTATATGAAAAATGATAATTATGAGCCTGGCTTTTCAACAAATCTACTATTAAAGGATTTGAAGTTAGCTAAGGAGATGGCAGATGAAGCAGGTGTATCACTGCGAATTGGTGAAAAATTAGTGGATCTTTACAGTGAAATTTCTCAGCAAGGCTATGGAGAAAATGATATGTCTGCAGCTTATTTAAGCTTAAAAGAAACATGTAAAATAGAACAATTATAAGAGGAGGAAAAAATATGACGACAGCACAAGAGGTTAAAACATTAACACATTTTATTGGAGGCAAATTGGTTGAAGGGAAAAGTGGACGATTTGGTTCGGTATTTAATCCAACAACAGGTGATGTTATTGCTAAGGTGCCCCTTGCGACAGTAGAGGAAACGCGAGATGCAATCGAGCAAGCTCAAGCAGCATTTCCAACTTGGCGAGATACATCAGTGGCAAAGCGTGCAGAAGTTGTGCTAAGGTTCCGTAATCTTATTACTGAAAATATGGAGGAGCTATTACACATTATTTGCACTGAAAGCGGAAAAACGATTGAAGATGCCAAAGGTGAAATTACACGGGGACTTGAATCTGTTGATTTAGCCATTGGTGCGCCTCACTTAATGAAAGGGGAATACTCTGTTAATGTTGGAGGTCAAATCAATGCCTATTCTGCAAAATACCCATTAGGAGTTGTAGCGGCAATTTCTCCATTTAACTTCCCAATCATGGTACCCCTAGCACAAACGAGTATGGCTATTGCTGTAGGAAACGCTGTTGTATTAAAGGCTTCCGAGCGCGTGCCAATGACTGCATTGTATGTTAGTGAGCTGTGGAAGAAAGCCGGTTTGCCTGATGGTATTTGGACAGTCATTAATGGTGATAAAGATGCGGTCAATGAACTTTTAGAAAACCCGACTGTGCAAGCGATTTCATTCGTCGGCTCAACACCAGTAGCTAAATATATTTATGAAACAGGATCAAAGTACGGAAAACGTGTAACTGCTCTTGGTGGTGGTAAAAACAATATGGTCGTAATGCAAGATGCGGATCTTGAACAGGTTGCTAGTGCCTTTATTGGTGCAGCTTATGGAGCAGCATCCCAGCGTTGTATGGCGATATCTACTATTATGCCTGTAGGAAAGGATACTGCTGATCGCCTAGTGGAGATTCTTAAGGGGAAAATTTCTAATCTGAAAGTAGGCCCATATACAAACCCTGATTCAGATTTTGGCCCTGTTATTTCTCAGCAATCAAAAGAAGCAATACTTGCTGCCATTGATCGAGGGGAAGCTGAGGGAGCCTCCGTAATTTGCGATGGTCGAGAGCTTGACATTGTCAAAGAGTCTAAAGGATTTTATGTAGGTCCAACATTATTAGATCATGTAAAGCCAGGCATGGAAGTTTATGAGCAAGAAATATTTGGTCCAGCACGTAATGTTGTTCGTGTTGATTCATTGGAGGAAGCTATTGCCCTTATTAATAAGCATGAGCTAGGTAATGGTGTCACTATCTTTACTAATGATGGGTTAGCAGCTCGTAAATTTACGACGGAAATTGATGTCGGTATGGTAGGTGTCAATGTACCAATTCCTATTCCAGTAGGCTACCATAACTTCGCAGGCTTTAAAGGCTCTCGTTTTGGTGAGGGGCATATGTTCGGTCCGGATCAAGCGCGATTCTTTACAAAAACAAAAACAATTTCAGAGCGTTGGATGGCGGGCAATGCCTCCACTGCATCAACATTTGCATTCCCTAGCAATAACGACTAATACAAACAAAGAGCTGTAGAAACATACAGCTCTTTTTCTAAAAAAGGGGAAGGGTGGGGTGTAAATGTTAGAGTATCTTGGTCTTTTTGGTAGTTTAGCATTGTTAGTTTACTTAACGATGAGAGGTGTAAATTTACTTATTTCAGCACCGTTGACAGCACTGTTAGCAGCCATCACAAATGGTCTTGCGTTTTTTCCTCAAACAGCAGAAGAAAATCAGGCCAACTTCTTAACAAGCTATATGGATGGATTCACAGGGTTTGTTGGTTCTTGGTATTTAATGTTCATGGCAGGTGCCATTTTCGGTAAAGTCATGGAGGACACTGGCGCAGCAGATAGTGTCTCTAAATGGATTGTTGAAACAATTGGGGTGAAATATGCCACCTATGCTGTCGTATTAGCTGCCGCAGTACTCACATATGGAGGAGTTTCCGTTTTTATCGTAGCATTTTCTGTTTATCCAATGGCTATCAGTTTATTTAAACAAGCCAACTTTCCACGACGTTTTATTCCTGCTGCACTAGGTCTGGGTTCTGTCACTTTTACAATGACATCAGCAGGCTCACCTGAAATTCAAAACTGGATACCCATTTCCTTCCTTGGTACCACACCATATGCAGGGTGGCAAGTTAGTATTGTTGTCGCTATTTTCATGGCTGTTGGTGGCTCACTTTGGTTGAATTGGATGATTAAGCGGGCTGTTAAAAATGGAGAAATTTTTATTGCACGTTCAACAGATCCAGTAGCAGATGAAAAGCGTAAGCTTCCGAGCCCGCTTCTGAGTCTTGTGCCGTTATTAGTTGTTTTAGTAATTTCTTATATTTTTCACGATTCCCTAGGAACCTCGGCTTTAATTGTGGCATTAACAAGTGGTTGTATTGTGGCGTATATAGTGAGCTTTAAATATGCAAAATCAGTTGGAGCAACGTTAGCAGCAGGCGCAATGGGTGCTATTATTGCCATTGCGAATACAGCGGCTGTAGTTGGCTTTGGAGGGGTAGTAAAAGCAACACCGTCTTTTATTGCAACAGTAGATGTTATGACGAATATCCCTGGTAGTCCGTTAATCGGAGGTGCACTAGCCATTGCTGTTATTGCTGGTTTAACAGGTTCCGCATCTGGAGGACAAACCATTGCGATGCCTTTACTGGCACCACATTATATCGATATGGGTGTAGACACAGAAGCGTTGCATCGGACAATCGCTATCGCATCAGGTTCCCTTGATTCATTGCCACATGGTGGATATGTTGTGACAACCATCAATTCGGTATGTAATGAAAAGCATAAGGATGCCTATATGCCATTTGGAGCATTGACCGTAATTATCCCGATTATAGGTACAATCATTGCGATCATATTATTCTCATTGGGTATGTAGATGTAGGAGGGATGTAGTATGCAAGGAAAAACGGTTTTCATTACCGGGGCAGCTCGTGGCATCGGTCTTTCTATGGCTCAAGCATTTGCTGAACAAGGAGCAAATGTAGTGATAACGGATAAAGATGAACATTTATTAAAAGAGGCAGTTGTACAAAATCCCACTTTAACTGCCTATACATGTGATGTAACAGAGGAACAGGCTATAAAAAAGGCTATCGATTTTACGATAAGTCATTTTTCAACAATAGATATTTTAATCAATAATGCAGGTTTTCAACACGTCTCTCTAATTGAAGAATTTCATACGGAGATTTTTGAGGCTATGCAAAAGGTAATGGTCGTAGCACCCTTTGTCGCGATGAAATATGCATTACCACATATGAAGAAAAATCAATTTGGACGAATTATTAATATGGCATCCATCAATGGCGTCATAGGGTTTGCTGGTAAAGCAGGTTATAATGCTGCAAAGCATGGTGTCATTGGGCTTACCAAGGTAGCTGCACTTGAGGTGGCGACTAATGGAATCACGGTAAATGCCATTTGTCCGGGATATGTTGATACAGAATTAGTACGTAATCAGTTTAGTGATTTAGCAAAGACACGGGGTATTCAGGTAGAGGAAGTGCTTGAACAGGTGTTATATCCACTAGTACCGCAAAAAAGGCTACTGGATGTCTCAGAAATTACGGCACTAGCTTTATATTTAGCAGGTGATACAGCAAAGGGGTTAACTGGTCAGGCCATTTTATTAGATGGCGGCTATACAGCTCAATAGCTTAGGAGGGTTGAAATATGATTCAAACAAAAACAATCTTTACGGTTCATTCGCCAGGCACAATCGTATATGGGCGAGACTCATTTGAAGAAGTGGGCGAATATGCAAAAAAATTAGGCTCCAAGGCATTAATCGTTAGTGACCCAATCATGGATAGCTTAGGTTTTGTTAACCAATGTCGTACGCTATTAAAGACCCAAGGGGTGGAAGCGGTTTCATATATAGGGGTAGTAACGGAGCCCAATGATACGTACGTAGCAGAGGGATTACAATTATTGCAAAACGAGAACTGCGATGTCATTCTGTCGGTTGGTGGGGGAAGCTGTATAGATACGGCCAAGGCAATTGCAGTAGTGGCTACAAATGGTGGCTACATAGGGGATTATATGAAGATGGCAAAGGTTGCAGAGCAAGCACCAATTCCACACATAGCCATACCTACGACGGCAGGTACAGGATCGGAAGCAACAGATGCAACCGTTATTACCAATACGAAGAGTGATGTAAAAATGATGATTAAGCAGCCAGCCTTTATGCCAACGGTTGCGATAGTCGATCCTATTTTAACGCTAACATCACCGCCCGCAATTACTGCGGCGACGGGTATTGATGCATTAAGCCATGCAATAGAGAGCTATTTATCACGTTTAGCACATCCCTATTCTAATGTGCTTGCATTATCTGCTATGGAATTAATCGTTAATAATCTAGTAAAAGTCTATGAGCATGGGGATGATGTTGATGCGAGAGAAGCTATGTCATTAGGCTCTATGCAGGCTGGGCTGTCCTTTTCTAATGCGTCCGTTGCTTTAGTGCATGGCATGTCACGTCCAATTGGTGCACTCTTCCATGTTCCACATGGTATTTCAAATGCGATGCTTTTACCAGCAGTTCTGGACTTTTCAAAAGAATCATGCATAGATCGTCTAGCAGATTTAGGTCAGTTTTTTAATGAAACAAAAGAACCCTTATCGCAAGAAGAGCTTGCTCAGCTAGCTATTACGTCCATTAAAGAAATGTGTAAGCATATGAAGATTGGGAATCTAAAGCAATGGGGAATAGAGGAACAAGCTTACTATGATGCCATCCCTAAAATGGCAGAGGACGCAATTGCAAGTGGCAGCCCAAGTAATAACCCAAAGGTACCGACAAAGGAAGAATTAATGGAACTATATAAAATTGCTTATACGTATGAATTTTAATATATGGGGGCTATTCAGTTTACTAGAATAGCTCTCTTTTTTAGTAGACAGAAAAATAAACTAGCTATCTGTAGAATTAATATGACATATTCGAGAAAATATAGTAAAATTTTAATGAATCATCATTCATTTTTGATAAAGGGGGAAATGGGATGTTACAAGGGAAAACCATTATTATTACAGGCGGATCAAGTGGTATGGGGCTTTATATGGCGAAGCAATTCGTTGCTGAGGGAGCGAATGTTGTCATCACAGGGCGCAACGAAGAACGACTAGCAGAGGCTAAAAAATTTATTGCTGAGGCTGGTCCTGCTATTGAGACATTCCAAATGGATGTACGTGTGCCAGAGCATGCTGAGGCAATGCTTGCATTTGCTGTTGAAAAATTTGGTCAAGTTGATGGGCTTGTGAATAATGCTGCAGGTAATTTTATTGTCCGTGCAGAGGATTTATCACCAAATGGCTGGAAGGCTGTAGTAGATATTGTGTTAAATGGGACATTCTTCTGTTCTTCAGTTGTCGGTAAGTATTGGATTGAACATAAGATTAAAGGATCTATTTTAAATATGGTGGCAACTTATGCTTGGAATGCTGGAGCGGGTGTTATCCATTCAGCTGCGGCAAAAGCAGGGGTATTGTCATTGACAAGAACCTTAGCTGTCGAATGGGGAAAACAGTATGGCATTCGAGTCAATGCGATTGCACCTGGCCCAATTGAACGAACAGGTGGGGCTGATAAGCTTTGGGAATCAGAAGCAGCAGCGGCTCGAACATTAGATTCTGTTCCATTAGGTCGCACAGGCACACCTGAAGAAATTGCTGATTTAGCTACGTTTATGATGTCTAACAAAGCAAGTTATATGAATGGAGAATGTGTCACACTCGATGGTGGGCAATGGCTCAATCAATATCCTTTCTAATAAATGTTGTGCATAATAGAGAGCTTGGTTGACGCATACTAAGGGGAAAGAAAGGAGTTTTGCCTATGGGTATGTGGTTAATACCAGCTATCATTGCCATTGTGATCATTTCTGCTATTTCTTTTGTCTCCACATTAAAAATTGCAAAAATGACTTCTGAACGGAAATCTGAAAATGATACCCCGGTTTCCGAAACAGTGGAAGAATATGCAACAATGTTGAACCCCATTGTTTGGGTATATGCAATTTTTTTGCTTTTTTTAGGTATCATGATTTTTTATTACTGGAGTAAGGCGGGCTATTAAACACCATCATCTTCATTCAGTAAAGAAACAGCTTAGCTGAATGAAGATGTACTTAGTTTTTGTTGTTAGGCTAAAATAATTCATTATTCGTGAAAAACTCTTCTAGTTCTGATCATGGTCATACATAGAAAAATTGTGATATGATGAAAGAGAAGGACTGTTCTACACAGTGAGGACAGAAAAGGAGAAGAAGTTCATGATTTCAACTAACAGCAAAGACTTATTAGCAATGCCAATTAGTGATTTTATCATTTCCTCTGAAAAAGTTGCGCATGTACAAAGTGGAAATAGTGCGGAACATGCACTCCTTGTACTAACACGTACAGGGTACTCGTCCATACCTGTATTAGATTTGAAATATCGACTTCAAGGTTTACTAAGCATGAAAATGATTACTGAATCGATTCTTGGACTTGAGCATATTGAATATGAAAAGCTACCTGATATTAAAGTGGACTCAATAATGGAAAAAGAAATCGCTGTTTTAAAGTTAACGGATACGTTCCAGCGTGCTTTGGATTTAGTTATTAACCACGCCTTTTTATGTGTAGTGGACGAAGAAGGAACATTTGCAGGGATATTAACAAGACGTGTTATATTAAAGCAATTGAAAAAATATATTTATCAAAAAGATTAGTAGCTTAGGGGGACTCAGATGAAAATCATGAGGCCCTCTTTGCTTGTATTGGAGGTTTACAGATTGATGGCAACAGAGGCAGAAATTTTAAAAATTTTAGCTGAAGAACGCAATATGCGAAAAGCAGCAGAACGTCTATTTTTATCCCAACCAGCTCTATCTCAACGTTTGCAAACAATTGAAAAAGACTGGGGTGCACAGTTATTTATTCGTTCACAAAAGGGGTTAACAGCAACACCAGCTGGCGAGCAGGTAATTGCGTATGCAAAGGAGATGCTAACTAAAAAGGAAGAGATTTTTGAAACGATTCAATCCTTAACAACAAAGGTAAATGGGACATTGAAAATTGCCTGTGCCTCTATTGTTGGCCAAAACTGGCTTCCCAAAATTTTGAAGGACTTTGTATCAAAATATCCTGAGGCAAAAATATCTCTTATGACTGGTTGGAGTTCTGAAATTGTGAAAGCACTTTATGAGGGTGAAGCACATGTTGGCATTGTACGAGGGCAGGTTGACTGGAAGGGAGAAAAGATTCATCTTTTTAGAGATACGCTTTATTTAGTGGATAAAGAGGTTAAGACTATTGAAGATGTTCTAAAGACAGACCGTCCATTTATTCAATATAAAAGTGATTCCAACTACTATCAAGAAATTCAACAATGGTGGCAACAGCATTTTGCTTCAAATCCAAGGAAACAAATTTTAGTGGATCAAATTGAGATTTGTAAGCAAATGGCTTTAAATGGTATTGGATATGCTATACTACCCTCCATTACGTTAAATGACCATGATGCAATTCATAAAATCCCTCTAACAAATGATGAAAAAGAGTTTGGTCTTACGCGAGATACTTGGCTAATTGGCTATGAATCCTCCTTTGAATTAAGACAGGTAGAGGCGTTTGTTGAAGTAGTGCAGGATCATGCTCGTTGTTTGTTTGATTATACAAATTAGGAAATAAGGCAGTTCCAAGCTCTTTCGGGATTGCCTTTTTTTCATTATAGAGGACCTAAATTTCTTAAGAGTTTATGAATATTCATGAAGATGTCATAAGAAATGGAACAAACTACAATTTAAATCGTATAATTATGTAACCATCTATTTACATAAAAAGGGGTTGAGCTTTTGAAAAAGACAAAAATCACGGCACTGACCTTATTAATTATGCTTGTAATTAGCTTTATGTTGCCTTCAGCACAAGCAAGTGCTGCTGCTACACTAGAGGTAAAAGCAACAGCAGGTATTTCAGGTAAAGCTAAATATCAATCAGTAGTGCCGCTACAAGTTACGGTAAAAAATAATGGCGCAGATTTTTCAGGAGATATGGCGATTAATTCTGCCAATTCCTATGAGGCTGCATCAGCAATGGTCGTTCCAATTGATATAGCAGCAGGAGAAGAAAAGACATTTACTTTCTATCTGGATGGTTTAGCTGACTATAGTTATTCGGAGACAGATCTATTTGCTTTTTATGAAGGGAGTATTGAAAAAGGAAAAAAGATTGCCTATAAAGGGACAAAACGTCTACAATCTAACTTTTTAGATCCCTCTTCAACATTTATTTATACACTGACGGATAAAAGTGATCGACTTTCAGCATTTTTACGTTTATCCACTTTTGTCGCTCAAAGTAATGTGGAAGTATTTAATATTAATCAATTAAAAGATTATACATTCCCAGAAGATTCACAGGGACTTGCTATGGCGAATGTAATTGTTGTAGATGAAGTGGCAATCGCCGATTTATCACAAAAACAACAAGAATCCTTACTAAAATGGGTACAAGATGGCGGTACATTACTCTTAGGGGCTGCTGATCAAATCGATGCAACAGCAGGGATTTTAAAAGACTATTTACCATTATCATTATCACAAGAGATGACTTCGATTTCTGCAGAGGCATTAACAAAATTGTCTGGTGGCGGTATTTTTACACAGCCTATTTCAGTTTACGCTGCTAAAACTAATGAAGGAAGTCTACCCGTACTAACTGAAAACAATGCAGTGTTAGCAGCAAAGAAAGCAGTTGGTAGTGGAGAAGTTATTCAAACAGCCTTCTCGTTAGGAGATCAACCACTTTCGTCAATGGATGGCTACGCGGCACTTATAGCTAAAATGATTGATGTTCAGAGCATTTCACAGCAAGGGATGATGAGGCAGGGTCAATCACCATTTGACCAAATTTCTTATGAGCTTCGTAACATTAATGAGTTATTCCCATCCTTTGAAGTATCAGTAGGCTATATGCTAATCGTCATTATTCTTTATATTTTAATCATTGGTCCAATTTTGTACTTTGTCCTAAAAAAAATGGATAAGCGTGAGCATGCATGGTGGGTTATTCCATCCATCTCTATTGTTCTTTCAATTGTTCTCTTTATTGTTGGGGCGAAAGATCGAATTGTTCAGCCACAAGTTCAACAATCTGCATTTTATAAGGTAAATGAGGATAGTAGTGTAAATGGATATTATGTGGAATCTATTTTAACGAATCGTAGTGGTGATTTTGTAGTCAATGCAGATAAAAACACGACTGCCGTTGCGTTAAGAAGTTACAATAATTTTACTGGCACGATGGGAGCTCTACATGAGTCTTCCTATATTAAAGAAAATGCCAATGGTTCAACGCTAACATTACGTGACTTAAGCTATTGGTCCGTGCAATCCTTTGCAGGAAAATCGTCAGCTCAAAATATCGGCAAAATGGATATTGATATCACATTAAAAAATGAAAAGCTGTCAGGAACGGTTAAAAATAATTTCCCATTTGCATTAAAGGATGTCACATTAATCTCTGGTGTGAAAGAAGTAAAATTAGGTGATATTGAAGCGAATGGAACTTTACAGGTTGATAAGGAACTGAAAACAACTGTTCTTCAAAAGCCATCTTCATTTAATAGTTACAACTATAGTTACCCATCGACGAAGGATGAGGTAGATCCAATGCGTATTGAACGAATGAAAACGATGGCGTTGCCACTCGTAGAAAATGATAGACAGCCGATTCTTACTGCTTGGACAGATCAAGCTATTGTAGGGGTTGAACTTGAAACAAGTGCCAATATGTCACCAATTACAATGCTTGTTCAACCATTTAAAGGGAAGGTGGAGCTATCAGGTCCATTTACGATGAAGCGCAATAACTTTAACTATACATTAGCTCCACTATCTGCAAGTGGCTATTATGAAAAAATTGATGAGGAATTGAACCAATGGTATCTATCAGATGGTTTATACGAAGTAACGATGGCAATGCCAGATCAATTTATGGATGCTGTTCAATCACTAAATGAACTGACCATTTCTAATAAGGATGTTAAGCGTATGCAGCTGTCGATATGGAATAATGAAACGAATTTGTACGAGCCTTTAGTGGATACAAAACAAGTATTTTCGGATAACATTTCAAAGTACTTTAACCAAGATGGGGAGCTTCGAATCGAAATCAAATATGGTCCTGATCCATCAGGAGAGCAAACGAAGCTACCAGATATAGAGCTGAAAGGAGTGGCAAAATAATGATTGAAATTCGTGACTTAACGAAACGATACGGCTCCTTTACAGCATTAGATCATTTAAACCTTTCCTTAGAAGAGGGTGTAGTATTTGGTTTTGTTGGTGCCAATGGAGCAGGGAAATCAACAACATTCTCTATTTTAGCTACATTATTATCACCTACTTCTGGTGATGCACTGATTAATGGCAAAAGTGTTGTGAAGGAACCGAAAGAAGTAAGAAAGCAAATTGGTTATATGCCTGATTTCTTTGGTGTATATGATCAGTTAAAAGTAGATGAATATCTAGATTTTTATGGTGCGAGCTACGGTATTCAACTGGCAGAGCGTCAAGTGCTAATTCCTCAACTATTAGAGCTTGTGAATTTAACAAGCAAACGCTATGAATATGTAGATTTATTATCTCGTGGGATGAAGCAACGGTTATGTCTTGCCCGTGCCCTTATCCATGATCCAAAGGTATTGATCTTAGATGAGCCTGCATCAGGATTGGATCCTCGTGCACGTGTAGAGATGCGTGATATTTTACGAAATTTAAAGTCAATGGGGAAAACTATTTTGATTTCTTCGCATATCTTACCAGAGCTTGCTGAGATGTGTGATGAAATCGGGGTTATTGATAATGGCAAATTAATTGCGCATGGCAATGTAGCTGCAATTCAAGCCCAGTTACAGGGAGAAAAGCGGATTGTGCTGAAAATAACAGATCGACTAGAAGAAGTCCGTGCATTTTTAGAGGAAGATCCACATGTTTCATCTATTAATGTGATCGACAATCGTTTAGAAATTGCCTTTAACTATCGCGGTACAAATGCCGAACAGATAGCATTACTGAAGAAGGCAATGCTTGCTGATTTACCGATCTATGCATTGAATGAAGAAGAAAAAGATTTAGAGGATGTCTTTATGGCTATTACGAAGGGAGCGGACAATCAATGATGGAGAGATTTTATAATCCAGTACTCGTAAAAGAATTAAAGTTACGCTTCCGTTCTTTTAAAAGTTTCTCAGGTTTAATGTTTTATTTAGCAGTACTTTGTATTTTCATTGCAGGATTTTTATTGCTTACAACGGAGTTTACTGGCAAGGGCTTCTTTAGACCAGATACAAGCTTTATGATGTTTGCTGTACTAACAATTTTACAAATGGCATTAGTTCTTTTTATTACACCGAGTTTGACTGCAGGTGCTATTAGTAGTGAGCGTGAAAAACAAACATTAAATATTTTACTAACAACAACACAAAGTTCGACACAAATTGTAGTTGGAAAATTATTATCTTCCGTAGCATTTCTAGTATTGATGCTGGTGGCAGGATTGCCACTATATAGCTTAGTATTTTTATTCGGTGGTGTTTCACCTTCACAGCTGATTTCCATATTCTTATTTTATTTAGTCACTGTCGTAGCAATAGGTAGTATAGGTGTTATGTTTTCAACGATTACCAAAAGAACGATTGTTGCCATGATTGCCACATATGGCTCTATCATCTTTTTAGGAGGTATTACAGCATTCTTCTTCTTTTTAACGATGGCCTTTCATCAGATGGGGAACGCTGTTGGTACTAGTACCTCCTTTATGACTTATTTTTGGGCATCCATCAATCCAGGTGCCTTAATGTTAACGCTTATTTCACCAGAGATGGGAGATGCGTTAGCTGAACTTTCTGGTGTGAAATTACCTGTCTGGATTACTTATTTAATCGCTTATGTATTCATCATTGTGCTTTGTTTAACGATAGCGATCAAAAAATTACGTGCCAATATGAAAAGTAACCGATGAGGAGGAATAGTTATGGAGCGGCGTAAGCAATTACGAAAATATATTCAGCGTGCAAAGTCGAGTTTAACTTTTGAAAGAAGCCTTCCTATTGCACAATATGGCTTGTTTTTTGCATTGCTTTCGGGTGCTTCTCTCGTCCTTATTTCACGATTATTTGTCTGGCCATATTATCGTCAAATAGCGATTGGTGTTTTTGTTACCGTTATGATTGTAACTATTGTTTACATATGGTGGAGACGTGTTAACGAGAAAGAGGCTTTGCATACACTCGATCAATATTTTTCACACAATGAGTTAGTTACAGCGCTATCATTTAAAAATGATCAGGACCCCCTTGTTCAATCTTTATTATCTAAAGCCATAGAGAATGTTGAAAAAGCTTTTGCGGATTTTAAGGCTCGAAAGAAAAATATGTTTCGTCCTAAAGCGTTTATCGGTCTATTTATTACAATAGTTGTCCTAGCTATTCTTTATATGTTCCCGGCAGCTACACAAATAGAAGCGATAGAGGTTGAAAAAGAACGAGCTGTAATTGAAGATATGAAAAAAGAAGTTGCAGAACTAGAGAAAAAGGCACAGACAAAAGAAGTAAAAGAGCAATTGCAAGAACTTCAAAATACTTTAAAAGAGACTGAAACAGCAGAAGAAGCTTTACGAGAAGTTGTCAAAAAACAAAAGGAGCTAGCATTAAAGGAGCAGCAATTAAAGGATAAACAAACAGCTAGTCAAGATGGCGCTACAGAAGATCAAGAATTATCGAAGGATGAGATTGAGCAGCTAAAAGAACTTGCTCAAATGCAGCAAGATCTAACAGAAAATGCAAATGCCACACAAACAGCTATGAGTAAGCTTGGTAAACCAGCAAGTAATTCCTTACAAAATGCGATTGCCAATGCTAGTACCGGAAACAGTAACAATCAACAATCATCAAGTAATTCTCAACCAAGTAATCAGCCAAGTCAGTCTGGTCAAAATAATGCCCAAAGTAGTTCACAACAACCAAATGGTAAGGGTCAAGGCCAAGGACAGGGTCAAGGCCAAGGACAGGGTCAAGGCCAAGGACAGGGCCAAGGCCAAGGCCAAGGACAGGGTCAAGGCCAAGGCCAAGGCCAAGGCCAAGGTCAAGGACAGGGCCAAGGTCAAGGAGCAGGTAGTGGTCAGGGTAGTCGAAATCTATTAACGACACCGAATCGGGTTGGAGGATCCAGTGAAACATCTGTGGATGGTGGAACACTAGGAGATGGTACGCATGTTTCTGAACAACAAGGAAATGGCCCCATAACAAAGGGCTCCATTCGACCTTATGAAGAGGTAATTGGTTCCTATAAAGACAGCTATTTAGAAAGCTCAGAGCGTTTACAGTTACCGAAGGATTTACAAAATGTCGTGCAATCTTATTTCACGTCAATTGAGTCGCAGTAGGAGGAAAAGAAATGGCATTTACAGAGCAACAGTATGTTGAAATGAGTACGAAATTACAACAAGTTAAAGAAGAAATTCATCGTTTCATTGTTGGGCAGGAAGAAGCAATTGATTATACATTGTTTGCAGTACTAGCGGATGGTCATGCATTGTTAGAGGGTTTACCAGGTTTAGGGAAAACGATGTTAATTCGTACAATTTCTGAAGTACTTGATCTGTCGTTTTCACGTATTCAATTTACACCAGATCTTATGCCAGCAGATATAACAGGAACGAGTATGATTGAACGTACACCTGATGGTAAGCAGCAATTTACATTTCAACCGGGGCCAATCTTTAGTCAGATGGTGTTAGCCGATGAAATAAATCGTGCAACACCAAAAACACAAAGTGCTTTGTTAGAAGCAATGGGAGAGAAAACGGTGACGATTTTGGGGGATACGAAAAAAATGGCGAAACCTTTTTTCGTATTAGCAACGCAAAACCCAATTGAGATGGAAGGAACTTATCCATTACCTGAAGCGCAAATGGACCGTTTCCTTTGTAAAATTCTTGTACCATACCCTGAAAAAAATGAACTTATGGAAATTATGAAACGAACGACAGGCGCTCAAGAAATTGATTTACAGAAGCTCATGAATACAGAGGCTCTTATCGAAGCACAACAAATGGTGAAGGAAGTAATGGTTGCCGATGAAATGTTAGAATATGCAACTGACCTAGTGGTGGCTACACATCCTGAAAGATCAGATGCTCTTGATGAGGTTAAACAATATGCTATGTATGGCAGTGGTCCACGTGGATTGCAAAGCTTAATAAAATTGGCAAAAGCTAGAGCATTGATGAATGGACGTTTCCATGTTTCTGTAGCAGATATTAAATCCGTGGCAAAACCAGTTTTACGTCATCGGATGTTGTTGAATTATGAAGGGGAGGCTTCAGGAAAAACAACAGATGATGTAATTGATGTTATTTTAGAAAAAGTTCAGCAAGGTATAAGCAAGTGACAGAGAAATACTTATTGCCCGAAGACTGGTTAGCGAAAATCAGTCGTTTCCAAGTAGCGACGGCCTCCAAACTACGTGGGCAACATAAGGGCTCACACCGTTCACAGCGCTTCGGGGCCTCCCTCGATTTTTCAGATTTTCGAGAATATCATTTAGGTGATGATGTTCGTCAAGTAGATTGGAACGTTTTTGCGAGAACAAATAAATACTTTATTAAAAGGTTTCTAGATGAACAAGAGATGCGAGTCCATATATTGCTAGATACTACCAAATCGATGGGAGAGGAAGCCAAATGGCTATTTGCTCGTCAAATAGTGGCGTCCCTCGGTTTAATGGTACTAGGGCGAGATGATCGCCTATCCTTTTCATTTGTCCAACATGAAGGAAAACCGCCATTTCGACGTAAGGGTGCAATGTATCGCCGTGCTTTTTTGCAGGTAGTGACTGAAATAGAGGAAGCTAGTTTCTCTAGCAGTTTCGCCCAGGGGGCATTAAAAGCTTTACCTAAAGATAGTACTGTGCTATTCATTATCACAGATGGGTTAGAGCCAATTGAGGAATGGGAACAGCTGTTAAAAAGGTTACCACGATATGCAGGCGATGTTCGCATGTTGCAAATTGTAACCCAGGAGGAGCTTTCACCCAATTATTCCGGTGATGTCCGCCTCCTAGATCGTGAAACAGGTAAAGATGTCAATGTAACGATGTCCTCTAAAGTTCTAGAAACCTATCATGCAAGGCGATTATTACATGAAGAAGAGTTAGAGGCCATTTGTCGTCGCTTTGGCGTTCGAAAAATACAATTGAAAGTGGAAGATGGTTTTCAACATGCGATTTTCCAACAATTATTAAAAGCACATTGGATTAGGTGAGGTGAGCCGTATTGGGCTTTAGTCAAATTATATTTAGCTGGACGGCCATCATCCCGGTCATTGTCCTACTTTATTATTTCTTTCGTAAAAAGTATACAGATCAAACTGTCTCTTCAACTTTATTTTGGTCTGAAATTATGCAGGAAACCCGTGTATCGCCTTATTTAAAGCATTTACAAAAAAATGCTTTACTTTATTTACAGCTGCTTGCCTTATTGCTGCTTGTATTGGCACTCATGAATCCGTATGTTAAAAAATCTACGATTGTTGGTGCACAAACGATATTTATCGTTGATACTTCAGCTACGATGCTAGCAGGTAAAGATCAATCAACCTTTGATACACATAAACAGGAAATGTTGTCATTAATGAGCGAGCTAAATGGGAGACCTGTCACATTAATAACAACTGGTGCTACTCCACAAGCCGTTTTACAGCGAGAAACAAACACAAATGAAATTGAAAAAGCGATTAAAAATTTACAAGTAACCTATGAAACCGCAGAAATAAACAAGGCACTTGATGTTGCACAGGCATTTGTTGGTGATACGCCAACTTCTATTTATGTTTTTACAGATACACTTAATAAAAAACAATTACCGATGGACAAAGACTCAGTGAAATGGCTAGTAAGAGGGGCTCCAAAGGACTTAACAAACATCGCTATTACACGATTTGCTGCTACGACAGATGGACAGGTTACGATGGCACTTGTACAGCTACATAACGATACACCTGACGAGCAAAAGGTAACACTAGCTTTGCAAAATGCTGAAGGGAAAGAGGTTGTAGCAGAAAGTGTAGTTGTGCCTCCCAATGAAGCTATTACAAAAACATTCAAAAATTTACCTTTAACAAAGTCAATGACTGCACTTATCGATGCAAAAGATGATTATCAGGTAGATAATCAACAAACCGTTCTACTTCAAACCGAAACTTCAAAAATGGTTGTTGATCAAAGCATGCATCAGTTGATACAAAAAGGCTTTCAAACCGTGAGTAGTGGGGTGAAAATCGTTCCATCACTGCAAGTAGCAGACAATCTGGATGCGAATGTGATTACGAACCAAACGGCTTTATTGGAGAAAATGGAAAAGCCTCTTGTGTTATTTGGTCGTGATGATGCTGAAAAGATGGAAGTAAAGGGCACAATAAGTATTCAAAGTGACGCCTTATTTGCATTTAGTGAACTAAAGGATGTTTTTGTAACTGCTATTTATCCTGGATTTGCAGATTATCAAACTATTGCTTCTGTGGGGGATGAGCCTTTCATTCAACGTTCTCCGAAAGGGGATATCATTGTTTTAGCCGATATTGCTGATACAGATTGGCCATTACATCCATCATTCCCGCTATTTTTATGGAGTATTGAACAGCAATTATCAGAATCTGTTGGTTCCCTTGGTATTTTCACACCAAATGAGCAGCGTGCGGTTGCTTTAGCACAAGGAGACTGGAGTGTTTATTCACAAGAAGATGAGTTTCAATCATCTATCACGAATGGCATGCTAATTGCACCAAAACAACCAGGTATTTATATGGTTCGTTCAAATAATGAGGAAAAACATTTTATCGTGCAATTACAAGCACAAGAACGTGTCATTGAACAAGGGACAAGCTTTACCTTAGGTGACATCCCAGACAATGGGAAGGAAGAAATATCAAAGGCATCTTTCGTACCTTGGCTTATTATTATTATTTTAATATTGCTTGTTTCAGAGTGGGAGGTGCAACGACGTCGTGGATTTACGAATTGATTGGCCATTAGTATTGTTGCTATTACTTCCATTGTTCTTCTATTTTGGATGGACTTATTTTCGTGAAAGGCAGCGACTAAAAAAGAGTCATGTTGTTGTGCTTGCTATTCGCATAATCGCAGTAGGGTGCTTAGTTTTTGCGTTAGCTGGTCCCTATCTATTATTGCCCATAAAAGAAGAACAAATTGTGTATTTAATAGACCGTTCTGCTTCTATGAATGGTACAGAAGATGAGATGGTTCAGTTTATACAGGAAAGCCTACAATCGAAAAAGGATCAACAGCTTGCAGGGGTGTATTCTTTTTCTTCCACTTTACAAACAGAAGCCATATTATCAAAAACGCTAAAGGAAGTACCGAAGCTTACTGAAATAAAAGCAACCGATCAAACGAATATTGAACAAAGTCTCCAACTGGCAACTGGTATTGTTAATCCAAAAAAAGCAACTCGTTTTGTGCTATTAACTGATGCTAATGAGACAAAAGGAGATGTCTTAGAATTCGCTACAAGGTTAAAAGACTCTAACATTAGTGTAGATGTTGTACCTTTTAGTCAGCCTGTTGTGCATGATGTTTCGCTAAAAAGCTTTGTATCCCCTCAAGTTGCTTATGTAGGGGAGCAGCAACAATTAGTGACAGAGATTTATGCAACAGCAGCAGGTAAAGGTGAGCTGCTATTATATGAAAATGATGAGCTTATTCATCGTGAGTCTATTGAGCTTAATGAAGGTACGAATATGTTTACCTATAAGCACGCAGCGACTGCTGAAGGACTAGTAAAATATGAGGCTGTTGTACAAGTAGGACAGGATGCTATTTTTGAAAACAATAAGTTAACAAGTGTCACAATGGTGCAAAGTGAACCACATTTACTCATTGTCAATGGTTACGAAACAGCCTCACCTATCGCAGCAGCACTTGGTAGTCAATCCATAGCCTTTGATGTTATTGAGCCTAAAAGTTTACCAAATGAACTGTCCAGCTATTTGCAATATAATGCAATCATTTTTGACAATGTTCCTGGCCATTTAGTAGGTGAGGCAAAAATGAGTGTTATTGAGCAAGCTGTCAAAAACTTTGGTGTAGGTTTCACCATGGTTGGAGGGGAAAACAGTTTTGGTTTAGGGGGCTATTTCAAAACGCCAATTGAAACTTTATTACCTGTAGAAATGGAAATAAAGGGAAAAGAGCAACTACCTTCATTAGGATTAGTCATTGTACTCGATCGTTCTGGCAGTATGTCTGGGTCCAAGCTCGAGCTTGCTAAGGAAGCTGCTGCACGTTCAGTAGAAATGTTGCGCGATGAAGATACATTAGGATTTATCGCCTTTGATGATCGGCCATGGGAGATTATAGAGACAGCGCCTCTGAGTAGTAAAGAAGAAGCAGTAGATACGATTTTATCCGTTACACCAGGTGGTGGAACAGAGATTTATAGTTCACTTGCAAAAGCCTATGAAAATCTTGCAGATCTAAAGCTGCAACGTAAGCATATTATTCTCTTAACAGATGGGCAATCACAGTCAGGGAATTATGAAGATTTAATTGCTGATGGGAAAGAGAACGGTATCACATTATCGACTGTTGCGATTGGTCAAGATGCCGACGCAAACTTACTAGAAGCGCTAAGTGACATGGGCAGTGGTCGTTTCTACGATGTTATTGATGAGCAAACCATTCCTTCTATTTTATCTCGTGAAACAGCTATGATTTCCCGTACCTATATTGAGGATAACCCATTTTATCCAGCAATCTATAATGCGGCAGGTTGGAATACACTGTTTGCTAATGGTGTCCCTCAAATGAATGCATATATTGGGACAACAGCTAAACAAGGAGCTACCGTCATTGCAGAAAGTGAGAAGGAAGATCCTGTGTTAGCACAGTGGCAATACGGTCTAGGTAAAACATTCGCCTTTACATCCGATTCTACCGGAAAATGGACAGGAGATTGGGCAAGATGGCAGGATTGGGAGACATTTTGGCAAACACTTATTTCACAAATGCTTCCTAGTTATAATGATGTTGCCTACGATGTGAGATTGGAAACAGATGGTTCCTTTATGATTACGGATCCTACAAATGAAGCAGCATTTTTAGATATTGTAGCAGTTAATGAAGCAGGTGAAGAGCTAGAAACACAACTTGAAACCATTTCGACCTCTCAAGTTCGAGCTACTGTACAGGCTGAACCAGGATTAATTTTCTTCCGTATAGCTGATGAAAAGCAGGCCATATATCAAGCAGGACTAAGCGTTCCTTATAGTGCTGAATATGAACTACTTCCTGTAAATGAACATTTAGTAGAAGAATTAACCAAACAAACTGGTGGATCTGTCTTAAAGGAACCACAAGAAGTTTTCCGTGACTTTGCAAAAAAAGGAGCGGACCGTCAAAACATTGCCTCATGGCTTCTCCTAGCAGGCATGCTACTATTCTTTATTGATATTACAATAAGGCGTTTTGGCTGGAGCTTCCTCACAAAACCGAAGAAAAAAGAACAGCTCGTTGAGGAAAAACCTGTACAGGCAGAAGACACCAATGTTGCCCAATTATTAAAGGGTATGAAAAAAAGATCGTAATATAGTAGAAGCAGTACAAAACGAAACAGTTTTGTACTGCTTTTTTATATTCTTTGAGGTGAATGAAAAAGTAGTCCTCGATTGAGCGGTGAGGGCGAGTGCACTGCAAAGAAGTGTAACTGCTTATAGAGTTGAGGAAAACGCACCAAGAAGGGGGATCCTCGCTCCAAAAGTAAGGGAAAGCGCTCCAAGGAGTGTTGTATCCGCTCGAAAAGTAAGGGAAGCGCTCCAAGGAGACAGGTAACCGCTCCAAAAGTAAAGGAAAGCGCTCCAAGGAGTGGTGTATCCGCTCCAAAAGTAAGGGAAAGCGCTCCAAGAAGTGGTGTATCCGCTCATAAAGTGAAGGGAAGCGCTCCAAGGAGTGGTGTATCCGCTCGAAAAGTAAGGGAAAGCGCTCCAAGGAGACAGGTCTCCGCTCGAAAGTAAGGAGAAGCGCTCCAAGGAGTGGTGTATCCGCTCATAAAGTAAGGAAAGCGCTCCAAGGAGACAGGTAACCGCTCCAAAAGTAAGGAAAGCGCTCCAAGGAGACAGGTAACCGCTCCAAAAGTAAGAGAAAGCGCTCCAAGGAGACAGGTAACCGCTCATAAAGTGAAGGAAAGCGCTCCAAAGAGACAGGTAACCGCTCGAAAAGTAAGGAGAAGCGCTCCAAGGGGTGGTGTATTCGCTCATAAAGTGAGGGAAAGCGCTCCAAAGAGACAGGTATCCGCTCCAAAAGCAAATGTCCCCGCTCTAAAAGAACAAACAAAGTTATCATCAGATATAATGGAATTTCTCCATCTAATACTATATAAAAACACAGAACCCGTTCACTCAATAAAGTGAAGAATTAAAGCTCTTTACTAGGACGGTCTTCCGCAAACTGTTAGCAATCACTACGCCTAAAAGAGCACCTATAGTACTGGATGTTAAAAAGGCTGGCATGAAGAATAAGGCAGCTACGGAGGTCCCCATTAGTAACTTTGCATAAGGTACAGCGATCAGTGAAGCAAGAATTCCTGTTCCAATGATTTCGCCAATGCCAGCTAACCACATTTTACTGCTGTATTTATAAGCGAGGGCAGCACATAATGCGCCAATAACACTGCCAGGGATCGCTAATAATGATCCTGTCCCTGTAAGGATTCGAATGATGGCAGTAACAAAGGCAATTAGGACTGTAGGAACTGGTCCTAATAGAATTGCACCTACCACGTTAATTGCATGCTGGATGGGAAAGGCACGTGCAATTCCTGTCGGGATGGAGACAAAGGTAGAGCCTGCTACGGCAATAGCTACTAATAAAGCCATGACCGTTAATTTACGAATTGACATCAAGTTCACTCCTTTTGATAAAGTTTCACTAGGGAAATAAAAAGGCCGCTACCTAAAAACAATAGGAAGCGGCCTCGCGTATACAATGATAATAGCAAGTAGCGCCACTTCCCTCCGCTAGTATGAACTAGATCAGGTTCAAAGGGTCCGTATCTAAACATATACGTCTCAGCCTTTTAAAGACTCCCCTAGTGGTTAATTTTATTTAATTAGTTTACCAACATTAATGTAACATACTGCTAAAAATAGTCAATGATTTTTCAGACTACTTTGTATCTGGATGCATTAAATGAGGTGCTTTTTTCAATGTCCAGACAAGAGCAAGGAAGAAACATGCTAATAATATGATGGAGCCAAAAATATACGGGCTGTTCATATTCCAGTCGAATAATAGACCTGCTAATGCTGGTCCAATCATATTACCAAGACTCATATAAGCATTATTCAAGCCTGCAGCAAATCCCTGTTCTTTCTCTGCAAGCTTTGAGATTAGCGTATTAACAGCTGGTCGAATTAGTGTTGTTGCTGTAGAGAAAATAGTTGCTACAACTAATATAAGGGCAAAGCCAGAAACGAATAATATTAAGAAAATAGCAACGGATGCAATAAATAAATTGACTAATACGACTTTCATTTCACCAAAACGATTAAATAGTGGTGTAATAATAAACATTTGTACAACGACCCCAAAAGCACCACCGACAACTAAAATAATCGCGATATCTACGGGTGTGTAATTAAACTTTTCTGTCACGAATAAGGACAAAGTCGTTTGGAAATTAGCAATGCCGAACGAGAACACGAGCATAATTATGAGCATAACAAAATAAGGCATATGTATGGAACGAGCCATTTGCTTCGCCAGATTGTCTTGCTTTTGTTTCTGCTGAGCAGTGTTTGGTTTGGTAGAAGGTAATAAAAAGTAAGATAAAATAGATGCTACAATGGCAGCAGCTCCAGCTGTGAAAAATGGGAAGTGTAAGCTTACCTTTGCCAAAAAGCCACCAATACCAGGTCCTATCATAAAACCAAGAGACATAGCAGCACCTAACATACCCATTCCTTTCCCACGTTCTTCATAGGTTGTGACGTCGGCTACAAAAGCCATAATAGGAGGTGCAACAAATGCAGAACCAAGACCACCTAAAAAGCGTGCTAGAAAGAGCATCCATACGTCTGTAGCAAGGCCAAAGCCGATTTGTGCAAGACCTGTCACGATAAGACCGAAAATAATTAAATTTTTTCGACCATACTGATCCGAAAGATTCCCAGCAATTGGAGAAAATACGAATTGAGCTAAGGCGAACGTTGCAATAAGCATACCTAGAACTTGTCCTGCTGCACCGAATATTTTTAAGTACTCAGGCATGACAGGAATAATAATCCCAATACTCCCCATTGCGATAAACATGTTAAACATTAAAATATACAAAGCCGCCTTATTGGACTTCTGCTGGGTCATCGAATAAACCCCCTTTTTTTGTAATCAAATATAGTACAGTCTATCATAAAGAATTATCGCTTGGCTATTAGTTAAGATTATTGAAGTGGTTCGATATTTAGAATGGTTTTCCACAAAAGTTATCTTCTTAGGTTATTTAAGATGACATGTGATGCTATATTTCTAAGTTTTAAATAATAAATTATTCATTTGACAATTGCATGATAGAAGGGGTATGTGAAAATGTGGTCATATACTAAAGTTTCTGTGACAGAAAGAACTGAATTGTTTTTTAACTATAATGAATATGCATGCAGATAAAAACTAGCGAATTGGTGTGTGAACCAATTCGCTAGTTTAAATTATCGTATACTCATTTTAAATTCTAAAAACAATTCATTATATTTTCCTAAATAGTCTGGCCCTAAGTTTTTATAGACCTCTAATGTTTCTCGTTGTTCCTCTGAAGGGTAATAGCGTTCATCAGAAACAACTTCTTCGTCCATTAAGTCCATCGCTGCAATATTAGGCGTAGAATAGCCCACATAATCGGCATTTTGAGCACCAGATTCAGCACTTAGCATAAAATTGATAAAGGCATGGGCACCATCGATATTTTTCGATGTTTTGGGAATAACCATATTATCGAACCATAAATTCGAACCTTCGTCAGGTACAGCAAAATCTAGTTCCTCATTTTCATACATCATATCGGCTGCTTGCCCAGACCAAGTGAGGGCTACAGATGCCTCATTATTGATCATTAATGGTGTAATTTCATCACCAATAATGGCTTTTACATTGGGTGCTAGTGTGATTAACTTATCAGTCGCTTCACGTAGTTCGTGATTATCTAATGAGTTCAGTGAATAGCCTAGACTGTTTAAGCCCATTCCAATGACTTCACGAGCACCGTCTACTAAAAAGACTTTACGCTTTAATGAAGGATCCCATAAATCTTCCCAAGAAGAGAAATCTAAATTACCAACAAGACTCGGATTATAAACAATGCCTACTGTTCCCCAAAAATAAGGAACGGAATATTTATTGTCATCATCGAATGGTAAATCTAAGAAGTAAGGATCGATATTTTTTAAGTTAGGGATTTTCGTTTTATCTAAAGGAATCAATAAATTTTCTTCCTTCATTTTTTCAATCATATATTCAGAAGGGACAGCAATATCGTAAGCTGTTCCGCCCTGTTGAATTTTTGTCATCATGGCCTCATTGGAGTCGAACGTTTCATAGATGACATGAATACCTGTTTCTTTTTCAAATTGCTTTAATAGGTCAGGGTCGATATATTCTCCCCAGTTAAAGATCGTTAAAGTGTTTTTTCCACTTTTACCGCCACCTGCACTTAAGGCGTCCGCCGCATAGAATAAAAGGGCTGAAACAACAAGAATGGCGATGGTTGCTTGAATTAAAGACTTCATCGTTGCCCCTCCATTCTTTTACTTGTACGACTTGTAATGAAATAATACCCTACGACGATTAAAACAGTAACAAAGAATACTAAACCAGAAATAGCATTAACCGTTAGAGAAATTCCTGCACGCGCCATTGAGTAGATTTCAACCGATAATGTACTGAAGCCATTACCAGTAACGAAAAATGTCACGGCAAAATCATCTAATGAATAAGTAAGAGCTAGGAAGAAGCCTGCAAAAATACCTGGTTGAATATAAGGTAAAATAACACGCATCATGACATCCTTTTTTGTTGCCCCTAAATCTAATGCTGCATCAATTAATGATTTATTCATTTCAAGTAGTTTAGGTAGAACCATTAATACAACAATCGGTACACTAAATGCGACATGTGCTAATAAAACAGAAGCAAAACCTAATTTAATGCCAACCATTGTAAATAAAATTAAGAAGCTTGCCCCGATAATAACGTCTGGGCTGACAATTAAGACATTGTTTAACGATAGTAAAGTATTGCGCATTTTTGAGTCTTTGACTGTGACAATACCAATGGCCCCGAGCGTCCCAATAATAGTAGAAATTAAAGCAGAAAGTAATGCAACAATTACAGTATTAATTAAAATAACGAGTAGACGTGAATCCTCAAAAACGGCCTGATAATGCTCTAATGTAAAGGATTCGAAATTATTCATGGAACCGCCACTATTGAATGAGTAAAAGATTAAATAGAAGATTGGTGCATACAGAACGATAAAAACAATCGTTAAATAGACTTTGGCTGATGTAGATAGTTTGTTCATCGTACGCGACCTCCTTTATCTTTTTGTCCCGTAATTAGCATAATGATTACCATGAATAAAATTAAAAACACAGCAATAGTTGAACCCATGCCCCAATTTTGTGTCACAAGGAATTGCTGTTCAATCGCTGTACCAAGTGTAATAACACGGTTCCCAGCAATTAATCGCGTAATCATGAACAGTGATAGAGCAGGAATAAAGACGACTTGAATCCCAGATTTAACGCCATCCATTGTCAGTGGTAAAACAACACGACGGAAGGTAGTAAAGGCAGATGCTCCTAAATCACGGGATGCATAAATAAGTGTTGGGTTTAAACGATCTAGCGAGTTGAAGATCGGTAAAATCATAAATGGAATAAAAATATAGACTGACACAAAGACAAAGCTAATATCCGTAAAGAGCATTTGCTTTGGATCGAAGCCAAAAACTTCGATAAATGCATTAATTGGTCCGTATAAACCAAAGATACCGATAAAGGCATATGTTTTTAACAATAGATTAATCCATGAAGGAATAATAATTAGCAGTAGCCAAAGTTGCTTATGCTTTGTTTTCGTTAGAAAATATGCAGTTGGGTATGAAATTACTAAAGTAAAGAATGTAATTAAAAATGCATACCAAAACGAACTCAATGTCATCTTTAAATAAACAGAAGTAAAGAACGCTTTATAGTTATCGAGCGTGAAATTGCCATGTAAATCGAGTAGGGAGTAATAAACAACGAGTGCAATTGGCGCGATAACGAAAAAGGCAATCCATAAGACATATGGAAATAACGCTGATTTCGATGTCTTAGTTTGCATCTTCGTCGTCTCCATATGACTCTAATCGTTTATCGAACTCTTCCTCTGTTTCGTTTAAACGCATTACATGAATCGCCTCAGGATCAAAGTCTAAGCCGATTTCTGTCCCTACTTCTGCTTTTTTCAATGAATGAACTAACCATTCATTGCCATCCTTGTCGTACGTAGATAATTCATAATGAACGCCACGGAATAGTTGAGTATCCACTTTTACGACAAGTTTGCCTCTTTCAATTGTTGTCATTTCTAAATCTTCAGGACGAATGACAATATCAATTTTTTCATTTGGCTTCATCCCTTGGTCAACACATTCGAAAATTTTGCCAGTAAACTCCACTTTGAAATCTTCAATCATTACACCAGGCACAATATTAGATTCACCAATAAAATCAGCTACGAAGCGATTAATTGGTTCATCATAAATATCTACTGGTGTACCAGATTGCTGAATTTCCCCTTCACTTAAGACAAAAATTTCATCACTCATCGCTAGTGCTTCTTCTTGATCGTGAGTGACAAATACAAAGGTTTTACCAAGACGTTGCTGCAATTCACGTAATTCATATTGCATTTCAGTACGTAGCTTTAAGTCTAATGCTGACAATGGTTCATCCAGTAAAATGACTTCAGGATCATTGACAATGGCACGTGCAATCGCCACACGTTGACGTTGACCACCAGACATCTCGGAGATTTCTCGGTTGCCGTAGCCTGCTAAATTGACAAATTTCAGGGCTTCAGCGACACGTTCTTTTATTTCAGTTTCAGGCAGCTTCTTAATGCGTAGTCCAAATGCAACATTTTCAAAAACGTTTAAATGCGGAAACAGAGCATAATCTTGAAAAACCGTATTGACCTGACGTTCATTGGCAGGCACTGCATTAATTTTTTTATCGTGGAAAAACACATCACCTGTTGTTGGTTCTGTAAAACCTGCAATAATACGTAAAATCGTTGTTTTCCCGCAACCAGATGGACCAAGCAGTGTATAAAATTTACCTTTTTCAAGCTCTAAGTTAATATTTTTTAAGACGACAGTACCGTCACTATAGGCCTTTGAAACATTTTCAAAGCGGATAATTGAATTCGTTGTCATTGATGTGCCTCCTTAGCTATAAATATGAATCCGTTGCAACGAGTAAAATTTTCGTTTCTGCAGCGTGAGCATTAAAAATTTGATGATGGTCTGTCGCGTCAAAATAAAGGGCATTACCTTCACTTGCGATATACTGTTCATTCCCTAAAACGAGACGAATACGCCCTTTGACCACATAAATAAAAGTTTCTGAGAGCGATGGCTCAAACTGTTTAAACTCACCATTAGCAGCAAACGTTAAGAAAATGGGCTCCATTTCTTTCTCATTGGATGTGGGGATCAGCCATTGAATTTCATATTTTTTTTCTTCATCTGTATAGGTAGATTGATCTTCCTCTGTATAAACAACCTTCTGTTCAGGTGATTCATCATCAAAAAAGTCCTTAGGTGTTGACCCTAAAACTTCTAAAATCGAAAATAATGTTTCAATAGAAGGTGAGTTCAAATCACGTTCTAATTGGGATATATATCCTTTGCTTAAATCTGTACGTTCTCCAAGTTCCTCTTGGGTAAGACCCTTTTTTAAACGAAGCGCTTTAATTTTTGCTCCTATTTGCATCTTTTCCCTCCTAGAAGAAGTTTAGCAATCATAAACTTTAGAAATATGAAGTTTACTTTAACGAAACTTTTAGTTTACTAAAACCATTACAATTATACATAATAATTAAAAATTTGCAATCGTTTTTGGTGAAAAAAATGGCTACTATTTGTAAAAAAATTAGGCATAAAAATTAAGGAGAAAATTTTTGTATAGAGTAGAATAATATTGTTAAAAATAGCTAATAGATAAGCGGTAGTAGAAATTCCAACTGTGTATTTGACGAATTTTTGTCAATCCACTTTAATCGTACAAACAGGCGGAGTTTACTTGTTTGAAAAACAACGATTACTCTGCTATCGTAGTAGACGAGTTCGCTTGTGCGAATGGAACATATAATCTACATATTTATTCGGAGGGATTTATTATGGCAGAACGCATGGTAGGTAAACAAGCACCTGACTTTACAATGGAAGCAGTACTTCCAGACAAATCATTTGGAAAAGTATCTTTAGAAGATATTAAATCACAAGATAAATGGACAGTTCTTTTCTTCTATCCAATGGACTTCACATTCGTTTGTCCAACAGAAATCACTGCAATGAGCGATCGTTATGACGAGTTCGAAGACTTAGATGCAGAAGTAATCGGTGTTTCTACTGATACAATCCACACTCACTTAGCATGGATTAACACAGACCGTACGCAAAATGGTCTTGGAGAATTAAAATATCCATTAGCTGCTGATACTAACCACCAAGTATCTAAAGAATACGGTGTTTTAATTGAAGAAGAAGGTATTGCACTACGTGGTTTATTCATCATTAACCCAGAAGGCGAATTAAAATACCAAACAGTATTCGATAACAACATCGGTCGTGATGTTGATGAAACATTACGTGTACTGCAAGCATTACAAACAGGCGGCCTTTGCCCAGCAAACTGGCGTCCAGGTCAAGCAACTCTATAATCAAAACAGAGTCCAGCTATTAGTTAACAAATTAAGAGTCCCCACGACAAGCTTGTGGGGACTTTTAACTGAATTTTTGTGTTTAGGAAGGTTTATAGACCGTTATTTATCTATCCGAAAACAATTTATATATTAGAGGAGGATTTCTTATGAAACTTCGTGAACAAATGCCCGAACTAGTAGGCGCAACAACATGGTTAAATGGTGAAGTATCAAAAGCAGATTTAGTTGGCGCAAAACCAACATTAATCCACTTCTGGTCAGTAAGCTGCCATTTATGTAAAGAGGCAATGCCAGATGTTAACAATTTCCGCGATCAATATAAAGATGAATTAAATGTTGTAGCAGTACATATGCCACGTTCTGAGGCAGATACTGACTTAGACACAATTAAAGCGGTAGCTGCAGAGCATGATATTGTACAGCCTATCTTTGTAGATAGTGAAATGAAACTAACAGATGCTTTTGAAAACCAATATGTACCAGCATATTTTGTGTTCGATAAAGATGGTCAGCTTCGTCATATGCAAGCTGGTGGTAGCGGTATGAAAATGCTAGAAAAACGTGTAAACCGCGTACTAGATGAGATGCGTAACGCTGAATAATAAAATATGGGGAGACGGGGATCTAGATCAGGTCCTCGTCTTTTTTCATTGTCCTCTATTGTCGAATCGTTCTCGTTTTGACAATACATATCGCAGAGAATACGCTACAATGGTGTTATAGTAGTTTTCGGAGGGATTTTTTATGATGAAAAAAGAGTTTGCGGTCATAGGGCTTGGACGATTTGGTGGAAGTATTGTTCGTGAATTAATGAGTCAGGGCGCACAAGTAATGGCGATTGACCATTCTTCAGAGCGTGTAGACGAATTTGCTTCTATTGCTACTCAAGCTGTCATTGCAGATTCAACAGATGAATCGGTACTGAATTCACTAGGTATCCGAAATTTTGAGCATGTGATTGTAGCAATAGGTGAAGATATTCAAGCGAGTATATTAACAACAATCATATTAAAGGAGATTGGTGTTGAGCAAATTACGGTGAAGGCTCAAAACGATTATCATGAAAAGGTTTTGCGTAAAATTGGTGCTGATTTTGTTGTCCATCCAGAGCGAGATATGGGTATTCGTATTGCCAACAATATGTTATCGAATACAGTGCTAGATTATTTAGAGCTATCAGATGAACACTCTATTATGGAATTGAAGGCAAATGACGCAATCGCGGGATACTCTATTATGGATTTAGATATTCGTGCGAAGTATGGCATTAACATTGTGGGTCTTAAACGTGGTGCTGATATTATTGTATCACCTCAGGCAAGTGATAAGATTTTATTAGGGGATATCATGCTTGTGATTGGTGCCGATGTGGATATAAATCGATTTGTTAAAAAGGCATTGAATGGGTAAGAGAATGACGAAACGAAGATGGAGACTTGTCATATTTGCAGCAATTATATTAATTGGTGCCTTTACGATGCAATATAGAGAAAAAAATGAAGATGAGGCTATCTCCCAGATTTTAGATCATGCAAACGAAATTGACGCCATTGAATTAATACAGGGGAAAAAGACTTTATTTCAGGCTACCAACGATGAAGCAAGAGACTTTATTGAGGATTATCCATTAAGCCATGTCAGAGACCTTTCTAAAAAAGAAAGAACCATTTTTGAAGAACAACCAGCTTATCATATTGTTTATAAAATAAAGGATAAGCCACTCTATGAGGTCGATCTATTAAAAGTTGCCATTAGTTCAGAATTAGATGAAGAATTGCAAGAAATGGTCTTCACCATTGGTGATGGACAATATTTGATCTATTGGGCCAAAGAGAAAAAAGCACTCGAACAATCAACCAAAACACAACGTTTACTTGAACGGTACGGACAATAATTACTAGGTAGTGATACAGCATTTAGTGCTAATCACTACCTTTTTACATACCTTAAAGTAATATTTGGAAAAAATGTTTGATTTCTGGCTGATCATTGCATTACACTTTGACATAAAGAAGGGGAGAAGAAAAATGAAGTTTAAAACAAATAATTGTGTCATTGAACGATTGCAACCGCATCACTACAAAGATATTCACACGCTATACTCCAATACACAAGTTAGAACCTATCTTGGAGGTGTTCCTGATGATAGCTATATTGAGGCTTCCTTTAAGGGCATGGTGGAAGCACCATTTCCTAATACATATTTTTATATTACCTTAAGGACGACAGGTGAATTTATAGGTCTTGTCTCAATCGATGAATATCATGATAAGGATTTATATGAGCTATCCTATCAATTTTTACCTCAGTATTGGGGGAGGGGGTTGGCGTTTGAGGTTCTTACTGAAGTGATTGAGGAGGGTATGAATTGTCTGAATATACCATCTATTGTGGCGGAAACACAAACAGCTAACAAGGCATCTTGTCTCTTACTCGAAAAGTTAGGAATGCAAAAAGTCCAGGTATTAGAACGATTTGGTCATGAACAAGCAGTATATGAATTACGAAAAAACAAGGAGATATCTAGACAAATAATAGCGCTATCTGGTGGAGGTTTTTCACAACATTTTCCTTCATTTATCGATGATTATATTTTACGGCAATGTAAATCAAATAAACGACTCAATATTTGTTTTATTCCGACGGCAAGTAACGATGCTCAGGGATATATCGACAGGTTTTATTCAGCGTTTCAGCATTGTGAAGCAACTCATATTTTGCAAAATGATATGCGTGATAAAAACATTCGGGAAAGAATCCTTGCCCAACATATTATTTATGTAGGTGGGGGCAATACAAGTTTTCTACTCGAAAAGTGGCGTCAATATTGTTTTGATGATGTATTAAAGGAAGCTTATCAAAATGGAGTTATCTTAGCTGGCATCAGTGCAGGGGCGATGTGTTGGTTTGAAAAGTGTTTCAGTGAAAATAAAGATAATATCTATGAAGAATGTGACGGACTAGGAATATTACCTGGCGCATTTTGTCCACATTACGAAGATGATGAGCGGAAACAAGCATTTAATAACTGGAAGGAAAGTCAACCTACACTACCAACCTATACACTTATTGATACAGAAACATTACACTTTAAGGATGAAAAATTAGTGGCTAAAATTCAAACCTATTAAAAGGGGGATGGTAAAACTGTGAGAATCCCACCAAAACTAGTCTTTGGAGATGAAATACGTATTATGGCTCCAATTCTAAGTGCTAAAGTATTAACTTCGGAGATGATGGAGCTAACTAAGAATATATTGAAGGAATTGGGGTTTATCGTTACATTTGGTCACCATATTTTTGAAAGTGATTTTCAACAATCTTCATCTATAGTGCAGCGTGTGGCAGATATACATGATGCCTTTCTGGATCCTCAAGTAAAGGCCATCTTAACGGTGCTTGGAGGATACAACTGTAATGAGGTTTTACCGTATTTAGATTATCGAATGATTGCTGAAAATCCAAAAATACTTTGTGGGTTTAGTGATATCACAGTTTTAGCAACTTCTATTACTAAAAAATGTGACTTTATTACGTATTCGGGTCCTCATTTTTCTAGCTTTCGTATGGAACAAGCCTAGGAGTATCAGCTTTCCTATTTTCAAAAGTGTTTAATGGGCGATAAACCATTTCTTTTAAGATCCTCTAGTGTATGGAGTGACGATGCCTGGTATATGGACCAGAAGCATCGGCGCTTTGAAGCAACAAATTGGAAAGTTTAGTCTGAAGGGGAGACAAGTGGTCAGCTTTATGGTGGAAAATTGTGTACGTTAAATTTACTGCAAGGAACAGCTTACATGCCTTATTTTTGGAAGATGATGAGTTGGTGAATCCTGCTATCTTTGCACGGGACTTAACGTCGATACTGCAAACAACAACTCGAATAAAGGGATTAGCAATAGGGCGCTTTCAGCGAGCCTCTGATATGACAGAAGAACAATTACATTTCATTTTAAACAAGCATCCAATGTTGAAAACAATACCTGTCCTATATGATGTGGAGTTTGGGCATACACAGCCTATTTTTACCTTCCCTATTGGAGGGAACATCTACATGAATACAAAAGATATGTGGATGCGGGTGAATATATTCTAGAAAGAGAGTGTGTAGATAATGCAAATACGACAAGCAACGGGAAATGATAGTGAACAAATTATAGCGGTCATGACAAATGCAGAGGCATCCAATTTTATGTTATTCGGACCAGGAGAGCGAAAATTACAACCTGAGCAATTTGCACAGTATATAGACAAGGTCCATGATAGCCACCATTCAGCTTTATTCGTAGCTGAAATCGATGAGAAGGTAGTTGCTTATTTAATCGTACAAGGCAATGAACCTACAAGAATTGCCCACCGTGCTTATCTTGTCATAGGCATACACAGTGATTATAGAGGAAGAAAAATTGGCACAGCATTATTTAAGCATGTAGAAAATTGGGCGAAAGAAAATGGTATACATCGTCTGGAGTTAACGGTTTTGGAGAATAATGAGGCTGGGATTGCCTTATATAAGAAAATGGGTTTTGACATTGAAGGAACAAAACGAGATTCCTTTGCAATATATCAATGAATATTACATGTCAAAGTTATTATGAGAAAGGACTATATTGATGATTTATAACGTATTTGAATCTTGTACTGTGATAGCTCTTACAAAGAAGCTATCTGTTTTCAAAATAGATAATTTCATTTTTCACCTTCTCTACATTAACTAAAAAGTCGACCTTATAGTGAATTAGGTCGACTTTTTATGAATTATTATGCTTAATTTTTTTATCAATAGCGCTTATCTGTTGCCGAGGAATCCTTTGTTTTAGATTTATGTTGTTCATCTTTTACTTTTTCATTGAGTTCTTCGACAGGTATTGGATCAACTGTTTTCATGTCCTCGTGTTTATCAAAAATACTTTCTTTATCTGTATCCAATACATCAGGGTTATTAGTATAACGTGTTTTCGCTTGTTTTTTATTTGTCATGTCCTTCACCTCTTACTATATGCTTTCACCTTTTTACTAGAGTTTAAACATGATTGTTTTTATTATCCTTGGATAAAAAATAAATCCTACGCCATTGATTACTTATGTGAATTCAGCTAAATGTGAGTAACTGTTTCAGATTTGAAAATAAGAAGGGTAGTGAAACAGCCATGGCTGTCATCACAACCCTTTTTCTTATGATACAATAGTAGCCTTTCCTTGAAGTGCACGTTCTTCCATCGTTACATCAAATTCTTTTTCAGATTTGGACACTACAACACATGCTACGCCATTACCAATTAAATTTGTGACAGCACGAGCCTCCGACATAAAACGATCTACACCGATTAAAAGCGCTATCCCTTCCACTGGAATCATTGGGAAGGCAGCTAAAGTTGCCGCTAATGTGATAAATCCTGACCCAGTTACGCCCGCTGCTCCTTTAGAAGTAATCATTAAAATCCCAAGTAGTGTAAGTATTTGAACCCAAGTTAGTTCCATTCCATATGCTTGTGCAATAAACAAAGCAGCCATTGATAGGTAGATGGAAGTCCCATCTAGATTGAAGGAGTAACCAGTAGGAACGACTAAACCTACAACCTGCTTTGAGCAACCATAATTTTCAAGTTTTCGCATCATAGATGGTAGAGCTGATTCAGAAGAGGATGTGCCGATTACTAAGAAAATCTCATCTTTGATGTAAGCGATAAATTTAAAAATGTTGAATCTAAAGAACTTTGCAATCACACCTAAAATAAAGACGACAAATAAAAACATTGTAATATATACTGCAGCCATTAATAGACCTAAATTACCTAAAGATTTTAAACCAAAATTCCCAATTGTATAGGCCATGGCACCAAAAGCTCCGATTGGTGATATTTTCATAACCATACTGACAATCTTGAAAAAGATTTCTGCTACTTGCTCAAAGAATGTGATGACTGGTTTTGCAGGTGCTCCGATTGAAGCAGCTGCTAAGCCAAATAAAATAGCAGAGAATAGAACTGGTAATAGTTGACCAGTCGCCAATGCGCCAACAACATTTTCAGGAATAATACTAGAAATAAATGCACCCAAGCCCTGCTCAGATTCAGCAGCAGCAGTTGTATATTTTGAAATATCAGCATCAGATGCACCTGATGTATCTAAACCTGTACCAGGACTTACAATTAAAGCCACAGCAATTCCGATTGCTAAGGCAATTGTAGAAACTATTTCGAAGTAAAGTAATGCTTTACCTCCGATTTTCCCGACCTTTTTCATATCTCCCATACTGCCAATTCCAATAACCACTGTTAGGAAGATAATTGGGGCAATTAACATTTTAATTAATTTAATGAATAGGTCTGCTAAGATTTTCAAGCTGGCACCGAACTCGGGGAAAATGGACCCTACAATAATCCCAAGGATAATAGCTGCTATAACCTGAACAGTTAAATTTTTCAATAACCTCATTTTTTGCTACCTCTTTTCTAAATTTTCTCTTTGATATCGCTTTCACTAGAATCATCATAGCGAATATTTCTTAAAATAAGAGATTTAGAAAATAAGAAAAATAACGTTCATTAAGTACATTTTATTCCATTATATATAAATATAGTAATATTAATAACATTGTCTGTTATGGTACGCTATATTTAATGTATTATTGTTATAATACAAAAACATAAAGTAATAAAAAAGTTCAGTTGTAAACAATCAATCTGTAATATTGTTCATTAAATTCAATATTTTCTGCTAATTATATAGATTAAAGGTGTTGTCAAAAGAATTTTTTGCAGATAATCTTAAAGTCATATCATTAATAAGTGTACCACTAACAATGAGAGTGCGGATTTGAAAGGAAGGAATTACTGAATGATGAAAATGCCTGTGAACGGCAAAATACTGTTAGTGACATTTTTAGTCATTGCATTCTCCTTTTTACTAGGTGGTATTTTTGTACTCGGTAACTTATTGTCTGAACAGGAAAAAAATTTTGGTCAGCGGGCAATGCTAGTAGCACAAACTGTATCAAATGTACCAGAGCTTAGTGTGCATTTGGAAAATGAAAATATCAAAGAATCTGCAAAAAATATTAATAAAATTGTAGATGGCATTAGGATTATTAATAAGGCAGATTATATTGTTGTGATGAATATGGAACGTATTAAACTATCACATCCAGTAAATAAGGAATTAGGGCAGCGCAGCGAGTCGCATGATTTAAATGCAGCATTTAGTGAGCATTATTATGTTTCGAAGGCACGTGGAGAATCGGGTGTCATGATACGCGCTTTTGTACCCATTATAAATGATAAAAGGGAACAAGTAGGCATTGTAGTAGTTGGCTATGCATTACCAACCCTGCTAGAAATGCTACAAAGCTATGAGCGAGAAATTATGATAACTATAGTTATCTCGTTAATTTTCAGTATTTTCGGTGCATTTACACTTGGACGACATATAAAAAAACAAATGTTTGGGCTTGAACCCCATGAAATTGCAAAAATGTATGTGGAAAGAACAGAAACCTTTAATGCCATGCATGAGGGAATAATAGCTGTTGATAAGGAAATGAATATAACGATTTTTAATGAGAAAGCTGCTGATATTTTAGGTGTTACTAGGAAAATAGAGGATTGTATTGGACAAAAGATTTATGATGTTTTGCCGGATACCCGTCTGCCTGAAATTGTTGAAACAGCAACACCTGTTTATAATCAAGAGCTTTACATTAATCATCATAGTATCTTAAGTAATCGTGTACCTATTATTGTAAATGGCGAGCTAGTTGGTGCAGTTGCTATGTTTAAGGATTTAACAGCTGTGAAAAAGCTTGCAGAGGAAGTTACAGGTGTAAAGGCCTTTGTTCAAGCATTACGTGTACAAACCCATGAGCATAAAAATAAAATTCATACAATTGCAGGACTATTGCAATTGGGACATACAAAGCAAGCACTTGAATATGTTACAGTCACTACTGAAAATGAAGCATCATTGACGAAGTTCTTAAACGAACGCTTTCATAATGAAAATATTTCAGGTTTGTTGTTAAGTAAAGTAAGTTATGGAAAAGAATTAGGTATTGAGGTTGAAATTGATCGGAAAAGTCATTTTAAACGCTTTCCTCCTTTATTAGATCACCATGATTTTGTTGTTTTACTCGGCAATTTAATTGAAAATGCTTTTGAGGCATTAAATGTTCTTTCTAAGGAAGATAAATATGTAGCCATCTCTGTAGACGAGCATGATGGAGTCTTAGCGATAGCAGTTTCTGATAATGGGATTGGCATGTCCAAAGAGGTACAGGATCGTATGTTTGAAAATGGATTTTCGTCAAAAGCTAGTGAAAATCGGGGCATTGGTTTGCATCTAGTCTATGAAATTGTAAGAAAGGGCAATGGAGATATAGAAGTAGTGAGTGAATTTATGAAAGGAACAAGTTTCTTAATTTTATTTGAGTTAGGAGAAGTATAGATGGATGTAATAACTGTTTTATTAATTGAAGATGATCCAATGGTACGAGAAGTGAACAGGCAATTTATTGAGCAAATAAAAGGTTTTTCATTAATCGGTTATGCAAGTAATGGCATTGAGGGAATTAATAAAATTAAACAATTAACTCCAGAACTTGTCTTTATGGACATTTTTATGCCAGAGCAAGATGGCATTATTACGTTAGGAAAAATTCGAGAGGAGCATCTTCCTGTCGATGTTATCGCTGTAACTGCTGCAAATGATATGCCTACTGTACAGCGTATTTTACATTTAGGTGTGTATGATTATATTATGAAGCCTTTTACATTTGAGCGGATTGAGCAAACATTAAAAAATTATCAAAGCTACAGGAAAAAAATAAGTGGTATGCAGGATTTAACCCAACATGATGTGGATCATTTAATGCAGCAACGTCTTCCTGAGCAAGTTGTTGTTACAAAGACAGGAACAAAGGCAATAACGGTAGAGGAGCTACCAAAAGGATTTAATCGAGCTACTTTAGATAAGGTGCTTGCATATATTCAAACAAGTGAAGGGGCAGTATCGGCGGAGGAGGTCTCTACTTATATAGGTACAGCACGTGTTACAGCTAGACGCTATCTTGACTTTTTAGAAAAGCAAAATCTATTAAAAGTAGAAATACAATATGGAAGTGTAGGACGTCCTATTCATCGTTATTATATTTAATAATTAGTTACCTTTGATGTAAAGGTGGAATAGTAATTGTCTTTACATGTATGTAACTTTGTAAAAAGTCAGAGTCAATTTGGCGTTTTCGGTAACACTGTTTATTTAACAGGAGTGTCCTTATTAACATGGATTATGTATATATTATGTTGGGATTTCACGTTGCTCAATGAATACGATGACAAACTATTAGCATTATTAGTGTTTATTTCTAGTGTTATTTTCTGCAGTTCATTATTATTCACTATCGAACAAATTACGTTGTTAATAGGACAGAGGAAAAAGTATGTAAATTCAGATATTGTGTAAAGAAAGATGCTAAAGCACAATTGATTATTCTCAGGAAGTGGATAAAGACGAAAAAGCCCTGGATAAGGGCTTTTTTAGCGTCTGTATGCATTTAGGTTGTTTATAAGCTAGGGTTTTAATTATTTTTTATCGTCAGCAATATCTCTTATACAAAATCTTCACTTTTTTGCTAGATTGTCAACATCTATTTGCTCGGCAGTAGATCTGCCAGCTTTTAATAAGACTTTACTGCCCAGAAGGAAAAATCCTTGGATAAATAATAGGATTCCTGTCCCGATGAGTAGCCATTCGATGGCAATCATATCAGCTATCGGACCGAAAATAAGCATACCTAACGGCATCATAGAGGTGGATATCATACTAAGAATGCCAAATACCCTACCCATATAATCACTTTCAACTTTTTCTTGTAATAACACCGTTGCGGGTGTATTAAAGATTGGCATAGCTATTCCGGTAACTGTCATGATTACGAGATACAGCCAAAAAACAGGAATAATGCCGAGAGCCATTGTACAAAGTCCAAATAATAATGCAGATAATGTCATCGTATGCACTTTATTTTTAAAGCCACCCCATGTTGCAATTGCGATACCACCGATTAACATTCCAATGGCAAAGGCCATCTCGATAACAGTCAAACGCCAGACATCATCGCCAAAGCTACGGGTTACTTGCAAAGGTGTTAAAAAGGCTGCAGGTGCAGCAAGCAGCATGAAAAAGGCGAAGAACAAAAACAATTGTTTTAAGAAAGCATGCTCTTTGATGTAAATGAAGCCTTGTTTCATATCACTAAAATAGCCTGTTGTTTGTGGCTGATTTGCTTTCGCATGTGTAGGAATATGCAGAAATAATAAGAAGATCGCAATGGCGATAGCAGCCGTCGTTACATCAATAAAGAAAATAGATTCGATGGAAGCCATCGTTAATAATGCACCACTTGCCATCGGTGCAAGAATCATGATAAAAGCTTGAATACTACTATTTGCACCATTGACCTTCATCAAATGCTCTTCAGGCACAAATTGCGGTAAAATAGCGCCTACAGCGGGTGTTTGAATACCTGCACCCATGGCACGTACCGCCGAAATAACAAATAGTAGCCAGAGCTCATCATAGCCGATTAAAAATAAAATGGCTAAGATTAGCGTGGATAAGGCAATCATGCCATCTGCTAAAATAATGAGCCATTTACGATTATACCGATCTGCCCAAACACCAGCTATTGGTGCTAAGAAGAAGGTTGGTAAAAAGCCGCAAATTATCGCAATGGTCATCATACTGCCTGATTGCGTTGTAAGCGTGATATACCATGTTATGGCATACTGCACAAGAGCAGAGCCAAAAAGTGAAATCGTTTGACTGCTTAAAAAAAGTATCGTATTACGTTTCCAATGTTCCAATTTCGTCATCCCTTTCTAACAGTAGTGCCTGTGTGGAAAGTTAAAAGACAACAAAAAAGAGGGGAGTTGAAGTCCCCTCTTTTCCAGTATTCCTAAAACAGACTAGACCTAATTCCATTTTCCTTGCACAGCAGGCAAAGTGTACACATATTTAATTAGTAAAGTGAAATCGTAGTCTAATTGAAGCTGTCATTTGGAATACCCTCCGTTCTACATAAGTTGTGTTGATTGTAGCATACAGTTCATTACTGCGTAAAGAATGAATTAAACATAAATTAGTTGAAATTTTAAAATATGGAATATGGAAGAGTGTTTTTTGGGGTGATTAAAGATACTTATTTTAGAAGGAATTGGTACATTTATTAAGTATGCATCATGGAAAAGAATTATTTTATTTTAGTCATGTTTTCTCTAATTAAAAGGAATGGGGACGTGCATATAACAAGAAGTTATCATATACTAAAATAGAAAAATAGTAAATGGAGGAAATATGAGAAATAATAATAGTAAATTGAAAATTTTAACTTTAGTCTTGATGATTTTGGTGTTATGCCTATCGACAATCCCTGCTAATACAGCGAAGGCAAACACGACACAGCCGAAAAGGGAAATGCGGGCTGTCTGGATTTCAACGGTTCTCAATCTTGATATGAAAGCTGGTATGAATAAGGAGCAGTACACGGCTTGGGCACGCCAAACTTTGGATCAATTAAAAGCCAATAAATTTAATACTGTTATTTATCAAGTAAGACCAACAAATGATGCAATGTATGCGTCTGAGCTAGCACCATGGTCGTCGTACATAACAGGGAAAAAGCAAGGTACAAATCCTGGTTTCGATCCTCTTGAGATAATAGTAGAGGAGGCGCATAAACGGGGAATGGAGCTGCATGCTTGGATGAACCCTTATCGTGTAACAATGTCTGGACAAAAGCTAACCGACCTTTCTGCCGATAATGTGGCTAGAACACATCCAAACTGGGTTGTTAAATATGGCAAACAATATTATTTAAATCCTGGCTTACCCGAAGTGCAAGACTATTTAGTTCAAATAGTAAGAGAGCTAGTAGCCAATTATGATGTTGATGCCGTGCATATGGATGATTATTTTTATCCATACAAAATTGCTAATGAAGTTTTCCCGGATCAAGCAGCATTCAAAACATATGGTACTTCCTTTAAAAAGGTAGAGGATTGGCGAAGAGATAATGTTAACAACCTTGTAGAAAATCTTTACACAGCTATTAAAGAGACAAAGCCATATGTACAATTTGGTATTTCACCATTTGGTGTATGGCGTAATAAATCATTGGATAAAACCGGAAGTGACACACGAGCTGGTGTCAATAATTACGATGATTTATATGCAGACGTCAGAACATGGATTCAAAATGGCACAATTGATTACATTACCCCACAAATTTATTGGTCAAGGACATTATCTGTTGCCAAATATGGGACATTGCTAGATTGGTGGAGCCATGAAGTACAAACATATGCAAAAACGCACCCTGTCCATCTATACATTGGACTTGCTGATTACAAGGTTGGCAATGACAGTGATGCAGCATGGAAAAATAAAATGGAATTGCCAAATCAAATACTAGCAAATCGTTCTGAAAAGGTAGCAGCCGAAGGACAAATGCATTTCTCTTTACGAAGTTTTCAAAACGATAAATTAGGCTACGCAACGATTGTTCGTCAACAACTATATAATTATACAGCACTGACACCAGTAACCACTTGGGATGATAATACAGTGCCAAACACGCCTACTTTTGTACAAGTGACAAAGGAAGCGGCTGGTCGTAAGATTGAAATAATTGACGACAATGAAACACAGCCACGTAAATATGTTATTTATCGTTTTAATGGGAACAAAGAAGGTTCTTATGATGACCCTCAAAATATAGTAGATGTTGTTTATAATAAGGATGGCATCACTCAATACTTGGACAAGTCAGCTCTTGCTAAGCACAGTTATACATACGGCATTACGGCTGTATCTGCTACAGGTGTAGAAAGCAAGGAAGTTTTTGTAGTGAAAGAAAATCAATAAATAGAAAAACAGCTACTCAAGCGAATCGCATGAGTAGCTGTTTTCTTATTAATTTTCTTCAATATCTTTACGGTTTTTCTTTAACATCTTAGATAGCATTTCATAAACAATTGGTACTACAACTAATGTTAATAGTGTTGAAGATAATAAACCACCAATTACTGTAATAGCTAAATCTTTAGAAATTAAACCACTACCGCCAGAACCTAGAGCCATCGGAATCATCGCACCGATTGTTGCAATGGCTGTCATAAGGATTGGACGTAAACGAGTTGCCCCTGCTTCCAGGATAGCTTCACGCATGGCAAGACCATCATGTTCCATATGGATGATACGGTCGACTAATACAATGGCATTTGTTACGACGATACCAATTAACATCAGAAGTCCCATCATAACAGAAACAGAAATAGTTTGACCTGTGACAAAAAGACCGACAAATGCACCAATTACGGCAAAAGGTAGTGAGAATAGAATAGCGAATGGCGCTAAACCTTCGCCGAATGTTACCACTAAAATGAAGTAGACAATGGCAATTGCCGCTAGCATAGCAACACCAAGCTTAGTAAATGTTTCTTGCATATCTGCAGCAACGCCAGCAACACCAGTTGTTACGCCTTTTGGTAAATCTAATTTATCAATCTTCTTATCGGCAGCTGAAGTTGCTTTGGAAATATCGTCATCGGTAATCGTACCAGATACTGTTGCGAAATATTCACCTTTTGAACGAGATAATGAGTTAAGTGTCGTACCTTCCTCAACATCTACTAATTCACCGATTGTCATTGTTGTGCCTAATGCCGTTTTAATTTCAGTTGCTAAGACATCATCAAGTGAAGTAGCAGCTACTTTGGCATCACGTTGTACAATAACATCAATATCATTCCCATCATTTTTAACTGTTGTTAAAACTTCTTGGGATGTATTCGAATTTAATGCCATCACAATTTGAGCAGTAGTTAAGCCATATTGAAGGACATTTTTTTGTTCAACTTTAAGGACATGCTCTACATAAGGATCTTCGTTATCAGATTTGATATCCTCTAAGCCATCTACTTTTTTTAGAGCACCCTCAACTTGACTTACTGCTTCTCGAAGTTTATCTAAGTCATCACTGTATAGTGTATAGCTTACTTCATTTGAAGACATAGACATTGATGAGAAGTTTTGAGACTTCCATTCTCCTGATTGGCCAATATTAAACACATAGTTTTCTACTTCTTCACGAGCTTTAGGGAAGTCCTCCATATCCGGATCAAAGATAAGGTACATTAAGGCACCGCCAGCGCCTCCACCCATCATCATTGCTGAAGGGTCAACATTATTGGAATCCGTTATGGAAACTTGTAAAATATCAACATCTTTACGTTTCATTAATTCTTTTTCTACTTTTTCAACGTTTGCTGCCGTTTCATCTGCTAGCTCACCTGTAGCAGGTGTATACGTTAAGTACATTACTTTTTCTTCTTGTGATCCCATAAAACTAAAACCTATTAAAGGTGTTAATGCAAGGGAACCTGCAAGTAATACAATCGCAATGATTGAAGTAATAATTTTATGGTTTAATGCTTTTTCTAAGACACCTTTATACCAATTAGCTAACTTACCAACTTCTTTATGCTGGCTTTCCTTTTTCTCACCGTATAATTTTTTACGGAATAGGAAGTGAGATAAAGCTGGTACGATTGTGATGGCAACGATTAAGGAAGCACCTAGTGCAAATGTCATTGTTAGGGCAAATGGCATGAATAATTCGCCAACCATACCGCCTACGAAAATAAGTGGGGCGAATACGGCAACCGTTACTAATGT
Source organism: Lysinibacillus phoenicis (assembly GCF_047238325.1). Classification (NCBI taxonomy): domain Bacteria; kingdom Bacillati; phylum Bacillota; class Bacilli; order Caryophanales; family Bacillaceae; genus Lysinibacillus; species Lysinibacillus phoenicis. Next base: position 1,968,646 of record NZ_JBDFMP010000002.1, on the reverse strand, counting down.
TGACGAAAGAATAGGTTTAAACATTTCAATCGTTGCTTCACGAATTAAGGCACGACCTGTTAATTTTTCTTGTTTTAAATGAATTCGTCGATAAATATTTTCAACAACTACAATCGAGTCATCGATAACACGACCTATTGCGACGGTAATCGCACCTAGCGTCATAATGTTTAATGTGATATCCATCCAGTTTAATAGTAGTAATGCCATGAAGACAGAAACTGGGATAGAGATAATCGAGATAATTGTTGATTTGAAATCACGTAAGAATAGTAAAATGATTAATACGGCAATTGCACCACCAAATACTGCCTTTTCGATCATGGTGAAAACAGAATCTTCAATTGGGGCACCTTGGTCTAGAGAGATGTCAACGTTTAAGCCGTCTAAACGTTTTTCTTCATCTTTCATAAGGTCTTTTACTGCATTAACTACTGTTACCGTATTCGCATCTTGACCTTTTACGATTTGAATGGCAATAGCATCCTTACCGTTTGTACGGGATACAGATTGTACTTTACCTTCTACTTCAATCGTTGCAATATCACCTAGACGAACGAATGGTGAAGGATTTGTAGCTGAAGGTGTGACAGGAATTAATAAATCTTTTAGTTCATCTACAGATTTTACTTTACCATCAACTGAAACTGCTTGTTCACCAACGGTAAATTGATATAAACCAAGTGATAAAGACATGTCACTTGCTTGGATCATTTGCTTGACTGTTTCTTCAGTTAACCCTAGTGCAGCCATTTTTTCTTCATCATATTTAAAAGAAACTTGTTCAATATGCTGACCAGTAATAGTTGCAGAAGCAACACCATCAATTTTTTCAATTTTTGGAAGTAAAACGTCCTCAACTGTTGAAGTAAGATCTACAATATCTTCCTTCGAGCTACTTACAGATAAAGCTACTACTGGCATCATGTTCATGCTGATGGCCATAATACTTGGTTCTTGTGCACCTTCAGGTAGTTTAATATTATCTAAAGCTGCTTCTAACTGACGTTTTTTCTCATCCATATCAATGCCATAGTCATATTCAACTTGAACTTGTGCTACGTTGGAAGAGGATGTTGAATAAACTGCTTTAACATCTTCCAAGCTTTCTATGGATTTCTCAAATGGAATGGACAGTTCATTCATTACTTGTTCAGGCGTTGCGCCAGGGTATACACCCATAACAATTAAATATGGGATGGAGATATCGGGTATTGATTCCATTTTCATTCTTGTACCGGAATAAATACCAGAGACAGTGATGATAATTGTTAATAACCACACTGCCAATTTGTTTTTCAATACGAAATTAACTAAACCTTTCACCTTCACACCTACCCTTTATTGACTATCTAAATTCAATTATTTATACTAATGACTAATCGGTCATTTGTCAACGAAATGCATTAGGAGAGAGTTAAAAATATGTTAAAAAAGCAATTAATTATGGAGAAAGCATTAGAACTGTTTTCTGAACAGGGTTTTGAAGCTACATCTGTACAGCAAATAACGGAACGTTGTGGAATATCAAAAGGTGCATTTTATTTATCCTTCAAAACAAAAGATGAGCTTGTTATTTCAATGGTGGACTACTATTTACAGCAATTTATTACGGATGTTGACCAAGTAGTCAGAGGCACCTATAATAAAGAAACGGTTTTAGTTGAATTTTATAAAAGCATCTTTCAAGCATTCAAAGACCATTCTGCATCCGCTCGTGTGTTCTTTAACGAAAAGGTCTTTTTAACAAAAAAAGAACTTTTTCATAAAATAACCGCGTATGAAGCAGAAATGTCTAAATCCATTCTCTATATGCTGGAACAACTTTATCAGGATAAACTCCAGGAAATGAAATACGATGTTATGTACTGTATTAAAGGATTTATGAAGAGTTATGCCGAGCTGTTTATTTTTTCAGATATGCCTCTTGATTTAGAGCAACTAGCTAAATCATTAGCAGAGAAGACAGATATCATTGCACACCATACAACCATTCCTTTTATCACAGAAGATCTTGTGCCATTTATTGCAAGGCCATGTGAACAAGATGTGTCAAAGGATGCTCTGTTACAATTATTTGAGCAAAATATCATTCATACAGAAGATTCAATTGTAAAAGAATCATTACTGCTATTAAAACAAGAAATAGAAAAACCAACATATAGTAGAGCCATTATTAAGGGTTTAATTGAAAATTTGCGTCAAGATCCAGCGTATCATTGGATTGCCTATGTAAGTGCTAAATACTTTAATAGTTGAATTGCAGGATAGAATTGTTCACGTGGACAGATGAACAATTCTATTTTTTTAGCTAAATATCTGCTAACTGTGGTATAGATTGCAGTGCTACTAATGCACTTGGAAATGGTTCTTGAATCCATAATAATCGTTCAAGAAAATCTTGCACGGCAATCGGTAACTGCAATTCCTGCTGCCAAGCTTTTTCTTTTTTATTGCTTGGCTTGTAGTTTGAGTAAAGTAAAAATAATAAAAAATGACCGACAAAATAAAGATCACTAATATGATTTGCTGCACGTTTAGGGTTTTCAATGGTAGAAATATCGATTTCCTTTTGATAAGTGGTAGCGAGACCAAAGTCAATAATATGCAATTGCTGTTCTACTAGCAGTATATTAGGAATACGTAAATCGCGATGTACAATACCGTGATTGTGTAATTGTGTAATTTGTTCTAAAAGCTGTTTAGTAATGGCAAGTGATCGAACGATGGTAAACTTGGCGCCATCTTGAAAAATAAGCTGCTCAAACGTTTGGCCATTAACATAGTCCATGATGAAAAATGGACAATCATCAATTGTTCCTGTTAAATGGATGGCAGGAACATAAGGCAGTGATAATTGTTGAAGTATGTGTATCTCTTGCTTAAATTTATAAATGGTTTTCTTGTGGTGACGATGTTTAGGACGTAAGCATTTTAAAACAAATAGCTTTTTAGATGAACAATCTTCAATTAAATACGCACGACCATATGAGCCATAGCCGAGAAATTTTTTAAAAGAGAAATCGGGATGTTCAGCTATAAAATGCTCTACAATTCGATCAAAGTTTTTTTCGGAAATTCTTTTCCACCACATTAGCTACTAAAGAAACTCATTGAGCTGAAAAAACTACGTGAACTTTTGCGAGAGCTACGTTTATAATGCTTGTGACCATAATAATTATGTCGTTTTGAATATCTGCGACGGCTACTAGAGGAAGAATAATGACCTTTTGATTTTCCGTTGAGTAAGGAATGAAGAATTTTATCTAGCATAAAAACGCTCCTTTTGATGTTGTTATTACTATATACGCAAAAATAAAAAGAGAGGTTTCAAAAAATAGAAAATAAAAAAAGAAGCTATGTAAATATTTACATAGCTTCTTTACAGGAGGTTAAACCTCCATAATAATTGGTAAAATCATTGGTCGACGTTTTGTCTTTTCAAATAGGTAAGGACCTAAAACGTCTGTAATTTCATTTTTTAATTCTGTCCATTGTGGTGTTTTGCTTTGAATTGTTTCGTTAAGGTGACGATTGAGCATCTTCTGTGCTTCGTTAATCATCGTACCTGATTCACGCATGTAGACAAAGCCACGCGAAATGATGTCTGGGCCGGAAACAATTTTTTGGTTTTCCATATCAACACTTACGACAACGATAACCAAACCTTCTTCCGAAAGAATGCGTCGATCGCGTAAGACGATATTGCCAATGTCACCAATACCATTACCATCAATATAAACATCACCAGAAGGGATACGGCCAGCAACATGTGCTTCATTGGCGCTTAAGGCCAATACATCACCATTTTCCATAACAAATGTATTTTCTAATGGAACATCGCAATCTTCTGCTAGATGTGTATGCATTTTTAACATACGGAATTCACCGTGGATAGGCATAAAGAATTTAGGCTTCATTAAACGAAGCATCAATTTTTGCTCTTCTTGTGATCCGTGACCAGATGTATGGATATTATTTAATGCACCATGAATGACTTCTGCGCCAGCGCGGAACAATAAATTGATAATTTTGTTTACGCTCACAGTATTACCTGGTACAGGTGATGAAGAAAAGACAACCGTATCGCCAGGTTGGATTTGTATCTGACGGTGTGTACCATTGGCAATGCGAGATAAGGCAGCCATTGGTTCACCTTGAGAGCCTGTACATAAAATCATTACTTCATTTGCAGGAAGTCGATTAATGCTTTGGGCATCAATAAATGTATCCTTAGGCGCGTTGATATAGCCAAGCTCACGACCAATTGTAATGGCATTGTCCATTGAGCGACCGAAGACAGCAATTTTTCTTCCGTATTTTACGGCAGCGTCTGTTGCTTGTTGTAGACGATGAATATTTGACGCAAATGTAGCAAAAATAATACGACTATCAACTTTGCGGAAAATTTCATCAATACTCTTTCCGACTGTGCGCTCAGACATGGTGAAATTAGGCTTTTCAGCGTTAGTACTATCTGATAGTAAGCAAAGCACGCCATCTCGTCCGATTTCTGCCATCTTCGTTAAGTTGGCAGGTTCGCCCACAGGTGTAAAGTCAAATTTAAAGTCACCTGTATGAACGATATTACCAGGTGGTGTTTTAACAACAATACCATACGCATCAGGAATACTGTGAGTTGTTCTAAAGAAGCTAACAGATGTTTTTCTGAATTTAATAACATCCTCTTCTTTTATTTCAATAAGCTTTGTTGTACGTAGTAAGCCATGTTCTTCTAATTTATTACGTAATAAGCCAAGTGCAAGCTTACCACCGTAGACAGGGATATTAACCTGACGTAACAAATAAGGGATACCTCCGATATGATCCTCGTGTCCATGAGTAATAAATAGTCCTTTGATTTTGTCAACGTTACGTACTAAATACGTATAATCAGGAATAACATAGTCAATGCCCAGTAAGTCGTCTTCTGGAAATTTAATGCCAGCGTCAATTAAGATGATTTCATCTTGAAATTGAACGCCGTAAGTGTTTTTGCCGATTTCGCCCAGTCCGCCGAGCGCGAAAACAGCTGCTTGGTCATTTTTAACAAACTTCATGTTTGTTAAATTTCCTCCAAGACGAAGTTCGGGCTAGCTTGTTCGTACTCTAAATAGTTACCTTCAAGCAGTTGAATGAACTCGATGTTGTAGTTTCGGTCTTTTAGCTTTTGACGTACTTCGCGTTCTGAAGCAGCTTCAAGGTATAGACTTTTAGTATTTTCGCGAACTGGAATCTCATTTGCATTTTCTTGATAATAAACTTTGTAAATCATAGTTTGCTCTCCTTTAATTGCGTACATTTTTCTTGCACCTTTGACTACTACCACACACGTGCTACAAGAAAACAACGAATTTCTTTTAAAGAAGAAATATACATTTGTAATCCTTGTATCTCAATGCTTCAGTTGTGCACTATGTTTTAAAATTATATAGGAAGTAGTGAGACAGTGGTTGCGTATAGCCAAATAAATGCATTTCCTTTATATTATCACGCAGTTCCTCTAAAATAAAGAAAAGCCCTTCAAATAATGAAGGGCAAATGTTAGGCAATTGATTTTTTTCCGAGTACGCCGCGAAGCTGCTTCAACAATTTCCGTTTTAGTTTCTTCAGCATGGCACATCACTCCTTAGGATCATTATAATAAAAATTATTGTCTATGTAAAGCTATTAGCCTTGAAAGGGTAATATTGATGGAAAGGGATATTAAAATGAACAAAATTTTATTTTTTGATGTAGATGGTACTCTTTATAACAGTGAAAAAAAATTACCTGCATCAGCAAAAGAAGCACTTCTTGCAGCTAGACGTAATGGCTATGAGTTGGCAATTGCTACTGGTCGAGCCCCTTTTATGATTGATGCTTTATTAGAGGAGCTGGAAATTGATACGTATGTTACCTTTAATGGACAATATGTTGTTTACAAAGGTGAGGTTGTCTATACAAACGGTATTGAAAAAGAAGAATTGGCGAAAATCATTGCCTTTGGTGAAGCACGTAATGAGCCGGTAGTATTTTTAGATGACAAACGTATGATTGCATCTGTTGGTGAACATAATATGGTTGCTGAAAGTCTAGATACGCTTAAATATCCATACCCAGAATTAGATTCTTCTTATTATATGCAGAACGCTGTATATCAAACACTTATATTTATGGAAGAAAAAGATGAACCTTTATATTGCGAAACATTCCCAAATGTACAATTTGTACGTTGGCATCGTTATTCTTGTGATATTTTGCCAAAGGGCGGCTCAAAGGCAGTAGGTATTGAAAAGATTCTTGAAAAAATGGGCATTACGTTACAAGATGCCTTTGCTTTTGGAGATGGCATAAACGATATCGAAATGCTACAAGCTGTAGGTACGAGTGTTGCGATGGGAAATGGACATGAGCGAGTAAAGGCTGTTGCACATCATATTGCTGATCATGTAGACGAAGATGGTCTCGCAAAAATCATGCGTAAGCTAGCGATTATCTAAAAATAAAGAAGCAACTAGTTGCGCACTTCGCGACTAGTTGCTTTTGTTTTGTAAAAGATATTCCTTAGTCAAAGGTGAAAGAGGTTTTGATTCCCAAAAGTCTTATCTTAAAGTTGTTCATTACTCATTTTATTAATGGTTGTTGTGAATTTATTAAAAGTAAGTGCATATCCTTTTCTCTAATAATAGAAATAAGGAGCTATTTGTTCACTATTACTTGATATTTTTTATGCATAGTTGATTGGAGTGGAGCCAGCGTCACTCCTAGGGGATTAGCGTCACAGATGAGACCCTGGAGCGAACGTAGTGAGTGAAGCGGCTCATCGGACGCCCCCTGGAAAGGACGCTGGCGGAACGGAAATCAACCCTCGCCTTGCGAAATGATTGTTAAAATCACTTTTTTAATCCTCGTCTGCGTTAACCACTTTTATTGGAATGCCATTATCCGCAAAATGCTGAATCGTAGTTTTAGGTAGGGCGTCATCTGTGATAATGCCATCTATATCTTTGACTGGACAAACTTGAATGGCTACATCTTTATTAAATTTTGAAGAATCCGTAGCCACATAGACAGTTTGAGAGATGGAAATAATTTGTTTCCTTGTGATGGCTTCCTCTAAGCTAAAATCTGAAATGCCTTTTTCGATTGAAACACCGCTAGCACAAATAAAAGCCTTATTGATATTAAGGTGTTCAAAGCGGAACAAAAACTCATTGGACGTTACTGATTTTTCCGAGTGGCGTACTTTACCACCGATTAGTATAACCTCGATAGTGGAACCAATTAAATCAAATGCTACAGGCAATGAGTTTGTTACCACTGTTAATTTTTCCTTCTCCTTTAAAAATGGTGTCATTTGATATGTAGTTGTCCCGCTATCTATAAAAATACACTCCCCATCTTGAACAAGCGAAGCGCAAGCTTTAGCAATGGCGATTTTCTCAGTTATCTGCGTATGAAGTCGTTGGTCAATTAATCCCTCAACTGGCTCAATATATTTAACGCCCCCATAAAATTTCTCTATCTTCTTATCTTGCATCAATTGTTGGACATCACGACGAATTGTTTCCATTGAAACGTTAAATTCTTTTGTGAGTGTCACTAGTTTTACAACCTTATGTTGTCGTACAAATTGCAAAATTTGCTGTTGCCTTTCTATCATATACATTTCATCACCTCTACTACTATTTACTCAAAGTAAGCATAAGTTTGTCAACAGTTGGTCAGAATTTACTCAACATTTACACAAAAACGCATTTTCCTTTACAAATTGCCACTATACTAAAGCTAGGAACTGAGAGAGGTGAACAATTTGTTAGAACTAAAAAATATCTCGAAAAGCTATAAAAATAAGAAAGTTTTAGAAGATATCAATATAACCATCGAATCAGGTGAGATCATTTCATTATTAGGGCCAAGTGGTTGTGGGAAAACAACTTTGCTTAATATTATCTTAGGCCTTACAGATCAAACAGCTGGTCAGCTTGTTTACAACGGCCAAGATATATCAAAGCAATCGATGCAAGAAAGAGGATTTAATATTGTGTTTCAGGATTTTGCGTTATTTCCTCATTTGAATGCATATGACAATATCGTTTATGGACTGAAAAATAAACAAGAGCAAATGTCTAAGGGGGATATACAAGAATATATTGACTTTTTAGAGCTGACACCACATTTACATAAAAAGATTCACGAATTATCAGGTGGGCAAAAGCAACGTGTTTCCATTGCCAGAACACTTGTGATGCAGCCAAAAATTTTATTGCTGGATGAGCCGTTAAGTGCCTTAGATGGCGTCATTAAAGAATCGATAAAGGAGCGCATTAAATCCATTGCTCGTGAATTTAATTTAACGACTATTATTGTCACACATGATCCAGAAGAAGCCTTAACACTTTCAGATAAAGTCATGATTATTAATGAAGGAACAGTTGCTCAATTTGGCACACCTCATGAAATAGTAACAGCACCAAAAAATCAATTTATAGAGGATTTTATCTTAAGACAGCTACATATTAAGCGACACAATATCTATCAATTATTTGGAGAAACGTATGCTTAAAACGAATAAAATAATGAAATTAATTTTTCTGCCCATTCTATTATTTTTCCTATTGTTTTTAATTGTGCCATTACTTTATATGTTTTGGCAGTCTTTCAAAATAGGAAATGTGCTGACCTTTCAAAATTATATAGATGCTTTAAGTAATATAGAGCTTCGTGAAGCTTTTATTAATAGCTTTAAAGTTTCTTTTGTAGCATCAGTTGTTACCACTATATTAGCTTTTTTATTGGCATATGCTGTTCATTTTACAACGATCCATCGCCATACGAAAAAGCTAGTACAGGTTGGAGTTACTTTACCAATGTTACTACCAACCATCACCTATGGTTTCGTGTTGATTTATACATTTGGTAATCAAGGAATTCTAACAAAATTAATCGGACAACCTCTTTTTACAATCTATGGGTACAACGGTTTAGTGATAGGTTACGTTTTATATACATTACCGGTTGCTTTTATTTTAATGCAAAATTCCATGCAATATATCGACAAACGATTCTTACTTGTTTCGATGTTGATGCGTGATCATTCGCTCCGTCGATTTTATCATACTGTATTCCGTCCAATGCTAGGAACAATTGGTGGGGCCTTTATTTTAACGTTTATATTAAGCTTCACTGACTTTGGGATACCTGCATCAGTCGGGGGGAATTACAGGGTGATTGCTACGGAGCTTTATCAAGCGATGTTAGGTTCAATTGTCCATTTTGAACGTGGAGCCGTAATTTCTGTTTTTATGCTTGTACCAGCAATACTCGGTGTAGTTATGTTAACGATTTTAGAGCGCTTTAATTTTCAGTATAAACAAGTCGGACAAAGTGAACTTGTCAAACATCGTCTACGTGATGTGTTGTTTACTGTTTATTCAATTGTCTGTGTAGCTGTTGTCTTGTTCGTTTTTTCAACAATGTTTATCGTGCCTTTTACGAAAGGCTATCCCTATGACCTAAGCTTCACATTAGAGCATGTCCAAAATGTACTTGCTGAGAAAGATTTAACAAAGGTTTATATCAATTCTCTGATCGTAGCGGTTTTAACTGCCGTATTAGGGGTAGTTATTACATTTATGTCAGCCCTCCTTAATGCAAGGACACCACTAAAAGGAAAGAAAAGTTTGGATGTAGCATCTATGATCACCAATACAGTACCGGGGATGGTGCTTGGGTTATCCTATTTGTTTTTCTTTAATGGAACGTCCTTGAAAGGTACCTTTTTCATCATTATCGCTTGTAATATTGTGCATTTTTTTACAACTCCGTATTTAATGGCGAAAAATTCTCTGCAAAAGATGGACCCTACTTGGGAAGTGACAGCGGAGCTATTAAGGGACTCGTGGTTGAAAACCATTGTACGTATTATTTTGCCAAATATTAGAGCGACGATTTATCAAATGTTTAGCTATTATTTTTTAAATGCGATGGTTACTGTCAGTGGCGTTATTTTCCTTGTTAGCACGAAAACAATGCTTGTATCGACACGGATAAAAGAGCTTCAGCATTTTGCGAAATACACCGATATTTTCGTACTATCAATATTTATTTTATGTACAAACCTCATTGTGAAATTAGGTTGTGATTATATAACAACTCATAAAGAAAAAGTGGAGGAGATCTCAAAATGAAAAAATCAACAGGCATGATGTTAGGGACAGTTAGTGCAGCGGCAATCGTTTTAGCTGCATGTGGAGGGGCTGAAGCAAATTCCGAAGAGCAGATCATTATTTATTCAAATGCTGATGATGAAGCAATTGAAGTTATGGAGTCTAGATTAGATGACAAGGGCTATAAAGGAAAGTACTTAATCCAATCCTTTGGTACTTCGGAATTGGGTGGGAAAATGATGGCTGAAGGAACAGATATTGAAGCAGATGTGGTGACGATGGCTTCTTATTTTATAGAAAGTGCACAAACCACTAAATCCATGTTTGTGGATATTTCTTCAGACTTAAAGCCTCTTGATGGCGGTGTGACGTATGCACTGCCGATTTTAGGAAATGTAGGTTCTATTTTTATTAATACAGAGGTGTTACAACAAAAAGGTCTACCTGTACCGCAAACGATTAAGGATTTGACAGACCCTGCCTACAAGGATTTAGTGTCATTCCCAAATATTATGGATTCCTCAACGGGATGGCTATTAGTACAAGCTATCATTAAGGACTATGGTGAGCAAGAAGGTCAAAAGGTTTTAGCAGATTTAATTAGTAATGCGGGCCCACATATTGAAAGCTCGGGCTCAGGACCAATAAAAAAAGTGAAAACGGGTGAAGTTGCAGCTGGATTTGGTTTACGTATTCAGGCCATAGATGCCAAAAATGAAGGGTTGCCAATCGATTATATTGACCCGACAGAAGGAAACTTCACATTAACGGAATCTGTGGCTGTAGTAGATAAAGAGGGAGATGAAGCGTTAGCTAAAGAAATCGCTAAGGTCATTGCAACAGAGGCGCGTGGTGGTCTATTAGAGCAATATCCTGTCGCTCTTTATGAAGGGGAACAAGTGAAAGATGAACATGTTCCTGCTTATCTCAAAAAGTGGGACTCTACATTAACGGTAGATTTATTAGAAAAACATCAAGCTTTCTTTAAAGAAGCACAACGATAAGGAGTTTTAACAAATGAGTAACTATAAATTATTGACACCAGGACCATTAACAACAACTGAAGCAGTAAAACAGGAAATGTTAAAAGATCGTTGTACATGGGATGATGACTATAAAAATGTTACACAAGTAATTCGCAAGCAGCTTTTGGCGTTAGCTCAAGTCGATGAGCCGGATTACACAGCGGTCCTTATGCAAGGTAGTGGTAGCTTTGTAGTAGAATCTGTTCTCACAACAGCTATAAGTGAAGACGATAAAGTGTTAATCATCACAAATGGAGCTTATGGTGAAAGAATGGTTGAAATGGCCAAAGTACTAAAGCTACAGCATGTTGTTTACAGTGTTCCTTATGATGAGCGGCCATCATCAATAGCTATTCAAGATTTACTTGAAAAAGATGCGAGTATTACGCACGTGGCTGTCGTGCATTGTGAAACAACAACAGGTATTTTAAATCCAATTAAAGAAATTGGGGAAGTTGTTCATTCGTTCAACAAAACATTTATCGTAGATGCAATGAGTAGCTTCGGTGGAGTGCCAATGAATTTATCAAGCTTGCATATAGACTTTTGTATTAGTAGTGCCAATAAATGTATTCAAGGCGTGCCGGGGTTTGGGTTTGTTATTGCTAAAACAAATGTATTAGAGAAATGCAAAGGTCATGCTCGTAGTGTTGCATTGGATTTGTATCATCAATGGGAAGTGATGAAGCATGATGGCAAATGGCGCTTTACTTCTCCTACGCATGTAGTGGCAGCTTTTGCGAAGGCGCTAGAAGAGCTAGACGAAGAGGGCGGAATCAACGCTCGCTATAAGCGCTATGCGGATAATAATCAAATACTACGCTCTCGTTTATCAGTGCTTGGCTTTGAAGTGTATATTGCGGAAGAGCTACAATCACCTATTATTACAACATTTTTGTTCCCGTATAAAGAGTTTTCTTTTGAGCACTTTTATGAGGAAATGAAAAAAGCAGGTTTTGTTATCTATCCTGGTAAGCTGACAGATGTGGATACATTCCGTATTGGCAATATCGGTGATATTCATGAGGAAGATATGCAAGCGTTATGTGAGATAATAGAAAATTATATGGTGGTGAAAAACAATGAAAATTGAAACGGTTATTTTGGATTGGGCAGGAACAGCAGTTGATTTTGGTTGCTTTGCCCCTGTCAATGTTTTTTTATCGATTTTTGAAGATGCTGGTGTCAATGTAACATTAGAAGAAGCTCGAAAACCAATGGGCATGTTAAAAATTGACCATATTCGTACCATGCTAGAAATGCCAAGAATTAATGAGGAGTGGCAACGAATTCATGGACAAGCTTTTACAGAAAATGACGTGCATACATTATATAATCAGTTCGAAACGAAATTAATGGAATCGTTAGCAAACTATACAGATCCGATCCAACATGTGAAGACAGCGGTACAGCAATTAAGAGAAGCGGGTATTCGAATTGGCTCTACAACAGGCTATACTGATTCGATGATGGAAGTAGTGACGAAAAATGCAGCTAACAAAGGCTACCAACCTGATTTTCTTGTAACACCCACACAGGTTGGTGATAAAGGACGACCATACCCATATATGATTTTTAAAAACATGCAGGCATTAGGCTCGAAGGCAACCAAGCAAGTCGTAAAGGTTGGCGATACGACTTCAGATATAATGGAAGCATTAAATGCTGGTGTTTGGGCTGTTGGTGTTATTATTGGAAGTTCAGAAATGGGATTATCTGAAGAAGAATTTCAAGCACTCACTTCTGAAGAACAGCAACAAGTCATAGCCGAAACGAGACGTATTTTTGAAGAAACAGGGGCACACTATACAATTGAAACAATGGCAGAGCTACCTAAATTAATTGAAACAATTAATGCTCGTTTAAATCGATAAAAATAAACCTCGGCAGATGTATAACTGCCGAGGTTTATTTTAATCTCGCTCATATGGAATGGAATCAGGTATTTCTGCAAATGGGTTTTTTTCATTGATACGATCATAAAACATTACGCCGTTTAGATGATCTAGTTCATGCTGAAATGCAATAGCTGGCAAACCTTTAAGACGCATTTTCTTTTCTTCGCCATCAATTGTTTTAAATTTGACTGTGATGCGCGCATGACGGGGTACATAACCAGGTATATTACGGTCAACAGAGAGACAACCTTCTCCTGCTGTTAGGTATGTGTTTTCGACAGAGTGGCTTACAATTTTCGGATTAATGGCAACAAAGCTTAATTGTTCACCAGCCTCATCTTTTAAATGTAGAGCAAACATACGCTGTAAGCTATTTACCTGATTGGCAGCTAGGCCAATACCACTACGCAAATTATATTTTTCTGCCATTTCAGGGTCTTGGCTGTTGATTAAATACTGAAGCATATCTTCAGCGAGCTTTCTTGTTTCATCAGTTAAAGGGAATTTAACTTCCTCAGCTTTTGTGCGTAAAGTCGGATGACCTTCGCGGATAATATCATCCATTAAAATCATATAGTAATCTTCCTTTCAACTTTGTAGTGCCTTACTAATAAGTATACATCACGTCTTAAAACAATCACATGTAAAAAGACCTTATTTGAATATACTCAAAAAATTTTTCTAATGCTATTAGATTTTCTAGATTGGGGTATTCTACTATTGGAAAACCTGTTGGAAAACTTAAGGAATATATGGTGTTAATAAGGTGTTGTAATACAGATTTTAGATATTGGTAATACAGTATAGGACAGTGGTATTGGAATGTTATTTTAGAAAAAATCTTTGTTTATAGCCGTAATATATGATTGACCGACAGTATTTTATTCAGTATACTGAGTGTCAAGAATAAGTTGTACTAGTAAAAATGGTGATTTATTTTAATACAGCTGAAAGGGAGATGTGACAAATGAGCAAGAAAAACAATAATATTTTTGATGCGAAACAAACGCTAACTGAAATCGAAGATAAATTTGAAATGTTTCAAATTTTAAATGAAGAAGGCGAAATTATAAATAAAGAGGCAGACCCAAAACTATCTGATGAGGAACTAGTTGAACTAATGACACGTATGGTTTACACACGTATTTTAGATCAACGCTCAATCTCACTAAATCGTCAAGGACGTTTAGGTTTCTATGCTCCTACAGCAGGTCAGGAAGCTTCACAACTTGCTTCTCACTTTGCATTAGAGCAAGAGGATTGGATTTTACCAGGTTACCGTGATGTACCACAAATTGTATGGCATGGCTTACCTCTTGAAAAAGCATTTTTATTCTCACGTGGTCACTTCATTGGGAATCAGGTTCCTGAAGGTGTAAACGTTTTAGCTCCACAAATTATTATCGGAGCACAATATATTCAAGCTGCAGGAGTGGCACTTGGTATTAAAAAACGCGGGAAAAAAGCTGTTGCCGTAACTTATACAGGTGACGGTGGTTCATCACAAGGTGACTTCTATGAAGGAATTAACTTTGCAGGTGCATTTAAATCTCCAGCAATCTTTATCGTACAAAATAACCAATATGCAATTTCAACTCCTCGTGAATTGCAAACAGCTGCTAAAACAATTGCACAAAAAGGTGTAGCAGCAGGTTTACCAAGTATTCTAGTAGATGGAATGGATGCGCTTGCAGTTTATGTAGCTACTCGTGATGCTCGTGAACGTGCAATTAATGGCGAAGGTCCAACATTAATTGAAACTATGTGTTACCGTTATGGTCCGCATACAATGGCAGGGGATGACCCAACTCGTTACCGTACTTCTGATACTGATAATGAATGGGCTCAAAAAGACCCTCTTGTTCGCTTCCGTAAATACCTAGAAGCAAAAGGTTTATGGGATGAAAAGAAGGAAGAAGCAGTAATTGAGCGTGCAAAAGAAGAAATTAAAGAAGCAATCAAAAAAGCAGATGCTGCTCCAAAACAAAAAGTGACAGAGTTAATGGAAAATATGTATAAAGGCGAAATGCCATCTAATTTAAAAGAACAGTATGAAATCTATAAAGAGAAGGAGTCGAAATAACCAATGGCACAAATGACGATGATTCAAGCAATTACAGATGCACTTCGCACAGAATTAAAGAATGATGAAAACGTTCTTGTATTCGGGGAAGATGTAGGTGTCAACGGTGGGGTATTCCGCGCTACAGAAGGCCTACAAAAAGAGTTCGGTGTTGATCGTGTGTTCGATACACCATTAGCAGAATCAGGTATTGGTGGGTTAGCAGTTGGTCTTTCTCTTCAAGGATTCCGTCCAGTTCCTGAAATTCAATTCTTTGGTTTCGTATATGAAGTAATGGATTCTATTAGTGGTCAATTAGCACGTATGAGCTACCGTAGTGGTGGTGTATACAATGCGCCAGTAACAATCCGTTCACCATTTGGTGGTGGTGTGCATACACCTGAAATGCACTCAGATAGCTTAGAAAGCCTAATGACAGCACAACCAGGTTTAACAGTTGTTGTACCATCAACACCATATGATGCAAAAGGATTACTTATTTCATCAATCCGTAATGATAACCCAGTTATTTTCCTAGAGCACTTAAAACTTTACCGTTCATTCCGTGAAGAAGTGCCAGAGGAAGCATATGAAATTCCGCTAGGCAAAGCAGATGTAAAACGCGAAGGTAAAGATTTAACAATTATCGCTTACGGATTAATGGTTCATGAAAGCTTAAAGGCTGCAGAGGAACTTGAAAAAGAAGGACATTCTGTAGAAGTAATTGACTTACGTACAATTCAACCAATCGATGTGGATACTATTATCGCATCAGTTGAAAAAACAGGACGTGCGATTGTTGTCCAAGAGGCTCAAAAACAAGCGGGTATCGCTGCAAACGTAGTAGCAGAAATTACAGAGCGCGCAATTTTAAGCTTAGAAGCTCCTGTTCTTCGTGTGGCTGCACCAGATACTGTGTACCCATTCCCACAAGCTGAAGGTGTTTGGTTACCAAACTACAAAGATGTAATGGAAACAGCGAAAAAAGTTTTAACATTCTAATAAAGCTTCTAAACTTGAAGAGTAAATAGAAAGGATGGGTACACATGGCATTTGAATTCAGACTACCGGATATTGGCGAGGGTATTCACGAAGGCGAGATCGTGAAATGGTTCGTTAAAGCTGGAGATACAGTTAAAGAAGACGATATTCTTTGTGAAGTACAAAATGATAAAGCAGTAGTAGAAATCCCTTCACCAGTAGAAGGTAAAGTAGAGGAAGTTTTAGTAGGAGAAGGGACTGTTGCCGTTGTTGGTGATGTCTTAATCCGATTTGATGCACCTGGTTATGAGGACTTAAAGCTTAAAGGTGACGATCATGCTGAAGCGAAAACAGAAGCACAAGTTCAAGCAACTGCTGAATCTGGTCAGAATGTAGAAAAAGCTCCTACAAACGAGGAGAAGGCACCAGAAAAAGCTCAAGATAAAGCTCCAGACAAAGTGGAGACTGTTGTTGATGAATCAAAACGTGTGATTGCAATGCCTTCTGTACGTAAATTTGCACGTGATAACGATGTTAACATTCGTGAAGTGAAGGGTACAGGTAAAAATGGTCGAATCCTAAAAGAAGATATTGAAAACTTCTTAAAAGGTGGAGGTACTGTAGAAGCTCAAGCTGCAAATGTTGAAGCAACTGAAGCAACGGCGCAGGAAGAGACAGCAGCACCGGCAGCACCAGTAGTTCTTGAAGGGGAATTCCCTGAGACGCGTGAGAAAATGTCTGGTATTCGAAAAGCGATTGCAAAAGCAATGGTACACTCGAAACAAACGGCTCCTCATGTTACACTAATGGATGAAGTCGATGTAACAGCTCTTGTAGCACATCGTAAAAAATTCAAAGATATCGCTGCTGAAAAAGGTGTTAAATTAACATACTTACCATATGTAGTTAAAGCTCTTATTTCAACTTTACGCGAGTTCCCAGAATTTAACCGCTCATTAGATGATGCTACACAAGAAATTATTCAGAAGCATTACTATAATATCGGTATTGCTGCTGATACTGAAAGAGGCCTACTAGTACCAGTTATTAAGCATGCAGATCGTAAATCTGTATTTGCAGTGTCTAATGAAATCAATGAGTTAGCGACGAAAGCCCGTGAAGGCAAGCTTGCGCCACATGAAATGAAAGGTGCTTCCATGTCCATTACGAATATTGGCTCTGCAGGAGGACAATGGTTCACACCAGTAATTAATCATCCTGAAGTAGCAATACTAGGTATTGGTCGAATTTCAGAAAAACCTGTAATAAAAAATGGTGAAATTGTAGCCGCACCTGTGTTAGCATTATCATTGAGCTTTGATCATCGTATGATCGATGGAGCCACTGCGCAAAATGCTTTAAATCACTTAAAGCGTTTGTTAAGTGAGCCAGAATTATTATTAATGGAGGCGTAACAAAAATGGTAGTAGGAGATTTCCCAATCGAAACAGATACTCTTGTCATTGGTTCAGGTCCTGGAGGATATGTAGCAGCAATTCGTGCAGCTCAAACTGGCCAAAAAGTAACAATCGTTGAAAAAAATGTACTTGGTGGTGTGTGCTTAAACGTAGGTTGTATCCCATCAAAAGCATTAATTTCAGTAGGTCACCGTTTTGAGCAAGCTAAACATTCAGATGACATGGGAATCATCGCTTCTGATGTGAAATTAGACTTCTCAAAAGCACAAGCATTTAAAGACAGCGTTGTTAAAAAATTAACTGGCGGTGTTGAAGGCTTACTTAAAGGAAACAAAGTTGAAATTGTACAAGGTGAAGCTTATTTCGTTGACGCTCATTCAGTGCGTATCATCAATGGTGAATCTGCTCAAACTTACACATTTAACAATGTCATTATTGCAACAGGTTCTCGTCCAGTTGAGATTCCAACATTCAAATTCTCTGATCGCGTACTAAATTCTACTGGTGCACTTTCTTTACAAGAAGTTCCTGGTAAATTAGTTGTTATCGGTGGAGGTTATATTGGTACAGAGCTAGGATCAGCTTACGCAAACCTTGGCTCTCAAGTAACAATTATTGAAGGCGGAAAAGATATTTTAGCTGGCTTCGAAAAACAAATGACTCAAATCGTTAAAAAAGGCCTTAAAAAGAAAGGCGTTGAGATTGAAGTTAACGCGTCTGCAAAAGGCGTTGAAGAAACTGAAAACGGCGTAGTAGTAACTTATGAAGTTGGCGGAGAAGAGAAAAAGGTTGAAGCTGATTACGTATTAGTTACTGTAGGTCGTCGTCCAAATACAGATGAAATGGGCCTTGCTGAAATCGGAGTTGAATTCGGTGAACGTGGTCTAATCAATGTTGACAAACAATGTCGTACAAATATTCCAAACATCTATGCAATCGGTGATATCGTAGCTGGTCCACAACTTGCACATAAAGCATCTTACGAAGGTAAAGTTGCTGCTGAGGCGATTGCTGGTGAAAAATCAGTTGTTGATTATCTTGCTGTACCTGCTGTATGCTTCACAGATCCTGAAATGGCAACAGTTGGTTATAATGAAGATCAAGCAAAAGCAGAAGGCATCGAATACACAGCAGCGAAATTCCCATTCGCAGCAAATGGTCGTGCTCTTGCATTAAACCAATCAGAAGGCTTCGTGAAGCTTGTTGCTCGTAAAGAAGACGGCTTATTAATTGGTGCTCAAATCGTAGGTGCTGGTGCATCTGATATGATCGCTGAAATGGGCTTAGCGATTGAAGGCGGAATGACTGCTGAAGATATCGCATTAACAATTCATGCTCACCCAACATTAGGTGAAATTACAATGGAAACTGCTGAAGTACTACTTGGCAACCCAATTCACATTGTAGCAAAAAAATAATGGTAACAGTTCTAACGGCTATAAAGCAAATGCTTTGTAGCCGTTTTTTGTATATTGACCGTAATTTTGTTAAAGTAAAGATATTGTTAGGAATATTCGAAATAATTTGGGGTGATAATGATGGATTTAGGCTTAAAGGGGAAAGTGGCAATTATTACTGGGTCAAGTAAAGGAATTGGTTATTATACGGCTATGCAGCTTGTCAAAGAGGGAGCACAGGTTGTATTGTGTGCTCGTGGAGAAAAACAGCTACAAGTGGCAGCTGGATGTATTAAAAATGAAACAGGTATAGATGTTTTAATTGTTCCAACAGATATTACAAAAGAAAAAGATTGTAAGTATTTAATCGAACGTACTGTAGAACAATTTGGCCATATTGATATTCTCATTAATAATGCAGGTACCGCTTCAGCAAATCCCTTCGAAACGGTGAGTAGTGAATTATGGCAAGCTGATTTAGATTTAAAGGTATTTGGGGCCATTCATTGTTCAAAATATGCGGCACCTTATATGCGAAAAGCTGGCGGAGGTGCAATCGTCAATGTGACAGCTGTAATGGCGAAGACACCTCCAGCAAGCTCACTTCCTACTACTGTAAGCCGTGCTGCTGGACTTGCCTTAACAAAGGCAATGAGCAAGGATTTAGGAAAAGATAATATTCGAGTAAATTCTGTCTGTATAGGTCTTATTCGTAGTGACCAAATTGAAAAGAAATGGAAAAAAGAAGAACCGGATTTATCGTGGGAAGAATATTCCCGTAAGGTGGGGCAAGCTATTCCGCTCGGTCGTGTAGGTGATACACAAGAGGCTGCAAACGTTATAACTTTTTTAGTATCTGATGCAGCGAGCTACGTTACAGGCACTTCAGTTAATATCGATGGTGGCTCTGGCCACGCATTATAGAAAAGTAAAAATCCACTATACTTATAGAAGCATAGTGGGTTTTTAAATTTTAACCTTCTTCATTAATAAGTACATTTTTACCACGTATTTTCATAACCAGTGGTATAAGTAACCAAGAAATTGCAACCACTAAAAATAGTAATGATAAAGGCTTTGTTATAAAAATAGAAAAGTCTCCATTCGAAATGGTTAATGCACGGCGCATATTATTTTCAATCATGGGCCCTAGTACAAGTGCAAGGACTAAGGGAGCAACTGGGTAATCATTTTTAGCAAATAGATAACCAAGAACACCACAAGCTACTAATAAAAATAAATCAAACGTAGCGAATTGAACGGCATAAACGCCAAAAATTGAAATCGCAATAATAATGGGCAATAAATACTTTTTAGGTGTTTCGATTATTTTGGCAAAAATTCGGACCAATGGCATATTTAATGCTAGTAACATTAAGTTACCAATAAACATACTGGCAATTAATCCCCAAGCAACTTGAGGATGCTCATCAAATAATAATGGACCCGGCTGAATATTATACATAATAAGTGCACCCATTAAAATTGCAGTAGTACCTGAGCCGGGAATTCCTAATGTTAGCAAGGGAATCATTGCACCGCCTGATGCAGCATTGTTCGCTGATTCAGGTCCAGCTACACCCGCAATATGACCTTTTCCGAATTGCTCGGGTGTTTTACTGAATTTTTTTTCGGTAATATAAGAAAAGAATGAGGCAAGTGTTGCGCCTGCACCGGGTAATACACCGATGAAAAAGCCTAGTAATGAGCCTCGAGCAATAGGAACAGCACTATCCTTTAAATCTTGCTTTGTTGGTAATACACGATTAATTTTTGCTAATTGACCATCCTCTTCTTCTTTTTCAAGAATGGTTTTAAATACTTCACCTAATGCAAATAAACCAACAGCGATAGTTAAAAATTCAATTCCAGAGAACAGCATAGGCTGACCAAATGTAAAACGTTCGATACCTGATACGGCATCTATACCAACTGTCCCGAGCATAAGCCCTAAAACAGTCATGATTAAAGCTTTGGTAATAGAACGTCCTGCTAGTCCACTTACTGCTGCAAGTCCTAATAGCATCAGAGAAAAGTATTCTGCGGGTCCAAATTTAAGTGCTAATTTTGACAATGGATTAGCTAATAGTATTAGACCTAGTAACGCTACAACTCCAGCACAAAATGAGCCAATGGCCGCGATAGAAAGAGCACTTCCAGCACGGCCTTGTTTAGCCATTTGATAGCCATCCAATGTTGTCACAACTGATGAGGACTCACCAGGCGTGTTTAATAGAATGGATGTTGTTGATCCACCATACATGGCTCCGTAGTATACCCCTGCAAGTAAAATAATTGAGCTTGTAGCGGCAGCCTCCGTTGGAAGTCCAGCTGTAATAGTTGCTGTAACGGGGATTAATAAAGCAACCCCGCTCATTGGACCTATACCTGGAAGTACACCAACTGCTGTACCAATTATGACACCAACAAGAGCGAATAAAAGATTTTGCCATTGAAGGGCAACAGCAAATCCATCAGCTAAAAATTGCAATGTCGACATATGTTCACTCCTGTACTAAAAAATTGGGAAACTAGGCAACGATCCTCCTAGTAAACTTGTAAATAAATAATAGACACCTAGTGAAAATCCAGCTGCAATAAAAATTGAATAAATAAGTTTAGTACGTTCCATTGTTTGGAAGCTAATACACAAAAATAAAAATGTTGTTATCATATAACCAATTTTTTCAAGGAAAAATACATACGCTAGAGCGCTACCCAAAATGATTAAGAACTTTTTGAGCTCTGTTGAAGATATTTTAGAAGAAGTTGTTGGTCCTGTGTTTCGCTCTCTCACAGCTTTTTTCCATGATTCATAAAATAATTGAAGACTTAATAAACCTAAAATAATACCTAAACCTAATGGGAAAATTTTTGGCCCAACTGTAGACCCATAAGCACTATCAGAAATCTGTGTTGCTTGAAAAATAAACAAAATGCTAAGTGCTAAGAGGATTATGCTAAATGTTTTATCAAATGTATAGCTCAAACGTTTTACACCTCCATTAAAAATAGATAAAGTTACACAAGTAGTTCTATATTTAATGGAAATACTTGTGTCTTTTTTAAAAAACGATTTTTTATTTTTGCATACCAAGAGCTGTAAGTAGTTCAATGATTATTTTATTTTGATTGTCTAGATAAGCTGTAAATTCTTCCGCATTACGGTATTCTGCTTGCCAGCCATTACGTGTCACCTCAGCTTGCCATTCTTTTGATTCAGACATTGCCTGTAATTTTTCAGACCAATAGGTAATCGCATCTTCACTCATATTTTTTGGACCGAAAATACCACGCCAAATTGTAAATTCCTCATCAATACCAGACTCTTTAAATGTAGGAACCTCTGCTAGCTCACCTTCTAAGCGTTCAGAGGAACTTACAGCTAATACACGAACATCTCCAGATTTAACATAAGTAGCAATTGTGGAGGCATCTGTTGCAATAACATCAGCATTGCCACCTAATAATGCTGTAACCGCCTCACCGCCACCGTCATAAGAAACATATTTAATTGTTTTTAAGTCAATGCCCGCTTTATAAGCCGGAATAATTCCTACTAGATGATCCATCGAACCCGGTGCAGAACCACCTGCTAATGTGACATTTTTTGGTGAAGTTTTCATGGCATTTAAAACATCTTCAAGCGTTTGAAAAGGAGAATCCTTTTTAACAACGATTGCGCCATAGTCACGTGTTAATTGTGCTAAAGGTGTAGTATCCTTATAGCCAAATTTACTATTTCCTTCAGCCTTTTCATGATTTATAAGGATCGGTGGTGATTTAACCATTAACATATAATCATTATTGGCCTCCTTTGTAGCAAATGTTGCCATGAAGGCAGCACCACCACCACCTGGCTTGTTCTCAACTTGAATTGCCTTATCAATTAACCCTGTGTCATTCATGGTTTTTGCTACTGCACGAGCGGTTAAATCCCAACCACCACCTGCACCAGATGGAGCAACAATGGTAATATTATTTTTCGGATAATCACTGGCGTTCTTTCCCTCTGTTTTTTCTCCATTTGATGATGAGCAGCCAACCAAACTAGTAAATAGTAAGCCAGCTACCATTATTTTAGAAATGTTCCTCCACATAAAAATCCCCCTTAAAAATAAAATGGTAGCGCTATCAATTTAGCGCTACCCATACTATAACTTACTTCATAATTTTAGGAATATTGTGATAATAATGTGAATTAACATCATTTTGTTCATAAAGTTTATTGAGAAATAAAGTATCGTCGTTCAGGACGACCAACTGTGCCATAAGTCAGTTCGGTATAGACCTGCTTTTGTGTAACTAAAAATTCTAAATAACGACGAGCGGTGGAACGGCTGACACCGATATTCTTTCCTAACAGCTCAGCTGTACTACCATTCTCCATTAAACTTAAATGGTTAATAACATGATTCATTGTTGTTGGATCAATCCCTTTTGGTAGTAATAACGGTGTTTCTTGAGGGCCGGATGAACCTGCTTTTGGCCAAAGATATTGAATTTTTTCTTGTGTAAAATTCTCATTATTTTTCAGCAATAAATGCTTGTAACGGAATTTTTCTATACTCTCTTTTAGTTGTTCGAATGTAAATGGCTTTAAAATGTAATCTGTAACATTTTTCCGATAAGCTTTCTGTACAATATGTGCCTCTGTGGCTGCGGTAATCAAAATAATGCTACTTGTTGGGCTTACTTCTTTAATTTTATCAATTAAATCAACCCCGAGTATATCTGGTAAAAAGACATCAAGTAATATAAGTTGCGGTGAAAATGATTGAAGCCAATCTAAAGCTTCTTCACCAGTGTTTGCCCGCGCAATTACTTTATAGCCTTCAATTTTTTCTAAAAAACGACAATGTACGTCTGCTACACGTACATCATCTTCAATTACTAGCACTTCAATATCGTTCATGGATCATAGTCCCCCTTTTGCTAATAGATACGATAAATAGGGCACCTCCTAAATCGCCTTTTTCAAGAGCAAGAGTGCCGTTTAGATCATGGATGCTGGAAATTACTTTTCTTAAACCATAGCCTCGATGTTTCCTATCTTTCGTGGAAATATTTTCAGAAAATAGTACATTTAATTTTTCTTGTGCTAAACCTTGACCAGAGTCCTCAACCTCAAAGATGATTTCCTCTCCATTATCTAATATAAAAAGCCTGATAATTGGTTGTCGCTCTTTGTTTTTATCAACCTCTTCAAAAGCATTGGTTAATAAATTCCCTATAATAGAAATAATTAGGCTTTTTTCAATGTTTTCAGGAAAGGTTTCTAAATAACTATCCTCATCAAAGATCAATTTGATCTTTAATTCACGGGCACGATTAAAAAATCCGATAATTAAACCATTTAAAAATGGGTCCTTTACACGCTTTGTTATAAATTGGGTTAGAGAAGAATGTCCTTGTACCTCTTTATGAATAATAGATAGTGCTTCATCAGAAGCATTTAATTGAATAAGGCCAGATATTGTGTAAAGGACATTATTAAACTCATGTGTTTGGGCACGTAAAGCCTCCGTATATTGTTTTACTTGTGATAATTCGATAGCCATTTGCTCTATTTCTGATTGTAATCGGAAACTTGCAACAGCGCCGACAACTTTACCATTCACCTTCATAGGTACACGGTTAACGATAATTTCATGACCATTAACAATCATCAATTTATCAAGTTGTTTTTCACCGTTCGTTAATACGTTAAGAAGATGTGTATTAGGTATATGCTGTTCGATATTATCACCAATGATAGAAGCTGAATCCGTTAAATTTAAGATTTTGGCGGCAGCATTATTTAGGGTTGTGATTTCACCTTTCTCATTAACCGTTATAATCGCTTCACGAACTGATTCAATTAAAGTATTTTTTTCTGTTAAGAGACTGGCAATTTCGCTTGGCTCTAAATTAAAAATTTGCTTTTTAATATTACGGGATAAAAAAATAGAACCGATTATACCGATGCTTAATGCAATCACCATCGTATAAAAAATATTATCAAGATATAAAAAATATAAGCTATCCAATTCACTTGTTAAGTATCCAATTGACACAACTCCAATAATCGATCCATTTGTGTCAAAGATAGGTGCCTTTCCACGAATGGATTGTCCCATTGAACCATTCGCAATGGAAATATAAGACTCACCATCGATTAATGCTCGGTTATTATCATCGCCAACCATGGTTTTACCAATACGGTCAGCGATAGGATGGGTGTAGCGTATGCCATGTTTATCTCCTATTACAACATAAGTAGCTTTTGCTGCAAGCATAATATCATTGCTAATTTTTTGTAGACTTTCGGAAGGATTATTTGTATGAAACGCTTCGATTACATCGCCCCTGCTAGCTGTTGTTTCAGCTAAATATAGTGCTCGGTTACCAATTTGTGTTTGCAACGCATCAGATATGGTCATATAAAAGAGAATGCCTGATAAAATGACAATAATAAAAATTAAAAAACTGCTGTAATAGGCAAAGCGAGCTTGAAGTTTTAATGTTTTAAAGATAATAGAAGATCCCACCTTATTGTGTATTATGGAAATTTTAGTAATGTATATAACTAGTATCTTTTGTAATTTTCGATTATATAAAAAATTTTTGAAAATTACTAGTTGGAATATTCTAAAAGTTACGAGAACCGAATCGGCACAATTAGCAAATGAAGCAGTTAAGTGATCTATTGATAAAATCTGTATGAGAGTATCATCAACAGCAACATCATGAAAGTTTTGGAGAATAGGAATTTGAATACCATTTCATAAAATTACTTAGATTTTTCAATCTTTACTAATTATTTTTCTAAAATTACAATAGACAGAAAATTCCTACAGATGTAGAATGAACGATATAGGGGGTGAAAAGTGGCGAAATGTTGAAAGAAAATTTTGCTGCACTATTGTTGCGAGTTGTTCGGATTATTGTTCAAATTGGCATACTAACCATTTTTTATTATATGGGAGTAGGGATAGTATCGTATTTACATATACCTCTTCCAGGAAGTGTTATTGGATTATTGTTATTAGCACTTTCACTCATTTTTAAAATCATTAAGGTTGAATATATTCAAGATGGAGCAAGTTTTCTCATTGGCATCTTAACGTTATTTTTCATACCTGCAACAGTAGGTGTTATTGATTATCCAGAACTCATGTCAATGACTGGACTGATCATTATCTTAGCCGTTATAGCTAGTACATTAATCTCTATTTATATTACAGGTCTACTGACACAAATCATTGAGAAAAAAGAATTGGCGAAAAAGGAAAACGCAGAAACAACTGTTGAAGAAGGAAAGGGGGAGTTATCCGTTGATTGAAGCGATTGTTATCCTTAGCACCATTTTCATGTTCATTTTATTTACAAAGCTTTATCAGCGAATTCCACATCCTATCATGATTCCTTTGGTCACAACAACGATTGTCAGTGCAGTGATTTTGCTAGTTTTTGATATCCCATATGCAACTTATATGAAAGGTGGAGAATGGCTTCAGCAGATGCTTGGACCGGCTGTTGTCGCACTTGCCTATCCCCTCTATAATCAACGAGCCATTATTATAAAATATAAATATTCTATTTTATCAGGACTTTTCATAGGTATGATCACAGGATTATTTACTATTTTTGTATTGTTAAAATGGATTGGTGTTAAAGCTAGCTGGATGCTGACGGCCTTACCTAAATCATTAACTACGCCTGTTGGAATGCAGGTAAGTGAGACAATTGGAGGTATTCCACCTTTAACAGCTGTTTTTGTCATGATTGCAGGGTTTGTAGGCGCTATTATCGGACCATTAGTCATTAAATATGGCAAAATCGACTCGGCGGTTAGTAGAGGTGTTGCAGTAGGTAGTGCCTCACATGGGGTAGGTCTTGTTAAATTAAGAGAATATGGGGAACAGGAATTATCAGTTGGTTCATTATCTATGGGCTTAACAGCTGTGATTGGGGCATTTTTTTGTCCTCTCTTTGTCTATTTATTTTTGTAAAGAGTTATTACTATTTTGTTGTCTAAAAAATTGAATTATTGACGTTTTATCGTGAATAAGCAAACAAGCTAGCTCTTCATGAAAGAGAGCTAGCTTGTTATGTTTAGAAAATCGGTTTCCGTTCTTTTATAACACGAATTGTTTTTAATGTGGTATCTTCTGGACCTTGTACTGGTAAACCAGCCTCGATATTCATTTGAATATAGTGAATATTTTCTTGGGTAATTATTTCCCCGGGAATAAAAATTGGAATTCCAGGAGGATATACCATAATAAATTCTGCACATATACAGTTATCTGCTTCTGCAAGTGGAACGACTTCTGTATCTGCATAAAAAGCATCACGTGGTGACATAGCAAGAGCTGGAATTTCTGGAACATTCACTAAAGCTTCTGTTATAGCCGCTTCAGAATCAAATGCTTTTGACATACGAGTTAATGCATTCACTAAAAGATTAATTTCTTTTTTCGTATCTCCTAATGTCACCAAACATAAAATATTATAAAGGTCAGATAGTTCCACTTCAATATTAGCGTTATGACGTAACCATTCTTCAGCTCTGTGGCCAGAAATACCTAAATCTTTTACACTAATAAGAAGTTTTAATGGATCCATATCATAGGTTGCAGAGGAGTGTAGTTTTTCCTTACCTGCACATTTTAAATGCGGGATCTGATTGATCCGTTTACGTGCATCCTTAGCTAAACGCAGTGCATCGTCGATTAAATCATATCCATGAATAGCTAGCTGGCGTCGAGCTGTGTCGAGCGAAGCAAGTAATGGGTATGATGTTGACGTAGTTGTTAGCATGGAAAATACAGCTTGTACACGTTTTGCTGAAACAAGACCTTCACGTACATTTAAAATAGATGTTTGTGTCATGGAACCACCGAGCTTGTGAACGCTTGTCGCAGCCATATCAGCGCCGGCTTCCATTGCGGAATACGGTAGGTCATCATGGAATTTTATGTGGACACCATGAGCTTCATCTACTACAACCGGAATATTACGATCATGAGCAATTTCGACAATACGCTTTAAATCAGCTGTAAAGCCAAAATAAGTTGGATTAATAACAAGTACTGCCTTTGTATCTGGGTAAGCATTTAATGCTTTCTCAACAGCTTCAGGGGAGATGCCATGAGAAATCCCATATTCACTGTCAACTTCAGGGTGAATAAAAATTGGAATTGCACCAGCGAATACAATCGCAGACATAATGGATTTATGAACATTCCGTGGCACTAGAATTTTATCACCTGGACCGACGACGGTCAGAATCATCGTCATGATGGCGCCACTAGTACCTTGAACGGAAAAGAATGTATGATCAGCACCAAAGGCTTCTGCTGCAAGGTTTTGTGCTTCTTTAATAGCACCCTTTGGTGAATGTAAATCGTCTAGTGGAGCAATATTAATTAAATCAATTGATAAAACGTTGTCGCCGACGAATTCACGGAAAGCAGGGTCCATCCCTTGCCCTTTCTTATGGCCTGGAATATGGAACTGTATGGGATGTCTGTTCCGATGTTTAAGTAATACGTCGAACAATGGAGTCTCTAGTTGTGACAACGCAGGTACCACCTCACTTTATAATATCTAAGAAAACAAATGAATTATAGCACCTAACGACACGAAAACATAGACTTTTCATAAAAAATAAAAGGATTTTTTTCAGGGTATCGAGAAATTAGTATCGAACGAAAGGGGAGGTACTATGAATTGGAATACACGTGTGACGGAGCTTTTACAGGTTAAATACCCAATTATACAAGGAGGATTAGCCTATTTAGCATACGCTGATTTAGCTGCTGCTGTGTCGAATGCTGGAGGTTTAGGGCAAATCACGGCTATGAGTTTACGAGATCCTGACTTGTTACGAGAGGAGATCCATAAAGTACGAACATTAACAGATAAACCATTTGGTGTTAATTTTGCAATAGGTATGCATGGGAAAGGCTATGAGGAGATGGTGCGCGTTGCTGTCGAAGAAGAAGTTCCGGTTGTGACAATGACCGGAGGAAATCCAGCACCTATATTTGATTTATTGGCAGGAACTAACATCAAAAAATTAGTCCTTGTAGCTGCACGTAGACAAGCTCAAAAGGCTGAGCAGCTTGGAGCAGATGCTGTCATGGTCGTGGGTCAAGAGGGCGGAGGTCATCTTGGACGTGATGATGTCGGCACAATGGTGCTGGTTCCACAAGTGGTTGATAGTGTGAAAATTCCTGTCATTGCTTCTGGCGGAATTGGTGATGGTCGCGGCTGGATGGCAGCTCATGCACTAGGTGCAGAAGGCATTGAAATGGGCACTCGCTTTATTGCGACAAAGGAGTGTGTCGATGCGTCAGAGGCTTACAAGGAGGCGTTACTTGCAAGTACAGAGGCTGATACAACAATTATTAAGCGCTCTATTGGTGCACCAGCACGAGCGTTACGTAATGAATTTACGGAAAAAATTTTAGAAATTGAAGAAAGAACACCAACATATGAGGCGTTAAAAGAATATATAAGTGGGACAGCCAATAAGCGTTTTATTTATGATGGAGATAGAAATCAAGGCTTTGGATGGGCAGGTCAAGTGACAGGGATGATTCACGATATCCCAACCGTTGAAGATCTAATCAATCGAATGGTTGCAGAAGCTGAAAGTATACGGTTAAAATGGGGGCATTAACATAAAGGTGGTTTTGTCGAATGGAATATTCTTATCCGTTTTCAACTGATTGGTCCACAGAGGAGATTGTGGATGTTGTTCAATTCTTCGAGGGAATCGAGAAAGCTTATGAAAAGGGCATCAAGCGTGAAATCATGCTAGCTAAATATCGTCGCTTTAAAGAGATAGTCCCTTCACAAGCTGAGGAAAAATCAATTTTTCGTGAATTTGAAGAGGCAAGTGGCTATATTAGCTATCCTGTCGTGAAACAAACAAAGGAAGCCGAAGATGGTACGATAATAAAAATTGTGCCTAAAGGTGGTCGATAAAAAAGTGGATGTGAGTCATACTCACATCCACTTTTTTATTTTTTGTGTTAAAAAACGACATATTGCATAAAATACATCAATCAAAATCCATACAAAATGAATCGAAATAGGGCTATTTTCCAACGATGATATTGTAAATAGGAAGTAGGCTTTCAAACGTTTCTTCTGTTAATTGGTGTAATTCGCTAGCAGTAAGCTTTGTTGCCTGCTCTTTTGGAATGTGTCGACCAATTAAGAACTCACCCTTTTTGACATCTCGCAGACGTATAAGCAATGCTTCAAGGTTGTCTTCTTCTTTTGCCTCTTCGAGAGAAATGGCTTCAGGGGACATATGGTCTCCAGACACAATAAAGTCATTAGGAAGCTGCTCTAGTAATGATTTATGAGCTAGTAAACGTTCAGCCATTACATTTTTTTGAGGTGCTTCATAAATAATAGCTAACACGATGAATAAATGTGTGTGCCATAGACCAATCTGAAAGTGAGGCAATGATTTATACCCTCTTTTATAGGGAGCAAAGGCAACCCAACTATCTTTTGGCGGGTTGACAGTTCTTCGAGCATGTTTGGCAACATGTGGAAAGAATTCTTCGCCTAACTGGCTAGAAAAATAAGTAGCAAACTGTTCTCCTAGCTGATTGAATTTTGGACGTACCTGTATATTTAACGCATCCATTCTTTGTTCTAAACCGTCTATTGTAAAAACTTTAAAGTCTTTGTTTGTCCACTTTATTTTTGACAATTTTATTTTACTCCTTTCGTTTTATAAGGTTTATTTTACGCTGATTTTGGGAAAAAATCTTATAACAAGAACTTTATCGAATTAGAAAAGTTTTTGTAAAAAAATTAAAAAAAGGAAGTGTTTTTTATGAAACCAATCGTAAAAATTATACGTAAAGTTGACATCGAAAAGCAATATGAACACATTTTACAATTAGAATTAGATTATGAATTAGCTTCGCTCTTTGCCGCGATGAATGAAAAAAATGACCTTGAAATTGAAAAAAGTAAAAAACGTCTGGCAGAAATTCAATCGGAACTTGAAAGTTTGCACGCCTATGCGTAATGGAAACCTAATACCTATTTAAAAAATCACTTGCTGAATATTCCGACAGCAGGTGATTTTTATTGTGACAAAGGGTAAAATAGACATTATATCTCTATGCAGTTAAAGTTTTATATTACCAAAATAAGTTATTAAGTTGTGGAAAAGGTACGAGGAGCATAAAAAGAACGATAGAAAAAAGAGCCTTTTCTTATATTCGAAGGGTGGGTTTTTAATGGACTTACAACAAATTGATGAATTTGCGAAAAGTATTATTTTTGAAGCTGGAAAACGTATTCGTGAGGCTTTTTCGTATAATCTAGTCATTGAGACAAAATCAGGTGCAAATGATCTTGTTACTAATATTGACCGAGAGACCGAATTATTCTTTATCAAGCAAATTAAAGCTTTTGATCCAACCCATAAAATCTTAGGAGAAGAAGGAATGGGCGAAAAAGTGGAAACGTTAGATGGAGTTGTTTGGATTATTGATCCGATTGATGGCACGATGAATTTCGTCAAGCAACATCGTCATTTCATGATTTCCATCGGTATTTTTGTGAATGGTGTAGGTAAGTTAGGGTACATATTTGATGTCATGCGTGAGGATCTATTTAATGCCATCGCGGGTCAGGGGGCATGGTATAACAATACACCCTTGCGTAAACTTCAGTCGGTTACAATGGATGAATCAGTTATTGGCATTAATGCACATTGGGTAGCGCCCAATCGACATATTCACCATGAAAAAGTAATAGAAATGGTGCGCAAAGTGCGTGGTACACGGTCCTACGGATCAGCGGCAATGGAAATTGCATTTGTAGTGAGTGGCAAATTAGATGCCTATGTCTCCATGCGTCTAGCACCATGGGATATTGCAGGCGGGACTATTATCGCTCAAGAGGTTGGAGCCGTTGCCACAAATTTACACGGAGAAGGCTTTGATTTTCTTCATCAGGATACTTTTATCATCGCTAATCCTTCAATCCATAAAGAATTATTGGAAAAATATATTGTGCCATATGAATAAAGAGGAGCCGTCTTTTTACTAGACAGCTCCTCTTTTTATCCTTTCCCTCTATAGGGAGAGAATTTATTCTACGGGAATTTAACTATGCTCAATCTATCTCTGTTGCAGCATACTTGCTTAAAGTAATCCTTGTGCACGTAGTTTACGCTTCATTTTAAAGGCTGTCATGAAAATGACACAAGTAGCCACAATGCCTGCTATTACACCAAATACATTACTAGCCGCAACAGAATAGCCGATAGAGCACATTGCTAATACAGCTGCTAATGCATAGATGGCCATTACGATTTTTGCACGATTCATAGCCTAGCCTCCTATATAAAAAATTGTTAATCAGATAATATTTTTTAGAATGATGGAAATTCTAATAAGGACATTTCTATCCTTCTTGTGCTATAATATCACAGTTAAACATTCGAAAAAAGAATATGGAGTGGAATAATGACAAACTTACGTCAAGATCTTCGCAATATCGCAATTATCGCCCACGTTGACCATGGTAAAACTACCTTAGTCGACCAATTATTAAAACAATCAGGTACATTCCGTTCAAACGAACATGTTGAAGAACGTGCAATGGACTCTAATGATATTGAACGTGAACGTGGTATTACAATTTTAGCAAAAAATACTGCAGTAAACTACAACGGAACTCGTATCAACATCCTTGATACGCCTGGACACGCCGACTTTGGTGGTGAGGTAGAACGTATTTTAAAAATGGTAGATGGCGTTTTACTAGTTGTCGATGCGTATGAGGGTTGTATGCCGCAAACACGCTTTGTATTAAAAAAAGCGTTAGAACAAAAGTTAACACCAATTGTAGTTGTAAACAAAGTTGATAAAGATTCAGCACGCCCATTAGAAGTAGTAGATGAAGTATTAGAATTATTCATCGAGCTAGGTGCTGACGATGATCAATTAGATTTCCCTGTTGTTTATGCATCAGGTGTTAACGGTACAGCTTCTCTTGATGCTGATCCAGCAAATCAAGAAGAAAATATGCAATGTCTATTTGAAAAAGTAATTGAAGCAATCCCAGCACCAGTTGATAACTCAGCAGATCCATTACAGTTCCAAGTTGCATTACTTGATTATAATGATTATGTTGGTCGAATTGGGATTGGACGCGTATTCCGCGGTACTATTGAAGTAGGTCAACAAGTTGCTTTAATGAAGTTAGACGGTACTGTAAAACAATTCCGTGTAACGAAGCTATTTGGTTTCTTTGGTCTAAAACGTGAAGAAATCCAATCAGCTAAAGCAGGGGACTTAATCGCCGTTTCAGGTATGGAAGACATCAACGTTGGTGAAACAGTATGTCCTGTTGACCATCAAGATGCTTTAACACCATTACGTATTGATGAACCAACACTGCAAATGACATTCTTAGTAAATAATTCACCTTTTGCAGGTCGTGAAGGGAAATGGGTAACTGCACGTAAAGTGGAGGAGCGTTTACGTTCACAACTACAAACGGACGTTTCTTTACGCGTAGAAGATACAGATTCACCAGATGCATGGACTGTTTCTGGTCGTGGAGAACTGCATTTATCAATTCTTATTGAAAATATGCGCCGTGAAGGCTTCGAGCTACAAGTATCAAAACCTCAAGTAATCATTCGTGAAATTGATGGTGTAAAATGTGAACCGTTTGAGCGTGTACAAATTGATGTTCCAGAGGAAAATGTTGGTTCGGTTATTGAATCAATTGGTACTCGTAAAGGTGAAATGTTAGATATGGTGAACAATGGCAATGGCCAAGTTCGTTTAACATTCTTAGTTCCTGCTCGTGGTTTAATTGGTTATACGACAGAGTTCATGTCGATGACTAAAGGTTTTGGTATTATTAACCATACATTTGATTGCTACCAACCATATATTCCAGGTCGCATTGGTGGACGTCACCAAGGTGTTCTTGTTTCAATGGAAACTGGTAAATCAACAACTTATGGTATGATGCAAGTAGAGGACCGTGGTACACTATTTGTAGAGCCAGGTACTGAAATTTATGAAGGTATGATCGTTGGCGAAAATACACGTGAAAATGATATCACTGTAAACATAACAAAAATGAAGCAAAAAACGAATGTTCGTTCTGCGACAAAAGATGCAACAAACGTTATTAAAAAGCCTCGTTTATTAACACTAGAAGAAGCGTTAGAATTCTTAAATGATGATGAGTATTTAGAAATCACACCAGAATCAATTCGCCTTCGTAAACAAATTCTAGATAAAAATGAACGTGAAAGAATAGCGAAAAAACTAAAAAACGCTGAACAATAATTTTTGCTTCCACGAAAGGAAGAGGAGTCTTGGATCTAAAGTCCGCTTTATTGGGTGAACTAAATGTTATTCAAGTTGCTGCACAGTCAAGTACAGATGAAACAGCAAAAGTTTATGGAAGAATGGCTGGTATCACTAGATTTTTATACGAAAATTTACCAAGCTATGAAATAGCAGGCTATGTTGTATTTCTTCTAGTATTTGTACTTTCTGCCATTGTCTATAAGCTAGGCTTTGCCAAGAAATTAAAGTTATCTCAAAATATTATTATTTATGCGTTCCTGTTTTTAGGTTGTATCATGCTAACGTTTTTCGCCTTATTCTTGCCGATGATTGAAGGGCTTATCGTAGCAGCCTTAATTTTAATTGTCTATAAAACAAGATTATGGCGTGAGAAAAGAGAAGAACAACAAGCTACCAATCAGTAACATTTAGGTTTTTATAATAAGAAATTTTACATGAAGCAGTCTTAGCGATAATAATCACGCTAAGACTGTTTTTTGATTTACACTAATATAAATGACAGGCCAAATTTAAGAAACTGCCCGGAAAGCTACCTATACACCTGCTGAAAAAATAAATCAAACATCATTGTCCTTATCGAACCGTAGAAAATACTACTTCAAGATAAATTGGTAGGCACCGAAATCTTCTGATGTGAATAAGTTAATGTCGATAGGCTTATTTTGATCACATCAAGGAGGAAAGGGAATGCGTTGGCTTACAAAAGGTTTATTATTGAGTGTCATTGCTTTGTTACTCCTTTCTTTGACGGCATGTAATAAAGCAGAGCTAGAACAAGTCAAAGTAGGGGAAGTTACTCGTTCAATTTTCTATGCGCCTCAATATGTAGCGCTTGAGAAAGGATTCTTCGAAGAGGAGGGGCTTTCTGTTGAGCTACAAACGATTGCAGGTGGCGATAAAACGATGACGGCGTTACTGTCAGATGGTATTGATATTGCTTTAGTTGGGTCGGAAACGTCCATTTATGTTACTTTACAAGGTGCTAATGATCCCATTCAAAATTTTGCCCAGTTAACACAAACGGATGGGACCTTTTTAGTGGCAAGAGATAAGATAGATAATTTTTCATGGGATCAATTGAAGGGCTCGACTTTTTTGGGGCAACGTAAAGGTGGTATGCCTCAAATGGCAGGGGAATTCGTGTTGAAAAAACATGGGATCGACCCTGTGAATGATTTAACGCTCATTCAAAATATCGATTTTGCCAATATTGCTACTGCTTTTGCATCGGGGACTGGTGATTATGTCCAATTATTTGAACCAACAGCAAGCGTCTTTGAGAAAGAAGGGAAAGGGTATATTATCGCTTCGTTTGGAACGGAGTCGGGCACTCTTCCTTACACATCCTTTATGGCAAAAAGTAGTTATTTAAAGGAAGATGCTGAAACTGTTCAAGCCTTTACAAATGCATTGCAACGAGCACAGGATTTTGTTCAAAATGAAAGCTCAGCAGAAGTGGCAAAAATAATTCAACCGTATTTTGAGAATGTTGATTTAGCGATTATTGAAACAGTGGTTGAGCGCTATAAAGCTCAAGGCTCCTATGCTACTGACCCTATCCTCGATGAAGGAGAGTGGGATAACTTGCAAACGATTATGGAGGAAGCAGGTGAACTTCCTCAACGTGTGGAGTATGAAAAACTTGTCAATACAACCTTTGCTGAAAAGGCTGCTGAGTAATATGGAATTTTTGCAGCTAGAGAATATTCACCATAGTTATTTTTCAAGCACACAGGCAAAGGAAGTATTACGTGATATCAGTTTAGCCATTCAGGAAGGAGAATTTGTCTCATTTATTGGACCAAGTGGCTGTGGGAAAACAACCCTATTATCGATAATTGCGGGTTTATTCCCTGCAACTGAAGGCAAGGTCTATATAGATGGGGAAGAACTATCGGCACATAATCAAACTAGCATTGGCTATATGCTTCAGCAAGACTATTTATTTCCGTGGAAGACTATTGAAGAAAATGTAACAATCGGTCTGAAAATCATGGAACGGAGCAATAAAACACATAAAGTAACGGCCAATGCCCTTTTGCATGAAATCGGCTTACCACATGTCGGGAACAATTATCCACGAGAATTATCAGGAGGGATGAGACAACGTGTGGCACTTGCTCGTACATTAGCTGTTAATCCAAAAATATTACTTTTAGATGAACCGTTTTCAGCTTTAGATTACCAGTCGAAATTAAAGTTAGAAGATTTAGTCGTTGAAACCTTAAAAACGTATAAGAAGACGGCTATTCTTGTGACACATGATATTGGTGAAGCTATCGCGATGAGTGAGCGTGTCTTTCTATTTTCTGCAAATCCTGGGACATTACACAAAGTGTTTGAAATTCCTAAAGCACTTCGCGAGCTCTCACCGTTTGATGTAAGACAGCATCCAGCCTATGCAGATGTTTTCCAAACCATTTGGAAGGAGCTGGAGAGCCTTGGATAACACATTATTTAAACAATATCAGCAGTTGTTAAAAAAGGAGAAACGCTTTGTTCGACTATATCAACTTATTATTCTGCTCCTATTTTTCGGAGGATGGGAGTTACTGTCAAGGTTAGAATGGATTGATCGTTTAATATTCAGCTCACCAACACATGTTTGGCATACCTTTATTGAAAAAGTAAACGATGGCTCTTTAACATTGCATGTTGGTGTTACTCTAATGGAGACGGTAATAGGCTTTATAGCGGGTACTTTACTAGGAACGTTAATTGCTATTGTTTTATGGTGGTCTCCGTTATTATCAAAGGTACTTGATCCGTATTTAGTTATTTTAAACGCGATGCCAAAAGTTGCGCTTGGACCGATTTTAATTGTAGCACTTGGTCCAGGATATTTTTCAATCATAGCGATGGGTGCATTGATTTCCATCATTATTACAACCATTGTTGTCTATACCGCTTTTAAAGGAGTTGACCCGAACTATAGTAAGGTTTTACAAACATTTGGGGCAACAAGATGGCAAATATTTCGGGAAGTGATATTACCAGCTTCTTTTCCTACGATTATTTCAACACTGAAGGTGAACGTTGGTTTATCGTGGGTAGGGGTTATAGTGGGCGAATTTTTAGTAGCATCAAAAGGTCTTGGTTATTTAATTATTTATGGCTTCCAAGTATTTAATTTCAACCTTGTCCTAATGTCATTGCTCATTATTGCATTTTTTGCAACTATTATGTATCAAGTGGTCGAATTGATTGAAAAGGCGATCATTAAAACTAATGAATAATAGAGAAAAAGAGGTGTCTCGAAATAGAGGCACCTCTTTTAAGCTTATAAATGTTAAAATTCTTTATCCATTTGTGGTGAAGTACGATAGAACCGGAAATTGCCAGTTTCAAGTCGTGCAACCGTATTATCTTTAATTCGATCATGGCAAATAGTACACATGTAAGTATGGATTGGACGATTACGCAACTTTTTTGCTAATGGCAAATTATCATCTATATTATGAATCGTATCGCAAATTACGCATTTTACGCGCATTGCATTCCCTCCTATTCAGCACGAATGGCTGATACGTTTTTAATAGGATTGTCTAGATTTGAACCATCTCTTAATAATACATGGATTGGACCATCTTCTAAAAGGGGCTTGCCATCTTGGCTATATTTTAAAATAAGGGTATTTGCTTCTTCAATTGTGAATGGATACTCTTGACCATCTTTGCATTCTAGGACGATTTTTGTCGCTTCAGGCTTAATTTCAGCATTTTTCAAGAAGTGACTCAATTCGATTCCAAATGTACCTGTTTCCATTCCTTTACGGTCAAATTTACGCTCTGATTTTAACGTAGGTGGGAATGTTGCCCCTTCCATAATTTCACGTGACCAGTGAGCGCCAACCTCACGCATATACTTGATGTCTGAATCTTCCTCGACATCTTGTGTAGTGAAGTAAGTATTTAAATCTAATTTACGATCATCAAAAATCCACACAGTGGGATCTAATGTTAGTTGGTATGAAACTGCACCCTTGATAGGAATTATTGTTTCCATAATAGAAATCCTCCTCAAAACTTGTATATCCAAGACATAGTATAACGCTAATGACTAGAGATAATAAAGAAATATAATTCGAATTCTCTATTTTCCAATGTAGACACTTGCATTTTTATCGACTAAAAGATAAACTTTATTAAGATAGAATCGAAGAAATATCAGATAATGGGGGCGTCCTCATGGATACGAAATCACAAACTTCTTTTCAAGAGAAGGCTTTGGAGCTACTAGTTGCTGATGCAGACAAGATTGCTCGTCTTATTCGAGTACAAATGGATCATTTAACAATGCCACAATGCCCTTTATATGAGGAAGTATTAGATACACAAATGTTCGGCCTGTCACGTGAAATTGATTTTGCTGTGAAGCTTGGACTAATTGAACGTGAAAAAGGCAAAGAAATTCTCGATTCACTCGAGAAGGAACTTTCTGTACTACACGACGCGTATACAGACAAATAAAAAGAAAAACTCAAACGCTTCTTTGCGCTTTGAGTTTTTTTACTAGAACGAGGTTTTCTAATGAGACAATACTTAAAACGTTATGCACAAAATTTTGATTACCCCTTATTTTTTACGGTCCTATTATTAAGTTTATTTGGGTTAATAATGATTTATAGTTCAAGTATGATGGTTGCTATTGTACAAAAAGAACAAGCACCTGATTTTTTCTATCGAAAACAAGTAATCAATTTAATGGTGGCATTCCTTGGCTTTATAGTGGCTGCTTTTTTCCCATATAAACATTATGCGAATAAAAATATTATGTTATTTCTAACCATCGTATTAATTGTGTTATTTACGTGGGTAAAAGTGGCTGGTAATGGGGCAGATCAAGTAGGCTCACAGAGTTGGATTGCTATTCCAGGTTTAGGGAATTTTCAGCCTTCGGAATATGCAAAACTATTTATAATCTTATATTTTGCAGCTGCTTTTTATCGAAAAGCGCAAAAATATACGTTTGAAAAGCTACAACCAACCGAAATATTCTATCCCATTTTCCTATGGATTTTAGTCGTTGCTGGGGTGGCCTTCGAAACAGATTTAGGTGCTGTTATTATTTTATGTGGAATAGCCGTATCTGTAGTTGCTTCAAGTGGTATTCCCTTTAAAACCTTTTGGAAGTTTTTTGGTGTATTAGCAGCATTCGGTGCAGCAATTTTAGGAATACTTCTGCTGTTCAAGGGAGAACTACTAACAGAAAACAGAAAAGGACGGATTTTATCTTATTTAAATCCGTTTGAGTACGAAGATGGTAGTGGACATCAAGTGGTGAATAGTTATTATGCTATTGGCGGAGGCGGCTTAGAAGGGCGCGGTCTTGGTCAATCCATTCAAAAATTAGGGTACTTGCCTGAACCACAAACGGATTTCATTATGGCAATCATAATGGAGGAATTAGGAATATGGGGAGTTTTAATTGTTTTATGTGGTTTAGGGTTTATTGTATATAAAGGTTTTTCTATTGCATTGCGAACGAAAGATCCATTGGCACGCATGATTGCGGCTGGTATTGCGAGCTGGATAGGCTGGCAAACGTTTATTAATCTTGGGGGTGTAACTGGGTTAATCCCGTTAACCGGTGTAACGTTACCTTTTATAAGCTATGGCGGTACATCTATAATCATTCTATCTTTAGCGATGGGGATATTAATCAATGTTTCTATGTTTGAAAAGGTAGAGCGGAAAAAAACACAATCATAAAGGGGGATACCTATGGAATCAATCAACAAAATTCTCGTAGCCAATCGAGGAGAAATTGCAATTCGTATTTTCCGTGCATGTACGGAGCTG
Organism: Lysinibacillus phoenicis; assembly: GCF_047238325.1. Classification (NCBI taxonomy): domain Bacteria; kingdom Bacillati; phylum Bacillota; class Bacilli; order Caryophanales; family Bacillaceae; genus Lysinibacillus; species Lysinibacillus phoenicis. Next base: position 1,928,548 of record NZ_JBDFMP010000002.1, on the reverse strand, counting down.
AATATCCAAACTGTTGCCATCTATTCAAGGGAGGATAGTGGTGCCTTTCATCGCTTTAAAGCAGATGAAGCTTATTTAGTGGGAGCTGGCAAGAAACCAATCGATGCTTATTTAGATATCGAGGATATTATTGCCATCGCAAAAGATGCAGATGTTGATGCGATTCATCCAGGGTATGGTTTTTTATCAGAAAATGTGGAATTTGCCCGTCGCTGTGAGGAAGAAGGCATTGTCTTTATCGGACCAACTTCTCAGCATTTAGATATGTTTGGGGATAAAGTCAAAGCACGTTCGCAAGCCATTGCGGCAGAAATTCCTGTTATTCCTGGTACAGATGGTCCAGTAGCTGATCTAGCAGAAGTAGAGACATTTGCTAGCACTTACGGCTATCCAGTTATGATTAAGGCAGCACTTGGCGGTGGTGGTCGTGGGATGCGTTTAGTCCATACACCGGAGGAGCTTGCTTCTTCTTATGAAAGGGCAAAATCAGAGGCAAAGGCTGCTTTTGGTTCTGATGAGGTGTATGTTGAAAAAGCTATTATCAAACCAAAACATATTGAAGTACAGATTATTGGTGATCAGCAGGGCAATATTGTGCACTTATATGAGCGTGATTGCTCGATTCAGCGTCGTCACCAAAAAGTAGTTGAAATTGCCCCATCACATTCGATTTCACAAGAGTTAAGAAATCGTATTTGTGACGCTGCCGTGAAATTAATGAAGAATGTCTCGTACATAAATGCAGGGACAGTGGAATTTTTAGTCGCAGGCGAAGATTTTTATTTCATCGAGGTAAACCCTCGTATTCAAGTCGAACATACGATTACAGAAATGATTACAGGTGTCGATATCGTCCATGCCCAAATCAAGGTAGCAGCAGGTTATGCTCTGCATAGTGAAGAAATTCATATGCCGAAGCAAGAGGATATGCCAATGATTGGCTATGCAATTCAGGCTCGTGTAACAACAGAAGACCCTGCAAATGACTTTATGCCGGATACAGGGAAATTAATGGTATACCGTTCTAGTGGTGGTTTCGGTGTACGTTTAGATGCGGGGAATGGTTTCCAAGGTGCTGTCGTAACACCGTATTATGACTCTTTACTAGTGAAAATTTCAACATCAGGCATGAACTTTAAAGAAGCTGCTGCGAAAATGGATCGCAATTTAAAAGAATTCCGAATTCGTGGCGTCAAAACGAATATACCGTTTTTAAATAATGTGGTAACACATGAGAAGTTTTTATCAGGTGCTTTTGACACAAGCTTTATTGATACAACACCTGAACTATTCCATTTCCCTGTACGTAAGGACCGTGGGACAAAGCTGTTAAGTTATATTGGTAATGTGACATTAAACGGCTTCCCTGGTGTTGAAAAAAAATCAAAGCCTATTTTTGTACAACCGAATATTCCAAAAGTCGATACACAAATAGCACCTCCAGCAGGTACGAAACAGATTTTAGATACACAGGGAGCAGATGGCTTAGTGCAATGGATTTTAGCACAGGAAGACGTACTACTAACAGATACTACATTCCGCGATGCTCACCAATCCCTGCTTGCAACACGTGTTCGTTCACAGGATATGTATCAAATTGCAGATGCAACAGCTCGTATGATGCATCAGTTATTCTCGTTGGAAATGTGGGGCGGTGCAACATTCGATGTAGCGTATCGCTTCTTAAAAGAGGATCCATGGGAGCGATTAGCGAAACTGCGTGAACAAGTACCGAATGTGCTATTCCAAATGTTACTACGTGGAGCTAATGCCGTTGGTTATACTAACTATCCTGACAATTTAATCCGTGAATTTATCGCTGAATCCGCAGCATCAGGTATTGATGTGTTCCGTATTTTCGATAGCTTGAATTGGATTAAAGGAATGGAAGTAGCGATAGATGCTGCGCGTCAATCAGGAAAAATTGCTGAAGCGGCAATTTGTTATACAGGGGACATCCTCGACGACAGCCGTGCGAAATATTCAGTGCAATACTATAAAGATATGGCGAAAGAGCTTGAATCAGCTGGTGCCCATATTTTAGCTATTAAAGATATGGCTGGTTTATTGAAACCGGAAGCTGCGTACCGTTTAATTTCCGAGTTAAAAGAGACGACAAGTCTGCCAATCCATTTGCATACACATGACACAAGTGGAAATGGAATTTACTTGTATGCTAAGGCGATTGAAGCAGGTGTAGATATCATTGATACAGCGCTTGGATCTATGGCAGGTCTTACATCTCAACCGAGTGCCAATTCCTTGTACTATGCAATGAAGGGCGGTAAACGTGAGGTACGTGCGGATATTGATGCATTAGAAAAATTATCGTACTACTGGGAAGATGTTCGTAAATACTATAAAGATTTCGAAAGTGGCATGATCAGCCCACATTCTGAAATTTATGTACACGAGATGCCTGGCGGTCAATATAGTAACCTTCAGCAACAAGCAAAAGCAGTGGGTCTCGGCGATCGTTGGGAAGAAGTGAAACGTATGTATTCCCGTGTAAATCTACTATTCGGAGATATTGTCAAAGTGACACCATCTTCCAAAGTGGTCGGGGACATGGCACTCTTCATGGTCCAAAATGATCTTGACGAAAACACGGTTCTAACAAGGGGACAAACGATTGATTTCCCAGACTCTGTTATTGAATTCTTCCAAGGTTATCTTGGACAGCCACATGGTGGATTCCCAGAGGCACTGCAACAAGTCGTGCTTAAAGACCGTGAAGCAATTACAGTGCGCCCAGGGGAATTATTAGAGCCTATTCAGTTTGAACAATTAGAAGCTGTTCTAGAAGAGAAATTAAATCGTCCTGTTTCAAAGAAGGATGTATTAGCCTATGCTCTTTATCCAAAAGTTTTTGAGGAGTATGCGAAAACAGAAGAATCCTTCGGCAATATTTCGGTTCTCGATACACCAACATTCTTATATGGTTTAAAGCTTGGAGAAATCATTGAGGTTGAAATCGAAAAAGGTAAAACATTAATTATTAAACTAGTCTCGATTGGTGAGCCACAGCACAATGGGACGCGCGTTCTGTACTTTGAACTGAACGGCCAATCACGTGAATTAGTGATTCAAGATATGACAGTTGAGGTAGATGGCAACCTAGCGCTAAAAGCAGATCCAAGTAATCCAAACCAAATTGGTGCTACAATGCCAGGTACTGTGTTAAAGGTTGTTGTTTCTAAGGGCAGTCCAGTCAAACGTGGTGATCACCTATTAATAACGGAAGCGATGAAAATGGAAACAACGGTCCAAGCGCCAAAAGACGGTGTTGTAAAAGAGGTTTATGCAAGTGCAGGGGATGCTATTTCAACAGGTGATTTATTGATTGAAATTGAATAAATCGTTTTGAAAAAAGGTTAGTAGATACTTTTTTGGTATCTACATAACCTTTTTTATTTGTTGAAGGAGTCATTGTATCAAACTTGATTAGTCAAATGGTTGTATAATAACCATAACACCTTTATTCAGGCATTAAGCAGCATATAATGGTGGACGAAAATGACTTTTAGATATCCTTGCGTAAGTGATGGGAAGTTTAGCGTAAATTGCTAACTGTGCCTCTACCAGAGCAGCTTTAATTTTCAAACAGGCAAGCAATGTGCAAAAGATCAAGAAGTAACAATATTATTTGAACCGCAATGAAAGTAGAGGGACGTGAAAATGCTTAAAGCATTATTTAATTGGATGTTTGTCATAGGTTTAATCCTATTAGGAGGCCGCCTTATAACGATGATTTGTCGATATTTTGACATTCCTTTTACAACATTTTTTAAAGATTACGCCCTAGTATCTATGATTATTTTAATTGTAGGTATTATAGGAACGGAAACAATGAAGAAACAAAACTAAAGACATAGAAAAAGATTCGTCACATAATAGGTGGCGAATCTTTTTTTAATGGATTATTTCTTTTTCTCATTATAATTACTACGAGCTACTAGCATGATCATGTAACATAATAGGCCGAATAAAAGGGAAATAAATAATGAATGCAGTAAAGCTACCGTTAAATTCAGTCTAGTTAGGACTACTAACATACCAGCAATCACTTGTAAAATAACTATAGTAAATGCAATAACCCATCCATAGTAAATTACACGTTGGTTTTTATATTCTTTCACAGCGTGCCAAGTTATGTATGCAATCCAAATGAAAATAATAAGAACAGCTAGTCGATGTCCCATTTGCACCCATTCGTACATATTATTGGGAGGTGCAAAAGGTGTCTCATTATAGCAAAATGGCCAGTCAGGACAAATTAAGCTCGAATCTGTATGACGAACTAACGCCCCAGTATAAACGACTAAATAAGAATAAATTGTGACAGCAATTGTATGCCAACGTAACTTTTTACCAATAAATACGTTATCGGCATCAAATTTTCGATCGACTTCAAATACAATCATAGAAAGGAGAAGAACCGCAGCAAAGGAAATAAGAGAAATCCCAAAATGAAGGGCTAGGATGAAATCACCTTGTCCCCATAAAACTTGAGCAGCTCCTATAAGAGCCTGCGCGATTAAGAAAAACATTGCTAAAAAACCAAGTAACTTTACTTCACGAATATGTCCGAGTTTACGCCATGTCCATACTGTTAACACAAGAATTGAAATAGATACGACTCCAGTTACAAGACGATGTGAGAATTCAATAAGGACTTCTGGTGTAATCTCCTTTGGAATAAGAGATCCATTACAATCAGGCCAGTTTCGACCACAGCCTAAGCCACTATCTGTTTTAGTAACGAGAGCCCCACCTAGTAAAATAAGGAGCATCCCAACTGTAGCGGCAACAGCAAACCACTTCAAATACCTGTTGTGTTGCATAAAATGAGTCACCTACTTTATCTATCAACATTACAAGAACGTAATGTTTCTGCTACTAGATAATATCGAAAATACGTATAAAAAACAACTTGTAAAGAGAAGGGAGTAATAGATGTCGATTCCATTTCACAAATTGTTCATAATTTCGTGCTTTAACCTTCACAATTCATTTTAGAAAATGTTTTACTATAGATATGTTGTTTTTAATTATATTTCTAGACAAAGCTAATTTTTACAACTTCATCTAAATTTCACTTAATGTCTAGAAATCAATCGCAAATTTCGCTATAGTTATTGTTAGCGGAATATGCTTACAAAAATGAAAGGAGAGGTATTATGTCAAACGGTCGTACACTGGCGGCTACTAGAAATACTGGTCCAGAAACAACATCTGTTGTAAAAGATTTCTTAGCACTAATAAAAATTGGAATCGTTAACTCGAATCTTGTCACAACGTTTACAGGGATGTGGCTGGCTTTTCAGTTTACTAGTAGACATTTCTTGCAAGAGCTTGATGTTATCTTTTACACCATGCTGGGTGCAGCATTCATCATCGGTGGCTCAGGCGCAATGAATAACTACATTGATCAGGATATTGATCCTATCATGAAAAGAACAAAAGCAAGGCCGACAGTGACTGGCAGATTTAAGCCGAATTTCGTATTGACCATTGCCCTCTCATTTTTAATTGTAGGTGAAATTTTGTTATTTGCGGCATCGTTTGCAGCCGGCATGTGGGGACTAGTAGGAATATTTGCTTATGTCGTTCTGTATTCAATGTGGTCGAAGAGGAAGCATGTTAGCAACACTGTTGTAGGAAGTATTTCCGGGGCTATTCCTCCAGTTATTGGATTCGCGGCGGTTGAGCCTGCTTTAGGTCCGGGAGCACTTGCCTTATTCCTAATTATGTTTGCATGGCAACCACCACATTTTTATGCGCTTGCTATGAAACGAACAGAGGAATATCGTGCAGCTAAAATACCAATGCTACCTGTAGTAAAAGGATTTAAACGTACAAAGTACTCAATGTTATTCTGGATTCTTTTATTATTACCGTTACCTTTCCTTTTACCAGAGCTTGGAATTGGCTTTTTAACTCTTGCTACTACATTGAACTTGGGTTGGTTAATACTAGCTCTGAAAGGCTTTACAACAAAAGATGATATGAAATGGGCAAATAAAATGTTTATTTATTCATTGAATCATATGACCATACTATTTGTAGCCATGATCATATTTGCGGTGTTTAGCTAATTTAGGAATTCTTTCTTTTCTTAAAGAATTCATATAGACAGAACTAATGTCCTAGGTACACATGAAAATACAACAAAGAAAGAGGGGTTTAATTAAGCTATGATGAAAGGGCTTAAAAAATGGCGTCTTTTTTCACTTCTAGCAGTGATGATGGTCTTCCTTTCAGGTTGTGGTGAGGATTATCTATCAACACTGAAACCATCTGGAGAAGTAGGTAAACAACAATTGAACTTATTACTGTTAACTACTGTAATTATGACGCTAGTAGTAGTAGTAGTATCCGTTATTTATTTACTTGCATTCGTAAAATACCGTCGTTCACGCGTTGGTGAAAATGTGATCCCTAAGCAAGTAGAGGGTAGTCATACGTTAGAAGTGATTTGGACAGTTATACCGATTATTTTATTATTAATTATCGCTGTACCAGTTGTTACAACTACTTATAAATTCGCAGATGTTGCTGCAATGGATGAAGTAGATGAAGAAGGGAACAAAACAGCCCTTACAATCAATGTAACAGCAAAATTATACTGGTGGGAATTCGAATACCCTAACCAAGGGATCGTAACGGCTCAAGAGCTAGTAGTACCAACAGGTGAAAAAGTTTACTTTAATTTAAAAGCTGCCGATGTTAAGCACTCATTCTGGATTCCTGCTGTAGGCGGTAAAATGGATACAAACGTAGAAAACTTAAACAAATTCTACCTAGTATTTGATAAAGAATCAAAAGATCTTAAAGATGGCGTATTTTATGGAAAATGTGCTGAATTATGTGGACCTTCACATGCTTTAATGGACTTTAAAGTAAAAACATTAAGCCCAGATGCATTTGATGCATGGGTTGACGCAATGAAAGCGACAGAAGGACAAACTGCTGACAAAGCTTCAACAGATCTTGGTGAAGCAACTTTTGCTAACAGCTGCTTAGGCTGTCACGCTATCTCAGGTTCAGGAGCAGGCGGTACACCTGGTCCAAACTTAACTACGTTTGGTGATCGTAACCGTGTTGCTGGTTTCTTAGAACACAATGAAGAAAGCTTAAAAGCTTGGATTAAAAACCCAGAGGAATTTAAACCAGGTAACTTGATGATGAATGCTGAAGGCACTGCGCCTATCTACGGTAATTTATCTGACGAGGAAATTGAAGCTCTTGCAACTTATATCATGGGCTTATCAGTAGAAAAATAATTTTCGTTCTATAGTAACAAATTTTGAGGGAGGTAAAAGTTGTGAGCTCATACACACAGAAAAAGGGCTTTGGAGCAACTGTCTGGGATTACATTACTACTGTCGACCATAAAAAGTTAGCAGTTATGTATTTATTAGCCGGAACATTGTTCTTCGCTATCGCTGGTTTTGAAGCGTTATTAATGCGTATTCAGTTAATGAAACCAAATAACGATTTTGTATCAGCTGGTTTTTTCAATGAATTATTAACAATGCACGGAACAACAATGTTATTCCTAGCTGCTACTCCATTACTATTTGCATTTATGAACATGCTTGTACCATTACAAATTGGTGCGCGTGACGTTGCATTCCCGTTCCTTAACTCTTTAGGGTTCTGGTTATTCTTCCTAGGTGCAGTATTCCTTCACCTGTCATTCTTTATGGGTGGCGCTCCTGATGCGGGCTGGACTTCTTATGCATCATTATCTTTATATTCTCCAGGACATGGTATTGATTTCTATGTTCTTGGTTTACAAATTTCAGGGGCAGGTACTTTAATTTCTGGTCTTAACTTCATCGTTACGATCATTACAATGCGTGCTCCAGGTATGACATTCATGCGTATGCCATTATTCACTTGGACTTCACTTGTATCAAGTGCGTTAATTTTATTCGCATTCCCTCCATTAACAATTGGTTTATTAATGATGTTATTTGACCGTATGTTCGGTGGTAACTTCTTTGACCATACAATGGGTGGTAACACAGTTATTTGGGAACACTTATTCTGGATCTTCGGACACCCAGAGGTTTATATCCTAGTATTACCTGCGTTCGGGTTATTCTCTGAGATTATCCCAGCGTTCTCTCGTAAACGTTTATTCGGATACTCTTCAATGGTATTCGCTACAATTTTAATCGGTTTCTTAGGGTTCATGGTTTGGGCCCACCATATGTTTACAACTGGTCTTGGGCCAACAGCAAACGCAATCTTCGCTGTTGCAACAATGGCTATTGCTGTTCCAACAGGTATGAAAGTATTCAACTGGATCCTAACAATTTGGGGCGGATCTATTAAAGTTACAACACCAATGCTTTATGCACTTGGTTTCATCCCGTCATTCGTTGCGGGTGGTGTTACAGGGGTAATGCAAGCATCTGCTCCTCTTGACTATCAACTACATGATTCTTACTTTATCGTAGCTCACTTCCACTATGTAATCGTTGGTGGTATCGTTACAGCATTATTTGGTTCAGCTCATTTCTATTGGCCAATTTTCTTCAACCGTATGTTAAACGAAACGCTTGGTAAAATTACTTTCTGGATATTCTTTATCGGATTCCATTTAACGTTCTTCGTTCAACACTTCCTAGGTTTAATGGGTATGCCACGTCGTGTATTCACTTACATGGAAGGTCAAGGTTGGGACCAATTCAACTATATCTCTACAATCGGTGCATTAATGATGGGTGTAGGGGTTATCTTAATGGTAATCAACTGCTTAATGTCGATCAAAGGCAAACCAGCAGGTCGCGACCCATGGGGCGATGGACGTACTTTAGAATGGTCAATTCCACAACCAATTCCATTCTATAACTTCCGTCAAACACCACTTGTTCGTGGTTTAGATCCATGGTGGATTGAAAAACAAGAAGGTAACAAAGAAGTGACATTTGCTGAGCCACTAGGTGATATCCATATGCCAAATAACTCAGCGATTCCATTCGTTATTTCATTAGGTATGTTTATTGCAGCATTTGGTGCTCTTTACAATCCAGATGCAGATAAACCTTGGTCAATCTACATTTTAATCATTGGTTTAGCAATTACTTTCGGTGCGATGATTTTCCGTTCTGTTAAAGACGATCATGGCTTCCATTTACACAAAGAAGATATTATTGAAATTGAAGAACAACTTTACGGCAAAGGAGGAAATAAATAATGGATTTCAATACTAAGTTTACTCCTCATACTTGGCCAGACCATCCTGAACAAGCTACGATGGAAGGTAAAAATAAAGTCGTTGGTTTCTGGATTTTCCTTGCCTGTGAAGTTGTACTTTTCGCAAGTTTATTCGCTACTTACCTAGCGCTTAAGAACAAAGGGCCAGCTGGCATGGAGTTCACAACACAAGGTTTATTTGAATTACCATTAGCATTTGCAATGACGATGTTATTATTAACATCTTCATTAACATCTGTATACGCAATTTACCATATGCGTAACTTTAACTTTAAAGGTATGCAAACTTGGTTAGCAATTACTTTAGCTTTAGGTCTTGGATTCTTAGCACTTGAAATTTATGAATTCCAACACTATGTGCACCTTGGTTTTACATTTAACCAATCTGCATTCGCAACTGCATTTTATTCTTTAGTTGGTACACACGGTTTCCACGTAACTTTAGGACTTGTATGGATTGCAACTTTAATGATCCGAAATGCTAAACGTGGGTTAAACTTGTACAATGCACCTAAATTCTTCGTAGCTGCTTTATATTGGCACTTTATCGATGTTGTTTGGGTATTCATCTTTACAGTAGTATACTTGATGGGAGTGATCGGATAATGTCTTCACACGATACACCTATAGTTGCTAAGTCACAGGCACAATATGAATATGATCGTCATCATAATGCCGTTCATATGCGTAAACAAGTAATCAACTTTGCGATCATGATTTTCTTTACTTTTATCGCTTTCGCAGTAGTTGCAGCCGATTTTTCTAAATACTTAATCATGCCATTAGTATTATTATTGGCTGGTGTTCAAGTTGTACTTCAGCTTTATTCTTTCATGCACTTAGAAGACAAAAAAACACACTTCGGTGGCGTTATTGGTTTCTTCATGTGGATGGGAATTTTAATCGCATTTACATTCTTCTTAGCATTTTTAACAATCATTTGGTGGTAATCACCAATAAAGCACGTTCGTCATATTGTACGAACGTGCTTTTCTTATTGTATCTTTTGAAAACCCCTTGCTATGCGAGGGGTTCCAAAGGGCTTCTAGCTATGGACAAGAAAAAAACCCCAGCCGTACAATGAAATCAGGTCTGGTCAACCGACTTCGTACGAAAGGGGCTCCAAATGGATAATAAAAGTTTAGCACACACGACATGGAATTGTAAGTATCACATCGTCTTTGCGCCAAAATATAGAAGGCAGATTATTTATGGAAAAATCAAAGCAGATATAGGTAGAATTCTTCGCCAGTTATGTGAAAGAAATGGAGTAGAAATCATTGAAGCTACAGCCTGTCCTGATCATATTCATATGTTGGTGAGTATTCCACCAAAAATAAGTGTTTCATCGTTTGTAGGTTATTTGAAAGGGAAGAGTAGTTTAATGATATTCGATCGGCATGCGAACCTGAAATACAAATATGGAAATAGGAAGTTTTGGTGTCGCGGATATTATGTAGATACAGTAGGTCGAAACAGAAAAATCATACAGGAATATATAAAAAATCAATTGCAAGAGGATATTCTTGAGGATCAAATGACTATGAAAGAATTCATTGATCCATTTACAGGAGAAGAAATACAAGCAAAAAAGCGAAAATAATAAAACCACTTTAGTGGTAGCGTGAAAACGGAGTGCGGTTGGCGGACCTTTCAGTGTGTCTTTAGACATGGGCCAGTACCCCAGCGTTTCACGCGTAGAGCAAACCACCAGTTAGACTGGTGGTTCTGATTGTAGTGAAGTTATGTAGATTTCAAAAAGAAGCAAACACTGTTAAACTTAACATTTGTTCACCTTTCGTTCATTGCAGTATAGCTGTAAGCGTTTTATAATAGGAGTACTGAAGTTTAAAGGAGTGCGTTCTATATGCCACTTAGTATATTTGGTTTCCAAGCATTGTGGAGCCCATATTTAATAGGGGTTCTTGTTTTTATAACAATCATCTATTTTTTAGTCACAATAAAGTGGCGTAAGGATTTTAAAGTAAGTGAGCCTTTAAAAAAGGGTGAAGCCATTTACTTTGTGTTAGCCATGATTACTATTTATATTATCAAAGGTTCTCCAATTGATTTAATGGCTCATATTATGTTTACGATGCATATGGTGCAAATGGCTATATTATTATTACTTGTTCCCATCTTCCTAATTAAAGGGATCCCTTGGTGGGTTTGGAAAGTTGCTATTGAGGCACCAGTTGTTAGAACGTTGTTTAAAGTACTGACATTACCTGTTGTTGCAGTATTTGTGTTTATTGGTTTATTTTCCTTCTATCATTTACCTTCAATATTAGATTACATTAAATTAAATGAAACATTACATGGTACCTATACATTTGTATTATTTCTTTCTGCTGTTTTTATGTACTGGCCTTTAATTCAAAATATGCCTAATAGAGCTCATATGAAGCCATTACATAAATTAGCCTATATTATTGCCAATGCCGTGTTAATTACACCTGCTTGTGGATTAATTATTTTCGCTCCTAATGCAATGTATGAAACATATACAAATGGTGAAGCATGGTTAAAAGCAATGGAGCTTTGTGTACCAGCCTCTACGTTATCAGGCTTATCTTTATCAGGACCAGAGCTATTTACAGACATGAAGCCTGTTGCAGACCAGCAATTAGGTGGCGTGTTAATGAAAATCTTACAAGAACTTATTTTTGGTGTATTAATTGGTACAATCTTTACAAGATGGTATCGTTCTGAACAAAAGGATCCAGATAAAATTACTGCTGACGCATTAGCTGCACACCAAAAAAAATGGGAAAGCCAACAGCAGCATTAATTTTAAAATAGAAATTTACTATGTATAAGGAGTTTTGACAATGGAATTGCAAATTTTGCCTACTATAAGTACATCATTTATCGTGATTAGTGCTGTACTCGTAGCGATAGGTTGGGGCTTAATTATAAAAAGAAATGTAGAAGGACATAAAAAAGTAATGCTTGCTGCAGGTGTAGCTGCACTTATTTTCTTTATTATTTATGCTTCACGAACAGTGTTTATAGGTAATACTGCTTTTGGTGGTGGTGAACATTTAAAACCATATTATACGTTTTTCTTGATTTTCCACATTATCCTGGCAACATCCGGAGCCGTATTTGGTATTGTTAGTATTATTTCAGGTTTAAAAACAAATCTCAAATTGCATAGAAGAATTGGACCAATCACAAGTATTATTTGGTTCTTTGTTGCGATTACAGGTGTCCTTGTTTATTTACTATTATATGTTTTATTTGAACCTGGTGAAACGACTTCAGTTATTAAAGCCATTTTAGGATTTTAAAGAAAATCTCCCTCCTTATTTTTGTACAGGAGGGAGATTTTTTGTAGTAGGCTGAAATAAAGAAAGTACCACGACAAAAAGTAATGGTCCAATTAAAATGCCAAGAAAACCAAAAATTTTAAACCCAATAAACATGGCAATAAAAGTATTTAAAGATGAAAGTCCAATCTTATCGCCAATAATCTTTGGTTCAATCATTCTTCGTACTAAAAATTGTCCCACGGTTAATAACGTTAAGATCCCAGCATAAAGATAATCACCAGCAAACGCCTGGTAAATAGCCCAAGGGACTAATAAGAGAAATGAATCGAGAAAAGGGATAAAGTCTAACACAACAAGCAAACAAGCTAACAGTATCGGAAATGGTGTTTTTAAAAAGTAAAATGCTGCGAATGATATAGCAAAAATACTAAGGCCGACTAGGAATTGAGCTTTTAGAAATCCAAATAGGGCTAATTTTACACGTTGTCCAATGAAAATTATTTTTTGATGATAATGAAAAGGAACGGGCATTAATAATTTCCGATTAATGCTAGGCAAATCTAAAAGTAGCATGTACAAGACAATCCAGTAAACAAAAATATCAAATAAACGAGTGGGAATATATGTTAGTAATGTTGACCAGACATTAATGTTTGTTAAGGATAGGGCGAATTTTTCAATAGAAGCCAAAGCTTTTGCAATCATAAATTGGATTTGTAAAACTAATTCTACAGGTAAATGATAAGTGTAGTTACTGAGTTTAGATTGCATTTGTATCCATAAAGCAGATAATTGATTAAGGTACTCAGGAATATCCATGATAAATGAAGAAAATTGTTTCCAACTTATAAAGAGAAGGAGACTACATAATAATAAAGTTATAGTTAAAAAAAATAAAAAGAAAATGAAAACAACGATTTTACGTTTTTTTCGAAACCGTTTACTCATTCGAACAATAATAGGCTCTAAAAGTAAAGCGGTTAAGTAGGCAAGTAAGATTGGTAATGATATTGAAATGAACCAGAGAATAAAAATGCCCATTGCAATAACAATAATGGGATGACGAAAAAAAGGACGGTTAAAAAACGATAACATATTCTCACCTACATCATGTAAAAGATATAGGTAGTATGAGAAGAAAAAATAATTTTACTCAAATAAAAAAAGACTGGACCACCAGTCTTTTCACATCGATGAAGCTATCTACGCTATACTTGCTATCACTTTAAAACTCTAAAGATTAGCGTGCGTTTACAGGTTCAAAGTTATTTTTATTTGTAGGCTCGATTGAGAATTGATCTAATTCTAATTTAACCTTTTTTAAGATTTCTTCACATTTTTTAACAAGATGTGCTGGGTAAACTTCGTCATCCCCATATTCTACACCATGTGGATAATAATATTTACCAAGAGCTGGTTTCATTAACGTAAGGATGGCATCATGTGCGCCTACATCACCAGAAATGGCATATGCGAATACGCGTAGGTAATAGCGACCTTCACGAGTATCGAAACGTTTATCGAATGTCATACGCTCGTAATCCCAACCGCCATCACATTCTAAACCATGTTTTTTCATAATGCTGACAATTAGCTCTTGATCAGCTGTTAAATTTTCAAGGTTAGTATTTTCAAAATACATGTATAGTCCTCCTTTAGGTTCTCGTACAAAGTATACGCTCATTTTTATAATAGAGCATATTTGACATTGTTGCAATGACAACATTGTGTCAACCCAATTACAATTGATATAATAACTTACAATAATGGTGATGAAAAGGAGTCCTGTATGAAAGCTTTATTACGCATTTTAATGCTTTGTGGTGCAATTGCAATAATCGGCTTTATGTTCTTTAATACCCCCAAGGAAAATGAGCCACTAGAAGGGCCAAATACCAATTCAAATATCATACCCCAAACAAAGCTAAAGCAGGAGGCCGCTGTAGGTGCAATGACACGTCCACAAACGGGCATATCAACATTGATAGGAAAAGACACACAAACTGTGTTGGAGCAGTACGGGGAACCAGCAAGAAAAGAACCATCCTCTTTTGGCTATCAATGGTGGGTCTACAATGATGATGTCTCTACGTTTTTTATGGTTGGTGTTGAAAAAAATGTGGTGAAGCAAGTTTACATAGCAGGACAAAATATCGATGCATTTCCTTTTAAAGTTGGTCAGAAACGCGATGAAATATACCGCATGACAATTATTGACTATGAGGTAGCAGCTACTGTTGGTGACAATATTTTCATCTTCTCCATGAGTGAAGAGGATATGCAAACTAGGCTACTTGTTAAATTTGATGGTCTTTATGCACAGCTTTATATAGATCGGGAGACAAGTGAATTGCAGGGAATACGTTATACAGACAGTGAAACACTTGTCCTTCATCAGCCCTATGAAATGAGCTATCAAGGGGAACTAGTTAGACGGACACCGCCTTCCTCTTTTTTGCAACAAGAAATCGATGTGGCTAGTGCCAAACAGCTTGATGATTTATTAAATGTGACGAGAGTCCATCATGATTTACCACCTTTAGAAATGGATAACTCGTTAGAAGAAGTGGCAAGAAAGCATAGTGAAGATATGAAGGTACAAAACTTCTTAGCACATGAGTCCCCAACATATGGTGACTTAAAAAAAAGATTACAAGCTAATAATATCGAGTATAGTGATGCCAATGAAAATCTTGCCACCGCTTATTTTGATGCAATAGAAGCGATGCACGGTTGGACAAACTCTCCTGAGCATAGGAAGGTACTTTTAAATGATAGATTCACACGCGTTGGTTCAGGCGCTTTTGTGGATTATTATACACAAATTTATCTAGAGCCGGCTTCTTCGCAAAAGATGGATAGTAAAGAAAAAGATAGTGAAGGGCAAACAAATGAAGAGCCTGTTAGTGAAGATTCTATAGAAAAAACTGATCAATTATCACCATAATAGAAGAAACCCCCTTATGAAGACAAGCTTTGATTAACCGAGTTTGTCTTCATTTTTTATTCCCTCTTTAGGCTTCTGCATTTTTCGTCACACCGTTACAAAAGCCGTCATATGATAGAGAACCGAAGGGGGGAATGAGGTTTGCAATTAGCTGAGTTATTAAAAGACTGGCCATGTAGTGTGACAGGAGGATCTATTCGAACAGAAATAACAGGTGTAGAGGATTACGCTCAGGCAGTACAACCTGGTGACATTTTTATTGTACGAAAGGGTAAAAAAACGTCGGGTAGTCGTTTTGTTAAAGAAGCATTGGCACGAGGTGCTGCTGCCATTGTGTCTGAAGAAAGTATTTCTTTACCCATTATAGATAAAGAAATTCCTTTTGTATGGGTTCCTAATACCGCATTATTTTTATCGTATGCAAGTGCCAAACTTGCTGCTTTTCCAGCAGAGGCTTTAACAGTTATTGCGATAACAGGAACAAACGGAAAAACAACAGTGAGTCATTTTGTAAGTCAGCTTTTAAACGCTCTACATAAAAAAACAGCAGTTATTGGTACAGTTGGTTTTTTCATCAATGGTGAAAAGCAACAAACAGCTTACGAACAATTAACAACATTGCAAGCAAAAGAGTTACATCCGATCCTAAAGCAATGTGTACGAAAAGGTGTGACACATGTTGTACTAGAAGCCTCTTCAATGGGTTTACAACAACATCGACTTGATCATTGTGATATTGATTGTGGTGTATTTTTAAATTTATCAGATGATCATTTAGAAGATCATGGAGGGTTAGAAGCCTATAAACGTGCGAAAAAGAGATTAGCGGATTTATCCAAAAAGCTAGTGTTAAATGGAGATGATAATTTTTGCCGTTCCGTTGGTATCTATGATAAGAAAAAATCTTGCTCATTTGGCTTTGATAATCACAATGATTTACATATACAAATTGTCAGTGAATCAGCTGGAAAAACTGTACTTTGTCTACAAACTACCGCGAGTGAGCATATTGTTGAAATCCCTTTTGTCGGAAAATATCATGTACAAAATACGATAGCAGCCTTAATGGCAGTATGGCGTATAGGGGTCCCTATGGAAGATATTGTAGAGCATATGTGGTCTTTAAAGCTACCAGAAGGAAGGCTTGAGAAAATTGATAATCCGTTAGGTATTGAGGTATATGTAGATTATGCCCATACTGCTGAAGCCTTACAAGCTGTATTACAAACCTTTGATCGTTCCAAAACCATTTACCTAGTCTTTAGTTGTGGAGGAAATCGCGATAAGGCGAAACGATTTGCTATGGGTGCAGTGGCGAGTAAATATGCTGATGTAATCTATTTAACAACAGATAACCCACGTGATGAAGATCCAATTGTTATTAATGAAAGTATAATTGCTGGTTTTACAGAGCAACAATACTACGAAATTTATCTAGATCGAAAACTTGCTATTCATCAAGCTTTAGCAAAGGCGAAAAAGGGCGATATTGTCCTTGTTGCCGGAAAAGGGCATGAACAAACACAGCAAATTAAAAATCAAAAATTCCCTTTTTCCGACCAACAATGTATCAAAGACTATTTTTCAAATCTAATTACAGACGACGCTGAATAACAAAGAAAGAGCCCGTAGCTATGGCAAGCTTGCGCCCCGTCTCATCCTCTATATCACATTCCATGACAAGCGTTTGACGTCCTTTATGGACAAAACGACCACGTGCAATCAATTCTTTGTTCTTCGTTGTGGCGATATAGGAGACATTCATATTTGTAGTGACTACATTATATCCCTCTGGTACAGAGCGTGAAGCAAGTCCTCCCATAGCTGCATCTGCAATCGTTGCAATAATGCCGCCGTGTGGTACCTTAATCGTATTATGGATGACAGGAGTAATAGGGATACGGACCTCGCTCACTTCAGGCTCAAATTTTCCTACCATATGTAGAGCAGCATTAATATAACGACGATGAATGCCTTGTTGTTTATCACGTAATCCATTTAAAAGATGAAATAAAACTTCCTCATCTTCCTCAGTACTTTCTTGTAAAATTGCGCCAAGTAATTGTTCAATTTGTCCTTTAGCTGTTGACATCAATTGGAAAACCTCTTTCATTAAAAATATCATTAATGTAAAATTACCATAAAATCTGTTATGATGGGAAAGAGATTGGGGGAATTAAAAATGATGATGACCTCTGACTGGGTAATCATTTTAGATGAGGCCGAAGAGCTTTGTAAGATGATTCTTTCCTCAGAACCAGCGATCGCGCTACAACAAGCGTATGATGCAGTATATAGTGATACGCAAATTGTAGAGGCTATTTATGCATTTAATCGCATGAAAGAGCAGTACGAAGATGTACAACGTTTCGGAAAATATCATCCGGACTACCATACAATCATGAAGTCAATTCGCCAACAAAAGAGGGCACTTGACTTAAATGAGAAAGTTTCAGCCTTAAAAATTGCTGAAAACGATTTTCAGGATTTACTGGATGAGATTAGCCTTTTAATAGGAAAAACAGTCTCTGAAGCGGTAAAAGTTCCTGTAAGTAATCCATTCTTTGCCTCTGGTTCATCTTGCGGAGGAGGATGTGGCTCGGGTGGTTCTTGCTCTTGCTCAGCGTAATGTAAGGTGTGTATAAAACACATCTCTTCTAGACTGTAAACAACTCGAAGGTACTTGCAGTTGTTTACAGTCTTTTTTCATTATGTAGTGAAAGTAATTTCGGGAGCTTTCAAAAATAAAGGGAAGGACTTGCTAATGTCCTTCCCTTTCTATTGTTTATATCAAGCTTGCTTTTGTAATAACTCTACAGCAATATCGGGGCGATCAGTAATAATGCCTTGTGCTCCATTATTGATCAATTTGTTCATTGTGTCTATGTCATTGATCGTCCAATAGTGAACAGGTATATTCAGATTATTTAAAAACTGAATAAATTTAGGCGAATCTAAAGCAATAACCCCTGATTTAGGTGGGATTTGAAATACATCTACTTTTGGATGATATAAATGTCCAAATTGACTTGAGAAGGAAGCGAATGCTTTTCTTACATCCGATTCACCTGCACCAAGTGCTACCTGATTTTGAGCATATAAATTGAAGCGATCTATTTGTTCACCGTAAAAACTTGTTACCACGACACGATGTTCAGCGCCAAGTTCTTCAATTAAACGCCAAAGTTTTGAAGGCATTAGACTTCCTTCATACGTATCAGGAGCATCTTTTATATCGATATTGATTAGCATGTTTGGATAACTTTCTAATAGCTCTCGTAACGTTACTACATTTAATTTATCCTCTCTATATGGAAAAGCTCCATCTAGATCTTCAAACTGGTAGCCATGGTTTAAGGCGTTAAGTTCTGCCAATGTCATATCAGCAACGAGACCATAACCATCTGTAGTACGTTCAACTGTTTCATCGTGGAAAACAATAATTTCCTCATCTTTCGTTAGGCGGATATCGATTTCAAAGCCATCAACACCTAGCTGCGCAGCTTTTTCAAAAGCCATCATTGTATGTTCGGGTGCTAAATGAGCTCCGCCACGATGTGCAAGTATTACAGGGCGATCAAATTGTAATGCTTGTTTGCTTTCTCGTTGCTGCGGTTTAGAAATCGCTTTACTACCTGCCCACGCCGCTGCACTTGCTGCTGCAATGGCAAGCGCAATTTTTGTTTTCTTACCCATATTCGTCCTCCTTAACAATTATCGTCATATAAAAAGTATAGTGATTTCATTTTTCATTGATTGTAAGTGCTCAACGTTGGAGAGCTACCAAAACTAGAAACTAGTATAAGTGAATAAGGTGATTTTTTCATGCTGATTTTTGCCGTCATCATATAAAATAATTGTTATGGAGATTAAGTGTTAAAACGTTCCATTATCGAGGCGTTAGCAGCATTTATTATTCCTTTTAATGTAGCAACCATTCATTCATCAAAAACACCTGATTCATAATTCTGCCAAGTTCAATGTTTATGCTTTTCCATTATAACGGAAAATTGAGCGTTCTGTCAGCTAAACTCTGTTGCTATCATTTTCTGGTCTATGGTATTCTTTTAGGTAAGAAATGAGGGAATCCAATATGAACGAACGACAAGGGCTAATCGTTTACGTCCATCAATTAAAACATGCGAAGTCTCTTCGGAAATATGGTCATGTTCTTTATATTTCTAGAAGGCAAAAGTACGTAGTGCTTTACTGTGATCGTGAGGATATTGACATGATGACAACAAAACTACAACGCCTCCCATTTGTGAAAGACGTTGTAGAGTCTTATCGTCCATTTGTGAAAACTGAATATGAAAATGCAAAACCAGATAAAGCAAAGGAATACGACTATAAAGTAGGTCTATAATATTAAGTTAATGCAGGTATATAGTTATTTAGTCTTAATATGCCGATTAAGTATTGATAAAATAGTTTTGATTCCGAAAATATAGATGAGTGCTTTATTTCTACAACAACTGCTTTTCGATCGAGTTGTTCTATTTGTGCTTCAAACATTTTTTGTCGCTTTGTTGGTTGTTCCTCATTATATGGGATGCCTTCTCGACAAATATATATAGGCATGAATTTACTTTCACCGACTGGTTTCAGGGCGACAGCTAAAGAAATTACCTTCTTATCTTCTTTTGTAGAAGTTAGTATAAAGGCTTGATGAAAACGTTCCTGATTGGTTTTAATAATTTCGAGTAGCTCGTAAACATCACCATAGCCTTCACCTAATTCTATAAATTGTTGTGGCATAATAATTGCACATCCTTTCCATTATCATAGTATCATGCTGCGGGAGGTCAAGCACATGAAATTTGCATTAAGCTTTTTTTCTATTTTAGCACTAATTATTACAGGAACGTTATTTTTCCAATATCATGCTTATTCTTCTGATCTAGAAACTGGCATAGGTGATTTTCATTACTCACAGGAAATAGAAATTGTTTATCGTGAAAATAGCTTGGATATTCGTCACCATTTTAAAAATCTGCCGAATCAAAAGGTGAAGATTAAATGGCCAGAAAAAGCAACGAATGCTAGTTGCTTTATCGAAAATGAAAAAAGCTGTGAACGTTTATCAGATGAAGTTTCTTATTTTGCAAAAGGAGAAACAAAATCACAATCTGTGTCATACATAATTCCCATTGAGGGTGGCTTAAAAAATAAGATGCTCCTTCAAAATGTTTTTGCTACACTAATGAATGGTGAAGCATCTTATTCAATTGTATCTATTTCGACGGACAGTAAAGTGAATGGACAATGGATTACAGGTCTACCATTAGTTGGTCAACAACAATTAGTTCATGTCAATTATACAATGTTTAGAGGAGATGGAACGGTTCAAGATCTTTATTGGCAAGCAGGTAAGCTTAAAGTACAAGAGCAATCCCCTGTATTATCGATCTATGCCCAGCAGGCCATTCCAAATGATTTCCTAAAATCATTCGAAAATTTACAGTTTTTAAATGATGAACATATTGCCATTATTCAAGAGAAAAGTCCAGTAGTAGCTCATGATGAGAGATTGTTATTTTTACCAACGCTTACTGCACAAGCTGTTGAACAGGAAGTGATTTTGTCACAAATTAAATCTCAATTTAAATTTGTGGATTCTCCAGAATGGTTACCTGAAGTTGTGGCATCCTACTTATTAAACGACCAAATTGGCGGAGAAAGAACGAAGAAAATTATCACGAACTTAAATGAATATATGACGGATAATCAACAACAAGCTTGGCAGGAAACGCTGAAAAAACTAGGGGATGAATCGATTTCACCGGATACATTGGACAAGTATTTATCGCAAGTATTAGATGCTAAGACATCCTATTTTACATTAAACGCACAGCAAAAAAATGGAATATATCCACTTTTATTTGAGGATGCACGAGATGTGTATGTCAATGATGTGTTGAAGGAAGACGTACGTGTTATTCGCTATGAAGGGCAAACGTTGTATACTGCAGATACATTATTACCTGAGCTTGGTTACTCAGCTGAGGAAGGGCAGAATGGTTATTATGTAAATAGTGAGCATCGTACATTCCGCTTCCCTAAAGAGCCAGGATTCTATGTCTTCAATCAACGAAGATATTCGACTATTTCTGAACCAATTATTAAGATTGCTGATCATTATTATGTAGAAGAGGCTTGGTTACAACGTTTATTCTTGGTAGAATTACAAAAGAAAGATGAGCGAATTCAAGTATTAGCACAAGAACAATAATAACTTTTGCAGCGGAGGGCCACTCTTTCGCTGCAAAAATACTTTATATGGATGAAAGTACGGTGATATGCTGTTATGAGAGTTGTAGCAGGAGAACGCAAAGGAATGCCGTTAAAAGCAATAGCTGGAAATACGACAAGACCTACAACAGACAAAGTAAAGGAATCGATTTTTAATATTATCGGTCCGTTTTTTGACGGAGGGATTGCACTTGATTTGTTTGCCGGAAGTGGAGGCTTGGGTATTGAATCATTAAGCCGAGGGGCGGAGCGTGCTATTTTTATTGAAAAAGACGCCAAAGCATTCCAGGTGCTACAAGAAAATATAAAAAAATGTCGCTATGAAGAGGATACAGAGCTCTTTCGAATTGATGCAAAGCGTGCTGTGAAAGCGCTATTAAAACGTGATATTACCTTTAAATTAGTCTTTTTAGATCCTCCTTATCATCAACAGGAATATTATGATTTAGTACAGGTTCTTGTTGACAACGATAAAGTTCAACGAAATGGTATTATTTTATGTGAACATGCAAAAGAGGTACCATTACCTCAGCATTTTGGGGAGTTTGTTTTAACAAGACAAGAAACATATGGCGGAACTATCATTTCGGTTTATCGCTGTAAAGAGGAAGAGGGAGAATAAGTTGTCTGAGAAAATTGCTGTAGTTCCTGGGAGTTTTGACCCTGTCACATTCGGCCATCTAGATATTATCAAGCGTGCGGCAGATGTGTTTGACATTGTATATGTAGCAGTATTAAACAATTCAGCGAAGAATCCGTTGTTTTCCGTAGAGGAACGTATGGCTTTAATGGCTGAAGTTACAAAAACATTACCAAATGTTCGTATAGAAAGTTCTTCGGGCCTTCTTATTGACTATGCCAAGGAAAAAAAGGCGAAAGCAATTGTTCGTGGTTTACGAGCAGTTTCAGATTTTGAATATGAAATGCAAATTACTTCTATGAACCGTTTCCTAGATGAAACCATTGAAACATTTTTTATTATGACGAAGAATCAATATTCCTTCCTAAGTTCTAGTATAGTAAAAGAAGTTGCGAAATACGGTAGTGATGTTAGTGAACTAGTTCCAACATGTGTCGTACAAGCTTTAAAAGAAAAGTATAATTTTGATAAGTAATATTGAGAGGATGTCAAAAAAAATGACATCCTCTTTTTTCTTTAGTGAAAGCTATCGTTATTTCAGAAAAAATAGAGCATAAATAGTTGGCACAATGATTATGCTAAGGAGGCGGAATTTTATATAAGGTCTTACAGATAGTTTTGCTGATTTTGCGATAACAAAGATTTGTAAGTGAATACTGATACTTTGCATGGTTAATAAAATCACCACTAATAAAGTGATGTACGGAAAGTCTGGAAAGGCAGTAACCGTCATTTTAAGGCCATTTGTCACCTCGAGGATAGCTGCAATAGAAAGTTCGACCGTATAAGGTAGTTTTGGTATTAGCTGATCTAAGCCCTCCTGTACGATGGTCTGAATCGTTGTAAAAAAGATGATGGTTGTACCAACTAACAGAATTGTTGGAGCGGTTTCTTTAATACTTTCTGAAAAAGGAGCACTATAGAGTGGTGTGTTGTGTACGGATATACTAGGTGGATCAGTTTTGCGAAATAAGTAATAGCCTGTTACTAAGCAACAAATATTAAAAGTATGTAGTAAACATAAAAACAACCATCCAAACGTATTACTGTTTAGTAAATCAAGGCTTACAAAACCTAGAACGAACAATGGACTTGGTGCATGACAAACAGCAAGTAAAAAATTTGCTTCTTTTGTGTGTAATTGACCACTATTTTTTAAATATACAATGGTTGTCGCGCCTGTTGGATAGCCACCAAGTGCACTAATAATGTAGGCTTGTACGTATAAAGAGGCTCTTTTTGTTTTTGTTCGCATAGGAGCCGTTAAACGCAGAAGCCATTGTGTTAACACGAGATATGGCAGTAAATATGGAAAAAGTGCTTCCATGAAAAGATTTAAGCCTAAATCAGTACCACTATGAGCGGTTTGTGGGAATAACAAGAGTAAGAGAATGAGAATTACGCAGAGCGCTATTTGAATTGTAGCAAACATGTTATCAACTCGTTTCAACTTTTTGTCATTCACATAGGCAAATGCTAAAATCAATATATGTGAGAATGGCAAAAACATGAACGTATGGTTTTGCAAGCGTCCTAGGAGGTGTTTAGTAGTGAAGAAAAAAATTGGAATTTATGCAGTGTTGTTAGTCGTGATTTGTTTTTTGATGTTATACCGACTAGACGCGTATATTATGAAACCTGGAAGTGCCTATGATGTCAGTAAATTTGTAACTGTCGATAGCAAAGAGGCAGATAGTTTGGGATCATTAAGTTTAATGACTGTCGCGATGCAGCAAGCCACACCGTTTTCGTATTTATGGGCAAAAGTTCAAAAATATCAAAAACTAATGGATATGGAGCAAGTACGAAACCCTTTAGAAGATGATGAGGAATATAATATTCGACAGTTAAAATTAATGTCTGATTCTCAGTTTAATGCGAAATATGTAGCTTTCCAAAGGGCTGGGTTAGAGACAAAGGTGCATTTTAATGGCGTATTTATATTAAATGTGTTAGATGGCGGAGCATCGGACGGTATTTTAAAAGCTGGGGATGAAATTATCGAGGTTGACGGTCAAAAAATAACGAGCCAGCAAATGCTTGTTGACCTTTTAAAGCCTAAGCAGCTTGGAGATAAGGTAACAATTCAATTTAAACGTAATGAAGAACGCAAACAGGAGACCATTACGTTGCAGGAAATCCCTAATACGCAAGAACATAGAGCAGGTTTAGGGATATCTTATACAGAAAGTAAATCTATCGAAACAATTCCGAAAGTAACGATGAAAACGGAGGATATCGGAGGGCCTTCAGCTGGTTTGATGTTTACGCTTGAAATATTGGATCAGCTTCTTGATGAAGATTTAACGAAAGGCTACGCAATTGCTGGTACTGGTGAAATGCTAATAGACGGTTCTGTAGGTAGAATTGGCGGAATTGATTATAAGGTTATTGCAGCTGATCGAGATGGCATGGAAATCTTCTTTGCGCCAGATGATGAAATTTCTAAAGAAATGAAGGCGAAATATCCAGAGCTAGAATCTAATTATGCAACTGCTGTAAAAACGGCAAAAGAAATCAAAACCAAAATGAAAATCGTTCCTGTGAAAACGGTAGATGATGCCATCGACTATTTAAAGCAGCTACAGCCAAAATAAAATCTAAACCCGAACTATTTCGAAACGAAAGCTTCACAGAATAGTTCGGGTGTTTTTTGATGTAAAAATCTTTTGGAATAGTTAACAACGGATAGGCGGTGTTTGATAGTCCTTAGGTAGGGGGCGATCCTTTGTTCCTTGTTCGATACTCAAATTGTATAGCTCTGCAGCATGAATATCGATAGCTAACATCGCATCATTGGTAGCTGCTACTCGGCTAATTAAAGGTAACTCAATATCCTTTTTGTGCTTACCTATATAAGCTTGTCCTTTAGAACTCATGCCTAGTAATCGAATAAAGGTTGGCTGTTCAAAATTTTGAAGCTGTTCTTTTGTAAAGCCAGTATAAATATGTGTGATCATACGTTGAAGACGAGTCCATGTATAACGTTTGGATTTTACTTTTTCCATAAAGCTATTGAAAGAATTGCTGGTCTTGGCTGCCTTCACTATGGCATTTTCAATACCTTCTGTTACTTCTGCATAACGAGTGAGTTCTGAAGGTGTATGTCTTATTATAGTGAACTGCAATAATGGCCAAAATCTTTCCCAGCTTGCAAAATGGTTATATTTATTATACCAATCAGCTAAAAAGTCAAAAGTGGACTCTGGGACAACATTTTGCACACTCTGTAAAGAACTTGTGGACGCAAGAGCTTTACGTATACCCGTTGCACTGGCGATCGATGAATCTTCCTTTAAAACATCATGATAGCCTGCTGCGATGCGAGGAATTGTTAGTGGTTTAATATGGCTCCCAAGTGACTTGGCTGCTTCAAGATAATGAAAGCCCAGAATATTATTTGGTTGAGCAAGATCGATGTATGGAGCAGGGAACTTCTGAGAAAGCTGTTCATAGGCATAATGTAGACTTTTAGGATAGCTTGCACCTGTTTTAAGGCTTTCTTTAATAAGTATGTCATATTCAGAACGGTTGTGGTCAATCAGCTCAAAAGTGTTCAAAAACGGTTGAATAGAACCATTCTCACTACCAAAGGCAAACGACTCACAGCCAACAGCGCTTAATAAAGAAATAGCGCCTTTTGCAAAATCGGAGGCAGGTGCTGTACTATAGACATAAGGAAGCTCGATCACTATATCCACACCGCCAGCAAGGGCCATTTTAGTACGTGTCCATTTATCAACCATGGCAGGTTCTCCACGTTGTAAAAATGTTCCGCTCATCACTGCAATGACGATATCCGCCTGTGCTACTTTTTTAGCCTGTTTTAAATGATAAGCATGTCCATTGTGAAAAGGATTATATTCAACAACAATTCCAACCGCTTGCATGCTTTTCCCCCTTATAATTTGTGTCTTTATTTAAAACTGTAGGAGCAAATACACTTCTCATAGTATATAATTATAGGTGGGTTTTAAAGTGGTGACAAGAAATTATCTTGACATCTATTTTTACACATTATATAATCAACAGTGTTGTCTCGAGGTGATTAAACGAATGAAATGGTCAATTCATCAATTATCTAAATACCGCCAAAACGGGATGCCAATCGATGCCTTTGTCCAGCTGGATGAAGTGATGGAGCGAAACCAGGATATTCGAGCAATTTCGCCCGTTCATGTAAAAGGGCTATGTACTTTTGGTGCATCGCAAATGACATGTCAGTTAACTGTGACAGCGACGTTAACACTTCCATGTGCTCGCACGTGGGAGGATGTTGAGTTTCCTATCGAAGTTGAGACAGTTGAAATTTTTAGCTGGATTGACGAAGATAAGCGAGGAGACGATGACGGAGACATTCACTATATTGACGGTGAAGTCATCGACATGAAACCAGTTCTTGAGGAATTAATTTTACTTGAGGTACCAATGCAAGTGTTCAAAGAAAATTCTGAAGGACAAATGCATGGCGGTAAAAATTGGTCTTATGCAACAGATGAAGACGTAGAGCTACACAAAAAAGCTGATGAACAAAAAGTGGATCCAAGACTAGCTGCTTTAGCTAAGTATTTTGATCAAACAGACGAATAGACGATCTGTAAGGAGGTGCCATCAATGGCTGTACCATTTAGAAGAACTTCTAAAACTGCAAAAAGAAAGCGTCGTACGCATTTCAAATTATCTGTACCTGGTATGGTAACTTGCCCTAACTGTGGTGAGGCTAAATTATCACACCGTGTTTGCAAAGCTTGCGGACAATACAAAGGTAAAGAAGTAGTTAGCAAATAATACAGTGTTTGCTCACTTAAAAGGCTAGTAGAGAGACCATGGCTCTTTACTAGCCTTTTTGTTGGCTTAAAAAGACGGAATATTTTGTTGATTATGAAGTTCTTTACAATAGTAAAATAATTGTATGATACAATTTATTCATTGAAACAAAGGGGGTAACAATATGTCTTATAAAATTGATAATGCTGATGGCATTATGACGTTTACAATTAATCGTGAAGAGAAGCGGAATGCGGTTAATGATGAGGTTATGGATGGTCTTCAAGAAGTCATTACATATATTCGTCAGCATGAAGATGTCCGATTTTTAGTAGTGACAGGTGCTGGTGATAAATCATTTTGTTCTGGTGGGGATTTATCAGAGTTTCATTCGTTAGAAACAGAAGATGAGGCATTTGGTATGTTAAGTAAGATGGGGAAAATATTATATGAACTTGCAACACTGCCGGTGCCGACTATTGCTCTTATAAATGGTACTGCTGTTGGAGGTGGTTGTGAGATTGCTACAGCCTGTGATTTTCGTCTAGTGGCAAGTCATGCGAAGTGTGGCTTTATTCAAGGGACCTTAGCGATTACAAGTGGTTGGGGTGGAGGTACATACTTATTTGAGCGGGGATTACGCCATGATCGTGCGATGAAGATGCTTGTAGATGCAAAGCCATATCCCGCACAGCTATTATATGAGATAGGGTGGGCTATGCGTGTTTTTGAAGGCTCGAAAGAAGAAGCGTTGGATGATTTTATTGAACATATGCGTAAAATCCATCCTTCTGTTCATAAGGCGTATAAAGAAATTGAACTTCGGAAGTGGCGTGAACGCAATATGTATGAGCGTGTAATGGAGGAAGTTCGGACATGTGCAAAGTTGTGGGAAAGTGACGCGCACCACCAAGCAGTTAATAATTTCTTGACAAAGAATAATAATAAGTAATGTATAGAGGCAGTGATAAGAGGAAATCAAGATCACTGTCTTTTTTCATGCAATGATTCTATTTTGCTCGTTACTGCATATAGTAGTAAAAAATGCGAGGGTGATAGATTATGGAATTGAAAAAAAGAAAAGATCAATGGACAAAGGAAGACGATGAAAGACTAGCAGAGATTGTCTTGCATAATGTGCAAAATGGTAAAACGCAGCTAGAAGCCTTTGAAATGGCGGCTGCAGAACTAGGTCGTACAAAACAAGCATGTGGTTTCCGCTGGAATAAAACATTACGTGGTCAATATAGTCAGTCGCTATTAGCTGTGCGAAATCAGCCGCAACAATCTATGCGAAGTCACTTGAAATTGGCATTGACAAGTTTTGACGAATTAACTGAGGCTTATCAAACGCTTGAAATGAAGCATCGTGAATTGCAAAATGAGCATGAGAAATTGGTGAAATGGCTACAGCAAGGCTATTCATTGATGAAAGATTAAAGTGACAGGTGTGAGGCATTTTTAAACAATGAAATTCATTGCTTTTCTGGAGGTAAAACCCTTTCTGTATATCGTCAACAATCAAACAATCCTGTATAATAAAAGAACCAATATTTAAGGTGCCTTAGATCTAATCTAGGGCACCTTATTCTTATCGTTTTATTTTGGCTTTGGAAATTTCTTTTGTCCGAAAGAGGAGCACTTGTAGCGTTCAATCACCATGTCCTGAGTGGATGACGATGCCTGATTTAATGGTTCTGAAATCTCAGGGTAGTGAAAGACATAGTTTAGTTAACCGTTATCATAAGAAGTGACTCAGAGGACAGTACACATTGAGATAGAAAGGGTGTAAAAAATGAAAGTGGCCATAATAGGTGCCGGAGCAGTTGGTCAATTAACAGCAAGTTTTTTAGCTGAGTCGGGTACATCGGTATCATTGGTTGTGAGAAGACAGGAGCAGGTTAATGAGCTAAATACTAAAAAGTTGACACGTATCAACGTGGACGGAACTAAAACTGTGCAAAATATTGTTTCTACAACAAATTTGACTTCTCTTCCAATGCAAGATTTACTAGTGATTGCTGTTAAATATAGTCATTTGCAACAGCTCTATAAACAATTAGCTTTATTACCAAGTGATATGCCGTTACTATTTATGCAAAATGGATTAGCGCATTTTGAGGAAGTGTTAAACTTACCGCAAAAAAACATTGCCTTTTGCTCTGTGTCCTTTGGTGCTCAAAGGGTAGATCAAACAACGGTTCGTCATAGAGGGGTAGGACTGTGTAAAATTGCTGTAGAACGAGGGAAACAACACACCTTTGAGAAGTTACTTCAATTACATTGTTCTTTGTTTCCAGTTGAAATGGTTAGTAATGCGGAGCAAATGCTTTTTGACAAAGCCATACTTAATAGTTTGATTAATCCTTTAACTGCTGTACTACAATTAAACAACGGGGAGTTAGTAACAAATAAACAAGCGTTTTTACTGATGGAAAATATTTATCAAGAGCTTACTGAAGCGTTTGAAAACATGGAACACTCCATATCTTTTGGTGATGTGGTAGACTTATGTAGGAAAACAGCCGAAAATACATCATCTATGCTGGCGGATCGCCTGCAGGGTAGAAAAAGTGAAATTGAAACAATAGTTGGCGTCATTTTAAACAAAGCATTGGCAAAGGGTCATCATTTGCCAACTTTGCGTACTTTATATCACCAAGTACTTGCACTAGAGGAGAGCGGTGAAAGAAGTTGAAAGACCTTTTACATATCGTG
Organism: Lysinibacillus phoenicis; assembly: GCF_047238325.1. Lineage (NCBI taxonomy): Bacteria > Bacillati > Bacillota > Bacilli > Caryophanales > Bacillaceae > Lysinibacillus > Lysinibacillus phoenicis. The sequence goes on along the minus strand of NZ_JBDFMP010000002.1, from coordinate 1,898,718 downwards.
ATTAGTATCATTATTTTTTGTCCAATAGTTCTTTTTGTTATTGTTTATCTCGTAGGTAGAAAAATTAAAATTCGTGGCACACATGCTTTTGGAGCAGCCTCTGATGTTACGACATTGTGTTTGTTTTTTTCGGTCCCCTTAGCTATTGGGGTGTTGTGGCGTGTGAATGTAGGAGCACTTTTAGTGATTCTTGCACTAATGATGGCTATGATTTTTACATATATTGATTGGCGAACGAAAAAGGAACTAGAAGTGAGGCCGTTATTAAAGAAGATTTGGCGTTTTTTGTTTTTAATACTTAGTACAGCATACGTAGTCATTTGTATCGTAGGCGTTATTCAATCCATTATAGAATATTTACATGTAGTCTAAGCATTTTCTTTTCATGTTGAAGCTATAAGCGTTAAAATAGTAGCATTGAAAATAGTTATTAAAAAATCATTTTGTATGAATGGGAATATTCATTGCATTTATACACCTTAGTGCTAGAAGCATAGTATTGGGTGAAAACATTAAATTTAATTTTTTTGTATGTTTTTGTACCGAATGAACAGGAATGGGTACCCTTCTTAGAGGGAGCTTTTAAGATACTCGTTCTCTGGCATAAGGTGTATCCACATTATGTTGCCTAAAGTATTTTTCGAGCAAGTTCGGAAAAACCGAATTGGGATTATGTGCATAGTATGAATGGAATAATTTCTCGTTCCAAGTAAGAATGATTTAGTGAGTAGAGGAGTTTATGATAAATGAAACTGGAGTCTATCCAAGTACCTATAAAAAATCATGTGCTAGCAGATTACTGGTCGCCAAATACTGCTATTCATCAGTTTTTTGAATATGATTATAATGATCAAGCTTTTGAGGATCGAGCGAAGCATTTAGCCCAACATGCCCGTGATCAAAAAGAATTAACAGCTATCATCCGACAATTTATGGAGCCGTTTGGGCTATCCCAAAAAGCGAACGAACACTTAGAACAACTAGAGCAAGGAGCTATGGTAGTAGTTGGTGGACAACAAGCAGGTATCTTAACTGGCCCTCTTTACTCCGTTCATAAAGCTATTTCAGTGATAGCATTAGCCAAAGAGCAAAGTGTAAAGCTGCAACAGCCTGTTATCCCTGTTTTTTGGATAGCCGGAGAAGATCATGATTTAGAAGAAATTAATCACACGTATACAGTTCATGGAGAACTTCTGAAAAAGCGTGCATACAGTGAGCGATCTAGACGTAAGACGATGGCGTCTGCAACAACGTTAAACAAAGAAGCGATGACACAATTGATTAACACAATTGTTCGAGATATTGGTGAAACGGAGTTTACGGAAGCGCTAATTAAACAATTGGTGGACGCATTAAATGATAGTGAAACATTTACGGATTTCTTTGTTTGTTTAATGAATCAACTGTTCAAAGAAGAAGGCTTGTTGTTAATTGATGCTGCTGACTTCCATTTCCGCCAATTTGAAAGTAAATATTTTGCACAAATTATTCAAAACAATGAAGAAATTGCTAGAGTAGTAACCGAAAAGGAAGAAGAGCTTGAGCAAGCAGGCTACGGGAAGCCTATTTTGGCAACAGCTGAAGCAGCCAATTTATTCTATGTGGAAGATGGAGAACGTCATCTTTTAGAACGGAAAAATGAGCTGTTTGTTAATTTAGCAGCGAACATCAAGTTTTCACAAAAAGAGCTACTAGATATTGCAGAAAAGCACCCTGAACGTTTAAGTAATAACGTAGTGACTCGTCCTTTGATGCAGGAGATGGCACTGCCTGTCCTAGCATTTGTTGGAGGACCTGGTGAATTGGCCTATTGGGCTACACTGAAAAATGCATTCAAGGTATTAGATTTACAAATGCCAATTTTTGCACCACGTCTTCATATCACAATTGTTACAAGACATGTAGAACAGTTGTTACGTGAGCATCAACTAACGGTTTCAGACGTTTGGGAAGGAAAGGCATTGCAATTGAAAGAACGCTTTATTGCAGATGTTCAGGATAGTGAAGCGAAGCGTCAAATTCATGACATGCAGCAATTATTAACTGAAAAGTATGAGGAGCTAGCATCCTACTTAGAGAAACAACAATTGCATTTAGATAAGATCCTTGAGAAAAATCAAGAAAATCATGCGAAGCAATTTGATTACCTACAGCAAAAAATTGAACAAACTGTACTAAGTAAGCATGAAACGACTATTCGTAAATTCACGACATTGCAAAATGAGTTGTACCCAAATGATGGTTTCCAAGAGAGAACCTATAATCCATACCAATATTTCAATGAGTTTGGACCTATGTTAATAACTGAAATGCTAAAGCAAAATTATAGCATCGGTAAACACCACTATTTACTTTATTTATAAACGTAATATCAGGTGCTTTTTACCTAAGTGATTATTTGATATCATGTGGATATGATGAATGATGTCTGAAAAAGTAGTATTTAAAGAGCTATCCTACTATGGGTAGCTCTTTTTTTATGTCCTTTAGCATATGTCGGATAATTCCCTAAAGGTCTAATTGCATATTAAGCGATAAAATGTCAAGTTTTTTTTAAAAAAAGTGGAGGAAAGTGGGGGGATGTGGTACATTATTTAATAAAGTGGGGTGAGTAGTATGTTCATGGGAGAATATCAACACTCCGTTGATGCGAAAGGGCGATTAATCGTACCGGCAAAATTTCGTGACGCTTTAGGCGAAACGTTTGTTGTTACAAGAGGTCTCGATAACTGTCTATTTGGCTATCCTATGAATGAATGGCGAAAACTCGAAGAAAAATTAAAAGGTTTACCAATGACCAAAAAAGATACACGTGCATTTGCAAGGTTTTTCTTTTCTGGAGCAACAGAGGTAGAAATAGACAAGCAGGGGCGCATCAATATCCCAACAACACTTATGCAACATGCACATCTTGTCAAGGAGTGTGTGGTGTTAGGCGTTTCAAATCGAATTGAGATTTGGGCTAAAGATGCTTGGGAAGTTTACTTTAGTGAGTCTGAACAATCTTTTAATGAAATTGCAGAAAATATGATTGGCTTTGATTTTTAACTTTGATAGGTATTACAACGCAAATGTTGTATGAGGTTAAGGCCTGAAAGGAGCGTGTGGTATGTTCGATCATACAACCGTGTTATTAAAAGAAACTGTTGATGGGTTGAACATCGATCCTGATGGTGTATATGTGGACTGTACGCTAGGCGGTGCAGGACACAGTGAATATTTAGTACAACAATTATCAGATAAAGGCCGTTTAATTTGCTTTGACCAGGATATGACGGCTATTGAAAATGCGAAGGTTCGATTAGCGCCCTATATTGAGCGTGTGACATTTATTCATTCGAATTTCCGTTATTTAAAAGAGGAGCTATTGGCTCATGGTATCGATCAAGTTGACGGTATTTTATATGACTTAGGCGTATCTTCTCCACAATTAGATACACCTGAGCGAGGCTTTAGCTATCACCATGATGCACCACTCGATATGCGTATGGACCAAACGGCAACACTTACAGCATTTGATGTTGTCAATCAATGGGCATACGAAGATCTCGTACGGATATTTTTCCGATATGGGGAAGAAAAATTTTCGAAGCAAGTGGCTCGTAAAATTGAGGAGGCCCGTAAACTAGCACCGATTGAAACTACTGGTCAACTAGTCGAGCTGATTAAAGAGGGTATTCCAGCAGCGGCACGCCGAAAAGGTGGACATCCAGCAAAGCGCATTTTCCAAGCAATACGAATTGCTGTAAATGATGAGCTAGGCGCAGCAGAGGATTCATTAGTCGATGCGATTGATATGATTAACGTAGGGGGGCGCATTAGTGTCATTACGTTCCATTCATTGGAGGACCGCCTATGTAAGACAATCTTTAAGGAAGCGTCATCATTACCGGAATTACCACCAAATTTACCTGTAATTCCTGATGACATGAAACCTACTTTAAAGCTTATTACACGAAAGCCAATCATTCCTTCAGAAGAGGAATTGGCAGTAAATAATCGTGCGCGTTCAGCGAAGCTTAGAGTGGTGGAAAAAATTAACGACAAAGGGCGTGAGTAAATGGCAGCAGTTCGTGTAAGGCAACAGCACCAACATCAACAAGTGCAACAACCGATAACACCACCTAGTCCACAACCCACTATCATACGTCGTAAAAAAACGAACCAGAAGTTTGAAAAAACAATGCTACTAGTTTTAGTTGGCATTATCGCTGTATTAGGAGTGCTAGTATTAAATAACCAAGCAGCTATTCAAACAACAAGTATGGACATTCAAAAGATCGAATCAGAAGCAGAAGAGATTGCGAAACAGAATGTTGACTTAACGGTTCGTGTAAGTGAACTTTCTACATACGAAAATATCTGGAAAAAAGCAAAAGAACTCGGTTTAACTCAAAATGAGAAAAATGTAAAGGTAGTGCCGGGAGAATGAAAAAAAAGAGATTTCGATTCCAATGGGGAGCCTTTCTATTATTAATTTTTTATGGAGGGCTCTTTTTTGTATTATTCACAAGAATGGTAACAATTCAAGCGACAGGAGAAGTAGAAGGACAAGAGCTTGCAGCGAGAGCAGCAGCAAAGTATGGTAAGGAAAGTGTTATTACAGCAAATCGTGGGAAAATTTATGATCAAAGTGGTCAAGTAATTGCGGAAGATACGTTAAGCTATCGCTTGGTTGCTATCGTAAATGAAGCGGCAACCACAGACCCAAAGAAACCAAGACATGTTGTTGATGCTGAAAAAACAGCAAAGGTTTTAGCTAAATATATTCCAGCAATGAAAGAGGAAGAGGTTGTTAAGAAACTAAACAATCGCTATCGAAGTGATGGAAAACCTTTATATCAAGTGGAGTTTGGAAGCGCAGGCCGCGGCATTAGTCACGAGGTTATGAGTAAAATACAGAAAGAAAAACTACCAGGAATTCTATTTGTTAGTGACCTAAAACGTTATTATCCAAATGGAGTGTTTGCCTCACATTTAATAGGCTATGCACTGAAAAAGGATAATAAAGATGGCACGGTGACAACAAAGGGAGAAATGGGACTAGAATATACGTACGATAAAGAACTAACTGGCGTTAATGGCAAGGTTGAATATGAGACGGATGCGTTCCGTTACTTACTACCAAATAGCGAGAAAATGATTACGCCAGCTAAAAATGGGGATGACATCTATTTAACACTCGATAAAACGATCCAAAGCTTTTTAGAAGAGGCGATGACGAAGGTTGAACAGGAGTATAATCCTGAGTCCATGACCGCGGTAGTAGCAGATCCTAAAACTGGGAAAATTTTAGCGATGTCACAGCGTCCCACATTTAACCCAGAAACACGTGAAAGTCAAAATATGAAGTGGCTAAATGAGGTAATTGAAGAAACGATTGAGCCAGGTTCAACGATGAAAACATTCACACTCGCCTCAGCTATTGATACAAATACATGGGCACCGAATGCTCCCTACCAATCAGGTTCATATACTATACTCGACCGTACTATTCGTGACCATAATCAAGTTGGGTGGGGGACAATTTCTTATTTAGAGGGATTCCAGCGTTCATCGAATACGGCCATGGCCAATTTATTAAAATTAATTGGCGATGAAGTTTTCATTGAATATTTAGATCGCTTTGGCTTCGGTCATAAAACAGGCATTGATTTGCCAAACGAAGCAACGGGGACAATTTTATCTAAATATCCAATTCAACGCGTAACAACAACGTACGGACAAGGTTCAACAGTCACGCCAATTCAGCTTATTCAAGCAATGACGGCTATTGCGAATGATGGTAAGATGATGCAGCCGTATGTTATCGACCGTATCGTAGATTCTTCAACAGGAAAGGTTATTCAAAATCATGAACCTGTTGAAAAAGGACAACCAATTAAAGCTGATACGGCAAAACAAGTACGAGAAATTCTTGCCTCCACATTAACATCAAAATATGGGACAGCAAAGGATTTTATACTAGAGGATTACGAAGTTGCTGGGAAGACAGGGACAGCGCAAATTCCTCGAGCAGATGGCTCTTATTCATGGGGTGCTAACCAATTCCTATATTCATTTTTAGGAATGGCTCCTGTTGATGATCCACAGTTAATCATGTACGTTTCAGTGAAAAAACCTAAGTTAAACAATGAGCTTGGCTCAGTACCAGTGTCTAAAGTCTTTAATCCAGTTATGTTAAATAGCTTAAAGCACCTTAACATCAATCCAGATGATATTCAGCATGTGGATAAAGTTGGTATCCAAGATTATACTGGCCAAAGTGCTGAAGCACTTGAAGTAGAGTTAGCGAATGATGGATTACAACCAATCGTTGTGGGTGATGGTGGTAAAGTTATAGATCAATATCCAAAAGATACAAAGAAACTTGTAAAAGGTAGTTTTGTATTTTTAAAGACGGATGGTGATATAACATTGCCAGACTTCACGAATTGGTCCTTACGAAATTTACTTGTTTTTAAATCCATGACAGGGCTAGAGATGGAGATTTTCGGTGAAGGTTTTGTAGCAAGTCAAAGCGTATCAGCTGGAACTGTCATCACAGATAGTTCGCCGATCGTTGTGAAGCTTAAAACACCTGCAGAAAGCTTCGTTCAAGACGTTGAAGCTGCCTCCGAGGGTGAAGTTGAAGAAGTAGATGATGAATAACATTGAATAGAAGTCCACTTTATTTCATACGTTGTAAAAAACAAGGTGTGATGTCGAATGAAGTGGATTTCTATCCATTCTAAAAATCGTTTACGTGTTTTATATGTGTTGTTTATGTGTGTAGCAGTGGCGATTGTGATTAGGTTGTTCTTTTTGCAAGTTTTAGATCAAAAAGAACTGACAACCAAGGCAGAGGAGAATTGGGATCGAGAAATTCCATTTGCAAATGAACGAGGACACATTACAGACCGAGATGGCGAAAGTATTGTAACGAATAAGTTAGCGCCAACATTATATTTCATGCCTTCACAAAGTAAAGATATTGAAGGAGCTGCCGAAAAAATTGCGCAAGTTTTAGAAGTAGATAAAGAGAAGTTATTAGAAAAAATGCAGAAAAAAGCGTACTTAGTGAAGTTAGCGCCTGAAGGTAAAAATATACCATATGAAAAAGCGGTAGAATTACAGGGGATGCAGATAGAAGGATTGTATAGTGGTGTTGACTATTCTAGGGATTATCCTTATGGTACACTATTATCTCGATTTTTAGGCTTTACTGGCTATGATGCACAAGGCTTAGCAGGAATTGAATATGAATATGATAAGTTTTTGCAGGCAAATTCTTCTGCTATCCGTCTATTTACAGATGCAAAAGGGAATAATTTACCGAATGTTTCAAGTGCCTGGAAAGCAGGCGAGGATGGCGCAACGATTGAGTTAACAATTGATGTCGATGTCCAACAGGTCGTTGAGCGTGAATTGTCACAAGCTATGAAGCGCTATGAAGCTGACCAAGCATTAGCTATTGCTATGAATCCAAATAATGGTGAAATTTTGGCATTAGCCTCCTATCCAACTTTTCATCCAGCCGAATATCAATTAGTAGAGCCAGCCATTTATAATCGGAATTTACCTGTATGGATGACATACGAACCAGGTTCAACGTTTAAAATTATTACCCTTAGTGCTGCATTGGAAGAAAATCTAGTTGATTTAGAGAATGAAACTTTTTATGATCCAGGTTATACGATGGTGGCTGGAGCAAGGCTTCGATGCTGGAAACGTGAAGGGCATGGGCATGAAACGTTTTTAGAGGTCGTTGAAAACTCCTGTAACCCCGGCTTTATAGAATTAGGACAGCGCCTAGGTAATGAGCGGTTGTTGCAGTATATTAAAGATTTTGGCTTTGGTCAAAAGACAGGTTCTAATATTGCAGGTGAAGCATCAGGTATTTTATTTTCGAAGGAAGCCTTTGGACCTGTTGAGCAAGCCACAACCTCATTTGGCCAAGGGGTAGCCGTAACACCTATCCAACAGGTTCAAGCGGTAGCCGCGGCGATAAATGGAGGCAAGCTCTTTACGCCATATGTTGTAAAGAAGGTATTTAATCCGAATTCAGGGGAAGTTATTCAAGAGACGGAACCAGTTGTAAAAAAACAAGTAATCCGTGAGGAAACCTCTGCCAAAGTTCGAGGTGCTTTAGAATCGGTAGTCGCGAACGGCTCAGGTCGACAAGCCTTTCGAGATGGATTACGAATTGGCGGTAAAACAGGAACGGCACAAAAGGTTGAAAACGGCCGTTATAAAAGTGGAGAATATATCGTATCTTTTATTGGTTTTGCACCAGCGGACAATCCGCAAATTGTTGTCTATGTGGCTGTTGATAATCCGAAAAAGACGACACAGTTTGGTGGGGTTGTAGCAGCACCTATTGTTGGGCAAATTATTGAGGATGTTGCACCATTTGTAGGTATTGAAAAATCGAAGGAACAGCTTGAAAAAGATTATCGTTATGGTGATCCAATTACTGTGAAGGTACCGAATTTTATCGGTCAAACAAAGGATGATATTGCCAAGCAATTTTATCCATTCCGTATAGAATGGCATGGCGAAGGGACTAAAATTGGTAACCAATTACCTGAGGTGGATAGTGTTATCAAACAAGACGGTACCATCCATTTATATTTGGAGAACTAATATAACTTTACCTTTAAAAAATGGGAAAGAACCACTATTATTATGAAGGGTAGTAATAAATAAATGAAAGTTTATGCTTTTTTCTTAAAGAAGAAAGTGAAACAAGATTTAAAGGAGATTTTTCAATGAAACTCGCAACAACACTTACCATTTTAGCTCTTGCTTTTATAGTAACAGTTATCCTGGCACCAATTAGTATTCCACTTCTTCGTCGTCTCAAGTTTGGGCAAAGTATTCGTGAAGAGGGACCAAAATCACATATGAAAAAAGCTGGTACACCAACAATGGGTGGAATTATTTTCTTGCTTTCTATCCTCCTGACAACTGTTGGTGTAGGTAGCTTTTTAGATTTATTAACAACACAAACCGTAGTACTATTATTAGTCTTAGCAGGGTTTGGCTTAATAGGTTTATTGGATGATGGTTTAAAGGTTGTCTTTAAAAGAAATTTAGGGTTAACCTCTCTACAAAAGTTAATTGGTCAAATTGTCATTGCTATTCTAGCTTATTTCCTACTCCATGTAGGATCGTTTGATACTACGCTTGCCATTCCATTTACAGAGTGGACAATTGATCTTGGTGTATTCTATGTGGCCTTTTTAATATTCTGGTTAGTAGGCTTCTCCAATGCGGTGAATTTAACAGATGGATTAGACGGATTAGTGGCAGGTACTGCTTCAATTGCCTTTGCGGCGTTTGGTGTAATTGCACTATTCCAAAGCCAAGCAGATATCGCTCTCTTTACATTTGCTGTAACAGGTGCTTTATTAGGGTTTTTACTATTTAACGCGAATCCAGCAAAGGTATTTATGGGGGATACAGGGTCATTAGCATTAGGTGGGGCCTTAGCTATGGTATCTGTATTAGTAAAAGAAGAGTTCTTACTTTTGCTTGTCGGCTTAGTGTTTGTAATCGAAACATTATCCGTTATTTTACAGGTAGGTAGCTTCAAACTTCGTAAAAAGCGTATTTTTAAAATGAGTCCTATCCATCATCATTTTGAATTATCAGGTTGGTCAGAATGGAAAGTAGTGCTTGTTTTCTGGTCAACTGCCCTAGCAGTAGCATTGATTGCAGTCTTATCGGAGGCGTTCTAATGAAAAACTATACAGATTTACAACATAAAAAAGTACTTGTGTTAGGTCTAGCAAAAAGTGGTGTGGCCGCTGCTGAAATTTTACATGAGCTTGGCGCCTTTGTAACAGTCAATGATTCCAAACCCTTTGATGAAAGTCCAGATGCACAAGGATTACTACAAAAGGGAATAACAGTGATTTGTGGTCGCCATCCTGAAGATTTACTTGATGAAGGCTTTGAATTAGTAGTCAAAAATCCAGGTATTCCTTATAGCAATCGCATTGTGGCAGATGCTATAAGTCGTGACATTCCTGTTTGGACTGAGATTGAGCTTGCCTATTTAATTAGTGAGGCACCATTCATTGGTATTACAGGCTCAAATGGCAAAACAACGACGACAACTTTAATATTCGACATGTTAAATAACGGCAACAAAAACCCATTGATTGCTGGAAATATCGGGACAGTTGCTTGTGGTGTTGCTAAAGAGGCTAATGAAGATGACATTATTGTAACGGAATTGTCTTCTTTCCAATTGATGGGGACAAAAACATTTAAGCCTAAAGTTGCTATTTTAACGAATCTTTATGATGCACATTTAGATTATCATGGAACATTTGACAAATATGCAGAAGCGAAGTTTGGTGTTACACGAAATCAAGATGATAGTGATTATTTTATTTATAATGCGGATCAGCCGGTTGTCGTTGGATATGCTGCTCAATCAAATGCACAAAAAGTTCCATTCAGCTCAAAAGGACGTACGGCAGACGGCATCAGTGCAGATGAGACAACAATTTATTGGCAAGGTGAACCCTATATGGAGCGAGCAAACATCGCCTTGCCTGGTAAGCATAATTTAGAAAATATACTTGCCGCCGTTGCAGCTTGTATTCTGGTAGGCTGTGATAAAGAGAAGATGGAAGAAGTCTTAGCTACTTTTGGTGGGGTTAGACACCGGACACAATTCGTGCGTGAATGGAATGGTCGAAAGATTTACAATGACTCGAAGGCAACCAATTGTCTAGCAACAAAGAGTGCATTAGATGCTTTCCAAGCACCTATCATTTTACTTGCAGGTGGTTTAGATCGTGGACATTCCTTTGAAGAACTTCGACCTAGTATGAATCATGTAAAAGGTGTTGTTGCATTTGGAGAAACAGGCTTACGATTTGTAGAATTTGCAAAATCGTGTGGTGTTGAACATACAGTCATTGCTCAAAATGTAGAAGACGCTGTACATTATGCAGCTCCGATGTCAGCAGAAGGGGATATTATTTTATTATCTCCAGCTTGTGCAAGTTGGGATCAATATGACAGCTTTGAAATACGCGGAGATGTTTTTATTGATGCTGTAATGAAGCTGTAATGAGCCTGTAACTATTTTAGAATATACTTGACTTGGAAGGATGGCATTACTGAGAGGGAAAGAAAGCTACTTATTGCTCGTCACAACTTTGATGCTATCAATAATCGGCATTATTTTCGTCTATTCTGCAGGTACCTATTGGAGTGCTGTTCATTATAGTGGAAAAATGCCGTTTTATATGAAGCAAAGCGTATACTTTGTGGTAGCCATTGCCGTATTTTTAATCACGATTCGATTAAATATTTTGAGAGAGCAGTCCTTTTGGAAAATGGCCTATATATTTTCGTTAATTTTACTTGTTCTCGTGCTAATCCCAGGAATTGGACTAGTACGAAATGGATCGCAGAGCTGGATTGGGATAGGTCCTTTAACTATCCAACCAGCGGAACTAGCGAAAATAACTGTCATTGTGTACTTAAGCCATATACTAGCGCAACATAAAACAGGAACAATGATTGTGAATTGGCGCCACGGGTTCATCTTGCTATTACCTGTCATTCTTATCATGTTACAACCAGATTTTGGGTCTGTTTTTATTCTTGTTGTATCGGTGTTTTTATTATTTTTTGTCGCTGGGTATCCGTTAAAGCTGTACGCTATGATTATGTTAGCTGGAGTTGCTGGATTAGTAGGGCTAATCGCAACAGCACCATATCGTCTAAAGCGAATAGAAGCATTTCTTGATCCATGGGCTGATCCTTTAGTGAGTGGATTCCAAGCAGTGCAATCCTTAATGGCAATAGGGCCAGCGGGGATTTTTGGCCATGGTTTTGGACAAAGCCGTCAAAAGTTTCTGTACTTACCAGAACCTCAAAATGATTTTATTTACGCTATTATTTTAGAAGAAGTCGGATTGATTGGTGGCCTTGTTATTTTAATGCTTTTTGTACTGACAATCTATGCAGGTTATAAATTTGCTGTCCAGGCTAAAAATCGAACATCCTATTACGCCATTATTGGGCTTGTTACGATGCTAATGGTGCAAGCGTTTTTGAATATAGCTGTTGTGATTGGTTTAGTACCAGTAACGGGTGTTACTTTGCCTTTTATTAGCTACGGAGGAACATCTTTAGTAACAATGTGGTTAATAATAGGTATTATTTATCAATTAGCGAAATAAATATAAAGGAGGAGTACTTTTTGGAGAAAGTAATCGATATAGAAGATCGCATACCTACGCTAAAAAAGCGACGAAAAAAGCGTACAAATCGGAAATTTATAGTGCTAATATTACTTTTCTTTATTGTGTTAGCAGTACTCCTTTATTTTCAATCTCCATACAGTAACATCAAAAAGATAACCGTCAATGGTGCTAAGCTTGCGAATGAGGAATATTATGTGAAGGCGAGTACACTTACGCCTGGTAAATCAATGTGGGGTTTTAAAGTGGAAGATATTGAGAGGATTTTATTAAAGGATAAGTGGGTAAAAGAAGTACATGTTAAACGTAACTGGCTTCAAGGCGTAACGATTGACCTGAAGGAATGGAAAAAAGTTGCGTATTTAGCTGGGGACGGTACTTATTATCCTTTGCTAGAAAACGGCAAACGCTTTGAACAAACGGGAAATGATACGCCCATTGATGCACCAGTTTTTATCGGTATAACCGGTGAAAAAACAATTAATAAACTTGTTGAGCAACTAGCGCAATTAAAGCCAGAAGTTTTAGCTTTAATTTCCCAAGTTAACACGAATAGTAATGATGCAAATCCGAATGCAGTCAAACTTTATATGAATGATGGCTATGAAGTACGTGCTGTTATTCAAACGCTAGCGGAGAAGCTAAATTATTACCCTTCTATAGTAGCGCAAATTGCCAACTTAGAAAAAGGCGTGATTGATTTAGAGGTCGGTTCCTACTATCGTCCTTTTAACGAAGAGTACAACAAGATAGACATTGATATGGAAGCGAATGCAGATGGGGAATTGGTTAACCAGGAAGTGACGGAAGATGAACAACAAGAAGAATAGCAAAGGGAATTTTTTTACTAGAAAACAATTTGAATTACTAATTGTTTGTGTGACAACAGGATTTATTATCGGCTATTCCTACAACCAGGCAAAAGATAACCGGGAAGCAGGAGCGATTGATTCAGAGCTTTTTGAGCAAGAAGATTCCTATCGCGAGGAGTTAATAACACAACAAGAACGCAATAAAGAACTCACTGAAGAATTAAATACTTTACAAGAACAAATTAGAAAGTATGAAAAATCATTTGCTTCAAACGAAAAGGACTATAAAAAGCTTGTTGAGCAAGCAGAAGATTTACGGTTATTACTTGGCGAGTTAAAAAGTGAAGGGAAGGGAATCCGAATAACCCTTCAAGATGGTGACTATGATCCGAAATCTTTAAATCCAAATGACTATATTGTCCATGAAAGCCATGTTTTTAAGTTGATGAATGAACTGAAAATTTCAGGAGCCCAAGCTATTGCTATCAATGGACAACGTGTTATGGCTAATTCCTATATTCGCTGTAATGGTCCAGTTATAACAATTGATGGTACACAACATCCAGCTCCCTTTGTGATAGAGGCAGTAGGTGATTCAGAAACATTAATGGCCTCTTTAAATTTAAGTGGAGGCGTAGTGGATCAGTTATTAAATGACAATATTGTGGTGTCATTAGAGGAAAATCAAAAGCTTACAATGCCTAAAGTAAAAGTTGAAAGTTAGGGACAAGTCCTATATTCATGTTTAAAGTCTAATTTAGCCTCCAGGTATTTGTCGATTGTAGGTTGTATTGACAATTTAACATCGTATTCTGAGAGGCATAATACGATACGTCTAGGAGGGGCTATTTTGCAAAGAAATATGTACACCCGAATAACGTTCGTGCTATTTATTATCGGTTTGATGATAGCGGTACAATACAATACCATACAAAAACCAGCAGAGCGAGATACACGAGATATTTGGGCAATAAGAGAGGAATTAGCACTAGAAAAGCAAAGACATTCCGCATTACTGGCAGAAATTCGCTCACTTCATGAAGTAGTGGATCGCTATGAGCAATCTGAAAAAGTAAATCAGCAGGCAGCCTTAAATGAAACATTAAATCGTTTAAGGCTACAAGCTGGATTAACAGAAATTATGGGGCCCGGAGTCAGATTACGTGTAGAGCCGGCACCTGAATTAATTGAAATGGGTTATGAAATTAAAGAAATATCACCTGATTTGTTAACTCAATTATTAAATGCACTTTTTAAAAACGATGCTACTAGTGTCTCAATTGATGGCAATCGTGTTGTACAGACAACAGCCATTCGGGATATAAATGGTAAAACAACAGTGAACAGTATACCCCTGTCTTCACCGTCCTTTAAAATAGAAGTTGGGACAAGCGATTTTAAAGCAGCGCAAAAATTGTATAATTCACTACAAGCCTCAACGTTTATAGACTCGTTTTATTTAGATAATTTTAACTTAGTAATTGAAGAGCCAACTGAACAGTTACAAATTCCAGCATTTGATCAGCCGTTGACAAATGATTATTTAACAGAGGTAAAAAAAGGAGATTAATATATGTGGCTACCGTTTTTAGGTTTGATATTTGGACTTGCCCTTGGCTTGTTAACAAATATACAAATCCCCTCTATGTATGAAAATTATCTGTCAATAGCTGTTTTAGCAGCTTTAGATACATTATTTGGTGGTATCCGTGCTCAATTACAGCAAGTTTACGACGATAAAGTCTTTGTATCAGGATTCTTTTTTAATATAGTTCTAGCAGCAGGTTTAGCCTTCATAGGTGTGAATTTGGGGATAGATTTGTATTTAGCAGCCATTTTCGCTTTTGGAGTACGATTATTCCAAAATATTGCAATAATTAGGCGTATTCTACTAACTCGTATAGATGAGAAACGTCACAAACGAAAAAAAACTTCCATAGAATGAGAGAAAAATTGATCAAAATACTCGATTTGCTTAGACATTATGGGAAATTTACAATAGAATGAAAATAAGAGCATTTTTCAAGGAGGTGCAGCGAATTGAATCAGCAAGATTTATACATTTCACTTGATATTGGGTCCTCCTCTATCAAGGTATTAATAGGTGAAATGAGTGACGGACAATTACATGTAATTGGCGTCGGAAATGTAAAATCGAATGGAGTTCGAAAAGGTGCAATTGTTGACATTGACGCAACAGTACAATCTATTCGAAAAGCAGTAGAACAAGCCGAACGAATGACAGGTTATCAAATTCATGAAGTCGTTTTAGGCGTTCCAGCTAACCAGACGATGTTACAGCTAGTTAAAGGTGTTGTCGCTGTAAATAGTGAAAACAGAGAAATTACAGATGATGATTTAGACAGAGTGGTAGAATCTGCACAAGTCATGTCAATACCTCCTGAACGTGAATTAGTTAACATCATTCCAAGACAGTTTATTGTGGACAACCTTGATGAAATTAAAGATCCTCGTGGTATGATTGGCATCCGTCTAGAAATGGATGCAACAATGATAACGACATCCAAAACGCTTCTACACAATGTTCTTCGCTGTGTTGAGCGCGCTGGGTTAAGTATACGAGAAATATATTTACAACCATTAGCATCAGGCTATTTTGCATTAACTGAAGATGAAAAAAACCAAGGAACTGCCTTTATAGACTTAGGAGGCGGATCTACAACAATTGCAGTATTTGAAGAAGGTTTGTTAACCCATACAGGTGTCCTACCTGTCGGTGGTGATCATATAACGAAAGATATTTCAATCGTTTTAAAAACACCAACAGAACAAGCCGAACAAATCAAACACCAGTATGGACATGCCTTTTATGATGATGCATCTGATGACGAACTCTTTGAAGTGCCTATTGTTGGCACAGATTCTACAGATCAGTACAGTCAGCGCTATATATCGGAAATTATTGGCGCTCGTTTAGAAGAATTATTGGAGTTAGTTATTGATGAATTAGCGCGTTTAGGTGTACGAGATTTACCGGGTGGCGTTGTTATAACAGGTGGTGTTGCAAAGCTTGAGGGGATAGCCCAATTGGCACGTCAAATTCTACAAACGCGTGTAAGAATCTATACACCCGATTATATTGGCGTTAGAGAGCCTTCATTTGCGACGGCAGTTGGACTTATACGTTACGCCTATTTAGAAGATGATTTTTACGGTAAAAGTTCGAATACGCAACCTATTGAATATGCAGTTGTAGGGGCTCAGCCAACTATAAGTAAAAAGCAAGAGTATTCTGCACCTTCAGAACCAAAAGAAAGCGTAATCGGAAGAGCAAAAAAATTATTTGATAAGTTTTTTGATTAACTAGAATGCGTAATGAATGATACAGAGTCGAGTTACCGTGGGAGGAAAAAAGAGATGTTAGAATTTGATACAAGTGTTGATGAACTTGCAGTAATAAAGGTCATAGGTGTTGGTGGTGGCGGTAACAACGCTGTCAATCGAATGATAGAACATGGTGTGCAAGGTGTTGACTTTATCGCTGTTAACACGGATGCTCAAGCATTAAATTTATCTAAAGCGGAAGTAAAGCTACAAATTGGTGCTAAGTTAACACGTGGATTAGGCGCAGGTGCAAATCCAGAGGTAGGAAAAAAAGCTGCTGAAGAGAGTAGAGAACAACTAGAAGAGGTTCTACGTGGTGCAGATATGGTATTCGTCACTGCTGGTATGGGTGGTGGAACGGGTACTGGTGCAGCACCAGTCATTGCACAGATCGCACGTGAATTGGGAGCTCTTACAGTCGGGGTTGTAACACGTCCATTTACGTTTGAGGGTCGTAAACGCCAAACACAGGCAATCGGTGGTATTGGTGGTATGAAAGAATCTGTGGATACACTGATTGTCATCCCGAACGATAAGCTATTACAAATTGTCGATAAATCAACGCCGATGTTAGAAGCCTTCAGAGAAGCTGATAATGTTCTACGTCAAGGTGTACAAGGTATTTCAGATTTGATTGCCACACCTGGTCTTATTAACTTAGACTTTGCAGACGTGAAAACAATTATGTCTAACAAAGGTTCAGCATTGATGGGGATTGGTATTGCTACAGGCGAAAACAGAGCTTCTGAAGCAGCAAAGAAAGCTATTTCAAGTCCATTGCTTGAATCATCAATCGATGGTGCTAAAGGCGTCCTAATGAACATCACTGGTGGTTCAAATCTTAGCTTATTTGAAGTGCAAGAGGCAGCAGATATCGTTGCCTCTGCGTCAGATGAAGAAGTAAACATGATTTTCGGTTCAGTTATTAATGAAAACCTTAAAGATGAAATTATTGTTACAGTCATTGCTACTGGCTTCTCAGAGGAAGCTTTACAGCAACAACGTAATACAACGAAGCCGTCACTTAACATAAACAGACAATCTGCTCCACAGCAACAAGCACCAATTCGTGAACAACGACAAGAAATGCATGTTCAACAAGAGCAGCCACGTCAAAATCAGCAGCATTATGCACAGGATGACATGCTCGAAGTCCCAGCATTTTTACGTAACCGCAAAAATCGAGGCTAAAACTATGACGTCTCGGCATCATTGGTTCCAGACTTTCGAGTTGGAGAATAGAACTTTTCTTTGTCCTTTGAAAAAGTCTACCTGATGCTTCTCTTTCGGTACAATTGCTGAAAATAAGATAAAACAAATAACTTCTAAAAAGCTCGTATTTTACATATGTAGAATACGAGCTTTTTATTTTGGCTGGCATGATGTTCAAATGTGTAAGGAAACCATGTTTTTTGTCAAAACATTTTTAGGAAATGATGCGATTGTTTGACAATATTTGTGGGAGTAACATGCTAACTTTGTATATAGGAGGCGGCTGTTATGTATGGAGAATGGCTGGTGCTCATTAATACGCTTTTTAATCTAGCGATACTCACGTTTACAGCAAGAGTCACAGGAGTCTTAGTGAAAAATTCAAGATTATTAATGAGTTCAATTTGTAGTAGTTTTGTAGCTGTCATTGGCGGTCAAATGCTGTGGACGACGATTCTTAGTTTTATATTGTTAATTGGTATAGCATTTCGCTTCAAGATTCGTAGCTTTCAAAAGCAAGGACCTATTGTGTTAACAGCAACAATCGTGATTGGTGGATTGTTAACAGCACTACAACCTTTTTTGAAAAATCTTTCTGTTACTCATTTTATTATGATTTGCTTTTTATTGGCAGTTTTAAATCTTATTGCATTTTATAAGCAATGGGGATTTGTCAAGTTAGAGCGCTTAAGTGGTCAGTTTGTATTTGATACAACTTTAAAAATTTTTGGAGCAACAATCCCGCTTTCCGCTTTTGTTGATACAGGCAATCAAGCGATTGAGCCATTATCAGGAAAGCCAGTTCATTTTGTCTCTTATACAGCATTGCGACCACACTTACCTTCAGCGTTTCGAAAATCATTAATAGAATGGCAAGAAACAGACCCATACGATGTATCTATGTTTTCTGAAGATTATCAGCGTTATATACGATTTATTCATGTCAATACGGTACAACAGCAATCAGTTGTCCTTGGTTTTCGCTTTGATGAATGGCATATAAAGGGGGAGCCTTCCCAAGTGAAAACGAATGAATACATCGTTTTAACAAAAAAAGCAAAAAATTTTCCACATAGCACAGCAGCAATTTTACATTTTTCAGCGCTTTCAAATAACTCATAGAGGGGGAGAACTATTGCTTCTTAGGCTACTTGCTAGCTTGAAAAAATTATGGAGTAAGTTTCGGAGTCGTGAAACGTACTATATAGGGGGAAATGATTCATTGCCAGTGCCATTAAGTCGAGAAGAAGAAGTTACAGTCATTGCATCCTTTATGAACGGTGATTTACGAGCTAGAGACACACTAATTGAACGTAATTTACGTCTTGTTGTTTATATAGCTAGACGTTTTGATAATACGGGAACGCCAATTGAAGATTTAATTAGCATTGGTTCCATTGGTTTAATAAAGGCGATCGAGACGTTCAATACAGATAAGAATATCAAACTTGCAACATACGCATCACGCTGCATTGAAAATGAAATTTTAATGCACTTACGAAAAACGAGTCGTATGAAGGGTGAAGTTTCACTAGATGAACCACTAAACTCTGATGCTGATGGAAATGAATTATTACTGTCCGATATTTTAGGAACAGAAGAGCATATTATTCTTGATAATGTAGAGAAGAAAATAGAACGACAGCATATGTTCCATGCCATTAATTTATTGGGTGCGCGAGAGCGTTATATTATGGAGTGTCGTTTTGGTCTCAATGGAAAAGTTGAAATGACACAAAAAGAAGTTGCCGATCATTTAGGCATATCGCAATCATATATTTCCCGTTTAGAAAAGAAAATTATTCAAGATTTACGTGAAAATTTAAATCAACCAATTTCGTAGAGAGGGAAATTTAACCTACCTAAAATTGGTCGCAGCTTTTGTGCATATTCTTGTTTCTCTCGGACAAACTGATGTCACGGTTTAGTCAGAGAATAACATCCGGAGGAATCGAATATGCGAACAAAAGTAGATCTTTGCGGCTTAGATACATCGACTTTGCCAATTTTAAAGCACGAGGAAATGAAGGAACTCTTCATCCGCTTACAAGCTGGAGAAACTGAGATTAGGGAAGAGCTTGTAATGTGCAATTTAAGGTTAGTGCTAAGTATTGTCGGTAGATTTGCCTATCGGGGTGAACAGGCAGATGATTTATTTCAAGTAGGCTGTATTGGCCTCATGAAAGCCATTGATCATTTTGATTTAAAGCATAATGTACGATTTTCGACATATGCTGTACCGATGATCATTGGAGAAATTCGTCGCCATCTGCGTGATCATCATGCATTACGTGTATCTCGCTCTCTAAGAGATATAGCTTATAAGGCAATGCAGGCAAAAGAGCAGTGGATAACCGATAATTTGCGAGAACCAACGATTGAAGAAATTGCTGAGATGATTGACATGAAAAAAGAAGATGTGTTATTTGCTTTAGATGCTATTCAAGATCCTGTTTCCTTGCAAGAGCCTATTTACTCAGACGGTGGAGACGCTGTTTATATGATGGATCAATTACGTGATGATGATGTATCAGAGGATCAATGGGTTGCCTACGTGTCGGTAAAGGAAAGCTTGCAAAAGCTAGATGAACGTCAGCAAATGATCGTTGCAAAACGTTTTTATTATGGGGAGACTCAAACAGAAATTGCTAAGGAACTAGGGATTTCTCAAGCACAAATTTCGCGTCTTGAAAAAAATGCGATTGAAACAATGCAAAAGGATTACAAATAAAAAAATGCGCATCGAATTATTCGGTGCGCATTTTATCTTCATTCAATGAACAAATGATACATAAAATAAGTGACAGCAAAGTTTGATGAAGGACATGAATGGAACGTACAAAAGTAATTGATAGAGGAGGTATGTCATTGCGTTTTTCGATGTTACAGCAAAAAGAAGTCATTGAAGCAGGAAATGGACGATTTATAGGCTTTGTAATAGATGCCGAAGTATCAAAAGAAACGGGCTATGTGACAGCATTTTTAATTGCAGAGCCTCGTAAATATCTTGGTTTTTTTAAAGGGGAAGAGTCTGTTAGAAAAGTGTATATGAAAGATGTGCTTGTTGTTGGCAAGGACGTTATTTTAGTAAAAGCACTTTCCTAAGACATCTGTTTATAAAATTGAGATCATGTACGCTGACATAGGTCAGGCTATTCATTGATAAATCAAGCATTGCTTGTTACAATAAAAGAAACTATTGTTGTAAAGTTGGGAAAAACAGTGACAAAAATCTTAACAAATTTAAACAAACTACAGGATTTAATAGCAGCAGCAGAAAAAAAAGGCAATCGTCAGAGCAATCATGTTCAAATAATTGCGGTGACAAAAGAAGTTTCTGTTGAAAGAACGCAAGAAGCAATTGATGCCGGTCTCACTCATTTAGGA
The DNA here is from genome assembly GCF_047238325.1 of Lysinibacillus phoenicis. Taxonomy (NCBI): domain Bacteria; kingdom Bacillati; phylum Bacillota; class Bacilli; order Caryophanales; family Bacillaceae; genus Lysinibacillus; species Lysinibacillus phoenicis. Next base: position 1,877,750 of record NZ_JBDFMP010000002.1, on the reverse strand, counting down.
GAAAATAGACCCGAAGGCTTACACCGTAAAATTACCGAGATTCAAGCTGATGTGTGCTGGCATTATATCGGGTCACTTCAAACACGTAAAGTAAAACAAGTGATTAACAGCATTGATTTTTTACATTCATTAGATCGATTGAGCTTGGCGGAAGAAATTGAAAAAAGAGCAGAAAAACCTGTTAAATGCTTTGTACAAGTAAATGTTTCAGGAGAAGAATCTAAACATGGTTTAACCATCGAAGAAGTTTTACCTTTTGTAGAATCATTGAAAGAATTTACAAAGATTCAAGTTGTAGGTTTAATGACAATGGCACCAAATACGGAAGACGAAGAGCTAATTCGCTCCGTTTTCAAGCAATTAAAACAATGTCAACAGCAAATAGCCGAGCAAGGATTCGCACACGCACCTTGTACCGAGTTATCAATGGGCATGTCTAATGACTTTGAAATTGCGGTAGAGGAAGGGGCTACTTTTGTTCGAGTCGGAACGGCTCTTGTTGGAAATGAAAGAGGGGAACAGGATGAGCATGAAAAATAAAATTAAAAACTTCTTTTACCTTGAAGAAGAATTAGAAGAAGAAATCACGCAAGCTCCTATTCAGCAGCAACAACCCATACAACAACAGCAACCGATTCATTCAATAAAGCCTAAAAAAACAATTAAAGAACGGAAGGCATCTATTCATGAAATTGTGCCACAAAGTTCAGCAGCAACTCCTAACAACATTGTCAGTTTACAAGCAGCTATGAGCTCTAAGGGCGCAAAAGTAGTGTTAATAGAGCCTAGAGTTTATGCAGAAGCACAAGATATTGCAGAACATTTAAAAAATAAACGTGCAACAATCGTCAATTTACAACGTATTGAGCGGGAGCAAGGAAAACGCATTATTGATTTTTTAAGTGGAACAGTCTACGCCCTTGCTGGAGATATCCAGCGTATTGGTAAAGATATTTTCCTATGCACGCCAGATAATGTAGAAGTGACTGGTGAAATTACAAACTTTATTTTAGACGATAATTAATAGCGAGGATTGTAGTTTATATGACTTTTTTTATAATACTTGGTTATGTATCGTTAGCATTTAGGATTTATTCATTTATGCTAATTGCCTATATTTTAATGTCTTGGGTGCCTGCCGCTCAAAATTCAGCCATTGGTCGCATGCTTGAAAGAGTGTGTGAACCATATTTAGGGATATTCAGAAAGTTTATTCCGCCACTTGGAATGATAGATATTTCACCAATTGTGGCTATCTTTATGCTGAATTTTATTGAAAGAGGGCTTGTTATAGTCATTCAGAAAATATTTCTTATGTTCGTTTAGAAGTAAATCCTCACGTTTAGGTGGGGATTTTTTATTTATGGGGAATACTAGTTTTACTACGTTCATCCAACAAAGCAAATAGGAACTAGTGAAAGAGGAGACAACAAGATGGAACACTTAATCCAGCATTTTCGAAAAGATGAGCAGCCTTTTATTGAACAAGTGCTAAGCTGGCAGCGTGAGGTAGAGGATCGCTATGCACCCAAGTTGACCGATTTTCTTGACCCAAGGCAACGTTTTATTGTGTCATCGGTTATTGGACAGGACGACACTCTTAAGACAGCTTGTTCAGGGCTATTTGACGGAGCAGAGAGGCAGCGTATGCTCATTTTCCCTGCGTACTATGAAGCTACAGATGAAGACTTTCAACTGACAGCCTTTACTATCCAGTATCCGACTAAATTTATTCAACTGCGTCATCCAGATGTTTTAGGGGCATTGTTATCATTAGGCTTAAACCGTAGTAAATTCGGTGATATTCGTGTCAATGAGCAGCAGGTGCAATTCGTTGTCGCACAGGAGGTAGCGGATTATGTCCGTTTACATTTAACGGGTATTGGTAAAGTAAAGGTACATGTAGAATCCCTAAAGGAAGACGCCCCACTGCTTATCAATGAGGAAGAGTGGTTTGAGGAAGCACATACAGTTTCTTCGATGCGTTTAGATGTGATCATTGCGACGATTTTAAATGTGTCACGCCAAAAGGCACAAGCATTAATTACTGGAAAAAAAGTGCGTGTCAATTGGACGGAGCGGGATACTGTCGCTTTTGAATTACAAGAGGGTGATATTTTATCGATACGTGGAAGCGGTCGTGTCAAAATTATTATGACAGAAGGCCGTACAAAAAAGGATAAAATCCGTCTACAAATCGGTCGATTGGCCCAAAAAAGCTGAAAGTGAAGTAAATTTCATTAATTTTTACTGCTAAGTTGTCGGAACAATTGTATAATAGAAACTACGAATGTACTTGTAAAGGAGAGAAGGATTGTATGCCATTATCACCTATTGATATACATAATAAGGAGTTTACAAAAGCCTTCAGAGGTTATGCTGAAGATGAAGTAAATGAATTTTTAGATCAGATTATTAAAGACTACGAAATTTTGCTTAGGGAAAAAAAGGAAGTCGATAAGCAATTAGAAATGGCATTAGAACAAGCGAGGCATTTTAACTCCTTAGAAGAAACTTTGCAGAAATCTATTGTAGTAGCGCAAGAAGCTGCAGATGAAGTGCGAAGAAATTCACAAAAAGAGGCTAAACTCATTTTGAAAGAAGCAGAGAAAAATGCTGATCGAATTGTCAATGAAGCTTTAACGAAGGCTCGTAAGGTAACGATTGAAATTGATGAGCTAAAAAAACAATCTAAGGTTTTCCGTAATCGTTTTAAGATGCTTGTAGAGGCACAGCTTGACTTACTGAATGCAGATGACTGGGATCATTTGCTACAATACGATATTGATTTAACTGAAATTCAGGCGTCTGTTGAGGAAGCACAGGAGTCCGAAGATATGTAACTTTTCTTTTACAATTGAAACTTGACGCGATTGTATGAATTTCATATACTTTGTAATAGTAATTATTTTGAACAGATACGCATAGAGGCAGAGACGAAGACAGTATTTGTTAGGCGTAGTGAAGCGATTTGGGGACAGTGCGAGCCCAAACATGCAACTAACATTGAACATCACTTCTGAGCTAAATAGCTGAAAAAAGTAAGTTATTTCGTGTTGCACGACGTTAACGTGCTTGAAAGAGGTAGTACAATAATTTTTGTGCTACAAGTAGGGTGGTACCGCGAGTAGAAGCTTCTCGTCCCTTAGTGGGATTGAGGGCTTTTTTTATTTGTTTGCGAATCGTTTTAGCTGAATTTGCCAATAACTGTCCTATGTGAAAAATGTCTATTATGCTTGTGGAAAATAAAGGAGGAATTTTAAATGGTTGAATACAAAGATACATTATTAATGCCAAAAACAGATTTTCCAATGCGCGGAAATCTTCCAGCAAATGAGCCAAAAATGCAAGATAAATGGAATGACATGGATATTAACAAATTACAAATGGAACGTACTGAAGGTCGTCCAGAGTTTGTCCTACATGATGGTCCTCCATATGCAAATGGTGATATCCACATCGGCCATGCATTAAATAAAGTATTGAAAGATATGATTACACGTCACCGCTCCATGACTGGCTACCATGTTAATTATATTCCTGGTTGGGATACGCATGGTTTACCAATTGAGCAAGCATTGACAAACAAAGGTGTAAAGCGTAAAGAAATGTCAGTAGCAGCATTCCGCCAACTTTGTGAAGAATATGCGTATGAACAAATTGACAATCAACGTACGCAATTCCGACGTCTAGGCATTCGCGGTGATTGGGAAAATCCATATATTACATTAAAACCTGAATTTGAAGCACGTCAAATTGAAGTGTTTGGTAAAATGGCGGAAAAAGGTTACATCTATAAAGGGTTAAAACCAGTTTATTGGTCTCCATCTTCTGAATCTGCTTTGGCAGAAGCTGAAATTGAATACAAGGATATCAAATCACCATCGATTTATGTAAGCTTTGCTATTAAGGATGCGAAAGGTGTTGTTCCAGCAGATGCTAAATTTATCATTTGGACAACAACTCCTTGGACATTACCAGCAAACTTAGGGATTTCTTTGAACCCTGAATTTATCTATGTAGTAGTTGCTGTGGCAACTAAAAAATTCATTATCGCTAAAGAATTATTAGAGTCAGTAGCAACTGCTCTTGAATGGGAAAACTATGAGGTTGTTCAAGAAGTAAAAGGGGATGCACTAGATCGTATTGTAGCCCAACATCCATTCTATGATCGAGAATCTCTTGTGATGGTTGGAGATCATGTTACTGCAGATGCGGGTACAGGTTGTGTTCATACAGCGCCAGGACACGGGGAAGATGATTATCATATTAGTAAACAATATGGCTTAGGCATTCTTAGTCCTCTTGATAATAGTGGCTGCTATACAGAAGAAGCACCTGGTTTTGAAGGCGTATTTTATAATGATGCCAATAAACTAGTAACAGAAAAACTTAAAGAAGTGGATGCATTAGAAAGTCTTAGTTTCATTACACACTCTTATCCACATGACTGGCGTACAAAAAAACCAGTTATTTATCGTGCCACACCACAATGGTTTGCATCTGTTGAAGCATTCCGTGGTGAGTTACTTGAGGCTGTTAAAGCAACAACATTCACACCAGCTTGGGGAGAAACACGCCTTTATAATATGATTCGTGACCGTGGAGACTGGGTAATTTCACGTCAACGTGCTTGGGGCGTACCAATTCCAATTTTCTACGCTGAAAATGGTGAACCAATTATTACACCTGAAACAATTAGCCATATTTCTGCTTTATTCCGTGAGCATGGATCAAATATTTGGTTCCAAAAAACAGCGAAAGAATTATTGCCAGAAGGCTTTACACATCCAGGTAGTCCGAACGGCGAATTTACAAAAGAAAATGATATTATGGACGTTTGGTTCGATTCAGGTTCATCTCACCAAGGTGTACTTGTTGAACGAGGCATGAAATATCCAGCTGATTTATATTTAGAAGGCTCTGACCAACACCGTGGTTGGTTTAACTCATCACTAATTACATCTGTAGCTATCAATGGTTACGCACCATACAAAGGACTTTTAACGCATGGTTTCGTTCTTGATGGTGAAGGACGTAAAATGAGTAAATCATTAGGAAATGTCATTATTCCACAAAAAGTAATGGATCAATATGGTGCAGATATTCTACGACTTTGGGTTGCTTCTGTGGACTATACAGCTGATGTGCGTATTTCTATGGATATGTTAAAGCAAGTGTCAGAAGTGTACCGTAAAATTCGTAACACGTTCCGTTTCTTACACGGCAATATTGCTGATTTCGATCCAAAGAAAGATCGTGTAGCTTATGCAGAGCTTCGTGAAATGGATCAATACGTGTATATGCGCTTGCAAGATGTTTTAAAAGCTGTGCGTGCAGCCTATGATCGTTATGATTTCGCTGCTGTTTATCATGTAGTCAATAATTTTGTAGCTGTGGAGTTATCTTCATTCTATTTAGATATTGCGAAAGACGTAGTTTATATTGAAGGTCATGACAACAAAGACCGTCGAGCAATGCAAACAGTCATTTACGATACATTAATGACATTAGTTAAAATTATGACACCAATTATTCCTCATACAACAGACGAGATGTGGTCTTACCTCCACGCTCAAGGGGTTGTAGAGGAAGTGTCGGTTCAATTAACAGACTTCCCAGAGGTAGATGTTCAAGCGAACTTTGACACTCTTCGTGAGAAATGGGAAAAAATTATTGATGTGCGTGACGATATTTTAAAAGCATTAGAGGAAGCGCGTAATGCTAAAACAATTGGTAAATCACTTGAAGCAAAAGTGACTGTCTATGCAAAAGAAGATGTTGTCGCATTATTGAATGATGCGAACATTGATTTTGCACAACTTTCTATCGTTTCAGCATTTGAGGTAGCTGCAATTGAAGAAGCGCCTGCAGAAGCTTTAGCACTTGAGCATGTTTCCATTGTTGTTGAGAAGGCTACAGGTGAGAAATGTGAGCGCTGCTGGTCAATTTCAGAAACAGTTGGAACAAATGAGGCACAACCAACAGTTTGCGCTCGCTGTGCAGAAGTTGTAGAAAAATATTACGCTTAAGTTTTCTTTTAATAACAAGAATCTGCATACAATGTAGATATAGGCAAGTCTCCTTTTAAGGGGGCTTGCTTTTTTTCATGAAGATTTAGCAGATTCTTTTAGCTGGAACTATTTAAATAAAATCTCTTTTGTATTGCGGTAGTCTGTTGGTGAGATCCCTACATATTTTTTAAAGGTTAGACTGTAATAATTAGGTGTGTTAAAGCCACAAGTGGAGGCAATTTTTTCTATGGTATAGTCGTATTTACGTAAAAAGGGTAATGTTTTGATGATGCGAGTAAAGGCAACGTAGTCAACGAAATTTCGACCAGTCTCCTTTTTAAATAGTCTGCTAAAATGTGTGGAGCTAAAGTTTATATAGTTTGCCACATCACGAATGGTTAGTTGCTCGTCATAATGCTCTTCAATATAATGGATGGCTTTTTGAAGCTGCTCATGCTTTGTTAAATCCTCGTAATATCTTATATGAATGTTATCGATAGGTGGTTTTCTTCGTGCTTTTCGCGCTTGGCTATAGGACTCTTTCACTTGCATAGCGTCCTGAAATACACTACCAACCCCCATAAACAAATGAATGCAATAGTCCCTTTTCAGTGTTTCAATAACTTCTAAAAGACAGGCTTCTCCCTCTGACCAATGTTTGAATGAGTTGTACTCACGCGGAATTCGCATGAGAAGTAGTAAATAGCGTTCAAAATGTAAAAAGGACAAAGGTGCTTGATTTACGAAATTTTGACGGAAAATATTGGTGATGATACTGCTTGCATCTGCTTTCTTATCATCTCCATCGATATAGCCTTGAATTAAAAACACAATATTAGGTATACAGTTTGATGATAGAAAGGATGAAGATTGGATAATTTCTTGTTCATTGTCGACTTCACCCCGTATCAAACGCTTTAAAAATGCTTCTCGGAACGGTGAGGTATGATGTTGGGACACTTGTTGTGATAGCTCAAGCAGTGTGAGTGAACTAGCCTTTTTTTCCTGATAGGCTGTATACAGCTTCTTTACAATTCGTAAAAATTTTGATTTTTGTAAAGGTTTTATGAGAAGTGCAGGTAAAACTAATTCAATGGCTATACCAGTTGAGTAGGTAAGGTGTTCTGTAACAACCGGGACAATTATACTGTTAGGATAATTTCTTTTTAATCGATTAATCTTTACCCAATCAAATAACCGATTGACTTCATAGACAATAATGGCCTCATCTTCTGGCTTTGATACTTTACTTTCCTCAAAAGCGTTTGGTAAAACCTCTTGTAACCATTCACTCATTTGTTGCTTGTCAAATGAGCTTTCCATATACCATACCACCTTTAAAATGCTACCATCCCCCTGTGAATTGAAAAGATAGAAATATTTTAACTTAAAATAGCAATTTTTTGTACTAATACAGCAATATTTTATATCTATATTGTAGTTGAAATAGAATAAAATAATTGTAGTGGATAATAATTTGAAATTTCAGATAATTATTTGCTGACAAGAAAAAGGGGGAGTTGGCTTATGGCGGAAGTTGGAAGTCATGATTATGACTACGTGGAGGCAGGAACTATTGATGTGAAAGATTTGCCTCCTCTTGATGCTACAACAAACAAAATTATGAAAGATGAATTTACAACAGGTTTAGGTTTATCGGTATTTTACTTTATTTTGATTTTTAGTATCCCTGTTATGAATTGGTTTGCTCCAGAGTTCGCATTTAAGAAAATTTGGGGTGGAATGACAGTTACATGGTTTGTAACAACGATTGTGATGATGGCGATGGCATTTATTATTGCCTATGTGCATACAGCCTTGTACGAAAAGCGCCTAAAAAAATATGATTTAGCAAATAAGTAGTTGGAACAAAGGGGGAAATGTTGAATGATAGAAGCGCTATTAGAACCAAAGATGTTAATGACCATTGCTTTAATGGGAACGATTGTATACATTACGTATTTAACTAAGAGAAATGCAACAGCATCGGATTTCTTTGTAGGAGGACGAAGCTTTGGATGGTTTACAAATGGTTCTGCGATTGGTGGGGATTATTTAAGTGCAGCAACATTCCTTGGGATCGCTGGTTTAACATTTCAACTAGGCTATGATGGGGCTTATTATGCTTTTTGTTTCTCTATTGGGTTAACATTATTAGCTATTTTTGTAGCCGGTCCGTTAAGACGTTTTGGTGCATTTACAGTTGCTGATTTTTTAGGTTATCGTTTTCATAGTAGACGAGCTCGCCTAGTAGCAGTTGCGGTCGTTTTAGCTATCTCGGGCTTTTATGCAGCTCCCCAATTATTAGGTGCGGCTCAAATTTTAAGTATGTTTTTTGGTACTTCCTATGAATTCGGCATTATCTTTACTTGTATTGTGATGGTTTTTTATGTAGGGATTGGAGGAATGAAAGGAACAACCATCAATCAAGCTTTAGAGCTTTGGATTCGTCTTGGAGCCTTTATTGTCATGTTAATAGCCGCGGTTTATAGTGGCTTACATTATGATAAAATTCTCGCAGCTATTAATTCCTTTAGTGGACCTATCACTGGTACTTCACCGTATGCTTTGGATGGTAGTGATGTCAATTTTGATGGGGGTGCTTGGACAGGCACAGGCTTCTATTTCCCAACGTTTTGGCAAACTATTAGTATGACGATTGGTTTAGCGTTAGGAACGATTGGACTGCCTCATATATTATTGCGTTTTTATACAAATCCTAGTGCGAAAGCAGCACGTAAATCTGCACTGATGGCTATCGGTATTGCCAGCGTATTCTTCTTATTAGCTGTTTATCTAGGTGTTGTAGGTCGCACCATTTTCATTTCTGGGACAGCTAGTGAGGAGGTAATGCGTGATTTAGTATTAGGTGGAAATAATATGGTGATTCCTACTACGGCACTTGCATTAGGAGGAAAATGGTTACTTGGTTTAGTTATTGCAGGTGCGTTTGCAGCCATATTCTCCAACCTTTCAGGGCTGTTTATCACGAGCTCAGGTGCGCTAGCTCATGATTTATATGCCAACATTATGAAAAAGGACATTACACAAAAGCAACGTGTTGTTGCTGGAAAAGTAGCTATATTATTATTAGGCATTTTATATGGAGCACTGGGATTACTTGTGAAAGATGCATCTATTGGACATTTAGTTGCACTTGCCTTTACTGTCGCAGCAAGTACATTCACACCCATATTTATTTTAGGTATTTGGTGGAGAGGCATGACCGAGAAGGGAGCTATTGCGGGTTTACTAATTGGTCTTGCCGTATCCATGTGGATGATCTTTTTACCAGGAACATTACCAAGCTTCTTACAGTTTAAAATTCCAGGTATCGTGACAGTGCCTGTTGGTTTCTTATCAGTTATCATTGTGTCATTATTAGATCGTAAAGTTCCTGCTGATGTGAATGATTTCATGAAGCGGGTACATGCAAAAGAATCGGAAACGGTATAACATACAAAATCATAGCTATTTCTATTGCTTGAAAAAGTGATAGGAATAGCTTTTTATATTCTTGAAGCACATTGGGAATCCGCCATATTTTGATGTGATATTAGTTATTGTCATTGGTGCTGTTATGGTAGAATAGGTAAGATGTTGAGTGAACGGAGGAATGTCTGTGTATAAATATTATGGATTGGCCGCCTTTGTCGTTTTATTGGATCAATGGACAAAATGGCTAATTGTAAAAAATATGGAGTATGGTGAACGTATTGCTGTGTTGGACCCATGGTTTGGCATTTTATCTCATCGTAATAAAGGGGCAGCATGGGGGATGTTAGAAGGGCAAATGTGGTTGTTTAGCATTGTCACAGTTGCTGTTATCTGTGCCATTCTCTATTTTTATCATAAAGAAGCAAAAGGTAAGCCTGTTTTTCAAGTAGGCTTAATGCTCTTACTCGGTGGAGCGGTAGGGAATTTTATTGATCGACTATTTAGGGGTGAAGTGGTCGATTTTGTAGATGTTTTAATACCAATTATAAATTATGATTTCCCTATATTTAATGTAGCGGATGCTGCCTTAACCATAGCAGTTGTCGTACTGATGATTGGTTTGATTATGGAAGATAAAAAAGAGAAGAGACAGGTGAAACAATGACGCAAGTAACTTATACAATCGAAGAACAACAGCAGGGAGAGCGTATTGATAAGGCACTTTCAAGCTTACAAACCGAGTGGTCACGTACACAAATCGGTAATTGGATTAGTGAAGGGATCATTCAAGTGAATGGCGAAGCTGTAAAAGCAAAATATAAGGTTAAAGCTGGTGACATCATTGCTATTGATGTTCCGGAAGTTGAAGAATTGGATGTTGTCGCAGAAAACTTAGATTTGGATATTGTTTATGAGGATGCAGATGTCCTTGTAGTAAATAAACCAAAGGGTATGGTGGTACATCCAGCGCCAGGTCATATGACAGGCACTTTAGTGAATGGGTTAATGTATCATTGTAAGGATTTATCGGGTATTAATGGTGTGCTTCGACCTGGTATTGTCCATCGTATTGATAAAGATACATCAGGCTTATTAATGGTTGCTAAAAATGATACGGCACATGAATCATTAGTCAATCAGTTGGTCAATAAAACGGTTACCCGTAAATATATTGCACTTGTACATGGACATATTGCACATGATAAGGGAACAATTGACGCGCCAATTGGTCGTGATCAAAAGGACCGTCAAAAACAGGCAGTAGTCGATAATGGTAAACACGCTGTTACACACTTCCAAGTTGTGGAGCGTTTTGGTGACTATACACTGGTGGAATGTCGTTTAGAAACAGGACGTACACACCAAATCCGTGTGCATATGAATTATATCGGCTTCCCACTTGTTGGAGATCCGAAATATGGACCAAAAAAGACAATCGACTTTGGTGGACAAGTTTTACATGCAGCAACATTAGGATTCGATCATCCTTCATCAGGTGAATATTTGGAGTTTGAAGTACCACTTCCAGCTGATTATGAGCAATTATTAAAGGATTTACGAAATAGGCATTGACGGATACGAAAAGAAAGTCTATACTAACGACAGTGAATGAACAACTTAACTAAATATTCACCTTTAATAGCAGTCCAGAGAGGCTGAGAAGGTACATGTGATCAAATAGTGTTGTAGAAATTTGTGCTGCAAATTTTTCAACGCGCTTTTTCAACACGTATACAACCCTCTCAGGCTATTCGCCTCGAGAGGTTTTTTTATGGACACATGGCAACACTAAATTGGAGAGAGGAGGAAACGAATATGGCACAAAATGAATTATTAGATAGCCCATCAATGGCTCGAGCATTAACACGTATTGCCCATGAAATTATTGAACGTAACAAAGGAATCGACGAATGTATTTTAGTTGGCATTAAAACACGAGGTGCCTTTCTAGCCAGACGTTTGGCACAACGAATTGAAAAAATTGAAGGGAAACCAATTCGTACAGGGGAACTGGATATTACCCTTTACCGAGATGATTTAACAACAAAACATGAAAATGAACAAGCACATGTAGAACAAGTTGATATCGAGTATGTAGTGAAAAATCAAAAAATCATTTTAGTAGATGATGTACTTTATACAGGACGAACTGTACGTGCTGCACTGGATGCCGTTATGGATTTAGGGAGACCTGCTCAAATTCAACTAGCCGTTCTAGTGGATAGAGGACATCGTGAGTTACCAATAAGAGCAGATTATGTAGGAAAAAATGTTCCAACTTCTGGCTCTGAGCGCATCATCGTCAATTTACAAGAAGTAGATGGAGATGATTGCGTCATTATTTACAAAGAAGACGAACAATAAAGTGAGGAAACATTATGTCAAACGCAGTTTTAGATATAAAGGATAAACCGACCCCACTCCAACTAGTGACATTAAGTTTCCAACATATGTTTGCCATGTTTGGATCAACCATCTTAGTGCCACAGCTAGTAGGTCTTAGCCCAGCAATTGCGCTATTAACGAGCGGGATTGCGACATTATTCTTCTTATTAATTACGAAATTTCAGGTACCAGCCTATTTAGGATCGTCCTTCGCCTTTATTGCGCCAATTTTACTTGCAGCAGGTGGTTTAAATGAGGATGGCTCCAGTGTCAATCCAGGACATGCCATGATTGGTGCAATGGCAGTCGGGATTACTTACGGGATTGTGTCCTTGATCATATGGAAAAGTGGCTATAAGTGGATTATGAAAATTTTGCCGCCAATCGTGGTTGGACCTGTGATTATGGTTATTGGTTTAGGTCTATCGGGTACGGCCGTGAATATGGCTATGAACGTTGACGGTGAGTATAGCTTTTTACACTTCTCAGCAGCTTTAGTCACAGTATTTACAGCCATTATTTTTACGATTTTCTTTAAAGGGATTTTAAGTACAATGCCCATTTTAATGGGTTTAATCGTAGGATACATTTATTCTATGATTGTTGACATAGTAGATTATACACCGATTGCCAATGCAAAATTTTTCGCCATGCCTGATTTTTTAATCCCAGGTGTGCATTATGAATTTGAAATTACATCAAAGATTTTACTTATCATGGTACCAATTGTCATTGTAACAATCTCTGAACATATTGGTCACCAACTAGTGTTAGGAAAAGTAGTAGAGCGAGATTATATTAAAGAGCCAGGGTTACACCGTTCTTTATTAGGCGACGGACTTGGAACATTTGTCAGTGCTTTAATCGGCGGTCCTCCAAAAACAACATACGGCGAAAATATTGGTGTACTAGCCATTACTCGTGTGTACAGTATCTATGTTATTGCAGGTGCAGCTGTGGTTGCCATTTTACTATCATTCTTCGGGAAAGCAATGGCAGTAATTGCAACTATACCAACTGCAGTTCTTGGTGGAGTTTCAATTTTACTCTTCGGTATTATCGCAGCAAGTGGCTTACGCATGCTAGTAGATAATCATATTGATTTTGGTAATAGCCGTAACTTAGTAATTGCTTCAGTAATTTTAGTTATAGGTATTGGCGGTGCAAAATTCGTCATTACAGAATCTTTAAGTATAGAGGGTATGGCACTTGCAGCGATTATCGGTGTGCTGCTGAATGCTATTCTACCAGGAAAGAAAGAAGCAGAAATACCCGTACCTTACAATCAAAATAAAAATTCATAGTAGTACCTTTTAATGAATTGTCCAGAGAGGCAAAGAAAGGGAAGTTGTGGACAGGCTGAAGTAGGATAAATCTCCTGCTGTAGTTTGTCACGCCTCCTTATGCCTCGTTGATGACATCAACGGGGCTTTTTTATCTTCATTCATCCCACATTGAAAGCAGCATGAATGAAAATAAAGCCTTAGGCAGTTGTCACGGAGTTTGTAAGGAATGAATTGTGCAACCCTCATTCAAAATCCGGACGCAATGACGCCAAGGCGAAATTGACTTTAGGAACGTCATACATAGACGTTCATGACACACACCTTATGGAGGTCACATGATGAAGAACTTATTATCGATGGAACATTTAACAACAGAAGAGATTAATCAAATCCTAGATCTTGCACAAGCGTTTGAAAATGGTGAAACATCATCGTTATCTCGCCGGTACAACGTTGCCAACTTATTTTTTGAACCTAGTACACGAACAAAAACAAGCTTCGAAATGGCAGAGTACAAAATTGGCTGCAATATCATCCCTTTCGATGCAGGTTTCTCTAGTGTTACCAAAGGGGAAACAATGTACGATACAGTCAAAACATTAGAAATGATAGGTATAGATGCAGTTGTCATTCGAGCGTCAGAGGATGAATATTACAATGACCTACTAGAAGGCCTGCATGTAGCAGTGATTAATGCAGGGGACGGTGCTGGGCAGCATCCCTCACAATCATTATTAGACCTTTATACAATCAAAAAAGAGTTTGGATATTTTGAGGGATTGACTGTCACGATTGTTGGAGATATTTCACATAGCCGGGTAGCGAAATCAAATGCAACAGCATTACAAAACTTAGGGGCAAATGTTCACTTCCTATGTCCAGAAGAATGGTCTGGTGGTTTTGAAGCACACCATTCATGGGATAATTTAATCGAAATAAGCGATGTCATTATGTTATTACGGGTACAACATGAACGTCATAAGGAGAATTGTAGCTTCTCCAAAGAAAGTTACCATCAAAAGTTTGGTTTAACGATCGAGCGTGAAAGACAAATGAAAGATTCAGCAATTATTATGCATCCAGCACCAGTAAATCGGGATGTTGAAATCGCTTCTGAATTAGTAGAGTGTGAACGATCACGAATATTTGAACAAGTTCGAAACGGCGTTTACACACGAATGGCCATTATGGAAACTATTTTAAAGGGGAGAGAATAATATGACAAAGGTACTTCGAAATGTACAAATGTTAAATGAGCAAGGTGAACTGCATACAGTCAATATTGCGATGGCAGATGGGAAAATTACAGCTGTTGGACAAGATGTAACTGTAGCAGGTGCTGAAATCATTGAAGGGCATGGTTTGATTGTGGCACCGGGCTTTATCGATGTCCATACGCATTTGCGTGAACCAGGATTTGAGCATAAAGAAACGATTGCAACAGGTTCAGCTTCTGCAGCAAAGGGTGGCTTTACAACAATTTGTGCGATGCCTAATACAAAACCAGTACCAGATTCGGTTGAAAATATGCAGCTCATTAATGGACTAATTGAAGACAGTGCTGTTATTCGAGTACTCCCTTATGGATCCCTAACAAAGGATATTTCAGGTGAGGTTCGAACAAATATCGAAGAATTAAAAGCTCAGGGAGCTGTAGCGTTCTCTGATGATGGAGTAGGGATTCAACTTGCCTCTACTATGTATGAGCAAATGAAAGATGCAGCAAAGCACGATATGGTTGTTGTGGCACATTGTGAGGATAACTCCTTAATTTATGATGGAGTCATGCATGATGGAAAACGTAACAAAGAACTTGGTTTACCAGGTATTCCATCCATTTGTGAATCTGTACAAATTGCACGCGATGTTCTACTAGCAGAAGCGGCAGGTGCCCGTTACCATGTTTGTCACGTGTCAACGAAGGAATCTGTTCGTGCGGTAAGAGATGCAAAGGCAGCTGGAATTCGTGTAACCGCAGAGGTTTGTCCACATCACTTGTTACTAGAGGAAATGGATATTCCATCCGATGATGCGAACTGGAAAATGAATCCTCCATTACGTGGAGCAGATGATAAGGATTCACTGCATGCAGCACTATTAGATGGCACAATCGATTGCATCGCAACAGATCATGCACCACATACAGTAGAAGAAAAATGCTGCGGTATGGTAGGAGCACCATTCGGCATTGTAGGCTTTGAAACAGCTTTCCCACTTCTTTATACACAATTTGTGGAAACAGGAAAGTGGACGCTAAAACAATTAATTGATTGGATGACAGTGAAAGCAGCTGAAATTTTTGATTTACCATACGGCACATTAGATGTAGGTTCTTCAGCTGATATGATTCTAATTGATATTCATAAAGAACAAACAATTGATGCAGAAGGCTTTGTATCAAAAGGACGCAACACACCATTTAATGGTTGGGTGGCAAAGGGTTGGCCAGTGCTAACTATTTTTGAAGGCAATATCGTATATCAGGAGGCAGAGTAATGAAAAAACGTTTACTAGTTTTAGAAGATGGCACAGTATTTACAGGTACAGCATTTGGTAGTGAGCGCGCTTCACAAGGTGAAGTTGTATTTACAACAGGAATGACAGGTTATCAGGAAACCATTTCAGATCCTTCGTTCTATGGACAAATTGTAACATTGACTTATCCGTTAGTTGGAAATTACGGCATTAACCGTGATGACTTTGAATCGATTACACCAGCAATTCGCGGATTTGTTGTTCGTGAGCTTGCTAAAACACCTTCAAACTTCCGCTGTGATTTAACATTAGATGACTATTTAACATCAAAAGATATCCCAGGAATTGAAGGGATTGATACACGAAAATTAACACGTATTATTCGCAGTAAAGGATCAGTAAAAGCGATATTGACAGCTGCTGATGAAGAAGTGAATGTGGAAGAAATTGTAGCACAATTACAAGCGACGCCAGCCATTACTCACCATGTTCGTGAAGTATCACCAAAAGCTGCCTATCCATCTCCTGGACGTGGTAAACGAGTTGTCTTAATTGATTATGGAATGAAGCATGGTATTTTAAGAGAATTAAATAAACGTGATTGTGATGTGCTAGTAGTTCCTTACAATACGTCAGCCGAGGACATTTTAGCTTGGCATCCTGATGGCATCATGCTATCAAATGGGCCGGGGAATCCGGAAGACGTCCAAGAAGGTATTGAAACGGTACGCAACTTAATCGGAAAAGTGCCAATGTTCGGTATTTGTTTAGGCCATCAAATCTTTTCTTTAGCTAGTGGCGCAAAAGCTTTCAAATTGCCGTTTGGACACCGTGGGGGGAACCATCCAGTAAAAGATTTACGAACAGGCCGTACAGACTTAACATCGCAGAACCATGGATATGCAATCGATATCGAATCATTAAAAGATACTGATTTGGAATTAACACATATCGCATTAAATGATGGTACATGTGAAGGGGTACGACATAAGAAATATCCAATTTTCACAGTGCAATATCACCCAGAAGCATCACCGGGACCAGAGGATTCAAACCACTTATTTGATGAATTCATTGACATGATGGAAGTAGAAGCAGGGAAGGGGAAACAACATGCCTAAACGTACAGATATCGAAACTATTTTAGTAATCGGCTCAGGCCCAATTGTCATCGGCCAAGCAGCAGAATTTGACTATGCAGGAACACAAGCTTGTCTTTCATTAAAAGAAGAAGGCTACCGAGTTATTTTAATCAACTCTAACCCCGCGACAATCATGACTGATACAGAAATTGCGGACAAGGTTTATATCGAGCCAATTTCTCTTGAATTTGTATCTCGTATTTTACGCAAAGAACGCCCAGATGCTATTTTACCAACGCTTGGTGGTCAAACAGGACTGAACATGGCGATTGAACTAGACCAATCAGGCATTTTAGACGAGCTTGGTATTGAAATTCTAGGAACAAAACTAGACGCTATTCATAAGGCAGAAGACCGTGATTTATTCCGTAACTTAATGTATGAATTAGGTGCTCCAGTACCAGAATCTGATATTATCCATTCATTAGATGAAGCGAAAAACTTTGTAGCGAAAATCGGTTACCCTGTAATCGTTCGTCCAGCCTTTACGCTTGGTGGTACAGGGGGCGGTATTTGCTATAATGATCAAGATTTAGAGGAAATCGTGACATCCGGCCTAAAATATTCTCCAGTTACACAATGCTTATTAGAAAAATCAATTGCTGGCTATAAAGAGATTGAATACGAAGTAATGCGTGATGCGGCCGATAATGCCATTGTCGTATGTAATATGGAAAACGTTGACCCAGTTGGTATTCACACAGGTGACTCGATCGTAGTAGCACCAACGCAAACACTATCAGATCGTGAAAATCAAATGCTACGTAATATTTCTCTAAATATTATTCGTGCACTAAAAATCGAAGGTGGCTGTAACGTACAGCTAGCACTTGACCCATATAGCTTTAATTACTATGTAATTGAAGTAAATCCACGTGTATCTCGTTCATCTGCATTAGCATCAAAAGCAACGGGCTATCCAATTGCCAAGCTAGCAGCAAAAATCGCAGTTGGCTTAACATTAGATGAAATTAAAAATCCTGTAACAGGATCAACATATGCTTGCTTTGAGCCTGCACTTGACTATATCGTAGCTAAAATTCCACGCTGGCCGTTTGATAAATTCGAATCGGCGAAACGTAATCTTGGTACGCAAATGAAAGCCACTGGTGAGGTAATGGCACTAGGTCGCACATTTGAGGAAGCGATGCTTAAAGCGGTTCGTTCACTTGAGACTGGTCAAGTACACTTAGAGTTAAAGCATGCCGAGGACAATTCTGATTCATGGATCGAAAAACGAATCCGCAAGGCGGGAGATGAGCGCCTATTCTTCATCGGAGAAGCCTTACGCCGTGGTGTGACAATTCAACAAATTCATGAATGGTCAGCTATTGATTTATTCTTCTTGAATAAATTTAAAAATATCGTGGATATGGAACAAACACTTGCTGACAATAAAAATGACAAAGAGGTATTGCGAACAGCAAAACGTTTAGGCTTTGCAGATAAGAAAATTGCTGAGCTTTGGGAAACGTCACCAGAAGCCATTTATGCTTATCGTAAAGAGCATGGCATTATTCCAGTTTATAAAATGGTTGATACATGTGCGGCAGAATTTGAATCAGAAACACCATATTTCTATGGCACATATGAAGAAGAAAATGAATCGATTAAGTCAGAAGAACCTTCAGTTGTAGTACTAGGTTCAGGCCCAATCCGTATCGGTCAAGGGGTTGAATTCGACTATGCTACTGTGCATTCAGTATGGGCAATCCAAGAAGCTGGCTATGAAGCTATAATTATCAATTCAAACCCAGAAACAGTGTCAACAGACTTCTCAGTGTCAGATAAATTATACTTCGAGCCATTAACAATTGAGGATGTAATGCATATTATCGACTTAGAGCAACCAATTGGTGTCGTTGTTCAATTCGGTGGTCAAACTGCCATTAACCTTGCTGATAAGCTAGCTGCAAATGGCGTGAAAATCCTAGGTACTTCTTTAGAGGATATCGACCGTGCAGAAAACCGTGATAAATTCGAGCAAGCATTACGTGAATTAAACATTCCACAGCCGCAGGGTGAAACAGCTGTTTCTACAGAGGAAGCTCTTGCAATAAGTGAACGTCTAGGCTTCCCTGTCCTTGTTCGTCCTTCTTATGTACTTGGTGGACGCGCTATGGAAATTGTCTACAACAAGGAAGAATTACAACACTATATGGAGAACGCGGTGGAAGCCTCTCCTGATCATCCTGTTTTAGTAGACCGCTATCTAACAGGTCAGGAAATTGAAGTAGATGCTATCTGTGACGGCGAGAACGTTTTAATTCCAGGTATCATGGAGCATATTGAGCGTGCGGGGGTGCACTCTGGTGACTCAATCTCTGTTTATCCACCACAAAAATTAACAGAAGCTCAAAAAGAGACGTTAGTAGACTATACAACTCGCCTTGCAAAAGGTCTAGGCATCATCGGATTAATGAACATCCAATATGTTATTTCACAAGGAGAAGTATTTGTGATCGAGGTAAATCCACGTTCATCACGTACTGTCCCATTCCTAAGTAAAATTACAAATATTCCAATGGCAAATATTGCAACAAAAGCAATTCTAGGCAAATCCATTGTAGAACAAGGCTATCCAACAGGCTTAGCGGCTGAGCAAAAAGGGGTATTTGTAAAAGTGCCAGTATTCTCATTCGCAAAATTACGTCGAGTAGATATTACATTAGGACCTGAAATGAAATCCACTGGGGAAGTAATGGGTAAAGATGCAACATTAGAAAAAGCACTTTATAAAGGTCTAGTTGCAGCTGGTATGGAAATTCGCACAGAAGGTACAGTATTGTTTACTGTGTCAGATAAAGATAAAGAAGAAGCCATCGCATTAGCAAAACGCTTCTCAACTGTAGGCTATCGCATTGTAGCTACTGAAGGTACAGCAAAAGCCTTTGAAGAAGCTGGGGTACGCACTGATGTTGTTGGTAAGATTGGCGCGAAAGGTCAAACATTAATAGATTTAATTCAAAATGGTGAAGCACAGCTAGTTGTCAACACATTAACAAAAGGGAAACAACCGGCTCGTGATGGCTTCCGAATCCGTCGTGAGTCTGTAGAAAATGGTGTACCTTGCCTAACATCTTTAGATACAGCAGAAGCAATGGTCCGTGTTATTGAATCTATGACATTTACAGCAGAACAAATGCCTAAAGCGGAGGTAGTACACTAATATGATACGTCAAGAGAAAATGACGGTCGTCTCTCAAAAGCAAATTGCGACAAACATTTTCGAACTGACACTTCATGGTGAACTGGTTCAGGAGATGACTCCTGGCCAGTTTGTCCATGTAAAGGTGTCAGATTCATTGGAGCCGCTTTTACGTCGACCAATTAGTATTGCAAATATTGATCAAGACAACAATGAATTTACGATGATATATCGTGCCGAGGGTCGTGGTACGAAAGTGTTAGCGACGAATCGTGAGGGTCAACAGGTCAATGTACTTGGACCAATAGGAAATGGTTTTCCAGTAGGTGTGGTTCAAGAGGGAGGCACTGCGCTATTAGTTGGCGGTGGAATTGGTGTACCTCCACTACATGAACTTTCCAAACAATTAAATGCTCGTGGTGTGAAAACAATCCATGTTTTAGGCTTCCAAACAGAGGATGTCTGCTTTTATGAGGATGAATTCAGTGCTCTTGGTGAAACACATTATGTAACAGTGGATGGCACAAAAGGAACAAAGGGCTTTGTGACAACTGTATTAGAGTCACGTGTCCCAGAATTCGATGTCTTTTATTCTTGTGGTCCATTACCAATGTTAAAAGCATTAGAAGCTTTTTATCCTGAAAAAGAGGGTTATTTATCATTTGAAGAGCGTATGGGCTGTGGTATTGGGGCTTGCTTTGCGTGTGTATGTAAAACAACGGACCAAGTAGATAAAGACTATGTCAAAGTATGCTCTGATGGTCCAGTTTTCCCGAAAGGAACGGTGGCACTATGAGTCGGTTAACAATACAAATTCCAGGCTTAGATTTGAAAAATCCAATTATGCCAGCCTCGGGTTGCTTTGGTTTTGGTCGTGAATATGCACAGCTTTATGATTTATCGAAACTGGGTGCAATAATGATAAAGGCAACGACTGTCGAAACTCGTGCAGGCAACCCAACGCCACGAGTAGCTGAAACAGCGGCGGGAATGTTAAATGCTATTGGTTTACAAAATCCAGGCATTGAAAAAGTGATGAATGAGGAATTAAAATTTTTAGAGGGCTATGATGTACCGATTATTGCCAACGTCGCAGGTACAGAGACAGCGGACTATGTAGAGGTGGCACAACGCATTTCAACTGCACCAAATGTTAAAGCGTTGGAATTGAATATTTCTTGCCCTAACGTGAAATGTGGGGGTATTCAATTTGGCACAGATCCAGATACAGCACGAGAGCTAGTAGAGGCTGTTAAAGCCGTGTCTGAGGTGCCAGTCTATGTGAAACTATCACCAAATGTAACGAACATCGTTGATATTGCATTAGCGGTTGAAGCGGGTGGAGCTGATGGCATTACGATGATTAATACATTGGTGGGTATGCGTTTAGATGAGCGTACAGGTAAACCAGTCATAGCTAATGGTACAGGTGGACTTTCTGGTCCTGCTGTAAAACCTGTAGCAATACGAATGGTGTATGAGGTGTATAAGGCTGTCAAAATTCCCATCATTGGTATGGGCGGTGTAACAGAAGCGCAGGATGTTATTGATTTTATGTCTGCAGGTGCTTCAGCTGTAGCAGTAGGGACTGCTAATTTTGTTGACCACTTTGTCTGTCCAACTATAATAGATGAATTACCAGCAAAGCTAGACGCATTAGGTATTGAACATATAACAGAAATTATCGGAAGGAGCCATCGTTGATGAATACGAAACCTATACTAGCACTAGATTTTCCAGGAGAAGATGAAGTATTTAATTTTCTAACAAAGTTCAATGAGCCCCTTTTCGTGAAAATTGGGATGGAATTATATATGCAAGAAGGGCCAGACATCGTCCGTAAAGTGAAAGATTTAGGCCATGATATTTTCCTAGATTTAAAATTACATGATATTCCGAATACAGTTGGATCTGCTATGAAGGGTCTGGCAAAATTAGGAGTGGATTTAGTCAATGTTCATGCTGCAGGCGGACGTCCAATGATGGAGGCGGCACTGGAAGGACTAGAAGCAGGGACACCTGCTGGTAAAGAAACACCAGCATTAATCGCTGTTACCCAATTAACATCAACGACTGAACAACAAATGCAAGCAGAGCAAAGAATTGCTTTATCTTTACAAGAGTCTGTCTTGCATTATGCAAATCTTACAAAACAAGCTGGTTTACAAGGGGTCGTTTGCTCTGTTCACGAGGCTCAAGCAATAGCAGAGGTATGTGGAGATGATTTTCTACGTGTGACACCAGGTATTCGTCTAGCAGGTGGCGACGCACACGATCAAAAACGTATTGCAACGCCTGATGGTGCTAAGCGTGACGGTTCATCACTCATCGTTGTTGGTCGTGCTGTAACAGGCGCACAGGATCCAGTAGCGGCATATAAAATCGTAAGTGAATTATGGGAGGCATAAATTATGACATTACAAAATGAAATTGCACACGCTATGTTAAACGTAGGCGCTGTAGAATTAAATCCGACAGAATTATTTACATGGGCATCTGGTATTAAATCCCCTATTTACTGTGATACACGTCTAACAATTTCTGACCCAATTATTCGTAAACAATTAGCTAACGGCTTAGCAGCTGTTATTAAAGAAAACTTTGGTGCAACAGAAATCGTAGCAGGAACAGCAACAGCAGGCATCCCACATGCAGCATGGGTAAGCGATATATTAGAACTACCGATGGTGTATGTACGCTCTAAAGCGAAAGAACATGGCCGTGGTAATCAAATTGAAGGAAAATACGCAGCAGGTCAAAAAGTAGTAGTTGTGGAAGATATCGTTTCTACAGGTGGTTCTTCGATTACTGCAGTAGAAGCATTACGTGCAGCTGGCTGTGAAGTACTTGGGGTTGTTTGTGTCTACACATATAATCTGCCACGCGCTGAACAAGCATTTGACGAAGCTGGCATCCAATATGTATCGTTAACAAACTTCGATTATTTAATTGAAGCAGCAAACGAATCAGGTACTATTAAAGAGGAAGATATTCCGTTCTTAAAAGAGTGGCATAGTAAGTTAAAGGCTGGAGAGCTGTAATCAATCAGTTAACTTGTAGCGATAAAAGATAGAGTTACTGGAATATAAAAGAGTGAAAATGCATAAAAAACAACTATTGATATTTTTATTGATAGTTGTTTTTTTGTGTTTTTTCGACTTAGGAAAAAGAAAATTTAGTAGATGAATTGTTAAGAAGTATGGGGCTAAAAATAAAGAAATTGTAAAAATAAATTGTTTTTGTAATGTAATTTAATGCGCATCACTTATCTAACACTTCGACGGGCAAAATTATTTGTTAATAATAATTTAAAATATTTTAAATTATTTTATTAATGAAATAATTTAACGAAACCCTTTTATAATCATGTTTTCCAAATAAAAGTAAATTATATGGTTGTTGGAATAGATATAATTGATATGTTTTTATTATAGTAATAAAATAAAAAAATGATACTTTAGGCAAATGAAGCTAAAAATGAACAAATGTTCAGTGTGAAAAAATGAAAAAGGAATAATTTTATTTGGAATAGTTGTATGGATTATTTTGTATATAAGAGTGTAAGAATTGTAAAATTTCACTTGATTAAATGTATTATTTCCAGATAAAATAGCATTACGCCTAATTGTCAGAATATTATATACCAATCCAGTTATTTTTTTATTTGGAAAATAGGGACTGTGTTATAGTTTAGGAAATCACTAGATTAAATTTTAATGTTTTTTTAGCCGGATATGTTTTTGATATAGGTTTAACATGTTTTGTCTATATTTTTCAGAAAATTGGGTTTTGCGGGAATCT
Organism: Lysinibacillus phoenicis; assembly: GCF_047238325.1. Classification (NCBI taxonomy): domain Bacteria; kingdom Bacillati; phylum Bacillota; class Bacilli; order Caryophanales; family Bacillaceae; genus Lysinibacillus; species Lysinibacillus phoenicis. The sequence continues at coordinate 1,854,061 of NZ_JBDFMP010000002.1, read as the reverse complement.
TGTGAGCAAATTTCTTTTTACATCTTTTACTTAAAGAATACATTTTGGACATATGATTCTATTACTTACATAAAGGATGTAGCGATTTTAGTAAAAAAAATAAAGGTGTGATATTAAATGAGCTTAATGTTAGAAGTGAAAAACCTTAAAACTGGTTTTGATATAGATGGAGAGATCTATCATGCAGTTGATGATGTTTCTTTCTCAGTCAAACCAGGTCAAATTCTAGGAGTAGTTGGTGAATCTGGATGTGGAAAAAGTGTTATGTCACTTTCAGTCATGCAACTTCTTCCTAAAGGCATTGGTAAAATTACTGGCGGAGAAATAAAGTTTCAAGGTAAAAACATAGAAAATTATTCTAGTGATGAAATGAATAAAATAAGAGGAAAAGATATCAGTATGATTTTCCAAGAGCCTATGACCTCTTTAAACCCTGTATTTACAATAGGTTCACAAATAGAAGAGATTATTCTAAATCATTCTACTATGTCAAAGGCTGAGGCTAAAAGGAAGTCTATAGAATTATTAAAACAAGTTGGTATACCAAGAGCTGATCAAATTATCGATGAATATCCACACCAATTATCTGGTGGTATGAGACAAAGGGTAATGATTGCGATTGCCATCGCTTGTCAACCTAAGCTATTAATTGCTGATGAGCCAACGACGGCACTTGATGTAACAGTACAGGCGCAAATATTAGAATTATTGAAAAGTATTCAAGCAAAAACTGATATGTCCATTGTTCTAATCACACATGATTTAGGTGTCGTTGCAGAAATGTGTGATGACGTAATTATTATGTATGCGGGGAAAATAGTTGAACGAACAAATGTTGATAATTTGTTCCACAATCCACAGCACCCCTATACAAAGCTTTTAATGGCTTCTATTCCAAGAATCGATGAAGAAGTTGAAAAACTCACAACAATTCAAGGAATCGTTCCGTCTTTAAAAAATATGCCTCAGCTAGGTTGCCGTTTTGTAGACCGATGTCCTTCGGCTATGTCTGAATGTAGCAAGGTAACACCGAAGCTTACCTTTATTGATGAGGGTCATGAAGTTTCATGTTTACTTTACAAGGATTGCAATACTAGAGAGGGTGTGAGCTGACGTCATGAGCGAAACAATAGTGAAACAGGAAAAAGAGAACTTATTGGAAATCATTGATTTGAAAACATATTACCCAATTAAAGGTGGATTTTTTAGACATACCGTTGGATATGTAAAAGCAGTAGATAATATTTCATTTGCTATTAAAAATGGAGAAACATTAGGTTTAGTAGGAGAATCAGGTTGTGGTAAATCTACAACTGGACGTACCATTTTAAGATTACTAGACGCAACTGATGGGAAAATTATCTTTGATGGGGAAGATATAACAAAACTGCGAGGCAAATCTTTAAGAGAGATACGAAAAGATATTCAAATGGTATTTCAGGATCCATACGCATCCTTAAACCCAATGCAAATGGTTGGTAGTATCGTAGCAGAACCAATTATGAATTTCAGTAACAAGTCATTGAAATCATTACAAGGCGAAGTTATGGAGCTATTAAAAAAAGTTGGTTTACCGGAAGATGCTTTTTATAAATATGCACATGAGTTTTCAGGAGGTCAGCGACAGCGTATTGGTATTGCTAGAGCACTCGCACTAAGACCGAAACTGATTATAGCGGATGAGCCAGTTTCAGCTTTAGATGTATCTGTACAATCACAAGTACTTAATCTCTTAAAAGAACTTCAAGATGAATTTGATTTAACATTCTTGTTTATTGCGCATGATTTAAGTGTTGTTAAACATATGAGTGATCGAATCGGTGTCATGTACTTAGGAAATATTGTTGAGATTGCAGATAAGGAACATATTTATGATGAGCCATTACATCCTTATACACAGGCCTTAATCTCAGCTATTCCGGTACCAGATCCGAGGAAAAAAAATCAACGAATTGTTTTAGAAGGGGATATACCTAGTCCAGCTAATCCGCCAAAAGGCTGTCCTTTCCATCCTAGATGCCCAAAGGCAATGGTAGAGTGTTCATTAACTAAACCAGCTTTAAAGGAGGTGAAGCAAGGGCATAGAGTAGCATGCCACCTCTATTAAAAACTAATAAAAACGGAAAAAAGTTATTGACAAAATAAAATTTACGGGGGGAAAAAAATGAAAAAATCAAGATTTTGGTCATTTATGCTTTTGCTAGTTATGGCGCTATTTTTAGCAGCATGTAATAGTGACTCATCAACGACAGAGAAGGAAAGTGAAAAGGATACGAGTGGGGATACATCGACAACAACAGAAGGTTCTTCTGCTGAGGGTGGCGTTGTAACATTTGGTACAGATACGGCACCGGAAGGCGTATATGACCCAGCTTATTCAGGTAGTATTGTAGATAGTTATATTCAAGGGTTCACAATGGAAGGTATTTATGATGTAAATGATAAATTAGAGTACGTTCCTAACTTAGCAACATGGGAAATAAGTGAAGATAAGTTAACTTATACGTTTACATTCCAAAAGGGTGTAAAATGGCATAACGGTGAAGAATTAACAGTTGATGACTGGGTATTTGCATTAGAGACTCTTGCTCACCCAGACTATGATGGACCTCGTTTCAATTATGCGGAAGGCATCAAAGGTGCAAAAGCTAAAAAAGAAGGTAAAGCAGATAAAATTGAAGGGATCGAAGTAGTTGATCCTTATACTGTAAAAATTACGTTCGAAGAAGTAAAAATCAATAACTTAGAAAATCTTTGGTCAAATCCTATGCCGAAGAAACACTATGAAGGTATTGCAGTTAAAGATTTAAGTGAATCAAAACAAGTTCGCGAAAATCCAGTTGGCTTAGGGCCATTTAAAGTGAAAAAGGTTGTAGATGGAGAGTATTCTGAATTAGAGCGTTTTGATGATTACTGGAAGGGCAAGCCACAGCTTGATGGTGTTATTGTAAAAGTAATCGACCCATCATTAGCAGCAGGTGCGTTCCAAAACGGAGAAATTGACATTATGGCTATTAAACCACAGTCAGTAAAAGAATTAGAAGCATTAGATAATGTGCGTATTGAAGAAACTAATGGTGTTAGTTATTCATACATTGGTCTTCGTTTTGGTCACCGCGATAAAGCTACACTAAAAAATGTGGCAGACTTTGATAAATTTAAATCAAAAGAATTACGTCAAGCATTATTATATGCGATTAACCGTCCAGCAATGATCGATGCTTTCTTAGAAGGAAAAGCAACAGTTGCCAACACAGTAATTCCAAGTACATTCTGGACTGCTGCAAAAGAATCGGACTTAAATAAATATGAATACGATCCTGAAAAAGCTAAAGAACTATTAGCATCAGCAGGCTATGTAGACAAAGATGGTGATGGTTTTGTAGAGGATCCGAATGGTCAACCATTTAAAATCTCATTTGGTCACTATGCAGGAAATGCAGCATTTGAAGGTCGTTCACAAGCCATTATCCAATCTTGGAATGATATTGGTGTAAAAACAGAATTAGCTACAGGTAGTTTAATTGAATTTAACTTATATAATGATATGAAAGATAACGATGATGCAGCTTTAGAGGCATTCTTCGGTTCATGGAGCATGGGTGCAGATCCAGATCCATCAGGATTATGGGGCAATGACGCAGAGTGGAACTTCGGTCGTTGGGTAGACGCGAAGAACCAAGAATTATTAAATAAAGGCTTAAGTGAAGAAGCGTTTGATAAAGACAAACGTATGGCAACATATGTTGAATGGCAAAAACACTTCAATGAAGAATTACCAGGTCTTCCATTATGGGAAAACTTAGATTTATATGGTATTAATAATCGATTACAAGGCGTTCATATCAACGCAGTTGGTTTCCAAACAGACGTTTATAAATGGAATATTAAAGAATAAAATTTAGCTTTAAAATGAAAAGGCTATAACCTACTACTAAGTCCTCTTTAGAGGACTTAGTTAGTAAATTTTTAGATAAGGAGACGTTACATGCTTCAATATACACTTCGACGATTACTTAGCATGATCCCATTGTTACTCCTTATTTCGTTGGTGGTATTCTTTTTAGCAAAAATGATGCCAGGAGATGCATTTGCTGGTGAAATTGATCCTTCTAATACGAATCCACAATACATCGAAGAAATGAGAGAAAAATTAGGCTATAACGATCCAATTATCCAACAATATGGAAGATGGGTGGTTAATTTTGTACAAGGGGATTTTGGCAAATCAACTGTTTATAAAAAACCTGCTGCAGAGATTATTGCACAGCGTATTCCTAATACCATATTTTTAGCATTTACATCATTAGTCATTACCTACATATTTGCATTTTTTATGGGCATGTATGCTGGTAGAAAACCTTATACACTTGGGGACAATTTGATTGGAACGTACAATTATTTAGCATTAGCTATTCCATCATTTGTTGCGGGGATTGTGGCTATTTACTTCTTCTCATTTAAATTGGGGTGGTTCCCTTTCAATGGCTCTGTAGGCGTAGGTTTGGAGCCAGGAACTTTAGATTATTATGTGAGTAAATTCCATCATGTTTTATTACCTGCACTTATATTAGGGTTAATGGGAACAGCTTCCTATACGCAATTTTTACGAAATGACATTATCGAAAATAGTAGAAAAGATTTTGTAAGAACTGCAAGAGCAAAGGGAACAAAAGAATCTAAAATTTACAATAAGCATATTTTACGTAATTCCATTATTCCATTAATTACGTTCCTTGGTTTTGATATTGCAACATTAATCAGTGGGGCAGTAATAACAGAAACAATCTTTACGTATCCTGGAATAGGTGCTCTCTTCCTAGAATCTGTAGGAAGAAGAGATTATGCAGTTATGATGTCGATTACTATGATACTTTCGTTTTTAACGCTTTTTGGAAATTTAATAGCGGATTTATTATACGGTATAGTAGATCCACGTATTAGATTGGATTAAGGAGGGGGAATTATGACATTGGTAACTAATCAAGAAGTTTTAACGCCAAAATCACCAAAGAAAAGCCCCTCGCCATGGGTAATAGCGAGACGAAAGTTCTTTAAAAATAAATTAGCGATGATTAGTCTTACTTTTCTACTACTAGTTATCATTTTATCGTTCCTTGCACCATATATTACGACAAAAGATATTGTACGGGTAGATTTTACAAAAATAAGTCAACCACCATCTAGTGAAAATTGGTTGGGAACCGATACGAATGGGCGAGATGTCTTTACAAGAATGCTCTATGCTGGTAGATCATCCTTAACAGTAGGGTTAAGCTGTATGTTCTTTATCGTGTTGATTGGAACGACAGTAGGTGCTATTTCAGGGTACTTTGGCGGTAAAATCGATCAAATTTTAATGAGATTTACTGATTTTGTCTTAATGTTTCCATTTATGATTTTTGTTATTGTTTTAAACACAATTCTTATTGGAAAAATATCCGGTCTTTGGACTCTAATTATTGTTATTTCGCTTCTATTGTGGGGCTCTGTTGCAAGGATTGTACGCAGTAGGGTGCTTGCTGAAAAAGAAAATGAATATATTCTAGCAGCACAATCAATTGGCTGTAAATCCTCGAAGATTATTATTAAGCATTTACTACCAAATGTTGCCTCTACAATTATTGTACAAGCAACACTGTTAATGGCTGTAACAATCGTTGCTGAATCTGGGTTAAGTTTTATTGGGTTAGGTGTACCAGCAGATACGCCAAGCTGGGGGAATATGCTGTTTGAAGCTAGAAACTCAGATGTATTAAAGGATAAGCTTTGGATGTGGGTACCACCTGCCACAGCTATTACATTAGTAATTTTATCTATTAACTTTATTGGAGAAGGCTTGAAAGATGCTTTAAATCCAAAGTCAAGAAGATAATTAGAGTAAAAAAATAGGGCACCTTTAAATGTAATCAGATTACATTTAAAGGTGCCGAATTTTATAAGGACATTCTATTTACTACATATAAATCAGCAAGCTCTAATAAGTATCGTCATTTTAATTGTGATTAAAGAGAGCATTTAGATCTACTGGTTTTGGACGTTTACAGGGTTAGAGGGAGGAGCTAGTACGACAAACGAGTGACAAGCTAACACTATTGAAAAGACCCAGTAGCAATATGTGATCTATCTTCTAGTAGGGGAATAGATAGAATTAAGTATTCATAGGTTTAGAAGACTTTAACGAGGGTATAAAATAAAAAAACTCCTATCACAGCTGTAAACTGCGACAGGAGTGTCAATTTTATCGATTTGCAACCCATGTTTTCACAAGATCGTTCGTACCGTACACGTAATGCTGGTCGCCTACTTCATGGTAGGTTGCTCTTTCGTCAACCTCTGTATGCTTGTATGGAATACGTTGGCGACGCTTCTCTGACATTGGATCAGGAAGAGGGATAGCTGATAATAAAGACTTTGTATACGGATGCACAGGATGATTGTAAATATCATCTGCTTTACCGATTTCCATGATTTTACCACGGTACATTACTGCAATACGATCACTGATGTATTTTACCATAGAAAGGTCATGGGCAATGAAAAGATATGTTAAGCCACGTTCTTTTTGTAGCTGCTTTAGTAAGTTAACAACTTGTGCTTGGATCGATACATCAAGCGCAGAAATTGGCTCATCGGCGATGATGAACTTAGGATCTAAGCTTAGTGCACGTGCAATCCCAATACGCTGACGTTGACCGCCTGAGAATTCGTGTGCGTAACGATTTGCGTGTTCTTTGTTTAGACCAACAGCTTCAAGTAACTCTTGAATTTTCGCACGGCGTTCCTTTTTATCCTTGTAAAGACCATGAATATCAAAGGCTTCACCAATGATTTCACCAGCTGTCATACGAGGATTTAATGAAGCATAAGGGTCTTGGAAAATCATTTGCATTTGGCGGTTAAATTTCTTTAACTCACTTTTTGATTTTTTCCCATGGACATTTTCACCATCGAAAACAATCTCGCCACCTGTAATATCATATAATCGAATGATTGAACGACCAGTTGTTGACTTACCACAACCTGATTCACCCACAAGCCCAAGTGTTTCACCTTCGTAAACATCGAAGCTGATACCATCTACGGCTTTGATAGGATTACTTGGTGAACCAAAATGCTGCTTTAAATTTTTGATTTCAAGAATTTTTTTCGCACCAGTTTTAGTCATTTTCTTGTGCCTCCTTTGCTAAATACCCTTCAATACGTTTAGCAACCGCATCTGGAAGAGGAATCTTCGGTGCATCAGGATGCAATAACCAAGTTTTTGCAAAATGCGTTTCGCTAACTTGGAACATTGGTGGTTCTTGTTCATAATCAATAGCCATCGCAAATTCATTACGAGCTGCAAATGCATCACCTTTAGGTGGATTCGTTAAATCTGGTGGTGAGCCTGGAATTGTACGTAAAAGCTCATCAGTATCATTATCTAAATCAGGCATCGAACCAAGTAGACCCCATGTATATGGGTGCTTTGGATTATAGAAAATATCATTCACAGTACCATATTCGACGATTTGCCCAGCATACATTACTGCTACACGGTCAGCAATATTAGCTACAACACCTAAATCGTGTGTAATGAAAATGATAGATGTTTTCGAACTTTTTTGAATTTCCTTCATTAGCTCTAAAATCTGTGCTTGAATGGTTACGTCTAGTGCTGTTGTTGGCTCATCGGCAATCAGAAGCTTAGGATCTGCTGCAAGAGCGATGGCGATGACAACACGTTGACGCATACCACCTGAAAACTCATGTGGATATTGATTATAGCGTTTTTCAGGGAAGGGGATACCTACCTGTGATAAAAGCTCAATCGCACGTTTTTTTGCATCTGCTTTTGATATCTTTTTATGCTGCAAAATTACTTCAGTTATTTGACGTCCGACCTTCATAGTTGGATTCAAACTTGTCATTGGATCTTGGAAAATCATTGCAATTTCATTTCCGCGTACTTTAGACATTTCTTTATCAGATAACGGAACTAAATCACGGCCATTGAATAAAATTTGTCCTGACTCATAAATACCAGGTGGCTGTGGAATTAATTTCATTAACGCATTACTTGTAACACTTTTACCAGAACCAGATTCACCCACTATAGCGAGTGTTTCACCTTCCTTTAAATCGAAGTTAACACCACGTACAGCATGGACAAGTCCTGCATAAGTTTTAAAGTTAATTTTTAAATCTTTTACTTCTAAAATTGTTTTACTCATCTCGGCCACCTCCTTATTTACGTAGTTTTGGATCTAGAGCATCACGTAAGCCGTCACCAACTGCATTGAATGCAAAGATTGTTAGTGAGATAAATACTGCTGGGAAAATCAAACGCCAAGGAGCATTGGCAATGGCTTTATTTCCTTCAGAGGCCATTGTACCCCATGAAGCTGTTGGAGCAGGAACCCCAAGACCAAGGTAACTTAGGAATGATTCAGTGAAAATAGCAGATGGAATTGTTAACGTCATCGTTACTAAAATTGCACCAAGAGCATTCGGAACTAAGTGTTTAATGATTAAATGGCCTGTACTAGCACCTAATGTACGAGCAGCAAGAACATATTCTTGGTTTTTAATAGATAATACTTCACCACGAACGATACGTGCCATATTAATCCATCCAGTGATAGATAGGGCAATAATCATAGGGATTAAACCAGGTTGCATAACAACTAATAGTACGATTACAACTAATAGATATGGTACTGCTGTTAAAACGTCGGCAATACGCATCATAATGTTATCGACACGACCACCTGCTAAGCCTGAAATACTTCCCCAAATAACACCGATAATTAAGTCAATAATCGCTGCGGCAATACCGATAAATAGGGAAATACGAGCCCCTTCCCAAATACGAACGAAAATGTCACGACCAAGATCATCCGTTCCAAACCAAAATTGTGCAGATGGTGGTGCATTGTAAAAACCTAGCTGATCACTTGCTTTGTATTGAGAAAAAATTGGTACAAATGTAGCCATTAAAATAACAATGATTAAAATAATTATCCCAATGATGGCCATTTTGTTATGAGAGAAACGGAGAAATACTTCTTTCCAAAAGGAGACTGATTTATCAGCTAATTTTTCCGTTGCTTCATGATTTCCACCAACAATTTTAAACTTATCTTTTTCAATTTGTTGCTGTGTCATTATTTTTTCGCTCCTTTCAGTTTAATACGCGGATCAATCACACTATAAAGAATATCAACGATTAATACCGCAAATAAAAGGATGATAGAGTAGAACACTGTCGTACCCATAATGACTGTATAGTCACGGTTTGTAATACTTTGAACGAAGTGTTTACCAAGTCCAGGAATAGCGAAAATTTGTTCAACAATGAAACTACCTGTTACAACACCAGCTGTTAATGGGCCGAGATATGTTACGACTGGTAGAAGGGCATTTCGTAAAGTATGTCGGAATACGATTGTCCATTTCCCAATACCTTTAGCGCGAGCCATTTTTACATAATCACTATTGTTTTGCTCAAGCATACTTGAACGTGTTAATTTTGCGATAAAGCCCATGTGTGAGAAAGCGATTGCAAAGGCAGGTAATATACTATAAACAAAGCCTTTCCATCCACTAATTGGGAACCAACCTAACTTATAGGCTAAGAAATACTGCATTAAACCAGCTAAGATAAATGAAGGTACTGATATAAATAGCACCGCAAAGGACGTTGCCAAATAATCCGGGAACTTATTATGATATAGCGCGGAAACTACGCCAATTAAAATACCCAATCCAACTGCAAGTAGCATAGCTTCAATCCCTAATGTTAAAGAAACAGGGAAACTTTCAGAAATCATATCATTTGTAGAACGCGCTTTATATTTCATTGACTCACCGAAATTGAAAGTGGCCGTATCGATTAAATAATCTTTATATTGTATATACCAAGGGTTATTTAATCCATACGTTTCGTTTAACTTCTCCTCGATTTGAGGTGGGAAATTACGTTCACTCGCGAAAGGACTACCAGGAGCGAGACGCATTAAGAAAAACGTAACAGTTACGATGACGAAAAGCGCGAGAAGTATATACATCAGCCTTTTCAAAATATATTTAATCACATAAAACTCCTCCTTCTATTTGTCAATTTTCAGACAAATAAATGCCTTCGTATTTTAAAAAGAGCTGACCCGCGCCGTAGTGGCTACGAGGCAGCTCTTGCTGTAGAGCTAAAAAAGCAAGATAAAATAATATAAATAATTATTTTTCTTCTACTACAACCTCTTTAAGTGGAATGTTACCAAGAACATCTGCTTGCATGTTTTTCACGTTATCGTGTACTACAGAAAGATTAGTGTAGTAGTAGATAGGTGCAACAGGTAAATCAGTCATGATAACTGACTCTGCTTGTTTTAGAAGCTCAAGACGTTTAGCAGGATCTGTTTCTAGGTTAGATTGATCTAATAACTTTTTATATTCTGGGTTTTCCCAACCAGTATCATTGTTACCATTTTCAGCAGTATCATAGATTTCTAAGAATGTATATGCATCATTATAGTCACCAGTCCAGCCTAGACGTCCAGCTTGGTAGTCTAATTGATTAAGTTTCTCTAGGTAAACTTGCCATTCAGAGTTATCAAGACCTACCTTAATACCAAGGTTTTTCGTCCAGCCCTCTTGAATAAATTGAGCGATCGCAGCATGTGCTTCACTAGTGTTGAACGAAATGTTTACAGTGATTTCAGATGGATCTTTAATACCAAGTTCTTTCATACCAGCTTCAAGTGCAGCTTTTGCACCTTCAATATCGTTATCTTTGAAGTAACCACGGTCCTCTTCAAAACCACTAACAGCGATTGGCACCATACCTAATGCTGGTTTTTGCTCACCTTTAGTAATATTGTCAATTAAACCTTGACGATCGATTGCTAAAGTTAACGCTTTACGAATGTTAGCGTTTCCAGTAAATTTATCTTTTGTATTTAGTTTATAAACATATACTGAAGCCTGGTCAGCAATATTTAATGAACCATCAGCTTTAAATCCTTCGATTGAATCAAGTGCAACAGATTGGTATGGAGCACCAAGATAATCAATTTCGCCAGCTTTAAACATTGTAGCAGCAGTTGTTTCAGATTCAACCATACCGATATTAATTGTCTCTAAAGAAACTTTATCTGCATCCCAATATTCTGGGTTTTTCTTTAATACGATTGCGTCGTTGTGTCTCCATTCACCTAAAGTGAATGGTCCGTTTGTTACATAGTCATCACCAGCATCTGTATACCACTCATCATTACCTTCAACTACTTTTTGGTTTAATGGTGCGTATGTTTTGAATGCTGTTAATTCTAAGAAGTAAGGTGTTGGGTTTTCTAATGTTACGACTAATGTTTTATCATCTTCTGCTTTAACACCTACGTCATCAGCAGAACCTTCACCGTTGTTATACGCGGCAGCACCTTTAATTGGGTAAAAAATTGAAGCATACTCAGAAAGATTATCTGGGTTTAATGCCCATTTCCATGCATATTCAAAGTCCTTTGCCGTTACTGGATCTCCATTTGACCATTTATTATCACGTATTGTGAATGTGTAAGTTTTTTGGTCCTCGCTAATCGTCCAGTCAGAAGCTGCAGCAGCAACTGGTTTAGCATTTTCATCTAATGTTGTTAAATTTTCAAATACATTTGTAAGAATAGCACTAGAAGTTGTATCAGTTGCTAATCCTGGGTGTAATGATGGTGGCTCAGAAGTTACTACTAAGTTTAATTCGCCGCCTGAAGTTGTTTCAGAAGAACCTGAATCTTTTCCATCGTCTTTTGATTTTTCAGACGAATCTCCACCGAAGCCACATGCAGCAAGTACTAAAGAAAATACTGCAAGAACTGTTAGTAATAAAAACTTTTTGTTTTTATTCATGTGAATCCCCCTTATACAATTTTTAAGCCTTTTGTGAAGCTCCTATTTAATATACCAAAAAAATCATTGTGCACAAAATAAAAAAGATTCAAATTTATATAGTATTATCTGACATTTAAGAGTTTAATAAATTTTTCCGATTTATCACACTAAAGAAACAGAGTGTTTATATAATAAAAATTTGATAATTACCTATTCTGAATATCAAAAATAAAATAAAAATAAAAAAATGATTTACTATACGGAAAATTCCTATTTTTTTGATAATATTATCAATATTTAAAAAATGAATCGAAAGTCATAGATGTATAACCTTGAGGGAATTGTATAGATTTGTAGAAAATCTAAGTAAAACTAAGTGAATTAGTTTCTTTTGCAGGTAATTTCTTGCAAAATATGATCTCGAAACATGAATATTTTTATCTATTAATGATATATAAGAAACTTGTTTTGTAATTTTCTAGTATTATCCAATTGTGGATGAAGGCAAGAAAAAATAGAGCAATTGTATGAAAAATGGTACCCAAACTAAGAAAAAAATGGATTTAGTGAGAAGAGAAAATAAGGGATTATGTTTTTTTGAAATAATTTCCGTGCTAGTTATATATACATCCATATATGCAAATGAATATTGTTTTATTCAGCAATTTATCATAAAGGGAAGTCACGGTTTTTGCCAGATGTTTACCAAAGTAATCCACTTTACTAGTTTTGTTTTTTTGAGGATGTCAATTGTCTTGCTGAAGAGGATTCAGCATGCAAATAATTACTAAAAATCTGACTTTTAATCTGCTGAAAACGTTATCAATAACCTTGAGAAATGATTTTCTTTCAAAAGCTAGGAGCTGTCATGTAAAAAAAGTACAAAAAAAGTGCATTCATATATATGAAATGCACTTTTTTTAGTTATAGTTTAAAATTATTGATTTGATTCTGTAAATCTAAGGACTTTTCGCTTAAATCAGAGGCCACCTGATTGACTTGCTGCATCGTTATGGATTGCTCCTTGCTTGCTGTAGCGATAATTTGTGTACTTTCTGAGCTAGTTGAAGCACCTTGGGCAATTTCTGCGACAGAGGCAGCTACCTGTTCTGCGCTGGCTGAAATTTCTTCTGAAGTAGCCGATATATCTTCAATTTGATTTGTCATATTATTTATTGCTTTTTCGATAGCTTCAAATGCTTGTCCTGCATGTCCAATGATTTTCACACCCTCTGTGACAGAGTGCAAACCATCTAAAACAGCTTTTTCTACATTGCTTGTATCTTCTTGAATATCCTGGGTTAATGCAACAATTTGATTAGCTGATTGCTTAGATTCCTCAGCTAATTTGCGTACCTCGTCTGCAACAACGGCAAATCCTTTGCCATGCTCTCCAGCACGTGCAGCTTCTATTGCTGCATTGAGCGCTAATAAGTTTGTTTGATCTGTAATGGCTGTAATGACAGCAGTTATTTGACCTATTTCTTCCGATTGTTTGCTCAATTTTTGGACAAGAGTATTAATTACTTGCGTAGACTCATCAATTACATTCATTTGTTGTTGGGCCTCATCTACTGTAGTGTTTCCGTTTGTTGCCAATTCAGATGCTGAAACAGCATTATGAAGCAGCTGTTGAGTTGCCTCTGCTATACGTTGGACACCTATAGCTGTTTCATCCATTGCATGTGCACTTTCGTTAGCGGCAACTGTAGCAGCTACAGCAGCATTCGCTGTTTCATTTATACGTATTGTGATCTCATCTGCTGAGGCAGTAACTTCTTCAGTTGATGCAGAAAGCTCTTCTACTGAAGCCGTTAAATGCTCTGCATTGTCTTGAATATGAGTTAAAAGATTTTTCAAGTTCCCCTTCATGGCATTAAATGCTGATGAAAGCTGGCCAATCTCATCCTTAGATTGGTAGGTAATGTCTTGATGATACAATTCACCACTAGCAACATGATTAGCTGCTTGAACAACAGCTTTTAAAGGACGAGAAGTCGTTCGTTGTATATAGATCATGAGGAAAATGCCTAGAATAACACCGATAATAATAGCGATAACTGAAATAATTTGAGAATTGAATACTGCTTGCTTAGATTCTTTTGTGACGGCTTCCAGTTGATCTTTTTGGTAACTAACGATTTTATCGGAAACATCTTGTATTCCTTTGTTAGCTTGTTGCACATCACCATTCACTTTTTGCAAAGCGCCTTCAAGATTGCCTGCTTCAAAAAGTGCTAGTGCTTCTGTTGCTGACTCATTAAAACGATCATTATATGTATTTAAGTCTTTTGCATAAGCTTCCATTTCAGCTGAAGTAGATTTTCCGGTCATTTCCTCCACATGCTTGTCTAGCATATTTGCGTATTGTGTAAAGCTTTCTTTATTTGCAGGTTTGTCTTCGATGATAATGGCACGAATGAAGAGCCCTTGCATAGCCATTTCAAATTGAATATTATCTGCTAGTTCTACTAGGGCAACGTGACCTTCCAATGCATTTTCAATCTTCTTTTCTATGTTTGAAAATAACAGAAACATTATCACCAATGAAATAATTAGTGTCAAAATAATTGTAAAGAAACCAAAGCTTAATTTTTTTCCTACAGACATATAGATACGCCCTTTCCGAAATGCTATACAAGTTTTTATACTTTAATTTAGCTTTTAAGAAAGATAGAAGTCAATAAGCATTGAAGGAAACAGTTCAGATTATTCATATGTTTATTTTAAGTCATTATAATAAGGAAGATTGTCTGTGGAAATTTATCAAAATCTGTTCCTGTTTCTCGTTTTATAGTACGGATTACGTGTGTGTATTATAAAAAAGAAACCGATACAAATTGTATCGGTTTCTATCTCTTTATGACTGTTTTTTTAATTGTAAAATGACAGCTTCGTCTGGGTCAATATACAGTGTTTTTTGTTCAAAGTAAATCACAAAACCGGGTTTGGCACCATTTGGTTTTTTAACTTGTCGGATTTCTGTGTAATCTACTGGCACTGAGGAGGATTCTCTAGCCTTAGAAAAATAGGCTGCTAGCGTAGCTGCTTCACGCAATGTTGTTTCATCAGGTTCACTGGAATGGATAACAACATGGGATCCAGGAATATCCTTTGTGTGTAGCCAAATATCTGTACGTTTTGCTATTTTAAATGTTAGCATGTCATTTTGTTTATTGTTTTTTCCAACAGAAATCGTTATACCTGTCGATGATACATAACGCTCTGGCTCAGGTTTCACTTGTTTTTTCTTTTTTTTCGCATGACGTAATTTTAAGTAACCTTGTTCTGCCAATTCTTCACGAATTTCCTCAATATCTCCAGGAGAAGCTTGCTGTACTTGCTGAGCAAGCATTTCAAAATAGGCAATTTCTTCTGTCGTTTTTTCAAGCTGCTCTTGAACCATAATCAAAGCATTTTTTGCCTTTGTATATTTCGTATAATAACTTTGAGCATTTTCAATAGGTGTTTTACGTTCACTTACTGGAATCGTAATCTCTTCGCCCGTTTCACTATAGTAATTTGTAACCGTAACTTCTTTAACACCTTTTTCAAAGGCATAAATATTGGCCATTAAAAGTTCACCATATAGTTGGAATTGATCAAGCTTTGATGCACGCTCATAGTCCTTTGTAAGCTTTTTCGTTTTTAAGGATAGTTTATCAATTTCATTTTGTAGCCAGCGCTCTAAGTCTCCTGCTTGTTGTTTGACACGATCTCGCTCAGCACGTGCAAAGAAAACGCGGTCAAGTAGTTCATGAACATTAGGATAAACGGTTACTTCACCTTGCAAATGAGTCAGATCAATAGGTGAGAAGTATGTTTTATTATTGTAGATGGCATACATTGGCTTCGTGCCACCATTCGCAAAGGAACCCATAAAATCTTTGAAGCATGTTAGTGTATCCGATGCTGTAGTCAAACGGAACAATAATTCTTCAGCGTGAAGAGGTGAAAAACCAGCGAACTGTGTTACAACCTCTTGCGTTGTCCTTGCTTCAGCAAAAAACGATGTTAGCTCATCATCTGTAACCGTTAGAGGATTCCATTTATTTTGTGTAGGCGGTGCAATATAAGGTTGACCAGGTAACACAGTACGGAAACTATTTACGGATGGAGGTAAATGTTTTAAGCTATCAATAATTTTTCCTTGCTCTTGATCGATTAACAATAGATTACTATGTCTACCCATAATTTCAGCATGTATTTCCCTTACAATCGGGTCGCCAATTTCATTTTTGCTTTCAATTTCTACTATTATAATACGATCAAAATCACGCTGTTTAATGGAAGAAATAAAACCGCCCTCTAAATGTTTACGCAAAAGCATACAAAACATAGGGGGCTCTGCTGGGTTATCAATCGTATGCTCAGTTAAATGAACACGTGCATAAGAAGAATGGATTGAAAACAATAATTTATGATTCTTTCCATTTGCACGCACATGTAATACAACCTCTTGCGCATTAGGTTGATGTATTTTCGTAATTCGACCAGTGACAAGCTGTTGTAGGTCGGCGGTCATTGAATAAGTAAATAAACCATCAAATGCCATATGAATTCCTCTTTCCAATGATATCAAGCATCTTGGTACTTTCGTATTTTTTCATCATGCATTTGCTTTTGCAGTCTTTAAGCTCCTACAAATACACTGTTTGTATGTTTATCATAGCATTTTTTAGGTGAATATTAAAATATAGCTTCAATTGTGGTAGAATTAGCTTTTACTCTATCCAATTTTTTTTGGAGAGTCGTCATAATCGACAGAGCTTATGTTATAATAATCCCAGTATGCAAAGAAAGGTGTGACGAACCTTGGTGCGTAGTATGACTGGTTTTGGCAGAGGTGTCACAACAACTAGAGACTTTCAATTAACCGTGGAAATGCGCTCGGTCAACCATCGCTTTTTAGAAATCAATGCAAAATTTCCGAAAGAATGGCTTGAAGCAGAAATTTTTGCTAAAAAACTTATTTCTCAAGCTTTGTCACGCGGCAAAATTGATGTGATGGTATATGTGAAGGACTTAGATAACGTAGAGCAATCTATTGAGATTAATTGGTCATTAATTGAAGCGTATCGTAAGGCAAAGGAGCAATTAGCTAGTAAAGTACCACTTGAAGAAAAATGGACGATGCAAGAGCTTTTATCATTGGAACAGGCACTTGTACAACAAAAGCCACAACTTACACCTGAGGATTTACTTAGTGCTGTTGAACAAGCGATTTTACAAGCGATTGAACAGCTCGTACAAATGCGTGAGCGTGAAGGGCAAGAACTGCAAGAAGTTGTTGTACAATATAAAGAACAGTTAATGGAACAGGTGAATCAGATTCGTTTATGTTCTTCACTTGCTGTTGAAAAATATCGTACACGATTAGTAGAACGAATTTCTGAAATTGCAGATGGCACATTGTTAGAAGATCGTTTACTAGCAGAAGTAGCAATTTTTGCAGAACGTGTAGATATCTCCGAAGAATTAGACAGATTAGATAGTCACTTCAACCAGCTTGAAGAAACATTACTCGAAACGATTTCAGTGGGACGAAAATTAGACTTTTTAATGCAAGAAATACATCGTGAGATCAATACGATCGGTTCAAAGAATCAATCGACAGAAGCAGCTGTTGCTGTTGTTCAGGCGAAAACAATTTTAGAAAAGATGCGTGAGCAGGTTCAAAATATCGAATAACTTGCACGTGTCTGTTATAAATTAAGGGAGATATAGAGAATAAATGATAAAAGAACGTGGATTATTAATTGTTCTGTCTGGCCCATCTGGTGTAGGTAAAGGGACAGTGCGAAAAGAATTATTTTCTCAGCCGAATACGAATTATGAGTATTCCATCTCGATGACAACACGAAATCCTCGCGAAGGTGAAGTAGATGGTGTAGACTATTTTTTCAAGACGCGTGTAGAATTTGAAGCGCTAATTGAACAAGGTGGCTTATTAGAGCACGCTGAATTTGTCGGTAACTATTATGGTACACCACTAGCGTATGTGAATGAAACGCTGGATGCAGGTCGTGATGTATTTTTAGAAATCGAAGTGCAGGGTGCAGCACAAATTCGTAAAAAAGCACCAGATGCCTTGTTTATTTTCTTAGCCCCTCCAAGTTTAACGGAATTAAAAGATCGTTTAGTTGGACGTGGGACAGAAACAGAGGATATCATTGCAAAACGCATTGCTACTGCAAGTGAAGAACTTGAAATGATGAGCTTGTATGACTATGTTGTGGAGAATGATGAAGTGACGAATGCCTGTGATCGTATTAATGCGATTATCAAAGCTGAGCATTGTCGTAGAGAACGTGTTGAAAAAAGATATTTGTCAATGTTGAGAGGAGAATAAACCAATGCTATACCCATCAGTAGATGCTTTAAAAAAAGAAATCGATTCAAAATATTCATTAGTGAGCCTTGCTTCTAAACGCGCTCGCCAAATGCAAGAAGAACAAGACACAGAACGCTTACACAAGTATGTTTCTCATAAATACGTGGGTAAAGCACTTGAAGAAGTAGCGGCAGGTGTACTTACGAAAGTATCACAGGATGAGTCTGCTGTGTACGAAGACGAAATCTAACATCCATGTAAAACACTATGTTTACGTGTATGCTAGTTTGCAGTAGATTTTGATTATACAGAATGCCGTGAGCTCCCAGGGAATCCTTCTTTGGGAGCTTATCATTTGAAAGGAAGACACCTAGCATGAATAAAAATATTTTACTATGTGTTTCAGGCGGGATCGCGGTTTATAAGGCTGTGGCGCTCGTTAGTAAGCTGTCACAGGCGGGGGCAAATGTAAAGGTCGTCATGACTGCTTCTGCTAGACAGTTTGTGAATCCGTTAAGTTTTCAAGTGATGTCCAAAAATGATGTTTATTTTGACACCTTTGATGAAAAAGATTCAAGGGTGATTGCGCATATTGATTTAGCGGATTGGGCTGATTTGATTTTAGTAGCACCAGCGACAGCAAATATAATTGGAAAATTAGCCAATGGTATCGCAGATGATATGATCACAACAACTCTTCTTGCTACTACTGCACCTGTCTGGATTGCGCCAGCAATGAATGTGCACATGTACGACCATCCAGCTGTAAAACGTAATTTGGATAGACTATCTGCTGATGGTTATCAATTTATTGAGCCTTCGGAGGGGTTTTTAGCATGTGGTTATGTCGGAAAAGGACGTCTAGAGGAACCAGAAAAAATTACTGCACTTGTGCAAGATTTCTTTTCAGGGAAAACTAAACCATTAGCAGGTCAAACAGTCCTAGTAATAGCAGGTGCCTTACAAGTGCCAGTGGATGAACAGCATATGATTAGCCCACAGGCAAACGGTCAAATCGGACATGCTTTAGCAGATGAGGCAAAAAGGCTAGGCGCCCATGTAATTGAAATAGAAAATAGCAATTTATATGATGTGATTCAACAACTGGAAGCCTATAAAATTCAATATCCACAAGCATTTTTTATTTATGCAGCGAATGTACCAACCATCGAGAAAACGCCTATAGTTTCTGTAGAAGGAATGAAAGCAGTCACTTTTGGACAGCAAGTTCAAGGCAAACCGATGTTTAACATACTTTCTGATAGCTGGATTGATTTTAGTGACCAAGCGCAGCTTAATGGCCAGTTCTTAGCTACTTCGAATCCTCAGTTTTTTGCACAGACACTTTGGTCTCATATTATAAAGGACGAGGCACAATGAGTATTTTAATCGCGGAGGTCATTGTAGATGTCTCTACCTATCATGTAGACCGTCCATTTGATTATCAAGTACCTCCAGAATGGGAAAGTGTCATTGAATTAGGATGCCGTGTTAAAGTGCCATTTGGTCCAAGGAATGTATTAGGATTTATCGTAGGTTTGAAACATGAAACCGATGTTCCATTGAATAAATTAAAGGGAATCACTCAAATTTTAGATATGGAGCCAGCGCTGACAGAAGAAATGCTTCAAATGGCGAAGTGGTTAAAAAATAACACCATTTGTTATGAAATTGATGCATTACAAGTGATGTTACCATCTGCACTGCGAGCTAAATATGAAAAAATAATTAAGTTACAAAAAAATCAAACTTTGCCAGAAGAAGTGCAGCCTATATTCGGTAAGCGCCAACAAGTTAATTTTAAAGAATTTGAGCGAGAAGGTTTACTTCCTCTATTGAAGCAACTGGTTGCAGAGAACATTGTTACAATCGAAAATGTTGTGAAGCAACAGGGGAATGTGAAAGAGATACGTATGGTTCAAATTACAGCAGACCAACAACTTGTTGAACGTGCTTTGGGACAATCCTCTAGAGCAGTTAAACAACGGTTATTACTGCAATGGATGTGTCAACACCTAGGCGAAATATTGTCGCCCCAGCAGATTTGTGACGAAGCAGGGGTTTCTTTATCAGTATTAGAGGCAGTAATTGATAAAGGAGCTGCTCAATTTATTCAAGAGGAAGTATTTCGTGATCCATTTACGAAAGAAGTTTCACGTACGCAAGCCTTACAATTAACAGATGAGCAGCAGGTTGCTCTACAAGCTATTAATACAGCTATGGAGCAGCAAACAGCTGAAACATTTTTATTACATGGTATAACAGGGAGCGGCAAAACAGAGGTTTATTTACAAGCTATACAGAAGGTATTAAATGATGGAAAAGAAGCTATTATGCTTGTACCTGAAATTTCTTTAACTCCACAAATGACTGAACGATTCCGTAGTCGCTTTGGTGAGATGGTTGCTGTTATGCATAGTGGGTTATCTGTTGGTGAGAAGTATGATGAATGGCGTAAAATTCAACAAGGCAAAGTGAAAGTTGTGGTCGGTGCTCGTTCAGCTATTTTTGCACCCTTTACCAATATAGGTCTTATTATTTTGGATGAGGAACATGAATCAACTTATAAGCAAGAAGATTCGCCTCGTTATCATGCAAGAGATGTAGCCATCTGGCGAAGCGAATTTTATAAATGTCCTATTATTTTAGGTAGTGCGACACCAGCGTTAGAGTCATTCGCCAGAGCTAAGAAGGGTGTTTATACGCTGCTTTCATTAAAACAACGAGCCCTACATCAAGCCCTGCCCACTGTTTATATTGCAGATATGCGTGAAGAGCTTCGACAAGGGAATCGTTCTATGTTTTCACAATCACTTATTGAAGCAATCCGCGTAAGACTTGAGAAAAAAGAGCAGATGGTGCTCTTTTTAAATCGTCGTGGCTATTCGTCATTTGTACTTTGTCGGGATTGTGGCACGGTTGTACAATGTCCAAATTGCGATATCTCTTTAACCTATCATCGGACAACTGAAAAATTAAAATGTCATTATTGTGGTTATGAGGAGCATGTTCCTCAAATATGTCCGCAATGTCAAAGTGATCATATTCGTTATTTTGGTACAGGTACACAAAAAGTAGAGGAAGAAATTTATAAGTTGTTCCCTGAAGCAAGAGTATTACGAATGGATGTTGATACAACAAAGCATAAAGGGGCACATGAAGAAATATTGGAGACATTTGGAGCAGGACAAGCAGATATTTTATTAGGTACTCAAATGATTGCAAAGGGCTTGGACTTTCCGAATATTACACTAGTAGGTGTACTTAGTGCCGATACATCTCTACATTTACCTGATTACCGGGCAGCAGAACGCACATTTCAGCTACTAACACAGGTAAGCGGTAGGGCTGGACGACATGATAAGCCAGGGGAGGTTATTATTCAGACGTATACACCTGAGCATTATGCCATTGAATTAGCTAAAACGCAGGATTATGAACCTTTTTATGAACGGGAGATGTTTTTAAGAAGACGTTCAAGCTATCCACCCTATTATTTTGTAGCTCTTATACAATTATCTCATGAAGATGTCATGATGGCCGCCGAATATGCAGGCCGAGTGGCAGATTGGCTACGTGAAAATTTATCGAATCAAGTAGCAATTATTGGACCAACAACGGCGAGTATTGCTCGCCTCCAAAATAGATATCGTTATCAATGTTTGATAAAATATAAAATTGAACCAAATCTAATTCCAGTGTTACAGCGCCTGCTTGCCATGTATCGAGCAGAATGGATTAAACAGGGAATATTAATGACGGTAGATTTAGATCCGTCTACTATATAGTGAAAACAGCGGCAATATCCGTTTACAAAAATACCTTTCAAGGTTTTTGTAAAGGAAGGCTTTAAAGCAGAAATGAGGAAATAAAGATGGCTATTAAAAAAGTAATTGAAAACCCAGCAAAAGTACTATCAACACCATGTGCTGAAGTGACAGAAATTAATGATGAAATTATTACATTACTGGATGATTTATATGACACAATGGTGGAATATGATGGTGTAGGTATCGCAGCACCACAAATAAATGTTGGCTTGCGAGTTGCCATTGTGGAGCTAGGTGAGGAACGTGATATTTTAGAAATGATTAATCCAACTGTCATTGAAACAGATGGAGCAGAAGTAGATATCGAAGGTTGTTTGAGTTTTCCGGGATTATATGGTGAGGTTGAACGACCTACTTATGTAAAAATTGAAGCATGTGACCGTGAAGGGCGTGTTTATGAATTAGAGGCGGGAGACTTTGATGCCCGCGCGATCTTACATGAAATCGATCATTTAGATGGGGTACTTTTCGATTCAAAAATTAAACGTATTGTAACAGCAGAAGAACTTGAAGAAATGTACGCAGAAGAGGAGGAATAAAATGACGTCTATTATTTTTATGGGGACACCTGACTTCTCTGCGCCTATTTTGCGTATGCTACATGATGAAGGGTACGATATTAAAGCAGTTGTGACACAACCAGATCGTCCAGTTGGACGTAAGCGTATATTAACACCACCACCTGTGAAAGCTGCAGCTTTGGAGCTTGGCTTACCAGTTATTCAACCAGAAAAATTACGCGGCTCTGAGGAGTTACAGCAAATTCTTGCCTTACAGCCTGATTTAGTCATAACAGCAGCATTTGGACAAATACTACCAAAGGAATTATTAGATGCTCCAGCTCTTGGCTGTATTAATGTCCATGCTTCTCTACTACCAAAGTATCGTGGAGGTGCTCCTATTCACCAAGCCATTATAGATGGTGAAAAGGAGACAGGAGTCACAATCATGTATATGGCAGAAAAACTGGATGCTGGAGATATTATTTCCCAAAAAGCTATTCCGATTGAAGAAGATGATCATACCGGTAGACTTTTTGAAAAGTTAAGTATGGTTGGCCGTGAATTATTAAAGGATACACTTCCTTCTATTATTAATGGTACAAATAGTCGTACAGTTCAAGATGAAGCACAGGTTACTTTTGCAAGCAATATTTCCAGAGAGCAGGAGCGCATTGATTGGACAAAGGATGCTGCTACTTTATACAATCAAGTACGTGGTCTTCATCCATGGCCAGTAGCGTATACAACTTTTGAGGATGGTAACTTTAAAATTTGGTGGGCGACTATTGGTAATAGTAAGCATGAGGTGAACCCAGGTTCGGTAGTTGCGATTGCAAAAGATCATTTTGAAGTTGCAGCTGGCAATGGAACAACGTTAGCCTTATATGATATCCAACCTGCTGGTAAAAAGCGCATGACGGCAGAGGAATATTTACGTGGCACAGGTTCTAAATTACAGATTGGGGACCAATTTAAATGAGTAAAAAAAGTGTAGTTATTTGGGATGGAAATGTGCGAGATGCTGCATTATCTATTCTGTTAGCAGTTGATAAAAATCAAGCCTATAGCAATTTATTGCTAAATGAAACCATTAAAAGACATAAAATAGAAGCAAAAGATCGCGCATTATTAACTGAAATTACGTATGGAACATTACAGCATAAAATGACGCTCGATTTTTATTTAGAGCCTTTTATTCGCGGTTCAGTCGATCATTGGGTTCGTTGGTTATTAAGAATATCCTTATATCAAATTCATTATTTAACGCGCATACCACCGCATGCCGCTGTAAACGAGGCAGTAGAAATTGCCAAGCGTCGAGGACATCGTGGAATTGCTTCGATGGTCAATGGTATTTTAAGATCAATATTACGAAGTGGTGTTCCTTCTACAGATAGTATTGAGGATCCGATCGAGCGTCTTGCTATTGAAACTAGTCATCCAGAATGGTTAGTGCAACGATTTGTAGCAAACTACGGTCTAGAAGTAGCAACAGCCATGTTACAGGAAAATAATGTTCCACCTGTGCAAACAGTGCGTGTAAATACTACAAAAGCATCAGTTGAACAAGCTATTGAGGAACTAGAGAATGAAGGATTAACAGCACAGCAAAGTGATATAATGCCTGAATGTTTACATGTAACAAATGGACAACCAGCACGCACAAAAGCATTCAAAGAAGGTCTTATTACTATACAGGATGAAAGTTCAATGATCCCTGCTAAAGTGTTAAATCCATCTCCAGGTATGCGTGTCTTGGATATGTGTGCAGCTCCGGGTGGAAAGACAACACATTTAGCTGAAATAATGAACAATGAAGGCTCCATTTTAGCAACAGATCTTCATCCACATAAATTAGATTTAATTGACCATAATACAGAACGTCTTGGGCTGGATATTGTAGAAACAGCTCCAATAGATGGACGTAAAGCAGCAGAATTTTTACAAGCAGCGTCTTTTGATGCCATTTTAGTTGATGCACCGTGTAGCGGACTAGGAGTTATGCGACGTAAGCCAGATATTAAATATACAAAACGAGAAGAAGATTTAGAAAATCTTCAAAAGATCCAATTGGCCTTACTTGATGCAGCAACAAAAGTATTGAAAATAGATGGGAAGCTTGTGTACAGTACTTGTACAGTAGATACTCAAGAAAATGAAGGCACAGTTAAAGCCTTTTTAACAGCACATCCAGAAATGGAAGCTATACAACTAGAATCTTTACCAACAAAATTAGCGGAAAAGCAAGCTAATGGCATGCTTCAAGTCTTTCCACAAGACTTTGGTAGTGACGGTTTCTTCGTTGCTGCCTTTCGTAAAAAAGGAGAATCCAACTAATGGTGGATCAAGAAAAATTTAATGAACGTATTAACGATTTAGTTGATGAAGCGGAAGACAAGCCCGTACGTCGAGTGAAAAAGGAAAAACCAAATTTAAAAGAGTCTATTTACTCTTTACAGCCACACCAGTTAGAAGAGTGGTTAAAGGAAAATGGCGAAAAGCCTTTCCGTGCTGCTCAAATTTTTGACTGGCTATATAATAAACGAGTGAAAACTTTTGAAGAGATGTCCAATCTTTCAAAGGGATTGCGTGAAAAGTTAACTGCCAATTTTGCTTTATCCACATTATCAACCATTATTAAGCAAGAATCTAAAGATGGTACAATTAAATTTTTATTTCAATTGCAGGATGGCTATTCAATAGAAACGGTGTTAATGCGCCATGATTATGGAAACTCTGTTTGTGTAACAACACAGGTGGGTTGTCGAATTGGCTGTACGTTTTGTGCTTCTACTTTAGGCGGCTTGAAGCGCCATTTATTAGCAGGGGAAATCGTGGAGCAAGTTGTCAAAGTCCAGCAGACTTTAGACGAAGTAGGTGAGCGAGTATCCCATATTGTTATTATGGGTATCGGCGAACCTTTCGATAACTATGATGCAATGATGAACTTCTTAAAAGTAATTAACCATGAAAAAGGATTAAATATTGGCGCACGTCATATAACCGTTTCAACATCAGGTATAGTTCCTAAAATTTATCAATTTGCGGATGAACAATTACAAATTAATTTTGCCGTATCTCTACACGCACCAAACCAAGAAGCACGTCAAAAGTTAATGCCTATTGCACGTGCATATAAATTAGATGAATTAATGGAGGCAGTTCGTTATTATACTAAAAAAACAGGTCGACGTGTGAGCTTTGAATATGGATTGATGTCTGGTGAAAATGATTCAGTAGAAATTGCAGAAGAGTTATCTGCATTAATTAAAGGAATTAAATGTCACGTTAACTTAATTCCTGTTAACTACGTGCCAGAACGTGATTATGTACGTACGTCTCGTAGTCAAATTTTTGCTTTTGAAAAAACTTTAAAGAAAAATGGTATTAACGTAACAATCCGCCGAGAGCAAGGTTCAGATATAGCAGCTGCGTGTGGGCAATTACGTGCACAAGAGAGATCTGAAGAAACGAGGTGACCAGTGTTGGAATACACAGTCGAAAGTGATATTGGTTTAAAACGATCAATTAATGAAGACCGTGCTGCATTCTTTAAACGTCCTGACGGGCTTGCATTAGCACTTGTAGCGGACGGCATGGGTGGTCATAATGCTGGTGATGTGGCAAGTGATATGGCAATTAAACAGATGGAATCCTTTTTTTTACAGGCAGACGCGCATCATTTTGTATCAACAACATCAAAAAAAGAATGGTTATTACAAACAGTTAAGCAAATAAATAAAACAATATATGACTATTCTTTATCACATGAAGACTGTAAAGGAATGGGCACGACGTTTATTGCGGTGTTAATAGAAGAGCATCATTGCTTCATTGCACATGTTGGAGATAGTCGTGTGTATTATTTCTTTGAAGATGGTGCACAACAAATAACAAGAGATCATTCATATGTAAATGTACTGGTTGAAAATGGCGAAATAAGTGAAGAAGAGGCTTTGACACATCCGAAGAAAAATTTCATTTTAAAGGCTGTTGGAACAGAAGAAACAATAGAACCAGACTTTTATGAAGTTGATTTAGCATCAGAATCGTATTTACTCATTTGTTCAGATGGATTAAGTAATAAACTTACTGTATATGAAATGGCATCTATTATTACGTATCCAGATTCCATTGGGGAGAAAGGGCGTAAGCTTGTAGAATTAGCAAATGCCAGCGGGGGAGAAGATAATATCTCCCTCGTGCTACTAACAAAAAAGGATGAGGAGGTGTAAGAATGCTTGTAGGTAAAAGAATTAGTGACCGTTATAAAATTTTAGAACTCATTGGCGGCGGTGGTATGTCGAATGTTTATTTAGCACATGACATGATATTAAACCGTGATGTAGCCATTAAAATATTACGTTACGATTTTTCCAATGAGGATGAATTACATCGACGTTTTCAACGTGAGGCACTGTCTGCTACAAGTCTTACACATCCGAATATTGTTAATATTTATGATGTAGGTGATGATGGAGATCTACATTATATTGTGATGGAATATGTTCAAGGAAAAACGTTAAAGCAGTACATACAAGAATTTGCACCTATTTCACCTGCCAGAAGCGTGCACATTATGAAGCAATTAACATCTGCAATTGCCAATGCACATGAAAATCATATCATTCACCGTGATATTAAACCGCAAAATATTTTAATGGATGCAGAGGGCAATGTTAAAATAACTGATTTTGGTATCGCCATGACGTTAAGTGCTACATCGTTTACACAAACAAATTCAGTGTTGGGTACGGTGCATTATTTATCACCAGAGCAAGCCCGTGGTGGTACGGCAACAAACAAATCCGACATTTATGCACTCGGTATTGTTTTATATGAATTATTAACAGGTGAATTACCATTTTCTGGTGAATCAGCGGTTTCAATTGCACTCAAACATTTGCAGAAAGAAACGCCTTCTGTCCGTGCTTTCGATGCAACTATTCCACAAAGTTTGGAAAATGTGGTGCTTAAGGCAACAGCGAAAGAGGCTTCTCATCGTTATAATACAGTCGAAGAAATGTATGATGATTTAGAAACAGTATTATCACCAAATCGAATAAATGAGCCAAAATTTGTCGTGCCAGTTGATAATGATGTGACAAAAGCCATTCCAATTATTAAAGAGCAGGTTCTGAAAAAGGACGAAGATTTAACCAAAACAAGAGTTATTGAACCGATTGTGGAAGTTAAAGCTCCATCTCAACCAAAACCTAAAAAAAATAGTGAAAAACCAACTCCAGTGAAGTCAAAAAAGAAAAATTGGCCAAAGTATATTGCTGGATTACTTTTAGTAGCTATTGTCATCTTCTTATTCTTTTTATTTGCAACAGATGCATTTAGCCCGAAAAAAGTGGCAGTACCTGATGTAACAAATTTAACCGTAGAGGACGCTACAAAGAAATTAGAAGCTGAGGGATTTGTCGTTGGTGATGAGCCTCAGGAGCGGAATCACGAGGAAATTGAAAAGGGTAAGGTTATCGAAACAGATCCAGCTAAAAATTCAATGCGAGCAAAAGGCTCAGAGATTGACTTAATTGTTAGCTTAGGTGTAGAGATGACGACCGTTGATAATTATGTAGGACAAAATTATAGTCAAGTCGAAGCTTTAATAAAAGGAAAGTATAAAGAGGTTATAAAAGAGGATGTTCCTTCTCGTGAACCAGAAGGCAGGATTATTGAGCAAAGTATTCCCGCAGATACAGAAGTGGTAGCAAAAGAGGAGACTATAACGTTTAAAGTAAGCCAAGGTGTTAGGATGGTAAGGGTTGAAAACGTTGTAAATTATACGAAAGCTGATATGGATGATTATGTGAATAGAGTGGGTCTTAACTGGCGTATATCTCGTGAAGAATATCATGAGTCGATCCCAGCTGGTAGTGTGATTTCACAATTAACAAATGCAGGTACTATGGTGGAGGAAGGTTCTGTTATATCGGTTGTAATGAGTAAAGGACCAGCTAAAAAGCCAGAGAAAACATTAATTATCCCTGTAAATATTGAGTATAAACCTACAGAAGAGGGAATAGAGCAAAAAATTCGTATTGAAATTCAGGATAAAAATCATACATTTTCAGAACCAGTTAAAGAATTTTCGATTGTAGAGGATACGACTTACAATATACAGCTTGTTATTGAAGAGGGCAAAGATGCAAGTTATAGAATTATTCGTGACTCAGAAATAATTTTAGAAGACAAAGTTAATTATAAAGATGTCAATTAAGGAGGAATTGGATGGCGCAAGGCCAAATAAGAAAAGCATTAAGCGGTTATTACTATGTTTATGATGGTCAGCAACTTATACAATGTCGAGGGCGTGGGGTTTTTCGAAATCGTGGAGAATCTCCGCTTGTCGGCGATATGGTAGAATATACAATGGAAACAGAAGGTTCGGATGGCACGATTCAAAAGATATTAGCGCGTCAAAATGAATTGGTTCGTCCGCCAATTGCCAATATTGATCAAGGTATTTTAGTATTTTCCGTAAAAGAGCCAAATTTCAATACCATTTTACTAGATCGCTTTTTAGTGGTGTTAGAATCATTCCATGTACATCCTATTATTTGTTTAACAAAAATGGATTTACTAAATCCTGAAGAGCGTAAGGAATTACAGCAGTATATTGAAGATTATCAAAGCATGGGCTATACAGTTTTACAAACTTATAAAGATGAAGAAGAGTTAATTGGACGTTTACAGCCTATTTTAAAGGGTAAAACGACTGTATTAGCAGGCCAATCTGGCGTTGGTAAATCAACATTGCTTAATACATTAATTCCTGATCTCAATTTAAAAACAGGCATAATCTCGCAAAGTTTAGGACGAGGAAAACATACCACTCGTCATGTTGAGCTTATTGAGGTATGTGATGGTTTACTGGCAGATACTCCTGGATTTAGTTCTTTTGATTTTGATGAAATTGAAAAAGAGGAACTAGGTGCATGTTTTCCGGAAATGGCTAAAATTGCGGATGATTGTAAATTCAGAGGTTGTTTACACTTGAAAGAGCCAAAATGTGCAGTAAAGGCAGCAGTAGAAGCGGGGGATATTCGTGACTACCGCTACAAGCATTACGAACAGTTTATGCAAGAAATTATCGACCGAAAGCCGAGGTATTAATCATGATACAAATAGCACCATCAATTTTAGCAGCGAATTTTGCAAAATTAGGAGAAGAAGTGAAGGAAGTAGAGCAAGCGGGTGCAACACTAATTCATATTGACGTAATGGATGGTCACTTTGTGCCAAATATTTCATTTGGTTCTATCGTATTAGATGCAATCCGTCCTTTAACTGAACTACCTTTAGATGTGCATTTAATGATCGAAAATCCAGATCAATATATTGAACAGTTTGCTAAAGCTGGAGCAGACTATATTACAGTACATGTGGAGGCATGCCGTCATTTACATCGTACTATACAATTAATTCGTTCTTACGGCGTAAAGGCTGGTGTTGTATTAAATCCACATACACCAATAGAATCCATTCAACACATTTTGGAAGATATTGATATGGTATTATTGATGACTGTCAATCCAGGCTTTGGTGGACAAAAATTTATTCATTCTGTTGTGCCTAAAATTGAAGCATTATCGACAATGATTAAAGAGCAAGGTCTTGATATCGCCATTGAAATTGATGGAGGTATTACTGCTGAAACGATTGTTCCATGTGCACAGGCTGGAGCGACTATTTTTGTGGCAGGATCAGCAATTTATAGTAAAGAAGATCGAACAGCTGCACTTCAAGAGATTTTAGCGGCTGGTGAGGCTGCGATTAAAGGATGACGACAGTCGTTGTTTGTGCAGGTGGACCAAAACAAGAACTTTGTTCATTCTCTTCATTTCAACAACAACAGGATGTCGTGTTTATTGGAGCGGATCGTGGAGCTTTATATTTAATTGAGCATGGGATTACCCCTCATGCCATTGTTGGTGACTTTGATTCCTTAACCGACGAGGAGTATCAATTGGTAATGGCACAAACAGATGATCAGCAGCGTTTTCAGGAAGAAAAAAATGAAACAGATACGGATCTAGCTTTGCTGAAAGCCTATACGTATGCGCCTCAAGAAATTATTTTGACGGGTGTTACGGGTGGACGTTTAGATCATTATGAGGCAGCTGTTCGTTCCATTTATAGATTACAAAAAGAGCACCCTCATGTTGAGCTGAAGATTATCAATCATTCAAATATGTTGCAATTTTTACTACCAGGTAACCATACGATTTATGCAGATAGTCGATACCGATACTTGTCCTTTTTTGCTCATGAAGAGCCTATTCAGGAAGTGACATTGCGACAAGTAAAATATGAAACAACGAATGAGGAAATTTCTTTAGGAACAACTCGATTCACAAGTAATGAAATAATAGGAACTTCAGGGTCTATATCTTTCTCACGAGGCATATGTTTAATGATAAGAAGCATAGATTAGCGTAAGGGGGAGAGAGTCCTGAAAGTATATACGTTCCAGCTGCCGAAATTTGTGAGTAGTATCACGCGTACTTGTATTAACCTATTTAAAAAAGATAAGAAAGTAAAAAAATCCGACTGATGTTAGTCGGATTTTTTACTTTACTTCTATTTATATACTAATGAAAGAAAAAAATCGATTTACGCTCAATGCGAAATCGATTTTTTAGAAGCTGCGATTAAACGCGCTCAATTTTACCTGATTTTAATGCACGAGCAGAAACCCATACACGTTTTGGTTTACCGTCAACTAAGATACGAACTTTTTGAAGGTTAGCACCCCAAGTACGTTTGTTAGCGTTCATAGCGTGGGAACGGTTGTTACCAGTACGAGTTTTACGTCCAGTGATTACACATTGTTTTGGCATGTTGTATTCCCTCCTTACTGTTGATGCTGAAAGATTATTATTTCAGTTCGGTATTTCACATACCATAATAATTTAACATACGATGGCGTTCAGTGCAACAGTTTTCACATAACCTTTCAAGAAAAAAACCTTTACAGGCAAAAAAACGTAAAAAAAGTGGTCCTCTATCATTTTCCTCGATAACCAAGTTTCATTGACACACGTTTGCCAGTATCAACTAAACGCTCAATTAATGTATTAATATGGTCTTGAGAGACATTAAAATTCACAAAGCCGATGCTTACTGCCCCAATCACTTCCCCAAAACCATCTATAACAGAAACTGCAATGGAGGACGTACCTGCAGATCGTTCCCCATGACTAATCGCATATCCTTGTTGCCGAATTTGGCAAAGCTGTTCCTCTATTTCAGCTATTTCATCTTGCATTACAAGCTGCTCTAAAATTTCTTTGGATTGTGTGTCGGGCAGAGAGGCAAGAATGGCTTTATTTGCCGCACCGATATGCATAGGTATCCGTATACCTAGCTGGTCATAAATTCGAATAGGATTTGCTGCACTGTCTATTCTTTCAATAATAATAGTATCTAAACCGGCTGGCTTACTTAAATAGACGCTTTCTTCAACCTCTCTTGCCAAGCGCTCTAACTCAGGTCTAATTTTACTAATATAGTCCATTGTGTCATACACTTGTAGTCCAAGCTCCATCCATATTGTCCCAAGACGATAGTGCTTCGATTGCTCATCTTGCTCAATCATACCTTGTTTAATCATGGCCTTTAAAATTCTATGTAAAGTACTTAAGGGTAAATCGCATTTTGTAGAAAGCTCTGAAATGGACAAGCTACTGTCATTTGCTTCAGAAGCTAAAACCTTCGCAATCGTCATAGCTCGCTCTAATAATTGCATTTGTCCCACCTCCCTTCATCCTATTTTATTTTTATTCTTCATCTACGTCTAGTTCCAAAATTTCTAAGTGGTTAATGTTTCTCAGGTCAGGTTCAAATTGATATCTTTCATGATCAGTATAGGTTTTTCTACGGGAATGTAACTACATAACAATAAAAGAAAAATAAAAAGTTTTCTAAATATATTGACAGTATAGCATAAAACGAATATATTCTTCATATAAACTTTCCTCTTAACGGAAACGTTTTCCACTACACGGAAATGAGGTGAAAGGAATGCATTATTGTTCATCAATGTATGCACCTTTGAAACGCGTTATAGTAAAACATCCTAAAGACGCTTTCCGAAACCAAGCACATCTTGCGGATGAATGGAAAACATTTAACTACTTATCAGAGCCTAACTATGAGGAAGCTCTAAGTGAATATGCGGAATTTGTTGGAATTCTTGAAAAGTATGTTGATACGATTGATTATTTGCCGGAAGCAGATGAAGTAGGATTGGATTCCCTTTATGCGCATGACCCCGTCAAATTCACGCCTAGCGGGGCCATTATACTAAAATCAGGTAAAACATTAAGACAGCCAGAAGCAGCGGTGTATAAAAATTTTTTACAAGATAGAGGTATCCCGATCATTGGAGAACTCTCTGGGGAGGCTGTTTCTGACGGAGGAGATATTGTTTGGCTTGATGATCGAACGCTTGTGGTAGGTAGAGGATATAGAACAAATGATGAAGCCATTCGTCAGCTAAAAGAAATGACAGCTGACATTGTAGATGAGTTTATTGTGGTACAGCTACCACATGATTTAGGTGAAGCTGAATGTCTACACTTAATGTCTTTCATTAGTATGGTAGATCATGATCTAGCAGTAGTGCATTCACGTTTAATGCCAGTCTTTTTCCGTCAGCTGCTAATTGAACGTGGTATTCAATTAATAGAAGTACCGAAGGAAGAGTATGACGCACTGGGCTGTAATGTCTTAGCGCTTGCACCTAGAGTTTGTGTTATTCCAGAAGGAAATCCGGCAACAAAGCAACAGCTAATTGATGCCGGTGCGACAGTTTATGAATATAAAGGCAATGAAATTACAGTTAAAGGAACAGGTGGACCAACATGTCTAACTTGTCCAGTTATAAGAGGATAAAGGAGAAGAAGAATATGTTTAAAAATGTTATTGTTAAAAATCCAGGAAATAGCTTTATCAACGGTTTAACGACTAGTGATTTAGGAAAACCCATTTTAGAAAAATTGTTTGAGCAGCATGAAAAATATGTAGAAGCTTTAAAAAAATGTGGTGTTGAGGTAACCCAATTACCAGCAAATGAAGCTTTTCCAGATTCTACATTTGTAGAAGATACTGCTGTTTTAACACCTGAATTTGCTATTATTTCAAACCCAGGAGCAGAGGCTCGAAACCGTGAAATTGAAGAAATTGAGCCTGCTGTTAAGCAATTCTATGAAAAAATTTACTATATTAAAGGCTCTGGAACACTCGATGGTGGAGATGTATTGCAAGCAGAGAAGAAGTTTTATGTAGGAATCTCCGACCGCACAAATGAAGAAGGTGCACAGCAATTTAAAGAAATAGTTGAGCAAGAGGGTTACGAAGCAACTATCATCCCATTAAAGGAATTCTTCCATTTAAAAACAGGTATTGCCTATGTAGGGGAAAATCGTATGGTGGTAGCTGGAGAATTTGTGGATCATCCTGCATTTGAATCTTACGAAAAAGTTGTCATTCCTAAAGAAGATGAATATTCAGCAAACTGTATTCAAGTAAATGATTATATCATTATCCCAGCTGGTTACCCGGAAACAAATCGAAAATTACTAGACCTAGGTTATCAAACAATTGAACTTGAGATGTCTGAATTCAGAAAACATGATGGTGGCTTGAGCTGTTTATCATTACGTTTTTAAGTAATTATCATATGGCCCAATCAATTTAAAAGGGATAAATTGATTGGGTACTTTCATTCTATAAATATCAGAATATTTAATATTTTTACATTATATGGGAAGTAGGGATGGATGTTGAATAAAGGGGATCAGCTTCATACTAATCAATTAAATCGTTCGATGAAAAGTCGTCACTTGTTGATGCTTTCACTTGGTGGAGTTATTGGAACGGGTTTATTTTTAAATGTTGGCTATACCATTAATCAAGCTGGGCCGGGTGGCGCTTTAATCGGCTATTTGTTTGGTGGTTTAATTTTGTTTATGGTTATGAATTGTCTTGGGGAATTAGCTGTTTATATGCCTGTTACGGGCTCTTTCCAAACTTATGCAACACGCTTTATTAGTCCCTCAGCAGGTTTTTCATTAGGTTGGATGTATTTTGTCGGTTCTGCTGCCACAGCGGGCGTTGAATTTACAGCAGCAGGCATTTTAATGCAGCATTGGTTTCCGACAGTGCCAATTTGGATATGGTGTGCTGTATTTATGGTTCTTTTATTTGTCTTAAATGCCTTAACAACAAAGGGCTTTGCTGAAGCGGAATTTTGGTTTGCCAGTATAAAAGTAATTGCAGTCATTGCCTTTATTATTATAGGAGGAGCGGCAATATTTGGTGTAATTCCTCTGGCAGATCGTCCAACTCCACATTTGACAAATTTAGCACCGTCTGGCTTATTCCCAGCAGGTATTTCCATTATTTTTGTCACAATGATGAATGTTATTTTCTCTTATCAGGGATCAGAGCTTGTTGGAATTGCGGCAGGTGAAACAGAAAGTCCTGAAAAAAATATCCCAAGAGCAATTCGTACAATCCTGTTTAGAATTATTGTCTTTTATATTGCCTCTATTATTGTATTATCAGCGATATTCCCAGCATCTGAGCTTGGTCTAATGGAAAGTCCATTTGTAACGTTGATGAATTTAGCTGGTGTTCCTTATGCAGCAGGTATTATGAATTTCGTTATATTAACGGCGATTTTATCTGTCGGGAATTCATGTCTGTATGCCTCTACACGTTTATTATTCTCGATGTCACAAGAGGGGATGGCGCCTAAATTATTTGGCAGACTTACTAAAAATAAAGTGCCTTTAAATGCCCTTATTTTTACTATGGTTTTCTCTCTATTATCGTTATTAACAAGTGTAATGGAAGCCGACGCAGTATTTGTTTTACTCATGTCCGTGGCAGGGATATCGGTTACAATTTCTTGGATGGGAATATGTGCTTCACAATTAATGTTCCGTCATCGTTATATAAAGTCTGGTGGAAAGTTGGATGATTTAAAATTTAAAACGCCACTATATCCGTTAATTCCCGTATTTTGCATTGTCTTTTGTTTTTTAATTTTAGTATTTTTAGCGTTTGATCCTACCCAAAGAATTGGTTTGTTGTATGGGATTGGCTTCTTTATTGCCTGTATGATTTTTTATCAATTGAAACTAAAAAAAGCAAAGACTGCAACGACAGAGAGCAAAACGGAAGAGTCAGTAGAAATTCGTTAAAGTATAAATGAACGAATTTGATTTAAAGGAGAAATTTTATGAATACTTTTATGTGGAATACACCTGAAAAACTACGTGCCCTACTTTGTGAAATTGTTGGCTGGGAAAGTCGAACACTAACAAAGGGCGAAAATGAATTTGCCTATAAATTAAAAGATAAATTGTTAACGCTTCCATATTATAAAAATCATCCTGAGTATATTGAATTACATGATGCCGGTTTAGGAAGAAATGCTGTAACAGCCTTATATAAGCATCCAGCGGCAACGGAAACAGTCGTGTTAATTAGCCACTTTGATACTGTGCATACGGAGGAATATGGAGAGCTAGAGCCATTAGCTTTTTATCCAGAGGAATTAACTAAAAAGTTAATGGAACCGAAATATAAAAAAGATTTGCCAGAGGCAGCTCGAATTGATTTGGAGTCTGGTAATTATTTATTTGGCCGCGGCACAATGGATATGAAAATGGGTCTGGCGTTACATATGCAGTTGATTGAAAAAGCTAGCTTTGAGCAATGGCCGATCAATCTATTATTGACAGCTGTGCCGGATGAGGAAGTGAACTCTGCAGGTATGCGAGCAGCGGTAGTAGAGCTTGTAAGACTACGAGAACAACATGGTTTAACGTATAAATTATTTTTAAATAGTGAACCGTCCTTCTCACAAGGACCATCAGATACGAATGAATATATTTATTCAGGGACCATAGGTAAGATCATGCCCGCTGCCCTGTTTTATGGGAAAGAAACCCATGTTGGTGAGCCATTAAAAGGCATGACTGCTAACTTTATTGCTTCCTATATGACACAGCATATGGAGTGGAATCCACTTTTCCGTGAAAGTGATTTAGGTGAAAGTACACCACTACCCGTCTCGTTACAATTAAAAGATTTAAAAATGGAATATTCTACACAAACGCCCTACCGTGCGGCAGCCCTTTACAATGTCTTTTTGCTAAAACGTACAGCTGCAGAAGTGATGGCTATTTTTGAACAGGTTGCACTAGAAGCTATGGCTGCTTGTAATGACCACTATGAGCAAATTTGCACACGAGAAAATGTACAGGGCGTAGGCAAGGTAAAGGTTTTACGTTACGAAGCTCTATTGGAACATGCCATCGAAAAATTAGGTGCTGAAGAAGTACAAGCAATTAAACAGCAAGTTCTACAGCATAGTGAATGGGATGATCGTGAAAAATCCATTCGCATCGTAGACCAGCTCATGATTCGCTGTCAGGAATTAGCACCAGCGACGGTTCTGTTATATGCACCACCATACTACCCTGCCATTAATTCATCCAATCATCCACTAGTAAAACAGTCGATTGAATTGATGAAAAAGACAGCCCAAACATTTGGTGTTGAAGTAGAACAAATTCATTATTTTAACGGGATTTGTGATTTAAGCTATGTAAACTATTCAGATGCATCCAATGAGTGGCTAGCCTTTGAACGAAATACACCTGTCTGGGGCGAAACATATAGCATTCCATTTAAAGAAATGACAGCCCTCCAAGGCCCTGTCTTAAATGTCGGTCCATTTGGCAAAGATGCACACCAAAAAACAGAACGATTACATGTAGATAGTGCTTTTAAAGAAATGCCCGTTATGATCGATACACTTATAAAAAGCCTTTTTAGATAGATAAATTTTTTCATATGAATATGAATACAATGGTAAAAGTTGATGCTGTAACAGTATCAACTTTTTTATTGTATAAAAGCTTCTGTAATTGAATGATGCATATTAATCTCGCATTTACTAAGATTCATTCCTTTTGATTAGCTCGTAGCCTCACAACAATATTAGTGTTTAGGGGTGCAAGTAAAGTACTATTCTTTAAATAAACAAAATAATTTCATTTTACTTGTATTTTTCATTATTTAGACGATACATATAGGAAAATATAAATATCTGGACACTAGGAGCGAGCATTATGGGAAATCAAGAAAAGATAGCTTTTTCTATTCGCAAAGAAATGGTTCAGTCAAATTTAAAAGGGATGAGGGCGGTAGCGTGGACTCTTATGTATGTATCATTCATTATCACCCTTATTCATTACGGAGAAATCTTTTTTGATAAAACTGAAAGAGCTATGGTCCCTATTTATATTGCCATTCATACCCTCATGTTTTATATAGATGTAGCAGTATTGCTGTTTGTCAGGGAGAAACGAATGACTATAAATTCTTTCAACATTCAAAAGTATGAACATCTAGTTGTTGTTTATATTTACACGATTATCCTATTGATTACTGTTATTTCAGTGATGGATGTTTACTTTTTCCATCACGCAGCTTTATATGAGGTGATTTTAATCATCGTTTGTACTGTTTTTGCATTACCATTACGAAAAATTATCTGGATTATCTTGCTGACAGCACCAGCAATTATAGCCAGTACGTATATGAGCGTTGGGGTATCCAGTGAAAATATTAAAATCATATTACCTATGTCACTTTTAATACCTGTTGGTATCATGATTCAATATCAGACTTATAAGGTTCGAAAGCAATTTAATACACAGCATATTTTATTGGATGAAGAAATGACTAAAACAAAACAATTATCAGAGTTGCTAGCTGCCAAAAATAATGAGTTAAAGGAGCAAGCCTTAAGAGATACCTTAACGAATCTACCAAATCGACGTGCATTTAATATTAAATTGACTAAAATAGGCCATCAGCTGCATAAAACTCAATCCTTAACAGTTATGATGATAGATATTGATTGCTTTAAAAAATTTAACGATTATTATGGGCATTTGAAGGGTGACGAAGCCATCGCCAAAGTAGCATCTATTTTAGAAGAAGTTGCAGAGAAGTATAATGCCTTTGTTGCGCGCTGGGGAGGCGAAGAGTTTGTCATGATTAGTCAGCATACGGAAAAGTTTGCTGAGCCTTTATGTGAAGAAATTTTAGAGGAAGTACGTTACTTAAAAATTCCCCACGAACAATCGGATGTTGATGAATATGTAACGGTTAGTATCGGGATGTGTCATGCTAAAATTACAACAAATGAGCATCTACAGACATGTTGTGAATTAGCTGACCAAGCTTTATATAGAGCGAAGAAAAACGGAAGAAATAACTTTTATCGGAAAAAGGCAATTTTTGATGAAAAAGCAAATGCGTCTATTTGAAGTCAGAAAACGTTGCTACCAAGCCATTCAATACCCCCTTAGGTTGCTTAAATTATAACGAAAGTGTTACAATATAGTTTAGTCAAAAAGAGCCAAGGGGGCATTTCTATGTCAATTGAATTAAACAATGAATTCGGCCAAATTGATATTTCAACAGATGTACTTGCACAAATTGCTGGTGGCGCTGCTGTAGAATGCTACGGTATTGTTGGCATGGCATCTAAACATCAAATTCGTGATGGTCTAACTGATATTTTACGTAAAGAAAACTTCGCAAAAGGTGTTGTTATTCGACAACAGGACGACGATTTACATATAGATATGTACATTATTGTTAGTTACGGGACAAAAATTTCGGAAGTGGCTTACCAAGTACAATCGAAAGTGAAATATACAGTAGATAAAACATTAGGTATGAGCGTAAAATCTG
This sequence comes from Lysinibacillus phoenicis, assembly GCF_047238325.1. Lineage (NCBI taxonomy): Bacteria > Bacillati > Bacillota > Bacilli > Caryophanales > Bacillaceae > Lysinibacillus > Lysinibacillus phoenicis. The sequence goes on along the minus strand of NZ_JBDFMP010000002.1, from coordinate 1,814,738 downwards.
TCAATATCTTTGTACAGGGCGTTCGTGTAGCGAATTAAGAGGAGGAACTAAATCGAATGCAGTCTTTAGACGGTATAAAGTTTGCTGAAATGGTACAAATGGGTGCGCATCACCTTTACCAAAATGCAAATTATGTAGATTCATTAAATGTTTTCCCAGTACCAGATGGTGACACAGGGACAAATATGAACTTATCGATGACATCTGGCGCAAAAGAAACAGAACATGCAGCTTCAGAGCATATTGGTAAAACAGCACAGGCGCTATCAAAAGGGTTATTAATGGGTGCCCGTGGAAATTCAGGTGTTATTCTATCTCAATTATTCCGTGGATTTGGGAAATTTATTGAAAAAGAAGCAACTATAGACGCAAAGGGTTTTGCTGGAGCTTTTCAAGCAGGAGTAGACACAGCATATAAAGCTGTTATGAAACCTGTAGAAGGAACTATTTTAACTGTTGCACGTGAAGCGGCAAAAAAAGGTGTTGAAGTGGCAGAAACTGAAACCGATATCATTGCCGTAATGGAAGCTTTTACAGCAGAAGCAAAGGCATCATTAGATCGCACACCTGAATTACTACCTGTTTTAAAAGAGGTCGGTGTAGTGGATAGCGGTGGCCAAGGCTTGCTATTTGTCTATGAAGGGTTTTTAGCTTCCTTGAAGGGTGAGCCTCTTCCGGAGAAGAACGATGCAACGCTAGATGATTTAATCAACGCCGAGCATCATAGAGCTCAAGATTTCATGAACACCGAAGATATTGAATTTGGCTATTGTACAGAAATCATGGTGCGTTTAGAAGATGGGAAAGAACCTTTTAATGAAGAGCAATTCCGTAATGAATTAAATCCTTTAGGTGACTCATTACTCGTTATTTCTGATGAAGAAATTGCGAAGGTCCATATCCATTCTGAGCAACCGGGTTCAGTTCTATCAATTGGACAAAAATACGGTAGTCTTATAAAAATAAAAGTTGATAATATGCGCGAGCAGCATTCAGCTATTGTTGGTGAGGAGCATAAAGCACCAACGACTGCAAAAAAAGTAGATAAACATCCATATGCCATTGTAACGATTGCTATGGGTGAGGGTGTTGCGGATTTATTGCGCTCTATCGGTGCTTCCTATGTCATCGAAGGTGGTCAAACAATGAATCCTTCAACTGAAGATATCGTCAAAGCTGTACAAGAAATCGGTGCAGAAAAAGTATTAATCTTACCTAATAATAAAAATATAGTGATGGCAGCAGAGCAAGCAGTTGAGCTATTAGATTTAGATGCTGCAGTTGTTCCTACAAAGACAATTCCTCAAGGGATGGCGGCTATTTTAGCATTTAACCCAGAAGCGGCTGTTGATGCAAATAAAAAGACAATGACGGAAGCTTTTGCGAACGTTAAGACTGGCCAAGTAACTTATGCAGTTCGTGATACGTCTATCGATGGTGTTGAAATCCACAAAGATGATTTCATGGCATTAGCAGAAGGGAAAATTGTCCTTTCTACACCAGCATTAAAGGATGCGGCTGAAAAAGTAATCACTGATTTAGTCGATGAGGATGCTGAAATTGTCACAGTAATCTATGGTGAGGATACAACCGAAGAAGCTGCTTCTGAGCTAGTATCTTTCATCGAAGAGAACTATCCAGATGTAGAAGTTGAATTATTTGATGGAAAACAAGGATTATATCCATATATTATTTCAGTAGAATAATTACACGCTACTTTGCTAAATCGTAAAGAAAGCAGTGCACAAAACGTGTACTGCTTTTGTTTATGCTACAAAGAGAATGGAGTATAAAATTAATTAAAAACGTACTAACTATGGAGAGTTCACTGTACGCATCCACAGGATATAAAATATGGAAATGTTGGGATACCAACTGTTTGATTGATGTGTATCTATGGTGCGGACAAAAAAGTGGCCTAATAATTGGCTATAAATTATAGTAGTGGTAATTTTCTGATAGTTGATAAATTAAATGCTTTACTTTTATAGTAATTATCAAGCATGATATAAGTAAAAATAAATATTATTATATAAATAGAATAGAGGGGTGTTTGTATGAAGTTTACTTCAGTATTTGATATTATTGGACCAGTAATGATTGGGCCTTCCTCCTCTCATACGGCAGGTGCAGCTCGCATCGGGCGTGTTGCAAGAGATTTATTTGGTAGACAACCGAAATGGGCGAAAATTCATTTATATGGATCATTTGCAGAAACGTATAGAGGGCACGGTACAGATGTTGCAATAGTGGGAGGCTTGTTAAATTACGATACATTTGATGATCGTATTAAAACGGCGTTTGAAGATGCGAAAAAAGCAGGTTTAGAATATGAATTTATTCCAGAAACGGCTAATACAGAACATCCGAATACGGCACGACTTGTCATTGGAGACGATGATGGAGAAATGTCTGTTGTCGGAATTTCTATTGGTGGCGGTAAAATAGAAGTTAGTGAAGTTAATGGCTTTAAGCTTCGTTTGACAGGTGGTATGCCTGCTATTCTTGTTGTACATGATGACCGTGCTGGCTGTATCGCCAATGTAGCAAATTGTTTAGCTATGCATGAAGTCAATATTGGGCATATGGAGGTTTCACGAATAGAGCGTGGTTTAACGGCTCTAATGGTGATAGAAGTTGACCAAAACATTGAGGATAAAGTGCTACAGCAAATATCTCTAATTCCATATATTACAAAAGTATCTAAGATTAATAACTAAGGAGGTGTCCCATAATGGACGTTTTATTTCATAATGTTCGTGAGCTTGTGGAACGAGCAGAGCAAGAAGGAAAATTAATATCAGAAATTATGATTGAACAGGAAATTTTAATAACTGGTAGAACTCGAGAAGAAATCATCCAACAGATGGATCGAAATCTAACAGTTATGGAAGAAGCAATTGAACGCGGATTACAAGGTGTGCAATCAGTAACAGGTTTAACTGGTGGGGACGCCGTATTGCTGCAAAATTATATTGCGGAAGGGAAATCACTATCAGGTGATTTATTATTAGACGCAGTAAGTAAAGCGGTTGCAACAAATGAAGTGAATGCCGCAATGGGAACAATATGTGCTACACCGACTGCAGGATCTGCTGGTGTGGTGCCAGGGACACTTTTTGCAGTAAAAAATAAACTCAATCCTACTCGTGAGCAAATGATTCGTTATTTATTTACGTCTGGAGCTTTTGGTTTTGTTGTGGCGAACAATGCTTCCATTTCAGGTGCTGCTGGAGGCTGCCAAGCTGAGGTGGGTTCAGCTGCTGGTATGGCTGCTGCTGCCATTGTTGAAATGGCTGGAGGTACACCGCAACAATGTGCGGAAGCGTTTGCTATTACGTTAAAAAATATGTTGGGACTTGTTTGTGATCCAGTAGCAGGTCTAGTTGAAGTACCGTGTGTAAAACGAAATGCTATGGGTGCCTCTAATTCACTTGTAGCAGCAGATATGGCGCTTGCAGGAGTAACAAGCCGCATCCCATGTGATGAAGTAATTGGTGCTATGTATCGTATTGGACAATCGATGAGTCCAAACCTTAAAGAGACGGCACGAGGCGGTCTTGCAGCAACACCAACAGGTAAGGCGATAAGTAAAGCTATTCTTGAAAATGGTGGTTTACAAAGTATTAAAGCTCTTCAATAAACTAGAGAAACATGCTATCTAAAAAGATAGCATGTTTTTATGTTGCCTTTATTATGAATGATTTTAGTATAATTAAATAACGTAATTTGGATGTGTCATAGGGTACACATGATGTTAAATATTTTCCTACCAGCTGAATTCCTTAGTAGGGACTCTTAAGGTAATTTAAAGGAGTTTTTTTAGTGGAAATAACTAATTTACAATCTTTAACAGAGCAAGCAATTGAAGATCGACGTTATCTTCATCAAAATCCAGAGCTGTCTGGTCAGGAATTTGAAACAAGTCAATTTATACGCAAAAGATTAGAGCATCTTCAAATAGAAATAGTAGAATTTGCTCCTCCTAGTGTAGTGGCTATGATTAAAGGGACAAAAGGTACGAAGACAATTGCCTTACGAGCAGATATCGATGCATTGCCAATAGTTGAAGAGGGTGAAAAGCCATATATCTCTCAAAAGCCGGGTGTGGCACATATGTGTGGACATGATGGCCATACCGCTATTTTATTAGCAGTTGCAGAATGGATCGCCATGAATAAGGAAAAATGTGAGCCGAACATTATGCTTATTTTTCAATCGGCAGAGGAAATTACACCAAGTGGAGCAGATCAGTTAATTCAAAATGGTGTTCTTGATGGTGTCGATGCTATTTATGGTCTTCATTTATGGCAAGGCTTAGAGAAGGGGAAAATAGGACTAACACATGGACCTATGATGGCCTCGGTCGATGATTTTGAAATTGAAATTCAAGGTCGTGGTGGACATGGATCAATGCCACATGAAACGATTGATCCGATATACATTGCAAGCCATTTAATGCAATCCTTTCAAAGTATTATTAGTCGAAATTTAAATCCTGTTGAGGCAGGCGTTATTACTGTAGGTAGTATTCAAGCGGGAACAACGTATAATATTATTCCAGATACTGCGAAATTAATAGGGACGATTAGGGCATTAACACCGGAAACAGTAAATACTATTCAATTGAAGATGGCAAGTGTAACAAAAGGTATTTGCCAGGCATTTGGAGCGGAAGGACACATTAATTTTATTATAGGTACCCCACCTCTTATTAATGATCAACACCATTCTCAAATTGTAGAATCTGTCGTTCGTGAACAATTTGGTGAGGATGTATTTGAGCTAGTAGAACCTGTAATGGGTGGAGAAGATTTTTCTTATTATTTAAAACATAAGCCTGGTGCATTCGTTTTTGTAGGGATGGGTGGTGAAAAAAGCCAATATCCACATCATCATCCAAGATTCGACTTAGATGAAGATGTATTCCCTGACGCCATTAAACTTTTTATTGGTATCATTATGCAATACAAATGTTTATGAACATATCCATGCATAACCCTATCATCCTTTGGTAGGGTTTTTGCTTCTCATGTTTACGATAAGGAGTAAACAATGAAATTATGGTAAATTAGATATAGACATGTTTGGTTACATACACAAAAGGATGAAGAATCAAAGAAGGGAGTTGTGGGATAGGATGACTGAATTATCTAGTTCCGTCACAGAATTAAAAGGCATCGGGAAAGAAACGGCAGCACATCTTGAATCATTAGGCATTGATACAATTGCTGATTTATTATGGACGTTCCCACATCGACATGAGGATTTTCGTCTAAAAGATTTAGCGCAAACACCACATAACGAACGTGTTACAGTGGAATGTAAGGTAGAACGAGAGCCTACGATTCTATTTTTAGGTCGCAATAAATCAAGACTTCAGGTCACGGTTTTAGCAGGCCGTCACTTAGTGAAAGTCGTATTTTTTAATCAGGGCTATTTAAAGCAAAAACTAGTACCGGGCTCCATTATTACAGTGACTGGCAAATGGGATCGTGGTAGACAAGTAATCAATGGGACATCTGTCACATTTGGCCCTAAAACAGATCAAGTTGACTTTGAACCTGTCTATAGTCTTAAAGGTTTAATACCACAAAAAAGATTTAGAAAATATATGCGACAAGTGTTAGATGACTTTGGTGCAGAGCTACCAGATGCAATTCCGCATTATTTACAAGAATCCTATAAGCTTGTTCCAATACGCGAGGGCTTAGAAGGTATTCATTTTCCACTTGATGCTGATCATGCCAAGCAAGCAAGAAGACGCTTTGCCTATGAAGAACTATTAAACTTCCAATTGCGTATTCAAGCATTACGTAAAATACGGAAAGAAAGCGAACATGGTACAATCATTCAATTCGATGTACACAGGCTACGCGAATTTATTGCCTCTTTACCATATGAATTAACAAATGCTCAAAAACGTGTTGTCAATGAAATTTGTAAAGATTTGAAAGAACCGCATCGAATGAATCGCTTGCTGCAAGGGGACGTAGGTTCAGGAAAAACAGTTGTTGCAGCAATAGGATTGTATGCAGCCGTAACAGCAGGCTTTCAAGGAGCATTAATGGCACCAACAGAAATTTTAGCAGAACAACACTTGGAGAACCTGAAAGTATGGTTTGAACCTTTTGGGGTTCGTGTTGCCTTATTATCTGGATCGACTAAAGCAAAGGAGCGACGTAGCATTTTAGAGGATTTGGCAAATGGCAATCTTGACATTGTCATTGGTACACATGCTTTGATCCAACCGGATGTTGTTTTTCAAAAGTTAGGCTTTGTTATCACGGATGAACAGCATCGCTTTGGTGTAGAGCAACGTCGTATTTTACGCGATAAGGGGGAAAATCCAGATGTCCTTTTTATGACAGCGACACCGATACCAAGAACGCTTGCCATTACCGCATTTGGGGAAATGGATGTATCGATGATTGATGAAATGCCAGCAGGGCGAAAGCAAATTGAAACCCATTGGATGAAGAAAGAGCAATTTGGCTCTGTTATGTCAAAGCTAGAACTGGAGCTAGCGGCTGGAAGACAAGCCTATGCTATTTGTCCACTTATTGAAGAATCCGATAAACTCGATGTGCAAAATGCTGTGGAAATTTACGAGCAGCTGACGACATATTTTAAAGATCGTTTCCAGGTTGGTTTAATGCACGGACGTTTATCATCCGATGAAAAAGATGCTGTTATGCGCGCTTTTAGCGAAGGGTCTATTCAGGTTTTAGTTTCGACAACAGTTGTTGAAGTAGGGGTTAATGTACCGAATGCTACCTTTATGATTGTCTACGATGCTGAACGCTTTGGATTGGCACAGTTGCATCAGCTCCGCGGCCGTGTCGGACGAGGAGAGCATCAATCATACTGTATTTTACTGGCTGATCCAAAGTCTGATGAGGGGAAAGAGAGAATGCAATCAATGACGGAAACGAATGATGGTTTCCGATTAGCTGAAAAAGATTTAGAATTGAGAGGACCAGGAGATTTCTTTGGACGTAAGCAAAGTGGTTTACCAGATTTTAAAGTAGCGGATTTAGTACATGATTATCGTATTCTTGAGACCGCTAGAAAGGATGCAACAGAGATGCTTGACACAGAAGCGTTTTGGCATGATGACATTTATCAAAATTTACGTAAAATGTTAGAAGAATCTGGTGTTCTACAAGGTGAGCGCTTCGATTAAGTTAAAAGCTTGTTTGAGCGGGGAGAATGCAAGACTTGAATGCAAAACAAGTCTTGCATTCTTTTTTTATACTCTATATACTGATATTAGTACCAAGTGCTAATAACAACTCAAAAGGTGGCGAATGATGTTGAGACGAACGAAAAAAGAGCGACAGCGACTACTATCTGAAACGATAGCTGAAAATCCATTCGTCACAGATGAACAGCTAGCAACACAGTTTCAGGTAAGTGTCCAAACAATTCGTTTAGATCGTATGGAATTATCCATACCAGAATTACGAGAACGAATTAAAGACGTTGCTGCAAAAAACTATGAAAACGAAGTAAAATCTCTACCGATTGATGAGGTCATCGGAGAAATTGTAGATATTGAATTGGATAATCGAGCACTATCGATTTTTGATGTGCAAGAAGAGCATGTTTTTCAGCGTAATGGCATCGCGCGTGGCCATCATTTGTTTGCACAAGCAAACTCATTAGCGGTTGCAGTAATTGATGACGAACTAGCATTAACCGTACATTCCAATATTACGTTTGTGAAACCTGTACGAGCTGGAAATCGTGTTATTACAAAGGCGATTGTTATCGGTCGAGATAATCAAAATAATCGGACAAAAGTCGAGGTAACATCTACCGTTAATGGTGAAACCGTTTTTGTTGGTGAATTTGATATGTACCGCACGAAAGGTAAAGGTGAGTAACAATGAAATTAGCGCTTGATGGAATGGGTGGAGACAACGCACCAAAATCAGTTGTGGAAGGTGCACTCTTAGCTTTAGAACAAATTCCGAACTTAGAAATTCAATTGTATGGTCAACAAGATAAGCTTGAACCATTTTTAAAGCAACATGATCGCTTGACGATTGTGCATTGTGAGGAAGTAGTGGAAGGAACTGACGATCCTGCACGCGCTGTTCGTAGAAAAAAGGATTCTTCAATGGCTCGTATGATGGACGCAGTAGAAGAAGGTAGGGCAGATGCTTGCCTTTCTGCAGGGAATACAGGTGCCCTTATGGCAGGAGGCCTATTTAAAGTAGGTCGTATTGAAGGGATTGCCCGACCAGCCTTAGCTACAACACTACCAACATTGGATGGCAAAGGCTTTTTAATGCTTGACTTAGGGGCAAATGCCGATGCGCGCCCAGAGCATTTAGTGCAATATGCTATTATGGGTGATATTTATGCTAAAAAGGTTGGAGGCTTACAAAAACCACGAATTGGCTTATTAAATATCGGTACCGAGGATAAAAAAGGAAATGAGCTAACAAAAGCAGCCTTCGAATTATTGAAGGAAGCTGATTTGAATTTTATTGGTAATGTTGAAGCACGTGATTTACTTGAAGGAGTAGCAGATGTTGTTGTAACAGATGGCTTTACAGGCAATATGGTGCTGAAGTCGATTGAAGGGACAGCAGGCGCTTTATTTTCTATGTTAAAAGAAGCTTTTATGTCTTCAACAAAAACGAAAATTTCAGCAGCACTCATGAAAAATAATTTACGTGACTTGAAAAATAAAATGGACTATACAGAATATGGTGGTGCAGGATTGTTTGGTTTACAAGCGCCTGTTATCAAAGCACATGGTTCATCTAACGCAAAAGCGATTTTCAGTGCAATCCGTCAAGCTAATACGATGGTAGAGCATACTGTTATTTCGACGATTACTGAGACAGTACGTCACTTAGAAATTGATTAAATAAAGGGGATCATTCAAATGACGAAAATAGCATTTATTTTTCCAGGACAAGGTTCACAAGTAGTAGGAATGGGTCAAGAGTTTGTTGAAAACGCAGCAGAGAGTAAAGCGTTTTACGATCGTGCCGATCAAGCTCTTCAATTTGAATTATCTAAGTTAATGTTAGAAGGTCCAGCAGAAGAATTAACACTAACATATCATGCGCAGCCAGCTCTTCTTACTACAGGTGTAATGGTAGCTGAAAAATTGCGTACAGCAGGCATTCATCCTCACTACGCTGCGGGTCATTCATTAGGTGAATATGGTGCATTGGTTTTAGCAGGCGTTATGTCATTTGATGATGCCGTGTCAATCGTGCACAAACGAGGCCTGTATATGAATGAAGCGGTCCCTGCAGGGCAGGGTGCAATGGCGGCGATTCTAGGGATGGAACTAGAGGCATTAAACGCAGTAACAGAACAGGTTTCAGCTTCAGGTGATGCTGTTCAGGTTGCCAATGTGAATTGTCCAGGACAAATTGTTATTTCGGGTACAAAAGAGGGTGTCGATAAAGCGATTATTGCTGCGAAAGAAGCAGGGGCAAAAAGAGCGATACCATTAGTTGTAAGTGGTCCTTTCCATTCAGAATTAATGCGACCATCCTCAGAGAAACTAAAAGCTGCATTGGCTGAGATTACTTTATCAGCGCCTGAAATTCCTGTCATTGGCAACGTAATGGCGAAGGAATTAAAGGATGTATCAGCTATCCAACAAGAGTTGGTTGAGCAGGTCTATAGTGCTGTTCAATGGGAAGCATCTATGCGTGAGATGATTGCACAAGGAGTGGATGTCTTTATCGAATGCGGACCTGGTAAGGTGTTAAGCGGTCTCTTGAAAAAAATCGACCGCTCTGTTGCAGCATATTGTGTTTATGATGAGGCATCATTAGAAGCAGTTATTGAAGCGTCGAAGGAGTGGTCAATCAATGCGTAAATTAGAAGGAAAAGTAGCTGTTGTAACAGGAGCTTCAAGAGGAATTGGGCGTGCTATTGCTTTAAAGCTTGCTGACGAAGGAGCTAAGGTTGTTGTAAACTATAGTGGCTCACAGGCAAAAGCGGAAGAAGTCGTTGGGATAATCCAAGAAAACGGTGGAGAAGCAATTGCTGTACAAGCAAGCGTTTCAAAGACAGAAGAAGTAACAGCTTTAATGGATGCAGCAGTGAAAACTTTCGGTTCTCTCGATATCTTAGTGAATAATGCTGGTATTACAAGAGATAATTTATTAATGCGTATGAAAGAAGACGAATGGGACGATGTATTAGATACAAACCTTAAAGGTGTTTTCCTTTGTACGAAAGCTGTAACACGCCAAATGATGAAGCAACGTGCAGGTCGCATTATTAATATTTCTTCGATCGTTGGTGTAGCGGGTAATGCTGGTCAAGCGAACTATGTTGCGGCTAAAGCGGGTGTTATTGGATTAACAAAAACGACTGCTAAGGAATTAGCTTCTCGTAATATTTTAGTGAATGCCATTGCACCAGGCTTTATCGAAACAGAAATGACGGAACAACTACCAGAGGATATTAAACAAGGTATGCTGACACAGATTCCACTTGCAAAACTTGGTCAGCCAGAGGATATTGCTAAGGCAGTAGCTTTCCTTGCTTCACAGGATGCAAACTATATGACAGGCCAAACACTTCACATCGATGGTGGAATGGTCATGTAATTTCAATTAGGCATAAACGCTGATTTTTTGTATAATCATTTGAGGGGAGGTGAATCATTTGTCTACAGTATTAGAACGCGTAACAAAAGTAATCGTGGACCGTTTAGGTGTTGAAGAAAGCGAAGTAACACTTGAAGCTTCTTTCCGTGATGATTTAGGTGCTGACTCACTAGACGTAGTTGAGCTTGTAATGGAGCTTGAAGACGAATTCGATATGGAAATTTCTGATGAAGATGCTGAAAAAATCTCAACAGTAGGTTCTGCAATTTCATACATCGAAAGTAAAATTGGCTAATATTTCGTTAGTACTTTATTTAGCGGTGATGTATCCCCTCCAATGGTGTGAGGATTATCGAATGATATAAAGTAGAAATTGTTTTTCTGCTATTACTTGATAAGAAGCAGATTCAATTAACGAAGATGTATTTAAAGGGGACAAGATAGATCATTTTTCGATCTATTGATGTCCCTTTTTGCATTTAGAAAGTGAATTACGCCAAAGGTTTGTATCAATTTTCGGAAAAATTTCCAAAACATTGTGTTTCAGCCGAAATACTTTTGCATAAATGCCTTGAAAAAGGTACACTAAAACGGTAGAAACTATTAGGAAGGCAGATTTGTTCAATGGCTATGAAAAGAAAAGGAACTATGCAGAAATCTGGCGTACTTCCTGAAAAAGTACGCAACCAATTCGAGCTGTTACAGCATGAATTAAATATCACATTTATTAATAAAAATTTATTGTATCAAGCATTCACGCATTCATCTTATGTGAATGAGCATCGCCGTAAACTATTTACGGATAATGAGCGTCTTGAATTTTTAGGAGACGCAGTACTTGAACTGTCTGTTTCTAAATATCTTTTTGAGAAATACCCAAATATGAGCGAGGGTGAGTTAACAAAGTTAAGAGCATCCATTGTTTGTGAGCCATCACTAGTTATTTTTGCTAATGAGTTAGGCTTTGGACGCTTTGTTTTACTAGGAAAAGGTGAGGAATTAACAGGTGGTCGGGAACGCCCAGCGCTACTTGCAGATGTGTTTGAGTCATTTGTAGGTGCCTTATATTTAGATCAAGATTTACAAACGGTCGTATCATTTTTAGAACGTATCGTGTTCCCAAAAGTAGAAGTCGGTGCTTTTTCGCATGTGATGGATTTTAAAAGTCAATTGCAAGAAATGGTACAGCAAACCAATAATGGACTTCTTCATTATGAGATTATAGATGAAAAAGGGCCGGCACATAATCGTACCTTTGTATCAAGCGTATTATTGAACGGACAAGAGCTTGGTATTGGTCGTGGAAAATCAAAAAAAGAAGCCGAGCAGCAAGCTGCACAATGTGCAATGCGAGTGATGCGTGAAGAAGCTGCAAATGAGGAGGCTTAATAGATGTTCCTTAAACGACTAGAAGTGATTGGCTTTAAATCTTTTGCGGAACGCATTGGAATTGATTTTGTTCCCGGTGTTACAGCGGTTGTTGGACCAAATGGCAGCGGAAAAAGTAATGTCACGGATGCGATTCGTTGGGTTCTTGGGGAGCAATCTGCAAAGTCGTTACGTGGGGCAAAGATGGAAGATGTTATTTTTGCGGGAAGTGACTCTCGTAAGCCACTCAATTTTGCAGAGGTAACTCTTATATTAGATAATACTGACGAGCAACTTGCTTTTTCCTATACAGAAGTCAGTGTAACAAGACGCGTATACCGTTCAGGTGATAGTGAATATTTATTAAATAACCAACAGTGTCGCCTGAAGGATATTACGGACTTGTTTATGGATTCAGGTCTTGGAAAAGAAGCATTTTCAATCATTTCTCAAGGCCGTGTTGATGAAATTTTAAATAGCCGACCCGATGACCGACGTTCCATTTTTGAAGAGGCAGCTGGCGTATTAAAGTATAAAATAAGAAAGAAAAAAGCGGAGCATAAGCTTGTTGAGACAGATGAAAATTTGTATCGGGTATTAGATATTCTCCATGAATTAGACAACCGATTAGAGCCGTTAGAAATGCAGGCATCTAGTGCAAGAGACTATGTACAAATGTCTACTGAGCTAAAAGATTTTGATATTGCCATTCTTGTGCATGATTTTAAAAATTGTGCACAATCTTTGCATGCGCTAAAAGCTGAATTTACCGATTTGACTGCAACAGAGCAAAAACAAGCTCAAGATATTGCTACTATTGATAAACAGACAACCAATATTCGTAAGTTATTAAAAGAACTCGATGATTATTTGGATGCTTCACAGGCTGATCTTGTCAATGCCACAATGGAAGTAGAACGTTGGGATGGTCGTAAAGCACTGATGGCTGAAAAGCGACAAAATGCTTCTAATCAACTGCAGCAGCTGAATACGACATTACAAGAGGCTAAAGAAGAAGTAGAGATATTGCTTGTTCAAGAACAGGAGAAAAAAGAAGTTTTCTCCGACAAACAGCGAGCAGTCACAGTGCTGAAACAAAGCATCAAGCAGTTAGAACAATCTTTAAATCGATCAGTTACGGAAATAGAGCAAGAAATTGAAGAGCAAAAAAATAGATATATTGATTCATTGAATGAAGAAGCAACGATTAAGAACGAATTAAAAAATATCGATCAACAATTAGCTCAGCAAAAGGCAATGGCAGCAAGAATGTCCGATCAAACGGATGAATTTGGACAGGAACTTATGCAAATTGTTGCTGAAAAAAATAAGCTAGTAGCGGAACATACTGCTACAACGAATGACTTGCAAGATAAGCTTGAACAATACGAAACATTACAAATACAGTTAAAAAACGTAAACACAACCTTTACTGAAAAGCAGGACATGCTATATAAAGCTTACCAGCACCAACAGCAATTAAAGGCTAGAAAAGATACTTTAGCAGAGCTTGAAGCGGATTTTTCTGGATTCTTCCAAGGTGTTAAAGAAGTTTTACTTGCTCGAGATAAAGGTGAATTACAAGGTATTGAGGGAGCTGTAGCTGAGTTAATTCAAGTTGATGGTAAATATTCACAAGCTATAGAAACAGCTTTAGGTGCTGCTTCCCAACATATTGTTACGGTCAATGAACGCCATGCACAACAAGCTATCCACTGGCTAAAGCAAAAGAGAGCTGGACGTGCTACCTTCTTACCGAAAACTGTCATGAAATCACGCAAAATTAATCTAGCAACGATCCAACTTGCTATAGAGCACCCAGCATTTATTCAAATGGCGGATGCGCTCGTTACTTTTAGTGATGATAATCGAACAATTGTTGAAAACCTTTTAGGGAATGTTATTGTAGCGGCCAATCTTGAAGGTGCGAGTCAAATAGCTCGATTATGTGGTTTCCGCTATCGCGTTGTTACACTTGATGGAGATATTGTCAATGCAGGGGGATCATTAACGGGTGGTGCTCTAAAACAACAATCTTCATTGTTTTCAAGAAAAGCCGAGTTAGAGGACTTAATCCTCAAGTTAGAGTCTTTACAAGCTTCTATTTACAGTGCCGAACAGGCAGTTTCAGAAGAAAAAGAGAAGCTTGCCACTCTTCGCGAGCAAGTGGAACAGTTAAAGCTTGACGGAGAGCAGCTACGAAACGATGAAATGCAATTGGCTAGCCGTATTCGTGAGCTAGAGGTTGTTGAAAAAAGCTTATCGGCTAGAGTATCTTTTGCATCAACCGAGACACAGGATGTAAAAACACGAGAAGAAGCTTTATTAACTCAAAAACAAGTAGCTGTGGAGAGGTTAAATGCATTAGCTCTAGAGCTTGTTGAAATCAATGAAACTGTAGAACAATTGAGTAAAGTTAAATTACAAAGTGAGACAGAGAAAGATGTATTACGAGAGCAACTAGCAGAAAAACGCTCCGAATTAGCGGTAATGCAGGAACAAATGTCTCAAGTGCAAATTACAACTGCTGAACTCGCCCTACAATTAAACAAAGCTCAACAAAAAGTCATAAATATTTCTCAGGAAATAATGTGGCTTCAATCTGATGAATCGACAAATCATTTAAGTGATGAAGAGGTTGAAGAACAGGTTGCTACATGGAAAGCAAGAAGAGATGCCTTACAAGAGACTATTTCTCAAAAGAAAGAAGAGAAAGTAGGGCAACAACAAGAACTCTCTGCTTTAGAAGAACAACTGAAGGAAATGCAACGTATACATAAAGGATACCTTGAGGCGATACGTGCAAACGAGTTGAAACGAAATCGTTTAGAATATGAAATGGACAATTTTACAGAACAACTTGAAGAAAACTATCAGTTGACATTCGAAGAGGCAGAAGATGAAGCTCTTGCAATTGAAGATGAAGAGTTTGTGCGACGACGTGTGAAACTGTTAAAAAAATCAATAGAAGAGCTTGGACCTGTTAATATAGGTGCGATTGAGGAATATGAGCGAGTGCTTGAGCGTCATACTTTCTTAACTGAACAAAGAGAAGATTTGCTTGCTGCACAGGAAACATTGCATGAAGCTATCAAAGAAATGGATGAAGAAATGACATTGCGTTTTAGCGAAACGTTCTATGCAATCCGAGAGCAATTCAAACGTGTTTTCCGTGAATTATTTGGTGGCGGGCAAGCAGATTTAGTATTAATTGACCCACAAAATTTATTGGAAACAGGTATTGATATTGTGGCACAGCCTCCAGGTAAAAAACTTCAAAATCTAAGCTTGCTATCTGGTGGTGAACGAGCACTAACAGCAATCGCTCTATTATTCTCTATCTTGAATATACGACCTGTACCGTTTTGTATTCTCGATGAAGTAGAGGCTGCTTTAGACGAGGCAAATGTTGTGCGCTATAGCCAATATTTGAAGAAATTTAGTAACGATACGCAATTCATTGTCATTACCCATCGTAAAGGTACGATGGAGGGAGCCGATGTCCTGTATGGTATTACGATGCAAGAATCGGGTGTGTCGAAACTTGTTTCAGTAAAATTAGAAGATGAACCCGTACTTGCGGAGCAAAGGAGCGAACAAGCATGAGTTTTTTTAAACGATTAAAAGATAAATTAATGGGCAATCCAGCAGAGGAAGAAAAATTAGAAGCAGTTGACAAAGAGCAAGAATCTGTTGAATCAGAGCTAGAGGAGTCAAATGAACCTGCTGTCATTGAGACTGTTGATGTAGAAGTGCCTGAACAAGTAGAAGAGTCTCCAGCAATGGAAATGGTGAAAGAAGCAGAAGTAGAGCCCTCATTCGATATAGAGGAAGAACAGGCAGAAATACGGGAGCTAGCGGTAATTGAGGACACACCGGTAGAGGAAAAAAAGCCATCTGCTTGGTCTATTACACAAAAATTCAAGGCTGGTCTTGAAAAAACGCGTAATTCCTTTACTTCCAAAGTGAATGACCTTGTTGCTCGTTACCGTAAAGTAGATGAGGATTTCTTTGAAGAATTAGAGGATTTACTTTTACAAGCTGATGTCGGTTTTGAAACGGTTATGGAACTCATGGATAAACTACGTTTCGAAGTTCAACGTAAAAATATTAAAGATACGAATGGCATCCAGTCAGTTATTTCAGAGAAGCTTGTAGAAATTTATGAGCAAGGCGAACAAGATTTAATTGAGCTTAATTTGCAGCCAGAGGGTGAATTGACAGTTATCCTATTTGTTGGGGTAAATGGTGTGGGGAAAACGACTACGATTGGTAAACTAGCGCACCGTTTAAAATCTCAAGGGAAAACGGTTGTTTTAGCTGCAGGTGATACGTTCCGTGCTGGTGCTATTGATCAATTACAAGTGTGGGGCGATCGTGTTGGTTGTGAAGTTATTAAACAATCTGAGGGCTCTGACCCAGCGGCAGTGATGTATGACGCCATTCGTGCAGCAAAGAATAGAAAAGCCGATGTGTTAATTTGTGATACGGCAGGACGTTTGCAAAATAAAGTGAACTTAATGAATGAGCTAGAAAAGGTACATCGTGTTATTTCACGTGAAATTCCAAACGCTCCACATGAAGTATTATTAGCATTAGATGCTACAACAGGTCAAAACGCGCTTGTTCAAGCACAAACTTTTAAAGAAGCAACAAATGTAACCGGTATTGTCTTAACAAAGCTTGATGGAACTGCAAAGGGCGGTATTGTCCTTGCTATTCGTAACAAGTTACACATTCCTGTGAAATTTGTTGGCCTTGGTGAGAAAATGGATGATCTACAGCCATTCGATGCAGAACGCTATGTTTATGGTTTATTTGCAGATGGTTTAGATAAAGAATTACAAAATAGTGATGATGAATAGCGATATGGCTGAGTAATTTTTATAAAACGCTCGACTGTGTATAGGTAAGTTAACTTGTTTAAAAGAGAAATACTAGCTAAAGGCGAAGAAGCCTGAACGCGGCAATTTAGGCTTTTAGACAAGGAGATTACCTTGACACAGACGGGCGCTTTTCGTTATGATACAAATGACTAATAGCGGGAGGAGAAACATTCGATGCTACTTGAAAAAACAACACGCATGAACTTTCTCTTCGACTTTTATCAAGCATTATTAACAGATAAGCAAAGAAGTTATATGGAACTATACTATTTGGATGATAACTCTTTAGGAGAAATCGCTGAATCGTATGGTGTTTCACGCCAAGCTGTTTACGATAATATTCGTCGAACAGAAGCGATGCTTGAGGAATATGAAGAAAAATTATGTTTACTTGAAAAATTTCAACAACGTACCCAAATGCTGTCGCAATTAACAGCAGGAATAACAGAAAAAACCATGACAGTTGAAGAACAGTTAGCGCTTATAGAACAGCTGAAAGAATGGGATTAGGAGGCGAAAGCAATGGCTTTTGAAGGATTAGCGGAACGACTCCAAGGAACGATCCAAAAGATTAAAGGCAAAGGGAAAGTATCAGAGCAAGATGTCAAAGAAATGATGCGAGAAGTCCGATTTGCTTTAATTGAGGCGGATGTTAACTTAAAAGTAGTCAAAGAATTCGTAAAAAAGGTAAGTGAACGTGCTGTTGGTGTTGATGTTATGCAAAGCTTAACACCAGGTCAGCAAGTTATTAAAATTGTACAAGATGAATTAACAGAATTAATGGGTGGCGAACAAAGCCCCATTAAGTTTAATACAAAGCCACCAACTGTCATTATGATGGTCGGTCTACAAGGTGCAGGGAAAACGACAACTACAGGTAAATTGGCAAATGTATTACGTAAAAAATATAATCGTAAGCCATTGCTAGTTGCCGCTGACGTTTATCGTCCGGCAGCCGTTCAACAATTAGAGACATTAGGTAAACAGTTATCGATACCTGTTTTTGCATTAGGTACTGACATTTCTCCAGTAGAAATTGCACGTCAGGCTATTGAAAAGGCGAAAGAAGAGCATCATGATGTCGTGATCATCGATACGGCAGGTCGTTTGCATATAGATGAGGACTTAATGCAGGAATTAAAGGATATTCGTGCGTTAAAAGAGCCAGATGAAGTATTTCTTGTTGTTGATGCCATGACAGGTCAGGATGCAGTCAATGTAGCAGAAAGCTTTAATGAAGCAATCGGCATTACTGGGGTAGTTTTAACAAAGCTTGATGGTGATACACGTGGTGGTGCGGCACTATCTATCCGTTCTGTGACTCAAAAGCCAATTAAATTTGTTGGGATGGGCGAAAAGATGGATGCGCTGGAGCCATTCCACCCAGAACGTATGGCATCACGTATTTTAGGTATGGGTGATGTGCTGTCATTAATCGAGAAAGCCCAAGCAACGGTTGATGAGGCAAAGGCAAAAGAACTTGAAGAAAAGTTCAAGTCTCAAACCTTTACATTTGATGATTTTGTTGAACAATTACAGCAAGTCAAGAAAATGGGACCTCTTGATGAAATATTAAAAATGCTTCCTGGTGCAAATAAAATTAAAGGCTTAGACAATGTAAAAGTCGATGATAAGCAAATGGGACGGGTGGAGGCTATTATTTATTCCATGACGCCTGCTGAAAAGACCAACCCCGAGATTATTAATGGTAGCCGTAAAAAACGTATTGCTAAAGGCTCAGGGACGTCTATTCAAGAGGTTAATCGTCTGATCAAGCAATTTGATGAAATGAAAAAAATGATGAAGCAAATGACTGGAATGGCAAGTGGTAAAGGGAAGAAAAAAATGAAATTACCAGGCTTTGATTCATTGTTTAAATAATAATTTTTAGGTGTTAAGAAAAAACACTTTACAAACAACCTAAACATTGATAATATACTATCTTGTGTGAAACTTATTCGGAGGTGCTATTAAAATGGCAGTTAAAATTCGCTTAAAACGTATGGGAGCTAAAAAATCTCCTTTCTATCGTATCGTAGTTGCAGACGCTCGTTCACCACGTGACGGTCGTTCAATTGAAACAGTTGGTACTTACAACCCACTAACTCAACCAGCTACTGTAAACATTGATGAAGAGAAAGCTCTTAAATGGTTAGCTGACGGTGCAAAACCATCAGATACAGTACGTAACCTGTTCTCAGAACAAGGAATCATGGAAAAATTCCATAACCAAAAATTCAGTAAATAATCGGGGGCGACGTCTTTGAAGCAGCTGATTGAAGCAATCGTTTTACCGTTAGTCGATTATCCAGAAGAAGTTCGTATTGAGACGGATGAAAATGCAAATCGAATTGTTTATAAACTTTTTGTTCATCCAGAGGATTGAGGGAAAGTCATAGGCAAGCAAGGGCGAGTAGCGAAAGCGATTCGTACAATTGTTTATTCAGCGGCAGGTAGTCACCATCAAAAGAAGACCTACGTCGATATATTGGATTAATAGAAAAGATGTTTACGCTCTTGCACTAAGTACTTTTGGGTCCTGATAGATGTGGTTACATGTCGCTTAGGAGTTCGAAGTGGCCTTTTAGCATGAAGCGTAAAATCTGGACGAAGAAGGAGGGAGCTTGTAGGTTCCTTCCTTTTTTTATCTTTTTTCGCAATAGAATCGCTTTATTCCGCATGAACAAGCTGTAATGCCAACTGTATACTGAAACCAAAGTTAGGTGGTAGATGAGCTGCTGTAAATGTTTGATTAGTGAAAGCTAACAACCTGTAGCTCTAAGGACAAGCACAAAATAAAGCATAATTAAAGATTATAGCTAATGGTAATTGCTTATATTGATAATACAAGACAAATTAGTCTTAGCTAAAACTACGTTCTTCCAAAGCAATTCTGCTAACAGTGATAGAAGTGAAAATGCTACGCAAGATGCTTTGTGAAGACAAGTATGTTTTTTACGAGGTGAAAGTTGAATGGAATGGTTTAATGTAGGTCGTATAGTCAATACACATGGTATTCGTGGTGAAATACGTGTGCTATCGACAACAGACTTTGAAGAAGAACGTTTTGCAGTAGGGAATAAGCTTGCTGCCTTTAAAAAAGACGATAAAAAGCCAACATGGGTGACTATTGAATCTGTACGTCGTCATAAAAACTTTATTTTATTAACCTTTGAAGGTATGAACAATATTAATTTAGTCGAGCCATTTAAAGAAGGCATGCTAAAAGTGACAAAAGATCAAATGACTGATGATCTACTTGAAGAAAATGAATTCTTTTTCCATGAAATAATAGGTTGTACTGTTATTTCTGAAGACGGCCAAACAATTGGTATTGTGGCAGATATCCTGCAAACAGGGGCAAATGATGTGTGGGTAGTCAAAGGTTCGAAAAAAGAGCATTATATCCCATATATAGAAGATATCGTAAAAGATATAGATGTTGAAGAAAAGAAAATAGTAATTCATGTAATGGAAGGTCTATTATGATGAATATTCATGTACTAAGCCTATTCCCAGATATGTTTTCTGGCGTTTTTGGAGCGTCGATATTAAAGAAAGCACAAGAAAAAGGCGCTGTAAAACTAGAGGTAACGGATATTCGTACATTTTCGGGGAATAAGCACAATCAAGTTGATGACTATCCATATGGTGGTGGAGCAGGCATGGTATTAAAGCCTGAACCTATGTTTAGTGCAGTAGAGGCAATAACTGCAGGAAAACAGCCACGTATCATTTTAATGTGTCCACAGGGTGAAAGATTTACTCAGAAAAAGGCAGAGGAGCTAGCACAGGAAACGGAATTAGTTTTCTTATGCGGGCATTATGAGGGCTATGATGAACGTATACGTCAGCATCTTGTGACAGATGAAATCTCCATTGGTGATTTTGTGTTAACAGGTGGCGAGTTAGGAGCTATGACCGTTATTGATAGTGTAGTTAGACTGTTACCTGGTGTATTAGGGCAAGAGGATTCACATATTCAAGATTCTTTTTCAACAGGTTTATTGGAGCATCCCCATTATACACGACCTGCGGAGTTTCGTGGAATGAAGGTACCTGATGTTTTACTTTCGGGAAATCATGCTAAAATCGAGCAATGGCGAGAGGAACAATCGCTGAAAAGAACTTTTGAGCGTCGACCAGACTTACTCGAGCATTATCCATTAACAGACAAGCAAAAATTGTATCTAGAAAAACTAAAAAACAATCATCAAGATGCTTGATTACGTGCTTTATTTATGATAACATCTATTCTGTACTTCTATGTGAAGTACTGAATTACGGTGTTCCGCTGTGGCATAGATTGCGTGCAAGAGCATCTGTCTAAGGAGAGAAAAACAATGTCAAACATTATTGCAGAAATTACAAAAGCTCAGCTTCGCACTGATCTACCAGCTTTCCGTCCTGGTGATACTGTTAAGGTACACGTGAAAGTAGTAGAGGGTACTCGTGAACGTATCCAAATCTTCGAAGGTGTAGTAATTAAACGTCGTGGTGGCGGTATTAGCGAAACTTTCACAGTTCGTAAAATTTCTTACGGTGTAGGTGTTGAACGTACATTCCCTGTACACACACCAAAAATCGCTAACCTAGAAGTTGTACGTCGTGGTAAAGTACGTCGTGCTAAACTTTACTACCTACGTAACCTACGTGGTAAAGCTGCTCGTATTAAAGAAATTCGATAATTATGACTTAAAAGTGAGGGGCTTGAGTTCAAGCCCCTTTTCTTTTTGCTTGTCATCTTAATTCACTATCATCTAAAATGGTGATAGACAAGGGGGCAATTCTCGATGGAAAAACAGGTGAAAGAAAAGAATGAATTATGGGAATGGACAAAAGCACTATTAATTGCATTTGCGATTGCTGCAATTATTCGATATTTTTTATTTACACCCATAGCAGTTGATGGAGAGTCCATGATGCCAACCCTTGAAGATGGCGATCGAATGATTGTGAATAAAATTGGTTATAAAATAGGTGAACCGAAACGTTTTGATATCGTTGTATTTCATGCACCTGAACAAAAAAATTATATTAAGCGTGTAATTGGATTGCCGGGGGATACACTGGAGTATAAGGACGATCAATTGTATATCAATGGTGAGCCAATAGATGAGCCCTATTTAGATGCTTATAAAGCGCAAATCACCGGAGGAACCTTAACAGAAGACTTTACCCTAAAAGACATCGATGTTTCTTTGGACACCATTCCTGAAGGATATGTTTTTGTCATGGGGGACAATCGTCGAAATAGTAAAGATAGCCGACATATCGGGCTAGTTGAACAAAAGGAAATTATCGGTAACACCAGTTTGATTTTCTGGCCGTTTAGTGACATAAAAATTGTAAAGTAATGCAAGAAAGGGAGCGCTGAATCACTCCCTTTTTCTTTTAGTTTAGGAGGTATAGGTGTGACAATACAATGGTTTCCTGGGCATATGGCAAAAGCCCGACGTGAAGTAACTGAAAAATTAAAGCTTGTTGATATTATATTTGAATTAATAGATGCTCGTTTACCCCTATCCTCGCGTAATCCGATGATCGACGAAGTAATTAATCAAAAACCTCGTCTGTTAATTTTAAATAAAGCGGATATGGCAGATGAGCAAGAAACACGTAAATGGGTAGAATATTTTGCTCAACGTGGTCATAGAGCAGTAGCCATTAATTCACTTGAGGGCAAAGGCTTACAGCAAGTAACAAAAGCCGCACAAGAAATTTTAAAAGAAAAATTTGACCGTATGAAAGCAAAAGGAATGAAACCTAGAGCTATTCGTGCCATGATTGTTGGAATTCCGAACGTTGGAAAATCAACGCTCATCAATCGCTTAGCGAAAAAAAATATCGCTAAAACGGGCAATACACCAGGTGTGACTAAAGCACAGCAGTGGATTAAAGTCGGTAAAGAACTGGAGCTTTTGGATACGCCAGGTATTTTATGGCCGAAGTTTGAGGATCAAGAAGTAGGCTTTAAATTAGCTTTAACAGGTGCCATTAAGGATACCATTACAAATATGGAAGACTTAGCTGTCTATGGTTTGCGATTCTTATCTGTTCATTATCCAAAGCGTATGGAAGAGCGATATGGTATCGAATTTATTCATGAAGAGTTAGTGGATACATTCGACCATATTGGGAAACTACGTCGTGTATTCGGTCCTGGTGGAGAAATTGACTATGATCAAGTAGCTCAACTAATTGTTCGAGATATACGCGGATTACAATTAGGTAAACTTACCTTTGATTTTGTTGAAGAACAGCTAGAAAAAGAAGCTGAGCAATTATAAGTTTTGAAACTGTCACATGTTCTTGTGGCAGTTTTTCTTTTAGGAATGACTTTTCTTACCGATAATGACTATAGAGAGGTAAATAGTTTTCAAGTTAAAGAGACTACATAAACATGTTATAGTTTTAATGAGTAGTAGCAAGAAGGAGTACAAAATGAAAACCATTAAAGAAATTACAACTGCATTGAAAGATGCGGAGGAATGGCAAGATTGGATGATAGAAATAGAGGCGGATGAAAGAGCTGGCGTACAGAAGGCTTGGCTTACATGGCAAAAAAGACAAGATAAAAAACGTCAATTACAAAAAGCACATCAAGCAAAAGTCGCATTCGATTTAAGCTACGGGGGCATAGATACATTGATTGCTGGTGTAGATGAGGCGGGACGTGGACCGTTAGCGGGGCCAGTCGTGACTGCAGCTGTGATATTACCGACTAATTGCGAGGCGCTTGTTGGATTGAATGATTCGAAACAATTATCAAAGGAAAAAAGAAACGCCTTTGCCACTTTAATTAAAGAGCATGCCATTAGTTATTTTATCCATTTTCAATCGGCCCAGCAAATCGATGCGTTAAATATTTTTGAGGCAACCAAACAATCTATGAAAGCAAGTGTAGAATCACTAACGAAAAAGCCGGATGTTGTTCTTGTAGATGCTATGACATTGCCTATTTCAATCCCACAGGATTCGATTATTAAAGGTGATGCTAAAAGCTTAGCAATAGCGGCAGCCTCTATTTTAGCTAAAACAGCCCGAGATGATTATATGGAACAATTAGATAAGGACTTTCCGATGTATGGCTTTGGACAACATGCCGGCTATGGTACAAAGCAGCATTTAAAAGCATTAGAGGAATACGGACCAACTATTCATCATCGTAAATCATTCGAACCGATTAAATCCATGTTTCAATAACGTTCAAAAAGGAAACACAATTACACGAAGGAGTAATTGATGAAAGGAGTTTGTATATGACAGCCACATCATTTAATCCGATTCAACCGCAACAAAATGCTATCACATCAACAAATCAACCCCTTGCCTTAAAGCAAGGACAAGTATTCCATGGCACAATTAAGCAATTATATCCAGACCAGATGGCAGAAATACAAGTAGGCAATCAAAAGTTCATAGCTAAACTTGAAGTACCTTTAAAAGCCGGAGATGCCCATTTCTTTCAGGTAACAGGAACAAATCCACAAACGGAATTAAAAGTGGTGACTGGACCGATGATGCAAGCATCTACGCCCAATCAACAAATTAATCAGCTTTTAGAATCTATGAATTTACCTAAATCTACAGAGATGCAGCAATTGTTGGGACATTTTATGAAGGCGCAACTACCTATTTCGAAAGATCAACTGCTCCAAGCAGAAATATGGTTAAAGGCATTGCCAGAAGGGATGTCGAAAGTGGATGCACTGCAAACCATCCAAAAAATGATAGAGCTTAAAATGCCGATGACAAATGATGTGTTTCATGCACTCATGAATGGTCAAAAAACGTCTGGTATGACCACGCTCATGGATAACTTTGCTCAGCTTTTAGCAAAGGATGTAACTTTATCTGCCCAATTGAGGCAAAATCTAATGCAACAAGTACAAGTGATTGCCAAGCCTTTTGAAGTAGAAACGGGTGGTGTCATCCTTGCTAGAGTTCTTCAGAGTTTAACAAATAGTGCTGCAATGATGAGTGAAAAAATGCAAGCATTATCGATTCTCAAGGAATCAGGCATTCTTCCACAGCAGGCTACATTACAAAACTGGTCAAACATTAAAGAAGCAAAAGCTTTTCAACCAATGCAGCAAGCTGGACAAGTTATTCAAACCATCGTTGCTACAAAGCCTGAAAATGCCAGTCAACTTGTGGAACAGCTTAAAACATGGCTAGGAAATCAACAATTATTAACGAATGAGCAAAAACAGCAAATCAATCAGCTAATGGACCGTTTTAATCAGATACCGGTAACCAAACAAACGCTAGATGTTTTTGCTAAACAAATGCAGGATCAACTATTAAAAGCGTTTGCCCAAAATACAGCTGATCGTCTATTTACACAGGATGCCCATGCACTTTCTGTGAAGGATCATCTGCTCTCTCTTTTTAGGCAAGAATCAAATTCTCCTTTCCAGAATGAAGTTCTAATGCGCAACCTTGTGAAAAATAGCATTGATTCTACACAACCATTTATTCAGCAAACTTTAACCCAAGCAGATGCACTAGTACAAAATTCGATGGATAGCAAAGCGATGGAGCATGCCCTAAAAACAGTGTTAAAAAATTTAGGGATTAGCTATGAGGCTACCTTAGGCAATAAATCAGCGGATCTGCAAATGATTGCTCATCAGCTAAAGCCACAGCTCCATACATTATTGCAGGAAACTAATACGACACCTCAAATGAAGGAAGCGGCAGAAATGCTCATGACACGTATGAATGGCATGCAGCTATCTTCAGGAGAGAATGGTCATCAACATCAGCTTATTATGCAAGTCCCGCTTGAGTTTTTCGGCAAAAAGATGGATGCAACATTACAATGGAATGGTCGTATGAAGGATGATGGCAAAATCGATGCCAA
Organism: Lysinibacillus phoenicis; assembly: GCF_047238325.1. NCBI lineage: Bacteria > Bacillati > Bacillota > Bacilli > Caryophanales > Bacillaceae > Lysinibacillus > Lysinibacillus phoenicis. The sequence continues at coordinate 1,789,020 of NZ_JBDFMP010000002.1, read as the reverse complement.
CTATGCACGTGTATTATTTTATTTACAGATGGCATCAATGCAAGAAACGGTGATTGATATGCAGGTTCAAAATAGAGTGGTCACAGTAACAGTCTTTAATGAGCATTCAGATATTCAGCCACTTGCGGAGCCACTAAAGACAGCCTTGAAAATAGGCTTGGCAGAAAAAAATTATCAACTTTCAGGAGTCTTTATTAAACAATTTGACAAGGGGCAAACGGCAAAAGTAAGTCCTGTAGTAGAACAGCAAGAGGAGCATAGTGGGGTGGATATCCGCGTATGAGCGAAGAAAAATTTACACGAAAAGAGGCAATTGCGCTTACTTATAAACTTGGACAATTTGATAGTCCAACTGTTGTAGCAAAGGGAAAAGGGAAAATTGCTGAAAATATTTTAGCTCGTGCCACTGAGCACAATGTGCCAATTTATGAGGATCCTAACCTCGTGCAATTGCTTGGTCAACTAGATTTAAATGAGTCCATTCCAGAAGAATTATATCAGGCCGTAGCTGAGGTTTTTGCATTTATATATCGTTTAGATCAGCAACATGCGCGAAAATATAGAAAAAATGAAGTATTCTGACTATTCTTGCAAGCTGTTTTAGTACACAAAATAGAAAAAAACGGCATAATAAGAGAGAAAATTCGAACTAAAGACAAAGTGTAGACTTTATCAGAATCTTTCGTTAGAATAGTCTATGTTAGTAAAACAATTCTACGCAAATGTTTGATGGGAGGATGTATTATGAATATCCATGAATATCAAGGGAAAGAGATTCTGAGAAAATATGGTGTAGCTGTACCGAACGGAAAAGTTGCTTTTTCCCCTGATGAAGCAGTGAAAGTAGCGAAGGAACTTGGCTCAAATGTAACAGTAGTCAAGGCGCAAATTCATGCAGGTGGACGCGGTAAAGCAGGTGGTGTAAAAATCGCTAAAAACCTAGACGAGGTACGTACGTACGCAAAAGAATTATTAGGGAAAATTTTAGTGACTCATCAAACAGGTCCAGAAGGTAAAGAAGTAAAACGCTTGTATATTGAAGAGGGTTCTGATATCCAAAAAGAATATTATTTAAGTCTAGTATTAGATCGTGCAACATCTCGTGTTACGATGATGGGATCTGAAGAAGGCGGTATGGATATTGAAGAGGTTGCAGAAACAAATCCAGAAAAAATCTTCAAAGAAGTAGTAGATCCTGTTGTGGGCTTAACAAGCTTCCAAGCACGTCGTATGGCGTTTAATATGAATATTCCAGCAAACCTAGTAGGGAAAGCTGTTAAATTAATGTTAGGTTTATATCAAGCATTTATCGACAAAGATGCTTCGATTGTAGAAATTAACCCACTTGTTGTAACTGGACAAGGTGAAGTTGTGGCATTAGATGCTAAGTTCAATTTTGATGCGAATGCACTATATCGACATAAAGATATTGTCGAATTACGCGATTTTGACGAAGAAGATGCAAAAGAAATCGAAGCATCCAAATATGATTTAAGCTATATTTCATTAGATGGTAACATTGGTTGTATGGTTAATGGTGCCGGTCTTGCAATGGCCACTATGGATACAATTAGTTATTATGGCGGAAGCCCTGCTAACTTCCTAGATGTAGGGGGCGGTGCAACAGCTGAAAAAGTAACAGAGGCTTTCAAAATTATCCTTTCTGATCCAAACGTAAAAGGCATTTTCGTAAACATTTTTGGCGGAATTATGAAGTGTAACATTATTGCTGAAGGTGTTGTGACAGCTGCTAAAGAAATTGGTTTAGCTGTGCCGTTAGTTGTACGTTTAGAAGGTACAAATGTAGAACTTGGAAAAGAAATTTTAAATGCATCTGGTTTAAACATCGTTGCAGCGGATTCAATGGCTGACGGTGCACAAAAAATTGTGGGACTAGTAGGCTAAGGAAGGCAGGGAGAACAATGGCTGTATTTATTAACAAAGATACGAAGGTAATTGTACAAGGGATTACGGGCGAAACAGCTCTTTTCCATACGAAGCAAATGCTAGAGTATGGTACTAAAATCGTAGCAGGTGTAACACCAGGTAAAGGTGGACTTGAAATCGAGGGAGTTCCTGTTTTCAATACAGTAGCAGAAGCTGTAGCTGCAACAGGAGCTACAACTTCAGTTATCTATGTACCTGCACCATTTGCGGCAGATGCAATTTTAGAAGCTGTTGATGCTGAATTAGAATTAACAATCTGTATCACAGAGCATATTCCTGTCCTTGATATGGTTAAAGTTAAACGTTATATGGAAGGTAAAAAGACTCGCTTAGTAGGTCCAAACTGTCCGGGTGTAATTACTGCTGACGAATGTAAGATTGGGATCATGCCTGGTTACATTCATACAAAAGGCCATGTAGGAGTTGTTTCTCGTTCTGGTACTTTAACATATGAAGCGGTGCACCAACTAACACAAGCTGGCATTGGTCAAACAACTGCTGTAGGTATCGGTGGAGACCCTGTTAACGGTACAAACTTCATTGATGTTCTAGAAGCATTTAATAATGATCCAGAAACATACGCAGTAGTTATGATTGGAGAAATCGGTGGTACAGCTGAGGAAGAGGCAGCTGCATGGATTAAGGCAAATATGACGAAACCTGTCGTAGGCTTTATCGGTGGACAAACTGCACCTCCAGGCAAACGTATGGGTCACGCTGGTGCTATCATTTCTGGTGGTAAAGGAACAGCAGCAGAAAAAATTAAAGCGATGAACGCTGCTGGTATTGAAGTAGCGGAAACACCGTCTGTTATTGGTGAAACGTTGATTAAAGTAATTAAAGAAAAAGGGCTATACGAAAAGTGTAAAACCCATTAAAATGGAAGATGTAGCACATTGCGGCTACATCTTTTTCATTATTTATACACTGTATACCATCTTCTCTTTTCCTACTTGCGGTGAAGAAAACGACAATTCTGTGGCAGATGTCATAAATAATGATGAAAAAGTTGTGTTGAAATTATCTTGCGGTCATTTAATTTCTTCTATTATAAAAGGAGGTTTGTTAAATGATCCTTGCAATGGATACCCAGAGATTACTAGCTTTACATTATGTTTACCCATTACCACTTCAGAAACTTCAGCGTTTATTGACCCCAGTGAATATTTTAAACGAGTTTGAAAATATTCAATATGATGAAATAGCAAAGGTTTTACAAATATCGGCACATAAAGCATATCAACTCTCGCACAGTTTTCGACAAATTATGACAACTTCATTTGAAGAGGTTTATGCACAAGCAAATATAGTCCCCATACCGTTTTATCATCCTTACTTCCCAGCGCAATTATTTGAAATATCCAACCCACCTACTGTATTGTATGTGAAAGGTCAGTATTCCCTGTTATCAAATAATAAACAGATAGCTATTATAGGTTCTAGGAAGGCTACAGCGTATTCAAAGAGGGCGATAGATGTCATAGTCCCACCTCTTGTTCAACGTGGGTATACGGTCGTCAGTGGGCTTGCTAGAGGTGCTGATACGATAGCACATAGGGCGACAATTGATGTGGGAGGCCACACAATTGCGGTGCTTGGACATGGTTTTAATTATCTCTATCCAGCAGAAAATCGCGTTCTTGCTAAACAATTGGCAGAACACCAACTACTAGTGACAGAATACCCCCCTTACATGAAGCCTGAAAAATGGCATTTTCCAATGCGTAATCGAATTATTAGTGGATTATCTCAGGCCTTAGTTGTCACAGAAGCTGCGTTGAAAAGTGGCACGCTTATTACAACTGAGCTTGCATTGGAGCAAGGGAAAGATGTATTTGTTGTGCCAGGACCTATCGATGCAATGCAGTCTAGGGGAACAAATCAATTACTTTTAGAAGGGGCCATTCCAGTAATAAATGGTCATCAAATTATTGAAACATTGGACCTCTTTTCTAACAAAAATTGAAAAAAAGTTGCATTATCTTAAAATCTGTTATACATTTTGCAACAGGTAACTTAAAAAATTTAGTAATAGACCTCGCTAAGGGGGAGACATAGATGGCGGATTATTTAGTGATTGTAGAATCACCGGCAAAAGCAAAAACAATTGAACGATATTTAGGTAAGAAATATAAAGTAAAAGCATCGGTTGGACATGTTAGGGATCTTCCACGTAGCCAAATGGGTGTTAGTGCTGAGAATAACTTTGAACCTAAATATATTACGATACGTGGTAAAGGACCTGTATTACAGGAATTAAAATCTGCGGCAAAAAAAGTGAAGAAAGTTTATCTAGCGGCCGATCCAGACCGCGAGGGAGAAGCAATTGCTTGGCACCTTGCGACTGCGTTAAACATTGATATTCACTCAGATTGTCGTGTTGTATTTAATGAAATCACCAAGGATGCAATTATAGAGTCCTTTAAAAATCCACGTCCAATTAACATGGATTTAGTAGATGCACAACAAACAAGACGTATATTGGATAGACTCGTAGGCTATAACATTAGCCCGATTCTGTGGAAAAAGGTGAAAAAGGGTCTATCAGCAGGTCGTGTACAATCGGTAGCTCTACGCATGATTATTGATCGTGAAAATGAAATTAAAAACTTCCAACCAGAAGAATATTGGACAATTGAAGGAACATTTGAAAAAGGTAAAAAAACCTTTGATGCTCTTTACTATGGAAATGGTAAAGACAAAATTAAATTAACAAATGAAGAACAAGTAAAGGCAATATTAAAAGATGTAAAAGGAACAAACTTTAATGTTGTCAATGTAACGAAAAAGGAACGCAAACGTAATGCTGCGCCAGCCTTTACAACATCTTCTTTACAACAAGAGGCAGCACGAAAGTTGAATTTCCGAGCTAAGAAAACCATGATGCTAGCTCAACAGTTATATGAAGGTATTGATATTGGGAAAAAAGAAGGAACAGTCGGGTTAATCACATATATGCGTACCGATTCAACACGTATTTCAGATACGGCTAAAGCGGAAGCGGTTACTTATATTGAAGGAAAGTATGGTAAAGAATATATTGCTACTGAGATAAAGCAAACGAAGAAGGCTTCGAATGCGCAGGATGCTCATGAAGCAATACGCCCAACAAGCACAATGCGTACACCAGATGAATTGAAGACTGTTCTTAGCCGTGATCAGTTACGTTTATATCGCTTAATTTGGGAGCGCTTTATCGCCAGCCAAATGGCTCCAGCAATATTAGATACGGTAGCAGTTGATCTTCAAAACGGTGATGTTTTATTCCGAGCGAATGGCTCACAAGTCAAATTTGCTGGCTTTATGAAACTGTATATCGAAGGTACTGATGATCAGACAGAAGAGACGACAAAACTTTTGCCTGAAATGGAAATTGGTGATCAAGTAAAATCGCTTGAAATCGAGCCTAAGCAACATTTTACACAGCCACCACCACGTTATTCAGAGGCGCGACTTGTTAAAACAATGGAAGAACTAGGTATTGGGCGCCCATCCACATATGCACCGACCCTCGATACAATTCAGCGCCGTGGCTATGTTGTATTAGATGCTAAACGCTTTATGCCAACAGAGCTAGGTGAAATTGTACACCAACTCGTACTAGAATTTTTCCCGGATATCATAAACATCGAATTCACAGCACAAATGGAACAAGATCTAGATGATATTGAAGAAGGTAATCGTCAATGGAAAAATGTTGTGGAAGAGTTTTATAAAGACTTTGAAGTTCATGTAAAACATGCAGATGAGGCTATGGAAAAAGTAGTGATTAAAGATGAACCTGCTGGAGAGGATTGCGAGCTTTGTGGATCCCCGATGGTTTATAAGCTTGGACGATATGGCAAATTTATGGCTTGCTCGAACTTCCCGGACTGTAGAAATACAAAAGCTATTATGAAACCTATTGGTGTGAAATGTCCTTCCTGTGAAACGGGCGAAATTGTAGAGCGAAAAAGTAAAACAAAACGACTGTTCTATGGTTGTAACCAATACCCTGAATGTGAATTTGTATCATGGGACAAGCCAATTAGTAGACCATGCCCGAAATGTAGTGCATTATTAGTAGAGAAAAAGATAAAAAAAGGTGTCCAAATTCAATGTACAAAGTGTGACTATGAAGAGACACCAACTCAATGATAGATAGGAAGATGGTAAGAAACATGGCTGAACAAGTAGTAAATGTAATTGGAGCGGGACTTGCAGGTAGTGAAGCAGCTTGGCAAATTGCTAAGCGTGGTGTAAAAGTTAAACTTTATGAGATGCGTCCAGTAAAGCAAACGCCAGCGCACCATACGGATAAGTTTGCAGAACTTGTTTGTTCTAACTCATTGCGGGCAAATGGTTTAACAAATGCCGTGGGCGTTATTAAAGAAGAAATGCGTTTGTTAGATTCTGTTATCTTAAAAGCTGCAGATCAGTGCTCAGTACCTGCTGGCGGAGCATTAGCAGTAGATCGTCATGAATTTGCGGGATATGTAACTGAGGCTGTAAAAAACCATCCACTAGTGGAGGTTATTCATGAAGAAGTTACTGAAATTCCTGAAGGTATTACAGTTATTGCAACAGGTCCATTGACTTCAAAAGCTTTAGCTGAGAAAATTCAAGGCTTAACTGGCTTAGATTATTTATACTTTTACGATGCAGCAGCACCCATTATTGAAAAAGATAGTATAGACATGGATAAAGTTTATTTGAAGTCTCGTTATGATAAAGGTGAAGCAGCATATTTAAACTGTCCTATGACAAAAGAAGAATTTGATCGTTTCCGTCAAGCATTAATAGAAGCAGAAGTTGTTCCATTGAAAGAATTTGAAAAAGAAATATATTTTGAGGGATGTATGCCGATCGAAGTTATGGCTGCGCGCGGCGAGAAAACGATGTTATTTGGTCCTATGAAACCAGTAGGTCTTGAAGATCCAAAAACAGGGAAACGTCCTTATGCTGTTGTGCAACTTCGTCAAGATGATGCAGCTGGCACCCTTTATAACATTGTTGGTTTCCAAACGCATCTTAAATGGGGGCCGCAAAAGGAAGTACTACAGCTAATCCCTGGATTAGAGAATGTGGAAATTGTACGCTATGGTGTTATGCACCGTAATACATTCATCAACTCTCCAAAAGTTTTAGAAAAGACATATCAACTTCGTGAACGCAAAAACATTTTCTTTGCAGGCCAGATGACAGGCGTAGAAGGATATGTTGAATCAGCAGGAAGTGGGTTAATTGCAGGAATTAATGCTGCTCGTTTAGCATTAGGGCAAGACCCGATTATTTTCCCATTTGAAACGGCATTAGGAAGTATGGCCCGTTATATAACAGAAGCTCAATCGAAAAACTTCCAGCCGATGAATGTTAACTTCGGTATATTCCCTGAGTTACCACCAGGACGCCGTTCTAAACCGGAACGTGCTGAAATGCATGCAACACGTGCTTTAAGCACAATTCGAAATTTTGTGAATTCACAAACAATTTGATTGCCAAAAGCCTCTAAAAGTTGATATACTCTTAGAGGCTTTTTCTTTTTGTAGACAAAATGCTTAATTAGACGTATTTTATTATTTTGTATGGACATTTTCTCAAAATATAACTATTTACACTTGCTATATTACGAAGATAGGTTTAGTGTCAATATGTATGTTTATTAATGATGAGCAAAACGATGCAAACTTGTAAGAGATGACAAAGATATATATATCCGTTATATTACAAGTGTCAGTCATTTGAGAAAATTATTAATAAATTATTGGTGGTGAATCTTTCCATGTTAGTTTCGTCCCAAGATGCACTCGAACAGTTCATGCTTTACATCCAAGTTGAAAAGAACTTCTCTGTTCATACAGTGCGAGAATATGAATCAGACCTGCTAGATTTTTTAACCTTTTTGCAAACGGAGGGAATCGATGATTTAGCGAGTGTTGAATATATACATGCACGTCTTTATGTAACAAAGTTGTATGAAGAAAAAAGGGCAAGGGCTTCTATTTCTAGAAAGATTTCCTCGATCCGTTCCTTTTTTCGCTTTCTAAATAGACAATACGGATTAGATGACGGAGCATTCCGTTCGCTCTATCACCCAAAAAAAGAATCTCGTTTACCAAATTTTTTCTACGAAGAAGAATTGAAGCAGCTATTTGATGCGAATACTGGTGATGATTTGAAATCATTGAGAAATATAGCTATATTAGAGCTGTTATATGCTACAGGTATACGTGTAAGTGAACTGACTTCTATTCAAGTAGAGGATGTTGATTTTCATTATTCAATCATACGAGTAATGGGTAAAGGTCGAAAAGAACGAATTATTCCATTTGGTCAATTTGCGAGTTTAGCAATGCAGGACTACATAGAGCAAGCTCGTCCTCGATTGATGAAAAAGACCAGTCATCAGCAGTTGTTTGTCAATATGCGCGGTGGGGAACTTACGCCTCGAGGGGTACGTCATATTTTAAACGAAATGATTGACAAGGCCTCACTCCATACGAAAATTTACCCACACATGCTTCGCCATACTTTTGCCACTCATTTATTGAATAATGGCGCTGATTTGCGAACGGTGCAGGAGTTATTAGGTCACTCTCATTTATCTTCTACACAAGTTTACACACATGTAACAAAAGAGCATCTTCGTCAAACATATATGAATGCTCATCCAAGGGCATAATAGAGCTAAGGAGGAAGGCATATGGGACAAATTCATGCGACAACGATATTTGCGGTTCATCATAACGGAGGATGTGCCATGGCTGGTGATGGCCAAGTAACATTGGGAAATGCAGTTGTGATGAAGGGTACAGCAAGGAAGGTCAGACGTCTGTTTAATGGGCAGGTCCTTGCGGGTTTTGCAGGTTCCGTTGCTGATGCTTTTACACTGTTTGAAATGTTTGAAGGCAAACTAAATGAATATAACGGTAATTTACAACGTGCTGCAGTAGAAGTGGCAAAGCAGTGGCGTGGTGATAAAATGCTTCGTCAGCTGGAAGCAATGTTATTAGTAATGGATAAAACGACATTACTACTTGTTTCAGGTACAGGAGAAGTAATTGAACCAGATGATGGTATTTTGGCAATTGGCTCTGGTGGAAACTATGCATTATCTGCGGGCAGAGCTTTGAAAAAATATGCAGGTGAAACGATGACTGCTCGTGAAATTGCAGAAGCGGCATTAGAAACAGCTGCTGAAATATGTGTATTTACGAATCATAATATTATCGTGGAGGCGCTGAACTAATGACGCAAAAAAATTTAACGCCAAGACAAATTACTGAGCATTTAGATCGCTATATTGTTGGGCAGAATGAAGCTAAGCGAGCAGTAGCCATTGCGTTGCGCAATCGCTATCGTCGTTCGTTGTTAAATGATGATATGAAGGCTGAAGTTATTCCGAAAAATATTTTAATGATTGGTCCAACTGGTGTCGGAAAAACGGAAATTGCCAGAAGAATTGCGAAGCTTACAAATGCTCCTTTTGTAAAAGTTGAAGCGACAAAGTTTACAGAGGTAGGCTATGTAGGTCGAGATGTTGAATCAATGGTTCGTGACTTAGTAGAAGCCTCACATCGTTTAGTTAAGGAAGAAATGATGGAGTCTGTTAAGGAACAAGCTGAGGAATTAGCAAATGAAGCAATCGTCAAACTTTTAGTGCCTTCTTTAAGGAAAAAACAGGCGATGCAAAATCCATTTGAAATGTTATTCGGTGGGAAAGAACAATCATCAACTGACGATTCATCAAATGATGAAGCTGAGGTACGCTCTAAGCGCGCGCAAATTGCCATTGATTTACGCAATGGTAAATTAGAAAATGAATGGGTTACTGTAGAAGTTACAGAACAAAATCCATCAATTTTTGATGCGCTTCAAGGAACTGGAATGGATATGTCTGCGAATAGCGGCATGCAGGATATGTTATCTAGTTTAATGCCGAAAAAACAGAAAAAACGCCGTGTGCAAGTGAAAGATGCACGCCGTATTTTAACTATAGAAGAAGCCAATAAACTGATAGATGCTGACGAAGTGGCACAAGAAGCTATTACTAGAGCAGAACAATCGGGTATCATTTTTATTGATGAAATCGATAAAATTGCTAGTAAAGAAGGAAACACTTCAGCAAATGTCTCACGTGAAGGTGTTCAACGAGATATTCTACCAATTGTAGAAGGATCTACTGTCACTACGAAATATGGAGCAGTGAAAACCGATTATATGCTGTTTGTAGCAGCAGGTGCATTCCATATGTCGAAGCCATCGGATTTAATTCCTGAATTACAAGGCCGTTTCCCAATTCGTGTAGAGCTAGAAAAATTAACAAAACAAGACTTTGTAAGAATTTTGCAAGAGCCAGATCAATCGCTTATTTTGCAATACAAAGCATTATTAGAAACAGAAGGCGTGGAAATTCATTTCACAACAGATGCTATTGAGCGAATTGCTGAAATAGCAACAGAGGTTAATCAGGAAACAGATAATATCGGAGCCCGTCGTTTACACACGATTTTAGAACGTTTACTTGAAGAGCTATCGTTTGAAGCATCTGAAATTGCACCAGCAAGTATCCCAATCAATGCTGCGTATGTTGATCAAAAACTTGCGGGTATAGTAAAAAACAAAGATTTATCACAATTTATACTGTAGGGTAAAGTGAATTAGTATCATTCAGTATTAAAAACCTTTAGAATATTTAGTAAATACTCTTCGGATTATTTATAGGAGGAACATATAATGAATTTATTAGAAAAAACACGTAAAATTAACTCGATGCTTCAAGCTTCTGCTGGTAAGCCGGTAAACTTTAAAGAAATGGCTGATACTTTAGGAGATATTATTGATAGTAATGTCTATATTTTAAGCCGTAAAGGTAAATTATTAGGTATTTCAATTCACCAACAAATTGAAAACGAACGTATGAAGAAAATGTTCGAAGAGCGACAATTCCCAGAAGAATACACTCATAGCTTATTTACGATTTCTGAAACATCATCGAATTTAGATATCAATAACGAACATACTGCTTTTCCTGTAGAAAATAAAGATTTATTCCAAAATGCTTTAACAACTATCGTACCAATCGTTGGTGGTGGAGAGCGTTTAGGAACACTGATTCTTGCTCGTTTATCTTCTCAATTTGAAGATGATGATTTAATTTTAGCGGAGTACGGTGCAACAGTAGTTGGTATGGAAATTTTACGTGAGAAATCTGAAGAAATTGAAGAAGAGGCTCGTAGCAAAGCTGTCGTACAAATGGCTATCAATTCCCTTTCATACAGTGAGTTAGAAGCGATTGAACATATTTTTGAAGAACTTGATGGCAATGAAGGTTTATTAGTTGCTTCAAAAATTGCTGACCGAGTGGGTATTACACGATCAGTAATTGTAAATGCATTACGTAAACTTGAATCTGCTGGTGTAATTGAATCTCGTTCTTTAGGTATGAAAGGTACTTATATTAAAGTACTAAATGATAAATTCTTAAATGCTTTAGCAGAAATTAAAATGAAATAATAATACAGATGAAAGCGTCTAGAGTAACTCTAGGCGCTTTCGAACTGTTGGTAAAAGGAATCGGGACTTCATTTTCGATTCCTTTTATCATATAATACCTTGTAGCATTAGTGGTTTATTAAAGGACCAGCCACGACCGGATGATTAGCTTCTTTAAATTTTAGAAAAATAAGCTCACTATCTTAACCATCTTATAGATATTTATCTTGTCCATGCTTTTCATCTAGCACAAAAATTCGTTCAAGCCGATTGAAAGTGTCTGGCCATTGGGTTTATCAAACTGAAAACTTTCAAACTTCTTGAGACTGTCTACTGTTCGAAGCTCTAGAGTAAATCTAGGCGCTTTTTTTATGCAAAAGTATCTTCATTTTTTGTATTTGCACTATATGCTCTTTTAGAAATTATACAAAAATATTGAAACATGATACTTTTTGTTTCTTTCTTCCTAATATTGTTCAACAATTTGTCACTACCATTAGCACATATAATTTTCTAGTATGTTACTTTAGAATATAGTGAACAAATTGTGAAATGTTCATTTGTAAAATACTTTCGTAATGAATGAACTAGTAAAAAGGGACCTTTAATTATAAGTTAATTAAAAGGCGATAAAGCTCAAAAAAAGGCGTATTTAATACTAAAAGCGTAAACACTGTCGAAATAGTGTAAAATAACTAGATGTATACTATCCTTCCGTGAAGCCTAGAGACGAAAGGGCTCCGGAAGTTTTGTCACGGTTTAGTGGGATAAAAAATAGGGCATATAGACTATCAAAAAGTGACAAAAGACAATAGACACTAGGTATCATCTTAATTACAATTGTATTATTGGATAAATTAACAAGTACATAAATTGGAATAAAATGAGGTGAACAGTTTTGAATTTATTTGGAGGAACTATTAGTAGCCTGGAAAAAGGACTTTCCTATGCAACTTTGAATCATAAAACAATCGCAAATAATATTGCGAATGTCGATACGCCTAATTATAAGGCGAAAAATGTTAGTTTTAAGGGTATGTTGGAAGAACAAAAAAGTATAGCTATCTCTGCTTATCGTACTGATAGTAGACATTATGATTTCACGATTCGACAATCTACACCTGGTGTCAATAATGTTGAGAATCTGCGATATAGGAATAACGGAAATGCTGTAGACATGGATGCTGAGCAGGCGAAATTAGCTGAGAATCAAATTTATTACAATGCTTTAATTGATCGTGTAAATGGAAAATTAAATACATTAAATACTGTAATTAAAGGAGGTAAGTAATAGATGTCTATATTTCACGGGATGAATACCACTGCCTCTGCTTTAACAGCGCAACGATTACGCATGGATGTCATTTCTTCTAATATGGCTAATATGGATACAACTCGCGCTCGTCAAGTGAATGGGGAATGGGAACCATATCGACGTAAGTCTGTTACGTTCAGTGCACAAGAAGGACAATTTTCAAAATTTTTGAATGTTGCACTTGGTAAAAACGCCAAAAGTGGTGTTGGTAATGGTGTCAAAGTTACTCGTATTTCTGAAGATCAAGAAACACCTTTTAAACTTGTTTATGACCCAACTCATCCAGATGCAAATGCAGATGGTTATGTCAATATGCCGAACGTTGATCCATTAAAAGAAATGGTTGACCTAATGTCAGCTACGCGCTCCTATGAAGCGAATATAACTGTGTTTAATGCAAATAAATCAATGCTTACTAAGGCTTTAGAGATTGGTAAATAAACTAAGTAGAAAGGAAGATACATAATGGCTATTTCGTCCGTTTCGCTAATGACACCTACTCAGGTTGTAAATGAAACAAATAAACTTAATACAACACCTTATGAAGCCCAACAAAGCTTCGCGAACTCGTTAAAAGAAGCGATTTCTAAAGTGAATGATCAGCAAATAACTTCTGATACATATACTCAAAAACTGATTAAAGGTGAAGACGTAGAGTTGCACGAAGTGATGATTGCATCACAAAAGGCAAGCATTACATTAAACGCAACAATTGAAGTTCGCAATAAGGTGATTGAAGCTTACCAAGAAATAATGCGCATGAGTGTTTAATTTTATTATTAGATAAGGAGACTCCTTTTCAAAATAGATTAATAACCACTATATAGTGGGCTCATTATGTTCGCAAATTATTGATGGCTAGGTTATTCACTATAACCGGAGGATTCATAATGAATGAACGATTGACGAAAATAAAGAACGACACTAGTCAATTTTGGACAAGTCGAAGTAAAAAGCAAAAAATAGTTATGATTGGATCCCTAGTAGGAGTAATCGCACTAGCTGCCATTGTGACATTTTTTGCTTCAAAAACTACATATGTTCCACTTTATAAAGATTTATCGACAAGGGAGATTGGACAAGTAAAAGAAGCGTTAGATTCTCAAGGTGTAACCTATCAAATTGCTCCAGGTGGAACATCTATTTTGGTGCCAGAAGAGCAAGTTGACGCCTTATTAGTTCAATTAGCTTCAGAGGGGTATCCACAGACAGGTACAATTGATTACTCATTTGCTAATAGTTCAGGATTTGGTATGACAGATAATGAATTTAACCTACTTAAAAAAGCAGCTACTGAAACAGAAATTGCAAAGCTTTTTAAAAATTTAGAAGGTGTTAAAGATGCAAAAGTAATGATTACTGTCCCAGAAGAAGGGGTATTCGTTACGGATGTTCAAGAAGAGGCAACAGCATCTATTGTATTAAATACAGACCCCGGCTATAAATTCACAGAGCAGCAAATTACTACTATGTACAATTTGGTGTCCAAAAGTATTCCAAATTTAAAAACTGATAATATTGTGATCTCTAACCAATTCTCAGAGTACTTTGATTTGAATGCCTCCACAGCAGATGGAACTTCTACAACAACTGCTGAAGGTCAATTACAAATGAAGAAATTAGTTGAACGTGATCTACAGCGTCAAGTACAAAATATGCTTGGCACATTAATGGGACAAGATAAAGTGATGGTTTCTGTCACAACAGATATTGATTTCAAAAAAGAAAATCGAGAAGAAAATCTTGTGACACCTGTTGATGAGGAAAATATGGAAGGTATTGCGATTAGTGCTCAACGAATTACAGAGCAATATTCTGGTACTGGAGCAGCAGCAGCTGGAACACCTGAAGCTGAAACAACTACTGATAACTTTACTACTTATAACGAAGGTGCTATGGGGAACGGGGATTATGAACGTACAGAAGAGACGATTAATAATGATGTAAACCGTATCCGTAAAGACATCCAAGAAGCTCCTTATAAAATTCAAGATATTGGGATTCAAGTCATTGTTGAACCACCGACAGCGGCTGACGCAGCATCGTTACCAGATGGTGTCCGTGAAGATATTGAGAAAATTTTAAGTACGATTGTTCGTACAACGATCTCCAAAGACGTTGCAGCAGAACTTACACAAGAGCAAATTGATGAAAAAGTAGCCGTATCTGTACAACCACTATACGGTAAGGCAACAGAGATTGCTGACGAAAAGCCTGTTATTCCATGGTGGGTTTGGGTTATTGGCGGTATCTTATTAGCCGTTATTTTACTACTTGCGTTCTTTATTATCCGTTCACGTAAACGTGCGAAGGAAGAAGAAGAGCTAAGTATCCTAGAAGAACAAGAAGAATTAATGATTGATGATATTAATGAAGAAATTGAAACGGAAGCTACAATGCGTCGTAAGCAGCTTGAAAAAATGGCTAAAGAAAAGCCAGATGATTTTGCGAAATTACTGCGTAGTTGGATTGCTGAAGACTAACTAGGAGGTTCGGCTGTGTCCAAGAAAGAAAAGGAATTAACCGGAAAACAAAAGGCCGCACTCTTGTTAATATCATTAGGGCCTGAGGTTTCAGCTTCTGTTTATAAACATTTAACAGAGGAAGAGATTGAACGTTTAACTTTAGAAATTTCGAGTGTTAAAAAAGTAGAAGCAAATGTTAAAGAAGAGATTATTGAAGAATTTCACAATATCGCACTAGCACAAGACTATATCACACAAGGTGGTATTGGCTATGCGAAAACTGTTTTGGAAAAAGCGCTCGGAGTTGAACAAGCACAAACGATTATTAATCGTTTAACTTCTTCTTTGCAAGTGCGTCCGTTTGATTTTGCACGAAGAGCTGATCCAGCACAAATTTTCAACTTTATCCAAAATGAACATCCACAAACAATTGCCCTGATTCTCTCCTATTTAGAGGCGGGGCAAGCGGGTGTTATTTTATCTTCATTACCACAGGAAGTACAAGCTGATATTGCTAAACGTATTGCGGTTATGGAGTCGACTTCCCCAGAAGTGATTAGTG
The DNA here is from genome assembly GCF_047238325.1 of Lysinibacillus phoenicis. Taxonomy (NCBI): domain Bacteria; kingdom Bacillati; phylum Bacillota; class Bacilli; order Caryophanales; family Bacillaceae; genus Lysinibacillus; species Lysinibacillus phoenicis. The sequence continues at coordinate 1,773,257 of NZ_JBDFMP010000002.1, read as the reverse complement.
AAATTGAATCTGTGTTAGAACGTAAATTATCGTCAACCGTGACACAGGATTACACGGAAACGGGTGGTATTGATGCAGTCGTTGAAGTTTTAAATGGTGTAGATCGACAAACAGAAAAAACAATCCTCGATGCACTCGAAATACAAGATCCAGAGCTTGCAGAGGAAATCAAGAAACGTATGTTTGTGTTCGAAGATATCGTTACACTCGACAATCGTTCTATACAGCGTGTTATTCGCGATTGTGAAAACGAAGACTTACTGCTTTCAATGAAGGTATCAAGTGAAGAAGTGAAAGATATTATTTTCCGCAATATGTCACAACGTATGGCGGAAACCTTTAAAGAAGAAATGGAGATTATGGGACCTGTACGATTACGTGATGTAGAGGAAGCACAATCTCGAATTGTTGCTGTTATTCGTCGTCTAGAGGATGCTGGAGAGATTATCATTGCTCGTGGTGGAGGAGATGACGTCATTGTCTAGAATCATCCGTTCTATTTACACACAATCCGATAGCGATAATGTTAAGGAAATACAAATCCGTGATATGTTTGAGCCGATTGAGCCTGAACAAGTTGATATGCCGCGACAGCATGAATTATCAATGGATGACATATTGGCAGAGCGAGATCAGTTACTTGCAGAAGCTAGATCTATGCTGCAAACAGAGCGTGAGAAGTTTGAACAAGAAAAGCAAATGCACTTTCAAGAGATTGAACACTTGAAACTCAGTTGGGAAGAAGAGAGACCAAATCGAGTTCAAGAAGCTTATGATGAAGGATTTGGGCAAGGTTATGAAGATGGTATGAACAAAGCTACTGAAGCGATGGCCCAGTCTCTTCAAACAGCAAATGAAATTATTATTCAAGCTAAAGAAAATGCTCAAAAATATATTGATGATCAAGAAGCAGTTATTTTAGAGCTTGGTCTAACTGCTGCTGAACGAATTATTGGCACGTCATTAGAACAGAATAGCGAACTGTTTGTGTCGATTGTACGCAGAGGATTAAAAGAAGCAAGAGAAATGAAAGAAATTAAAATTTATGTTTCTCCAGCTTATTATGCTTTAATTACAGCCAACCGTGATGAATTAGCAGAAATGTTCCCAATTGACGTACCGTTTATGATTTTTGTAAATGAAGATTTGGAGAATGAAACAGATTGCTATATTGAAACAAATCATGGTCGTATTATGGTTAGTATTGATGAGCAATTGAATGAGCTTAGGTTAAAGCTACATGAAATATTAGAAAGTAAGGAATGATCTTGATGAAAACGGCTCAATTAATCGAACATATTCCTCATATACCTACGTTTAAAAAGTTTGGTAGAGTAACTAGAGTTGTCGGCTTGATGATTGAGTCGCAAGGTCCAGATAGTTCCATTGGTGATGTTTGTAAAATTCATGTGGATACAATAAATAACGGTCACCAGATTATTTTAGCAGAGGTTGTGGGTTTTAAAGATGAAATTGTGATCTTAATGCCTTTCACCTCTTTACGTGAAATATCGATAGGCTGCCTTGTTGAAGGGACGGGAGCTCCATTAGAGGTAAAGGTGGGACCTGAATTAATTGGTAAAGTATTGGATTCTATGGGGAATCCAATCGATGGTACCTTATTACCGAAGGGGCTAATGACAGTTCCGACTGAGCAAGATCCACCAAATCCACTGACACGTCCACCAATCAATGAAAGACTCGAAGTAGGGGTTAAAGCTATTGACGGCATGTTAACAGTTGGGAATGGTCAACGTGTTGGGATATTCGCTGGTTCTGGTGTTGGGAAAAGTACGTTACTTGGTATGATTGCGAGAAATACCCAAGCTGATTTAAATGTCATTGCACTAATTGGAGAGCGTGGTCGAGAGGTCCGTGAATTTATAGAACGTGATTTAGGGTCTGAAGGTTTAAGTCGCTCTATTGTTGTAGCAGCCACTTCAGATCAACCAGCACTCATGCGAATTAAAGGGGCATTTACTGCTACAGCGATTGCCGAATATTTTAGAAATCGTGGCTTAAATGTCATGCTTATGATGGACTCCGTTACTCGTGTTGCTATGGCACAACGAGAAATAGGACTAGCCACGGGGGAACCCCCTGCACAAAAAGGTTACACGCCTTCTGTATTTGCGATATTACCAAAATTATTAGAACGTACAGGTACGAATGAAAAAGGTTCAATTACAGCATTCTATACAGTTTTAGTAGATGGTGATGATATGAATGAACCAATTGCGGATACGGTCCGAGGGATATTAGATGGACATATTGTATTGGATCGAAACCTTGCCAATAAAGGTCAATATCCAGCGATAAATGTCTTAAAAAGCGTGAGCCGTCTAATGAATCATGTTGCAGAGCCAGAACATAAAAAAGCTGCTGAGCGATTAAGAGAGCTCTATTATACATATGACAAATCAGAGGATTTGATCAATATTGGTGCTTACAAAAGAGGAACATCTAAAGAAATTGATGAAGCAATTTATTATGAACCTCTCATTACAACTTATCTTAAACAAGGTTACTTAGACAAAGTAACATTAGAAGAGAGTGTAAACGAATTAATAACATTATCGAACGGTGGTGGAAAATAGATGGTCAGTTATGTGTATCGTTTTGAAAAAGTATTAACTATTCGTGAGCAAGAAAAAAACGAAACCGAAATGGCTTATAAGGAAGCTGTCCGTTCTTTTGAAGAAATAGCAACAAAATTATATGAATTACTGAAAAAGAAAGAGGATTTAATTGCATTTCAGCAGGAGCGGTTAACGATCGGCTCATCTATTGATGAAATTCATCACTATAGTCGTTTTATTGATAGTCTTGAGAAAACAATTGCAGATGTGCAACAGAAAGTGATACAAGCTCGAGCAAAGATGAATTGGCACGAAGAAAAATTATTAGAAAAAAACTTGGAAGTACGTAAATTTGAAAAAATGAGAGAAAAGGATTTTAAGCTATTCCGACAAGAGCAAGATCGTATAGAGAGCCTTTTTTTAGACGAAATTTCATTACAAACGTATAACAAGAGAGAAATCAGGTGATTTCATGGCGAAAAAAGACAATCGATTAACAGCAGATTTAATAGAAGAGCAACCAAAGAAAAAAAAGGGGGGCTTTTTAAAGTTTTTTACTTGGATTGTACTGCCAATTATGTTTGTAGTAGCAGTTTTACTTGTTGTGGCAACGTTAATGAATACGAATGTATTTGATTTAGGAAAAAAAGCGATAGGTAGTTTACCTTTTATGCCAACAGAAGAGCAACAAGCAAAAGATGCTGTCGTTAATAACGACTCTAAAATAGTCAATTTACAGGCAGAGATACAAGAAAAAGAAGCAGAAATTACACAGCTACAAAAGAAGCTAGATACAACAACAACCGAAAAAGAGAAGCTAATGACAGAAAAAGAACAGCTTCAGTTTGAAATAGAAAAATTGAATCGAGAGCAAGATGAAGTAAAGCGCGATTTCAACGATATTTTATCGACGTTTGATAAGATGTCTCCTAAAGCAGCGGCACCTGTGTTGATCAATATGAGTGATACAGAAGCACTACGAATTTTAACGAATTTAAAGCCTGATAAATTAGCAGCTATATTAGAGAAAATGGATGCTAAAGATGCAGCAAAATATACTGAACTGATGGCTAAACAATAGGATTCGTGAAAGGGGGTGAAAGAACAATGGATGTAGCAATGATGCAAATGATGACTAAATCAGCGCCTACTAAAACAACAAAACCAACAACAGTTAGTAGTACGGAAGGCAAGATCAATGGAACATCGTCTAAAGATAATATATCAAAATTCGGGACGGTTTTTGGCCAAATGATGTCGTCTTCAACGCAAACAAACCAATCCTCGCAGACAACTGTAACAAATGTGCTAGAAGATTTACAATCTATTTTAAATGCTGGGTCAATGGAGGAAGTACTAGATTTACTAGAGATCCCCCATGATGATGGTTTATTAATGCTTCAGCTTGGTGAAGACGGAAAAGCAGTGGCGATGGATGAAATGCTTAATTTAGACAATATATTAAACGCCTTAGGTATTGATGAAGAGCAACTGCAAAAAGTAGTTCAACAGCTGCTAGGAGAGGAAAAGGAAGCTAGTGATGTTTGGGAGCTATTATCATTAGTGGATGCACAAGCCCCAATCCTACAAGCACAAATAGGTGCTGCATTACAGGGGGAAGGTCAAGTAACACCGAAAGAGGCAACACAGCTTCTTCAAGTGCTGAAGCTAGCCCAATTGGTAGGACAGAAAACGGACTTAACGTCAAACCAAGAAAACTTGTTATCTTCGGTTAAAGATATTTTAACGTCATTGCAAACGCAAGTAGGAACACAAGTATCACCAAAAACAACAATAACTTTCCCACTACAAGGTTTTCAGCAAGTCCAAGTAACGAAGCAGAGTGAGACAAGTACGAATGATATGGTGACACCACAAACCGTTCAAACAAAACCAGATACATTCCAGGTAACATTACCAACTGCCAAACCTGCTCAGTCAGAAGCTTTATTAAAAGAAATGCAAGCCATAATTAATAGAGCACAAATTTCTAATGCACAAGGGATCACTCGTTTAACGATTAAACTGTATCCGGAAAACCTAGGGACCGTTCGTATTGAACTTGTCCAAAATGATGGTGTACTGACAGCTCGTCTACTAGCTTCTACAGCTCATGGACGTGAGTTACTTGACAGTCAAGCACACCAGTTAAAGCAAGCGTTTGTTCAGCAAAACATTCAAGTGGATCGTCTGGATATCGCACAATCACTGCAGGATGCAGATCGTCAACAACGGGATCAAAGCTTCTTCAATAATTTCTTTAAGCAGCAGCAAGATGATGAGCAAGAACAAAACAATAATGATGACGATGAAGGATTATCCTTTAGTGACTATTTAATCAATGAGGAGGTGTAACAATGGCAGATGCAACTACGACGAAAGCGACCAATCAGGCTATAACAGACGACCTTTATTACTCTAATTATAGAAAACCTACGAAGCAAACAGGTAATAGTGAACTTGGCAAGGATGCCTTTCTACAATTGTTAATAACACAATTACAGCATCAGGATCCTACGAATCCGATGGATGACCGAGAATTTATTTCTCAGATGGCACAGTTTTCTTCTTTAGAGCAAATGCAAAATATGACAAAGGCCATGGAATCTTTACTAGCATCACAGCAACAAACACAAATGATGAGTTATTCGACATTTGTTGGCAAAGAAGTTAAATGGCATGAAATTACAGAAGAGAAAGATGAAAAAGGGAATCCTGTTGTTAATGAAGGAACAGGCGTTATCGAGTCCCTTAAATTTGTTGATGGAAGTGTTGTATTCGTTTTAGCTGATGGGAAAGAAATAACTCCGGGCAATATTTCAGGAATCTTAGGTGGCTCTGGAACAAATACCACTGGTGATAACACAGCTACAGAATCTCCACTCGTGCAGGCAAGTAAATTGATTGGTAAAAATGTGACGTATAAAGATGGAGAACAAGAATTACAAGGGCGAATCGTTTCTGTTTCAAATAAAGATGGCGTCATTTATTACGTTTTAGATAATGATAAAAAACTAACAGATAAAGATTTTACTGTAATTAGCGAATAAAGGTGGAGAAAAGTGATGGATAAGTTTTCAATTCATCGTGTACCCTTGCATCCATCTATTCGCACAACACAGCCTACATCACTCAATACACAGCATTCTTCGTTTAAAGCGCATTTACAAGAAGCGGCAAAGCAAGAGCTAAAGGTGAGCAAGCATGCGCATGAACGAATGATGGAGCGCAAAATCGATATCTCTGAACAAGAATGGCAGGTTGTATCGGATAAGGTATTTGAAGCACGCTCAAAAGGTGTCAAACAACCATTAGTTTTGATGGATCAAGCAGCTTTAATTATCAGTGCTAAAAACGCGACTGTCATTACAGCAATGGATCGCACGGAAGCAAAGCAACAGCTATTTACAAATATTGATGGCACGATTGTACTATAAAGGCCGGACCTTCTTACGTAAGGAAGCCTTAGTGATGCTGATTGATAGAGGCTCACACATAAAAAATGAAGGGAGAACGACAACTTATGTTACGTTCTATGTATTCAGGTATTTCAGGTCTTAAAAACTTCCAAACAAAGCTAGATGTTATTGGTAATAACATCGCGAATGTTAATACTGTGGGCTTTAAAAAAGGTCGAGTTCTTTTTAAAGATTTAATGTCTCAGACACAAGCTGGTGCATCTGCAGCAACTGCTACTCGAGGTGGGGTTAACCCGCAACAAGTTGGTTTGGGCGCTCAATTAGCAGCGATTGATACAATACATGGCGGCGGCTCATTACAAAGTACCGGACGTGGACTTGACTTAGGGATTGAAGGAGATGGCTTCTTTATGGTAGCCGATGCAAATGGAGCTCCAGACCCAGATAGTGGTTTTATTGATGATGAAGGATTTAATAATACTTTATTTACCCGCAATGGTGTCTTCTATATGGATAGTAATGGCTATATAGTAAATGCAGATGGGAAATATTTAGTGGGTGTAACTGCTGGAGAAGATATCGTTATGGAAACTGATGATGATGGTATTAATCCAGATGATGCACCAGTTGCTTCTGGAGATGAAGGTGCAAACTTATTTGATGATGAAGGTGTACTAACACCTGATGATGGAACTGTGGGACCAATACGTATCCCAACGACTGCTAAAGAGATTAGCATCGGGGCTAATGGTACGATTGAATATGTAGACCTAAACGGTGATCGTAAATGGGCAGGCCAGCTAGTTATGGCTAAATTCCCAAATGCTGGAGGTCTTTCTAAGGTTGGTGGGAACTATTATCAACAAACTGCTAACTCTGGTGCTGCTTATGCACAAGTAGCCACTGTTGCAGGGATGGGTAAAGTAGTGCCAGGGACAGTAGAAATGTCCAATGTTGACCTTTCAGAAGAATTTACAGAGATGATTGTAGCGCAACGTGGTTTCCAAGCAAATACACGTATTATTACTACTTCGGATGAAGTGTTACAAGAGCTAGTAAACTTAAAACGATAATCTTATAGTGTAGTCCTTTCAAAGTGGACTTTTAATAAAACATATTTTCATATGAGGGAGGGTCGGGCCGGCTCTCATGCTAGACCCGGCCCTATTTCAATGATAGAGCTAACACGTCTTAGTGGCAAAGCATTTACATTAAACGCTTTATACATAGAAACAGTCGAATCTTTCCCAGATACGACTATTACTTTAACAACTGGAACAAAAGTAATTGTTTTAGAGAGTGAAGATGAGGTGCGACAAAAGGTAACTGCCTTTTATAACAATATACAAATTTTATCCAACCCGCATCTACGAGGTGAAAAAGATGAAGAATAATAAAATGTTAACAATGATTATTATTTTGCTAGTGGCAGTCATACTGATTGGGGTTATTTTGTTTGTATTGCTTACACAATTTAATAAACCAACAGGAGCTGTTGAGCCATCCATTGATGAGATTGTAGAGTCCACAGTGGAGGTACCAGAAATCACAACAAATCTTGCTGATAAAAGAGTTGTGCGCTTGTCATTAAAAATTCAAACAACAAGTAAAGATGCTGCTGCAGAATTAACAAAGCGTGTTTTCCAAGTGCAAAACATTGCCATTCAAGAGCTTTCTGAAATGGAGCAAAAGGATTTAGAAGGTAAGCAAGGCAAACTAATTTTCCAAAAATCATTAAAAACAAGGTTAAATGAATTGATGCAAGAGGGAGAAGTTCAGGAAGTATATTTTACCTCCTTCATCACTCAATAAAACAGAAACTGCTTGAAATGGAGGTGGGCAAATGGCAGGAGATGTGTTATCTCAATCCGAGATAGATGCGCTGCTTTCCGCTATATCAACTGGCGAAATGTCAGCAGATGACATAAAAAAAGAGGATGAGGTTCGCAAAGTTAAAGTATATGACTTTAAACGTGCACTTAGATTCTCAAAAGATCAAATCCGAAGTTTGACCCGAATACATGAAAATTTTGCACGATTATTGACAACCTTCTTCTCTGCACAACTTAGAAGCTATGTGCAGATTACGGTTGCATCAGTAGACCAAATACCATTTGAAGAGTTTGTTCGTTCGATTCCGAATATGACACTCATTAATGTGTTTGAAGTGCCACCATTAGATGGTAATATATTGATGGAAATAAATCCGAACATTGCCTATTCCATGTTAGATCGTTTAATGGGCGGTAGTGGGGCGAGTCATAGTAATGTAGATAATCTAACTGAAATTGAAACTAAAATTATGACAAACCTTTTTGAACGTTCATTCGATAATTTACGCGAGGCATGGGAAAATGTAGCGGAAATCGATCCGATTTTAGTGGAGCTTGAAGTAAATCCACAATTTTTACAAATGATTTCACCAAATGAAACAGTTGTTGTCATTTCGTTAAATACAATCATTGGTGAGACAAGCGGCATGATTAATATTTGTATTCCTCATGTTGTATTAGAGCCAATTGTTCCAAATCTTTCTGTTCGCTATTGGATGCAAACCAATACAAAAGAAATGTCTCCAGAACAAACAAAAATGCTGGAAACGCGTGTGAAACAAGCTCAATTACCACTTTCAGTTGAATTAGGTTTAACAGACATCACAATCGAAGATTTCCTTACAATGCAAGTTGGCGATGTTATTCAGTTAGATCAAAAAATTGAAGACCCATTACTATTGAAAGTAGGAACATTGCCGAAGTTTACTGTTCAACCAGGTAAGCAAGGTAAAAAATTAGCAATCCAGATTATCGACCCTTTGAAAGGAGGAGACGAAGATGAGTGATGAAATGCTCTCCCAAGAAGAAATTGAAGCGTTATTAAGGGGCGAGACGTTGGAAGATAAAAACAGCGACACTGCAGCTTCTTCAAATGATGAAACAAATGAAATTAGAGTAGAGGATTACCTAGATTCGTTTGCACAAGATGCATTAGGTGAGGTAGGTAATATTTCTTTTGGAAGCTCTGCTACAGCTCTTTCTGCGTTATTAGGTCAAAAAGTTGATATTACTACACCAAGTATTTCAATGATTAATCGCAATAAATTAGAAGAGGAATTTCCTCATCCTTATGTGGCTGTTCAAGTGGAATACACGATTGGTTTAACGGGTATGAATTTACTTGTTATTAAACAATCGGATGCAGCCATTATTGCTGATTTAATGTTAGGTGGCGATGGATTAAATCCAAAGCCAGACTTAGGTGAAATTCAGTTAAGTGCTGTTCAAGAGGCAATGAACCAAATGATGGGTTCAGCGGCAACATCAATGTCAACAGTATTCAACAAAAAAGTGGATATCTCTCCACCGACAATAGATTTAATGAATATTTCACAAGACGAAGGTCGAGAGAATATACCAGAAGATGATTTACTCGTTAAAGTTTCATTTAGACTGCGAATTGGTAATTTAATTGATTCAAATTTAATGCAGCTCTTACCGCTTAAATTTAGTCAAAACATCGTAAAATCTCTATTAGGTGAAACAGAGTCAATTGAAGAACCAGTGGCTGCTACTATTGCTCCTGAAGCACCTCCAGTTGCACCAACGCCTGTTCAACAATCGGCGCCTGCAACACCGCCACCTGCCCAACCAATTTATGAGCAGCCGGCAGCACCAATGCAGCAACCTATATATCAGGAGCAACCACAGTTTACGCAACCATCAAGGCCTGCCCAACCTGTGAATGTGCAACAAGCACAGTTTGCTAGCTTCGATACAAATGTAATCTCTCAGTCTGAAGCTAGAAATTTAAATATGCTACTTGATATTCCATTGCAAGTTACTGTAGAGTTAGGACGTACGAAGCGTTCTGTAAAAGAGATTTTAGAACTATCAAGTGGTTCGATTATTGAACTAGATAAATTAGCCGGGGAACCGGTTGATATTTTAGTGAATAGTCGTTTAATCGCTAAGGGTGAAGTTGTTGTTATTGATGAGAACTTTGGTGTTCGTATTACAGATGTTTTAAGTCAAGCAGAACGTTTAAATAATTTAAGATAGTTTCAATTGGAGGAGTTAACCATGTCTAAAAGAATTTTGATTGTAGACGATGCTGCATTTATGCGCATGATGATCAAGGATATTTTATCAAAAAATGGATTTGAAGTTGTTGGAGAGGCAGCAGATGGTTTACAGGCTGTTGAAAAGTACAATGAATTAAAACCAGATTTAGTAACAATGGATATTACAATGCCAGAGATGGATGGTATTGCTGCTCTTAAAGCAATTAAGGGTTCTGATCCAAGTGCAACTGTAATTATGTGCTCAGCAATGGGACAACAAGCAATGGTAATCGATGCAATTCAAGCTGGTGCAAAGGACTTTATCGTTAAGCCTTTCCAAGCAGATCGAGTAATTGAAGCGATTCAAAAAGCATTAGGATGATTGCATGAAAATGTTAAAATCATTTCGTTTAACGATGATTTTCGCATTTCTTGTAACCTTCCTGTTTTTATACCCGACACCAGCTTCTGTCTATGCAGACGCTGATACGAATAGTGTCACGGATTGCATTCAAAACCCAGAAGCTTGTAATGGAGATACTACTGATCCAGCTGCTAAACAAGAGACAAATGTATCAGCAGCTGGAGATATATCTGCATGGGAATACATAAAAATGGTTTTGGCGCTTATTTTTGTTGTAGCTTTATTTTATGGATTGATGAAGTTTTTAAACAAGCGAAATTTAAACTTCCAACGTAATCAAATGGTACAAAATTTAGGCGGTTTATCGTTAGGTGCTCAAAAATCGGTTCAGCTTTTACAAGTAGGTAAGACATTGTATCTAGTTGGTGTTGGAGAAGACGTTCAACTGTTACGTGAAATTACTGATCCAGAAGAAGTTGAAGCATTGTTAGCACTATATAACGAAAGGCAAGAACTTGCAGCAACATCACCGTATATTGCAGAAGTATTATCTAAATTTAAGAAAAAAGATCAAGTAAGCGTGCGCAATGAACAAAAGCAAGACTCATTTGGCACATTATTTGAAAAAAAGATATCCGAAATAAAACAGGAGCGTAGTGACGAGATAGAGAGATGGAAGCAAAAGGAGAAGGATGATAAATGAATGATATAATCAATGTTTTTTCCAATAGCGATCCTACCAACGTCTCTACATCTGTTAAGCTCTTACTTTTACTAACTGTTTTATCACTTGCACCGAGTATATTAATTTTGATGACATCCTTTGCTCGTATTGTCATTGTCCTATCCTTTGTGCGTACGGCATTAGCTACACAGCAAATGCCACCCAATCAAGTGATTATCGGTCTGGCACTATTTTTAACGTTCTTTATTATGGCACCAACTTTTCAGGAGGTTAATAAAGAGGCATTACAGCCGTTATTTGCTGAAGAAATCGGACTAGAAGAAGCTTATGATCGTGCAAGTGTTCCATTTAAAGAGTTTATGAGTAAGCATACAAGGCAAAAAGATCTTGATTTGTTTTTATCGTATAATCAAGCAGAAAAACCAGCATCAGTCGAAGAAATACCTCTGACAATGCTCGTTCCTGCATTTGCTTTGAGTGAAATAAAAACAGCATTTCAAATTGGATTTATGATTTTTATACCATTCCTCGTAATCGATATGATTGTTGCAAGTACATTAATGTCGATGGGGATGATGATGTTACCACCAGTAATGATTTCTTTGCCATTTAAGATTTTATTATTTGTTCTCGTCGATGGCTGGTATCTCGTTATGAAATCGTTACTACAAAGTTTTTAGGGGATGATACAGTATGACAGGTGAATTGGTTATTTCCATTGCAGAGCGTGCCATTATGATTATCCTTCTAACAAGCGGTCCGCTACTTTTAGTTGCCTTAGTTACTGGATTAGCGGTCAGTGTTTTTCAAGCAACCACTTCCATTCAAGAGCAAACATTAGCATTCGTACCAAAAATCATTGCTGTCTTTGTGGCCATTGTGTTTTTTGGCCCATGGATGTTATCTCAAGTAATTAGCTATGCGAGAGACATTTTTGAGAATTTAACGCGTTATATAGGGTGAGTCCATGAATGAATTAATTCCGCATTTAACGGTTTTCTTATTAGTACTTGTGCGCGTTTCAGCATTTTTTGTTACAGTACCATTTTTTTCGTATAGGACCATCCCGCCACAAGTCAAAATTACTCTCGCATTGGTATTAGCTTGGATGATGTATTATACACTGGATGTTGAGCCATTTGCTTTTAATGATGAATACATATTATTAGTGATGAAAGAGGCACTTGTTGGACTGTTATTTGGTCTTATTGGCTATATCATCATGTCCGCAATACAAATTGCCGGAAGCTTTATAGATTTTCAAATGGGATTTGCCATCGCCAATATCATTGACCCACAAACGGGTGCACAAAGCCCATTAATTGGCCAGTTTTTTAATATGCTAGCACTTCTTTTATTGCTAGCTATTGATGGGCATCATATGATTTTAAACGGCATTTACTATAGCTATCAATTTTTACCGATGGATCAATTTCCTAGTTTTGCGAATGAAAATTTTCCGCAGTTAATCATCACAACTTTCACAGCCGTTTTCGCGATAGCATTCCAAATGGCTGCTCCTGTGGTGGCAACCTTATTTTTAGTCGATTTAGCTTTGGGTATTACTGCGAAAACAGTGCCCCAATTAAATATATTTGTTGTAGGTTTCCCTATTAAAATTGGTGTTAGTTTTTTAGTGTTGTTTACAATGATGGCTGTAATGATTCAAGTTATTCAAAAGCTCATTACAATTATGATCTATGGTATGCGTGATTTAATGGCCATTTTAGGTGGTGGATAATATGAAACTACTACTGAATTTAGATATACAGTTTTTTTCAGGGGAAAAAACAGAAAAGGCGACACCTAAAAAACGTCAGGATGCTCGAAAAAAAGGACAGGTCGTAAAGAGTCAGGATATTACTAGTGCCATTGTCATGCTTATGGTATTTATCTTTTTATTTTTTTTCGCCGGAACTTTACGGGACGAGCTACTAGCTTTTTTTAGGCAAACTTTTATTCATAACATACGCATCGAAACATTAACTATTGACAGTGTGATGCACTTATTTACAGAAACATTGATACAAATGGCTTTTATAGTTGTACCGATTATGGCAATTGCAGTGGTTGGAGCACTGGCAGGTAACTTTCTGCAGTTTGGCTTTCTCTTTACATTAGAGCCAATGAAATTTGATTTGAAAAAGATGGACCCTATTAAAGGGTTAAAAAAGATATTTTCTGTTAAAGCCATTGTTGAGTTACTGAAGTCTGTCTTAAAGATAGGCTTTATCGGAAGTGTGACAACGATCATTATTTGGACAAACTTACCGGAAGTTTTAGCACTATCTTTTAAAAGCCCGTGGATGACGCTCATAACAGTAGGGAAGCTTGTTGGCATTATGGGTATAGCGGCTTCTTTAGTTTTACTTTGTGTATCCCTCTTAGACTGGATTTATCAAAAATATGAATATGAAAAAAATCTTAAAATGTCTAAGCAAGATATTAAAGATGAATATAAAAATAGTGAGGGTGACCCTCTGATTAAATCAAAAATCAAACAACGACAACGTGAAATGGCCATGCGACGTATGATGTCAGAGGTGCCAAGTGCAGATGTTGTCATCACTAACCCTACTCACTATGCGATTGCCCTCAAATATGATGAGGATAGCATGGATGCCCCACGTATAATTGCTAAGGGGACAGACTTTATCGCTCAAAAAATTAAACTGATTGCCAAAGAACATGACGTCATTATGGTTGAAAATAGACCATTAGCACGTGCTATGTATGATCAAGTTGAAATTGGTGATCAAGTACCAGAGGAATTTTTTAAAGCAGTAGCAGAAATACTTGCTTATGTTTACCGCATTAAGCGAAAAATTTAAAGCTTTTTAGTAGGAGGGACACAAATGAAAGTTCGCGATATTGGGGTTTTAGGTGCGGTTATTTTAATCGTTGCGATGCTCATCATCCCTCTTCCTCCGTGGATGTTAAGTTTCTTAATTGTCATTAATATTACATTAGGATTAATTGTACTGCTAACAGCAATGAGCATGAAGGAAGCATTAGATTTTTCAATTTTTCCTTCAGTAATATTACTGTTAACTTTGTTCCGGTTAGGATTAAGTGTATCCACAACTCGTGCCATTCTAGCGAATGGTGATGCAGGATCTGTCGTTGAAACATTCGGTGATTTCGTAGTTGGAGGAAATATTCTTGTTGGTTTAGTTGTCTTTTTAATTCTAGTGTTAATTCAGTTTATTGTTATTACAAAAGGTGCAGAGCGGGTAGCTGAAGTTGCAGCACGTTTCACACTTGATGCAATGCCTGGTAAACAAATGAGTATTGATGCTGACTTAAATGCAGGGATTATTTCCGAAAAGGAAGCACGTGAACGTCGTGAAAAAGTATCAGGAGAAGCCGACTTCTATGGAGCGATGGACGGTGCTACAAAATTCGTAAAAGGGGATGCCATTGCCTCGATGGTAATGGTTATTATCAACCTATTATTCGGTATCATCATTGGGGTTGTCCAAATGGGGCTTCCATTTGCGGAAGCAGCAACTCATTTTTCTAAGCTAACTGTTGGTGATGGTATTGTCTCCCAAATTCCGGCCTTGCTTATTTCAACAGCCACAGGGATAGTTGTAACACGTGCATCTTCTAAAGGGAGTCTTGGCCAGGACATTACAGGACAATTATTTGCCCAAGCTAAGCTTCTTTATGTAGCTGGTGGTACAATTGTATTACTTGGTTTATTTACGCCAATTCCGGATTGGATCACACTTCCAATCGGAATTGCTCTAATAGCAGGAGCTTATATGATGGGGCGTAAGAAGCCAGAGGACGAAGAGGAATTACTTGAAATTGAGGAAGAAGTGGCAACAGATGGCATGAAGAGCCCTGAAAATGTTGTGAATTTATTAAATGTGGACCCTATCGAATTTGAATTTGGTTATGGATTAATTCCTTTAGTAGATGCTGCACAAGGTGGAGATTTATTAGATCGTGTCATCATGATTCGTCGACAGCTAGCATTAGAATTAGGAATTGTCATTCCAGTTGTTCGTATTCGTGATAATATTCAACTTCAACCAAATGAATATCGAATCAAAATAAAAGGGAACGAAATGGCACGTGGTGAGCTTTTATTAGATCATTACTTAGCGATGAGTCCAGGCGATGATGATTCTATTGAAGGTATTGATACGGTTGAGCCATCATTTGGACTACCAGCTAAATGGATTACAGAGCAAGTAAAAGAAGATGCAGAAATGTATGGTTATACTGTTGTGGATCCACCAAGTGTGGTGTCAACACACTTAACAGAAATCATACGAGCAAATGCTCATGAGTTACTAGGACGTCAAGAGACAAAGCAGCTAATCGATCATTTGCGCGAAACGCATCCAATTTTAGTAGAGGAATTGACGCCAACTCCTTTATCTACTGGAGAAATTCAAAAGGTACTTGGCAAGCTACTTCGGGAAAATGTGTCTGTCCGTAACTTACCAATTATTTTTGAAACACTTGCTGACTATGCAAAGTTAACGAGTGATACAGATATTTTAACAGAGTATGTTCGTCAAGCATTGGCTCGCCAAATTACGGCGCAGTATGTTGGAGATAGCTCAGCATTAAAGGTTATTACGGTGTCAGGTAAGGTAGAAAAAATGATTGCTGATAGTATTCAGCAAACGGATCATGGGAATTATTTAGCAATGGATCCTCAAGATTCTCAAACAGTTTTAGAGACTATTGCAGCAGAGGTAGAGCGTGTTTCCTTTATGGAGCAATCCGCTATTATTTTATGCTCTCCAGCTGTTCGTATGTACTTACGTCAACTCACGGAGCGTTATTTCCCACAAATTCCGGTTTTATCCTATAATGAGCTGGATGCTTCGGTCGAAATTCAAAGTGTTGGAGTGGTGAATGTTCAATGAAAATGAAAAAGTATTATGCATCATCCATACCAGAAGCGATGAAGCAGGTGCGGGCAGAATTAGGTGAGGACGCAGTCATTTTGAATTCAAAAGTAGTCATTAAAAAGAAATTTTTCGGTCTGATTAAACAGAAAAGTTTTGAAGTGGTTGCAGGAGTGGATGCAATGGAGCCAAATCAAGTAGCTCCAGCACCCTCACCTGCTGTATTACCTGTAGCTCCGAAAAACAATGCAAGGCTACAAGAGATTACTGATGCTATTCAAGCAAAAATTCATCAAGATCAAATACCGCAGGATGCAGCTATACTAGAGGACACTAGTATGTCTGAAGAATTGAGGAAGGAAATTGCTGATTTAAAATCTTTAATGCAATCCATGCATAAAAAGACTACCCAAGCTCAATATCCCGATGAACTCTTACCCTTCATTGAATACTTAAGACAGCAAGAGCTAAGTGAAGAGCTCATCACAACGATAGGTGATGAGCTTTTTATGCATTTTAAAGAAGCGTCAGAAATAAATTTCTCACAATGTAAAATGATTACGAAAAATTTACTACGTAAAAAGTTAGAAGTTCTTCAAGTAGGGGGATTATCCTACGAAAGAAAGTATATCAATGTTTTAGGACCAACAGGTGTTGGAAAGACAACAACCATTGCCAAAATGGCAGCTAGAGCTGTGTTAGAAAAAAAGAAAAAGGTTGGCTTTATCACGACTGACACATATCGAATTGCTGCAATAGAGCAGCTAAAAACATATGCTGGGCTTTTACAGGCACCTGTCGAAATAGCCTATAATGCCACAGATTTTGAGCAAGCCGTGCAAAAGTTATCCCATTTAGATTTAGTTTTTATTGATACAGCTGGCCGAAATTATAAAGAAGTTAAATATGTGGAAGATCTCCAGCGTCTCATAAAATTTGATGATCAAGCAGAATCTTACTTAGTCCTTGCCATGACAACGAAAGAAAAGGATATGGAAAACATTGTTGACCAATTTAAACAAGTACCGATTGAAAAATTTATTTTCACTAAGATTGATGAAACAAATTCTATTGGCACTATGATCAATTTAATGATTAAATATAATAAAGGACTTGCTTACTATACGAATGGTCAAGAAGTACCAGAAGATATTGAGGAAGCTGATTTAGAAGCAGTGCTTAATTTGTTTTTTCAAGGTGAAGAAAAATGAGAGACCAAGCTGAAGCATTACGCTTGAAAATGATGAAACAGCAAGGCGAACTAGGTAGAGCAATTGCAATTGTTAGTGGGAAAGGTGGGGTAGGTAAAAGTAACTTCACAATGAATTTTGCTATGACTTTAGTCCAAAAAGGTAAAAAAGTTGCCGTTGTTGATATGGATATTGGGATGGGGAATATCCATATTCTAATTGGAAGAAATGTTTCTAATAGTTTAAAAGATTACCTAGAAGGAAATAAGCAACTTGATGAGGTCATATTTGAAGGACCCTATGGTTTAAAATATATTTCAGGTGGATCAGGTATGACAAGCGTACTTGAGTGGTCACATAGTATGTTTGAGCGACTTATTCTTGCATTTGAACAGCTTCAAAAAAACTATGATTATATTTTATTTGATATGGGGGCTGGTGCGACAAATTGGTCGCTAGACTTACTAACATCCATTGATGAAATTATTGTTATTTCAACTGCGGAACCTACCTCTATAACAGATGCATATTCCATGATGAAATATATACATGTTCGAGATCCAGAAAAGCAGTTTTATACTCTCTGTAACCGTGCTTTTAGCAAAGAAGAAGGAATAGAAACGAATGAACGATTAAAGGTAACGATGAAACGTTTTTTAGACAAAGAGATAGAAACTCTTGGTTCTTTACCTGAGGATCCAATTGTGCGTAAGGCCGTGCGTGAGCAAGTACCATTCTCTCTTGCTTACCCAGACGCACTCATTTCAAAGACATTACAGCTCATTGTTGTACGATTTATAGAGCATCGTGTGGAGGAAATACATGCACATGATCAAGCAGCAAAAAAATTTATAACAAAACTCAGAAGTATTTTCTCGAAAGGGCGTGATTAATTGGACTTTTTACATAAAAGCAAGCTATTAGTTGTGGATGATTCTGCTTTTATGAGAAAGCTAATTAGTGACTTTTTTGTTGGCAACTCGAAGGTAGAAGTTGTTGGAACAGCACGGAATGGAAAAGATGCGATCAAAAAGATACAATCGTTGAAGCCTACAGTTGTGACAATGGATATTGAAATGCCCGAATTGAATGGGCTCGATGCTTTAAAAGAAATTATGAAACAATGTCCAGTTCCCGTAGTAATGCTCTCGAGTACCACACAGCGTGGGACAGAAAATGCGATAGCAGCAATTGAGAGTGGTGCAGTAGATTTTGTCGCAAAGCCAAGCGGAACTATTTCTCTTGATTTACATAAAATCCAAAATGAGCTCGTTCGTAAAGTGGAGCAAGCTGCTATGGTGCCAATTTCCAAATTGAAAAAACCTTCTGGTAGTAAAAGACAACAAGAACCAGTGACAAAGGCGAGTACCGTAATAAATGAATTACAACAGGGTGGACGAGCACATACTCCTGCAAATGCTACTGCTACTAAGGTAGCGGTAACAAGGCCACAGGTAGAATGGAGTAAAGTTGGGAAAAAAATTGTGCTAATTGGTACGTCCACCGGAGGACCTCGTGCACTTCAGGAGGTTGTAACTAAAATCCCTAAATCCATCCAAGCACCAATATTAATTGTTCAGCATATGCCTGCTGGATTTACTAAATCACTTGCTACTCGTCTCGATCAGCTGAGTGAAATTACTGTAAAGGAAGCTGAACAGGGAGATATATTGCAAAATGGAGTGGCCTATATTGCACCAGGTGGTTATCATATAAAACTCAGAAAAGTAGGGACGACTTTTGGTATTGTTCTAGATAACCAAGAACCACCAAGATCAGGCCATCGACCTTCTGTTGATGTGATGTTTGAAGATGTTAGTCAGTTTAACGATTTTGATAAAGTAGCAGTGATTATGACAGGTATGGGTCATGACGGTTCTAACGGATTAAAGGTATTAAAAAGTACTGGTAACGTTATTGCAATTGCAGAGTCATCAGAAACATGCATTGTATATGGTATGCCAAAAGCAGCGGTTGAAACGCAACTTGTAGATGAAGTTGCAGATGTAGATGATATTGCACAAACAATAATGAAATATTTGCCTTAAAAGGGGTGTCCTCTTATGGAAGTCAATCAATATTTAGAGATGTTTATTGAAGAAAGTAAAGAGCATTTACAAGCGTGTAGTGAACATTTATTAGAATTAGAAAAAAATCCAGAAGACTTAGCAATTGTTGGGGAAATCTTCCGTTCAGCCCATACGTTAAAAGGTATGTCTGCCACAATGGGATTTGAAGATTTAGCTGATTTAACCCATAAAATGGAAAATGTTTTAGATGCTATTCGAAATGAAAAGATTCATGTAACACCTGAAATTTTAGACGTTGTCTTTGAATCTGTTGATCATTTAGAAGAAATGGTGATGGATATTGCGAACGGCGGTGATGGAAAACGTGATGTTTCATCAACGGTTGCGCAGCTTAAACGGATTGAATTAGGTGAGGAAGCAGTAGCTGAGGTGGTAGCAACAGCCGTAGCACCAGCTGTAGAAAGTGTTTTAGAATATGATAGTTTTGAACAAACAGTTATTACTCAATCATCAGAACAAGGCTTTAATGCTTATGAAATTTCAGTTACGTTACGTGAGGATTGCCTTCTAAAGGCTGCACGTGTATTTATGGTATTTGAGATTTTAGAAAAAGATGGGGATGTCATTAAATCAAGTCCATCGGTTGAAAAACTTGAAGATGAACAGTTTGATCAACAATTTTATGTTGCATTTGTGACAAAAGAATCAGCAGAAGATATGCAGAAAAAGCTGATGAAAGTTTCAGAGGTTGAGGAAGTTGTTGTGACAACTATTGACCAAAAGAAATTTAGTGAAAAAGAATATGAAGCTCAACAAGAAATAGCTGCAACGGCCACTGCGGTAGTTGAGATGGAGGCTACACCTGTTAAAGCCGAACCAGTTGCAAAGCCAGCTAAATCAGCAGCTCCTAACAAGGCTGATAAAACACATGCACCAGTTGGGAATAAAACAATTCGTGTAAATATTGAACGACTTGATATTTTAATGAACTTATTTGAGGAGCTAGTCATTGATCGTGGTCGCCTTCAATCTATCGCTACAGAAGTGAATCATGGAGAACTCAATGAAACAGTTGAGCGAATGAGTCGTGTAATGGGTGATTTACAAACAATCATTTTAACGATGCGCATGGTTCCAGTCGAAACTGTTTTCAACCGTTTCCCAAAAATGATTCGTCAACTATCGCGTGACTTAAATAAGAAAATTAACCTTGAAATTATTGGTGCTGAAACTGAATTAGATCGTACGGTTATCGATGAAATTGGTGATCCGCTAGTCCATTTAATCCGTAATTCCGTAGACCATGGAATTGAGAATCCAACGGCTCGTCGTGCAAAAGGCAAGCCAGAGGAAGGAACGGTGGTATTACGTGCATACCATAGTGGTAACTACGTCTTTATCGAGATTGAAGATGATGGTGCAGGCATCAATCGTGAAAAAGTACTAGCGAAAGCTATTTCAAAAGGCATTGTGACACAAGAACAATCTTATTCAATGTCTGATCAACAAATCAATGAGCTTATTTTAGCTTCAGGCTTCTCGACTGCAGATGTTATTTCAGATGTGTCTGGTCGTGGGGTAGGATTAGATGTTGTGAAAACAACAATTGAATCATTAGGTGGCAATATTTCAATTGAATCTACACAAGACGTTGGTTCCATCTTTTCAATTCAATTACCACTGACATTATCTATTATTTCAGTAATGCTTGTGGAAATTGAAAAGGAAATTTATGCAATTCCGCTGTCGTCTATTATTGAAACATCTATTATCCGTTCATCAGAGATTATGAATGCACATAATCAAAAAGTAATCGACTTCCGTGGCAAGGTTGTTCCTTTGGTATTTTTAGAGGAAATCTTTGAAGTTCCACGTAAAGCACCGCAAGAGGAAGAATTCCATTCAGTAGTAATTGTCCGCAAAGGTGAAAAACTTGCTGGTTTAGTAGTGGATTCTTTCATTGGCCAACAAGAAATTGTCTTGAAGTCATTAGGAAATTACTTAACAAATATCTTTGCGATTTCCGGTGCAACTATTTTAGGTAATGGCAAGGTAGCCTTGATTGTAGATTGCAACGCATTAATTAAGTAAGGTGAATGAATAAGAGAGGTGTAAAGTATGACAAACGCAGTGGAACAAGAAAGTATAAAAGTTATTGTTTTTCAACTAGCCGATAAAGAATATGCAATTCCTGTATCCCATGTCCAAGGAATAGAAAAATTAATGCATATCACACGTGTGCCGAAAACAGCGAAATATGTCAAAGGTGTAATCAATCTACGTGGGGTTGTAACGCCGATAGTGGATTTACGAGAACGTTTTGAATTACCGATTTCTGATCATGAGGAAACAACACGCATTATTATTATTTCATTAGAGGATATGGAAGTAGGCTTTGTCGTAGACTCAGCTAACGATGTGATTGATATTCCTGCAAGTGCTATTGAACCACAACCAGAGGTTGTTGGATCACTTGAAGAGGAATTTATTTCAGGAGTAGCTAAAGTAGAAAAACGATTATTAATTTTATTGCATTTAGAAAAAGTATTAAATCCACTAAAGTAGGGATCGATAATGACATTTAATCAAAAGATTACATCACTACATTTAGATGTATTAAAGGAAATTGGAAACATTGGTGCTGCGCATGCCGCGACAGCACTTTCCAATTTACTTGGGAAAAAAATTGATATGCGGGTACCAAAGGTAGAAATGGTGTCCTTTAACGATATGATGGAGTTGGCTGGCGGATCAGAAAACGTCGTTGTTGGTATTTATCTTCGCATTGAAGGTGATGCAGAGGGCAGTATGTTCTTTATTTTACCTATCGAACAAGCTAACCGCTTTATTCGTCGTCTTATTTTCGATGACTCATTTGACTTTAAAAAACGACCTGTTTCAGATTTAGGTTTATCTGCTATGCAAGAGATGGGGAATATTTTATCTGGCTCCTATTTATCTGCTCTATCGGACTTTACTAATTTAAAAATTTACCCGACTGTGCCCGGTCTAAGCGTTGATATGTTTGGAGCTATTATAAGCATTGGTTTAATTGAATTATCACATGTGAGTGATAATGTTATTGTTATAAATACATCCATTTTTGAAGAAGGTGTGGAAGACCACGAAACAGTGAGAGGTCATTTCTTCCTACTACCAGATCCTGACTCTTTCGATGCAATTTTTAAATCATTAGGGGTTTCATGATGATGTTAAGCAGTAGTAGTGGACAAGTGATTAAAGTGGGAATTGCACAAATGGATGTAGTAAAACTTCCTAACACAATTCGAACTTCTGGTCTTGGTTCTTGTGTTGGCGTTATTTTATATGATGAGTCAAAAAAAATTGCTGGTTTAATCCATGTGATGTTACCAGATTCAAATTTAGGCAGAGCAGAGTCAATCAATGTAGCAAAATTTGCTGATACGGGTATTGCTGCAATGATTGATTTATTGAAGTTAGAAGGCGTTCAAAAATTTAAACTAAAGGCAAAAATTGCAGGGGGCGCGCAAATGTTTCAATTTACGTCTGATAAAGATACAATGCGCATTGGTCCCCGTAATGTAGAAGCTGTCAAACAGGAATTAAAGAAGCACAGCATTCCTTTAGTGGCCGAGGATACTGGTGGAAATAGTGGTAGAACGATTGAATTTAATCCTGCAACGTCAATATTACATATTCGAACAGTTAACCAAGGAGTGAGCGAAATCTAATGTTTGGTTCTATATTTTATAATCTCTGGGGAGCTTTAATTGCCTTTTCTCTTTATTTTTTTAGCACTTTTCTAAAACCGTATACTCCTCTGCGAATTATTATCGGCTCATTTATTGTAGCAATAATTGTATTTTTATTGATGTATATAGTGCGTTTTTTAATTGCTTACATCATGTTTACCCCAGAGGTAAATGAGGAAGTAGATGAAAGTGATTTAGGGGAAAATGGACTTGATTCAACGAAAGAAGCAGAAACTCCAGCAGCTAATTCAACGGTAGAATTTCAAGATGAGAATTCTGAAGAAATTGCACAAGTAGTACGAACAATGATGAATCGAGAAGAACAACAAGTGAATGCATAAAAGAGAGTCGCGAATAGCGGCTTTTTTTTATTGGTCTGTATAGGCTTTATTATATGAAAAACTTAAGTAAAACTAATTTTTTTTATATTATTCATATATGCAGTCTTCGTGTTAGCATATTGTACAAAGGATATAGATTTTAATCAGAAAACTTCAAATTATAAAAAGATTTGACGTTTATCATAGAATGAGTCCTTGTAATCACTTCTTGAAAAGGGCTATGAAAAGGACAAGGATGCCATTGTTTGTACCGTAAAAAGACGAAATGTTTTGACTAGAAATTTTTCAGGGCATCTTTTTTCATCATCATTTGGAATGAAGAGGCAGTGGAATAGTGAATTTCGCATTTCTAGGAGGGAAAGATATGAAACGGCAAGACTTTATGAAACAAGTGCTTGACTTAGCGCGGGAAAATGAAAGTACGAAACATGGTGCTCCTTTTGGCGCCATTGTAGTAAAAGATGGCCAAGTGATAGGGTCTGGCGTGAATGAAGTGACAGTTACCAATGATCTAACGAATCATGCAGAGATTCAAGCAATAAGACAAGCTTGTCATACATTGAAAACGACTAGTTTAGAAGGTTGCGAAATGTATGCGAGTACTGAACCGTGTCCTATGTGTTTAAGTGCCGTCTATTTTTCTAAAATCTCAACTGTTTATTTTTATAATGCTAGTAACCCTAGTCAAGATTATGTCTACAATCAACTATCTTTACCCCCAAAAGAGAGAGCCATTCAAATGGTTCAACTAGTTAATCTTCAATAAATTTTAGGAGGTTCAATGAATGACGCCAACAGCATATTGGTTAATAAATGTACGATTAGAAACGGCTTATCATTACAATAAGGGGACTGTTACAGGAACCAAAACAGCTCTTTTTAATGTTCTCATTGAAAATGGGGAAATAAAGCAGATAATTAGTGGAGATCAGCCGTTAGAAACGGATTTACCTAAACGAGATGCACGAAGTTATTTAATGCTTCCTGCTTTTAGAGATATGCATATTCATATTGATAAAACATATTTTGGCGGGCCGTGGAAGGCTCCTTCGATACCAACAGAAGGTCTTATCACAAGGTTAAAAGAAGAAGAGGTACTACTTCCAAGCTTATTGCCTGTTGCAGAGGAACGAGCGAAAAAGTTATTAGATTTACTTTTACACGCTGGTTCAACACATATTCGGACGCATTGTAATATCGATCCGTTTATTGGTTTGAAAAATCTAGAAGCTGTGTTACGAGCAAAAGAGGCCTTTCGAAATAAGGTAGCTTTAGAGATCGTGGCTTTCCCACAGCATGGGTTATTGCGTAGTGACTCCGTTTCTTTAGTAAGAGAAGCATTACGTAGTGGAGCGTCACTAGTAGGTGGCGTAGATCCAGCGACAATCGATGAAAACATTGAGAAATCATTACAAACGGTAATGGAGCTAGCAGTGGAAGCAAATGCAAATGTTGATTTACATATCCATGATCCAGGTCATTTAGGCATCTTTACCTTTAAACGATTAGCAGCCTTAACCGAGGAAGCAGGGTGGCAGGGAAGGGTGACAATTAGTCATGCGATGGCTCTTGCGGATGTTTCTAGGGAAGAGGCAACTGAAGTAGCAGCGTTGCTAGCGTACCATAGTATTGATATTACCTCATCAGTTCCAATAGGTCAGACAATTCCTATTCCATTATTAGATCAAAAAGGAGTACAAATCTCTTTAGGAGATGATAGTATTACGGATCACTGGTCGCCATTCGGTATGGGTGACAGCTTAGAAAAAGCAGGAACACTAGCTGAACGCTTTGGTTTAAGTGATGAACATTCACTTGCTCAAAGTCTAAAGTATATTACTGGAGGCGTGACACCTTTAAACAGTGAGGGACAACTTGTTTGGCCGAATATTGGAGATGAAGCGGATGTTGTTTTTGTTGAAGCAACTTGTTCAGCAGAAGCAATAGCAAGAAGAGCAAGACGAGTGGCAGTACTCTTTAAAGGAAATGTCGTTTCAGGAGAACTTTAATTTTTGAAAAAGAAGGGATCGTTATAGAATGAATTCTACTTTCTGGTTAACTAATGTACGTCTTGAAACGGGTTATCAAATTGAAAATGGAATGGTTTGCAAGACAAATACGGCTTGTTCTCATCTCTTAATCAAAGATGGAAAAATCGCAGAAATAGTTTCTGCTGATAGTCGATTACATGATGATTTCCCGAAAAACGATATGAAACAATTATTAGCACTACCTTCATTTATAGAAAAACATTGTCATCTGGACAAAACACTCTTAAGCGATCAATGGCGCGCAGTCACACCTGCTAACAATATTTTTGAACGATTTGAGATTGAAAAAGAGGTGCTGCCAACATTGCACACAACCACACAACAACGTGCAGAGGAGCTACTGGCTCGTTATGTGCAAGCCGGCGTGACACATGTCCGTACGCATGTGGATTTATATCCTGAGGTAGGCTTGAAAAATTTAGAGGAAGTTCAAAAAGCTTTAAATACATTTGAAGGAAAGCTGTCCTATGAAATCGTTGCCTTTCCACAACATGGGCTCTTACGAACGAAGGCAGCAAATTTAGTAAGAGAGGCCCTTCATATGGGTGTCGACCTTGTAGGAGGGGTTGATCCTGCTACAGTTGATGGTGATATTGAAGCCTCTCTACAACAAATGGTGGAACTAGCTGTTGAAGGAAATGTAGGGATTGATTTTCATTTACATGATCCAGATCAACTGGGGACATTTACAATGAAACGATTAGCCCAATTGACTAAAGAAGCTGGTTTACAAGGCAAGGTAGCGATTAGTCATGCATTTGGATTAGGAGATGTTTCTAAAGCCGAGGCAGAAGAAATGGCAGATATTTTATGTGATGCGGGCATCACGATTGTGACAAGTGTTCCTTTACGTAGAAAATTCCCACCTGTTGGTTTATTGCACAGTAAAGGAGTACCTGTTGCGATTGGTTGTGACAATATCTTTGATGTTTGGTCACCATTTGGTAATGGGGATTTATTAGAACGAGCAGGCCGTTTGGCAAAAAGTTCAGGATGGGGAAATGAGCGCTCATTAGCACAAACGCTCCATTTTATTACAGGAGGAAAAACACCGCTTAATCAAGCTGGCGAACAAGTATGGCCAAAAGTAGGAGATAGCGCGAACATGGTATTAGTTGAGGCTTCTTGCTCTGCTGAAGCAATAGCCCGCAGATCTCGCCGCATGGCCACTATTTTCAATGGTAATATTGTTTCCAATACAATTTAACATTTGATGATGGGATGGCACACCTAAATTCCAGTAAAATAGCCATCCCTTACTCATTTGTTCTTAATATTTTAATAGTTTGTAGGACAAGGTGGAAAAACATGTAGGGCTCTACATTTTGCATAAATGCTCTATTAGAAAGGGCTCTCACTATGAGAATAGCTTAGCAATCGAGACTATTACAGAAAAGGTACATATATTAATTGACAATGGCTTAATTACTTCTATTGTTCCTGTTACTACGCCATATTGTAATATTTAGAGAATATACGTTGAAACTTATCAAACTTTTAGCAAACATACCGTTTATTGGACTTCTTGTTGTCGTACCATTTGTTAATAGAGGAGAGCCATTTATTTTAGGACTGCCTTTCTAAAATTAAAGTTTAATCATTTCATCAGAATAAGAACTGTATCCAACACGTTCATCATAACGAGGATACAGTTTTTCTATGTAAATAAAAACTAAAGGAATATATTAGAGACTAAGAGAAACAAATGAAATTATAGTCGATTCTTGTTATAATATAGGAAAGATGGCAACAGCTTATTGATTTTTTTGCTTTTCGGGGTTCACGTCTAGATTAACTTTAATGTGGATTTAAAAACCGAGAAATCCTGTTGAATGAAAAATTTTAGGAGCGCATGTAGTCAGTGGCAAACGGGCGTGTAAAAGCGTTTTTTAGAGAGGTGGATTTCATGACACAACCAATTCTGAACGATGAGCAAAAACTATGGAATCGATGGATACATGAGCGTGATCCAGATGCTGGTGATTTACTTATAAAAAAATATATTTCTTTAGTGTCTTATCATGTCCAACGTATTGGTGCTGGTTTACCAAAGAGCGTTTCACGAGATGATTTAACGAGTTTAGGTATGGTAGGACTTTTTGATGCTTTAAATAAGTTTGATATCAACAGAGATTTAAAATTTGATACATATGCTTCGTTTCGAGTGAGAGGAGCAATCATAGATGGTCTACGTAAGGAAGACTGGTTACCGCGTTCTGCGCGTGAAAAGGCCAAAAAATTAGATGCTCAAATTGAGCGATTAGAACAAAAATATATGCGTCATGTAACACCTGAGGAACTTGCGGAGCATATGAATGTACCAATTGAAGATGTTTATCAGACGGTGCAGGAGCACTTTTTTTCCAATGTTCTTTCCATTAATGAACAACAAGATCAGGAAGAAGTAGAAGGTAAGTCATTTGTTATTCGGGATGATACGACAAAAACACCCGAACAAACTGTTATTAAAGCAGAGTTGCTAGAAGATTTGGCTGAAAATATTCAAAAGCTCAATGAAAAAGAACAACTTGTACTTAGTCTATTTTACACAGAGGAATTAACATTGACTGAAATTGGCGAAATGCTTGAGCTATCAACATCACGTATTTCTCAAATTCATTCAAAAGCGCTATTAAAGCTAAGAAAGCTATTATCTAGTGAAATGATTAATGCGTAAATATCCTTAGGGGAGAGATTCCAATGAGTTTAAAAGGTGTCGAATTGCAAATTGCTATTCCAAAAACATTTGAAGCTGGAAAAATCGCAGATCAGGCTCAGCAACAAGTATCAGCCCAACAAGCACATGCAAATGAAGCATTAAAAAAGGAAGTAGAACGCAAGCAGAAAATTGTCAATACATCAGAAGGTATGGACGAAATTAGTGAGGATGAAGATGCAGGTGGGGAATATTTAAAGGGTATTTATAAAAAGAAGAAAAAGAAACGGGATCAACAAGAAAAACAGGCAAAGCATCCGTTTAAAGGCAATTTCGTGGATTTCAGTGGATAGGAGTTTACAATGACAACCATACTAATAGCGGTACTATTCTTTTTACAGTTACTTTCATTTTACTTCCTTATTATTTTAAATACAAAGCTAGCAAAGTTTAAAGATTTGGAAAAGAAACAAGAACGCTTAATGCGGGAAATGGACGATACGATTAGTGTCTATTTAACTGAAATGAAAGATGAAAATGATCGTCTTATTAAAGAATTACAAAATGTTTCTCAACCAGAAGTAGCAGCGGGTACCATGCTGCAAGAAGAACATATTAGAGCACCAAAGGAAAGGGCATCTTCACCAGCAGTACAAGAGTCTCATAGTGATAGTTCTCTAAATTTAGATAAAGAATCTCGTAGCTATGTGCCTAAAAATGTTGTAGCGAATGCTTATTCCCGTCAGCAGCATACAAGTTCAAAAAGGATGCAATCAGCCTCGCCACCAAAAGTAGAGGAGCAAAAGAAACTTGAAAAAGTACTGACAGTGGAACAACAAGCTTTAGAATTAGCAAAGCAGGGTAAATCAACAGAGGAAATAGCGAAACAACTACAAAAGGGCAAAACAGAAATCGAGCTTTTACTGAAATTTCACTACTAAATTGTTGCGAATCAGTTAAAGCTATGATATAGTTGCAAATGGTGTTATTACTACACACGCATTTTGATGTAGTAAGTGGTGCTCTAAGCTTAGGGTAGCTTGTTGCAGATGATAAATGCGGAGGATAAAAACCAAACATACTAGGAGGAAATTCAAATGTCAGTAATTTCTATGAAACAATTACTTGAAGCTGGTGTACATTTCGGTCACCAAACTCGTCGTTGGAACCCAAAAATGAAGAAATATATCTTCGTTGAACGTAACGGGATCTACATCATCGACTTACAAAAAACTGTTAAAAAATTAGAGGAAGCTTATGACTTCATGCGTCAAGTTGGTCAAGACGGTGGTAAAGTTCTTTTCGTTGGTACGAAAAAACAAGCACAAGAAGCGATCAAAGACGAAGCTGAACGTTCAGGCAACTACTACATCAACCAACGCTGGTTAGGTGGTACTCTTACAAACTTCGGTACAATTCAAAAACGTGTTGCACGTATGAAAGAAATCGAAAAAATGGAAGAAGAAGGAACTTTTGAAGTTCTTCCTAAAAAAGAAGTAATCCAACTTAAAAAAGAACACGAACGTCTAATCAAATTCTTAGGCGGTATCCGTGATATGCACGATCTTCCAGACGTAATGTTCGTGGTTGACCCACGTAAAGAACGTATTGCGGTTGCTGAAGCTCGTAAATTAAACATCCCTCTAGTAGGTATTGTTGATACTAACTGTGATCCAGATGAAATCGACTACGTAATCCCTGCTAACGATGATGCTATTCGCGCTGTTAAACTTTTAACTGCAAAAATGGCTGACGCTTTAATCGAGTCAAAACAAGGTGAAGAAGAAGCTCCAGCTGTAGAAGCTGCTGCTGAGTAATTCACGTTTACAAAAAGGTGATAAGTGGCTCAAAACCCTTATCACCTTTTTTAGAACCTATCATTAATAGTTCAACCAATTTGAGGAGGAAACACTAAATGGCAAACATTACTGCACAATTAGTAAAAGAATTACGCGAAAAAACTGGCGCTGGTATGATGGATTGTAAAAAAGCGTTAGTACAAACTGATGGCGACTTAGAAGCTGCGATCGACTTCCTACGTGAAAAAGGTCTTTCTTCAGCTGCTAAGAAAGCTGACCGTATCGCTGCTGAGGGTACAACTTACATTTTAGAACAAGGTAATGAAGCAATTATCCTAGAAGTAAATGCTGAAACTGACTTTGTTGCTAAAAACGAAAAATTCCAAGTATTAGTTGCTTCTTTAGCAGAGCAATTACTTGCTGCTAAACCAGCATCAGTAGAAGCTGCATTAGAACTTGTAAATGCTGAAGGTGTAAAAATTGAAGATCAAATTTCTACAGCTGTTGCAACAATTGGTGAAAAAATTACACTTCGTCGTTTCGAAATCAAAACTAAATCTGATGCAGATGCATTCGGTTCTTACTTACACATGGGCGGCCGTATTGGTGTATTAGTAACTTTAGAAGGTTCTACTGATGCAGCAGCTGCTAAAGATGTTGCTATGCACATCGCAGCAATCAACCCAACTTATGTTTCTCGTGATGAAGTTTCAGCTGAAGAAGTTGAACGTGAGCGTAAAGTATTAACTGAACAAGCACTTAACGAAGGTAAACCAGAAAACATCGTTGCTAAAATGGTTGAAGGTCGTCTTGGTAAATATTTCGAAGATGTTTGCTTACTTGATCAAACATTCGTTAAAAACTCAGATCAAAAAGTACGTGACTTCGTAGCTTCTACTGGTGGTTCTGTAAACGGCTTCGTACGTTACGCTGTAGGTGAAGGTATCGAAAAACGTGAAGATAACTTCGCAGAAGAAGTAATGAGCCAAGTTAAAGGTAACTAATTTAGCTTGCATTTGATACTAATCAAATAATATCTAGATTTTCTAGACAAAAAATGGGGAACACAACATAGCGTGTTCCCTATTTTTCCGAAATGCAAGAAAAAAATGCATATAATTTTCTATTCTGCCTTATTCACAACTAGCAATTATTGTTAGATATACTATAATGGAAAAGAGAATAGAGAGGTTTTAAATAAAG
The DNA here is from genome assembly GCF_047238325.1 of Lysinibacillus phoenicis. Lineage (NCBI taxonomy): Bacteria > Bacillati > Bacillota > Bacilli > Caryophanales > Bacillaceae > Lysinibacillus > Lysinibacillus phoenicis. The sequence goes on along the minus strand of NZ_JBDFMP010000002.1, from coordinate 1,742,278 downwards.
TCTTACGGAGGTTTACAATGAGTGTGCCGCAATATAAACGAGTAGTTATTAAATTAAGTGGTGAAGCGTTAGCTGGAGAAGCGGGCTTCGGTTTATCACCAAAAATAATCAAGGCTGTTGCAGAAGAAGTAAAAGAAGTAGTAGATCTTGATGTAGAAGTTGCTGTTGTTGTTGGTGGCGGTAATATATGGCGTGGGAAAATTGGTAGTGAAATGGGAATGGATCGTGCAGCAGCCGACTATATGGGGATGTTAGCAACAGTCATGAACTCTCTTGCTCTACAAGATGCTCTTGAAAAATTAGGCATTGAAACACGTGTTCAATCTTCTATTGTGATGACACAAGTAGCAGAGCCATACATTCGTCGTAAAGCAGTTAGACATTTAGAGAAAAAACGTGTTGTAATCTTTGCAGCAGGGACAGGTAATCCGTTCTTCTCTACTGATACGACGGCCGCATTACGCGCAGCAGAAATTGATGCAGATGCGATTTTAATGGCTAAAAACAATGTCGATGGCGTTTATTCGGCAGATCCAAAAGTGGATGAGACAGCCATTAAATATGATACACTCACATACTTAGACGTTATCCAACAAGGCTTACAAGTAATGGATTCAACGGCTTCAACTTTATGTATGGATAACGATATCCCGCTAATTGTTTTCTCAATTACGGAGCCAGGTAACATTAAACGTGCTGTACAAGGTGAAAAAATCGGAACAGTTGTTAGGAGGAATGCATAATGACTAAACAAGTATTAGAACAAGCAAAAGAAAAAATGAATAAAACAATCGCAGCTTTCACACGTGAACTAGCATCTATTCGTGCAGGCCGTGCAAACGCATCTCTATTAGATCGTATTATGGTTGACTATTATGGTGCACCAACACCAATTAATCAACTTGGTGGTGTATCAATACCGGAAGCTCGTTTATTAGTAATTACACCTTACGATAAAACAATTCTAGGTGATATTGAAAAAGCAATTATGAAATCAGATATCGGTATCACACCAACAAATGATGGTTCTGTTATTCGTTTAATGATTCCAGCTCTAACGGAAGAACGTCGTAAGGAGCTAGTAAAGCAAGTGAAAAAAGAAGCGGAAGATGCAAAAATCGCTGTACGTAATGTTCGACGTGATGCAAATGATGATTTGAAAAAACTTGAAAAAGCTGGCGAAATCACAGAAGATGATCTACGAGGCTACGGTGATGATATCCAAAAGTTAACAGATGAATTCATTGTGAAAGTAGATCAAGTAGCGAAAGATAAAGAAAAAGAAATTTTAGAGGTGTAAACGACACGATTTACATGTCTTGATGGAACTTTTTGAGGAGATGAAGGCGTCCTATACATAACAGGACGTCTTTTCTCTTTATTGTTCATAGCGATGTGCTGATAAAGAAATTTAGAAAAGATCATTTATGACACAATCATCAAATTTTTAACAAACTCATTCTTTAATATGTGTATAGTTCTAAAATAAGCTAGTACATACATAGTCAATTTAGAGGGGAAAAAAAAGACAAAAAGCGCTTTTGTTTGTTATGATAGGTTAGTATACGTCCGATTAGTTGTAGTGGGGGAGTTAGCATGTTTAAAAAGCTATTAGGTAAACAAATAAATATGGATACACTATCATTGGAGGAGCGTGTGGACCTTGCTAAAAGCGAGCCGATTCCTGCCCATGTAGCGATTATTATGGACGGAAATGGACGTTGGGCGAAAAAACGAGCGATGCCACGTGTTGCTGGTCATCATGAAGGAATGAAGACAGTACGTAAGGTAACAAGATTTGCGTCAGACCTAGGTATTAAAGTCTTAACCGTATATGCATTTTCTACGGAGAATTGGAAGCGACCAAAGCCAGAGGTGGATTTTCTTATGCGACTACCAGTTGAGTTTTTAGGTTCCTTTCTACCAGAAATGATGGAGCGTAATGTACGTGTCGAAATGATTGGAGACCCATCTTTATTGCCTGCCCATACGCAAAAAGCATTGTATGAGGCAATGGAAGAAACGAAACATAATACAGGGCTTATCTTAAATTTTGCGCTAAATTATGGCAGTCGTTCTGAAATGGTCAATGCCATGAAAATGATGCTTCAAAAAGTGCAGGACGGTCATTTAACGATGCAAGACATAACAGAAGATTGCTTAACCTCTCATTTGATGACGGCTCATCTGCCTGAACCAGATCTATTAATTCGTACAAGTGGTGAAGTACGATTAAGTAACTTTATGTTATGGCAGCTCGCCTATACAGAATTTTGGTTTACAGATACATTGTGGCCAGATTTTAGCGAGGAAAACTTACTGGAAGCGGTCGAAAACTATCAGAAACGTAATCGCCGTTACGGTGGGTTGAAGGGAGAAGAAACAACTTGAAACAACGAATTATCACGGCAATAATTGCAGCAGCACTTTTCATACCATTCGTTATTTATGGTAAAGTACCGTTCACAATTCTTGTGCTTGCAATGGCTATTGTTGGTTTTTATGAAATATTAAAAATGAAAGGTATCTCCATTTTTTCTGTACCAGGTTTCTTAGGTTTAGTAACCTTAATTTTGCTTGTCATTCCGGGGAACTGGAGTGACAAGCTTGTAGAGACAATTGGCTATTCGTCTAATTTAATGGTAGTCTATGGCTTAATGATGCTACTACTTATTTACGTGGTCCTTGTAAAAAATAAAATCACTTTCGACGAAGTTGGCTTTATTTTATTAGGTGCATTTTATGTAGGGTTAGGATTCCATTACTTAATTGAAACAAGAAATGTTGGATTAGAGTATGTTGTCTATTGTTTATTAGTTGTATGGACAACAGATTCAGGTGCCTATTTTGTAGGACGAAAACTAGGTAAAAATAAGTTATGGCCAGAAATCTCACCAAAGAAAACAATTGAAGGTTTTATAGGTGGCATTGTTATTGCAGTCATATTTGCAATTGGTATGCAACTTATCTATCCATTTGCAAATGGTTATATCTCACTTGTCTTTGTCACGATTTTTGCCTCCATTATTGGTCAAATGGGCGATCTGGTAGAATCGGCTATCAAGCGTCATTTTGATGTAAAGGATTCAGGTAATATTTTACCAGGGCATGGTGGAATTTTAGATCGCTTTGATAGTCTACTATTTGTCGTGCCTCTGCTCCATTTTTTACATTTGTTCAATAATTAATCATTACGTCGAGACATCTTGTGAAATCATTTGCTTAGATAGAAAAAGGGGACAACTTGTTGTGAAAAAAATTAGTTTATTGGGTGCAACTGGTTCAATCGGTTGGCAAACCTACGATATTTTAAAAGATCAACGTGATGCCTTTCAATTAGTGGCATTTTCATCAGGAAGAAACATTGAAAAAACTAGAGAAATGATTGAAACATTAAAGCCTGAGCTAGTGTCTGTGCAGCTTGAAGAAGACGCATGTTCACTTGCAAAGGAGTATCCTCAAATCCAGTTTACATTTGGGGCAAAAGGACTTGTTGAAGTTGCGACACATCCGGAGTCCACAGTTCTAGTCAATGCAGTGCTTGGAAGTGTGGGACTAGAATCAACATTAGCAGCTATTCGTATGGGAAAAACAATTGCTATTGCTAATAAAGAAACACTTGTAACGGCTGGTCATTTAGTGATGGCAGAAGCTAAAAAACACAAAGCAACTATTTTACCTGTTGATAGTGAGCACTCTGCAATTTTCCAATCAATGAATGGAGAAAACCCTAAAAATATTGAACGTCTAATTATTACGGCTTCAGGTGGTAGCTTCCGTGATAAGACTCGAGATCAATTAAAGCATGTTACGGTTGCTGATGCACTAAATCATCCGAATTGGTCTATGGGTGCAAAGATTACCATTGATTCCGCAACAATGATGAATAAAGGGTTAGAAGTCATCGAAGCACATGTATTATTTGATATGCCGTATGATAAAATCGATGTACTTTTGCATAGAGAAAGTATTATTCACTCTCTAGTTGAGTATCATGATACTAGTGTCATTGCTCAGTTAGGCACACCAGATATGCGAGTACCAATCCAATATGCTTTAAGCTACCCAGATCGTATACCGTTACATAATGGTCAGCGGCTAAATTTAGCACAAATTGGTCAGCTCCATTTTCAAGAGATGGACTTTGAGCGTTACCCAGCTTTGCGTTTAGCGTATGAGGCTGGACGTATGGGTGGTACTATTTTAACAGCAATGAATGCAGCAAACGAAGCAGCAGTTGCAGCCTTTTTACAAGGAAAAATCACATTCCTTGAAATTGATGAGACGATTGAACGTGTGATGCAAGCGCATCAAAACATTGCAGTACCAGATCTACAAACAATTTTACATGTGGATAGTGAGACAAGAAAAATAGTGTTAGACATGGTAAAATAACGAGAGCAATGCATCGTTAACTAATCGCTATTAAAGGTGGGGTATTATGCAAACAGCCATTGCATTTATATTAATATTTGGTATGCTCGTCTTCTTCCATGAACTTGGACATTTCTTATTCGCTAAACGTGCAGGTATCTTAGTACGTGAATTTGCCATCGGAATGGGTCCCAAAATTTATGGGAAAACGCATGGAGAAACAATGTATACTATTCGTTTATTGCCTATCGGAGGATACGTACGTATGGCCGGCGAGGATATGGATGGTACTGAATTACAGCCAGGCTACCGAATAGGACTCATTGTAAATGAGGATAATATTGTTAAAAAAATTATTTTCAATCAAAATAATAAGCAGCTACCAGATTTATTATTTTTAGAAGTTGAGCGTGCTGATTTAGAGAAGGACTTGTTTGTAGAGGGCTATGATGAAGAAGAGCGCCTAGTTCGCTATCAAGTAGCAAGAGATTGTGTTCTCGTGGAAAATGGTCGTGAACTGGTCATTGCACCGCATGATCGTCAGTTTAATGCAAAAACAGTTGGTCAACGAGCGATGACAATCTTTGCTGGTCCATTGTTTAACTTTATTTTGGCATTTGTTATTTACTTAGTGATTGGATTAATCCATGGTGTCCCAACATACGAGCCTATCATCACTGAAGTAGTTGAAAATGATCCTGCTGCACAGGCAGGAATGCTTGCAGGGGATAAAGTAACGGCCATTAATGGACAAGTTGTTGAAAAATGGCAGGATTTAGCTGCCATCGTTCAAGACCATCCGAACGAAGATATTAAGGTGACTGTTGATCGAAATGGACAATCTGTTAACTTGAATATGACAGTAAAAGAAGTCCAACAACAAGATGGCGAAAAATATGGACAAATTGGTGTTCGTTATGAAAGCCCAAGAGAATTTAATCCATTAAAAGCTGTTGTATATGGAGCTCAAGAAACTTATAATATGACCGTTAAAATTTTTGAACTGCTAGGTATGCTGATTACAGGTAAGTTTACCATTGATGCACTTTCAGGTCCGGTAGGTATTTATAAAGCAACTGAGCAAGTAGCCCAGTATGGTATTATGAACTTAATGAATTGGGCAGCCATGCTAAGTATTAACTTAGGGATTATGAACCTACTCCCATTACCTGCACTTGACGGTGGTCGTTTATTATTCTTTGGCTTTGAAGCTTTGCGTGGAAAACCAATTGACCGTCAAAAAGAGGGAATTGTTCATTTTGTAGGAATCGTGCTACTAATGATCTTAATGGTGGTCGTTACATGGAACGATATACAAAGATTCTTCTTTTAATATGATTAGATTTTCTGATAATTTACAGTTAAATGAAGTTTGATTTTCTAGCTTTGAGCGCATTTTCTATGAAACATTGCGCTCAAAGCTAAATTTGTTTATGCTATTGAGAGTATAAACTTATCTATTGAAAAAGGTGGAACACTGAATGAAGCAAAGTAAAACATTTATCCCAACGTTACGTGAAGTACCTGCTGATGCTGAGGTAAAGTCACATAAGCAATTACTACGTGCAGGGTTTATTCGTCAAAATACAAGTGGGGTATACTCGTATTTACCGCTTGCAAAACGTGTCTTAACAAAAATTGAAACAATTATTCGTGAAGAAATGGAAGCGATCAATTCAATTGAGCTTTTAATGCCATCACTACAATCTGCAGAGCTTTGGCAGGAGTCAGGTCGCTGGGAAAAGTACGGTCCAGAATTAATGCGCTTAAAAGATCGTCATGATCGTGATTTCGCCTTAGGACCTACACATGAAGAAGTGATTACCACTTTAGTGCGTGATGAAATTAAATCCTATAAAAAATTACCGTTAACATTGTATCAAATTCAAACAAAATTCCGTGATGAAAAACGTCCTCGCTTTGGCTTACTACGAGGAAGAGAGTTTATTATGAAAGATGCTTATTCTTTCCATGCATCACGAGAAAGCTTAGATGAAACGTATGAAGATATGTATCGTGCATATTCTAATATTTTCTCTCGTTTAGGCTTAAATTACCGAGCTGTTATTGCAGATGCGGGATCTATTGGTGGGAAAGGCACACATGAATTTATGGTGCTTTCTGAAATTGGAGAAGATACGATTGCCTATTCAGATTCATCTGATTATGCGGCTAATATCGAAATGGCTGAAGTAATTGTCAACTATCAACCTTCTGATGAGGCTTTAAAAGAAGTTGAAAAAGTAGCTACCCCAGATCAAAAAACAATTGAAGAAGTATCAGCATTCTTAAAAGTAGAGCCTGCCAATGTCATTAAATCTTTAGTTTTTGACGTGGATGGAGAGCTTGTTGTGGTCCTAGCGCGTGGGGATCATGAAATCAATGATATTAAATTGAAAAATGCACTTGAAGCAGGCTCTGTGGAACTAGCAAGTGAAGCAGCAATTCGTGACTTATTAGGCTGTGGCGTGGGTTCAATTGGACCTGTGAAATTACCTGTCGATGTAAAAGTAGTTGCAGATCATGCGATTAAATCAATTCGTAATGGTATTGCAGGTGCAAATGAGGATGGATTCCATTTAGTAAATGTCAACCCAGAGCGCGATTTTGCTGTGAATGATTATTTAGATATTCGTTTTATTCAAGAGGGAGACCCTTCTCCAGATGGACAAGGTATTATCAAATTTGCGGAAGGTATTGAAGTTGGTCATATTTTCAAATTAGGTACTACATACTCTGCTAAAATGAATGGTACTTTCTTAGACGAGCAAGGGAAGGCCCAACCATTTATTATGGGTTGCTATGGTATTGGTGTTTCTCGTATTTTAGCTGCTGTAGCTGAGCACTTCCAAGATGAAAATGGCTTTACATGGCCAGCACAATTAGCACCATACGATATTCATGTTGTTCCTGTTAATACGAAAGATGAGGCACAGGTTGCTTTAGCAGATGAGCTATACGGCTTATTAAAATCATATCGTTATGATGTTCTTTTAGATGATCGTGCTGAGCGTGCGGGTGTAAAATTTGCTGATGCTGATTTAATTGGTTTACCTGTTCGTGTAACAGTTGGTAAAAAAGCAACTGAAGGTATTGTAGAAGTGAAATTCCGTCAAACAGGTGAAACGTTTGAATGGAAAAAAGAAGAAGTAATTGATCACTTAAACGAATTTTTCCGTAAAAATTAATGGTTTATTACTGGGCGGTTATAATTGGAAGTCAATGCTTTTGATAGAGGCTTTCGTATAATTTTGATAAGATAGATATAAATAAATTCGCGACACTTCTGCGGGACAGTGAGCCAAGCAAAATAGAACAGATGGTACAAACTCTGTTAAGCTTGAAGAGCGCCCGCAGTGAGGGAGCGAATTTTTTTCTTGAATTCTCGTCATGTGTTAAGGCGAAATAGAAGATGAGGCTTTATGGACTGCCTCTTTCTGAAAGTAGGTGTCGATAGATTGGAACAGCAACAAGAGGCAAGAATGAGATTTCGAATGCTCTTGCAGCAACTTGAGTTAACAGATGATGTATACATGTCATTTTTTGAAGAAGGTGAATTATCACGTCTTACTGTCCATAAAAAGGACAGACTGTGGCATTTTACTATTAGATTAAGAGATATTCTTCCGTTTCCACTTTACCAGCTTTTCCGCACTCATTTAACAGAGAAATTTGCAGCAATAGCGCAAATATATACAACGTTTGAGACGCTAGAAAAAAGTGTAACAGAGGAACTTGTGCAGGCTTACTGGTTAAGTGTTGTTGAGCAAATTGATGAGATGGCGCCAACACTAAAAAGCTGTCTTATTTCCCAAATGCCAATGTGGAATGGTCAAAAAATAACGTTATCCTGTATGCAGGAAATGGAATATATGATGTTAAAAACAAAGTATGCAGACAAACTGGCAGAAAGCTATAGTCAGTTTGGTTTCCCGCATATGGCAATAGATTTTGTACTACAGGAAGAAACCGAGGAAATGATTGCTGCTCAGGAAGCATTTATGGAGCAGAAGCGTATAGAGGAAGCGGCATTGGCTCAGCAAGCAATGCAAGATTTCCAAAAACGAGAGCAGGAGAAAAAGGACAATCCAGCAGCAGCGAGCCTAGGAGATCGTCCATTCCAACTTGGGATGCATATTAAAGATGATGAAACGATGGAAATTAAACGAATTGTCGAAGAAGAGCGTCGTGTCATTATAGAAGGTTTTGTCTTTGATACCGAAATTAGAGAACTGAAAAGTGGGCGTTCCTTATTACAAATTAAAATTACCGACTATACAGATTCTATCGTAGTCAAAATGTTCTCTCGAGATAATGATGATGCAGAATTGATGCAGCATTTGAAAAAGGGTATGTGGGTAAAAGTTCGAGGCTCCGTACAAACAGATACGTTCATCCGTGATTTAATTGTCATGGCCAACGACATTAATGAAATCAAAAAAGAAACACGACAGGATCTCGCACCTGAGGGTGAAAAACGTGTTGAATTGCATTTGCATACACCAATGAGTCAAATGGACGCTGTTACGCCTGTTGATCGACTAGTAGCACAGGCTGCAAAGTGGGGTCACCCAGCTATAGCTATTACAGATCATGCGGTTGTACAATCTTTCCCAGAAGCATATGCAGCAGGGAAAAAACATGGGATTAAAATAATTTATGGTCTAGAGGCTAATTTAGTTGATGACGGGGTTCCGATTGCCTATGCTCCAGAGCATCGTTTATTAGCAGATGCAACGTATGTTGTCTTTGACGTGGAAACGACAGGATTATCTACAGCTTACGATACAATTATTGAACTTGCCGCAGTAAAAATTAAAGATGGCCAAGTCATCGATAAATACGAAAGCTTTGCGAACCCTCATCATCCACTTTCAGCTACTACAATTGAATTAACAGGGATTACAGATGATATGGTTCGAAACGCACCAGAAGTAGAGCAGGTTATTAAGGAGTTTCATGCATTTATTGGTGATGCGATTGTCGTCGCTCATAACGCATCATTTGATATTGGTTTCTTGTATACTGGCTATAAAAAATTTGGTCTTGAAGAAACGGTACATCCAGTAATTGATACGTTAGAGCTTGCCAGATTACTTTATCCTACGATGAAAAACCATCGCTTAAATACATTGTGTAAAAAATTCAATATTGAATTAACACAACATCACCGAGCGATTTATGATACTGAGGCGACTGGATATCTACTGCTACAACTTTTAAAAGATGCAGATGAATTAGCCATCAAATACCATGATGACTTTAATAAGCACATAGGTGGGGGTGACGCCTATAAAAAGGGGCGACCAATGCATTGTACAATTTTAGCAGTCGACAATGCAGGTTTAAAAAATTTATTTAAACTGGTCTCACACTCCCATACCAAAACATTCTATCGTGTTCCTCGTGTGACACGAGCTGTCCTCGAGCAATATAGAGAAGGTTTGTTGGTCGGTTCAGGATGTAATAACGGCGAATTATTCGAAACAATGATGAATAAATCACCTGAGGAAGCAGAGCAAGTCGCTCGTTTCTATGACTATATTGAGGTACAACCGAAGGCGGTCTATGCTCCTTTAATTGAACGCAATGTCGTGCGTGATGAATGGACATTAGAGGATATTATCCGTAAGCTTGTAAAATTAGGGAAGAAGCTAGATAAACCTGTTGTGGCCACTGGTAACGTCCATTATTTAGATCCGACAGATGCTATGTTTAGACAAATACTTATAGGGTCTCAAGGTGGGGCGAATATTTTAAATCGTTCCAAGCTACCAGAAGTTCATTTTAGAACAACAGATGAAATGCTGAAGGAATTTGACTTTTTAGGACCTGACCTTGCAAAAGAAGTCGTGGTGACAAATGCTCAAAAAATTGCTGCAAGCATTGGGGATGTTAAACCGATTAAAGATGACCTTTATACACCAAAAATTGAAGGCTCAGATGATGAAGTAACGAATTTAACCTATGAAATGGCTCATCGTATTTATGGTGAAGAGTTACCTGAAATTGTAAAGGCTCGAATTGAAAAGGAATTAAAATCAATTTTAGGTCACGGGTTTGGCGTAATTTACTTAATTTCGGCCAAGCTAGTGAAAAAATCATTAGCTGATGGCTATTTAGTAGGTTCACGTGGTTCGGTTGGTTCCTCATTAGTTGCAACCTTTATGGAAATAACAGAGGTAAACCCACTACCTCCTCATTATGTTTGTCCCAATTGTAAGCATTCCGAGTTTTTTGATGATGGTTCGGTTAGCTCTGGCTTCGACTTGCCAAATAAGGACTGTACAGAATGTGGCACGCCATATAAAAAAGATGGCCAAGATATTCCATTTGAAACCTTCCTTGGCTTTAAAGGGGATAAGGTACCAGATATCGATTTGAACTTTTCAGGTGAATATCAGCCACAAGCTCATAACTATACAAAGGTGCTATTTGGAGAGGATTACGTGTACCGTGCTGGAACTATTGGTACCGTTGCGGAAAAAACTGCATATGGCTATGTAAAAGGTTATGCGAGTGATCATAATCTACATTTCCGAGGAGCAGAAGTAGATCGTTTAGTTCAAGGCTGTACAGGTGTAAAACGTACAACGGGACAACACCCTGGAGGGATAATTGTTGTACCTGATTATATGGATATATATGATTTCTCTCCTGTACAGTACCCAGCGGATGCACAGGATTCGGAATGGCGGACAACTCATTTTGATTTCCACTCTATCCATGACAATATTTTAAAGCTGGATATACTAGGACACGATGATCCGACTGTTATTAGGATGCTCCAGGATTTATCAGGAATTGATCCAAAAACAATTCCAACCGATGATCCTGTCGTAATGAAAATTTTTAGTTCTCCAGAAACTTTAGGGGTAACAGAAAAACAAATTGGCTGTAAAACCGGAACTTTAGGTATTCCAGAGTTTGGTACCCGCTTCGTGCGTCAAATGCTAGAGGATACAAAGCCCTCAACATTCTCGGAGCTTGTGCAAATTTCTGGACTATCCCATGGAACAGACGTATGGCTCGGCAATGCACAGGAACTAATTCAAAATGGCACATGTGTGCTAAAGGAAGTAATTGGTTGTCGTGACGATATTATGGTGTATTTAATTTACCAAGGTTTAGAGCCATCGCTAGCATTTAAAATCATGGAGTCTGTACGTAAAGGGAAAGGTTTATCGGAGGAATTTGAAGCCGAGATGCTTGCTAATAAAGTACCTGGCTGGTATATCGAATCATGTAAAAAGATCAAATACATGTTCCCGAAAGCCCATGCGGCAGCTTACGTTTTAATGGCTGTACGTATAGCATGGTTTAAGGTACATTTCCCAATCCTGTATTATGCAGCGTATTTCACTGTCCGTGCAGATGACTTTGATTTAATTGCAATGGTTCAGGGTTCACAAATGATTCGTGCACGTATCGATGAAATCAATATGAAGGGCTTAGATGCATCAACAAAAGAGAAAAACTTATTAACGGTGCTGGAGCTTGCACTAGAAATGTGCGAACGAGGCATGAGCTTCCAAAAAGTTGACTTATACCGTTCACAGGCAAGTGAATTTGTCATAGATGGGAATTCGCTTATTCCGCCATTTGATGCAATTCCAGGGCTTGGAACCAACGTTGCCAAAACGATTGTAGCTGCCCGTGAAGAGGGAGAGTTTTTATCGAAGGAAGATTTACAGCAACGTGGTCGTGTATCGAAAACACTTATTGAATACATGGATCAACTTGGTTGTCTAGAAGGCATGCCTGATGCCAATCAGTTATCACTATTTTAGTATGGAATTTAATTTGTCAGGTTACGTTACAGAGAATTTCAAATTCCTGACACAATATGGTTATCTTCAATGAAGGAAATTTGCATTGTGTCGAGAACTGTGCTATCCTTATGGTAATAATTTGTTGATATTTTTCCAGCAAAAGAGTGGGTCCTTCCCGCTCTTTTCTGTTGTTATACCGTAGCAAAACAAATTTTGACTAACAGCAGGTAAGACCGTAAAATTTCACCAAAGCAACTGGTGGAATTTCTGTTTTATTTAGGTTCATTACTGAATCAATGGCAGTGATGAACAGTTCATACGCTAGAATTTGATAGATACAGGAGGAAACAATGAGCAAAGTACCATCTTTAATTGAAGAGCTCGCTAAACCAATTGTGGATGAGTTAAATCTTGAGCTAGTGGATATTGAGTTCGTCAAAGAAGGACGTAACTGGTTTTTACGTGTCTACGTTGATACGCCTGAGGGTGGAATTGACATTGACCAATGTGCTCAAGTTAGTGAACGACTAAGTTTGCTATTGGATGAAAAAGATCCAATTACACAAAACTATTATTTAGAAGTTTCTTCACCTGGAGCAGAGCGTCCATTAAAAAAAGATACTGATTTTCAAAAAGCAATTGGCAAATTTATTTATGTAAAAACCTATGAGCCCATCAAGGACATGAAGGAATTCCAAGGCTACTTAACGTCATACGATGAACATACATTAGTGATGGAAGTGCGTATTAAAACGCGTAAAATAACAGTAACAATTGAACAAGAAAAAATCGCATTGGCACGACTTGCCATCGATTTTTCAGCATAATGCATATTTAGGAGTGAAAATAAAATGAGTAGTGATTTGTTAGATGCGCTGAATGCGCTAGAAGAACAAAAAGGAATTTCAAGAGATGTGTTAATTGAAGCCATTGAAGCGGCATTAGTTACAGCTTACAAACGCAACTTTAACCAAGCACAAAATGTTCGTGTGGACTTAAATTTAGATAAGGGCTCTATTCGCGTATTTTCACGTAAAGATGTTGTGGAAGAGGTAGAGGATGATCGTTTGCAAATTGCTTTAGAAGATGCAAAAGCCATTAATCCAGCTTACCAGCTAGAGGATATCGTGGAGCAGGAAGTAACGCCACGTAATTTTGGACGCATTGCTGCTCAGACGGCTAAACAAGTGGTGACACAACGTGTACGTGAGGCGGAACGCGGTTTAATTTATGAACAATATGTGGACCGTGAAGATGATATCGTAACAGGTGTTGTTGAACGTTTAGATGCTCGAAATATCTATGTAGGTTTAGGTAAAGTAGAAGCAGCTCTGCCAATTAACGAACAAATCCAAGGTGAATCTTACCATCCTCATGATCGTATTAAAGTGTATATCACAAAAGTTGAACGTACAACACGTGGTCCACAAGTGATTGTGTCACGTACACATCCAGGTTTATTACGCCGATTATTTGAGATGGAAGTACCTGAAATTTATGAAGGCATTGTTGAGATTAAATCAATCGCTCGAGAAGCGGGAGATCGCTCTAAAATTTCTGTCTATGCCCATAATGAAGAAGTTGACCCAGTAGGTTCATGTGTTGGGGCAAAAGGCGCTCGTGTACAAACAATTGTCAATGAACTAAATGGTGAAAAAATTGATATCGTAGAATGGTCTGAAGATCCAGTAGTATTCGTTGCGAATGCTTTAAGCCCATCAAAGGTATTAGACGTTCAAGTGAATGAGGAAGAAAAATCGACAACAGTTGTTGTTCCAGACTATCAATTATCACTTGCGATTGGTAAACGTGGGCAAAATGCACGTTTAGCTGCGAAGCTTACTGGTTGGAAAATTGATATTAAGAGTGAGACAGATGCTCGTGAGCTAGGTATTTATCCTTCTGCTACAAGCACTTTCATCCCTGCTGACGATGAAGAAAGTGATTTTGATGATGTGGCAGTAGACTTATATCAAGACGACGAAGAATAAGTAAGAAAGCCCGTGTGACAAGTCAGCTGACAGTATTCAGTGGGCCCCCTACGCCGACTGAATACTGTCAGAGCGTCAAGTAGAGCATGACTTGTCCACCTCTTACGACAAGCTTCAGAGAGGAATGGTGATTCTTATGGCTGTAAACAAAAAAGTACCTCTTCGTAAATGTGTAGCAACTGGAGAAATGCTACCGAAGAAAGAGATGATACGTGTTGTTCGCTCCAAAGAGGGCGAAGTAAGTGTAGATGTCTCTGGAAAAAAACCAGGACGTGGTGCCTATGTCTCGAAATCAGAGAAGGCAGTTGACATCGCACGTAAGAAAAATGTATTAGGGCACCAACTTGATGTGAAAATTCCTGAAGAAATATACGAAGAACTGATTTTGCTGATTCGTAGGGAGTCAATTTTATGATGAATCAAGCAATATTTAATTTGCTTGGGATTGCGGCAAGAGCACGTAAAGTGATTTCAGGAGAAGAGTTAGTAGTAAAGGAAGTCCGCAATGGCAATGCTAAGTTAGTACTGCTTGCAAACGATGCTTCTAAAAACTCTAGCAAGAAAATTCAAGATAAGTGCACGTACTACAACGTTGAGTATCATGTAATTGGAGATCGTTATGATCTAGGACATGCTACAGGTAAGGAGGCCCGAGTGGCTTTAGCTATTACCGATAAAGGTTTTGCAAGTAAATTGTCTAGTCTACTCAACGAAAACTAATCGGGGGTGAGCAGATGACCAAAATCAGAGTTCATGAATATGCAAAGCAAGTGAATAAAACGAGTAAAGAGGTTATTGAAGCACTAAGTAAATTAAATGTGAGTGTAACAAACCACATGTCTATGTTGGAGAAAGATATTGTGGCTAAGTTAAACCAATCATTTAAAGCAACACCTGAGAAAAATGTAGCAAAACAATCAACTCAAAACATGGCACAAAGACCTCAATCGAATGGCCAGCAAAAACCACAGCATTCGGTGAAGAAGCAAGAGGGACAAAGGCAGCAATCTGCTACTTCTAAACCTAAAGCAAACAATCAGCAACACGCACAGCAAAACTCAAATTCGTCTAACGAAAAATCTAAGAATACAAAAGGTAATCAAAATAGAAATATGACACAAAATAATAATAATAACAATAATAATCGTAGAGGTGGCGGTGGTTATAACCAACGTCCAAAACCAGGGATTCATGGAGGCAAACGTCGCCATCCAAAAACGCATCAACCATCAATACCAGTAAAACAAAAGGAACTTCCAGAAAAAATTACTTTTGTTGAATCATTATCAGTTGCAGAATTAGCAAAAAAATTACACCGTGAGCCATCGGAAATCATTAAAAAACTATTTATGCTTGGTGTAATGGCAACAATTAACCAAGAATTAGATAAGGATGCAATTGAATTAATTTGCGCAGACTATGGTGTAGAAGTTGAAGAAGAAATCCGTGTAGATATTACGGATTTAGAAACTCACTTCGAGCAAACTGAAGAAGTAAACGAGGCAGATCTATCAGAACGTCCGCCAGTAGTAACAATTATGGGACACGTTGACCATGGTAAAACAACATTATTAGATTCTATCCGCCACACGAAAGTGACAGCTGGAGAAGCTGGTGGTATTACACAACATATTGGTGCATACCAAGTGACAGAAGGCGACAAGAAAATTACATTCCTTGATACACCAGGGCATGCTGCTTTCACTACAATGCGAGCACGTGGAGCGAAAGTTACAGATTTAACAATTTTAGTAGTTGCTGCTGACGATGGTGTTATGCCACAAACAGTAGAAGCGATTAATCATGCTAAAGCAGCTGAAGTACCAATTATCGTTGCTGTGAATAAAATGGATAAACCATCAGCAAATCCAGATCGTGTAATGCAAGAATTAACAGAGCACGGCCTAGTTCCTGAAGCATGGGGTGGCGACACAATTTTCGTACCAATTTCAGCATTAAAAGGTGAAGGCATTGATACATTACTAGAAATGATTTTACTTGTTGCGGAAGTTGGCGAACTTAAAGCAAATCCAGATCGTTTAGCGCTTGGTACGGTTATTGAGGCGCAGCTTGATAAAGGACGCGGTTCTGTTGCTACACTTTTAGTACAAGATGGAACGTTAAAAGTAGGTGACCCAATCGTTGTTGGTCATACGTATGGCCGAGTTCGTGCGATGGTGAATGACAAAGGTCGTCGTGTAAAAGAAGCTGGACCATCAACACCAGTGGAAATTACAGGTTTAAATGATGTACCTCAAGCAGGTGACCGCTTCGTTGTTTTTGAAGATGAAAAAACAGCACGCCAAGTTGGGGAAACTCGTGCGATGTCAGCAATCCAAGCGCAACGTTCAGAAAAACAACGTGTAACACTTGATAACTTATTTGAACAAATGAGTCAGGGTGAAATGAAAGAGCTTAACCTAATTGTGAAGGCTGATGTTCAAGGTACTGTTGAAGCAATGGCTGCCTCATTAATGAAAATTGATGTGGAAGGCGTAAATGTGAAAATCATTCACACAGGTGCTGGTGCTATTACGGAATCAGATATTTCTTTGGCAGCGGCTTCAAATGCAATTGTTATTGGATTCAACGTACGTCCAGATGCAAACGCAAAGCGTGCAGCTGAAGAAGAAGGCGTAGATATCCGTTTACACCGTATTATTTATAAAGTAATTGAAGAGATTGAACAAGCAATGAAAGGTATGCTTGATCCTGAGTTCGAAGAGAAAATTATTGGTCAAGCAGAAGTTCGTCAAACAATTAAAGTATCTAAAGTTGGTACGATTGCTGGTTCATACGTAACTGAAGGAAAAGTAACACGTGATTCAGGTGTTCGTGTAATTCGTGATAACGTAGTTATTTTTGAAGGTGAGCTAGATACACTTAAACGCTTCAAGGATGAAGTAAAAGAAGTTGCAAAAGGATACGAATGTGGTATTACCATTACAAACTTCAACGATATTAAAGAAGGCGATATTATTGAAGCCTATATTATGGAAGAAGTTAAACGCGTCTAATGATCGTGTATGCAGAAGTTGAATTCATTATTCAAACTGCCCATTCGTTAAAGGAAAAACGTGCTGTCCTACAGCGTATGATTACCCGCACCAAGCAGAAATTTAATGTATCTATTGCGGAAATTGACCATCAAAATGTATGGCAGCGTACGAAATTAGCACTTGTTGCTGTTTCTTCGTCTAAAGAAGCAGCTGAACGCGAAATTAATCACGCGCTCCACTATTTAGAGTCAAATCCGTCATGGGAACAGCTTAATGTGTGGCGAGATTATTTATAAGTAGTAATAGGTAGTTGTCCAAGCTTACGAAAGCATGGTACACACAACTATCTGTACATCGAAATAGAGGTGACAAATATGTCTCTACGTTCAAACCGTGTTGCTGAGCAAATGAAAAAGGAGCTCGGTGATATTCTTGGTCGTAAAATAAAAGATCCGCGTGTTGGTTTTGTTACGGTTACAGGTGTTGAAGTAACAGGTGATTTACAGCAAGCGACAATTTATATTACATCTTTAGGCAATGAACGTGAACGAGAGGACACGCTTAAAGCGTTAGTAAAAGCTTCGGGCTTTATTCGCTCTGAAATCGGGTCACGCATTCGTTTACGACGTACACCAGAATTAATCTTCGAATTTGATTCATCGATTGAATATGGTAACCGTATTGATACATTGCTAAGAGATTTACACAAAGAATAAGTTGAAAAAGTCTGCCACATGCATGTTTATGCAGGCAGACTTTTTATCTTCATACTGTAAAAAATGATAGCAGTGAGGATGCACTGCGAAATGAATGAAGGCAATTGGGAGGAGCTATATGAACGGTATTTTACCGCTTTGGAAAGAAAGAGGCATGACAAGCCATGATTGTGTCTTTAAATTACGCAAAATTTTGCGGACAAAAAAAGTTGGACATACAGGTACACTGGATCCAGGTGTTGAAGGTGTGCTACCAATTTGTATTGGTCAAGCAACTCGAATTGCAGAATATTTAACTGATGCAGGGAAGACCTATGAAGCTATCATTTCGATAGGTCGTACAACGACAACGGAAGATGCAGAAGGCGAAACGGTTGAACAAGATCAGACAGTGAAAACATTTTCTCGTAAGCAATTACTAGAGGTTCTAGCTTCATTAACAGGTGTTATTGAACAAACACCACCCATGTTTTCAGCAGTAAAAGTAAATGGGAAGCGCCTCTATGAATATGCTCGAAAAGGCGAAACGGTTGAAAGACCAACTCGTCAAGTAACCATCTATGATTTAGAGCTTCTTGACGAGGTAGAACTATATGAGGGACAAGAAATAACATTTCCTGTCCGAATCGCGTGTAGTAAAGGGACTTATATTCGTACATTAGCTGTGCAAATTGGTGAAGCGCTAGGCTATCCAGCACATATGAAGGAGCTTGTAAGAACGGCCTCTGGTACCTTTACACGTGACAACTGTTTTACATTAGCACAAGTTGCAGAGCTAATGGATGCAGAGCAAGTAACTACCTGTATTTTACCTGTCGAGTATGCATTAGCAGACTATCCATATATTGAGATTACTGCCGCCAATGAAAAAGAAATTTTCAATGGACAAGTGCTTCCAGCAGATGCATTATTAAAGAGTCATGATAAAATTGTGTTTGGAATCAATGGAAAGGCAGTTGCGGTTTATCAGGCTCACCCTACGAAGGATGGTTTGATGAAGCCACACAAGATGTTTCCGACGATAGAGTAGGAGGATTTTTCAATGGAGGTCATTCATTTAAAATACCCACATCAATTACAGCAACGAGAAAGCATGCAGGCATATTCACTAGCGCTTGGTTTTTTCGATGGTGTACATAGAGGGCATCAAGCAGTGATCAAGGCAGCTAAGGAAGAGGGGGACAAACGTCAAATTCCAACTGCAGTGATGACATTCGATCCACATCCTTCATTAGTCCTTGGTGGACGGAACGAAAAAGTGTTTTATATTACACTCTTACAACAGAAATTACAACTGTTTGAGGAACAGGGTGTGGATAAAGTGTTTGTTGTCCATTTCACATCAGATTTTGCCAAGCTTTCACCAGCAGCGTTTATTGATACATTTATTCGAGGATTAAATATTCAACATGTGACAGCTGGCTTTGATTATTCGTTTGGAGCATTTGGTAAAGGAACAATGGACGATATGCGTGCACTAAGTAATGGTGAGTATGGTGTAACAGTTGTTGAGAAGAAAACAGACGATATTGAGAAAATTAGCTCTACCCGTATTCGTAAGCTATTACAAGAGGGCGATATGGAAGAGGCAACAAAGCTTTTAGGGAGACCATTTGAAATCAATGGGATAGTTGTACATGGTGATAAACGAGGTCGTACAATCGGATTCCCTACAGCGAATGTCCAAGCATTAGAAGGAACCTTTATTCCAGCAAGTGGTGTCTATGCTGTCCGTTTACTAGTGCAAAATAACTGGTATGATGGGGTCTGCAATGTGGGCTACAAACCAACTTTCAAAGATCCGAATGATAAGCAATTATCAATTGAAGTTCATATTTTAAACTTTGATAAAAATATCTATGGTGAGGAAGTACATGTAGCTTGGTATAAACGGATTCGAAGCGAACGAAAATTTGATGGTATTGAGGCGTTGAAGACACAAATCGAAAAAGATAAACAAGAAGCAATTCGCTACTTTAACGACTTGGAAGGCTAACTTCATCATTGTCTTCACATCCTTCAGGTCTACGTTTTGCTTGCTTGACTAACTGATTTATGGTAACATTCATAAGTGCATAAATGCTTAACCTTAGCTCGGTATTTCGATGACTCCAACGTTTACTGTGCTAATGGGGATTAATTATAATTTAGGAGGTCCATACAAATGGCTATTACAAAAGAACGCAAAAACGAAATTATCGCTGAGTACCGTACTCACGAAAGTGACACTGGTTCACCAGAAGTACAAGTTGCAGTATTAACAGAGGAAATCAACGCTCTAAATGCTCACTTACGTACACACAAAAAAGATTTCCACTCTGAGCGTGGTCTTCTTAAAATGGTAGGTCGTCGTCGTCACTTATTAAAATATCTTCGTGAAACTGACGTACAACGTTACCGTGAACTAATCAACCGTTTAGGCTTACGTCGCTAATTAAAGGCGGAAGTATTCCTGTATTAAACTGTAGACAAACCTATGTTTGTCTACAGTTTTTTTATGTTTCTAAGCAGGGGTTATCCTAGGCTTTGTTCATTAGAGAGCCATAACTTTTTATTACACAACAATGACTGATCAATATAAAAATACTATTCTCAATTATAAGAGAGACTATTAGTCAGACATGCCCAGTAAAAGATAGTTTTTCGGGGCTTGCATTTCCATTGTTCACTCAAGTCATTGCTTAAACTTTACTACATACGGAACTTTCTTTATACTAGTAAGATGTTGTATGTTAAGCACCATGTTATAATAAAGCTATTGTTAAAACTTGCACTAGAAAAAATAATGTTTGATAACAGTTACTTCCATTTACATACATTACTTTTCGTCAAGAAGGAATCAATATAAAAAAATCCATATACCAAAATGCTTTTTCAATTAAATATAGAAATAAATCTTAAATAAATTGGCAATAACTGAATTTAAATGTATGATTATTTCATGAAATATTATTTAGCATAGAACAAGCATTTTTGGTACACTTACTATTAGTACATACAGACGAAGTAAGTGTTTTTATAATAGAGAGGGGTTCATTGAATGAACGAAAAGAAAGTCTATTCCTACGAATGGGCTGGCCGTCCACTTGTAATTGAAGTCGGACAGTTAGCAAAACAAGCAAACGGAGCCGTACTAGTACGCTATGGCGATACTTCTGTACTTGCTACAGCAACAATGTCTAAATCACCTAAACCACTTGATTTCTTCCCACTAACAGTTAACTATGAAGAGCGTCTATATGCTGCAGGTAAAATTCCTGGCGGCTTTATTAAACGTGAAGGACGTCCATCTGAAAAAGCGATTTTAGCAAGCCGTTTAATCGACCGTCCAATTCGTCCGATGTTCCCAGATGGTTTCCGTAACGAGGTACAAGTCATTTCTATGGTTATGTCAAACGATCCTGATTGTACTTCAGAGATGGCAGCAATGGTTGGTTCATCATTAGCTTTAGCTATTTCAGATATTCCATTTGATGGGCCAATAGCTGGTGTACAAGTAGGTTATATTGACGGAGAATTCATCGTAAACCCGACAGTAGAACAATCGAATCATTCGACAATTCATTTATCTGTTGCAGGGAACAAAGATGCCATCAACATGGTTGAGGCAGGGGCACTTGAAGTTCCAGAAGAAATTATGTTAGAAGCAATTATGTTCGGTCATGAAGAAATCAAAAAAATCATTGCTTTCCAAGAGCAAATTGTGGCGGAAGTAGGTAAAGAAAAATTACCTGTGACACTATTTGAAATTGATGAGGCGATTCAAGCCGACATAAAAGCAGCTTGTGAGACGGATATGCATGATGCTATTCAAACTGCGGAGAAACATGCACGTGATGAGGCGATTCAAGCTGTAAAAGATCGTATTATCGCTTCTTATGAAGAACAAGAAGCCGATGATGAAACAATGAAACAAGTTTATACAATTTTAGATAAAATGGTTAAAGATGAAGTTCGTCGTCAAATTACGGAAGATAAGATTCGTCCAGATGGTCGTAAGCTAGATGAAATTCGACCACTTTCTTCTGAAACAGGCTTATTACAACGTACACATGGTTCTGGTCTGTTTACACGTGGACAAACACAAGCACTATCTATTTGTACACTAGGCGCACTAGGTGATGTACAAATTATTGACGGTTTAGGTGTTGAAGAATCGAAACGCTTTATGCACCATTATAACTTCCCACAATTTTCTGTAGGGGAAACTGGCCCAATCCGTGGACCAGGCCGTCGTGAAATTGGTCATGGTGCGTTAGGTGAACGTGCATTAGAGGCAGTTATTCCAGATGAATCAGAATTCCCATATACAATTCGTTGTGTATCAGAAGTACTTGAATCGAACGGATCTACTTCTCAAGCATCTATCTGTGCATCAACATTAGCGATGATGGATGCAGGTGTTCCATTAAAAGCACCAGTGGCAGGTATTGCTATGGGTCTTATTAAAAAAGGTGAACACTATTCAATTTTAACGGATATTCAAGGAATGGAAGACCATCTAGGAGATATGGACTTTAAAGTTGCTGGTACAGCTAAAGGTGTAACAGCTTTACAAATGGACATTAAAATCGATGGTTTATCTCGCAATATTTTAGAAGAAGCACTGACACAAGCTAAGGTTGGTCGTATGCATATTCTAGAATCAATGCTAGCAACACTTTCAGAACCACGTGAAAAGTTATCTGAATTTGCACCAAAAATTGTTATTGTGAAAATTAATCCAGATAAAATTCGCGATGTAATTGGACCTGGTGGTAAACAAATTAACAAAATTATTGAAGAGACAGGCGTTAAGATTGATACGGAACAAGATGGTACAATCTATATTTCTTCCGCTGATGAAGAAATGAATGCTCGTGCAAAACAAATTATTGAAGATATCGTACGTGAAGCAAAAGTAGGGGAATACTACTTAGCAACAGTGAAGCGTATTGAAAAATTCGGTGCATTCTGTGAAATTTTCCCAGGAAAAGATGGTTTACTTCACATTTCCGAAATTCAAGAGGAACGTACGAAGCAAGTAGAGGATGTCTTAAAACTTGGTGATCAATTACTTGTTAAAGTGATTGAAATCGACAAGCAAGGTCGTGTGAATTTATCTCGTAAAGTTGTGATTCAAGAGGAAAAAGAACGCGCTGAACAAGAAAAATAAAAATGATCAAAGGGCTGCGTATGATTGCGCAGCCTTTTTAGATAGTAACAAAAAGAATGTTAGGAATTATACAATAGAGAAATTAAGAATTGGGGGAGATTTTTTGGTTCAAGTACATACATGTCAAAATGGTGTTCGTATTGTATCTGAGCAGATTGATCATGTTCGATCAGTTGCATTAGGTATTTTTGTGAATGCAGGTTCCCGCTATGAACTACCTGAAGAGAATGGTATTACACATTTTATTGAGCATATGTTGTTTAAAGGAACAGCTACTCGCTCAGCTCGTCAAATTGCGGAAGAATTTGATCGAATTGGAGGAGAGCTAAATGCCTTCACGTCTAAAGAAAATACATGTTACTATGCAAAAGTTTTAGATCATCATGCAGAGCTCGCTGTCACAATACTTGCTGATATGTTTTTTAATTCTACGTTTGCAGAGGAAGAATTAGAAAAAGAACGACAAGTGGTGTTAGAAGAAATATTAATGAGCGAAGATGCTCCTGATGATGATGTACATGAAAAGCTATGGAGTGTCATGTATCCGAATGACGCACTTGGTCGTCCAATACTTGGTACTGCAGCTACGTTAAAGACATTTACAGCAGAAACAATTCGACAATATATGGCCAAACATTATGGTCCAGAGTCTGTTGTAATTTCTATTGCAGGAAATATTTCTCCGCAGCTTTTACAAAAGATTGAAGATTTATTTGGACAATATCAGCCTTCACCACATGCTGTAGCGCCTGTGCTAACAAATCCTCCATTTTATCCGGGAGAGATTACAAAAATACGCGATACAGAGCAAGCCCATCTAGCCATTTCTTATCCAGCAATCGGTGTAAAAGATCCAGATATGTATAGCTTTATTGCTCTGAACAATATTATTGGAGGCAATATGAGTTCTCGTCTGTTTCAGGAGGTACGTGAAGAACGCGGGTTAGCTTATTCTATTTTTTCTTATCAATCCTGTTATGCAGATGTTGGTGCTTTTACGATTTATGGTAGTACAAGCCGTCAACAATTAGCACAGCTCCAACATACGATTGATGCCACGTTACTGGATATTGTTGCAGGCGGTGTTACGGAGGAGGAGCTTGATAATGCGAAAGAGCAACTGAAAGGGAGCTTCGTTCTTGGATTAGAGGGGACGGGTGCTCGTATGAATCGCAATGGAACGAGTGAACTTGTCCATCGGAAGCATCGAACTGTAGACGATGTTCTTGCCTCGATAGATGCTGTATCGATGGAGTCGATAGATCGTCTAATTGCTAAAATATTAAAAGCAGAACCAGCTATTTCGATTATCGGTCCTAGTGAATAAAGTCAACAAAATTAAATAATTGTAAGAGGAGAACTTTGATTATTTTCGAAGTTCTCCTTTTTCGTGTTTTCCTCTTTATCAATTAGGTGTTGTAATTCTCAATTAGCTTTGATAGTATAAATGATATTGAAAATCATTTTCAATTAAAAAGTTGATTGGAGGATATATAGGTGAAAAAATGGCTTATCGCTAGTACCTTTGTGATTTCATTAACACTAGTTGGCTGTGTAGAGCAGGAAGATAAAAATATCGACATAGAGGTGAAGAAAGAAGAAACACAGCAACAAGAAACAGCTAATACAGCTAAAGTACAAAAAGCCAAGATTCAGGATGGGGTAGATGAAGAAGCCTTTCAAAAAGCATTAGCAAGCTTCCCAACGACCATACCAGAAAACATAGTAACCACTTCGGTTCCATTAACAGAAATGTTACATCTCCTAGGAATTACACCTGTAGGGGTACCAACATCGACCAATCCTATACCAACAGATTTTGATTCGATTACAAAAATAGGCTCACCTATGTCACCTGACTTAGAGGTCATCTCGAGCTTACAATCGGATTTAATAATTGGAGCTTCCTCCCTACAAAGCTCGCTCGATCAGGCACTTCAAGGGATGAATTTGCCGACAGCTTATTTACCGACAGATTCGTATGAGGACTTAAAATTGAGCTTTAAAGTGCTAGGTACGTACTTTGCTAAAGAAGAAAAAATGAATGACGTTTTACAAAGAATCGTAGCAAAGGAAAAAGAGTTAGAAGCTCAAGCACAAGGCAAAGAATTACCTTCCGTAATGCTTGTAATCGGTACATCGGATTCCTTTATGGTAATGAACGACAAATCTTATTTAGGAAGCTTAGTGGAACGATTAGGGGCAGACAATATTGCGAAATCTGTGTTAAAAGCAGATTCAACTTATTCACCTATGAATCTTGAAGATATTATTGTGGCTGACCCAGACATTGTTTTTGTGTTAGCATCGGGTGACCACGGGGCAAATGAAGATAAATTTAAACAAGAAATTGAAAAAAATAGCGCTTGGCAACAATTATCAGCCTATAAAAATAATAAAATCTATGTACTTGATTACAGCACATTCGGTGTAACATCTATTACGAATGTAGAAACAGCACTGACAACAATTGCAGATTATTTCTATAAATAAGTTCGTGAGGTAAAGGTATGATTCATACAACAAGAAGTCGCATGATTATAATTACAACCTTTGTGGTTACGATAGTAGTGGCAATCATTGCGGTCGGGTTAGGTAGTGTTCATATTTCCGTTCCTAATATTTTAACCACCCTTCTCAATGGACATGATCAGGAAGGTGTATATACAACAATAATTTGGGATATCCGATTACCTCGAGTGTTATTGGCTTTAATTATTGGTGCAAGTATTGCCATTTCGGGTGCCTTATTGCAGGCAGTTATGGGCAATCCGTTAGCAGATCCTGGATTAACAGGGGTAACAAGCGGGGCAGCAGCCTTTGTATTACTCATCCTTTTAGCAAATCCAGAGTTGACACACTTCATTCCTTTAGCTGCATTTGTGGGCGGATTGATTGCGGCTGCAATTGTTTATGCTCTCGCTTGGAGACGGACAGGCATTACACCCATCACTATTATTTTATCGGGGGTAGCCGTGAACGCTTTATGCGGCGGAGTCATTGGATTTTTATCGATTCTTTATAGTGATCGTTTGCCATCAGCTGTGCAATGGATGAATGGTAGTCTCGCTGCAAAAGGGAATGCATCACTACATATGATTTATTTGTATGCCATCATAGGTTGGGTACTATCCATTTTTGCGATTCGCAAAGCCAATATCATTCGTTTAGGTGATCAGGTGGCGACCAATTTAGGAGAAAGTGTAACGCGTATTCGTATTATGTTATCTATTTTAGCTGTTTTTCTAGCAGCTATTTCAGTCGCTGCAGTTGGTATGATTAGTTTTGTTGGATTAATCGTACCGCATATGGCTAGATTACTCGTTGGCTCAGATTATAAGTATATGTTGCCGATGAGTATGGCCTTGGGTGCGATTGTCTTATTGATTGCCGATACTGGCGGGCGGACATTATTTGCACCTCTTGATATTCCAGCAGGTATTTTAATGGCCGTCATTGGTGGACCTTACTTCTTATACTTAATGAGAAAGAAGGCGTTTTAATGTTAAAGATTGAACAGTTATCTATCAGCTATGAACAAAAGGAAGTTGTCCATGACTTTTCTTTTGATGTGAAAAAAGGCGAAATCCTATCCATCATTGGACCGAATGGCTCTGGCAAATCAACGATATTAAAGGCCCTTGCAAGGATGCAGCCGTACCAGACAGGAACTATTTTGTTTGATGGGGAAAATATGCGTCGATTATCCTCAAAACAAATTGCTCGAAAAATGTGTATGCTTAGTCAACAAAATCAAGCCCCAACTGATATATCTGTCAAAAATTTAGTGGCCTATGGTCGTTATCCACATAAAAAGTGGTTTGAGCGTCTCAATGCAGAGGATGAGAACATTATTGATTGGGCATTAGAAAAAACTGGTCTTTCACATTATAAAGAAAAGCCCATTGCTGCCTTGTCTGGGGGAGAAGCACAGCGCGCATGGATTGCCATGGCTTTAGCGCAACGGCCCGAAGTTTTATTATTAGATGAGCCCACGACATTCTTAGATATTGCGCATCAGCATGAAGTGCTAGAATTAGTGCGAGAGCTGAATCGTGACATGGGCATGACCGTTGTGATGGTACTCCATGATTTAAACCAAGCCTCTAGCTACAGTGATCAAATAGTGGTGGTAAAGGATGGAAAAAGAGCTCATATGGGTACACCAGATGAAGTCATGACAGAGCGGATGATTCAACAAATCTATCGGATGGAAGCGGAAATTCAATATGTTTCATGGGATGGTGCTCCAAGAATTCAATTAAAAAATACGGTCAAAGCTTAGGAGGAAAATACATGCCAAAAGCAATCGATTTGGAACAAGTTAAACAGGATTATGAGGCATTTATTCAAAATAAAAAAAATTGTGTGTTAAGCTTCGTGGATGGAGAAGGCAGGCCTTTTAGTAGTACAGCCCCTTTTGTACGACTAAATGGAAAATTTTATATTTATATTAGTCGGATTGCAGAGCATTACCAGCTAATGGAGAAGTCAGAAGTAGTCGATTTAATTTGTGTAGCGGATGAAGCAGTAACAGCTAATCCTTTTGCCACAGAGCGAGCACGCTGGCAATGTCAGCCTAAAAATTTGGGCAATGAAGGGCATGAGAAAGTATTTGCAGCCTTTGATCAACTATTTAATGCAAAAATGATGGCAATGTTACGTTCACTTGATTTCTCATTATTTGAGTTAACGCCAGTAGCTGGGCGGTATGTCGTAGGATTTGGCAAAGCCTTTACGATTGATATTGCCAATGACAAATTGATACATGTTGTCATTGATAAAAAATAGGTTGCCAATAAAGGCAGCCTATTTTTCAATGAATAGTTAGCAAATTTCTCTTGTCGTATATATAAATGAAGACATTTATGGAACGTAAGAACGCTAATGAGGATGCTAACAATTGTTGGGAGCACTAAGGTGAATAAGTTTCCAGCTACTAATGATAAATAGTAATGAACAACAAAGTTTAGCAGAATAATCAGCAAGGTAGTTGTAAGCATTCTGATAGTTCGCATTCCCTCCTTTTCTTGAAGCTGCTGAATATAAAATTGACTACAGATGAGAAAATAAGCACTGCTTATATAAGCGAAATACATAGCAAAATGCTCCAAAAAATCTGTAGAAGCTTCAGGTTGAGAGAAATAGATTGGTGCAATGAAAAGAAAGAGCAGAGTAATAAGGCCATAGCAATAAAGGAAATCAGACTGCAATTGCGCCTTTTTTGACAGAGGTAGGCTATTGACAAACACTTCCCAGTTTACTTGTCGATCTCCTCTGTATAAATTTTCAACAAGTGTGGCCGAAATGACGACGATCACCAAACCAATGGAAGGGCTATCCACGAAGGAGAAGTGAACAAAATTAAGGAGTAGACATAAGGCCATTGCAAAAATGAGAGACCATTTTTGTACGACAAATCTTTGTAACAATAATGCCCGCATAGAACCCCTCCCTAAAACTCTTTCCTTTTATAAATGGCTGTAGAAATTAACGAGGATAGCCAAAGTATTAATAATCCGGCAAATGGTGTTACAAACATAAACTGTTTAACATTTAAAAAAGTGAAGGGTATATTGGGTAGATTCTCTTTAAACATCCCTAACAAGAAGCCTGGGATAAAACAAAGCGCAATCAAAACCATTTTTCCTTTAATGGAGCCAAATTTAATATAAATAGGTAATAATACAGCTAACAGACAGAGAGCCAATGTCACAATCATATTAAATGTTAGGAAAAAATCTGTGGTGATACCTTGATCGGTAAAATAATTGATAAGAAATATAATGGGCAGTGCAATAATAAGACCAATGATCATAAGCAATACACTCAGTATATATTTACTAAGAACAATATCCCCTTTAGAAATCGGTAGGGTATTGGCATACTTATCCCAGCTACTTTGCTCATCGTAGGTAAGAGCAGTTATAGCTTGAATCGTTACAATAAAGACAATAACAGCCAGCAGCATTGAGCTTTGCTGCATAAAGATCGCCATCACAAGAAGAAATAGAACAACGTATGCCTGGGATCTCAATTGACGTTGAATAGTCATTAAATCTTTTACTATAAGACCTATCATATTTAAACACTACCTTTCACAAAAAATAGCATGATATCCTCTATAGAAGGTTTTTCGAGTCGGAAAGCCTCGTTTACTTCATGTTTCAGAACGAGGGCTTCAATTCCGAATGCTCCATTTCGTTTTTTTATAATGGCATGCTCTGGCAATACGCTTACTTCCTCACTACTCCCTTTGAAAATGCCGTAATCATATAATAGAGCGTCTTTACTTTCACTCAATAAAATTTCACCATTATGGATGAGCGTAATATAGTCAGCAATTTTTTCTAAATCACTTGTAATATGAGAAGAAAATAAAATGCTATGTGTTTCATCCTGCATAAATGCTAAAAATAAATCTAAAATTTCATCCCTAATAATAGGATCTAGTCCACTTGTTGGTTCGTCTAAAATCAATAATTTTGGATGATGTGACAAGGCTAATGCAATCGACAGCTTCATCCTCATTCCTCGTGATAGTTCCTTGATCTTCTTCCTCTTTGGTACGTTAAATTGAGTCAATCGTTCAAAGTAATAGCTAGAATCCCACGTTTGAAATACCTTTTTCATAATCTTGTCGAGCTGCGTCGCATTTAGCGTCTCAGGTACATGTAAATCGTCAAACACTACACCGATGTCATTTTTTATCGATAGCTCATGTTCGACATGATCCTGACCAAAAAGCAATATTTCGCCATATTCTTTTTTTAATAAATTCAGCATGCATTTAATGGTAGTTGATTTTCCTGCCCCATTTTCACCGACAAAGCCCATTACCGTTCCTTGAGGGACTGAAAAGCTTACATCTTTAAGGGAAAAGCCTTCAAAAATCTTATGTAGACCATGAATTTCAATGGCATTCATTTAAATTTCCTCCTCTAACAGTAAAGATATTAATTCTTGCATTTCTTCTTTAGAAAGACCAGCTGTTTTCGCTGCTCTTACCGCCCTCTGCAAATGTTCCTCCACCTGACGTAGTAACTCCTCGCGTAAAAAATCTTGATTACGTTCGGTGACAAAGCTTCCTTTTCCAGCGACTGTTTCAATAAAGCCATCTCGCTCTAAATCGGCATATGCTCGTTTGGTCGTCATCACACTTATTTTTAAATCCTTTGCTAGGGCACGAATAGATGGTAGTGCATCACCTGCTTGAAATTTATTCGCTAGAATGGCCTCTTTGAGTTGTGTGGTGATTTGCTCATAAATAGGCTTATCACTAGCATTACTTAAATGAATATGCACAAATCCTCACCTCTTATAACTGTATATATACACTATATACAGTAGGCGGTAAAAATGCAACATATTCCTACTTTTGGTAGGGGGCACGATTTGCAAAAACTCGGCATATATTGAGGTAACGGCTCAAGGAGGGAGATGAGGCATGCTACTATCTGAGATGGTGGATAAAGAATTAATTCAAATTGAGGGTGGCGTACATTTTGGCATTTTAGCACATACAGAATGCCTATTGGATGTGCAAACAGGAAAAATACATGGATTTGAGATTGTGAAAGATAAATTACCATTCCAAAAAAAGAAGATGAAAGTTAGTGAAATGATACCTTGGCATGAAATTATATTAATTGGAGAAGATCGGATTTTATTTAATAAGACATCTACAGTACAATCAGAATATTTACAGTGAGGTGAGCTTTTGGAAAACGAAAAATGGCTTGTTATCGGTGAGGACTCGAGATTAAAGGAATTAGCGACAATGCTAAGAAGTCCATCGAGAACAGTGTTTTATAAAAGAACGACAGTTTGGAACGAAGAGTTAAATAAACTTGTTTTAGAATTCCAACCAAATAAAATTATCCTACCTATTCTTCCGTTGAAAATAGAAGTTGAGCAACTATATGGCATATCACAAGTTAAATTTTATACAGGTCGATTAACGATGCATTGGAAGCAATTGCTGGAGAAAAATGAATCCATTTGTTATTTACAACAAGAATCGTTTATTTGGCAAAATGCTCGGTTAACAGCGGAGGGATTTATCGCCACGTTCTACGGACTCGAGCAAAAATGTATTTACGGACAAAATTTTACGATCGCAGGCTTCGGTCGTATCGCCAAAATGCTCGCCTCTTTACTTGTTAAAATGGGTGCGAATGTTCATATTGTGGCACGTTCAGTTGTACAAGTGAGTGAAGCAAAAGCATATGGTTATAAAGCTACAAATTTAGATGACCGTCAATGGTCTATTACGGATAGCATTTTTATAAATACAATTCCAGCAAAATGGATTACAGAGTCATTTATTGAGCATGTTCCAGCAGTTTTATATGATTTAGCCTCAGAGCCAGGCTGTTTAGATATAGATGCTGATCAATTACAAACGTATGTACTATTGCCATCATTGCCTGGGAAATACTTTGCACATGACGCAGCTACAATATTGTGCAAGGCAATAGAGGAGGAAGAAAATTGTTAACGGGGAAACGAATTGGCCTAGGTATTACTGCTTCGCATTGTACTTATGAAGATGTAGTGCCTAAAATTCAAAATTTTATTGATGTTGGGGCTACAGTTATTCCTATCATTACCCACTCCGTTTTACATGCGGCTACCCGCTTTGGGACAGGGGAAGAGTGGATTGCAAAAATAGAAGCATTAACGGGTGAAAAGGTTATTTCTTCTATAAAAGAGGCGGAGCCATTTGGACCATCCAATCCTTTAGATGCAATGGTCATTGCGCCAATGACAGGCAATAGCATTAGTAAATTTGCTAATGCAGCAACAGATAGTCCTGTATTAATGGCAGCGAAGGCAACTTTACGTAATGGGTCTCCTGTAGTATTAGGTATTTCAACAAACGATGCACTTGGCTTAAATGGTATTAATATTATGAAGTTGTTAAATGCTAAAAACATCTATTTTATTCCATTTGGTCAAGATTCCCCTCATTCCAAACCGAATTCTTTAATTGCTGATTTTGATCAAATGGTGGATACTGTTCATGCAGCAATTACGCAGAAAAAGCAATTACAACCGCTGTTGATACAATATTTCAAATAAATCATATATTACACACAATTTTCAGTATTTTTGTGATACAATAGCACACATTATGAAACATGTATTCAAGGAGAGATGACAGATGACAAAGCAGTTAACGGTTGCAGTTGTTGGGGCAACAGGGGCAGTTGGTTCGAAAATGATGGAGCAGTTAATTAAACGTAAATTCCCAATTGGGAACATTAAATTTCTTGCTTCTGCTCGTTCAGCAGGAAAATCAATCGAATTTAATGGTCAAACATATACAATTGAAGAAGCGACACCTGAAGCTTTTGAAGGCGTCAATGTCGCTTTATTCTCAGCTGGTGGGTCAGTATCAGCTGTGCTTGCACCTGAAGCTGCTAAGCGTGGTGCAGTAGTAATTGATAATACGAGCCATTTCCGTATGGATCCAGAGGTACCGCTTGTCGTTCCTGAAGTGAATCGTGGCGACTTAGCGAAGCATAAAGGGATTATTGCGAATCCAAACTGCTCAACAATTCAAATGGTAGCTGCACTTGAACCAATTCGTAATGCATTTGGTTTAACGAAAGTAATTGTTTCAACTTATCAAGCAGTATCAGGTGCAGGTATTTCTGCTATTGAAGAATTAAAGGCACAAAGCGCAAACTGGGAAGCAGGTAAAGATGTAGAAGCAACTATTTTACCGTCTGGTAGTGATAAACGTCATTACCCAATCGCTCGTAATGTCATTCCACAAATTGATAAATTTACAGATAATGGATTTACATACGAAGAAATGAAGATGATTAATGAGACCAAAAAAATTATGCATGCACCAGAGCTAAAAGTAGCTGCTACTTGTGTTCGTGTGCCAGTTGTTTCAGGTCACTCTGAATCAGTTTATATTGAGGTAGAGAAAGAAGCGTCAATTCAAGAAATTTTCGACGTATTACGCAATGCACCAGGTGTGATATTACAAGATGATATTGCAACACAAACTTACCCAATGCCTATTTATGCAGAAGGGGAAGACGCTACTTTTGTAGGACGTATCCGTCAAGATTTAGACAATAGCAAAGGATTCCATCTATGGATCGTTTCTGACAATTTATTAAAAGGCGCCGCATTAAACTCTATCCAAATTGCAGAAGCAATGCTTGAGGATAACTTACTATAAGAGGGGTGTAAGGATGAATTTAGGTCGAATTGGAACGGCAATGATTACGCCGTTCAAAGATGATGGCACGATTAATTATCCAGAACTAGAACGTATTATTAATCATTTGATAGATAACGGTACAGATTGTATAGTTGCTTGTGGTACGACTTCTGAAAACCCAACGATGTCAACGGAGGAGAAAATTGAAGTTGTGCGCTTTACAGTAGAGAAAGTAGCTGGTCGTGTACCCGTTATTGCCGGCACAGGGGATAATGAAACGGCATACTCTATCGCAATGACTCATAAAGCAGAAGAAAATGGAGCCGATGGCATCATGCTAGTAGCTCCATACTATAATAAGCCAAATCAACGTGGGATTTTTGCTCACTTTGAAACAATTGCTAAACAAACGAGTCTACCTGTTATGCTTTATAATGTCCCAGGGCGTACTGGTGTCAATGTTGCCTATGAAACTTCTGTTGCGTTAAGCAAGATTCCAAACATAGCTTGGATTAAAGAAGCGAGTGGTAATTTAGATCAAATGGGTGATATTATCGAGAATGTTGACCCAGAAGATGATTTCTTAGTTTATAGTGGAGATGATGGCTTAACATTACCTCTAATGGCAATTGGCGGGGCAGGCGTTATTTCCGTAGCAGCTCACGTTGTAGGCAATGATATGCAATTAATGATTAAAGCGTTTGAAGAAGGAAATCATAAGCTAGCAGCCAAAATTCACCGAGCATTATTACCTTTAGTACGTGCGCTGTTCGCTCAACCAAATCCTTCGCCTATTAAATATGCGATGACAAAATTAGGTTTTGATACACTCAATGTACGTCTACCAATGATGGAAATGACAGATCAAGAGAAAGCTAACTTCGACAGAATTTGGGATACGTATCAAGAAAAAGCGAAAAGTTTTAGATAAAAAGCACCGAGGCTGAGATTCTTTCAGCCTCGTTTTTGTATGCTAGAAAAAAGATGAAAGACCCCTCAATCCATTACTTCTCATCCTCAAAAATACTAATATGACTATCATGATACAAGTTATCCAATATCTGCTGATCCCTCTCCTAATAATAAGCAAATAAAAGAAAATCTATTTCCAACGTGAAACATGTATTTTTAATTTGTGCAAAAGCTTTGCAAACCGTATAATAAATGTTAAGTGGTTGCTGTTCGGGATATTTTTTAGGAGGAAATAAATTGACAAAAAAGAAAAATGAATTAATTCGTATCATCCCTCTTGGGGGGGTAGGCGAAATTGGGAAAGCAATGTACGTAGTAGAAATTGATGAAGAGCTATTTGTAGTGGATAGCGGCTTAATGTTCCCAGAAGATGAGATGCTAGGCATAGATATCGTGATTCCTGACATTACGTACTTAGAAGAAAATAAAGAGCGTGTGAAAGGTATTTTCTTAACACATGGTCATGAAGATGCGATCGGTTCTATTGCCTATGTTTTACAAAAAATAAAGGCACCTGTGTACGGATCAAAATTAACAATTGCATTAGCAAAGGAACATTTAAAAGAATTACCTGCACCACATCAGGTGAAATTTTTTGAAGTAACAAATCGAAGTCGTATGAATTTCAATTCAACGTATGTAACATTCTTCCACACAACACATAGTATTCCCGATTCGTTAGGGGTGGTGTTCCATACATCTGAAGGCGCGATTGTTCATACAGGAGAGTTTAAATTCGATCAGTCAGCAACAGGTAAATTCAAACCTGATTTAGCAAAAATGGCACAATTAGGAGAAGACGGTGTGTTTATTCTCTTATCTGAATCGTGCGAAGCTGAACGACCAGGATATACGACATCGGAGATTGTGATTGAAGAACAATTATCAAAAACATTCCACTCAGCACCAGGTCGTATTTTAGTAGCTGTTTATGCATCGAATTTTATTCGTATTCAACAAGTTTTTGCCCAAGCCCAAAAATCATTCCGTAAAGTTGTGATTGTTGGTAAACCATTGGAAAAGGCTGTTGATTTAGGCGTACAGCTAGGTTATTTAACAGTTGAAGAAGATACAATTATTCCGATTTCAGAAATGCAAAAATATCAAGATGATGAAATTATCATTATTGCAACAGGTAATAGAGGAGAGCCTCTAGATGCATTAGAGAAAATCGTCCGCAAGCACCATCGTGATATTAAAATTAAGCAAGGGGATACAGTGCTAATCACATTTACTCCTTCTCCTGGCATGGAAGTACAAATGGCTAATACGATGAACTCTATGTCCAAAGCAGGCGCTGAAATTTTGACTTCTAGCAAAAATGTTCATGTATCAGGACATGGTAGTCAGGAAGATTTAAAGCTTATGCTGAATTTGATGCAGCCAAAGTATTTTGTCCCTGTACAAGGCGAGTACCGCATGCTAATTGCTCACTCGAAGTTAGCGCAACAGCTTGGTATGCAAAAATCACAAATTTTTATCGCTGATAAAGGGGATATTGTAGAGTATAAAAATAATAAAATGCGCATGAGTGGTCGTGTACAAGCTGGTAACGTCTTAATTGATGGTATTGGTGTAGGCGATGTAGGGAATATTGTTCTTCGTGATCGTAAATTATTATCACAAGATGGTATTTTCATTGTGGTTGTGACATTAAACCGCGCACAAAAGAAAATTGCCTCTGGCCCAGAGATTTTATCGCGAGGCTTTGTATATGTACGAGAATCAGAGGAATTAATGATTGAGGCATCTGACATTGCGAAAAACGTCATTGAAAAATATGTTGGTAAAGATACATTTGAATGGACGAATATTAAACAAGAAATTCGAGATACACTAAATACGTATTTATTCCAAAAAACAAAACGTCGCCCAATGATTATTCCAATTATTATGGAGTACTAATTGAACAAGCTTATCGTCAATGCTTTGAGGAAAAAGTAAAAGAAAAAGGATTTTCTCCCAATTGCGGTGGAAAATCCTTTTTTTGAAATAGTCAAGTTCTACTTGTGATGATTCGCTACATATATAAAATGGATTGCAAAAGAAGGTGAAAATAGATGGCAGTTAGTAAAAGAAAGAAAGGAACTAAAAGTAAAGCGACAACTGAAAAAAAAGACATGCATCCGCTTATGTATGAAATTTTAGGACTGCTTTTAATTGCCTTAGCAGTCATTATGATTTTTGAATTCGGTATGATTGGGCGGATTTTACAAACAATCGCCATGTTTCTTTTAGGTAATTTACATTTTGCTGTTCCATTTATGCTTATATTTGTTGCGTTGTTAATGATGATTGGTCGTAAAAAAATTGGTTTGAAGGATCGATTAATACTGGGCATGGTACTCATTATTATGAGTTTAACCATTTTTAGCCATGGCATATTATTTGAGCAATTATCGAAATCAGGTGGTCTATTATCTGATTCTGTTCTTCGTGAATCGTGGCGCATATTGATCAATACAGAAGGTATTATTCATCGTAGCAATGCTCTAGGTGGTGGGATGATTGGTGCTCTATTATTTAGCGGCCTCCACGTGTTATTTGAAGCATCAGGGGCAAAAGTCGTTGCTTGGGTTATTTTCTTTATAGGGTTAATTTTAGTCACAGGTAAGGCATTGGTGCCTTATTTAGCTGAAAAAATGCCAGGTCTATTTGGCAAATGGAAAAAGAAACACCGTGATAAGAAAAAAAATACACCGAAAAAGCCTAGCAATCGTCGCTCTAGAGTAGAAAGTGGAGATGAGGTAGCAGCAGTTAATCAAATGACAGATGTGCCAGAACAAGAGGAGGAAATACCTCATGAGCCGATTATCTCTGCTTTTACGCAAAATGTCTCACAGGAAAGAGCTGTATTTGATACGCCAACGATGGTGGAAAATGAACTAGAAGAAGCAACGGATGATGTCCATATTCAAGGCACTGATACTGTAGAAAATGCAGATTATCAGCTCCCATCCTATAATCTATTACAATTACCACCTCAGCATGACCAAAGCGGTGAATATTCGGTGATTCAAGCTAATGCTAAAAAGCTAGAACAAACATTACAAAGCTTTGGTGTAAAAGCAAAGGTGACACAAGTCCATTTGGGACCAGCTGTCACGAAATATGAAATTTTACCAGATATAGGTGTGAAAGTAAGCAAAATTGTCAATCTGCAAGATGATCTTGCGCTAGCACTTGCCGCTAAAGATATTCGTATGGAAGCTCCTATCCCTGGGAAATCAGCGATTGGTATTGAAGTGCCAAATAGTGAGGTAGCCATTGTGACACTTCGTGAGGTATTAGAATCTAAGGATGGTGCTAAGCCTGATGCATTGTTACAAGTAGCGTTTGGTCGTGACATTACAGGACAAGCGGTTCTAGCAGAGCTCAATAAAATGCCACATTTACTTGTAGCTGGTTCAACAGGTAGCGGGAAAAGTGTCTGCATAAATGGCATAGTTGTATCCATACTAATGCGTACAAAACCACATGAAGTGAAGCTCATGATGATTGACCCAAAAATGGTGGAGTTAAATGTTTATAATGGTATTCCTCATTTATTGGCGCCTGTCGTGACAGATGCACGAAAAGCCTCGCAAGCACTAAAAAAAGTGGTATCTGAAATGGAACGCCGTTATGACTTGTTTTCTCATACAGGTACACGAAATATTGAGGGCTATAATGCTCATGTACAAAAGGTTAATGAGCAAACAGAAGAAAAGCATCCAAAGCTACCGTATATCGTTGTCATTGTGGATGAGTTAGCGGATTTGATGATGGTTGCATCAAGTGATGTAGAGGATTCAATTACACGTTTAGCGCAAATGGCACGCGCTGCAGGGATTCATTTAATAATTGCAACACAAAGACCGAGTGTAGATGTCTTAACAGGCGTCATAAAGGCAAATATACCTTCAAGAATTGCATTTGCAGTTTCTTCAGCAATTGATTCAAGAACCATTTTAGACATGGGTGGGGCTGAACGCCTACTTGGTCGTGGTGATATGCTATTTTTACCTGCCGGGGCTTCGAAACCAAAAAGGGTGCAGGGTGCTTTTTTATCAGATCAAGAGGTTGAAGCTGTTGTGAATTTTGTTATAGAACAGCAAAAGGCACAGTATCAGGAGGAGATGATTCCTACTGAAGAAGAAACCATTTTAGAGGAAACAGATGAATTATATGAGGAAGCTGTCCAATTAGTTGTCAGCATGCAAACAGCATCAGTATCTATGCTTCAACGTCGCTTCCGAATTGGCTATTCAAGGGCTGCACGTATTGTCGATCAAATGGAACAACGCGGGATTGTAGGGCCTCCAGAGGGAAGTAAACCGCGTCAAGTACTTGTTCACCAGTATGATAACTAACCAAAAAATTGGACAAAAATAACTGTGTTTCACTGTATTTTTGTCCAAATATTTGCAATAAAAATGAAGAAAGAATGAATTCTATAACAGATTTTCTTTAAAACTGTTTATTTCATTCTGCAAAAATGTTATATTTATGAACGATTAGTAGGAATGTTGTACATCAGATGTCTGATCTCTGATTTTGGTGGTGATATATGTGACTATTAAAGCAGATCATCGTCATCTCTATCTTCAAGTAATCGATCGTTTAAAATCTGACATTGAGGCTGGTATTTTTAAAGAAAATGAAAAGCTTCCGTCAGAATTTGAATTATCGAAATCACTAGGAGTCAGTCGAGCAACACTTAGAGAAGCACTTCGACTGTTGGAAGAGGAAAATGTGATTGTGCGCCGACATGGGGTTGGGACTTTTGTCAATCCTAAGCCGTTGTTTACATCAGGCATCGAGCATTTATCGAGCATTTCTTCTATGATCGAGGCAGCGGGTATGGAGCCAGGTTCGCGGTTTTTAAAAGCGACTGAGCACGTACCTTCTGAGGAAGATTTAAAACGCTTCCAATGTGATGGCGAAGATAAAATACTCACGATTGAACGTGTCAGAACAGCGGATGGCGAACCAGTAGTATACTGCATAGACAGGCTACCTGCAAGCTTCCTGCCTACTGACTTTGTCGAAAAAAAAGAAGTTTCACTGTTCTCTGCTCTTGAGCAATCTGGCAAAATTCATGTAGCCTACGCTGTTACATATATTGATCCAGTAGGATATCATGAACAAGCCTCACCGATCTTAAATTGTGGACGTGAAACAGCTCTTTTAGTGTTAAAGCAGTTGCATTACGATGAGCATGATCAAGTAGTGCTCTATTCAAAAAATTATTTCCGAGCTGATAAATTCAGCTTCCATGTAGTTCGTAAACGGGTGTAGAACATTTCTAAATTTTTTCCTGCTAATTACAATACCTTTGGGGGGTTAATTAAATGAAAAAACGTAAATTTGGTTTAGTATTAACATCAGTATTAGCGGCAAGTGCTATTTTAGGTGCT
Source organism: Lysinibacillus phoenicis (assembly GCF_047238325.1). Classification (NCBI taxonomy): domain Bacteria; kingdom Bacillati; phylum Bacillota; class Bacilli; order Caryophanales; family Bacillaceae; genus Lysinibacillus; species Lysinibacillus phoenicis. The sequence goes on along the minus strand of NZ_JBDFMP010000002.1, from coordinate 1,702,714 downwards.
TGTGGTGCGAAAGACGACGAAAAACCTGCAAAAGACAATGACAATGCTTCAGGCGGTGACAAAACTGAAGAAGCTTTCTCAGTAGCAATGGTTACTGACGTAGGTGGCGTTGATGACAAATCATTCAACCAATCTGCATGGGAAGGTGTTCAAGCTTACGGAAAAGAACATGGTCTTAAAAAAGGCGATGGTGGTTTTGACTACCTACAATCAAAATCAGATGCAGACTATGATGCAAACTTAAATGCATTATTACGTCGTGACTTCAATTTAATTTTCGGTATTGGTTATATGATGGAGGATTCAATGGCTGCAATTTCTGAGGAAAATCCAGATGGTCAATTTGCGATCATTGATGCTGAAGTTAAAGCAGACAACGTAGTATCAGTACTGTTCAAAGAGCAAGAAGGTGCTTTCTTGGCGGGTGTAGCAGCTGCAAAAATGTCTAAATCCGGTAAAATCGGCTTCGTAGGTGGCGTAGATATTCCAGTTATTAATCGCTTTGAAGCAGGATTCATTGAAGGGGCAAAAGCTGTAAACCCAGATATCGTCATCGAAGATAAATACACAGGAGCATTTGATAAGGCGGATGTTGGTAAAATTACAGCAAACGGTATGTACTCTTCAGGTGTTGATGTAATCTTCCATGCTGCAGGTGCAACTGGTAACGGTGTATTCTCTGAAGCAAAAGAACGTAAGAAAAAAGATCCTAATGCAAATATTTGGGTAATTGGTGTTGATGCTGACCAATACGAAGAAGGTAAAGTAGACGATAAAACAAACGTAACATTAACTTCTATGTTAAAAGGTGTTAATACAGCAGTAGTAGATATTTCAAACAGAGCAAAAAATGGTGATTTCCCAGGTGGAGAAACACTTGTTTACGGTTTAGCTGAAGATGGCGTTAAACTTGCTGATTCTCGTGGTGCAATTCCAGAAGATGTACAAAAAGTAATTGAAGAATATAAAGAGAAAATTGCTAAGGGTGAAATCAAAGTTCCAGAAAAAGTGGAAAAATAATTCATCTTTTGATCATCATAAGGGACTTTTTAGAAGGACCTTATGATGATTTTTCAATCTATCGTTATATTTAGATTATTCGCAATACTCTATTTAACTAGATTTATATGAACCTTATTGAGGTAGTTATAATGATTCACTAATGTAGGTTCCAAGTTAATAGAAGAAAGGTTTCTAACGATGACCTTTCCTGTATTAATTTAGCAAAACATCTGCCTCGATAGGGGATATAAACAAAAGCCTCTGGTAGAAATATGAATATTGGACGTATGGCTTATCTGTACCATCAATCATGTAGCAGCAGATACTATACGCTAAAATAAAAGACTTAATAATAGTGCCTATTAAGGGAGTGACAATTTTGGAATATGTGATTGAAATGCTAGGAATCCGTAAAGAATTCGGTAATTTCGTGGCGAATAATAACATCACCCTCCAACTGAAACAAGGCGAAATCCATGCATTGCTAGGTGAAAATGGTGCAGGTAAATCGACTTTGATGAACGTCCTTTTTGGTTTGTATCAACCAGAGGGTGGCGAAATTCGCGTTCGTGGGAAGGCTGTAAAAATTACAAACCCGAATATTGCCAATGATTTAGGAATTGGTATGGTGCATCAGCACTTTATGTTAGTAGAAAATTTTACGGTAACAGAAAACATCATTTTAGGTACTGAGCCTACTAAAATGGGGGTTGTTAACATAAAAGATGCGGCTAAGAAAGTACAAGCACTTTCTGAAAAATATGGATTGGATGTTGATCCATATGCCAAAATCGAAGACATTACAGTTGGTATGCAACAACGTGTAGAAATTTTGAAAACACTGTATCGTGGTGCTGAAATTTTAATTTTTGATGAGCCAACTGCTTCATTAACACCTCAAGAGATTACAGAATTGATTCAAATTATGCGTCGACTAATTGCAGAAGGTAAATCGATTATTTTAATTACCCATAAGCTAAAAGAAATTATGGAAGTTTCAGATCGTGTAACAATTATCCGTAAAGGTGAAGGTATTGGTACAGTTGTAACCGCTGCCACAAATCCTGATCAATTAGCAGAAATGATGGTAGGCCGTCAAGTTGAATTTAAAACAGAAAAAATCGATGCCAATCCAACTGAAGAAGTGCTATCTATTGAGAACTTGATAGTAACGGATTACCGAAACATCGACAAAGTCAAAGGTTTAAACTTAAATGTTCGCAAAGGTGAAATCGTCGGTATTGCTGGTATTGATGGTAACGGTCAATCTGAATTAATTGAGGCCATTACGGGTCTTCGTAAAATCAAAAGTGGGACAGTTAAGTTAAATGGCAAAGAAATTACCAACATGAAGCCTCGTAAAATTACAGAGGAAGGTGTTGGACATATCCCACAAGACCGTCATAAGCATGGCTTAGTGTTAGATTTCCCTATTGGTCATAATATTGCTCTACAAACATATTACCAATCTCCAATAGCGAAGGGCTTTGTTATGGACTATAAAAAAGTGTCTGAGAAAGCTCGCCAAATCATTAAAGAGTATGATGTACGTACTGGTAATGGTGAAATGACACCAGCTCGTGCTTTATCTGGTGGTAACCAACAAAAAGCTATTATTGGTCGTGAAATTGACCGTAATCCAGATTTATTGATTGCCGCTCTACCAACGCGTGGACTCGATGTTGGGGCTATTGAATTCATTCACTCTCGTCTTATTGAGCAACGTGATAAAGGAAAAGCGGTTCTATTAATCTCATTTGAATTAGATGAGGTTATGAATGTCTCGGATCGTATTGCCGTTATTTATGATGGACAAATTGTGGATGAGCTAAATCCTAAAGAAACTACAGAGCAAGAGCTAGGTTTATTAATGGCTGGACAAAGTAAAAAAAATAATAAGCATGATGCGAAGGAGGGGAACGACTAATGTCAAATCGTGTCATTAATTTACTCGTTCCTATCATCTCTATCATTATCGGTTTAATTGTAGGGGCTATCGTCATGGTAGTCAGTGGTTATGACCCAGTTGAAGGTTATATCGCTCTTTGGACAGGTATTTTTGGAGATTCATATTCGATTGGGAACACAATTCGACAAATCACACCATATATTTTGGCAGGTCTTGCAGTAGCGTTTGCTTTCCGCACAGGGTTGTTCAATATTGGTGTTGAAGGTCAGCTTATTTTAGGTTGGCTGGCAGCTGCTTGGGTAGGTTATGCATTTGAACTACCTAAAGTCATTCATTTACCATTGGCATTGCTTGCTGCAGCTGCAGCTGGTGCATTTTGGGCCTTTATTGCAGGTTTCTTAAAAGCGAAATTTAAAGTTCATGAAGTTATTGCGACAATTATGCTGAACTATACAGCGCTTTATATTGCCAACGCAGCGATCAAAAAATTGTCCGATGGTAGCTTTAAAACAGAACGTGTTCATGAGTCAGCATCATTACGTTCTCCGTTTTTAAGAGAGCTAACAGACAATTCAAGTCTTCACTATGGGATCATTGTTGCACTTTTAATGGTAGTTGTGATGTGGTTCATCTTGGAAAAAACTACACGTGGCTATGAACTAAAAGCAGTAGGCTTTAACAAAAATGCTGCTGATTATGCAGGTATGAGCGTCAATAAAAATATTATTCTAGCGATGACGATTTCAGGTATGTTTGCAGGTCTGGGTGGTGCGATGGAAGCTTTGGGAACGTTCCAAAATGCATCTATTAAACCGGGCTTTACTGGGATCGGTTTTGACGGTATCGCCGTTGCCCTACTTGGGGCGAATACACCACTTGGGGTAGTGTTTGGGGCTTCACTTTTCGGTTCATTGAAATATGGTGCACTAAATATGCCAAATGCTGCGGGTATTCCAGAAGAAATCGTATCCATTATCATTGCATTGATTATTTTCTTCGTTGCATCAGGCTATATTATTCGAGTAGGCTTACAAAAGCTGAGCAAGAAAAAGGAGGGACAATAACATGAGCTTTTTAGAAATGTTATATTTCATCATCCCTTCAGCGATTCTTTATGCAACACCTTTGATTTTTACAGCCATCGGTGGGGTATTCTCTGAACGCTCTGGTGTTGTCAACATCGGGCTAGAAGGCTTAATGATTGTTGGTGCTTTTGTTGGTATTTTTGTCAATTTAGAATTCGCTTCATCATTAGGTGCGGCAACAATTTGGGTAGCAATGCTAGCAGCTATGATTATCGGTGGGATTTTCTCTCTTTTCCATGCTGTTGCTTCTATTTCCTTCCGTGCCGATCAAACGGTATCAGGGGTAGCAATCAACTTACTTGGCTTAGCCGCAACAGTATTCTTAGTAAAAATGATTTATGATAAAGGTCAAACGGATATGATTACTCGTCCAATCGACCGTTTCGGTATTCCTTATTTAGAGGATATTCCATTCTTTGGGCCATTATTGTTCCATGATGTATACAGTACATCTATATTAGCGTTTGCTGTAGCAATTAGTGCATGGTTTATCATCTATAAAACGCCATTTGGATTGCGTTTACGAGCTGTTGGTGAACATCCAATGGCAGCAGATACTATGGGGATTAATGTTAATAAAATGCGTTATATTGCTGTTGTTATTTCTGGGGCATTAGGTGGTCTTGGCGGTGCAGTTTATGCACAAACAATTACACATGACTTCTCACATGCGACAATTGCTGGTCAAGGTTTCATGGCTATTGCCGCTATGATTTTTGGGAAATGGCATCCAATGGGTGCGCTAGGTGCAGCATTATTCTTCGGTTTAGCGCAAACATTAAGTATTGCAGGAAGTCAAATTCCATTTATCGAGAATGTGCCAGCCGTTTATCTGCAAATTTTACCATATGTCCTAACAATCCTTGCTTTAGCAGGCTTTATTGGTAAAGCAAATGCACCAAAGGCAAGTGGCCAACCTTATATTAAAGGTAAACGCTAAGAAAAATGAATTATCAGAGACTGAGCGATCGTTGCTCAGTCTTTTTTTATATGCAATTGGTGTAATTATTAATTTTTCCCATACATACTTTGGATTCCTTTTGCAATTATAGACAATAGACATGTATAGTATGTGTAGTACATCGTTATATTAAGAAGGATAGGAGGGTTTTTATATGTTTAAAACAATACCTTTTGCAAAAGGTGTCAATTTGCATATCCGACAAACAACCCAATTTAAAACTGTAAATTTTTCGATAAAATGGAGAAGAGCATTAACGGCTAAAAGTGCATCAGAACGTACAGTGTTAACCAATGTACTGCAGCACAGTAATGCTAAATATAAGACAACTGCTGCATTTCGTAGCTTTTTAGATGACTTGTACGGCACTGTTTTATATTTTGATACATCGAAGCGAGGGAATGAGCATACGGTGCTACTAAATGTAGAGACTGTAAATGACCATTATCTTGCGAATACAAGTGTGTTAAACGACGTACTTGGTTTATTGCACACGGCTATTTTTGAGCCTAATTTAGAAAATGCTGCCTTTAAGGAATCAATTGTTGAACGTGAAAAGAAAACAGTTATTCAGCGTATTGAATCTATATTTGACGATAAATCCCGCTTTGCTCAGTTCCGTTTACAACAAATTTTAAGACCAAATGAGCCTGCATCGATTTCAGCAAATGGTAGTGTAGAGGAAATTCAAAAAATTACACCGGCTTCCTTATATGAGGCGTATCAATCCATGCTAGCTAACGATAAAATTGATATTTATGTTGCTGGTGATATTAATGAAGAGGAAGTCGTCGCAAAATTAAAAAAGGCGCTACCATTTAAAGATCGCACACCTGAAGAAGTTCCGGCGGTACTTCCCCAAAAACACCCTGACAATGATTATGTTAGAGAACAGCATGAAATGAAGCAAGGTAAGCTCCATATTGGCTTTAGCACACCAGTAAGATTTGGTGATGCGGACTTTGCTAAAATGCAAATTTTTAATGGCATTTTTGGTGGCTATCCACATGCTAAATTGTTTATGAATGTTCGTGAAAAAGAGAGCCTTGCTTATTATGCATCAAGTTCATACGCATCGCATTACGGTCTCGTTTTTGTTGTCTCTGGTATCGAGCCTAAAAATGAAGAAAAAGCTCTAACGCTAATTAAAGAGCAACTTGCTGTCATGCAGGCTGGAGATATTACTGATTTAGAGCTGGAGCAAACAAAAGCTATGCTGACGAATCAGCTTAAAGAGTCGCTAGATTCTGCTCGTGGACAAATCGAAATTTTTGATCAATATAAAGACTTACCTGAGGAATTCTCTGTTGAAACTTGGGCAAATAAGTGGAAAGCTGTAACAAAGGAAGATGTTGTTGCAATGGCAAAGCAAGTGCAGCTTGAAGCAGTTTATTTCTTATGTGGAAAGGAGCAAGCGGCACAATGAAAACAATTGAATTTAAACAATTAGATGAAACACTTTATTATGAAAAGCTAGACAATGGCTTAGATGTTTATATTTTGCCAAAAAAAGGCTTTTCCAAAACATTTGTTACATTTACAACAAAATACGGCTCTGTTGATCGTACGTTTGTGCCCATTGGTGAAACGGAAAGTATCACTGTGCCAGATGGCATTGCTCACTTTTTAGAGCATAAAATGTTTGAAAAAGAAGATGGGGATGTTTTCCAAAAGTTTAGTGAGTACGGCGCTTCGGCTAATGCCTTTACATCGTTCACACGTACGGCTTATTTATTTTCTTCTACTGACAATATTTATAAAAGTACAGAAACTTTATTAAATTTTGTACAAGAGCCATATTTCACTGAAGCTACTGTCAACAAAGAAAAAGGAATTATTGGGCAAGAAATTACCATGTATGATGATCAGCCCGATTGGCGTTTATACTTTGGTACGATTGAAAATATGTATCATCATCATCCAGTGAAAATAGATATTGCAGGTACAATTGAATCGATTGATGGTATTACAGCTGAGCATCTATATACATGTTACAACACATTTTATCATCCATCTAATATGCTGTTATTTGTTATTGGCGCTGTGGATCCAGAGCAAATGATGACTTTTATTCGTGACAATCAAGGTAAAAAAGAGTTTCCGGAGCCTACGCCGATTCAACGTTTCTTCGATAAAGAACCAACAGAGGTTGCAATTAAAGAACGTACATTAAATATGGATGTTCAAAAGCCAAAAGTATATGTCGGTTTGAAAGCAAAAGAAACTAATTTATCAGGTCAGGAAATGTTAAAACATGAGCTATCTGTGCAAATTGCGCTTGAGCTTATTTTCGGACGCACATCAAGTTTTTATGAACGTGTCTATGAAGAAGGATTAATCGATGAAACCTATGCATTTGATTTTACTTTAGAAAATGGTTTTGGCTTTGCCATGATTGGTTCTGATTCAACAGAGCCAGATGGGTTATCAAAGGCAATTAAGGAAGAACTAGCAAAGTATGATGGAAATGCACACTTTGAAAGTGCTGATTTGGACCGTATCAAACGTAAAAAAATTGGATTCTTCTTACGTGCGCTTAATTCAATTGAATTTATTGCAAACCAATTTACACGCTATTCCTTTAATGACATGAATTTATTTGATGTTGTACCAGTACTAGAGACATTAACAGTTGAGGATTTAAAGAAAGCATTTGCTTCTATTCAAGGTGAATCTCAACAAACTGTTTTTAAAATTTTACCAAGCAAGCAGGGAGCACAGTGAAAAAATTTGCCCTTGTTTTAGGTGCATCAGGTGAGATTGGTCGTGCTATTTGTCAAAGCTTAGCTGAAGACGGTTGGTCCATCTATGTGCATTATTCACAAAATAAGAATGCGGCACAGAGTTTATGTGATTCGCTTACTACATCTTTCCCTGCACAAGAGTTTATGCTTGTTCAGGGGGATTTTTCAACCATAAAAGGAGCAGAAATGGTCGCAGCACAAATTTTTAATGTGCAGGCCATTGTCTTTGCTAATGGACAAGCCCATTATTCATTGCTTGAAGATACATCAGTGGAGGATATGGAAGCCTTATGGCGTGTTCATGTTCAAAATCCAATGCGTTTGACTGCTTTACTTTCTAAAAAGCTGCGACAACATGATGTAAGCTATGTACTATTTATTGGTTCAATTTGGGGAGAGGCTGGCTCAGCGGGTGAAGCACTTTATGCTACGGTTAAAGGTGCCCAGCATGCTTTTGTTAAATCCTATGCGAAAGAGGCAGCACTATCTCAAATTCGTGTAAATGCCATCGCTCCTGGTTTTATCAATACGTCAATGAACAGCCATTTAAGTCAAGTGGAGCTAGACTATATTTTAGAGGATATTCCTTTAGGCACCATCGGACAAACTACGGATGTAGCTGAAATGGTTCGTTTTTATTTGTCTGGTAAAGCTGATTATGTCACAGGACAAATCATAAGATTAAATGGTGGTTGGTACATATAATATTCTCTTCTGCACATACTACAAATGTAAAGGAGGAGGAACATATGACCATTTTAGAAAACTGGCAAAAATGGACATCGTTTTTAGGGCAAAACGTTATGCAAGCTGAATCAAGCGGCATGCCAAAGAAAATGATTCAAACGGCTGCTGTCCAAATTGGTGAGTATTTGGCGACAAATGTCGACCCTAAGAACGAACAAGAGCGAGTGCTGTCGGATTTATGGGGCGTTGCCTCTGAAGATGAGAAGCATGCATTAGCGAATTGTGTCATTAAACTTGTACAAAATAAGCATGTGCAGTAAATAAAAGAGGAGAGCCTATCTCCTCTTTTTTCTATATAAAAAAGCTATTTATCGTTGAAAATGAGAACGTATGTAAGCCTAATCTGCGAACACCAAAAAAAATTAGTAAATAACGTCGTAATTCCATGTATTCTAACTTTCCATTACATAAAAAATCAGCTATGATGGAACTTATAAAGGATTTTTTACGTTAACTAATAGGAAGGGAACGAGTGTGTTGAGCGATTGGTACTTTGAATATGAAATTCAGGTGAATCGCCCTGGATTATTAGGAGATATTGCTTCACTTTTAGGGATGCTTCGTGTCAATATTATTTCAATAAATGGTGTCGACGAGGATCGACGTGGTATGTTAGTGCATACAGACAATGATGAGGCGATTGAACGATTTCGTACAATCGTTTCGACAATGGAACATATTAACGTAACCAAATTTCGACAACCAAAACTTCGTGATCGTCTAGCCATTAGGCATGGTCGCTATATTCCTCGAGATGCAGACGAAAAAAACACTTTCCACTTCGTAAGAGACGAACTTGGTATTTTAGTCGATTTTATGGCGGAACTCTTTAAAAAAGAAGGACATAAGCTAATTGGTATACGTGGCATGCCACGTGTTGGGAAAACCGAATCCATTGTAGCTGCAAGTGTCTGTGCCAATAAAAAGTGGATTTTTTTATCGTCTACAATGATTAAACAAACAGTTCGAAATAAGCTTGTGGGTGATGAATTTAGTCGTAACAATATTTTTATTCTAGATGGTATTGTGACTCGACGTTCAACTGATGAGCGACATCTGCAATTAGTGCGTGAAATGATGAATATGCCATGTATTAAAGTTGTAGAGCATCCAGATATGTTCGTTCAGCATTCTGAATATAAAATAGAGGATTTTGATTATATTATTGAACTGCGTCATCACACAGATGAAGAAATTACCTATGAGATAATGGAAAAAAATCACATGTCCGAATCCGATTCATTTGGAGGATTTAATTTTTAATTTGATGTTAAAGTAGGTGTTATTAGTGGCAGAATTAGGTACTCGACTAAAAGAGGCGAGACTGTCTAAAGGCTACAGCTTAGACGATTTACAAGAAATAACGAAAATTCAAAAGCGTTATTTAGTAGGAATTGAAGAAGGCAATTATTCTATTATGCCTGGTTCGTTTTATGTACGAGCTTTTATTAAACAATATGCAGAAGCGGTTGGTTTGGACGCTGAAGAAATTTTAGAGACATATAAAAATGAACTGCCAAGCACTCCAAATGATCAATTAAGTCAATCTATGTCGAATAGTCCTAGCAGAAGAAAGGTATCGAAAGGCCCTTCCAACAAAATGATGGAGGCAATGCCCAAAATCATTGTTGCTTTATTTATTGTTGTTATCATTGTAGCTATATGGATACTATGGCAATCAAAAAACAGTTCAGGGACAAGCGAAGAAGTAAATCCAACTCCTGAGATGGAATATGATACAAATGTTAAGCCAATTGATAGTGAAAAAGATAAAAAAGACAAAGAAAATAAAGATGCACAAAAAAATGATAAAGAAGATACAAACTCTACAGATGAAACACCAATTGATGAAGATCAAACAGATCAAACTGAAGAGATGAAACAAACAATTTCTGCGGGTACTATTGAGACAGATGGAGCGACAACTTCTTATACGTTAACAGGTACAAAGACTATGAAAATTAAAGTCGAAGTATCAGGTCCTACTTTTGTTGGTATTCGTGACCAACAACAACAAGAATTATTAACAGATACACGTGTCTATAATGCTGGTGAAGTAATTGAATATGACGCTACAGCGCAAAATTATGTACGTATCCGTCTTGGTAATTCAACACAGGCTAAAATCTATATTAATGACGAACCTCTAACGTATGCACAACAAATTGTAACGCAAAATATCGTCATCAATTTCAATAAAGAACAGTAGTCATCATCTGATGGCTACTTTCTTTCATCATGAAAGGTGTTAGAAAAATGAATATTCCAAATAAAATTACCATCTCTCGAATCTTGCTTATTCCATTCTTTGTCATTGTTATGATGTTTGATTTCGGCTGGGGAACATTGACACTATTTGGTGCAGAGATGCCAATCCATCATTTTATAGGTGCACTTATTTTTATCTTTGCTTCAACAACTGATTGGGTGGATGGTTATTATGCACGTAAGTATAATCTTGTGACAACGTTTGGGAAATTTTTAGATCCCTTAGCTGACAAATTACTTGTCTCAGCAGCCTTTATTTTAATGGTAGAACTTGATATGGCGCCTGCCTGGATCATTATCATTATTATTAGCCGTGAATTTGCAGTAACTGGCTTACGTCTAATTTTGGCAGGTGGAGGAGAAGTTGTAGCTGCTAATCAGCTCGGTAAAATAAAAACTTGGGCACAAATTGTAGCGATTGCTGCTGCTCTTTTACACAATACAATCTTTACACTAATTGGTATTCCATTTGATATGATCATGCTTTATATTGCATTGTTCTTTACGCTTTGGTCTGGGTGGGATTATTTCTATCTAAACAGACGTGTTTTACTTGAGTCTAAATAAGAAAGGTCTTGTGAATCATGAATGCTGAAATTCTTGCTGTTGGCTCTGAGTTATTATTAGGTCAAATTACGAATACAAATGCGAGATTTATCTCAAGTCAGTTATCAGAGCTTGGTATAAACGTTTTTTATCACACAGTAGTTGGAGATAATGCGCAACGGTTAGAACAAGCTATTGAAGTGGCGGAGTCTCGTGCTGATCTCATTATTTTTTCGGGAGGGCTTGGACCTACGAAGGATGATTTAACGAAGGAAACGATTGCACGTCACCTCGGTGTTTCTCTTGAATTTGACGAAGTGGCATTAACGTATATTGAGCAATTTTTTGCCAAACGAGGACGTCCAATGACGGAGAATAATCGTAAACAGGCATTAATTTTAGCTGGTAGTGAAGTGCTAGCCAATCACCATGGCATGGCTCCTGGTATGATTTTAACAAAGAATGATCGTACCTATATTTTACTTCCAGGACCTCCAAAAGAGCTAGAACCAATGTTTCAATTTGAGGCCAAACCTAAGCTAGCAGCGATGCTGAATGATGGAGGGATCATTGCATCTCATGTCATGCGTTTTTATGGCATTGGTGAGGCCGAGCTCGAAGTACGTGTTCAAAGTATATTAGATGCACAAACAAATCCAACGGTTGCTCCACTTGCTTCTGATGGAGAGGTAACATTGCGCGTGACAGCTAAAGCAGCAACAGAGCAACAAGCTCAACAGTTAATTGCTGCAAAAGTTGCAGAGATACAGGCACTAGTTGGAGAGTATCAATATGGTGTAGATGATGATTCACTTGCATCTAAAACAGTTGAAATGTTACTTGATAATAAGCTAACAATTGCAGCTGCAGAAAGTTTAACCGCTGGGTTATTTCAATCTGAACTTGCTGAAATTCCCGGAGTAGGCAATGCACTTATCGGAGGCATTGTTACGTATGCAGCAGATGCGAAAGTAAAACAGCTTGGTATTTCACAAGAATTAATTGATACACATGGTGTTGTCAGCAGCGAGTGTGCAGCGGCAATGGCCAGTGCTGTACGTGAAAAGTTTTCAACGAATATTGGCATTGGTCTTACGGGCGAAGCAGGCCCTACTGCGCATGATCACCAACCTGTAGGTACGGTTTGGATAGGTATTGCCATTGAGGATGAGGAGCCACTTACATATTTACTTCATTTATCTGGCATGCGCAATACGAATCGACTTCGTGCAGTGAAATTTACATGCCATTATTTAATGCAGTTATTAGAAGAGCGTGGATATACAAAACGATATAGATAGAGTAAAAAATAGGAATTTGGGTAGAGGAAAACTATCCAAATTTTTATTTTGAAGAAAAGTCGAATAAATGTTCGCTTTTTTCTTGCGTGTTTTCTCAAAAACAAGTATAGTAGAGATAGACAAAAACAGTGAACAGTTTTCGAAGGAGGAAAATGAATGAGTGATCGTAAAGCAGCCTTAGAACAGGCTCTAAAGCAAATTGAAAAGAATTTTGGTAAAGGTTCTATCATGAAACTCGGCGAAAAAACCGATTTAGAAATTGCGACATCTTCAAGTGGTTCGTTAGCACTTGATGCAGCATTAGGAGTAGGCGGATATCCACGTGGACGTATTATTGAAGTATACGGCCCAGAATCATCTGGTAAAACAACGGTTGCGCTTCATGCCATTGCGGAAGTTCAAGCAAAAGGTGGACAAGCTGCATTTATCGATGCAGAGCATGCATTAGATCCAGTTTATGCGCAAAAATTAGGCGTCGATATTGACGAGCTATTACTTTCACAGCCAGATACAGGGGAGCAAGCACTTGAAATTGCAGAAGCATTAGTGCGTAGTGGTGCTATTGATATTATCGTTATTGACTCCGTTGCTGCTTTAGTACCAAAAGCTGAAATTGAAGGGGATATGGGTGATTCTCATGTCGGCCTACAAGCACGTTTAATGTCTCAGGCATTACGTAAACTTTCAGGTGCGATTAATAAATCAAAAACGATTGCTATTTTCATTAACCAAGTTCGTGAAAAAATTGGTGTCATGTTCGGAAACCCTGAAACAACACCAGGTGGACGAGCTCTTAAATTCTATAGCTCTGTCCGTTTAGAAGTGCGTCGAGCAGAAGCTATTAAACAAGGTAATGATATTGTTGGTAACCGTACAAAAATTAAAATTGTTAAAAATAAAGTAGCGCCGCCTTTCCGTACTGCTGAAGTGGATATTATGTATGGTGAAGGTATTTCTAAAGAAGGCGAAACAGTTGATTTAGGTGTAGAATTAGATATTGTCCAAAAAAGTGGTTCTTGGTATGCATATGGTGATGAACGTCTAGGTCAAGGTCGAGAAAATGCTAAACAATATTTAAAAGAAAATGTTGCTGTTATGGAAGACATCGCAAATAAAATTCGAGCTTCTTATGGTATTGCAGCTTCTTCTTACACAATTGCTGCTCATGATGAAGAAGAGATGGATGAAGAATTGATGTTACTTCTTGAAGAAGAATAATAAACGATTGCATTGTTCCCATTTTTTGAGGGAACAATGCTTTTTTTTGTCTATATTCTTAAACTTTTACCCATAATAAGAGTAATGCCGTCTATCTCAAGGTGTTATTTCTTATGTACTGTTTTTATATTAATTGTATTTAAGATGAAATTTTTTCTAGTGTAAAAGTAATAGGGTGAAAAATAACCGAATGGATAGGACTTACTTTTTTTGGCTGAAGGGCGAACAGACGACCGACTATCCTTGACAGAGCTTAAGGCTAGCTATACAATTAAATATGTATAATTTCTGAATTATGACTTTAAATAGGCAGTACATTTTATCTTCATTTACCTAGTGTTTTCTAGTGAAATGGACATCACACATTTAGAATATTGTTGAGATTTTCCCTTTCATATAGATGTCTAAACACCTACTAAATGAAGCTAGAGCCTTTGGCTAATAGAACGGATTTTGTGTAAATTCAATCAAAATCTGGCGCAATTTCGCCAAGGCGCGATAGATGTATGCGCCGACTGAAACAGTAATACCCAAATAGCAAGAGGAGGTGTTCATATGGATGGAATTACTATCATCTCCGCTTTGCTTGGACTCATCGTTGGTGCCGCTGTTAGCTATATCTACATGAAAAAAGTGAATGACTCAAAAATCACTGGTGCTAAACATGTTGCTGAAACAATCGTTGAAGAAGGAAAACGAGAAGCGGAGGCAATGAAGAAAGAAGCACTACTTGAAGCCAAAGATGAAACTCACAAATTTCGTACTGAAGCCGAAAATGACATTCGTGAACGTCGTTTAGAACTTCAAAAACAAGAGAACCGTTTATTGCAAAGAGAAGAAAATCTTGATCGCAAGGATGATGCTCTAAATAAGAGAGAAGCAGGCTTAGAGCGTAAAGAACAAGCTCTAGCTGAAAGACAACAGCATATTGAACAGATGGAGAGCAAAGTGGACGAGCTCGTAGCACTACAAAAAACAGAGCTAGAACGTATTTCTGCTTTAACTAGAGATGAAGCTAAAACAGTTATCCTAAATGAAGTAGAAAAAGAGTTAGCGACTGATATTGCTGTGATGACGAAGGAAGCTGAAACACGTGCGAAAGAAGACTCAGATAAGAAAGCACGTGAAATTTTATCATTAGCATTACAACGCTTTGCGGCAGATCATGTAGCAGAAACAACTGTATCTGTTGTGAACTTGCCAAATGATGAAATGAAAGGTCGTATTATTGGTCGTGAAGGCCGTAATATCCGCACATTGGAAACATTAACAGGGATTGATTTAATTATTGATGATACTCCTGAAGCGGTTATATTATCAGGCTTTGATCCAATTCGTCGTGAAACGGCTCGACTTGCACTTGAAAAACTTGTACAGGATGGTCGCATCCACCCAGCTCGCATTGAGGAAATGGTGGAGAAAGCTCGACGTGAAGTGGATGAACAAATCCGCGAAACAGGTGAGCAAACTACATTTGAAATTGGCATTCATAATTTACATCCAGATTTAATGAAAATTTTAGGCCGTATGAAATATCGTACAAGCTATGGACAAAACGTCCTAAAACATTCAATTGAAGTCGCACATTTAGCAGGATTACTTGCTGCTGAACTTGGTGAAGATGTAGCGTTAGCTCGTCGTGCAGGCTTATTACATGATATTGGGAAAGCAATTGACCATGAAGTTGAAGGTAGCCACGTTGAAATCGGTGTGGAACTAGCAACGAAATATAAGGAACATCCGGTTGTTATCAACAGTATTGCTTCGCATCATGGTGATACTGAAGCAACATCTGTTATTGCGGTATTAGTTGCAGCGGCTGATGCATTATCAGCAGCTCGCCCAGGTGCACGTAGTGAAACACTTGAAAACTATATCCGCAGACTTGAAAAGTTAGAGGAAATTTCAGAAAGCTATGATGGTGTAGAAAAATCTTTTGCTATTCAAGCTGGACGTGAAATTCGTATTATTGTACAACCTGAAAAAATTGATGATTTAGCATCTCATCGTCTTGCACGAGATATCCGTAAACGTATTGAGGAAGAGTTAGATTATCCAGGTCATATTAAAGTAACAGTCATTCGCGAAACACGTGCTGTGGAGTATGCGAAATAATATTGAATGTTAGAGGTTTCTTTAGATTATTATCTAGAGAGCCTCTTTTTTAGTAGAGGTAGAGTCATGTTTGAGGAGCATCCATCATAAAAAAGAACAAGGCTAGATTTTGATTAACGATGAAAGATGTGATAATCATGATCGATATCCATGCACATATCTTATATGATGTGGATGATGGACCAAAAAATGAGATGGATTCCTTGGAAATGCTAAGGCAAGCTGCTAAAGAAGGGATTACAGAGATTATTTGTACATCCCATGCTAGACACCCACAATATCATGTCACTTATAGAAAAGTGGTAGAGCAAGTAAATGATTTACAACAATTATTACATCATCATCAAATTCCAATTACACTCCATACAGGCCACGAAATTCGCTTACATGATAATCTCCCAACATTACTACAACAACAGCAACTTCATCCATTAGCACAGTCAAAATATATCTTATTAGAACTTCCTTCGAGCACTATTCCGGCTTATACGATAGAGATGATAAGGAGCTTAAAAACATTTGGCTATATACCAATCTTAGCTCATCCAGAACGAAATTTTGCCATTAAAGAAAACCCAAAGAAACTAGAGGCCCTTATTCAACAGGGAGTATTGACACAATTGACAACAGGTAGTTTAACAGGATTATATGGAAAGGACATACAACGTTTATCCCTTGCTTTAGTGAGAGCAAATTACATTCATACGATTGGCTCAGACGTACATGATTTACAAAAAAGAAGTTTCTTCTTTCAATCAGCACTGCACTATCTGGAGAAAAAGAAAGAAATAGATACAATCACTCGCCTCTTAGATAATAATGCAAGAGTTTTAGCGAACAAGCCTATTTTGCCACTTGAGTTAGATGATATGGCTATAAAGAAACGATGGCTTATATTTTAAACGTCTTTGTTAGAATTGAGCGTGAAAAAAGATGCAATTGCTCTATACATTACTGTTTAGCTTACTTGTTTTTATGAGCCTGATGCAGCCTGTCGCTGGTATTTTCCATAAGTTATCCTTATTAATCAGCCTGTTAATCATACTCGTCTCTTTTTTCATCCATAAAAAAATATTCATTCACAATGTACAAGCTAGTGTTTTTTTTAGTATGTATACTTTTTTTTGTGTGATATCAGCAGGGGTGAATCAGGATATGGTTCTCCTGAAAAACAGTCTACAATTAATGTGCATGTTCATAGCAGTTTCAATTTTTTTTAATGATCTTGTCAAAGAACAGGTAATAGAAATTGTTTTGAATAGTGTTTTAATGGCCTATATACCATTTTTAGCTTTATGTTTTCAGCAAGCAAATTATATGTTTTCAGCTTTTTCAGGTGTATTTGAGAACCCAAATACGATGGGGTTTTCAATGATTGGTTTAATGATCGTTGTACTCATGAGATTGTATAAGGTGGCAATGCAGATGCTACATGGACAACAACAGGTAAACTACATATGGTCTTTTATTCTTTATATGACCGTTTATATATTTACTTTGTATGTCATCTTGCTATCAAATGCCCGCACTTCCTTGTTAACGGTTTCTATTGCCACAGTTGTTGTATTTTTTTGTATTGTCAAAAGCATGAACAAAACCTTTTTAGCACTCTTAAAATTGATTTTACTCTTTGTAGGTGCAGGTTTAGTGTTGGTGATAGTGATGATCAAATTGGACATAATGCAAGAGGCTGTACAAAGTATTTTATCGAAAATGGAAAAAAAGTCGACGAACATAACAGATGGTCGTCTTGAAATTTGGCATTATGTTATAGAGCATTTTCGTTTCTGGGGACACGGTGTTGAATCACTGTGGTCGATAGGTGTTGCTCATGCCCATAATACATTTATAAATATTGTACAAGAAACAGGATTGCTGGCATTGATTAGCTATTGTTTGTTTTTATTGGCAATCGTCAAAGGGTATCGTCATATGAATGAACAAGCAATCGTGTTTACGGGCTTAGTAATGGTAGCCGCTCTAGGGGTTTCTACATTTGAAATACTATATTTTAATATGCTTCATATTCTTGTATTTGTTGTGAGTGGCACTATTTATAATAAAGGCAAAATCACAATTACATCTGAATAACCAATAGGCTTGTTTAATATACTTTATTAGCATTGCGCACATTTGCCAATTAGGAGGGGATCCATTTTGAATGAAGAAATGACAATACAAAGTCTAGTAAAAGTAATACTAAAACGTTGGCTCCTTATCCTAATGCTCACTATTCTATCAATAGGCGTTGCTTTATTGATAAGTTACTTTATTCAAACACCCATTTATGAAGCGGAAACCCAAATATTGGTCAATCAAAAAAGCTATGAAAATCAGCAACTAGTAGGGGCACAGAATGTAGATACGGATCTTCGGTTAATTAATACGTACAATGTCATTATCAAAAGCCCTGTTATTTTAGCGAAGGTTATTGAAGTGCTAGTACTTGATACGACGCCAGAGAAATTAATGAGGCAAATTGAAGTTTCTAGCGCCAATAATTCCCAAGTGGTGAACATTCGAGTACAAGATGAAAATAGTGAGAGGGCAGTAAAAATAGCTAATACGATAGCAGAAATATTTAAAGAGGAAATCCCTGTATTAATGCATGTAGACAATATTAATATTCTTTTTGTTGCACAAAATAGTGAGCATCCAGTACCTGTTAAGCCAAATAAACTGTTAAATCTTATCATAGCAGCCATCACTGGTTTCAGTTTGGCGATGGTGCTTGCTTATTTTTTAGAAACAATTGATAGGACTATTAAAACAGAACAAGATATTGAGGTTTTATCATTACCAGTGATTGGGGTTGTCAGTAATATAGAAATGCCTACTAGAAAAAAATCTAGAAACAGGGGGTCGTCGTAATATTTTCCAAAAGAAAAACAAAAAAATCAACAATGGCTCGTAAGCTGATTACCGTTTCTGATATGACATCCATTCCTTCCGAGCAATATCGTACGATCCGGGCAAATATTAAATTCTCGCAACCTAATCGAGATGTGAGAACTATTTTAGTAACCTCCTCTATCGCTGGTGAAGGAAAATCTACAAATGCAGCAAATATCGGTGTCGTATTTGCGCAAGAGGGTAAAAATGTCCTCATTGTAGATGCAGATATGCGTAAACCAACTTTGCATCATACATTCTATCTTGACAATATTTCGGGACTTTCCTCTGTGTTATCACGCCAATCTACACTACAGGAAGTTATTCAAGAAACCTTTGTTGAAGGAGTGGATATCATTTCGAGTGGGGCCATTCCGCCCAATCCTACAGAGTTGCTAGCTTCTGAAACGATGACCTCGTTTTTAGCTGAAGTGAAAGATCTATACGATATCATTATATTGGATGCACCACCATTACTCTTTTTATCGGATGCACAAATTTTATCAAATAAATGTGATGGCACCCTGTTAATCGTCAACACAGGGGTGGTTGGGAAAGCCGCTGTTATAAAATCAAAATCCATATTAACGGTTTCCAAAGCCAATATTTTAGGGGTCATCTTGAATAATTATAAGATAAAAGGTAGTACGTACGAGTATTATTACGGAAAAGAATAAGGGTGAGAATATAGCTGTGAAAAAAATCCTGCATATTATTCCAACAACAGATTATGGTGGTATTACCACGATGATTGTAGACATCTTAATGAATACAAACAAATCATTATATCATTTTGATTTTGTGTCGTTTAATAAAGGGCCATACCATGATATTTTATTACAACAAGATGCAAAGATATTTTATGAGGAATATATTACGCAACAGGGTCCTCTCTCGTATATTAAAAATATTTATCGAATAATTAAACAACATCAATATGATGCCGTTCATGATCATACAGGCTATCGAGCAGTCTTTACATTACTAGCAGCTCGTTTAGCAGGTGTTCAGTGCCGTGTACTACACAGTCATACGAATGTTGCAGAAGAGTGGAATCATCCAGTCATGTTAACCATGTTGAAGAAACTAAGTGTTTTCAATGCGACTCAATTGGTAGCCTGTAGTAAAAAAGCAGGAGAATTTTGTTTTCATAAAAAACCTTTTGAAATAATAGCGAATCCGATTGATAGCACCAAAATTGAACGCATATCAAATGAAGAGAAGCGGAGTTTGAGGAAGAAATTAAAAATCCAAGATGGCGAGTTAGTATTAGGACATATTGGGCGTTTTGTTCAAGTTAAGAACCATTCTTTTTTAATTGAACTTGCTAGCAATTTAAAACAACAAGGTGTTCCTTTTAAATTATTTTTGATAGGGGATGGCCCCTTAGAACAGGAAGTTCGCGATCTCGTAAAAGCAAAAAACGTAGAGGACTGTGTTCTGTTTTTAGGACAGCGTGCTGATATCATTAAACTACTACAACTTTTCGATAAATTTATTTTACCATCTCATTTTGAAGGGTTTGGAATTGTTCTGTTGGAAGCTCAAGTTTGTGGTACACCATCCATTGTTTCTTCGACTTTACCAAGGGAAGTAGACCTTGATATTGATTTACTACATTATCTAGATCTACAGGGCGATATAGATAGTTGGCTACAACAAATTGCTAAGAAGAATGTCAAATTGGATGAACATATTATCCAAAACAGTATAATCAATAAAGGACTGGATGTAGAAAATGTTACGCGCCAATTATGCGCTCTCTACAAGTAACAAATTTAAGTCAAAGGATGAGACTATCCAAAAGAAAATTAAAATTACTCATATCATTACCACTATTGGACTTGGGGGAGCTGAAGCAATGCTTTATCGTCTTTTGCAAAATATGGATCGGAATGTGTATGAGGTAGAAGTCATCTGTTTAACAGAGATGGGGACATATGGTAAGTTAATTGAGCAGCAATTACATATTAAGGTATCTATATGTGATATGCGCAGTAATAGTATAAGGGCTGTTCTAGACTGTTATCGATTATGTCGAGGTAGCGACATTATTCAAACTTGGATGTATCATGCGAATTTACTAGGGTATATTCTATCCATTTTCCTCAAAAAGAAATTAATTTGGGGTATTCACCACAGTAATTTAAACAAAAAGGAGAATAAACGCAGGACAATTTTTATTGCCAAGCTTTGTGCAAGATTGTCGAAACGTGTGGATGCCATTATTTCGTGTGGGCCAAAGGTAAAGGAAATACACGAAGCGATTGGCTACAAAGGGAAGCAACATCACGTTATTGTTAATGGAATTAACACAGACGAATATATGCCGAGTAAAAAAAGATACTATTATATGGAACAATTCGGTATAAAAAACCAACCAATCTTGTTGCATGTCGGGAGATGGGATCCCTTAAAAGATTATGAAAATTTGATTGCTAGTTTAAAATGGTTACGTCAGCTTCGACAAGACTTTTATTTATTTTTAGTTGGCTATGAGATCGATACCTTTAATAAGGAATTAATGCTAATGATTGAGGAAGCACAGTTGCAACAGGTAACATTCTTATTAGGTAGTAGAGAGGATGTCCCACAATTAATGGCTGCGGCTGATTTATTTGTTTTATCATCAGTGGGAGAGGGGCTACCTAATGTGCTAGTGGAGGCACTGGCTAGTGGAACCTGCTGCGTGACAACGAATGTTGGCGATTGTGAATATTTGGTGGGGGATTATGGAGAAGTAGTGTCAGCTAAGGATCCAAAGGCTTTAGCAATGGCAATAAATAAGGCATTAAACTACAGTTCACAGCAATATGCAGAAAGAGCGAGCCACGGTCGTGACCATGCTTTAGCAAATTATCAAATTAAACAAGTCGTTGCGCAATACCATGCATTATATCCTGCGATACTTGATGAAAAGTCATCCTAACTAGTAGAAAGGTGTGCTCATGAAAGAAATTAAGATTGGAGCCATTCTTTCGTATTTGACAATAGGTTGTACAATGATTTCTTCTCTTATTTTCACACCTATTTTGATCGCGCTCCTTGGTCAGAAAGAATACGGTTTATATTCCTTAATGATAGTAATTGTAGGGTATTTATCTATTTTAGATTTAGGGTTAGGCAATGCCATTATACGCTATATTGCTAGAAATAGAGCCGCAGCGGATAAAACGTTAGAAGCATCTTTAAATGGATTTTTTCTAAGATTATTTATTGGTATTGGCTGTCTTTCATTATTGATAGGATTTTTTCTATTTTCACACGTGGATCATATTTTTGGTCAAAGTTTATCAAAGGAACAATTAGAAAAGGCCAAGATCATGGGCTATATAATGACCATTAGTTTGGCGATGCAGTTTCCCTTAGGCGTCTTTACTTCCATTCTACAAGCATATGAAAAATTTATTTTTATTAAATTGACAACATTATTACAGGTGATTATACAGCCTCTGACAATGTTGTTTTTTTTGTTACAGGGGACAAATTCGGTGACATTAATAGCTATTATCGCTATTTATAACATTCTTTTTTTAGCGTTAGATGCTATTTATTGTACGAAGGTGCTTTCCATCCAATTTACTTTTACCATAAAAAATACAGCACTAATAAAAGAAATTTTCGTCTATTCATTTTTTATTTTTATAACAGTCATTGTGGATAAAATTTATTGGCAAACTGATCAAGTTCTATTAGGAATATTGAAGGGAACTGCGGATGTTGCCATTTATGCAGTGGCGGTTCAAATTGTTTTGATATTTATGTCACTTGCTTTAGCCATTAGTGGATTATTTTTACCTCGTATTTCGATGCTTGTGACAAAGGAAAATGGATTAGAAGAGATTAATCAACTCTTCATTAAAGTTGGAGCGATACAATGTTTAGTCGTTGGTTATATATTGGGTGGCTTTTTTCTTTTTGGTCAAGAATTTTTATTACTGTGGTTAGGGAAAGATTTTATCGACATATATGCGATCGTTCTCATTATTATGGTGCCTTTTAGTATTGATCTCATTCAAAACTTGGGGCTTAATGTATTAAAAGCCAAAAACCTTTTTAAATTTAGAACTGTTTTACTAATTAGCGTTGCAGTCGCCAATGTTGTTATATCAATACCAGCTATCTATTTTTATGGAAAAATCGGTACAGCAATGATTACGGCTTGTTCATTATTCATAGGGAATGTAGTAATCATGAACATCTATTACCATAAAAAAATTGGATTAGATATATTCGGATTTTGGAGAAAGGTTGGTAGACTAGTTATCGCTTTTAGCTTGGCCATTTGTATAGGTAAGTTATTATGGGAATTAACAAAACCTCCAATTAGTTGGCTTTCTATTTTGCTTTATATTTTCTATTATACAGTTCTGGTAGCAGGCAGTCTTTTTTGGGTTGCTTTAAAGAAGGAACAAAGAAAAGAGTGGATAGAGTTTTTCCGTAAAGGAGGCGCGAAGTTATGGCGTCCAAAATCTTAGTGAGTGTCATTGTGCCTGTCTACAATGCTGAGAAATACTTGGAGAAATGTCTAACGAGCATATGCCATCAAACATTAAGAGATATTGAAATTATTATGATTAATGATGGCAGTCAGGACCAATCATTATCTATTTTGCAAAATTTCGCTGATCTTGATAAGCGTATTACCGTTTTGGATTTGGAAAATAGTGGTGTAAGTAAGGCGAGAAATGTAGGGATTGACCATGCGAAAGGACAATTTATCACCTTTGTGGATGCAGATGATTGGCTAGAGGTAACCATGCTGGAGGAATTGTATCAAGCATGTAGGCTAACAGGCTCCAACATTGCAAAATGCGATTTATACTGGCAGGAAGCGGAAGGAAGTAGGCAATTACACTATACATCCAACACCTATTGTACTTTTAGTGCAATAGAGTGTTTAAATAAATTATTTACAGAAATAGGGGAAAGCCATTTTGGTTTTGCAAGCTGCAAATTGTATGAAAAATCTTTTTTAGATATGCATAGGCTTCGTTTTGATGAAGCGATGAGTTTCGCTGAAGATACTGTTTTTTTAACGAGAGCCGTCCTAAAAAACCAGTCTATCTGCTATGTACCAAGACAACTTTATTATTATAATGTGAACAACGAAAGCTCTTTAACTAAGAAAGCAATGGTTAATTTACGGAATAATTATGATGTCTTGTATAAAAAGCTCTTAATGGAATTACTGCGTGCAGAGGTTTATGCGGAAGTGAAAAATAGCTTTTTGAATTACCAGTTTGAGGGGTTACTAGTTATTCTTCATCAAAGCGCAACGAAACAACAAATGAAGTATGAGATGCAATCCTTTTTAAAGGCTTATCCAGACATACTAAAAGTTAAGTTAATTAATCGCAATATGAAACAGTTTGTTTTTTTAAAACTAATGAAAATGAATTGGTTTAGCCTATCTTCAACACTGATCTATTTGAATGTAAAAAAGCCTAAAGTTATATAGCATTGTAAGATCCGATATTTTATTTTGCGTAATCATTGTCCTCGCGTTACAATGAATGATGGTATGATAGGTGCGAATGAATGTCTCTAAAATCCTATAGAGACGGAATGAAAGAAAGAGTGGTTAAAAAATGAAAGTTTTATTTATTGGCGATATTGTTGGATCAATTGGGCGAGATGCGGTGGAGAAATATTTACCTCGCTTAAAAAAGAAATATAATCCAGATGTTGTAATCGCAAATGGTGAAAATGCTGCGGCAGGACGTGGGATTACGCGTAATATTTATAATAGCCTATTACAGATAGGTGTAGATGTCATTACAATGGGCAATCATACATGGGATAATAAAGATATATTTGATTTTATTGATGATGCAGACTATTTAATTCGACCAGCCAATTTTTCAAATGAGGCACCTGGTAAAGGAATGGTGCAAATTTCGAAAAATGGCGTGACATTATCTGTCATTAATTTACATGGTCGTGTATTTTTGCCTCCTCATGAAGACCCATTTGCAATGGCGGAACAATTGATTGAGGAAGCACGTCAAACATCACCACTTGTTTTTGTAGATTTTCATGCGGAGGCGACGAGTGAAAAGATCGCCCTTGGCTGGCACTTAGATGGAAAGGCTTCAGCGGTTGTTGGGACACATACTCATGTACAGACAGCAGATGCAAGAATTTACCCGAACGGTACAGCCTATATTACGGATGTTGGTATGACAGGTCCTTATGATGAAATTTTAGGCATGACAAAGGAGAGCGTCATCTATAAATTCCAAACTAATATGCCTTCACGTTTTGAAGTGCCAAAGAAAGGGCGAGAGGTATTAAGTGGATTCTTTGTAGATATTGATGATCGAACAGGGAAAGCTACTGCATGTGAACGTATTTATATAAATGAAGATTATCCGTTTCAAGGATAAAATAAGTCGAAGTTTGTTGGTTTACAACTCTTTTAGTGGGATACAGGATTCTTAGTCTATTTCCTTCTTGCGGAGCATAAAATGTGCTACGGACAATAACTTGAGGTCCAAAAAAGGGGGACATGAGTTGTTGAGCGTAAACACTATTCGCGAAACGGGGAGGAATAATTGTGGATTCATTAAAAGTATCATCACGCTCTAATCCAAATTCAGTTGCAGGTGCATTAGTCGCGGTAATCAGAGAAAAAGGGCAAGCAGAAATGCAAGCAGTTGGGGCAGGTGCACTTAACCAAGCCGTGAAAGCAGTGGCCATTGCACGCGGATTTGTAGCGCCAAGTGGCACAGATTTGATTTGCGCGCCGGCGTTTGCCGATATTTTAATTGCTGGTGAAGAACGTACAGCCTTGAAGCTGCTAGTGGAAAAACGTATTCGATAAAATTGTAATGAAGTAAAATGCCTTGTCACATAATAATGTGGCGAGGCATTTTTTCATGTTCTACATATGATACATGTCACTTGAAAAAGAGGCTTGATTTTGCTTAGATTTGAAAATTACAACTTTATGAACAGGATTTTCAGTCAAAGGTCTGATTTTCGCCTAAATCGTTGAGAAACAATAGTGCAGACGGTTTCTTCGTGTTAAACTTATGAAGGAAAAATAATAGTACACATTGGATTTAAGGAGTTGTTGACATGTTACATCAGCTTTCATGGAAAGTCGGTGGGCAACAGGGTGAAGGGATTGAGAGTACAGGTGAGATTTTCTCAATGGCAATGAATCGTCTAGGTTATTTCCTATACGGTTATCGTCACTTCTCTTCTCGAATTAAAGGTGGCCATACGAATAATAAAATTACAGTTCGTCCAACAGAAGTACGTGCAATTGCGGATGATTTAGATATTTTAGTGGCATTCGATCAAGAAACAATCGATGTCAATTATAAAGAGCTTACAGAGAACGGTGTTATTTTAGCAGATGCGAAATTTGATCCTGTTAAACCAGAAGATTCAAAGGCACCTTTATTTGCTGTACCATTCACTGAAATCGCAGCAGAACTTGGTACTTCGTTAATGAAAAATATGGTGGCAATAGGATCTACCGCGTCATTACTAAATTTAGAGGATGCCGTGTTCCAAAATGTTGTTGATGATATTTTTGGTAAGAAGGGCGAAGAGGTCGTTCAAAAAAATATGGAAGCCATTACACGTGGTCGCCAAATTATGAATGAGCTTTTAGGTGATCGTGTAGGTGAATGGGAGCTTGCACCTGCAGATGGTAAACGTCGTATGTTTATGATTGGGAACGACGCTGTGGCGCTTGGTGCATTAGCTGCTGGGACACGCTTTATGGCTGCATATCCAATTACGCCAGCTTCTGAAATTATGGAATACTTGATTAAAAAATTACCGAAATTCGGCGGGACAGTCATCCAAACGGAAGATGAGATTGCTGCAGCTACGATGGCTATTGGTGCTAACTTTGGTGGTGTACGTTCCTTTACTGCTTCTGCAGGTCCTGGTCTTTCATTAATGATGGAAGCAATAGGTCTTTCAGGTATGACAGAGCAACCATTAGTAGTAGTCGATACACAACGTGGAGGTCCTTCAACGGGATTACCAACTAAGCAAGAGCAATCAGACCTAATGGCTATGCTTTACGGAACACATGGTGAAATTCCTAAAGTAGTCATCGCACCTTCTACTATGGAGGAAGCATTCTTTGATACAATCCAAGCATTTAATATTGCAGAGGAACTACAATTACCAGTCATCTTAATGACTGATTTACAATTGTCACTAGGGAAACAATCTGTAGAACCGTTCGATTACAATAAAATCGAAATTCGTCGAGGGAAAATAGTTACAGACGAATTGGAAGAAGCGGCAGACAAAGCCTACTTCAAACGCTATGAAGATACAGAAGATGGCATTTCACCTCGTGTATTACCAGGTAAATTACATGGTATTCACCACGTTACGGGTGTTGAACATGATGAAACAGGTAAGCCATCTGAAGCAACGGGTAATCGCCAAACGCAAATGGATAAACGTTTCCGTAAGTTAGCTAAATTAAAATTTGATAACCCAGTATATGTCAATGCGCCACATGAGGAAGCTGAGATTTTATTAGTAGGCTTTAACTCAACAAGGGGTGCTATTGAAGAAGTGCAAGAACGATTAAATGCGCAAGGAATGAAGGTAAATCATGCACATATTCGCTTAATTCACCCATTCCCATCTGCGGAAATGGCTCCTCTTGTAGCAAAAGCGAAAAAAGTGATTGTTGTCGAAAATAACTATACTGGTCAATTAGCTAATATTATGAAGATGAATATTGGTGGTCATGAGAAGATTGCAACAATTACTAAATACAATGGTACACCATTCTTGCCAGGTGAATTAGAAAATCGTGTGAAGGAGTTGACTCGCTAATGGCAACATTTAAGGATTTTCGTAATACAGTGAAGCCAAATTGGTGCCCAGGTTGTGGAGACTTCTCCGTACAAGCAGCTATTCAACGTGCTGCTGCAAATGTCGGCATTGAACCAAATGAACTGGCTGTCATTTCTGGAATTGGTTGTTCAGGTCGTATCTCAGGCTATATTAATTCTTATGGATTCCATGGTATCCATGGCCGTGCACTTCCAATTGCACAAGGATTAAAAATGGCCAATCGTGATTTACATGTCATCGCTTCAGGTGGTGATGGTGATGGATTTGCTATCGGTATGGGGCATACAATTCATGCGATCCGCCGTAATATCGATATTACTTATATTGTAATGGATAACCAAATCTATGGCTTAACAAAAGGTCAAACATCTCCACGTTCTGCTGCCGGATTTATTACGAAATCTACACCAGGTGGAGCGATTGAGCCATCATTAAAACCGTTAGAGGTAGCATTAACAAGTGGTGCTACATTTGTGGCACAAGGTTTCTCTACAGATATTAAAGAATTAACAGCTTTAATTGAAGCTGGTATTAACCATAAAGGCTTCTCATTTATCAATGTCTTCTCACCTTGTGTAACGTACAACAAAGTGAACACATATGATTGGTTTAAAGAAAACTTAACAAAACTAGCAGATGTGGAAGGCTATGATCACTCAGATCGTGGAATGGCGATGCGTACAGTAATGGAACATGAGGGCTTAGTAACAGGTATTATTTATCATGATACAGAAACAACATCGTATCAGCAAAAAGTACCTGGCTACTCTGAGTTACCATTAACAGATATCGATATCAAAATGAGTGAAAATGATTTTAATGAATTAGTAAAAGAGTTTATGTAAAATAAACAGGCAAAGCATTTGGAATGATGTCATTTCCAAATGCTTTTTTGTTTCGCTATTTATAAAACTGAATTTGGAATCCTTATAAAATCCTTATATTTATTTTTTATACTAAGGTCATCGAAAGGATGATGACTACTTATGAAAGAATTGATTTTGAAAACGGAAAATCTTTATAAAGCTTTTAAAGGTCAAACAATTGTGGACAATTTATCTTTAGAAATCCAACGAAATACCGTTTATGGTTTGCTCGGACCTAACGGAGCAGGGAAGTCAACAACATTAAAGATGATTACTGGCATGCTACAGCCTAATGCAGGGGAAATCATTTTTAATGGGCGTCCATGGACACGAAATGATTTACAAGACATCGGTGTCTTAATTGAAACCCCCCCTCTATATGAAAATTTAACAGCAAAAGAAAATTTAAAAGTTCGAACGGTAGCGTTAGGTCTACCGCAAAGTCGTATTGAAGAAGTATTAGAAATTGTAGATTTAACAAATACGGGAAAGAAACGGGCTGGCC
The DNA here is from genome assembly GCF_047238325.1 of Lysinibacillus phoenicis. Taxonomy (NCBI): domain Bacteria; kingdom Bacillati; phylum Bacillota; class Bacilli; order Caryophanales; family Bacillaceae; genus Lysinibacillus; species Lysinibacillus phoenicis. The sequence goes on along the minus strand of NZ_JBDFMP010000002.1, from coordinate 1,673,711 downwards.
AGTTTTCCTTAGGTATGAAACAAAGATTGGGAATAGCCATTGCGCTGTTAAACAAACCAAAGCTATTAATTTTAGATGAACCGACGAATGGGCTAGATCCAATTGGAATTCAAGATCTACGGAAGCTTATTCGCTCATTTCCTGCCCAGGGCATCACAGTTATATTATCTAGTCATATACTGTCTGAGGTGGAACAAGTCGTTGATGACATTGGCATTATTGCTGATGGCAAATTGGGCTATCAGGGAATGGCACCACAGGGACAGGAATTAGAATCTTTATTTATGCAGGTTGTGTCTGCTAATAGAAAGGCAGGCCATTAACATGATAGCAATTATAAAAGCAGAACAATTAAAATGGAAGCGATCTTTTATCCCAAAATTACTTTGGCTTACGCCCATTATGACATTACTTTTAAGTGCTGTACTTATGGGTGGGACTTTCTTTCAAACAGGTGCTTATAACTGGTGGTACTCCATGCTTTTGCCAGGAGCTTTGACGATCTGCTGTGCTTTAGTGGTGGAAAAAGATAAAAAAATGAAATATCATAGTTTACTTGCATTACCACTTAACCTGAAAAAAATCTGGCTTGGAAAAATACTTGCAACAAGTTTATGGTTACTACTAATTACGATTATTTTCTTTATAGGAATCACAGCAGGAGGTTTGCTTTTCAATCATAGTTTACCTCTAACAAGTAGTTTACTGAGTGCTCTCATCATTTTTCTTACGTTTTTGTGGCAAATTCCCTTATGTCTTTTCTTAGCAGCTAAATTAGGCACCTATTTAGCTATTTTGATAAATTTAGTAGCTAATATCATTGGGATTGTTGCTTTTGCAGACGGGGATTTGTGGTATTCTTATCCATTTGCAATTGGAGCACGTTTATTATGTTCAACACTTGGCATATTACCAAATGGTTTGCCAGTTCCAGAAGGAAGCCCATTATTCAATAATAGTGTTATACTTCCAGGCTTACTAATTGCATTAGCTTTATTTATAATGATTAGCTTCCTGACTGCAAAGTGGTTTCAAAATAGGGAGGCGAAATAGCTGATGGTCATGTTACGATTATTAAGAGCAGAATGTCTTAAAACAAAAAGAACACCTTTTTTACTCACACATCTACTGGTCCCCCTCATTATTTCAGGGATCTTTTTAGCCTACTACACTTATTCACCATGGGATTTTCAAGGAAAGGTAACAGCATATTTTCAGGGATTAGCGTGTGGTTTACCTATTATTATAGGATTGGTGTGTGCTATGGCATCTGAACAGGAGGCAAACGCAGGTCATTTTCAGGTAATGCTGGCTACAACGAACAGAAAAATCATGACATACATGGCTAAACTGTTACTGTTATTGCTCTTTAGCCTTGGAGCTATTTTTCTTTCTATAGCAATTTTTAGTATAGGCTTTATAGAACTATTACATGAAGTACATTTTGATTTTTCATTTTATAGTATGGCTGCATGTATTCTGTTCGGCAGTCATGTCATTTTATATATATTACATTTATTTGTTAGTCTCCAATTTGGAAAAGGAGCTTCAATTGGACTTGGTATAGTAGAAGCTCTTTTGGTTGCTTTACTGCTTACAGGCTTAGGAGATAGTATTTGGCCATTTTTACCTTATGGATGGAGCGGGCACTTCATTTCCTTATGGATCATAAAGTCTGTAGGAATGGATATAGCATTGCTCGAGGCTAGCTTGCGTCATGGTATCATAGCTTGTATAGGAGGCATATTAGTGACCTTTATACTGTCGTGTCTATGGTTTTGGAAATGGGAAGGCAGAGCATCAGAACATTAGGAATGGATTTGAGGGTTAGTTATGGCGAATATATTAGTAGTTGATGATGAGGAAGATATTTTAATGTTGATTAAAAATTCACTTCGAACAGATGATCATTTAGTAACAATTGTATCCGAACCAACAGAAGTTGCTAAGCTAGATCTAGGTATCTTCGATTTAATTTTGCTCGATGTGATGATGCCTGCTATTGATGGCTTTACACTATGCGGACAAATTCGCCATGCAGTGGATTGTCCGATTCTTTTTCTTACTGCTAAATCGTTAGAGGAAGATGTTATGTATGGTCTTGGATTAGGTGCAGATGATTATTTAACCAAACCCTTTGGCATTGGGGAGCTACGTGCAAGGGTCAATGCCCATATTCGACGTGAAAGAAGAGAGAAACGGAGCATTCTTTATATCGATAATGTGCATTTTAATCTTTCAGGTAAAGAGCTTTTTGTTCATAATGAGCGAGTCATGCTAACTAAAAGTGAGTATGAGATATGTGAATTTTTAGCACGTAATCGGGGACAAGTTTTTTCAAAAGAACAAATATACGAAACGATTTTTGGATTTGATGGCAAAAGTGATAGTACGGCGATAACAGAACATATTAAAAATATCCGCTCAAAGCTACATACTTTTGACATAGATGTCATTAACACGGTTTGGGGGATTGGATATAAATGGAGTCAATAAAACCGAGGAAAGGAACACGTCTTCATACATTTTTCCTTAGGTATTTATTATTTCTTTGCATAGGGATTATTTTATTAGTTGCACTGCTAATGGGTCTATTTATGTTTGCCTTTTCGGCTAATATCATTTTGCCAGCAAATTATGCAGAAACTCAGATTACTAAGGTGAAAGATCATATTGCTTCAAGCAGTTTAGTTACAGACAATATGATTCCTGATCTTGTAGACTACGCTGTTATATCCAATCAAGGGAAATATCTTTCTGGCAATTTAACAGAAAAAGAGGCTCTCCATGCTTTTCATTTGCAGCAAAAGGGGGAGAGGCAGAGTAGCTCTAGGTTTTATACATTTATTGAACGAGAACAGGAAGTGTGTATTCTACGCTATAGTTTAGTTCCCGAGTATCGCTCCACTATTATAAGAAAGTACTTACCCAACCCTCAACTAACAGTGTTACTGTTATTTATTTTAGGAGTAATTTTGCAGGCAACAGTGCTTGCAGTTCATTTCGGCAGAAGGCTTAAACGGAAAATGTCGGGCTTACAAGTGGCCATTGAAAAAATCCAAAATCAAAATTTGGATTTTCATTTAAAACCTTCTGGTATTAGAGAAATAGATGATATTGCACTCTCTTTTGAGCAAATGAAGGAAGCATTAAATCGTTCATTAACACAACAATGGGAGGCAGAGAGGTCGCGAAGAGAACAAATTTCTGCACTTGCCCATGATTTGAAAACACCTCTTACCATTATTCGGGGAAATGCGGAGCTTTTACAAGATACTGTTCAAGATGATATACAAAAAGAATATAATCGTTATATATTAAAAAATACCATTGAAATAGAAAAATTCACAAAGCAATTAATGGACATATCGAAGATGGAACAACATGTTGTGAATGCAAAAACAAATGTAGAATTAGATTCCTTTGTTCATAAGATAGAACAACAAATGAAGGCTCTTGCTTTGGAAAAAAGACTCGAAGTAGATGTAGTGAAAGATAAATTGCCTGCTGTTTTGATGATAGAGGAGGAACTCTTTTATCGGGCTCTTTTAAATGTGATTGTTAATGCTGTTGAACATACACCCAATAATAGCAAAGTCACTTTATCGGTTGCTGGAGAATTAAACTTTGTTCATTTTACTGTGACAGATAGTGGTCCAGGTTTTTCATCGAAAGATTTAAAAGAAGCAACCAAGCAATTTTATCGAGGGGATCCAAGTAGGAATTCTGCAAAACATCATGGGATGGGGCTTTACATTGTAGAATCGATTATTCAAAAACATGGTGGAACATTGACGCTAGCTAATAGTTCGATAACGGGTGGAGGAAAAGTGACAATCACAATTCCAACGTCAGGGTTGTAAATCATACTTGTCCGCAAAGACCAGGCTTCCGCGTGTATTCCATCTAAGCCTTTGTTAAATCATTAAGAGCTCCCCAAAAAAAGCAGAGGCCAGTACAGGCAATGTTTGTCTAAACAATGCTACAATAAAAGAAAAAAAAGAGGCGATGACCGTGAATAACGTCATTGATTTTATTGCAAAGAAAAAGGAACGTGAAGAAAGAAAGCGTGCACAGGATTTAGAACTTTATGTAGCCACACAGTGCAATTTTCAGCAGCCTGAAAAAATAGATGCTCTTGTAAATGATAAATTGATTGAAGTAAAGGATCATACATTATTTCTGGGCTTTTTATCCATTCTAAAGGATGAGCAAATCGAGCCACTCGCTATTTTTCAGGATGTTTTTACGTTAGAGCCTTCTCAATTTGAGCTGTCCTACAATATGAGATGGTGGTCAGTTGTGCAGCTAGCATTTACATTTTTAACAATTCTAAAGGAACATGAGCCGCATACATATGCAGATTTCTTAGGTCTCTCCAACTAATCAACACAATAAATATTTCATCTCTGTCGTTACATTCGAGTAAGGAATTATTTCGGCTACCTGACATAGTCTGAAATTGTATGTGATTTTACTTTTCAATACGCCCAATTTTGTGTAAGCTTGGTAATTTTTCAGTTTTTTCATCGTACTGTTCTTATTAAATTAGAAAAGAATGGTGGGTTCCATGAAAAAATTAGGTATACTTAGAATATTGGCATTTATAGTTATAGTGCTAATACTTTTTTCAAATGGGGTACAAGCCCATGATTTTCTTATTTTATTGTTTGCTGTTTTCTTTGTAGGTGTTCCATGGTACCAATTTTTTAAAAGGTAAAATGAATTAGAGGGTAAATAATAATTCAATAACTATTCCTTAACACATATAGTCGACTTAAAAATTTCTATATTCATTTCTATTCTGTTCAATGCTTAATATTTTGATTGCTGTCGAAACCATAAATTTATCTAAAAAACTCACACATTTTGATTATTTTCCTCAAAATGTGTGGGTTTTATTTATTATAAGGAAATTAAAGCAGGAGAACTGGTTTTATAAATGGATTTTGCTATTTTAAATTTAAAGATTTTTATAATTTCTCAATAATTTTTACTAAATATTTTAATGCACTCCATACTTGCTTAATGTTTGTTTTATACCATAACGTTTGTAAGCAAATAAAAATAAACAAAAACAAATGGAGGTCCAACACATGGCAATTCAAAAGTGGTGGAAAAAAGGTCTAATTGGTGCATTAACAATTTCCATGTTAGCAGCTTGTTCTGACAGTTCATCTAGTGCAAATGAAGTAAGCAAAGATTTATCGCTTGAGGAAATTAGGGAGAAAGCGAAGGAAGAGGGTACTGTTAATTCCGTTGGTATGCCAGATACATGGGCGAATTGGGTGGAAACTTGGGAAGAGCTTGGAGCCGAATATAGCATAAAGCACAATGATACGGATATGTCGAGTGCTGAAGAGTTAGCGAAATTTGAAGCAGAGAAGGATGATGCTACAGCAGATATTGGCGATGTTGGCATCGCTTTTGGTCCAATCGCTAAGGACAAGGGCTTAACCTTACCATATAAAACTTCGTACTGGGATGAAATACCTGATTGGGCTAAGGACGATGAAGGACACTGGATTGTCGGTTATACGGGGACCATTTCATTTTTAACAGATAAAAATAATGTGAAGAATCCTCCAACTTCCTGGGAGGATCTGAAAAATGGAGATTACACAGTTAGTATTGGGGATGCCTTAACGGCAAATCAAGCTCAGTTTGCTATTTTAGCTGCGTCAATGGCATTTGGGGGAGATGAATCGAATATCCAACCTGGCATTGATTTTTTTGCTGAGTTAGCAAAACAAGGTCGATTACAAGGAGATCCATCCGTAGCAAATTTAGAAAAAGGAGAAATTGATGTCGCCATCTTATGGGATTTTAATGCCTTAGGGTATCGTCATCAAATTGATGAAGAACGTTTCGATGTAGTGATCCCATCTGAAGGATCTGTTACTTCTGGCTATGCAACGATTATTAATAAGTATGCAAAAAATCCACATGCTGCCATGCTTGCTCGCGAATACATTTTATCCGATGCTGGTCAAGAGAATTTAGCAAAGGGCTATGCACGCCCAATTCGAGAAAAGGTAGAGTTACCACAGGATGTAAGGGATCTACTATTACCAGCAGATATGTATACGAATGCTCAACCAGTAAAAGATCAAAAGAAATGGGAAGAAACAACAAAGCAAATTCCTCAATACTATCAAGAGCAGGTGTTAATCCATGCAAAATAACAAAGTGGTACTCATTGTGATCGATGCGCTACGTTTTGATACGGCCTGTACACATATGGGATTCTTGCACCATCTAGTCGAACGTAAGGTGGCCGCTCGCTATAAAATTTGCTCAGAGGTGCCATCCTTATCAAGACCTTTATATGAGACGATCTTAACAGGGACACCCCCCATTGTTCATGGAGTTACAAGCAATATGACCGTACGTATATCGAATCAAAAAAGTGTCTTTCATGTCGCAAAGGAACATGGTTTGTCCACTGCAGCCTCTGCTTATTATTGGGTAAGTGAGCTATACAATAGAGCGCCATTTAGCCATATGGAGGATAGATTACAGCTTGATAAACAGTTACCTATTGAAAATGGTTTGTTCTATTTCGAGGATCATTATCCTGATAGTCATGTATTTGCTGATGCAGCATGGTTAATGGATCAAAAGCAGCCTGATTTTCTTTATATCCATCCAATGAATGTTGATGATGATGGTCATAAATTTACGGCAGATTCCGCACAATATCGCAATCGAGTTTTAGCAATGGATGCATTACTTTCCTTATTTATTCCTAAGTGTATGGCACAAGGCTATGAGGTCATCGTTACGGCTGATCATGGTATGACAAGTGATGGCAACCATGGCGGAACTACCCATGAGGATCGACATGTCCCGCTGTTTGTCATTTCTGATTTTGTAAAGGCTGGTATTAAAGAAGGGATTATTTCGCAATTACAAATTGCACCATTATGCTGTCATTTATTAGCTATTGAGCCTGCTGATGGTATGGTACCACTCCTACTAGAAGGTGTGTTTACACCAAAAGAAGTTTAAACAATAATAGTCGCTCCACTTTAACAGGAGCGGCTATTATCCCCCTAAGCCGCAAGTAATTTATAGAAAGAAGTGATTGTGTTGATATCGAAGCGGCAATCCATTGCCTGGCTTTCGCCTTTTCTTGTCTTACTATTATTGTTTTTCTTTGTTCCGTTATTTTATATGCTCATAACAAGCTTTCAAAATAGTGAAGGCTTTACGTTGATGCAATATGAAGCCATTTTTACGAATGACTATATTTTACAAGGTTTTAAAAATAGTATTACATTATCCATTATCTCTGCCTTGATTGCGCTAATTGTCACATTGTTCGCGGTCTATGCCATGATGAAATTTTCTGAACCAGTAAGGGAGAAAATTTTAATTTTATCAAATTTAACTTCGAATTTTTCGGGTATTCCGCTTGCATTTGCTTTTATCGTTTTACTCGGAAATAGCGGGCTATTTACCCTATTATTTGAAAAATGGGATATCGATGTACTATCGTCCTTCTCTCTTTATAGTTGGGGTGGTTTATTATTAATCTACATTTACTTTCAGCTTCCGTTATCACTCATGCTGTTATATCCCATTTATGATGGGATTCAGCAACATTGGAAGGAAGCCGCTGCCTTACTAGGCGCATCTAGTTGGCAGTTTTGGATGAAGATTGGTCTACCTATTATGCTACCAGGTATTGTTGGAACATTTAGTGTGTTGTTCGCCAATGCGATGGGTGCGTATGCTTCTGCCTATGCACTAACAAGCAGTAATTATAACCTCGTTGCGATTCGTATTGGTTCATTAATAAAAGGGGATATCTTTGCTCAACCAGAGCTAGCAAGTGCGATAGCGGTCATTCTCGCTGTAACAATGGTCACTGCTATGCTAATTAGTGAGTGGAGCATCTCAAAAACAAGGAGGAAACTTAAATGAAAAAGCGAGGCTTGGCCGATTTATTTTTCCTCCTGTTAGTGGGGTATTTACTATTACCTGTGCTAGCAACCATGCTCTATGCCTTTGCGTCAAAATGGAACAAAACTATACTACCAGAGGGATTGACATTAAAATGGCTTTCTACGTTGTTTCAAGACACTGATTTTATTCAGGCATTTGGACGTTCTGTACTATTAGCCAGTGGCGCTGTAAGTATTGCACTCCTTGTCATTGTGCCAGCCATTTTCGTCATTGTTCTATACTTTCCTACATACGAAAAATGGATACAAATGGCAGTGGTTATGGTCTATTCTTTCCCAGGAATTATTTTAGCAGTAGGGCTTATTCGTGTTTATAGCCAATTTGGTATACCGATGATTTTTGTTGTTTTAGGAGCCTATGTTGTTGGGATTCTCCCTTATATCTATCAAGGAACACGAAATAGTTTACGAAATATAGATGCTAGGCAGCTACTTGATGCAGCCCAATTACTTGGCGCTTCTAAAAAGCAAGCATTTACAAAAGTTTTATTGCCTACTGTTTATCCAGGTTTATTTGCAGGGGCATTGTTATCCTTCTCTGTCTTATTTGGTGAATTTGTCTTGATTAATCTTGTGGTTGGTTCTCGCTTTGAAACAGTTCAGATTTACTTAATGAAAAAGCTTAGCACAAGTGGACATATTGCTAGTGCAATTGTTTTCATTTATATCGTGCTGATGGGTCTATTAACTTTTGTCATTGCGATAGTAACGAAAAGAACGAAAGGTGCTACAAATCTATGAGTTATCTTGTTATTGAAGGACTTCATAAAAAATATGGGCAATCAGCCGTTTTAACAAATATTACTATGGAAATTAAAAAGGGTGAATTCATTACATTGTTAGGGCCAAGTGGCTGTGGGAAGAGTACTATTTTACGAATTGTCGCAGGCTTAACAGACGCAACTAAAGGTAAGATTTCTATTGAAGGAAAAGATATGACTGGTGTGCAACCGAAGGATCGTCAAGTGGGCATGGTCTTTCAATCCTATGCGCTCTTTCCAAATATGACTGTGCAAGAAAATGTTGCCTTTGGTTTACGTATGCAAAAAGTTGCTACTGCTGAAATGGATAAACGAGTTCAAGAAATGCTATCACTTGTTCATTTAAGTGAAAAAGCCCATGCCTACCCAAAAGAATTATCTGGTGGACAACAGCAACGGGTAGCTCTTGCACGAGCCTTAATTGTTCGTCCCAAAGTACTTCTCTTAGATGAGCCGCTTAGTGCGTTAGATGCGCAAATTCGCAAGAAGCTGCAAGCTGACTTAAGAACAATTCAACGAAAACTCAATATGACGATGATTTTAGTCACGCATGATCAGGAGGAGGCAATGGCTGTTTCAGACCGAATATTCGTGATGAATCATGGTAACATAGCCCAAAATGGTACACCGACAGAGATTTATACAAGACCGACTAATGAATTTATTGCTGGCTTTATAGGGCATTACAATATCTTTACTCGCAAGTCATTAGAGAAAATGCTTGGAAAAACTTTAGCAGAGCAATCCACCAAATTTGCCATTCGACCAGAAGCCCTGCATCTTGAAAAAAGAGAGGGGGATTTATGTCTATCGGGGATAGCGAAGCAATCATTAATGAGTGGCAATATTATTCGAACTACATTTGATGGAGAAACCACATTTACAATGGAACAACTCCATCAACAAGGGTATTCGCTTGAAATGGGCAAATCCTATACGTGTTATGTCGCAAAAGAAGATGTGATTGCCCTATTATGACGTACGCAAAACTTGAGAGATTTGAATTTATTTTAAAACAATTAGATATAGAGGGAAAAATAATCGTTGCAAATATTGCCGATGCCCTTCAAGTGGCACCAGAAACAATTCGCCGTGATTTTGATGAATTAGAGCAGCAGCATTTACTAACAAGGGTTCATGGTGGAGCTATTAAATACACCAACGTTCGAAATGAACCTGCTTTTTTACGCAAGCTACAAATGCAAAAAGAAGCAAAGCGCCAAATTGCTCGTATAGCTGCCAAACGCATTTGCGATGGCGATACCATTGCAGTTGATACAGGGACAACAACAGTTCATATGGCCGATTTCTTACTAGCTGTCGATGATATAACTGTTGTAACCAACTCGATCGCGGCAGCTATTCAATTTAATTTAGCGATTGAAGAGCGACGTATGACAGGCAAGGTCATATTACTAGGAGGTACGGCAAATCCTAAACAATCTTCAGTCGCGGGTGCTATGACATTAGAAATGCTAGATAATATGAATTTTGATAAAGCCTTCTTATCTTGTGGTGGTATTAGTGATGGCATTGTTTATGATTACGATTTAGATGAATCTCTAGTTTCTAAAAAGATGCTCAAGCATAGTAAATTGAGTTATTTATTAGCCGATGCATCTAAGATGGATGGGAAATCATTTTTTCAAATCTGTCATCTAGAAGATTGTACAGAAATTCTGTGTGAAAGCACTTGTCCAATAGAATGGCAGGATTATGAGGAAAAATGGACGGTATGTAATGGAGGGAATAGCGGATGACAATAGATTATCATGTGCATTTAGAAGAAGGACCTTATTCATTTCGCTGGCTAGAGCGTACATCACAAGCATTAGATTTTTTCCATCAACATGATGCGATAGATAAAGGTTCGAAGGCACATATGACCGGTCAACTACAGCGACTAGCAAAGCGAGTACAAGGTGGCTGTTATAGCGAGGAGTGGTTAGATTTATATCTTGAACAAGCAAAACAGCTTGGCTTACGTGAAGTAGGCATTGTGGATCATTTATATCGTTTTCAAGAAACGCGTGCCTATTTCGAGCGCTTTATGCAGCTGGATGATAGTGAAATAGGTCAAATCCAGCGATATTGGCTAGAACGTGTTATGACAGAAAATATAACTGATTTTGTTAGTACCATCCAGCAGGCAAAGGAGAAGTGGCGCCAACAGGGCATCGCTTTAAGGCTTGGTATTGAGGCTGATTATTTTGTCGGCGGGGAGGAAGAATTAACGGCCTTGCTAAATGATTATCCTTGGGATTATGTCATCGGTTCTGTCCATTTTGTTGATGGCTGGGGCTTTGATAATCCTCAAACACAATATCTTTTTGAGCAAATGGATCAATCTGCTTTACAACAAAGTTACGAGGAATTTTTTACAACGGTTGAGAACATGATTCTTTCCAATATGTTTGATTTTGTTGCCCATCTTGACAATTTTAAAGTGTTTAATTATCAAGTGGAGAATCATGAATTTAATGAGGCTTGGTATAAACGTATTGCTCAAGCGCTTACGTCAACGCAAACTGCTACTGAAATTAATGCTGGGCTGTATTATCGTTATCCTGTAAAGGAAATGTGTCCTGGCCCTCGTTTTTTACAAACCCTACTGAACCATGGAGTTGCTTTTACAGTGTCCTCTGACGCCCATTTTCCTGATGATTTAGGTAAATATACATTTGCCAATACAGAATTGCTAAGGAGTTACGGTGTTCAATCGGTGGTCGCCTTTGAGCAACGGGTCAAAAAATGGCTAGATTTATAGTGAGAGTAAAAGGCACTTAAGTTTCAGAGTGCCTTTTAATTGTGTTACATAAGTACAATGGAGCTTGCATACAAATGATTAAATTCAATTTAATATGTGAGGCGAGTCAAATTGACATTCATAAATGAACAACCCTTTTTGCCTATTATTATTCAATCGGGTCAGCATGCCTATGGAGTAGCCCGCTCCTTTTATGAAGCCTATCGTATCAAAAGTCTTGTTATTGAGCCTGCTGTAAAGGATAGAAATATTCGTACGCTCCTATTAGGCGGCTCACAAGGCGTTGCCACACAAAATAGCAGTATATTGGAGTTTCAATATGTAGAGAACTTAGATGAGCCTGCCTACTTTGTACAAGCTTTAATCAGAGTAGCACTGCAGTATCAACAGAAGAAATTGATTTTAATCGTTTGTGACTGCTATTACGCAGAGCTTATCATTGAAAATAAAGTACAGCTTGAAAAATATTTTATTTTACCTTATATTGATCAAACTTTGCTTAAGAGGGTGCAAACGAAGGAAAAATTTTATCAGCTTTGTGATCAGTATCAATTAAACTATCCCCAAACCATCATTGTAACTAAACAGCACCTACCGGGTAAACTCCCTTTCCAGTATCCAGTTATCATTAAACCCTCTAATCCAGTGGCCTATACGAATTGTTCTTTTCCAGAAAAGAAAAAAATTTTTTTTGTGCAGGATGCCGCTGAGATGCAGCATATTATTCAATCTATTTATCGTTCTAGCTATCAAGATGCCTTGATAGTACAAGAATTTATTCCAGGCGATGATTCTTCTATCCGTGTACTAGATGTTTTTGTAGGAAGAGATCACAAAGTCAAATTAATGTGTATCAGCACCAAGCTGCTTGAAGATCCATCCCCACAGAATAAAGGTATTTCTTTAGCTGTTATGACTGATTACGATGAACAGCTAATGGAGTCCATCCGGCACTTTTTAGAGGACATAGGCTATAGCGGTTTTGCTAATTTCGATATGAAATATGATGCCAAAGTCGGAGTATACAAGCTATTTGAAATGAATTTACGTGCAGGGGCTTCAAGTCACTATGTGACAGCAAGCGGTTATAATTTAATGCAGTATATGGTGGATGAGTATTTACTTGGCATACATCATGAACGAACGTATGTCCAGACAAAGCATATATGGTCACTCCTTCCACCGAAAACTTTATTAAAATACATGCGGAATGAAAAATTAAAAATAGAAGCAAAGCGTTTAATGAAAGAAGGACGATATACGGATGCATTGCTTTATAAAAAAGATGTAAATATCAAGCGATGGATCAAGCTGAAATTGTATAATCGATACTTACATGTAAAGTATCACAAGTACTTTCATGAAAGTGATTGATTAAATAAGTGAATAACAGGATTGAACGTCTAAACTGCAGGATAGCACTTAAAATTTAAAAGATATAATGGATAGATATACTTCCAACTTGCTGTAATTAAGTCGAATCCCCGACATTTGAGGCGCAAACCTTGTAGGAAGTATCAACTATTCAGTATAATAGTAAAATGGAAATTCAAGTGCATGGATTTCGTTTGAAAGGAGTTACCTGATTGCGATGAATGAGGAACAACGCTTAGCTAATCAACAGGTCAATCAACCAAAAAAAGAAGACAAGCCTGAAAAGGATTATAGTAAATATTTTGAGAGGGTCTTTACAGCTCCTTCCTTAAAAGATGCTAAAAAACGTGGCAAAGAAGATGTTAAATACCATAAGGATTTCAGCATTGCCGAGGAATTTGCAGGCATGGGTAAAGATCGTACTTTTTACATTCGTACTTATGGCTGCCAAATGAATGAGCATGATACAGAAGTAATGGCCGGGATTTTTATGCAGCTTGGCTACACACCAACAGAGGCGATTGAAGAGGCTGACGTTGTCTTACTGAATACATGTGCTATTCGTGAAAATGCAGAAAATAAGGTATTTGGAGAACTAGGTTTCCTACTAAAATATAAACGTAAAAACCCAGAAATGCTGATTGGGGTTTGTGGCTGTATGTCGCAAGAGGAATCGGTTGTCAACAGAATTTTAAGAAGCTATCCACACGTCGATATGGTATTTGGTACGCACAATATTCATCGTTTACCAAACATTCTTAAAGAAGCCTATATGTCGAAGGAAATGGTTGTAGAGGTTTGGTCAAAAGAAGGCGATGTCATTGAAAATCTGCCGAAAAAGCGACTTGGTTCTATTAAAGCTTGGGTTAATATTATGTACGGTTGCGATAAATTCTGTACGTATTGTATCGTTCCCTACACACGTGGTAAAGAACGTAGTCGACGTCCAGAAGAAATCATTGCTGAAGTTCGTGATTTAGCGGCTGCAGGCTATAAAGAAATTATGCTTCTGGGGCAAAATGTCAACGCTTACGGGAAGGATTTTGAAGATATCGATTATCGCCTCGGTGATTTGATGGATGAATTAAGAAAGATCGATATCCCACGTATCCGTTTTACAACAAGTCATCCGCGTGATTTCGATGACCATTTAATCGAAGTGCTTGCAAAACGCGGGAACTTAGTGGAACATATTCATTTACCTGTACAATCTGGCTCTAATGAAGTTCTAAAAATTATGGCTCGTAAATATACACGTGAGCATTTCCTTGGATTAGTAGACAAAATTAAAGCCGCAATACCTGAAGTTACCTTAACGACAGATATTATTGTTGGCTACCCAAATGAAACAGAGGAGCAATTCGAGGAAACATTGTCGTTATATCGTGAAGTGGGCTTTGAGGCAGCATTTACGTATATTTATTCTCCTCGTGAGGGAACACCAGCGGCTAAAATGATTGACAATGTACCCGAAGAGGTCAAAAAAGAGCGCCTTCAACGTTTAAATGAAGTAGTGGGTGAATACTCTCGCAAAGCATTGGAACGATTAAAAGGTGAGATAGTCGAAGTTCTAGTTGAAGGTACAAGTAAAAAACGCGATGATGTCTTAGCTGGCTATACGCGAAAAAATCGTCTGGTTAACTTTAAAGCGCCAGCTGAAGTAATTGGTCAATTAGTAAAAGTTAAAATAATAGAGGCTACCTCTTATTCGCTTACTGGTGAATTTGTAGAAGTCGTAAAAAATGAAAAGGTGGAAGCGTAAATGACACAAGTCTTATATACAAAAGAAGATTTAATTAAAAAATCACATGAAATTGCACATATGATTGCGAATACGCCAGAGGTTGAATTCTTTAAAAAGGCAGAGGCACAAATTAATGAAAATCAACAAGTACGTGAACGTATTGCAAGTTTAAAAAGCTTACAAAAACAAGCTGTTAATTTCCAACACTTAGGAAAAGAAAAAGCATTGAAAATGATTGAAGATAAAATCGCTAAAATTGAAGAAGAAATTAATGACATCCCAGTTGTGCAACAATTTAAAGAATCACAAGGCGATGTGAACGATTTATTGCAACTTGTTTCGAATACAATTGCTAATAATGTAACAAATGAAATTATTCGCTCAACAGGTGGCGATGTACTTCGCGGTGAAACAGGTTCATACGTAGAAAACTCTCAGCCAGGTAGCTGTTCTTAAAAAATCATAGAAATGAAAGCTCGAATGACAGCATTCGAGCTTTTTTATGTCTTCTTCTATAGAAGGACTCTATCCTATAGTAGACATCTCATGGAAAAGAATCTTGCCGAACCATTACATTCTCTAAAAATATATGTTCACCCAATGGGCGCTACCTGCATATGATGGAGTGAAAAGAGTCGAAGGAGGAATTGCGCTGAAACGTTTACGACAAATCGTGACGAAAGCAGTAGTTGCCAAAGGGAAGAAGAGAACGGAAGAACGTGTCACATTATCACCAACAAATAAACCGACAAGTATTTTAGGATGCTGGGTTATCAATCATACGTGCTCTGCAAAAAGAGTCGGGAAATTTGTTGAAGTAACAGGGAAATTTGATGTCAATGTATGGTATGCGTATAGTAACCATTCGAAGACAGCTGTGTTTTCCGAAACAGTTCACTATAAAGACAAAGTGAAGCTTCACTACCGAGAAGGCGAGATTAGCGTTGGTGAGGATGTTCGAGTACGGGTGTTACAAGAACCAAATTGTATTGAAGCGGTCATCTCTCCATGTGGTACAAAGTTTGAAATTGTAGTAGAACGTGAAGTAGTAGTTGAAGTAATGGGTGAAACAACAATTTGTATTAGTGTCCATCCATTAGACTATGAGGAAGATTGGAACTTTAATGATGAAAGCTCATCATCATCGTCATCAAGCTCAAGCTCAAGTTCAAGCTCATCTTCGAGCTCTGATGGTGAAGGTAGGTATGTGTTAGAGTCTTCATCGTTTCCTGATGAACGACCAAGATAAATCTAGAAAACATCATTTTTTGATACATGCGGAACGCTAGCATCTTAAAAAAGGTGAATCAAGCGTTTCGCATGTATCTTTTGTTATAATAAAAATATCTATTAGGCAAGAGCGAGGTAAATATTTATATGACAACATATACACCAATGATGCAACAGTATCTACAGGTTAAAGAAGATTACAAAGATGCCTTTTTATTTTTTAGATTAGGCGACTTTTATGAAATGTTTTTTGAGGATGCCATTAATGCCTCACAAATTTTAGAAATTACATTAACGAGCCGAGATGCAGGGGCAAAAGAGCGAATACCCATGTGTGGGGTGCCTCATCACTCGGCTAAAAATTATATTGAAACACTTGTACAAAAAGGGTATAAAGTGGCGATTTGTGAACAAACAGAAGATCCAAAGCAAGCAAAAGGTGTGGTAAAACGGGAGGTCGTTCAATTGATCACACCAGGTACCATTATGGAAGGTAAGGCGCTTGACGGTAAATCTAACCATTTTATTGGAGCAGCAGAGCAATTGGATGACACAACTTTTGGCTATGCTTATTTAGATTTATCAACAGGCGAAGCAGTTGCTTCTTCTATAGAAGGCGATGGAAAAGCTCTTTTAATGCAAATGCAAGCTTACGGCATTCGGGAGCTTATTGTGACTGATAGTTTACAACTATTGTTAGCAGAGCATGCCGTCAATGAGGGAATTGTGCTTTCAGTTGAAACTAATGAAATGCCGATCGATCAAGCAGCAAGCTATTTAGAAGCGGTCCCACAACCATTACAAATTGCATGTCTGCGTTTGTTAGCTTATATTGACCAAACACAAATGCGTTCCTTATCACATATTCAAGCATTCACATTTAATGAAATAAAAAATTATTTACGAATTGATTCTAGTTCTAAACGAAATTTAGAGCTGATTCAATCGATTCGTGGCGGAGACCAGAAAGGGACACTTTTATGGCTGCTTGATGATACTGTAACGGCGATGGGTGGGCGTAAATTAAAGCAATGGCTTCATCAACCACTTGCCACTCGATCAGCTATAGAAGCAAGATTAGAGATTGTAACCGATTTATTGGAAGCATATTTTGTGCGAACAGAGCTGCAAACAGCCTTAAAACAAGTATATGATTTAGAACGCTTGGCCGGTCGTGTTGCTTTTGGTAATGTGGGTGGACGTGATTTAGCTCAATTGCGTGATTCACTACGCCAGGTACCAACCATCCAGCAACAATTGCTGGATGCAGACAAGGAAACGCTTCACCGATTGGGTCTAGCACTCGATACATGTACAGATGTTGAGGCACTGTTAGCAAAGGCAATCACAGATAATCCGCCTATTACCATTAAAGAAGGAGACGTCATCCGTGATGGCTTTAATGAACGACTAGATGAGCTTCGCTATGCTGCTCGTAATGGCAAGGATTGGATTGCTCAGCTTGAACAAGAAGAGCGGATGAAAACGGGTATTAAGAATTTAAAAATAGGCTATAATCGAATTTTTGGTTACTATATTGAAATTACAAAATCCAATATCCATTTAGCGGATTTAACTCGCTATGAGCGTAAACAAACACTAGCTAATGCAGAGCGCTATATTACCCAGGAGCTAAAAGAAAAAGAAGCGTTAATTTTAAATGCAGAGGAAGAAAGCTTAACTTTAGAGTACAATCTGTTTGTGGAAATTCGAGATGCATTAAAAGCATATATTCCCCGTGTCCAAGCACTCGCAGCAAGCATTAGCGAGCTAGATGTTTTACTAAGCTTTGCAAGTGTTTCAGAAAAGTATCGTTTTACGAAACCAGAATTTCATGGTGGACGTGCCTTAGAAATTATCGAAGGCAGACATCCCGTTGTTGAAAAAATGTTAAATAAACAAATGTATGTACCAAATGATTGTGTGTTAGAAGAGCAGAACAATATGATGCTCATTACAGGGCCAAATATGTCTGGTAAAAGTACCTACATGCGTCAAGTTGCCTTGATTGTTGTGATGGCGCAAATGGGCTGCTATGTACCTGCTGAAAAAGCGAAGCTACCGATTACCGATCAAATTTTTACTCGAATTGGGGCGGCTGATGATTTAGCAGCAGGACAATCCACATTTATGGTCGAGATGCTTGAATCCCAGCATGCCATTATGCACGCAACGAAAAATAGCCTGATGCTATTTGATGAAATTGGGCGTGGAACATCGACGTATGATGGTATGAGTTTGGCCCAGTCAATGATGGAATATATTCATGACAAAATCGGAGCCAATACGTTATTTTCTACGCATTATCATGAGTTAACAGCACTTGAAAAGGATTTACCTCGTTTACAAAATGTACATGTCTCAGCCACAGAAAAAAATGGGACGGTTGTCTTTTTGCATAAGGTAAAAAAAGGAGCTGCTGATAAATCCTACGGTATTCATGTGGCGCAGCTTGCGCAATTACCAGAGGAAATTTTAGCGAGGGCACGTGTATTGCTAGAGAATTTTGAAGCAGGTAAAGAAGTAGTAGCCGAAAAACAGGAAATAGCCGAACAACCCGTGCAAATGTCCTTATTTGCTGAGGAGGAATCAATTTTGCCAGCTGAGGCAGAGGTGCTAAAAAAATTAGAAAAAGTAAATATTTTAGGAACTTCACCAATGCAGGCAATGAATATTTTATATGAACTACAGCAAGAGCTTATTAACGCCAAAAAATAAAGGAGTGATTCGTTAGTGGGAAACATACAAATTATGGACGAGTGGCTATCCAATAAAATCGCAGCAGGAGAAGTGGTAGAAAGGCCAGCTTCTGTTGTCAAAGAGTTAGTTGAAAATGCTATTGATGCTGGAAGTACGTCCATTGATGTGTTTTTACTAGAAGCGGGTCTTACTTCTATTCAGGTAATTGATAATGGTGGCGGTATGGATGAAGAGGATGCCTTAATGTCATTCTCTCGCCATGCTACTAGTAAAATTCATCAGGAACATGATTTATTCCGCATTCGTACATTGGGGTTCCGTGGAGAAGCATTGGCATCGATTGCTTCTGTTTCTAAAATGACATTAATTACATCGAATGGGGAATCTGGAACACATTTAGAGCTTGAAGGGGGACATATTCTAACACATAAGCCCGGTCCCTTACGTAAAGGAACGGATTTAACGGTTTCACAGCTCTTCTTTAACACACCCGCTCGCTTAAAATATATGAAAACTATTCAAACTGAACTAGGGCATACAATAGACTTGATGAATCGCCTCGCGCTTAGTAATCCTCAAATTGCGTTCAGATTACTGCATAATGGTCAACAATTATTGCAAACGAATGGACGAGGAGATGTGCAACAAGTTCTTGCTGCTATCTATGGTATACATAATGCCAAGAAAATGGTGTCGTTCCAGGGAGAGTCACATGACTATCGAATTTTTGGCTTTGTAACCTTGCCAGAGGTAACACGTGCATCTAAAAATTATATGTCCTTATTTGTTAATGGTCGCTGGGTTAAGCATTATTTAGTACAAAAAGCAATTGTAGATGCCTACCATACGTATTTACCTATCGAGCGTTTTCCAATCGTTGTCCTCTACATTGAAGGTGATCCATATTTAACAGATGTCAATGTGCATCCTGCGAAGCATCAGATTCGTTTAAGTAAAGAGCCAGAGCTTTTGAAATTAATAGAAGAAACCATTCGAGAAAAAATTCGCAGTGTTATTCGCGTTCCACAAATGGAGAAGAAGGAAAAAAGCGTCAAACCTGTGACGGAGCAATTAAATATTTGGAAACCTGCGCCCAAGATAGATGTTGAGAAGATGAATGCAATCGTAGAAAAACTGTACGATGTACAAACTATTCAAGAAAATAATCAACAGTCAGTTGAGCCAGAGCCTATTCCTGATGTTGTGGGGGATAAGGATAATTGGCAGCCAGCCCCTCAAATAGAGACTAATGAGGTTGAAGAGGTAAGCATTGTAGAACAACAAGAAGTATTAGAGGATGAGCCAACGAAAGAACCGTTTCCCGAACTGGAAGTAGTAGGACAAATCCATGGCACATACATTGTTGCACAAATGGAGGATGGTTTTTATTTAATTGATCAGCATGCTGCACAAGAACGGATTAAATATGAGTTTTTCCGTGAAAAGGTTGGTCAGGTCAATCCACATGAACGTCAGGCATTACTGCTCCCACTAACATTCCACTATGCTGCCGATGAGGCACTTATTTTACGAGAACATAAGCAAGAGTTAGAAGCTGTAGGTGTATTTTTAGAGGAATTTGGACAGTCATCTTTCGTTGTCCGTGAGCACCCAAGTTGGTTCCCACAAGGGGATGAACAGGAAATCATCGAGGATTTAATTGAACAAGTGCTGACAACGAAAAAGGCTGATGTCAAAAAGTTACGTGAAGCAGCAGCCATCATGATGAGCTGTAAAAAATCGATTAAAGCCAATCATTTTCTAACAAAAGAACAAATGGAAACATTGCTGCGAGATTTACGCAATGCAGATAATCCATTTACATGCCCACATGGACGTCCAGTGCTTATTCACTTTACATCGTATGAAGTGGAAAAAATGTTCAAACGGGTAATGTAGTAAGAAGGGAGAATAGGAATGGGCGAATTTATTTTAGCGATTGATCAAGGAACGACAAGTTCAAGAGCCATTTTATTTAATAAAAAGGGTGAAATTGTTCATGTAGCACAAAAAGAATTTCAACAAATTTTCCCGAAGGCTGGGTGGGTAGAGCATAATGCAAATGAGATTTGGGGTTCTATCTTATCTGTTATCGCCGCTGTATTAACTGAAAGTGGACATGAAGCAAGTGAAGTCCATGCAATTGGCATTACCAATCAGCGGGAAACAACGGTTGTCTGGGATAAACAATCAGGTCAGCCAATTTACAACGCTATTGTCTGGCAATCACGCCAAACACAGGATATTGTGAATACGTTAAAAGAACAAGGACATGAAGAACTATTTCAGCAAAAAACAGGATTACGTTTAGATGCTTATTTTTCAGCCACAAAAATAAAATGGATTTTAGACAATGTGGAGGGTGCACGTGAACTCGCTGACAATGGAGACTTGCTATTTGGAACGATTGATTCTTGGATTGTTTGGCGATTATCAAAGGGAAAGGCCCATATTACGGATTATTCAAATGCAGCACGAACAATGCTTTATAATATTCATAAATTGCAATGGGATGAGGAACTTTGCAAGCTGTTAGATATCCCTATGTCCATGCTCCCTGAAGTGAAAAATTCATCAGAAATTTACACAGAAACTGCTCCAAGTATTTTCTTTGGTGAAAAAATTCCAATTGCTGGTATTGCAGGTGATCAACAGGCAGCTCTATTTGGGCAAACTTGTTTTACCAAAGGAATGGCCAAAAACACGTACGGCACAGGCTGTTTTATGTTAGTAAATACGGGACAGCAGGCGGTAACATCTGAGAATGGATTATTGACAACCATTGCATGGGGAATAGATGGGAAAGTGACTTACGCATTAGAGGGTAGTGTTTTTGTAGCTGGGTCAGCTATCCAATGGCTACGGGATGGACTACGAATGATACGCACCGCCGAAGATTCTGAAACCTATGCTACAAAAGTAGATGATACGGACGGTGTCTACGTTGTACCCGCCTTTGTGGGACTAGGTACTCCTTATTGGGATACAGATGCTCGTGGTGCCATTTTTGGCTTAACACGAGGAACGTCTAAAGAACATTTTATCAGGGCAACACTTGAATCACTAGCTTATCAAACGAAGGATGTACTAGATGCGATGGAGGAAGCGGCTGGCACACCAATTGAAGTGCTGCGTGTAGATGGTGGGGCCGTCAAAAATCAATTTTTAATGCAGTTCCAAAGTGATATTTTACAGCTCCATGTAGAGCTAGCAAAGCTCAATGAATCAACAGCACTAGGCGCGGCCTATTTAGCAGGGCTTGCTACTAGCTTCTGGCCAAACCAAGAGGCTTTATCGGCATTATGGATGAGTGGTCAAACCTACCAACCACAAATGGATGAAGAACAAGCCACAGCTCTTTACACAGGCTGGCAAAAGGCTGTAGAAGCTACACGAATTTTTAAATCATAGCTATTGGGGGAAAAAAGTATGTTTTCATATGAGCATCGTCCAAAAATTTTATATTATCTTGAGCACTATAGCTTTGACGTATTAGTCATTGGTGGAGGGATAACAGGTGCAGGTATTGCATTAGATGCTGCATCGAGAGGACTTTCAGTTGCATTAATAGAAATGCAGGATTTTTCAGCCGGTACCTCTAGCCGTTCAACAAAACTTATTCACGGCGGTTTACGTTATTTAAAGCAATTTGATGTGGGTGTCGTAGCAGAAGTGGGACGTGAGCGTGAGATTGTGTATGATAATGCGGTTCATGTAACAACGCCTGAAAAAATGCTCTTACCTTTATATAAAAAGGGCTCGCTCGGTCCTTTCACAACATCTCTAGCATTAAAGGTATATGACAGATTAGCAGGTGTAAAAAAACATGAACGAAGAACGATGTTAAACGCTCAAGAAACACTAGCATTAGAGCCATTACTCAATCAAGATGGACTTGTTGGTGGCGGCTATTATGTTGAATATCGAACGGATGATGCACGTCTGACGATTGAGGTATTAAAGAAGGCTGCTGAATATGGTGCACTGTGTCTTAATTATGCAGAAATGAAGGAATTTATTTACGAAAAGAAAAAGCTTGTTGGCATTAAGGTGGAGGATCATTTAACGGGGAGAATACTCGATGTTCATGCTGCACAAATTGTCAATGCTACAGGGCCTTGGGTAGATGAAGTGCGACAAAAAGATAAAGTAGCTGATAACAAGCAATTACGATTAACAAAGGGTGTTCATATTGTCCTAAAACAAAAGGACTTTCCACTGAAGCAAGCTGTTTATTTTGATATTGCCGATGGGCGTATGGCCTTTGCCATTCCACGAGATGGCAAAACCTATGTAGGGACAACTGATACTGTCTTTGAAGGTGATCCTGTACATCCTATTGCAACCCAGCAAGATGTGGATTATTTAATTGATGCAGCTAAACGTGTTTTTCCAACAGCTACAATTACTAGAGAAACAATTGAATCCACTTGGGCAGGAGTACGCCCACTAATTTATGAAAAAGGAAAGGACCCTTCTGAAATTTCAAGAAAAGATGAAATTTGGACGGCACCAAGTGGTTTAATGACGATTGCAGGTGGAAAACTCACAGGTTATCGTCAAATGGCAGAGACAATTGTAGATAAAATTGTTAAGGTTCGTCGTTATAAGCATGCGAGTGAATGTTTAACTCGTGAGCTATCACTCTCGGGTGCAAAGGGAATCAACGCTATTAATTTCCCTGACTATATAGCCTATAAAGCACGAGAAGGTGTCCAATATGGCTTGAATTATGATGAAGCCAAACAGCTTGTACAAAAGTATGGTACGAATGTTGATGCGTTATTTGATCGTGTGAAATATTTACATGAACATGGCAGTACAATGCCTTTAGCCTTACATGCCATGCTATTGTATGGCATTGAAGCAGAAATGGTCTATACACCGAGCGACTTCTTTATTCGTCGTACTGGCTTGTTATACTTTGATATTGAAGCAGTGAAGCTCTATAAGCAACAAGTGGTTCAAGTAATGCAACAACACTTGAATTATACGGAAGAACAAAAAAATACTTATATAGCTGAATTAGATCAAGCTATCATGGATGCGACAAATTTTGTAAATGAAGGGGAGTAAGGGATGGAGCGTTATATTCAAATGTCGGATGATCAATTTGTCTTCACGCGAACATTGGAGCCATCAACGCCATGCATTGGTCATATACACATTTTGCATGGTATGGCAGAGCACAGTGGTCGTTATGTAACATTTGCCAAAACACTCAATGTATTTGGCTATGCTGTAACGATGCACGATCATCGTGGACATGGTGAAACGGCCGCTTATAATGGCACATTAGGCTTCTTTGCTGAAGAAAACGGCTTTGAACGTGTTGTAAAAGATGCCCATGAAGTGATAATGCAATTACATGCACCGTTTGCAGATGTCCCATTCATTCTATTTGGTCACAGTATGGGTTCATTCATTACACGGCGTTATATTCAACTATACGGAGAGCAAGTTGATAAAGTAATACTTTGTGGTACCGGAAATGTTACAGCTTTGCATGCAGTGGGAAATATTGTCGCTAAAGCATTAGCGAAGGGACTTGGTAAAGAGTCGGAAAGTAATTTGTTAAATCAGCTGAGCTTTGGTAGCTTTAATAAACAGTTTCCGAATCCAAAAACTGCCTATGACTGGCTATGCTCAGTACAGAAAGAAGTCCAAAAGTATATTGATGATCCCTATTGTGGCTTTATTCCGACCAATCAATTTTTCGTTGATTTAACGTCGGGCTTAACAACACTAAATCGTAAAAAAGAATTAGCGAAGGTAAGACAAGATCTTCCTATCCTCTTGATTAGTGGTAGTAAGGATCCCGTAGGTGAACAGGGGCTAGGGGTTTACGCAGTTGCTGAACAATTAACTGCGGTAGGTGTAAAAGATGTAACGGTTTATTTATTTGAGGATAAGCGGCATGAGATTTTAAATGAAGACAATCAAGAAGAAGTCTTTCAAGTTATATTACGGTGGTTAAAAAAATATGATACAAACTAGATTACAGCAGGCAGAGGTCGTAGCTATTGTGGGGCCAACTGCTTCTGGGAAAACAGCTTTAAGTATTGAACTTGCAAAAAAATATAATGGTGAAATCATAAATGGTGACTCCATGCAAGTTTATAAAGGACTGGATATAGGGACTGCTAAAATTACGGAAGAAGAGATGGAGGGTATCCCACATCACCTACTAAGCTTTTTAGAGCCGACAGAATCTTTTTCAGTGGCAGATTATCAAAAACTAGTGCGAGCCAAAATTGCAGAAATCCAATCTCGACATAAGTTACCCATTATAGTAGGTGGCTCGGGCTTATATGTACAAGCTGTCTTATATGATTTTCAATTTACTGATGAAAAAGTCGATGAGGCTGCACGTAAAGCCTATTATGATGAATTAGCAAAGCTTGGCCCAGAGGCAATGCACGATAAGTTAAAACAACTAGACCCTCAAACGGCTGAAACGATACATCCAAACAATACTCGACGTGTGATTCGGGCATTGGAAATGTTAGAATTAAGCGGTGTATCCAAAGCTGCAGAAGCACAAAATCGAGGTGAAGTGCCTCTATACAAGCATGTCATTTTAGGGCTAGGTCAAAATATGTCACGTGAAGTGCTGTATGACCGCATTAACCATCGTGTTGATTTGATGATGGAAAAAGGTCTTTTAGAAGAGGTTAAAGGATTATGGCAGCAAAATATTCGAGATGTTCAGTCCATACAAGCGATTGGTTATAAGGAACTATATGATTATTTGGATGGAAAATGTTCCCTTGAGGAAGCGATAGACAGTTTAAAACAAAATTCTCGCCGCTATGCAAAAAGACAGCTTACCTATTTCCGCAATAAAATGGATGTCTATTTTATGACGACACATGAGCAATTATAAAAGTTGACATATTTTCTTGCTAATTAAAGAAATATTTCTAAAAATTACTAATTGATAAATTGGTAGAACGTGCTACTATAGGAATGAAGAGGTAGAAAGTTAGTAGGGAGGCTATTTGATGAAATCAATCAACTTGCAAGATACGTTTTTGAACCAACTACGTAAAAACAGTGTTTTTGTAACTGTATTTCTGTTAAATGGATTTCAGTTAAAAGGGACTGTGAAATCATATGATAATTTTACAGTTTTATTATTAGATGCTGAAAATAAACAGCACCTAATCTACAAGCACGCCATTTCTACATTCGTTCCAGCTAAACAAATAGATTTTTTAGAGACAGAAGCATAAAAAGATAGTATTAAACAGTTAGTGTTCTCCACACTGGCTGTTTTTTTTTCTTCAGGCTATAATGATAGAGGAAATTGATATTTGGAGGACGAGTTTTATGAAATCGATGGAAACAACGCAATTATTAGATCTATTGGATGCTAATGAAGACCTATATATTATTGACGTTCGAGAAGACGAAGAAGTAGCGCATGGCATGATTCCTGGCGCTCAGCATATTGCCCTTGGGACAATCCCAGAGCGTTTAGATGAATTAGATGTAGAAAAGCCGTATATTGTTGTATGTAAGGCTGGTGCTCGTTCTGCGAATGCTTGCGCCTATTTAGAAGCTCAAGGATTTGATGTAACAAATCTTGAAGGCGGCATGCTTGCATATGATGGAGAATTAGAATTTAAATAATGTGATACGTAAAAAGAAAGAGTGCCTACTCTTTCTTTTTTAGCTCTATTCTTTTAATGAATTCATAATGTAACCAAAGTTTTCTGCAAAATTGTTATAAAGATTCACATTTTTTTGTCCTTTAATCTTTGCAGCATAACTGGCAAAGTTCAAACCAGCCCCGTAAACTTGTAGTGCACCATTCGCAAGATCCCCCTTTTGGAGAAGCTCAATACCATCCTTTAAAAAATTGTCACTTTCATCAAAGTGACACTCCGTAATGTATTTATGTCCGCTATGAAATAATTTTAAATTTTTTATAATTGTATGTGCTGTTTCTTCGCTGATAGATGCGTCGATGTCCATTAATAACTGATTAATTGGTTTTACGAGCTGGGCATACAGGCTATCATGAGTTTCACATGTTTCAGCAATGGCGTTTCTTAATTCTTTTGCATTCATCGTATCTTCTCCTTTTTCATCATTTAGATTATTGAATAATTTACCTCATTTTTTCAAAGACAAACTCTCCTGAATTTTCAGAAATATGTTATGATAACATGAAATGAAGGAGGGATTTTGTATGTTTCGATCAATAGCACCCCCAACAATGTCTTTACATTAGAATCTACTGTTTAGGCATCCGATAACTGATTGCTCATTCTTATTAGATTCTACTGTATAGGCTCAAACTATATGCGTAGAAAGTAGGAATTTTTAATGAGCGGAAAATTAGCATTTGTATTATCTATGGTTATTTTTGGTGCTGTCGGTGTTTTTGCAAGGTATATTCCTTTAGCTTCTAGTGAGATTGCCTTTTGGATGAGTGGCATTGGTGCTTGTTTTTTACTAGTAATTTTTATTTATAAAAAGGAAAGCTTTGCAAGAAGCGCTATTGTCCTGAATAAATGGCCGTTATTAATTTCAAGTGTTGCTTTATGTGGAAATTGGATATTTTTATTTCAGGCGTATAAGGAAACGACCATTGCTAATGCTGCCCTAAGTTATTATTTTGCACCCGTATTGGTCATCTGTTTATCGCCTATTATTTTAAAAGAAAAGCTAGTTGCAAGAAAAATAGTTTATGTTGGTGTAGCACTTATCGGTCTTTTTTTGATAATGCAAAGTCAGAACGCAGAAAATAGTGGACACTTAATTGGTATTGTCTATGGTCTGATTGCGGCATGCTTTTACACCCTACTAACATTTACAAATAAAAATATTCGCGGGTTAAAGGAACCACATAATACGATTATCCAACTCTGTTTAGCTGCATTTTTCCTCAGCCTCTATATTGTAGGAACGACGGGTTTTCAGGTGATGCAAATAAATTTTGCTTCTATTCTATTACTCATCGTATTGGGCATTGTCCATGCAGGTATAGGGTTTTATTTATTCTTTTTAGGCATGTCACAGCTAAAAGGTCAAAGTATAGCTATTCTTAGCTATATTGATCCACTGACATCATTAGTGATCTCCACGATGATTATTGGAGAAAAAATGACGCTGCTACAACTAATAGGAGCCATTCTCCTATTAGGCTCCACATTACAAAGTGAAATCGAAAAAGTGTAAAAGGGTTTGACAGGAAGAATAAGCTGTCGTAGATTTAAAGTAATTTAATAAAAGCATTAGGTGCCCAAAGGGGAGAATAGGGAATAAAGTGAAAATCTTTAGCGGACCCGCCACTGTATAAGGGAGTTCTATAGTAAATACCACTAGCGCGTTGCTGGGAAGGTGCTGTGGAATGCTGAACTTGAGCCAGGAGACCTGCCTATTTGCTTTAAAAGGTATGGATGATGGAAAAGTCTGTAGTTTATTTGTTGTGACGATAAACTACAGGCTTTTTCTTTTTGTCTTAAAAGGAAAGGAGAAATTATCATGCAATTACTACAAAACACGTTACAAAACATCCAAGGTGCTGACATGAAAACGAGGGAGCAAGCAAGAAAGCGTATAGATGCTCTCTGTAAGCCCCCTGGTAGTTTAGGAAAACTAGAGTCCATTGCTGTGCAGCTTTCTGGGATAACTGGACAATTATATCCGCTCGTTGATAAAAAGGTCATTATTGTCTGTGCTGCTGATCACGGTGTTTGTGAAGAAGGTGTAACCACGAATCCACAAGATGTTACGGTCTTTCAAACATTAAATTTCCCTCAAGGTGGTACAGGCGTTTGTGCAATTGCAAACATTACCAATGCCAAGGTTGTCACAGTAGATGTAGGGGTGAAAGAAGAGATTCCACACGGTGCAGGTGTCATCATCAATAAAATAAAGTACGGTACAGACAATATTGCAAAAGGACCTGCCATGTCTAAAGAGGAAGCCATTCAAGCAATTGAAGTAGGAATTCATGTGGCGACAGAGGAAATAGCAAAAGGGGCTAATGTACTTGGCACAGGTGAAATGGGCATTGGTAATACAACACCTAGTGCTGCTATTTTAGCTGTATTGACTGGATGTGATCCAATTGAAGTAACAGGGTTTGGGGCAGGTGTAGGCAATGGTGGCATTGCTCATAAAGCAGCGGTTATTAAAAAAGCTATTGAGGTCAATCAACCAGACCCTCAAGACGGTTTAGATGTATTAGCTAAAGTCGGGGGCTTAGAGATAGGGGCCATGGCTGGTATCATACTAGGGGCAGCTGTCCATCGTAAGCCGGTTGTGATTGATGGTTTTATTTCAACTATTGCCGCACTTATCGCATATAAGCTTGAACCGAAAGTAAAAGATTATATTATCCCTTCCCATGCTTCAGAGGAACCGGGTGCTAAAATTGCCGCAGCGTTACTCGGCATTGAACCAATGCTACATATGAACATGCGCTTAGGAGAAGGCTCTGGTGCCGCCTTAGCTTTTCCCATTTTAGATGCAGCCTGCTCCATGATGAACAATATGGTGACGTTAGAGGAAGCGATGCAACTATTAGCTAAATAAAAAAGGAATAAGCCTGTATAGTTCCAATACTATTTGGGCTTATTCCCCACTCATTATGCTCGATTTAGCTTACGTAAAGGCAAACGCCATTTCATCATATAGGAAAGAATGCGTAACACTGTGATGATGGCGAATAAAATATAAAGGAAGATGTCTCCTGTAAACACTTCAAATCCAATAATTAGCCCTGCAAGTGCAGCCCAAACACCATACACCTCATCTCGTAGAACTAATGGTTTACGTCTAGCCAATAAATCACGCACAATGCCGCCACCCGAACCAGTTAAGACAGCAGCTACTATCACAGCACTAATAGGCATATCTAGTTTCACGGCATACAACGCACCTTGAATTGCAAATGCTGATAAGCCAATCGCATCTGTGAAGTTACCCCAACGATGCCAATGCTGAATCAAATGATGAGGGAAAATAAAAAATATAGTAATCGCTGCTAACGCAATTTGAAACATCATATCCTGCCCCCATAAGGTCGTGACAGGTAGTCCAATAAGTAAATTTCGAATAGCCCCTCCGCCAAAAGCAGTTACAATTCCGAGTATATAGACGCCGAATAAATCGTATTCTTCTTCCATGGCAATAATTGCCCCAGAAATAGCAAAGGCAATTGTTCCGATAATACTAAAAACCTCCCAAGCCATTCCTTTCACCCCTTCTATTAATAAATAAACTTCTTTTTATGTTAAAAGACTTTTCTTGTAACAAAATCTATGGATTTATGAGCCAAATTCAGTCATTAAACACGCTTCTTGAAACAAGTCCGCACATTAGCTTAGCGTAAAATGCGCTTAGAAACAATAGGCAAGTTTTGCAGGTACACATACAAATTGTTAAGATGATAATGAAATAAAGAAAAAGATCTGTCATGAGCGTTGATATACCAGTAGTTGATTAGCAAATTCTAGAGAGAGTTAGTTCAATTTAGATCATAAAAATCTTACTGATTGAAATGCGGGACAACGGTGAAATGGAGAAGAAAAGAATGACGTTTACATCTAACTTATCAGTACAAACGCTATCATTAGCAGCACAAATAGAGGAGCGAGTTCGACCTTATCATGCAAAGGTCGAAGAAATGGCATTTTATAATCAACAGAAGGTGCTAGCAGCTTTCAGAAAGCATCAAGTAAGTGATTATCATTTACATCCATCAAACGGCTATGGCTATGATGATGAGGGACGCGATAATCTAGAGCGTGTTTATGCGGAAGTATTCGGTGCAGAGGCTGCCATTGTACGACCACAAATCATTTCCGGAACACATGCGATCACGCTTAGTCTATTCGGTGTACTTCGACCTGGTGATGAGCTGCTTTATATTTCTGGTCAGCCATATGATACATTGCAATCTATTGTCGATGGTGGTGACAAAGATACAGGCTCCTTGAAAGATTATCAAATCGGCTATCGCCATGTCGATTTACTGAATAACCAAGAAATTGATTGGACAGGTGTGGAAGCGGCTATTACTCCGCAAACTAAAATGATTGCAATTCAACGATCTAAAGGTTACGCGACACGACCTTCCTTTACGATTGCAGAAATTGCGGAAATGTGCGCAAAGATTCGTCAATTGGCCCCACAAGCGGTCATTTTTGTAGATAATTGCTATGGCGAGTTCGTAGAAGCACAGGAGCCTACAGAGGTTGGGGCTGATTTAATGGCCGGCTCACTGATAAAAAATCCTGGTGGTGGTTTAGCTAAAATTGGTGGCTATATTGCAGGCCGTGCCGATTTGGTGGAGAAATGTGCCTATCGCATGACATCTCCGGGTATTGGGGCAGAGGCGGGGGCTACATTAAATACACTAGGAGATTTTTATCAAGGATTCTTCCTAGCACCCCATGTCGTATCACAAGCATTAAAAGGGGCAATCTTTACGGCAGCCATGCTAAAGGAAATCGGGATGAATACGTCTCCAAGCTATAAGGCGAATCGCACGGATTTAATTCAATCTGTTTCATTCCAAACGGCACAGCAAATGATTGCCTTTTGTCGTGAAATACAAGCCAATTCCCCAATAAATGCCCATTATGCACCAGAACCAGCCTATATGCCCGGCTATGAAGATGATGTCATCATGGCTGCGGGAACATTCATCCAAGGCTCTAGTATTGAATTGACAGCAGATGGTCCAATACGTCCGCCGTTTACAGCTTTTATACAGGGTGGACTGACATATGAACATGTGAAGTTTGCTATTTGCAGTGCTGTTCAAGCTATTCAAAAATAATCATGTGGAAATTAAAAATTTGAACAGTTTTTTACAATTTTCTAGCACTTTTAAAAAAATAACATTGTCATGTCAGGAAACCTTACATGCTTGGTTGACAGTGAAAAAATTTCGTTATATGATAAGCGGGTATTGGAGGAGGACTTAAATGAGTCGTGAAATTAGACGAACTATGCCGTTATTATCGATGAGTATTGTGATGCAATTAACTGAACTTTCGGCACGACAAATTCGTTATTATGAAGAACACCATTTAATTGAGCCGCACCGAACAGAAGGCAACCGTCGAATGTTCTCACTAAATGACGTCGACACATTGCTTGAGGTTAAAGACTACTTAGAACAGGGTATGAATATGGCAAAGATTAAAAAAATATTTGCTAAAAAGCAAAATCCTGTTGCTACAATTGATGAGCAAGATTTAAGTGATTCAGAATTACGCCAAATCATGCGAGAAGAAATGCGACAAGCACAGCGCATGCAAAAATCATCCATCCGACGTGGGGATTTATCTCGATTCTATTAATTAATAGGGTAGGGTAAACATAAAAGCTAGACAAATTATAGGAGTGTGGAAAACTGTGGGTAAATACACAAAAGAGGACATTAAACGTCTCATCGAAGAAAAAAACGTAAGCTTTATTCGTTTACAATTTACAGATATTCTTGGCACAATTAAAAATGTTGAGATTCCTGTAAGTCAATTAGACAAAGCACTAGAAAATAAAATGATGTTTGATGGCTCATCTATTGAAGGTTTCGTTCGAATCGAAGAATCTGATATGTATTTATATCCTGACCTCGATACTTTCGTAGTATTCCCTTGGACTTCTGAAAAAGGGAAAGTAGCACGTTTTATTTGTGATGTTTACACTGCGAAAGGCGAACCATTTGCTGGTGACCCACGAAATAACCTAAAACGTATTCTTAAAAAAATGGAAGACATGGGCTTTTCAAGCTTCAATTTAGGGCCTGAGCCAGAGTTCTTCTTATTCAAATTAGATGCAAAAGGCGAGCCAACGTTAGAAGTAAATGACCATGGTGGTTACTTCGATTTAGCTCCAACAGATCTTGGTGAAAACTGCCGTCGTGATATTGTATTAGAGCTAGAGGAAATGGGTTTTGAAATTGAAGCCTCTCACCATGAGGTAGCTCCAGGACAACACGAAATTGACTTTAAATATGCTGATGCTGTTACTGCATGTGATAACATCCAAACATTCAAATTAGTAGTGAAAACAATCGCTCGTAAACATGGCTTACATGCTACGTTTATGCCAAAACCATTATTTGGTGAAGCGGGCTCTGGTATGCACTTTAACGTATCACTATTTAAAGGCAAAGAAAATGCATTCTATGATGAATCGACTGAATTAGGACTTTCTGAAACAGCTATGCAATTTATGGCGGGTGTTCTAGCACACGTACAAGGCTTCACAGCTGTGACAAACCCAACAGTTAACTCTTATAAACGTCTAGTACCTGGTTATGAAGCACCATGTTATGTAGCATGGTCTGCACAAAACCGTTCACCACTCATTCGTATCCCATCAGCTCGTGGGCTTTCAACTCGTGTAGAGGTACGTTCAGTGGACCCTTCAGCAAACCCATATTTAGCGATGGCTGTTATTTTAGAAGCAGGTCTTGAAGGTATTCGTCAAAGCTTAACACCACCTGCAGCTATTAATCGCAACATCTATGTAATGACAGAAGAAGAGCGTCAAGCAAATGGTATTGAAAACCTACCTGCAGCATTAGATGATGCTTTAACATTACTTGCAAAAGATAAAGTAGCACAAGCAGCATTAGGCGAGCATATTTATGCAAACTTTAAAGAAGCAAAAGAAATCGAGTTCGATATGTACCGTACAACAGTCCATCAATGGGAACGCGATCAATATTTAAAAATGTATTAATCATAAAAGATAAACCGAGTGGCTTATGAGGTCACTCGGTTTTTTTCGTCTAAATTTCTGTGTACGGTTAGACAGTTTTTTATTAATACCCCATATGTTTATGATGGTGTGGCATATGGCAAGGGTTAGGCGGCATACCGCACATTGTATGTGTTTCACAGCATTCATTAACGACAGATTCTGTGCATGGGAAATAGTATTGATGATCTATCATATGTTTGTTCACTGTTGTTACATGTGCTGGTTGTACGTGTGGAACAACTGTATGGATATAATTTGTGCGTACATATTGCTCTGGTGGTAAAAATTGTGGTGGATCAAATTGCGTTGGCATTGTTTGTGGCGGACAGCAGTGTGGACCTTTCGCCGGATGGCGTCTTCGTTGAAACATGTTATAACCTCCTGTTTTGATAAGTTGTAGTTCATTATTAAGATATGAGATATATGTCGATAGGGTCTATTTATTTGCCTATTAATGCATAGGTAAATCTAACAAGTAGCTAATTTGGTAGAAATTATAAAATCAACTTGCCTACATCTAGGAGTGAAATAAAAGTATCAAGATGAAGGATTTAACCTTTTTCTTTACTGTCAAAACTAATACATCAATGTCCTGAATTTTTTATTTAAAATAAATTTTGATGAAAAGAGTACGTTTTTTGAAAAAATAGATATTGTCATTAAAACAGTCGTACAGTATACTCTTTAATTGATAATGATTATCGTTATTAATTAAATCTTAGGAGGGTATGTATGCCAAAATTATCGCTACAAAGGAAAGACTTTTTTATATTTTTTACACTGCTATTTAGCTTTGCGCTCTTATTAGTTGGATGTGGGGAGTCAACATTGAACTCCAGCAGTTCACAAGAAAATGACAAAGCAGAAGTAAGTAACACGGAATCCTCTAGTCGAGAGATTAAACATGCAATGGGCACTACCACAATTAAAGGAACACCTACAAAAATCGTTACCCTTTACCAAGGGGCTACAGATGTGGCAGTAGCGTTGGGCATTAAGCCAGTTGGGGTAGTAGAATCTTGGGCTGAAGCACCTATTTATAATTACTTAAAAAATGATCTTGATGGTGTTGCAATTGTTGGACAAGAAACTCAGCCAAATCTTGAAGAAATTGCAAAGCTTAAACCAGATTTAATCATTGCTTCTAAAGTCCGTCATGAGGAAATTTATGATCAGTTATCTCAGATTGCACCAACAGTTGCTCATGAAACGGTTTTCGATTTCAAAGGGACAGCTGAAATGATGGGGCAAGCAATGAATCAAGAAGAAAAAGTTAAAGAGGTATTAGGGGATTGGGATACTCGAGTGGCTGATTTCCAAACAAAGATTCAAGAAAAGCTGGGCGATAAATGGCCATTCCATGTATCTGTTGTTAACTTCAGAGCAGACCATGCACGAATATATGTAACTGGGTATGCGGGCTCTATTTTAGCAGAGCTTGGCTTTCAAGGCCCTAAAAATTTAACAGATGATTCATTGGAAATCGTGAAACTAACAGACAAAGAAAGCATTACACAAATGAATGCTGATGTTATTTATATGTTTATGGAAAATGATGAAGCAGTCAAAAAAGTTTATGAAGAGTGGACAAATCATCCACTATGGAAAGAGCTTGATGCTGTAAAGGCAAATCAGGTTTATCAAGTAGATGAAATAAATTGGAATCTAGCTGGTGGGATTATTAGTGCTAATTTAATGTTAGATGATATTTATGACAAATTTGAATTAGAAAAATAGTGAAGGAGATAAGGGCTGTTTAGGTGTTGGAGAATGCTTGAACAACAGCCCTCTCCTGTAGTGTTAGAGATTTCGAAAACTACAACCCTATTCATAAGATAAAATGTGGATCAGAAAGTTGGCATAAAAATGAGAATTATTCTTTCTAGTACTTCGATGAAACAAACAGGCTTATTCATCAGTTGTGTGATTCTTTTGCTGGCATTTATCATTAGCATAGCCATTGGTCAAACTTCCATTCCTTTCTCGTCAATCTACGATGCCATGTTTCATTTTGATGCTGCTGATAAGGAGCATGTTATCATTCGAACATCTAGATTTACAAGAGCTGTAATCGCTACAGTAGTTGGCGCAAGCCTTGCTATAGCAGGGGCATTAATGCGAGCATTAACAAGAAATCCTTTAGCAGCTCCTGATATTTTAGGAATCAATGCAGGAGCCATATTTTTTATTGTCAGTGCCATTACTCTTTTTTCCATTCAATCTTTAATGAGCTATATCTGGATTGCCTTTTTAGGGGCGGGCATTGCGGGAACAATGGTGTTTTTCTTAGGTTCATTAGGTAGAGATGGTTTAACACCAATTAAAATAGTATTAGCTGGTGCAGCGATTACAGCTCTATTTGTCTCGTTTACGCAAGGGCTTTTAGTAATTGATGAACAGGGTTTACAAAGCGTCCTTTTTTGGTTAGCGGGGTCTGTGTCAGGACGTAGCATTGAAATGCTTGTACCTGTATTACCTTTTATTTTAATAGTAACAATCGTGACGATATTAATGGGGCGTTCTATCAATATTTTACAATCTGGTGATGATATTGCAAAAGGTTTAGGTCAACGAACAATGATCACGAAAATTACTCTAGGCATCATCATTATCATACTTGCAGGTAGTTCAGTTGCTGTAGCAGGTTCAATCGGTTTTATTGGATTGATTGTCCCTCATATTGCCATCAATCTTGTTGGCACAGATTATCGTTGGATTATTCCGTATAGTGCAATATTAGGAGCGATATTGCTGCTGTTAGCTGATATGGCAGCTAGATATGTTATGATGCCGTTAGAACTCCCAATTGGTGTAATGACTGCCTTAATCGGAGCTCCTTTCTTTATTTATATTGCACGAAAGGGGCTAGCTAAAAATGTCTAATTATATGTCGGTACGAACGAAATCTAATCGCATATCTTTTCAAATTGCCAAAAGAACTTGTTGGGTGTTACTTCTGCTAAGTTTATTAGTAGGCATCATATCAGTCCTTGCTCTATCTGCGGGTAGTGAGTTTATCCATCCATTCACAGTGGTGAAAGAACTATTCGGCTATGCTAATAGGGATTATGATTTTGTCTTACATACATTAAGGCTCCCGCGTGTGTTGATGGCATTGTTAGTTGGTGCTGCGCTAGGTGTTGCCGGGTTACTATTACAAGGAATTATCCGCAATCCACTTGCGGCTCCAGATATTATCGGAATAACGAGTGGAGCATCCATGGGTGCAATTATCTTTATCGTGTATTGTATGGGGTCAATCAGCATTCAATTTTTACCGTTAGCTGCTATATTAGGTGCTGCTATAATCTCCTTTATCATCTATCTTCTCTCGTGGAGAAAAGGTGTAACACCTATTCGCATGGTCCTCATTGGGATTGGTATTTCTGCTTTAGCAAAGGCAGTTGTGACCATGTTACTTGTTATGAGTGAGGTGGCAGCGACAACGAAGGCCTATTTATGGCTAACAGGTAGTTTATATGGGGCGAATATGCAGGATGTGTATTTACTCTTACCGTGGGTGGCCATTTTATTGCCATTAACATTTATGTTGGCAAGAACGGTGAATGTAAAGGAACTGGGAGACGAAATGGCAATAGGGCTAGGGGTCAAAGTTCAAAGGTATCGTTTACTTTTTTTACTTATTAGTGTGATGCTAGCCGGTTCAGCAGTCGCTTTTGCTGGTGGAATTGCCTTTGTAGGATTAGTAGCTCCTCATATTAGTAGAATGCTTGTGGGGCGATCCTTTGCTGGATTAATTCCGGTGACAGCTATTATTGGTGGCATTATTGTTATCGTAGCCGATATTGTGGCACGAACAGCCTTTTTACCAAAGGACTTACCAACAGGTGTATTTACAGCTGCAATTGGCGCACCTTTCTTTATATATTTACTATTTAGAACGCGCAATCAATAAATTAATATAGAAGAATAGGAAAGCGGAGAAGAAGGTGACAGGAATATGAGAAATGTCTTAGAAGCACAAGATTTAAATGTTAGTTATGGAGATAATCTTATTTTGGAGGATTTGAATCTTCAAATACCTAAAGGGAAAATAACGGTACTAGTAGGTGCCAACGGTTGTGGAAAATCCACGCTACTTCGAACGTTTGCACGACTTCAAAAAGCGAAGTCAGGTGACATATTATTAGAAGATGATCAACTACATGCCATTTCTACCAAAGAAGTGGCAAAACGTTTAGCTATTTTACCACAGGGTCCTGTTGCGCCTGAAGGATTAACCGTCCAACAATTGATTAAGCAAGGTCGCTATCCCCATCAAAGCTGGTTAAAGCAATGGTCTACTGAGGATGAAAAAATTGTGGAGAATGCACTTACGGTTACACAGATGACTAAATTTGCTGATCGACCAGTGGATGCATTATCTGGCGGTCAAAGGCAACGTGTGTGGATTGCCATGACATTGGCTCAAAATACAGATCTTATTTTACTAGATGAGCCCACAACTTATTTAGATATGGCTCATCAAGTAGAAATTTTAGATTTACTATTTGATTTAAATGAAAATGAAGGCCGTACTGTTGTCATGGTGTTACATGATTTAAATTTAGCATGTCGCTATGCCCATCATATTGTTGCTGTGCGTGATAAACAAATTTATGCGCAAGGTAAACCTGAGGAAGTGGTAACAGCCGAGATGGTACAGGCTGTCTTTCGTATGGACTGTACCATAATAAAAGATCCGTTATTTAGTACGCCATTATGTGTCCCTCATGGTAAAGGACGATCAGTGAATGAGGAGATTTTAGAGGAGGTAGGGATCAGTTGAGTGTAAAACTGTCAGCTGAAGAAATAGCCATACTTGTAAGAGATTATCGATTGACGAAGGAACCCATTATAGATTCAAACTACTCTTTATGCGCTCAAGAATTATTGAATACTAAACAAGCTTTAAAATATTTACAAAAAATTGCACCTTTCTTCCAATCTCCATCTATTCTCGTTACAGCATCGCTATTTGCTAAGCGCTACAGTGTTTTAACTATGGCTTCAGCGTTTTATGCGATGTCGAGATTTGATAAAGGTATACCTGTTCATATCGACAATATCTGGATAGAAGCAGAAAATAATGCAAAGCCGTGGCTTCCCAAAATTCGATTAATCGATAGCACGGTCTCAGAGCCTATACTAGACCGTAATCAATGGCGTGATGAGGTTCTTAGAGGAATTTTTGCTGACAATCTTGCGAAAGTATGGCAATCTTTAATAATTATAACGAAGATTCCAAAAACAATCTTGTGGGAAAACACCGCAATTTATGTCAATTGGTTATATGAAACAAAATTAAAAGAAGATGCCAGCGAGCAAGAGCTAGCACGAATCCAAGAAGATTATCATTACATAGTAAAGCAAGCGCCAGGTATCCTTTTTGGTGAAAGAAAAAATCCTTTAACCCACTATTGTGGACCTAAAGTGACAATTGAGGAATCCGAGCATCCAGTTCGACTGAGAAAAACGTGCTGCTTCTACTATCAAACCTCTGATGAAACAAAAGACTTTTGCATCTCCTGTCCTAAAATAAAAAGACCATAATAATCCCAAAGTGAGTGAATAGACAACTTATCATTGTATAGTTGTCTATTCACTTATTTTATCTTCAGCCCCATTCTTTTTTTCATTAATCTAGAATGAAGTTTATTTTAGAATATATTATTATATAAGTATAACAAAACAATAATTACATGTATAAATATTCAGAAAATTGTAAGGTTGAACCAAACATATTGTAGCGTTTACAATAGTTTTATAACACAATTATGTTATAAAAACATGAATGAAGTAAGTCTTTTTCTGGCTAAAACTCAAAACTTCAAAGTTTTTATAATAGTTCTATAACAGAGGGAGGAAAGAGGTATTGAATGAAAACGGCATATCCTAGCTCGTAGAACGTGGCAACAATCAAAGGGGAGGAAAGTAATATAGTTAATTATTAACACTATATGTATTGTTGGTATGTATTAAAATAGTTACAGGTAATTTTGTTTGGTATGAATGTTATAGTAGCAATTTTCTATATGACTAGCTAAAAATACATAATGATCAAGCTTTCTTGCGTAAAAAGAGAAATGGGGTTTTATAAAAAAATGAAAAAATATTCTAGTTCTACATATTTCTATTTTATTATTCCTTCTTTAATCGGTATTTTCTTATTCATGACACCGGTATTAACTGAAGAGGGGTGGAAAGTACCAATAGCAATATTAGCAAATATTCTTGCGGGGATTGTGGCTCCAGTTATTAGTTACTTTACGATCTTAATGTTTGCGATTTCAGCACTTGGAGCACTTATTGCTAAATTTATTCCTCGAAAAAATGCGAAAGAGCCTAGTATTTTAGATACATTGTTTTATGTAAATTGGTTTTGGACGATAACACGATTTATCGGATTAATTTTTGCTTCCATGGTTGTCTTTAATTTTGGACCGTCTGCGATCAACAATGAAAATACTGGTGGACTACTAATGGATCCGAATGGTGGACTTGTGACGTTCCTATTTACCATTTTTTTATTTGCTGGATTCCTCTTACCTTTTTTAACAAATTTCGGTTTACTTGAATTTTTCGGCACAATGATGGTAAGAATCATGCGACCCCTATTTAAGAGTCCTGGTCGTTCTTCAATCGATGCTCTTACATCATGGGTTGGTGATGGTACGATTGGTGTGTTAATGACTAGTAAGCAATATGAGATGGGGAACTACACGAAGAAAGAAGCAGCTATTATTGCGACAAGTTTCTCGGTTGTATCTATCACATTCTGTATCGTTGTATTGGATACTGTGCACCTGGCACGCTATTTTATTCCTTATTATTTAACAGTTGTGCTTTGTGGGATTGTGTTAGCCATTATTATGCCAAGAATTTATCCACTTGCTAAGAAGGAAGATACATATATAGATGGTACGCCAGTAGACTATTCGCGTGAAAAATTGCCAGAAGGCTATAATTCTGTCTCACATGGTCTAGAAAACGCTCTAGCTGTTGCCCATGCAAACCGAGATCCACGTCAATTTTTAAAAGATGGATCTAGAAATGTCATTGATTTATGGATTGGAGTTGCTCCGATTGTAATGGCTTTCGGAACAATTGCCTTAATGCTTGCCGAATTTACAAGCATCTTTGTGATTTTAGGGAAGCCATTTGAGCCAATTTTAACAGTACTCGGTTTACCTGAAGCAGCAGAAGCGGCTCAAACGATGGTTGTAGGCTTTGCCGATATGTTCCTACCTTCAATTTTAGGAGCAGGAATCGAATCGGATGTTACTAGATTTGTTATTGCAGTGGTATCTGTTTCACAGCTGATTTATATGTCAGAAGTGGGTGGCCTTATTCTGGGTACAAAAATTCCATTGAAATTCTTCGATTTAGTTGTTTTATTTATCCTGCGTACACTGATCACTCTACCAATTGCAGCATTGATTGGTCACTTACTCTTCTAAATAAGGAAAAGGAAGTTTAGTTTTAAAAAATAATAGATCACCATTTTAAGATAAGAATCATTAATCTATAACAAATTTTGAATAAAAATCCTGTGTTTATATGCAGGGTTTTTTCTTATTCCATAATCGAGCCATATTATCGAAGAAGATTCTTTAATGAAGAAGATGAAAATTTCATTGACAATAAAGAAGGATGTTTTATACTGACTTGGTTGAAAGGCTATCTGGAATACAGAGTCGACGGAATACGAGGAGGACTTGTAAAATGAAAAACAAACTCGGGAATTTACTTCCCGAGTTTGTTTTTACTTATTGGCAACAATGACCAATTTACCTGTATCCAGTTCCTTTTCGAATTGAGCAGCTTCCGATTCACTTAATCCGACAGAAGCTAACTCGTTGCGGAGTTCATCTCCACGGGAATTCACCAGGTTCTTCATAGTAGTCAGGAACCCTTGCTCGCCAATACCAGCTTCTTCTGTCCCGAGTGAGGGGGGATATTGTTTTTAATAAAAAATTTCTATTTAGAAGGGGGAGTTACTTAGTTTGATTGTAAATATTACAACTACATAGGAGGAGAATAATGAGACGTAGCATATATTGTTCTAGGAAACTTAGCATATTCCTAATTTTCGTATTACTATTTCAAAGTCTGTCTTCTTCAATTATTTCTCTAGCTAGTGCAGAGGAGTTAATAAATAATTATACAGATAATTTGTATTTTACTGAGAAAGGCCAAAATGAGAGAATTCAAGAGTTTAAAGTAGAAAACCAAGTAATCTCTTTGGACTTAGTCTTACAAGAAGGACAAGATACAGATACTAAATCAAAGTTGCAACTGCCAGAAGGGTTATCCCTGAAATTGGATAATCCTTTGCAAGAAGGACTAACTTATGATGAAAACACTCAAACAGTATTTGTGGATTGGACCAAATTTACTCTTGTAGGAGATAAGAAAAGAGTTTCCTTATCCCTTTCTAGTAGTCTTACTGATAATGTAAATATTCAGGCAACAATGGAGCAAAATGGTCAAATTTTTTATTCACAGCCATTGAACATTACACCTGTACCCTCTGAAACGCCATCAACTACTGAGGCAACATCAGATGAAAATATAACATCTAATGAGAATACAGCACCAGATGAAAATGCAGTTCCAGAGGAAATAATTGAAGAAACACCAGAAGAAGAACAACCTATTAAAGAACAGCCTACAGAAGACAATCATACTTCTTCAGAAATGTCTTCTTCGCAAGATGCAGCCATTACTTATACAGACCAAGATATTATGGCAAATGCTACTGGCTCTAATCCTTGGCTTACGTATAAGTTCGATAATTTTCCAATGGATACAGTGAATCAATTATTTACTTTAAATGGAACTGCAGCGGTACCGGGTGGTTCCGATATTATTCGCTTGACATCTGCAACTCCTCTACAAAGTGGAGCCGTCTTTAACAAAGATGCAATGTGTCCTAAAAACAATTATTCATTTAGTACAGCATTTTCTTTTAGTATGAATAATGCAAATCCTGCAGGTGCAAGTGATGGATTGACCTTTACGATTTCAACTAAATCAACTAGCGAAAAGGCAGATGGAGGCGGTTTGGGATATTATGGTATAAACCCAAGCTTTGCCGTTAAATATGATACATTCTTAAACGATGTTTATAAAGATCCATCTTCAAATTACATTGGACTTGCAGAAAATGGATCAGTGGTAAATCAGACAGGTCGATTTACAGATTTGAATCAGTATAATACAGATAATGGTACCAATTTTGTTTTATCTAACGGTACTCAGTATTATTCTTGGATCGACTATGACGGTTTAAGCCAGATTGTTCAGGTTCGTTTAGGTACTTCACCGGATAGGGCTAGTTCTAATATAGTACTAAGTGTGAACAACGTAGACCTTGGTGCTATATTTGGCGGACAACCGATTCATGCTGGGTTTACCGCGTCAACAGGATATCCCAATTATGAGAACCATGATATCAATAGCTGGTATTTTGTGAATGATTTGGCTCCTATTACGACACTTAATCCTCAAAATAATTACAAGCAAGCACCTAGTAGTGTGCAATTAGCGACAGAGCCAAACGGTAATTCTGGGGAATATAATGTGACGGCAACCTTATTAGATCCATTAGGCAATCCAGTTTCAGGAGCATCTCTTGATACTTTCACTTCAACAAGTGGAGTATTAACAGGGCCAAACGGAGAAGCACTGGCAGATTTAGTTTCGGATACAGAAGGAAAAATACATGCAGTTTTAAAAAATGCTGATTATTCTATGGATAATACGCTTAAAGCCACTATTGGTTGTAAAGAAGATACGGCAACAATCCCAGCTTCGAACCAACCACCAACTGATCCGCCAACAGAATCCTGTCCAGCACCAGTAGCATTGATTAATGGTAGTTTTGAAGAACCGACTGCAAGAATGCCGGGAGATACAGGTTCACCAGGATCTGAACATGCATGGCAGTATTTCTTGGAAAGTGAAGTTCCAGGATGGAAAACATCAGCATCCGATAAATTTATTCAAATTATGAAATCAGAATACCTTTATGGAGGTATGGAAATTAACCCTCCAAATGGGAATCAATATGCTGAGTTGAATGCTGAACAAGTATCGGCACTATATCAAGATGTTAAAACAACACCAGGTCAAACAATTTATTGGCGATTAGCCCATAAGGGAGGGCTAGGTGTAGATACAATGGCTGTACAAATAGGTTCAGCCAATATTGATCCAAAAAGTCTTCCGACTGTTAAAGAAATTACGACTGATAAAGACGAGTGGGTATATTATTCAGGGTCCTACACGGTACCAGCAGGTCAAACAACCACAAGGTTTGCTTTCAACTCTATCGAGGCAGCTGGTGGAGATCAACGTTGGGGTAATTTATTAGACGACATTTTCCTGGGAACAGAACCTTGTGTTACCGCAGAAAAAACTGTCTCACCAAAAGGCGACGTTTACCCTGGTGATGAGTTAACGTATGAAGTAAACGTGAAGAATAATGGCGGAGATATTGCAGCGAATGCAGTGTTTGAAGATGCTATTCCGGAAGGTACCGAATATGTACCAGGCTCATTAAAAATTACCAATGGTCCTGGCAAAGGCGACCTGACAGATGAAGATGACAGCGACAAAGGTCAGTTTGATGACAATAAGGTAATCGTCAAGTTAGGTGATTTGCAAAATACGAGCACATTGCCAGATGGCGTTACTGTTCAATTTAAAGTAAAAGCGTTGGCAAGCTATGAAGGAAAGATGGTAGCGAACAAAGCGCAAGTTAAATTTAAAAATCTATTAAAAAATACAGATGAATCAACTTCATCAAACGAAGTAACAAGCAAGGTTGTCGAAAGCACGACACCGCCCGACGCTTGTGCAGCACCAGTAGCATTAATTAATGGTAGTTTTGAGGAGCCAGATTTGCTGAATCTTCCTGTTAATTCTGTCTATCAAGACGGTAAAGTTTGGAAGACTATTTATGATGATTTTGTTCCAGGATGGAAAACTACTGATAGTTCAAGATCTATAGAAATGGGATCTCCAAAACTGGGTATATACCCTGATGTAAATAGCAAATATCACTATATGACCGATGTTCCACATGGAGAGCAATACGTAGAATTAAACGCTTATGAATTTGGTCAATTATATCAGGATGTAAAAACAACACCAGGGCAAACCATTTATTGGCGTTTATCACATAGAGCTGCATATGAATATCAGACGCATGGATACGATAAAATGGCTGTA
Source organism: Lysinibacillus phoenicis (assembly GCF_047238325.1). Classification (NCBI taxonomy): domain Bacteria; kingdom Bacillati; phylum Bacillota; class Bacilli; order Caryophanales; family Bacillaceae; genus Lysinibacillus; species Lysinibacillus phoenicis. The sequence continues at coordinate 1,629,188 of NZ_JBDFMP010000002.1, read as the reverse complement.
AGAATCGGTTCCATTACAACTGCTCCTAGTGCTCTACCGGTTGTTGAAACAATAAGCACTCACACTTCTGATGGGTGGAAGGAGTATCGAGGAACTTACACAGTTCCTGCTGGCCAAACTGTCACACGCTTTGGTTTTGAAGCAGTTGAATCTGTTCTAGGGCAACCTGATGCTGGCAATTTCTTAGATAATATCTTTCTAGGAACAGAATCATGTGTCACCGCAGAAAAAACCGTCTCTCCAGAAGGCGAAGTATCTGCTGGTGATGAGTTAACGTATGAAGTGACTGTTAAAAATAACGGTGGAGATATCGCATCTAATGCGGTATTTGAAGATGCTATCCCGGCAGGTACAGAATATCTACCAAATTCATTAAAAATTATCAGTGGTCCTGGCAAAGGCGATTTAACTGATGCCGATGACGGTGACAAAGGTCAATTTGATGGCAACAAAGTCATTGTTAAGCTGGGCGACTTGCCAAATACGAACACACTGCCAGATGGCATTACGGTTCAATTTAAAGTAAAAGCTCTAGTAAGTGCTGGTACAACAGTAGCGAACAAAGCGCAAGTAAATTATAAGAATTTATTAACAAACAAAGAAGAAACAACAAATTCAAATGAAGTATCTACGTTAATTAATCAAAATGGTCCAGTTCTACAATCTGAAAAAGTTGCAGTGCTAAAAGAAAAAGCTGTTGCTAATACTGATGCAGCAAATCCAGAAGTTGGAGATACATTACTGTATACGATTTATACCCAAAATACTATCTCTAATAGCATGATTAAAAATTTAGTTATTTCAGATGCTATCCCAAAAGGGCTTGCATACCAACCTGGTAGCTTAAAAGTAGATGGAGTAGCAGTAACAGATGAACAAGATACAGATAAAGGCCATTTTATAGATGGGGTTATTACAGGACAATTCGGTGATATTACGGATATGGATTGGCATGTATTAACGTTTGAAGTAAAAGTACAAGCTGGTCAAGCAGGATTGGATATTAAAAATGTAGCGACAGTGACAGGCGATAATATTCCAACCCCAGATAAACCGGAAGAGGTAGTCAATGTTTATCCACGTGGCGCACAATTAGCGTCGGAGAAATCATCGACTATTAAAGAAAAGGCTTCAGGAAATACAGATAAGGATCACCCAGAGGTGGGCGATACGCTCCTGTATACAATCAAAACGCAAAATACGTTAGCAGATAGTCTAGTTAAAAACTTAGTCATCTCGGATGCGATACCAAAAGGACTTGAGTACCAATCAGGTAGCTTAAAAGTAGATGGCGTAGCAGTAACGGATGAACAAGATACAGACAAAGGCCATTATGCCAACGGCACTGTAACCGGCCAATTCGGTGATATTACAGATACAAACTGGCATGAACTAACGTTTGAAGTAAAAGTACAAGCTGGTCAAGCAGGATTGGATATTAAAAATGTAGCGACAGTGACAGGCGATAATATTCCAACACCAGATAAACCGGAAGAGGTAGTCAATGTTTATCCACGTGGCGCACAATTAGCGTCGGAGAAATCATCGACTATTAAAGAAAAGGCTTCGGGAAATACAGATAAGGATCACCCAGAGGTTGGAGATACGCTCCTGTATACAATCAAAACGCAAAATACGTTAACAGATAGTCTAGTTAAAAACTTAGTCATCTCGGATGTGATACCAAAAGGACTTGAGTACCAACCAGGTAGCTTAAAAGTAGATGGAGTAGCAGTAACAGATGAACAAGATACAGACAAAGGCCATTATGCCAACGGCACTGTAACCGGCCAATTCGGTGATATTACAGATACAAACTGGCATGAACTAACATTTGAAGTAAAAGTCCAAGCGGGTCAAGCAGGATTGGATATTAAAAATGTAGCGACAGTGACAGGCGATAATATTCCAACCCCAGATAAACCGGAAGAGGTAGTCAATGTTTATCCACGTGGCGCACAACTAGCGTCGGAGAAATCATCGACTATTAAAGAAAAGGCTTCAGGAAATACAGATAAGGATCACCCAGAGGTTGGAGATACGCTTCTGTATACAATCAAAACGCAAAATACGTTAACAGATAGTCTACTTAAAAACTTAGTCATCTCGGATGCGATACCAAAAGGGCTTGAGTACCAACCAGGTAGCTTAAAAGTAGATGGCGTAGCAGTAACAGATGAACAAGATACAGACAAAGGCCATTATGCCAACGGCACTGTAACCGGCCAATTCGGTGATATTACAGATACAAACTGGCATGAACTAACGTTTGAAGTAAAAGTCCAAGCGGGTCAAGCAGGATTGGATATTAAAAATGTAGCGACAGTGACAGGCGATAATATTCCAACCCCAGATAAACCGGAAGAGGTAGTCAATGTTTATCCACGTGGCGCACAACTAGCGTCGGAGAAATCATCGACTATTAAAGAAAAGGCTTCAGGAAATACAGATAAGGATCACCCAGAGGTTGGAGATACGCTTCTGTATACAATCAAAACGCAAAATACGTTAACAGATAGTCTAGTTAAAAACTTAGTCATCTCGGATGCGATACCAAAAGGGCTTGAGTACCAACCAGGTAGCTTAAAAGTGGATGGCGTAGCAGTAACAGATGAACAAGATACAGACAAAGGTCATTATGCCGACGGAACTGTAACCGGCCAATTCGGTGATATTACAGATACAAACTGGCATGAACTAACATTTGAAGTAAAAGTCCAAGCGGGTCAAGCAGGATTGGATATTAAAAATGTAGCGACAGTTACAGGCGATAATATTCCAACCCCAGATAAACCAGAAGAGGTAGTCAATGTCTATCCACGTAATCCAATTTTGGAATCTAGTAAAACTGCTGTGAATGCACAAACAGGAAAGAACAATTTTGAAGTTGGAGACACGATAGTTTATACAATTAAATCACGTAATAAAGTATCTGAAAGTATCATTAAAAACTTTACGATTACAGACAAGCTTCCTACAGGCATACAATATGTAGAAGATAGTATTAAAGTTAGTCATAATGGTAAAGGTTCATTCAGTAATGGCGCTGTAATCGCGGAATTTGGTGATGTGAAAGATACGGAATGGTATACAGTCTCATTTGAAGCTAAAATCTTGTCGGGACAATCCGGCGAGGAAATCAAAAATATTGCTGCTGTTGGTGGAGACAATATTGATGATCCGGATAAGCCAAGTACGGATATCCAAGTTTTACCGGTTGATATAAAGTTAACTAAAGAAGTAGATAAAGCAAAAGCAAATATAGGTAGTCTTATAACCTATACAATTGAAGCTAAAAACGAAGAAAAAATTGAATCTTGGAATGGTACAATCAAAGATAAACTACCTGCTCATGTTGAGCTAGTTCCAGGGTCTACTATTTTAAATGGCAAAGAATTAATGGATACTGATGTTTGGAAAAATGGTGAGTTAATTATTCAACCGGTCGTATTAAAAGCGGGGGAAACAGCTACTATTAAGTTCAGAGTAAAAGTGTTACCAAGTGCTTTAAATGCAACAATAGAGAACATAGCAATTGCATATGACTCAAAAAATAATGAAATTACAACACCTCCAGCTAAAACAGAAGTGGTTCAGGTAGTTCCGGATGGCAATACTAATACAGACGGTAATACTGGTACGGATGGTAATACTGGTACGGGTGGTAATACTAGTACGGGTGGTAATACTGGTACGGATGGTAATACTAATACAGATGGTAATACTGGTACGGATGGTAATACTGGTACGGATGGTAATACTGATACGGGTGGTAATACTGATACAGACGGTAATACTGGTACGGATGGTAATACTAATACAGACGGTAATACTGATACGGATGGTAATACTAATACAGAGGATAATACTGGTACGGATAGTAATACCAATACAGACGGCAATATTGGTATGAATGGCAGTTCTAATACAGACAGTAATACTAGTAAAGATGCTAATAGTATTGATAGTAATACCAATGAAAGTAATATTACCCCAGAAGACTATACGAAAAAAGAGAAACAGCAAATATTGCCTCAAACAGGTGAAAAGCAGACAGGTTTTATGAACCTTATCGGTATTCTCTTGGTTGGATTTGCACTTTTTGGTCTTCTGAATAGAAAAAGAGTTTAGAAAAGATATTTATTAATTAACCAACAACAACAGTACCTGAAAGTATATCCAAAATTGGGTAACCAAAGGTACTGTTGTTTTTGTTTAAAATTACATTTAATAGCATTGTATCAGATATCGAACAGATGCATGTTGTTTTTAAATCGTTTCTATAATGGTGTTTTAGTAAAAATAACTATGTGTTTAAACTATTTTAGGCCAGGGACTTTAGATGAAAAACGTTCTTTCAACATCGGTCGCATTTCTTTAATAAGGAATGGGTCTTTTTTCAATTAAGGACAATTTTATTGAACAACCCTTTTTCTAAAATAACTGGATATTTATGGTGATAATTAGGATAATTAATTTATAAGATTAACGAGGTGATATGGTATGGATTTAAAAGCTTTAATAAAATCTGATATTAAATTCAAAAAAATTTGGGAAAGTTCTTGTAAGAATCATCGAGTTCTATATTTTCAGATAGATAAAGATGATAATGGAATTGAAGCTCATTTCCATCCATATGGAGAAGATCATCCTAATTTTAGAAGGAGAATTGACTTATTATACCAGAAAAGGTAGTAATAATCGAGTACTTCATTCCCCAATTGCTGTTCATTTTTATTTTCATGTAAATAAAAGTATTTAATTGTGTTTGACTACTAGGAGTAAAAAAGAGTATAATCACTTTCGTTATGGAACGTTCATTCCAGAAAAGGACAGACTACTTTCATCAAAGGTAGGAAGCAATTGAGTCGAAGTGACTCTTTTTTTAAACTCTTTTCGGAATGATTGTTCCATAATGACTTGGAATAACAATAAATGATAATATGGAGGGTTATTAATATGACTCAAAGATTAACAACAGCTTCAGGCCATTTTGTATCTGTGGGAGGCAACGTAAACTTATATGTAGAAGATGTCGGTGAAGGGAAGCCGGTAGTATTCATACATGGTCTTCCTGTCGGGCAAGCAATGTATGAATACCAAAGAAACGTTCTTCCTTTCAAAGGGATTCGCTACATTGGTATTGATTTAAGAGGTTTCGGTAAATCTGACCGTCCGCTCAATGGCTATTCGTACAATCAATTTGCGGATGACATTCGCAGGGTGTTTGAGCAGTTGGAGATTAAAAATGCTACCCTTGTGGGCTTCTCAATGGGTGGAGCCATTGCAGTGAGATATATGGCAAGACATCAAGGCTATGGCGTTTCCAAAATGGTGCTTGCTTCTGCAGCTACACCTCTCTTCACGCAAAGATCGGATTATCCATATGGCTTGCCAGTTGAGGTTATGGAGTCTCTTATAGAAGCTGCACAGCAAGACCGTCCACAGCTGATTGAAGATTTCAATAGCACTTTGTTCCATCAAAAGCCAAGCCAAGCTTTTATTGACTGGTACAATCGCATGTCTTTGGATACAGAATCCCGTAGCTTTTGCAATGTCACTAAAGTGCCTTGCTTATGAAGATTCACGAGAAGAATTGAACCAAATTCATGTGCCTGTTTGTATTTTCCAAGGCAAAAATGATACAATGCCTTTTGAACCTCAGATTAAAGGGTTTCCAAATGCAGAAATTATCGTATTTGAAGAAAGCGGCCATGGACTCGTGTTTGAAGAGAAGGAAAAGTTTAACGCTGAGATTCTAAAGTTTGTGCAAGCTTAAGTGACACTTGAGTTTCACGCACCTTTTTTGCCGCTTAAGGTTGTTTTGTGAAGAGGTGGGTTATGAGCAGAAGAAAAAGTTTTGAAATTCCTAAAGTATTGGATTTGGCCATCGATGTGTTTTGGCATAAAGGGTATGAGGGTTGTTCTATGCAGGATTTGGTGGAGCAGCTTGGACTTAGTCGAAGCAGTATTTATGAGACTTTTGGAAGTAAAGAGGATTTGTACCTTCAAGCTTTGGAGCGTTACGACCTTCAATCCAAACAACAACTGGGGTCTATCTTGTATGAACAAGGTTCGGCGAAGGAACTACTGTTGCGATATTTTCATGAGGTTATCGAATATACGGGCCGCCGTAGCTGTTTTATGGTGAATGCCTCGTTAGAGCTGGCAGCTTCCCATCAGAAGGTATATAATCTGGTCAAAGCTAATATGGCTGAGAACGAGGAAGCCTTTTACCAACTGCTAGAACGTGCGGTGCAGAGCGGTGAGCTGAAGGGAACCTGGGATATAAAAGCATTGGCCCAATACCTGGTTAATGTTATGCATGGGATTACAGTGACCACTGTAACTGCGGATCGTGAAATGCTGGACAATATTGTGCGCAATTCACTTTACTTTCTGCCGTGAGCACAAGAGAATACAATAGAAGGAGCTGTACGTTTATGTACAGCTCTTTTTGGTGTTTATAAAGATAGTGTCGTTTACTTAGTAATCGGCAAGAACGTTATAATAATTTGTTTATTACACTTAATTTTTATTGGATTTCTTTCCATAAAGACAACGCGTTGATCCAATTTGGATCTCCGTATCCTTGATAGCTTTGAACAGCTTCATAATTCTTTCCTTGGTATTCTACCTTATCTCCTTTTGTATACGCCTTAAACGGATTCCATTGTTCATAAGAAGCTCCGAGGTCTTTTGTTGTTACAGTTAAAATTGGACTTTTAATGGATTCATTTCCAGCTGTATCTACAGAAGTTACTGCATACTTATATGTTGTATTTGCTTGGAGATTCTTGTCCATAAATGATGTAGTTTTTGATGTCCCAACAACAGTCATAGGTTCAACTTGTGTCCCTTTATATATAACATAATGGTCAACTGCTACATTATCCTCTGATGCAGTCCACATTAAGTCTACACTAGAAGATGTTACTCCCATTGAGTGTAGTGCAGTCGGTTGCGTTGGTGTTTCTGTATCTGGAACAGTGTGCATTGTCTCTACAACTGTCGATTCGCTTTCATTAGAAACATTTCCAGCAGCATCTACTGCTTTTACTGTATATGTATATCTAGTACTCGCTTTTAAATTTTTATCTGTGAATGATGTTCCTGGTACCACGCCAACTACTTTACCATCTCGTAATACCTGATATTCTTTTACACCCACATTGTCTGTAGAGGGATTCCATTTTAGTTCAGCACTGTTAGAAGTAACTTTTGTTGTAAGTAATCCATTTGGTTGAGTTGGAGCTTCTTTATCTACGTCTCCATTATTCACCAAATTAACATCAATTGCACTATAGAAGGCATTTGAAGTATCAGCTACATCCCAAACAGCTAGAATAATGTGGTACCCACTACGATCAGTTGGGACGTTAATTGTATGAGTTAAATTATTCGATGCGGCAGAACCATTATGTTCAACAGTACCAATCAGTTCAAGATCAGCACGAGATAATGGTTTATTAGGATTCCAACCACTTTTTGTAATATAATAATGCCATTTACTTGTTAAATGAGGGGCAGTATATTTCCATGTAAAAGTATTTAATCCTCCTGTAATCGTATTCTTAAACCAACGATCTGCAGTTTGTTGATCAAGGATACCACCAAATAGGCCCCCAGCAGATGCGATTTTACCATCAGCAGGTCCACTTTGTGGAAATCCTTTAGGTGCCTCTAGACTTTGTGGCTCGTACATAACGTTTCCACACATTAAGTTAAGTGCCCCATAATTTTGAGTACATAAAGCAGCTCTGCTAGCAGGTTTTTCAACAAACCCATGAGCATATGCATTTGGCGCCATTGAAACACCTATGATTCCAGCAGCTAAAATGGTAGCACTTAATCCTTTTTTGCTTAATTTTGTGAATTTAGTATTCATATAACTAGTCTCCTTTTGTTGGAATTAGAAAGCAACTAGTATGATAGCAATATATTAATAATTATTCAAAGTCTGTATATATAGTTAAATTGTAATGGTTAATAAAAACAATTTGTTTCAATATGGTTAGTTATATAGTCCTTAATCGGATATTTATCTTATTTTTTGGACTTATTTTCTATTAAAAATAACATGTTATTTTATAAAAATCTTTAATTCTATTAAAATTTGTCAATTTCCGTACAGTTACTCTTCTCATCCATGTAATGACATAAAAAAAGTAGTTAGATTGAAACGAAACACTCAAATATTGCAACATGAAGTATCTAGCTAAAGCTCCTTTTGTTCAAAAATAGACTAAGAAGCAATATTGTAATAATTGGTGAAATTGTAGTAACTTAATTTAAATAACGGGAAGAACCCGCTTCAAGAAACCATTATGACATGGGCTTTTAAACATGGCATGGTATTTGAAGCGGGTTCTTTTTATTTATTGAAAAGAAAAGATTCGAAGGGAAGATAACTAATGTATTGAGTGCTTTGCATCAATACATACGATTATAATTTAACATGTCCATAAACATGAAAAATGCAAGGAAAGTGAATAATTTATTGATAATCAGCCAAATTTTTATTATTGTCTGCCAGTATTTATATTTTGTTATCGCTTCAGTTGAATTTTTATATCCCATTTTTAATTATCAGCATTCTCATAGGTATTATATAATGCAATCTAAAAAATATAATAATAATAAAAAGAATTCATTTATTGTGGAGTCTTTTTATTATGTCTGAGTAATCTGGTTTATCACTCACTAAGACTAAGAATGGAAATCTAAGATTGGAAATGAATAATTTTAAACTAAGGTAGGAGTTAACCTACCTTAGTCGGGCGGACAAAATAACAGGAAAATGATCGAACTTTTTTTAAAAAATCTTATACTTAATCTAAAAAGAGTAACTAACTACATTTTATCAATCATTTTTTAAAATGTAATTTTTGATAAGGAATGAGGGATATTTTTTAATCAATCTTTATAAAGCTACAAAAAGTTATAATCTAGTTTTAAATTGTATGTAGTATTCATTACGCTTCGTTTCCATCTTTCTTTTATTCCTTCAAAATTCCTTATGGCTTGAACTTACAATTTATAAGGAATATATTTCAAACTTTATTTGTCATATACAATTTTATAAAAAAGATTGATCATTTATAACAAAGCTCGATTATTTAAAACAAAGATTAACATTTATAATATAGTTTGATTAAAATTCCTTTGTTGATATGCAGGATTTTTTTGTTCAACTATCGGGCCATTTAATGGAGTAAGGTTTATTGAATTAACTGTGCATCCGGTAAAAAAAATTTTTTTACCCATTATTAGTACCTAGTGCTAGTAATAAGTGATAAAATAAAGGAGTAAAAATTTCTAAATAAGGTGGTTTTTTTATGTCCGTATCTAAAGCTCGTATTACTGCCATAGGTTCATATGTACCTGAAAGAAGGTTAACAAATTACGATTTAGAAAAATTAGTTGAAACAAACGATGAATGGATTGTTAAACGTACTGGTATTAAAGAACGAAGAATAACAAATGAAGAAGAATTTACAAGTGATTTAAGTTATAAAGCCGTAAGAAATTTAATGGAACGATACGATAAATCAGTAGATGACGTCGATATGATTATCGTCTGTACATTAACTCCTGATTTCAAAACTCCAAGCGTGTCTTCATTAGTCCAAGCAAAGCTAGGTATTAAAAATTCTGGAACTATTGATTTAAACGCTGCTTGTGCAGGGTTTACTTATGGATTGCATGTAGCAAATGGATTAATTACTTCTGGTTTACACAAGAAAATTCTTGTTATTGGAGCAGAAACTCTATCTAAAGTTACTGATTATGAGGATAGATCTACCTGTATTTTATTTGGAGATGGTGGAGGAGCAGTACTTGTAGAGTTCGACGAAAAAAAACCAAGTTTTCTATCCTCACATTTGGGTTCAGAGGGGGAAAAAGGAAAAAGCTTATATTGTTCCAATTTATCAAATCGTATGTTTGAAGAGGATTTAATTAATAGTGATAAAATCGTTCAAAATGGACGCGAGGTTTACAAATGGGCTGTTACTACTGTTCCTAAAGGTATGCAAACTGTTATGAAAAATGCATCTATCCCTTTAAGTGATGTTGATTGGTTTGTACCTCATAGTGCAAATTTAAGAATGATTGAATCAATATGTGAAAAAGCTGATTTCCCGATAGAAAAAACATTATATAGCTTAGTTGATTACGGTAATACTTCGTCGGCTACAATCCCATTATCACTAGATAAGGGTATACTTGAAGGGAAAATCAAAAATGGTAACAAGATGTTATTGTATGGCTTCGGTGGTGGTTTGGCATATGCTGGATTATTAATTAATTGGAATATATGATAATTTGTTTATAGCTTTCTTATCTACTTCACACTTTCGTTGTTCATCAATCGGGCGCTTTTCTGAAATAGGAAAGCGTCTTTCTTCATGGAAAGGGCCAGATTGTTGAATAACAAATTTTCGCTAAATATTGCCAAGTGAGGGTTTGGGAACAATTTAATTACAATTTATGTCTATATTGAAAAAGGGAGGTGTCATTTTGTGGTTAATATTAGGTCTTATTGCTATAGTAGCAACTTTTATAAATCTTTATATGTATACAACAGGTAAAGATTATAAACTTGCGATGACAACCGGGTTATCATTTACAGCACTGACACTCTGTGCAGAACATAGCCTTGTATCTAATTGGGTAAAAGTTGAAGATTGGACGGCTTTATTGGATGTTGCACCTTCTATGGAAAAGGCGTTATGGTTTCTGACAATTGTTTCTATTTTACTAAATATAACACCTATACTTTTAGAACTAAAAAATAAAAAATAATTACTTATTGTTGTTCATTTGGATTTACAACGTTAAGAGCAAAAAGTCCCCAAATCTCGCTTTGGGAAGGTTATACTTTAATTAATTTAAAAGTATAGCGATTTTGATACGGAGGTGTTGAAATGTATACTCAAAAAATAATGTTAGCTTTATTTTTATTTATTTTTCTTTTAACAGGCTGTGGATTAGAAACGAAAACACTTACGGAATTTTATAAAAACGACCTTGAAGATGTTACTAAAATTCAAGTACAAGATGGAGGTACAGGTTATTCAAAAATCACAACAGATAAAAAAGTAATTGATGAGTTTTTGAGTGAAATCAAGGATGTACAATTTATACCTGAAGAAAATCAAGAAGATAGAGCTGGATTCCTTTATTCCATTACCCTTTATGAAGATGAACAAATGACTTTTATATTTACAGAAAATTATGTAAATGACTATTACTATTATACAGAGCCTGATATTTATCCAATAGTTGATAGCTTTTATAAAAATCTCAAAGTTGAAGAAGAATAAGTTTCCTTATGCAACTAACCATGTCCCTAAGAATGGTAGGTTAGTATTTAAACTAACGGGATACTTTAGTGTAACATGGATTTATAACGCATACATCAATAAACAAAAAAACGTTCCCAAAATCAAAGTTAGGTAACAAAACTTCGTTTGGGGAGCATTTCTTGTTCAACTAACGGAGTGCTTGAGTTGAATAACGATCTTCAATAATCGGGCGCTTTTCCGTAATAAGGAAAGCGTCTTTCTTCATGAAAAGGGCCAGATTGTTGAATAAAATCATTTTCAATTACATTATGTTATCAAACCAGGGTTTGGAAGGTTTTACCTCCATTAACTTAGCAAATCGGTAGAATAGTCAGTAAAATTCCGAGAACACTAAAATGAGGTGTTTTCATATGAAAAAAATTCTTATTTTAATGATTGCTATCTCTCTTTTTACTGTTTTATCGAAGGCGATAGCTACGACAAATGACTATGATGAAATTGCTAGGTCTGATAAAGTGGGCGTTTCCATTTATGCAAAAAAGCTAAATGGATATGGATTATATACAAATTTTAAAATTGATTTTCAAGGTAGTATCCTTTCAAAACCTTATTGGATAAACACAACAAGTCCTACTTGGTCTCCTGAAATTATCTACGAGGATATCAGTCAAGATGGAAAGAAAGAGCTAGTTATAATTTTGACTAAAGATATTGGCACGGGTGTTTTAGAATGCGAAGTTCATGTTTTTCAAACACAACCGCGAAAATCAGATAAAACACAGAGTCAGATACCAGTTGAAGTACCTGTTGATGAACCATTAGCGATATTATTAAAAAACGTAAAGACCGAGTTAACACCAAACAAGGCAAGTGTTAGTATTGGTGACAAGAAATATACAGTTGATATTAAACCTTTGGGTATCCAACCTGGAAATTTATTTGATGAGATATACTTTGGTAATCTTATCAACTTTGAAATAAAAAACAATCAACTTGTTGCAAAGCTCGGAGGACAAATCTCTCCTGTAGGAGGATATATAGGGATATTCAAATCATCTATATATACAAAGATAAAATGTATCAAGTAAAATCAATTAAATTTATACCTCATGAATAAAGAACGGTCTTCCACAATCGGGCGCTTTCCTGGAAAAATGGAAAGTGCCTTTTAGATTAATTAGAGTTCAAAACTATCACTATTTTTTAGGTTGTTGAATATCCTTGTATGAAAAAATCTTTCATTGAACATAATAGAATTTAGAATTAATAGATTTATAGGTAGGAGAGTGAAAGACACATGTTATTATCGCGAAGCATGGAAAAGGTATCAACAGGATAAAAAAATCGAGGGATATTCATCGCTTACATTAAAAACATATTGTTTTCAATACAATCTATTATTACGATTTTTTGGTGATATTGATATGAACGAATTTAATACAGATAGATTAAAGGAATATTTAATACGATCAGGAGACCACTTAAAGCCTTCCAGTTTAGGACATAGGATTCGTTGTGTTAAATCATTATTTAGATGGTCACATGAAGAAGGTTATACTCTAAAAAATCCTGCAGCTAAATTAAAAGAGCCGAAATTAGGTAAAAGGATTCCTAAATTTCTCTCAGAATTAGAGATAGAACATCTAAGGGAAGCTTGTCAAACAACGATGGAGAAAGCACTATTTGAGTTTATGTATTCAACCGGCTGCCGTATTGGTGAAATTGTAAAATTAAATCGAGAAGATATCGATTTTCAATCGAATTCAGTAATTGTACAAGGGAAAGGTGATAAAGAAAGGGAGGTGTACTTTAATACCCGCTGTTCTATTTGGTTAAAAAGGTATTTAGATGAACGAGAGGATAAAGAACCTTGTTTGTTTATTACGGACAGACGGCCGAAAAGGCGAATGAGCATTGATAATTTAAGATATATTATCAAGCGCATATCAAATCGTGCTAGTATAAAAGAGTATACATCCGCATCAATTACGACACAGCTATGCAACACATATGATTAATAACGGTGCGCCAATTGATGTCATTCAAAGTTTACTGGGTCATGAAAAGAGTGAGACTACAAAGATATACGCTCAACTAAGCGGAAAGCTAAGACAAGATTTATACAGTAAATACTTTTAAAAAACTTTCATTCAATCAAGATACTCATGTAGAATTACAATACTTTCTAAAAGGAGGATATATAATGAAAGCAACGAAACTCGTATCATTAGCAATACCTATTCTATTATTAGTAGGTTGTGCGGTAGAAAATAAAGAGTCTACTCCTAAGACTGAGCAGTTAAGCAAATCAACAATGAAAACAGTAATATCAGAGAAACAGTATCCCTATTATATTTGTGAACAATTAGTAGAGTTTCAATACATGAAGGATTTATTCATAGTAAACTCGATGAAAGCTATGGAAGACAAAGAAAAAGAAAAAGATATTTTAAAAACAGCAAACAAGATGGATAAGATTTTAGACAATATGGAATATGTAAAAGTTCCTGATAAATACAAAGACATTCACAAAGACATACAAGTAGGGGTAACAGATGCAAGAAAAGCAATAAAGTTTATTAAAGACGCTAGTAAAGAGGATAAGCCGAATATGCAAGAAGTTGTACTAAAAAGTACTCCACATTTATCAGGTGTGGATGGAGATAATTGGAAAAACGCACTTTATGAGTTAAGTAAGGAAAACAAAGATGCTTATGGTAAAGCACTTGATAAATTAATGAAAGAACATGCGGAATAATATAGTACCATACAACAATTATAAGGGAGTTATGCGTAAAATTAGTTCTTCAACTAACGGGCTGCTTTAGTTTAACACGAATTATGGTTATAATCTTCCACAATCGGGCGCTTTCCTTGAATAGGAGAGTGTCCTTTTTCATGAAAAGGGCCATTTAGTTGAATAACTGCCTCTAAAGAGAATTGTATATTTATGTTAAAATTTAGGGGTAGTTCTTGAGAACAACTTGGTTATTTAATAAGAGTTTTTCGTTATTGCCATAGATACTTTATTTATAGTAGAAGAAGTGAGGGATTAACATGTTTTTTGTTCAAATGTCTGGCTTTCCTGGGTCTGGAAAGTCTACACTTTCTCGTCAAATTGCTGAGCGTACAGGAGCAGTCATAATAGACCACGATATTGTAAAATCTGCTTTATTACAGTCAACAGAAGAAATTCAAATCGAATCAAAATTAACTGGTAAGATTTCATATAATATTGATTGGTCTTTAATTGAATTTTACTTATCACAAGGACAAAATGTAGTATTTGATAGCCCTTGCCTTTATCAAGAAATGGTAGATCGAGGAATTGCTATGTCTAAAAAATATAATGTGAAGTACAAATATATTGAGTGCTACCTTGATGATTTTCAAGAGATTAATTTTAGATTGAAAAATCGAGAAAGAATGATAAGTCAAATAAGTGAGGTAACTTCCGAAGAGAATTTTAAATATACATTAGTCAATAGTAAAAGACCCGCTGATTATCAGTGCTTGGTTGTAAATACTGGCGAACCTATCGATAGTTATATTAATGACGTTGTAAATTACATAAAGAAATGAGTTGTAAATATTTTTTATTCAATTAAAGGGCGCTTTCCTTGAATAAGGAGAGGGTCTTTCTTCATGAATAGGGCCAAATTGTTCAAAAACAATCTTTTAATGGATGTTACCAAATGAGACCTTGGGAACAATTTAGTCAAACAAATATACAAATTAAAGTTGAAATTTTCTTAAAATTCACTTTTGCCAACTTGTTTTACGGTATAATAAAAGGCTAGCTAAAATAAAAATCCATAAGGAGTTTAACAATGGAAAAGTGGGATTTATATGATAAACATCGCAATAAAATAGCGAAACAAATAACTCGTGGAGATGACATGGCATCAGACGAGTTTCATTTAGTAGTACACGTTTGTATATTTAATTCAAAGGGAGAAATGCTTATTCAGCAGCGTCAGCCTTTTAAGAAAGGATGGTCGAATCTTTGGGATATTACTTGTGGTGGTAGTGCTATTGCAGGCGACACAAGTCAGCAAGCTGCTTCAAGAGAGTTATTAGAAGAGTTAGGGATACATTATAACTTTGAAAAAATGCGTCCACAATTTACTATTAATTTTGAACGTGGATTTGATGATTATTATCTCATTGATTATGATTTTAATTTGAATGAATTGACGTTACAAACAGAAGAGGTACAAGCAGTGAAGTGGGCTTCTAAAGAGGAAATTTTAAAGCTAATCGAACTAAAAAAATTTATACCTTATTATGAAAGTATAATTGCGTTTCTTTTTGAAGGACGACATCAATATGGCTCTATTCGTCTTTAAACGGAACATGCAAAGAATTAAACCTATTCATTCAATTTTACTTCCTCAAATGAAGGTTTATAATTTAGTATCTTCAACAATCGGGCGCTTTTCTGAAATTGATCTGCACCCCAAATGTTAAAGTCTTGTCTAACATTTGGGGTGCAGATCAAAATAAGGAAAGTGTCTTTCTTCATGAAAAGGGCCCTATTATTAAAAACATTTTTTAACGAAAGGCTCCAAAACAACGATTGGGGACGTTCCATTACACTTGTTAGGTGTTTTTAAAAAATCTAAAAGGCTATACAAATCCCTTTTTTCTTCCCTTTTATCATGAGTTACATGAATAAAGGAAGCTCTATTTTGAAACGTAATCGCTGCAAATGTTCACTTAAAAACACTTTTTGCCACATGGAGAAATTCCTTAACTGCAGGAGAAGCATTTGCAATAGAATGACAGGCAAGTGCTACTTCACGGCTGTTTTCAATATTTAGTTTGCTGATTTTTATGTTTTGCTGTGTCTTTAAATATAATTCTGGACCTATCGTAATGCCAAGTCCTTCTTGTACCATATTAGCGATGGTTGTACAGTCGTGTACTTCAAAAAGAATAGATGGTTTAATTTGCGCTTCTGCAAATAATTCCTCAACATGTGATTGGTACATCCCTGTTGGCATAATAAAGGATTCATCCATTAAATCATTCATTTCTACTGTTTCTTTAAAATGGAATTGATGATCAGGGTGATAAGCAACTACCATCTTGTCTTTAATTAAAGGAACTAAATCGAAATTTGGATTTGATTTTCCTTTTACTACAAATCCAATGTCAATAATGCCTGAACCCAACCATTCTGTAATTTCCTCATAGGTTCCTTCGTAAAATTTAAATTCTATTTTAGGATGTTTTTTCCGGAATTTCACAAGTAATTTAGGCAATAAGCAAGAAGAAGCACTCGCAAAAGTGCCGATACGAATAATACCTGTTTCCAAGCTTGTCATAAGTGCAATTTCTTGATTAATGACTTCCACTCTTTTCAATATTTCTCTAATATTCGGCAGAATTTTTTGCCCTATTTCTGTAAGTGTTATTCCCTTTTTTCGATCTCGAATTAATAAAGTAACTCCCCATTCAGATTCTAAACTTGCAACTGCATGACTCACGGCTGATTGAGTCATATTTAATATTTCAGCAGTTTCTGTAAAGCTTCCTAGCTCGACTACTTTTGCAATGATTTCGTAGCGCACAATAGTCATGAGTAATTACTCATCTCCTTTATTAAAAACATCAATTTTACTTATATTAACATGGGACCTAAAATAAAAACAGCAGTTCAAATATAAGGAGATGTACAAATTGAAAAATAATATAAATCAACTAATCATCATACTTTTAGCTTTAGGAGCTTTTGTAACAGGAACAGCAGAGTTTGTTGTTTCTGGAATTTTAGAACTGATTTCTTTTGAATTAGATGTTTCAATTTCAATAGCTGGCCAGTTGATTACGATTTATTCTTTATCTTATGCCATTGGAGCTTTGATTTTGGTCATACTAACGTCTAAATTGAACCGTAAAAAAGTGCTTTTATATGCTATCTCTATATTTATTCTAGGAAATCTAGTTGCATTTTTTAGCTATAATTTTGTCTTTCTTATGTTATCCAGAGTCATTATGGCGATGAGTGGAGGATTATACATTGTAGTTGCCACCAATTATGCTGCGCAAATTGCAGTTCCAGAAAAAAGAGGTAGTGCTATGGCAACAGTCATTACTGGTTTCACTGTTTCATTAGTACTTGGAGTGCCTATCGGTACATTTTTAGCTGGACATTTTGATTGGCACTATATTTTCTTAATCATTGCGTTTGGCACATTTTTTTTATTGATAGGACTTTACAAATTATTACCATATATAGAAGGGAACCAACCGTTGCCATTTAAACAACAGGTGCAAATTATTAAAGATAAACGAGTCGTTACAGGTTTAATGACAACGATCTTTTGGATATTAGGATATACTATGGTGTTTGCCTACATTGCTCCATTATTAAGTCATACTGCTGGCTTTTCTATTGAAATGACAAGTATCGCTTTATTTATTTTAGGCACTTTTGCTTTTATTGGTTCACGCTTTGGAGGATATGCGGTAGACAGATGGGGACCTAATCGAACAATATCATTAAGTTTATGTGTTCATATCATCTCTTTATTTGTACTAACATTTACACAGTATAGGGCAGTGGGTGTATTTGTCACACTAGCTTTTTGGGGAATAGCAACTTGGACAACGACACCAGCAAAGCAGTTTTATCTGATTTCACTAAAACCACAATCCTCTGAAACAGTTCTCAGTTTTAATACCGCCTTAATGAATGTGGGAATGATGCTGGGCTCTGTATTAGGAGGAATCATTATTCAATATACTAATATAGAAAATTTAAGCTGGATTGGTGGATTATTCGTTATACTCGCATTTATTTTTATCAGATGTTCTTTCTACCTAAATAAAAAAATTATGAAGCACCATCGACTTTAATGAATTAAAAAGTAATTTCTAAACTCAACTGCCTTGATATTCAGTTGGGTTTTTATTTTTTTAATACTCTTCGAATTTGGCATTTTATAAAAAATCTTGTTGAGGTTATGGAAGGGGAAATCATCACCCACATTTGAGTTGAGAAGGGAGGGGAAATGCATGTTAGAACGAACGTACCTAATGGCAAGTTCGCTGTACATTTTAATGCCTTTTGTAAACGAGTATTGAAGAAGATAACAAGGAACTTTTATTAGAGTATGACTAATGAGTATAGGATTTAATAAACATCTTAGTTATTCCATTATAGGGCCATATTATTGAATAACTTTCTTTATAAAATTTTACCAAACGAAGCTTTGGAAATTTAAAACCGATAAAAATCAATAAAATCCATTTGTGGTATTATTAAAGTAACTTTTTTTGATATGGGGTGGAAATGTTGAAAAGATATTTTTACATAAGCATTTTATTAGGTTCATTGGCTTTATCAGGTTGTATTAATGATGAAGCTGATAACACAGAAGCTACAGCAGAATCGTTGGCTACTGAACGTTCCAAAACAATTCACAAAGATGATAATACTAAAAAGACAGAAGAAGTAAAAGAAGTTGTAAAAAAGGAACCTTTTATCTTAGATGTCACGGATATAGAGAAAGTAGCACCAATAAGAAGTTTTTATCCTATTGCGATTGATGCAGAGATAACGTCTCCTATAGGTGAAATTAAATCCTCTTTTACTCATTCTGGTGATAGTCCATTTAAAATAACCTTACTAAATATTGGTACTGAAAGTTTTTTATACAAAATTCAAAATCTAGATAAAGAAACAAAAATAGCAAATGGTATTTTAAAAAGTAATGAATGTTATGAGAAGATATTTGACGGCTTCCCTGAAGGCATTTATGTCATATCTTCCGTAATAGAAGAAGAAGGGTTCCCTACGGATATAAAACTAAAGGTAAAGGTAGAGATGCTTCATTAACTGATTTGGTTTTTAAGGTGAAAACTCAAAACCTTGTTCAACTTACTGTAGCATTAGTGAAACAAGGTTTTATAAAGTATACATAAACAAACCTAATAACGTTCCCAAATGAAAGTTAGAGAAGACACAAAAACCCAAAAAATGTTGTTTTAAAAGTAACTATTCGTCTTGGGTTCATTTGCTGGTATATTTTTGCGGAAGAAGGATCACTGGGGATTAAAGATGTAGATTTAGATGAGTTAGAGATTATGCTAAATGAAGGTACTCAGTTTGGGTTGACTAATTTTGCAACAAACGAAGATGTAATGTAGAACAAGTAAGGAATAAACTAATTTTTTGGAGGTAAAGTATGATTAAAGATTTGTGGTTTACTGTGCATCCGATTGATATTAATACATATGCAATTAGTGAATATGGACATTGGGAGAAGGTACATTCATTTTTATTATTAGGTAATCAAAAAGCGATTCTAATTGATACAGGTCTTGGAATTGATAATATAAAGAGAATTACTGACCAATTGACTACTTTACCGATTGAAGTCATCACTACCCATGTCCACACTGATCATATCGGAAGTCACGGCGAATTTGAAAAAATATATGTTCATGAGGGAGATAAAGACTGGTTAGTGAATGGAATAAAAGGCTTATCAATTGAACAAATAAGAAAAGATATTAGTAGAGATATAACATTGCCTACTCCTAATACATTTAATCCTCATACATATCAACCATTTCAAGGGGAACCAACAGGGTTGTTAGGTGATGGCGACGTAATTGAATTGGGTAATAGAAATTTAATAATTTATCATACTCCTGGACATTCTCCAGGTCATATATCCGTTTTTGATGAAACAAACGGTTACTTGTTTACAGGGGATTTACTATATGATGAAACTCCTATATATGCTTTTTATCCTTCAACAAACCCTGTGGATTTAGTCAATTCCTTGGAAAAAGTTTCAGAGATACCAAACGTTTCAATGGTTTACGGTTCACATAATACTTTAGGGCTTGAACCAAAAATATTAGAAGAAGTAAAAATTGCAGTTAAGTTTTTGAGAGAAAATAAACTTACTAAATTCGGTACAGGAATCCATAAATTTAATGGTTTTAGTGTACAGTTTTAACAGTTCTTATTGAACTAAAGCGTAGCGTTTTTCAATAAGTTCTTTAAATTGTTTTTCTGCTAAAAGGAAAAATAGAAAAAAATTTTAGTAATGTCTTTTATAATTATCTTGAAATCGAGTTTTCCATTAAGGGGCGCTTTTCTGAAATAGGAAAGCGTCTTTCTTCATAAGGGCCAGATTGTGGAGGAACGTTTTCAGTAAAATTGGATATTATTGTTGAAATATAGAGTAAGGTAGTGAAGTTTCTCACTAACTAACGAAGCAGGATAGTTAAAGCACATTTAGGGTACGTTACTTCTAAAAAGGAGTAATCTAAATGAAAAATACATTCTTAATTAGTTCGTTTGTGATTATATTTTTGTTCAGTTTTTCTATATTATTAGAAAGTCCTGTTCATTCTCAAACTAACCCTTCAGATAATAATGAATATTTATATCCTGCAAATAAGGAAAAAGTTGTTGATGAAACTGTAGATGAATTTTACCAGGCATTAAGGAACCTAAAGTATCCTATACATCAGGAGGTTTATCAAAGATATAAGCAGAAGCCAAAGCAACAGCAAAGGCATTTGGATACTGTTCTTTTTAAAGAAATGCCTGATGCATCTGTAAATGTTAGAAAAAAATTATTGTTCAATGAGGTAGAAAGATTAAATTATATAACTTTTGATGGAAATATTCTTAGTATCTACCCTTATATAGATATTAACTATCATCAGACCGTTAGTCCTGATAGGCAAGTTTATTTTTTTTATTCCTTTAAAGACACAGAAAAAGAATTTAGAGGTAATTATGCAATTTATGATGTTGAAACAAAAGAAATGGTAGCAGGCGGAAATACTTATATGCCAAAGCTCAATCTTACAAGGAACACTTATGATAAAGAAAGATAAATTTAGGTAAAATAGCAAAATGATTGTGTTCGTTGTTGAACTAACTTTTGATGGAAATTTATTCCTATAGCAGCAAATGTGGTCATTGTTGTACAAAAAGGATAGATACAAGCAGGTATAATTCCTGTTCATCTATCCTTTTCTTAATATCTTATATAATGTGTGACTTTTTAATTGGATATTTAGTTATCGGGCAGTAATTATTCTTGATTTTAATAAAAGAAAAGCGTGAGACCTTTTTTTATTTATTTGGGTTGCGTTCAATAAATTCAATGATTACATCTTTTAAACGATATACTTGTGTGAAGTATAAATGTTCAGGTACGTTATCACGTACAAGCCATTTTCTTAATACATCATGATGGAAAGTTACAAAATACTCCATTAAAACATCCCTGTCAATACCTTGTTCTTTAGCCATATCTGAAATCGAAAGCCCGTCTTTCCAGTACGTATCATATTCTTTTTCAGTTAATTTTAACAACTCATAAATCTCATCATAGTTATACTTAAAGCTGTAACTGTATTCCTTTTTTGTATCTCTATTTTCTTCAACTGAAATCGTTATGTGATCGTATTTTTCTTTATCGTTATTTTCAATTTCAGTTAAAGTACCAAGATTCGTGTCCTCAGCTTTTGCAAAATGTGAAAAAGATAAAAACGATACTATTAGTAAAATAGGTAGATACTTTAATATTCTTTTCATATTTTTACCTCTCTGGTTATTTTTATTTTTCAATAATAATTTTGGGCTTAGGTTTACCTTTATATACATTACATATTGGATTATTGCATTGGTCATTAACCACAAACACAATGCCTTGTTCTAGGTTTAAAAATTGTTTTCTTAGTACTAAATAAGGATCAAGGGATATAACTTTTGTAGAGTATTTCTTTATTCCACAATCGGGCGCATTTCTTTAATAAAGAATAGGCCTTCCTATATTAACGGGCCATTTTCTTGAGTAATACATTTAAAGAAAATCTTTATGGAGCAAAGAAATTTTGAAGATTTTCACTTAAACCAAAAGAGCAGGATAGTTAAAGAACATTTAGGGTACGTTACTTCTAAAAAGAATCTAATTGAGAGAAATAAAAATGACAAAAAAAGGCATCAAGAATGCTCTTCTAGATACCTTTTATCTAAAGTTCACTGCAGCCTTAAAGGGTGCTTTTTTACGTTTCTTTGAAATATTAGTTTTTATTTTTCTAGTTCTAACCAACCCTCAAATAGGGTATCATCTTTTAAATCAAAATAGTATTTTACGAATCTCACAAACTCTTTAGTATCAACTTCTTTATATCTATAAAAAAGATAATAGCTTTTTAAAAATTTTTCAGCTTCTTTAAGCTCTCCATTATCTTTAAATAATTCCCATAACTTTCTGGCAGATTTTCCATAAACATATGAACCCATATTGGATTCATCGTATTGATCAAGAGGTAAATTTACTGGAAGTTCTCGTTTTGGGTCAATTCTGAAAATCGAATTATAAGTTTCATTTTGTTTCGATTTCGAATACATAAATAGACCAGTAGCAAATTCTGCAAAGCCTTCATCTAACCATGCATTTTTATAAGGATCATTGCTAATCATCCCATAAAACCATTGATGAGCAATCTCATGAACTACCATAGTTTTAAGTTGCTTGGAATTGTTAAGACCACTATTATAAATCGAATGAGCTGTTACAATTCCTGGATATTCCATACCCATTCCATCTAATACAATATCTAATTGTTTAAAAGGATAAGGCCCCATAATTTCTTCGAAATAATTTAATGCAGAGGTAGCCTCGTCTACTATTTCTTGATATAGTTCCTCTTTTTTCTCTTCAAATCCAAATACTCTAATAGAAATGCCCTCCTCTTTTTCTACTAGTATTGGATCTTTTAATATAGCTAGAAATATCTCCTTCACATTCTGAATTTCAAGTAAACCTTTGTTCAGACTTGGAAATACTTCGTGGTCGAAGGAAGAAACCAAGGTGTACTCTTTAGGAATGTCATACGTTAATTTGAAATTGCTAAATGTTGTATGATAAGTCTCTCCTCGATCGAGGTACACTTCCTTGTTCCATTTATGGCTTCTATATGTGGCAAGCATTGGATAAAATTGAGCTAAATGAAAATTACTATTATTTTTCGTGAATCTTATGCCCTTTTCAGGAATGGTTAATTCATAGGAAAAATTAACTTTGATTTCTTGATTAGGTTTCAACTTTTCCATAAGCATTATGCTTAATGTATCTTTATCTAGTGAGTAATTTACCTTTTTTCCATCAATCGAAATGTTTTGAATATCAACTTTCGAGGGATGTTCTAGCTCAGATGAAACACTTTTTGTAAACATATTAGGTATAAAGTAAAAAATTAATTGTTCCCAATCATCGTTAGATAGATTTTTGATTAAACAGGTTGATTCAAATCGGAAATTTCCGTTATTATCCATTGTTAGTTTAATGTCATAATCACTGGAATTTCCAGGATTTAATCCTTTTGAAATAAATCCTTCTCTTTTCACTTTTTTAGTAACCGTCGATTCCAAATTATCATCTTGTTTATTTAACTTCCATGCTACGAAAAATACACACATTAAGACTAAAAATATGATTATTATTTTCTTCTTAATAACTTCCCTCTCCAATCTACGTAACAATAAAAATAATTTACTCCACTATATGAATTTACTAAAAAGTTTTTAAATTTATACATATTTTTTGAACTTAATAGTTACTACGTTTCTGTTTGAACCTACAATTACAGGAGAAACTATTTAAAATGATAGATTTTTAGAGGAAAGCACAACGAAAAAATTACCAAATGGGATACCAGATGCGATTTGGTTTTCAACAGATGTTGTTACATCTTTAAAAGTGGGACAAAACGTTACAGTTTGGACAAAGGCAAAAGAACAAAGTTATCCAGAATAAGCGAGGGAGGGATAAAATCGAAATTAATGATGAAAAATGAGGGAGTAAATCAACAATTAGATATTCAACAATCGGGCGCGATTCTGTAATAAGAATCGGCGCTCATTTTCATTAAAGGGCCAATTAATTGAATTACACTTCTAAATTTAAAATGGTATTTTGTATTAATTTTTATGTGAGTTTTTGAAAAAATGTACTTAAGATAATGGGGCAGTTTAGCTTTAGAAGAATAGAGGTTTTGATAATCTTAATGTCGAAAAGAATGTATAACCGCATAAAACAGAAGGAGAGGTACTTTGAAAAAAATTAGGGAAGCAACAAAAGAGGATATGATAGAAGTTTATAAGATGGGCTATGATGTTTGGGGAGATAATCTGCCATATGAAAAATATATAACTATGTGCCAGGCTTCCAATAAGTATAAAAAGGGAAAGTGGTACGTTCTTGAAGCAACAGATACAAAGCAACTATTAAGCTCTCTCATCGTATATGAACTAAATCTTTCAGAAGACCAAATTGTAAAAGGGCTTGGTTCAATCGCTACTCCTTTAAATTTAAGAAAAAAAGGATATGCTTCTTTATTGGTCAAAGAAACGATAAATAAACTAGAGCAGGAAGAAAACTGTAACAACTTTTTCCTTTATAGTGATATTGGGATAGAATTTTACAAAGGATTAGGTTTTATTGTACTACCTAATGATAGTCAAAAATATAACGACAGTGTTTGTATGTATTACTCAAAAGAAAATAAGATCGACTCCATATCACTTGATATTCCAGATTACTTTTAGCGGTCATCCAAAGTAACGGAGGCTTTAGTTAAATAACAATCTTCAACAATCGGACGCTTTTCTGAAATTAAGGAAAGCGTCCTTATTTATGGAAGTGTCCAGATTGTGGAAGATTCAATATTCATATGTTTTTTTGTAAGAGGACAGAATGTAGAAACAGAAAGATTAGAATGTTTAATATTTAACTACATGGTTGAATGTAAATTAAAAGGTTGCTATATTTAACCACATGGTTAACCATAATAAAGATAACTTAAATGTAACTTTTCATGCTTTAGCTGATTCAACAAGAAGTGAAATAGTTCGTATGTTGGCGCAAAAAAGAAAGGACTATTTCTGAATTAGCAGAGCCCTTTGATATGTCTTTGACTAGTATTTCAAAACATATAAAAGTTCTGGAGCGGGCAAAACTTGTTGAAAGGAGTGTAAATGGAAGAATTCATTTATGTCGGTTAAACAAGGAATCATTATCCCAAGCAACGGAATGTTTTATGAAAAGTCCTGGAACAATCGTTTCAATCTTTTGGAAAGTGAATTATTCAAAGCAAAAAATAAAGTACATTAATTTACATAAAGGAGTGAATGTATGAGTGACGTTTCCACAACCACTTTAATAATGATAAGAATTTTTGATGTATCGACTGAAAGAGTTTTTAATGCATGGTTGAACCCAGAAATGATGAGAAAATGGTTTTTTACATTGGAAGGGACGAATAAGATAACACAAAATAATCCGCAAGTTGGTGGTACTTGGGAAATTGTTGACCATCGGGAAGGGAAGGATTACCGTGCGATTGGGGAGTACCTTGAAATTGATCCTCCGAAAAAAATCGTGTTCACTTTTAAAATGCCACAATTCAGCGAATTAGAAGATACGATTATAGTTGAGCTAAAAGAACTTAAACAAGGCTGTGAGATGACATTCAAACAAGTTATTCATGTTCCTCATGAAAAGAATTGGTCAGAATCTGATATAGAAAAAGCCCTTGTCGAATGGCATGACAGTACCGAACATGGCTGGAATTTAATGTTTATGGGACTTAAAGAATTATTGGAGACAGGAAAAATTAGCTATAAAGGCTAGAAACACAATAAATTTATATGAAGAAAAGCGAGTTTACCCCTAAAACTTGAAAAATATTCCTTCAATTATCGGGCGCTTTTCCGAAATTAATCTGCACCACAAATGATAGACACAAATCTAAATTTTGGGTGCAGATTATAGTAAGGAATGCGTCTTCTATAGTTAAAGTATTAAGTAACAATATAGTCCTTTAAAAATAATAAAGTTGTTTAAATATCCTTTTTTAATTAAAAGGGAAGGTTGATTAAAAAAGGATATTTGCTTTTATTTTGTTGAATTCCTAATTTAATCGTAAATTAAAGAAATTAGAGAAGGGAGCGAGATTATTGTGATGATAAAATAAGGTAACCATGAAAATCATTGTACCTTTTTACCTTTTTTCATAAACCATTTGATTAAAAAGTTTGGTTCTTTGATCCGACAATTGTGAAAGGAAGTAATCTTCCATTCCCCATTTTGTTTAACTAATACATTCGTATTAATGGACGCCCTTTTCTCCGAATAATTTTTTTGGCTTGGCATTTTCGTATTTCCTATACAGTGAACTATAGCTAGGTCAGCATTGAGGAAACGAATGCTCGTAATCCGTCCTTGCATTTGCGAACCTTTTAAAACACCATTAAATAAATCTTGATGTGAATTCTCCACTTCTTCCCTGCCTTTTAAATGCTGACCGAAAAAAGTGATATAGTCTACATCTTCTGTAAAGCAATTCGCAAAAGCTCTTCCATCCCCATGACTCCATGCAGAAAACAATTCATTAAACAAAATGTTTATATCTTCTTTATCTTTTTTCCATTCTTGTGTCATTTTAATAATCCTTTCTTTTTTCGTTTTTTATGCTCATCATAATTTGTTCCTTAAGATGAGTTGCCCATTGCTTTTCCAGACTCCACTGCTCTGTATTTAGACGCATCAAACTCTTGATGGCCGAATAAAATGAGGTACCTTGTATGGACTTCACTTGCTCAGGATTTTCGTCAAATTCTAATTGCTGCGACTTGATATGCTCAATTGCTGTTTGGCAATATTTTATATAGTGATTAACCAAATAGATCTGATCTTCTTCGCTTAAGAACTCTAGATAAATCGCCTTTATGTGGAAAATTTTTTGGTAATTCCCAACGTTTTTTTTGGTATCCATCATCAACTCAAAAAAACGATCTTTCCCCTTATTAGTTATTTCGAAAGTACGAGATGGTCGTTCGGTCGGAAAAGGGACGGTGGCTGGATCAGCCTCTTGAATTAGACCAGCTTTTTCTAATTTATTTAACAATGTTGAAAGCGTTCCTCTGCTCACTTGTTCCCATGGGCCAATGGTGTCATTAGATATTTTTGAGATAAGATAAGCATGTAATGGAAATTTCATTAATAGCGAAAGAACAAGAAGTTCATACATCCATGATCAACCTCCTTTTATTAGTTTTATTAAAATGGTTTTTTTAAAACTATATGTTGTTTTTTATTTTTTGTCAATAAAAATCAAAAAAATTCACCTAAAAGACGAATGAGAGGATAATTTCTCTTAAACTTTCTAAGAAGCTCTTCTGCAATATCTCTTGTAAGTAGCTAGGTGGCCCTTAAAAGTATTGAACAGTCTTCCATTATCGATGGAAAGGGCAATTTTATGGATTAAGGTAACTTTTTTGTCTTGAAAGAAATAATTTTTTTAGTTCTTCCAATGAAGAAAGGTGGTATAAAGGAAAACCTTAAATATGAATAAAAAGAATAGTGTGGCAGTTTTTTAATCTGCCTTGCCATTTTTTTAGTCAATATCTTACAAGAGTACCTTAACCATATGTGCTACATTAACTATCAGAAATCAAAAGGGGGTGTTCATATGGGACAAGAAGAAAGAACTGTACGTTTTGATTATGATTTACAAATAGAAGCTTATCGTTTTGAAGGTATCATGCAAAAGTTTCCGAACCACTTCCATGAATATTATGTGATTGGGTTTATAGAGAGTGGACAAAGACGATTGTCTTGTAAGAACGAAGAATATGTAATAGGTACCGGTGATATTATATTTTTTAACCCACTGGATAATCATGCCTGTGAATCAATTGACAACGAAAAATTAGACTATCGCTGCTTGAATATCAAGCCTGAAATCATGCGAAAAGTTACAAAAGAGATTACAGGGCAAGATTATCTTCCTTCCTTTGCTTCTCCTGTTGCCTGTCGTAGTGAAAAAGCTCAATTGTTGCATAATCTTCACCAGATGATTATGGATGAAATAACAGATTTTGAGAAAGAAGAAACTTTCTATTTTCTTATTCAACAACTTATTGAGGAATATAGCGAAGCCATCGAAGATACAGAACCAAGAGCTATTAAACAAGAAATTGAAAATGTTTGTCACTACCTAGAAGTACATTATGCAGAACATATTGCTTTAGATGATTTAGCAAAGATAGCTAATATGAACAAATATTCTTTGTTACGCTCATTTACCCAAATTCGGGGGATTACCCCGTATCGTTACTTACAAACGGTGCGTATTAATGAAGCAAAGAAACGATTGGAACATGGTGTAAAACCACTTGATGCAGCAATAGAGACGGGTTTTGTAGATCAAAGTCATTTTAGTAATTTCTTTATGGGGTTTATTGGATTAACACCCGGACAATATAGGGATATTTTTATTCAGAATGAAAAATGATCTACTTTAATAAATTCCCCACAGTAATTACCGTTTTCATTTGAGATTCAACTTTAATGTAGGAATTTGATTTTCGCGTATAAAAAGTCATCGTCGTAAAACGTAAACCCAAATAAGATAAAAATTAGGATGTGATTATTTTATGCTTAATGAAGAAAGACGTTTTTCCAAAGCTCTCAAATCGATTGCTAGAGATCAAGAACTAAAAGCCTATTTTCAAAATTCAAAAGAACTTTTTCCGATTTTTATTAAAGGTGCTAACCGATTTGTGGCTGGAGAAACACGTACGGAAGGGATAGAGCGTGTTATAAATCTATATAACAAAGGGTATCGGGTTTCATTAGAATTTATTGGCGAAAATACAACATCCCTAGAAGAATGTATGCTTGCCAAAAATGAATTCAAAGAATTAATAAAAGATCTTGGGTATAATCAAATGAAGGCTACCGTATCATTTGATCTTTCTCATATCGGAATGATGATTTCTGATGAAGTAGCATTTACCAATTTAGAAGAATTAGCAAAAGAAGCACAACAGCATAATATTCAACTAATGATAAGTATGGAAGAATCACAAAAAACGGATAAAATTCTATCATTATATAAAAGAATATCAAAATCATTCTCAAATGTTGGGATAACATTACAAGTTCATTTGAAGCGTTCTTCTATTGACCTAAATGGACTATTGAAAACCTCAGGTAGAATACGTTTAGTAAAGGGGGCTTATCAAGAGTCTGAAGGTATATATATTCCAAGAACCGAAGAGTTAAATAAACGGTATATAGAATTTGTATCTATGTGTATAGATAGTAATCATCCATTATCTGTTGCTACACATGATGAAAATATATTGATGGACTTAAAAGAAAAAGGATTTCTTTATAATTCGAATGTTGAAGTAGAGATGTTAGATGGGGTTCGACCTGACCTATTAAGATCTTTAAAGGAGGATAATATTCAGACTAAAGTTTATGTAACATATGGTAGTGAATGGTATTTATATGTAGTTCATCGTATTGCTGAATATCCTCCGAATATTTATACTTTTATTTCAGATATGATTGAACAAAGTACCAATAGAGATAAAATAAATACATACTAAATAATGAAATTTCTATAGTTTCGTTAAAATTTTGTATCTTCAACAAACGGGCGCTTTTCTCGAAAAAGGAAAGCGTCTTTCTTGTAAAGGGCCAGATTATTGATTAACATTTTCATTGGATATTATTGTTGAAATATAGAGCAAAATAAAGATTCACTCCATTTTGATCAATCTTTTTTCAAAATGGAGTCTTTTTATTTACTGATAAAGTTTTTTTATCAATCGAAGAATTAAAAATGACAACATGTATAAAGTGCTACTGCTCTCATACTTGTTGTCATCAATCTAAAGTGAACCAAAACAATTTAATTATTGATCACTAGTTTAAACTTTGAGAATTATTTTCTTTAATCATTTCTTCTTTTTTTATGTTTGCAATAAATACACCTAATAAAGTAATTAAGCCCCCAGTTATTGCAGAAAATTGTGGAACTTCACCAAGCCAGATCCATGCGATAAGAAATGCAAAAACAGAGGTTAAATAAAGTGTACTTGTTGCTTCAGCTGCTCCAGTTCGTGAGGTAACATAAGCTAGAGTAAAATAAGGAATGATTGTTGGAAAGATTCCAAGATACAAAATGACTAATGTTGTATTTAACGGGGCATCCATAATTGCTTCACTTAGACCAGGTGAGAAAAGTAGCATAAAAAATGTACCTGACCAAATTGCGTACATCGTAAAGGGAAAAGCCCCATACTTTTTTAGATATCGATGTTGAAAAACAAAATAAATACTTTCTGAAAGGGATGCTATTAAAACGATCATAACCCCAGAATTAAGTGAAAAACTTTCATTTGAATCTCCAACAGAAATAAATGCTACACCACAAAGACCAATAAGTGAACCAAGCCATCCCCATAATCCAAGCTTCTCACGATAAAAGAATACAGCTAACAAAGCAGTGAATATCGGAGTTGTTGAAACAAGTAAACTCGCAATCCCAGCACTAATTGTTTGCTCTCCATAATTTAGGGCTACTTGATACACGGTGAAACCTGAAAAGCCAAGTAATAAAATAATAGGGATATCTTTTAACTCAGGCAAAGGGGTTTTTGTAATAATTGCAATGATGATTAAGACAAATGAGCCTACTAATAACCGCAATAATGAAATATGTTCAGGCGAATAGGCTGACAATGCAACTCGTATTCCTGGAAAAGCTGATGCCCATAAAATGATTGTTATGAAATGAGCAGAAATAATCTTAAAATCAAGTGTTTTAAACATGAATACACCTCTTCTCCAACCAATTAAATTTATAATTTCAATATTAATAGGTTTTTGCTAAAACTTCTCCAACCGGTTAAAATGAAAAAAACCAACCAGTCAGAAGAGGAATTACTAATGAAAAAACCAAAATATCAATTGATTATTGATTTTATAAAAGAAAAAATTGCTAAAGAGGAGTGGGCGATTGGAAGTCCCATACCAAGTCAACGTAATTTGGCAAAACAGTTTGAGGTTAATCGTAGTACAGTCATAACGGCGTTAGAGGAGCTGATGGCAGAAGGGCTACTAGAAGGTAAAGCTGGGAAGGAAACAGTCGTCACCAATAATACTTGGACTTTGATGGGGGCAAAATACTCGACTAACTGGAATGAAAACGTCACTTTAGGCATTCATAAACCCAGTGTATCTATGGTGCAGGAAATTAATCAGGCTGAATCGGATACGAATCTCATTCAATTGAGTAAGGGGGAGCTATCACCAGAAATGTTCCCTTTAGAAGAGATGAAATTCATCGTTCAAAAAATATCAAATCAATTGACCTCGTTTGGCTATGAAGAGCCGAAAGGTAATTTAAAATTACGCCAAGCCATTAGTGACTATTTAAAGGTAAGGGGTATCGAAGCATCACCTTCGTCCATTCTCGTAGTTTCAGGTGCGCTCCAAGCTTTACATTTAATTTCAATTGGATTACTAAAAAGAGGTTCTACGGTATTGCTAGAGATGCCGTCCTATCTTTACTCGTTGACTGTTTTTGAGTCTGCGGGGATGGAGTTGCAAGGGTTAGCGATGGACAAGGAGGGGCTAATCATCGATTCAATTTATTTGACAAAGGAAAAAGGAAAAAATATTTTATATACGATTCCAACCTTTCATAATCCTACAGGCGCCTTAATGCAAGAAAAGAGACGAGAGAAATTAATTGCCTATTGTGAAAGAGAGCAGCTGCCAGTTATAGAAGATGATGTGTACCACGATTTATGGATTGATAACCCACCACCTAAACCACTAAAAGCAATGGACCTTTATGGAAATGTATTATATGTTGGGAGTTTATCAAAAACCCTTAGTCCAGGATTACGAATTGGCTGGATAGTTGGCTCGGAGTCAGTTATTAATCGATTAGCGGATTTAAAAATGCAATCCGATTATGGATCAAGTACTCTTTCCCAGCTCGTTGCCGCAGAGTGGTTATCTAGTAATTTCTATGATAGTCATCTTGATAAAGTAAGAGAACAACTTAGGGTTCGTAGAAAAGTTGCTTTAGATGCACTGGATAAATATTTGAGTCCTTATGCTACGTGGGACATCCCAAAAGGTGGTTTGTTCATATGGGTAAAAATAAAACCTGAATTCAAAGTAAAAAGGCTATTTGAAAAAGCATTTTCCAATAATATTCTTCTAAATCCTGGTAGTATTTATGCAGAAAAGACTGGACAGTTTATACGAATCTCTTATGGGTATGCTTCACTCGATGAAATAAAGGTAGGCATATTCAAATTAAGCGAAATAATAAAAATTAAATAGATATAATGCTATAATTCTTTAGTGAATTAAAGCGGTTTCTGAATTTGAAATAAAAACAAATTATAAAATATTAGACAATTAAAATATTTTAGGTTAAAAAACAGCGTAATGCATTTTATCAATTCACATCTAGGTGTTTTTTCTTTAGTTAGTTTCTTTATAGAAATTTGGAGAGTTGAATTTTTTTGTAACAATAAAGTTGTTAAGTTTACAATAAAGTCATAAAAGAATAGTAAAACTATTTATTTAATTATCGGGCGCATTTCTTTAATAAGGAATGTGTCTTTGGGTTTGACTGGGAAAAATGTCGATGATTTTAAAATAGACACCGAAGTGTCTTATGTTTTTCAAATAAGCATACCGATAAATTCTAATTTAGTTACTTAATATTATGTTTATCTTGGGAGCGAGGTATTTTATCGGTGAGTGTATACAAACCATGTAATGCTTGCTGTTAATAATGCTGACGAAATCATAGCTGTAAGAACACTGTATGTTTGCCAAATAAGTATCGTGGACCAATCGATAGCACAGCACAGTATACCAAGGGAAATCGTAGCGATCAGGAAAATAACTGTTACAATTATTCTCTTTTTTGTCATTGGCCGGCGCTCATTCGTTTTCCTTCTGCGTAATCCTAAGAGAAATAGCAGAACGGCCAATAAGCAAAGAATAATAGTGATAGACGACAAAACGATATCCAAAAGCTGTGTGCCGCTTATTTCATATGACTGAGTTAGATTGCCGTCTATTATATCTTTCACTTTTAGGACCAAGTTTATATTGGTATTTGCGCCGTTGCTCAACAAACAGACGCCTATTCGTTCATTTAGCAGTATGGCTACTTCGGTTCTGAAATTTGGGTTGCCGCCAGTGTGTTCTATAATCGTTTGGTCAGCGTTTACCGACCAGCCTGCCGCATAATACATATCGTTGACAGCCGAAACAGACATATCACCCTTATGTGATTTTTCGATAACCGTGTAAAATATTTCGGGTATGTCCTGCACAATACCCATCTGTATGCCCATCCAACGCGCCATATCTTTTGTATTAGAAATGATGTAGCCTGCGGGCTTATTCCCAGCATAATCCGGAGCTTTAAATGGAGTTGTCATAAAAAAGGAAGAACGATAGCCCTGTGCCAACTGTCCAGTAGCTTCAGCATCTTCTTTATAAACATACGTATGGTGTAGACCTAACGGCTGAAATACCTGTTCCCTCATAAAGTCTTCATAACTTTGTCGCGATACAATCTCAATAACCAAACCCAACACGTCATAATTAACGGTTCCATAGTTATACTGTTCACCGGGAGGGAATGCCAATTCAGTATCTACGAGCATTTCCACAGTCTTTTGCAACATATCCGGTGTATTACCTTGTGGGATACTTTGAACCTTATGCCTAATATTTGTTAGACCACTGGTATGGTGAAGAAAGTTATTTAGTGTAAGGCTTTGCATATCAACAGGTTTCCCTTGATACTTTAACGTAAACCAAGGTAAATATTTTTGGACAGGGTCAGTCATTGAGAGCTGCCCTTGCTCTTCTAACAGCATAATACCCATACCAGTAAAAGCTTTACTTACCGAGGCTAACTCATAGAGTGTATTTTCACTTGCAGACAACCCCTTTTCACGGTCAGCATACCCTGAAGAAAAGTAGAACACTTCATCATCAGCAAGTATTGAGATTGACATTCCCGGCACACCTGATATACGAGTGGCATCTTCTAGCAACGCTTGTATTGCCGCAGATTTCGAATCTGACAACGCATAACTTTGTGTTGAGAATCCTGAGAATAATATAAATATCGATAATACAAAAACTATAATCTTTTTCATAAACTCTCCTTTTTTGAAAAATTATAAGAGAATAATATAAATAATCTACTTTTACAACTAACTAAATTCAATTTATCTTTCTATTCACCTATATAATATCAAGTAATTGTAAAGAGTTACACTTAACGAACAGATGTGTTAGTACAATAAGAAAAACGATTTCAACAATCGGGCACGTTTCTTGTGTAGAATTGTGGCTTTTATATTATTTGAGCTATTTAGTTGAGAAGAAAATAAATATTATCAACAAAGTGAACTCAATAGAACAAAGAATAATTTATAAAGGACTGATCTTAATAAGTATAATTTCACTAATCAAACCATTAAGAAAGTATGAGGATTATGTTTATAGAGCAAATGCCTATGAGCTTTTATTCATGAGAAAAAAGGCAATCCGGATATTAAATTTGTCTACCAAACAACCAAATTTCAGCAAAGAAGAGAAATCAAGTGGTTTTATTTATTTAGGGATATTATATTCAAAAACAAAAGAATTTAATTTAGCTTCGGATTGCTTCCATCAAGGGCTTGAACTAATGGTGTATGTGAATTTTAATTACCATGAAAACTTTAAGAAAGCCATTGAAACATTTATTAAAAGTGAGGATTTTGAAAGGGCAAATTTTTGGTTAAACAATCTAATTCAACGACAAAGTTATGATAATAAATTCAAGAAACTTGGTGAATTAGAAAAGAAAGTAAAGTGATCTTTATTCAACAATCGGGCGCGATTATTAGGAAAGCGTCCTTTAAAGGGACATTAATGGAATACATCTTTATAGAAAAGAGTGTTGGATAATCATGTTAAAATTTAAGTTGTACAGTGTTAAGGGTGAATACGTGTTGTTAACGGGAAAATCTAGTTGAACGGTGTTTAAAAACTCTTAATGGAAGCAACTCTTATTAATTGTTCTAAAAAGAGGTTGTGCTATGATTCTAAGCAAACTTTGGCATCATTATGAGGCATACAAACGTATCCAAGGGTATAGGCCAAATACATTGTGAAGCGGATTCTCTTCAACTATTGGGCAAGTACCGTGAAAGAATGCAGAAATGGTGGAGGAAAAAAATGAACAAAACTGAGAGGCAGCTTGCAATCACGCTTGAATTACAGCGAAGCAAAACACTGAGAGCAGAAGATTTAGCTTCTCAATTTGAGACAAGTGTGCGTACGATATATAGGGATATTCAAGCATTAAGTGAGGCTGGGGTTCCAATTTTAGGCGCCCCTGGACTGGGTTACTCCTTAATTGAAGGATATTTTCTACCCCCGGTTAGGTTCACAGCAGAAGAGGCCGTCTCCCTGCTCATGGGAGCTGATTTTATCGAGCAAAGGTTGGATACAGATTATGGTATTTATGCAAAGTCCGCTAAACGCAAAATCGAGGCTACTTTGTCGGAGTCAGTTCGTAACGAGTCAAGGCTTGTTCGGGAAACAATGCGACTCCTTCATATAGGTGAGCAATCAACTGAAGCGCGGGTAAAAACGTATCTTAATCAAGTTCGCGATGCCATTTTGAAACAGTGCAAAATCAGTTTTATGTATATTAAAAAAATGCCAGGAACAGATGGGAATCGGAAAAATAAACGTGTGGTCTCTCCATATGGATTAACACTTGTCCATGAAAATTGGGTTTTACTAGCATACTGTGATATGAGGCAGGAAATGCGTCATTTTCGCTTGTCCCGGATGACCGAACTTTCTATGTTGGAAGAACAATTTCTTCTACCAAATGATTTTGACCTAAGTAGCTATCGGCCACCTGACAATCGAGACGAAAGTATAATAATTAGGGCAAACCCCGAAATTGCCGACAAAATCATAGAGGCAGTTAATTTTTATATTGAATCCATTGAGGAGCGGAAGGAGGATGTAATCTTTCAATTTCGTGTTCGGTATCCAGAGGAAATATTACATCATTTACTTGGCTGGGGCGGAGATATCGAGGTGATTGAACCGAAATCTTTACGCTTCAAGATTCGGGAAGTAGCGAAAAAAATTTTAGAACACTACTGACAAACACCTGTCAGTAGTGTTCTTTTATACTGTGATTATACCAAGATGAAGAGGAGCTGCTTGAAGGATGAAAAGTACAAAGGAAGTATTGAAGTCATTTGAACTTACAGTAGAAAGATATTTGGCAGAACTAACAAAACTTAATATGGATAAATTACATAGAAAGCTGAACGAAGAAGATTGGTCCATTGGACAGATGTATGTACATTTAATTCAATCTGCTTTCATGCATCTACATAATGTCGAGCAATGTTTAGTTGGCAGTGAATCGACATTGAACCCAGCGAAGGAAAAAACTGAGCAAGGTAAGATTGTATTTAAACTAGAACAATTTCCTGCTGTTCGTATTAAGGTCCCTGCTTCGCCGAATTATACTCCGCAATCACCAGAGAGCATGGAGCATTTGGTAGAAGGACTTCACAGTGTAGTGGAAAGGATGAGGAATACAGAGTCAGTTCTACATCAATCGCCTGAAAGTAACAAGATACTTCATCCGGCGTTCGGTGCATTAAACGCGCAGGAATGGTTTTTGTTAATTGAAATGCATTACAGACATCATTTTTTACAACTGGATCGGTTGAAAACGAGTTTAGCATTTGAAGAGTAGGGGGATTCGTCATGTCGACTATAACTAGTCAGAAAAGCAGATATTGGATTGGCGTTGTATCCGCTTCTCATGTGAATTTAGCCAAAGAAGGTGGGTTTGCACAGTTGTGTCACGGTAAGGCATCACCTTTGCGTAAAATGTCTCCAGGTGATTGGCTGATATACTATTCTCCTCGCACAGACATGTCCAAAGGAAAGCCAGTTCAAGCATTTACTGCTATTGGTCAGGTTACGGACAACGGAACTTACAAACATCAAGTGTCGGAGTCGTTTGTGCCATTTCGCAGAGATATTCGATATATTCCTTGTCGAGAAGTTAAGATTGCATTGTTGTTAAACCAGCTCACTTTTACGAGTGGAAATCGCAATTGGGGGTTTACATTCCGTCGAGGTCATTTTGAAATTGGAGCGGAAGATTTTATGACAATCGTTACCTCGATGTTAGATGGTGAGGAACAGGCTTTATCCGAGATCTTAAAACACTGATTACAATTTGTGAACAGTTTCACTTAAACTATAGAGTGATTTAGTTAGATAACAAGCTTGAACAATCGGGCGCATTCTTTCCTAAGAATGTGCCCATTTGTATTGTAGGGCCATTTTCTTGAATAACATATTTAAAGAAAAGCGTTATAGGCAAAGAAATTGTGAAGATTTTCACTTAAACCAACTGAGCAGGATGTTAAAGGGTACGCTACTTCTAAAAAGAGTAATCTAAATGAGAGAAATAAAAATGACAAAAAAAGGTATAAAGAATGCTCTTCTAGATACCTTTTATCTAAAGTTCAAGGTAGCCTTAAAGGGTGCTTTTTTGCTTCTCTTTAAATATTAGTTTTTATTTTTCTTGTTCTAACCAACCCTCAAATAGGGTATCATCTTTTAAATCAAAATAGTATTTTACGAATCTCACAAATTCTCTAGTATCAACTTCTTTATATCTATAAAAATGGTAATAGCTTCTTAAAAATTTTTCAGCTTCTTTAACCTCCCCATTATCTTTAAATAATTCCCATAACTTTCTAGCAGATTTTCCATAGACATAGGAACTCATGTTGGATTCATATTGATCGAGAGGTAAATTTACTGGTAATTCTAAATTAGGATCTGGTCTGTACATTGAATTATAATCTTCAGCTTCTTTCAATTTCGCAAGTTTGAATAAACTCGCTGCAAATACTGCGAAACCTTCATCTAACCATGCATCACTATAAGGATCGTTGCTAACGATCCCATAAAACCATTGATGAGCAATTTCATGTATCACCATATTTTTTAGCTCTTGAGAATTACTAGGACCAGTATTATAAATCGAACCAACTGTAACTATTCCTGGATACTCCATCCCCATTCCATCTACTATAATATCAAATTGTTTGAAAGGATAAGGCCCCATAATTTCTTCAAAATAGTTTATTGCAGCTATAGCCTCATCTGCTATTTCTCGATATAGTTTTTCTTTATTTTCATTAAATCCAAATACTCTAACGGAAGGGCCCCCATCATTTTCCACAAGTATAGGATCTTTTAAAATAGCGACAAATATTTCCTTTATATTTTTTACTTCAATGGAACCAACGTTTGAACTCGGAAAGACTTCTTTATCAGATGAAGATACAAAGGTGAAACCTTTCGGAATATCGTATGTTAATTTAAAATTACTAAATCCAGTATGGTAAGTCTCTCCTCTATCTTGGTAAGACTCCTTGTTCCACCGAGAGTTCCTATATGTTGCAAGCATTGGGTAAAATTGAGCTAAATGAAAATTACCATTATTACTCTTTGTAAATCTTAAGCCTTGTTCAGGAAAGGTGAGTTCATAGGAAAAATAAACTTTAACTTCTTGATAAGGTTTCAACTTATGGGGAAGTTGAATATTTAAAGTATCTCTTTCTAATGTGTAAACGACTTTTTTTCCATCAATAGATATGTTATGAAAATTAACCGTAGAGGGATTTTCCAGCTCGGGTGAAACACTTTTTGTAAATATATTTGGTATAAAATAGAAAGTTAATTGTTCCCAATCATCGGTAGATAAATTTTTGATTAAAGCAGTTGTTTCTAATTGCAAATTTTCGTTCTTATCCATTGTTAGTTTAATGTCATAATCACTAGAATTTCCGGGATTTACTCCTTCAGAAATAAATTCTTCTCTATCCACTTTTTTAGTAACCGTCGATTCCAAAATACTACCATGTTTATTTAACCTCCAAGCTGCGAAAAATACACATATTAAGACTAAAAATATGATAATTATTTTCTTCTTAATAACTTCCCCCTCCATTCAACGTAACAATAAAAATAAAACCCCACTATATGAATTTACTAAAAAGTTTTTAAATTTATACATATTTCTTGGGCTTAATAGTTACTACGTTTCTCTACTGAAAATGTAGAGCCTACAATTACAGGAGAAATTGTTAAAATCGAAAATGTGCTTAATTAACGAAAATGCATGAAACATCCATAGAATTTGCACCAGATATAGATGAGTTTCAAGAGTCCGGCTTAACACCTGTTGCCAGCTCGAAAGTGTTGCCATATCGAGTGAAAGAAAGTCCCATACAAATGGAATGTGTGTTGGAGAATATGCTAACATTTGGGGAAGGACCGGGATTATCGAACCTCGTTATTGGTCGTGTAGTTAAAATACACATCGAAGAATATTAAATCGTGCTAGTATAAAAAAGAGTATACTTCCGCATCAATTACGACACAGCTGTGCAACGCA
Source organism: Lysinibacillus phoenicis (assembly GCF_047238325.1). NCBI lineage: Bacteria > Bacillati > Bacillota > Bacilli > Caryophanales > Bacillaceae > Lysinibacillus > Lysinibacillus phoenicis. Next base: position 1,589,478 of record NZ_JBDFMP010000002.1, on the reverse strand, counting down.
TATGATTAATAACGGTGCGCCAAATGATGTCATTCAAAGTTTACTGGGTCATGAATAAGCGGAAAGCTAAGACAGGACTTTTATTTACAGTAGATTCTTTTAAAAAACTTTCATTCAATTAAGACACTCATGTAGACATGGGTGTTTTTTGTTATAGGTCCATTATCTTGAAAAACCTTTGTGCAAAAATAAAATTTATTTCTTTTAACAGTTATACTTAATAGTGAAGTAAGTAGCCAAGATTTTTGTTAGGTTTTAAAGAATAATTCACTTCAAGAAATAACTCGATATGCAACTTTTTTTAATTTTTTCTTTGATATTTAGACGAGCTATGTTTTTCCATGTTGTCGTTTTTTCATTGACTGGCTAATGAACGTACCTGCAATAACGAATAAAGCACCCACGTAATGGTAAACAGTAAGCATCTCATTTAAGAATATTGCCGATAAGATGTAACCGAAAATAGGTGTTAGAAATAAAAAATTATTTGCTCTAACAGCATCAAATTTAAGCAGGTAAAACCAAAGGATCATAGCAATAATAGAAGTCATAACAACCTGCCAAAATAGTCCGATCAAAAAATATGGATCAAACTGAATATAAAAATCCGGCTCTAATAAGAAAACAAAGGGGATTGCTATTAAACTGCCGAAAATAATTTGCCAGGTATTAACGACAATTTGAGGCAGATTCAGTTGTATTTTACTATAAAACACACTTCCAATGCCCATGGATAATACTCCTACTCCCAGAGTAATTAGCCCAAATAATGTGGCATTCAATGATTCTAAATAAGGAATAATAGCAATCATGATTCCAAATGCAGAAATGGCCATTCCTAGAATTTCTTTTTGTCCTATCTTTCTATGAAGAAAAATGGAGGCAAGAAAAGCTACAATAAATGGATTTATTGTAATAAATAAATTAAAAATTGTGGAATCCACATACGCAAGGGATAGGAACGAGCAGCCAACATAAAGAGTTGTATTTAAAATACCAAGTATTATTAAATTTGCCCATTCCGACCCTTTAGGATATGGATAGTTTCTGAAGATATATACGAACAAAAACAGTATAACTCCTGCACATAGCAATCGTACAGAAGCAAAAATCAAAGGGCTGGCTGAAAAAAGACCTATCTTAGTGGCGATTGCTCCACTCGCCCAAATAAAAGCATAAAATATCCCTACTTTATTTATTTTCATCATTTATCACTGCCTTTATGTAATATAGCTTCAAGTATAAGTATTTGCATTCAATTAATAAAATTGATAATTTGAATTATATCCATCATGTTTTCTGATGGATTGGAAGGAGGAATTGGTTAATGGAAATACGCCATTTGAAAACTTTTAAAACGATAGTTGAAACTGGTGGATTTACAAAAGCTGCAGACAAACTAGGATATGCACAATCAACGATCACTTCACAAATTAAATCCCTTGAAATTGAACTCGATCAACCACTTTTCGATAGAATCGGTAAACAAATCATTTTAACAGAAACCGGAAAACAACTATTACCCTATTCCAATAAAATGCTTCAACTTTACAAAGATATAAAAGAAGTCACTTCCGTAAATGGAGAGGTTGGTGGAGATATTGTTATTTCGGCCCCTGAAGCATTATTGATCTATCGTTTTCCACCGATAATTAAAGAATTTAAGGATAAATATCCAAATGTAAATATTGAATGGCATCATTTAGATCCATTGAATTTTAAAGAAGAATTAACTACTGGGAATGCAGATATCTCGTTTTTATTGGGAAATGAATTAAATGATGTAGACATACTGACAGAAAAACTTTGGGATGAACGGATGATGTTTTTGTATCCGAATGATTTTGATTGGAATAATACATGTAGCAATTTACTTTACACAGAGAAGGGGTGCAGCTATCGGTTTCTGTTTGAACAGTTTATTCAGGAATATAATATTCCTTCAAAATCGACAATTGAATTCTGGAGTATTGAGGCCATTAAACAATCAATAATCAGTGGACTTGGAATATCCATGCTGCCATACGTTACGGTGGAAAATGAGCTTAGTGAAAAAAATTTATCGGGGATGGAGTATCAAACCGGTGGTAAAATTGCTACTTATTTGATGTATCATAAGAACAAATGGCTGTCTCCTGCGGTCAAAGCGTTTATTGAAATGGTTAGAAAACATGTACAGCGATGACTGGAAAACCAGTTTGTTCAACAAACGGGTGCGTTTATTTAGAAACACGTCTTTTTCTTTTAAAGGGCCATTTTTCTGAAATAAGGAAAGCATCTTTCTTCATAAATAGTGACACTTTATGGAACAAATAGGTAACTTAATTAACCTTTATCCGTCTAACAATCCGGGGAGGGATAATTTGGGTTTACAAGGACGTTTTCTGCCTTGCCTATCGCTTTGATTATACAACGCCGCAGACAAAATCCAGTTTTAAATCAAGAAGAAATTGAGCAATTAATGCAAGCAATGCTCCGTTATTACAATGAGGAGAAGGATCTGCGGGGTTACCTTTCAGTAGGAGGCTGGGCTCACGGCGCATCTCACGGTGCAGATGTTTTTGTTGAGTTGGTGCAGTGCGAGGAAAGCAGCGTTGCGATGCTACGAGGTTCTTGTCGCTATTTCTGGCATGCTACTTACTGGAATACATATTTTTAGTGATGAAGATGATGAGCGGTTGGTCAATATCGTGGATACGATGATTGACAAAGAGTTACTGCAACATCAAGAAATTGCTGATTGGATTAGCTGCTTAGCGCAATGCTACGATTGGCCGAGAAGTCGCTGTCAGGTGATTGCTCGCGTGAACAGCAAGAATTTTTACACAGTCTCTATTTCAGAAGGGGACAGATAGCCGGGGGAAAAACGGTGCGCCAATTGATGGAATTCAAAGTTTACTGGGTCATGAAAAGAGTCAGACTACAAAGATATACACTCAGCTAAGCGGAAAGCTAAGACAGGATTTATACAGTAAATACTTTTAAAAACTTTCATTCAATTAAGACACTCATGTAGAAATGGGTGTTTTTTTGTTATAGGGCCATATAATTGAATAAGAAATTATATAAAATAGGAATTTATAAATAGAGATAGCGTCAGGAAAACAGTGGATTTATAACGCAAAGGAAGTTTCACTATTAAAAAATCTAATTTCTCAGTATTAAAAATGAGAAATTAGGTTTTTTCATTAATAGAAAGAGACTTATAAGTATTTATCACTAATCACTTTCATATGGTGTAACTCGTGCCCGGCAATGCCATATGCAATGGTACCTACCGAAACTGGGCTGTTCATTACAGTTCCATTACGAACCCACGCAGCTTCATCAATAGTTGAAATCAGGCTTAACGTATTGGAGCGTACCATGTCTAAACCAGCTAGTAACTGTCCCCAAGATAATTTGTTGAAGTTTGCCGCAGAAACGTATTGATCTTGATCCATTGATGGGAGTGATTCACCTTCATTTCGTGCAATGGCAAGCATTCGATACGACATCACACGTTCCGAGTCGGTCATATGCCCAATCACTTCTTTTAAAGTCCATTTCCCTGGTGCGTACGTCTTGCTTGCAAACTCCTCTGATACGCTGTCTAAGAGGCTAAGGGTCTTAGTTCGTTGCTTACTCAGTATTTCTTCAATATCTCCATCTGGCACAAGACTAACATACCTATCATGCTCTGGATTTTCAATAAATAATGGTCGTGGACGCACAAGAATCCTCCTCATCGGAATAGTTAATTATGGTTGTAGGGTAATATTCTACTTTCGAGAGGATATTTCCTTTATTTAATATTTATTTTCATTATCTTTTCGAAATTATCTTCAATAATCGGGCGCATTTCTTTAATAAGGAATGTGTCTTTTTCCATTTAAGGGCCAGATTGTTGAACAATACCTTAAAAAATTGGATTTTTATCTTAGAGTATAGATAAGATTGTGAAGGATTGTAGGTTTTCAAATTTAACATTTATGTTATTATTTTTTTCTTTTGTGATAGATTTATCGTATTCATTTCGTATTACATAATAGGTACCAATATTCATTGAGCGGGGTGAACAATTGAAAATTACAGAGAACAATGTTGTACAACACATACAGAAAAAAAATGAAAAAGCAATTCCTTTTATTATTAATCAGTATGGTGGTTTACTTACAGCAATCATTAAACGTCATTTAAATTACCAGCAGCAAGATTATGAAGAATGCCTTGATGATGTTTTATTATCGATATGGAATAATATTCATTCCTTTGATCCTAAGAAAAATTCATTCAAACATTGGATTGCAGCGATTGCAAAGTATAAAGCAATTGATTATCAAAGAAGACAAATTACCATACAAAATCAGCAATTTTTAGTTTCAGAAATTGATGATTGCTTGGTAAAAGCACAACAACCATCAGAAGAAAATTGCGTTGAGGAACTCCTTGAGCAATTGTCAGCTGGTGAGCGGAAAATCTTTGAAAAATACTATTTAGAAGGAACCCCTTCAAGTGAAATAGCAAAAGAATTTGATGCGAAAGAGTCTTGGGTTTATAACAAGCTTTCCAGAGGACGTAAAAAGCTTAAAAGTATTTTAGTTCAAAAAAATGGGGTGTGAGGAGTGAGAATATGTCTATTTATAAAGATTTAAATGATATGAATATAGATTTGGAACAGTATGAAGAACAAAACCTTACAAACTTCGAAAAAAAGAAATGGGAAAAGCGTATATTGAAAAAAATTTGTAAAGAAAAGCCATCTCACGTAAAGAAATATTTAGGAGTTACAGCAACTGTAGCAATGATTTTTAGTTTGATTATTGTTACAGGTTTAATTTCACCAACGATGGCTGCGACGATGAAAGAAGTGCCTTTATTATCATCTGTTTTTAAATTTACAGGGGATCTTGGTTTACACGCCGCAGATGAAAAGGGACTCTCAACAAAATTGAATACAAGCGCTACGCATGAAGGCTTTACATTAAATGTAACAGAAGTAGTGTATGACGGTACACGGGTTGTAATTGGGATTGAACGCCATCATATAGAAGGTGAATATTCAAAAGAAAGTTTATCAGATCAAATGAGTAATATTGAATTTTTACTAAATGGTGAACCACTGAATGACACCAATTTTAGTGGTGTTTTTGGACAACCAAGTAAGGATAATAATTCCGTAATTCTTGAATTTGCACATTTGAAAAACCAAGGTGGAAGTCCTTTTCCAAAGCAATTTAATTTGACATTATCTGCTACAATAACTGGGATTCTGAACCTTTTAAAATGGATATTCCAGTGAGTGATATTGGTAACTATGTAAACCTACAACCTAATATAAGTAGAAAGTACAAGAATAATCAGTTTACTATTGAACAAATTATGCTAACTCCTATTACAACTAGTATTACGACAAGAATAGCCTTGCTTGATAAATCAACTTCTGTAGATTTCCGGGAAGGAATAAGTATCGAAGTTTATGATGAACAAGGGCATGAACTAAAACTAATTCATGGCAATGGTAGACGTGAGACAAATAAAGGAAATAGCGATCTCATTATGGATTTACGGTTACATCCATTTGAAACTTTACCAAAAGCTATTACGATCAAACCATATATCCATCTTTATAATGACTACCCAAAAGGAACATATCAAGAGGATGAAAATGGTGACCCAGTCATTCAATACATTCCAGAACTAGAAATAACAATACCAATTAACTCACAAGAATAAAAAAGTACAGAAAGTGTGGCAAAGCTCACCTTCTGTACGAACTAATCAATGAGTACTTTGCATAGCGTATTTAGTTAGTTATCCCATTAAAGGGCGCTGTTTTTGCGCTACATGGATGGATAACGGGGCAGAATAATGGAATTAAGAAAAAATTCCTAAATTTAATTTTAGTATCGAGGAATTACACTTTTTAGAATTAGAATTTCCCTAACATTGTAATTCCGCATTTTCTTAAACTACATCAAGTTGTATGTGTAAAATATCGCTGAAAAAAGTGCAGAATACCTTCTGAAGCAACCCGTCCTAGGTTAGAACGGGTTAGCTTTACTGGTTATAAAATTAAATAGCTATATTGTCACTTTATATTACTTCATCTGGTGGTTGTGTCTTTCTCCAGCCATAAAACTGCATGTCGTCTTTTAATTAAATAAATCATTTCAATTCCCACCTTTCATGTTTTTTTAAGAACAAAATTAAAATTGACGAATACGAATATAATTTTCTACTTTTCTTCGGTTCTCTTCAAAGATTTTTTTCACGTATTCATCATGAAGTGCTTTCTCAAGAGAGATCTCACGTTTTGTAATGGTTATCGTGAGAGCAAAAATGTTTAATATCATTTATTATCACCTCCTTAAATTACCACAAAAAAACCGTAGAGAGACTCCCCTACGGTGAAAAAAGGCACAAAAATACCGCAGGGGCACACTTCTCCCTGCGGTATGGGTATGCTTAAATATAAAAAACCTTAAGCGATCCATTCCGATCTGGTCGAATGTGTGTGTTTCATTTTTACTGAAGTTGTAACTACCAATGACATCAATTTAACGATAACGATCATTTCATTCGACCTCCTTAAGAATTTTTTGATTACTTTGTAATTATATCCATCTTTAAGTTGTTTGTAAACATCTTTTACTAAGTTTCCCTGATTTAGTTAATGATGACTAGAAAAACTCTTTGCTACTTACCTTGTAGTAAAGAGAAGATATAGAAGACTTAAAGCCAAAAAACATAATTATTATTAAGACAGAGATTTCAGAAGTCGTTTAGAATTTTTAAGGCTTGAGAATTTTTAGTACTTAAAGTAAAGGGTGGCTTTTTAAAGGGTAATTTTGATGTCCTTTACTCGAATTTTTTCTCGTATATTAATCTTAATTAGAGTTTTATTTTGATTTTCTTTTAGTTTTGTCTTCGTGAAATCCCCTAGTTAGAGTTCTTTGTTGTTTTTACTAAAAATTAAATTGTTTTTATTTGAATTTAACACTACATATCGAACTAAGTATCTACTGTGATAAAATTAATATTGTAATATACTATTATAAATAGGTTAACAATGTTAATTTATGTTTTAATCAAAAATCTCTAGAAAATTTAGTGAAAAATTAGAAGGAGTCCTAAAATGAAAAAGAAAATAAGCTATTTAATCTTACTACTAACTGCCATCTTTATAGTTGGTTGTACTAACGTAGAAGATGCATCGAATACTGATGGAAAAGCTGATTTACAAGAAGTAACAACAAAAAATAGTGATAAAGAAAAAACTACGACTGAAAAACAAGTAGTAGAGGAAACATCAACTCAATCAAAAGATTCACTGTTCAAAGGTTACAAACTAATTGAAGTTGACGGTGGTGATTTGTCTGGACATCGCGAACCTAACGTGGTCGTAGACATTGGTTTTGGGGATCGAGAGTATTGGTCCTTTACGAATGAACACGGGCAATTAGTCCGTGTCATTGCAAACAAAATCGTTTTACAAGATGATCGTACCGAGCCTGTAACATCGTCTGGCAGATACTACGCTGATGAAGCAAAAGTACCTGGTGTTGAAAGAACAGATTTAGATGAAGGACATATTATTGCAGATTCTCTAGGTGGGGTATCAAATGCTTATAATATTACCCCACAAAATAGTACGCTTAACCGCCATGGTGATCAAGCATATATGGAAGACGCTATTCGTAAAGCTGGTGGAGCTACAAATTTTGAAGCAATAATCACATATCCTAATACGGAAACGCAGATTCCTTCTCATTACAAATACACTTACACTTTAAAAGGGAATAAAATTGTAGATGAGTTTGATAACGGTAACCCAGATGAAATAAATAAATCTCTTGGATTAACTGAAAGTAAATCAACTAAGTCAACCAGTTCTAATAAGTCCAATGCTTTGAATGGAACTAAAGATATTTCTAGCATTGATACAGATGGAAATGGTCAAGTAACGATTAAAGAAGCAAAAGCAGCAGGTTATAGTATGCCAATAACGAGTGATCATTGGTTATATCCATATATGCATGATAATGATAACGACGGTATGGTAGGGGAATAAGCACCTAGAACCTAAGGCAAAGAAATTGATCACAGATATAGAAACAATCGAGGCTCTTGTTAAATAAGCTGTTCTGTTCTTCTTGAATTAACGGAGCCGACGATTGTTAAGTAAATAACAACAAAATAAAAGCGGTCCTTTAAGAAAGAAATCGTTACGAAAGAACAAACGTGGCATGGAGAGTATATTCACCAGCTAAACTATATGTGGTGCCAAAGAATTCGAATATTCACGAAGCGGGGCGTGTAGGGATGCTGAATGAAAATCATCCATTGTTCTTAAGAGATGGTTTTACTATAGTGAATTTCGAAAATGAGACAATCAAGAGGGCGATCTTAATAATCTGTATCTTTTCTTCTACAAAGTTCACTATATGAGCCAGTGGACAGGTATGGAGGGCTACAAGAGTAGTTTTGTTGACAGCTATGGACATACGTTTAATCTGTAGGAAGGTGACGTTATCTTCTATCATGCCGATCCATCTTCATTTGACGATTTTAATTCGAGCGTTACCCACTATTAAGAGAATAAAATAATGAAAAGCTTAGGATTTAGTTCCTAAGCTTTTATTATTCGGTTGGGCAGGTGCCCCGTAACGGGTGAGTTTTTTGTTGGGGGAGAATTCCTAACTGTAGAAAATTCACAACCAAACTTTATTATAAAGCTATATCAATACTATTTAGGCATTGTATTTACGATCAAACCAATATGTGTAAAGTAATTCATTGCTCCAAATAAAACAAAGGCGATACCTGCTACTGTCCAAAGGAATTTAATAACTTTAGCAAAGTTTGGATTTGCGTTTTTGTTTAAGGCAAAAGGAAATAATACTGCTCCAATCCCTATAATCGCAAATAATCCTGACATAAAAGTTGCCTCTAGCATTGGGTAATCCGCAAAGGCGCCTGATATTGGTTCTTCTGGTGGAGCTGCGAATAGTTGGAATCCGATACCTGCAAATGCGATTGAAATAAGTGCTAGCCCCATTGCCGCAGCAAAATAAGATAATGGTTTTATCAAATATGGCAATTCCTTACTTAAAGTATTGGAAACTATTTTTGAATCGTTCATATTTATACCTTGTTTTAAATATAGATTAGATTTTCTCCATAATAAGACTGATACAGCCAGAAGCAGAATGCCAAAAGCTAGTGAAGTCTCACCGAATATAATATCATCAAATGGGAAGCCAATCTTTGACAATGGCCAAGTAAGGGTCATATGAGCTCCTGTTAGTGTTAATATAAACCCTGGTATTCCAAATCCTATTGCCCAACCTTCTAGTTGTCCCACTTTTTCTTTAGCTAAATGGGAACCAAATCGAATAATTAGTAATAATCCAATCCCAGCTGATACTGACATGATTGTGTTATAGACAGCTGTAACTGACCAATCGATAATCATATAAAAAACTCCTTCTTAATTATCTTGAATTCAAGATATTTTAATTGCAAATAAATTCTATTCCCTTGTCACAAATTTGTCAACAAGATAACAGCAAATTACTTTATTTGCATTGCAATTGAATTTTAAGTCATAATGAACAAGATCAAAACCAATAATTTTATGGATTTGTTGTTTATACAACACATTTAAGATTTTGTTGAAAAAATAGGAGTGGAAACATATGACGCAATCGAAGACGGACCTTCGGGTTTTACGTACTCGTAAATTAATTATGGATTCTTTCATTGAACTTTCAGGGAAAAAGGAATTTAAGGATATTACCATAAAGGATATTACAATAGAAGCCATGATTAATCGTGCAACTTTTTATTATCATTTTAAGGATATATATGACTTATTGGAAAAGGTATTATCGGAGGTATTGTTAGTTAATTTGGATTGTGAATACTACCAAAATAACGAACTAAATGAAGAAGCATTAGTGAACATTTTCAAAGCAATTACAAATTTCCATAAGTCATTATCCCATCGTTGCCATAGAGGTTACGAAGATACTATTGCTCGTATTATTAGGGAACAGCTTGAAATCATATTTTACAAAATGTTGTTGAATCAACACCCTACTAAAGATAAGGAAGCCCTAAAGCTTACTACTACCATGTTAAGTTGGGGAATTTACGGAGCATCTTTAGAATGGGGAAGGAATAGTACAGTACCACCAGAAGAATTTATTAAATTGGTAATTCCTTCAATAATGTATGAGATTGATTGAATTTTTTCTATAAGGTAGATAAAATATATGCTATAGCATATAAAGAGGTGTTATATGGATTTACATGATTTATTAGGGTATCTTATTCATCGTACTGATGTAAAAATGACAAATTATTTTACTAAGGTGTTGAAACCTTATGGAATTACCCCAGAACAATGGAGTATCATTAGTGTTCTTAGTAGCCAAAGAGGCACTACTCAAAAAGAGTTGGCAGAAGCAATTGATAAAAATCAAACAACTGTTGTAAGAATGATACATTCAATGGAGAGAAAGAGTATTGTAAAAAAGGTTTTTAATGAGCAAGACAGACGTTCGCATTATCTTTTCCTAACTGAAAAAGGTGAAGAGATAAAAAAAACAATTCTTTCTGTAGTCAAAGATGCTCATCATGTCGTTTCGAGTAATTTAAGCAAGAGAGAAATCCAACAATTAAAATCGTTATTAAACAAATTATATGATACTCGTTACTAATACCTGACCCTATGGATATTTTGCTATTTATAAAGGATTTTTCTTAACACTATATGCTATAGCATGTAATTTTTGTCCATGGGATAGGGAAATTTAACTTCTTTCCACCGTTCTTGAAGTCAAGTTATGTTACTGCTATGTTAATTTTCCATCAAAAAAGCCTTCTCAATGTTGAGAGGGCTTTTGATGAGCTTTACCTATCAGATAGGCACTTAAAGGTACGTACGAAATGATTTTGATAAGCAGCATACAGACAAGTAAACTGGACAGGAAAAGTGAAATTACTTGAAGAGCGGTAGTAGGTAGTAATGCGCAATAAGGAGCAAGATATTCTTGGATCAGCCAGTGTATTAGAAAGATACCAAAGGAATAGCGACTTAAAATATGGAGATAAGAGAGCTTGGGCATACTTTGTGCAAACGCTAATATACAAAATGTTATAGTCAAAACGAATAACATAATATCGATTCTTCTGGATGTAATCTGCTGAGCACCTAAATAATAGTTTGCATATAAAATGGCCATTGCAAGTATAACGGAAAGGACTGTGACGAATTTATATTTGACAAGATAACGTGCTATTTTTTCATAATGACTACCAATGATATAGGCCATTGCAAAATAAGGAAGCCAACCAACAAAGAGCAAACGCATAAAATGATCATTCTGGATGAAATAGTCGAAATTCAAATTTGCAATAGTCATATAAAAAATTCCTAGTAAGAAAAAAATAGAAGTAAACCAGATACTGGATAGCTGCCATTTTTTTATGAAAAAAAAGAGAATATAAAGCTGAAAGATCGTCATGACAAACCATCCTGAAAAGTCTCCTAAAACAATATGTCGATATAATGCAATCCAAAAGTTTTCATCATAATGAAAAGCGGCGTTGGCTGCATATAAAATACCTGCAGCTACAAACGGCATAACAATAAACTGAAAACGACGCCATAAAAAAAGGGGAGGTAGCTGATTTGGGTAGCGATTAGCTAAGATCAAAATAGACAATAAAATAAAGGTTGGTGTAGCGAAACATAACAATAATCTAAAAAATTGATAGTATGGTTGATCAATATAGCCATTAATCGTTTCAATATTGGTTGTAGCATGTAATAATACAATACTTAAGCAAGCAATTACCCGCAAAACGTTCCACTCATACACCAAATCAATCACCCTCGTTTTCAGTAAACTGGGAGGCATCCAGTTATAAGATGCAACCTAACTAAATATATGTGTATGACATACGTGATAAAACCTTCCTAGCTTTCCTTCCATAAATAGTTTGGACCACAAAATATTAATAAAAAACTCTAGTAACTTAGCAAGAGTTCCATTTTTGCATATGTGTCACATAACTACTATGCATATACTGTGGCAAGAGGGGGGGAGGTGAGCTTTTATGAGAATTAACTGGAAGGTTCGTCTTCAACATATTCCATTTCTACTAGGGCTATTTTCATTGTTACTCCTACTCGCACAACAAGTAGCGGCTATTTTTGGCTATGATTTAACAGCTGCGATGAGTGAGCAAATTTCATCGATTTTAAATACAGTTTTATCCATCCTTGTGTTAATGGGTGTCATTGTAGATCCTACGACACGTGGCACAAGTGATAGTGAGCGTGCTCTAATGTATAGGAGACCGAGATAAATTAAACTAAAAGTGTAATTTTACAATAAGGATAAATATGTTATAATGTTAGAAAATTGATAAAGTAGGGAGGATGATTGAATGTCCATTGAATTGGAGCGTAGAATTGCTAAGCTCGAGGAGGAAATGGCAGATTTACGTCAGGAGTTGTCTTCACTAAAGCGTACTCAAAACACTGAAAAAATAAATACTCTTGATGCCAGACAATCGATAATCAAGCAATCAGAACCAATAAAACCAAAACCCACACTGGAGTCGAAGCCTATCCCGTCCAAAGTAACGGAAAAAGAAGTGCAACCACAGCCATCGATGGAGGAACGTGTTATGTGGGCACTTCCAAAAGTATTCATGGTTATTTTAGTGATGGGGGTCCTTTGGGGACTAAAACTTGTCAGTGATTATGGTTATTTATCGAATGGCGTGAAAATCATCCTCGCCTATGCATTATCGGTGGGATTGGTGGTCATTGCCTACGTATTGGAACGTAGAAAAGTAGGCTCTGCTGCAATGACAATTTCACTATATGGTGGGGCATTTATTGTTGGTATTTTTACAACAGCAGCAAGTGCCATTTTGTATGAAATCATCGCTCTAACACCTGCATTAGGCATTACGATTCTGTATATTGGATATGGAATTGGCATTAGTTATTTGAAGAAAAATGAAGCACTCACTATTTTTGTTGCTTTTACGTCGTTATTATTACCTTATTTACTAGAGTATATGGATTTTAGTGCCGTCATTATTTTACTATTTGTGATCGTATTGTTTGCTGCACTACAATTGGTCATTTATCAGCACAAGCAAAAGCTTGCACTTTATATAGCTACTTTCTTCTCTGTTCTAGCAGTGAGCATTGTAGCGTTTATGAATAGTGATCAGCAAGTTGTTTTTGCACTTGGTTTACTGGTGATTCTGGCAATCTTTTACGCAATTTGGTGTCTACTGTATCGTGTGCAATCAAAATGGAAGCCACTACATATAGGGCTCCAATTTTCTTTAGGCTCTTTTACTTTAATATTGATGAATCTTATTATCCGTTCGCTTGAAAATGGAGAAATACTACTCATTACCTTGATGATTTTATTTGGCGCAATAGCGTTTTATAGCTATCGTAAAAATTGGCAGGAAGTATTGGATAGTGCTGTCACGCTGGCATTTATTACACTATGTAATACCGTACTTCTAATGAATTTACCAAATAACATAGATGATTTACTTTATCCGCTCATTATATTTGCAGGTGTTATGATGAGTTTACGTATACGGGCAAGTATCATGAAGGTAGTTACTTCATTTTTCCTTGTGTTGACATTTACATTAAACTACGTCTTTCATGAGCCAAAACCATTTTTCAGCATAGATCATCTAAGTTTATTCATGCCGATTATCTACCTAATCGTCATATATTTATATGCAAGACGTCCAAAAGAAACAATTACACCATTTGAAAAGGTCATGAAGGATTTATACATCATCGATATTTTAGCAGTGGTCACAGCAGGCTATTTCTTAGCTTATATTGGCAAACTAGACAATGCTTATTTTGTGGTCACAAACGGTATTCCTTATATGATGAGTATTACATTAGCTGCACTATTTGCAGGCTCTTTACTAGTTGCCGAATCATACAAAGGGCGAGCGTTAACACCAGTTCTCGGCGCATTTTTCCTCCTATTCTCTTTGCTGATTAGCACCAAGACTTCAATGATGGATAGTTTAAATATTATCACTAGATTTGTTTATATTGCAGTCATTGTAGCCATCATCGTAGATATCTTTGTAAAAGGGCTTATTTACCGATTGTATGAAGATCTTCTAGGGAAATATGTCGATGCTATTGTAAGTTCTGGTATTGTACTCACAATGATTTCTATTTGGGGGCTGATTCAACAGTTTACGAATAATAACGTACTAGATTGGAAGCTAAGCATTGCCCTTACAACGATCACATTATTCTTGACGGCCAGTGTTTCATTATGGCTTGGTTCAAAACATCATCTTAAAACACTCCGTACAACAGGCTTTGTCATTTTGGTCATGGCGTTTATTAAGCTTATATTCTTTGACTTATCCGCACTTGATTTATTAATTAGAGCAATTCTGTTTATTACAATTGGTGGGATTGGCATGCTGTTGTCGGGTAGGTTGTTGAGGAAATAAAGAAGAAAAGAGATTCCAATGTATTTTGGAATCTCTTTTTACATTATGTTAAAATGATATCGAAACCTTACTATATTCCCCGCTTTTTAAAGTTCAACATTTCCCTAATCTTACATCATTCATTCTCTATTGTTTTTATCCAAATTTTCCATAGCGACAAGTATTTTAATAGATTCTTTAATAACCTAACAATGTTAGAAGGACTTGTTATTGAACAATACTTACATGGATAGGTGAACCATACGATTTGTATGGGCTCCTATTGGTTTAGGAGGTCAAAAAAATGGAAATGGCTTATACAATCTTTATATTTTTATTTGGGCTTGTCTTTGGCTCTTTTTATAATGTGGTAGGTTTACGCGTCCCACAGAAGGAATCGATTGTCCATCCTCCTTCACATTGTACTAACTGTAATAGACAATTAAAGATGATTGATTTAGTACCAGTATTGTCTTATGTGTTTTTAGGGGGGAAATGTCGAAGCTGTGGCTATACAATTTGTTGGATATACCCAGCAATAGAAATATGGACAGGTGTTTTGTTTGCCTTTGCTTATTGGCGGCTAGGTTGGGGCATAGAATTTATTGTAGCGCTTTTATTTATCTCCTTGTTCGTTATTAATATTGTTTCGGATTTAGCCTATATGCTCATCCCAGATAGGGTGCTTATATTCTTTTTACCATTCCTCGTTGTAGGTCGGGTACTATCGCCATTAACACCATGGTGGGATTGTCTTGTGGGTGCTGTCGTTGGTTTTGGCATACTATATGTTATTGCGGTTATATCGAATGGTGGCATGGGTGGAGGAGATATTAAATTATTCTTTTTAATTGGACTCGTTCTTGGCACAATCAATACACTGTTAACACTATTTCTGGCGGCAGTTATCGGTATGATTGTGGGGGTTATCATTTTGTTCAAGCGTAAGCAAGGAAGAAAAACACCCTTCCCCTTTGGTCCGTCTATCGCCTTAGCAGCGATCATTGTTTATTTTTATGGTGATTCATTAATCAATTGGTATTTAGGTTTTTGGTAATTGTCAATCTTCAAGAATACGGAGGGAAGCAAGTGAAACCGGTTATTGGCATTACAGCCTTTGTGGAGGATGATTTATCCGCTCATTTAAATGCTGCTTACAGTCAAAGTATTATTGAGGCGGGAGGAATTCCGCTTATTATTCCTTTAGGTGTTGAGGAGGATGCGGCTCAAATTTTAGCTCTTACAGATGGTTTATTGTTATCGGGTGGCTATGATGTGCATCCATTTCTATTCGGAGCAGA
This sequence comes from Lysinibacillus phoenicis, assembly GCF_047238325.1. Lineage (NCBI taxonomy): Bacteria > Bacillati > Bacillota > Bacilli > Caryophanales > Bacillaceae > Lysinibacillus > Lysinibacillus phoenicis. The sequence goes on along the minus strand of NZ_JBDFMP010000002.1, from coordinate 1,573,675 downwards.
GCCATCACCAAAGCTAGGGAAAATTCATCCAGCGAGGGATACAGTTGAACTAGCTTTAATTGAAGCTGCTTTTATACGAAAAATGCCTATTTTCGGTATTTGTCGTGGAATCCAAATTTTAAATGTCGCATTAGGTGGTACTTTATATCAGGACATTGATAGTGACCATTTTAGTACGAAGTTGCTTAAACATGCACAGCAATCAGGTCGAGCTGTAGCTACCCATTATGTACAGATTATTGCAGATAATTTATTAGCAACTATTTTAGAACAAGAGAAAGTTGCTGTAAATTCATTTCATCATCAGGCTGTGAATGTTCTAGCAGAGAAATTAAAAGTAGCAGCGAAATCAAGCGATGGTATTATCGAAGCGGTAGTTCATGAAGATTTACCATTTTGCTTGGCAGTTCAGTGGCATCCTGAGGAAATGGCCATAGCAGGAGAAGAGAACGCTAAAAAATTATTTTCAGCATTTGTAGAGGCTAGCTTAAAGTTCAAAAAAGAAGCTTAGAAGGGCATAGAGTAAAGAATCCAATGCTAGTATGTGGATTCTTTTTTTGCGTAAAAAAGAGGATACATGCTCATAAGGAACATATAATCCTCGATACCTATTTTCGTAATTAATGCACACGACGGTAGAGACCAACAACTTGTCCTAAAATAGAAACTTGATCGACAATAATTGGCTCCATGGATGAATTTTCAGGCTGTAAACGGAAATGGTTTTTTTCTTTGAAAAAACGTTTTACAGTGGCTTCATCCTCAGCTGTCATAGCTACAACAATATCACCGTTATTGGCTGTTGCCTTTTGCTTCACAATGACTAAGTCCCCATCTAAAATTCCTGCTTCAATCATTGATTCCCCCATAATTTCAAGCATGAACAATTGATCTTCACTTGTGCCATACGTATCTGGTAGCGGGAAATACTCTTCAATGTTTTCAATAGCTGTAATAGGAGAACCGGCTGTAACCTTACCAACAAGTGGAACATGAATTACTTGTTGCTTTTGAATGGATTCTTCAGGCTCTAGAATTTCAATCGCACGTGGCTTTGTTGGATCTCGACGAATAAAGCCTTTTTGTTCTAATCGAGCTAGATGACCATGAACAGTGGAACTTGAAGCAAGTCCAACTGCTTCCCCGATTTCTCGTACTGATGGTGGATAGCCCTTAGCTCGTACCTCTTCTTTAATAAAAGCTAAAATATCCTCTTGTCTTTTTGAAACTTTTTTCATGAGTGCTCACCTCTTTTTTCTAATATCATTCTTCTTATTTGATAGTATAACAGAATGCGAACACGTATGCAAACATAGGTTCGAAAAGTGTTTGACAAAAACGTTTGTTCGCTTTATTATGAGAACATACATTCCGAACAAACATTCTAAAAAGGGGTTATGAACATGACATGGTTAAAGAAAAACACACATATTTCAATCTTGATGGGAGTTTGTCTACTATTTGCAGGATATCTTTACATTACTGATCCAGGACACGTTAGTTACGCTGAAATTCAAATCGAACACGGGGATAGCTTATGGTCGTTAGCAGAGCAATACCGTGGTAAAATGAGTACTGAAGATTGGATTAAGCTTGTGAAAACAGAAAATGAGCTAGCGGATATTAAAATTGTGGCAGGAAAATCTCTAGTCATTCCTGTAGTGAGTAATCAGGCCGATCCCATCAATACCATTGAAATTGCGAGAAACGAACAATGATCAATAATCAACTGTCGGCTGTTGTCTATTGCCGTGTAAGTACTGAAAAGGAAACACAAAGCTCGTCTTTAGAGCGCCAACAAGAAGAGTTACTGCGCTATGCAAAAGAGCAAGGTTATGAGGTGAAGGGCGTTTTTAAGGATAAGCACAGCGGCTACGATGTAGAACGTGAGGGCTTACTTGAAATGCTTGATTTCATTAAAGAAAAGGGGATTAACGCGCTTTTTGTACAAGATGAAACACGTTTAGGACGTGGAAATGCAAGGATGGCTGTGTTGCATTTGTTACAAAAATCAGCAACAGATGTTTTCTCTATGCGTGATGCAGGACCGGTGCAACTAAACGAAATGGACACGATGCTGCTTGAGATTTTAGCGATAGTAGAGGAATACCAGCGTAGAATACATAATGCTAAAATACGTAGAGGTATGCGCCGTGCTGTAGAGAATGGCTACCGTCCTGAAAATAATTTATCGAATCGAGGTAACCCGCATGGTCAGGAGCGTAAGGAACTACCTGTAGATGAAATTGTCAAGCTGCGTAAACGTGGATTTACCTTTGAAGAAATTTCTATAACGCTTAGAGGGTTAGGTTTTGAAGTTAGTAAAGCGACTGTCCATCGCAGATTTCAAGAACATCAAGAAAGATTAGCAGGAAAATGATATAGCCTGCTAATCTTTTTTTATCTTCTGTACTTCGCTATTAATAGGAAGATAAGCTTTCTATGCTTACGTTAGTAGGTAGTTTAAAAGGGTGTTCTTTATTAATTCGATCATAAAACATAATGCCGTTTAGATGGTCGATTTCATGTTGGACAACAATTGCACCATAGCCCTGTAACTGCACGATGATTTCTTGTCCATTAATGTTATAACCTTTAACCTTAATACGTTCATATCTTGGCACAAAACCATGGACTGGTCGATTAACAGATAAACACCCTTCTCCCTCTGGTAAATAAATCATATTTACAGAATGACTGATTATTTTAGGGTTGATCAACATCATTTCATAGTCATCAAAAAATATAGCAAACATTCGTTTATCTACGCCAATTTGGTTAGCTGATAGTCCACTTCCAGGTCGAAGCTTATATTTTTTTGCTAGATTTGGATCTTGGCTATTTTTTAAATATTGCAGCATTGATAATAATGTATGTTGGTCTTCTTTTGTCACAGGGATTGTCACTTCTTGTGTTTGTTTTCGTAATAATACGGAGTCCTCTTTTACGAAATCTTTCATAGTAATCATATAATTAGGATGAAATCTATTCATAGATAAACACCTCATCAATACGACTATTGAGGACTTTAGCAATTTTAAAAGCTAACTCAAGCGTCGGATCGTACTTATCATTTTCAATACAATTGATTGTTTGTCTGACAACCCCGCATTCCTTAGCAAGAGCAGCTTGTGTTATTCCTAATCTTTTTCTCAAAACTTTGATAATATTCTTCAGATTTACCCCTCCATTTTTGTCCGAAGTATTAGACATTATTATAGCGAAAATCTTCAAGAGATGTCCAAGGAATTAGACATGTGGAGTGTTTTATTTTTCATACCAGTTGGCATTAAAATTTAGATTTAGCGCTTTCCCTAAATTAATACCGAATTGAATAAAGGCTCTACCACGTGCTGTAATGATATGGCCGTCTTGCACAAAGAGTTCGTCAGAATAATGTCGTAGATCAAAAATCCCTAACTGTCTTATTCCATCTAAAGGCAAACCAACCGTGTATTGTTTGTTTGCTAAAATTCCAGCCTTTGCTAATAAATAGGGGGAGCTAGAGATACTTGCGATAATGCCTTCTTTATCGTGGATTGCACGTATAAAATCGAATATTTCCTGTTCTTGTTGTAGGCAAGATATGTCCATGCATCCTGGCAATACAAGACTATCAATATCAGCTAAGTTCGCCTCGCTTATTAGAGAATCCACTACACAGCATAAACCCGATTCCCCGCGTATTGGTTCATTGTTTAAACCTAGGGTGATGAAGGTTTGCCCCCTTGCATTAATATAGACAAGGCCACGCTTAATTCATATTCACTAAATTGAGGGTATAATAATACAGCCGTTTTCTTCATTCACACTCTCCTTTGTTCGTCCATTCTTCCTGCAAAATGGCGTAATAAAATTCATCCCACCAATCTTCACCATGCGGTATACATTTTTTAAAAAAACCTTCACGTCGCATACCTATCTTTTCCATGACCCTATATGAAGCGATATTTTCGGGCTGACATGTTGCAATTATTCTATGAAGCTTCATTTCGGTGAAGCCATAATCTAAAACAGCACGCGCCGCTTCAGAAGCAAACCCATGGTTCTGATAAAGAGGATTTAAAACCCATCCGATTTCATAAGTATGTTCACCAAAGTATCGGTGAAAAACAATATGACCGATCACCAATTGTTGCTCTCTTAAAACAATGGCAAAATGTTTGGCTTGTACATCACTGTTTTCTATTATAAATTTTCGTACCTGTTCTTCATCGAAAACGCCTTCAGGCATGTAATGCATCACCGTTTTATCTGACAAATAGCTATAAATAGCAGGAAAATCTTTTGCTTCAAAATTTCTGATAAGTAATCGTTGTGTTGTAATATTCACGTTCATTCCCCCAATATCTATCAATTTTTTCCTTTTACTATAGTTATACACCTCTAACATCTGGAAGTCATGTGAATAATAGCAAAGAGGTGTTATTAAGGGTTGGTATAACTGCATTTTAAGGGAAACCATGCTATACTTTGCATACTGAAGTCTTTAAGATAGGTATTGAAAGGTGTGTAACAATGTTATCAAAAGAAAAAATTAATCGAATTAATGAACTTTCTGCCAAAGCAAAAAGTGGACAATTAACAGAGGAAGAGGCAAAGGAGCGAACAGCGCTTCGTAAGGAGTACTTAGATACGTTCCGAGCAACAATGCGCGATACGATTGAAAATGTAAAAGTGGTGGATGTAGAAGGTAATGATGTCACACCAGAGAAGGTTAGACAAGCGAAAAAAAATAAATTTCTAAATTAATGTGACACAATTCAATAAAGTATGTATGAAAAACCAAATAGTATAACAAAAGCATTGTTTTCTACAGCAATGTTGACTAAACTGTAAAAGAACAATATATAGGACGAGAAAGGATGTCACAATATAATGACTCAACATGCGGATCTATTAGCAATTAATGCTATCCGAACTTTGTCAATCGACGCTATTGAAAAAGCAAATTCTGGTCACCCAGGTTTACCGATGGGGGCAGCGCCAATGGCTTATACGCTATGGACAAAACAATTACGCCATAATCCAGCCAATCCAAAATGGTATAACCGTGATCGTTTTGTACTGTCAGCTGGTCATGGTTCAATGCTTCTATACAGCTTACTTCATCTTGGAGGCTATGGTTTACCAATGGAAGAAATTCAAAATTTCCGCCAATGGGATTCATTAACACCAGGACATCCTGAATACGGTCATACAGTAGGTGTAGAGGCAACAACTGGTCCTCTTGGTCAAGGGATTGCTATGACTGTTGGTATGGCAATGGCTGAGCGTCATTTAGCGGCTACTTACAATAAACCAGGTCATGACATCGTTGACCACTACACATTTGCACTATGTGGTGATGGTGACTTAATGGAAGGTGTAGCTGCTGAAGCTATTTCATTAGCAGGCCACTTAAAACTTGAAAAATTAATCGTGCTTTACGATTCTAATGATATTTCTTTGGATGGTGACTTAGAAAAGTCATTCTCAGAAAACGTGCAAAAACGTTTTGAATCTTATGGTTGGAATTACTTAAAAGTAGCAGATGGTACAGATGTTGATGCGATTAATGCTGCCATTGAAGAAGCGAAAAAATCAACTGGCAAACCAACATTAATTGAAGTAAAAACGGTTATTGGTTTTGGTTCTCCAAATAAATCTGGTAAAGCAGATTCTCACGGTGCACCACTAGGTACAGATGAAGTTGTTTTAACGAAAGCTGCCTATGAGTGGGCTCACGAACCGTTCAAGATTCCTGCAGAAGTATATGATACATTTACTGCTGCTGCTGAAGTGCAAGGAGCACAACCAGAGGAAGCTTGGAATGCTAAATTTGCAGCATATAAAGAAGAATTCCCGGAGTTAGCAGCTCAATTTGAAAAAGCAATGAATGGTGAATTACCAGAGGATTTTGCTTCTGAATTACCAGTATATGAGGCAGGTAAATCAGTAGCAACGCGTTCTTCATCTGGTGATGCGATCAATGCCATCGCAAAGAAAACACCATCTTTCTTTGGGGGTTCAGCTGACCTTGCCGGCTCTAATAAAACAACAATGAAGGGCGCTGGTGACTTCTCAGCAGACCATTATGCAGGTCGCAACATCTGGTTCGGTGTTCGTGAATTTGCAATGGGTGCTGCTATGAACGGTATGGCACTTCACGGTGGTTTAAATGTATTTGGTGGTACGTTCTTCGTGTTCTCAGATTACGTTCGTCCAGCAGTGCGCCTATCTGCATTAATGGGTCTTCCTGTAACATATGTATTTACACATGACTCAATTGCAGTAGGGGAAGATGGTCCAACTCATGAACCAATCGAACACCTTGCATCATTACGTGCAATGCCAAATCTATCTGTTATTCGTCCTGCAGATGCAAACGAATCAGCAGTCGCTTGGGAACTTGCAGTAGCTTCTGAAAAAACACCAACAGTTTTAGTATTATCTCGTCAAAACTTACCAGTACTTGACGCTTCTATTGAAACAGTACGTGAAGGTGTGACAAAAGGTGCTTATACAGTGTCTCCTGCTACAAAAGAAGTTGCAGATGCGATTTTAATCGCAACAGGCTCAGAGGTTTCACTTGCTGTTGAAGCACAAAAAGCATTAAAAGCTGAAGGAATGGATGTAGCTGTTGTTTCAATGCCATCTATGGATCGCTTTGAAAAACAAGATGCAGCTTACAAAGAATCTGTTCTACCAAAAGCTGTGACAAAACGTCTTGCGATTGAAATGGGTGCATCATTCGGCTGGCATAAGTATACTGGCTTTGAAGGTGATGTGCTTGCTATCGATAAATTTGGCGCATCAGCACCAGGTGAAGTAGTAATGGAAAAATACGGCTTCACGGTAGAAAATGTCGTAGCAAAAGTAAAAGCATTATAAAAGAAACAATGAATACCGCAACACTCAGTGAGCTTCTTTCTCTAATGAGTGTTGCGGTTCTTTTCTTTTTTATAGCTTTTTAGTACCGTAATGTATAAAGCCAAGAATTGAGTGACTAGAATACCCATGAAAAGGATAAAATCCTCTGTACTACCACCAATTCCTAATTCATCTACGATAATGGCAGAAAACCAAAGAAGCTGACCAGAAACGATGACGGTTAAGCTGGCAAAAATAGCACATAACCAAATGGGTGTTTTTTTGATGCAAACCATAATGAGTAGCAAAATAGAGAACAGAAAAATCACAAGAAAGATAGGATCAAGTAAGGAAAACACATTGTTTGTGACAAAGTTATGATAGGTAAAACGATGATCCATAAAAGAAATGCCCCCTTTTTACAAATATTAACGTATCTAATAAAAAAAGGTTCAATTTGGGAGTGGGGTAAAAAGAAGAGTGAGTAGTATATGATGTAATTGGTGCACGTCATCATGTAAGTGATCTACCAAAGTACCTCTAAAAGTATAAAAAACTGCATGCTAACATGCAGTCTTTTTATGTAGGAGGCTATTTAGCGAGCCCATTTTGAAAGGCGTAGACAACAGCTTGTGTGCGATCTTGCACTTCTAGCTTAGCCAAAATATTGCTTACATGCGTCTTTACCGTTTTTAAGGCGATATATAGCTCGTCAGCGATTTCCTGATTGGCTTTGCCCTGTGCCATCAGCAATAATACTTCCATTTCACGGTCAGTAAGTTGCTCGTAAAGGGGCGTATTATTACCATGACGCATACGGTGCATCATTTTAGATGTTACCTCTGGCTCTAATACCGTTTCGCCACCTATTGTTTTACGGATAGCATCGGCAATTTGTTTTGCATTTGATGTTTTTAGAATATAACTCACTGCCCCAGCCTCTAAGGCAGGATAGACTTTATCATCATCTAAAAAACTAGTGACCATCATAATTTTTGCCTCAGGCCATGCCGCTAAAATTTCTGCTGTTGCCTCTGCTCCTGTCATGATCGGCATGACATTATCCATTAAAATAATATCAGGTCTAAGTGCAAGGGCACGTTCTACAGCCTCTTTGCCATTTTCAGCCTCTCCAACAACTGTAATATCCGGTTGTGCTGATAAATACGCTGAAACACCAATACGTACCATTTCATGATCATCCGCTATGAGCACTTGTATCATCGTCATTGATCTCCTCCTTATGCAGTGGAATTTTAACCTCCACTATCGTTCCTTCTCCAGGCACTGACACAATTTTATAAGTGCAACCAATTTCAACTGCCCGTTCTGCTATATTTTGTAAGCCATAGGAAGTGGATTTATCTGCCTCTACATCAAAGCCTAACCCATTATCTTGAATTCGTAAAATAGCTAAGTCGTCTCGTGCAACTAAAAGTAACTCCACTTCACTTGCCTTAGCATGACGAAGTGTATTGGAGAGCGCTTCCTGAGCAATACGGAATAAATGGTCTTCCTCTGCCTTGGTTAAGGCCATTTCCTCTAACTCATATTCAATATGAAAATAAACTTTTTGCTGAAGCTCAATAATCAATTCCTCTAAGCCTTGTGCCAATGTTTTATTGTGTAGCGCTACAGGTCGTAAATGCAGCAATAATGCACGCATTTCAAGCTGAGCTTGTTGAACAATTTTCTCCACTTGTTTTAAACTCGTAGCATTTTCGTCATTTTCAGTTAATGCGGAGAGCAACATGGAGGCAGCAAACAGTTGCTGTGACACGGAATCATGCAGTTCTCGAGCAAGTCGTTGGCGTTCAGCAATTATGCGCTCCTGAATAATTTTGTCATTAGCTTCCGCCCGTTCATTAGATAAACGCTGTAAGCTTTTACGCTGTGTATCAATTAATTCACTTGTTTGAATAAGTGCTTTTTTTAATGGCTTTGGTAAAGCTTGCTTTTTAGGAAAAATAAAATCTGGCTCGATTAATTGCTTCACGATACGTGTTGCTTGAGCTTCTCGTGCACGAGCAGTCATACTAATCCAGCTAGCAAACAGGAAGCTGAGTGCAAAAAGGCTAACAACAATGATTCCACCTAGAGGAAAATTATCGTAATTCTGTTGCCATAAAGGCTCCCATCTTTTTTCGTCTGGGTTTCCCCAAACAGCCACAAGCAGCCCAAATGTAGCACTCATTAAAATGAAAAATAAAGTAAATAATCTTGAGATAAAGGCAATCATTTGCGTAGCACCTCCAAATCTCCAAGCCATGTTGCGACATGAATAATCAAAATACGTTTTGCATCCTCAGGGTTGCCATCGGAGAAGCTAACACTTTCATTTAATATACGTTGTGGCCCTACATGTAAGCATGTAAGCTCACCAAATAATGTTGTATAGTGTAAACGGAAAGGGATTTCATATGGAATATAGATCTGAACTTTGCCGATACCTTGCCGAATCGTAATAAGACTAGTACCAGCAGGTAAAATGGTTTGTGTTGTATCAATAGTTATATCTCCTGCAAGGCGTTGAATTTGGACATCTTGCCATTTATACGCTTCCGTAGGAGCAGGCATTGTACCGATTAAGTCATTTTTAGTCGCAGGGAGTTTTTCAAATAGCTCTGCACCAACCACTTTTGGCTCGTTTTCTCGTTGTAAGTATTGATAGAGCATATATAAGAGCATGATTACAATGAATAAACGTAAGCTCCACATAGTAAACAGAGCAACCGCAATAAAGAAAATTCCTGTCCATTTGAAAAAACGTACTTTTTTGGAAAAACTTAAATAGAGAAGTACTGCCCCAATCAATAAACAGAAGGCGCCACCATTATTAAAAATAGTGAGCTCGACAAAAACGAGTAAAAAGAAGCATAGTACCCAAAATGTGAGCTTATTAGTTGTAAAATTTTGCAAGAGGGTCACCCTTCCTTCTACTAATAGTATAAGAGAGGGAATGGGTCCCTCTAATTTAAAACGTGAAAGAATGCGCCTTATAAAGTTGGCGCATTGCTTTCATTATATCATGTTATTTATTTTCAATTAGCAGTGGTGAGCTTTCTTCGGCTGCTTTTTTTTCTAATTCTGCCAATCTTGCCTCAAAAGTTGTAACCTCATGATCTTTGTCGATTTGGTAAGCTAATTTATCAATATAGGCTTCTAAATCTTCAAAATTTGTTTTATTGTTTTTGGCAATCATACCGTCCATTTGATGATGAGCACGTGTTACGTTTTCTTTCCCCATCAACTGTAATTGACGTACTTTCATGTCTTTAATTTTATGTTTCATTGTTTCGAATTTGCGCTCAAGCTCGAAGTATTCTCGTGTACTCGCCTCAATACTTGCTTGTAATGTATGGTTTCGCGCTGTGTAAGCTGTTACTTCATCTGTTGCGAAATCAATTAAATCTTGCTCTCCGCTAGTTGTTGCTAACGCTAATTGAGATTCACGTTTTGCGAGTAATTCAGCGTTCTCTTTAAATTCTTGCTCCAATTTTTCCTTTAATTGCCCTTGACGTTCTAATAATTTACCTGTTTGTTCTGTTTGTTTTTCTGCCTCGCGAATGTACTGGTTTAACATCGCAATTGGATTTTTTTGTTCCTTTTTATCAAATAGGTGATGTATGTCCGCCTCTACTGTATATCTAAAACGTTGAAATAAATTCATTTAAATTCGCTCCTTTTATTTTGTTAGATTTGACCATTCTTTTTCAAAGTTTGTAAATGGATCTTCTTCTTTTTTCCCTTCAATTGTAGGGATTTTTACATCTTCGCCATTCCATTTTTTATAGATGACGTAGATAATAGCGATTGCTGCAAGACCGATCATGGCTGGAATGTTAGAAACTGCAGATAGGACTCCGATTAGACCAACCGTAAACCAGAAAATTTTCCCGAATGTGGATTTGCTAGCGATGTAGAAATGCATGCCCAGTGCTACAAATAATCCGGAGAATAGTAAGCCTGCAAGTGGTCCGATTAAGGCAAGTGCAACACATGCTGCGATGACGCCTCCAGTTAATAAAAGAAATTTTCTCATTTGTTTTAGCTCCTTTCGTTTGTACCTTTATGTTACCTATTTGCATGATTGTCTAAAACGGACTCGAAATTGATTTTGTACTAGGTCTTGAGGCGGAGCTTCTTCTAAGCAGCAGTAATAGAGGGGATGTCGGAGTGTTTTACGACTTACTTTTACTATTTTTGATAACTATTCATCGATTTCTAATGCGAATTTTAGCTTTTGCCATAAAGTCATTTTTAGAACCGAAACTAGAATTTTTTCGACAAAAATAGAAGATAGATCCTTCCTTCGTTTGACAAATTAACAAGAGTGGATGAGCTATACTTATGGAAAAGAAACGAGCGAAGGAGGATTTCTGTTGAGAACCTATTCTATATATAAAATAAAAGAAGAGCATTTAACGTTTATTTTTGGCAGAGAGCGTAAGTTGTTGGAAATGATGCAAGGCTGTGAAGACGCCAATGAGAAATCCTTAAAAGAGCTTGCCTATATATGCGAATCCGTTCGTTTTGAAGAAATTGCAGCAATGTTGGAGCATCAACTTGATTCTAAATATGCCCATTTAGAAAGAGCTCGCAATGCTTTGTTTTTAGAACATCCTATAAAAGGCAAAATGGCTATTTATTTAGTCGATCGTAAAATTTGCGTTTATTGCGAAGGTTCGCGAATGCTAGATTTAGATCTATTTCAAATGCTTGCTAAAATGAGTGAACGGTTTATTGCTTTTAATAAACAGGATAATGAGTGTGGGTGGTTAAAGCCGATGAAGTATACAATGCACTAGGAAAATTCACTACAATATATAGTAACATGCTATCATTTGGTGTATAATGGAGCGTGGAGAGTTTTTCTCGGTATATTGTAGTGGAGGAGGTTGGTTGTATGCCTACATGGGGCTGGATTATTATCGTAATTATCGCATTAGCAGCGGGCGCGGCACTTGGTTTCTATTTCGCTCGTCAAGCTATGATGAAATATTTAAAAGAAAACCCACCTATTAATGAGCAAATGATTCGAATGATGATGGCACAAATGGGTCGTACGCCGTCTGAAAAGCAAGTACGTCAAATGATGGCACAAATGAATAAATTCCAAAAGTAATCGGAATTTTTAAGGAGCAGCTAGTTTCAGTAACTGGTTGCTTTTTTCGTGGGTTCAAAAAGAAGGGATTATCTCAAAAATAAATTGAGATAATCCCTTCTTTTTGTTTAAGAAATGTTTAATAATGGAGCAGCTATACATTTTTTTTTATCTCAAATATTCAACACTTCTATTATTTCATGAAGGACAAAAAAGCGGATATCGAAAACCCCTTGAAATGGGAGGAACATTTTATCAGATTGTTATTCTCTTTAAAAATATAAAATTTCATGCAATTTAAAATATTTACACTTATTTTTGGGAAACTAGCTATAATAGGTAGTATTGATAGAAAAGGAGCTGTTAGAAATGGAACGTGAAAAGACAAATGTAGAAAGTTTTGATCTGGATCATACGAAAGTAAAAGCACCGTATGTTCGTTTAGCAGGTGTTAAAACTGGGAAAAATGGCGATGAAGTGTACAAATACGATATACGCTTTAAACAGCCCAATAAAGAGCACATGGAAATGCCAGCCTTACATTCTTTAGAGCATTTATCAGCTGATATTATCCGCAATTACTCTGATCATATTGTTGATTTCAGTCCAATGGGTTGCCAAACAGGCTTCTATGTATCACTTATTAATCACACTGATTATGAAGATTTATTATCTATTTTGGAAAAAACCTTTACAGATGTGACGAAAGCAACAGCAGTGCCTGCATGCAATGAGGTGCAATGTGGATGGGCGGCGAGCCATAGCTTGGAAGGGGCACAAGCCTTAGCGAAAGAATTTTTAGCAAAACGTGATGAATGGCATATCGTTTTTGCGGAATAAAATAACTTAAAAACCTTGCGTGATTTTTAATCAGCAAGGTTTTTATATTGCTAAAAATGGAAAGGTATGACGTTGGAGGAGGAAGAATCTCGATTTATTTTTTGGTAAATAAAACTTTCTAAAAAATCATGAATTAAATCTTCATATTCATCCATATTTTCATTAAAGGACTGTGCATGTGCACCTGTATCAAAGAGTTTTAATTTTTTTGGACCTACTTTTTTATTGTATAAATCAAGTGACATAGAGGCTGGAATAAATGTATCTGGAATACTATGGATAAAAAGTATTGGCTTTTCAATATGGGTAACTGCTTCAGCAGGTGTGACACTTTTAAAAGAGTAGCCATCTCTTAGGCGAACGAAGAAATCGGCAAAACGGATGGGTATAATGGAACCGTATTTAAATTCTGTTTTGGCGATTTGCTTGAGAAGCATCGAAAAGTCAGAGAACGCACAATCGGAAATGTAAAAATCAGCACCATCTTCTACTGTCCCAGCATACAGTAGCATAGTTGCAGCACCCATGGATTCACCATGAATACCAAGAATAGCATCCTCACCAATCATCGCCTTGACTGTTTTCACTACCGCATCCAGATCGTTTTTCTCATAATAGCCGTAACTCGTAGTTTTGCCTCCAGATTCACCGTGGCGACGGTGGTCAAAAATAACTGAATTATAGCCAAGTCTTTCAAATAATCGCGCGTATTTTACGGAATTTATTTTATTTTCCGTAACACCATGACAAATGATAATGGTGTTATTGGTTTCCAAAGGTTGAAACATAATGCCGCGAATGGTGTAACCATTTGGAGAATCAATATTGAGTTCACACTTCAAATTATTATTATACCAAGCTTCGTCAAAGCGCTTAGCTGTCGTTTCACGTTCGCGAACAAATTCAGGGTCTTTTTGCTGTATATACATTAATTTATTGGAAAGCGCGAAGCCGAACAAACCTGTAGCAGCCGCGGCTAGCGTTGTCGTAATACCAGAAAATAAAAGCATCTTCTTTTTCATCTAAAACACCTCCACATGCTATTTCTTATTTGTAATGTTCCCAACTAAGATTGTTTAAAACACGTCAACATTTTACAATAACTTTGGCAAAACTGCGATTATTTCTATTATCGAAAATCGTCAAAACATTTGTTAAAATATACATATCTGCTAGTAGCATATGCATGCAGTGTTGATTTTTGAACGGGGAAAAGGGGAGAATGGACATGACAAATGAGGTAGTAATCGTGAGTGCTGTGCGTACAGCTATAGGCTCATTTCAAGGGACATTGAAAGACGTACCAGCAACAACTTTAGGTAGTATTGTCATTAAAGAAGCATTAGCTCGTGCAGGTGTAGCAAAAGAGCAGGTCGATGAGGTGATTATGGGGAACGTCTTATCAGCAGGACTTGGGCAGAACCCAGCGCGGCAGGCAGCGATAAAGGCTGGTTTACCACATGAAGTGTCAGCTTTAACCATCAATAAAGTATGTGGATCTGGTTTAAAGGCTGTTCATTTAGCAACACAGGCCATTTTAGCAGGAGATGCTGATATTATTGTTGCAGGTGGCTTTGAAAATATGAGTCAAGCGCCTTATGTCTTAAAAAATGCACGAGAAGGCTTCCGTATGGGAGATCAAAAGGTAGTCGATACAATGATTCATGATGGCTTGTGGTGTGCGTTTAATGATTATCATATGGGAATTACAGCAGAAAACCTATGTGATATGTACGAGATTTCACGAGAAGAGCAGGATGATTTCGCAGCTCGCTCACAGCAACGTGCAGAGGCCGCAATTTCTGCAGGCAAGTTTGAAGATGAGATTGTCGCTGTAGAGATTCCTCAGCGCAAAGGTGAGCCTATTCTTTTCGAAAAGGATGAGTTTCCTCGAGCAGGTGTGACAGCAGATTCTCTTGCAAAGTTACGTCCAGCATTTAAAAAAGATGGATCAGTAACAGCAGCGAATGCATCAGGCATTAACGATGGTGCCGCAGCCGTTGTTGTGATGTCAAAGGAAAAGGCACAAGAGCTCGGTATTCAACCAATGGCCATCATATCTGCTAATGCCAGCGCAGGAGTCGATCCAGCCATTATGGGAACAGGTCCTGTCAAAGCAGTGCAAAAAGCGCTAAAAAAGGCAGGGGCAACATTAGATGATGTGGATTTAATTGAAGCAAATGAAGCATTTGCAGCACAATCGATTGCTGTAGATCGTGAATTAAGCTTTAATCATGATAAACTAAATGTTAACGGGGGTGCGATTGCTCTTGGTCACCCAATCGGTGCAAGTGGTGCTCGAATTTTAGTGACGCTGTTACATGAGATGGAAAAGCGTGATGCAAAAACGGGCTTAGCCACATTATGTATTGGTGGTGGACAAGGCGTAGCAACTGTTGTCAAGCGCCCTTAATGTCAATAAGTAGGTGAATGGAATGGGAAAGAAACGAAAACAACAGCAACATGCAGCTAATAGCATGACAGCAAGCTTACCAAAGCAAGAAGCTGTAACATTAGCAGACCAACTAGGTGGCGATGTACTTGCAAAATTAAAAGCTGCGAAGCAAGATTTAACTGCTAAAGAGCAAGCGGCAGAAGAAGAACGCCAAGCAAAACTTGCATTTGAACGCAAACAACGTGAAAAAAATAAATCGTTTGAAGAATTACTAAACGAATACGGAGATAAAGGCTCAAAATATTAAATGGGAAAGCAGTGAATTCATGCATAAATGGATTCACTGTTTTTTTATGTCCATATAAAATATCCTTTAATAGACGATATTATAAAGGCAAGAGATTCTTAATCATAAAATGGAGGACGCTGCCAATAACATATACCTTATTGTAGTTTATTAAATGATTAAATTATGATAGGAGTAACAGCCATGTTAGAAATACAAACAGAAAGATTAAGATTAATACCTTTAAATGCTAAGTATCTACAATTACTAATTGAGCGTGGAGAACAAATGGCAAAAGAGCTGTCGTTAAGTAAGTTTGAGGAAATATTAGATGACGAGCTTAAACAAGCATTGCATTTCAGACTCTTCAAGGTTTTAGAAGATGAGCAAAACTATCTGTGGCATACAAATTGGTTGCTTGTATTAAAAGAACAAAATTGTGCTATTGGAGGCATTATGCTAAAAGGGATGCCTAACGAGAGGCTGGAAGTGATCATTGGTTATTACACTTTTCCTAGTTTTCAGGGATGTGGTTATATGACAGAAACCATCATCGCATTGAAGAACTGGTTACTTAGTCAACCAAATGTAAAGTATGTTATAGCTGATACTGAAAAGGATAATAAGGCTTCCCATCGAGTTTTAGAAAAAGCAGGAGCTACATTATATAAAGAAACAGAGTCATTCTTTTTTTGGAGATTCCTACATTAATTATAGATAAAAGACAAAAGGCTAAAACAACGCCTTTTGTCTTTTATTTTTTAAACAATTTCCTTATAATGACGACTGCACCAACAAAAACAATGGCCCCGGCTGTATCAACAAGCACATCTTGACCACTCATCGTGCGACCTGGAGTAAAGCTTTGACGAAATTCATCAAGCATTGCGATAAAAGCCGTGCCGATAATGGCAATAATAGCAGCAAAACGGCGTTTTCCCCATGCAAAGTACAGACCAAGTGCAATACATCCAAACCCGATAAAATGTGTCAATTTACGAATTAAAAATTCTACAAATGGAAAATAACCGCGTTCTTCAATAGATACGGTTGTTCCCCAATACGGAATTTTTAAAACGGATAGTTGTTCTTCAAAAGGTTTATTGGAAAGTAAGTCTTCTAATTCAGGTAAAATACTTTGTTGCTCGTAGGTCATACTTGAAGAGGTGATTAGTATGACTAGACAGATGATAAAGATCAACCATTTTTTCATCGGTGTTCTTGATAATGCTCATCTTTAGTCAGCTTATTGACTTTCTTAAAATCTGTTATCGAATCAATTTTTTCATAGGCAGCAAGTGTTTCAGCTAATTGTTGTTGTGAGCTTGCACCGATGACCGTTGAAGCGATAGTAGGTTCTTTTAGATTAAAGGCGATTGCCAGTGCATGTAAATCATCATATTGAGCAGCTAAGTCTGTTAACGTTGTAGATAACTCATCTACTGTATAGGTATTAAAACCATTTACATGCTGTAGACGTTGTTGCCAGCTATTCGTTAGTAAGCCTTTCGCAACTGTTCCACGTGTTACGACAGATGCACCTTCCTTTGCAATCAACTCAAACCATTCTTCAGGGCGACGGTCTAATGCACTATATTGCATCATAACGCTTTTTGCTGAGCTTGCGGGTAAAAAACGACGTAGCACGTTGGGGCGAATGGAGGAAATACCATATTCCCGAATAAGACCTTCTTTTTTCAAATCCTCAAATGTACTGATAATACCATCCCAGTCATCCTCGATTGTACCACCATGTAATTGGTAAAGATCAATGTAGTCAGTACCTAAACGACGTAGGCTAGCATGTATGGCTTCTTTTATATAGGACGGGGATGCATCCCAGTGCCAGCTATTGACACCTTCAGTCCAGCGATTACCTACTTTTGTGGCTAAAATAACTTCTTTACGACGTTTTCCTAGGGTTGCCCCAATAATTTCCTCGTTTGCACCGTAATCATATAAATCTGCTGTATCAATATAATTAATGCCAGCATCTAAAGCCATATCGACAATAGTAGCAGCTTGCTTTTTATCTGTCGAAAGAGACATGCCTCCTAAACTGATCTCTGAAATAAACAATTCACTTGTGCCAAGCTGTCTTTTTTTCATGTGAACAACCTCCTTCGATTTCTCTACTTGTAATGGTACAATGAACATATCTGAAGAACAAGCGAGGTTATCGTCAATGAAAAAGTTTGAGGAAAAAACAACTAAAACGACACCGGTCTATGACGGAAGAATAGTAAAACTACAAATTGATGATGTGACGTTACCGAATGGTCAGGTTGCCAAACGAGAAATTATCAAGCATCCAGGTGCTGTGGCAGTCATTGCTGTTACGGCTGAGGGGAAACTAGTGTTGGTAGAGCAATATCGTAAAGCGCTTGAACGTTCTATAATTGAAATTCCTGCTGGTAAACTTGAGCCTGGTGAGGAACCAGTGGTAACAGCACGCCGAGAATTAGAGGAGGAGACTGGCTATGGGGCACATAGTCTAACTTTTTTACAGGCATTTGCGACATCTCCAGGCTTTGCGGATGAAGTTATTTATCTATTTGTTGCCAAGGGTTTATATAAAATAGAAAATAAAGCAGACTTAGATGAGGATGAATTTGTCGAACTATTAGAAGTTTCGTTGGAAGAGGCACAAACAATGGTAGTAGATCAACGAATATACGATGCTAAAACAGCATTTGCGGTACTTTGGCTTGCAGCAAATTTAGAAAATAATCTTTTAGCATAATAGAGACGGACGAGCATAAGCTGTACAAACCTTGATAGAAAAGGAGCATGTTTATGTCTCGTACGGTGTCTATATTTTATCACGCTTCCATCATTGCGGTAAGTTTCGTTTGTGGTGTTATCTTCTTTCATATTATTGGTGGACCGAAAGCGGAACCATTTATTTTATTTATAGAGCCTCGTTTAGCAGATGAGGACAGGCAATCCATTTTTCGTTTAGTTTTACCTGTTGCTATTTCCATAGGCCTTGTTTTGCTACTAGCGACACATAGCGTTTTAAAGGTTTTAGTACGTGTGACTGTAGCTATGCGTGCCACTTTTTTTGGCTTTAGCTCGGTTTTTTTATTACAAAAACTTGAAGCTTTTTGGCTTTATACGATTTGGTGGTTTCCATTTCAGCTCATCTATTGTATATTGTTGCTAGTCCTATGCAATTTACTTGTACCTGCTTGGTCAAAGCGAAAAATCGGGAAACAAGTATCTGGTCGGACAATTTTGTTGAATTTTATCGCATTTTTCATCATAATAGTTGCAGAGTTTATTGTTATTTCTTATGTGTTAAAATGATGAATTGAATGGACATAAATTGAGATCAGATAAAAAAATAGAAGCTTGTTAGAAATCTATTCACTATCTTGTAATAGGATTTACTCCTTTGGTATAATGGAAAGAGTTTAGGGGGGCGTCACATGGAGAGCCGAATTGATCGTATAAAAAAACAGTTGCATAGTGCTAGTTACAAGCTGACGCCGCAGCGAGAAGCGACAGTTGCTGTCTTGCTTGAGCACGAAGAGGACCACCTAAGTGCTGAGGATGTATACCTTTTAGTAAAAGAAAAAGCACCAGAGATTGGTCTAGCTACTGTTTATAGAACGTTAGAATTATTAACTGAGCTCAAAATTGTCGACAAAATCAACTTTGGCGATGGCGTATCGCGCTATGACTTACGCCAAGAGGGAGCTGCCCATTTCCACCATCATCTTGTTTGTATCGAATGTGGTGCTGTTGATGAAATTCAAGAAGATTTGCTTGAAGATGTGGAAGCCGTAGTTGAAAAACGTTGGAACTTTATCATCAAAGATCACCGACTAACTTTCCACGGCATATGCTGGCGCTGTCATGATAAGAACGACGAAACGAATGAAGACTAATAACGAAAAACTGTCTGTTTTAATCTTTAGTATAGATTGAAATAGGCAGTTTTTTGTTTTATCTTGATGCAGTAGAAAGCAATGATTGGGAAGATTAGCTTTTAGGCTAACCCGAATTTCTAAACTTACGATGTAACGACATGGGTTGAATTATGTCGAATGGAGGGTGCTTTAGCACATTTCTTTTTGCCGTGCTAAAATAGAGAATAATTGACAGTGAGGGGGCGTTGTGATGAATGAGTTTCAATATGCAGTAGAGGACTATATCCATTTTATCCAGGTGGAAAGGCAGTTATCTGATAATACATTAGCATCCTATCGCCGAGATTTAGAAAGCTATGTGCATTTTTTACAGGAGGCAGAGGGGATGGCTGATTTTAGCCGTGTGGAACGAACAACCATATTATGGCATTTAGAGCAATTGCGGGCACAAGGCAAGACAAGCCGTACCGTTGCTCGTCATATCTCCTCTATTCGGAGCTTTCACCAATTTTTACTGCGAGAAAAGCGTGCTGAAACAGATCCAACGGTTCATTTGGAAATGCCAACCATAGAGCAAAAATTGCCGAATATCCTATCTATCGAAGAAATTGAAGCTTTACTAACAGCTCCAAATCGTAGTAAACCACAAGGTATACGTGATCTAGCAATGCTAGAGTTATTATATGGCTCAGGTATGCGCATCAGTGAACTTATTGCGTTGGACTTAGCCGATATTCATTTAACAATGGGCTTTGTACGTGTATTTGGGAAGGGTGGAAAGGAAAGGATTATTCCACTTGGCAAAAATGCACTATCAGCCATTAATGCCTATTTAAACGGTGCTCGTGGTCAATTACAAGGAAAGCATCCAAAAACAGATGCGTTTTTTATTAATCAAAGAGGGAAACGTTTAACAAGGCAGGGTTGTTGGAAATTAATGAAGGAGCATGCATTAAAGGCAGGCATCCAACATGAGTTAACACCACATACATTGCGACATTCCTTTGCTACTCATCTGGTTGAAAATGGAGCCGATTTACGAGCGGTGCAGGAAATGCTTGGCCATGCAGATATTTCTACTACGCAGATTTATACACATATTAGTAAAACCCGATTATCTGAGGTTTATAAGCAATTCCATCCACGAGCTTAATACTTCTAAAAGGAAAAATATTTTTTAGTCGGATGTCTGACCTTTATTTTTAGCTTTTTTTTGGTAAAATAGAGTCATGAGATTAGGAGGCAACCATTATGAATAAACCGTTTAACAAAATCCATGTTGTTGTCATGGATTCCGTAGGTATTGGTGAAGCACCGGACGCTGCAAATTTTGGTGATGTTGGTGCACATACACTAGGACATATCGCTGAAAAAATGAATGGGCTTACAATGCCAGTGATGGAGTCCTTTGGTTTAGCAAATATTGAATCATTGCAAGGCATGCATCCAGTTAAGGAACCAAAAGCATACTACGGTAAAATGCAAGAAGCATCTGTTGGTAAAGATACGATGACTGGTCATTGGGAAATCATGGGGTTAAATATCGATAAACCATTTAAGGTGTATCCAGAAGGGTTTCCAGCGGAGCTTATTTCTGAGCTAGAGAAGCGTACAGGTCGTAAAGTGCTGTGCAATCAACCGGCAAGTGGTACACAAGTCATTGAAGACTTTGGTAAGGAGCATATGGAAACAGGTGCGATTATTGTCTATACGTCGGCAGATCCTGTTTTACAAATTGCTGCACATGAGGAAATCATTCCATTAGAAGAATTATATAAAATATGTGAAATTGCTCGTGAATTAACATTACAGCCTGAATATTTAGTAGGGCGCGTTATTGCACGTCCATTTGTTGGTACACCAGGAAACTTTACTCGTACTTCCAATCGACATGACTATGCATTAAAGCCATTTGGCCGTACAACGATGAATGTTTTGAAGGATGCAGGGTTAGATGTAATTGCTATTGGAAAAATCTCTGATATTTTCAACGGTGAAGGTGTTACAGATGCCGTTCGTACAAAAAATAATATGGATGGTATGGATCGATTTGCAGAGGTTGTACGCCGTGACTTCCGTGGTATGAGCTTCTTAAATTTAGTAGACTTTGACGCCAATTTTGGCCATCGTCGTGATCCATTAGGATATGGACAGGCATTACAAGAGTTTGACGCACGTTTACCAGAAATTTTGGAAGCGATGTCAGAAGAAGATTTATTAATTATTACAGCTGATCACGGAAATGATCCAACCTTCCATGGAACAGATCATACGCGTGAATATGTACCGTTAATTGTCTATTCACCACGCTTCAACGGAGGAGCACAACTTGCACTTCGTGAAACGTTTGCGGATATTGCAGCAACAGTTGCTGAAAACTTTCATGTAGAAGCACCACCATTCGGCAAAAGTTTCTTACAGGATTTGAAATAAGGGGGTTATTCGTATGAATATGGTTCAACTGTTTGAAAAGAAAAAACAAGGATTAGAGCTATCTCAAGCTGAAATTCAGTATTTTGTTGAAGGCTATACGACAGGTTCAATCCCAGATTATCAAGCAAGTTCACTGTTAATGGCAATACGCTTATTAGGTATGTCTGATGATGAAACATTTTATTTAACAAAGGCCATGATCGAATCAGGTGATGTTATTGATTTAACATCCATTGAAGGCTTTAAAATTGATAAGCACTCAACAGGAGGAGTTGGTGATAAGGTTACACTTGTTGTTACACCAATTATTGCTTCCCTAGGAATTCCTGTGGCTAAATTTAGTGGTAAAGGTCTAGGTATTACTGGAGGTACAATCGATAAACTAGAATCGATTAAAGGCTTGAAAACAGAGCTTTCCTCACAAGAGTTCATTGATAATGTCAATCGACATAAAATTGCAGTAGCTGGTCAAACAGGTAATCTAGTGCCAGCTGATAAAAAGTTGTATGCCCTTCGAGATGTAACAGGTACGGTTGATTCTATACCATTAATCGCTGCATCAATCATGAGTAAAAAAATTGCAAGTGGTGCCGATGGTATTGTATTAGATGTTAAATGTGGATCTGGTGCCTTTATGAAGACACAAGAAGAAGCACAGCTTTTAGCGGATACAATGACAGCTATTGGAGAAAAACTAGGACGTAAAGTGGTTGCACATATTAGCGATATGGATAACCCACTAGGTAAAATGATTGGTAATAAGCTTGAGGTCGTAGAAGCCTATGCTTTATTAAAAGGACAGTTAGAAGAAACACATGAAGATTTAGTCGATGAATGTGTCGTCATTGCCTCCTTAATGTATCAAGTTGCCGCTGGTGTAAAGGAAGCAGAAGCAACTGCAGCTGTTAAGCGTGTGCTTGCGGATGGTTCGGCCGCTGCAAAATTTGAGGAGTTTATTGTCGCACAAGGTGGAGTAGTCTCTGATATTGTTCAAAATGACACAGCTTATAAAGTAGCGGTAACAGCAATTACAGAGGGTACGGTGGAAACAATTAATGCCCTATTAGTTGGTGAAGCGAGTGTCGGTTTAGGAGCTGGACGTTTAACGAAGGAATCTGAACTTGATTATGATGCAGGAATTCAGTTGATTGCTAAAAAAGGCGATCATGTTAACAATGGTGAGACCATTGCTTATCTATACTCAAATAATCCAATTGACGAAGAAACAATTAATAAAGTACAAAAAGCTTATACAATTGTATAAATGTTAGTTTAGCGAGAGCTCTCACTTTTAGAGAGTTCTCGCTTTTTTGTGTTTTAAGGAAAGAACAATCAAATAGATGGATAGAGCTTAGAAGACAGACAAATTAAAGAATAGAACAATTGAAGTTTAAGAATGAGTTGCGTTTAAAAAATGTAGATTTATCCCATACTGCACTTAACCTAAAAAGCTATAAGTATGTCGATTAGACACTATTTCGGAAGACTTTGCACTAGTTCTGTCAGCCGCAAGGATTCACCGTATTGAATGTGGAATTGCACGAGAAGGAGGCGATGTTCATGCATTATCAATTAGAAATGGTCACAAGAGAGACAGTCGTTATACGTTTGTTTGGGGAGCTCGATCATCATGCAGTAGAACAAATTCGAGCAAAAATTTCTGCAGCAATTTTTCAAGGCACTGTGACGACCATCATTTGGAACTTAGAAGGCCTATCTTTTATGGATAGTTCAGGAGTTGGATTAGTGCTTGGTCGTATGCGAGAGTTAGAAGCAGTTGCTGGGCGAACTATTTTATTGAATCCATCGCCAACGATGCGAAAAGTATTTCAATTTTCAGGTTTAGGGCCGTGGATGATGGATGCAACAGAGGAACAAGCGATTGATCGCGTAAGGGGGATTGTAAATGGATAACGAAATGACATTAACTTTTTTAGCACTTAGTGAAAATGAAGCCTTGGCACGTGTGGCTGTTACAGGCTTTATTGCACAATTAGACCCAACAATTGATGAGTTATCAGAATTTAAAACAGTTGTCTCAGAAGCGGTTTCCAATGCCATTATTCATGGCTATGAAGAAAATGGTAAGGGTGTTGTTACAGTTCATGCAAAACGTGAGGATGATATTGTAACAGTATCTGTCATGGATAAAGGGGTAGGAATTGAAGACGTTAGTCGAGCAATGGAGCCGTTATTTACAACGAAAAGTGCAATGGAACGCTCAGGTATGGGCTTTACTATTATGGATAGTTTTTCGGATCAGCTAACAGTTATGTCTAAATGGCAAGAAGGAACAACTGTAACGTTTACGAAGAAATTTTATACAGTTCGCACAGCGGTAATGTGAGGTTGAGACAGTGAAGCCGTTAGAACAGTCGTCCGATAAGCTATTGTCTCAGGAGGAAATGCGTGATCTAATTGCACGTGCACAGCAGGGCGATCATGAGGCTCGTAAACGAATGGTAGAAGGTAATACGAGGCTTGTGTGGTCCATCGTTCAACGTTTTACAACAAGGGGTGTTGAACTCGAGGATTTATTTCAGATTGGCTGCATAGGGCTCATGAAATCTGTGGATAAATTTGATTTAACCTATGATGTGAAGTTTTCAACCTATGCAGTACCAATGATCATCGGAGAAATTCAACGCTTTTTAAGGGATGATGGCATGGTGAAGGTGAGTCGCTCGATTCGTGAGCTGAACTTTAAAATCCGTCATGCTACAGAAGAATTTATTAAAAAGAATGAACATCCACCGACTATTCAAGAGCTTGCTCAGGTGCTTGGTGTTACAGCTGAAGAAATTGTCACAGCTTCTGATGCGCTAAGAGATCCAGCATCTCTCCACGAGCAATTGTATGAAAGCGAAGGGGATTCCATTACATTGATGGATCAAATGAAAGATGAAAAATCAGAACAACCATTTGACTATATTCCATTGAAAGAAGTACTCACGAGACTTGAGCCGAGGGAGCAGTCTATTATTTATTTACGCTATTTTTCAGATTGCACGCAAACTGAAATTGCGACTAGACTTGGAATATCTCAGGTACAAGTATCCCGTTTAGAGAAAAAAATCCTCGCCCAGCTGAAAAGTTGGATGGCGACAAGTGCAACAGTGGAGCAAGAAGTAATGAAAAAAGACATCTAAGAAAATGGTGACAGCATGACAAATAAATTATTTAACAGCTTAGAAGAAGCCGAAGATTTTCTTATAGAACATTTTGGTGACGGCGAATCATTTGACGTTTGTGTCAAACACTTATTTGTCAAAGATTTGCCGGTCCTTTGTGCCTATATTAGCGGACTTGTGGACGGGGAAGCTTTAACACAATTACTCTCTAGCATGCTCCCAGATGAGGACTCGGACATTGAAATTGATGTTGAGGATGAGAAAGAATATTTTGAGTCCTATTTTAATTTCCATGGACGTTCAGAGGAAACAGAGCGTAAAGCCTATTTACTATCCATTTTAAGTGGACAAGTAACCTTTATTACTAAAGGGGGCTATTGCTTTGTTGCCGAGTTGAGAAACTACCCGGGTCGTTCACCAGAGGAGCCTGACAATGAAAAGGTTATCCGAGGTTCGAGGGATGGTTTTACGGAAGGAATAATGCAGAATACGGCTTTAATTCGTAGACGAATTCGCAATAGTAATTTACGTTTCGAGCTACATAAAATATCAAAAATCGGCCAAACTGACGTCGCGATTGCATTTATGAAGGATGTTGCCAATGAAGATATGCTCGAAGGATTACGACAGCGTCTTGGACAAATTAATCATGATGGCCTGACGATGGCCGATAAATCGCTAGAAGAATGGCTTTTTAAGCAGAAGTTTCATCCAGTTCCATTTGTACGTTATACGGAAAGGCCGGATATTGCAGCAGCTCATCTACTTGAAGGACATATAGCCATAGTGGTAGATACCTCTCCATCGGTTATTCTTGTGCCTGTTACGATGTTTCATTTATTACAGCACGCAGAAGAGTATAGACAGGCGCCAACTGTTGGAACTTTTGTACGTTTAATGCGGTATTTTGGCTCTGTAATGGGTTTACTTTTACTACCATTGTGGTATGTATTTGCAACGAATGAATCGTTACTTCCTGATGCCCTGTCCTTTTTAGGTATTGAGGAAAAATCACATGTACCCTTATTGCTGCAAATTCTGATTGCCGATATAGGTATTGAGTTTCTAAGGATGGCCGCCATTCATACTCCCTCACCATTATCTACTGCGATGGGATTGGTTGCGGGAGTGATTATTGGTCAAATTGCCATTGATGTAGGATTGTTTTCTTCAGAGGTTGTGCTCTATACAGCTGTTGCTGCTATTCTTATTTTCATTATCCCGTCGTATGAGCTCAGTATCTCAATCAAAATTTTTAGGTTGATGTTATTGATTATGACAGGTATATGGGGTGTCAACGGATTATTTATTGGATTATTTTTATTGTTTACGTATTTATGTTCATTGCGACCAATGCAGGCACCTTATTTATGGCCGCTAGTTCCATTCTTTCCAAAGGCAATGCTACGTGTCATTATTCGCTTCCCGATGACTGCGGATGCATTAAGACCTTATGTAGTCGCTTCCAAACAGCGAAAAAGATCATAGGAGCCGTTGCACTCGTTTTTTTCATGTGATAAAGTTCACATATAGTATTTTGTGATTTTTGCAAAAATTATTTTCATTCAAGAAAAAGTAAGTATTATACATTTACATTTTCTTGCTTAGTGGAAATAATTATTTGATGGTGTACGTTTATTTGAAGGTACAATTTCGCTATCAATGCGTAAAAATAACAAGATGGAACGATGTGAAAAGGGAGAGATGCACATGCATTTATATGGAACACAAGCGGTATCTGAAGATGGTCATTTAACAATTGGACAGGTAGACACACTAGACTTAGCAAAAGAGTATGGTACACCACTTTTCGTGTATGATACTGCACTTATTCGTAAGCGTGCACGTAGCTTTATCGATACGTTTAAAAAATTGGGCGTAAAAGCAGAAGTAGCATATGCTTCAAAAGCATTTGCATGTGTAGCGGTGTATCAATTAGCAGCAGAAGAAAATTTATCATTGGATGTGGTATCAGGTGGAGAATTATTTACAGCTTTAAAGGCAGGATTCCCAGCTGAGCGCATTCATTTCCATGGCAATAATAAAAGCATTGCTGAATTAGAGCTAGCTTTTGACTCCAAAATTGGATGTATTGTTGTAGATAATTTCTATGAAATACAGCTTTTAAAAGAAATTTCGGAGCGCCGTCAGCAAAAAATGCGTATTTTATTACGTGTTACACCAGGGGTTGAAGCACATACGCATGATTTCATTACGACAGGTCAAGCAGATTCAAAATTTGGCTTTGACTTAAACAATGGCCAAGCGGATGAAGCATTCCAACAAACATTTAATCATGAATTCCTAGAGCTATTAGGCTTACATTGCCATATCGGCTCACAAATTTTTGACACTGCTGGCTTTGGCTTAGCTGGAGAAAAGTTGATTGACAAAATTTCTGATTGGAACAAGGCTCACGATTTTACGTGTACTGTGTTAAACTTAGGTGGGGGCTTTGGTATTCGTTATACTGAAGAAGATGCACCGCTTGAACCACAAGTATATGTAGAGGATATGATTACAGTTGTAAAAAATAAAGCAACTGTACTTGGACTGAAAATGCCAGAAATTTGGATTGAACCAGGTCGATCGCTTGTAGGTGATGCAGGAACATCTCTTTATACAATCGGTTCACAAAAAACAGTGCCAGATGTGCGAAAATATATTGCTGTTGATGGTGGAATGAGTGATAATATCCGCCCGGCATTATATGATGCTAAGTATGAGGCTGTCATTGCAAGTAAAGCAAATGCGCCAAAAAATGAACTTTATACAGTTGCTGGTAAATTATGTGAATCTGGCGATAAATTAATTATTGATGCTAAACTCCAAGATGCAGCTTCAGGTGATATCTTAGCTATTTTCTGTACTGGTGCCTATGGTTATTCAATGGCTAGTAACTATAACCGTGTACCTAGACCGGCTGTTGTGTTTGTAGAGAATGGACAGCATCAACTAGCTATTCGCCGTGAAAGTTATGAAGATATTGTGCAAAACGATCTCCCGCTAACTTTAAAAAAGGGTGAGTAAATTTGAGGAAAAATAAATGGGTATTGCTAGCGTCGATTTCAACTTTTATTTTGTTGTGGGGCGTTGTCTATTGGGTGTTGGCATCTAAAGGTATTCTCGGACCTGGTTCGTAAGACAGAAATTGGCTTGCGGTAAAAGTACAAATCGTGTAGGATAGTCAAAGATTATGTACAGCTAGAAAAAGAGGGAATAGACAAATATGTTAATTCGATATAAAAAAGCTTTAGAGAAAATAGCAATGGGGCTACTTTCATTTATGCCTAACGAAAAAGACGTAAAAAAGCTTACAGAGACCATCCACTCCTATGAAAATGATGATCATTGGGTTTTATATTTATGGAAAAAGAATGATGAATATGTTGGTATTGTAGGGCTTGTAATCGATGAGGATAACACGGCTACAATCCAGCATGTATCAGTTGTTCCCTCCTATAGGGGCGAGGGTGTAGCAACGGAAATGCTTCAGGAAGTAGCGGAACTTGGCCAATATGAAAGTGTACGCGCTACGGATGAAACACGAAGCTTCGTTCAAAAATGTATCCATTGTATCGATGAAAAAGCAGACGATTAACAACGTCTGCTTTTTCTTTGTTTGCTTTCTTGTCGCTCTGCAAGAATATGTGAGCGATCTCGTAGCATATGTTTATGAAGAAGATAGGTTGAGCTACTAGAAGGCAAAAGCTGTATACGTGTTATGGTTAACTCCAGTAAACTTGCTGAAAGAGGGAGTTGAAAAGCTTGAAAGGACTTGCCTGCTTTAATGGCAGATAAGGTTGTTGTTACTTGTGTTAGGAGTTGATGATAATCAATTTCCTGGAAAAAAATATGACCTTCATTTTTTTTGAAATTATGAAGTGCCTTTTCTAAAATTCGGACAGCGCCAGTATTGTTACCACGTCGCCAATGATAGAAACCTGTTGCAAGCTGCACATAGCCGACTAAAGGATGCAATTTATCACCTGGTGCAATTTTCTTCCAATATTCCTCAAGCACTTCATGGCATTCAAAAAAATCCTGATTGCCATTAAAATATGCACAGTAATCTATAAATAAAGTATGATGCTGTGGATGCATTTTGGACTCCTTTCCTCTATACTAAAAGAACATAGAATCACAGGGTGGTAAAATAATGTCTTATGAAGTAAAACTAGATGCCTTTTCGGGGCCTCTTGATCTATTATTGCATTTAATTCACAGATTGGAAATTGATATCTATGATATCCCAATGGCTGAAATTACACAACAATATATCGACCATATACATGCTATGCAAGTACTGGAGTTAAATGAAGCGAGTGAATATTTAGTGATGGCAGCAACATTGCTGGCTATTAAAAGTCGTATGCTTTTGCCTATTCATGAAGGAGAAATGGAAGACGCAGAATTAGAAGTGGATGGACCTGACCCGCGTGAAGAACTGGTGCAACGACTAATCGAATATAAAAAATACAAAGAAGCTGCCAGCAATTTGCAAGAACTTGAAACTGACCGATCGCAGGTATTTACTAGGCCACCTGCTGATTTAACAGGTTTAGCCTCAGATGAACAAATGGCTTTGTTTGATTTAAATGTAAATATTTATGACATGCTTGGCGCATTCCAAAAATTAATGCGCCGAAAAAAATTGAAGAAACCTTTAAAAACAACAATTGCTAGACAGGAACGATCAGTAAAAGATCAAATGCGTTCAGTTGTTGATTCTTTACGATCAACAGGTGGACGTGCATCATTTTTCGAGCTTTTTCCCTATGAAGATAAGCCGACACTTATTCTGACGTTTGTATCCCTTCTTGAATTGATGAAACGACAGGTCGTCATCGTAGAGCAAGATGGTAACTTTGAAGATTTAACTGTTACCTTACAGAAGGAGGAATGGGAAGATGACGAAAACATTGATGTTACAGAGTAGAATTGAAGCCTTATTATTCGTTGTTGGAGATGATGGCTTAACGATTAAACAATTATCACAACTTTTAGGGGAACAGGAAGAGCTCATTGTTCAGGCGATGAGTGCCTTGAGAGAAGCTTATGACGAGGATTTAACTAGAGGAATCACTGTAAAAGAAATTGCGGGCGTTTATCAGTTAATTACAAAATCAGAGTTTGCTGATACGATTCAAAGATTAGTAGAGAACCCAACGGCCCAATCTTTATCCCAAGCCTCCCTCGAAGTATTAGCGATAGTAGCTTATAAACAACCAATTACCCGTGTGGCAATAGAGGATTTACGTGGTGTGAAGTGTGAACGACCAATCCAAACATTAGTTTCACGAGGATTAATTAAAGAGGTAGGGCGCTCTGAGGGAACTGGACGTGCCATTTTATACGGGACAACTAAAGAATTTTTACATTATTTTGGTTTGAATAGTATTGATGAAATGCCACCTCTACCTGATGAAGACCTTATGGAAACTGAACAAGAAACAGATTTATTTATGACTAAATTTCAAGAGACGTTTAGTGGTTCAAAGTAATTTGTTAGGTATAATGCCTAGCCTTCAACATAAATATAAATCTATATTTTCCTATCATATTGAATAAGGAGTGGCTAGTTGCTTCGGTTATTTCGTTTTACACTGTTTATGATTATTTTGTTAATGGTAATGCTCCCACAAACCAGCTATGCAAGAGGTGGAAGTGGCTATGCTGTCTTAGATGGAGAAACAGGACGTGTTTTAATAGGATCTAACAGCGATGCGCGATTACCTATTGCTAGCTTAACGAAAATTTGGACGGCGCTGGTGGCAATCGAAAATAGTGATCTCCAAGATGAAGTTGTTATTTCACCGAAAGCTGCTATGTCTGAAGGCAGTTCCATATATTTGCAGGCTGGCGAAACGGTGACAGTAGAAACGTTATTATATGGTTTAATGTTACGTTCAGGTAATGATGCTGCCACAGCTTTAGCAGAGCATGTGGGGGGGTCTGTGGAGGGCTTTGTTAAATTAATGAATGAAAGAGCTGTAATTGCGGGTCTTACTAATACAGTTTTTATGAATCCATCTGGCCTTCATCATGAAGAACATTTATCGTCTGCAAGGGATACTGCAGAAATGTTAAGAATCGCCCTGCAAAATAAAACCTTTGAGAAAATTGCTTCCACTGTTCTTTATCGGGCGGATACGGTAAACGGAATGCTGTGGGAAAATAAACATCGTTTATTAAGAGAAGGCTCAGGGATGGCTGCAGACATTGATGATGAAACGGAGCAGCCTGTCAGTTCTTTAAAATCAGCCACAGGTACGGCCTTTGCTGGTAAAACAGGCTTTACAAAGGTTGCTGGGCGTACACTTGCGACCGCCTTTCAAAAGGACGGGCAAACTTGTATTGTCGTAACATTAAATGAATCAGATGATTGGAATGTGCATCGAGGACTATCCAATAAAGTATGGCAAGATTATAGTCTTGAAACAGTAGTGAAAAAAGGGAAATACAACGTTAATAAGAAATTGGCGATTCGTTTAGAACAGCCTATACGCCTACAATTAAATAAAGAAGAAAAAGAACAAGTACGGCAAGTTCTACATGTTTCAAGAAAACGTAAGGAAGCTGTCTTGTCAATCTTTATTGGGGAAGACCGTATTTATGCTACACCTGTAAAAGTTGAATCAGCGAATCGTTGAAAAACGAGACGCTGATTTTTTACATTAATTGATTAATTGAGGGTAAATTTGGTAATATAATAATGAGGCTAATAGTCTTAATTTTCTAAAAAAGGGGGAGGAATATTTGAGGAGTGTTTCTGTTGAAACAAATAGTAGACAGATTCAATTAGGGATAATCATTGT
Organism: Lysinibacillus phoenicis; assembly: GCF_047238325.1. Classification (NCBI taxonomy): domain Bacteria; kingdom Bacillati; phylum Bacillota; class Bacilli; order Caryophanales; family Bacillaceae; genus Lysinibacillus; species Lysinibacillus phoenicis. Next base: position 1,541,941 of record NZ_JBDFMP010000002.1, on the reverse strand, counting down.
ATTGTTCTTATCAAGTTTAATTATCCCTGTCATTCTACTATTTCCGATTCAAGAGTGGTTTTATCGACCAAAAGAGGTTTATTATTTTGAACCGTACTTGCAAGCTTATATAATATTTATGGCCGCATTATTGTTCATGGCACTAGCACTATTAATAAATTATTTGATCATACCTGAAACTAAAAAAGGTAAAAGTATTCAACGTGGTATACTGATTACTTCCTTTTTAATTGCTTTAATCTTCATTGCCTTGAGCTTTAATCACTATAAAGTAATGGATTCAAATGGTATTCATATGAATCAATTTTTTAGTTTAAAAGAGGATTTTGTGGCCTGGGAAGAAATAGTGAAAGCTGAGCAAGTAAATGTAAAAAAAGATGGAGCGACAAAGCCTGAGCGACTGGTATTTACATTAAAAGATGGTTCCACAATTGAAGAACCTACATCGACTAAATTGATGCTAGCAAAAAACTTTATTTCCTTTGAGTTAAATCAACGTGGATTAACAATTGAAAATGTGTTTGAATAAAGCTGCCGTGTGGTAGCTTTTTTTGTTAGAAAAAAGGAAGTACAAATAGTTTATATAAACATTTTTTAGGAACGATTTGCTTTCTGGTAAAAAGAGCATACTACTATCTAGGACTGATAAAAAAGTTTTTCCTTAATTTGGTGAATGAACAGAAGATAGATAATTACGAATACTCTAATAACAAATGTGAAATTTGTTTTTCTTTAATAATGCTTAAAAGTATGACATAATTTTCACAGATTGGCGGGAAAAATAACCCTATTCATGAGGTTGAAATCGAATGGTGACGAAAGTGTCAATGTGAAAGAAAACTAGAGGTGAAAAAATGGAAAGATTACAAAAAGTCATTGCCTATGCAGGAGTTGCCTCAAGGCGAAAGGCAGAGCAATTGATTTTAGAAGGTAAAGTAAAAGTAAACGGTGAAGTTGTTCGTGAGTTAGGAACAAAGGTATCTAATTCCGATACAATTGAAGTAGAAGGTGTGAAACTTGAAAAGGAAGATAAGGTTTATTTCTTACTATATAAACCACGTGGCACAATTTCAGCTGTAACAGATGATAAAGGACGCAAAACTGTCACAGATTTATTTCATCATATTCCGCAACGTATTTTCCCAGTTGGTCGTCTTGATTATGATACATCTGGATTATTGTTATTGACAAATGATGGAGAATTTTCCTATATGCTGACACATCCAAAGTTTAAAATTGATAAAACGTATATCGCTCGTGTCAAAGGTGTTCCAACAATTGAAGGGCTTAAAAAGCTTCAAAGAGGGATTAAATTAGAGGATGGTAAGACAGCACCAGCTAAGGTTAGTATGACATCCTTTGATGAAAAAGCAGGCAAAGCGATTTGTGAAATTACGATTCATGAAGGTCGCAATCGCCAAGTGCGCCGTATGTTTGAAGCAATTGGTACTCCTGTTGTTAAATTAAAGCGTGAACGCTTTGCATTTTTAGATTTATATGGCCTTGCCCCAGGTGAATACCGTGAATTGACAAAGCATGAAGTAAAACAATTGCGTGTCTTAGCAGAAACAGGAAAGCTTGATTAAAAGAACTTCCCTGAAGAAAGGTTAGATACCTCGAAAGGTATTAAAAATGTTTACACTTTCTTTGTGGTGAAATCGTTCATAAATCATTCATAATTAATAGCTAAGTGTTTTTGTATCATTTTGCTATAATAGGTGAGAATAGTACACCTAGTAACAGTTTGCATAAAAAGAACTGTAGCACATTTTAATCTGGTATTGTTGACGTCCATGTGAAAGAAGTTTTTACATACTCAAAGACGTAAATAAAATGAAAAAGTTCTATCTGGGTCTTTAAAATGTAAAAGCTTCACGTCTACAAAATTACGCTATGTCGTAATTGATAGGGGGTTTATTAACTTGGAGAAAAAGAAAAAGCGACTCGTACTGCGAACGGTCATTTTAGCCGTGCTGGCATTGGCAATTGGGTACACGGTTTATGGAACAGCAACAAAGGAAAAAGTAGAGTTAGTGGCAGTAGGGTCTGAAGCACCTGACTTCACGTTAGTAGATTTAAATGGTGAAAAACATAAATTGTCTGATTATAAAGGACAAGGGGTATTTTTAAACTTCTGGGGAACTTGGTGTAAGCCTTGTGAGAAGGAAATGCCTGCGATGGATAATCAGTATCAAGTGTTTAAAGATCAAGGTGTACAAACATTAGCTGTTAATATTGCGCAAACAGACTTTGAAGTGCAGAATTTTGTCGATCGTTATAATTTATCATTCCCAGTAGTCATTGACAAAACGAAAAGTGTTATGACTGCATACAATGTAGGTCAATTACCTGCTACAGTGTTAATTGATCCAGAAGGCAAAGTAGCGAAAATTATCACAGGTGAAATGACGGAGGAAAATATCGCTTCGTTCATGGAATTAGTGAAGCCGAAATAAGGAGTAAATGACGATGGAAAATATCATTTGTGCTTGTGGTCATAGTAACCCATACGGCACGAAGCTCTGTGAGAAATGTGGTCGTCCTTTAACCGAAGAAGAAAAGCAAAATAAAGTAGTTGATATGCGATATGATGGCATGGCCATTCGTTCAAAAACATACAACAAATCTATCATCGATAAAATATGGAATTTCTTCTCGAGTGTTAAAGTTGGTATTACCTTAATTATTATCACATTGATTGCTGCTTCAATCGGAACATTACTACCACAAGAGTTTTACGTAAAAGCTTCTGATATGGAGAAAGGAGCTTATTACGCAGACGTATATGGTACATTCGGTAAAATTTATTACACGTTAGGCTTATCGGATTTATATAGCTCATGGTGGTTCCAAATTTTAGTTGGTATGCTGGCTGTGTCGATAATCGTAGCGAGTCTTGACCGAGGAATTCCACTTTATAAATCATTAAAAAATCAACGTGTGAAAAGACATGAAAGCTTTATGAAGCGTCAGCGCATTGTCGCGGAAGGGCAAGTGACTGGTAGTGCAGAGGAAACGCTTGATAAAGTAGCACAAAAAATGACTGAGATGAGATATTCTGTTCGTCGAGATGGTAGCGCTCTCTTAGCTGAAAAAGGACGCTTTTCTCGTTACGGCCCGTACATAAACCATGTCGGTCTCATTATTTTTTTAGGTGGAGTCATGCTACGTCTTGTCCCGGGCTTCTATGTCGATGAATCGATTTGGGTTCGTGAGGGAGAGACACGTGCTATTACTGGCATGGACGGTTATTTCATTGAAAACCGTGATTTCATTTTAGAGACTCATGATAATAAACCACAGGGAGAGCAAGTCAAACAGGGTGTGAATGTTGTTGCGAAAAATTTCCAAACAGATATTACACTATACAAACAGCCTGATGACGCACTACCAGGTGATACAGAAAATCTAGAAAAAGTAAAAGATTATTCGATTCGTGTAAACCATCCTTTAAAAGAAGATGGCTTCGCTCTTTACCAAATGGATTATCGTCTAAATGAATTAAAACAAATGAATTTTGAATTAATCAATAAGTCGACTGAAAAATCACTTGGTAAAGTAGAAATTGATTTAACTAATCCTAAAAAAGAATACGATTTAGGTAATGGTTCTTCAGTACAAATTCTTGTTTATACACCAGATTTTGATGGGTTTGAAAACGGAGAGCCACAAACAAAAACTTCAATTCCAAATAATCCAGCATTTTTATTTAAAATGACAACTCCAGAAACACCAGAAGGCGAAGTAAGTTTTGTTGAAATTATGCAACCTCCGTTAGAGCCGCTTGGTGAAAATAAGTACAGAATGAAGTTTGCAGCAGCAGAGATGCGTGATATGTCAGGTATTACGGTCCGTAAAGATAGTACAATTCCTATTTTATTTGTCGGGGGTGTCATCTTTATGATTGGTGTTGTGATAGGTTCTTACTGGAATCACAGACGTTTATGGCTTCAAGTAGAACCAGATGGCCGCGTGTTAATGGCTGCCCATGTCAATAAAAATATGTTCAGCATGAAAAAGGATTTAGATGCTGTAACAGCCTTTGCTACATTGCCTCCGTATATAGACCAGTTAGAGAAAAATGAGGCTAGCGAAGAGTCCACAAATGGTGGCAATAAAGAAAAGGAAGGTGACAACACCTTATGAGTTTGATTGACCTAAGTGGAAACCTATTATTTGTAGCATTTATTGCTTATTTAGTTGCAACATTATTATTTGGTGGCTCCATTAAGCAAGCGAATGCTACTGGTAAGAATACAGGAAAATGGGGTAAGCTTGCCATTGTTGTAACAATTATTGGTTTCCTTTCTCAGCTTGGCTATTTTATTACGCGTTGGATTATACAGGTCATGCGCCAGTAAGTAATATGTTTGAATTTACAACGGCATTTGGTATGTTCATTGTAGGCGCGTTTATCTTAATTTATTTTATTTATCGTTTGACTGCACTTGGATTAGTTGCCTTACCTGTAGCACTTTTAATTATTGCCTATGCCGCGATGTTCCCAAAAGAAGTAAGTCCATTAGTACCTTCCTTACAAAGTCATTGGTTAACCATTCACGTTATAACGGCAGCATTAGGGCAATCTATTTTAGCCATTAGTGCTGTGGCAGGACTTATTTACTTATTAAAAGTAGTCGATTTAACAAAGCCTTCTAAACAACGTTTTTGGTTAGAAGCCGTGATGTACTGTCTTGTAGTAGTGGTTGGTTTTGTTGCGGTGACATCTACATTTAGTGCCATGGATTATGAGTCTAGCTATAATTATGTTGATAAAGAAGGAACAACGCGAAAAATTATTTATAATTTACCGCCAATTTTCGGTATGAATGAGTATGAAGCTGTTGAAGAACATGGCATGTCACCATTAGTAGAAATGCCAGCTTTAATTAATGCGAAAAAATTAACAACTGTTGTTTGGTCATTAATGGTAGGATCGGTTTTATATTTATTAATTCGATTAATCGCTCGTCGTCGAATTAGTGCCATTTTCCAACCACTCGTTAAACGTGTAAATTTACAATTACTTGATGAAATTGGTTATCGTTCAGTGCTAATTGGATTCCCTGTATTCTCCCTAGGTGCTTTAATCTTTGCGATGATTTGGGCACAAATTGCTTGGAGTCGTTTCTGGGGTTGGGATCCAAAAGAAGTTTGGGCTCTTATTACATGGTTATTCTATGCAGCATTCCTACATCTGCGACTATCTAAAGGCTGGGAAGGTCGAAAATCTGCTTGGTTAGCATTAATTGGATTCGGGATCATTTTATTCAACCTAATTGCTGTTAACTTAATTCTTGCAGGTTTACACTCCTATGCATAACCTGTGAAGCAACAAGCCTTTTCGCTGTAGCGAAGAGGCTTTCTTTTCTTTTCAATATGTGTCACACCATGTACAATAGAAGTTAGAGAAAGATTGGAAGAGAGGGATCGTGAAAGTGTCAGAAAATATTTCAGTATTAGTAGTAGATGACGAGGATCGTATTCGCCGCTTATTAAAAATGTATTTAGAGCGTGAAGGATACCTTGTTGACGAAGCAGAAAATGGTGAACAAGCGATCGAAAAATCTTTAGAAAAAGAGTATCACTGTATTTTACTTGATATTATGATGCCTGAAAAAGATGGGCTAGAAGTATGTGCGGAAATTAGAGAACGTGCAGCAACACCGATTATTTTATTAACTGCAAAAGGCGAAGAAGCGAATCGTGTACAAGGCTTTGAGCTTGGTGCAGATGATTATATTGTAAAACCGTTTAGTCCTCGTGAGGTCGTATTACGAGTGAAGGCTATTTTACGTCGTTCACAAGCGTTCTCACCAGCGACAAATGCATCCTCTTCAAAAGATTTAGTGGTATTCCAGCATTTAATGATCGATCATGATGCACACCGCGTGACAGCAGAGGGAATTGAGGTCAATTTAACACCTAAAGAGTACGAATTATTATACTTCTTAGCGAAATCGCCAGACAAAGTATTTGACCGTGAACAACTACTAAAAGAGGTTTGGCATTATGACTTCTTTGGTGATTTACGTACAGTTGACACACATGTGAAACGATTACGTGAAAAGCTCAACCGGGTTTCAGAAAACGCTGCTAAAATGATTGTGACGGTTTGGGGCGTTGGTTACAAATTTGAGGTTGTCAATGAATAGAATATGGAATAGTGTTGTCGGGAAGCTATGGGTAACCATATTGCTTCTCGTTTCATTTGTATTATTTGTTTTCACGGTATTGATGCTAGAATTTCTTCAAAACTACCACATGCAGCAAGCGGAAATTTCATTACGTCAAACGGCTGCAACAGTGGCAAGTATAGTGGACGACAATGAAACAGCAGAATCCACTTCAGAATTATTAAAAGATATATTACCTACAGGGACCAATGCATTGATTGCTATAAGTCATGTGGAAGTCTCTTTTGCAATGCAAGAAGGTGTAAATAAAAAAGAAATACAAGACACCATTTTAGCTAACAAATCTTTCCATGAAGTATTTCAATCTGATGAACCCATTATTAAAGAAATGATGATGCCTTCTTCTACTGTTCCAGAAAAGATGGAATCGTATGTTGTGCTTGGTTTCCCATTGAATGTTGAAAACGCAGTACATGGAGCTGTCTTCATCTACCAAAGCCCAGATGCGTTACATAAAACGTCTAAGGAAACAACGAAAATTGTCTTTTTAGCGGCCTTTATAGCATTTGTATTGACAACATTTTTTGCGTTTTTCCTTTCTTCACGTATTACTTCACCGCTTAGAAAAATGCGTGAGTTGGCCTTTGAAATTGCTAAAGGTAACTTTGAAGCAAAAATGCCAACGACCCAAAATGATGAAATTGGTCAGCTTGCGGTTGCTTTCAACCAAATGGGACGTCAATTAAAACATAATTTAGAGGTCATCAATCAGGAAAATGAACAGCTTTCAAATATTTTGACATCTATGACAGATGCTGTGATTACATTTAATCGTGACCGTACAATATTATTAAGTAATCCACCAGCCGAACGTCTTATGCAAAAATGGTTTGTCAACAAAGGCTCGCAAAGCGCTAAACCAATTCCACCTGAGCTTTATCATATGCTTGATCATGTGCTGATGTTTGAGGATAAGTTAGAAGAGGAAATTGAAATGGACGGCAATTATTATACATTTACTATTAGTCCTCTTTATAGTGGAGAAATGATACGTGGTGCTGTCGCTGTTATTCGTGATATGACTGAACAACATCGCTTAGAAAAACTAAGATCGGATTTTATTGCGAATGTTTCTCATGAGCTTCGAACACCGATTGCCATGTTGCAAGGATACTCGGAAGCGTTGATGGATGATGATTTTATTCAAGATCAGGAAGAGCGCAATGAAATTACTAAAATTATTTATGATGAATCGAAGCGAATGGGTCGCCTTGTAACAGATTTATTAGATTTGGCACGAATGGAATCAGGGCATATGACCCTCTATAAAGATGAATTACCAATTAATTCTACATTTGAACGTATTACTCAAAAATTTGCCCAAGTAGCAAAAGAAAAGCATGTTCGCTTGATCTTTGACAGTGAATTTAACGACGATGCCATGATTAATATGGATGAAGATCGCATTGAACAAGTGCTCACAAATTTAGTTGATAATGCATTAAGACATACTGATGAAGGGGCTGTCACTGTAAAGGTTGAACAGGAGCCAACCTTTGCTAAAATTTCTGTGCAAGATACAGGGCACGGCATTCCACAGGAGGACCTACCATATGTCTTCGAACGTTTTTATAAAGCAGATAAGGCACGTACTCGCTCTAAAGGAGGAACGGGTCTTGGTTTAGCCATTGCTCGAAATATTGTAAAGGCACATTCAGGTAATATCATGGTAGATAGTGTGCTGAAAGAAGGTACAACCTTCACGTTTTATTTACCGTTCGATTAATAACATGTATTGCTATTAATTGGCTGTAACTTCTATGAATGTAAGACGACAAATACTATAGAACGGGGGTGGAGTGCTTTGAATGACTCCGTGTTCCATCGACTATACGATGCATATCACCAGGACGTGTTCCAGTTTTTAATATATTTAGTAAAAAACCGTACACTCGCTGAAGATTTAGCGCATGAAGTTTATGTACGAGTGTTGCGCTCATATGATCAATTTGCAGGTAACAGCAGTGAGAAGACCTGGCTTTTTGCTATTGCTAAAAATGTAGCAATTGATCATTTCAGAAAGCAAGCTGTACGCCAAAAGCATTCACTTGATTTCTTTGACTGGGAAACGGAACAGCTCCATTCAACCACACCATCACCGGAAGATATGCTACAGGCCAGTGATGAATTTATGCAAGTCGAGTCAGCACTTGAAAACTGTACAGGTGACCAGAAAATGGTCATTATTATGCGCTATTTTCAGGATTTATCTATTGCAGAAACTGCGCAAATACTAGATTGGACAGAAGCTAAGGTAAAAACAACCCAGCATCGAGCCATTAAATTTTTAAGGCAACAGCTACAGCCGATTAAAGAACAGGAGGCGAAACGGCAATGACGCATAAGCCATTTGATGATGAGCAGCTTGAACATGTATTGAACAATGCCCCTAAGCTTTCTGACCACCGTTCAAAAGAAGACATATTAAATCGGTTAATGGCAGATGCTCGCTTGCAGGATAATATTCACCTTCAAGAAGCAATTCAACAACCAGTAGAGGATGAACAAACTCAGCAACAAAGTAATTCTCTGAAACAAGAAGAACGATCAACCGAATCTAAGTTTCGTAAAATACCATTTTTTATGAGTGTGGCAGCAGTTTTTGCGTTAACAATACTCGTAGGCTCAATGGTAATGAATAATCAAGCTGAACAGAAAGATCAAGCTAGTACGGCTGAAACAGCTACGTACTCTACTTTACAGGAAGATCGTGCTACAAAAGATGCATCTGCGAAGGATGAGGTGCTCCAATCCAATATTGTAACAGAGCATGAGCGTATTTTATCTTTACGGTCATCTGTCTATGAAGAAGATGTCAAAGATGCTGTTGTCTTTCGTATTGGTTTAGCTGGACGAGACGCAGAAAGTGTTCCTATGACATATGTAATTCCAAATGAGCGTGTTGCAACTGATTTTGGAACTGAAAAACCTTCTACTTTACAGATGTATGAAAAATACGCTCCTCAAATAGATGAGGAAGCTAAAGGGTTTACAGACTATCATCCTTATAAAGGTGAGTTAAAGGAGAAGGAAGATAAGCTTGTTCATGTTTTACCTAAGGACAATGATTATGATGTTGCTTCAGCTACCGTCAATGAATACAAAGGAACTTTGGAAGATACATTCTCAGATTCTGAATATACAGAAGTAGAGATTCAAAATGAAGATGGTACGCCTTATGAGTTTTCCCAAGATGGTGAGCCAAGTCAAGCTATGTCATTAACAGGTGCCAAACATTATAATTATTATTTATACAAGGATCCAAATGGAGCAGAATATTTATCTCCAGATTTCCGTCAAACCTTTGCTAATGTGACAGAGGCACTCACACAGATGAAAAATAAAAATGATGATGTTTATGTGCCAGTTGTTCCTGAAAACGTGACATACACAGTAAAAGAGGAAGCGGATGGTGTAGTCATTACATTTGATATCCCTCTTGATTTAACATCCTTGGAGCCAATTCGAGCTACACAATTAATCGAAGCCATGATGCTAACTGCTGCTAGCTTTGATCAACAGTTACGCTTAGATAATGTTGTTCAGGAAAGCTGGGAAGGATTCGATTTAAAAAATTATTTGCCAAAGCCTGTAGGACCAAATAAACAATATATGCCGTAGTCAAAGAGATAAAAGAAATAGGGTATTCCTACAACGTAGGAATGCCCTATTTCTTTTTGCAATACATACAAATCTAATCGGAATTTTTTGAGCAGAACTATTTACTTTTTCTTAATAATTCATTATAGTAAGGCTGTAGAACAAAATAATATGATTCATCTTCGGGGCAGGGTGAAAATCCCGACCGGCGGTAATAGAGTTGTAAATCGTTAATGAATTTTCATTAACTCGAGAGATTTATGCAAAACTCTTCAGCCCGCGACCTGTGCAAATTTTTTTGCATGGCTGACTTGGTGCAATTCCAAGGCCGACAGTTAAAGTCTGGATGGGAGAAGATGGAGGTACGATCGTCATTCATTGTTATGAAATAAACTGTGACTGAGCGCTTTTTTCGTATGGCTTTAAACGCTGCTCAAAAATAGTTTATATTGACGCCTATTCGTCATGCCTTTCTCCCTTGTGCTTTAGATGCATAAGGGTTTTTTCATGCTAACAATTGAAAGATCGTCACCTTTCTTCTTGCGAGATTGAATCAGCAAAGAGGAGAGAGTTTTCTATGAAGAAAAATGTTAAACTTCAATCGTTTATTACGATTGGTATGCTGAGCAGTATTTCGTTTTTATTAATGCTTTTTAATTTCCCTATTCCGCCTTTCCCAGCATTTTTGGAAGTGGACTTTAGTGATATGCCTGCCTTACTAGCAGCCATCACAATGGGACCGGTAGCTGGTATTTTAGTAGAATTATTTAAAAATGTGTTGGATTGGATTTTCTCAGGTACTCCAACTGGGGTGCCAGTAGGTCATATTGCCAACTTTGCAACAGGTATTTTATTTATTTTGCCAGTAAGCTTTATTTTTAATCGTTTTAAATCGATTGCGGGCCTTATTGGAGGTTTAGCGACAGGGACAATAGTGATGGCAGTGGGAATGAGCGTTTTAAACTATGCTTTATTTTTACCAATGTACACATATTTCCTAGGAATGGAACCAGTTGTAGGAGACTCACTTTATAAAATGATTGTCGCTGGGATTTTACCATTCAACATTGTGAAGGGTATTTTATTAACAGCTATTATGGCTTTATTATTTTCAACAATGCGCAAGTGGATCGACCGCCAGCGCTCAATGTATATAACGAAATAATTGAAGATGAACCTCGGGTGGATGGACTGCTCGAGGTTTTTTGTGGTTTAAACTGGATGGGAGGTAGCTTGGCTAAAGTGAGAGAGATAAAAATCGGAGCGTAAAAATAGAAAAAAGTAATAGAAAATGCTAGCAATCTAGTTCTTTATGATTATTACCTAGTCGAAAGGCATATTTTCATGTAAAATAGAGTTGAGTTTAGAATGTTTGAGGAGTTTTGAAGAGATGAGTGGAAAAAAAGGACAATGGTCAAGTAAATTAGGTTTTATTTTAGCGTCAGCTGGTGCTGCGATTGGTTTAGGAGCGATTTGGAAGCTACCGTATGTCACAGGGCAGAGTGGCGGTGGGGCATTTTTCCTAATTTTTGTGCTCTTTACACTGTTAATTGGTTTGCCCATGCTATTATCAGAGTATGTCTTAGGTCGTGGTACACAATCAGAGGCGATAACTGCGTATAAAAAAATCGCTCCGTCAAAACCAGGGTGGGCATGGATAGGCCGAATGGGTGTGCTTGGTTGTTTTTTATTATTAACTTTTTATAGTGTTGTTGGTGGTTGGATTTTCATTTATAGCGGCCTAGGTGTAGCTGGCGCTGTGATAGATCCAGCAATTGATTCAGCTGAATTATTTGGGAAAATTATAGGGACCCCTTGGATTACGCTAGTGGGCTTAGCTTTGTTTACATTAACAAATGTACTAATTATTTCATTAGGTGTACAAAATGGTATTGAGAAAGCTAATAAATGGATGATGCCATTACTCTTTATCATGTTCATTGTTCTTGTTATGCGAGCTGTTACATTAGATGGTGCGATGGAGGGAGTAAAATTCTTCTTATGGCCAGATTTCTCTAATATTACTGGGAAGGCTCTATTAGAAGCACTAGGGCAATCATTCTTTGGACTAGCAGTAGGATTCTCTTGTCTTGTTACATATAGTTCCTATCTAAAAAAAGATGTTAGTCTTCCAAACTCAGCGGGCTCTGTTGTGCTACTAACTGTACTAGTATCTTTTTTGGCAGGACTAGCGATCTTCCCTGTTGTATTTGCCTTTGATTTAGAGCCGGCAGCGGGACCAGGTTTACTATTTATGGTGCTACCGACTGCTTTTAGTCAAATGCCATTCGGGGAAGTATTTTTAGCCATGTTTTTATTGTTATTTTTATTTGCTACATTAACATCATCATTCAGTTTATATGAAATTATCGTAGCAGCCATGATGGAAAATAGTCAGAGATCTCGTCCGATGTGGACACTTTTATTAGGTGTAGTCGTTTTCATTGCTGCCATTCCAGCAGCACTTTCCTCTAGTGTTTTATCGGATGTAACTATTTTCGAGAAAAGTATTTTTGATGCAACCGACTTTTTAGTGTCCAACTTAATGTTGCCATTGGGGAATTTGTTTATTGCGATCTTTATTGCCTATGTAGTGGATAAGGAAATTGTGAAGAGAGAACTGCTAATGGGTAGTAAAATGGGGCAGGGCTATTATTCAACATATCGTATGTTAATGTTAGTTATTGTACCGATTGTTATTCTCGTTGTATTTATTAATATGTTATTGCAATATTAAAATAAAGATAAGGTGTATCCATTGAAAAGTGGGTGCACCTTTTTTATGTATCGAAAATCAAGATCAATATATTCTAAAAAACAATGTTATAAAACCTAACATAAGTATTGCGTAGTTTTCATTTTTAATGTATTTTAAGTACAGTTATAAAATGTTGTGTAAACTAAAATTACATTGGAGTGGTGAAGAATGAAACATTATACAAAAGAAGATATTATTCGTCGGGTAAAGGAAGAAAATGTGAAATTTATTCGCCTACAATTTACTGATATATTAGGAACAATTAAAAATGTCGAAGTCCCTGTGAGCCAATTAGAAAAGGCTTTAGATAATAAAGTCATGTTTGATGGTTCGTCGATTGAAGGGTTTGTCCGTATAGAGGAATCTGATATGTATTTAAAGCCTGACTATGATACATTCGTAATTTTCCCTTGGACTGCCGAGAAAGGAAAGGTTGCTCGCTTCATTTGCGATATTGCGAGACCGGATGGTACACCGTTTGAGGGAGATCCTCGCTCCAATTTAAAACGTGTATTAAAAGAAATGGAGGAGCTTGGGTTTTCATCCTTTAATCTTGGTCCAGAGCCAGAATTTTTCCTGTTCAAGCTTGATGATAAAGGGCATCCAACACTAGAGTTAAATGATAGTGGCGGATATTTTGATTTAGCACCTACCGATTTAGGAGAGAATTGTCGTCGTGATATCGTTCTAGAGTTAGAGGGGATGGGCTTTGAAATTGAGGCTTCTCATCATGAAGTAGCACCTGGTCAGCATGAAATTGACTTTAAGTATGCCAGTGCCATTGAAGCATGTGATCATATTCAAACGTTTAAGTTAGTCGTAAAAACCATTGCTGCACAGCATGGATTACACGCTACGTTTATGCCAAAGCCACTATTTGGGGTCAATGGGTCAGGAATGCATTTTAATCTATCGCTTTTTGAAGGGGATAAAAATGCATTTTATGATGAACATGCGGACTTACAATTAAGTGCAACAGCACGCAGCTTTATGGCGGGGGTAATGAAGCATGTGCATGGCTTTACGGCAATTACGAATCCGCTAGTCAACTCTTATAAAAGATTAGTACCCGGCTATGAGGCGCCATGTTATGTAGCATGGTCTGCTCAAAACCGTTCACCACTCATTCGTATCCCTGCAGCTCGAGGATTGTCTACTCGAATCGAACTACGTTCAGTTGACCCAGCTGCAAATCCTTATTTAGCAATGGCTGTTATTCTTGCATCTGGACTGGACGGTATACGGAAAGATTTAACACCACCTGCAGCAGTGGATCGTAATATTTATAAAATGACAGAGGGGGAGCGTGAGTTAAATGGTATTGATAGCTTACCATCCTCATTGGAATATGCGCTTATTGAATTAGAAATGGATGCCGTAGTTCGAGAGGCTCTTGGCGATCATATTTATGATAAATTTACCGCTGCTAAAGAAATTGAGTGGAATAAATATCGTACTCGCGTCCATAACTGGGAGCGTGAGGAGTATTTAACGATGTACTAAAAAGTGTAGGAGTCTTTTCTCTCCTACGCTTTTTTATATGTGACATGGACATCTTTTTGCTCTATCATTAGAGTAAAGGAGAGTGGACCATGGCACAAACGACTCAAGTTGTAACAATTCAAAATCATGATATTGTGCAATTTGAACATGATATTAATCGAGCTTTAGCAGATTTACGAGGCTTTATCATACTTGATATCAAATACAATACGCTCTATATTGGTGAGCAGACAGTCATCCATTCGGCATTAATTATTTATGAATATAACGATTAGACACCAAAACAGATTAGAATCTGTACGAGTATATCGTTTGGTCATGTCGATGAGACGTGACTTTTTTATTTAAATAAGGATAAGAGAAATACCCGATCTTCTGGAAAGGTTAGAGGTAAAATAGCTACTTCCTCTTTAGTTTTCCATGCGATGTCATAAATTAATCCATCGGGATCTTGAATCATCATTTGTCCACCTGTTATGATGGCTTGAAAATAGCGAACTTCCACTACTTCATTGTGCTTATAATAAATTTCCTTCATAATATCGGCTGTATAGCCTGTTTCCTCATAAACTTCCCGTTTACAGCAAGCCTTAAAATCTTCCGTCGCCTCTTTCCCACCTGATGGGACAGTCCATGTTTTCTCTTCATCAACAGTTCCTTGTAAAACCATTAATAACTGATTCTCTTCGTTCAAACAAATAGCGGCAGCACCTAGCCATTTCATCGTAAAGGCCCCCTTTAACTTCTTTTATACATTTTTATAATGAATACTATTGTAAATAAATATAAGGAGAAACGAACTATAAAAGACTTAAATATGAAAAGCTATTCAAAAAATACTTCCCATTTCACCTGTCCAAAGTTAGCATAAAAAGACAGGTTATACAGCAATATCTATTTTAAGATGGTATCAAGGAGTGAGAGCAATGAGTTGGATTGAGTCGATTCAAAAGGCCATTAATTTTATGGAAGAACATTTATTAGAGGACATCACGATTGAACAGATTGCACAGGAGGTTAATTCATCTGTCTTTCATTTTCAACGAACGTTTGCAATATTGACGGATATGTCCATTGCGGATTATTTGAGACGAAGAAGATTAACATTAGCTGCACAAGAATTAATGGACACAGACCAGAAAATAATCGATCTCGCCTACAAATATGGCTATGAAACTCCTGAAGCTTTTACAAAAGCGTTTCGTAAGCAGCATTATTTAACGCCAAGTGAAGCTAGAAAGAAACAAGGACCATTACAATCATACAATCGCCTGGTCATCCAGGTAAGCTTGAAGGGAGCAGAACCAATGAAGTATAAAATTGTAGAAAAAGACAAGTTTCAAATTGTTGGTGTGAAAAGAACGTATAACTGTCAAAATGGAGAGAACATAAGAGAAATTCCTTTATTTTGGCAAGAAGTGAATCAGAGTGGCCTTGATCATCAGCTATATCAATTAAATAACGGCAGTATCGATGGCGTATTAGGTGTATGTGTACCAAATATAAAGCAAGGACAAAAGGGATTCATTGATTACTGGATTGCTACTGATCATGTAGGGGATGTTGATGAGGGGCTATTAGCAATGGAAGTCCCTGCATCTAAATGGGTTGTCTTTGAGGTCCATGGACCAATGCCAGATGCGATGCAAAATACATGGAAACAAATTTATTCTGAGTGGTTTCCGTCGAATCCGTACGAGCCAGCAGGGACAGCAGAACTTGAGGTTTACCCGGAGGAAGATCCCTACAGCCCAGATTCATACTCAGAAATTTGGATTCCAATAAAGTAATCGTCAAGCCAAGAATGCAAACCGATGCATTCTTGGCTTTTATCATTCTTATAAAAATTTCCTTTTTAACAGTACATTAAAGATGTAAAGTAAATGTATGTTTACAATAAACGATTAAATATTAAATGACTTTTTAATCGTTAATTATTTTCATAAGGGGGTTAAAGGATGATGAGAGGTACGATTCAAAACAAACGTGTTGAAATTTCACAAGTGGAAGCATAGCACTTCTTAAAATCAGGGAGAGTAGCGCATGTCGCAACTGTTGATGAGGAAGGCTTTCCTTACGTAATTCCTTTTGTCTATGTATATGAAGGGGATGACAAACTTACACGAATCGAGGAGGTATCTAAGAAAGAATGGTTCTTTGATGCTCTTCTAGAGAAGTATGGCAATCCTGAATGGACATTTGAAAGAGAAGGCTATCCGATTCTGCCTAAAATTGAGCTTTTTGAGGTACAAATAGAAAAAATAACTGGAAAAATAAATCACAGCATGTATCACTGATAAAAAAGGCTAAGTATTAGTTGAAATCTACCATCCTTAGCCTTTTCATTTTACGAGTTAGTTAAAGTGAATAATTGAAGCGTATTGTCAGTATCGTCATAGCCTTGGTAAATAAAGTTCAATTTCTTTAAAACCTTGATAGAATTGATATTTGCAGCCTCAACTTTTGCAACAATTGTATTCATTGCTAAGTTCGTAAAGGCGTAATCAATTAAAGCAGTTATAGCTTCTGTTGCATAGCCCTTTCCCCAATGAACCTTCGCTAAATCATAGCCAATCTCAGTGATAGCATGGTCAAAATCAAACATATTAAAGCCACATGAGCCAATGATATGATTGGATGCCTTTTCAAAGATTGTGAAACGGAGCGCCTTTTGTTGATCTGCTAATTGTTCCAGTAGTTCAATCATTTCTAGGGCCTGGTCTTCATGTGTAAAATAAGTGATATTCATATATTTGGTTACATCAGGATCTGACCAAATGGCCAATAAATGTTTAGCATCAGCCTTCACCATTTTTCGTAGCTGTAATCTTTCAGTGTTAATACATTCAATCAATACTTTTACCTCCAAAAAGTTAGGATGTTGGATGAAAAATATTGCTATCTGTGCATAATTCAGTCCCTTCTAATGAATCTAATTTTATTATAATAGACTGGGTACAGACTGCAAGTAACTGGAGGAAATATTATGATAAGAGTCTCAGAGGAACAATATCCAACCATTAAACAAATGATTTTAAGAGCCCCAACATTTGTTTATAGTATACTAGATCAAATAATAGAAGGAACTGTCTATGCGGATACAACTGCTTTTCAAACTTTATTATTTCATACGAAATCAGGCATTTATTATATATATGGTGATATAAATAAGACTGCGGTTGATCAACAGCTTAGCTATTGCTTTCTAGAATCTATCAAGCAAAAGAAACGTTTTACTCTATTCTCTTCCACAGCACAGTGGGATACTAAAATTGAACAATTATTCGATGGGCTTATTAGAAAATTAGAGCGCTATACATTTTCATTTGATGAAGACATGTATAATCAACGTGAAAAAAGCGAGGGGCATGATTACGAGGTACAACCTATTACTGAACATCTTATTAAAAATTCATTGGAATTCGGGCATGCATATTATGATGAATATTGGGACTCTCCTGCGAATTTTCTTGAAAAAGGCTTTGGCTTTTGTTTAGTCCATCATCACCAAATAATTAGTGAAGCTGTCGCTATTTTTAAATCAAATGATTATGCGGAAATTGATATTATGACGGATCCGAATTTTAGAGGGCAGGGCTTAGCTAGTATGATTGCAGAAACATTTATTGACCGTTGTCTCGCACATGCTATAAAACCTTGTTGGGATTGCGATATTTCGAATACTGCGTCCATTTATCTTGGTACAAAGCTTGGTTTTACTAAGCCGCAAAAATACTCGATTTTTACTAAGAAGGAGCCCACGCTGTCCTCAAAAACATCGTGAGCTTTGTTCCTTAAAAGTATCGATTGCGTAAATCAAAAACACGATAGAATAATCTGGCATCTCTCGCCATTTTATTAGGTGCATTCATATACGGTTGAAGGCATCGTTGAAACTGTTCATCACAATGTCTTGTGCTACCGTGGCGTGTATAGCATTCATCGTGTAGTTTACAGCAAGCATCCACTGCATTCGTAGGCTCGCCTGGCCCTGAGCAGCCAGGACCACAGTACCGATAACCTGGGTAACAAAAACCAAGCTTGCGTTTTCTATTCATTGGCTAAACCTCTCTTTACTATGTTTTTACTATAAAATATGTAACATTTCATGACAAAAGAGGTTAAAAAACTACTAGGCTATTCTTTTAATTTGTAAGGTTGCTGTAAGCTTAAATGAACATAACTGTAAGGATGGGGCGTTATGCTAGCTATAGCATAAAAGATAAGGAGTTAATGCAACATGAATCCATCCGTAACACAGAAAGAACGAATTATTTCCTTAGACATTATTCGAGGATTAGCGTTATTTGGTATTTTATTTATTAATGTAGGTGCCTACCAAGTTCTTATTGAAGGTGGCCCAATGCCTGATTATAGTGGCATCAATGGTGTAATCAATACACTTATTGATATATTTATCGAAAAGAAATTCTTTTCTATTTTTTCATTCCTGTTTGGTGTTGGTTTTTATATTTTCGCTACTCGTGCAGAAGCACGTGGAGATAGACCGAGATGGCGCTTTGCAAGACGGTTATTGGCATTATTGATTATTGGTATTATTCATATTTTTCTATTTTGGGGCTCGATCCTAGCCATTTACGCAGTGCTTGGATTTTTATTGCTGCCATTTTATTCAGCAAAAGTGACAACAATTAGTAAATGGTTAATGGCTATTATCACGCTTTATATTCTTGCTTTATTAGGACAAATATATATGCCTGCTAATACTACAATGTCAGCTATTTATGGCTTTGTAGGTAATGATGCCGTCTCTATTTTCATTATGTTTTTAAGTGGTTTTTTAGCAGCAAAAGCCGGCTGGATTAGCCATATAACAGAGAATATGCAAAAAGTGAAATGGCTACTTTATGTGACAGGTCCATTATTTATCGGATTTTCATTATGGATTTGGTTGGCATCGCAAGCAGATGATCAACGTATACAATCTATTCTTGGCTTAGGTGTTATTCCGACAACATACTTTTATTTAACATGTTTGTTTATAATATTAGAGCATAAACAAGTAGTGAAACTTCTTCAACCAATCGGACGAGTGGGTCAAATGGCATTTACCAACTATTTAGCACAAAGCTTTATCGGTACTGCTATTATTTCACTAATGGGTTTAGAGGTTGTCTCACCATCAGATATTGTTGTAATAGCGAGCATCATTTTTATTATTCAAATTATTTTTAGTATGCTTTGGTTTAAATTCTTTACAATCGGACCATTTGAAAAGCTATGGCGATATATGACATACGGTAAAAGAGCGGTGACAAAGCAATGATAAAATTCTTGGAATCCCAAACATGTAGTTTGGGATTTTTTCCTGGAGAAATAAATATTGTATGATTTTGTAAAAAGTGAAACCTACTATTAATCACATCCGTAGATTAGTTACATGAAATAAAGGAGCATTTGAAAATATGGCAAAACAAATAAAAAAATATATGGCTGTAACAACGGCATCTTTTATGGCTGTACAGCTAGCCGCATGTGGAAATAGTGAAACAAAAATAGTAGAGGAAAATCCTACAACAACATCTGCTACTAATCCGTCAAGCGAAGAACAAACTCAAGCAACGAGTGATGAATTAATAAATGTTTATAATAGCGAAATGGCTGATGCCTGTGATGAATGGCAAGAGGGAGACGATGGTTCCTATGAATGTATCGATGAAGATTCCCCGTATTATTCTCAGCATTTCTTTAATGGTCTCATGTATGCAACGGCGGGCGCAATGATCGGAAGTGCCATTTATAAAAGCCGCAATTTAAAAAATGGCACAGATCGAGATGAACAAAGCGGGGGTGGTGGTTCTACTGTACCTCGATCAACCCAAAATGCTAAGGATGAAAGTAAAACAAATGGTCTCACGAACAGCACTCAAGAAAAGGCTGGTACAACATCCAGTAGCTCTACACCGAGTAGTTCAAACTCCTATTCAAGTGGTCAGCGCTCCTATTCAACGGACAGCTCATCAAAAAGCTCGAACTCCTATTCCAATAGTTCTTCCTCCTCTAGTACAGGGAAATCTGGCTTCGGTTCAGGTGGGGCCTCTCGTGGCGGCTCGTCCTCCTCGTAAGTTTGAAAAGGGAGCATAAAAACTAATGAATTATACACAACAACGACAAGCATTCTATTCTAAATTTCCCCACTTCTTCCCTGATTTTGAGGATTTAGAGTACGCACTTTATGATGTTTTAGAATTGCCAAAACAACAAATCGATCAACTTCACTATGCCACACAAATACTTTGGCGTATCTTTTTAAAAGTAGGGAAACAATTTAAGCATTTATCGTGCGATCAATTATTAGCCTTAGGAATTCGTCCCGAAATGATACCCTATATTCAACTAGATTATTTACAGCAGCAATCTGTTCTGGCTCGCTTTGACTTTATTTGTACAGAGGATGGTCATATTAAATGTCTAGAGTTGAATGGAGAAACACCTTTTCTTGTACAAGAAACCTTTGAAATGAATGAACAGCTCTGTCAGCATTTTAGTTTTAAAAACCCAAATGATGTGACCGCTTTACAAAAAACGTTGTCAGGTGCACTTTTTGCTGCTATGCAATATGTAAACGATGTTAAAAAGCCAAAGATTGTGATCACCGGAAAAATGGCAACAGAGGATTATGAAGAGTATTGTCAGGTGCAATTTATTAAGAGCTGTATTCCTTTTGAAATTGAGTATGTACCTATTCAGAAACTAACCATTTTTTCTAGTGATACGTCAAATGTGTCTCAAGGTCTTTATACACCTGCTATGGAGAAAATTGATATTTTATTTCGTCCTGCACATCCTGCAGAGTTTTTAATAGATGATATAGCTTCAGATGGGGATCGTATTGGGCTACAATTATTAGAACTTGTCAAAAAGCGACAGCTAGCCATCATTAATCCACCTGCAGCTTATGTCTTACAATCGAAAATCTTATTATGGTTAATATGGGAGCGGAGAAGTGACCCACTACTCTTTACAGCAGAGGAAAGAGCAGCAATTCAGCAATTTATGCTACCTACATATCTTACAGCAGAGCCTTTTATTCGTGAGGATATGCCTTATGTGAAGAAACCTGTTTATTCACGTGAAGGAAATACTGTGGAGATTTACGAAGGTAGTGGGAAGAAACTAAATGCCTCTCAATCCTCCCATTATGATGATAATTTGTTTATTTATCAGCAGTATATAGAGATGCCTAACATAACGATTCAGCTAAAAGAGGGATATCAGTCTAAAAAATGGCTAATCGGTTCATTTGTTGCTGATAATCGAGCGTGTGGTTTAAGCTGTCGCGTCGGCAATCAGATTACTGAATGGGATTCACATTGGTTAGCAGTGGGTTACAAGGAATAGTAAGTCATTAATAGTAGAATCGGCGAGACCTTTTGATAAGTTTCGCCGATTATTGTTTTTAATCATTCCAGCCCTTACATACATCAACCCATTCTTTATAGGGAGTATACGCTTCGAGTTCTGAAATGGTTACCTCTATGGCAGAATTGCTACTACCGCATGCTGGAAATACAGTTGTGAAGCGTTTCAGTGAGTCATCTAAATAAATGGCCACCCCTTCGTTTACACCAAAAGGACAAACGCCTCCAACATCATGCCCAATCATTTTTTCAACGTCATCCCTTGCTAGCATCTTAGCCTTCGTCCCAAAGACCGCTTTAAATTTGGCATTATCGATTTTAGCATCGCCTGCAGCAACAATTAATACGGCACCGTCATTCACCAGAAAGGATAAAGATTTTGCTATACGTTCAGGCTCACAGCCGAGTGCCTGTGCAGCTAATTCAACGGTTGCAGAACTTTCTTCTAATTCTTGTATCTTGTGCTCAACATGCCATTGTGCTAAATGATTACGTACTTTTTCAATTGCCATATGTACAACTCCTCCTACTTATCTCTATTACATTCGACATAGTGCTATCCAGTTTAATACTTTTTTAAAAGTATTCCTCTAACGAAATGCTAGCCTTTGCAACCAAATGTTATACCTTTGAAATTAAAGCTATGCCGAATCAGGATAAATTTAATTTTAACATAATTTTCTGAATAAACAGTTGTGAATGCTTTATCTTTCCAGTACGATTAGTTTAGAAGTGTAAAATTACACTGGAGGAGGGTATCTGATATTAGAATTATACAAATTGTATCGGTGTTAATATGTTTATCGGTTGTCACATTAATGGCTGCGCTTATTGTTACACTGAATGGAAGTATACATTTTATGCATTTAGTGTTTACCGTGCCTGTTTGTTTATTTGTCTTTTTTATATCTAGCATGTTTAAATGGATCAACACTAAGAGAAGAAGAGGCTTGTTATTTGGTGCTATGGGGATTGCCTTATTGATTGCGTCCATCAAACCGATTCAACATTATTATAAAATGAGTATCCCGACTGTCGATGCAGAAATTGATGTAACGGCCTATCAGCCATTTGCACAGGGCAATAAAGTGGAAAAGACTGACGCAAAAGCATCCTTACAATTATCGGAGTCATTACCACGTTTAGATGGTGCGACGGCTCTGTATCCTTTGTACGCAGCTTTTGTAGAGGCCACTTATCCAAAAAGTGACTATGCTCCGTATAATAGTAGAGTACAAGTTAATCGCACACCTGAAGCTTATCAAAATTTAATTACAGGAAATGTTGATCTTATCTTTGTGGCAGCACCGTCCACCTCACAGGAATGGCAAGCAGAAAAGGAAGGTCTGACGTTAAATATGACACCAATAGGACGAGAGGCATTTGTCTTTTTCGTGCACCATAAAAACAGTGTCGATAATTTAACTCTAGAGCAGGTGAAAAAAATATACGCGGGCGAAATTACCAATTGGCGAGAGGTAGGTGGCGAGGACGAGACAATTCGTGCTTTCCAACGTCCAGCAGATAGTGGCAGTCAAACAGCACTAGAAAAATTGATGGGCAATACGCCATTGATGAAAGCACCTTCTGAAGACATCGTGTCGGGAATGGGAGGAATCATCCGAGAAGTTTCGCAATACCGAAATTATAAAAATGCCATAGGCTTTACGTTTAGATATTATTCGACAGAGATGGTCAAAAATGAAAAAATTAAATTATTAGCTATTGATGGAGTGGTACCGACTAAAGAAAATATTCAAAATGGTACATACCCTTTAGTATCAGAATTTTATGCAATCACAGCAGGAACAGAAAATCACAATGCACAAAAATTAATTGATTGGATTCTTTCTGAGGAAGGGCAAGTCATGGTTGAAAAGGTTGGCTATGTACCACTGGAAAATCATTAAATAGTTTGCTATACTAAGAGTAACAATCGAATGAATAGTTTTCTAGGGTTCCGTAGCCTTGCTAGTCTGGTCCGAGAGAAAACCACAAATTGATTTTGTGACACGGAAGGATAAAAGCCTGGGAGATACTGTTTTTAAAACAGTTTCTTCAGGCTTTTTTTGTTTGGATTAAATTAACTCACAAAGTGAATGCTAAACAACGGTTAATCGTCCGTGTCTTATAAAATGGAGGGGTTTTTATGAATAAACAGTGGATAAGTGTCATTGTAGCGGCTTGCTTTGAAGTATGTTGGGTCATTGGTTTAAAGCATGCAACAAGTGTATGGGAATGGCTAGGTACTGCCATTGCTATTTTTGTAAGTTTTTATCTGCTTATTAAGGCAGGGGAGCATTTACCAGTTGGTACGGTTTATGCTGTCTTTGTCGGTTTAGGGACAGCTGGAACTGTTTGTGCGGATAGCTTGTTATTTGGGGAGCCATGGAAATTAGCAAAAATAGTATGTATTGTAGTGTTACTCGCAGGAGTAGTCGGCTTAAAGCTTGTAACTGGAGAGTCAAAGGATCAAGAGGTGACTGAATAATGGCATGGATGGCATTAGTGATTGCAGGATTGTGTGAGATGATGGGTGTATATATGATCAGTAAATATAACAAGATGAAAAGTATGAAAAATTTAGGATTACTGATTTTTGCATTTACCTTAAGCTTTGCAGGTCTTGCCTATGCAATGGAAACATTGCCAATGGGTACAGCCTATGCTATTTGGACAGGAATCGGTGCGGCTGGGGGAGCACTGCTAGGAATGCTATTTTTTAATGAATCCAAGGACTGGCGCCGTATTGTTTGTATTATCCTTGTATTAGGGGCGGCAGTCATGTTGAAGTTGTTATCATAATAAACAGGCACTCCTGCATAAGCGGAAGTGCCTGTTTTCTTATATTATTTCTTTACATCTTTTGTCCATTCAGCTACCTTATCTGGATTAGCTTCTACCCATTCTTTCGCAGCGTCTTTTGGATCTTTACCATCCATTACTTCTAGCATTACGCTTTCTAAATCTTCTGCTGTCCAGTGGAAGTTATCTAAAACAGAGTATACATCTGGTAAATCTTCTTTCAAGCCTTTACGAACAAATGTATTAATGGTTTCTTCTCCACCATATACACCTTTTGGATCTTCTAAGTATTTAAGATCATATTTCGCAAATTTCCAGTGAGGTGACCAACCTGTGACAACAATCTCTTCTTCATTTTTCAGCGCCTTAGCCAATGAAGTTGTCATTGCGCCAGAAGAAGAAGTAATAAAGTTCCAATCTGCTAAATTATCATATTCTTCTATTGCTTTTTCCGTAGCAGCCGTAATACCAGCACCCGGTTCAATCCCAGTGATTGTATGATCAGCTTCATTTGTTAAATCTTCAATAGAGTTCACATTCATATAGCTTGGAACAACTAAGCCAATTTTTGCACCAGCAAGGTTTTCTCCTAGCTCATCTAAATCAGCTTTATATTTTTCGTACTGTGATGCATGTGTATGTGGTAACCATGCAGCAACCATTCCGTCAGCTTCCCCTTTAGAGACAGCCTCCCACATAATTGCATTATCTAAAGGAGTTAATGTCACATCATAACCTAAATCTTCGAGAACTTGCCCAACAACATTCGTTGAGGCGATTTCTGTATCCCACTCAACATAGGCAAGGTTTACCTCCTTAGAATCACTGGTTTTTCCAGAGCTTGAGCCTGAATCGCCTCCACTACATGCAGCGAGCATGAAGCCTAGACCTAGAGCCATTCCTAACTTTGATATTGTCTTTAGTTTCATCGAATCTCCCTTTCTATTTATCATTTTATCAAACTGCCAACACCATCCATAAGGTGCATGCCGGCGAGAAAGATTAACTATGTTTCTATAATGCTTTCTTTTTATTAAAGCTTTGTGTTAAGCGGTCAATAATAATAGCAAAAATAACTAAGCCTAGGCCTGCAACAAAGCCATTCCCAACTTGTGTACGTTGAAGGGCTGTTAATACCTCTCGTCCTAGACCCGGTGCTCCAATCATAGAAGCAATAACTACCATAGAAAGTGATAGCATCACGGTTTGGTTAATTCCGGCCATAATCGTAGATTTAGCCAAAGGAATCTCTACTTTAAATAGTTTTTGACTAGCGGTACTACCATAGGAGTCTGCTGCTTCGACTAATTCCTTCGGTACTTGACGAATACCGAGGTTTGTCATACGTACTGTTGGGGGTAAAGCGAAAATAACAGATGCAAAAACACCAGGCACAATCCCGATGCCGAAGAAGGCAACTGCTGGGATCAAATAAACAAAACCAGGCATTGTTTGCATGAAGTCAAGTATTGGTTTAATAATGTTTTCAGCTATTGTAGATTTCGACATTAGAATACCAAGTGGAATACCGATAATGATGGATATAATACTTGAAAAGAGCACGAGTGTAGTTGTCTCCATAAGGTGTGTCCATAGTCCTTGATTATAAATAAACAAGAGACCTATTAATGAGAATGCAGCTAGCCCGAATTTTTTGCCTGAAACGAAGAAGGCAAATATCACTACAAGTAATATAAGAATAATGGCTGGGATACCCATTAATAAATCAGTGACCTGATTCATGAGTAGTTTTCCAAATTGCTGAATAGAGTTAAAGAACGCTGAAAAATTACTCGTCAACCAGTCCATAGCTGATTCTACCCATTGAGCTAGTGGTATTGTTGGAATATTATCTAAAAAATTATTCATGTACTTCGGCCTCCTCATCGCTCGTTGAAAGTGCTTGGATGACAACGCCCCTAATGAGAACCCCTAGTAAGCGGTCATCTTTTACAACTGCGATAGGAGTAGGTGAATTATAAATCATCCCTAGAATATCTTGTAATAGCATATCTGGTGGAACGGTTAGCACCTCTGTTTGCACAATGGAGTGGACGGTCTGTTCATGCTTTTTAGCTGCAGCTAGTGCATCATCCGCAGTAATATAGCCTTTTAAGTGTCGATTTTTATCAACAGCCATTAATAAACTAACTGCTTCTTGTCGCATGCGTTTGAGTGCTACTGTAGGGCCATCCAAGTCTACATTAACGTAAACAGGTCGTACCATAACATTTTCAGCTGTTAATACTTTAGAACGGTCCACATCCTCTACGAATGTTTTGACATAATCATTTGCTGGGTTGGTTAATATTTCCTCCCCTGTACCAATCTGAATGATAGAACCATCCTTCATAATAGCGATCCGGTCCCCAATGCGTAATGCTTCATTTAAATCATGTGTAATAAACAAAATCGTTTTTTTCAATGTTTGTTGTAGATCAAGTAGTTCATCCTGCATTTCTTTACGAATCAAAGGATCTAGTGCAGAAAAAGCTTCATCCATTAGCAGTATTTCAGGGTCATTTGCAAGTGCACGCGCTAACCCAACACGCTGCTGCATACCACCAGATAATTGACTTGGATACTGATCTTTGTATGCAAGTAATCCAGCATTTTCTAGAGCCTGTTCAGCTTTTGCTTGTCGTTCTTCCTTTGAAATACCACGAATTTCAAGGCCGTATTCGGTGTTTTGAAGTAGTGTACGATGGGGGAATAAACCGAAGTTTTGGAATACCATACTCATTTTGTTTCTTCTTACAGTCCGTAGACTTTCTTTTCCCATTGTAGAAATATTTTCTCCATCAATATATATATTTCCGCTCGTTGGTTCAATAAGGCGGTTTAAGAGCCGTATAAGGGTTGATTTGCCACTACCTGACAAACCCATAATGACGAAAATTTCTCCTTCATTGACAGTAAAGCTTGCATCGTATACACCAACAGTTGCACCTGTTTCTTTTAAGATATCAGTCTTACTTTTTTGTTGCTTAACGAGTTCTAGTGCTTGGGGAATATGTTTGCCAAACACTTTCGATACGTGTTCTATTTTAATTTTTTCCATAGAAGCACTCCTTTCGTAAATTATTACTATGTGAGGATAATGATACCCAAAAATAAACAAGTAACAACTTTACTGTAGCAAAGGGTTGTTACTTTTGTCAAATCGACAAAAAAGAAAAAAACCGCTTAAACGCTGTTATATCAGCGCTTAAACGGATTTTAATTTGGATATAAAAAGCTTTGAACTCTGGCAAAGCTTTCATCATTACCGACAAAATAAATAATGTCTCCCTCTTCGAATGAGACATAAGGTCCAGGGGATAGTAATAATTCATTACCACGTCGAATTCCTACAATGGTACTTGATGTATTTTGCCAAAAGTTTAATGCTTGTACTGTTTGATGAATGCAAGGGCTATCAGCTGTCATTTCTAATTGATAGGGAATGAAAGGATTGACTGAACGGAAATGCTCTGTGCGGCTAATTAGCTGCTTTGCTTTATCTTGTAAATTAATTAATTCATGATGCTGTTTTTGGATGCTAGTCAAAAGTTCATTTTGTATTTCATGTATAGATTGAACATCATGAAACTGTCTAACGAAATGTGCCGCTTTTTCATAAGATTTAATGATAACTCCACTACCTTTTGAGGCCTCTACAATTTCTAAGTCTTGTAAAACAGCAATGGCTCTTCTTGCAGTTTCCGCCGAAACATTATATTGACTTGCTAAAGAGGATCTTGCATATATTTTATCGCCAATTTGGTATTTTCGTTCCACGATCTTTGATGCAAGGTCATTGGCTATTTGTTGATATTTTGGCTGTTTTACTTGAACATTTTTTTCTAAGTTCATTCTTAACTTCCTTTCGTCATTACAGGTACCACAGCTTATTATAGACTAGCCTGCACAGAAAAAATAGCATCTCCATAAGCTAGTAGTATATGATGTAAAAGTAATGTTAAAATTTTTGTATCTTATATTTATAATCAAAGAATAATAGCTGTTCATTGACACTTTTTAGTTATTATTATAAACTAAGTTACGTTATGTAAGTGCTGTGAAAATACATGTGCTCAGTTGGTGTATTTACCCCAACTGTTTCTATAGAAGGTTGGAGATTATAATGACAATTACGACTAAAGTTATGGACTTAGTGAAAGATAAAATGACAATGGTAAAGTATACCGACACAGAAAATATTTGCCTTGTTGGACCTGTAAATTTACCGATTAAACAAGGTGATTTTTCTGCCACATTTCAATGGTATAACTGGCTTAAAGTTGATGCAAATTTATCAAAAGAAGAAATCATTGATGGATTAGCCACTGCCAATTTAGCCTTTTTACAGCAATCATCAGTCCTTGTATATGGTGATTTTACCCATTCAGAAGATGCTTTAATCCGAATGCATAGTATTTGTCACACAGGTGACATATTTGGCAGCCAACGCTGTGATTGTGGCTATCAATTGCATGAGTCCATGAAAATGATTGTGGAGCATGGCTGCGGAGCAATTTTTTATTTAGCAGACCATGAAGGCCGTGGTATTGGTTTATTCTCTAAATCTCTTGCTTATTTATTACAAGAGGAAGGGTTAGACACGGTTGAGGCAAACCATGCTCTTGGCTTCCCGGACGATACTCGTTCTTATGAAGAAGCACTTGCCGTTCTAGCTACGCTGCGTTCTAAACCGGTAACACTTATTACAAATAATCCTAAAAAACTGGCTGCTTTACAGGATCGCGGCTTGGCAGCAGAAGGGCATGTACCTTTATGGGGTGGGTTGACGGAGACGAACCGTTATTATTTAGAAACAAAGGTTGAAAAATCTGGACATATACGCGAAAAGCAATGAGTGGAGGTTACGATCATGACGAATTTAGATGAAAAGTATATGCAATTAGCACTAGATTTAGCAGCTAGTGCGAAAGGAAATACTAACCCAAATCCACTTGTTGGGGCAGTCATTGTGAAGGACGGCGTGATTGTTGGCACAGGCTTACACAGAAAAGCAGGTGAACCTCATGCAGAAGTGCATGCTTTTCGCATGGCTAGTGAACATGCGCACGGTGCGACGCTCTATGTAACGCTAGAGCCCTGCTCACATTATGGCAAAACACCTCCTTGTGCGAATTTAGTGAAGGATTCTGGAGTACGTCGTGTTGTGGTTGCTATGCAAGATCCTAACCCAGCTGTAGCAGGGCGTGGCATTCAATTGCTTCGAGATGCTGGAATAGAGGTAGAAGTGGGGATTTTAGAGCAACAAGCGCGCCGTTTAAATGAACGCTTTATTCACAATATGTTGACGCAACGCCCCTTTGTCATTTCAAAATTTGCTATGACTTTAGATGGGAAAATTGCCACACATACAGGGCATTCTAAGTGGGTGACAGGCGAGGCAGCGCGTGAGGATGTGCACCAAATTCGTCATGAAGTAGATGGAATTTTAGTAGGTGTTGGTACAGTCATCGCTGATAATCCTACTTTAACAACAAGATTAAAGGAAGGGAATGGAAAACATCCAACACGTATTATTATGGATAGTTCTCTACGTACACCTGACCTTGCGAATGTGTTAAATACAGAGCAAGCACAAACGATTCTTGTTTGTAGTAAGGACGTAAGCCAAGACAAGATTGATCAGTTTACAGAGAAAGGTGTCACGGTTTTACCTGTGGGCAAAAATGAACACGGACTTCAGATTGATGAGATGCTTGAACAGCTTTATCAACTTGGCATTACAGATATTCTACTAGAAGGTGGAAGTAAAGTGAATGCTTCATTTTTACAGCAAGGAGCTATTGACAAGTATGTGGTGTATATTGCCCCTAAAGTTCTGGGAGGGAATTTATCGTTAACGCCATTTGCTGGCTATAATCCCTCTTTTATGAACGAAGCATGGAATGTTGAAGTTACTACATTTGATAAAGTCGGCGAGGATTTGCGAATTATTGCCTATCCAAAGCTAGGTGAGGAAAAATGAATTACCATGCGGATGTATGTATAGTAGGAGCAGGACCAGCTGGAACATTGCTGGCCTATTTATTAGCCCAAAAAGGGTTATCCGTGATTCTACTAGAGCAGAACGCAGCACTCGGCCAGGCATTTCGTGGCGAGCATTTAAATGAGGAGGGCGAGGCTGTTTTAAAAAACCATCATCTTTTTGAAGCAGTCGAATCCCTTGGCGTATTACGAATGGAGAAGCTTGAGTATTACGCAGATGGTAGACCTTTTAAAACGATATATCCTGATGAGGCAGTAGGGCATTTAGGTATACATGTACCGCAAAAACATTTATTAAAAGCCATTATACAAAAAGCACAATTATTACCCAACTTTACATGTTTACTACATACAAAGGTAATAAAGCTCGTTATGGATGCATCTGGATATTATAAAGGGGTCACAGCAATAAAAGGTGGAGACACGATAAAAATCAATAGTCAGTTAATAATCGGTGCTGATGGCCGCTATTCTACCATTCGTAAGCAAGCACATATTGATGCTCAAAAACATAAACATGGCTTTGATTTACTATGGGCTAAAATTCCTGCCCCTCCTGGCTGGGAACCATCAATTAAAATGGCATTAATCGAAGATAAGCAACTGTCATTGTTTACACAAGTCGGGGGCTTTATTCAAATTGGCTGGAATATTGAACAAGGGAGCTTCCCACAGCTTCGAAAACAAGTGTTTACACCATTTATACAACAGCTTTCGGATGCATTTCCAGAGTTAGCGAAGACCGTGACGGAGCGTATAACATCTTGGCGTGATTTTGTGTTGCTGGATGTCTTCAGTAGCCATTGTCATAGCTGGGGGATAAAAGGTCTTGTCTTGTTAGGGGATGCTGTTCATACTATGACACCCACTGGCGCCTTTGGGCTTAATAGTGCACTGAAGGATGCAGAGTGTCTTGCGTCATTACTAAATAAAGACACGCTAGCACATTTTAATGTACAAGATTTTCAACAAATGCGTAAGCAAGCCATTGAAGAAGTATTAGCAAAACAAATTGAAAAAGAGCAAACATTTGCTGATAATTTCATCAATAAGGCTTCTTGAAGGGACGAACAACTAGATGAAGTTTGGCTTTGATATAGATGACACATTAATTGATTTACGAGCACATGCCTTTTCTCTTTACAATCAAAAACTAGGGAAGAATGTTTCCTTTGAAACCTTTCAAGCCTTACAACGAGTAGAAATTCATGAACCTTTTGGTTTAACGGATGAGGAAGGCTCAGCAATGTGGAATAGCACATTAGAGGAAATTTATTTTACGAACTGTCCTCCTTTTAAGGACGCCTTAGAAACACTGCAAGCCTTAGCCGAGTCAGGACATGAGATTTACTATATTACTTCTCGTCCTAAGCAGTATTGTGCGCAAACAAAAGCATGGATGGAAGAGCAAGGTTTCCCCATTACCGAAGGACGTTTTTTCTGTGGGATGCAAGATACAGAAAAAGTGGCCATTATAAAAGAGCTTGCTTTAGATATTTATGTAGATGATAAACCAGCTGTGCTGGAAACGCTGAACGACGTAAGGACTAAAGTTATGTTAAAAAATCAATCCTATAACCAACATGTGAATCTACCACGCTTATATGATTGGCAAGAGTTTCAAGGGATGCTACAAAAATAAAGGATTGGTGCAACGAATACCGTTGTACCAATCCTTATTTTGTTAAAATCGACTAAGCTGAAAGGTTGTTAAATCCTGTTTACTTTTGCCGTCAATGATTAAATCCGCTAATACTTCTCCAACGGCACTGCTAAATTTAAAGCCATGTCCAGAAAAGCCTGCAGCGATGATGATATTTTGATGTTCAGGTAAAAAATCGATAATGAAATCTTCATCTGGTGTCATCGAATATTTACATGTTTTTCCGTATTTTAATGCTCCGTGCTGGGGCATGAACTGATTGATAAAGTTTTGTAAGTCAACGCTGTCGGCTTCATCAAATGGTCGTAACGGTTCATTTGGATTAATCGCTTCACCGCCATCATGTCGTCCAAGCTTCAATCCTGTCCCATCAATACTTGGAAAGCCATAGTAGGTCGAATCGGCAAATTCAAAGCAATAGGCTGGAAAAACCTCGTCATGATAAAGCTGCTCATCTGCGTCAAACCATGCAAAAGTTTTCCGAGTCGGTGTTACTGGAATAGTTATACCAATCGTTTGGAGTAACTCCGATGCCCAGGCACCTGCAGTTACAATTAAGTGCTTCGCCTTGTAGATGTTTTGTGCTGTTTGAACTTGTACCATTTCTCCAGCTTGGATGGTCAGTACTTTTTCGTTTGTCTGTAGGCTTGCCCCAGCTTCTAAAGCTAATTTTTTATAAGCTCGTATACATGCTTCCACACGAAGGACACCTGCTGTCGGCTCAAAATAAGCTACTAAATTTACTGGCAAGGATAGCCCTGGCCACTTATTCATTGCTTCAGCTGCTGAATAGTATTCGAGTGCTAAGCCATAAAATGCTGCACTAGCTTTCACGTTCTGAATAAAAGCACATGTTGGTTCGCCAATATTTACTACCCCTGTTTGTAAAAATAAATGTTCGTCTGCTAGCGTTTCGAGCTCCTGCCAAAGCTCCCCAGCTCTTTTGACAAAAGGCACATAACTAGCGCCTTCCCCATAAGCATAACGGATAATTCGTGTGTCCCCATGATGGCTACCTTCCTGATGAGGGGGAGTATAAGTATCTAGCATAAGGACTTTTTTTCCAGCCTTAGCTAAATAATAACCAGCAGCCATTCCCATAGAGCCAGCACCCACAATTATGACATCATATACCATTTTAATCCCTACTTTTTTGCTCTAGTATAACAGATGAATCGTTAAGGAAACAGAAATTTTTGAAATTAAATTAGCACAGCACCTACTCTCCTAATGGAGGAAGGTGCTGTGCACGTCAGATTTACTACTTTGAGCTTGGTAGAACTTTGTTGAGGATAATAGCAACGAGGGCAGCAGTTGCTATGGGTGAGCCAAATAAATATTGAACAGTTGTAGGTAACGAGTATAAGAAATCATCAGGCAATAAAGAAAGAGCTAACGTTAAAATGATAGGGATTGCTATCACATACATTTCCTTTTCACCAATACGTTCATTTTTCATGACCTGTAAACCACTAATGGCTATTATGCCACAGACAATCACAAATACACCACCGATGACGGCAGACGGAATTGCTGAAATCAGTGCAGCTAATTTACCAGAGAACCCGAAGACGATAAACCAAATACCCGCAGCGATAAATACTCGACGGCTTGCAATCCCTGTAATAGAGATAACACCTGCATTGGTAGAGTAGCCCGTAACTGGAGTTGATCCTAATAATGAAGCAATAAAGCAACCAATTCCTTCACCAATAACACCACGATTAATTTGTTTATCTGTTAATGGTTTGTCGATGACATTGCTGATCGCAAACCATGTTCCAGTAGTTTCTGCCATTAAGACAATATAAATAATGACCATTGTGATAATTGCTGAAATATTAAAGCTAAAGCCAAAATCTGCGAAGGGAATTTGTGGCATACTAAACCATTTTGCTTGCGATACTGCTGATAAATTTAAAACACCCATCATATTTGCTGCAATACTACCAGCGATTAAGGCAATGATAACGGAAGTAATACGGAATAGACGTCCTTTTTGATGAAAGACCGTGCCTAACATAACACAAATAATCAAGACAATTGCTGAAATTAACGCTAAATAGATATTTTGGTTAATGGATGCACCTGCTCCATTAAAAATATTATCACTTAAACCGACAGGCATTAAGGATAGACCAACCACAAAAATAATTGTTCCTCCAACAATTGGTGGAATAAATGTTTTGACAATTTTATTGAAGATGCCTGTATAGCCTAAAATAATGACTAAAATAGCTCCTATTAAGCTAGCACCTAACACAGTGCTCCAGCCTAAATCACCACTACCGCTTGCTGCATAGATCCCAACAATGGCGCCGAGTGGGACATAGGAAGGGCCTTGTGCCATCGGTAATTTCATACAAAAATGTGTTTGTACAATCGTTGCGATTCCTGCCGCAATAAACGTTGATTGAATTAATGCACTTGCCTGGCCAGTTTGTAAGCCGATAAGCATGGCAATTAAAAATGGGACTACGTAAACATCCATTGCCATAACATGCTGTAACCCTAGAAGGGCTGATTGACCAATCGAGACTTTTTCATCTGGTAATACGGTTAACTGGGTTTTTCTTGTTTCATTAGTTTGTTTACTAAGTTGCGTTTCCACGAAGATGTACACCTCAAATAATTATTTAGTTACTATAGAAATTAGAGAATTAATTTTACACTCTCGTATGTACTTTATTTCCTTGCACCCAAACCTCACGAATATTTTCTGGACGCACAAGATACATCATTTTTTGAAAAATATCGCGTAAATCTTCATTCTGATCAAAAATAGGGAGCTTGGCAGAAGGGATTTTTGTATCAATGATCTGTACATCCCATGTATAGTGTTCCTGTAAACGGCCTATTGGAAGGCTTAGGCTTTCTCCACCGCCAGCTGTTGCTAAATAAAATGCCTCATTAATGGTAATACGTGAATTTGGCACACCACGTTGATCAGCCGCTATAGCTGTATCTACACCATCCTCTAACATTCTCGATGACATAACAGCCTGTCTTGCATTATCAAAAAGACTTGGAGAAAATCCTCCTGAAACATCTGAGCCTAATCCAATATCAACACCCATCGCATGGAAGCGGGCGATAGGAATGACACTATTAGCAAAATAGGCATTGGAGATTGGACAATGGCCAATGGCAGTACCAGTTTCAGCAAATAGTCGTGCATCGTCATCACTTAAGAAATTACAATGTGCCATGACAGATTTTTTACCTAATAAACCAAAGTCATGTAAAGCAACAGCATCATTTTTATTAAATCGTTCTTTAACATAGCCATGCTCCCAGTCACTTTCGCTACAATGCGACTGAATATGTGTATCATATTTTGCAGCTAATTCACCTAAACCTTTTAAGGCATTGTCAGTACAGCTTGGTATAAAACGTGGTGTCACAACTGGATAGACACCTTGTTTAGTTGTTTTGGCTAGTTCTTTTACTGCTAAAATAAACTCTTCTGTATCGGCTAATGCTGTTTGTGTGTTTGCATCACGATAAAAATCTGGATTTTGCTCTGGATCATCCATGACCACTTTTCCGACTAGTCCTCGTTGGCCCTTCTCTGCGCAAATATTAGCTAAAAGAACGCTTGCCTCTTTATGGACTGTCGCAAAATATAAGGATGTTGTTGTTCCATTGGCAAGAAGCGTGCCTACTAAATCCTCATAGACCTCTTGGGCAAACGCTAAATCCGAAAATTTTGATTCGATAGGGAAAGTGTATGTGTTCAGCCAATCATAAAGAGGAATATCTAGAGCTGTACCTGATTGAGCCCATTGCGGCGCATGGACATGTAGATCGACAAACCCTGGTAAGAAATATTGCCCTTCAGATAATTGATGGAAATTATTTTGATGTTGATATGTAGTTAATAGTTGCTGGTAATCAGTATGTTCAGGAGCGATTGTTTTATCAATCATGCCGTCAGCATTAATGAAAAATAAATAATCTTTTAAGATTTGAACCTCAGTAGCAGATTTACTTGTAAATGCTGTCCCTTTGAAAATATGCGTATATTCAGTCATAAAAACCACCTTAATGTTCGTTTATTGATAATAACATGGATTATTATAGGCTATTTAAACTATCAAGTCTATAAAAAAGCGAATATTGATGAATTAACAAGAGGATTTAAAGAGCATTTTCAACTACTATTTGACAGCTTTGACAAGCGTTGATGGATGGATAAACAAAGTAATTTGAGAGCGTTACACAAATTGGATAGTTTGCCGTACTAGCTGCAATAAGACTACTAGTAGTCTTAGACATTTAGATGATAAGCAGAAGAAGCTAGAAAGGAATCGATGATGAATTTCTCGATTCCTTTGAGGTTGGACACGTTTACTATCAAATCGATTGATTGATGATGTGGAGAAAGTTATTAAAGGATGAGGAATGATGCTGTTCATTTTTTCTAGTACAAAGATAGATAGGACGCTGAATATCGATATCCTTTATAAAGACACGCGATACTTGTTGCTGTTGGATAAAGCTAGAGGCTGCAATGGAAGGGGCTAGCATAGTACCGAATCCTGCTGCAATAGCATGGATTGATTCATTAATTCCATCTAGTTGTAGTCCGACCTGAGGTGGGGGAATCTTATGCACCTTACATAAAGCATTTAAGTATTCTTTTGTGGAGCTACCATCTTCCCTTGTGACAAAGGGCTGTTGCATAAGTTCTGCTAACGATACAGTTTGATCCGCTAGTGGGTGATTATAGGGCACGATAAACCAATAATCTAAGTTCATTAAAAATTGATAATTGATATCTGGGTGATGTCCATCCTCTTTGACAATAAAGGCTAAATCTACCTTATAATGCAGTAATTCCTCAATTACTTGCTGCGAGTTAGCCGTTTTTAAATGAATATTTGTAGCTGGATAGATTTGCTTAAAATAAGCAAGCCATTTGGGTAATAAAAAGTGAGAGGGGACATGTGTAGATGCGATTTGCAATTCTTCGTTGCCAGTATTTTTTAGCTGCTCTATTTTATTTTCGATATCCTGCTCTAAATCAAATAATCGCTGAGCCTGTTTATATAAAAAAGCGCCATTTTGTGTTAGTTTAATACCTCTCCCTTTAGATTCCAGCAAGGTTAAAGCTAGTTCCTTTTCTAAATTTCGTATTTGTATAGTGACGGCTGGCTGACTTATCATAAGAGCTTGGGCAGCTTTGGAAACACTATTGAGCTCGGCCACTTTCGTAAATAAACGTAGTGCATGTAAATTCATGATAGACACACCTTTTATAAATTATTTTTATGCTTTTATATACATTATATATTAGATTTATTAATCTTCACTCTGTATTCTTTTAATTACAGTAGGGAACTGGGGAGGGGGATGAACACTTGAATCGACAGCATATGGGGATTGTTTTTGGAGGAATATTATTATTGGTTGTAGCGATGGGGATTAGTCGCTTTGCTTTTACACCGATTTTGCCATTTATGCGCCGTGATGTAGGATTTTCATTAGAAGTAGCTGGGTTTTTAGCCTCAAGCAATTATATTGGCTATTTTATTGGAGCATTATGGGCGGGCTTTATTTATCGTCAACGCAAAAAACTTTTATTGGCAAGTGTTGTTTTCAACGTCCTTTCAGTAGGCTTAATGGGATTAATAGAGCTGTATAGTGTATGGCTAGTGCTTCGTTTAATCGCAGGTATTACAGGGGGCTTAATTTTTGTCTTGACGTCAAGTATTGTGATGGATTATTTGGCGAAACATTCACTGTCACGATGGTCTGGCTATGTCTTTAGTGGGATTGGTTTAGGGATTGCGATTTCAGGTTTATGTGTACCTATTATTGAAGCTAAATTTGCGTGGCAAGGTACATGGCTAGGATTAGGAATATTGTCAGCGGTTTTATTACTCATGACAACTATTTTGTGGAAGGGTTTAGAGGCTAAGGACGGCTTAAAAGTTGCAAAATCACTAGATACGAAAATGACAAAGGGCTTTATGCCATGGCTGATCGTGTCTTATGGATTAGAGGGCTTAGGTTATATTATTACAGGAACTTTTTTAGTTGATATTATTCATAATATCCCTTCTCTCCAGGCTTATTCCTCGTATAGCTGGGTAATGGTGGGGCTAGCAGCGATACCATCAGCACCAGTCTGGACAGTTTTATTAGAAAAATTTTCGGCAATAAAAATTTTGTTTGTGGCATACATATTTCAAGTGATAGGCATCTTGTTACCCGTATTTTCACAAACTGTATGGAGTGTATTGTTAGCATCGTTTTTATTCGGTCTAACCTTTGTAGGAATAGTGACACTAACAACATCCTATGCACGTCAGTTTTTTCCGACCCAGAGCGGATTCGTTGTATCTCTATTAACAACCTTTTATGCTTTTGGACAAATTATTGGTCCAATTGTCGCAGGAAAACTGGTAGAAGTTTATAGCAGCTATAAAGCAGCACTTGTCTTTGCAGGGGTAATTGTATTTCTTGCATTACTTGTCATGGTTGTTGGCAGGTGGCTCACTGTCAAAAAAGAAGCTGTCGCTGAACAATCCATTTCAATATAACGCATAAAAGCCAGAAATCCTATTGGGATTTCTGGCTTTTCTCATTTACTTAAAGAAGCCGTGCCTCTATCTACATGATATTAAAAGATATAATAAAAGTCTATATATTTTTTTCTTTATATGGAAAAATAGACAAGTGCACAAGAGACGTAACGTTACGATTCTACTTTGAAATGAGGTCTTTATATGAATACAGAACAAGCCATTCAACGCTGGAATCTATATGCAGAAAGGTATACAGCTAACTACGATGAGCAGGGTGACATTCATCGTGTAGTACTGTTAAACCCCACCATCTTTGCATTGTTGGAAGAGATCAATGGAAAGCATGTATTAGATGCAGGGTGTGGAGAAGGCTATTTAAGCAGATTACTGGTGAAGAAGGGTGCAAGAGTAACAGCGGTTGATTTTTCACAAAAAATGCTGGACATTGCTAAGGAAAGAACGCCACAGAAGGATGCTATTCAATTTTTACAAGGGAACTGTGAAAAATTAGCGTTTCTAGCAGATGAACAATTTGATTGTATTGTTTCGAATATGGTTCTCCAAGATTTAGAGGATTATCAGGCTGCTCTATGTGAGATGTATCGATTATTAAAACCTACTAGCACTTTTATTTTTTCGATTTTACATCCATGCTTTGTGACACCAAATAGTGGATGGATGAGACATGTGGAGCTAGATCAGCAATATTGGAAAGTCCAACGTTATTTTTATGAAGGGGTGTACCAACAGCTAGATGCTGAGCCACCAATCATTCTGTACCATCGAACATTAACAAGCTATGTGCAAGCAATTAGGCAAGCTGGATTTATGATTGAAACTATTGTAGAGCCAAAGCCATCAGAGGAGATGCTAGAGAAGTATCCTCAATTTAAGGAAGATTTGCATTGTGCAGATTTTATTGTTTTTAAATTAAGAAAATAAAGGAGAAGTAACCATGCGTTTATTCCATATCAGTGAAGACCCTACTATTACGATTTTTCATCCTCGACTACCTGAGCGACCAGATTTAGATGCCACCAAAGGGCTTGTATGGGCGATCAACGAGAGATGCTTGCCGAATTATTTAACGCCAAGAGATTGTCCACGTGTTTGTTTTCATGCAGGAGAACAGACAACAGAGCAGGACAGACAGCACTATCTAGCTCAAGCTTCTCATGTAGTAGTCATAGAAAACAAGTGGTTGGAAGTATTGAAGAATACAAGTCTTTACCTATATGAGTTTGATAGTAATGGATTCACATTACAGGATGATATTGCTGGCTATTATACAAGTGAATTAACACAAATGCCCATCAATGTCTCAGAGATCGAAGATATAGAGAAAGCATTATTAGAGCGTAATGTTGAATTGCGAATCGTAGATAGCTTGTGGGACATCCATGATGAAATCCAGCATACAAGCTTAAATTGGTCGATGTGCAGAATGCGCTTTGCACAGCCTAGACATTAAAAATAAGCCTCGTCATGCACCTAATGCATGGCCGAGGCTTGTTTTTTATTAGACAGTAGATGTTTGTTCAATTGGTGCTGAAGAGATATTGACCAATTTTTTGTCTTGATAGGTAAAAATATATTCATAATTAGTTGTTTCCTTTAGCATTGTGGGTAAATAATATTTTAAATCCGCAATGCCCACATTTTCAGGGTGGAAAATCCAAGTAAGTTCCTTCCAATCTAGAATACCCTCAGCAACCTTTAGAGGGGTTACATATGTAAAAGATTCAGGTAGTTCCGCTATAAACGCATACATACAACCATAGTTAATATCGCCATCTGTCCATGTAATTTTTCCTTTATACGTAATATCCTCGACAGTAATACCTGTCTCTTCTTTAATTTCACGGATTGCACAAGCTAATGGTGTTTCATTCTGTTCAATTTTACCACCAACACCATTCCATGCACCCATCCACTGCGGCTTATCTCTATTCAGCAAAAGGATATGATCACCCTTCTTTACAAAACAAATAGTAAATTCAATCAAATTTATTCCTCCTTGTTAATTAGCTATCCGAGCGAGAGGGCGACCAGCCTGTAAGCTGACTCCATTGATTAGCTTGTTTTAAAATTTCCCAAATGATCGCTTCTTTAGAGTTTGTATATAGTTGTCGGTTATTTATGTATTTTTCTGCAAATTCATATTTTACCTGCTCGTAGCGACGACAGTAATTTGGATGACAGCGCAAAAAATCTCGAAATAATAAGGCCAGCTGTTCTGCCCAACTACCAGCCTGTCGAACATGAATATGTACTCGTCTATGACCAGGAGCCTCTCGAAAATAGCGTTTAGACTTGTCTGGATTGTTTGCTCGATAAATAAAATCAAGACATTCTAGTGGTCCTTTAAACGCTTCCAATGGCGTAAATGATGCTACGGATAGTTGTATGTCAATCACTGGTTTCGCTGCTAAGCCTGTTATAGAAGTTGAGCCAATATGATCAATTCTCAGTGCGTTGTCTCCTAGGGCCTCACGTAATCGAGAACCTATGCTATGAAATTCTTTAGCCCATTCATCTGTATATGGCAAAATTAAAATAGGATCGGACATTTTTTCCTCCTTTGGATAGCTATTTAAATAGTGTATCAAAAAAAGAGCAGATCACGTAAAACATTCTAATGTGAGCATGTTATAGTTGTATAAAGATAGTTGAAGGAGTGAGGAGCTATGATTTTAATTAGTGCCTGCTTAGCTGGAATA
Organism: Lysinibacillus phoenicis; assembly: GCF_047238325.1. Taxonomy (NCBI): domain Bacteria; kingdom Bacillati; phylum Bacillota; class Bacilli; order Caryophanales; family Bacillaceae; genus Lysinibacillus; species Lysinibacillus phoenicis. Next base: position 1,500,774 of record NZ_JBDFMP010000002.1, on the reverse strand, counting down.
AATGTTCGTTATAATGGTACGAACAGTCTAAATGAAAAAATACAAAAGCTTGTGTTAGAAAATAAAGCTGTCACCGTTTGTCCTGAGTTAATGGGAGGTTTTACAACGCCACGCGAGCCTGCTGAAATTGTTGGAGGAAATGGTCATGATGTTCTTGATGGGAAAGCAAGGGTCGTTGAAAGATCTGGACGTGATGTTACAGAATTATACCTTAAAGGAGCGAATGCGACCTTACAAAAAGCACGCGAAATAGGTGCAACAAAGGTTGTCTTAAAGGAGTATAGCCCATCTTGTGGTAGTGCCATGATTTACAATGGGGAATTCAATGGCACTAAATTAGTTGGTGTGGGAGTAACGACTGCATTACTACAAAGGCATGGAATTGAGGTAGTGTCGGAAGAGCAATTTCTAACAAATTGAACCCAACATGACTGCGATTTTAGATGAGGGGGTAACCTTTGTCATTGGAAACGTCTGAACAGATGGGAGGTGGGTGATATGCCATTAACCTTTGCACATCCAGCCGTAATTTTACCTTTTTCAAGACAAAGTAAATACATACATTTTTCAGCATTAGTATTAGGAAGTATGGCGCCTGATTTTGAATATTTTTTAAGAGGCAGACCAATAGGCGAGATTGGACATAGCTTAACAGGTTTTTTTACTTTTAATCTACCTCTTGTAATCTTGCTCTATCTAATTTATCGAGCATGTATTCAGCAACATCTAATTAATCATTTACCGATATGTTTGCAGGACATAGCTAACCAACGAACTTCCAAAAGTAAACTATTCAATGTCATGGTATTTAGCTATTCAGCTTTATTCGGAATGTTAACTCACGTGGTCTGGGATTCGTTTACTCATAAAAATGGATTTATGGTCACGCAAGTATCTATTTTAGCTGAAATAATGCCACTGTTTGGTTTACAGATTCCTCTTTATAAATACTTGCAACATGGTAGTACTTTAGTTGGCATCACACTAATGATTTGCTATGTCTCTTATAGGGCAGCTAATCAACCAAAGAAATTCTTACCAAGTATTCAGCCTAAACAAAAACTCATCTTTTGGCTTCAAGTACTTGGATTGGCATTTTTCTATGTATGTATTTGGTGCTTAATAAATGAGGTTTCACTAAGGAGCTATGGTGTTTGGGTGGTTCGCTTTATCGATTCTAGTTTCTTGAGCCTGTTAACGATTTGTTTGCTACATACACCTCGTCACAATAACATCAAGGTAAAAGGACTTCCATAAACGGGAGTCCTTTTGGTTATTTCCTTTTTAGCTTAGATAAAAGGAAGAATAGAGTGATAACGAAACCAGCATAGACTAGTATCCAGGCAAATTGCCAATAAAACTTACTAGGTATGGATGTTATTTGATCGCCAATAGCCAACATTTCTAAAGAAAGATGGACAGGGGGAAGAACCCAAATAAGACCATTTAGTTGGTCAAGTGAATCCTTTAATGTTGCTAATACTATGGCAAACAATAATACACTAATAACTCCCCACCAAGTATTTTGTTTATTTTTAACAAGGTCTCTTGTAAACAGAGCGGATAGGGCCATACCTAAAGTAGCCAAAGTAAAATGGGCAAAAAATCCAAGAAATAGGTGAATAAAGCTTGGCTTTTCAGCAAAAGCATGGATGACTACTGGGTAAATGATAGATACAAAACTTAAGCTGAAAGCAATTACTATATTAATTATAAATAGGCTGACATTATATGGTGTTGAACCATTCGCATGCAGTATCGTAATCATTTTTTGCCCTTCATCCTCTGAATGAAACAATGTCACGGTAAACCAACCCATCAGGAAAAAGAGGATAATAGATGTAAAGGAAAAGCTATCTAATATAGGGTTTGGAACAAATGTATAGTTGATTACAAGACATAAAATGAAAATAGAAAAAGGTGGCACATACTGATAGGTTCTCGCGTAATTGCTTAACTGATAACGCATTAAACTAATCATTTGCTATAAATATCTCCTTATCATTGATTGGCATAAGTTGTTTGATAGAAGCTTTTTTTAGAAGTAGCTGTTGTAAAAGATCGTCGGTATGCTGTGCTTGATAGCGAATATTAACTTCGTAAAAACCAGTAGCCAATTGTGTCTGGTGGTTAATTTCTATTAAATGTGATAGGTCCTCTAAGTATGTAGGATTAGAAATATCAAAAATTAATTGATTATAGGTTACATCCTTCAAGGGTAAATCTGTCCGCATCACTTTTTTGTTGTGAATCATGAGAATCGTATCCACGACATGATCCAAAAGCTTTGTTTCATGACAGCTTAAGATAATCGTCATTCCTTGTTGTTTGAGGCTATGAAGAGTTTGTTCCAACTCATTTTGTGTTGTAAGGTCTAATCCTGATAAAGGCTCATCTAATATCAACAAATCTGTTTCATCCAGCATCGCCTGCATAATCATTATTTTTTGTTTCATCCCTTTAGAAAAGTTGATAATACGAGTATTTTGAACATCTACTAAGCTAAAAAGTTCTAGTAAATAATTTATTCTCGGTAATAGTTCTTGTTTAGCCATTCCACGGATTCGCCCCATCTGATAAAGATATTCTTGAGGCGTAAATAAAATATGAGAAGGGGAAACTTCTGGGACATAGCCAATTTTTAAGTTTTGTTTGGAAGGAATAATTGAACCATGGTCAGGCGTAATAAGACCAGCAATCATTTTTAATAGCGTGCTTTTGCCAGAGCCATTTTTCCCAACGATAGCAATGATTTGGTTATGATCGATTGGAAATGAGACATTATCTAAAATTTTTATGCCCCTGTATTGCTTGGTGATATTTTGTGCGTTAAACAAACTATTCATAAATCTAACACCTACTTATTTGGGTTTTGAAAGGAAACTACCCTAATTGTAAGACACTAGATGTTTGTTTGGCAAAAGAAACCATTTTAAATAAAGAAACAGTAAGGATCTTCTCTAAAGGGGGATGGATCCTTACTGTATTTTTTACAATGAGCGATATTTTTTTAAACTGATAATATTTAATGTAATAAAAACGAGGGCGAAACAGGCAAGAACGCTGATATTCACTACGATATCAGGGAAGGTATAACCTTTATACATAACATCATTCAATGCGTCCGCTGCATAGTAAAGAGGCATGATGCGTCCAATGTTTTGAAGCCATTCTGCCATACTATCGAGCGGAAATATACCTGAAAAGAATACTTGCGGAACAATAACAAGCGGGATGAATTGCATCATTTGGAACTCTGAAGCAGCAAAGCTTGATAGCAAGGCACCTAAGGATAACGATACAAGGGCAACCATCATATTAATGAGAAAGACAAGCCAGATTGAACCTACATGAACGATATCTAGTACATAAATACCAAATAGCACGATAATAATCGTTTGCAAGAAGGCAAATAATCCATAGCCAATCATATAGCCTGCTACAATTTCAGAGCGTTTAATAGGTGTCGCAAGTAGTCGCTCCAATGTCCCTGAAGTACGTTCCTTTAGTAAAGCGATTCCTGTAATTAAAAAGACAAAGAAGAACACAAAGAAACCAATTAACATGGGACTAAAAATATCAAAAATTGCCGTATCCTCATTACCATAAACATAGTCCGTTTCTAAACTGTCTATAGCAGCGTGTGAAGGTTGTAACATTTGCGCAAGCTGCATCGTTAACGCTTTTGCTTGGGACGGGTCATCATTTAATAACGTTAACTTACTATCATTTTGCTTGATTGTAAGCCAGCCATCATACTCTTTATCTTGTAGCTGCTTTTTCGAAAAATCATCATCCTCAATAATTGTAAAATCGGCATCTTTTAATTTATCGATTAGTGGTGCGGGTCCATTCGTGACAACAAGTGTGACAGAAGTTTCGTTACTATTAAATATAAAATACATTAAGGATAAGACGAGAAGCGGGGCAAAAAATAATAAAGCGAGTGTCCGTTTATCTCGTTTCATTTGCTGAATAATTCTTGTGACAATTGCACCTATTCTCATTGTACGTCACCTCCAGCTTTTAAAAATACTTCATCAAAATCTTTTGCCTGGTAATATTCTTTTAACGCTTGTGGTGTGCCTTGCGCAATAATATGACCACTTCTTAACATAGCTAATTGATCACACTTTTCTGCTTCATCCATCGCATGTGTCGTCACTAAAATCGTCTTTTGTTCCTCTTCTTTTAACCGAATAAGTTCCTGCCAAATTTCTTTTTTTAAAACAGGATCAATACCAACGGTTGGTTCATCTAAGATTAATAGTTTAGGATTTTGGATGAGAGCAATAGCAAGAGATAATCGACGTTTCATTCCTCCCGAATAATTGATCACTTTAAGATGTAGGTCATCAGTTAAACGAACAAGGCTTGCGGCATAGGCTACACGCTCCACTCTTTCTGCCTTTGACAAGGAGTAAAGCTTTGCAAAAAAATGAAGATTTTCTTCACCTGTTAAATCTGTATAAAGTGCATCTGATTGTGCCATATAGCCAATATCATTCAATAATTGCTTATGGGGAACATCTAAATCTAACACTCGAATGTGACCATTATCAGGCTTTAGCATGCCCATAATCATTTTGATTAGCGTCGTTTTACCACAGCCTGACGGACCAAGTAAGCCCATTAACTGTCCTTTAGGAATAGCTAAAGAAAGGGGGGCAATAACTTGCTTGTGGTGAAATTTTTTTTCAAGGGATTTAATAGAGATTGCTTGGTTGCCCATACGGACCTCACTCCTTCACTGAACACAATGTTGATTTGATAAAAATTTTACGGTAGCATGTGAGCAAATACAATCAACAGTTTGCCAGCATGTGTTAAGTAAATGGAGGGAATTTGTGTGTCGGTACATGAAAAAATGAATTTTGAAACGAAGCAAGCCATTAAAAAGGCACTGATTCTGCAAGTAGAGGAAGTGGGCTTTGAACGTGTGACCGTAAAAAAATTAGCATTAGCAGCTCAAATTAATCGTGGAACGTTTTATCTACACTATGCGGATAAATATGCCGTAATGGAGGATTTGCAACAAGAGCTCTTAGTGGAATTAGAACGCTATGTGAAGCATGTTCAACCAGTCGATGCTTTTCAAACATTAAAAATGGGCCAACTGTATCAACCATTTATTAACGTGATAGCCTGCATAAAGGAACATGCCCCAGCCTTTCGTATGCTATTAGGAGAGCAAGGAAGTCCGGGCTTTACACAAAAAATGAAAACAATCTTTGGCAATCATATATTAGATAGATTATCCGTTATACGCGAGGAAGTGCAAGATCCAGAATTTCAGCAATACCTACAAGCCTTTATCGCATCTGCCATTTTGGGGGTAATTCAGGAGTGGTTAGACAAGGGTAATGAGAACTTAACCGTAGATGAAATGGTTTCTCTCCATTTCCGATTATTGCGTTTCTTAGGGAATGTTGTAGCCAATACGAAAGGGTGAAAATCTGATATAGATTCAGGGAACCTGATTGACTATATGAATACATTATATTTTCACAGCATCGAGCAGGTAATATCATGATCTAATAAAAAGAACATGATTGGGACTATTTTAAATAGTCTCACTCATGTTCTACTAGTATTTGCTTTATTTTTCATAGTATTCGTTCAACGCAACTTCTAAACGCTCTTCTAAATGCTTGGAAATATAGCTTAGGACAAACTGCTCTTTTTCCATCTCGATTTGGGCGGATTTGAACATCTTGGTGAAAAAGCTAATTTTATTGTTCGTTGAAAATTCCTGTAATGCTTCTGTACGTAGTGTAGAGACAATTTCATTTTCAATATGACGCTCTCTAATTTTTTGCACAATATCCTTTACACTGTTTTCTTGTAGCTCGGTAATTTGCTTTTGGAGATGCTCGTTTTCCTGCTTTAGTTCTAACGTTTCTTTTTGAATTTCTTCCACTTGAAGGACTGAATCAGTCGATAAGCGTTGAATGTTTTCGACAAGAAAGTCCTGATTAATGTTAACTTGTAACGTCCCTTGCTCTTCATTCGGCAAAATTTGAAAGAGCCCTGTTTGGATCATTTGTTGTAGGACGTTTCCAAGAACATCAATTTTATGGGTTAGATCCTCTGAATCCATGGTCGTTGCCGTAATTTGATGTTTAAGTAACTGACCGTTATCATCAAGACCTAGCAATAATTTTATCCCTCTCACACGATACTCATCCTTCAGTAACAAAATCATTCTTAGCCTTACGATAGCAGGCAAGTTTAAACGGATATTCCCATGTACGTTCGGTGAAGCATTGTCAAATACATATTGCTCAAACGGTTTTAAATAGTAGCGAAGCATAGCGTCTGTGATATTAAACCAGCCCGCGACTTCTGCTATTGTATAGTGTTTGGATTCATCGATGTCTGCTAGATAGGCATCATTATAGAGGTTCTCCTCTAAAGGCGTATGTTGTAGTGCAACAAACAATGGGTCATCTTGCACAATTCCGAGTACCAATTCTTTTGCATCATTTACTTTAAGCATCCTTTCACACCCCACTTTATTTTTCCCCTGACTAATTGTTCTCTATATAGGTTTCTATTCGATTGGAAGCAATTGTATGCATATTTTATGTAGGAAATAATCATTAGAACGAATTACCTTTTAAGCTTTTATGACTCTTAAGAAAATTTTAAGTTGTGTTAAGTGGGAATGCGTTGATGCATAAGGGATGGAGGGGTACTCAATACATGCGTACCCCAATTTGTACCCCATAATCCAATAAATCATCCAAATTTCAGTAATGTGTCCATGACTTTTACAACTTCCTTTTCTTTCTCTCTTAACGAGTGAGCATATACTTTCAAAATCATTTCTACTGAATCGCCTAACATTTTCGCAACAGTAGTAATAGGTATGCCTTGAGAAATTAAAATGGAAGCACAAGAATGTCTCAACATGTGAGGCGTAATTTTTTTAATAACTCCTGCTTCATAAGCACGATCTAAAATATAATTAGGGAATTGTCTGGAAATAGGCTCTAATAAATTTTCATTAATAAAAACATAATCATCCTCTGCTAATACTTGACCGTGCTCAAGAAACTTTTTCTTAGACCATATTTTATATTTCTCTAAATAAGAAATAAGATGGTTTCCTACATCTATTTTCCTCATGCTATTCCAACTTTTTGTTGAACGAGTTCCTAGATGGTCTCTGGTTCTTTGAATTGTAACAAGATTGTTTTCGAAATCAATATCGTTCCATCTTAAACCTATAGCTTCACCTTTTCTAATTCCGGTAGAAACAAGAGTTAAAATCAATACAAAGTGAGTAAAACCTTCATGTTTTTTAACGTAGGTTAGCAATTCTTCAATTTCATGCAAATCTAGATGTTTTTCTTCAAATGGTTCATGAGTATTTTTAGGGAAAACAACTTTGGAAATTCTATTACGAGTCAATATTTCATCATCAACCGCAGCATTAATTGCATGATTTAACACGGCATGTACACCATTAATAGTAGACAATGAAAATTCTTTTAATAGGTTATTTATATAGTCTTGATAATATGTTTTCGTTAGATTGTTTAATTTTATATGGCGCATGTAAGGTAGTATTTGATGATCAATATAGTACTTATACAAATGTTGTGTACTAACTTTCCATTTTGTATGATTCGCTTGATACCACATGTTTAACCATTCTTCCATATTCAATTCTTGATTATCAACTTTTGCAAGATTACCAGATAGAATATCTGCCTTCAATTTTGTTAATGCGAGTTCCGCAGCCTTTTCGGTTTCAAATCCACTTCTACTTTTTTCTTTACGTACACCAGATGTATTGTAATAACGATAACGAAAAGCAAATTTTTTCTGCTTCCCATCCTTGTACCAATAAATATGTTCTTTTTTTGTTTTGTTATATTGTTGTCTAGCCATAGTTTCACCTCTTATAAACTCCGGACAGGTACATGTAAGATAAAACGATAACTTTAGACTATTACATCACTCCTTTCTAAATAGGAATATATGTTCTTTTTGAAAGTATTAAAATAGCTCCTTATACTTCAACTTAACCAGTTCTACTGGTACATGATGTATAGAAGCTATATCATATATAGTCATCTGATCGTATGATTTAAATAAATCTTCATCAGGAATTAATAGTTCAGCAGCAAAACGATTAGCTTCACGTTCTATTTTATCCACAGAAAACAAAGTATTTTGGCGCATGAAAGGGGTGTTTATTCTAGGGTGTAAAGATGCATGGCCTAGTTCATGCGCACAAACTAATAATTTTAGTTGGTCGTCAAGGTTACAATTAATAACAATATATTGGTTACGTCGATCATATTTGTAATAACCCCGAATTTCTTCATGTAAATTATGAAAGAGGACATGTATATTTAAATATTCAGCCAATTCATATGGACAATCTGTTTTAAATTTTTGTTTAAGGTATATCACTTTTTCTCTAATCCACATGTAATCACTTCTCTTTTTCTATCTTTCGCATGCCCATCCGTCTTTGTCACGATCGTGTTTAGATGCATAAGCAGGGTGGTCTTGACCTACACCAGAAGAATAAACTTTTCTTAACTCTGTGCAATTCTTATAATATTCATATCCACCTCCAGAAGAAGTTGCGGATGTTGTATTGATAGTATCGCTAGAGTTGTTAGTTGTAGTTGCTGGGGGTGAATCTAAGTCCCCTTTAGTTGTACCTTCGGCACCATAAGCCCATAAACCTTTATTTTGATTACGTGCTTCACGCGCAAAAGTAACAAAATATTCACTGTAAGTCACGTCTGGATTATAAGTAGAAGGTTCTGCATATCCATCAAGTACTAGCTTTGCATTGAACATTTTTGATCGAATTTCAATTTCGTTATTTATATCACTTGGTACTTCAGTCCAAACCAATCTTAAAAGCCTGCCATATTGATCTGTTTCAGATACATCCTTTTGTAAGTAAACTTGCTTACCTTCTAACTGAGATTTAGTAAAATCACTCGCTTCTGTTCCATAAGTTTCAGTTCTAGTAGTAGACTCTGGTGTATTAACTCCAATTAATCGAACTTTATTTCCATCTGATAGTTCAACGGTGTCACCATCAACTACTCTTGAAATTGTAGCAGTTACCAACCCTAGGTTAGATATTTTTTCTAATAATTGTTGTTCTTCTTCGGCTTTTTTCTTTTCTTGCTCCTGTTTTTTGATCTCTTCTGATGAAGGTTTATTATCAGCGGCGACAACAGGCAAACTTTCTTTTGTATTGTCATCTTTAGCTACTTTTTCAATTGCGACAGTATCTTTCTCTTTTTCTACTACTTCTGTTGTAGGTTCTGTGAGAATAATTGCAGTAATCCAACTAAAAGCAAAGCCAGCTGCTATTATAAGACCTGGTCTCGAGAATGTAACTTTTCCTTTATATTGTTGGATTTTTTGATATGTTCCAAATACTATTAATATAATTCCAATCCAAACAATAGGCGATACTCCTACTAAACTAAGTGTTACTAAAGAGAAGAACAGTAGTAAGATCCATTTTATTGCTTTCATTATGCACCTCAAGACTTTAGTATTTTTTCTTTTTCAATTAAAAATTCTTCTTCTGTTAGAATACCTTGTTCTTTTAATTTAGCAATTTTTTCTAGAGTAGCATATTTATCAACATTTTTAGATTTAGTAGAAGGGTTCCTACTAATAGGTGCATTTCTTAATAGATTAATTTGTTTTGTGACAACATCAACAAATTGATTAAAACGATCATTTGAAATAATGTCATCAAACCTTTTACGACTTCTTCCCATATCGATATAAATAACTTTTTCATTAAAACGTTCTGTTGCTTGCCCTATACCATTCATTTTTCTGTAATCGAATTCTTCAATGAATTGTCCATACCCAGCACCAGAAGAAACAAATACTAGACGTTGATCAGTTGCAATTAACAACCCTTTTATTTCTCGTTTTTTTGTTTTGTCATATTCAGCTTTTATAGAATGTAAAACATTTTCATTTGGCTGCAAGACAAAACTTTCAAAATAGTGGATGGTTCCTTTAAGTAAAGAGAAATCTAAACCTGTTCCAAAGCCAAGTCCAATGTATTTTTCTTGTAATGCTTTTTCTTGAGCTTTTTTTGCATCACGTTCACGCTGTTTTTCTTCAAACTCTTGTTTACGTAATTCCTCTTGTCTCTTCATTTCGGCTTGTTTTTCCATCTTTTTAATACGATCAGCCTCAAGTTCCTCGGGTGTTTTATCTTGTGTTCCTAAAAGTTTTTTAAAGAAACTCATATGCCCAACCCCTCCATAAAAGTATAAATATTACAAGGATAATTGTGAAAAAAAGGCCTTTAGCCTTTTATTTTTTATACTTGTCAGGTGTGTACTTTTTATTTATGCGCTGCGTTTGTCTAAAAATATGTTCCATTGATTCAATTAGTGATTCTTTAGCCTCTTCGGACATTGGTTCGCCATCAAAAGCAAGACCATCACTGTTTTCAATTTCTTGACGAAATTTTTCTAAACGTTTAGCGATGTCTTTTTCGTCTTTCTGCAAGGGGATATCATCTTTAATAGAAATATCAGATATTTTCCCTAATATGTAATCACTAGAACAAGACAATACTTCTGATAATCTCGCAATATCATCCGCACTTGGTTCTGTATAACCACGTTCCCAATTTGAAATAACTTGAGGAGAAACAGAGATTTTATCAGCAAGTTGTTGCTGTGTATAATGTGCATTTTTCCGGAGTTCTTTTATGCGAGAACCTACTATATCACTCATCTAAACACCTCTTTTCTATAATTGAAGAATACCCAAAACTAACGGAATTTGATATGTTATTAACGGAATTTGAGAAAAATAATATAAAAATAGTTGGCATTAACGGAATTCGTTAGTATATTGTTATTAACGGATTACGTTAGTTCGAAAGAGGTGATAATATGGTTTACGAGAATGTAAAGAAAATCCGGGTAGCACGTGGGATTACTAAAAGACACTTAGCAAAAGGTATTAACGTTACAGAAATGACTTATGGCCGTATTGAAAACGGAACAAGTAAGTTAAGCGCGGAACACTTAAAAGTAATAGCTACATTATTAGGTGTGCATGTAGCAGTTTTTTTTGAAGATAAACTAACGGATTCCGTTATAAATGAAATTGAAGACGTCTCTTTTCAAGTAGAAAGGCAACTAGCGTAAGTTCTTATCGATTGGTCGTAAAAGAGGAGGGTAAAAAAACATGAATCAATTACAAGTTATTCATGAACAAGAAGTCCTAACAAAAAAATTTAAGGTATATGGTTCTTCAGAAAGTCCATTGTTTCTTGCAAAAGACGTTGCTGATTGGATTGAACACAGCAACACACGAATGATGCTTAAATCAGTGGATGATGAAGAAAAGGTAGTAAACAATGTTTACACCCTTGGCGGTACCCAAGAATCCTGGTTCTTAACAGAAGATGGTTTATATGAAGTTTTAATGCAATCACGTAAACCTATCGCTAAACAATTTAAAAAACAGGTCAAAAACATTTTAAAAGAAATTCGTCTAAACGGTGGCTACATCGCTACCAATGAAGATGATGATGAAATGACAATTCTAGCGAAAGGTTTTCTTATCGCTCAAAAAACTATCGAAAGTAACAAGAAAAAAATAGTTGAGCAGCAACTTATAATCGAAGCGCAAAAACCAAAGGTGCTTTTTGCAGAAGCAATACAAGCAAGTCATACATCAATTCTGGTAGGTGAGTTCGCCAAAATCCTAAAGCAAAACGGTGTAGATGTTGGGCAAAAACGTTTATTCGAATGGCTTAGAGAAAATGGATATTTAATTAAACGTAAAGGTGCAGATTTCAATTCACCAACACAAAAATCAATGGAACTGGGCTTATTTGAAATTAAAGAAACACCTATTCACCATAACAGTGGCGAAATCAGTATCAGTAGAACATCAAAAATTACTGGTAAAGGACAAGCCTATTTCATCAATAAGTTTTTGGACAAGGTGGTGGCAATGTGATTAGTACAACGCAAAGTGAAGCTATGGTGATTCAAAATCTTTTAGAAATGAACGGAATCACAAAAGAAAAAATAGAAGAGCACTTTAATAACTTCATGAGAGACACTCTTCGTCCAAAAATACTTTTTGTTGATTTAGAACAATTAAAAGAAATAGTCCCATTCGAACGTGATTTCTTAGAGAAAAATATTTTAAACGATCCACGAGTGAGACAACATCAGCGTCAACGAGGACCAAATAGTAAAAGGATTTGGTTATACGAACCAACAATCAAAGCGATTGAACAAATTATTACGAATGAATGGAACTAAAAACAACACAATTACCCCGGACAGGTACATGTGTGATGAAACAGTAAAACAAAAGCATAGGAGAGGCCAGGGCAAATGGCCTCAAGATAAATCAAACTACCAATCTAGTAGAAATCTAAGAGGTAGGGGCAAATCTACCTCTTACCCTTTATTATACAGACATTTAATCAAAATGACGGTCTCTTACAAGTTAACTTTTCAATGAAATGTGACTTTATTTAAAAGAAAGGAATGGAAATATGACTGTTACTGGAAATTTAGTGGGCGAAGCAATGAAAGAGATTAGAGGCGAAGCAACGCAAATGCGATTCGGTTTTGATTTTGGAGTAGGAAGAGAGGCTATTTCGAAATATGAGAACGGTCGGAGCAAAGTTCCTGCGGATATAAGTAAAAGCATCGTTGAGAAATTCGATGATCCTAGATTCGCACTTGCTGTACAACATCAATATACAGGCACTGGACCAATATGGTTGAACGGTCCGAACGTAGACCTTCATCGCTGTAGTGTTCGTGAGAAAACAATTGAAGAGTTGCAGGAAGCCTTGGATGCCATAACTAGTACAAGCTTAGCAAAACCAAGCGACGCAATCGAGCATTATGAGCGAAAAAACATTATGGACATGATCGAAGAGGCAGTTGAGGCGGCTACAGCACTAGCAAACTTTATTGCCGTAACTACTGAACACCTTGGCATAAGCTACACAGGTGTATGGATGGATCATTACAAATATCTTCAAAAGGTAGGATTTATTAAATGAATATAGATGAACGAATAGAACGTGAACAAGCATGCATCGATGATTTAATGGCAGAAATCAAAATACACGTACAAAAAGGTGAAATCAACAAAGCGATACAACGAGACAAGGACCTACATAATTCGTTGAAACAACTAGAAACACTACATGAGCGCAAACGGTTATGGATAACAGCAGAAGTTTTAAATAAGCGAGGAATATTAGTTCAGGTGGTGAAGAAGGATGTGGAAATGGCTTGATAACTATTTTTACTTACCAGATGACGATGTACCAGAATCACACAGGAAGTTTTGCATCAGTGCAGTTATTACGATGCTTATTATCGGAGTGCCAATCATCATCACATGTTGGCAATAAAAAAAGCTGCTTAATCGTTGGGATCGATTAAACAGCCTTAGACAAGGAATTTATAAATCTAAATCTATTATATCACAAGTTTCGACGTTTGCGAGTTTTATCTCGCTCTCGTCAAGCAGCTTACAGCACCGTCTCCCTACGGTTATGCTTTGCCACTGTGAGTTGCTTGATGGGATGCCATCAGAAAGAAGGTGAGCACATGCGACAACTTATGGAAGTTGAAAATCCAATGGTGTTAGGAACGATTGAATCCGTAAATAGCGTACCTACATTTCGCTATATCGAGAGAGAGTTTCGTGATCTTTATGGTAGCTTAATAGTTTTCAATGATGACTATATGGAGTTTCCGAATGGCGATATCGTTCATTTAGACAACATCCATACGTATTTAGAGGATAACTATAATGCGAAATTTTACACAAAAAAATAAACCACTACTCGGAATAGTGGCTTAACAAATCATTTTTACCATCATATCACGAAAGGAAGTAATTTGCATGGTTTTAGCAAAAATTACAACTGCTGATATGAGTCGTGACGAGTGGTTAGACGCTCGTCGCGCTGGTATCGGTGGGTCAGATGTTGGCGCAATTATGGGATTTAATCAATATAAAAGTGCTTACCAGGTGTTCTTAGAAAAGACTGGACAATATTACGAAGAAGTAGATAACGAAGCTGTTTATTTCGGAAATGCGCTAGAGGATTTTGTTGCCCAAGAGTTTGCCAAACGAACAGGGAAGAAGGTTCGTCGATTAAACAAGATGCTAGTCCATCCAGAACATGATTTCATGCTTGCTAACCTTGACAGGGTTGTTGTTGGAGAGCGAGCTGTACTTGAATGCAAGACAGCTAGTGAGTATGTAAAAGAGGCATGGGAAGGTGAAGAAATACCGGCAAGTTATTTATGCCAAGTCCATCATTATCTAGCTGTTACAGGCTTTGAAAAGGCTTATATTGCTGTTCTTGTTGGTGGCAATAAATTCATCTGGAAAGAAATCGAACGTGACGAGGAGTTTATTCAAATCCTAATCGATCGTGAGAAAGATTTCTGGGAAAACCACGTTCTAAAAGATATAGCTCCTCCAATTGATGGCTCGGATGCAACCAATGAATTAATCAAAAAAATGTACCCTCAAGACGATGGAACTGCCATCATGCTCACTAAGGATGATGACGTACTACTGGATGCTATCGATTCCATTTCACATGAAATTAAAGCGTTAGAGCAGCAAAAGAAAGAGTACGAGAATCAGTTAAAGCTAAAGTTAGAAAACGCTACAGAGGGGCACTCTCAACGACATAAGGTCACATACAAGACAGTTGTTTCGAATCGAGTTGATAGTAAGCGACTAAAAGTTGAAGTTCCAGATGTATATGAAAAATTCATAAAACCATCCTCTTCTCGACGACTAACGATTAAAAAATTGGAGGCAAATTAATATGAGTCGATTAAAGCAATTAGTTATCAAAGAAACAGTTCTAACTTCTGTAACAGCGATTGTAACTGCATTTGATGCAAAAGATGCAAGATTACGGTTTAAAAAAGGTGAACATACAGATTATCAAAACATGGAGTCTGATACACAAATAGAAATTACTGCAGAGAAAGAAGGGAAATAAAAATGGCTACTACAAATGAATTAAAAGCTAAATCACAAGGTCAAGTACAACAAAGTGTTACGCCAGAGCAATCACTAAACAACTTATTAAAACGTATGGGTCCTCAAATTCAACGAGCATTACCTAAACACATGGATGCTGATCGTATTGCACGAATCGCCTTAACAGCAGTTCGCGCAACTCCAAAGCTATTGGAATGTGACCAAATGAGTTTTGTTGCAGCTCTAATGCAATCAGCACAACTAGGGGTCGAGCCAAATACAGGGCTAGGACAAGCTTATTTAATCCCTTATGGTAATCAAGTTCAGTTCCAGTTAGGTTATAAAGGTTTAATTGACTTATCTGTAAGAAGTGGTCAATACAAAGCAATATATGCTCATGAAGTTTATCAAGAAGATGAATTTTCGTTTGCATATGGCTTACACAAAGATCTTGTGCATATACCTTCCCAAAATCCAGGGGGTGAGCCAATCGGCTACTACGCTGTGTACCATCTAAAAAATGGTGGATACGACTTTGTTTACTGGACAAGAGAACGCATCGATAAACATGCACGTGAGTTTTCTATGGCAGTAAAAAAAGGTTGGACAAGCCCTTGGAAAACCAATTATGACGCAATGGCTAAGAAAACTGTTCTGAAAGAAGTATTGAAATACGCTCCTAAGTCCATTGAGTTGCAGAAGGTTGTAGAGGCAGATGGAACAATAAAAACCGAGGTTTCAGAGGATATGAGCGATGTTATCGACGTAACAGAGTACTCAATTGTAGAGGAAGAAGAACAACAAGAACAAGGTGAGTTAGTCATTGAGCAGTAACGTACCCCACAAAGTCCTTCTACCCGCTTGGATATTTGAGCAGGCAAAGGATAAGGATGAAATTAGACGTTTGGTGGTGGATTACATGCGAAGATATCCAAACTATCGAATTGTCAAAGTGAGTGGTAGTTTCGCAGTTTGTGAGCGATTAGATGGCTTCTTATAGGAGGTAACCATGATTAAATTTCGACTAGCTGTTTTACTGGCTGAACGTGGCTTAAAAATACGAGACATTCATACTCGGACAGGCATTCCAGTGACAACACTTAGAACCCTGTATTATGGCCGTTCAAACAGTGTGAAAATAAAAGACTTAGAAGCAATTTGTAAGGTGCTGAATTGTAGTGTAGGAGACATTTTAGATTATCAGGCAGGATGATTTCTATAGCCATAGGGGGTTAAATATTGTGAATTACAATGATAGTTTTGTGTTTTTTATTGGTGCAATTATGGGCTGTTTAGCAACACATTTCTTTCAGTGGATGGATAAACAACACTAAGTAATTGGGGATTATGTAAATATGTCTATGATTAAAAATTTGAATATTGCGACATAAGGAGAGGCGAGGGCAAATGGCTAAATTTAGATTAGTACACACATCATTCTGGAACGATCCGCGTGTCGTTGAAGAAATGACAGCAGAGGATAAATACTTCTTTCTATATTTGTTAACGAATGAAAGTACAACGCAAATCGGTATCTATCAAATTACAAAAAAACAAATAGCTTTTGATTTAGGTTACTCACCAGAGAGCGCAAATGCATTGTTACAACGTTTCATAGAGCACCACAAATTGATTAGATACAATGCTGAAACACGTGAAATAGCTATTAAGAATTGGGGCAAATACAACTTAGTTAGAGGTGGCAAACCGATACTCGATTGTGTGAAATCAGAGTTAAAAAATGTGAAAGATGCAACGCTGATTGAATGGGTTGGTGAAAGCATACCAAATGATTCAATACGTAACGTCTACGAGTCGTACTACGATACGCATCACGATACGTCAGCGATACGTGATGAATACGCTAAATCCAGTAATACCAAGGGTTCTTACGTAACGTCACACGATACGTCGACGATAAGTGGGCAAGAAGAAGAAAAAGAAGAAGATAAAGAAAAAGAAGAAGAACAAGATAAAGACAAAGAAGAAAAACAACTCGGTCAGTCTGTCACTCCTTCACTAATAGATCATGAATTTTTAGCTATCAAAAACTTCTTTGACCAAGCAATTCGTGTTAGCAATTTTACAGATCACAAAAAGATGGACAACCTACTCAAACTTTATCCAGACCATTTACTAATTATCGAGGCCATAAAAGTAACAGCAGATAACGGTAAATCAAATATTGAATATGTAGAAGCTATCTTACGTAACTGGCGAACTGAAAAAGGAGTTAAATCATACGCAGATTGGCAGGTGAAGATTAATGCAGAAACTAAGCGATCCAATGGCAGCAATTATGGACAAGCTCAAAGCCAAAAGCCAAGCGTTTTCGGAGACTACTGTAGCGACTGAAGAACCTGCTTACAACTGTCCTAAATGTAAGGACGAAGGCGGATATATGGTACGTAAGAAAGCTGGAGAAACGACGTTAGTACGTGATGAAGATCAGTTAATAGAAATCACCTTGAAGTTTGATTCGGACGAATGGCAACAATGTGAGTGCTCCAAAATGCGTCAACTTAATCGCTTAATCAAATCTAGTGAAATTACAGAAGAATTTCAGAAAATGAGTTTTAAAAACTTCTCGACCGAGGGTGTGCATCCAAAGGTTGCTGAAATGAAAAGTAAGGCGAATCAGTATTTCAGGGCGTTTGACGAGATTAAAGGCTACCGACAAAACAGCATCATGTTAATTGGACAACCTGGTTGCGGCAAAACACATTTGTTAACGGCTATCTCTAATTATCTGATTCATACAAGGCAAGTGCCTGTTCTCTATTTTCCTTACAAGGATGGGATGAACAATCTGGCTGCTAACAACTTTGAACGTAAAAACGAAATCATGGACCGCATGAAGGAAATTGATGTGTTGTTTATCGATGATCTGTTCAAGCCGATTGGTGGAAAGGTTGATGTAAAACCATGGCAGGCTGAATCCATCTTTGAAGTGGTCAATTATCGCTACCTAAACAATAAACCGTTGCTTATATCAAGCGAGTTGTCATTAGATGACATGCTTTATATCGATGAGGCATTAACAAGTAGGCTCTTTGAAATGGCACAGGATTTTACAGTAACGATTCCAAAGGACATGAAAGTGAACTACCGATTACGTAAGGTATTCGAACATAGATAGAGGGGCAACAGCCCCTTGATGGAGGGTGAAGAAATGGGAGAAGTTTATATGCAACTTGAAATGGAAAGGTTCATTGAGCTAAAACGTGCGAAGGAAGAAAATACAAAGCTTCGTGAAGCGTTGAGAGAAATTTTTGAACTAGCTAAGCATGATGGTATATCAAAGCATCTAGATAATTGTTATATCGTAGCTCGCCAAGCATTGGAGGGTATAGCTCATGAATGAACAATTCCTAATCGATCAAATC
Organism: Lysinibacillus phoenicis; assembly: GCF_047238325.1. Lineage (NCBI taxonomy): Bacteria > Bacillati > Bacillota > Bacilli > Caryophanales > Bacillaceae > Lysinibacillus > Lysinibacillus phoenicis. The sequence goes on along the minus strand of NZ_JBDFMP010000002.1, from coordinate 1,482,367 downwards.
ATCTTGTATTTAGGGCAGTACCAGCGCTTTGGAGGCAAGTACAACGAAACCATGGCTTATAAACGTTTGGAGCAATTGAGAGCTTTGTTGGGGCTGAAAGATGCAGAAGAAGCTACGGATTATCTCATAATGAAAATGGAAGGGGTTATGGCTGCATGAGTAGAGAGATTAAGTTTCGTGCTTGGGATAAGATACACAAACTTATGGTAGAAAATATTTGTTCATCAGAACAACGACATACGCTGCTATATGAGTTAATGCAGTACACAGGCTTAAAGGACAGGAACGGCAAGGAAATATATGAAGGTGACATACTGGAGCTATACATTCCGAATTGGGCAGATTGTGACGATGTTCAACGATTTGTAATAAATGAATATTGTCCTGATGTTTCTTATTTACAAGCTGTTGTTAAACATTGTGAGAAATGTTTATTGGATGGTGAAAACGATTATATCGAAGTCGTCGGCAACATATACGAAAACCCTGAACTACTGGAGGCAACAGCATGATTAAGTTTTGTAAAGGCGACATCATACACAATCGATATGCAGGTCATCCCTCAATCAAGTATTTCATCTACTTAGGTGTTTCGGGTAGATACGTAAACGGTCTTGAACTAAGAGAAGGTAAAGGCCTTAAAAAGTGTCAGTATTACAAAAGCTCGATGAACGAAATGTTAAATGGTGAGCCGGCCTTTCAAGTTGTTGGACACACAAATGCTTTCGATGTGATGAAACAAGATCTATCTAAATTTATTCAGGAGGCAACGGCATGATCAACCGAGTAGTATTAGTTGGCCGACTTACAAAAGATCCTGAACTGCGATATTCACCAAATGGCATTGCATCATGTCGTTTTCAAGTGGCAGTCAACAGGACATTCCAAAATCAACAGGGTGAACGTGAGGCAGACTTCATAAGTTGTGTGGCTTGGCGTAAACAGGCCGAGAATCTAGCAAACTTCATGAAGAAAGGTAGCTTAATAGCTTTGGAAGGGCGAATCCAAACAGGCAGCTATGAAGGGCAGGATGGCAAGCGTGTCTATACAACTGACGTTGTAGCAGACAGCATTCAATTCTTAGAGCCAAGAAACAGCACTGGAGGCTCACAGGGCGTATCAAACTACGAATCTAGTACAAATACAAGTGGACAGTATCAAGGTAGTTCACAGGGGCAATATGGCGGTAATAATAACCAGTCAAGTTATACAAAGGTCGATGAAGATCCTTTTGCAAATAGTAAGGGGCCAATGGAAGTAAATCAGGATGATCTCCCATTCTAAATAATTAATCGAGGTGATACACATGCCAACATTAAGAAAAATCACCAAGGCTAGGACATCAAGAGAATTAGAACGTTTGGTTACAGATGATACGGAGAGAGGCTGGATGGTAGCTAGTCGAATGAATTACATTTCTGCTGATCCACGACCTTATCAAATACTATTGGAATTTAACACTGAAAGGGAACAGGTGAGTTTATGAACTTAACAAAACTATTTGAAACACAAGCAGCATTGGACGAGCACATCATGCAAGAACATCCAGAACTACTAGGGCAGAACAATCTTGACTGGAAGTTGTTAGCTCTACAGGTTGAGCTCGGTGAATGCGCTAATGAATGGCGTGGATTTAAGAAGTGGAGTAAGGATCAGGAGCCACGTACTAAGGTAGTTAGGAACCCTATTATTGCTGGGGAACCGTTGCACTATAATCCACTCCTTGAAGAATACGTTGACTGCTTGCATTTCATTTTGAGTATTGGGTTGGAATTAGAAGTTGATTGGAAAGAAATGAACTGGCTTATGATAGTCGAAAATGATACAACCAAACGTTTTCAAAGGGTTTTCTCTAAAGCGAGTGAGTTAACAGAATATCAATCATTTTCAGATGAGCGCTGGGGAGAATTGTTTGAAGAATTCTATCACTTAGGAACATTACTTGGCTTCACATGGGATGAAATAGAGACAGCTTACTACGCTAAGAACAAGGTCAACCATGAGCGCCAAAACGCTGGTTATTAATTAAATACACGCTGCTGGTAGAACGGCATTAGATTGTTTTATCAGCAGACTTCTAAGAGTGCTGACAGGAGGGCAAACATGAACGTACTAACATTTGAAATACCAGGAGTCATTCAACCACAAGAGCGACCTCGCTTTAGTAGACATGGCAAGAAAGTAATCACACACGATGCACCAAAGAGCAAGGACTTCAAAGACTTTGTAAAGCTCGTAGCATGGCAAAATAAGCCGTCTGAATTGATTACAGAGCCGATTAAGCTACAAGCCGATATTTATCTCATGCCACCAAAGAAATACCATACAGGACCAAAAAGAAAGCTTATAGAGAGTGGCGAATTACGTCCTACGACAAAGCCTGATCTCGATAACTTGATTAAGGGCATAAAAGATGGGTGTAACAAAGTTATTTGGCACGATGATTCCCAGATAGTTGAGATGAATGTACGGAAGTTTTATTCAGAGCAACCAAGGGCAGAGGTGACGATTGAATGGCAAGAAAAGTAGAGAGTCGATACATCTTGTTCACTGGTGAGGTTCATGAATCGGTTAAGTTTGATTTCACCATACAACAGATTGGAACCTTCATAGCTATGTGGAATCAAGGATATCCAATTAACGAGATAGCTCAGAAGCTTAATGCAAGTAAGGTGAGTGTGGCTTTAATTGCTATGGATCTTGAAATGGCTGGAAGGATTGGTCCTAGAGCTGGTGGATTGTTAGGGAAACAGAAAGTGGTTAGTTGAAAGAAAATGCACAGGAGGATGAATGGAATGGCAAAAACTAAAAAAACAGTGGCTAAAAAGATTCTTAAATCAAATGAATTTGAACAGGCAAAGGTGGAATTTGAGAGTTTTTACAAAAGGGTTAAGGATGAATACGACAATGTAGAGGTCGAAATTGTGATTAAATCCGAAATTTAATTATTAAACAATCCTAGAAACAAATAAGGAAGGTTGAAGAGAATGACAGAACGTCGGTTAACAGCTCAATTAGCAACTATTCGTGAAGAGTTATACAGCGTTGATGAAGTTATGGCAACAGGTATGTATGCAGAACCATCCGTTGTAATTGATGAAATGGTAAAGGAAATAAAAGAATCTCGAAAGGATTTAAAAGCAGCTGGAGATTTATTTTTAACAGCTATTTTAAAACTACAGGATATTCAGATGCAAGTAAGTGAAGTTGATGATAAGGGACGCACGATTGGCGTTCAATTATCCGAATTGGAAAGTGAATTTAGCAAATTACATGATATGTGGTCTGGAAACTAGCCGAACAATTAAAAAATTTAAAGAGAAGGAATGATGAAAATGACGGTAAAGACTAAGATTTGGGTGATTGAGAAACGCCTATCTTTTGAAGAATTGAATGCAAAACTAGATGAGTATAACGATATGTTTGCAGGCCGTTTAGTAGTTTTAAAGAAGAATGGCGACTACTCCGCATTAGTCACTTTAGTGTCTTAAACCACAATGGAAAGGCTGAATATGCGGTGAATTATCATCCATTTAACAATGAAGCAAAACATGATCATATAAAAATACGACATACAAGACCAGCTAGAGAGTTCTTTGACGGCCGATTTAGCTACTGAACATTTTGAGGAAAAGAAAAAGCCGCAGCGTCGTCACACGCTACAGCTCGAATTGGTTTATGCCCTTTGATGGTGTTCACAACTCTAGTATATCACACCGTAGGAGGGCAAACCTATGACAAACTATCAATCTACAGCAAGTAAGGCAACTGAACATAATGATATGTTCTACATCATCACTCAAATGATTAAGGACTTCAAATGGATGCGTAACGAGGTCCAAAGGCTTCAAAAGCTGCTATATGGACACAGCTTACCTATCCAAAATTGGGGAGTAGCGCAGTACGGAGTAGAGGCAGCAATGCCCAAGGGTTCCAAGGGCAAAAGTATAACGGAGCTCAAGCGTATTGAATCACTAGAAGAAAAGCGAAATAACCGATTAAGACGTTATGAGACAGAGGTATATTTGTTAGAAACATTAGGCGATACACTTCAAAATGAAACGCAAAAGGTTATTTACGATTGCTTACTGGAAGGTATGTCGTACAGAGAGATAGCTTTACACCTCATGATCTCCAAAGACAATGTGCAAAGACAGAAGAAAGATATCATTCAACAGCTTTTAGAAAATGAACAGATGGAGACGTTTTTGTTATATGGTGTTTTAGATTAATGCCAAGACAAACGAGACAAATGCGACAAATGAGACAAAATCATGCATATTTGTTTTCATTAAAATTTGCAGTGTAAAATGGAGGGGAGGTCGGACAGGTAAATGTTTCTTCCTTTGGTATTTATAAAAAACTAAATATTAGGGAAAGACAGACCGACGACCGACCGGCGCCGAGCAAAATTGTTCGGAGCATGACATACACGGCCGGCCCATATTTTTTAAGAGATATAGGGAACAGGCAAATAAAATAAAACTGAAGGAGTGGTTACTATGTGAACTTCGTCCACTTTCCATTTAATTCAGTCAAACTTACTACATCAACAAAGTGCACGGAAATGCACTATAAAATTAGAACACAATTCGTTACAAAATAACGTGGTGACGCTCTACCACGAGTCGCAAGTGAGCTCTCGAAAATAGGATTACCACAATATTAAAGCTTTCATCTTCGGATGGAGGCTTTTTATTATCTTAAAGGAGGAATTAGAATGAATTTTGGACAAGCGATTGAAGCTTTAAAAGATGGCAAAAAAGTAGCTCGAAAAGGTTGGAATGGCAAAGGTATTTTCATTGAGTTACAAGTACCTGATACACATTCTAAAATGACACACCCTTACATCTTTATTGATACAACAGGACTTCAAACAGACAATGCAAATGCACCGAAAAGCCGTGTTCCTTGGTTAGCTTCACAAACGGATATGTTGTCAGAGGATTGGGATATTGTTGAATAGGCCTTCTAACGAGGGCTTTTTTCTTTTGCTTTGAAAACTGCATCAAACAGCCAAAACGCTATGAGTTGAGAGGGCAGGGTTTGGTGTGGTTTTGAGAGCAAAAAGTTATTACATATATTTCATCTACTAGGTTATGATTGGGTGGGAGGTGAAGTAGTTGGATACTAATACTGCAACATTATTAAGTGGTGTTATTAGCGGTGCTTTGAGCCTGATTGGTGGTATAGTTGGAGCAATTGGTGCATTTTTAGCCGCTAATAAACAAATTAAAAAGCAATTCTCAAAACAAGATAATGATAGAGTGTTAGAATTGCGTATTGAAAAACTGAATGAAGCTTTAGTAATAACTAATGATTTTTTACACCATCAGCAAAAATTGAAAGGTAAGTTAAGTAATATTGAGATTTACATTAAGGAAATATTTAAAAAGAATCATACATATGTTTCTGAAAGTGCTGATTTTAATAAAAAGAGTATTGATGATTTACTATCAGAAATTAAAGAATTAACAATGTATAAGGATTCTTTAAAAAAATATAAAATATTCGCTCCAGATGATTTGAATTATCAATCAATTTATGATAAAACGAGTAGTTTAATTGATAGTTATAAAAGATACTTACTTGAATTCAAAGATATCCAGAAGGGGGTAAGAACCGATAAACTACAAGTAGTACACGATTCATATATAATTGACTATGATAAAACACATAATCAACTAGAGAAAGTCTTAAATGAATCTGTTGAGTGTCTGGAAAAAGAAATTAAAAAACTGTTGGAAATAGAATAAAACATTTAAAAATCGCGTTGATACGCGGTTTTTTTATTTTGCCTTGAAAAGTGAGTATCGAGCAGTTTCCCACTTTAACCTCTAGGGCAACGGTACTTACTTTTGAGAGTGAAATACGGAGTGAGGTGTGATTAGTGATGATTAAGTACTTTAAAAAGTTTACTAACATGGATTGCGTAAAAGAATACGGATGGAGACATTTCATTGCTCATGTATTAGGAACACATTCACATGCTCGTTGTGCGCAATCATATGGTCGTTTTGTTGCTAAAGGGTTTATTGATGGTGTTAACAGTGTGAAAAAATAAATAACTTCAAAATTTGAATGTTGGAGGTGGTGTTTATGAGATATGGCTAATTGGGATGAAATTAAACAAGAGTGGGAAACCACAAAAATAACACTTGCTGATCTTGCTGAAAAGCATGATATAAAGCTTGGTACATTAAAGAGCCGAAAGAGCCGCGAGAAATGGTCGAGGGATGCAACTGAAAAGGATGCAACCAAAACCAAGAAGGTTGCAACCATAAAAGAAGATGCACCCAAAGAAAAAAAAGTCGTTGAATCAGAAGAAGTTACTACCTTGGATTTAGAAGGTGATGACGGATTAACTGATAAACAACGGCTTTTTTGTATGTATTATGTACGTTCGTTAAATGCCACAAGTGCGTATAAAAAGGTGTATGAATGTAGCTACCAAACAGCCATGGCAAACGGTAGTAGGTTGCTAAGTAATGCTAAGGTTAAAGAAACTGTTGCTGAACTTAAAAGGCAAAGGCTTGAGAGTTTGGATTTAGATAAATTCGATGTGCTAGAGAAGTACAAAGCTATTGCCTTTGCGGACATTACAGACTTCATAGACTTTACACAAGTCGAGTCAGAAGCGACAGAAACATCAGTTGAATATAATCCTGATGGTTCAAAGAAGTCAGAGAAAACAGAAGTTGTACCTTACACTTACACCAAATTCTCAATGCATCATTCAGAAGAGATTGACGGGACACTAATTACCGAACTATCAAAAGGTAAAGATGGAATGTTCAAAGTTAAGCTTGCTGATAAAATGGCTGCACTGGCATTCCTTGCGAAGTATACCGATTTACTTAACGAAAACGAGTTGAAGCAACTACAAGTTGAACAGGTTCGAATGAATGTTAACAAGACAAAAGCTGAAGTAGAGAAACTAACAGAGCCAACAGGTGATGATGACACCTTAGAAATCGTTATTACACATAAGACTGAGAGGGATTCTGATGCAAGTGAATAAGGAAATAAACCCTCATTTCGGCAACTTTCTAATGGATTGGACAAAAAAGTTTCAATTCCTTATTGGTGGATATGGTTCATCGAAATCCTATCATGTAGCACTAAAACTCGTTTTAAAGTGTTTACAAGAAAAGCGTAAAGTTTTAGTAATCCGTGAAGTTTATGACACTCATAAAGACAGTACATTCGCTTTGTTTAAGGACATTTTAGAGTCATTGGATAGATTAGATGACACTGGCAGAAAACGCATTGCAAAAGGCAAAGCGAGGGCTAAAGAGAGTCCATACGAGATAGTGTTCAGTAATGGTTCAAGAATAATCTTTAAAGGGATGGATAAACCAGCGAAATTAAAGTCTATCCATGATATCAGCATCATTTGGGTAGAAGAAGCCTCCGAAGTGAAGTATGAGGGCTTTAAAGAGCTCGTTGGTCGTTTGCGTCATCGTAATTTGTCATTACACATGATTCTTTCTTCAAATCCAGTGGATGAAACAAACTGGATATACACACATTTCTTTGTGGATGAAGAAAATGAAAAAACAACATTGAATGATGAAGAACTGTACAAGTTGAGAGAAATCAAAACTGAAACAACGTATTACCATCATTCAAAAGCAGACGACAACATGTTCCTTCCGCAGTCGTATATCGATGAATTAGACGACATGAAGAACTATGACCCTGATCTACACAGAGTAGCCCGAGAAGGTAAGTTTGGAGCGAATGGCGAGAAGATACTACCTCAATTAGAAGTATGGGATAGTGCTGATGTACAAGCTCAACTGACTTCCGATAAGGTATACAAAAACGGCATGGACTTCGGTTTTTCTGATTCATATAACGCTATCGTCCGTATGGCAGTAGATATTGAAAAGAAATGGCTGTACATCTTCTGGGAGTATTACACAAAAGGTAAAACAGATCCCGAGATTGCTGAGGACATGATGAAAGCAGGATTACAAAAGGTAATGATTAAAGGCGATAATGCCGAAGCTAAAACAATTGTTTACTTACAACAACGAGGGTTTCGTATTTTACCATGTTACAAGTTAACGAGGGTTGAAAATACAAAGAAGATGAAGCGATTTAAAAAGATAATTGTTTCAAAGGATTGCCCTAATACAATCAGAGAGTTGAAAAATCTAACACAGAAAAAAGATAAGAACGGCAAAGCAATACCTGGAGAGTTTAATATTGACCCTCATACATTTAGTGCTATGTGGTATGGCCTTGATGATTATGAGGTAACAAACGTTAAAGGTATGAATGCTGGTTACAGAGGTAGGTGATAAGAATGAATGTTAATCAACTAAATCGAAAAGAAACCATTGCTAAGCGCATGCAAGTGTTTCAACCATACATCGAATACATTGATCAGTATGGCTTTAATGAAACGCTAATCCCTAAATTAATTGCTGACCATAAGTCAATTAAACAGGACGTGCAGTTACTACAGAAACGATATGAGGTTAGCACAGATGGCGTGCCAATTCTAACGAGAGACCCTATTCCTCTCGATTTGGAGAATGACAAGGTTCGTAGGCTAGATGCACTCGTTAATAACAAGGTAAATACAGCCTTTGATGCCGACATAGTAGATACCAAAGTGGGTTATATGTATGGTATTCCTGTTAACTACACTGTCGAAGGTGTACGTGATGAACCGAGATTACAGCCTTTAGCAACAGAAATAGACAACTTTAGGGTTAGAAATGCTGTTGCTGATAAAGATGCATCTTTAGGAAAACAAACTGATATAGCTGGCTATGGAGCTCGATTAGCTTATGTAGCCTTGGAAAACAATAAACCCGTCCTACGTATTATGAATGTTGATACGGACGAGGTTATTTTTTTATTCGAAGAAACAATAGCTGAACCTAAATACAGCATGCGTTACTATGACACATTCGTTTTAGACCAACAAGCTAACAAGCAAACCGTCACAAAAGTTGAATTTTATGATTCCGATACTATCTGGTACTTCGATAACCTTAATGGAACATTTGAATTAACAGGCTATCAAGAGCACGGCTTTATGTACAATCCATTGTTTGGAATGGAGAACAACGATGAAATGCAAGGTGCAGCTATGCGTATCATGAACTTGATTGATGCGTATGACCGAGCGTTATCAGATGCTAGTAGTGAGGTTGAATCGATGCGATTGGCGTTGTTAATCCTTCACAACATTGGATTACAACCAGAAGAAATTCAACAGATGCAGAAGTCAGGTGCTTTAGAAATTTGGGGTCCTGATGCTAAGGTATCGTTCCTAACCAAGAACGTTAATGACAGCATGATTGAACACTTATTAGAACGACTTGAAAAGAACATTATGCGTATCGGTAAGAGTGTAGATTTCACAAGCGAGGAGTTTGCTTCTAATCTATCTGGTATTGCAATCCTCATGAAAACAATGGCCTTAGAACATAAGGCTGGTACGGCAGAGCAAAAGAACCGTACAACTCTACAGTATCAATTCAAAGTACTGTGTAGTGGATGGGCAAGGCTAGGCTACTGCCAGCCAGAGGATTACCTAAAGGTATGGTTTGAGTTTAAGAGAAATCTTCCTAAGAACCTTCTAGAAGCTGCTCAAACATCACAGGCATTGAAAGGTTATGTAAGTGAGGATACTCGCTTATCTTTATTACCATTTGTAGATGATGTAGCTGCAGAACGTGAAGCAATGCAAGAAGATTTAAAAATATACGGTAATGATCTTGGCCCTCTTAATGAGGATGACAACGATGATCCGAAAGATGATGATGACACATGAATCAACAGGAAATCAATCGAATCTTAGATGATTTAGAAGCTAAAGCCGAGAGAGACATTGAGGTTGTTTTTGCACGACGTTTAAAGACGATACTCGCTCAAATGCTTGAGATGCATAAAAAGTTTGGGAAGAATGGTCAAGCTACTTGGACAGACGTTAACAAGTACAATCGCTTTAATCAAGAAATGAAATTAATTGCACAACAGTTGAACGCTGACTACAAAGAGATTATTAAGCTCATACAAGCTTCACAGGAGCGTCTTTATATCGAGAGATACTTATTGATGGCTTATCTATTACAACAGTCTACAGGCGAGGAAATGGGCTTTAAAATACCATCTGCTGAGGTGATTCAAGCAGCGTTAACTAATCCTGTTGAGTTTTTAACGTTGCCTAAGATATTTGAGGTTCATAGAAACGAGATTATCAGGCGTTTGAACATCGAGATAGCACAGAGCCTACAAGCTGGTGAAAGCTACACAGACATGGCTATCAGGATTGAAAATGCTATGGGATGGACAAGGAAGAAAGCTATCCTAGTTGCCAGAACCGAGGGTGGCCGGGTTAGATCACAAGTTGATTTAGCCATTGAGGAACAGGCAAGTAAATCAGCGCGGCTCACTAAGGTTTGGATGTCATCACTTGATACTAGAGTTAGGAAGTCCCATAGAAAGCTAGATGGTCAGAAAGCTGATAAAGATGGCTACTATCATTATGGTAAGTGGAAATCGAAAGCACCAAGGTTATGGGGCATTGCTTCAATGGATGTACAGTGTCGATGTCATACGATATATATGGTTAATGGCAAGTTACCAGAGTACAGACGTGGCAGAGACTACATGGATGATACGTATCAAAAGAAATTGGCTGCTCGTATTGATGCTTATATGTCTGATCAAGGACTAACTTATAGACAAGCTTTTAACAAAGCGTATAAACAGGTTAAACCGCCGAGTGTAACGGTGCCATTTATGAGTTATGAAGAGTGGAAGAAAAAATTCAGTGGTGAAGGATAGTCGTAGTGATACGGCTTTTTATTATGTCTTTTTCAGCATTTGTAGACGCTATAAAGAACAAATGACTACGTGTTTCGTGGGCGTAAGCGTGCGAAGGACAGGAGGAAAAACATGCAAGTCAATTTCGAAGAGTTAAAAACACTTGTTGAGGCTGGTGACAAGTCGGCTTTCGTTCAACATATTTTCAAATCGTTGGAGAAAGGTGACGTATTAACGGCAGCAACAGCGAACGCAGCAATTAAGAGTGAGTTAGATTCTGAGAAGGATAAACACTACAATACAGCTTTAGAAACATGGAAGTCTAACCATCTACAAGGATTAATTGATGAGGAAGTATCAAAACGAAATCCTCAAGAAACGCCGGAACAAAAACGTATTCGTGAACTTGAAGAAAAACTACAGCAAAACGAACAGAAAGAACAGCGTGCTGCATTGCGTGAAAGTGCAATCAAGTATATGACCGAAAAAGGTTATGATGCGAAATTTGCTACTAAGTACGCTGACAAGTTTTTAGCAGCTGATGAAACGGCTACAAATACGTTTTTAGACGAGTTTAAAACAGACTTCGATGCATTTGTCCAAGCAAGTGTTGAAGAGCGTATGAAAGGTTCTGCTCGTAATCCTGGAGGTGGAAGTCATACAGGAGGAAATGAACCTTCTTATGGTTCAAAGTTAGCTCAAGGTAATGAGGTAACGCAGCAAGCAGAGGAAGCACAAGGACATTATTTCAAATAACAGGAGTGAATGATAATGGGGAAATTTGTAGTTACAGATTACGCAAATGGTAAAGAGATTTTGAAGTACCCTGATCATCATGTCTCAATGACAGCAACATTTGATGATACAGGAATTACAGCGAATGCTGATGGTAAGAAGATTGTTCCTGCTGGAACGATTGTTGGTGGAGGCATGCTTGCTGATCGTTCAGTGAAAGCGAAAGCTGCTAACGATGCCACAGCAGAGGGTGTAAGTCGATATGATGTTGACGTTACCTATGGTCCAGCAGTTGGGGCAGTAGTAATACATGGTTTTGTTGATTTAGCAAAACTCCCAGAACAGCCATCAGCTGAGGCGATTGGTGCATTAAAACAAATTACATTCATGAAATAAGATTAGGAGAGTGAAAGAGTATGCCAACAATTTATGATTTAGTGACAGCTGGTAACATTGCTGATTTTATTGTTACTACTAATTTAAACAAGAAGCCAGCGTTGGGCGCAGCTTTATTCCCATCCGACAAACAATTAGGACTAGATTTATCGTATTTAAAAGGACGAGCTGGATTGCCAGTAGCTTTAAAGTCATCTGCATTTGATGCACAAGCCCCTGTTCGTGATCGCATTGGAGTTTCAGCTATTCAAACTGAAATGCCATTCTTCCGTGAAAGAATGATAGTTAAAGAAAAAGAACGTCAGCAAATTAACACATTACTACAGGGTGGACAAACGAAAATGGCTGATGCAGTCATTAAATTTGTTTTTGATGACATGAAAACACTTGTTGATGGTGCAGAAGCGACAACAGAACGTATGCGTATGCAATTATTATCAGAGGGTAAAATCCAAATCGCATCAGAAGGTGCATATCATACGTATGATTACAAACTGGCAGCAGATCAATTTGAAACATTGACTGGTACTGATACATGGGATCAAGCTACTTCCACGCCAGTACAAGATATTTTGGCTTGGAAGAAGGCTGTGCGTAAGCGTACAGGTACAGAACCAACACGCGCTATCTTAACAAGTGCTACGTTTGCGTTAATTGCAAATCATGATTCTATCAAAAAGGACATGAACCCACTAGGGGCTCAAAACATCATCTTAACTGATGAAGATGTATTAAACTATTTATCTCGTAAAACAAATATGCAGTTTGCTATTTACGATGATATGTTTGTCGATGAGCATGGCATTACAAAGTCTTACTTTCCAGATGGAGTTGTAACATTACTACCTCCTGGTGCGCTTGGTAAGACGATGTACGGAACAACACCAGAGGAAAGTGATCTAATGACTGGCGTTACAGATGCCGATGTTTCAATCGTCAATACGGGTGTAGCAGTAACAACAAACAAAATTGTGCATCCAGTTAACGTACAAACAATCGTTTCTCAAATTGCATTACCATCATTTGAACAAGCAGATAAAGTATTTATCGCAAAAGTAGCAACTATTTAAGGGATAGCAAAGAGCTATCTCTTTTTATTTTAAGGAGGGAAATTTTATGCCTTACAACGTTACATTAGCTAAAAATGCAAAGGTAAATGGTAAACATCTAAAGGTTGGAGAAGTTGCTGAAAATGTTTCTGAAGATTTATTCGAAGAACTACAGACGAAGGAACTTGTAGCAAGCTTTGAAGAAGCGAAACAGGAAGTAATTGAGGAGGCTAAGGAAGAAGCCAAACCGAAACGTCAAACCAAACAAACTGCTCAATCAGAAAATGCAGAGTAGGTGATCAAGATGACTTGGACACCTACAGATGAAGATATTAAGTATTACAAGGTTATTTGTGGTGACAAATCTTCAACAAATGATGAATTTTATAAAGTCATGCTGCCATTAGTGCTCGATATGCTTAACAATCAACTGTGCCAAAAGTTTACGCCTACCACTTTGCCAAGTGCCTTAAAGATTTTCCTAGCAAAAGCCACTAACTTTTTCTCTGGAAATGGTGCTTTAAAGGGAAGATCCATGGGAACTGTTTCTTATACTTTCGACTTCGGGACGTTACCTAGTGCTTTAACTGATTTGCTAAAGCCTTATAATGCATGCAGAAAGGCGAAATTCCATGTATTTCAGCCCGTTCGATGAATTTCCTCATACAGTTGAAGTAGTTCAGAAGAAAAAGGTATCGGACGGTGCCGGTGGCTTTAAAACAGAATGGTTCCCAGTAGATACTATGGAGGCATTTGTTGATACACCAACCAGTAAAGAGCAGTATTATGCTCAACAGTTAGGCAATCCGTTACAAAGATATATGTATTATCCTTACAGAACCGATTTAACTTCTAGCATGCGACTACGCTATGAAGGTGAAATCTACGCATTCGCAGGTCGTGCTGAGGACCAGGGTGGTCAACACGAAATCATGCGTGTGGCATTAAAGTTGGTGACGGAGTAATGGCTAGGATTACATTCGGAGGACGCGAGTTGCTGAGAGCAGCACGTAGATTTGAAGAAGGTCTTTTGGATAAGATATCAGACATTGTTTATGAGACAGCGCGGCTTATACAAACGCAGGCCAAGGCTCTAGCTCCTGTTGATGATGGTAGCTTGCGAGACTCAATTGAGATGAAGATGCTTGGAAAATATAACGCTGTTGTTACTGTTGGCGTACATTATGCCATATACGTCGAGTACGGTACTGGTATCTATGCTCAAAATGGAAATGGCCGCAGAACACCTTGGACGTATTTCAGCACAAAGCTAGGGCGTTATGTAACGACTGAAGGTATGAGAGCTCAACCGTTTTGGGGTCCAGCTGTTGATGCTGGAAGGGATTATTTTGAGACGGAAATGAGGCGATTAGGCTTATGACTAATTATTATGCCTTGCCTTACTTTGAATTACAGAAGGCTATTTTTCAAAAGCTAACTGCTTGTAAAGCACTAACGGCCATCACTAGAAAAGATGAATGGGACTTAGGTGTTTATGATGCAGTAGACGAAAACACTCCATATCCTTACGTAACAATATCAGAACCTTATTCATCACCTAATGACACTAAAACAAGCAATATCGAAACGATCACCTTCACCATTCATACTTGGTGGAAAGACAATGATGATTACAGTGGTAAACGTATTACTTATGAGATGTTATCTGCTTGTCAGAGAGTACTGATGACGCGTAATTACGTTATTCCAAATGCGTCAGTATTAAGGGTCGAAAGACGTGAATCAAGGGTGATAGATGATAATATGCCAGGTGTAAAGCATGGCATTTTAACAATGCAATATATAATACAAAACATTTAACAGTCCTCGGGGGCTGTTTTTATTTTAGGAGGGAAAAGCTAGATGGCACGTTTAAACGGTAAAGACAGTCTATTGTTAGTGCAACCTACTAACAACGCATTGGCTGCTGATGGTTTTTTGATTGGAGATCAAACTGAACATACACATTCTTATGAACGAGAGTTAACGGATGAACAAACGAAATTCGGCCGTATATTAGGTCCAGGGCAATTATCAGAATCCTTGGATGTTACGTTTTATGGCAATACAGATGATCCAGGACAAGCTGCTGTTCTTGACTCAATTGTGAAAGGAACACAACTTAAAATTTGGGAAGTCGAAAAACTACTTAACAAAAATGGTAAGCATAATGCGCTATTTGCATATACGTACGTAGAATCGCTTGAAAAATCAGCACCTACAGATGGATTCTTAGAAATTTCGGCTACATTGCAAGTACTGAATACATCTAAACAAGGTGAATTAAATCCTTTACCAGATGATGTACTTAACTTCGGTGATTATGATTTCGAGGCTCCTGGTGAAAAAACTGGGGAGTTCAACGGTGAAGAAACAACAACTCCAGTAGCAGTTACAGGATTGTCAGTAAATCCAACTACGTTAACTGTAGCTGTGGGTGATACAGGTAGTATTGTCGCTAATGTAGTACCAGTGAACGCGACAAATAAATCAGTGACATTTACATCGAGCGATGAAGCAATTGCTACTGTGAATGCGCAAGGCGTTGTAACAGGTGTTGCAGATGGTTCAGCTACAATTACAGCAACAACAGACGATGGTGGATTTACGGCAACAACAGCAGTGACAGTAACTGTATAAACGAATGAGAGAGGGCTACTAAGCTCTCTTTTTTCATTAAAATCAAACAGAAAAGGATGATTATAAATGGCTCAATTACTAATTGGTGAAAACACTCTTACAGCGAAGTTTACTTTTGCATTTAAAAATAAGGCGGATAAAGAATTCAATGATTTAGATGCACATGGTAACCGTCCAGGTGGATTTAATCAGATCTACCAAGGCTTATTGCAATTTGATTTAGATGCTTTACGTGCATTTTGGATGTGTGGACTTGCTCATTTATCTAAACAACCTAGTAAAGCAGAAATTGAAGCAGCGTTAGAGAAACGAATTGAGGAAGATGGCGATGTAGAACCATTATTCCAAGAAGCTTTCCGAGAAATAGATGAATCGGGTTTTTTCAAAAAAGCTGTCAAGACATATTGGGAGAACTTAGAGCTATTCGAATCAGTAGCATCCGAGGAAGAAAAAGAACAAGCAGCAGCTGGAATCGAAATGCTGAAAGCAGCGAGAGACGAATTATTAGGGAACAAACAGATCGAGTTAGTGAAATCCGACAAATCTATCGAGATGCAGCAAGATATCTAAAGGTCTATGATCCAGAGTTAATTCTTTCTTGGCGACCGAGTGAGTTTAAAGCATTCTTGGAAGGGGCTCAAGATGCACGTATCGATCATTATCAAACATTAGCAGACGCAGCAATGTTCAATCGAGTTGCAACTAATAAGCAGCGTATTAATCCAAAGAGTGACTTGTTTGATGCAGATAAAGTAAGAAAATCCATGAATCAAAAAGTTGTAAGTCCAGAAGTTAAGAAACGTCAACACGCAAAAGCAATGGCAGCGTTAAAAAATTGGAAGCCATAGAAGGGAGAACGCTATGAACGGAAACTTTTCAGCTAGAATTGGAGCTAGAATCACAGAGTTTATGGCCCGTATGAGGCAAGTTCGTGAGACAATACGTTCCACAGCTAACGATGTACGCGTTGATATAGGTGCAGACGTTAGCCAATTTAATCGTCGTATGGCTGAAATCCGAGCACGTATAGCAGCACTTACTCGAGATCGGGTTGTCGTAAAAATAGAGGCACGAATAGAGAATTTCCAAAGAAAAATACAACGTATTGCTACCGACATTCGTGCCTTTGGTGAATTAATGCAACACACGCTAACAGGCTCATTGATTGCCGTTCTGCCGATGATTGCACCACTAATAGCTAACATAGGTGTGGCTATTGCAAACCTTGGTCCAATGATCGGTACATTAGCTGGGTCTACTTTTGCTTTAGCAGGGGCGTTCGCAAGTGCTGGTGTAGCAGCTGGAGCCTTTGCAGCAGTTGCAATTCCAACAATCAAAAAGTTATTTGACGAAAACGCACAGTTAAATGCTGCTCAAAAGAATGCCAAAGCTTCTTTTGACAACATGAAATCAACCTATCAAGGACTTGTAAAAGAAACTGAAAAGCCAGTGTTAAATGCTTTTACTAGTGCAATGCAGGCTACAAATACATTACTTACAAAGTTAAGACCATTGTTTGTATCCAGCGCTCAAGCAGTATCTAGCTTGATGACACAACTTAATGAAGCTATTGGTACACCTCCGATTCAAAAGTTCTTAGACTATTTGAATACAACAGGCGCACCAATGTTAAAGACTTTGACAAGATCAATGGGGAATCTCCTTCAAGGTGTATTCTCGATGTTAACAGCGTTTGCACCATTAACAGCATCAACGGCTAAGGGCTTTGAAGAAATGACAACACGCTTTGCTGAATGGTCGAACGGACTATCTGGCAGTTCTAAATTCCAAGCTTTCATGGACTACGTGAATACGAACATGCCAAAGATTCGAGCAATCTTCCGCGATGCAACTGCTGGTATTGTTTATTTCTTCAGTGCATTCGGTGGATCATCCAGTGACATGATGACAGGACTTGTAAATATGATGGCTCGTTTTAAAGAGTGGTCAGCAAGTTTATCTCAAAACCAAGGATTCCAAACGTTCCTCTCTTATGTACAGCAAACTGCACCTAGCGTTCTTCAGTTAATTGGAAACTTAACAAATCTTTTAGTGAATCTAGGTATTGGTATGGCTCCTGTTGGTGCGGGTTTAATGAATATTGTAAATAACATTTTAGAGTTCATTAACGGAGGAATGGAAAGTAACCGAATTATCGGTGTGCTCTTAGCTAGTTTTATTTCGATTGGCGGGGTTCTATTAGCAGTTATTCCTAATGTGATTGCATTTAGAGAACTCTTTAAAGGGTTAGGACCAATCCTATCTAACGGTGTTTCTAAGGCACTTCCATTTATCACGGGGTTATTTACTAACTTTAGTGGAACTATGGCTATGTTAGGCTCTAAGATTATGGTCGCAATAAGAGGCATAGGTGTAGCGTTAGGTTATATTACGAGCCCGATTGGACTTGTCATTATAGCTATTACAGCATTTATTGCAATCTTAGTTAAAACCCATAAAACTAATGAAGAATTTAGAGCTAAGGTAGATGAAGTTTGGAAAGCGATTAAGAGTGTTATTTCATCAGTTCTAAAAGAAATTCAAACAACGATCGTATCTGTTTGGAGCAAAATCACGAAGTTCTGGCAGGACAATCAAGAAAGCATTAAACAAATCGTTGATACAGTTTGGAAAGCGATTGGAGTAGTAATCAATTGGGCAATGGGGAATATCATTGCTATCTTCCAAGTAGCGTGGCCGATTATTTCAGGGGTAGTAAAAATTGCGTGGAACGTCATTAAATCTGCTGTTGAAATCGGCATTAATTTAGTGATGGGTATTATCCAAACCGTAATGCAGTTAATAAATGGTGATTGGAAAGGTGCTTGGGAAACGCTAAAACAGACAGCATCGAGCGTCTGGAAATCCATTGAATCGTTCTTCCGAAATATAAACTTATTTGAAATTGGTAAGAACATTATCCAAGGGTTAATTAAAGGTATCAACTCAATGTGGGAAAGTGTAAAGAAAACTGCTGCAGGTATTGCTGATTTAATTCCTGATTGGTTAAAGAAAAAGTTAGGTATCCATTCCCCTTCAAGGGTTATGGCAAGTGTGGCTAAATGGATTCCTGCGGGTGTAGCAAAAGGAGTATATTCAAACCTTGATTATGTAAAACAATCTGCTGAAGCTATGTCAAAAGCTGCTATACCGAACTTCCAACAAACAGTACAAGCTACAACAAACATGATGGATAGCGCTAAGAAAATACTTGCTTCGAAAACCAAAGAAATTGAAAAGGAAATTAAAACAGTCGAAGAAGAGTATGCGAAGAAAAAAGCAGAGGCTACCAAGAAATCGAACAATAAAATAGCAGAGATCAATGCTAAAGCTAATGACAAAAAGAAAAAGCTTACAGCTGCTCAACAACGCCAAATCTTGAAATTGCATGATGATGAAAAATCTGCTCTTGAAAAGATCGAAAAAGAAAAGGCTAAAAAGATTGATGCTATTCGCGCTAAGTCAGCAAAAGAGCAGTACGACAAGCTGAAAGAATATGCAGAACATCAAGTAGGGTTGGAAAAGTGGTCTACCAAGGAACAAGCAGCTTATTGGCAGTATGCGACTAGTTTGTTCAAAGAAGGTACAGAAGAACGC
This sequence comes from Lysinibacillus phoenicis, assembly GCF_047238325.1. Taxonomy (NCBI): domain Bacteria; kingdom Bacillati; phylum Bacillota; class Bacilli; order Caryophanales; family Bacillaceae; genus Lysinibacillus; species Lysinibacillus phoenicis. The sequence goes on along the minus strand of NZ_JBDFMP010000002.1, from coordinate 1,463,159 downwards.
ATCAAAGCTCAAATCGAGTACAACAAATCTATGGCCGAGTTAACTACAGAGCAATTTAACAAAGAAAAGGACTACGTTGACCGTCGTAAAAAGTACAACTTGATGTCATTGACTCAAGAGCTCGCAGCATACGAAAAGTATGTTAAAGCTTACAAGGTTGGTAGTGAAGAACGTATCTACTACGAGGATAAGATTGCTGAGACAAAGCAAGCAATCCATGACCGACTAATGGCCTTAAACGAGGAATACATTAGCAAAATTAAAGATGTACAACAGGCTGAAATTGATGGTATCAAGGAGCTTCAAAAAGCTTATCAGGGTGCCGAAGATGCTCGCGCTAAAGAAATTGCTAATGCGATCAGTATCTTTGATGAATTTGAGCGTAAAACAGATGTATTTGGTTCTAAGCTAATAGAAAACCTACGCTGCCAAGTAGACGCAATGCGTGACTGGGCAAATGATCTTCAAATGCTCGCAGCGAAGGGTGTAGACCAAGGCTTGATTGCAGAACTACAAGCAATTGGACCGAGTGCTCAAGCTGAAATTGCGGCATTAAACAAGCTAAGTCTTGGTGAATTGAATGAGTACGAAAATCTTTGGAAAGAAAAAACGCAGATTGCTAGAGAACGTGCTCAATTTGAGTTAACAGGTCAACGCAAAGACATGGCAGATCAAATTGAAAAGCTCCAAACAGAAACAAAATCTAAGCTAGAGCAATACCAAACCGAATGGGTTGAACAAATCAAACAAATTCGCGAAGGTACAAAAAATGAATTTAACCCGATGATCAGCAGCATGAAAGAGATTGGTATTAATGCTATTGAGGGCTTACGTAATGGATTAGCTAGCCAAGTACCAGCTTTACAAGCACAAGCCAATGAGATAGCAAATACGATCGACAAAACGATTCGTAAGGCATTGCAAATCAAATCACCATCAAGGGTTCTTGAAAAATCAGGGGTATTTTCTGGGCAGGGCATTATCCAAGGATTAGCAAGCACAAAAGGCATGTTAGAAAACACTGTTAGAAGCCTAACGGATATAATGCAGACTGATATTTCAGCAGCATCTATCGGGCTTTCTACAGCTCTAAATGGTGGTATGGATTCACACTTGTTAAACAGCTACGAGCTAACATCCAGCCAAGATCAAATCGGAGTCTTAAAACAGATTGCTGCATTAATTAGCAAACTGGATTTTGTTGTGGAATTAGACGGAGATGTGATCAGTGAATACGTTGATAGGAACCAAAGTAACAGGGTTTCATCAAGAAGAACAACTATTGGTAAAGGGGTGTAGTCAATGGACACATTAATCGAATATATGACAGGGGCTACACTCTCTCTTGTTAAAGAGGGTTATATCACACAGGATTTATTAATTAGACCTATCGAACAAAAAGCATCAAGTGTTGATGTGGACGGGCGACCAGGGGTAGTACGAGAATCAGTCAATCATGGTTCAAGGGTAATCATCTTATCTATTATGTTCATAGCTTCAGATGAATTAGATTTTGCTCTAAGACGCGATAAGTTGTTTTCAATTTTTAGCGACTTGGAGCCTTTTTATATCTACGAAGGACGACCAACTTATAAGACTAGTACTTATGAGTTCGAATTGCCAGGGCAAGCATGGGGCGAGAATCAACAGTTACCTACCAATATAGAAATATTAAAAGGTAAACGCTATAAAGTTATTCGCACCAATATGAATGAGGTTGAGCAGAATGGATTGATAGGAAAGGTTGATATTGAGTTTGAGACCTACCAATTACCTTATGCTGAGTCACCAGGTACCACGTTAGATGAACGTACTTTTGATAAGGAGATATGGCAGACAGGGCAAGGGTTAATCGCTGTGGATCCAACAACATTAAAATATGTATTCCAAAATGAAACAACTTTTCAGGTTTACAATGCTGGTGATGTGCCACTAAAAACTAACTTGCGAGACATGCTCTTTGAAATAGAGTTCCGGGGTGCAAGTACAAATCTAAGTATCAAGAATGTCACGAACGATACACAGTGGCAATACAACGCTTCTAGTGGCGCTAATGACGTTATTAAGCTTGAAACACCTACTAGATTTACTAAAAACGGTAGCAGTATTTTCAAAGATACAAATCGTAAAGTGTTGGTATTGAATCCAGGTTGGAACACCATTCAAATTACTGGTGCATCACAATTTCTAATATCATTTAAATTCAAATTTTATTACAAGTGAGGAGGGCTACAATGGCACGTATGCGTGAAATCGGTGCTTCCTTGGATAAAGGATACCGAGACGATTTAAACTATAATTTCGGGCTGTTAGAAGCCTTAATCGGTGAAGCCAATGGTTTGACCGATAACTTGAGAGAGGAAATGCTCGGAAAGATAAATAACCTTCAGCAACAAATTGATATGCTGACTGGTGAGAATATCGGGGAATTACTAGAGCGCCTAAACGATTCCATTCAACAAGCATTAACAGCCGCACAAGAGGCTAGAACAGCTAAATCAGCAACGGAAGAAGCTACAGCGTTAGCTACAACAGCCACAGAATTAGCAAATGCTAGTGCTTTGCTTGCAGAAGAGAAAGCAAATTATGCCAACGAAAAAGCCGTACTCGCTCAAGAGGCAGCAGATAACGCCAATCAAGAGACTTCGAACTTATCGCAGTTAAAGATTGATGTTGTACAAGCTACACAAGATGCAAATACAGCTACTGGTAATGCAAATCAAGCAACCCAAGCAGCACAGATAGCTACTGATGCAATAAATGTAGTTTTACCAAATGTAACAGGGTTAGTGAATCTAAAGGAATGGTCCATAGAAACACAGTATAAAAAGAACAACTTCGTCACTTTAGAAGGTAACGGTTATATGGCCTTACGTGATAATAAAGGTGTAAAGCCACCATCATTTCCTGTACTATCGAATGCTGATTGGGCGATGTTTGTTCAAAAGGGAGAGAAAGGTGAGCAGGGTACAGGGGTAAGGATTTTAGGAACACTTCCAGATGAAAGTGCTTTACCACCCCTTGGCGAACCAGGGGATGCCTACTTAATTAACGGTGATTTATATGTGTGGTCAGATACTACAAATGATTGGACAAATGTTGGTACGATTAAAGGTCCAAAAGGTGATACTGGACCTCAAGGCCCGCAAGGTGAACAAGGCCCTCCTGGACAGGATGCTGATCTTACAGAAGTGAATCAAGAAATAGCAAATTTACAGCAAACTGTAACAAACAATCAGCAAGTTGTTACTGCACATTTGGGACAAATGGTTCTATCCGAAAATGGTGCACATGGCATACGTTACTTTAATGAGAAACTTGCAGTAGAAAAAGACACAAATCAGTGGGAAATTATTAAAACTGGTGGAGAGTTATTTCAACACGAAAATGTTAGAAATGAAACTGCAAATGCACTAGGAGAGTATAACTTTGCAGGTAGTGTCATGGCTGTGACTGCTGTTACTAACGTTAATATTGTCGCCAAAACAATAGATGTTTCAGATGCTACTGGGTTTAACATAGGCGATGAGGTGCATTTAAAATTCCAAAGTAAACATTTAATCCCTGCTACTATAACTGCTAAAACAATAACTATTGCTCCTGCTGCAACTATTACAGTAGTGACTGCTGGTGATGAGTCTGTCGGTGGTGTTCTATTTGTGATAAAACAAGGTGGTACAAACAAAGGACAACTAGCAATAGGTTTTAATACAATGGCTACAGGTGCGTACTCTTACGCAGAAGGGTTTAAAACATTAGCAAAGGGTTTCGGCTCACATTCAGAGGGAGCTGGTACAATTGCAGTTGGTCAATACGCGCATGTAGAAGGACAACGAAGTATTGCTGAAGGTTCTTTTGCTCATGCAGAAGGGTCTGATACAGTAGCAAGAGGACAAAATTCGCACGCAGAAGGAAGTTATACAGTAGCAAATGGATATAATTCTCATGCTGAAGGTATGACTACAAAAGCTGTAGGTGAAGCCTCTCACACAGAAGGTAATAGTACTGAAGCTGGAGGACACTATTCCCATGCAGAAGGTAGTTACACAAAAACTACTGGGAACTCAGCGCATGCTGAAGGCAATCTTACTGAGGCTACTGGTAATTATTCCCATGCAGAGGGGACAAGAACTAAAGCTATAGGTGAGTATTCGCATTCTGGTGGAGAAAACACTTCGGCTGACGTTTATGCTTCTACAGCTATTGGTAGATACAGCAAACCTATGACTGGTTCTACTGGAGTTGCCGTTCAGACAGATGATGCCTTTGTAATTGGAAATGGTGTTGGCCCAACAGGGCGTAGTAACGCTTTCCGTGTACGTTTTAATGGCTCTACTTATGGTGTTGGGGCGTGGAACTCTACAGGTGCTGACTACGCTGAATACTTCGAATGGCTGGATGGAAACATGGACGACGAGGACAGAGTAGGTTTTGTCGTAGCTCTAGAAGGTGATAAAATACGCAGAGCTACAGTAGATGATACTTACATCTTAGGTATCATCTCAGCTAACCCTTCAGTTATCGGTGACTCTCACCAAGATGACTGGAACGATAAATATGTTACTGATGAGTGGGGACGAATTCAGTACCATTGGGTAGATGTAGAGTATGAAGAAACTGTTCCAGTAACTGCCGAGATAGAAGGGGGTGGATTTGTTCATACTACTGAAACTATCATTAAAACTCGTCAAGACTACGTTCCTATGCTTAACCCAAATTGGAACAATGGCGAGGAGTACATCCCTCGTGAGGAGCGTAAAGAGTGGGACGCTGTAGGTTTAATGGGGAAACTGTTAGTACGTGATGATGGAACTTGCGAGGTAAATAGCTATGCGAAAATCGGTGATGTTGAAGGAGTTTTAACAGCTTCTAATGAACGTACAGATATGCGAGTGATTGAGCGTGTGGCTCCTAATATTATTCGGGTGTTTATTAAATAAAAGAACATAATAGCTCCAAGTTTATAGGACAGTGGTGTTGAGTTTTACTTGGAGATTATGAACTAACTGAATAAGGATTATTTATTTTATCATCTTCTGATTTTCTAGTAAAATGGTAAAAAAGGAGATGACTTTTTATGAAGAGTTTAAATGGTTCTGCTGGTACTGGGGAAAAAATCTTGGATAATTGGAGATTATTTAAATATAAGTTTAATGATGAACGCAGTGAAGGGAATTTCTATTCTTATGAAGTTTCTTTTGGAAGGCAGCTAGGATATTTAAATTACGAGGTCAATAACGATGATATAGAAAATGTTAATTTGTATCTTGATGGTTTTCCCAAACCATTAAGCCAAAACAATGATAGTGCCCTAAAAAGGGTAGCGTTATTTGTTCATCCATCAAAATAGTTCCATATTGTTCAGTAAGCGCTACTCAATTGAGTGGCGTATTTTTATTAAATTTGAATACTAGGAAGGAGCTTTATAATGGGCGAAATAGTATTAAATGAATTAAAAGAAGTAAAAGAAGTAAAAGAACTGCTCCAGGTTGTTATGAGTAGCCAAGAGCAGAATGAAAAACGCATTATTCAAATGTTATCAAATATTGAGGGACGACTATATTCTATTGAGGAGAGTACAATCTGGATAAAAAATGGCGGTAATTATCTTGGTGATGCAAAAGGACCTGTGGGTGTCCCAGGATTATAATAACATCTCTGAAATTTCGAGTATGGAAGCGCTACTCACACCGAGTAGCGTATTTTAATTGTGGAAGAAGGTGATACGATGCTATCAATCACTAACTATGAAGGCACTTTAACAGAAGCTTTAGTATGTAGAGGAAAGCCAGTTGTAAGAAAGAACATCGATGGTGTATTTGAACTGACCTTGGATGCAAGTGAAAGTGATAATCCACATTCATTTAATTTGATTGCAGAGGAAAGTATCATCGATGCTGGTGGCTTCCAGTTTCGGATAAAGCAACTACAACGAAAATCCCGAGGAAATGTGAAGTCAGTCCTTGCACAACATATCTTTTTTGACAACATCTGGCGCAGACAAGAGGGCACCAACGGAGGACATAAAACCTTAAATGAGTTTGCCACTTTTGCATTGCGTAATACAAACTGGACCTTCACAAGTGATTTTAATGAAGATGGCTATATAGAAGCTTTCGGGAATGACAATATCGTTAAATTAGTTAATCAAATCTGTGAAGCATTTGAATGTGAATATGAAATCACATCAAACAGTAACATCCATTTCAGCAAAATGCTTGGCCCAGATAACGATTTTATCTACCAATATGGTGACAATATCGTTGAACTGTCTAAATCGGTAAATACAGACAATCTAAGAACGCGTATTAGTGCAAAGGGTAAAGATAATCTTGTTGTCCGATACACGTCGCCACAGGCTGCAAAATGGGGTATCCGTGATGCTGATGACATGAGCGATGAACGGTTTTCGGATTCAGAGAATTTGATGGATAAGGCTCGAAAATCGTTAAAAGACCAGCCAGAAATATCAATCGAGTTGGATTCGATAGAGTTACTGGATAAACAGCTTGGAGAGCGTATCTGGCTAATTTACAAGCCTTGGGATTATGAAATGCAGACTCGTATTTTAGAGGTCACTCAAGTAATCGATGAAGAAACAGATGAATTTAAAACAGTGGCCGTTGTGATTGGTAATGCCCTACCTCAAACATTATCAGATGAATTAACGGAGACACAGGAAATTTTAAACGAATCGATTAAAGAGTATCGTTCGGCCATAACACAAACCGACTCGAACATTCGATTAGAAGTGGAACGTATCGACAAAAGCATAGCAGCTATTGATATAAAAGCAGACAACATTAATCTAAGTGTGAACAACCGTATTACTAGCGAGGTAGCCCAACTCAACATCAGAGCTGATAGCATTACGGCAGAGGTTTCCAGGGTAGAACGCAAAGCCGACAGTACACAGACGCAAGTGTCGTCTTTATCTATTGAGGTTGGACAAATAACAACCCGAGTATCAAATGTCGATTCCAGACTTGGAACAGCGGAAAGTAGCATTACGCAACAGGCATACCAGATTACTCAAAAGGTAAGTAATACTGATTACAACGGTAATACAATAGCATCACTGATTAACCAAACGTCAACAACAATTACGATTCAGGCTTCTAAAATCAGTTTGGTTGGTGCTGTAAGTGTTCTTTCTGATATAAGTGGAAACTTAGGTACGATTTATGCTGGAAGGATAGAAGGTGCCACAATTGATATTAGCACTGATGCTACAGTAGGGAACAATTTGTATTTAGGTAAAAGTGGTGGTTTTAAGTCACTAGTATTTAATAACTCAAACCGTATCAACAGTTCTGGTTATGGGATGGAATTAAACGCGCAAGAAATTAATTTAAGTTCTGCAGATATAACCATCGGAACAGGTGGTGGGATAACAGATTTTAATGGAACTGTAGATTTTTCATACGCAACTGTTCGAGGAGTCGCAAGAGCTAATTCGTCAGGTATAGGTATCTCTTACTCAAACGGAAGATTATATGTGCAAGTTGATGGTTCAACAAAAGGTTCTGTGGCACTAACATAAAAGGAGATTGATATTATGGATTATCAAGTACAACTAAACAATGGACAAGCTATTAATTTAACAAATGCGGAGTTTGATGCAACTGCATTTACAGCAACATTAAATGATCCAAAGATTAACTTCGTGAATATTGGTGGAGCAATCATTAATAAACACACCATAAATAGTGTGCTGCCAGTAGCAGCTACACAAACAGAAACGCAAGCATAGGCTTAGCGTTATTTTTTTGTCATTTTTAGAAGGTAATCTCTTCCTTTTGTCGAAATAGGAGATTTAAGGGGGGGAGATATTTAAAATGAAAATACGAGTAGATTATATTTTTAACCAGACAAAGAATACAACTATTGAATATGGATCCCAAATTATGTACTTTGATGATTATGAGTATGAAGATCTTGAAGATGGTACGTTAAAAGAAAGTGAATTAATTGATTTAATTATTAAAGCTTTAAAAAGACAGTTTGGTTATTACAGTATTAAAGTAACGAGTATTTCTGAAGTATAGACAACACTCTCGTATCGAGGGTGTTTTTTTATGTGCTATGAGAGTAATCGAGATGGGCAACGGTACACTGTACTGATTCTCGATGCTTCTCATGGCTTTTTATTTACACAAAAAAGGGCAAAGGTTAGGTGATTGAATGGATATTGTATCCGCAGTAACAGCAGCAAGTCATATAGCAAACTCACAGGTGGTGTGGTCAATCTTGTGTATTTGTTTGGTCGTTTATGTATTTTGGAATTCCAACAAGCGTGAAGAACGATTACTAAAAAATTTAGAAACGTTAACAGAAGCACAAGGTGAGCAAGCCAATGCAATGCGTGAAATAAGCAAAAGCTTAACGTCACTTGAAGGCCGCATGGACCGTATGGAAAAACATATCTTTTAGGAGGAATTACAATGAAAATCAACTGGAAAGTACGTTTAAAACACAAACCATTCTTAGTGGGTGCATTCGCCTTACTACTACTGTTAGTGCAACAAATCGGTGCGCTATTCGGGTACGACACAACAATTTATAACGAGCGAGTTACAGAGTTATTTAACACTGTACTCGCTTTTTTAATTCTACTTGGTGTGGTAGTTGATCCAACAACGCCGGGTGCAAGTGATAGTGAACAAACATTAGAATACGGAAAAACAAAGGATGATGTGAAATGACGAGTTTAACAACTACATGCCGTGATCTAAGCGAATTAACAGCTGCAGCACAAACAGCATGCCGACTACTCTTTCAAGAGTGCTTCAAGGCAGGAATTGATTTTGTTTTTATTACAGAGACATACCGTAGCCAAGCACGCCAAAACTACTTGTATGAGCAAGGTCGTACAAGACCAGGCCAAGTAGTTACATGGACGCGTAATAGTAACCATACATCACGTAGAGCTTGGGATATCGCTGTTGCTCCTCCAAGAAATTTATATGATATTTCTACGCTTTCAAAAGTTGGCGCCATAGCTAAAAAGCTAGGTATCACATGGGGAGGATATTGGATTGCCGGACAGTACGATGCTCCGCATTTTGAAATTCCCCCAACATGGAAAATGCCTGCAGGATATAAATTAGAAGGACAAGTAATTGTACCGACAAGTAGTGCTGTTAAAGTGCAATTGATCAAGGAAGATAATAAAACAATTCAAAATGAAAAGGATGATGATATTATGCAATTCACAAACTCAACAACAAAAGCTGCTGTCCGTGATTACATTAAACAGTCTGTAGATAAAGGGAAAATTGATAAGTCATGGCTCAATAAATTTGATGCTGGTACATTGACTACAGGAGATTTTGAAGGTTTGAAAATTATTATTTCACAACGTTAAAAAAGCAAAGACCAAGACAGCTAAATGCCATCTTGGTCTATTTTCATTTCATTCAATATTTGTTTACGTTCTAAAATTAACTCCATAAACTCGTCTAAATCTTCCTCTAAAGCATGGTTTTTAATAAAGCTACGTGCTCTTGATCGTGCGCTAATGTATTTTGCACGTTCTTTATTCTTCTCTTGCCAACGTTTATTAGCTTCGGTCTGTGAATTTTTCTCCATTTTTATCCCTTCCTTTTCTTGATGTGTACTACGATATTTAATATCACTAATATAAAGCATAGTGAGTAGGACACAATCATGAAGTAATCAAAAAACTTTGGTTCACTCCAGTTAACTATGTCAGTCAAGATATACAAGGCTAATGCTAAAGCAGCAATATATCCGATATTTTTCATAACGATGAGGATGTGATAAGATTATAGGAAGGAGGGGCTAACCTCCTTCATATGCTACTTGCGACGTTTTCCTTTGCGAGAGGGGCGTCGCTTTTCTTTTTTCTTACTCTTCATATCGCTTATGTTTTTCGCTGAACTTGTAAGTAAGTTTGCGATTGTTGCGATAGCTACTAGGTAAGCTAGAACCTTATCATAATCCACTTTGTTCACCTCCTTTCTATACTCTAATTATACTAGTACTAGTATGTAAAGTCAACAGATAATTCCATTTATTTTCCTTAAGATCCAGTAAATATTATTGCATAAAACAAACACCTGTTCTATTATATATACAAACAAATGTTCTGCAAGGAGATTGGAAATGGCAAAAACAAAAACGACTACAAAGAAAAAGGAACCCAAACACCCAGATCGTGATGAATTCGACTTAGAGGAAATCGCAAATGCATTAACTGAAGCTATGGAAGAAAAACAAACCAAAGTCTTTAGCATCTACAAACGCGACGAAGCTCTGGAAGGTACAGTTACAAAAATGGATGCAAACACAAAACAAATCCATATTAAAGATAAGTACTACAACATTCATAAGTACATTTCTTAGATATTTTAAGTATTTCAGATACTGAATATTAGTGGAGAGTGATTTGTGATGCTACATGATCGTGGGAATATGAAATGGACATCAATGATGCTACCAGAGCATTTGGTGGAAATAAAGAAGTGGAAAAAGGAACAGTATTTTGATAAAAAGCGTGAGTTGACTGAATGGGAGCTTGAAGAGATTGAGCAAACTGTCCAGCGTGCTTTTAAGATGCGAAAACTAATCAAATTAACACTGTGGGACCATAACAAGCTACATGATGAAATAGGAAAAATAACAGGGACAGATCTATATAGGAAAGAACTACTTTTAGATGCTGATTTATCAATAAAACGTATTCAATTTGAGAAGATACAAAAAGCATCATTGGTAGATACAGATGATTAAGCCTGATGAGCGTAGAAATGTACATGAATTTATCCTATTGGATATGGCAGTAAAGTCTTTACAGAATGACTACGATACACTAGGGAATCTAAAAATGTCCAAGGTCTATATTGAAATAGTTGATGTCCTATTAAAAGTTATAAGGCCTGATTATTACAATAAGAAACGTATGTTAGCCAAACAAAAAATAGAGATAGTAAAGTGGATTCACATTGATCAATATTTTAGCGATGTTGTGGTGAAGAATCCCGGAGAAGATGTTGTGCTACGGTACGCAAAACAAGCGCTAAAAACCCAAGTTGAAAATTTAATTTTTCAGTACTTAAAGGAGATAAGTCACAATACAAAACAATAATTCTACACAATTTAACTTTCAATAAAGTATAACCCCGTCTAAGTGAGGACGGGGTTACTTTAAACAAAAATAACAACAAATTCTTTTAACATCTAAATTATCTTCAACAATCGCGCCCGATTGTTGAATAGTGCTAAATGCGAAAAAGCTGCAAAAATGACACCTTAGTTATTTTATTTTGCTAAAGCACCCGTTACTTTAAGTACATTTATTCATAAAGTAATCTTTTTTCAGGTCATTTAGTGGTAGCCCCAGGAAAATATGAATTTACATCGATAAGCAAATCCAAACATAAAAAAAGTCGAATTCCCTGTCCTTTAAGGAAACGACTTTTTTATACGACTTCTTCAAGTAAATCCCATTAACCTTTTTCGGGGATTATTTGTAATCTCTGCACAGTGAAATTATACCTGTGCTAGCCCGCCATCTACGAACAATTCAACACCCGTCAAGTAACTGCTTTCGTCTGAAGCAAGGAAAGATACAGCGTTTGCTACTTCTTCAGGTGTCCCAACTTTTCCAACTGGAACAGTATTTCTGCTATTTTCCAGTACATCTTCTAGTGCCTCACCAAAAAGCTCATCGTATGCAGGTGTAAGAATACCTCCTGGACTTACCACATTTACACGGATTTCAGTACCTTTTAGGTCAAGAATCCAGTTGCGAACTAGTGCTCTTAATGCTGCTTTAGATGCTCCATATACACTAAACGCTGGGTTGCCAATTGATCCAGCAGTAGAGCCCGTTACAATAATAGAACCTACTTTGTCCGGGAATAGTGATAATGCTTTTTGAACAGTAAAGATGGTTCCTTTAACGTTAATGTCGAACGTTCTATCAACCTGCTCTTCAGTAATTTCACCTAATGGAAGGAAGTTGCCGGTGCCTGCATTAGCAAAAAGAATGTCCAACTTACCTTTTTCCTGCTTTATAATGTCATATAGTTTGTCTAAGTCTTCAAGTTTAGAAATATCACCTTGAACACCGGTTACGTTCTTGCCAATTTGGTTAACGGCTTTATCAAGTTCGTTTTGTCTACGTCCCGTGATATAAACATATGCACCTTCGTTTACAAATTTTTGTGCTGTAGCAAGACCAATCCCACTTGTTCCACCCGTTACAAGCGCTATTTTACCTTCAAATTTACCCATACTTAACACTCCTTTAGAATTAATTTTATTTTATGTCTAGTACCTTTAGTAAGTTACTTAAAAGTTGATATAGAGGCATTTAGGCTTTCTGAGCTTGTTCTTGACCCATTCGTTAAATTACTTCCCCATTCTCCGTTTGGTATTAAGTAACTTATTATTCTATCCTCAAGTAGATCACCAAGAATTTCTTCATATTTTTTTCGATAAGGCTTTGGCAATTCTTCCTGTAACCAACTGTCTTTTGTGCCTTGCCAGATTTCATAAATTACAAGATCATCCGGCTTTTCAATATCATCGCTTATAATAGCATTTATAAAGGTAGGTTCTTTCGACATCACTTCAACAAGTGAATAAAGTGAGTTCCGAAAGACTTCCTTTTTACCTGGTTTAACTTTGAAACGAATGTTTAGAACAACTTGATTAGTATTGCTAGTCATCTGTAATATTCCCCCTTTTGTAATCTCTGCCTTGAAAAACACCTTACAAGGTATATTATCCATCTATAAACTATATTATTGGAAGTACCCACTTTTTTGTTATATACTAACTAAAAAGTAACAATTATATAATATGGGGGTTTAGACATGAAAAAAGTTAGTTGTGGTTTTGAAATGACAATGGAAGTTATTAGCGGAAAATGGAAAGGCCTTGTATTATACTTTTTAAAGGATGGACCAAAGAGAACGAGTGAATTAAAGAGCATTATCCCAAATATAACTCAGAAAATGCTGATTCAAACACTTAGAGAGCTTGAAGCCAGTGGACTTGTAAGCAGAAAGATATATAATCAAGTACCGCCGAAGGTTGAATATTCATCCACTGAACTTGGAGAATCTCTTAAACCTATCTTGCAGGAGCTCTGTCAATGGGGAAGCCATTATGCGGAGCAAATTTATGCAGAGGATGAAATCGAAATCCTACTATCCGAAGAGGCTTCTTTTTAACACACCTTATATGTAAGGTGTTTTTTTGTTGCACTGGGATGAGGTTAGGAGGATCAATTAGTAATAGAAAAAGAGGTTCTGGTGCAAATATGATTTGTTAGAAACAAAGTACCTCATTTAGATTTGAGTGGTGATACAAGTACACGAATGTTGTTAAATCAACATTTGTGCCTTTGCGCTTGAACCATCAATTATACAGTTTACTGTACATATGGCATAAACAGTTGAAGTAGCAACGTTTATACTTGCGGAGCTTGTTCATAAATTGGCATATAAACTTGAATAGCATTTCTTATCGTCAAAAGTGTTATTCAACAATCTGGCCCGTTTGTTGAATAAACACCATTTAAATTAAAAAGTATAGGGAGAGTAGTAATATAGAGGCCATCGTGAAAATTTTAGATAAAGAAAATTATCTCCCAGTGAACCAATCTAAATGATTACCACTAGTACCTTGATTTACATGTATTTTTGCCTTGTTTGCCATGAGATAATGGTACATGAGGGGGAATAGGTAATGTTATTTACTCCAATTAAACCAATGTTACTTCACATGGGTAACAATAATGAAATAGATGATGATCCAAGTTGGATTTACGATATAAAATGGGATGGTTGGCGCATCCTTTTACACAAGCAAGGCGAAAGGATAGAGGCTTTTACTCGACATGGTAACAATGTGACAGCTAAGTTTCCTGAACTTCAAGAGGTTGCCCTTCTATTAAGGAACACACAGCAATCATTGATTGCGAAAGTGTTGTGCTTAGAAATGGCATTTCAGTATTTGATGACATTGCCTATCGTGGAAGGCTAACAAACACAAGCAAGATTGAACAGTCTACTTTAACTCATCCAGCTACTTTCATTGCTTTTGATATACTAGCAACTGATATAGCTCTTACAAACAAGCCGTTAGTGGGATTTCGTAAAGTTCCAGAAGCTATAAACTAAAACCAGGCGCTCATCTGAAAGCGAGTGCCTAGTTGTTTTTTACTCCTCAACACTGTCTTTAAAAACCTTTCTCCCTGAGTGTATTTTATTTACATTTATAGTTATTTTACTAATCGAATCTTTAGATAGAGGTACTTTTCCGTCTTTCTCTATTCTTTTCCATGCTTTTACATTATCTCGATAAAGATATTCAGATAATCGGTAAATATCCACGTCTAAATTTAATCCCTCTTCATATGTTGTCTTTATTTCTTCTTTAACTTTCTTTTCTATACCCTTTTTTAACTGACTTACATTTAAATTACCATTAAACCCATTGATTATAGCTTCTAAATCAATATCTATTTCAAATGTCACTTGATTTCTTTTTACAATGGGTATTACTTCAAGGTCTAATTTTTCAATATCTACTGTAATGTAATCACTTTCGTTATTTTCTAATTTAAAGGTAATATTTCCAAGACTTTTTTGACCCGTCATCCAGCGGTTCCCGCCAACAAGATTATTAGTTATAACACCTTTATAACCATCTTTCGAAAGGACACAGACACCATTTATGGCTGTTTCATCTGAGGGATTCTCTGTTTCAGACACCCAATTTTTATTGATAGATACCAATGATAAAGCCACCTCATGACTTGGTTCATTTAAACCTATAATCAATTTTCTTAAATCAACAGGCCTTGTAAATGCCTCTAATGTACTTGTATTTAAAGGGTTGCTTAATTTTGAATTAGGAAGTGACTTATCTAATATAGGTGATACTAGAAGAATTTCTTCAATAGAGTCCTGTGTACAATGAACGTGAATTTGATATCTTGTCTCTCTAAATCGTATGAAAGTATCTAAAACAGAATTAGCATGTTCACTCTTCAAGGCTTCTTCTGAGAACAGTAAATAAGTCATATGTCCCCAGAATATTTCTTGGTCAACCGAGCGATATAATTTATAAATAGCTTCTTCAATAGTTTTTCCTGTAGCATGTCCAATCTCTGCTGGTGAGGCTTCAGGACTAGGTGTTTCAGTTTTAGCAACATTGGAGAAGTTAATTAATTGTAAATAAATTTCATATTGATTATCTTTATAATCTACCCCGACTCCATTAACATAGTACATTCTCTGTGGTTCAGTGACATCCCAACAGCCTGATAGAAGTATGACAAAGGGGCAAAAAAATAATAATAGTCTTTTCATAATAGACAATTTTCTCCTGATTTTTTAAATTGTGTACAGGTGAATTATGAACATAATAAATATCTTTTAAACAATAAAAGTGATGACTTATAGTTTGTATACTCCAGGATTTAATTGTATAAACTTCTCTTTGATAGAACAAAATAATAAAAAGTTTAAGGATAGGGAGTAAAAAAATGCCGATTGCAAGATTTTATTTAATGTTATTTTTATCACTTATCTTTTTAATCGGGTGTGTACGGACTAATATTCTTGATAAAGTGGGGGTAACATCATTAATAGGTTACGATATAGGACAAGAAGAAAAAATAGCAGTTACAGGAGTTATAAGAGAAATAAATCCTGATTTCAAAAGCAAAGTACAAGTTTTTACAACGGAAAATAATACTCTCTTAGGAAATAAAATAAAAACAAATAGAGAACTTTCAGAACAAGTTTCTTTTGGACAAACAAGGGTGATTACGTTCGGGGAAGACTTAGCAAGAGAGGGGCTTGATTATTTTATCCATTCAAATCTTGAGAATCCTAATATAAATAATAACCTCTATATGGCTGTGATAGAAGGGAAAGCTGCTGACTTATTGGAAAACGAATATAAAGATATTGAAGATATTGGACAACATATATTTAGACTGATTGAACAAAACAATAAACAGAAATTTACAACGACAACTACCCTACATATAATTGCAGATGATTATTATTCAAATGGAAAAGAAATGTCGATGCCAATTCTCAAAAGGGATGGTGATCTTGTCGAATTTAGTGCAATAGGTATCTTTAAGGGAGGAAAAATGGTCAGCACACTTCCAGCTAAAGATAATTTCTTTGTAAATGTAATTAGGGAAAATTTTAATATGGGGGTATATGAAACTGTATTGCAAGGTGATGGAAATCTAAATAATAGAAATTCGTCGTTAAATGAAATGAGATTAACATTTGATACAATCAAATCAAAAAGAGAAATAAAATTAGTTGATGCTTCTAAACCAGAATTCGACTTAAATATTAGTATGAAATCAAGAGTATTAGAAGTTTCTCCTGATATTAATTTTTGGCAACGGGAAAGTGTGGCTGCACTAGAAAAGGATATTGAAAAGAAGCTTAAAAATGAAATATCAAGAGTAATTGGTCATACACAAGAGGTAGAATCAGATATTTTTGGATTTGGGGAAAAATATAGAAGCACTGTGAGACATTCAAAACTAACAAAAGAAAAATGGCAAAAGAAGTATAAAATTATGAAAGTAAATGTGAATATTGACTTTACTATTTTAAGAAATGGCGTTTTTGAATAAGTATTCAAAAAAATCATTATTAAAAATAATTACCAATGCGTTAACTATAAACCGAAAATGGGTGAACTACGTTTGTGCGCAAATAATAATTCAAAAATATTGAATCGCTACCATGTTATCATATTAGGGCAAAATATAATGATGGGTACAAGTATCCTTACTTTACCGCAGAAACTTAGTTCAATGGGGTATAGTCAGGCATTTATGCCACTTTTATTTGGGATTATTGCTAGTTTAAATTTATGGCAAATGATTTGGCTTTGTTCAAAGTTCCCAAATGATAATTTATTTCGTATAAATGAAGTTTTGTTAGGAAAATCATTTGGAAAAATAATTAACCTATTTCTTATTATTCAATTCATTGTCTTTAGTGCAGGAATAATAAGTGATTATATGCATCTTATACAAAGTTCAGCATTAACAGAGCAAACAATTACTTTACCAGTTATTTGTTTCTTATTAATTCTTGTTTACGTTGTTAATGGAGGTATAAAATCTATTGCAAGATTTAGCATGCTTGCCTTCTTTTTTTCATTAGCTTTATTCTATTTTTTACATTGGGCTATTGAAAAAGGGAGTGTAAGTCATTTTCTTCCATTGTTTAATTTCAATACTAAAGAATTTCTTACTGCTACAAAAGAAGGTTACCTTTCTATTCTTGGTTATGAACTAATCATGTTTTACTTTCCTTACATTATTAATCAGAAAAAGGCATTTCGCGATTCTTTAATAGGAATTTGGATAAGTATGCTCTTATTTTTTTTTACAACTTCTATTAGTATAATGTACTATTCAGAATGGCAATTGAAAAACGTAGAATTTTCAGTGTTAAATTTATTTAAAGCAGGGGAACTGTCTTTTGTAGAACGGATTGATATTATTGGAATTACAATGTGGGTATTTTTAATTATAACAACGGTTGGTGCTTATGTATGGTGTGCAAAAAAAGGGCTAGATTCACTTTTAGGAAAGCGAAGTAAATTTAAACTTATATATATTGCAGTGATTATTTTTTGCATTATAAAATTACCAATCTCAAAGGAAATTCAAACAAAACTAATTACGACCAGCAACTATATTGGATATATAGTACTTATTTGGCCTGTCTTTTTAGGAATTATCTATTTGTTACGAAGAAACAACATACTTCATGAAAGATAAGAGGAACAGCATTAGAAGGTAGGGAACTATGCGATCAATACTTTGTTTGACAAGTGTTGCTTTTATATTTCAGAATACGTTAACTTTTTTGAACCTGTTGTTGCAGATATTATCTGTTCATCATCTTCAATATGAGTTGACAAAATATCTATATCTTCTTCAACAAACGAAATAACCTGTTTGCCGGCTGGCTTTAAATGATCTCTAATTTGTTCTTGTATATTCAAAAACATTTTCTCCTTCCTTATAGCTTGTTGGTAATACAATAAAATTGTATCAATACTGGTAGGCGTTGTAAGTAGCAACAGATATTCTGTTGTTAAAAAATCGCTCATCTAAAAAATGAGCGATTTTGCAACTTATAATAAAACTAAAGTTATCAGATTCAATATATACCTGTCCGTTTATTTTTTGTACCCCAAGTACCCCAGCAAAAAGTCTTTCGTACCCCAATTGTACCCCAAATGAAAATACACTCAAATACAAAAAAATATAATTGATAGAATATATCCCAAACATAGAAAGCATAGAAACAGGGTCATAATCATTATTAGCCTATTAAAAATACGACTAAATATTGTAAACTCTTAAGAAAATTTTAAGAATTCTCCTCGCAATTCGTTAAGAAATGCTCTTTATAGTTAGAACCATCTACATGAATGCAAAGTGAGGAGAAATTTTCATGCAATTTATTACCTTTCTTACTGAATTTATAAAACATCCTAAAACAATTGGAGCAATTTCCCCGAGCTCTAAAAAATTAGCTTATAAAATGATACAACCTATTTGTTTTGAAACTGCACAATGTATTGTCGAGCTAGGACCAGGAATGGGCTCTTTTACAAAGGAGCTTGTGAAAAGAAAAAAGCCAGCTACATGGCTTGTACTCATTGAACATAATCCGAATTTTTGCGAGAAATTACGTCAACAGTTCGCTCATGAGGCCTATGTTATTGTAATCAATGGCTCTGCAGAAAATATGAAGCAATATATAGACGAGTTGCATATTGAAAAAATAGACTATGTTATCTCTGGGCTACCATTTACATCTTTAAAGTCAGAAGTATCATGTTGCATTTTAAATAATGTGAAGGATTGTTTGGATGATGGGAAATTCATCACGTTCCAATATTCACTTGTGAAAAAAGCATTCTTCCAACGCTATTTCGCGGAGATCTCACATGAAAAAGTGTGGATCAATATGCCCCCAGCATATGTCTTTAGCTGTCAACTTGGAAATACGAGGGTAAGCTAATGGAGTTGCAGGATCTCTTACTATTTATTGATCAATATGGCTATTTTGCATTGTTTTTCAGTTTATGGCTAGGCATTATCGGGATGCCACTCCCGGATGAGATGATTGTAATGAGTGGTGGTTTTTTATCGTCATTAGATACAATGAGTGTATGGAAATCCTTTCTAATTACTTATTTAGGTGTTGTTTCAGGCCTTTCACTAGGGTATGTTCTAGGTAGACAATTTGGTCAACGAGTGCTCGATAAACTTATGAAAAAGAAAAAAGCAAAGTATTTATTGCAATCCAAAGATTTGCTTGATAAATATGGGCGTTTTGCTTTAGTCTTTAGTTATTTTATCCCGATTGTTAGACATATTCTTCCGTACTTGGTCGGGATGAATCATATGTCCTTTAAAACTTATGCCATATTCTCGTATACAACAGGCTTTGTTTGGACATTAATTTATTTCATACTTGGGCACTTATTTGGTAGCCAGATTGAGTATATTTCTTTGCTTGCTACTAAATATGGTATCTATTTAGGTATCGTCATCGTCATAATCAGCTTGCTTTATTATTTTTATATTCGAAAATTAAAAAAATAGTTAAAATAGGGAACATTCCTATTAGTAAAATATTTGAGGTATGGTGGGGTTAGATGAGTAATGAAACAATTTTAATTGTTGATGATGAAAAAGAGATAAGAAATCTTATCGCTATTTATTTGAAAAATGAGGGCTATCATGTGCTAGAGGCATGTGATGGGGAAGAAGGCTTGCAGCTACTGAAGAAGCATCAGGTACATTTAATAGTACTCGATTTAATGATGCCTAAAGTGGATGGTATAGAAATGTGTATGAAGGTAAGAGAAGTAGCGGAAATGCCGATTATCATGCTTACTGCAAAGTCACAGGATATGGATAAAATTGTTGGTTTAACAATAGGGGCTGATGATTATGTGACAAAGCCCTTTAATC
The DNA here is from genome assembly GCF_047238325.1 of Lysinibacillus phoenicis. Taxonomy (NCBI): domain Bacteria; kingdom Bacillati; phylum Bacillota; class Bacilli; order Caryophanales; family Bacillaceae; genus Lysinibacillus; species Lysinibacillus phoenicis. The sequence goes on along the minus strand of NZ_JBDFMP010000002.1, from coordinate 1,443,136 downwards.
CATTAGAGTTGATTGCACGCATTAAATCACAGCTTCGGCGCTATCTTAAAATGAATGGCTTAAATAATAGCAATGGTGAGGAAATGGAAATCGGTGATTTGCGTCTCAATACAGCGACTCATGAAGTCTTTGTTAACAATGAAAAAGTAAAATTAACACCAAGAGAGTTTGCTATTTTGGAACTACTTGTAAGTAATCCGGGCATCGTGATGAGCGCAGAGCAAATCTATGAAAAGGTTTGGAAAGAGGAAGCTTTCCAATCAGAAAATACAGTGATGGTACATATACGAAAAATTCGTGAACGTATTGAAACAAATCCAAGAAATCCACAATATATCAAAACTGTCTGGGGAGTAGGATATAAAGTTGAAAAAGATCTTTAGGCTATTCTTAAAGCTACTGGGGCCCCTCCAGCGTATTTACAGAAAAATAAAGAATAATATAGAGCGCAGCATTAGAATTCAATTATTTACAACCTTTATTTTATGTGCACTTGGAAGCTTTTTAGTATCACGGGCAGTCCTCCCTTTATTTGAGAATATTAATGACACTGTCATCGTTGATTATAGCTACAGTATGAAGATGATGTATTATCAGGCACAAGATACAGCAAAATTAGCGACCCAAGAAAATAATGTGAATGTGTTGAGGCAATTGATTGAACAAGAAGATGAAAATTTCGAAAGTGACCAGAATGCTTTAAAAATTGTAGTAACAGATGAGGTAGGGAAGGTTTTATATAAAACAAAGCAGGTAAAAGAGTCACAAATTGATTTACATGAAGAAATTAGAAAGGTCATGGATTTTACAATTAATCAGCCGTTTGATCAAGCGTATCCTGATACGATTGAAACTTCTCGTAGAGAATTTTCAACATTAGTACCTTTGACCTTGCAAGATAAAAACTATTATTTTTTCGTAAGTGGCCTTCCACAAGGTGAAGCCATTACAAGTACGAGTGAAGGACCTATACCTTTTTTCATTGGTATTATTTTATTTATTGTATCGTTCTTCTATATAACCAAGCGCAAAATGAATCAAATAGAAGCGTTAGCAGAGGGGGTATTGGAAATAGCAAAGGGGAATTTAGCCTTTCGCATTGAGAAAAAAGGGCAGGATGAAATTGCTTTATTAACAGATAATATTAACCAAATGGCAGAAGAAATCATGACAAGTATCGAAATGGAAAGGAAAATTGAGCAACAGAAAAATGAGCTCATTACAAATGTTTCACATGATCTGAGAACACCGCTTACCTCCATAATGGGTTACCTACGGCTATTAAGAGAGGAAAAATATGAGACAAAAGAGCAATACGACGAATATTTGAAAATAGCCTTTTCTAAATCCGAGCAATTAAAAAATTTAATTGATGATTTATTTGAATATACAAAGCTAACAAATGATAAAAATGCTTTAGTGCGACAACAAGTCTGTTTAAATGAGCTACTCGATCAATTAATGGAGGAATTAGTGCCACTTGCAGAGGAGAAACAACGCATTTTTAAGAAGCATTTTTCAGAAGAGCGAGTTTTTGCGGCGCTTGATTCAGAAAAAATTGTTCGTGTGTTTGATAATTTATTAATCAATGCGATTAACTATAGTACGGGTGACGGAAAAATAATCGTTTCTCTTGAAGGGCAAGGCGATCATGTGCGTATTGGTGTAGCAAATCAAAGTGACGCCTTTACACCAGAAGAGCTTGATAGTTTATTTGAGAGGTTTTATAAAAAGGACCAGTCAAGAACGAATGTAACAGAAGGCTCTGGGCTGGGTCTAGCGATTGCCAAAAGCATTGTGGAGCTTCACGGAGGAACCATTCACGCTACATATAAAAATGAGACATTGTACTTTATTATCACATTGCCATTAACGACTTATCCAAATCACAGTGGGTAAATGGTGATGGTATGATGGATTTGCTTAACGTGTGAAAGCATTTCCTGCATGGTTGCTAAGTGAGCTATGTCCTTTATTAAAAGTTGAATTTCTGTCTGCTTGTACTGTCGTTGAAAGTCAAAAATATAGTCTCTAATAATGGCTAAATTATGAGGATGTTTCATTTCTACCTCTACAAAAAATGGCAATGTTACATCGGGAAGTTTTGTACTGCCCCCGCGACGAATCCAGACCGATTCTTGCACATAATAACGGATAGGTAATTGGCGGTTACTAGCGATAAAAATATCCATAAAAAGCTCCTTTCTATATCTAATTAAAGCCTAAAGGAATTACGTTCAGCCGTCAAAGGAAAACATGAAAAGAGCTGTTCAGTGGGGGAAATCTACTGAACAGCTCTTTTAGTAATGAAAATAATAGATAGAACACTCAAACTGATGGATAGTCATACGCGTCTATTGATTCTAAAAAATATTGAAGTATTGGTGATTGTACATCATCCTTACGATAAATAAACCAGGTAGGAATATGTGCTTGCTTATTCGTTAATTCGTGCAGAGTTAGTGTTTGTGTTGCCATATATTTTTCCGCAATAGCACGAGGAAGTAAAGTAATACCTAATCCAGCAGCAACGCAGCCAATTATACCATCAAGCGTACCAAATTCCATTCTATTTTGAGGACGTACTCCGTCTTCGTGTAACCAATGCTCCAAAATGGCTCGATAGGAACAGCCATTTCGGAACGTAATCACAGTGCTACCCTCTAAGTCTCTCAAATTTTTAATGGGCTTATGCTTAGAAGATGTGATAAAAACAAGCTCTTCACAGATAAACTCCTTCACCAATATATTTTCTTTATATACAGGCCCGGTCACGAATGCACCATCTATTTCATAGTTTTCTAACCGTTCAATATTATGCTGAGATGGACTAGTCAATATAGTGATATCAACCTGTTCATGGGCTTGATGGAATGGTGTTAACAGTGCTGGTAAGTGAAGTGCTGCTGTAGTTTCCATTGAACCAATGCGCAAAATTCCTCTTTGTTCCTCTGTATTTTGTAAAATCTCAAACGATGTATCATAGAGATGAAGCATCTTTAATACCAGTTCGTAAAATTGTTCCCCTTTAGGTGTTAGTTGAATGCCTCGATGCCCCCGATAAAAAAATGTTGTATGATACATAGCCTCAAGATTTTGGATTTTCATAGAGATATTTGATTGCGTGTAATTAAGTGCTGTAGCAGCTTTTGAAAAACTCCCTGTTTGGACGACTGTTCGAAAGATCTTTAAATCATTAATATTCATTGGCCCTCCAGCTATCAATTTTTTTGATACTAATTATAACGAATTGAACATATTTGTGATAGCTAATTATTCGATATAGTGGAGAAGAGAAGGAGTGATACGATGCACAAACAAACAGTTCAATATTTAATAGGTGGTATTTTTTCTTTGATCATTGCCATGGGCATTGGTCGTTTTTCCTATACGGTCATTTTACCTTATATGCAAGAAACAGTTGAATTTAGCCGTTCGACTGCTGGTTATTTAGCAACAAGCAACTATTTAGGCTATCTAATAGGGGCAATAGTGGCAGGTCGTTTAACCTTAGAGAATAAACGTATTCCGTTTTTGCAAATAGGGCTAATTATTAGCATTCTTACAACTGCATTTATGGGCTTTACAGATAATGTTGTTTTATGGTATATACTTCGGTTTATCTCTGGAGTAGTGAGCGCTTTTATTTTTGTAGTGATTGCTAGTCTTGTACTCGATCAGTTGGCTAGTAGTAGTAAAATGCATTTATCAGGATTTTTCTATAGTGGGGTTGGTGTAGGGATTGCATTAAGTGCCATTATTGTGTCACCCATACAGGCAATCTACCATTGGAATGGCACATGGATTGCGTTAGCTTTGTTTTGTATTCTATTGTTTGGCATTATCGTACTATTCATCAAACCTATTAGGCCAAGTGAACAACAACGGATACATGAACCCACTACATCGAAGAGAACTCCACCAAAGAAATGGATGAAGTGGTTAATGATGTCCTATAGTTTAGAAGGGCTAGGTTATATTGTCACAGGTACTTTTATTGTATCGATTGCGCGAGAATCAACAAGCTTTAATGGGGATGCTGCCTTTGTCTGGTTTGTTGTGGGAATAGCTGCCATTCCATCGTGCTTCGTATGGTCAAAGCTAGCGCAGCAGTATGGTTATGTAAAAACATTATTTGTATCCATGATCGTTCAAGCAGTTGGGATTATTTTACCTGCATTTGCCACGAATACGATTACACTCTATGCTAGTGCCTTTATTTTTGGCGCTACTTTTATGGGCATCACAACAGTTAGTACAACGCTAGCAAGACATATAACTCCTATTAATAGCCATAAAATTTTAGGTTATTTAACGGCTGGCTACGCATTTGGACAAATGATTGGGCCATCCATTGCAGGAAAGCTTGCCAATATAACCAATAGCTATCACTATGCATTGATTAGTGCTGCAGTAGTCGTAGCTATTGGAGCTTTCTGTTTAATCGGTGGCCTAAAATATGAAACACATGAAACTGTAACCTCTCCAGTAAGTAAATAAACAAAAAAAGTAAGTAAGACTATAGAAGCCTTACTTACTTTTATATTAATGGATATCTCGCTTCTTGAAGTTACCGCCGCGAACCTCCGAAACATCGGAAATAACAACAAATGCACCGTCATCGATATCTTTAATAATCGAAACTAATTTATTTTCTTCCATACGGTTAATGACACAATTTAAAATTTCAGTTGGTTCATTGGAGAAACCACCTCGTCCATGTGTATAGGTAACACCACGACCTAGGCGCGCTTGGATGGCATCACCAATTTCCTCAGATTTTGCACTGACCACACGCACTTCTTTTGATTTTTCTAAACCAACTTGGATTATATCAATAACATTTTTTGCAATATAGTATGTTAATGCTGAGTATAATGCGCTTTCTAAGCCGAAAATAAAGCTTGCCCCTAAGAAAATAAAGGCATTGATAAATAATATAATATCACCGACTGAAAATGGAATCTTACGTGATAATAGTACGGCTAACACCTCGGAACCATCTAAAGCTCCACCGTTTCGTAAGACAATACCAATCCCAACACCAAGTAGCATACCACCAGATAAGACAATCAGTAAGGGATCATTTGGTCCTAAAATGGTTTTGACATCATGTAAAAGAACCGTAGAAATGGATAATGCTGCGATACCAGCACAACTCATTAAGGCAAATGTTTTTCCTACTTGCTTGTAGCCGATATAAATGAACGGAATATTTAGTACAAAGAGCAGTACGCCTAACGGAATGCCAAAGAGGTGAGCGCCCATAATACTTAAACCCGTAACACCACCATCAATAACATCATTAGGAATTAAAACAGCTTCTAATCCGTACGCCGCAATAACTGCGCCAATAATAATCATGATTAATTTTCTTATGTTTTGAAGTAACTTTCCTTTTTTCATAAATCTTCTCCATTTCTTTACGTAAAATACTACCTAAGGTTTTGGAATAATATTTAAAGCAATCGTTTTTGTTTCAGAACCTTTAGTTGAGTCGGCCATATTATAGTATTTAGTTAATAATTCGTTTAATTCATTATCAAAGTTCTTGAATTGCTCCGTTGTTAATGTCAAATCAATGAAAGAAAAAGTTGCTAAATCTGCAGTACTTTCTTTTTCATCAAGGGATTGTAAATAATTTTGATATTGAGAAAGTAAAGCTAATTGATAGTAAGAAATATAATTTAACTTTTGCTTGGTTGAAAGTTGTGTCCAATCCTCCTTACTAAGTTTTGCTGCTCCTTCATTTAATGCATAAAACTTCTCTGTAACAGAACGTACTTTACGCTCTTTCACAATTTTTATGATGTTTTCATCCACTAAAATTTGGATATGCCGATATAAAGTAGCCTGGGGTACATCCTTAATAACAGAAATCATCTCCAAAGTGCTTAAGCCTTCTTCTTTATTGTGCATAAGAGCTTGTAAAATTTTCATTCTCACAGGGTGCATTAATACCTCTGCTTTATTACGCATAAATCAATCCTCCTATCAGATAAAATGAGATAGTATCAAGGGAAGCAATCAAATGTTATCAATATGAGAACATTATCAAAAAATATACTATAGATTTTTTTTTGAGATGTACAGTAAAAAGGTAATGTAATTTTTTAAGATTTCTGTTATCATTATCAATAATGATAATGAAAGGGGCTATATTAAGATGAAATTACATTACGGTTTTGAAGACTTAGGTCAAATTGATTGGGCAAGTATACTACCAATCCTTTTACCTTTTTTATTCGTAGGATTTTTACTTATCGTTGTTGCACTAGTCGATTTATATCGGCACCGAGAGACGAGAGAAAATATACTGATGTGGGCAATTATTATTTTATTCTTTAATACAATTGGTTCTGTTCTATATTTCGTGATTGGCAGAAAGGATGTAAATAAACATGCGCTTAGAAATTAATAATATTACAAAAAAGTTTAAATATAAGACGGCTGTGAATAATTTTTCAATGGTTATCGATACGAATGAATGTGTAGGACTTATTGGACCAAACGGGGCAGGGAAAACCACATTAATTCAAATCATTGCTGACATTCTTAATGCAGATGAAGGAGACATTGTACTTGATGGACAAAAAATTTCAAAGATGAAAAACAAAATCGGTTATTTACCACAGTATCCTAATTTTTTCTCCTGGATGACAGCATTTGAAACTTTATCCTTTATGGGGACACTTTCTGGTATTTCGAAAAATCAACTACAAAAGGACATTCCATTTCTTTTAGAAAAAGTGGGCTTAGGGAAAGAAGCACATGCTCATGTCGGAACATTTTCAGGAGGAATGAAACAGCGTCTTGGCATCGCACAAGCTTTATTACACAAGCCAGCTTTCATCATTATGGATGAACCAGTATCAGCGCTAGATCCCATAGGTAGACGTGAAGTATTGAATTTATTAAACGACATAAAAAAAGATACGACCATATTATTTTCCACCCATATATTAAGTGATGCAGAGGAAATTTGCGAACGCTTTGTCGTGATTAAAAATGGTTACAAAATAGAAGATGCGTCGAAATTAGAGTTACTTAATCGCTATCAAGACTCAGCTATCTTTTTAATGATTCAAAAGAAAGATGTTAAGTGGCTCACAACGATTGAACATTTACCGTATGTAAAGAGAATCGAAAGTAGTGGTGATGGTTTTAAAGTATACGTTAATCAATTGGAAGCGGATGCCCATCGATTGCTACAGTACGGTTTGGATTCAAACGTGTTATTTACAAAGTTTGATCTTGGCTTTCAAGAAAGCTTAGAAGAAATATTTTTAGAATTGGTGGTGTGACGTGGAGTGAATACGTTTTTAGCATTAAGTAAAAAAGAAATCAATCAAATGACAAAGGAATATAAAGTAGTTTGGTTACCAATTGTATTTATCCTACTAGGCTTAACTCAACCGATCATGATGCATTTCTTGCCTGCTATTTTACAATCAATGGGTGGGATTGAAGGGATTATGATTGATCCTACATTGGCAAAGCCAGAGGGACAAGAAGTGCTGGCCTCCACCCTTAATTCCCAATTTGATCAACTAGGTATTATCATACTTGCCATTGCGACGATGGGCATTATTCAAGGAGAAAAAGCCAATGGGATGATGGCATTCATTTTCACAAGGCCTGTCTCTATCTCATCCTACTTAAATAGTAAGATCCTTAGTCATTATGTTTTAGCTGTTCTATGTATTGCTCTAGGCTATGCAATGTCCTTTGGCTATACATCTTATTTATTTACCTCTGTACCGATAACTCATGCATTGATAGCTTTAGTATTTTATTGTATTTGGCTGTTATTTGTCATAACACTTGTTACCATGATGAGCACATTTTTTAATAGTTCACCATTTATTGCTTTAATAAGTATAGCTGTCTTATTTATTTGTCGTTTATGTGCTGGTTTACATCCATTCTTAGATGTACTTAATCCTGCTAGTAATAGCTTGTATGCTACAACGATATTAGTGACAGGTGACGTGGAAACATGGTATTACGTTACTATTGTTGTCACACTGTTGCTTGTACTATTAATGATGATTATCATGCATCATTTTATTGCCAAAAAGAAATTTTAATGGAAGGATTCCTCGACAAATGAATGTAAAAGTAAATCGAAGGAGCAAAATTCCTTATTATCAGCAACTTACCCAGCAACTGCATTTATTAATCGCGACAGGAAATTTAAAAAAGGGTGATCATTTGCCTTCTATTCGCAAGTTAGCGACACAAATAAACCTCAATCTTCATACGGTTCGTAAAAGCTACAAAGAGCTTCAAAAAAAGTGGATTATCACCATTAACCCTCATACTAGAGCACTTGTTACTGTAGATTCTAATAAAGCAAAGACTATTTCACTTCAACAACTATCGATGAGTGTGGAACAAATAATGATAGAAGCCTATATTTTAGGCATTAACGAATGCCAACTAAAAGAAATGTTTCATAAGAACTTACAAAAATATTATGTGGAGAGTGTAAGAGATGGTTTCTAATAAAGTGACCATCTCTTTTCATTTTTATCTAAATTAAAAACACAGCTACAATCGTTGTCACAATCAGCCCAATAACGACAGGAATTAAGTTACGTCTTGCCAATTCAAATGGGCTCACATTACAAATTGCAGCAGCGGGAATTAAAGCCCATGGAATCAAAGTACCGCCGCCTACCCAAATCGCTGTGATTTGCCCTAAAGCAGTTAAAGTGGCTGTTCCCCCTCCAATGGCATTGCCAAAGAGACTGCCAACTGATCCTGCTAGGGAAATTCCAGAGAAGCCCGAACCATCTAATCCAGTAATGGCACCGACGACCGCCAACGTGATAACCGCAATTTCCTTTGTTAAAGGGACGACCGCTGCAAGACCAACACCAAGATCATTCACAATACCATGCGAGGTAGCAGGTAGGTGGTCACCGAGAATTTGTGTGAAGCCAGCATCTCCAAGATAGAAGAATGCGGCGATTGGGATAACAGGCCCGAAAACTTTAAAGCCGAATTGGAATCCTTGAATCAAATAGCTTGTCGTCTTCTCGAGTCCTTCTCCTTTATGAGTAACAACACTAAGCAAAAGTAAAATAAAAACAGAGGTTCCACCGATTAAAGCAGTTGCATCGCCGCCCGTTAAATTGAATACTGACATAGCGATGACGTCTAAGATAAAGGCAATGGGAATAAGCACGGCGTAGAAACGTTTTTGACCAATTGACAGTAAATTTTTCGCAGTTTCTTGTTCGCCATCCTCCTCTTCGTTGTTGCCAGTATTTAAAAGCAGCGTTCCTCGCTTCATATCTCGCCGTAAAAAAATATAAGCAACAATTGTGGTTACAACGCCCATTGTAATGACGAGTGGAATACTAGCCGAAACTACATCTCCAACAGGGATACCCGCAGCATCAGCCGTTAATTTTGGAGCCCCTTGTATGACAAAATCACTTGATAACGCAATCCCGTGCCCAAATAAGTTCATCGCCATAGCAACGCCAAGTGCCGGAAGTCCCGCTCGAATGGCAACAGGCAAGAGCACAGCTCCTAATAATGCAACTGCAGGAGATGGCCAGAAAAACCAGGAGATTAACATCATTAACAGACCAATCGTCCAATAGGCAAGGGCAGGTGTTTTAATGATCTTTGTGAAAGGTGCAACCATGACCTCATTAATACCTGAAGACATCATCACTCGACTCATAGCAACGATAATCGAAATAATAAGAATTGTTGATAACAGCTCTGTAATGGCATAGATAAAGCTGTTAAAAACGCCACTGATAGACGAAGTTAAATCGCCAGTCGCAACGATTGCGAGCACAAAGATGCCAAGTATACAAATGAGGGTGGTATCGCGACGTTTAACCATAAATCCGATGATGAGCACAATAAAAACAACATAAATCCAATGGAGAGCTGTGAATTCAATCCCCATAACGTTTCCCCCTCAATATTCGACCTGATTCTATAGAATATGAAGAGAAAAAAAGATGGTGATGATTTTGAAAAATTTCGCTTTAGATGAACAGCAATGTGAATTGATAAGCGGAATAACTAATGAAAAGAGATGAAGCATAAGTAATTAGGAGGGGCATAATAGAGGTAGTAGAAATGGGGTTATTCCTATATTTATCAATGAGTAGATATTGTGAGAAAATTTCTTTAGATAAGGCACATTTAAACAAGATAAATGAACACCAAGAAGGTATCTATCAGATATATTTTCCATTCTTTTAGGTACTTTTTTGTTTCTATAGCACTTTTAAGTACGTACTTTTTATTGTGTTAGATATATTTCATAATGACATTTGTAAGACGAGAATGAATGATGAGGTATTTTATCGTGTGAACTTTTTCTTATTAAAGAAAGTAGAAAAAATCAAAAGTATTGCAGATCGTCATCAAATCAGCATTAAGTCAGCTGCTTTACAATTTTCATTGGCGAACCTAGCAGTTGCTACGGTTATTCCTGGCGCAAGTAAACCAGAGCGAATTGCAGAAGACAAAGCTGCATTAAATACAGTATTCCGCCAGCATTCTGGAAAGAAATGCGTGAACAAAAACTAATAGCTCCTCATGCACCACTTCCAATCGATCTTAAGTAAAGAGAGTATGAAATGGCTTAGAAGGATTTACAAAGGATTTTAGAATAATCTGGTTACTGACAACTGTTTTCTAGATATATGGCATTTTAAAGATACTTCAGCAGCCAAGTGCTAAAAAAAGCCTTGGCTGTTTATCTTAGTATTTCCTGTTTTTATAAGAAGACTGATTTGAAATAACATTGATAGGTAAGACTTAGCTTGTATACCTTTGTAGAGAGCCACACTATAAGGGCTATCTAGGTGTATGTCTTGTGTTCAAATTACTGATTTAAGAAATGATGGAATCCATGCTTTATAAGAGTAACCTTTTCATTTTACTCATCATGGTCATCTAGATATTTTTAACTTTTCAATAGGAGATGTTTAAATGGTTGAAGAATTTTTTTATAAAAATATACTAAAAAATCTCTTTTCAGACCCTGTTCAAATTACACTTTGGAATGGAGAGACCTTACATTATGGTGAGGGAAAACCTCGTTTCCATGTAACATTCCATAAGCCTCTATCAAAAAAAGAGGTTGCTAAGGACCCTTCTATTGCATTTGGTGAAGCATATATGAATGGAGATCTTGAAATACAAGGAGATCTTGAAAAAGCAATTCAATCTATTTACAAAAAGCAGGATAGTTTTTTAGGTAATAGTAAATTGCAATATTTCAAAAGTAAATGGAATTTCTCCAAACAAAAAAATAAAGAAGATATTGCTCACCATTATGATATCGGGAACGACTTCTATAAATTGTGGCTCGATGACACAATGACATATTCTTGTGCGTATTTCAAAAGCGATAAAGATACTCTAACAGCAGCTCAACATAATAAAGTAAATCATATTTTAAGGAAGTTAAATCTTCAGAAAGGTGATACTTTATTGGACATTGGTTGTGGATGGGGTGAACTGATCACAGCTGCAGCAAAGCAATATGGTGTTAAAGCCATGGGCGTAACATTAAGTGAGGAGCAATATGCAAAGACTTCTGAGCGAATTAAGCAAGAGGGACTTACTGAGTTGGTTGAAGTATCTTTACTTGATTATCGTGATATTCAAGGTCGTAAATTCGATAAAATTGTTAGTGTAGGCATGATTGAACATGTAGGAAAAGATCACATTACGGAATACTTTGAAACTGTGAATACACTATTAAATAACGGCGGTTTATCTCTGCTTCATTGTATTTCATCGCCAACGAATGGTGCTACAAATGGATGGATTGAAAAATATATTTTCCCTGGCGGATATGTTCCTGCTGTCAACGAATTAATTACCAATATGACAAATCAACAATTTTATATAGTTGATGTGGAAAGCTTACGTAGACATTACGGTAAAACCTTACAACACTGGGCTCGAAATTTTGAACATGCGCTGGGTGTAATTCGTCAGACTAAAGATGAGCGATTCATTCGTATGTGGCGCTTATATTTAAATGCCTGTGCAGCTTCATTCTTTACAGGTAATATTGATTTACATCAATTTGTATTTACAAAAGGCATTAATGATTCAATTCCTATGACGCGATCTTATATGTATGAATAAGAGGATAATCTATCCTTAACAAGGAGAAAGAAAATAATGACAGAAATTATAATCAATGCGGTTTTAAAAGCTAAATCTGGGAAAGGTGAACTGCTTAGAAAAGAGTTATTAAACTTAGTTGAAGCATCTCGAATGGAAGACGGCTGTCTCCAATATACTCTTCATGAATCTGTTGAAAATAGTGATACATTTATTTTTTATGAAAGATGGAAAGATGAAGAGGCGCTTATATTTCATATGAACGCTGAACATTATAAATATTGTGGTCAGCAAACAGAACCGCTACTGGAAAAACAAGAGATTCATCGTTTACAAATAGTAAATTCTTAAATGAAAGATCCTATGGCACCGTTCACATTCTCAATAGATAATACGACATAACCCTAAATGCGTTAAAAAGGAAAAAGAGACTGTCTTGTGTTTGACAGTCTCTTTTTCCTTCTCATTACGATGTTTGCTGCATGGCTATATCATCATCACGTTGTTTTAACATGACATCTTCGCCATTTTCCTGTAATAATTCAACATGCTTTTCGCCCCAAGTGCAAAGCATGTTTAGAATAGGTTCCATTCCTTGTCCATAAGTGGTTAAGGAATATTCCACTTTGGGCGGTACTTGATTAAAGACCTTTCGGTTGATTAATCCTGCCTGTTCTAATTCTCTTAATTGACTTGTGAGCATTTTTTGGGAAATACCTGGAATTAATCGTCGGAATTCATTTGTTCGAATTTTACCATGGTGGTTCAAATGACAAAGAATAACCGGTTTCCATTTACCGCCAATGACTTCAAGTGTAGCTTCAACACCAATATTATAAATTTTTTGCATTGTAAACCTCCTATAATATACAAAAGTAACTAAAAGTACTGTACATTCTTTTTAAGTATGTATATATTACTACACAATATTAAAAAAATCAAAGGAACTTTATTCTAAAACTCCATATCAATCTAATGTGAGTCATTATGTAAGGCTCAGAACTACTATCTTATATCCTCATCTTCGCAAACCATCTCAAATTAACTATCAAATCAACGTAACAATCATTTTCCTAGCGTTTTAAACTTCTCTTAAAAGATTCTTCAATAGCATTCCAAAACAAGATAATTGAAAGTAACAAACTTTTATATTAAAATACCTTTATAGATTATCGATAATCTATAATCCATAATATATAACACCTTTAGCTAATCACCCTATACACTGAACTATGTTAAAATAGAAGATATAAATTTAATGGAGTGGTTTAATGGGGTTTGATGAAAATTCAATTTCAAAAAAAACAATTTCTGAGCAAATAGCTGAACGATTATTATTTCGTATATTTTCTGGGTATTATGAACAAGGTCAGCGCTTAATAGAAGCGGAAATTGCAAAAGAGTTACAAGTAAGTCATGCACCTGTCCGTGAGGCTCTTTATCTTTTACAAAAAGATGGTGTAGTTGAAAAAGTTCAACATAAAGGTGTAAGAGTGAAGATTATAACGGATCAGGAATTGAAGGATTATTTGGAAGCGCTTTATTACCTATTGGATACTGCACTTACAAAGTGTGAATCTAAATGGACGGCCGATTTGCAAAGCGAACTATTACGTCGTTTTGAAGCAATGAAACAAAGAAAGTCTGCTGAAAATATTTATGAATATGTTGTTTCGTTTGCACACTTATTACAATTGTTTTTTGATGTTACAGGAAATATTGCGATGCTACGATTTTTTAAAGAAACCATATTTGTTACAAACGTAGCTGCACAAACAAAATGGAAAATGAATCTAGTTGAATCCTATCATATGTCCATCAATACATTTATCAAGTGTATAGAAGCATCGGATTTTGATAATGCACGAGTAGCTATTAAAGATGTTATTTTATGGTACCAATTTAAATAATTTTGGGGGTAACATAAATGAAAGCTGCAGTTTGGCATGGTGTGAAAGATATTAGAGTCGAAGAGGTTGAATTACGAGCTTTAAGAGAAGAAGAAGTGAAAGTAAAAGTAGCGTGGGCTGGTATTTGTGGAAGTGATTTGCATGAATACGAAGAAGGTCCAGTTTTCGTACCAGTTGATGTCAAAGCTGAATTAACAGGTGAGGTTGCCCCACTTACAATGGGACATGAATTTGCTGGAATCATCGAAGAAGTTGGCGCTAAGGTTACTGATTTTAAAGCAGGGGACCGAGTTGTAATCAACCCTACTTTAACGTATAGAAACAAGCATGAAGATGTCGATCGATATGATGGATTTAACTTCATCGGATTACATGGAGACGGTGGATTTGCAGAATATGTCAACGTCCCCGTAACAAATATCCACCGTTTAGCAGATAATTTAACATTACAAGATGGTGCACTTGTAGAACCAATGGCTGTTGCTGTACAAGCTGTCAAAGATGCTGGGGTTACACTAGGAGATTCAGTTGCAGTATTTGGGGCCGGACCAATCGGATTACTAACAGTAATCGCTGCCAAAGCATCTGGTGCAAGCAAAGTTATTGTATTAGATTTATCTGACGAACGACTAGAGAAGGCAAAAGAATTAGGGGCAACTCATGTTATTAACTCAGGTAAAGAAAATCCTGTACAAGCAGTTCGAGCAATCGTAGCAGATGGAGTTGATGTATCCTTTGAGGTTGCTGGAGTAGCTCCTACCTTTAAACAAGCAATTGATGTAACAAAACCTCGTGGTAATATGATGATTGTTTCGATTTTTGCTAGACCGATCGAATGGAATCCAATGCAACTTACAAATACAGGTGTTAATGTATTATCATCAATTGTTTATACACCATCAATTTTCCAAAGAACAATAGATGCTATGAGCTCTGGTCAACTAAAACCACAAGGAATCATCACAAGTCAAATTGAACTAGATGAGATTGTTGACAAAGGATTCAAAACGTTAACAAGTGACAAAACACAATCTAAGATTTTAGTTGCGATAAGTGGAGAAAAATAATATAGATTAATGTATATCTAACGGAGCATGGCTAATTATAGCCATGCTCTTTTCGTCTAGTCTCCTGACATAACATTGTTTTACTCGGAATTTGATAGAGGGAAGGGGGCTTGAAAAATTAGTCTCGACTTTTTTCACTATCAACGTACAACAGGGGGCAGGGTACCAAATATCAATAGGAAAGATTTTTACATACATCGAAAGCGTATTGTACTGAACTTGGATAGGCCGAGGACTTGATACGCTTAGGAGTGTAATGAGACAAGAACAAATGACAAAAGGAATCCAGAATGAACTTCTAGATTCCTTGAGTGATATAACTTAATTTCTTTCTTTTGCTCTTTGTGTGTCTCTAATGTTCTTTTGGACCGTAATGGATGCAAATAAACTAAGAACAAAGGACATACCATAAAAACCTTTTTCGCTTAAAACAATACTTCCAGCATTATATAACCCAATACCCATTAATGAAATAGATAGAATAAGTGCGATCCAACTAATACCATAATAAATACTAGTAACGGGTATTCCCTCATCTTTGTCTCTTACCGCTTTTTGTAACGATATGGCTGAATAGAGTCCGAAAACTAAAACGGCTAAGTAATACCCTTTTTCATTTAGTTGCATCGTTGCGTTGAACAATCCTATAAGATAAGCAGAAACACCTACTAGCAAAGCTGCCCAAGAAGCACCTTTAAAAGCAGCAGTCGGTTCTCCCTCTTTTCTTTCTATTTTAATTTTCTGATCAGGTTGTTTTTCCTTATCTAATGAAGTTTCATTTTGATTAGACAATGAATCCTTCTCCTCCTTCTTTCACTGTATAAAAACATTCTATCATTCTAAAGGGATGTTATGAGAACAGAAATTTACAAAATCTCACTTTCAGTAAAAAAGCAACTCTTTTTGTAGGAAACAGCTTAAATTTGTCCTATTTTGTAAAAATATAGACGGTTAATATGGATTATAAATGGTGCAACTGTGCCTAGTTCTTCAATGACAAAACTATAAAGGCTTCATGGTGATTTTTTGGAAAATTCTATTGTGTACTAAGATTAACTTTGTTTCAGATTATTCAAAGACACAGCTGATTATGTCAATGCACCGCTATATTAGACTTGCGACTACAATAATAGAAATCATAAAAATGATTGATAACAGCTTTGTTTTGCCACAAATAAAGCTGTTAAAAACCACACTATTGATGAACTGAAATCACCAGAGACTACAAACGCTAACATGAATATGCTTCTTCCCATAACGTTTGCCCTACATTATTCAACTTCTTTCTATAGAATATGAAGAAATAAAAAGAAGGTGATGATTTTAAATTCGATTAGTTGAAATGGAAGGTAATATTACAGAAGTAAACGATTAAACGCAGGATATAATGCTAGTAAAATTGGATATTCTTATAAAAGAACTCAATTTATACATGAGAGTTTTTCTATTAAAGTTTGTAAACTATAATATCCTATAAGGAGTGATGTGTTATGCAAATAAAACAATATAAATTTAATGATTCGGATAAAATAAACTAGACTATTATAGGAGGAATCCAAATTTGATTTATTTAAAATCTATTGATCAAAGTAATTGGGAAGATTGCATAGAACTGAAAGTAAAGCAGGAACAGCAAAGTTATGTAGCATCAAATTTGTATTCAATTGCGGAAAGTAAAATATTTCCTCATTTAAAAATTAAATCAATCTACTGCAATGAAAAGTTAATAGGTTTTGCAATGTATGGAATAGATTCAGACGATGGGAACTACTGGATTTATAGATTTATGATTGATGAACGTTTCCAAGGACATGGATATGGTAAGGCCGCAATGAAATTAATTATTCAAGATATAGAAGGCAGAAATGATTGTACTGATGTAGTATGGCTTGGGTATCAACCGGAAAACGAACAGGGAAGAAGATTATATGCGAGTGTAGGATTTGAAGAAGTAGGAATTGCTCCATGGGGTGAAATGCTGGCTAAATTTAGCTTTTCTTCATGAAGCTGAAGCATGTAGGTAAAAAATAAAATATTATTTTTAGTTTCTTTCATTTTTCGAAGTTAATTTTGCAGGGAGTGAACCATCCTAATTAGATTTTAGCCAAAAAGCCCGAACTATTTACAAAACATTAATTTAATGTTCTGTAAATTGTTTGGGTTTTCAATTTATAGGGATAACTTTTACTTCAACATTTTCTTGTGATATTTATAAGTCAATTGTTTATTTACCGTATATTGGCTGAATCTTTTATTAATTAAATGAATATTGACGTGAAGTAACAAAAAACGCAATATTATTTCTTTGCGTGAACACGCAAAAAGAATGCGTAAGTAAACTTAATTTTGACGGAAAATACGGATTCTGTAGACACCAAAGTCCGCTATGCTCAATGAGTACTTTAAGAAATTAAAGTTCATTTTGAGAATAACAGGAGGGGTTTTGTCATGTCTGAGGTTTACCGTAAACTTGTAGATTTTTTCAACTTGTCTGATCCGAACTATATCCGTTTCGTCCGTAAATATGAAGCCAAAACAAAAAAAGAAATTGCTTTTTACTTGTTTATTGGTTTGTTACCCGGTCTGATAGCATATGTTTTCATCTATCCGCTTCGAGAGATGATAATGGCATGGACCGACTTATCAGCTCATTATGTGCAGTTATATGTGCTTGTCCTAATGAGTGCCGGCTGGCATATGCTCGTTCCTTTCCTAATGCTACGATACAAGGACAGACTTTCATTCAAGGAATCACTCGTATACTTAGGCTTCACCAGACTTGATCTGAAAGGGCTGGTATTCGTCTTTCCGATTTTGACGATTCTATTCACGCTTTTATCGTTACCTTATGTAAAATATGTCTATCCACCATTTTTTGAATGGCTGAATGGATTCCCTGCTTTCCATATGGGGGAATGGCATGTTTTTTATCAAGGATACTATGATCCAGCTTTTCCGTTACCGTTATTGCTAATTGGCCTAATTGGAAATTTTATCGGTGAGGAAATTTATTTTAGGGGTTATTTGCTACGTAAAGTGGGACTTCTCAAGTTTGATTGGCTATGGATTGCCATCATTTTCCAACTCTATCACATGTGGCAAGTGCCAATTAACTGGGCGTACGTTCCGTTAGCCATAATGATTCCTGAAGAAATCTTAGTGAAGTTGCGCAAAAATATTTATGGCGCTATCCTGCTGCATTTATTTGTCAATTTTTTATGGGGGATGATTAACATGTATTTAGTGGGAGTTCGATAAGCGCTTAGCATGTCATTCACCTTTACTTTTATGCTCGACTAAGTGATTTTTTAGAGTAATATACTTGAAGAGAGGTGAGTGGATTTGCAAAAAATAGCCCGTAAATATAATTTAGCTGTATACAGTTCAGCCTTGTTATTTTTACTTGTTGCAGGTTATATTCATGCCATTACTTTAAAAAATCCATATACTGGTTTAATGTTCCTTGAAGACGGAAACACCTGGGTCGTTGCATCCATCGATCCAGCCGGTAAGGTTGGAGAATGGGACATCCATATCGGTGACAGACTTTTGACGGTTGATGGTCAAAAGCCAGAAATAATGAAATTAGGTAATCGTGCTTATCTGAAGAAATTGGGGGTACTTCAGTTCGAGCGCGAGGGCTTGGGTCGCTTCGAATTGCGTAGTGAATTAGCAATGTCAGAAGTTTATAAAAGTTTGTATGCAGCATGCGTGGAATTGGCGCTGCTCGTTATCGGACTGGCTGCCTATAGGAACAAGCCTGAGTCCTATATGGTGCGTCGTTTTTATGCATTAAATGTATTTATGGCGGCGACGCTGCTATCGGTCTATTCAACAGAGACTGTGCTTACTGGACTAATATTGCCTGTCGTTGTTAGTTGGTTGCCTTACCTGCTATTTGCTTTCTTCGTTGCCTTCGTATTTCGCACGGTCCCAAGGTGGATTGGTTTAGTAATGGCTGTCTATCGGGTATTGGCAGCTATGTTCGCTGTATATGCTTTACTAGTTTTCTCGCTAGGGGTTATCCCAGGATGGACCAGGAGTGCTCTTCATGCAGCACTGATTGGTACATTACTTGCCCTATTCGTCATTACTATCATATATTGGCGTACGATGGATCGCGCTGAAAAAAATCAGCTTCTTACATTTGTTGCTGCATTGACATTTGGCCTGTTACCTTACCTGTTTTTATATGCGCTCCCTGATCTACTATGGGGGGAATACATAGTGTTGCCGGATATGACATTGGCCGGTCTTATTGTTTTCCCAGCTTCCATCCTAACGTTGTGGACCAGACAAAAGCTGCTAGATATCCGTTTTTATCTCCCTAGTTTAGTTATTAATGGATTATTTTTGGGGATTGCAACTATCCTGATAGCAGCGCTTATACGTTCTAGTGCATCTCTACTAACACTTATATTGTGTGGTGCGTTTATTATTCTCACATTGCTACACCGACTTGGACTTGATAGTTTCAAACGACAGCGGAAGAAACGGGAAAATCTATTGGATCAACAAAGGTTAGAGATGTCGATTAGGCTTGCTGAGCATCGTAATAGCCGTGATCTATTACGAATGCTTGCCGAGCTCGTCCATAGCGTGACAGATATTGAAGGGCTTTGCTTCGTCTGGAATCGGGGAAGTGAAGCTATTATCTATGGAACAGGCCAATTTACCGAGACGCATACCAATTTTAGCCAACCTTCACTAACTGTTTTTGCACAAGTGATGAATCTTGTACAGCCTGATGGAAAGGTCATAGGCTATTTGGGACTTGGTTCAAAAAAAAATAATACGTCCTTTACGCCTGAAGAACTAAGCTTAATCAACAAAGTAAGGCAAGAAACCGTTAGTCTCCTGATGGGTGCTGCTTTACTCGATGAACTAAGAGGAGCGAGAAGTGAATTACCAAAGGAAACCTCAGAATACAGATTGCTAGAAGCCCAGCAGGCAGAGCGGATTCGGTTGTCATATTACTTGCATGATCATGTGTTGCAGAATCTAATTTTTCTTGCTCGCGATTTGGAAGAGTTACACGATACCGAGCGAAGTGACAGGCAGTTAACCGCCGTTTGGTTAAAATGTTTGTACGATACGCAACGTGACATCCGAAAGCTATGCGATGATTTATATCCGCACATCATTGACCAGGCGGGGTTAGATGCAGCATTGCTCTGGCTCGCACGCACAGTTAAAGAGAACGGAGGCCTTGCAATTAAGTTGGACAACAAATTGCCAGCTACGTTGCCTCCATTATACAAAATGACACTATTTCGAATTGTTAGGGAGCTTGCAAATAATACGGTTAAGCACGCGAAGGCACGAAAGTTGGAAATTCAGCTATGGGAAAATGATGACGCGTTCTGTGGAAAGGTCAGTGATGATGGCATCGGATTCGATCCAGTACAAGCTAAAGACAGTACTGACTCTAAAGGATTTGGGCTTGTCACAATCAGTAGTCAAGTAGCTCAATTTGGAGGAGGTATCGAGATTGAATCGGAAGCTGAACGAGGTACTATTGTCTTTATTAGACTGCCAAAACTGGGAGGTGAAGCGAATTATGGATCAACCAATCAAAGTTCTGTTACTCGATGATCATCCACTTGTCATGGAGGGATTGAAAAATCGACTAGAGAGTGAGCAGGATATGCAGGTCGTAGAGACATTCAGTGACCCGCTTGAGGTGATTAAACGTATCGGTACATTGAAGCCGGACGTCGCCGTAATTGACATTTCCATGCCAGGTATGACGGGATTTGACTTGGCAGTAGAAATAAAGCGGACTTACGATATGGCAATCAAAATGATCGTGCTGTCGGGTTATGTCTACGATGAATATGTGCAAAAAGCTTATGAGATAGGAATACATGCTTATTTATCGAAGCAGGCGACCTATCCACAAATAATAAATGCCATTCGGCAGAGTATGCTTGGTCTGCGGCTCGTACCGGAAAATATCACTACATTACCGAGAGCTGATCAATTAACACCAACAGAAAAGGCTGTACTAAAGCAAATAGCGCTTCAGAAGACAAATAAAGAAATTGCTAGGGAGCTAGCTATGAGTCAGCGGACGGTGGAATATCATATGGCGGCAATTAACCAAAAGCTTGAGGTGAAGACAAGGGTCGGGGCGGTAGCAAAAGGCTATGAAATGGGATTGCTAGAACGCTTATACGACAGAAGCTAGCATTAAAGTGTTAATTGCTGCTATAGCGATACTTTTTACATTAGATAGTGAATAGTGAAGTAGGAATGAGTCTGAGTGCCAAACGGCCCATGGCAACATTAATATAAATTTGTAATGAAGCACATAGTTAGATTAATAATTGAAGAAACGGATTTGGATTAAGAAGAAATCTCCAACTCCGTTTCTCTAAAGAAAAAATTATAGAATTACTTCTTCTCTGTAGTAAAATAAAGTAAGGATATAATTGGAAATGTTATTCCAACCCATAATGCTGTACTCCATCCTCCCTCGGCATATGCCCACCCCCCTATTGCAGATCCAATTGCACCGCCAAAAAAGAAAATAGCCATGAATAACCCATTCAGCCGACTACGAATTTCGGGACTCAACGAGAAAATCTCGCGTTGTCCGAGCACAAGATTTGCGGATACTCCAGCATCCAACAATAACGATGAAACTACGAGAACAGCTATTCCGATGGGTGAACTTGTTTGGATGATAAGTGGCAATAAAAGAGAAATAACAACTGTAAGGAGTGCTATTCCTGTTGCAGGTCTAGTAAAGCCACGATCTGCAATTCGTCCGGCTATGGGTGCAGCTACTGCACCTGCAACTCCAACTAGCGCGAATAATGCAACTTCTTTCTGAGAAAAATGAAACATAGAGCTAGTTAACAGTTGAGGAACTGTAGTCCAAAATAAACTAAAAGATGCAAATACACATGCATGATATGCAGCCCGACGGCGTAATATTGGGGTTGTTCTTAGCAAATGCCACATAGAATAGAGCAGAGCTAAATAGTGAGTGTCAGTTGAAGGCTTTCTTGTAGGTAACACCTTCGCAAGTACGATAGCTAAAATAATAATAGCTATAGCAGATAAAATAAATATGGCATGCCAGCCAAAAAAATCAGCGACTAAGCTCGATAAAGGACGTGATAGCATAATTCCAAGTAACAAACCGCTCATCACATTGCCAACAACTCGCCCGCGTGAAGAATCGGATGCAAGATAAGAAGCAAAGGGGACGAGTACTTGGGTAGCTACCGAGCCTAAACCAATGACAAATGAAGCGGCTAGGAACAACCAAGTTTGTTTAGACAGTGCTGTAATGATGAGAGCAACTGCCGTGATAAGTAAAGATGAGACAACTAACTTCCGATTTTCTAAAATATCTCCTAAAGGCACGATAAATAACAAACCGACTACGTAACCGATTTGTGTTAACGTAACGATAAAGCCAGAACTGTTTGCTGACAACCCGATTGATGAGCTAATTACTCCGACTAAGGGCTGTGCATAATACAGATTAGCAACAATGATACCGCATGCTGTTGCCAACAGGAAAGTTAACCAAGAAGGGATGTTTTTTTCAAATGTTTGTTTAGTTATATTAGGCATACTGAACAACTCCTTATGTGAAAATTTATTGTTTAAACACTAATAATTACAACGCCATGTTGTTTCCTCCCTTAAGTTTTGTTCAATTATAAATACTAAACGTATAGTATATAAAATGATTAACAAAATAATATACTGAACGTACAGTTTTGTAAATAGGCAAATCCAACTTTCTGTTTTTCTATATAATTGATATACTGAACTTATAGTTTTTAAATTCCGGAAGAAAGGTGATACTTATAATGGATGGTAAAAGAGGGAGACCACGTAATTTAGAAGCACAAAACTCAATCCTATCAGCATCGTATGATTTATTATTAGAAAACGGGTTTCAGGCTGTAACTGTTGATAAAATTGCAGAATGTGCCCAAGTTAGCAAAGCAACTATTTATAAATGGTGGCCAAACAAGGCTGCTGTAATAATGGATGGTTTTCTTTATGCTGCCTCAGAAAGATTGCCTGTGCCTGACACTGGTTCGGCATACGATGATATACTTATTCACGCCACAAATTTAACGAAGTTTTTGACGAGTCGAGAGGGGACAATAATTAAGCAATTATTAGGAGAAGGACAATTTGATTCCGGATTGGCAGATGCCTATCGTGATCGATATTTTCGCCCTCGCCGACTTGAAGCAGGCAGTCTTTTAGAAAAAGGGGTAGAACGTGGTGAATTGAAAAAAAATATCGACATTGATATATGTATTGATTTAATTTATGGTCCAATTTTCTATCGATTACTTGTGACCGGCGAACCATTAGATGAATCCTATGTACAACAATTAATAGTAAACGCTTTTGAGGGAATTCGTACTATCAAGCAGTAAAAATAGGTTTACTGGAATCTTATTTTCAAACCTTAAAATAGCCGGGGGCACATATATAGTGCAAAACCTTAGTGTGATTATAATAATGAGTGATACCTCTGTAAAACAAACATTTATCTTTACATAAGGGAAACTTCATGCTATGGTATCTATTACTATTATTTACAGAAAAGAGGTGAAAGCAATGATAACAGTTTTTAGAATTTTGTTCGGTAAAAATGCAAAACTTGGAAATCGTTTGGCGTATAAAGGGAGTGGTCTGTCCTTTTTTAAGCCAAATAACCAAACAAAATCAGTTATCGGAGCTTTTTCTCTACAGCAAATAAACTTTAATTCAATGACATAAATAATGTCCTTGATTATTTGTGTAAGATTTTTTAAGCGTAGTAACACCGATAATTGTGTCGGTGTTTTTTTGTGCTTAATTTTATAAAAAAGGTTAGATGATAACTCCCTCAAATTTTACTCAAGCAAAAAAGAGTTAAATTGAAGGGTGAGAAAATATGCAACAAAAAAACAAGTATGCAAGAATTCAAGAGTTCTTAAATCAGAATAATTTCCCTAATTTTAGAATGAACCAAATTACAAATGCTATATTCCAAGGTCGGATAAATAATTTCACTGACATAACTGTTCTTCCTAAATCCCTAAGAGAAATGTTAATAAAGGAGTTTGGAGAATCGATTTTAAATATTGAAGCGTTAAAAGTACAACATTCTGAACAAGTGACAAAAGTTCTATTTGAAATTGTAGGGGATGAAAAAATAGAGACAGTAAATATGAAATACAAAGCTGGTTGGGAGTCATTTTGCATATCCTCTCAGTGTGGCTGTAATTTTGGTTGTAAATTTTGTGCTACTGGAGATATAGGATTAAAACGCAACCTCACATCAGATGAAATTACAGACCAAATTTTGTATTTTCACTTGAAAGGACATTCAATTGATAGTATTTCTTTTATGGGAATGGGGGAAGCATTAGCTAATGTACAAATTTTTGATGCTTTAAATGTTCTTACAAATCCGAGGTTATTTGCTTTAAGTCCTCGCAGATTATCAATTTCGACTATAGGCATTATTCCAAGCATTAAAAAGTTGACTCAAAATTATCCGCAGGTTAATTTGACTTTTTCATTACATTCTCCATTCAATGACCAGCGAAGCAAGTTAATGCCAATTAATGATCAATACCCTTTATTGGATGTAATGGACACTTTAGATGAGCATATACGGGTGACCTCAAGAAAGGTTTATATTGCTTATGTTTTGTTAGCTGGAGTGAATGATTCTATTGAACATGCAAAAGAAATAGTAAATCTTTTAAAAAGTAGATATAAGAAAGGGAACTTGTACCATGTAAACATCATCAGATATAACCCAACTTTTAGTTCACCTATGAGATTTGAAGAAGTAGGTGAAAATCGTGTTGAAAACTTCTATAAAGAATTAAAGTCAGCAGGAATTAACGTTACGATAAGAAGTCAATTTGGCATAGATATAGATGCGGCTTGCGGGCAATTATATGGAAACTATCAAAAAACAATTACCGAATAAATAAAGGTGAAGGTAATGGTCAGAACGTGGGAAGTGCCATAAAAGCTAATGATCAAGAAGAAAATAGGAATGTTACAGTAGAAAAAAAGTGGATTATAAAAGATACGATGTAATCCAAATTGGATGACCAATAAAAAAACAAGGTGAACTTGGGGGGATATGTTATATAGGTTCATTGCGCTAAACTTCTTCTTATATAACTGTAAAGGAATAAGCTCATTCCTTCTAAAGTATTGAATACGTTTTTTCCTAGAAGATATACTACTTATGCAAGCAGAAATAAAAAGCAATAGGAGGCAATATCAAATTTTATAGATTGTAAGTTCATTTTGATATTGGCCGTGTAACAGCACTTGCGTTAGCGTGTCAGGTTCATCAGGTGCGATTGAAACGTAACCTGAATCAAATCT
Organism: Lysinibacillus phoenicis; assembly: GCF_047238325.1. Taxonomy (NCBI): domain Bacteria; kingdom Bacillati; phylum Bacillota; class Bacilli; order Caryophanales; family Bacillaceae; genus Lysinibacillus; species Lysinibacillus phoenicis. The sequence goes on along the minus strand of NZ_JBDFMP010000002.1, from coordinate 1,417,659 downwards.
GGGATATATTTTAGAACATTACGTAGGAGGAACTTACTATGAGATTTCAAGATAAAGTTGTCATTGTAACAGGAGGGGCAAGTGGTCTTGGAGAAGCTACAGCACTTGAATTTGCAAAAGAAGGAGCGAAAGTAGCTATCGCTGATGTTGCAGATAAGGGACAAGCATACTCTGATGAATTGAATTCAAAAGGCTACGATACAATCTTTGTAAAGACTGATGTATCAAAAGAAGACGAAATTAAAAATTTAGTTTCTACAACGGTTGAAAAGTTTGGGAAATTAGATGTTATGTTTGCAAATGCTGGCATTAACATTGAGGCTGATGTACACGATCTAGATTTAGCATCTTGGCAAAAAGTAATTGATATTAATTTAACAAGTGTCTTTCTTTCAGATAAATATGCAATTGAACAATTCCAAAAACAAGGTACTGGTGGAGTTATAATTAATACTGGTTCTATTCATAGTCTAGTTGCACGTGATGGTCTTGCCCCATATTCAGCTTCAAAAGGTGGCATTAAAATGCTAACTCAACAAGTAGCTGCTAGATATAGTAAAGAAGGAATACGTGCAAATGCTATAGCTCCAGGCTATATTGAAACACCGCTTATGAACACATTATCACAAAATGTCATTGATAGCTTGGTAGGTCTTCACCCAATGGGACGTTTAGGTAAACCTGTAGAAGTAGCCAAAACAGTATTATTCCTAGCTAGTGATGATTCATCATTTATTTCAGGCGTAACTTTACCAATTGATGGTGGTTACACAGCTGTTTAATCTTTATAATTAAATACACATTTATCATGAACTGCATCCTACTTGTTAGCTATTAACTAACAATTGGAGATGCAGTTTTTTATTTTCACTTATGATTTAATAGACTCATTGCTAAAAGAAATATTATAGAAAACATCGATTCTAATAAAGGTTTGGGGAAAATTCCTAATTGTTTTTCGAGTCTTTTTTGTACACTAAAATAAAACTAGCATCGATACAAAAAAATTGACGGGTAAAAATTAAATAGATATTATGGATATATTAAGTCCTTAATATGGTGGTGATAAGATGAAGCTAACAAAAGCAACTAATTATGCTCTCCACACAATGCTATTTTTAGCTATTAATCCACCCAATGAGCATATTGGGGTGGCAAAATTAGCTGAACGACAAGAAGTTTCAACGACCTATCTATCTAAAATACTAACAAAGTTAGTAAAGTCAGGAATGATTGAATCTGTCTCAGGTGCAAATGGAGGCTATAAATTAAAAAGGGGATGGGAAAAACTTTCATTACTCGATGTTATAAAGGCCGTTGAAGGTTTGACCCCTATTTTTGATTATTGTTTGAATCATAATCCTGATTGTTTAATTCAAAAGGCGATTGAATCAGCTGAGGAAAAGCTGTTGGATGAATTGGATCACACACTAATTGTCGATCTAGCTAAAAAAATGAAGGAGGCATCACCTATGTAATGGTGATGTTTTTCACCCTAATTGTAGATATTAAAGGTCTTTAATATATTTTATGAAAATGGAGGAAAGCAGATGTATCAATACGATTGTATTATTATAGGCGGTGGGCCAGCTGGTTTAAGTGCCGCTTTAACTTTGGGTAGAGCACGAAGGAAAATACTTTTATTTGATAATGGAACAAATCGAAATCGTGTAACACAGGAGTCCCATGGATATGTAACAAGAGATGGAATAAAACCTCATGAATTTAAAGAAATTGCTATTACAGAATTGCAGTCTTATCCATCTATTTCAATTTCAGATCAGACAGTTATTGAGATAAAAAAAGATGATCAACAATTTGTAGTGAATACATCAAATAATATTTCATATCTGACTGAAAAAATATTATTAGCTACTGGTATACAAGAGGAGTTTCCCATACCACAAATCAGACAATATTATGGTAAGAGTTTATTCAGCTGTCCATATTGTGATGGTTGGGAGCTAAAAGATAAGCCATTAGCTATAATAGCAGAAAGCGAAGCACACATTAATCATATGACCAAGTTGCTGTATAATTGGTCACAGGACTTAATTGTATTTACAAATGGTCATCAACTTTCCGATATCATACAAAATGAATTTCAACGTAAAAAGATAATGGTATATACGGCTATTATAAAAAATTTACATGGAGACGAAGGTAATTTATACAGTATTGAATTGGAAACAGGTGAAAACATTGTAAGAAGTGGTGGTTTCGTAGTTCCAAGTTTTTATCGTCCAAATAATTTGGCTATACAGTTAAACTGTCAAGTTGATGAAAACGGAGGAATTATAACAGACAATGCAGGAAGAACAACAGTGAGTGGAGTATATGTTGCAGGTGAAACTGAAAAAGCAGGACCCTCTTCCTTGATGATTGCCGCGGCTGATGGCTTTAAAGCTGCTACAAGCATAAACTTAGATCTAACATTATTGAGATTTTAAATTAAAAGCTGATGAGTTGAAAATACAAACTCATCAGCTTTTGTTATAAAAGAGGTTTACATTTCTGATCGAAAGTTGTTACCTAGCTCGTTACCCAGACCAAAATAATGTCGGAAATTATAAATAAGAGGACTCCATTTATTGGGGTCGATATGATGATCTTTTATAATAATGTCCGTATGTGCATGTACATGTATCGTTTGAGTTTCAACGATTGCAAAATCCGGAGAATAATTAGGAATGCGTATATGTTTTACCTTTGCCTCAATTTGTATGGGGCACTCCATAATACGAGTAGGAATGACTGTTGTAGACTCAATAGGTGTTAATCCACTAATTGCAAACTTATCTTTTCTATAAGTAAAGCCAATCTGTTTCTTAAAATCTGGCACTATATTTTTTCCTGTATATGGGGCTAACTGTTCTACATTCTCCCATAGAGAGGGATCAGGAATATTAATAACACATTCGGGATGTCGTTCTAAATTTTCGATTGCTTTTCCACCAAGCCCTATACCTAAGACAATACAATCTCCTAATGCCCATGACGAGGATAATGGACTAATATTTACTGTTCCATCCTCATTCAACGTAGTCAGTAAAATTACTGGAAATCCATAATATAAAATTTTTGGGTTAATCATTTTTGTGTTTGGATTCGTTATTTGCATCTTTAGGTCCCCCTACAATCTGTTTTTATTTGCTAACTCATTGTAAAATAGAAATATTTCCATTTGCATCGAAGTGTCGATTACATAAATAACTATATTCTTTAAAGAATCTTAAGAATATGATGAAATTAATAAATCCAGCTACACTGGTGGGGCAGGGTTGCTAGAAAAAATGACTGCTAAAATAATAAATCTGTATTCTGAAGAGTAGTTAAAAAAATTTATGTTAATAATAGTACTAAAAGGACGTTAGTCAAATGTTCTTCAATTTTCTAATTGCATTTGTTCTTCCATGGCTTATTGCTTCCATGCATTTATTTAAAAAAGATAGTTTATTAATCGTATTAGTCGCCCCTTTTTCTAGTGTCCTAGCTTATTTTATAAATACCATGGCTTACTATTTTGGTTTTTGGGAGGTAGCCCCTTTTCCAGAGCAAAAAAATCTTGCTTCATTGCCTTCAGAGTTGGGGATTTACCCTGTATTAGCTTGTTACTTAGTTTTTCTTATAAGAAAGTTTAAAAGGACTTATATGGTTGTTGTAATAATGACCGTAATTACAACATGTTTAGAACAAATTTTTGTTCTTTTCGGGTGGATCATTTATGAAAATGGATGGAATATAGTGTATACATTTTTCTCCTATCTGTTGCCCTATCTTGTCGTATATTGTTATTACAGATACTTAACAAAATTATCTATGTTTGAATAAAATTGAACCTATTGTTAACCTGTTTGTTTTTATTTAGAGAATGGTCATCTATTTATAGGATAAAGCCAGGGAGCTCATAGAATGAAGTGAGTTACCTGGCTTTTTCATATGTAGTAATTGATTGGTCGGTTTTCTGTGTAAGGAATAAGAATCTTGTGTTTACTATTTTTGAGACTTATGACCTGGGTATATTATAACTTTTTTACATATCCAAGTACAAAACCGTTGTTATAAATAGGATAAGAACTATTTACCTACCTATGAAAATGCTACACGAAAAAGAAAATGTAATAATTTGTATTACATTAAATGATATCGGATTACTAAAGTGTTAATTATTGGTATGCCTTTGTTGCGATAGTATAATTTTTACCAAAAAATGTTGTTTCATTACAAAATGTGGATTAAAATGGGTATCAGCTCAAAATGGTTTATTGTGAAACTATTTTAAAATTGAGTTTGAAGTTTCTGATTATTGAAATTATGGAGGAAGAAATGAAAAAGAACTTATTATTATTACTGTCACTTACTTTCGCTATCGCTGTTATTCTTAGTGGATGTGGAAAAAGTGAGGAAGAAGCGAAGAAAGACAATGATGCGAAAAATACGCAAGAGGAACAAGGACAGGAAAAAGAACATTCAGATAAAAATGAGGAAGATAAGAAAGAAGAAGAACCAACTAAGGAATCAGCAGATATTACTTCTTTAATCTCTTATATGGAAGAGGAAACACAAGGGACAGCAAAAGTTCTTTATGAAAATAAAGAGCCACAAGTCCATAAAATGGAGGATGTTTCAATTTCTCTTGATAGCTACTCGTTAGTTGAATTAAAGGACTTCCACACTGATTTTGCTATTCCATTTAACGATGAAACAAATGGTGGGGTTATTTTAGCAAAATATACAGTGAAAAATAACATGGATAAAGATGTCTACTATATGCCAAGCTTAGATATTACTTATACAGGAGCACCTAAATACTATACTAATTATAAGGATTTAATTCCAGAGGATCAGCAATTGCCTACAAAATTAAACTATCAAACAGGTTATGAGCTGAAAGCTGGTGAAGAGGTAACTGGCTACATTGCATATCCATTCGGAGAAAGTCATTTAGCGAAAATCAATGAGTTAGGTACAGTTACAGTAATGGTTCCACTACCAATTACAGAGAAAGATAAATATGATACGTCTATTGGTTCAGAAGGCCGATTTAATTTAGCAATTAATGCACAAGGTTCTGAGAAGGTTTCTAGTAACGCTGCGTTCTATCAAGATAAAGCAACGATGGACAACATGGGTGAAAAGAAAATGCTGAAGGAAAAAAGTAATATCAACGACAGCAAACCAATTGGTGATGTCAATGCAGTGTTAGAAGGGTATCAATTTACTGCATTTACCCCAAATGAAGTGGAAGCACCACGTTTTTCTAATTTCACAAATGGCGTAACATTATTAACAGTTAAATTTAAATTAGACAATAAAACGACAAGTGAAATTGGTTTATCGTCTTTGTCCTCAAAATTAACAGTGAATGATGGCACTCAATATTTATTGGATGAAGGAATGCTATTAAATTATGGCTATAAAGATGTCATTAAAGCTGGTGAAACGGGTGAACTATTACAAATCTATGTGCTAGATCAAGAGCAGTATGAAAAGATTTGGAAAGATAAAGCCTTTGAAATTGAATTAGGTCCAATTCGTAACCAAGGAGCAGAGGATATTTCTAAAGGGAAAAAAGCAACGTTTATTCTACCAAAATAAAAAACAAAGAGGAAGGCATGAGTCCATTACAGGGCTTAAGCCTTTTTTTGTTTAAAAGATCGTTGAAAAAAATAGAACCTTTAATTAATACAATTAGGACCCTATCAAACATATAGTAGACAGTTTGTTGTTATATTAAGAAAGTATTGAACGTAAATACTTTTTCTACATGAAATCTCTTAAACATGTAAATATTATCTAACTTTTGTCATTAAGTAATCAAACACTCCTATATTTTGGAATTTTTTAATGAAGAAATTACCTATATAACCAATACAGTATTAATATTACCTTATTTTTAGCATTTATTTATTGGTAATGTAGTTATAATATTGTCTTGTAAAGCAAATTACAGTTGGATTGGGATATTTAATCTTGGAAACTTAGGAAGATTGCTTTACATATAATTGGTTGTAATTATTATTTGCGAGAACAAATTATACATATTTTAAAAACTAAATAGAGCGATAATATTGTTTTCACAGAATAATATAATTTATTAAAATTCTGGAGGAATATACTATGACAAAACAAAACAAAGGTCGTAAATTTTTCGTAACTACTGCTACTGCAGCATTAGTAGCATCAGCAATCGTGCCAGTAGCATCAGCTGCTGAATTTAACGATGCAGATAGCATTTCATCTTGGGCTAAAGAAGCAGTTCAATTTTTAACTGACAAAGGCTTCATCCAAGGCGATGAAAAGGGGAACTTCAACCCAGCTGGTACTCTAACTCGTGCAGAAGCTGCTGAAATCTTATCAAAAGCATTAGACTTAAAAGCAACAGGAACTGAAGATTTTTCTGATGTAGATGAAAATGACTGGTTCTATAATGCAGTACTTGCAACTTCACCTGAATTATTTGACGGTATGGGCAATGGTAAATTTGAACCGAAAGCTCAATTAACAAGAGAACAAGCTGCGAAAGTAATCGTAGAAGGATACCAATTAACAGGTAAAGCGGATTTAAGCCAATTCGCGGATGCTTCTAAAGCTTCTAAATGGGCTGTATCTTACTTAGAAACAGCTGTAGAAAACGGCGTAATCAACGGTAAAGGTTCATTATTAGCTCCACAAGATAAAATTAGCCGTGAAGAATTCGCTACAATGGTAAAACGTACAATTGATGCAACAGTAAAAGAGGTAACTCCAGCTGTAGCTTCTGTACAAGGACTTAATGCAAAAGAGCTTGAAGTAAAATTCAACACAGCTGTTGATGCAAAAGATGCTGCTGTGACAGGTAAATATGCGATTGAAGGTGTAGCGATCACAAAAGCAGAAGTATCTGAAGATGGCATGTCTGTTATTTTAACAACTAATAAAGAATTAAAATTAACAAATGGTAAAGTAACTGTTAAACCAATCCAAACAAAAGCAGATACTAAAGTTTTAACTGAAGAGTTTAACAAATTAATCACATTTGCAGACACAACACCTGTTAACGTTAACTCTGTAGAAGCAAAAGGCACTACAGCAGTAATCACTTTCGATGAGCCTGTACAAAGTGAAGGAACAGTAAGCTTAAATGGTGCTGAACTTGCTAAAGATCGTTATACTTTATCTGGTAAAACTTTAACTATCAAAGGTTTAACTGCTGAGCAAGCTTATAAAGTAGATATCGTAGGTGCAACTGACTTCGCTAATAATATTGCAAATCCAATTGCTGTGAATTTCACAGTTCTAAAAGCAGACGCTGATAATTCAAAACCAACTGTTTCTACAGCAGTAAACGGTACAGAAATTACGTTTGATTTCTCAGAAGAATTAAAGAAACATGATTTTGTTGTTGATAAAGAGACAACTATTAAAGGGTATGCAAAAGTAACTGTTGGATCAACTGTTTTCTATTTAACAGATGCTGATATTAAAGATACAGAGGATAAAACTGTATTCTCGATTGATGCAAAATCAGCATTAGGTACAGCTACATTCATTAATACAAACATTAAAGTAGAGGGACAAAAAGATTTAGCTGGTAATGCTGGAGATGCATTTGAGTTTAATGCTATTCTATCAAAAGATTTAACACCTGCTTCACTTGTATCTGCTTCTACTAAAATGTTAGTAGCTGATGATGTAAATGCTACTACAGATGTTGATGCACTATACCTTACATTTAGTGAGCCAGTAAAAGTAGATGGCACTTTAACAGTTAAAACGCAAAACGGTATTGCTTACACTACTGGAAAAGAAACAGCAGTAAAAGCAGACGCTGGTTTCGATGTAGATGGTAACGGTAAAATTGAGGGTGCAGAGAAAAACACTGTAAAAGTTGACATTGATTTAGATAGCAATTCATCTTATACATTTGAATTATCTGCAAAAGCAGTGACAGATTTAGCTGGCAACGTGACTGCAGATACAGTTACTTTCAATGTAACAACAGGCGTGTTTGAAGCTACACCTGAAACACCTACAGATTCATTAGTATTTGGAGCTACACCAGTTGTTGTAACAGATAACAATGTATTCACTGTTGAATATGCTGCAGATGTAACTGCAACAGCAACAAATGCTGCTAACTACACACTTGGAGGAAAAGAACTTCCTGCTGGTACTCAACTTCAGTTTGTAGATGGTACTAAAAAAGTAAGATTCACTTTACCTGAAGGTTCTATCACTGCTAATGGTAATTATGTACTTGAAGCTATCAATGTAGTAGATACAAAAGGTAACACTCTTAAAGGTGGAAAAGTGACAACTCTAGTAGCACTTAAAGAAAATGTTGTACCTGTTGCTACTAAAGTAACTGCAGTAGATAGCAAAACATTTACAGTAGACTTCTCTGAAAATATTGCTGACCAAGCTGCACCAACAGGAGTAACAGTTAAAATTGCTGGTTCAACTGTAGAACTTGCTTCTGCTAAAGTAGAAGGTGGTAAACTTACTGTAACAACTAAAGCTGACTATACATTAACAGACAGCATTGTAGTTGAATTCAAATCAACAAACTTAGTTGACGCTAATAACAACAAAGTGAAAGACGGATCTATTGCTAAATAATTAAACCGTTCAAATTTTGAAACCCCTGTAGAGAATAATTCTACAGGGGTATTATTATTAGTTTCTTCTATAATATAGGGGGTTAATTCAAACGATGCTTTCAATTATTCATGTGAATGACCGTATATTTAATAAATTATTTGTAAGGAAACTTCTTCGGAATTGGTCCAAACGCAATCCAATGATAGTTAAAAAATCTGCCTATCAATAGCACAAGAATCCATGGGATAAATAGGGCAAAGATAAAGCCACCAACACTCCATAAATGAAAGATAATACTATTGCCACTTATATTGATTTGTCTATAAAGGAAAAGGAAAAGTGGATGCAAGAGATAGACACCAAATGAAACTGTTCCTAGATTGATTAAGACATTTACAAAGCCTTGGTTCCATTTATCATAGATCCAGAAGGATAGTTGTAATAAGACAATACAAGCAGTCAAAGATTGTAGCTGAAAAACTAGTTCAAAGATGATGCTGTTCGTTAAATAGGTTTGAGACGAAAAGACAAAGTAATATAAATAAACATTATATATAGTAGAAAAAAGCCAGATTGCCCATATAAAAAGGGTTGGTATCGGGAAATTTTCTTTCTTTAAATGGAGCCATTTTTTATATTGTTCAAAATAGATACCTAAAAATGCACCGGCTAAGAAATAAAGAATATACGAGAAAGAGATACTGCCTCTATAGGGATACTGCCAAAACTCAGCATTTAATAGAATAAAGACCCATTGAAGGGCAAAGCCAATCCAAATTAAATGAGGAGATAGGGCTGGTTTTTTCTTTAACATATACAGGAAGAGTGGGAACATGAGATAGAACTGCACAATAATAAAAATATAGTATAAATGTGTGTACGCTTTCCCAATCAAAAGCTTCTTAAGAAATTCCACACTAAATAGAGCATTCCATGTTACTACTAAATCACGTGACACAAAAAATTGCGTAGCTGCATAGTAGAAAATAGAAAAAAAGAGGTAAGGAATGAGTATTTGTGTTACTCTCTTCTGATAAAAACGAACGATAAGCTCTTTTGTTAAATCTTTTTGTATATAATTGTAAAATAAAACAAAGCCACTTAAGAAAATAAAAACTGGCACAGCGAATTTCGGGAAAATATTAAAAAATACATAAAGTGGATAAAGTTTCGAATCACTTGATAAAACTGTAACAGGTGTACTGGTTGAATGAATGAGAAGTACAGCTAGAATGGCTAATGCTCTTGTGATATTTAATTCATTAATATGTGCTCGCTTCATACGATCATCTCCAAATATTGATTATAGTGTTGACTTCCCATATTGCTACATACATACTCTATTGTTATGCGAATAAGTGCTAAATTAGACAATCTTAATCATTAGTATTTGAAATAGATGGGCATCTATGACTAACTATAGGGAGCTATTATGTCAGGCAGATGTCAGCAATAAAAAAAGTTACCACGCTCTTTATGCGCAGTAACTTCCGTGTCATAAAACTATAATGTTTGGAAATGGAATGGAGAGCAGTTCATATACCTAATTACATTGTAACCAGGAATCTCCCTCTCGCTTGCCCTTTCAGTAAAACTGGTAAAACATCAGGTAGTTGTTGCAACGTTACCTCTCGCTGAATGAAATTAGCAATATTAGCAGGTTTAAAATCAGTTGCTAAACGATCCCAGATCTTTAATCGAATGTCCATTGGGCAATAAACAGAATCAATTCCAAGTAAATTTACCCCTCTTAAAATGAAGGGGAATACGCTTGTCGGAAGCTGTGTACCTGCTGTTAAACCGCTACTTGCAACAGCTCCTCCATATTGAATTTGGCTTAATAATGAAGCTAGTGGCTCTCCTCCAACAGAATCGACAGCAGCAGCCCATTTTTGTTTGCCTAATGCTCTAATCTTTCCATCAAAAACTTCTTCACGATTCACGATAGTGGTAGCTCCAAGTTTACGCAAATAATCATGTTCATCTTCTTTTCCTGTACTTGCTTCCACCTGATAGCCTAACGTAGAAAGAATAGCAACAGCGAAGCTTCCTACACCGCCTGTTGCACCCGTTACTAGGATTTTTCCTTTTTCAGGATGAATAGCATTGTCCTCTAATTTTTGGATAGACAATGCGGCTGTAAATCCTGCAGTACCAATCACCATTGCCTCTTTAAGGGAAAGGCCTTTTGGAAGGGGCACTATCCATTTTGCTGGGATACGGGCATACTCACTGAAGCCTCCAAAATGAGATACACCTATTTCATAGCTAGTGGCAATGACTTCATCGCCTTCGTTAAAGCGAGGATCTTCAGAGGAAACAACAACTCCTGCTAAATCAATACCAGGTACAAATGGATAGGAAGTAACGATTTTACCATCAGGGATGGAAGCAAGACTATCTTTATAATTAATACCGGAATAACTAACTTTAATTAATACCTCACCTTGGGGTAAATCTTCAAAAGTTAAATTGTTCACTTTCACTGTAAAATCGTGGTCTTTATTGACTACTAATGCCTGAAAATTTTCTACTGTCATTGTAACGTCCTCCTACAATTAAATTCCATTAAACAGTATCAAAATTATTCTGACCGGTCAATATAAAATTGGATTTTATCTATTAATCCTGTATAATGGCTTTTATTACGTCATCGGAGGCTCGTATGAAAAAGAAAGAGGAAGAACGAAAAAAGCAGATTATGAATGCAGCCTTTCATGCTGTTTCAAATTTAGGCTATGATAAAGTCACACTACAGGACATAGCAAACCATGCTAATGTTTCTAAAGGGGTAGTACACTACTACTTTACAAGCAAACAAAACATTTTATTAGAATTACTAGAATCCACTACAAGCAAAATTTATCGCTTTGAAATACAAGAAATAGGCAAGTACCATTCAGCGATAGAAAAGCTTCAAGCCTATGTAAACGCTGTTTTTGTGTCGCCCCAAGATAATAAAAAATTTTACAGAGTATATTTAGATTTTTTGGCCCAGGCAAACGGTAATGAAGACTATAAAAGAATTAACTTGAAATTTTATGAAAATTGCTGGGGAATTGGCCAAGAAATCATTGAACTAGGAAAAGGTGAGGGTGTATTTAGGGAAGACATCGATCCATTAACATATGCTAAAGTGATAAGGGCGATAATTGATGGATCATTAATTCAATGGTTGACATGTGATATAGAAGAACAACATACGTTTTATAAAGATATATGTTTTAATAGTATTTTAAAATTATTAAAGTAGAAAATGAAAGTAACTTTTAAAGCCTTACTAACTATATTGTAAGGCTTTTTTTCTGTCTCAAAACGATAATTTGTTAATCGGAGCTTTCCCACTCTTTATACAAAATTGGATATGGTTTCAATATTTTTCTAATATATAGTACTTAACCCTTAAATTACTGAGCTAATTTTCTTAAAAATCTATAAAAATAGAACAGTTTTAATTTTTTATTTTGAAATTTCTAACAAAAAAACGCATTAATTTGGTAAAAAAAGTATCCTTATTCACTGAAACCGTTTTTATACATTCATTTATACAAGAAAATATCTATGTTTTTAATAATTTAAACTGTATAAAAATTTAAAATAATGTCGAGTTGAGTCAAAATCCCATTTTCTTTATACTGTGAAAGTAATTATCGGAGAGGAGAAAACATCATGAACAAAGAAGTGACAATTATTGGGGTACCCATGGATTTTGGCCAAACTAGAAGAGGGGTAGACATGGGACCAAGTGCTATTAGATATGCTGGATTAACAGATCGACTTGAAGGCCTTGGTTATTCGATTTATGACGAAGGGGATTTAAATATTGAAATAGTAAATGAAGATAAAGAAGCCGAAGAAAAGACAAACTTAAAAAATTTAAAAACTGTAGCAGATAGTAATGAAAAGCTAGGTCAAAAAGTAGATCGCGAAATTTCTTTAAATCGTTTTCCTTTAGTTTTAGGTGGAGATCACAGTATTGCTATTGGAACATTAGCAGGTGTTTCAAAGCATTATGAGAATTTAGGTGTCATTTGGTACGATGCCCATGGAGATCTCAACACTGGTGAAACATCTCCTTCAGGAAATATTCACGGGATGTCTTTAGCTGTAAGTTTAGGACTTGGTCATCCTGCACTGACAAATATCGGGGGTTATGCACCAAAAGTTAAACCTGAAAATGTTGTCATTATTGGTGCTCGTGATTTAGATCCAGGTGAGAAAAAGCTAATTAAGGAAATTGGTATTAAAGTATATACGATGCACGAAATTGATCGTTTAGGTATGACAACAGTAATTTCGGAGACGATTGAATATTTAAAGGAACGTACAGACGGTGTCCACCTTTCATTAGATTTAGATGGGCTTGATCCAAACGATGCACCAGGAGTAGGGACGCCAGTTGCGGGTGGAATTAGTTACCGTGAAAGCCATTTAGCTATGGAAATGCTATCAGAGGCAAATATTATTACTTCTGCAGAGTTTGTTGAGACAAATCCTGTATTAGATCAATATAATAAAACGGCAGTCGCTGCTGTAGCTTTAATCAGCTCTTTATTCGGAGATACACTACTCTAAACAAAATCTTAAAGAGGAAGAACTTTTCTTAGATTAATAGTCACCACAACCAAATGTAAGAAAGTAGCTCTCCCTAAATTAAGTTTACAATAGAAACGGCGAATGCTCTAGCTATTCAATGGTATTTATTTTGTCAGAAAATTGACAGTTCGTAAAATATACTAAATTATTATCCTATTAATTATTAAAATTTCTATTAGTTATCTTTCTTGCACGAAAAAAAGAAAGTGCTTACAAGATAATTAGTGTAAGGAGCTTCTTATGGCATCAGAACAATATGAATTAAAAAGAAGTATGAAAGCAAGACATTTATTTATGATCTCACTTGGAGGATGTATTGGAACTGGTTTCTTTCTTGGATCAGGCTACACAATTAACCAAGCTGGACCATTAGGTGCCATTTTAGCCTACTTAGTAGGTGGAGCAGTTATGTATTTAACTATGCTATGTTTGGGTGAATTGTCTGTTGCGATGCCAGTATCCGGTTCATTCCAAACATATACGACGAAGTTTATTGGCCCTGCAACTGGTTTTGCTGTTGGATGGTTGTATTGGTTAGGATGGGCAGTAACTGTGGCCCTTGAATTTTTAGGTGCTGGACAACTTATGCAAAGGTGGTTTCCTGAATCACCAGTATGGATGTGGTGTCTACTATTTGCTGCCCTGCTCTTTGTATTAAATGGATTATCAGCAAAAGCATTTGGTGAAGCAGAATTTGTCTTCTCAAGTATTAAAATATTGGCCATCCTAATGTTCCTTGGGGTTGGCGGAGCGGCAATGTTTGGTCTAATCGATATGAAAGATGGATCAAATGCCCCATTCCTTTCTCATTTTTATGAGGGTGGACTTTTTCCAAATGGTGTAACAGCACTGTTAATTACAATGATTACAGTGAATTTCTCATTCCAAGGGACGGAGTTAATTGGTATTGCGGCTGGGGAAAGTGAAAATCCTGAAAAGACAATCCCTAAATCGATTAAACAAACAGTTTGGCGCACGCTATTCTTCTTTGTTTTATCAGTCGTTGTGCTTGCTGGAATGATTCCTATGGATAAAGCTGGTGTTGTTGAAAGTCCATTTGTTGTTGTACTGGATAGTATAGGTATTCCTTATGCAGCAGATATTATGAACTTTGTTATTTTGACAGCCTTATTATCTGTTGCGAACTCTGGTCTCTATGCAGCAACGCGTATGCTTTTCTCTCTTTCTGTTGAAAAGATGGCAAGCCCTTTATTAGGGAAGGTTAATAAAAGAGGGATTCCAATGAATGCCTTATTGATTACACTTGCTGTGGCTGGTTTATCACTACTTTCAAGTGTATTCGCCGCAAAAACAGTATTTGTTTGGCTACTCTCCCTAGCAGGGTTAGGTGCACAAATTGGTTGGATTGCTATTACTGCTTCGCAAATTGCTTTTAGAAGATCCTATATCCGTCAGGGAGGAAAAGTAGAAGATTTAAAATTCAAAGCACCATTATACCCAGTAATTCCTATTTTAGGTTTGTTGGCAAACTGTATAGTTATGGCAAGCTTGGCTTTTGATCCTGCTCAACGATTAGCTCTTTATTGTGGAGGAGCATTCTTTGTTGGCTGTTATATCGTCTATTATTTAAAAGTGAAGAAAGTTGTGAACTTACAAATAAACCAACAAGAAGTACAACTAAAATTAGATCAAAAAATGTATCTTTAATGACAAGAGTGGCTGCATGTTGCGGCTACTCTTTTTTATTTGTTAAACCCATTTCCTTGCTAATCAGGAACAAGAAAGACGTATTTTGCAAAGAATAGTTGCAAAATAAAGAGAAAAAATTTATCGTTTTTCGATAAAAAAATATTGAAATAGAATAATTAATCGTTTATTCTTCATACAAGAAGAAATTAAATTCTGACCAAGTTCATTGAGGTGGGTGCATGTTAAAGAAGCTTTTTAAAGATCTAGGAGTCTTTACTTATCATCAAGCATTATCTTGTATTTTTCCTGTTGTCATATTTATGACACTTGCACTTTCTAAAGCTATTCAAATTCCTGGCGTAGCAAGATACGACTTCATTCTGATCATCTGTCTTGTGACCCAATATTTAATGTATAAATCTGGCTTAGAAACAAAGGATGAAATAAAAGTAATCTGTCTGTTTCATATTATTGGCCTTGTGCTAGAGCTCTATAAAGTGAATTTTAATTCGTGGTCCTATCCTGAAGAAGCATGGACAAAAATAGCAGGTGTGCCATTATACAGTGGTTTCATGTATGCCAGTGTAGCCAGTTACATTTGCCAGGCATGGCGTCGCTTTGATTTGAAAATCGTCAGATGGCCCAAAAGTTATGTAGCCATTCCTCTTGGTGCCATGATCTACTTAAATTTTTTTACCCATCATTTTATATATGATTTTAGGTGGGTATTAATGGCTTTACTTCTTATAGTGTTTTATCGAACAGCTGTCAAATTTACAGTACGAGACTCTATCTATAAAATGCCTATCGTTGGGTCATTCTTTTTGATTGGTTTTTTCATTTGGATTGCAGAAAATATCGCCACTTTCTTTGGGGCATGGTCCTATCCTAACCAAGAAGTATCGTGGAAGATCGTTCATTTTGGTAAAATCAGCTCTTGGTTTCTGCTGGTAGTCATTAGCATTATGATTGTTGCACAGCTTAAATTATTTTATCGCGATGCAGGTGAGGATGAAAAAAAGACAAAAAGAAAGGCTTGAGAAATTTTTAACTAAAGACTTCTAAAAGAGCACAATTAAATAGAAGAAATTTCTATGGTTTTTAGTTGTACCCATTCCTTTTCATTAAACTGTCTCTTTTTTAGTGATAACACCTACTGTAGACTCCTTTTATAAGATATAAGGGGGACATAAGGATGGACAAAGACATTCGAATGAAGAACAGAGCTTGTATAGATGAACATCACATAAAACAATTTTTAGAGCACGCACAAACCGCTTTTCTAGGTTTAGTGGATCAACATATCCCATATGTTATTCCGTTAAATTATATCTTCAAAGATGGTAGTTTCTATTTCCATGGTGCCAATGAAGGAAGAAAAGTAGCCATACTGACGACCAATCCGAATGCTTGTATTACCATATGTGAAAGCTATGGAACAATGGTAGATCCCATTCCAGCTAAGACGGATACAGCTTATATGAGTGTCATCGCCAATGGTGAGGTCGAAATTGTCACAGATATCAATGAGGCAACAGTTGCTATGCAGGCAATGCTTGATAAATATGTGCCAGACTATTACCAAGCCCCATTGTCAAAATCACATATAGAAAAGTATCAATCATCTTTAGGTAGCAAAACGCTTGTATTAAAAGTGAGACCAAACAATCTAACTGCAAAAGAACATAAACTTAATGAACAAATGCAATATTATCCTGGGAGAGTTGTGACACAGGACCTGAACAGAAAATCCTCTCCTCTAGCAATCAATTAAATTTAAAAGTAGATTTAGGGAAAACATATTTTTCTAAATCTACTTTTTTATTTGTCCACAAGACATTTTCTTATTAATAGATATAACTACTAGTAAATGCTATAATGCCTGTGAAAAATCCATTAGTCATCAGGATGGTAGAAGGAGAGGGGCATTTATTGAATATTTTAGTTGTAGATGATGAAAAAGAAATTGCAGATTTAATTGAGCTTTATTTAAAAAATGAAAATTACCATGTGTTTAAGTATTATAATGCCCAAGAGGCTTTGGCATGTATTGAGCGCGAAAATGTGGATTTAGCTGTTTTAGATATTATGATGCCAGATATCGACGGCTTTACTATTTTACAAAAAATACGAGAAAGATTTAATTTTCCAGTGATTATGCTTACGGCAAAGGAAGAAGAGATCGATAAAATAAATGGATTTTCTTTAGGGGCAGATGATTATATAACAAAGCCTTTTCGTCCATTGGAAATGGTTGCTCGTGTAAAGGCACAAATACGGAGATTTACATTGTATAACCAAGGTTCAAAGCAAAACGAGGATATCATTGATTTCGCAGGTTTGATGATCAACAAGAATACAAGACAAGTCTTTTTAAATGAAAGACCATTATCCCTCACACCCACGGAATTCGCGATTTTATGGTACTTATCTGCAAATCGAGGGAAGGTTATTAGTTCAGAGCAATTATTTCAAGAAATTTGGGGAGAAAAGTACTTTAATAGCAATAACACTGTAATGGTTCACATTCGGCATTTACGAGAAAAAATGAAAGATTCTGTGGACAACCCAAAATTTATTAAAACCGTATGGGGAGTGGGGTATACCATTGAAAAATGAGTTTGGCAGACTGAAGAGAAAAATGGTAGTACAAATTATTATTATCCTTCTCTTAGCGATCATCATAGGTTTATTTATAAATTTTGCATTCATTGATGGAGTCTTGCAAGCTCCTTTTGCAGATGCCTTTGTTGACTTTTGTGAAAAAGTCTTGCAGCTCGATTATTTTGCTGCACAAAATGCCTACAATGTGTTATTCCAACAAAATAAACCCCTTTGGCTTGCTATCGGTTTTATTGTATTATTATTAATCATTTTTTATATTGCCTTATCTCGCTTTACTCGTTATTTTCATCAAATTAGTACGAGTATCACAATGCTTGCCGATGAGTCAGATAAGGAAATTCAACTTCCCGAAGAGCTTGATTTCTTGGAGAAAAAACTAAATGATGTGAAAAATAAATTAGAAAAACGTGCGAGAGATGCTCAAGAAGCGGAACAACGTAAAAATGATCTAGTTGTCTATTTAGCGCATGATATTAAAACACCCTTAACATCCATTATTGGCTACTTAAGCCTTTTAGATGAGGCAAGGGATATGCCTATTGAGCAAAAAGAGAAATATGTTGCGATTACGCTAGAAAAGTCAAATAGACTAGAACAATTAATTAACGAGTTTTTTGACATAACAAGATTTAATTTACAATCAATCGTTTTAGAAAAAGACCTTATTCCTCTAAATTATATGCTAATGCAAGTAGCTGATGAATTTTACCCATTGCTAGCACCAAAAGGGCAAAAAGCGGTTGTCAAAATAGATGAAGAAATTAATATATATGCAGATGGTCATAAATTAGCAAGGGTATTTAATAATATTTTAAAAAATGCCATTGCCTATAGTGATTCAAATAGTACAATTGAAATTAGTGCAAAAAGCGAAAACAATCAAACGTATATTTCGTTTACTAATACAGGAAAGACAATTCCTCCTGAAAAATTGAACATGATATTTGAAAAGTTTTACCGTTTAGATAATGCTAGGTCTACACAAACAGGTGGAGCTGGTCTTGGTTTAGCCATTTCAAATGAAATTGTCCAAGCCCATGGCGGGACCATTACGGCAGCTTCTAATAATGGGAAAACAGTTTTTACTGTGATGATTCCAACGAATTCTTAAGAAACCTTAAGAATTCACTAATAGTTAATTAAAAAAAAGCTCCTTTTTTTATGGTTGAATAAAACTATAAGAGAAGGAGTTGTTTTTATGACGAGAAAAGGTGTTTTAAGTATATTGTTCCTTATCATCATGCTATTTGGTTATTTACTAGTAAAAGAAACACCCGTGTCACTACGTCAGGAAATTGTCGAATCACCTAACGTAGTGCAAACAATGGGTAGTAATATGCTCAATATCGATTTATACAGTGCTAATGCAATATTAGTGAATTTAGATGAAAATCAAGTGCTACTAGAAAAAAATAGTGAGGAAATGATTTATCCTGCATCCTTGACAAAAATGATGACGGTTTTAGTCGCGATTGAACAGATTTCAAATTTACAAGAAGAAATCGTGTTACAAAAAAATATCTTTAATGATTTATTCGAGGAAAATGCGTCTGTGGCGGGTTTTCTCCCGAATGAGAAGGTAACTTTAGAGGATTTATTATATGGTTCCATGTTACCCTCAGGTGCAGAAGCATCCATTGGTTTAGCTGAATATGTTGCTGGATCAGAAAAGGAGTTCGTAAAACTTATGAACGATAAGGCACAGCAGCTAGGAATGAAAAATACACATTTTATGAATACAACGGGATTGCATCATCCTAAACATTATACGACAGTAAAGGATATGTCTTTACTCTTACAATATGCATTAACCAATCATGAGTTTCGCAATGTTTACACAGCAGAACGATATTCTATTAAGCAAACAAACCTTCACCCCGAAGGCATTACATTTACAAGCCGCATGTTTCAGCATATGACTACATCTGCATTGCCAGGAGGAGAAATTGTAGGTGGTAAGACAGGCTATACAGATGAAGCTGGTTTGTGTTTAGCAAGTCTAGCCGTTGTAAATGGACAAGAATACGTGTTAGTAACAGTAGGGGCAGAAGGAAATCCTCGTACGGAGCAATACAATATCACCGATGCGCTTTCGGTATATAGTCAATTATAGGCTGCATAAAAGTGAGGAAAATACTCCAATGTGATGGAGCTTTTGATCAAAAATGTGTGGCTCCCACTCCAAGTTGAGGAGAGGGCGCTCATAAAAGGATGGTCCCCGCTCCAAATTTGGGAGTAGCCCGCTCATAAAAGAGAGAACCGCTCAAAGTTCAGGAGAAGCCGCTCATAAAGTGAAGGAAAGCGCTCCAATAAGGTGAGAAGTCGCTCATAAAGTGAAGGAAACCCGCTCTAGAGTGGTGAGTAATCGCTCACAAAGGTAAGGAAAGCGCTCCAAAGTGAAGGGTAGCCGCTCATAAAGTGAAGGAAAGCGCTCCAAAGTGAAGGGTATCCGCTCATAAAGGTAGGGAAAGCGCTCCAAAGTGAAGGGTATCCGCTCATAAAGTGAAGAAAAGCGCTCCAAGGTGAAAGCTAACCGCTCATAAAGGTAAGGAAAGCGCTCCAAAGTGAAAGCTAACCGCTCACAAAGGTAAGGAAAGCGCTCCAAGATGGTGAGTAACCGCTCAAAAAGGTAAGAAAACCGCTCCAAGGAGAGGAGAAGTCGCTCAAAAAGGTAAGAAAACCGCTCCAAGGTGAAGGGTATCCGCTCATAAAGGTAAGGAAAGCGCTCCAAGAAGGTGAGTACCCGCTCATAAAGTGAAGAAAACCGCTCCAAGTAAAGGTATCCGCTCATAAAGGTAAGAGAAGCGCTCCAAGATGGTAAGTAACCGCTCAAAAAGGTAAGAAAACCGCTCAAAGTTGAGGAGAAGTCGCTCATAAAGTGAAGAAAACCGCTCCAAAGTGAAGGGTATCCGCTCATAAAGGTAAGGAAAGCGCTCCAAGAAGGTGAGTACCCGCTCATAAAGGTAAGGAAACCGCTCCAAGATGGTGAGTAGCCGCTCCAAGTTGAGGAGAGGTTGCTCATAAAAGGATGACCCCCGCTCGAAAGGTGAGGAGTACTCGCTCAAACAAGAAAGGCAACTGCTCTAAGTGATTGACCCTATGACGAGGGACATCCTATATTAATCAGATACTCTATTAAAGATCAATGTTCATTTTTCTTGAGCATTGATCTTTCTTTTGTGATTGACCTTGTATAGAATGGTGAGATTTATTAATTTATAATGTTTTATTTTGGAAAATTTGGTATGGTTAAGTTAAAGGAATAAACAATTATTACATAATCGTCAAGGAGTAATCGTAATGAGGAAAAGGCGAATGTTATTTTTAATTGCACCAATATTGTTAGTAGCCTCTTGTAGTAGTGATGTTGAGGGTGTTCCTACTAATGAGAAAATGTATACTTCATCTATACAAAAAAAGGAAGTTTATGAATTTCAACAGCCTGCAAAGTCCACTATTGCTAGAGGCTTAATCATCAAAAATATGAATAATGCCTTGAATATAAATGAGATAGAAAATGGATTAATGAATTTATCTGTGAAGCATTTTCCAACAGAAAAGTTTTACATGCAGGAAGGTCAATATTTGGATGAAAAAATGATTAGTCAATGGTTAGAAAGAAAAACAGAAGAAGGTATAGGTTTAAACCCTGCCATTGAAAATAGGACGGGTAATGTTTTAGAGGATGAAAAAAAGTATCCTTTGATACTCTCTCATGTTTTAGAACATAATTTTATAAATAAAAAAACTAACAAAATAGAAGGTATGTCGATCGCAATATCTCTTAATGAATTTTATGATATACGAGTAACGGATGACAACGGTTTAATTTACACTGGCCAAGTGAAAGTTGATGAAAATGATGATGATATTCATGATGTGAAAAGGTATGGGAAAGAAGTAGCTGAAAAGATTATTAAAGACCTTAGAAAAAATGAAAAAGTACCTCGTGTTCCCATTTATTTAACTTTATATCAGGAATCAAATATCAATGATATTATTCCAGGCGTATTTTTAGCTGAAACATTTATGACACAAGGGGAAGATACCATAACAAAGTGGTCTGAGGTTGATAAAAAGTATTATTTATTCCCATCAGATGCGTTATATAGTTTAGACCAAAATATGTATAATAAATTATTAAATTTTAAAGAAGAAATACAAGATGGATTTAAACATTTAAACCCGAAAATTATAGGGAAACTTCGATATGAGGATGACCAATTAACTGATATTAAAATCGATGTAAATGTTCCTCTTATTAATGATACAGAATTGGTAGGGCTATTACAGCTGATTAGTACTAAACTAAATTTTGATTACATTCCCATTACAGTTCGAGTTATCGATCAGGGAGCGGATGTGGGCATTGTTCTTTGGGACCCAATAGAAAAACAAATTTTTGCAACCCCTTTGTGAGTAGTTAATCATTTCAAACATAAAAAATCTAAAGGCTCAGCTACCTATTGTTAATTTCGTAACTTGTATTTACAGCTATGCTCTTTTATGAATTTGGTGCTCGTTAATAGAGTACCTATCTTATGGATAAATGGCATGGATGTTAGCGCCAAATTGATAACTATTCCCGGTTATTGTAAAAATGAAAAGACACTTTTTTTATGGGTAGGCATTTAGCTGTTTCTGGGATTAAATGATGAAAAAGGGCAAATTATTCGCTTTGCCCTTTTATTACTAGAAGCTCATTCGGATATTAATAGGATAAAGGTAAGGTGATTCGGGTTGTTCTATTGTTACCCAATCTTCAATATGGATAACAGGTAAGCTAGTTCCCTCATAGGTTGTTTGACTAATTGTACCAACCACTTCAATCCATGTATCTTCTGTGAGAGAGGGAGCCTCAGGAAATTCTGTTAGGAAGCCTACGATACTTGCATCAGCTACACAATGGGTAATAAGAAATCTTGAAATAACGAGTTGCTTTTCTGTAAAGCTTTCTTCTTTTAAAACAAAGCCCTTCAGCTGTATTTTCTTCCCTAAATAGTTGACCAAATTTTGATTAATCTCTTCATAATAAATCGTATAGTCCTTATCAGTCATTTTCAGTATAGGTTTTTGTGAGAGTTGTTGCTTTAATCGCTCATATTGCTGTTTTGTCATCTCCTGTTTTTCCTCCAACAGTCGGGTATCAGCCTCATGTTCATCGTAAATATTTTCATCAATCGTTTCATTTGAAGTGAGGTAATCCTCTATTTTAGATGATTGACTTTGTTGGGTGAGAATAAAGGCACCACCTTTTTTATCAGCAATGGCAGCATCTAAAATTTTAGCTGGTACGAAGAAGCCTGTCAGTATGGGGGTCATGATAATGAGATAGGCTATCCATGAGTAACCATGGTGGTGATGAGAGCAACAAGCTTGTCCAGCATGATCACAGTGATGGGGAGACTTTGAAAAAGATATAACTCTAGTCAATTGAACAAGAAAGAGTACAAAAAATAAAATGGCAGCTGTTTTACTGAGGCTTTCATATTTAGGGTTTATGAATTTTGTTAGTTCCCCGGTCCAATGCAGGCTGGCAATCATAGCTGAAAAGGCGAGTAACATCAAGGCTTTTAACGCTTGTTGAAAGTGAAATTTCATGGCTTTCCCCCTTAGAGATACGCTGAAAGAATCCATATACTAATGTAGACAACTGTAGCCACTAAGGCGATTAACCATAAGACAAATTTAATACGAAATACGCTCATCAACATAATGGTATTTTTTAAATCAATCATAGGGCCAAAAATGAGAAATGCCAGAATGGGTGGAGTGGAGAATATAGCACTAAAGGATGCACCAATAAAGGCATCAGCTTCCGAGCAAAGTGATAAAATGAAGGCTAAGCCCATCATAACTAAAATAGAAGAGGGGACACCTTCTCCAATTTCTACGAGTGTTTTGGTAGATACATATGTTTGTACAAAGGCAGCTAAAAATGCTCCGATAATTAAGTATTTGCCCATATCAAAAAATTCATCAATGGCATGTTTGAACATATTTATTAGCTTTGTGACAAAGGATGGTTGTTGATTAGTTGTTGTCAATGAAATGGGTTGTACAGAGCTCTTAAATTGTGAACCTTTAAAAAACAAGCTAATGAGTAATGCGATAATAATAGCAATGACAAAGCCAACTAGCATCCGAAGGCCAGCTATTTTTAAATCATTTCCAAATGCCATGTAGGTGGAGAGAATAACAATGGGATTAATGAGTGGACCAGTTAACATAAATCCTATAGCAGCATGTATTGGTACGCCTTTGGCAATCAATCTTCTAACAATAGGAACAATCCCACATTCGCAGGCAGGAAATAAGGCTCCTACAAAACAACTCATGACAACAGCCATCAACGTATTGCGAGGAATCCATCTTTGGATATGTTCCTCTTTAATGAAAATTTGAATAAAACCGGCAATCAGTATCCCAATTAAGACAAACGGTAATGCTTCAATTAAAATACTTAAAAATATAGTGTGTAGACTGAGTAAAGAAGAACTTAGATCTTTGAGTGCTGAGAAGTTGAATAAGATTAGTGGTAGCAGACTTACGAATAGAATAAAGAGGAACCAAAAATTCAATACATATCTAGTAATAGGGAGACGTTCCACATATACCTCCTTAAAGTGTAATGATTACGTTTTAATGTAAGGTATGTTTTAGGAGATACAGGTATTACTTCAAATCAGGAAAGAGAAAGTAAAAGTAGGTGGCTACAGTGCTTCACTTTCTCTTTTTTTACATCATTTACGAGAATACTCATTTCTATATTGCTTAGGGGTGATATCCGTAAATTTTTTAAAAACTTTAATAAAATAACTTTGGTCTGTGAAGTTCAGTAATGAGCCGATATCAAGGATTGGATAGTTTGTAAAGGTTAATAGTTTTTTCGCCTCCTCAATTTTTTGTTGCTGAATATATTCGCTTAAGGAAATTCCTACTTCTTTTTTAAATAAAGAAGAAAGATAATTTGGGCTTAAGTGGCAAATGGCTGAAAGTTGATCAAGTGTGATTTCACCATATAGTTGATTTTCGATCGTGTGGATGCAAGTTGTAATGGGTGCTGAATATTTCTGTTTATTTGTCTTTGACACACGACGCGTAAAATCGTAAATAGCTTCCTCCATTAATGAAAGAATGTCGATTAAGCTATTTTGATCCTCAAGCTTTTGTATGTAGAAATCATTTAATGTAAAGGCTGTTTCTTCATTTAAACCACCTTCAATCGCTGCACGACATATAAGGGCAACTCCTGTAATCATCAAGTACTGTACACTTCTTAAATTATTACGTTTGGAAAGTACTCCTAGTTCTGCTTGCTCCATAATGGAATAGTTTAAAACTTCATTTAGATTTTCCATACGTCCATTTTTCACATAGTCTAACAGTATTTTTTCGTAGTAAAGATTTGTATGAACAATAGCATTTCTTCTAGCATGTGAAAGTTCTATCGCAGTATTTTCCTCATGACGAATTAGGGGCTTTAATGCTTGGTTGTGTTGAATAACAGCCATTTTAGTTAATTTCTTTTGATAGATTGAAAAATAAACAAATAAACTAATAGCTAAACATTGCTGATAATGAAGATGAGGAATCATCTCGTGCTTATGATAAGTAGTTGGATTCACAGCGTCTTCCATTTCTGGTGAAAGGGAAGGGCCAACGACAATGGCTCCTAAATATTGTTCATCGATTTTTAGGTTGATATAGAAAAAATTAAATTCAGCATGAGAGAAAAAAATTGGATAATCATTTGAAGCTCTATGATATGGATATGCTGTTAACTGTTCCTTTAAAGAATGATAGGAAGGATTATTTTGATAGTCAGCTGATGAATAGTCAAAAATAACTTCTCCTAATGCATTGATATAAGAAACAGGAAGGTGATGGGTTTCATAGATGAGTTGACTTATGTATTGAAGATCAATTGTCGATATTTTCACGTTTCTCCCCCCGTTTATAATAGTAATGAAAGCAATTACAATTTTTATTGTATAGACAATGAGAAAGTACTATTTTGTGTAGAATAATACAATAAATTAAGGAGAAGTAGCAATAAAATAGATACTGAATTCAAGATGTTAGGGAGGAATAGAAGATGGATCTTTTGAATAAAATTGCAGTTGTAACAGGTGGAGGAAGTGGTATTGGAAGAGCCAGCAGTTTGAAACTTGCTAGCAATGGTGCAAAAGTGGTAGTTGTTGATTTCAACAAAGAAACAGGGGAAGAGACATTAAACTTAATTAAAGAGCAAGGCGGAGAAGGCATTTTCGTTCAGGCTGATGTTTCAAAAAGTGAAGATGTTCAGAAATATGTCAATGCGGCAGTAGATACTTATGGACGTATCGATGTATTTTTCAATAATGCTGGAGTTATTCAAAAAATTTCTCCATTAACAGAGATCGATGATTCAGAATATGATCGTATTATGGCAATCAATGTGAAGGGTGTATTCCTTGGCTTAAAACATGTTTTAAAAGTAATGGAAGGACAAGGAAGCGGCTCTATTATTAATACGGCTTCAACAGCTGGCGTTCGTAGTGAGCATAGTATGGCTGTCTATTCTGCAAGTAAGCATGCAGTAGTAGGTTTAACAAAGTCAGCTTCCTTGGAATATGTGAAAAAAGGCATTCGTATCAATGGTATTTGTCCAGGTGGAGTAGAGACAGCGTTAACAAACAGCGTAACAAATATGTTTGAAACAGGTGGCTATATTCCTGAGGAACTTCCGAATATGAGAATGGGACGCTATGCGAAACCAGAGGAACTTGCTGAAATGGTTGTGTTCCTAGCATCAGATAAAGCAAGCTATATGACAGGCTCAATCGTGCTAGTAGACGGTGGCTTAACTTTATAACATTTAGAAATCCAGTGAATGTCTCCACTGGATTTCTTTAGGTATTGCGTCTAATGGCTATAATGTAAATTTTTTTAGCTCATTCATCAATGTATCTGTCATTTCTTGAAGGTCGATTATTTTTGTATTAATTTTTTCGAAGGCTAGTAGCTGTTCCTGTGTCGATGCAGATATTTCTTCTGTACCAGCCGCTGTTTCTTCAGTAATGGCTGAAATATTTTCAATAGTACGATTTACTTGTTGGCTCATGTCATTCGTATGACCCATTTCTTTTATAAGATGTTGTAAATCATGATGGATATTTGCAATTTGGGTCGCAATCACTGCGAAAGATTTTTCTGTTTCTTCCATAGATTGTGCTTGCTCATTTGAAAGCTGATAGCCACGTTCAGCGGTAGTTAGTATATGGGTAATGCCATCTTGAATTTGCGTTACCATTGAAGATATTAAAGTCGTTGCATGCTCTGTTTCTGTTGAGAGCTTTTTAACTTCATCTGCGACAATGGCAAACCCTTTACCCGCTTCTCCCGCGCGTGCAGCCTCGATAGCGGCATTTAAGGCAAGTAAATTCGTTTGGCTTGCAATCGTGTGGACAGCATTAGCTGCTCCTTCAATTTCTGAGGTAAATTGGGAAAACTGCGTAACAGCCTCTTTAATATCAAGTGATGTGGTTGAAATATCCTTCACAATAGTAGCTTGCTTTTCTAATGAGTACTGCCCATTATGAACGGCTTCCAATGCCTGTTTACCTTTTGTAGCTGATTGCTCGCTTGTTAGCATGACACCTTTGAATTGATCAGCCATACCATTCATCAGAATCGCAACAGATTGGATGTCCTCTGACATTGTGTAGCTTCCTTTTGCTAATTCATCAGTAGATGTAGCGATTTGGTTACTGCTTTCATGAATATTTTTCATATGGCTCGTAACATCTTGTGTAAATAAATTAACATCCTGTCCGATATGATCAATCGATTGAACTGTACCTTTTAGATTATTCATCATCTGTGAAAAGCTTTCTGTTAATCGATCGATTTCGTTTCGACTGTTTGGTTGATAGGAAAGGGTAGCGGTATCAATCGTTAGATCCCCTGTAGCTGCGGCCTGTGCACATTCTACAATTTGATTAATCGGTTTGGTAATTCTTTTCGCAGCCAAATAGGAGTAAATAATTGTTGCGATAATTAATAACACACTACCTATGATTGTCGAAGTTGTAATGAATCCTATTTTTTGCTTTGTGACTTGTATCATCTCCTGATACCATTCGTTCGTTTCTTTTTTCAGCAAATACATATCATTTAAAATACCTTTGATTCTGATGGACTGCTTTTTAATTTCAGAACGGTTGTTTTCTTGAAAGCCGCTTTCTGTAGCTTGTTCTAGATCTTTAAATTTACTAGCTATTTTCTCGATGATTGCTTGATGCTCTGGTATTTTTGAGAGAGCGGCTAATTCGTCTACATTACTTTTTGTTTCTTGTAATATAGCAAGTGCTTCGTTTTTATTGGCTTCACTTTCTAAATAGGTGTAATTATTTAATGATTGGCTGGCAACCACCAGACTTTGTTCAAGTTCCTTTACTACAAGTAAAAGTTCAGTGTCATCCTGTGCTGTTGTTTGAATCGTAAATGTTTGCATGATAATGAAACCAATCATAGCCATTGCCAGTACGATTGGGATCAGTGTATTCATAAATAATTTTTTACGTAATGTCACTGGCCATCCCTCTTTTCTGCAGTTACTTTTATCGTACCTGCAACAATGGCTTCTCTTGCTTTTTCAATGGCAGCTTGCTGCTCGGTTGTCAGTTGAATAACGCGAATATCGGCTAGTCCCACGCCTTGATCGGCGAGACCTAAGGCAAACGATTTTTCCGTTATTTTTCCGTCTTCTACTAATGTCTTCGCAAGTTGATAGACGGCAAGGTCAACATTTTTTAGCATGGATGTAACCACCGTTTTTTCAGCAACAAAAAATTGATCAATATCAACACCGGCTGCATAAATGCCTTTTTCTTCGGCCTTTTTAATTGCCCCAAAGCCAGTAAAACCAGCGGCATGGTAAATAAAATCAACGTTATTTTTGATATATTGATCAGCTATTGCTGCGCCTGCCTGAGTATCATCAAAAGTACCAGCATATTTACTCAAAATTTCAATAGTAGGTTTTACGTAACGAGCTCCCTCAATAAATCCATTTTCAAAGTGATGGATAACAGGAGCATCTGCCCCACCAATAAAGCCAATTTTTCCTGTTTTGCTTGTCATAGCTGCCACCATACCAACTAAAAAGCTACCTTCCTGTTCTTTAAAGGTAATGGAAATTATGTTGTCGACCTCAGATTGTCCATCAATTAGTATAAATTGCTGCTCTGGAAATTGTTTTGCTGTCTTTTCTAGCGCTTCTTGTACTGAAAAACCTAGGCCAATGATGATATCGTATTTTTCAGCTACAAGCTCGTTCAGCTTTTCCTCGTAATTACCATCAGGTGCCTCTTTGTAATCAAATAAAATACCAAGCTCATCTCGGGCCTTTTCTAGCCCCTTAAAAGCAGAATCATTAAATGACTCATCACCAAGTCCTGCATCTGAAAGTAAAATACCTATTTTATATTCCTCAGTTGATGATTCTGTTTGAGCTGTTGAGCAACCTGCTGCTAACAGAGCAATCAAAAGAAAAATAACCATTAATTTTTTCAAATTTTGTACCTCCTGTTGTTTATAGAATATATATCGGCAAAATGTGAAGTTTTTTAGTCTGATGTCAGACATCGAGAAAAAATAAATATTAGTTTTCTGCTATATATCCATACTAAGTGACACATATAAAGGAGGATTATAAATAAAGTAATCGTTTTATTAAAGTTTCCGCAGCAAAAAGCCTACCGCTAATAGCGCTAGGAATTCATAATATAATTTTTGTGAAAATTGATAGACTTTCCGTGCCAGAATTGCTTGGTGATGAATTCCTGGTGGCATGCAATGAGCCGCGCGATGCCACTTGAAAAGAACGCTGGCATAACCGAAATCAACTCCACGTCAATCGTTCTTTTTTAACAATATGAAAGCTAATTACATCAGCTTTAAACCGCTCCAAATAATTTTAATAAATTAATAATAATAATACCGATAACACCGAAGTCTGAATCACCAAAGGTTGTTCCTTCATAGCCAATGTCTCCCATAAAGATAAGAAGGATAGCTGGGATAAAACTAATTAATAAACCGTTAGCAAAAGCTCCTGCCATGGCACCAATTCTGCCGCCTGTGGCATTACCAAAGACGCCTGCTGCAGCACCTGTGAAGAAATGCGGAACAAGCCCTGGAACAATAACCTTTAGTCCGATGAAGGGGAGGATAAACATAGAAACCAACCCTGCTAAAAAACTAAAGATGAAACCAATGATGACGGCATTCGGTGCAAAGGGGAAGATGGTTGGGCAATCTAGTGCTGGCTTTGTATTTGGTACGAGTTTATCAGCAATTCCTTTAAAGGCTGGAATAATTTCTGCAATTAACATCCGAACGCCTGCTAAAATAATATAGACGCCTGCAGCAAATGTAATCGCTTGCATAATCGCGAAAATAATAAAGTTAGACCCATTAGACAATTGTGCCTCGATATAAGAACGTCCTGCGAAAAGAGCAACAATGACAAAGAATATAGCCATTGTTAAAGAAATAGCAACAGAAGTATCACGTAAAAAGCCAAGTGATTTTGGTACTTGTATGTCCTCTGTTGTTCTCGCTTTATTACCAACTAACTTGCCGATTTTGGCAGAAACATAATAGCCAACACTGCCAAAATGACCGACAGCAAAATCGTCACTACCTGTGATTTGTCGGACTGTTGGTTGTAAAATAGCAGGGAACACGACCATACAAAGACCGAGGATAATAGATCCGACAATAATAAGTGGTATACCACTCATCCCACCTACAGATAATGAAGCAGCGATTAAACAAGCCATAAATAATGTATGATGCCCAGTTAAAAAGATATATTTTAATGGCGTAAATCGCGCTAATAATAGGTTCATAATCATTCCGAATACCATAATCAGTGCAGTAGCTGTACCAAAGTTAGTCTGAGCAGCTGCCACAATAGCTTCATTGTTGGGAATGACCCCCTGTACTTGAAAGGCATGGTCGAACATTTTACTAAAATGATCTAAAGAGCCAATTAGGACAGTTGCTCCTGCACCAAGGATGACAAAGCCCATTATGGTTTTTAAAGTACCTGAAAGAACTGTAGAACTTGATTTCTTTTGGATCAGTAAACCAATCAATGCGAATAGGCCGACTAATATAGCTGGTGTTCCTAAAATGTCATACATGATAACATCTAACATATTCAACACCTCATCCTATCCAATTTTTTAAGTGTCTAAAGAAATGGTTCTAGCTTTTCTTTAATTTCCGCAATGCTCATCATATTAAAGATGCTCACAATGATTCCTTTGTCTTTTGCTAGTTCATTTACAATGTCGGCGGCGCCTAAATAAATATCTGCTGTCTCCGCCTTTGCGGATGCTAAATCCGTATGTGATACCTCAGCTTCTTTCCCTAATGACTCTAATGCTTTTTTGACATTTAACTCTAAAATAAAACTACTGCCTAAGCCGCTCCCACATACAACTAAAATTTTCATTCTGTTGACTCCTTTGTTGTATATTGTTTGATTTTCTCCCATAGCGTGTCTTGATGCTGACAGGCAATAAGGTCGTCAATCTGGTCAGGATTTTGTAATACTACTATCAAATCTGCCAAGGCTTGTAAATGTGACATATTATCGATGGCCGCTAACACAAAAATTAAGTAAACAGGCTGATTGGGACTGAAAAATACAGGCTTTTCTAAGCATAGCAAACTCATTCCTTGTTCATAAACGCCATCAGTTGGTCGCGCATGTGGAATGGCCACTTTCGGTGTGATAACGACGTAGGGACCATATTGCTCAATGGATTGAATCATAGCTTCGATGTAACGTTGTTCAATCTTGTTGTACTGTAATAATGGGCTTGCAGCTAAATGAATGGCTTCCTGCCACGAATGGACAAAATTTGCAAGCTGTATACAATCCTTTGTCAACAGCTTGGTTAGCAAGGACAACCCTCCTTTCTAAAAGAATAAAATGTCCCCATTTCATGTTATTACGGCTACCTGTGGAATTATGTCATGACGGAAGACTTTTTTAATTGTTGTGCAACTTCATCAATCGACTGTTTGACAAATTTATCAATCGTGTGATCTAAGCGCGTTTTAGGATAAATAAATTG
Organism: Lysinibacillus phoenicis; assembly: GCF_047238325.1. NCBI lineage: Bacteria > Bacillati > Bacillota > Bacilli > Caryophanales > Bacillaceae > Lysinibacillus > Lysinibacillus phoenicis. The sequence continues at coordinate 1,386,067 of NZ_JBDFMP010000002.1, read as the reverse complement.
AATTTTTCTCTTAAGTGTCACATCATGTAAATCCTTTTTTACTAGTAATCCGGATTTTAATTCTTCCTCTATTAAAGCAACAGATAAAAAAGCAACATTTTTTTCAAAGGTCAGCATCTTTTTAATCGTGCTTACAGAATCCAATTCAATCGTATACATAGAGGGCTGAAAAGGATTCATCCATTTTTCAATAAAGTGATTCGTGGAGCTAGAGGACGTGTGCAATAATAGTTTGTTTTTAAGAACATCTTCTTTTGTGATGTTCTTTTTTTTTGCTAGCTCGTGTGTAGGACTGCATGCCAAAACGAGTGCATCTTCACCAATAGTCTCGTAATGAAGTAAAGGATTTTCCTGTTTAGTTTCCATAATAAGTCCGTAATCTAACTCTTGCAGTGCAACTTTTTCTTCAATTTCAGGTGCTGTTTTTACTTCCAATGAAATGCGAATCTCTGGATAAGCTGTTGAAACTTGATGGATTAAATCTGGCATGAAAATATGCGCAGGCAATCCACTTGCCCCAAGTCGCAATGAGCCAATATGTCCTGCCAAAAGGGTTTCGACAAAACGATTCATATCCTTTTGGAGTTGAACGATTTGACGGGCATAATGATAAACACCCTCGCCAGCCTCTGTTAAACGATATCCTCCTGCATTTGTTCGAAACAAGCGAATGCCGTATTCCTCTTCAATAGAGCGGATATGAAAGGACACTGTAGGGGCTGTAATGCCAAGTTCTTTGGCAACAGGGGCTAATTTTTTTAATTCTACGAGTAAGCAAAATGCCTTTAATTTACTATTATTCATTTTATCCTCCTAAAGCAAATTAGAAAAAATCTTGCATTTACTTTAGTTTATTAGATTTATTTTAACGAGTTATTAATAGTAGATTAATATTTTCTAAATATCTGGAATTTATAGTTGTACATAACGAGGAGGATATGTATGAAAATCTCATTAACCAATATCGAGAAAAAATATGGGCAATCCCAAGCATTATGGCCTATCGATGTGGAGTTAGATCAACAATTCATTACCATTCTTGGACAATCAGGCTGTGGTAAAACAACCTTACTAAAATTGCTTGCAGGCCTTGAACAACCAACGAAAGGGGAAATTCGATTTGATGACACCGTAATTTATTCTTCGGAATCTCGCAAAAATGTCAAACCGAATAAACGCAATATTGCCATGGTTTTTCAGGATTTTGCACTGTGGCCACATATGACCATCTATCAAAATATTGCCTTTGGCTTAAAGGGGATTGTTCCTAAGTCAGACATTCCGGCTCGAGTGGAACATGTCATGCAAATGGTTAAAATGCAAGGCTATGAGCTACGGAAGCCTGGTGAATTATCGGGCGGCCAACAGCAACGGGTAGCATTAGCGAGGGCTTTAGCAACCAATCCTAAATTGATTTTATTTGATGAGCCACTGTCAGCTCTTGATGCTGTCCTCAGAGAGCAAATGCAAGACGAAATCATGCATCTTATTCATGAGCTTGATTGCCAGGCTATTTTTGTCACACACGATCAAACAGAGGCCATGACCATGTCTGATCAAATTATTGTCATGGAGGCAGGGAGGATTGCTCAAATCGGCTCACCAGAGGAAATTTATCGAGCACCAGCAACACCGTACGTAGCAGATTTTATTGGCAAAGTGAATTGGCTACAAAATGGACATTCCATTGTACGTCCTGAAGGCGTTTCGAGTATCCAACGCCCAGGGACGATAACGAAGCAAGCGGAGATTATGAAAAGTACGTTTGTGGGTGACCGTTATTTAGTGCAAGCACAGGTGGAAGGAAAGCCATGGAGTTTTTATGAAAATCATCCCTTAGAGCATGGAAAACGACTACAAGTATTTATTGATGAAAAACAAATCTATCAATTGGAGGGTTTACATTGAAAAAACGACGTTTTAAGTTATGGGCAACTGCTGGGATTTTATTGACATTAGCATTAGCAGGTTGTGGTAATAAAGAGGCAAAAGATGTGAAAGAAGCAAGTGCAAAGACACCGGAGGAGAAAGTACTGACGGTATATTCTGCTGGTCCAGATGGTTTAGCTGCAAATATTCAAGAAGCTTTTGAAGAAAAAACAGGGATCAAAGTTGAAATGTTTCAAGGAACTACTGGTAAAATTCTTTCTCGTTTAGAGGCAGAAAAAAATAATCCTGCAGCAGATGTTGTGGTGCTTGCGTCCGTTGCCTCCATGGATGGCTTAAAGGCAACAGATCAATTGCAAAGCTATCAAGATGCTGCCAACAAAGACAACATCAACAAGGACTGGTCTGATGGAGAGGGCTATTTCTATGGCTACAGTGCTTCAGCTTTAGGTATTGCTTATAATACGAAAAATACAACACAAATACCTGAAGATTGGTCCGATTTAGCAAAAGCCGACTGGCAAAACAAAATCAATATCCCCGATCCTAGCTTGTCTGGTTCTGCTGTTGATTTCTTATTCGGCTATACGGAAGCAGATAACAAGGCTTGGAGGACGATTGATACGTGGAAGAAAAATGGCTTACAAGTCAATGGTGCAAATAAAGAAGCATTAGATGCTGTTATTACGGGTGAGAAAAATGCCACGATTGCAGGCGTGGATTATATGGCGTATAAAGCAAAAGCGGACGGTGAGCCGGTAGAGATTATCTACCCGAAAAGTGGGACGGTAGTTAGTCCTCGTGCTGTTGGTATTTTAAAGGAAGCTAAACATGTAGAAGCTGCAAAGGCCTATGTTGATTTTTTACTGTCAGATGAAGGCCAAAAACTTGTAGCTGATGCTTATTTATTACCTGGAAATAAAGAGATTGCTGTTAAAAATCGAGCCGCATTAGATGAAATTCCACAGCTACATGTCGATTGGATTGGTGCCGAAGCTAAGCAGCTGGAAGTACTAACAAAGTTTACTGATTTATTTCGTTAAATAGGGGGGCTATACCTCCTTTTCAGTTTTCTATAGAAGGGTTGTAGTAGTCATGATTATGGAAAGAAGACGAGCTTTTGGATTTTTAATGGCACTTGTCACCGTTTTTGCTGTCGCTCCATTACTGGCAATATTATTTTATACCTTTACAAAAGAGGGGCAATTCGATGTTTCTCAGTTTGGCCGAATGTTCGAGCATGAAAGATTATGGCAGACACTTGCCAATTCAGTAGGTCTAGGGCTGTTCGTTATCATCGAGACAACGGTTATCGCTTTTCCTATGGCGTTTATCCGAACGAAAACAAGTTTATATCAATATGATTGGCTTGATATTGTGTTAACAATTCCATTTATGACACCGCCTTATATTGGTTCGATGGGCTGGATATTGTTTATGCAAGAAAACGGATTTCTTCAGCAACTAGTTCCAAGTGCGGCTTGGATGACGGACTCTTTCTTTTCTTTATTTGGCATGGTCATGATTATGAGCCTCCATCTCTTTCCGTTTTTGTATTTAATGTTAAAAAATACATTGCTACGAATGAATGGCTCGTTTTTAGATGCGGCACTTATTTTTGGAAGAAGTTCTTGGCGGAATTGGCTAACAGTTGTTTTACCACTTGTACTTTCAAGCTATGTTTTAGGCAGTCTACTCATTTTTATCAAAACGCTTGCTGAATTTGGAACTCCTGCCACATTTGGTAGTCGTATTGGATTTCAAGTATTTACAACCGAAATACACACGTATCTATCGAGATGGCCAGTCGATATTAGCATGGCGACCTCTCTCTCTTTATTTTTACTATCCGTTTGCTTAATCATTTGGTATTTCCAAAATCTTATTGGACGTCGTTATACGTATGGTGTACTTTCTGGAAAAACACCTGCTAAACGTGAAATCAAAGACAAGTGGTATATAAGAGCAAGCTCATGGATATTTGTAGGGATGGTCCTATTGCTGTCTATTGGTATACCTTATTTTTCTATTATCGTTACCTCTTTGCAAAAAGTAAGAGGAGATGGTTTACAAGCCGGAAATTTCAGCTTCGCTTCTTACCAGGAGGTATTTACAGCAGGAAGTGCAGGCTTAACGGCATTTATAAATAGCATTACTTTTTCAATTATGACAGCTATTATCACAGCCATTGTTGGATTATTAATTGCTCTTTATATTAAAAAAGGAGAAACCAAAAAACAACAGGTTTTAGATTTTTTTAGTTTAATGCCTAATATTATTCCAGGGATTGTTTTTGTTGTAGGGCTAATTATGTTTTGGAATGCTCCATGGCTGCCAGCAACCATTTATAACACGAAAGCAATGGTTGTTGTCACATATTGTGTTCTATTCCTACCCTACTCGGTACAGTATATTAAATCTTCGTTTTCCCAATTAGATGCTTCTATTTTTCAATCAGCCTCTATTTTTGGGCGTAGTAATTGGCATGTGTATCGTCGCATCATTCTTCCGTTATTAATGCAAGGGATTCTGACAGGAATGATGATGACCTTTATTATTTCAATGCGAGAGCTAGTAGCAGGTCTCCTCATTTTGCCGCCTTCTGTCGAGACAGGTGCCACATTTATCTATAGTCAATTTGAGCAAGGGAATGTAGGAGTAGGGATGGCGGTTGCTGTCATCACAGTCATTATGACAGTAATTTTTATGTTTCTATTAGATTGGCTGCAAAGACGAGGGGGTCAGGCCAATGCTTAATATTGACATTTTAGGTGGCGTTGGGGAGTATGGGCGCAATTGCTTTTATATTGAAAACCGAGGACAGGCTATATTATTGGATTGTGGCATTATGAAAAATGCTGAAAAAACGCCACCAAATTTAGCGCCTGCCCATATAAAAAAGCTACAAGCTGTCTTTATTTCCCACTCGCATATTGATCATGTAGGCGCATTGCCATTACTAAAAAAGATGGGGTATTCAGGACAAGTACTGATGAGCCACAGGACCGCACAGCAGCTTCAACAGCCTATACCAAATCTTCATACTTTCCATCCAGATTCCATAGGAAAATGGATTAAGGTTAATGACTGTATTGCCTTCCAATGGGGCTATAGCGGACATTTAATCGGAAGTGTGTGGTACAAAATTCAATTTTTTGATGAAGTACTTTTTTTCTCAGGCGATTATGTAGCCGATTCTTATTTGTTAAAAGCAACCCTACCAGAGGAGGACGGGACCGTTTATGATGTAGCATTTATTGATAGCGGCCATATAGAAAAATGTATTGATAATCTGGAAGTGTTACAGCAACTTGCTGCTTTCATTAAGGCTCAACCAAATCACGCTTTTATTTTTCCCTCCTCGTTTTCTGGCAAAACAGTTGATATGATCAGCTATCTTTCTGAACATACTTCGCGAGCTATCCATGTAGATACTAAATTACAAAATTTATTGGAGCAATATGATGAAGACCCTGACAACCTGTGGCCAAGCAAGAAGGTGTTGCCATTACGTCATCAGCACCTAGCGGACAGTGATCATATGCTTTATTTCTTTATGGAACAGAATGACGCTCGGTTAGAGGAGCTTGTAAAGAAGTATCCAACGGCCATTGTCATCCAAACTGGTTATGCACATTCCTCGCTTAAAAGAAAAGATTTGAATCGTCCTGTAACGGAGTTTTTTTATAAAACGCATCCTGACTATCGAGATCTTATGAAGCTGTCGCAATGTATTCATGCGCGAAAAACTATCTATTTTCATAGTACTCATACAAATTTAGCAACAACATTAAAAAGGGAGGAAATCAATTATGGTTAACTTGAAAAAATGGGCTGTATATATGTGTGTGATGGGTTTGACAATTATCAGTATTATGGGTGTAAGCACAACAAAGGTGAAAGCAGCAATTGAGCCAGGACATGAAATTAAATTCAATGTCAAATCAGAGCTTTTCACAGAATCATCCAATATTCTAGAGGTTTTTCAGGCGGTTAAGAAGGATGATGTGAAGATTTACTTTTATGATACGCCTGATCAATCCTTTCTCCAAAACGATTATATTCACCGCTTACGTGTATACAAAGGAAGCAATAAGATGGATATTACCTATAAAAAGCGCTTGTTGAATACACCATTGAGCGAAGCAATTGCAGAGACAGAAAGTCATGGCTTTACTGGTTCTGAATCCAATTACAAGTTTGAATTAGATATAAAGGGAAATCATCGTACGTTTACCATTAGTCGTAAAGAATCTTTAAAAACATCCTCGAATGTTTCTTACGATGAGGTAGATACGAGTGCTGCAAAAAAACTAATTCTTGATAATTCACCAAAGAAAATTCTAAATTGGGATTCTGATGCTTGGTATAAAAATACTTTATCTCAAGCCGTTGTGTACGGACCTGCTAATGCTACTACTTATAAAGGAAGCTTTTTTGGACACGATGCAGATATTGAGGTGTGGCAGTATAAAGGAGACATCATGGTTGAGCTTTCTACAAAAGTAGATCATGAGGCTCAGGCAGCCGTAATTGAAAAGCAATGGTATGAGCAGCTATTATTAGCTGGCTATTTAAGTGAAGACCAACGAGGAAAAACAGCTTTTGTCATGGATAAATAGGATATAATAAATTCGCAATATTTCGAACCAATGAGAAAGCTTTTATGTAATCATTGATAGAAATGTTGCGAATTTCTTCTTAGTGAGCGGAGATGTTAAAAAAGTAGGTCCTTGTTTGTTCTAACTTTGGTAATTTCGCTTACACTTACTATAGGACAATCTTTGGGTGATATGAGGGGGAAATGACATAGCAAAAAAAATGGGCATTGTTACGCTGCTTCTATTCGGTGTTTACGTGCTTTGTATGTACTGGTATATATTCCATAGTGGTGGAGGGAAAATACCTAGTGCTTTACAAGGAACGGTTGCAGATCCAGTGATGTTTATGTCTGGCAAGGAACTTTTTTTGAGTGGTGAATATTCAAAAATACGGAACTTTTTATTCTTTGTAGCGACACCTTTGGAGTGGCTTGTTTACTTTATGATTTTATTGCTGGGCGTCTCGCAGTATTTTGAGAAGGTGTCTACATCTCAATCGAAATGGAAGCTATTACAAAATGCAGGCTATCTATTCCTATTGTCTTTATTAGTCTATGTAGTTTTATTCCCACTTAACTATTATCGCTACTATCTTAGTAAAAGCTATGGGATTAGTACTCAAGCCTTTGGATCGTGGATGAAGGATGGAGTCATCGATTTTTGGATCAACTTTGGAATGAGCCTGATTATCGTTACCGTTATTTATTGGCTTATTAAAAAAAGCGAAAAAAGATGGTGGCTCTATGCATGGCTATTAACTATCCCATTTACAATTTTTGTAATGTTCATCCAGCCAGTAGTCATCGATCCTTTGTACAATGATTTTTATCCGCTAAAAAATAAAGAGCTAGAAACGAAGATATTGTCACTTGCTACGCAGGCAAATATCCCGGCAGAGCATGTTTATGAGGTGAATATGGCGGAAAAGACCAATTCCTTAAATGCTTATGTGACAGGGATCGGTAGCAATTCGAGAATTGTGTTATGGGATACCACCTTAAATAGACTTACGGACAATGAAATTTTATTTATCATGGCGCATGAAATGGGACATTATGTAGAAAAGCATATATATTTTGGAATCGCAGGCTATCTTCTGCTTACCTTAATAGGGTTGTGGATAACGGCGAAACTTATGCGGCGTCTAGTTGCACGATATGGACAGGTTTTGAAAATTAATAAAGTGAGTAGTATCTGCTCGTATCCATTATTTTTACTCATCACCTCCATTTTATTATTTGCTTCCAATCCAATGTCAAATTTCGTGTCAAGATATCAGGAAACACGAGCAGACCAATATGCGATTAACCTCATGAATGATCGTGAAGCGGCAGTAACAGCATTTCAAAAGCTAACAATTTCAGGCTTAAGTGAAGTCAATCCACCACTATTGGTGAAATGGTTCCGTTATACCCATCCACCAATGCTAGAGCGTATTTATAAGGTTGCTGATACAAGCGTTCACAAGGAGAATGGCCCTTTGAAGGAAGAACAAAAGAAAAAGTAAGGTCGTTAGGTTTTTCATTTAATGAAGTTGGGTAGTCTAAGAGAAAGTTCTATCAAAAATCGGTCGATTATAGGGGACATCATTATGCGTAATGTGATTATAATTACACTTTCTTCCATTGTAGTGGCCTTTGCTTATAATTTTTTGTTAATTCCTCATGAAATTCTCAGTGGTGGATTGAGCGGGATTGCCATCATGCTTGGGATTGTGACACCTTTAAATACAGGAGTGTTAAATCTACTCCTGAACTTGCCCTTGCTAATTATAGGTGTAATGAAGCTTGGCAAACGTTTTATTAGCTATACAATTCTTTCTGTGGCTGTTTTGTCAGTAAGTTTATATATTATTCCGGTTTACAAAGCGACACAAGAGCCAATCCTTGCATCGTTATTTGGTGGTGTCATTGTGGGTCTTGCAATGGGGCTAATTTTCCGTGCTGCAGGTTCCTCAGGGGGCTTTGATATTATTGCGATGCTTCTGAGCCGTAAACGAGATTTTCCTCTAGGTACTTTACTTGCCGCAATGAATGGTATTGTAGTGGCTGTTTCTGGTTTTGTCTTTAGTTGGGATGCTGCATTATTAACGCTTGTTTCTATTTATGCTACTGGAAAAGTGGTTGATACGATTCATACTAGCCATATTAAATTAACACTAATGATTATTACGAATAAAGGTGAGGAAGTTAAACAGCAGTTATTAGAAAAACTTCATCGAGGCGTAACCATTATTGATGCCAAGGGAGCCTACTCTGGTGAAGGTCGGAAAGTGTTAATCACTGTAATTACACGTTATCAACTTGCTGATGTGAAAAGCACAATCAAGGACACCGATCCTAAGTCATTTGTCAATATTCTACAGACGACAGAAGTAATAGGGATGTTTGATCGAGGTACAAGTAAATAACGCTATTTTCTACACACGTTTTCGATTATACTGACTATAATCGAACGTGTGTTTTTGTTATCTTCATTCTAAGAACATGATAACAAGTAAAACAAAGCTTATGGATTGAAAGGGGAATGTACGATGGAAAAGGAAAAGATTCATGCTTATTGTCTACAACTTCACGCAACAACCCATGACTATAAGGAAGAATGGCAGGCAGACCGTTATCATATTGGTGAGAAGATGTATGCCATGATTGGTGGAAAGGGGAGACTAGTACTTACGTTAAAATGTGAGCCTGCTCGTGCAGAGGTTTTACGTGAATCATATAACAGCATTATACCTGGCTATTATATGAATAAGACTCATTGGAATTCGATTTATATGGATGCTACAGAAGTCCCTATGGATTTGGTAGAGCAACTTATCCAACATTCGTATGAGCTCGTTTACAGTAAGCTAACAAAAAAAGCCCAAAAGGAAATTGGATTAAAAGAAACTAACTAAACGCAATGCATGCAAAAGTTTTAAAGCGCATTTACCTATCTTATTAGAGTAAATGCGCTCATGTAAAATTAAGAATGATAACCACGCTCACCAAAAGGCTTTAACGTGTCCAGCCATTTTTGCTCTAGTTTTTCGAGTTCTCTTTTAGCATCGAAATAGCCCTCTTCTTTTTTCTTCAAATATTCAACAATTTTCACTTCAAAAGCATCTTGGCCAAACGTATTGTAATCAGCTTGAAGCTCTTTATTGGTATGTGTATTTGTTTTTAGCATAAATTGAAAGCCATTTAGCCTTTTCAAGTTATTAAAGCTACCGACAAACACTTTTCCTGTTTGTGTATTAGTTATTGTAAAAACGCCTGCTTCAATTTTCATGTCTTTATACATTTCTTTTAACTCTTTTTTCTGATCCATGTGAAAAACCCGCTTTCTTATTTTTTTACCCAATAGGCACTACCGTCTGCTTTTCGGTCTAGAAATCCATATTCAATTAAGTAGCGACGAATATGGACATAGTCTTCATACATCGGTTTGATTACTTCATTCAATTCTTTTTCCGTGTATTGTTTTTCTGCGTCAAATAGCTTTGTTATGGCACGGAGTACTACAATTTTCTGCTTTTCTCGTTTAGGGAAACGTACTAGCTCCTTGCCGATACCATGTGGAAAGAATTTTTCTAATAATTGCTGTTCTTCCGAGTGGGTGACGTTGTAGCGATCGTCCACCATTGTAGCTGTTTTATGAATAGGCACAAATGGTTCCTCCTTCTGATCTTGTTCCTTCAATAACTCCATCATTACCAACAATGTTTTGGCTTGGCGTTCTTTTTCTTTTAACGCAAAACGGTGGTGGCGAATAGTCGTGGCACTTCCAATCTCTAATTCCTCTTTTATATCCTGGTCGGATTTACCTTCATAAAATAAGCGTAAAATATGACTTTGGTGTTCTGTTAAGCCTGTCATTTTTTTATTGAGACCATTTAAATAATGAAAGACAGATTGGTGTGCAACTGTTATATGTTGCTGCATCATTTTTTCCGCTTCATACAGTAAGCCTTCATAGGGATATATAATCCCTTTCTCTACTTTTTCACCGCACAATAAGCAAGTGAAATGTGTCTTTTCGTCGATGTAGCCCTTTTTGAGGTCGTTGATAGGAGCTTGCCAAAATAGTTCGTTTACATCCATGAGAAATCCTCCTATTTAACAAACGTTTTTGATATTCGTTTGTTAATTTATATTTAAAATAACAAAATGTTTATAAAAAATCAATGAAAACAATTCGTTTTATAAACGATGTGTCAATATGTTGGGGAAGCTTTTAAATTTTTACTAATACTAGATAAGCGAAAAAATAACCCTAGATGATGAAAACTATTTACAAATCGTAATGATTACTATATAGTTTTAAATCGTAAACATTACTATTTACAAGGAGGGTAACAATGAATAAAAAATGGTTAGTGCCATTTGCAGTAGCAACAATTGCTTCTACTTTAGTGGCGTGTCAGGAGAAAGAAAAAGAGGAGGATGTGGTTGCTAAAGCGACAGAGCATAGGGAGGACCATGAACAACATCACAATCACAGCCATGGGGAACAAACAGATAAGGATAAACAGATTTCCAAAGGTTATTTTGAGGATAGTGATATTACAGATCGCCCATTAACGAATTGGCAAGGTGAATGGCAATCTGTCTATTCCTATTTGTTAGATGGAACATTAGATGGGGTATTAGAGCATAAAGCTGCTCATGGCGATAAAACGGCTGAGGAATATAAGGAATATTACAAAGTTGGCTACCAAACAGATGTCACACAAATTGAAATTGCCGAAAATACAATGATATTTTATAGGAATGGAGAAGTTGTTACAGGTACATATGTGTATGATGGATATGAGATTTTAACATATGACAAAGGTAATCGTGGCGTTCGCTATATATTCAAGCAAACAGATGAAAATTCACAAGCGCCAACATATGTACAATTTAGTGACCATATTATTTCAGATCAAGCATCAACACATTTTCATATTTACTTTGGTGATGATCGTGCAGAGCTGTTAGAGGAGCTGGATAATTGGCCCACATTTTATCCGAAGTCATTAACAGGGGAGGAAATTGCTGAGGAAATGGAGGCTCATTAGTAGTAAATAGACACGAGGTTTCTGGAAGTCATTAAAATAATGGTTTCCATCGAAGTTGAAAATAATTTGTTTTAAAATTACTATATACGATAAAAACAGGCTGGAGCCAGCATTTTTTTTCCCATGTTTTATCCGTTAGAAGTAAGACTACTCGAAATGTAAATGCTTTCTAATTGGAAGTATGATTGATCACAAAATACACATTATAACCAATAAATACCTCCCAGGTTATTAGATTACTTTGGGAGGTATTTATCTGACTTTATAGATAGCTGTTTCTACAGAGGGGATGACTTGGTACATATTCTATTGACTAATCTTATTTATATTTTCTTTTGAAAAGCATGATAGACGCAGCTGCTAGTATGATAGTTGTGCTGACTATAATGAAAAAGCTAGTTGACGTACTAAGTATATTTCCATGAAGGTCATAGATGATGCCATAATTGATTTTATAATCCTCAACATAGGTAGTTGGCACACCATCAAATACTTGAGCAATAGAACCTTCCATAAAAGCATTTCGTAATAATAATGTTGTATGACTAATAGGGAAGTACATAATTAAATTTTGAGCAAAGTTTGGTAGTGCGCCTAGTGGTACATAGACACCACATAGAAATCCGAGTACTGTCCCGACGATTGTTCCTAATGTTGAGAAAGCACTTTGTGTTGAAACAAATAGCGAAAGGAATAAGTTAAAGACACTTGCAAGTAAGACAGCTAAAAATAAAATGCTGATGACTTGAACAAAACTTTGGAAGCTAAGAAGCTCACCACCGGTTGCTACAATAAATATCTCGCAGCCAATTAGGGCGATAAAGGTAAAAATACTTCCGATAATCAGTGCATTAACTACATAGCTCATCTGTATAGTGGCACGGGAAAGAGGAGCTGTTAAAAAATCCGCCTGCGTTTTGGATTCCTGATCCTTTACGGCAATGCCATATGCCCCAAGTGTAGTAGTAACAGCAATCATGGACAGTAATCCTGCTACAAGCCATTCATTGACAAGGGTAATTAATTCTGGTGTCGCTTCGGTTATTTGTTCAATGGCATCAATTTGCATCTTTTGGAGAAATACAGCGTAGAGCACAATGACAATCAGGACTGATAGTAGCGAAAAAAAGACTTGAGTCTTATCTCGCCTAAATACTTTACTATTACGCTGGACTATAGTTAACAATGCTTCCACTAAGCTACATCCTCCTCTGCCATTATGTGAATAAAGACATCATCCATAGACCCTTTAATGACCTCAAAGGAGGAAATAAGTGGCTCAGCCTTTTTTAATAGGGAGAGCGCTTCTAGAGTAGAATCCAAACGGATCGTATAGATGTTCTGTTTTTCGGTGTAGGGAATGGCAAGCTCTTCAAGCCATTTGACGCCATCTATAGGATGCTTGAAAACAAGGGCCATTGAATCATAAGTATACTTAGTCTTTAACGCATCAGGAGTCCCTTGTGCGACAATTTTCCCTTGTTTTAGGACAACAACTTGATGGGCGACTGCAGCTTCCTCCATATAATGTGTTGTTAAAAAAACGGTCATATTGGTTTCAAGTTGAAGCTGCTTAATGGCCTGCCAAACAAATTGTCTTGTTTGAGGGTCTAGTCCTGTGGTCGGTTCGTCTAGAAATAGAATTTGAGGACGATGAATAAGAGCGCGAGCGATATCAGCTCGTCTTTTTTGTCCTCCAGATAATGTTCCATACTTGTGCTTGTCAATATCTTCTAAATGTAAATACGTAGAGACAAATTGATAGTTTTCAGCAAGCTGTTTTTTCGATAAACCGTATGTTCTGCCTCGATGTAAAATGTTTTCACGCACTGTTAATCGCTCATCTAATAAATTTTGTTGGAATACAACGCCGATTGATTTACGGATATCCGCATTTTGATTGCTTGCATCAAGCGTGAAACCATTAATGGTTACTTGACCACTGGATTTTTTTAATAATGTACATAGAATCTCAATTGTTGTTGATTTTCCGGCACCATTAGCACCTAAAAAAGCGAAGAGCGTGCCTTGTTCAACTGTAAATGAAATGCCTTTGACTGCTTGATGTTCACCATATTGTTTACATAAATTTTCAACTTCTATCGCAAGGGTCATCTAGGCTAATCCTTTCTCTTTTGAATTTCTTGATTCATTTTTTCAATATCATTTAATTGAAGAACATAGAGAATACACCAAACAATCAAGTAAATAATGGCTTCCGCTATCAGTACATACCATACACCGGAATCAAACCAATGACCAAAATAGCCCGCGGTTAATACACATGCTGTCACCGCTACTAAATGCAATAGAAGCTGTATCGTAAAAGGCAATGGCTCAATATCAAAAATGATGGATAGCAGTCCAATTGCAATGCCAAGAATGGCTGCGATAATAATTTGTTCTAGTAACTCTGTACCTAATGCAACTTCATTGCTTGATAGGAGGCTTAACGTGACTAAGATGTACGAAGAGCTAAGTGAAATGAGTAGTCCAATAATCATCATGCGTAAGTACCTCATGCTATGAATCCCTCCCAATACCTAAGTGTCGCTTTAATTCTTTTAAATATTTTCGACTGACATGAATGGCTACATCATTTTCAAGAAGGAGTTGTGTTGTACCGATTTTGCCCATTTGAATGGAAGAAATTTTTTGAATATTAACAAGGGTGGATTTACTTACTCGTACAAAGTCTTTCGCTAGCTGTGCCTCTAGCTCATATAATTTTCGCTTTGACTCAAATTCTTGTTCATCCGTTTGCAAAAATACTTTGGCATCCTCTGCGTAAATGGAATAAATTTCAGAGATTTTTAGTAGATGAATTTCTTGTTGAAAATATCCATCTAGCATAGTAGTTTGGGATGCTTGCAGCTGTTTCATCAGTCTTTCAATTTGTTCGTTATATTCCTTGGCGTGTATATGAACCTCTGTTTCTTCAAGTTCATGATTGATGGTTAGATGAATTTTCATAGGAGGCCTCCTTTATTCTCCGGTTGGAGAAACGCTGAATCAGGTAATACTAATGTAGCATAGAAAATTTTAGTCAGGATAAATTGTTGGATAAGAGGTTAAATTTCCTCCATAACAGGTTCTTTTTTAGCAATAGCAGACAGCTCAAAGTCAGTCTGGTAGAAAAAAGGGGTAATAAAGGTCATAATAGGCTTATCCAGTTGTAAGGGGTTGCTAAAATGTTTGTTTTTGATAAACATATGCTTATCACATTATGTATTGGCCTCATCGGCGCTGTTGTTTTTCAGTTATTACATATTCCTATGCCTTGGCTATTAGGTGCGATTACAGCGGTGCTCATTGTACAATTGTCAACCAATGTACAATTGAAATGGCATCATTATTTCCGCAATTTTGGTTTAATTGTAGCCGGATATTCTATCGGCTATGCCTTTACACCGGAGGCCGTTCAGGATATTAAGCTCTTTTTAGGGAGCATGATCCTTTTAAATGTGTTATTTATTGTGCTATTTTTCGCTGTGAGTCTTCTTGTAGCCAAACGTACAGATATAGATTTTGCTACTGCTCTGACATGCTGTGTACCAGGGGGAATGTCACAGGTTGTAGCATTTGCGGAGGAGCAAGGAGATATGGATATGGCTGTCATCACCTTTTTTCAAATCCTTCGTGTTCTTTTAATCGTTGGCTTTGTGCCATTAATGGTGGCAGGCGCTGGTAGCAATAGTTCCCTTATTGAGGGAACATATTCATGGAGCCTTGTTGCTATCCTCGTTGTTTGTGGACTAGCTGGGTGGCTTGCTCAAAAGCTTAAAATTCCAACAGGTTATATGCTTGGTCCAGTGTTTTTATTGATGGGCATTAATATGGCTGGGATAGAAGTGCCTAAATTGCCATTATCCCTTTTGCATATTGCTCAACTAATGATAGGCATTTATATTGGATTACTTTTGAAAAAAGAGGATTTACATTTATCAAAGAAGCATATTTTTTATGCCTTTGTATCAGCAGGCATTTTTATCGGCGCAGCCTACGGGTTAACATTTATTATGACTAGTTTGTATAAGCTCGATTTTAGGACAGGCTTTTTAAGCGTTGTACCAGGTGGGCTAGATCAAATGGGGATTATCGCTGCTTCTGTACACGCAAATGTCACGATTGTTACGGCTTTCCAATTATTTCGTGTATTAGTGGTCTCGGTTTTCCTTGTGCCTGTGGTGAAAATGTTTGTGAAAAAAGCGAAAACATGAGGGACAGGATAATGACCCATCCTTCATGTTTTTTTAATTGTTCGAGCATCTAGTGTCAATGATGCCATGTAACATGGAAAAATCTAATAAATTTAACCCTTTCCAAATAATCTGAATAATGTTATGATACAAATAACTATGACGAACGGAGGTGAAAAGGAATGAATAAAAACGCTACGAAAACATGTGTAAAAGTGGATACAGCTATGTATTTTGCACGTGTAATTACTTTCGATTTTGCTAACAACGGGATATGTCTGTCCATTTTTAAGCAAAATCAAATAACAAACGTAGCGAATTAACCATTCTTTTTCACAAATGTAAATGAGAAGAAGACTGCTTGTTAATGAGCAGTCTTTTTTGTGTTTAAAAGATGTTTTCGCACGTTTCATTGGAGGAAAAAACGATGCAAATGAAAGCTGAACAAATACAAAAAATTATGGGTGGAAATATATTATTTGAAAATTTACAGCTCGAGGTCAATAGCGGTGAACATGTGGCCATTGTTGGCGTGAACGGAAGTGGCAAAACTACTCTATTACAGCTATTGGCAGGCGTAGATGTACCGGATAAGGGACGTATTATCAAAAGTAAAGATGCCACAATTGGCTACTTACATCAAATCCCACAATATCCACTACATGCTGTGCAAGAAGTACTGGAGGAGGCATTTGCGGATATTTATGCTTTAAAGGCTAAAATGACGGCACTTGAGCAAGAGATGCAGTCGGCTGTAACAGATAAAATACTGCTACAATACGGGCAAGTTCAGGAGCAGTTTATGTTACTAGGGGGATATGAAGTAGAAGCACAGTTGGCAATGATTGCAAATGGACTTGGCATTACAGATATGCTGGATCAGCCTTTTAGTAGCTTAAGTGGTGGAGAAAAAACAAAGGTGATGCTTGGGCAAATTTTATTAAAAAGGCCTTCGATTTTATTACTGGACGAACCAACAAACCATCTTGATATGCAAGCAATTGAATGGCTGGAACACTATGTGCGAAATTTTGATGGCATTGTTATTGTCGTTTCTCATGACCGACATTTTATGAATCAAATAGCACATAAAATTATTGAAATTGAGGATGGAGAGGCATTCACATATAGCGGTAATTATGATGCCTTTATGGCTCAAAAAGAGGCGAAGATTGAACAGCAGTTTGCTGACTATGAAGAGCAGCAAAAGAAAATTAAAAAAATGCAGGAAACGATAAAACGATTAAAGCAGTGGGCGAATGAAGCAAACCCACCCAATGCCTCCATGCATCGACGTGCTAAAAGTATGGAGAAAGCATTAGCGCGCATCGAGCGAGTGAAGAAGCCGATCACTAAAAAGAAAATGAATTTAGCTCTCACGATGGCTGAACGCAGTGGTAAAGAGGTGGTGCACCTACAGGCTATTCATCACGGATATGATAAACCTTTATTCAAGGACAGCAACCTTGCCGTCTATTTTGGGGAAAGGGTAGCCATTGTTGGGAGCAACGGTAGTGGGAAATCAACTTTATTAAAAATGATAGTAGGAGAAATTGTACCCAATCGTGGTGTCTGCCATATCGGTAGTAATGTAAAATTCGGCTATCTATCTCAGCAGTTTGAACATCATAATCCTACTATTCGTTTAATTGATGCCTTCCGAGAGAGTGTCGCAGTGTCCGAGGCTGAAGCACGTCATATTCTCGCACGATTTTTGTTCTATGGCTATGATGTCTTTAAAAAAGTGAAGGATTTAAGTGGCGGAGAAAAAATGCGCTTACGCCTGGCACAATTAATGCATGAGGATATTAATGTATTGATATTAGATGAGCCGACCAACCATTTGGATATTGAAGCAAGAGAGGTATTGGAAGAGACACTGGAATCCTTTGAGGGGACTATTATTGGTGTGTCACATGACCGCTATTTCCTACAGAAGATCTTTGCGAAAACGGCGTGGATTGAGGATCAAGTCATTCATGTTTTTGAGGGAGATTATGAATGGGCAAGACAAAAGAGACAGGAATTTTCCAAGAAAAAAGTGGTTGAAAAAGAAATACTCGCAAAAGTGCAGCCAGCAAAGAAAGAGCTTTCGATTGACCAACAAATTGAAAAAATAGAGGCAAAACTACAGGAACCTTCGCTTGCAACAGAGCAACGACAGAAGCTAGAAAAGCAATTAGAGGAGTTATATGAACGTTGGATGGAAGAGGGGACAGGAAATGCTTAATTTAGAACGTATTATGCAACTTGATATCGATTATTTAAAGAGTTTTAGTGAGATGGAAGAATGGAAAGAGGGAGCCTTATTTTACAATAAGACAATCCCAACCTATTATGATGCAAATCATGCACATATTTGGAGAAAGATTGATCATCCCAATGTTTTTTTGCAAGACATAAAGGATTTTTATCAATCAAAGTCACTGATCCCGCGGATGTATCTATACAACGTGGAAGACAATCATTCTTGTCTCGATGCACTAGAGAAGAACGGATTCCAATATGAAGATTTTCAGGATGATATCCAGTGTTGGAATGGTGAGTATGTGCAACTAACGCCTAATCCTGCGATTCAAATTGAACGGGTAACAGATACGAATATGGAGGAAGCATTAGCAATAGAAATGAGCATTTCTGCATTTGGGGAGCCTACTCTAATTAAACAGGCATTTGAGCAAACCTATCATTCACCAAACTTTACGTACTATTTATTAAAACTTGGTGGTGTGGCTTGTTGCACAGCAAATATATTTATCTCAGGAAATCAAGGACGGATTGAGAGTGTCGCAACGCTTGAAAGCTATCGAGGACGTGGCCTAATCGGCTATATATTGCAGCATATCCAACAACAATCAGTAAAGCTCGGACTAGAGTATCTTTGGATTTTACCGATTAGTGAGCAGGTTGCGAAAGTCTATGCCAAAGCAAACTTTCAATCAGTCGGCACTATTACATCCATTCATGCCTTTACAGAAGGTAAAAGCATTAAAGAAATACGACAAGACGTCTAAATCAATTAAACGTCGCCCATTTCCTGTGAAACTCACAAGGAATTGGGTGACGTTTTTTAGAACGTTACTTGCCAGTTAAGATTACAGGTTGCTTGGATGTAAGAATGCTTTAAAATATAATCAGCAATTAGCTCTGTCATGTCGATTTGTATTTCCTTTACCACATAGGGGCCCATTTAATTTTTGCGACGAACGCCTACAAATGGTCACAGGTAGGCTCTATTTTATTGGGGCTTGTTATTCTCATTCTAGTCGTGGAATATGTTTCGAATCGTGTGCGAACCAAGCTTGTAAAGGGGGAAGTCTTGATTTCTGAAAAATAGTAAAGTCCTGAATAGTATACTATTCGGGATTTTTGATTTATTGTTAAAAAGAAGGATTTTCAATTATTAAAAGTTTTTTACTTGAAAAATTACCGTATTCGATTTATTGTCTTTAGAGATACTTGTTTAATGGACTTGGAGGATATGGAATGCACGGAATTTATATATGCTATAATGTCTCAAAAGAAACCCCAGCAGCACAATGGCCCAAAAAAATGGATGCATTTGCGTATGTTCAACGAGGAAAACCACAACAAGACAATGACAACTTGCTGTCAATAGAAGAGCTAAAAAGCCATGCTATTCGCTATATTAAAAGCTTAAAAGATAATGCAAGTGTCCATTTAGTAGAGCAACGCAACGGCGAAATTGAGCATTTTGATCGACGCTATATGGAATCCTTAAAATTAAAGGAAAGCATCGATTCACAGCTTATTAATTTAGAAGAAATCCGTTTATTATTGCAAT
This sequence comes from Lysinibacillus phoenicis, assembly GCF_047238325.1. NCBI lineage: Bacteria > Bacillati > Bacillota > Bacilli > Caryophanales > Bacillaceae > Lysinibacillus > Lysinibacillus phoenicis. The sequence continues at coordinate 1,366,531 of NZ_JBDFMP010000002.1, read as the reverse complement.
TAATGAATGTCTTGAATTTATCGCATGCATTCGGTGAAAATGCTGGAAAGCTCTTACGTCAAATTACTCCTTATGCAAAAGAGGTAGAGCATCCAACATTCCAAACTACTCGTGTTGAGCGACATTTTTATTCGGAATTAATAGAACAAATAGAAATGGTGTATGTTCGAATTATGCGACAACACAACCCATCTACAACGGAAATGCAGCAATCAGAAAAGCTGTGGACAACAGTCTGTGAGCAAGCAATAGAAAAGGTAGAGGCACGAATTGAACGTTTATCATCTATCAAATTAAAACATGAGAAAAATTTGCTAGAGTTTAGTCACTTAAAACAGCAAAATATCGAGGCAAAGGAACGCTTAGATTTAGCTGTTAATGAACTGGATGAAATTTTAAATGTATTAGAATCTTAAAAAAGCATGTCTACCGATTGGAGAGCCAGTCGGTGACATGCTTTTATCTTGTAGACAGATAGAAACGCCAAATTGCCCGATAAAAGCTACAATGTGACGGATAGAAAAGAAAAAACGGTGGATTAAGCCGTAGAAGTGACGGATACCACTAATCTTATTTTGTTTTTTCTTCTGTTTGTTCCCGTTTGCTTTGGCGTGAAATACGCAGTAAATCAAGTCCAAGCAACACAACAATGATATAGAATAGAGGACTTGTGAACGATAAGCCAATTTGTGATTGACCACCAAGCAATGTTAAAACAATCCATAGCGCGACTGTATATAGTGTTAAACCAATATAGGCCTTTTTGGATAATTTTTTATATCTACCTTTGTCGATAGCTAGCTGTATGATGACTAAAACAACTAATATCAGTAGAATTATTTTTTTAGTTAATAGTGCAGCCATCGCAGTGTCAGGAAAGAAATCATTGACGAATAATAACGTGAAAAATACTAAAATAACAAAATTGATGATAGTCGAAAGCTTCATGCCGTATCTCCTTAGTTGCCATAATTCCTTTCTATTGTAACATGGTTCGACATAAAGAAAAAAATAATACTTGAAGAAAATATTTGAAAATTTTTGAAACTTTCCTATGTGACATCCGTATAGTAGGTAATATGATGAAAAGGGGTGAGCAACTTGACGCTATTTGGCTATTCACTCGAACAAATCTTTTTAGTGGTTTTGATTTTCGCTGGCCTTGCCACAATATTAGTTATGTTTTTTGGTGATGCTGTCGAAGGTATTGGGGAAGGACTACCCATTTTGAATCCGAGTGTCATTCTATCTTTCATTACGTTGATGTCAGCAGCAGGATTTATTTTAGAAAAACTAGCCTTATTCTCTAGCGTTTGGAATATCATTGCTGCATGTATCATTGGCGCTATTTTAAGTACTTTATTTTATTTATTCGTTCTCGTTCCGCTACGGTCTGCTGATGTTTCTTTAGCTTATACCGAGGAATCACTAGGTGGGCAATTAGGGAGAGTCATTGTTCCCATTCCAGTAGATGGCTTTGGAGAGGTTGTCATCGAAACGACAAGCGGCATGATTTCAAAGCGGGCAACTGGCTATGATAATGAAGCGATTGCTTATGATGAGACCGTACTTGTAGTGGATGTGAAGGACGGTACACTTTTTGTTAGAACGTATGAGAAAAAATTTGTTTAAAGGGGAGATACATCTATGTCAACCGAAATTTTAACTGTATTAGGAATTGTAGCGTTTGTTTTAATTGCGCTAGTCGGATTGTATGTGACAAAGTATCGTACGGCGGGTCCTGATGAAGCACTGATTGTGACAGGTAGCTATCTTGGCTCAAAAAATGTACATAAGGATGAGTCAGGAAATCGTATAAAAATTATTCGTGGGGGAGGTACATTCGTATTTCCCATTTTCCAGCAAGCACAGCCGTTAAGTTTATTATCTAGTAAACTAGAAGTGACTACGCCAGAAGTGTACACAGAGCAAGGTGTTCCGGTCATGGCAGATGGTACAGCCATCATCAAAATTGGGGGTTCTATCACAGAAATAGCTACAGCTGCAGAGCAATTTTTAGGAAAGCAAAAAGCGGAGCGAGAAGGTGAAGCCCGTGAAGTGTTAGAAGGTCATTTGCGGTCAATTTTAGGTTCCATGACAGTGGAGGAGATTTACAAAAACCGTGATAAATTCTCACAGGAGGTTCAACGTGTGGCCTCGCAGGATTTAGCGAAGATGGGTCTTGTAATTGTATCCTTTACGATTAAGGATGTACGAGATAAAAACGGTTATTTAGATTCACTAGGTAAGCCAAGAATCGCACAGGTGAAACGTGATGCTGATATTGCAACAGCAGATGCAGAGAAGGAAACACGTATTAAGCGTGCTGAGGCGTCTAAGGAAGCCCAGAAGGCGGAATTAGAGCGTGCAACAGAAATTGCGGAAGCAGAAAAAGAAAACCAATTAAAAGTAGCAGAATTCCGTCGCGAGCAGGATATTGCTAAAGCGCGTGCTGACCAAGCATATGAGCTTGAAACAGCTCGTGCAAAGCAGGAAGTAACGGAGCAAGAGATGCAAATTCGCATTATTGAACGTCAAAAGCAAATTGAATTAGAAGAAAAAGAGATTTTACGTCGCGAGAAGCAATATGATTCTGAAGTGAAGAAAAAGGCAGACGCTGACCGTTATGCGGTAGAGCAAAATGCTGAAGCCGAAAAAATGCGAGAGCTTGCTCAGGCAGATGCAGAGAAATATCGCATTGAATCATTGGCAAAAGCGGAAGCGGAGAAAATTCGTTTGGACGGTCTTGCTAAAGCGGATGCAGAACGAGCAAAAGGGGAGACAGAGGCAGATATTATTCGTCTACGCGGTCTTGCAGAAGCTGAAGCTAAACGTAAGATTGCCGAAGCCTTTGAATACTATGGTCAAGCAGCTGTGCTGGATATGGTTGTGCGCATGATGCCAGAGTATGCAAAAGAGCTTGCAAGCCCACTTGGCAATATCGATAAGATTACAGTTGTCGATACTGGTGGTGGAGAAGGCAGTGGAGCGAATAAAGTCACATCCTATGCAACCAATTTAATGTCTACACTACAGGAAACGTTAAAAGAAACGTCAGGGATTGATGTGAAAGAACTGATTGAAAGTTATGCGGGTAAGCATACATTGCGACCAGAACTAGAACAAATTGCTTTAGGTCTAGAAAAAAAGCAAGCACCTGTTGAAGCCGTAGAGACGAAGGAAACAGTAGAACAATCCTAATAAAAGCGACCTGATGAATTTATCATCAGGTCGCTACTTTTATTTTTGTTGCTGCCATTCACTCTTGAGCATGCCATAGACCACATGATCTACATAATGATCATAGAGCCATTCTGCTGCACGAATCGTCCCCTCTTTAACTAGACCAAGTCGTTCAGGGATCGCGCGACTTTTGTAATTGGCCTCAGCAGCACGGATTTCTACTTTATGAAGCTGCAATGTTTCGAAGGCATATTGTAATAAGGCTTTAACTGTTTTGGTCATGATACCATGCCCTTGTGCTCCTTCACTAAGCCAATAACCAATCGTCCCAATTTTATTAGTAGCATTAATAGAATTAAAGCCAGCAATGCCAACAATTTCGTTTCTAAAGACAATAACGAGAGAGAGGCTACTGTTTGCTTCATGTCCTTTGATACAGCTCTCAATATAAGTGCGTGTATCTGCTACCTCCTTTGTATAATCCAACCATGGTAGCCATTCTTTTAGATACTCTCTAGAGGCATTCGTTAAGGCAAATACTTTTTCTGTGTCCCCAAGAGAAATTGTCCGTAAAGAGAGTTCTTGATTAATTGTAATCTGCAAATTGTTCACCTCACTTATTTTAAGGCATTATGCATAAAGCCTTTCATTTCACGACTAAGTACAGTCAGCTCTTCAATGATTTCGCTAAAATCCTGTACGAGCTGTGCTTGCTCATTCGTAGCATCATTGACTTGTCCCATATTTTGTCTTAGATTTTCAAGATTTCTATTAATATTTCGTAAAGAAGTTTCTATATTTTCAGTAGCGCTGGATGTCTCAAAGGACAATTTTCGAACCTCTTGTGCCACGATATTAAAGCCTGCACCATGCTGACCAGCACGAGCTGCCTCAATGGATGCATTTAAACCTAGTAAATTGGTTTGGCGTGAAATACTTTTAATTAAATCGGTCACTGCATTTGTTTTCTCAGAATCCTCTAATGCGTGCTGCGCTTGCTTATTAATTTCCTCACTTGTCGCCGCTAATTCCTCTGAATGAGAAGCAATGGTATGTACTTTATCTTGTAGACTGTTGATAATATTATCCATGGTACCCATATATTTTTCGAGCTTTAGTTCATTATCAATTGGTAGACCAAAAGCCAATGCCCCTACAACTTGACCATTTTCACGAATGGGGAATGAAAAAGCATTAAGGGCTACGCCGTATACCTCCTCTGGAATAATCACATCTGCATTTTGTCCATTAAAGGCAATGTAAACATTCTGATCATTAGGATTTACTTTTTGTCCATCTTTATCACCGGTATCCACACGTTTACCTGCCAAATATTTAACGACTGTTTCACTTTCCTTTTCAACAACAGCTACAATAGCTTCTTGTTTTAATGCAAGATGAATATAAGGTGCTGCTAGGGCTAAAGCCTCGATAATTTTCATAAAAGTTCCTCCGAGTATAGTCAATGAAAAATAGGTAGATCATCTAATTTTTTTGTGACAATGGTTTTAGATGATTTCTAGTTTTACTGTAGCACAATAGTTGCCTAAGCTAAAATAGTAAATTTCAAAAAAATGAATAAATAGCATTATTTCTTTTTGTCAACTAAAATTGGGGATCCCTCGTAAAAAATGATAAAATTTTTGTCTGTTTTTTGACAAACTGTTGTGTGTTTTGCGAAATATTGTATTAGAATAATAGTAGTACGTTGTAGAAGTGAAGGAGAGAGATATATGGAGTATATACAAAAGGGCACGAGAGCATTTCATAAAACAAACTGGGCATTGTTTTTAGCAGGCTTTATTACCTTTGCGAACTTGTATATAACACAGCCATTATTGCCAACATTTGCAGACATTTTTCACGTCTCACCAGCTATGGCTAGTTTATCTCTTTCGGTAACTACCTTTGCTTTAGCATTAAGTTTAATTATTGTCAGTTCGCTATCCGAGGCATGGGGACGAAAATCGTTGATGACCATTTCGATTTTTGCAGCTTCTATCCTTACGCTTGCACTAGCATTTTCTCCTAATTTTGAAACGATTATTATATTACGCATTTTTCAGGGGATTGTTTTCGCGGGATTACCTGCAATCGCTATGGCTTATTTAGGAGAGGAAATGGAACCAGCGAGCTTAGGGGTTGCTATGGGCTTATATATTAGCGGTAATTCAGTAGGAGGGCTTAGTGGGCGAGTTATCATTGGCACAATAACGGATCATTATAACTGGCATATAGGGATGATCGTGCTAGGGGGAATTAGCCTTCTTGTCAGTGTGTTGTTTGTCTGGATGCTGCCTAGTTCCAAACATTTTAGCGCCCGACCGCTACAATTAAAAGCATTGGCCAAAACACTTTATCAACATATGAAGGACCCTTCTATGTTATGTCTTTATGGTATAAGTTTTGTGTTAATGGGGAGCTTTGTTACACTTTACAACTATATTGGCTTCAAATTGATGGCACCCCCCTATAATTTGAGTGCAACCATTGTAGGCTGGATATTTGTCATTTACTTAGTTGGAACATTTAGCTCTGCATGGTTTGGTAGTCTGGCTGATCGATATGGTCGACAACGAATGCTGTTACTAGCTATTGCGATTATGTTAGCAGGTTCCATTGTCACGCTTAATGGACTACTTACTTTAAAAATTATAGGCATTACGGTTTTTACCTTTGGTTTTTTTGCAGCTCATTCTATTGCTAGTGGCTGGGTGAGCAAACGGGCCTCCCACGATAAAGCACAAGCTTCATCTCTTTATTTATTTTTCTATTATTTTGGTTCGAGTGTTGGTGGGACAGTAGGCGGTGTCTTTTGGGTGAAATACGGTTGGGTAGGTGTTATAGCGATGATTGCTCTATTTCTAGTGATAGCTTGTGTGCTATCTTATTTATTAAATAGGATTATTGCTAAACAAAATAGCGCAACAACTTTATAACATTTGATGATGTGAGGTGACGTTTTGCAGGAATTATTTATTTTCTTTTTTATTATCCTAACGGCATCGATTTTGCAAACTAGTACAGGATTTGGTTTTTCCATTATGGCTACGCCTTTTTTACTGCTGCTTTTTTCACCGCAAGAGGCGATGCAAATGAATATAATTCTGTCCCTTGTTATTTCCTTTTCCTTGATTTTAAAAGTAAGACAGGATATTGATCTGACCTTGCTCAAAAAGGTGATTATAGGAAGCGTTGTAGGCGCACCTTTTGGTAGCTTACTCTTTGCGTTGGTTGATGTGACGACATTCAAACTGCTCATCGCTATCCTTTTATTAGGGTTAACGATTCTTTTAATTAAAAATTTCTCCATTCAACAAACAAGCGGTAGAGATTACGGTGTTGGCTTCATCTCCGGTATATTTACAACGAGTATTGGCATGGCAGGACCACCGTTATTACTATATTTTGCGAGCACGAAAAAGAATAAAGAAATGATTCGAGCAACTTCATTAGCCTATTATATATTTATTTATCTAATTAGCTTACTATCTCAACTAACGATTGAGGGCACCAGTTTAATGGTTTGGCTCTATAGTCTATACGCCTTACCAATTGTTTTGATTGGCCTTATTGTGGGACAAATCGTATTTAAAAAACTTCATCAAAGGCTATTTTTAAAATTGGTATATTTATTATTATTTGCTGCAGGCATGATGCTATTAATACAAAGTATATGGACAATGCTGTAGACATAAAAAAAGTATGGAAGATTATTCATCTTCCATACTTTTTCGTTGTTAACCCATAATATTATAGCCAGCATCGATGTAGATTGTTTCACCAGTGACACCACGTGATAGGTGAGATAGCATCACAAGCGTCATATCTGCTACTTCGTCTTGTTGAACATTACGTTTTAAAGGAGCAGTTTCTTCGATTTTGTGTAAAATTGTATTAAAGGATGGGACACCTTTTGCAGCAAGAGTACGAATAGCACCAGCTGAAATAGCATTGACGCGAATATTATCTTGGCCGATATCAGCAGCAAGATAGCGCATAGAAGCCTCTAATGCAGCCTTTGCTACACCCATAACATTGTAGCCATCCAGTACACGTTCTGCACCTAAGTAACTCATTGTGACAATAGAGCCACCCTCAGTCATGTATGGATGAGCTGCTTTTGCTGTTGAAATTAATGAATAAGCACTTGTATCTTGTGCAAATGCATAGCCTTCACGTGTTGTTTCAAGGAAGCGATTGTGTAAATCTTCTGCATGAGCAAAAGCTACTGAATGAACAATGCCATGAATAACGCCAACCTTAGAGCCGATTTCATCGAAAGCTGCTTTTGTACTGTCATCACTATTTACGTCGCATTGAACAATGAGAGAATCGGATTGTCCAATATTGTCTAATTGTTTTTGTAATTTTTTTAATGAGCGTTCTTGACGATACGTGAAAATGACGTTTGCACCTACATCAAATAAGCGTTTCGCAATGCCCCAAGCAATACTTCGATCATTTGCAACACCCATAACAACAATGTTCTTATCTTTTAATTGTAATAAATTATCCATCATTATGAAGAACTCCTTTGTGAGATAATATCTGTTATTAGTACCAACTACTAAAATCTTATCATACATAAAATAGCGTTGCAATAATAAGATAAAAAGAGAGGCTGTTAAATAGCAAAAAAAATTCATCCCAGAAGAGACGAATTAAATAATGACTATTTATTTTATAACATGATATTCATACATATCGATTGCTCGATTAACTGCATTGTTGACAGCAATTCTAAAGCAATTTTGAGTGCGAATAGCTTGCACAAGAACTTTAATTGCTCTTGTTTGATCTCTATGAAAAGAAGCGTTGTCAGTTTGAAAATCATCCTCTAAATAAGCGAGAAAATATGGCTTCTCCTCTGGTAGCTCTAATAAATCAGACTCAGCACTTTTTTCAACGGTATTGTAAATCCACAAGTCTATGGCATTCCCTAATTGAAAGGCAACGAAGTATTGTAAGTCATCATTATCACATTCTCTTATTTTTCGAATTATTTGAATTTTTTTGAGCTCATCTATTAAAAATGTATTGATTGAGTAGTAGATAGCTTTAGAAGGATTGAGAATAAGTTCATCGGTATGCTGAGATTTAAAGAAAACCCAGCTATTTAAAACGCTGGCCCATGAATCTAACGTATTCAAACATTTTGCATATACATCTGGAAAAACTGTTTGCCATTTTGCCGCAAGAGTTTTAAATAAATCAATATGGTCTTGATCAATATGAAATAAACTATGCTCTACTTGTAACTGCTTAAACATCATCATTCCTCCAGTAGATTGTTATGTATAGAATGGACCATATGATTATTATCTGATGCAAAAATTAGCAATAATTTTAATCAATAAGAAGGCATCCAATGAAGGATGCCTTTTAGGGTATACATTCAATTGAAGACTATTCGTATTTTAATGCGTCCCCATCGAAAGTTTCATCTGCTACTTTGATAGAGTCTGTTGGACAACCTTCAAAAGCATCTTGCATATCTTCTAATAGATCTTCTGGTACTTCAGCAGTTCCCATGTTATCATCTAAAATAACGAAGGCAATCCCTTCATCATCATAATCATAAATGTCTGGCGCTGCGGCTCCACATGCGCCACAAGCGATGCATGTATCTTTATCAACAATTGTGTATTTAGCCATTTTATTCTCTCCTTTAACGATGTTCCTACAAAGCTTCATACTCATTTTAAAGATGTTTATCTTACATTTCAACTTAAATACTATTAAATTGGAGGAATTTGCGTCAATGTTTCATCAAATTTTATTGCAAATCTTTCAAAAACTCAATAATGAACGTACAATTTCGGCTGCCTATCATGTTTTAAGAGGTAAGCGCTCAGGCCAGACAATTCAAGATATTGGCCTTTTTCAGTTACATTCATATTTCGGCTTATTACCAAAACTACCTCGTGCTACATTTGATGAGGCTGTTACCTTATTTATGCAATATAGTTGGTTAAAAGTGCAGGAATCTGGTCATTTCTACATGGAAAAGCTAGGATTGCAGCGAGCCCAACAAACACCGAGCTTTTTCTTTGATGGTTGGCATTATCGTGGGAATGAGCATGTTTTTTTTGCCCGGCTATCTTTAATTGTCCAAAGTTTGTCACATCAAGCTGCAGCAGTTCGTTCGTTTTCTCCCATCAGTAGAGATCCAGCGATACAAGCATGGGTGCGGTCATTTTTACAGGGGCACCATTACAAAGAAGGGCATTTACAGCAACAATTATTAGTAGAATGTACAAATGTACTTAACATTCTTCCTATTTCAGATGCTAATAAGCAGCTAGTTCTATACCGTTTAAGCGGTCATCGATTACCTGGTTGGACGTGGCAACAGCTTGCGGATGAACGAAAGGAATCCGTGCTTGATAGTCAGTTAGCTTTTATTGAAACACTACATATTTTATTAAATGAAGTGCATCAAACAAATAATGATTATCCTTTACTTGGGCAAATAGCAGAAGGATTAAAAGTGAAAATATTGTTAACCGATTCTGCACAACAAACAGCACAATTATATGAACAAGGCTATTCAATAGAGCAAATTGTACAATTGAGGAAGTTAAAACAAAGTACAATAGAGGATCATTTTGTGGAATTAGCAATGTATGAACCGAACTTTTCTATTGGACCATTCGTCTCATATGAAGAAGCACAAAAAGTTTGGCAGGCGTCGGCGCAATATCAAACAAAAAAATTAAAAATATTACATGAAGCTTTAAATGATATGAGTTATTTTCAATTAAGGCTTGTCCTTGCGAAAGGAGAAGTTTAAATGGAACTTGAACAATTATTGCAAAAGCATTTTGGTTATTCATCCTTTCGACCAGGGCAGAAAGAAGTCATTGAAGCTATACTGGAGGAACAAGATGTTATTGCGTTATTACCAACAGGAATGGGGAAATCACTTTGCTATCAGCTCCCAGCCTATACGTTAGAGAAGCCGGTATTAATTGTTTCGCCATTGCTCTCATTAATGCAGGATCAAGTGGAGGAACTGAAACGTTTCGGGGAAAAAAGGGTTGTTGCACTAAATTCCTTTTTAACCGTCACGGAAAAACGCTATGTGCTACATTATTTAGAACAGTATCGCTTTATTTTTACATCACCAGAGATGCTCCTTCAACAGCAGGTACAAGAAAAACTAGCACACATAAAGCTAGGATTAATTGTAGTAGACGAAGCGCATTGTATCTCACAATGGGGATTTGATTTTCGGCCGGATTATTTACGCATAGGTGAATGGTTTTCGAGGGGAAATCGTCCACCAATCTTAGCGTTGTCAGCAACAGCAACGAAAAAGGTTGTTCAAGATATTAGGGAGACCCTATCACTTAAGGCTCCATTTGAGTTTATGTATAATGTGGACCGACCAAATATTCATTTAGGTCGCATTGTAGTAGAGGATAAGGCTGATAAATCTAAGTGGCTCATGCAACATATTAAAGAAACGGCAGGCCCAGGTATTTTGTATGTTTCCTCTCGTAAACGTGCGCAACAATACAGCGAGGCCCTTTTACAAGCCGGTATTCGGACTGCTGCATACCATGCGGGCTATGGTGCAGAGGACCGTCAGTTTATCCAACAACAGTTTATAGATGGTGAACTGGATTGGATAGTAGCAACAAATGCTTTCGGCATGGGGATTAACAAACTAGATATACGCCAAGTAATACATGAATCTATGCCTGGCAATATTGCGAATTATATGCAGGAGATTGGACGTGCCGGTCGAGATGGTCATTCTGCGCTTGCCATTTTACTGTATAGTGATGGAGATGAAGAGCAGGCGAAATTTGTTGTGACAGGTGATTTGCCGACACCTCACCATGTTGATCGCTACCAGGAATTACTTAATCAGCAAATCCAGCCAGCACAAATGCTAAAGAATGGCGAGTTGAGTGAGACAGCCTTTCGAGTGTTGGACTACTGGATTCAACAAGAATCTACGGAACAAGTAAAGGCCCGACTAAATCATTTAGCCCTAGAGAAGTACCGTGCAGTGGACGAAATGCTTAAAATCATTCAGACAAAAGACTGTATTCGTGAACATTTAGTCGGGTATTTTGGGCAAAAATTGCAGAAAAGGCCGGAAAACTGTTGTGAAAATTGTGGAATCCATTATGATGAAATCAAGAAAACACGCTTACAAGAAGATAAGAAAATGGAAATGATGTCATGGGTAAGTCGATTGCAGCAACTTTTAATGGGTATTTAGACTAAAACTGACGGTCATTTACTTTTTTCGTAAAATTCGTCATAATAGAAATGATAGAAAGCGTAGTAAGGTTGGGGGAAAGGCGAATGAATAAAGAAGATTATCGCGATAAAATAGAAGAGCATCGTCAATCATTTGAAGATGAACAAAAAGAGCAGTCTTTATCGAGAGTTTCCAGAATGAACAAAAATGGCAATAAAAACAAAAAGCCAAAAAATTCAAAACGAAAAACACCATTAATGACAATTCTTTTTGTTATTTTTATCCTTATTCCATTAACGATACTCATTTATTTTTGGAAGTTTTATGAACCAGGAAAAACGATTGAACAAGCTGAGAAGGATACAGCAGAACAGGTCGTCGAATTAGATCCTTCAGAAGCATCTGCATCAAATCAAGATAAAAAGGATCAAGACGGTCAGGCTGATAAAAAAGCTCAGGAGCAATCTCAAAAAGATGCAGATAAACTAGCGGCTGAACAAAAGGCCGCGGAAGAAGCGAAAAAAGCGCAAGAGGCTAAGAAGGCTGAAGAAGCGAAAAAAGCCGAAGCAGCTGAAAAAGCCGAAGCAGCAAAACGAGCTGAGGAAGCTAGAATAGCTCAACAACAGGCGGAGGCTGCGAGAAGAGCCGAAGAGGCTAAAAAAGCCGAAGAAGCAAAACAAAATGCTAAAGCAAGTACACATACTGTGAAAGCAAATGAGAACTTATACCGCATTGCATTAAATCATTATGGCGATGGCAGTGAAGCGACATTAGCAAAAATTCGCGCAGCCAATGGCATGTCTTCGAATACTGTCATGGTTGGTCAAGTAATAAAACTACCTTAATGTATAAAATAACAGACAAACGTTCACACCAAAACGTATGTCTGATTTAGCAAAAAGGCGATTCGTTTGTTAAGAAGAATCGCCTTTTTGCTGTCGTAAGGAGAAGTGAGGGAATGCTATATTTAGGGCTATTGCTATTAATAGCTATTGCCTTTCTACTTTATATGTGGAAGGTAGCGCATGAAAACAATGTTTTGCATCACCAGCTAACATTACAGGGTGAGCAGGAGAAGGTACGATTATTTTTTATTTCAGATGTTCATTTGCGTAAAATAAATAAGAAAATGATTGACCGGTTAGAGGGCCATTTTGATGCTGTCATCATTGGTGGGGACTTTGCAGATAGTCGTACACCCATTGCACGAATTCATGAAAATTTACAATTAGTAACTTCTATCGGACCAACCTACTTTGTTTGGGGGAATAATGACAGAGAAGTTGGAGAGGAAAGGCTGAAGGCCATTTTACAAGAGCACCAGGTTCAAATCATCGTTAATGATGCTGTGCTACTTCCCACCAAAAATCGCTTTTGGCTAAGTGCCATTGAAGATACAACGGTGAAGGAATATAGTTTTGAAAAGGCCTTTGCGAAGGTTGGAGAGCAGGATTTGGTTGTTTTTATCGCTCATAATCCAGGTGTTTTTGCCAAAGTTCGTGCAAAGTTCCATGCTGATTTAATGATGGGAGGGCATTTACATGGGGGGCAGATTCGATTTGGTCCCTATGGTGTACATCCAAATGGTTCTTATCGAGAGCGAGATGGTGTCATGACCTTAGTTAGTAATGGCTATGGCACGACATTAGTACCTTTCAGACTAGGTGCTAAGCCGCAATGTCATATTATTGATATTGATATTGATATTGCGAGTAAATAACCAACCAAAATCTGTGAGAAGGCGTATAATAAAAAGATATCATCTATTCTATGATGATGTGAAAGCATGGAGCAGCAAATTGTGCTGGTCCAATTCGATTGGAGTGTCAAGAAATGCAGCAAGCAGATGCAATTATTGTTGGAGGAGGCCCTTGTGGTTTAGCAGCAGCAATAGCTTTGCAAAATATTGGATTACAACCTATTGTGATTGAAAAAGGAAATATCGTAAATGCTATTTATCATTATCCAACACATCAAACATTTTTTAGTACAAGTGAGCGTTTAGCAATTGGTGACGTACCCTTTATTATTGAAGGACGTAAACCAAAACGCAACCAAGCATTGGTCTACTATCGTGAAGTTGTCCGTTTAAAAAATATACAGGTTAATCGCTTTGAAAAAGTACAAAGTGTTGTGAAAAATAAGGATATGTTTACGGTTACTTCCGATAAAGATACGTATGAAACGCCGTATGTTGTCATTGCAACGGGTTACTATGATCACCCAAATTATTTAAATATCCAAGGCGAACAGTTACCGAAAGTATTCCATTATTTTAAAGAGGGTCATGAATTTTTCGATACAGATGTTCTAGTTATTGGTGGTAAAAATTCAGCTGTGGATGCAGCTTTAGAATTGAATAAAGCGGGTGCCCGAGTAACGGTTGCCTATCGAGGAAGTGAATATTCTTCAAGCATCAAACCTTGGGTATTACCTGAATTTGAAGGGGTAGTTAAAACAGGGGAAGTTGCTATGCATTTTAATACGAATGTGTTAGAAATTCGCGAGCATGAGGTTGTTTTAGAAATAGATGGTCAAGAGCAAATAATCAAAAATGATTTTGTTTTTGCCATGACTGGCTATCATCCAGATCACTCCTTTATTAAAGCAATGGGAGTAGAAATTGATGAAGAAACAGGGCGTCCTTATGTTACCCCAGAAACGATGGAGACTAATATCGAAGGATTATTTATTGCGGGCGTCATTGCAGCTGGGAATAATGCAAATGAAATTTTTATCGAAAATGGGCGTTTTCACGGAGAATGTATCGCTCAAATTATCGAGCAAAGAAGAAAATAATGAAATGGGCTGTATAGGCAATGTAGCTTATACAGCCTTTTTAGCAAGGAGGGCCTTTTTTGTTTGGGTGGTACTGGCTATTCAGTTATATAATAGGAAACTTTATGACGGCCTATTTCGTTGGAAAGATATATAAGGTTAATTTACAGCAAGAGCGCAGTAAAAACTTAGGTGCTCGAAATGCAGGAAGTGTTATTGGAAAAGCGGCCTTTATTTGGACTTTGCTCGGGGATTCACTGAAAGGTGTGCTAGTAGTCGGATTAGGCCATCTGTGGCATTTGGATGAATGGATTATTATTGGGGGTGCTGCATGGGTTATTGTGGGGCATCTATTTCCTATTTGGTTGAAATTTAATGGGGGAAAAGGTGTGGCTACTTTTATTGGTGTAGGTCTCGCTCTATCTCCGAGCCTATTTTTTTGGATGATTATAGGAACTGCGTTTGTGATGGTTTTTACAAGAAGTTTGACACTTGGCATGGTCGGGGGCTTTATATTCTATGTCGGTGCAATCATTCTTGCAGGGAAACTAGAGCTCTATAGTCTGTTAGTCTTAGCCATTGTATGTATGCTCATCAAGCATAGGTCTAATATTCAGGAGTCGTTGACAAGAGGGAAGTGAAGAGATGTATTGGTGTAAAATTGCACAAACGAATGAGGAATTTGAGGCCATTGCCCAACTGAATTATGAGACTTTTGTAGAAGAAATTCCACAGCATAAACCAAATGCGACAAGAAAAAAAGTTGACCGATTTCATCAACAGAATACGTATGTTGTCGTGTACAAGGAAACAGAACTAATTGGAATGTTGGCATTTAGAGATCAAAGACCATTTTCCATAGATGAAAAAATTGGTAAGGTTGAACAGTTTTTAGAGAAGGAAAATTGTGCTAAGCTATGTGAAATTCGCTTGCTTGCAGTAAAAAGAGGTTATCGGACAGGGCGTGTACTTCTAAAACTTACACAGGCCTTAAACACATTTGCCTACGAAAAAGGCTATACAGCGGCAGTGATTTCAGGTACAACTCGTGAAGAAAAGCTCTACCGACAAATGGGTTTTAGACAGTTTGCGCCAGCGGTAGGGGAAAAGGAAACATTATTTTTACCGATGGTGCTTACTAGACATGAATTTGAGCAGTCACTACAACATAGACTATCTGCGGACCATTTTACTTTTTATCCAGGGCCTGTAAAGCAATTAGAGCAAATTGGTTATACAGATTTATCACACCGTTCATTACCATTTTATGCACTCTATGAACGTGTACAAAAAAAGTTACTGTATTTATCGAAAGCAAATCATGTTGGCATCATCGTTGGTACAGGGACGTTGGCAAATGAAGTGATGCTTGCGCAACTAAAGGAACAACAAGTTGGAAAAGGACTAATCTTAACAAATGGAGAATTTGGTGAACGTTTAAGAAAGCAAGCTATTCGTTGGTCATTACAATTTGATGTGGTAAGAAAAGACTGGGGGACAGCGTTTGATTTCGATGAAGTGGCGTCGCTGTTAGCAACAGGTTCTTATCAATGGATGCTAGCAGTACATGGCGAGACTTCTACAGGGACTTGTAATGATTTAGAAAGTCTTAGTAAGCTCGCCAAACACTATCAGGTAAAGCTGTGCATAGATAGTATCAGCACGTTCGGGGCCATGCCATTTTCTTTACAAGACTGCTATTTAGCAACTGCCGTGAGTGGTAAAGCTATAGGTGCATTAAGTGGGCTAGCTTTTGTTTTCTCTCAATCACTTGCACCATCATCTGCCACGCTTCCTACTTACCTAGATTTAGCTAATTATCAGCAAGGAGCCATACCATTTACGCTCCCAGCAGTGTTACTTGGCAATGTTGATAGGTCATTGCAAGCCTATCCAGAAAGGTATGAGCAACTACAGCAACGCTTTAAGGCATTGCTGAAGCTACCGATCATGCAGTATCAATATTCAACAGTTCAATATCCAATGTTGGTAACTGTTCAACTGCCGAGCACCTTTTCAAACTTACACATTGATTTAGCATTAAATGGACTATTCGTGCATGGTGATAGCCATTATTTACGTCAAAAGGGATTCCTCCAATTTTCGGTTATTCAACCAGATTTCGATGAAGCCCTCCAACGACTTGGCGAAATATTGAGCTACTATGAAAAGGTCATAAAGACAGAGACGTTGACTTTACAGGAAAAAGTCCTTTAAATTTAACGGAGAGCCTGTAGTATTAAGTCCAATTAATAATTTTAAACGTGCCTTTTGACCATTAATCCCTGTGGCAAAAATTGCGCCCAAATCTTCTAGCATTTTACCGCCGCCAACATAACCATAAACACCCTCTGCAATACCATTGAAGCAGCGGGAAACAAGTATAACAGGAATGTCTCGCTGTATAAGGCTTTCAATGCCCTTTACAACAGATGGTGGGACATTTCCTTGTCCTAAGCCTTCAAGCACAACACCATCATATTTACAAGCAAGCACAACATCAAGTAAATCTTCTTCCATACCGGCATAAACCTTTAACATTGCTACACGCTTTGATAAATTATCAACTTCTACATATTGTCTACGAATAGGTGCATGATGGAATAAGATACGTGATTTTGTAATCAATCCAATCGGTCCATACTGAGGGGATTGAAAAGTATTTACTGAACTTGTGCTTGTTTTTGTTGTATTAACCGCAAGATGAACTTCATCATTCATCACAACCAATACTCCTTTGTCACGAGCTTCATCATCAACAGCTACACGAACTGCCTCCACTAAATTATAAATGCCATCTGCCCCTAGTTCGTTAGATGAACGCATTGCACCTGTTAGCACGATCGGAATGGATAAATTTGTTGTTAGCTCTAAGAAATAAGCAGTTTCTTCCAAAGTGTCAGTGCCGTGTGTAATGACAACTCCATCGATTTGCTGTGACATAATTTGTTCCATCATGACATGGCGTAATTGCAGCATTTCTTTCGGTGTAATATGAGGAGATGGAAGATTAAAAGCTTCTATTTCAATGATGTCTGCAAGGGATGCCAGTTTATTACTTTCCTTCATGAGTGGATTTTCTATATTTGGCATGACCGCTCCTTCAGCACTCATGGCCATGGAGATTGTGCCGCCTGTATGAATTAATAAAATTGTCTTTTTCATAAAAAATAAAATCTCCTTTTAAAAAGTTTTTTTGTCATTACATGGTATAATAATAGCAGTCTATTGTTGAAAGGAGCCGGCATCATGATCATTTTATTATCTGCTGCCATTGCTCCCGGTCTAGCGCTTTTTAGTTATTTCTATTTGCGCAATCAGATGGCTACGGAGCCAAGAAGAACTTTACTACAAACGTTTTTATACGGTGCATTCTTAACGTTCCCTATCATGTTTTTACAGTATGTATTAACAGAGGAAGGGGTATTTCGATATCTTTATCTTCAAGACGTCCTTTTTTCTAGTGTTATTGAAGAGTTTTTTAAATGGTTTGTTCTATTAATTGCCATTTACAATCATATAGAATTTGATGACCCTTATGATGGTATATTGTATGGTGCCAGCATATCACTTGGTTTTGCGACAATTGAAAATGTCCTTTATTTACTTTCTTTTGGCTTGGACACGGCATTCATGCGAGCCTTATTACCAGTCTCAAGTCACGCATTGTTCGGTGTCGTCATGGGCTATTATTATGGACGTGCTAAGTTTTCGAAGCTTGTAAAGACAAAAGAAATGATTGCAATGGCGCTTTGTGCACCTGTTGTACTTCACATTCTATACAATACAATATTATCATTCAAAGGTCACTGGGTTTATTTAATGATTCCTTTTATGTTGTTTTTATGGTGGTTTGGCTTGCGAAAAGTAAAGCTTGCCCATTACCATCTAGTTCAACATTTGCATATGCAAAAGAAAATTTAAAGCGTAGAAATCGTCAAAGATTTCTACGCTTTATTTCTTTATTAGCATGTATAAATTACTTCTTTTGTTTCAAGCTATAAAAAAAAGGAGTGATAAAAGTGCGTTTAGTCAGCATACTTTTTGCTTTGATATTAGGAATTAGTATAATTGCGATTCCTCAAAATGATGCAATAGCTTTTAGTGACCAGCAAATTACTCGTGGTGCCTACGGAGATGATGTCATTGAATTGCAATCCAGATTACAATACTTAGGTTTTTATAAGAGTAAAATCGATGGCAAATTTGGCTATAACACATACTGGGCTTTACGTAATTTCCAAGAGAAATATGGTTTACCAGTAGACGGGATTGCTGGCGCAAAAACAAAGAAAGCGTTAGCAGGCTACTCTGATTATGATGAAAAATGGGTAAAAGCACAATTAAATGCGGGTAATCAATTTACTTATTATGGTGGCAAGCCACTTGATCAGCAGGTACAAAAAGGTACTGGTGGCGGTAATAGTAGTGGGAGCAGCAATAATAATGGAACTCAAACGCAAGTCCCACCAAAATATACAGAACGTGATTTGCAGTTAATGGCGAATGCTGTATATGGAGAGGCTAGGGGAGAACCGTATGAGGGACAAGTAGCAGTAGCAGCTGTTATTTTAAATCGTTTAGAAAGCCCCGATTTCCCTAATACAATTTCGGGTATTATATTCCAACCACTAGCTTTTACAGCAGTAGCTGATGGACAAATTTGGTTAGAACCTAATGAACGAGCAAAAGAAGCCGTTATTGATGCAATGAACGGCTGGGACCCATCTGAAAATGCGTTATATTATTTCAATCCAAAAACAGCAACAAGTAAATGGATTTGGTCACGTCCACAAATTAAACAAATAGGAGAGCATATTTTCTGTTCATAGAAAGGAGGAACATCGATGAAAACTTGGCTCGTGGTCTTAACGATTGCTGTTATTGGGTTAGGGGCATACAGCATAGATTTACATGGCGATAAAGAAGATTTACAACGTACCGTACTAGCGCAATATACAGATAAGTTAACAGATGCATCTGAAAAACTATCCCATCTCCAGCGGGCTGTATCACAATCCCTCTTGTTTCAAGACGAGCAGGCGATTCACAGTGAGCTAGACTCGGTTTGGCGCTTAAGCTCAGAAGTTCGTTCTTCCATTGCTAATATCCCGATTGGACAAGAACTATCGAATGAATGGATGAATTATTTAGGAAGACTTGGCGATGAAGCAAAAAGAACAGCAAAAACAGGTGATTATGAGGCTTGGCGTGATAAGATGCCACAGGTCTCCGCAAATTTACAATCCCTTTCTGATGATTGGACAGCTGCAACAGTTGATTTTTATAAGCATGATGGAAAAATGGATGTTTGGCTACAGCAAGTTGATAATAAAAATCCAAACACAAAATTTGATACTGTAAAAGATACGTTAAAGGGTTACGGAGAAAAGGATTTCCCGCTAACACTATCAGAATCTGATTGGCAGAAGAAAATCGAGTTAAAAGCATTGCAGGATGCTGTGATTACCGAAAAAGAAGCGTTAGAAAAAGTCAAATATTTATTCCCTGCCATTAAAGACGCAACATTTACGGTCACTAAAAGTAGTGACACCGCACCGTATCCTTTCTATCACATTCAATTCCATCAAGGGATACGTTTAGGCTATGTAGATTTGACGGAAAAGGGAGGACATTTACTGTCCTATTTAGTAGAACGTCCTGTTGATGAAGCAAAGCTCTCACAAGAGGAAATCCTCAAAAAAGCTCAGGAATATGTGAAGAAACTAGGCATGAAAGATGTGGCTTATGTGGAATCACGAGAAAATCATCAAGCATGGCATGTGACATTTGCCCGTGTACATCCTGGGGACAATGCGTTAATTTATGCGGATGGTGTTCAATTAAAAGTAGCGAAAGATACAGGTGAGCTGTTAGGTGCGAATGCAATGGAGTATATTCAAGAAGAGAATATTAAACCACAAACAGCGAAACCTATTGATTGGAAAACATTCTTCCAAGACGATATTCAAGTACAAGAGGTAAAAAATATTTATACAGATAATGGCCAATTTGAACAGCGACTTTGCTATGAGGTCATTGCATTACGTGACGGAAATACTCAGGAAACATTTAGAATTGTTATTGATGCGGAAAACCACAATGTATTAAAAGTGGAATATCTAACTTAATAATAAGAAAATACTACCAATTTTTATAGCCAAAATAAACTTCTCATGAGATAATTAAACCATATTTTTCGTACGAGGAGATGCTCATGGAAATAAAAATTGGTACACATTTACAACTTGAACCTACGTATACAGAGCAAGTGGAGAAATTCCGCTGTAAAGTTGTAGAGCAACAAGATCATATTCTTTATATTGATTATCCAATAAATATGGCAACGAAGAAAACAGCATTTTTAATAGATGGCTCAGAATTTAGAGCAACCTTTCGTACCGAGGATAAACAATCCTTTGCTTTTAATACAGAAGTAATTGGGCGTAAAGCAGGCAATATACCAATGATTATGTTGCATTGTCCAAAGCCCGAGGAATTTATAAAAATTCAACGACGAGAGTATGTTCGTGTTGAAACGCCAGTGGACGTTGCTATTCAGTTCAACGATTACAAGTATCAACTTGTGACTGTTGATATTAGTGCTGGAGGCTTGGCACTCATCTTGAAGGGAGAAGTAGCTTTCAATGATGGTGATGAGATAAAATTAACTATTGTATTACCTTTTGCGAATGGAGATGTCAAATACGTCATTACGGATGCAACAGTCGTGCGCATTTTTGAAAAAGACGATAAACGCATTGCGACCATTCAGCTAACGGATACAGATGATGTCGATCAACAGCATATTGTACGTTTTTGCTTTGAACGCCAATTAGTCAATCGTCGTAAAGAAGTGAATCCTTTCAATGTTTAATTTCCTTCATAATATTTTTACAAAGCCCTCTCCTAGCAGAGGGCTTTTTTGGGGTTATATGTTACAATATGAGGTGAAGAAAGTAGGGAAGAATAATGCAGAAAAACATTCAAATTGCGATAGACGGGCCTGCAGGTGCTGGTAAAAGTACAATAGCCAAAATAGTTGCTGAAGCACTTGGTTTTACTTATATCGATACAGGTGCCATGTACCGAGCAGTTACGTATAAAGCGATGCAACAAAACATACATTTAGATGATGAAGCAAAATTAGCAGAGATGTTAATGACTAGCACAATTGAATTAAAGCCATCTCCACAGGGCCAGCTTGTTTTTTTAGATGGTCGCAATGTATCGGCTGAAATTCGTTCAAATGAAGTTACTTCCTCTGTTTCTCAAGTAGCTGCCCATGCAAAAGTTCGAGAGCTATTAGTTGCTCAACAACAAAAGCTTGCAGCTAATGGCGGTGTTGTCATGGATGGACGTGATATTGCTACACATGTTTTAAAGGATGCAGAGCTAAAGATTTTTATGTCTGCAACAGTAGAAGAACGTGCAAGAAGACGATTAATCGATAATCAAAAAAGAGGGATTGATTCTTCTCTCGAAAAACTTCAGGAAGAAATTGCGCTACGTGATAAAAAAGATAGTGAGCGTGAAGCATCGCCACTTATTCAAGCTGAAGATGCAATATTTTTAGATACAACAGCATTGTCCATTGATGATGCAGCACAAGCTATTTTAAAATTAGCAGAAGAAAAAATGCTATAAATCCTAAAATTTCAGACATTTTTTGAATTTAAAGGATTTATTTTTGTCTTTGTCTTCAATATCGAATAAAATAGTAAGGGAAGATGCGAAGGAGGGTTACATATGTCTGAAGAAATGAACTATGCAGAACAAACGTTTAACGAGGGTGATATCGTCAAAGGTATTGCAGCACAAGTTGATGAAAAGGCAGTATCTGTATCAATTCCAGGTGCACCGTTTGATGGTATTGTACCGATTAGTGAATTATCAAGCTTACACATTGAGAAAGCGTCTGATGTCATCTCTGTTGGGGATGAGTTAGAGTTGATGATTACAAAGGTAGAAGAAGAGAACTTTGTCCTATCAAAACGTAAAGTGGATGCTTTAAAAGCATGGGATACACTAGAGCAACAATTTGCCGCAGAGGAAATTTTCGAAGCGGAAGTAAAAGATATTGTTAAAGGTGGTCTTGTCGTAGATTTAGGTGTACGTGGCTTTGTACCAGCATCACTTGTAGAAGACTACTTTGTCGATAATTTTGAAGGCTATAAAGGAAAAACGTTAAGCTTTAAAATTGTTGAGCTTGATAAAGAAAAAAATCGCCTAATCTTATCTCATCGTGCAGTAGTTGAAGCAGAAAAAGCTTCACAAAAGAAAAATGTCATTAATCAAATTAAAGCTGGCGATGTATTAGACGGTAAAGTACAGCGATTGGCTTCATTTGGTGCATTCATCGACCTTGGTGGTATTGATGGGCTTGTTCATATTTCGCAAGTATCACATGAGCATGTGAGCGATGTGAGTGAGGTTTTAGCTGAAGGACAAGATGTAACAGTGAAAGTTCTTTCGGTGGACCCAGAAAATGAACGCATTTCATTATCCATCAAAGAAACAATTCCGGGACCTTGGTCAAATATCGAAGAACGCGCAGCTAAAGGCACGATTTTAGATGGCCGAGTAAAACGTCTAACTTCATTTGGTGCATTTGTAGAAGTATTCCCTGGTGTTGAAGGCTTAGTGCATATCTCTCAAATCGCCCATAAGCATATCAACACGCCACATGAAGCGTTAAAAGAGGGACAAGAGGTACAAGTAAAAGTACTTGATGTCAATGCAGAAGAAGGACGCTTAGCGCTGAGCATTAAAGAATTATTAGAAAATCCAGAAGCAGAAGAAGTGATTGACTACGAATTACCAGAAGAAAACACAGGCTTCTCATTTGGTGATGTAATTGGCGATCAATTAAAAAACTTTAAATAAAGTGCGGGGCGAGGATGCAAACATGCATCCTCGCTTTTTTGTTGGGGTGGAGGATAGAGCTTCCGAAGTGATGGATAGAATTCATAAAGTAGTGGAAATAACTTAAAGTAGCGGATAGAACCTTCAAAGTGGCGGATAGAACTTCAAAGTGGAGGATAGAACTTGAAAAGTAGTGGATAGAGCATTCAAAGTGACGGATAGAACCCGTAAAGTGACGGATAAAACTTAAAGTAGCGGATAGAACCTTCAAAGTGGTGGATAGAACTTGAAAAGTGTTGGATAGAGCCCTCAAAATGGCGGATAGAACTAATAAAGTGAAGGATAGAACTTAAAGTAGCAGATAGAACCTTCAAAGTGGAGGATAGAACCCAAAAAGTAGTGGATACAATCCATAAAGTGAAGGATAAAACTTAAAGTAGTGGATAGAACCTTCAAAGTGTTGGATAGAACTTGAAAAGTAGTGGATAGAGTCCTCAAAGTGGCGGATAGAACTAATAAAGTGAAGGATAGAACTTAAAGTAGTAGATAGAACCTTCAAAATGGAGGATAGAACCCAAAAAGTAGTGGATACAATCCATAAAGTAGTGGAAATAACTTAAAGTAGCGGATAGAACCTTCAAAGTGGCGGATAGAACTTGAAAAGTGGTGGATAGAACTTGAAAAGTAGTGGATAGAGCCTTCAAAGTGAAGGATAGAACTTAAAGTAGTGGATAGAATCCTCAAAGTGGCGGATAGAACCCCTAAAGTGTTGGATAAAGCCCCAAAATTGAAGGATAGAATCCATAAAGTTCAGGATTGAATCAAAATACCTATATCCCCATTAAAGTACTGCTTAGACTCTTAAAAATAAATCCCGAGAGTGATGATTGCCATACATAGCGTTCTACTTTATGGATATGATATGATATAATGGCATTTTTCGTGTATAATAGCGAAAGACAAGAAGTTGGAAGGATGAAGTACAGATGACGAAACCAGTAGTAGCCATCGTAGGTCGTCCGAACGTAGGTAAGTCGACGATTTTTAACCGTATCGTTGGAGAGCGTGTTTCTATTGTGGAGGATATCCCAGGCGTAACACGTGACCGTATTTATAGTTCGGCAGAGTGGTTAACACACGATTTTAATATTATTGATACAGGTGGCATTGAAATAGGGGACGAGCCGTTTTTAGAACAAATTCGTCAACAAGCTGAAATTGCCATTGATGAAGCGGATGTTATTATTTTCATGACAAATGGTCGTGAGGGAGTAACGGCAGCAGATGAGCAAGTTGCTAAAATTTTATACAAAACAAAAAAACCAGTCGTATTAGCGGTCAATAAAATTGATAACCCCGATATGCGTGAAATGATTTATGATTTTTATGCACTTGGCTTTGGGGAGCCTTGGCCAATTTCAGGGTCACACGGCTTAGGCTTAGGGGATTTATTGGACGAATGTGCGAAACATTTCCCGAAAGAAGATGAAGAGCAATATGGCGATGATGTGATTAAATTTTCTTTAATCGGTCGTCCGAATGTTGGGAAATCCTCTTTAGTCAATGCATTCTTAGGGCAAGAACGTGTTATTGTAAGTAATATTGCTGGGACAACACGTGATGCGATCGATACGCCTTATGAATATGAAGGTCAGGAATATGTCATTATTGATACAGCCGGTATGCGTAAAAAAGGGAAGATCTATGAAACAACTGAGAAATACTCTGTTTTACGTGCTCTACGCGCCATTGAACGCTCAGATGTTGTTTTAGTGGTACTGAATGCAGAAGAAGGCATTCAGGAGCAAGATAAGAAAATTGCTGGCTATGCGCACGAGGCTGGAAAAGCTGTTGTGATTGTCGTGAATAAATGGGATGCGATTGAAAAAGACGAGAAAACGATGAATGTCTTTACACAGCAAATTCGTGAGCATTTCCTATTCTTAGACTACGCACCTATTATTTTCGTATCAGCCAATACGAAACAGCGTGTACATCAAATTTTACCGATTATTCAACGTGTAAGTGAGAATCATGCGATGCGTATCCAGTCATCTATTTTAAACGAAGTAATTGAGGATTCAGTGGCGCGTAATCCTGCGCCAACTGATAAAGGTCGTCGTTTACGTATTTACTATGCTACTCAGGTTGCGATTAAGCCGCCAACATTTGTTGTATTTGTGAATGAACCAGAGCTTATGCACTTCTCATATGAACGTTTCTTAGAAAACCGAATTCGCGAAACATTTGATTTTGAAGGGACACCAATACGTTTAATTACACGTGCTCGTGCTTAAATGAAATAGCGGTACACTATAATACGCCAACCTGACAGAATTGTTGGGTGGCGTCTTTTTACAAAAAAGAGCGTATGATAGACAACCCAGTAAAGGGAGGATTTTTAATGGAAAAAGTTTGTGTGTTAGGGGCAGGCTCATGGGGTACTGCACTTGCAATAGTACTAGCGGAAAATGGACATGATACGCTTGTATGGACACATAGAGCTGAACAGGCAGAGGAAATCAATAACCTGCATACGAATAAAAAATATTTACCTGAAACCGTTCTGCCAGCAAATTTACATGCGACAAGTGATATTGCAAAGGCGGCTATGCATGCAGAGACTATTGTTGTGGCTGTCCCAACAAAAGCTATTCGAGAAGTTTGCGAGAAATTGACGGTTGAATTAACTAGGAAAGTGTTGTTCGTCCATGTCTCTAAAGGGATTGAGCCGGATTCTTTAAAACGGATTTCTGAAATTTTAGCTGAGAGTTTGCCAGCTGAGTATGTGGAAGAGATTGTCGTTCTTTCAGGCCCAAGTCATGCGGAGGAAGTGGTATTACACCACCCTACAACGGTAACTGCTGCATGTGCCAATATAGATGCAGCAGAAAAGGTACAGGATTTATTTATGAATCAATTTTTCCGTGTCTACACAAATGAGGATGTCATTGGAGTAGAGATTGGAGGAGCATTGAAAAACGTTATCGCTTTAGCAGCTGGTATTACAGATGGCTTAAATTATGGAGATAATGCAAAGGCTGCACTCATTACACGAGGTCTTGCAGAGATTTCACGTTTAGGTGTAAAAATGGGTGGTAATCCATTTACGTTCTCGGGGCTAACTGGTATGGGCGACTTAATAGTAACTTGTACAAGTGTTCACTCTCGAAATTGGCGTGCAGGGAATCTGCTAGGGCAAGGGATGAAGCTACCGGAAGTTCTGGATCAAATGGGTATGGTTGTAGAGGGTGTACGTACCACAAAGGCAGCCTATCAATTAGCAGAAAAGTATGGTGTAGCCATGCCGATTTCCACAGAGCTTTATAGTGTGCTATTTAATGATGTTGAACCAAAAGTGGCGGTTGATGCATTAATGATGCGTATGAAAAAACGAGAAATAGATGATATGAAACATTAATGACAATTTTTTGATTAACTTTGTCATAAAATGGACATAAATGAGGTGTCTCAACGAATCTGTTGTGACGCCTTATTGTGTGCTATTAGTTGAATAGTGTGAGCAGCATAAAAGAGTTGTCCATTTCTTGATCGTTATGGGACAACTATTTCTTTTTAGCAGAGGCACATAGTATAATATACTTTGATTGTGTCTTGACATTGAAAGAAAGGTGGTTATTTGAAATGGGCCCGTTAGCTCATATGCCTGCACTAGATGTAATGTGGGTATCATTTTATTGCATCGCATTTATGATTATATCAGTCGGTTTAATTTATTTAGCTCGAAATAAAATTTCAAATGTATTTTTACGAACAATCGTAAATTTATGTGCATACATACTGTTTGGACTTGGCACATTTTTAATGGTACTAGTAGTTGCCACATGGCCAGCATAAAAATTTAATGAGGTGTCAGTAACATGAAAAAACTAAGTTCTTTTCTGTTGGTATTTGCAACCGCCATACTATTAGTAGGATGTGCGTACCCAGAAGACGAAAAAAGAGCAAAGGTCACGCCTGATGTCGACCAACTAGCTGCAGTTCAACGTGCTGTGAACGAATATCGTGAAGCAACTGGTGGGCTAGTACCGATTAAAAATAGTGAATTAGATACAGACATTTATATCAAATACTTGATCGATTTTCAAAAGCTTATGCCGAAGTATTTGACGACGATTCCTGGAAATGCCTATGAAAAAGGCGGGATATATCAATATATTATTTGGGATCCTGAACATGAAGCGACAGTCAAATTAGTAGATTTAAATGCGGCAGAGCGGATTCGTGAAATAGGCATTCGCAAATTATCTACACAATATTTACCGATAAAAGGTTCTTCATCTGACAATGTTTATCAAATTAATTATAAAGATTTAGGCTATAAAACAGATGTGACGGTGAAAAGTCCTTATTCTGGCGTCGAACTACCACTTTTTATGACGGGTGACGGTGAATTGCACGTAGATTATTCTGTGGATTTAGGGCAGCTTTTAAAAGAGGACAAGCCTGATGTGAAGCCTGGTGATGATATTCGCCAGCTACTAGTGGACAAATATCCCGTAGTGCCTGCTTATTCTATTCCTTATACTGTCGATAACAATGGGGAACCAGTTTATGATATGGAAACCTATAATGCAGATGTTCAAAAGGCCAAAGAGAGACAAAAACAAGAGGCAGAAGCTGCTGAAAAAAAAGAACAATAAGAAACAGGCTCCTTACATTTGTGAGGGGCTTTTTCATATTTGTCTACAAGCTTGCATATAGTGAAAAAGCGTAGATAAAGGAGGCAGAAACCTTGAGTGAAGCAGTATTTAGAGAAATTGCAGAGCGCACAAATGGCGATGTTTATATTGGTGTTGTCGGTCCAGTACGTGTAGGTAAATCAACATTTGTAAAAAAGGTAATGGAATCAGTCGTGTTACCAAACATTCTGGATGAGACGGAAAGAATGCGAGCACAAGATGAGTTGCCACAAAGTTCACCGGGGCCAGTCATTATGACTGCTGAGCCGAAGTTTGTGCCTGCCCAAGCAACACGTATTGTGGTCGGTGATGATGAGATGCCATTCCAAATCCGTTTGGCAGATTGCGTTGGTTATATTATCGAAGGAACGAAAGGCTATGAGGATGAAAATGGACCAAAATATGTTCATACTCCTTGGCATACAGAGCCGATTCCATTCCAGGAAGCAGCTAAAATTGGCACAGATAAGGTAATTCGTGATCATGCAAATATCGGTATTGTCGTAACCACTGATGGTACTGTGAACGGGATTAGCCGCCGTGCCGCAGAGAAGGCAGAGGAAGAAATTGTTGAGCAATTAAAAGAAATCGGCAAGCCTTTTGTGATTTTACTCAATTGCCAAATGCCAGCGAGAGAAGAAACGGTTCAGCTTCGCAATGAATTGTTTGAACGTTATAATGTACCTGTTATTGCTATGTCTATTGATCAAATGAGAGAAACAGATATTCAATATATTTTACAAGAAGCTTTATTTGAATTTCCGATTCGTACAATTGAGGTAGAAAAGCCAGATTGGCTGGATGTATTAGATGCCACGCATCCGTTGAATGTTGCGTTGATTGATTCAATGGAGGAAGTACTTTCGTCTGTGATGAAAATTAGAGACGTACAACAGGCATCAGATGCTTTTAAAGCGATTGATTTTATTGATCAAAGTGAAGTAGTTCATGTTGATGCAGGTGTTGGAACGGCTGTGATTCGTGTATCCTTACAGGGTGAATTATACAAATCGGTGTGTAATGAATGGCTAGAAGAACCGATTGAAACCAAAAAAGATTGGCTGCTCTTTATTAAAGAGGCTGCGGAGGCAAAAGAAGCACAAAAACGCTTTAAGAGTGCAATCCATGATGCGGATACGACAGGCTACGGCGTGACATTACCAATGATGCAGGAATTTGAGCCGACAGCACCAGAGCTCATTAAGCAAAATAATTTCTTTGGCGTTCGAATGAAGGCAAAAGCACCATCTTACCATATTATTCGAGTAGATATGGAATCAGAATTCGCACCGTTGATCGGCTCAGAGTTCCACAGTCAGCAACTACTTAAAGACTTAAATCATGCTTATTTACATGATCGTGAGGCATTATGGAATACGCAACTATTTGGAACTCCGTTACATGAAGTATTAAAAGAGGGTATACGCTATAAAATGGATGCTGTACCACCTACTGCCAAAAAACGGATGCGACAAACAATTGAACGAATGGTTAACGAAGGTGATAGAGGTTTAGTAACATTTATTTTATAGTAATAAAATTGAAAAAATGTGTGAAAAATAGGTGTAGGGCTTTTCGTTTTTAAGCGAAAAGTCCTTTTATTTTTGTTTTTTGGGTGAAAATCTAATTTTTTGGTTATAATCATGTATGAATACAGTTGCGTAGCGGTTTTCTATGTGTTACTCTTTTTACAGAATTGGTTCATGACCCTTTGAGAGGAGGTGAATGGTGTGAATAAAACAGAATTAGTAAACTCTGTTGCTGAAGCTGCAGGTCTTTCTAAAAAAGACGCTTCTAAAGCAGTTGAAGCTGTATTTGATACAATTCAAGATGCTCTTGCAAAGGGTGACAAAGTACAATTAATTGGTTTTGGTAACTTTGAAGTACGTGAACGTGCGGCTCGTAAAGGTCGTAACCCACAAACTGGTAAAGAAATCGAAATCGCTGCTAGCAAGGTGCCTGCTTTCAAACCAGGTAAAGCGCTTAAAGACGCGGTAAAATAATACACGTCTAGTAGTTACATAGAGCAGTCTTCATGTTAACGAACATGAAGGCTGCTCTTTTTAACTTTTTACATAAGAATTCTACGAGGATTTACTACTCTAAAGGCAATTTTTTTATGAAACAGGTAAGTCATTTTGCGCTAACCATTTGGATGTGCTACGATGCATAGGGAAATGTGTAATGTTTTGATACGCAGGAGGTTTTTTCGGATGTCGAATATTGATTTATTAAAAATAGAAGAAGCAGTAAAAATGATTTTAGAAGCGGTAGGTGAAGACGTAAATCGCGAAGGTTTATTGGATACACCGAAACGTGTAGCTAAAATGTATGCCGAAATGTTTAGTGGCTTGCATGAGGATGCTAAAGATTACTTTAAAACGGTATTTCATGAGGATCATGAAGAATTAGTCCTTGTAAAAGATATTCCTTTTTATTCAATGTGTGAGCATCATCTAGTGCCTTTCTATGGCAAGGCACATGTTGCATACATACCAAATGACGGAGTTGTTGCTGGGCTTAGTAAATTAGGACGTGCCGTTGAAACCATTGCTCGACGACCACAATTACAAGAGCGTATTACGTCTTCTGTAGCCGAGACGATTATGGAGATGCTTGCACCAAAAGGAGTCTATGTTGTCATTGAGGCTGAGCATATGTGTATGACGATGCGAGGACTAAAAAAACCAGGTTCTAAAACGGTAACTTCGGTTGCTCGGGGTATTTATGAGGAAGATGAAGTAAAACGAAGAGAAGTGCTATCATTTATCCAAATGTCTTAAATTACATGTCTAATTATGTTATGATGTACTAAGAATTTGTCGGATTTAAGGAGTGTACAAAGATGTCACAAGATTATATTGTAATTCAAGCAGAAGAAGATGGTGTACATGTCATTGGATTAACACGTGGAACAGATACAAAATTCCATCATTCAGAAAAATTAGATGCCGGCGAAGTAATGATAGCTCAATTCACAGAACACACGTCTGCCATGAAAATTCGTGGTAAAGCACAAATTCATACAGCACATGGTGTGATCCATAGTGAAGCGAAAAAATAATAAAAATAGTTACTAACATTGTTATTATAAAGAATTTTTTGAGTAAGTCTGAAAAATTCCGATTACAGTGACACCTTGGTAACTGATTTGTACAATAAGCACATATAAAAGCACTAGATGTGAAAAACTGAGTATAGATCTTAAGGGCAGTTAGCATTCCTTCAGCCATTTGTGGGAAAGCTTTACTGCCTGTCGTTTGAAAGAAGCAAAAATTTTTTATTCCGCATCGTTGCGTATGCTATAATGATTCAGTAAGTAAGCGTTATGCCTTAGATAGGACTAGCGTATCTGAAAGTGAAATGGAGTAAGGTCTATGAATGCAACATACATTCAAAATTCAATTGCACAGTTAAAAACAGAGATTTTCATGGATGTTCGTCATAGAACTTTGCAAAAATACACAGGGGTACCTGTGATAGATGAAAATCAATTGTTTTATTTGTTAATCCCGTTTTTGAATGGTGAGGAGTGGCAACAAGAACAACAAGAGGCTGCAATTACTGTTGGCATTGTATACGCGGCATTAGCGGCTCACGATCATATAAAAGAATTAGATGCAACATCAAAAGAACAGCAGCTTACCGTTTTAGCTGGAGATTTTTATAGTGGTCGTTATTATGAACTATTAGCGATGTCAGGGAATGTTGCTTTGATTCGTAGTTTGTCACAAGGCATTGTGGCACGCTGTGAACATCAGATTAAAGTATATGAAGCGGAACAACGAACAAAGGAGCAATGGTACGCGTCGATGAGTACGATTGAATCGGGGTTAATTGCTCAATTTTTCGCTCTTTATTCTTTCAGTGAATATATACCACTTATAGAAAAAAGTTTATTAATCTTGCGTTTAGAAAGAGAATGGACGGCTTATCAACGTGGGCAACAAATGTCTTTAATGGGTAAGGCACTAGAAGAAAGTGTCAGACGAAATGACGCAACCTTTAATAGCGTCATCCAGGAAAAAATTGTGCATTTAAAAACAGAGCTTTTACAGTTGATCGAACAGGCAAGTTTTTTACAAAGTGATATCAAACAAGCTTTACATGCACATGTAGAGGCATCTATTGCTTCTACTAACGGATAAGAGAGGTTTTTCAAAATGGCTAAAACGAAAGAAGAACACGTTCACGAAGTATTTGAGAGTATTTCGGAAAACTACGACAAAATGAATGGTGTGATTAGTTTCCAGATGCATGTTGGCTGGCGTAACGATACGATGAAGCACATGGCTGTTAAACCTGGAACAAAAGCACTCGATGTATGCTGTGGCACAGCAGATTGGACGATCGCATTGGCAGAGGCAGTTGGTGAAAGTGGAGAAGTAAAAGGACTCGACTTTAGTCAAAACATGCTGAAAGTTGGCGAACAAAAAGTAAAGCCGTACCCACAAATTGAACTAATTCATGGAAATGCAATGGAATTACCTTTTCCAGATAATTCATTTGATTATGTGACGATTGGCTTTGGTCTTCGCAATGTACCTGATTATTTACAAGTCTTAAAGGAAATGCATCGTGTTGTAAAACCGGGTGGTATGGTTGTGTGTTTAGAAACATCTCAATCAGAAATTCCTGGTTACCGTCAACTGTTCCGTTTTTATTTTAAATATATAATGCCGATATTTGGTAAAATATTTGCGAAAAGCTATAAGGAATATTCTTGGCTTCAGGAATCTGCGAATGATTTCCCAGGTATGAAGAAGTTAGCGGCATTGTTTGAGCAGGCAGGATTAGAAAAAGTAACGTACAAAGCATACAGTGGCGGGGCTGCGGCAATGCATATGGGCTTTAAAAAGGTACGTTAATGGGGGAAGGTTTTCACACGTGGAAAAGATGAAGTTAAAACTACTCTATTCCGATTTGAAATCAGATATTGATATCATTGAACGAGAGTTAGAAAAAGCAGTGGACTCATCTTCATATTTGATCAACGATGCTTCTCTCCATTTATTACAAGCTGGTGGCAAACGGATACGACCAATTTTTGTGTTATTAGGTGCAAAATTTGGCGATTATGATATTGAGAAGATGAAGGATGTAGCGGTGCCTTTAGAGCTCATTCATATGGCATCACTTGTGCATGATGATGTTATTGATGATTCCGATATGCGAAGAGGACGCCCGACTGTCAAATCACAATGGAATAATAGGGTAGCAATGTACACGGGCGATTTTATTTTTGCACGTGCGCTAGAATATATTACAAAGCTTGAAGACCCACTTGTTCATCAAATTTTAGCACGTACCATGGTAGAGATTGTTAACGGTGAAGTCATTCAAATTGAAGATAAATTTAGATTAGATCAGGGCTTAAAAGATTATTTTAGAAGAATTAAACGTAAAACGGCATTACTTATTTCCTCTAGCTGTGAGCTGGGGGCGGTCGCTGCAGGCGTTGATGCAAAAACAGTGAGACATTTAAAGCGCTTCGGCTACTTTGTGGGCATGAGCTTCCAAATTATCGATGATGTTTTAGATATTATGGCAACAGATAAAGAATTAGGAAAACCCGCGGGTAGTGATTTGTTGCAGGGCAATATTACCTTACCGATCTTATTACTGAAAGATGATCCAGAGATGCAACCTTATTTAGTTAAAGTATTTGCAGGTACACTAACAGAAGCGGAACGTCAAAATATGTTGCAATATGTGCGTAAATCTCATGCAATTGAACAAGCTAATCGTATGAGTGATAAATATTTGAAAAAAGCCTTACAAGAAATAGATGCTTTACCAAAACATCCAGTTAAGAAAAAGCTGCGAGATGTTGCATTGTTTATGGGTAAGCGCAAATTCTAGCTTTTTGTTGTATAAAGGCTCGTTTTTTGTTAATATTTATCGGTAGGTGTAAAACCTGTTAGACGAATTTAAGGAGTGTTTTAAACATGGCAATTGAACAAACTTTTTTAATGGTTAAGCCTGACGGCGTTGAACGTCAAGTAGTTGGAGACATCGTTGATCGTTTCGAACGTCGCGGTTTTGTAATGAAAGGTGCTAAATTAATGGTAATTCCTAAAGAATTAGCAGAAAAGCACTATGCTGAGCATGCTGAGCGTCCATTCTTTGGTGAATTAGTTGATTTCATCACTTCTGGTCCTGTATTCGCTATGGTATGGGAAGGCGAGAACGTAATCAAGCTTGCTCGTACAATGATGGGTGCAACTAAACCTGAAGAATCAAACCCAGGTACAATCCGTGGAGACTATGCAACAACTGTTTCTCACAACATCATCCACGGTTCTGACTCTCTTGCTTCTGCAGAGCGCGAAATCGGCTTATTCTTCGGTGAAGATTTAGTTTAATTCATGAATAGATTAGGCAATTCCAATTCATTTGGGATTGCTTTTTTTATTACCTTGAGAAACGGAAGAATTACAAAAGGTAATGTTCTATTGCAACATATAAATAAACTTCTTCTAGATACATATAGAATTGTTAAAAACTTCTTACTCATGTACAATAAAAAATATAATATTCAGACAATTAAGTTAGGAATAGAATTGTAGACCTGTCAATAAACTGTGAAGGATGACGAGGAAAAGGGGTTATAGATAATGAGAGAAGTGGTAATTGTCGCAGCAGTTCGAACTGCTGTTGGCCGAAGTAAAGGGGCATTAAGCCAAGTTCGAGCAGATGATTTAGCAGCAGATGTGCTAGAAGAGGTTGTAAGGCGTGCAGGGATTGACAAGGAACAAGTGGATGACGTTATTTTGGGCTGTGTAACGCAAACAGCAGAACAAGGTGCCAATATTGCGCGGACATCCTTATTAATGGCTGGCTTCCCGGATAGTGTGCCAGGGGTAACCATTGATCGTCAATGTGGCTCTAGTCAGCAAGCCGTTCATTTCGCTGCTCAGGCAATTTTAGCGGGAGATATGGATATTGTCATTGCTGGTGGCGTGGAAAGTATGTCGAGAGTACCGATGGGGTCAAACATGCAACATGCGCATAGTAGTAAACGCTTACAGGAGAATTATGACATTATCCATCAAGGGTTATCTGCGGAGAAAATAGCAGCAAAATGGTCTTTATCGAAAGAACAGCTAAATAACTATGCTTACCAAAGCCATCAACGGGCAATTTCTGCTATTGAAGCGGGTCATTTCAAACATGAAATACTACCTATTCAAGTGCCACAAGAGGATGGATCAATGACAACGTTTGCTGTTGACGAGGGACCACGTGCAGAAACAACTATCGAAATTTTAAATGGCTTAAAGACTGTTTTTCAAGAGGATGGCGTCATAACTGCAGGCAATGCAAGTCAGATGAGTGATGGGGCATCAGCAGTTGTGGTGATGGCTTTGGACAAGGCGCAGGAGCTTGGCATTCAACCACTTGCCAAAATTGTGACAAGAGTGGTCGTTGGCTCTGATCCAACATTGATGTTAACAGGGCCAATCGAAGCAACTAGAAAGGCGTTAGAACGAGCAGGCCTCAACATTGAAGATATCGACACTTATGAAGTTAATGAAGCCTTTGCACCAGTGCCACTTGTATGGCTACAAGAAATTGGTGGAGACCCGAATAAGCTTAACCCAGATGGCGGTGCTATAGCACTGGGGCATCCGTTAGGGGCTACAGGCACTAAATTGTTAACGACCATGCTACATCGTATGGAGCGAGAGAATTATCGTTACGGTTTACTTGCTATTTGTGAAGGGATGGGAATGGCTAATGCCACGATCATTGAAAAAATGTAAAAGGGGATAGAGTTGGATGAAAAATCATGAAGTGATTGCAGTAGTAACGGGCGGTGCCTCAGGTTTAGGTGAGGCAACTGTCCGTAAGCTGGTTGAACAAGGTGGCAAAGCAATTATTTTTGATGTGAATGATGAGCGTGGACAAGCTCTAGTACAGGAATTAGGGCAAAGCGTACATTATGTGCGAGTGGATGTCACAAAAGAAGAAGATGTGGCAACAGGTCTTGAGCAGGCCATTGCAGCATTTGGTAAGGTGAATGTGGCGGTAAATTGTGCAGGCATTGCAGATGCGAGTAAAGTCATCTCGAAGCGAGGGGTTCATGCTCTTGCTTTATTTGAAAAAATAATCTCTGTTAATTTAATTGGTACGTTCAATGTTATCCGTCTAGTTGCTGAGAAAATGCAGCATAACGAACCAAATGAGGATGGACAACGTGGCGTCATTATTAATACTGCATCGGTAGCAGCATTTGATGGGCAGATTGGACAAGCGGCTTATAGTGCATCAAAGGGCGGTCTCGCAGCGATGACCTTGCCAATTGCACGAGAGCTTGCAGAAATCGGTGTCCGTGTAATGACCATTGCGCCTGGGATAGTTGAAACGCCAATGTTTGCATCGTTACCTGAGCCAGCAAGAACGGCTCTTGCCCAAATGACACCATTCCCTAAGCGACTTGGTAAACCTTCAGAATATGCCTTGTTAGTTGATAGTATTATCCACAATGGTTTGTTAAATGGGGAGGTCATTCGTCTAGATGGGGCCATCCGCATGCAGCCAAGGTAACTATAAAGTCTATTTTTAATTGGTTTGTAGCAGCTGTAGAGTTGATCGTTTCAAAAATTCGTTTATGAAGGGAAGCGGTAGAATGCATATGATGGATACACCTTTATTATTAACAAGTTTTTTGAATCGCGCAGAACGATTTTTTCACTCAAAGAAGATTTATTCACGAACAAATGCTACAACCATTCACGAGTTCACGTACAAAGAATATGTTAAACGTACCCGCCGTTTAGCTGATGCTCTGACGAAGCTTGGAATGGAGCGAGGCATGAAAGTGGGCACATTTGCTTGGAATCATCATCGCCATTTGGAAGCCTATTTTGCTGTACCGTGTGCAGGGGCAGTACTGCATATGATTAATATTCGATTAGCACCAGAGCATATTGCCTATGTCATCAATCATGCGGAAGACGAAATATTATTAATCGATGACAACCTAGTGCCTTTAATTGCACCAATTGTGTCACAGCTTACTTTATCATTATGGGGGATGCTGTCGAGGTAGAATCTGTGCCCATTGCAAATGCTCTTTCTTATGAGGCATTACTCGCTGAGGCCGATGAACATTTTACATTTCCAGATGACTTAGATGAGAATACGCCTGCAGGCATGTGCTATACAAGCGCAACGACAGGTATGCCAAAAGGGGTTGTTTATACTCACCGTAGCATTGTCCTGCACAGTTTAACGGCTGGTCTTGCTGATAGTATTGCTATTTGTGAATCCGATGTGGTGTTACCTGTTGTACCGATGTTTCACGCTAATGCATGGGGCCTACCCTTTGCTAGTGTTGCATTTGGTTCTACACAGGTGTTACCAGGCCCGATGTTTACCCCACAGCTTTTGCTTGAGTTATTTGAAGTGTATAAAGTCACGTTAACTGCAGGAGTACCTACAATTTGGCTCGGTGTTCTACAAGAGCAACGCCAACATCCACGTGACTTATCGTCTATGCGATTAATTGTTTGTGGAGGATCTGCGTCGCCAATTGGTCTTGTCCGTGGCTTTGAACAAGAACTCAATATCCCATATATGACAGGCTACGGTATGACAGAGACATCACCGCTCGTTAGCCTATCCACGTATTTAACACATATGCAGGACTACACAGCTGATGAAAAGATGAATGTTCGTATTACGCAAGGTATGACGATGCCTCTCATTGAAACTCGAATTGTTAATGAAAATGGTGAAGTGCCATGGGATGGTAAAACAATGGGAGAATTAACGATTAGAGGACCGTGGATTGCCCATGAGTACTATCAAGATGAACGAACGGAAGAAGCGTTTAAAGACGGTTGGCTATACACAGGTGATATTGCCGTGATGACAGTAGATGGCTATATAAAAATCACAGACCGTACGAAGGATTTAATTAAGAGTGGAGGGGAATGGATCTCCTCTGTTGAACTTGAAAATGCATTAATGTCCCATCCAAAAGTATTTGAGGCGGCTGTCATTGCCATTCCGCATGAAAAATGGCTGGAGCGACCATTAGCCTGTGTCGTAGCAAAGCCAGAATTTAAAAATTCTATTACCAAAGAGGAGCTATTAGAGAGTTTACAGGCACAATTCCATAAAACGTGGATCCCTGATGATATTGTCTTCATTGAAGAGGTACCGAAAACGTCTGTTGGGAAATTTCTGAAAGCTAAATTACGAGAAGATTTAAAAGAGTATCGCATTGAAGTTTAACGAAAATGGATAGAATGAAGGTGGTGAAAAGCTACCTTCTTTTTTTAATTGAAATATATCCTAAAAAATGAAACTATTTTTTCCATTTTGCCGTATAATCTTAGTAATGAAAGGAAGTGGACGGAGTGTCAATTGCGATTGTAGCGATTATTGGAGGCGTCATCATCTCATTAGCAGGGATTTTTACAGATGCTCGTACAAGACAGCAAAAAATTAAATTAAAGGCTATCGAAAAAGAGGTGGAGTTAGAAAAGCTTAGGCTGGAAAACTATACAATAGAAACAGAAAAAATGCGTCTGGAATTAGAACAGTCTAAAATGCTATTATTAGAGGAAAAGCAAAACGCAAGCAAGTAGATAGGCAGTTAGAAAGACTATTTCAGGATTGGGACTTTTCCGCTATAATGGAAATACGACGCTAGAGGGGAAGATGACCATATGTCTGATTATGAACAGTTTATAGAAGGTATAAAGCGCAAAACAGGAATAGATTTAGCGTTATATAAAGAGGCGCAAATGAAAAGACGATTAACCTCTCTTTATGAGAAAAAGGGCTATCGTAATTTTGTAGACTTTCTAAAGGCACTTGAACAAGATCGTGATTTAATGAATGAATTTTTAGATCGTATGACGATTAATGTTTCTGAATTTTATCGCAATGGGAAGCGTTGGGAAGTGTTACAAAAGAAAATATTTCCGAAGCTGTTACAAACAAATAAGCGTTTAAAAATTTGGAGTGCTGCTTGTTC
Source organism: Lysinibacillus phoenicis (assembly GCF_047238325.1). Lineage (NCBI taxonomy): Bacteria > Bacillati > Bacillota > Bacilli > Caryophanales > Bacillaceae > Lysinibacillus > Lysinibacillus phoenicis. The sequence continues at coordinate 1,327,788 of NZ_JBDFMP010000002.1, read as the reverse complement.
AACAGGAGAGGAACCTTATTCTTTAGTGATGGTATTATCTCAATTGTTGCCTTTATCTCAAATTCAAATTATTGCTACTGATTTGGATGAAAATGTAATCCAAAAAGCGAAGCTAGGTGTATACCCTGAACGATCTTTAGCAGAGGTTCCCAATGATATTAAAGCGAAATATTTTGAACAAGAAGGATCCTTTTATCGTGTGAAGGATGAGATTAAGCGTTGTGTTACCTTTAAGAAACATAATTTACTGAACGATTCCTATGACAGCAATTATGACTTAATCGTTTGTCGCAATGTTATGATTTATTTCACTGAAGAAGCGAAAGACCAAATTTATAATGATTTTAGTAAAGCACTGCGCAAGGATGGCGTTTTATTTGTTGGATCGACAGAGCAAATTTTTAATCCAGCACGTTATGAATTTGATGTAGAGGATACATTCTTCTATCGGAAAAATAATTAATAATATGGATGAAAAGCTTTGTACAAATGACCAGAACAGTCATGTACATATAAGTAAGCCGGCATTAAACATAGATATTTCGTACGCTTTTCGCTTATCATAAGCAAAGGCGTATTTTTTATAAAATTGAGCACTTCACTTCAGTAGTGAAGTAAGTTTTTAGAGAAGTCATTCAGAATATTCGCATTTGACTATGAAAATGGTAAGCATTTAAAAGACATTTGTAAAAGGACTGTTTTTTTAAAGAATATATGTTATAGTGAAAAATACATACTTTAGCGAGTTGAAGGGAGAAAGTGTTTATGCGTTACTTAACAGCAGGTGAGTCACACGGACCTCAATTAACAACAATTATTGAAGGTTTACCGTCACTCTTATCTATTACAGCAGAAAAAATTAATCACGATTTAAAACGACGTCAGGGAGGTCATGGACGTGGGCGCCGCATGCAAATCGAAACGGATACAGTAGAGATCGTTGCAGGTGTACGTCATGGACAAACACTTGGATCTCCAGTCGCACTTGTCGTAACAAACGATGACTGGAAGCACTGGACTAAAATTATGGGGGCTGAGCCTTTAGCCGATGATATTAATCCAGAGGATATCAAACGTCAAATTTCTCGACCTCGACCAGGTCATGCCGATTTAGTTGGGGGCATGAAATATGGACATCGTGATTTACGTAATGTATTAGAGCGATCCTCTGCACGCGAAACTACTGTTCGTGTTGCAGTCGGGTCAGTGGCAAAAGCTTTACTGAATGAATTGGGTATTTCTATTGTTGCTCATGTCACTGAAATTGTGGGGATTAAAGCTGATACCTCTTTAATAGAAGGAAAAACAGCTGATGAAATCCGTGCCATAGTCGAAGCAGATCCATGTTACTGTGTAGATCCAGAGGCTTCTGCCAAAATGGTTGAGGCAATTGATGAGGCGAAAAAAGCAGGTGATTCCATCGGTGGTGTCGTAGAAGTCATCGTTGAAGGTATGCCAGCAGGAGTTGGTTCATATGTTCATTATGATCGTAAGCTCGATGCAAAACTAGCAGCAGCGATGCTATCTATTAATGCATTCAAAGGTGTTGAATTTGGGCTTGGCTTTGAAATGGCACGCCGAAAAGGCTCTGAAGTGCATGATGAAATTATTTGGTCTGACGAAGACGGCTATACACGTGCAACAAATCGATTAGGTGGCTTAGAAGGTGGCATGTCTACTGGAATGCCAATTGTTGTTCGAGGTGTCATGAAGCCAATTCCTACATTATATAAACCATTACAAAGTGTGGATATCGAAACAAAAGAGCCGTTTAAAGCAAGTGTAGAGCGCTCTGATAGCTGTGCAGTACCAGCAGCATCAGTAGTGGCAGAACACGTTATTGCCTGGGAAATAGCTAATGCTATTTTGGAGCAATTCCATAGTGATCAACTTCCACAATTAAAAGCTCAAATTGATGAGCATCGACAATATACAAAGGGGTTCTAATATATGCGAGTACCAGTAGCAACAAAATCCCATCATTATGAGGTTGTTCTTGGTCATCAATTTCTAACGGAAGCTCTTCAAGCATTTGCTGATAAGCTTCAAAAAGCAGATAAGCTGATTGTATTTACAGATGCCAATGTATGGGCTGCACAGGGAGACTATTTCAAGGCTCATTTCCCATATGAATTTAACGTGTTTATTTTGCCTGGTGGCGAAGCATGCAAAACCTTTGAACAGTACAATGCTGCTCAAACATTTTTATTGGAACAAAAATGCTCACGAAAATCATTTATTTTTGCCTTTGGTGGAGGAGCTGTTGGAGATTTAACTGGCTTTGTTGCAGCAACCTATATGCGAGGGATTCCGTTTATTCAAATTCCAACGACCATTTTAGCTCATGATTCTGCGGTTGGGGGTAAAACAGCTATCAATCATCCGTTAGGAAAAAACATGATAGGTGCATTTTATCAGCCAGAAGGTGTTATTTATGATACAGCTTTCACGGAAAGCTTATCTGAGCGCGAAGTACGTTCAGGAACAGCAGAGTTAATTAAGCATGCGATGATTTCTGATCCAGCATGGCTTGAGGAATTAATGGCAGCAGATTCAATCATTCATTTTAATCAACATGAACTAGCAAAACAGCTGAAAAAAGGAATTGAAGTGAAAGCACAAATTGTGGCAGAGGATGAAACAGAGCAATCTGTTCGGAAATTTTTAAACCTAGGCCATACATATGGACACGCCATTGAAGCGGCTGCGGGCTATGGCAAAGTAGCGCATGGTGAAGCGGTAATGATAGGTCTTGTTTATTGTTTATTGCTAAGTGAACGCTATGGAGAATTAGATCGTGCGTTTACCAAAGCGTTTTTACAATTTGCGTTGAAAAATGGTTATCCTTTTGAGGCTGTAAATGATTATTCATTCGACCAGTTAACAGGTTATTTAATGAAAGATAAAAAAACGGAATATGGCATTTTGCAATTTGTTTTACTGGAAAATATAGGTAAACCGTTTGTGAGGGCCATTGAGTTAGAAGAATGCAAAGAAGTAGATGCAGAATATAGACAGTTATTAGCGGAGGTGCTTGTATGATTCGTGGACTAAGAGGGGCAATAACAATTGAATCTGACAAGCCAGAGCTTGTATGGGATGAGACAGCAAGATTAGTACGTGAGGTTGTGGCAGCAAATAACGTGGAAGTAGATGATATTGCATCCATTCTTATTTCCACTACGCCAGATATTACCTCAGCATTTCCTGCTCGTGCGGTACGCATGATGGATGGGTGGCAATATGTGCCTGTAATGTGTACACATGAAATGGATGTGCCCAATGCGTTACCATTGTGTATTCGTATTTTAATCCATGCAAATGTTGAGGTAGCGCAAAAAGATGTCAAGCACTTGTATCTCAATGATGCAGTGAAATTAAGACCAGATTTGGCTAAAGGCTGAATAAGTAGAGGAGATGTTTTAAATGAAGTGGAAACAACAATTGGACGGTATGCAAGCATATAAGCCAGGCAAACCAATTGAAGAAGTTCAGCGTGAATACGGCTTAAAGGAAGTCATTAAATTGGCATCTAATGAAAATCCATTCGGATGCTCACCTAAGGTAACCGCTTATTTACAAAATAATACAGTGAATCATGCACTATATCCTGATGGCTACGCACAAAATTTACGTACGGCTGTTGCGAATCATCTTGATGTTCAAGAAACACAACTTCTTTTTGGTAACGGATCTGATGATATCATTGCTATTATTACTCGTGCACTGTTGTATCCAGGGGTAAATACGATAATGGCTGACCCTTCCTTCTCTCAATACTGGCATAATGCGGAAATTGAAGGGGCTGAAGTACGTAAAGTTCCTTGTATTGAAGGCGCTCATGATTTAGATGCTATGGCAGCTGCAATCGATGACAAAACATCTATTTTGTGGGTATGTAGTCCGAATAATCCTACAGGGGTTGTCATTCCAGATGCTCAATTACGTGCCTTTCTCGCCAAAGTTCCGAGTGATGTACTTGTCGTATTGGATGAAGCGTACATTGAATATGTTACACATCCTGATCATAAAGATACGCTACCTATTATTGATGAATATCCAAATGTTCTTTTATTACGTACTTTCTCTAAAGCGTACGGACTAGCATCATTCCGAGTTGGTTATGCAATAGGGCAACCGGACATTATTGCTAAGCTCGATCCTGTCCGCTCACCGTTTAATAATACGATTTTAAGTCAAGCTGTTGCGGCCATTGCTCTTAGTGATCAAGATTACATTGAAGCATGTCGCAAAGCGAATGAAATCGGTAAAAAGCAATATGTAGAATTCTGTGAAAAGCATAACTTAACATACTACCCATCTGATACGAACTTTATTTTCTTTGATACACATGCTGATAGTGATGTTGTCTTCCAGGAGCTTATGAAAAGAGGATTTATTGTCCGTAGTGGCAATGCTCTAGGATTACCAGGGTTCATCCGTGTCACAATTGGTACAGAGGCGCAAAATGCAGCCTTATTGAATCAACTTGACGAAGTGTTAAAGGAACAAGGAGTATTTGCATGACACGCAAAGTACTCGTTATTGGGCTAGGATTAATTGGCGGTTCCATAGCCCTTGCTTTACAAAAAGCACCTGAAACAAAAATCATTGGCTATGATATGGATGCTCAAACACGTGAACAAGCGAAAACATTGAATATTGTGCATGAAATTGTGACAGATCCGCAAGCTGTTGCTGCTGAAGTTGATATTATTATTTTTGGTACGCCTGTTAATGCAACGCTTGATTGGATGGAGCAATTAAAATCATGGCCGTTAAAAAATAAAGTCATCGTAACAGATACAGGGAGTACAAAAAAATTAATTATGCAAAAAGCCAGCGAATTACGTGAACTCGGCATAACGTTTATTGGAGGACATCCAATGGCAGGTTCACATAAAAGTGGTGTGTTGGCAGCGAAGGCGCATTTATTTGAAAATGCATACTATATGCTTACACCGCTCGCTGGAGAAGAAATTATTCATATGGCGCAGCTTGAAAGTTTACTAAAGTTTACGCACGCAAAAGTCGTTAGCGTTTCGGCCAGTGAACATGATCATATGACAGCTGTAGTAAGTCATTTCCCACATGTCATCGCAGCCTCACTTGTACATCAATTAGGTGGGGAAAATGGGGAATATCCAATGACACGTTCTTTGGCAGCTGGAGGTTTTCGTGATGTTACACGAATCGCCTCTTCCAATCCGATTTTGTGGCGAGATATTACGCTACAAAATCGTGAGGAGCTACTCACGCAATTAGAGGGCTGGGAAAAAGAAATGACTCGTATTAAGGAGCTGCTGACGAATGGTTCTTCGCAGGACATTGAAAACTATTTTTCTGTTGCTAAAGAACTGAGAGATGAATTACCGATTAGTGCAGGGGCAATGTACACACCGTTTGACTTATATGTGGATGTTCCTGACTATCCTGGTGTAATTTCGGAAGTGACGGGCTTTCTTGCGGATGAAGCAATTAGTATTACGAATTTACGAATCGTCGAATCACGCGAAGATGTTTTCGGTATTTTAGTCATTAGCTTTCAAAGTGAAAACGATCGTGAACGTGCTGCTGCATGTATTCAAAAACGAGCAAATTTCGAAACGTATATTTCATAGTTCAAGAAAGCGTCGGTATTGCGGCGCTTTCTATCTTCATATTGGAGGGAAGAAAGTTCATGAGTGAAAAAGTTTTGCAATACAATAAGCCATCTTTACAGGGAGCTTTAACTGTCCCAGGCGATAAATCTGTATCTCACCGCTCTGTGATGTTTGGTGCCATTGCAAGTGGGACTACAACAGTAGAGGGCTTTTTATTAGGAGAAGATTGTTTAAGTACCATCGATTGTTTCCGAAAGCTAGGTGTTGATATTGAGGTGGAAGGAACAAATGTAACCATCCATAGTCCAGGTATGGATAGTTGGCAGGAGCCATCAGAAGTGTTATATACAGGAAACTCTGGTACTACAACACGTCTAATGCTAGGCATTTTAGCCGGATCTTCTGTCCACACTGTGATGACAGGTGATGCATCTATTGGAAAACGTCCAATGCGACGTGTCATAGATCCACTGCGTCAAATGGGAGCACATATTACAGGGCGTGCAGACGGGCAATATACACCACTTGCCATTCAGGGTACGACACTACAAGCCATTGATTATAATATGCCTGTAGCAAGTGCACAGGTGAAGTCTGCTATTTTACTAGCGGGCTTGCGTGCAAATGGAACAACGATAGTTCGAGAAATGGAAGTATCTCGAGATCATACAGAGCGAATGCTACGTCAATTTGGGGCGCATGTTGCAGTAGATAATGGGGTTGTTTCAATTGAAGGAGGACAAGCTCTAAAGGGGACACATGTTTCTGTTCCAGGAGATATTTCTTCAGCAGCCTTTTTCTTAGTGGCAGGAGCTATTTGCGAAAATAGTCAAATAACCCTTCATAATGTTGGGATCAACCCAACACGTGATGGCATTATCGAGGTTCTGCAAAAAATGGGAGCAACGATGACCATAACGCCAAATGATGATAATCAAGCTGAACCTACAGCAACGATTCAAATAGCAACATCTACGTTAAAAGCTACAACGATTGAGGGAGATATTATTCCACGCTTAATTGATGAGATTCCGATTCTAGCATTACTAGCTACACAAGCACACGGTCAAACTATTATTAAGGATGCAGAGGAGCTAAAAGTGAAAGAAACGGACCGTATTACGGCTGTTGTAACGGAATTGAAAAAGCTTGGTGCGCAGATTGAAGCTACAGAAGACGGTATGATTATCAATGGACCAACACCTTTAAAAGGAGCAAATCTTCAAACATATGGTGATCATCGTATTGGCATGATGGGAGCGGTCGCGGCTTTAGTAACGGATGGAGTCGTTACGTTAGATGATGCACAATGTATTGCTGTATCCTATCCATCTTTCTTTGAGCATGTTGAGGCAGTGAGGAACAATTAAAGATAGACTCTCCAAGCTTTTGGGGAGTTTTTTCTTGTTTCAAAGGTAAATGTTTTGTAGCATAAAGGTATCAATGAAAGAATAGGTGAATGACTGTGAACAATGCGATGACTGAAATGATGCAAGCACTTGAACAAGGAGACTTAGCATTAATAGATCAGCTACTAGAATCATTTTTAATGAAGGAGCTACCCGAAGAGATTTATGCACTTGCTGAGATTTTTATGCAATATGGGTATATGAAAGAAGCTGACCGTGTGCTGGAGCATTTACAATTTTTATTCCCAGAAGAGGCACAGTTAAAAATAGATCGTGCAAATGTATTAATGGAGCTTGGTGATGAAGATGAAGCATTAGAATTATTATTAGAAATCGAAGAAACATCACCAGAATATCCTCAAGCTTTATTAGTTTTAGCTGATTATTATCAAATGCAAGGGTTATTTGAGGTGGCAGAAAAACGTATAAATGAAGCATTAGTGATTTTACCAGACGAGCCATTATTACATTTTGCAAAAGCAGAGCTGTTATTTGAAACAGGACGTTTTTTAGAGGCAGCAAGATTATATGAGGAATTATATGAACAGCAAGAGGAATTCGCTGGGATACAACTGGTTGAACGATTGGCCGAGGTGTACCGAGCAGGGGCAGCCTATGAAACAGCTTTCGATTATTATGTAAAGGCTCTTGAGGATGAGGTAAAGCCAGATATTTTATTTGGAGCCGCTTATTCTGCCTTTCAATCACAAAAATACGAGATGGCTATTAAACAATTAGAGGAATTAAAGGAATTAGATCCTGATTATTTTTCAGCCTATTTATTGCTTGCTGAAAGCTACGCTATGACAGAGGATAATTCAAAGGCCTATGCTGCCATTCAAGAGGGATTAAAACGCGATGAGTATGATAAATCACTTTATTTATTTGCTGGTAAAATGGCATTGAAAAATGGTTTACCAGAAGAAGCAGAACAACACCTAAGAGAAGCCATAGCGCTTGATCCTGAATATATGGAAGCGGTACTGGCACTTATTTCTGTGTTAGGCCAACAAGAGCGCCATGAGGATGTTATTGAATTATTTGAATCTATACAGCAAAATGATTTTGAATGGAGCGCATTATATCCTTTTGCGGCAGAAGCATATGAAAATTTAGAATTGTACGACCGTGCATACGAATTTTACCGTTTGGCATATAATGATTTTAAGGAAGACGCAACATTTTTAGAGAAATATGTTTACTTCTTATTAGAGGAAGGAAAACGTTCAGAGGCAAAAGAGGTTCTTGGACAATTAATCAACATTCAACCGGGTGAACCAGAGTGGCAAGAGAAGTTAGAAACCTTAGAATTTGAGTAAAGGAGGGAGTGGGTATGACTGCTTCTGTATCAGTTGTTGATAAAAAAGCATTTGTTCGATGGTTTTTAAAAAATTATCAATTGAAACGTCGTGAGTGTGTATGGATTTTAAATTACTTATTAAGTAATGATGACCTATTAAAAAGAATCCGATTTGTGGAAGAAGCTCATTATTGTCCTAGGGCAATGGTGATGTCGACAGTAGACTCAACAGGTGTGCCTTTTCGTTTCTATAAAGGCAATGTAATGACGGCAGATGCTGAGAAGTCTTTCCATGATTTACGACTACATGAACAAGAAGATATGTATATACAATTGAATTTTCCAAATATACCACCAAGTGCACAATACTTAGCAGTTCTCGAAGAAAACCCTTATATGCCAGAAACACTGTTAGTCAGTGAAAAAGATCGTTTACTGGCAGAAGAGCTGCTTTCCAATAGCTTACTCGTATTCCAGGAAGAAAAATTACTCGCACAAATTGATGAAGCCCTCGACCAGGGAGATGAAGAGCGTTTTTATGAATTGTCTAATTTGTTACAAGCACTAAAGGAAACGGCCAATTTACGTTAATCATAGGTAAAATTTGAATGTCCTTTATCCACTTCAATATGGTAACATTACTAGTGAATGATTGTTTTCACTTTTAATTGGGTATCCTATTGAAGAGTGGATAAGGGATTTTTATTTTGCAATAAAAGGAGGTTTGTTGGATGTATTTTAATGCAAACGATGTGACATCGTTTATGGCACAGAAGGATTTCATTGATACTGCAATTGTTCCACTCGTATCCATTGATCTATCTTCTGAAAAAATGAAACAGAGTGGTGCGGAAGTAGATTTTGTTATGTCTTTAACTTCATTTATAGAGCAACAGTTCAAAGGCCGTTTACTAGTCATGCCACCATTTTCTTATATGACAACTTTAAAAAACGAAGATTTACCACAGCAATTAGAAGCACAATTACATAATGCTGGATTTAAGCATGTGTTCTTCATTACTTGTGACCATTTTTGGACAAATAGTGGGGATATAGTAAATATTATTTGGTTACCAGCTATTCCATTAGAAAGTATGGATGCCAGTGTGAAAAAATCCATTCTGGAAGATCAACTACGACAAGTGATTCCGATGCTTTCGACCAAATGGGCACAGATTTAACAATTAGTTTCAATAAATGTTCACATTCTCCAGCTTTCCACAGAATGCTATATTGACCAAGCTATGGACTTGATATATCATATATATGTCCTAGTATTACTATTTGTAAAAGTATGTCCGTTGGACTGACCTTTAAGTTAGAGGGGGGAAAATAATGAGTAATAATCGAGTTTCACGTCGTCAATTTCTTAGCTATACACTAACTGGTGTAGGTGGATTTATGGCGGCAGGTATGCTAATGCCAATGCTTCGATTCGCAATTGATCCAGTGTTACAAAAGCATGATGGTGGAGATTTTGTTAAAACAGAGCATAAAATCGCTGACCTCACTGAAGAACCTGTAAAAGTTGACTTTTCATTCGAACAAGTTGATGCATGGTACAAATCGGATGTTACAAACGTAGCGTGGGTATACAAAAATGGCGATCAAATCATTGCCCTATCACCAGTATGTAAACATTTAGGATGTATGGTTGACTGGAATGGAGATTCTGCACACCCAGAACAATTCTTCTGCCCATGTCACGCAGGTCGTTATGAGAAAAACGGGAAAAACATTGCAGGTACACCACCTCTAGGTCCGTTGGATGAATTTGAAGTAAAAGAACAAGATGGCTATTTAATGATTGGTCCAGCAAAAGCAAATACTCTAGTTAAATAAGTAAGGGGGTACGACAAGTGCTAAATAAAATTTACGATTGGGTCGATGAACGCCTAGATATTACACCTATTTGGCGTGATATTGCCGACCACGAAGTGCCAGAGCACGTTAACCCTGCACATCATTTTTCAGCATTCGTTTACTGCTTTGGTGGATTAACATTCTTCATCACAGTAATTCAAATTCTATCTGGTATGTTCCTAACAATGTACTATGTACCAGACGTTGTGAATGCCTGGAAATCAGTTTATTATTTACAAAACGAAGTAGCATTTGGTGAAATCGTCCGCGGTATGCACCACTGGGGAGCTTCATTAGTTATCGTAATGATGTTCTTACATACGCTTCGTGTATTCTTCACAGGTTCTTATAAGAAACCTCGTGAGTTAAACTGGATGGTTGGTGTAGGTATTTTTGGTGTAATGATGGGTCTTGGCTTTACAGGATACTTATTACCATGGGATATGAAAGCATTATTCGCTACTAAAGTAGGTATCGAGATTGCTGCATCTGTACCGTTTATCGGTTCAATGATTAAAGTATTATTAGCGGGTGACACAACGATTCTAGGTGCTCAAACGTTAACACGATTCTTTGCGATTCATGTATTCTTCTTACCTGCAGTATTGTTTGGGTTACTTGCAGCGCACTTTATCATGATTCGTCGCCAAGGAATTTCAGGACCGTTGTAATTGTCTTGACGGTTCGATGATCTTTAAAAGGAGGGGACACTATGCATCGCGGAAAAGGAATGAAATTCGTCGGCGATTCTCGTATTAAAGCGAATCACAGAATGCCGAACGTTCCAAAGGATTATTCCGAATATCCAGGTAAGACGGAAGCTTTCTGGCCGAACTTCTTACTGAAGGAATGGATGGTAGGTGCTGTATTTTTAATTGGATACTTATTATTAACTGTCGCTCACCCGTCACCACTTGAAGGGCCGGCAGATCCAACTAGAGCATATACACCGCTACCGGACTGGTACTTCTTATTTATGTATCAACTTTTAAAATACTCATTTGCTTCTGGTCCATACAATGTAATCGGAGCAATTGTTATTCCAGGTCTTGCATTTGGAGCGCTATTATTAATGCCATTTTTAGACAAGGGTCCAGAACGTCGTCCATCTAAACGTCCATTACCAACAGCGTTTATGTTATTAACTTTAGCTGCTATGTTCTACCTAACTTGGGAGTCAGTTGTTAACCACGACTGGGAAGCTCAAAAAGCTATGGGAGCAATCGTAGAAACAGTAGAGTTCGATAAAGAATCAGAAGGTTATAAAATCTACGCTGGTTCTGCATGTATTACATGTCACGGTGAAGGCTTAGAAGGTGGAGCTGGTGCGCCATCTCTAATGAACACTGGTTTAACAGCTGATCAAATTAAGGACATTGCTCATAATGGTTCTGAGAGTGGTAAAATGCCACCAGGATTATGGACAGGTTCAGATGAAGATCTTCAAAAACTTGCTGAATTCATCGAAAGCTTAAAAGCAGAGTAATAGTAAAAGAGTCAGGAAACTGGCTCTTTTTTTCTACCTTGTTATAGTAATGGGACTGAAAGCCAAACTAAAAGGTTCCCGTGTGTAAAGAATTTTAGCGAAAAATGTCGAAAAGACGTTTAATCTAGGAATTAATAAGCGAAATAAATCAAAAAAATAACATATCCTAGGTCTCAAAGCTATACATACTGAATGTTTTTAAAAAGAGGAAGGAGTTGATGATGATGCAATTAACAAGAGCAAATATTTGGTTTCTTCTTACTCATAAAACTTTTTTAATCGCGCTATTAATTATTAATTTACTAGGTACAATCTATGGATATTATTGGTATGGATGGCAGTTAGCCATTACAAAGCCTATTTTTTATATTTTTGTGCCAGATAGTCCGACAGCAAGTCTTTTCTTTTGTTTTGTGCTAATAGCTTGGATTATGGGTAAAAGCTGGCCACTCATGGAAGTGCTGGCACTCGTTACATTGGTAAAGTATGGCCTTTGGGCAGATGTCATGAATATTTGGACATTAATTGAAACAGGAACGATAGGCTGGCAAGGCTGGATGCTTGTAGGATCGCATTTTGCAATGGCTGTTCAAGCCATATTATATATGAAGAAATATGTTTTCTCTTATTGGCATGTAGCTATAGCTGCTGTATGGACGCTCCATAACGATGTTATTGACTATGTATTTGGTCAAATGCCTATGTATCGAGATTTAGCCGATTACACAAGCTATATTGGCTACTTCACGTTTTGGTTATCAATTGCATGTATTTTTCTTGCAATTTTCTCAATTAGATGGCGCAAATATTTGCCGAATTAGGGTATAAATTATAGAATTATAGTATCGAGGTAGAAAGGGGTTAGGATATTGTCAACAGGCATGTATATCGTTTATTTTGTTATTATTATGCTGCTGCCACTTTACGCACAAATGAAGGTAAAAGGCACGTATAATAAGTTTGCAAAACAACGTACAATGAAGGGACAGACTGGTGCAGAAGTAGCGCGTGCGATTCTAGATGCGAACGGACTATATGATGTACGAGTTGTGCCAACGCAAGGTGTGTTGTCTGATCATTATAATCCGGCAACCAAAACAGTTGCTTTATCGGAAAGTAACTTTTATGAAGCGAGTGTTGCAGGTGCTGCGGTAGCTGCCCATGAGGTAGGTCACGCCATCCAACATAAAGAAGCTTATTCTATGCTTACACTACGTAGTAAGCTCGTTCCAGTAGCAAATATTTCTTCCAATATGTCTTGGGTATTTGTGATGATTGGTATTTTTGCAAGTAGCACGAATTTCTTGCTGTTAGGTATCATATTATTAGCAGCAGGTGTCGTTTTCCAATTAGTGACACTGCCAGTGGAATTCGATGCTTCGAAGCGTGCGTTAGTTCAAATGAATTCATTAGGTATCATTACTAACGAAGAAGAACGTCCAGCTCGAAAGGTGTTAAGTGCAGCCGCACTCACATATGTAGCAGCGGCAGCAGTAGCTGTACTTGAGTTATTACGTTTAATATTAATTTTCACAAATATGCGTAGCGACGACTAAGAAAAAACTTGTTATAGTGGTACACCACTATAGCAAGTTTTTTATCTTCGTATGCTTAATGAAGTGGCTGCTTTTGGTCATCTAGCGTGAAGCCTTCACCCGCAACATCTCGAACTTCTATTATCGAAACGAATGCGTGAGGATCAACTTCATGGACAATTGATTTTAAACGTACAACTTCATTGCGGCCAATTACACAGTATATTACCTCTTTAGGCTGCTTAGTAAAATGACCATGACCTTCTAAAATGGTGATACCTCGTTCCATTCTTAAGGCAATTGTTTCAGCAATCATACCCGACTTTTCAGAAATAATTAAAGCACCACGTGCAGCGTAGGCACCTTCTTGTACAAAATCAATGACACGTGCACCGACAAATACAGCTACTAGTGTATACATCATAGAACGTGCATCTAAGAAAGTTAACCACGAAAGAATGATAACAATGGCATCGAAGACAAACATGGTCTTACCCATACTCCATCCAAAGTATTTATGTCCAAGTCGCGCCAAGATGTCGACACCACCTGTCGTGCCGCCAAATCGGAAAACAATACCAAGACCAAGACCAACAAATACACCAGCAAAAAGGGCAACGAGTAGCATATCGTCCTCTAAATGAATGGTAAATTGATATTTTTGGAAAATTTTTAGAAAAAGAGATACAGATAAAGTGCCTACAAGTGTATAAACAAATGATTTTTTTCCAAGCAATCGATAACCTATAATAAACATGGGAATATTTAATAACAGGTTCATTAAGGCGGGATCCCAACCTAGTGTAAAATAAAGGATGAGAGTAATCCCACTTAGTCCACCTTCACCTAGCTGATTTTGAATGTTGAAGTGAACAAAGCCGAAGCTGAAAATGGCAGCTCCGAGCATAATTGCGATAATATTGCGAATTTTAATCTGTTTTAGCATTTGACCTCCTGAAGTTCCAAACAAATGAAGTTGTGTTATCTATTATCTGACATTTTATTGGTTTTGACAACAATGGTGTAAATTTTATACGATGGTAAATAGGAGTGTGATTTTTATGACAGAGCAACTATCAATGCAAGCATTGCAACAGCGTGTTGATGATTATATAGGACAATTCAAGGAAGGATATTTCCCACCATTCGAGCTACTTGCTCGTTTAACAGAGGAATTAGGTGAGCTGTCACGCGAGGTTCAAGATGTTTACGGACAAAAAAAGAAAAAGAGTACAGAGGACACAAATAGTATCGAAGAAGAGCTAGGAGATTTTTTCTTTGTACTAGTATGCTTTGCAAATGCACAAGGTATTAAACTAGATGAAGCACTTTTACGCGTCATACATAAATTTGAAACTAGAGATAAGGATCGCTGGACTAGAAAGGATGAAGAATGATGTCGATTCGTGTAGCTATTGCGGGAGCTAGAGGAAAAATGGGAGCTGAGGCTGTACATACGGTCATGAAACATGACAAAATGGAATTAGTAGCTGTACTAGATTATAAGGAAGTAGGAAAAACATTAGCTGATTTAGATATGTTTCCAGCAAGCTATACGATACCTATTTTTACAGAAATGCATGATCTTGTAGAAGCAACTGCACCCGATGTGTTAGTCGATTTAACTAACCCTCATGCAGTATACAAGCATACTAAGGAAGCATTGCATTTAAATGTCCGACCTGTAATTGGTACAACAGGATTTACAGACGCACAACTAGAGGAATTATCAGCCATGGCTAAAGAAAAAGAGTTAGGCTGTATTATTGCACCTAACTTTGCGATTGGCGCTATCCTGATGATGAAATTTGCGAAAGAAGCGGCCAAATACTTGCCAGATGTAGAAATTATTGAAATGCACCATGATCAGAAGCTTGATGCACCATCTGGAACAGCAGTAAAAACGGCACAATTAATACAAGAGGTTCGTACGCCTAAGACGCAAGGACATCCAGAAGAAAAAGAAACCATTGAAGGTGCAAGAGGTGGAGACTTTGATGGCATGCGCATTCACTCCGTCCGTTTACCTGGTTTAGTGGCACACCAGCAAGTATTATTTGGAGGAGATGGGCAGCTACTAACGATTCGTCATGATTCATTAAACAGAAACTCCTTTATGTCAGGTGTTGCCTTTTGCATAGAAGAGGTTATGAAAATGGATCAGCTTGTTTATGGTTTAGAAAACATCATCTAAAGATTGGGATGGAAGCTATATGAAAATCGCATTGATTGCACATGATCGTAAAAAAGATAATTTAGTACAGTTTGCTATTGCTTACCAAGATATTTTACATGAACATACGCTTTATGCTACCGGCACAACAGGACAACGTGTAATCGAGGCTACTGGCTTAGAGGTAACGCGTTTTCGCTCAGGGCCACTTGGTGGCGACCAACAAATTGGCGCTATGATTGCCAATAATGATATGGACATGGTTATTTTTTTCCGTGATCCATTAACAGCACAACCACATGAGCCAGATGTTTCTGCACTTATCCGTCTTTGTGATGTTTACCAAGTGCCACTGGCGACAAATATGGGAACAGCAGAAATATTACTAAAAGGCCTACAAGAGGGCTTTGTGGATTGGAGACTGATACAAGAAAGACGCAATTAATAAAAGACGTGATTTAGAAAGGATGATCATCGAATGAAAAAGCTAAAAATCGGCATTACCTGTTATCCTACAGTTGGTGGCTCTGGTGTCATTGCAACAGAATTAGGCAAAATGCTTGCAGAAAGAGGACATGAAATTCATTTCATCACCTCAAGCGTACCATTTCGATTGAATAAAATTTATCCAACCGTCTTTTTCCATGAAGTCGAAGTTAATAATTATTCAGTGTTTCAATATTCTCCATACGATATTGCATTAGCGAGTAAAATGGCAGACGTCATAAAGGATGAAGAGTTGGATGTGTTGCATGTGCATTATGCCATTCCACATGCAGTATGTGCGGTATTAGCACGTGAAATGAGTGGTAGAGATATTGGCATCGTCACAACCCTTCATGGCACAGATATTTCGGTGCTGGGGCAAGATTCTACGTTATCACAGGCCATTAAGTATGGAATTGATAAATCTGATATTGTGACAACCGTGTCACAAGCATTAAAAGAACAAACCTATGAGTTAATTGATACAGTAAAACCAATTGAAACGATTTATAACTTTGTGGATGAACGTGAATACTTCCCTCGTAATTCAGGAAACTTAAAAGAGCAATTTGGTATTCAAGAAGATGAAAAAGTCCTCATACATGTATCTAACTTCCGTAAAATTAAAAATCTTCCACATGTTGTAGATGCTTTTATGAAAATTCGTGCAAACATGAAAGCAAAGCTCCTACTAGTTGGAGATGGTCCTGAAAAGCATCGTGTTATGGACCAAGTAAAGGGAAGTCCCTATATGAAGGATGTTTTATTTTTAGGAAAACAAGAAAACTTGGCTGAATTATATGCGATTAGTGATCTGAAACTATTACTTTCACAGCAGGAATCGTTTGGACTGGTTTTATTAGAAGCAATGGCTTGTGGTGTACCTTGTATTGGGTCCAATGTAGGTGGCATCCCAGAAGTCATTGATCATGGCGTAGATGGCTATATTGTTGAATTAGGGGATACAGATGCAGTAGCTGAGTATGCTACTCAATTATTGCAAGATGAAGAACAACTATTGCGTTTCCGAGAAGCGGCCATTCGTGCAGTAAGTGAAAAATTCCATTCAACAAAAATTGTTAAACAATATGAAAATTTGTATGAGAAGGTTGCGGAAAGAAATCATGCAAAACAATAATGAATGGCAGGCAGCCTTTTTTGTAATCGAACAGCTAGAACAGGCAGGATTTGAGGCTGTTATTGTCGGTGGGGCTGTAAGAGATGCTTTACTCAATCGGCCTGCCCATGATGTAGATGTTGCAACAAATGCCTTGCCTGAAGAAGT
Organism: Lysinibacillus phoenicis; assembly: GCF_047238325.1. Lineage (NCBI taxonomy): Bacteria > Bacillati > Bacillota > Bacilli > Caryophanales > Bacillaceae > Lysinibacillus > Lysinibacillus phoenicis. Next base: position 1,310,648 of record NZ_JBDFMP010000002.1, on the reverse strand, counting down.
AAAATCTGTCTTTTCACGGACAGTTGATATTGGGATTCAGCATGGGACGGTACTTGTTATCGTACCCGCTGGACCTGTTGAAGTGACTACCTACAGGACAGATGGGGAATATACTGACCATCGCCGTCCAGAAAAAGTACAGTTTGTGCGTTCCTTGCAAGAGGATTTACAACGTCGTGATTTTACGATGAATGCCATTGCTATGCGTCGTGACGGTTCTATTGTAGATTATTACGGTGGGCGTCAAGATATCGAGAAGCATATTATTCGAGCTGTTGGTGATGCACCAAATCGCTTTGCAGAAGATGCTTTACGGATGCTGAGAGCGATTCGCTTTTCCGCGCAGCTTGATTTTACAATCGAGGCAAATACATTGACAGCCATCCAACAAAAAGCCGCTGATCTGGCTTTTATTGCAAAAGAACGTATAAAAGCAGAGCTGGATAAGCTTTGGGTAGGACAAACAGTTTTTGGTGGTCTACAGAAATTAGAGGAAAGCGGTTTGACTGCCTATTTAATAGGAGATTTTCATGCTGCGCATTGGCTTGAATTTCATACACAGGACAAGCGCTTGGGCTGGGCCTATTTTGCTTTACTGCAAGGGACAGATTGGCGGGGGGTTTTGCTAGATTATCGACTATCAAATAAAGAAATGGCATTTGTCAAATCGGTTTTAAGTGCCTATGATGCTCTAAAAGGTGGATGGACAAACACACATTATTTTATGTACACAGAGCAGGAGCTAGAGGCGGCACGCTATTTTGCCCAGCTGACTCAATTGGACGCTCCTATACCTCGGCTGTCTGTAAGAGAGTTACAGGCAATGCTACCCATTAAACAGAAGCAAGAATTAGTGGTGAATGGGGCAGATTTACTGAAATGGTCAGGAAAAAAAGGTGGACCTTGGGTAAAAGAAGCTTTGGAGGACATGCTGACAGCCATTCTTCATCATGAGCTTCAAAATGATCGACAACAAATACGAAACTGGCTAGAGCGACACTATTTCTAGAAAGGCTTCACTTACTTTAAGCCATATTATATACAGCAAATTGCCGTCTCAAAAATGTGGGACGGCTTTTTTCTTTGGTAGTCATTTACGTTAATTTACAGTATGATAAAGACAAAATAGGTACATAAAAAATAGCACAGTTGACTAAAGGATTGATGTGAAGATGACAATTTCGATGAAGGATGAAATTTTAAAAAGAATACTAGCTGCAGATGGTGAAGCTGTTTCAGGTCAGGAACTAGCAGATTCTCTTGGTGTCTCAAGGACGGCAATCTGGAAGCACATGCAGACATTACAGGAGGAAGGCTATACATTTGAAACAATTAAGAAAAAGGGTTATGTTTTGACAGGCGTACCAAATAGCTTGAATCCAACACAAATCGAGCTTTTTTTAAAGACCGAGCATTTTGGTCGTGAAATTCATTATTTCGATGTAGTGGATTCTACACAAACTATTGCACATAAGCTTGCCCAAGAAGGGGCTCCACATGGAACGATTATCATTGGGGAAGAGCAAACAGCGGGTCGTGGTCGAATGGCTCGTCCTTGGGAATCGGCACATGGCACAGGAATTTGGATGACGATTATCGTACGTCCAGATGTGACACCCCAGCAGGCATCCTCTTATACACTTGTAGTGGCAGTAGCGGTAACGATGGCCATCAAAACATTATATGAGCATGTAGAACCATTAATTAAATGGCCAAATGATTTGTTGATTAATGGCAAAAAGTGTACTGGAATATTAACAGAGATGCAGGCAGAGGCAGATCTTGTTCAGGCTTTACTTGTTGGCATTGGCATAAATGCAAATCAAGAGGCTACTGATTTCTCACCTGATATTGCAGATATTGCTACTTCTCTACGTCTAGAAGCTGGCGAAGAAATCAATCGGGCAGCATTGGTGGCCTCCATTTTACACTATTTAGAACAATTTACAGAGCTCTATGTAAATGAAGGTTTTGCAAGTATTAAAACACTGTGGCAGCAATTGTCCTGTACCATTGGTCAACGTATTGAGGTGACAACATTACGAGAACGTTTTGAAGGGGTTGCTAGTGGAATTACAGACGATGGCGTCCTCCAGCTTACCCAAGATGATGGGACAATACGAACGATTTATGCAGGTGACATCAAAATTATATAAAAAAGAAGCTGCAATGAACGTCTTGTTCTTGCAGCTTCTTCATTTACTTGAAAGTTACATCTAAATCACCTTGTGATAAAGATATATGTAGCTGATCATTACCATTGTTTACTTGAGTAACTGTACTACTTTGTTCTTCGTCATTAATTGTGAGATCACCGAAGCTTGTTATGAAGTTATAGCCTAGATTAGATTGTTTGTTTTGTAAGCGAAGGGTCGTATCACCAAAGCTTGACGTAATGGTTGATTGACCATTTAATGTCCCATCTATACTGATATCTCCATGTTCACTTTTAATACTAATACCGTTACTAGCAAGGCGTTGGAGCGTCAAATCACCAAAGGACTGAGTAATCTCTGTGTTGTTACCAATTATGTTGGTAAAGGTAGCATCTCCGTAATCTTGCACTAGGTTAAGCTGCTGATAATGTAGCTCGTGAATGGCTATATCACCGAAGTCGCTATCTATAGTAACAGCATCTATATTTGCATCCTTTGGTACATAGAGCTTGATCGAAGGAGATGAAAAGCTTCCAAAGCCAATTTGGAAATCACTCTTTTTCTTCGCTACGGTTTCAATCGTTAAAGTCCCATCTTCAATATGATAGGTCACATCCTGCTGCTTAAGGACCTTTGTGTCTAATTTATAGTCGTTATCACTAGCAACAATATCAATATCGCCATATTCATTTACGATCTTGATATTTGTAAATGCATCTAATTTGTGAGAATGACTTACTAATTTAGTAGAGCTTGGTACGTGAAGACCCTCTGCATCTTTTTCAATAAACCAGCGACCACCTGAAAAATAGCCGACCAGTGCAAGTAAAATACCTAAAGCAATCATGGTCATAGCAATTAGCGTATTTTTTGATGTCATTTAGAAGCCCCCTTTCCCTTTTTTGTTATTTTGTGAAATAGTCTCCCTAATGTTTCAACTGAGACAAGAACCGTTTTCTTGATAAAACGAGCGACAATAGGAAAGAGTAGGACACCTAAGCCCGTTACAATCAATCCGACACCCATAAAGAGCAGAGCGGTAGGCCAATGCTCTGTTAAAATCAGGAGGCCAGATATAAGCGCCACAACACCACCGACAAAGATACTAATGACTGTAGCGATAATAGCAAAGATTAAACTGACAATGACTGCGCCAAATGAAAAAATAAGTGCGATTGCAGTAGCAAGTAATGGCAATGAAAGGGGCGCAGATAGGATGGCTAAAATAATAAGCCAAATAGCCGATATATTCTTTTTTGTCGATTTTGCCGAGGAGGTATCCAAATCCTTCAATGCGAAATCAGCTAATATTTGTGAGGCGACATGTGAAGGAGAGCCAAGTTGTGAAATAACTTGTTGCTCATTTTCTTCTCCTGCTTCCTCGAAGTATTCCTCATAATAGGCAATTGCAGTGTCAAACTCATGCGCAGGAAGCCGACGCAATTTGCCTCGTAGCTGTTTCAAATAGCTAGCTCTATCCATCTAAATTCCCTCCTAAAAGTACACAATCAATCTTTTCCTTATACACTTGCCATTCCTTTAATAGCTCTAATAACCGAATACGTCCTTGCTCTGTAATTTGATAATAGCGTCTATTTCTGCCTTGATAGGGCTGATCGTAGGTTGTTAAGTAATGCGCTTTTTGTAAGCGACGTAAAACGGGGTACAGTGTAGATTCCGAAATCTCCATGACGGATTGTACTTGCTGTGTTAGTGAGTAACCATAGGCGTCCTCTTTGTCGACAATAGCGAGTACACAAGCGTCAAGTAAAGCTGAACCAAGCTGAAATGTCATCTTTCCACCTCACATGTAATACTTATATTTCATTTTATATTATATATCGTATAGTATGTGGATAGTATATGACGTATAGTATTAATTGTCAATTAGTTAAAATAAACTCTGTTATTATAAGAAAATAATATTTGAAGATTACGAGGATTATTGTTATAGTATGTGCTGAAGGGCAGTATCCATTGTGAACGGCACCTTCACAAGCGCAAGATCCAATACAACAAATATCTGCCTTGATCTTTTCAGACAGGGACGGAAGAAAACACGCGTTCAACATAGCTGCTAGCTATCGCCTCTTGTCAACACTTCATCAAGAGGTATTTTGTGACGAACGAAACACTACCCTTCTGTCTATTTTCGAAAACAGAAGGGTTTTTCTGTTTTCTTCCCTTAAAAAGGAGGACTACAAATTGAAAACGACTACAGATTTTTTAAAGATGAAAGCGGCCGGTGAAAAAATTGTCATGGTGACAGCCTATGATTATCCCGCTGCTAGATTTGCTGAAGACGCTGGTGTAGATATGGTACTAGTCGGTGATTCACTTGGGATGGTCGTGCTTGGCTATGATTCTACAATGCCAGTGACTGTAGCGGATATGGTGCATCACGCTAAGGCGGTTCGACGTGGTGCGAAGAATACGTTTATTGTCGTTGATATGCCATTTGGTTCTTATCATGGCGATGTCAATGAAGCATTAAAAACGGCTGTTGACATGATGCAACAAACAGGAGCCGATGCTTTAAAGGTTGAGGGTGCAGGAGAGGTCATTTCGGTCATACGTAAACTTACATCAGCCGGTATTCCAGTAGTAGCGCATTTAGGTTTATTACCACAATCAGCAGGTGTGCTTGGTGGTTATAAAGTACAGGGAAAAACGGCAGAACAGGCTGCTACCCTTATAGAGGATGCAAAGAAATGTGAAGAAGCAGGAGCTTGTGCTGTCGTGTTAGAATGTATCCCACATCAGCTAACAAAAATTGTTTCAGCTAGCCTTGTGATCCCGACGATTGGTATAGGTGCAGGAGTAGAAGCTGATGGACAAGTGTTGGTTTATCATGACATGTTAAGCTATGGCTCACACCATGTGCCTAAGTTTGTTCAGCAATTTGCTAATATGGGGAAAGAAGCAAGTACTGGTATGCTTCACTATGTTGAAGCAGTTAAAGCGGGTACATTCCCTGCACCTAAGCATTTCTTCACAATGAAAGAGGAAGCGTTAGATCAGCTATATGGGGGCATCAAAGCATGAAAGTAGTCACTACCATACAAGCATTAAGAGTAGAAATTGATGCAGCAAAGCAGGCTCATAAAACGATAGGTCTTGTCCCAACGATGGGCTATTTACATGAAGGTCATTTGACATTGGCAAAAACAGCACGTGCAGAAAATGATCTAGTTATTATGAGCATTTTCGTCAATCCAACACAATTTGGACCGAACGAGGATTTTGAAAGCTATCCTCGGGATTTACCTAGAGATACCGCTTTAGCACAATCTGTCGGTGTTGATATTGTGTTCGCTCCAAGTGCGGAAGAAATGTATCCGCATGATGGTGGTATTCGAATACATGCTGGTGAACAGGCAACAATTCTTTGTGGTGCGAGTCGACCAGGTCATTTTGATGGTGTGCTACAGGTTGTCTCAAAATTATTCCACTTAACACAACCAACTCGGGCTTATTTCGGACAAAAGGATGCACAGCAGGTTGCGATTATTGCTACAATGGTACGTGATTTTAACTTCCCATTGGAATTGCGAGTAGTCCCAATAGTGCGTGAGGAGGACGGTTTAGCCAAATCTTCTCGCAATATCTATTTAAGTGAATCAGAGCGACAGGAGGCTCCTGCGATTAATGAAGCTTTGCAATTGGCACGTGATAGCTTTTTAGCGAATGGTGATGCTGAGCGCGCACTGGTTAAAGCGAAAGCGCATATTCATGCACGAACGCATGGCCGAATTGACTATATAGAGTTATTAGCGTACCCCGATCTAACACCAGTAACTGCAACGACACAGCAAGTCCTGTTGGCAGCAGCCGTCTATATTGGCAAAACACGCTTAATTGATAATTGTATTTTTACTGTGAAAGAAGGACTGTAAAGATGTTACGAATGATGATGAATAGTAAAATCCACCGTGCAACAGTGACACAGGCCGATCTAAATTATGTCGGCTCCATTACAATTGATGAAGATATTTTAGATGCGGTAGGTATGCTGGCGAATGAAAAGGTACATGTCGTTAACAATAATAATGGAGCCCGCTTTGAAACATATATTATTGCTGGTGAGCGAGGTTCTGGTGTAATTTGCGTTAATGGCGCAGCTGCACGACTTGTACAACGTGGCGATATTGTAATTATTATTTCCTATGTATATGTGGATAATCATGAGGCAAAAGAGCATAAACCAACCGTTGCCATTATGGGTGAGGGTAATAGGATTAAAGAAATGATTACACATGAGCCTGAAGCCACGGTGATGTGATCAGATTATAGATAGAAGAAAGGAGGAGTGGCAAATGCTTTGTCAATCCTCCTTTTTTGATTGCATCTATTACAAAAGTAACTGGTAAAATTTTGTTTTTCTTACTATTAAACTAGTTTTTAAAATTATAATTTTACAAATGTTCTAGTATTTTGGGTCATATTTATGTAGAATTTAGTTGTAAGTACATCAATTTACTAGTGGAGGTATCATTTGTAATGGAAAATAAACGTAACAAATTTTTAACAGTAACTGCCGCGGCATTGGCTGTAACAGCGGTAGCAGTAGCGCCAGCATCGGCAGCAAGTCCTTTTTCAGATGTAAAAGAAAGCCATGCAAACTTTGAAGCCATTTCTACACTTTATGCAGCAGGGATTATTAGCGGGTATCCAGATGGTACATTCAAACCAGATACAAATGTCACACGTGGACAAGCAGCAAAAATGATTGCAGGCGCATTAAAGCTAGATACAAAAGATGTGGAGAATCCAAACTATAAAGATATTGATGTTTCTAATCCATATTACGGTCCAATTGCAGCACTTGCAGGATTAGAAGTGATTACAGGCTATGGTGATAATACTTTCCGTCCAAATCAAACAATTACACATGGTGATTTAGCTAAAATTTTAGCGTCTATTCCAACATTACCAGAGCTAGAAAGTGCTAAAAACCACGCGGCAACTGATAAAGTTACACGTGGACAGCTTGCAACATTGATTGCAGAAGCTTTAACAAAATCAAGCACAGAAACACCAGAAACTCCTGAAACACCAGAGAAACCTGAAACGCCTGAAGGTGCATTTTCTCTATCTATTTTACATGTGAATGATACACATGCTCGTGCAGAGAAGTTACCTCAATTAGCAACAGCGGTTAAGGAGCAACGTGAAACGAAGAAAAATGTCTTAACTTTACACGCTGGAGATGCATTTAGTGGAACACTATATTTTAACGAATTTAAAGGAAAAGCTGACTTAGCGCTATTAAATGAAATTGGCTTTGATGCAATGGTATTCGGTAACCATGAATTTGATTTAGGTTCTTCACCAGAAGGTCATCAGGCATTAGCAGATTTTGTTAAGGCTGCTAAATTCCCATTTGTGGATGCCAATACAGATTTTTCAGCAGATGATAAATTCACTGGTTTATTTACAGACTTAATTTCAAGTGAGCCTGAAAATGGCAAAATTTATTCAGGGATTGTGAAAGAAATTGATGGCGAAAAAGTAGGTATATTCGGCTTAACAACAGAAGAAACATTGGATATTGCTTCTCCTGATAAAGTGACTTTTACAAATTACATCGATGAAGCGAAAAAAGCAGTAGCTGCCTTTGAAGGAATGGGTGTTAACAAAATTATTGCTTTAACACATATTGGCTACAATGATAATCCAAATGTTGATAATGATATTTTACTAGCGAAAAACGTACCAGGAATTGATGTCATCGTTGGTGGACATGACCATACAAAATTAGAAGAGCCAGTTGTTGTTGATACAAACACAGTGGGTGAAGCAAAAGAGGCAACATTAATCGTACAAGCTAATGAATATGTAAATTATTTAGGCACACTTGACGTAACATTTGATGGAAATGGTGTTGTTACAGAGTATGGTGGCGAATTAATCGACCTTGGCAAAGTTGCACAAGACGAGTCTTTAGTGAAGTTACTTGAACCATTTAAAGCTAAAGTAAATGAAGTAAGCAACAAGGAAATTGGTGTGAAAATTGCTGAGGAGTTAGCAAATCCACGTGCAACTGAAGAAAATTTAGAAAGTGTACGTAGTAATGAAACAGCTCTAGGTAATATCATTACTGATGGTATGTTGGCAAAGGCACAAAAATATACAGATAAAACTGTTGTGATGGCTTTACAAAATGGCGGTGGTATTCGTGCGGCGATTCCAGCTGGTAATATTACAGTTGGTCAAGTGATTACGGTATTACCATTTGGTAACACATTAGCATTAATGGATGTTACAGGTGCAGAGTTAAAGGCTGCATTTGAAGTATCTCTGAAAAGTGCACCAAAAGAAAACGGTGGTTTCCTACACATTGGTGGAGCGAAATTACAATATGATTCTTCAAAAGAAGCTGGCTCACGTGTAGTATCTATCGAATATTTAGATAAAGCAACTGGAAAGTATGTTGCTTTAGAAGATACGAAAACATATACAGTAGCAACAAATGCTTTCACTGCTAAAGGTGGGGACGGCTTTGATATGTTTGCTAAAGCATATGAAGAAGGTCGCGTTACAGACTTAGGTTTATCTGATTGGGAAAACCTACAAGAACAATTACTTTCATTAAAAGAAGTAAAAACAACAACAGAAGGTCGTATTGTTGATCTTGCTAAAAAACAATAATCGAATAGCTTGAATTACTATTTTATTTAACTACTATTCATTTACGCAACCTTAGGGGCTTCCTCTAAGGTTGTGTTTTTTTGTATAGATTAAGTGATTTTACAAGGAGGAGAAAGGATGCTGCAAAGCCAAATCTATGATAAAATTCAACTTATCTAATGTGAACTGTGAGTTGAGATGTATGATGGAAAGTCAAAAATATGCCATTGTCGATTTGGAGACAACGGGTCATTCACCAGCCAATGGGGACCGGATGATTCAAATAGCAATTGTTATTATGAAGGATTGGAAAATTGAGCGTACTTATACGAAGTTCATTAATCCAGGAAAAACCATTCCATCTTTCATTCAAGATTTAACGCATATAACGGATGAAGATGTAAAGGATGCCTTGCCATTTGAGGCACATGCGGATTACATATATGAGCTATTAGCAGACTGTGTGTTTGTCGCACATAATGCAGATTTTGACTTATCCTTTTTACAAGCAGAGTTTAAGCGAGCAGGACTTCCGAAGTGGCAAGGTAAAAAAATGGACACGGTGGAGCTTGCTAAAATTTTATTTCCTATGTCCCTTGGCTTTAAGCTAGGCGATTTAGCGGCAGATTTAAATATTGAGCTAGCCAATGCGCATCGGGCAGATGATGATGCACTGGCAACAGCAGAATTATTCAGATATTGCTGGAGGGAGCTTTTAAACCTTCCTCAGCTAACGTTGGAACAGATGCATAAACGTTCTTTCCGTTTGAAATCAAATGTTTCCCAGCTCTTTTTTGAGGCTTTGCAAATTAAACGACAGCATGTGACAGGTCATGAGAATGTACATTATTACCGCAATTTTGCCATTTGCAATGGTCGCAATAAGCATGAAAATGCATCAGAACCACTAGTCTATCCGCAAACAGTAACTGAAAAAATAGCTTTAATGTCAAAGGCCCTTGCGAATTTTGAGGAACGTCCAGCACAATTTGAGATGATGGACACGATCTGGCAGGCATTACATGAACAAAAGGAATGTGTGATTGAAGCCTCCACTGGTATTGGCAAAACGGCTGGCTATTTATTGCCTGCGATTTTGTACGCCCGTACTGTCGATAAAAAGATTGCCATTAGTACGTATACATCGTATCTACAGGAGCAGCTTGTAGAGGAGGAACTACCTAAGATTGAAAAAATCCTAGGAACAAAAGTAAATGTATGCGTATTAAAGGGAATGCAACATTATATTGATCTTGAACGCTTTGAGCAATGTATGGCCCATGCAGATGAGTCCTATGATGAAACATTTACTATTCTACAAATACTTGTGTGGCTTACTAAAACAGAGACAGGTGTGTTAAGTGAATTAAATGTTTCAGGTGGCGGACAACTATTTTTAGAAAAAATCCGAAAAATACCAAGTGACAAGCCTTCAAAGGGCTTTGATTTCTATGAACAAGCTTTAAAAAATAGTGCCGTTGCGGATTGTATTGTGACGAATCATGCTATGGTATTAAGCGATTTAGTTCGTCAAACACCACTCTTTACCCAAATCGATGGATGGATTATTGATGAAGCACATCAATTTATTCAGGCAGCCATGCAGCAGGATGAAATTGCCTTCTCCTATACACAATGGAAGTATATCTTTGGACAAATTGGTACGATGGAGGAGACCACCCTTTTTCACCAGTTTTGTGAAGCAGCGAAGAAAAAACAGCGCGTAGCCATGCAAAATTTGCAGCGTCTGGATGCCCAATTTATACGCTTGCAGCGGTCATTTGATGAAACCATTCAGTTAGTTATTCAAAAAGTACAGCAACAAGTTAAAGGGAAGCAAGTAGGTAGTAAATGTACCCTATTTTTAGAGGATCTATCATTTGCGAAAGAATCATTCGTGCAAGTTAGTAAGCAGACACAACAATGGCTAGACCTTGCAACTGCAATTACGCAGACATTCGAAAATAATATTGAGCAATTAGATAAAAATGATCTTTATGTTTTATCTGAATGGCAGTATTGGATACGAGAAGTGAAAATAAAAATTGCTGAATGGGAAGATATTTTTCTATCACCACATGAGGGTAATTCAATATGGCTAGAACTGGATCTCCGTAGTGTTCCTGGCAGTCTTCATGTCTTTAAGAAACCAGTCAATGTCACACCGATTATTGAACAAGTATTAGCACCGCTTCGTAAAGAGGCAAGCATTGTTTGGACATCAGGTACATTAACCGTACCAGGCAATGAGCGCTTTGTCACACGCCAGTTAGGAATCTCTGATGATGTTGAGATCATAAAACTCCAAGCACCTCCAGCCTATTACGCTGGTGCCAAGGCTTTTATTGTAACTGATATGCCAGATATTCAGCATGTTAGCCAGGAAGAATACATTGAGGCTGTTGCACATGCAATTACACGGACAGTCCGCATGACGGAGGGACGCTGTTTTGTGCTCTTTACGGCACAGGATATGCTTCGGAAAACAGTCGAGCTCATTCAAGAAAGTGAACTTTTAGATGACTACATGCTTTTTGCACAAGGTGTTACTGGTGGAAGCCGTATGCGCATTCTAAAATCATTCCAAAAATTTAGCCATGCTGTTCTGTTTGGGACAAATAGCTTTTGGGAGGGAGTGGATGTACCAGGAGATGCTCTCGCTTCTGTCATTGTGGTACGATTACCATTCTCTTCACCAGAAGAGCCAGTATTTAAGGCAAGAGCCAAGCATCTGACAGCTCTAGGTGGCAATTCATTCACGGAGCTTTCCTTACCAGAGGCCATTATGCGCTTTAAACAAGGCTTTGGTCGATTAATTCGTTCTTCCCAAGATAAAGGAGCCTTTATCGTCCTCGACCGACGTATCACTAGTAAGTCTTATGGGAAAGAATTTATTAAGGCATTACCGCCTATCGATGTGAGGAAAGTTCAGCTACCTGAATTATTAAAAGAGTTGAACCGTTGGCAAAAATAACATGAAAAGGCGTCAGGACAAGGCTATTGTCTTAGGCGTCTTTTTTTTGTAAAACAATCCGCTTCGCTAGACCATAACAGCAAGATTGAGGACGAAGTGAAGAAATCATTCCTGATAAAATGAGGTCTATCAAATAGTATGGAGGCTTTCGATATGTCTAAAATTCAGGAATTCAATGATTTACATTCTTCACAAGAGCTCTTATTTTTAGGGAATGCTTGGGATTTATTATCGGCATTAATGTTAGAAAAGGCAGGTTTTCAAGCGATTGGCACAACAAGCTGGGGTATTGCTAATTCACTTGGCTATGCAGATGGTGAATTAATAGATTTTCAACGACATCTTAATATTATCCAAACCATTGCAGAGAATGTGAGCATACCTGTATCTGCTGATATTGAAGCAGGGTATGGATCTGATGAGCAGAGTATTATCGACAATGTATTAAGAACGGCCGATGTCGGTGTAGCTGGGATTAATATTGAGGATTCTCTCAAAAACCAAACAGGGTTAAAAAGTGTAACAGAACATTGTCGTCTACTAACAAACCTAAGGGCAGCGTTAGATTACCACGGTTTTAAAGATTTTTTTATCAACGCTAGAACGGATACGTATTTTCAATTGGAGCAACCATTTGAAGAAACCATGGTGAGAGCGAAGGCTTATGTAGAGAGTGGGGCTAGTGGTATATTTATTCCTGGATTAACGGATTTCAACGACATAAAAGCCATGACAAGTAACATAGAAGCACCCATCAATCTGCTTTCATTACCCGGCTTAACCAATTGTCAGCAGCTAAAAGAATTAGGGGTAAGGCGTTTTAGTTTTGGTAATGCACTATCAGATAAAATCATTGCATATATAACGCAACATGCTGCACAATTATTAGAAGACCAAAATACATCTTCTTTATATGTTTAATCAATGAAAATGAGGTGAGGTATACGTGGACCATCCAATCAATTTATCTTTTGAGGAGAAGTGGGAAAAGATTATAGCTTGTGATCAAACCTATGATGGGCTTTTTTATACAGCGGTTAAAACGACTAGGATTTATTGCCGTCCTTCCTGTAAATCCAGAAAACCGAAAAAGATGAATGTTGAATTTTATGAGGATTTACAAGAAGTAGAGGCTGCTGGCTATCGTGCATGTAAACGATGTCAGCCAGAGATTGAACATTCACCACATACACAATTGATTAAAAATGTAACAGCCTTTATTATCAACGAATATAAACAAAAGATGACATTACAAGATATGGCGGAGCATGTCGGCATCAGTCCATTTCATCTAGAACGGCTTTTTAAACAAGAAACAGCAGTGACACCCCGAACATATTTAGAAAAAATAAGAATTGATAAGGCTGCCCACTTATTAAGACATACAGATTTTACAAATTTAGAAATTTGCTATGAAGCAGGATTTCAAAGTCCCTCTAATTTTTATAAGGTGTTTCGACGATTGAAAAATTGCTCACCTACAGAATATCGAGGCCTTTCCTAAAAGGAGTCAGGATATGCACTGGATTAATGACGAAACTTATTTAGAAATCGTGCAGCCAAAAGAATTTAATTTTAAAGAGTGTTTGCTGTTTTTAAATAGATCCAATCAAGAAATTCTTCATTCAATAAAAGGGGATGTGCTTTACAAATTACTGAATATTGATGAACAGCTTATTTTATGTAAAATCAGTGAGCAAGACAATAACATAAAAGTGGAATTTCCAATGGATCAACCAATAGCCAATGTAAGAGAAAAAATCGTCCAGTATCTAATGGAATGGTTTGAAGTAAAGCAAGATTTGGCTTGTTTTTATAAGATGGCTAACCGAGATAAAATCCTACAGCCACTTGTTGAAAAATATAGTGGTCTACGATTAATCGGTATACCTGATTTATTTGAAGCGCTAGTTTGGGCTATTATTGGTCAACAAATCAATTTAACATTTGCCTATACACTAAAAAAACGATTTGTCGAGCAATTTGGAGAGTATGTAAGCTTCGAGGGGCAAAGCTACTGGCTATTTCCACCGCCAGAAAAGATCGCTGCCATTCAGGTGGAAGATTTAAGAAGTCTCCAATTTACGTTAAGAAAGTCGGAGTACATTATTGATATTGCAAAAAGTATGGCAAGTGGTCAATTGACAAAAGAGTTGTTGAAGCAAAAAGATAACTACGAGGACAAGAAAAAAAGTTTAATGGCTATTAGAGGCATTGGTGCATGGACCGCAGACTATGTGCTGATGAAATGTTTACAAGAGCCGTCTGCCTTTCCAATCACAGATGTTGGTTTGCACAATGCGTTAAAAACTCAATTAGCGTTAGAACGAAAACCAACGATAGAGGAAATCAACCACTATGCGATACATTGGCAAGGTTGGCAGGCTTATGCCACCTTTTATTTATGGAGGTCTCTATATGAAAAAGTATAAAGTAGATTACAAATCACCAATTGGAGTAATTGAAATAGAGGGTAGTGATAGCGCTATTTATGGAATTAATTTTGCGGAGCGGGATGAAATTATCCATATTCCTCAACAAGATACACCGAAAGTTCTGATGGAATGTGCCAAACAGTTGCAAGAGTATTTTATAGGTGAACGTCATGACTTTTCATTTCCCTACGTAGTTGAAGGAACAGACTTTCAACAAGCGGTTTGGCAAGCTTTACCGACTGTAAGCTATGGTGAAACGGCTTCCTATAAGGATATTGCTGTAGCTATTAACAATGAAAAAGCTGTAAGAGCTGTTGGTAGTGCAAATGGCAAAAATAATATTAGTATCGTTGTTCCCTGTCATCGCATTATTGGCTCTAATGGAACGTTGACAGGGTATGGCGGCGGGATGTGGCGCAAAGAATGGCTTCTTCAGCATGAACAAACCTATAAAAATCCATCAGAGTAATATTTGTTTGAGTACCCTTCTTTGGTCGCAATATCACTGTGCAGCCATTTCTTAGGACTGTATAAAAAAGTGGTTATTGCAAAAAATAAGACCGTCAAAATGGCGGTTTTAATGACTAGTCTTTGTCATTTTATCGCTTCTTATGACACTTCTCTGCTAAGAAATTAGCTTGGAGTATAGACGATAAAGGAGGTGTACTCATGAGCGTACTTTATAGAATTGCCTTAATATTAGTCATTATAGGTGCAATCAACTGGGGACTCATTGGATTCTTTAGATTTGATTTAGTGGCTTATTTATTTGGTGGACAAACTGCGGTCTTATCTCGATGGATATATGCCCTTGTTGGGCTTGCGGGACTGATCACGATTCCAATTCTGATGAAGCGATTTGAAGATGAGGAGGATGTAGATACATTCTCTCGTATGGACAGAAATCCTAGCTATGGTATGGAGGCTGGGGAAGAAGCAGATTTTACTGAAGTAACAAAAAAAGAAGTAAAAACTGTAGAGAAAAAAGACAAAAAATAATGTATGTAAAAACTGGGTCCACCCGTTTTTGAGAAACATTCGCCTAGTTCCTTCAAGGGAGCTAGGCGAATGTTTACTTTTAGAATTATTTATTTAGAAAAGGTTCAGCCCAAGGCCATGTTCCGAACAGCAAGTCAGCGATTTATTCATGCTATTGTTTAATGGAATGTAATGCTTGTACAAAATTTTTAACGATAAAATCTTTCTCATCAGAGGAAATAATCAATGGGGGAGATAATGTCAGAACATTATTAAACCCAGCAACGGTTACGCCATTTTTCCCAATGATTAACCCCAGTTCCTTACACTGTGCAATCACTTTGTTTACAAGTGTGACATCGAGTGGTGTTTTGCTGTCTTTATCTTGTACAAGCTCTACGCCAATTAATAAGCCCTTACCGCGAATATCCCCAACATGTGGGTGCTCCTTTAATTGCTCCTGTAAGGCCGTAAGAAGCGTATCACCAAGTGTAGCAGAGTGAGTAAATAAATTTTCCTGCTCCATTATTTCAATATTTTTCAATGCTACAGCACAAGCTGCTGGTGATCCACCGAACGTATTGACATGGCGGAAAAAGTCATATTCCTCACTACCTGCAAAAGCCTCGTAAATTTCACGTCGAACGGCAGTTGCTGATAGTGGCATATAAGCGCTTGTCAAACCCTTTGCCATTGTAACAATGTCAGGCTGAATGCCGTAATTTTGGAACCCGAAAGCTTTGCCTGTACGTCCAAAACCACAAATTACTTCATCGACAATGAGCAGTGCGCCATGCTTCTCACAAATAGCTTTGACTCCTTGTAGGTAGTTGTCGTGAGGCATAATCACACCACCACCAGTAATGATAGGCTCCATAATGACTGCAGCAATTGAATCTGACATTTCCCATGTCATTACATGATCGATCGCTTGCACAGATGGCAGTGCACAAGGATCTTTACTTTTAATATGGTCTTCATTTGCACGATACGAGTCAGGTGGTGTGACATGTAAAAAACCAGGTGCTAATGGCTCGTATTTATATTTACGTTGAGCTTGTCCTGTAGCGGCTAATGCACCCATCGAACTACCATGATATGCACGGTAACGAGAAATGATTTTTGTTCGATTGACGTGTCCTTTTTGTTGATGATATTGTCGAGCAATTTTAAAAGCAGCCTCATTTGCTTCAGAGCCGCTATTAGAGAAAAAGACGACATAGTCATCCCCTAATAGCTCACTTATCTTTTCACTTAGCTGGATGGCGGGAATATGGCCAACAGATAAAGGTGTATACGTATTTTCAAGTAACTGCTCATAGGCAACTTTCGCAATGTCTTCTCGGCCATAGCCAACATTTACGCACCATAAACCAGCCATAGCATCTAAATAACGTTTTCCTTCAATGTCGGTAATCCATGCTCCTTTAGAAGATTGGACAATCATCGTAGCATTCGGATTATATGGTTTCATTGAATGCCATACATATTGTTCATCCTTCACTTGCCAATTTGGACTTGTTACATTTGTCACAAAGCTTCACTCCTTCTTAACAGGTAGATGATTAGCATGCATACGTTTTAGTCAGATGTGGACAACAAAATGCACAGTCGTCCCCATTTATACTTTATATGTATGCCGCCAAAATTTTAGAAGGAGGATTTATAAATAGAAAATCCAGATAATTAAACAACCTGCTAATTCTATTGATGTGTTAAAACATCCTCTATTAAAAAGGCAATATATAAGTTTGTCTTTGTAAAGGAGTTGCTTAAGTCAATATCCAATAGCATTTCAATTTTTTTTATTTTATAAAGGACCGTATTGCGATGAATAAATTGTCGTTCACTAATCCGACTTGTACTGCCATTCTCTTCAACAAATACACGTAAAAAAGGGACATAATCAGTATTGTGCATTTCATCATAGCGATAGAGCTGGCCTAAAATATCCTGACTAAAGGACTTCATCAATCGTTGGTTTTGCACCGCCATCAGAATTTTATAGGCACCAATTTCTTTATAGCTATATAAGTAACGGTTGTTATGGAGCTGTGCTAAATGAAGGACCATTAAAGATTCATCATAGCTTTTGCGAACATTTTCGAGCTCTTTATGGTAGTTGCCTTTTCCAATAATAATATCCAAGTAACCATTTTTTAATGTGATTTTATCGTAGATTTCTTCAACGATTTTTGAGAAGGGTGTATTTGGTGTAATGATTTGTGCTTTATCAATTAAAAAAATGAGGTAATTTTTATGCTTTAATTTTAAGAAGCGTTGATAGCGATTTTGAAAAGCAAATTGTATCATCACTTCATAACGATCGATGGTGGCTTGCGTGCCAGTAGTTGTGCAAGTAATGATCGCTAATTCTCTTCCTTGAGGAAATCCTAGCTGTGCTAATTGATCTTTTATAGAGTTAGCGTTTGCTTTGTAATGAAAAAGTAGATTGAACAGAACCTTTTCTTCGATGGAAAGCTCTTGATGGTGGTTGGCAATAAACTGAAAGGTAGTTTTTAATAGATCAGCAATACGGTAACTCCATGGCATTTGAAAAATAGGGAAATCATGTTGGTTTGCAAAAGAGATGACGGCTTCAGGAATAGTAGGAATGAATGGCCCTATGTTGATAATAAAGCCCGCTACTTTTTTCGCGTACGCTTGTTTGACAAGCTGTTCTAGAGAATCTTCCTGTGCATCTAAATTAATGCCTGTTGTGACGACTAATTCATTGGGTCTACAAAACATAATTAGATCATTGCTTTCCACAACATTAATACCAGTAACTCTGCGATACGTACCACTATGTCCAGCGACTAATGTAAGCATTGGGAATTGAATTCCCTCAACAATTTTACGAATCGTCCCCATATTTTCCCCCCCTTAATTATGAACATAACTTACCATATATAATGTGCAGTTGCACATATTTTTTTAGTTTACTTTCCATATCTCACAAATTTTATCTATTTTAGAATGTTTAATAACTACTGTGAAAGAGAGGACTTGCATATGTATAAATGTAATAGTAGACGATTGCAAGAGTTAATTGAACAGTTCAGTCAATTTGGAGCCACTGACAATGGTGGCGTTACACGTTTATCTCTTTCGGATGAGGATGTTTTAGCTAGAAACTATTTTTGTGAATGTTGTAAAGCGTTAGGTATGGATATACAGGTAGATGATATGGGAAATATTTATGCCACTCTTCCTGGCAAAAAGGATATGCCACCTATCGTCATGGGTTCCCATCTAGATTCAGTTGAAAAAGGTGGGAGATTTGATGGCGTGTTAGGTGTACTTACAGCTATCGAGGCCATTCGAACAATTAAGGAAAATGAAATTGAGATGGATATCCCACTTATGATTGTGAATTTTACCAATGAAGAGGGCGCACGTTTTGACCCGGCCATGATGAGTTCAGGGGTAATTACCTCAAAATTCGACAAAGAAAAAATGCTGCAATCTACAGATAAAAATGGTATTCGCTTTCACGAAGCATTACAGGCAAGTGGCTATGAGGGAGAGCAAGAAAATCGACTAAAAGAAGCACTTGCTTATATTGAATTGCACATTGAACAAGGACCCGTTTTAGAGGCAAAACAACGTGAAATCGGTGTTGTCGAAGGTGTGCTCGGCATGGTCTGCTATGAAATTACGATTACTGGACAATCAAATCATGCAGGTACAACGCCGATGTCGATGCGTAAAGACCCGATGATTGTAGCATCGACGATTATTACAGAGCTCCATGAGCAATTAGGGAAAATTGACGAACAACTTGTTTTTACCTTTGGTCGCATGAATGTTTCGCCAAATATTCATACAGTCATCCCGAATAAGGTGACATTTACCATCGATTCACGCCATCAAGATCCAGAGGTGATGCAACAGGTTGAGGATATTCTTAATGCGCTTCCAGAGACAGCAGGAGGGTGCAGCATTCATCCTACTAAACTATGGGGGAGAGAGACAGTGTATTTTGATGCAGCCATTTGCGATGAAGTAGAAAGAGCATGTCAGAGCTTCGGCTATTCTGCACATCGTATGTTTAGTGGGGCTGGACATGATGCCCAGTATATGGCGAGTATGGTTCCGTCCGCCATGATTTTTGTCCCAAGTATTGAAGGCAAGAGTCATTGTGAGGAGGAGGAAACAACATTTGAGGATTGTGCAAAAGGTGCAGATATTTTGCTCGAAACAGTTTTAACGCTGCAAACAAAGTTTAGTATAGGTGAAACATATACATTGCATTAAACATCAAGCATTCTCTAATTTTGTAATGAAGGGTGAGGGGCACAATGAAAAAAATCATTAAAGGTGGACGAGTAGCAACAGCTGCTGATGTATTTGAGGCAGATATTCTAATTGACAACGGTAAAATTGTTCAAATTGGCCAGAACTTAACGGATGCTGGCGCTGAAATCATTGATGCGACAGGTAAGTACGTATTGCCTGGTGGCATTGATCCTCATACGCATTTAGATATGCCATTCAATAATACAGTGACAGATGACGATTGGAAATCAGGTACGATAGCCGCAGCTTTTGGTGGGACAACTACTATTTTAGATTTTTGTTTAACAGCGGGAGAAGAAAAATTATCGACAGCAGTGGAGAAATGGCATGAAAAGGCGAAAGGAAAGTCTGCTATTGACTATGGTTTCCATCTGATGATTGGTGATTTAACACCTGAAACAGAAGCTGAATTACCCCAACTATTAGAGCAGGAGGGCATTACTTCTGTAAAAGTCTTTATGGCTTATGCAAAAGAATTCCAAGCGACAGATCGTACACTATTTAAAGCCTTTAAAATCGCCAAAGATCTTGGCGCAGTGGTCATGGTGCATTGTGAGAATGGCTCTGTCATTGATGAGCTTGTCGAGGAAGCAAGACGTGCGGGACATAAAGAACCGATTTATCATGCACTGACTCGACCAGCCGAATTAGAGGGTGAGGCGACAAAGCGTGCCATCGAATTAGCTCATATAGCAGGAGCGAAGCTATATGTGGTTCATGTAACATGTAAAGAAGCAGTAGATGAAATTATTGCAGCTCGTGAAAAAGGGTATGACGTCTATGGTGAAACATGTCCACCATATTTAACACTCGATCAATCAGCTTTAGCGCAGCCAGGCTTTGAGGGAGCAAAATATGTCTGGTCACCACCACTTCGTCCGAAATATCATCAAGAACATTTATGGAATGCATTAAAGGCCAAGCAGCTACAGACAATTGGCTCTGACCAATGCTCTTTTAGCTTTAAGGGTAAAAAACAGCTTGGCCTAAATGATTTCTCAAAAATTCCAAACGGTGGGCCATTCATTGAGGATCGCTTTAGTATTTTATATTCGGAAGGTGTTGCAAAAGGTAGAATTACAATCCATGAATTTGTTGATATGATTTCTACAAGTGCAGCCAAAATATTTGGGCTATTCCCGCAAAAAGGAACGATTGCTATCGGTTCAGATGCGGATATCGTAATTTTTGATCCAGAGGCAAAACGCCAAATTTCTGCTAAAACACATCACATGAATGTGGACTATAACCCTTATGAAGGCTGGGACGTTACAGGTGAGCCGGTTAGCGTACTGGTTCGTGGGGAATACGTCATTAAAAATAAAGAATTTGTAGGGGTACTTGGTAGTGGACAATATATTAAACGTCCATTAAAAACAGTAGCTGCGGAAGCACTAAATATTTAGCTTCCTTCAGTATAGGACCGATTGTTTTGATGGAGAGCAAAGCAATCGGTCTAGTAATTGATGTACGGAAAAAATGCTCACATGAGGGGGATGTGGAAATGGTTCCGATTCAAGAAAATGAAATGACCATACAGCTTAGACGTAATTTTATGGAATTAAAAAGCAAAATGACAAAGAATGAGGCTATTGAGGAAGCCAACCGTTGTCTGTATTGCTATGATGCACCATGTATTAAAGCTTGTCCAACAAGCATTCAAATCCCAAATTTCATAAAAAAAATTGCATCTGGTAATATGAAGGGTTCTGCTACGACTATATTAGAAGCAAATCCTATTGGTGCAAGCTGTGCAAGGGTTTGTCCTACGGAAGAATTATGTGAAGGGGCGTGTGTCTTAAATTCTTCTACAAAGCCAATTAAAATTGGTGAGTTACAGCGTTATGCAACAGATTGGGCAATGGAAACCAATACACAGCTATTTAAGCCAGGACAAAATAACGGACAAAAAGTAGCAATCATCGGGGCGGGTCCTGCTGGCTTATCAGCAGCACGAGAGCTTGGCCGTTTAGGCTACCAGGTAACAATCTATGAGGCAGAAGAGAAGGCTGGCGGACTAGGAAGCTATGGAATTGTGGCATTCCGTTTACCTAATGAAGTAGTGGATTGGGAAGTGGAGCAAATTGAACAGCTTGGCGTGAACATTCAAACGAATACAGCAGTCGGTGTGGATATTTCTGCTGATGAAATTTTGGCGCAATATGACAGTGTAATTTTAGCTGTCGGTATGGGGGCTGTACCGAATCTGGGCATTGAAGGGGAAGATTTAGAAGGTGTGCATGATGCCATTGAGTTTGTTCGAAAAACAAAAATGGGACCGCTTACAAATGACATCGTTGGGAAAAAAGTAGCTGTTATTGGTGCTGGAAATACAGCAATTGATGGTGCGACAAGTGCGGTGCGATTAGGGGCAGAAAATGTACAAATTCTTTATCGCAGAACACAAAAAGAAATGACTGCTTACAAATTTGAATATGAATTTGCGAAGCAGGATGGTGTGGAATTTAAATGGCTGACTGCGCCGAAGAAAATTATTGGCGATGAAGCTGGCAAGGTGACAGGTATTGAGTGTGTAAAAATGAAGCTTGGTGAGGCAGGTCCTGATGGTCGACAAAGACCAGAAGAGGTCCAAGGCTCTAATTTTATTATTGAAGTGGATGCTGTCATTAAAGCGATTGGGCAAACTCGTTTTGTTTCATTAATCGAAGCCTTTGGTTTAGCTCATACAAACGGTGTTGTCGATATTGATGAGACGACAATGCAAACGTCTAATGACAAAGTATTTGCCTGTGGAGATGTTGTCTTTGGCAATGGACAGGGTGAAGCGATGGTGGTGACCGCTGTGCAGCAAGGGAAAGATGCAGCATATAAGATTCATGAACGTTTAAGAAAACCAAGTGAGATTGCATAAAGTGAACCTTCAAACAGTGGGGGTTTTCTACATCCTTCACTGATTGTTAGTTTCACCAATCAGGATAAAGGGGGAACTTACATGGCAGACTTACGCATTAATTTAGCGGGCATCAAATCGCCGAATCCATTTTGGCTAGCATCCGCACCACCGACAAATTCGGGTTATCAAGTACAGCGTGCATTTGAAGCAGGCTGGGGTGGCGCTGTTTGGAAAACGTTAGGAGAACCGATTTTAAATGTGTCCTCCCGTTTTGCCGCTGTGAGTTTTAATGGTCAACGTGTGGCAGGCTTTAATAATATCGAATTAATTACGGATCGACCATTAGAAGTAAATTTACAAGAAATTTATGACACGAAAAAGAAATTTCCTAATCACGCAATTATTGCCTCCCTAATGGTGGAGCCGAAGCAGGAAAAGTGGCATGAAATTGTGAAGCGAGTAGAAGATGTGGGGGTTGATGGTCTTGAGCTTAACTTTGGTTGTCCACATGGGATGGCAGAACGAGGCATGGGTTCTGCCTCTGGTCAAGTCCCTGAATTGGTGGAAAAACAAACGTACTGGGTAAAGGAAGCGGCACGTACACCTGTGATTGTTAAGCTAACGCCAAACATTACGGATATTACAGTAACGGCGGAAGCAGCGACAAGAGGTGGAGCAGATGCAGTTAGTATGATTAATACAATTAATAGTTTAGCCGGTGTCGATTTAGATTCTTGGAACACTATACCGCATGTTGCAGGAAAAGGGGCGCACGGTGGCTATTGTGGTCCAGCTGTTAAACCGATTGCCCTCAATATGGTGGCTGAATGTGCGCGTAATCCATTAGTGAATGTACCGATTTCAGGTATTGGCGGCATCTCGAATTGGCAGGATGCAGCAGAATTTATTTTAATGGGTGCGACAGGCGTTCAGGTTTGTACAGCTGCAATGCACCATGGCTTTAGTATTGTAGAAGATATGATTGATGGTCTAAATAATTATTTGGACGATAAAGGCCTAGCTTCAGTTATGGATTTAGTTGGTCGCTCTGTACAAAGGTATTCAAACTGGGGTGATTTAGATTTAAATTATAAAATTGTCGCAGAAATAAATAACGATGTGTGTATTAATTGTAATAAGTGCCATATTGCCTGTGAGGATACATCTCATCAATGTATCGATCTGTATACAGAGGATGGCCGTCCAATGTTAAAAGTGCGAGAGGAAGATTGTGTCGGCTGTAATTTATGTTCCATTGTTTGTCCAGTCGATGGTGCCATTTCAATGGTTGAACGTAAATCAACAATTCCACCAATGACTTGGAATGAACGCCAATCACTGCTTAGCAGTCTTTCCAAATAAAGTACCTTTTATCGTGAATGAAGATAAAGATGAATAAAATCGAAATTCCACCTTCCTTCAGCCATTTTTAGTGAGGGAAGGCTTAACTTCAAGTAGGTTGTCACGGAAATTTAAGAAAAAGGAGAGAAATAGGATGGAACGTGAAGGGAATTATTTAAAATCCCCAGATTTACTTCCAGTGACACATCAACAAAGAAATATTGGAACATTTGGTTTTGCGGTAATTTGGGTAGGAATGGCGATTGTATTAGCGGCTTTTGCTATCGGTGGTTCAGCAATAATGAACTTATCATTGCCAATGGTCATATTTGCAACATTGGTAGGTTCCTGTTTAATCGGTGTCTTTATGACGTTAATTGGTGATATTGGGATAGAGCATGGGCTTTCTTTCCCTGTTTATATGCGCGCACCATTCGGTACATTTGGTACCCATATACCATCCCTTGTACGTGGTGTTACTGCTGCATGTTGGTTCGGTCTTAATACCTATTTCGGTGCGTTAGCAATAAACGGTATTTTAAACTTATTATTTGGTTTTGATAATTGGTTTATCTGTTTCCTTGTTTTTGCAGCACTTCAACTCTTTAATACATCACTAGGCATTAAATCCATTGAACGCTTTGCTGATTTAGCAGCACCTGTCATTATTTTAATTTCTTGCTGGATGTATTACACATTGGCAGATAATGCTACATCTCAAGGGAAAAATGTTTGGACATGGGTGGAAACTCCAACAACAGGCTTTGCCGCCTTTACCGCGTTTATGGTAGTGGTAATGGCAAATATGGGCTTCTGGGCAACACTGGCAGCTGACATGCCGTCCTTGTCTCGGTTTTTTAAAGCACCTAAAAATGAGCGTAACTGGTTCAAACGTAATAAAACACAGCTCGTTGGGTCATTGATTGTTATGCCGATTACCAACACATTCATTGTAACAATTGGCGCTGTTTGTTATATGGCTGTAGCTTCAGCTGATCCAATCAATGCTTTACAGCAAAGTGCAAGCGGCTTTATTTTAGGGATTTTATTGTTGATGATTGTGTTAGCGCAATGGTCAACTAATACATCAGCCAATGTTGTACCAGCGGCTACTATTTTCTCTAATATTGGTGGACCAAAAGTACCGTTTTGGGTAGGGGTTGTTATTGCAGGTATAATTGGAATTCTGGCACAGCCATGGAGTCTATTTGATGTCATGGTCAATGTCCTATTAATAATTGGTGGTATTTTAACGGCCATCGTCGGTATTTTATTTGCTGATTATTACCTACTCCGTAAGCGTCGTGTACACGTTAAAGACCTTTATGAATTAAACGGGCAATTTAAATATTATAAGGGCTTTAATATGGCTGGATTAATTGCCTGGGTAATTGGGGGCGCTATTGCGAATATATTTGCAACCTATTCCTCGCTAGTAGGGTTTGTTGTAGGAGCGGCTGTATATTATGTATTGGCGAAGTATTGGTGGTTTAAAAAATATCCTCAGGCAGAGCTAGATGATCCAAGCGATGATAAATATTTAGGCATTACGGTTGGGCATAATTTGGATGAAATATTTGGCCAACCAGCAGCTGCTCCAGAGGAAGATGAACTGGTGGAGCAAGCAGATCCTCTGTTAGAAATGAAGGGTGCCGAGTAAGAAAGACAACATCTTGACATTTTCAAAAGAAGGTGAGGTGATGGCATGTCTGAATTCCAACAAAGCACAGAGGAAATCCAAAAAGTGGATCATTATTTAGATAGTGGCTTCAAAATCAAATATGTCTACGAAAACTTAAGTGGGATGTTTGTCGAATTTGCTCGCCAAGATGAAGTAACATTGCTGCAAATTTTAACAGCAGATGCACGGAAATACTTCTCTGCTAAATTACAAGAACAAACTTTATTACAATAACGAAGTAAACTCTATTCCTTTCATCGTGATCGGAATAGAGTTTTTTGAATTTTTGGATTATAGTAGAGCTATATATGACAGGAATCAGCGGATGGATTCCGGGTTCTTAGAAAATGGATAAATAATTAAACAAAGAGGTGTTTCTACTGATGAGTAAAGGCATCTTTTTATTTCTATGAGCATAGCTATTCTATAAAAATAGCCATATTTTTTGTTTTTCCTAAAAATACATTTGTCTTTTTTAGAAAAATTGATTATTATTTTAAAGTAAAAACATCGTAGAAAGAACAACAGAAAAGAGGCGTAACAGAGTGGCCAATAAAGAATTAAAACGAGGATTAGAAGCACGTCATATCCAAATGATTGCGCTTGGCGGGACAATTGGAGTTGGCCTATTTATGGGCTCAGCAAGTGCTATTCAATGGACGGGTCCTTCTGTACTCCTTGCCTATGGGATTGCAGGTATTTTTATATTTTTCATTATGAGGGCAATGGGTGAGATGCTTTATATGGAGCCGAGTACTGGCTCTTTTGCGACATTTGGTTACAAATATATTCATCCGTTGGCGGGTTATTTAACTGCGTGGAGTAACTGGTTTCAATGGGTAATTGTTGGGATGTCGGAAATTATAGCAGTGGGAACGTATATGCAATATTGGTACCCTGAGTTACCAGCTTGGATACCGGGTCTTATTGCTATGGTGATATTAGGGGTTGCGAACTTTATCTCTGTCAAATCATTTGGTGAGTTTGAGTTTTGGTTTGCTATGATTAAAATCGTCACGATTATTTTGATGATTATTGCAGGGGTTGGACTAATTTTCTTTGGCTTTGGCAATGATGGTATTGCGATTGGCTTATCCAACTTATGGAGTCATGGTGGCTTCTTTACTGGTGGCTGGACAGGTTTCTTCTTTGCATTATCCTTAGTAGTCGCTGCCTATCAAGGGGTAGAGCTAATTGGGATTACGGCGGGAGAAGCAAAAAATCCGCAGAAAACAATTACCAATGCGATTCAAAGTATTATTTGGCGTATTTTAATATTTTATATCGGAGCTATTTTTGTGATTGTCACAGTCTATCCATGGGATGAACTTGGCACAATCGGTAGCCCGTTTGTTGCAACATTTGCTAAGGTTGGTATTACAGCTGCTGCAGGTATTATTAATTTTGTTGTCATCACAGCGGCTATGTCAGGCTGTAACAGTGGGATTTATAGTGCTGGACGTATGTTATATACGCTTGCTATGAATGGACAAGCACCCAAATTTTTCGCCAAGCTTTCGAGTAATGGTGTACCTTTATTTGGTACAGCTGGTGTGTTAGTTGGACTAGTTATTGGCGTTATTCTTAGCTATATTGCACCTGAAAATTTATTTGTCTATGTGTATAGTGCGAGTGTTTTACCAGGGATGATTCCATGGTTTATTATTTTAATTAGTCAAATTCGATTTAGAAAGGTGAAGGGAGCCCAACTTGCAGAGCATCCTTTCAAAATGCCTTTCGCGCCATTTACAAACTATGTAACGATTATCTTTTTAATTATGGTACTAATTGGCATGTGGTTTAATGATGATACGCGTATATCATTAATTGTCGGCATCGTTTTTTTAGTACTTGTCACAGTCAGCTACTATGTATTTGGTATTGGCAAAAACCGATACGGTAAGATTCAATAGAATAGTTTAAGAGGATGCATCTCAAAAATGGGATGCATCCTTTTTTTGCTAGCACAATTTTTACATAATTCAACTATAAAAAGCCAAACTACTAAAAAGTTTATACGATGGACATGTCTTGGGAAATCAAGGAGTTGATATGGATGCGTGGGATACCTGAACAAATCGTTGCACATTTAAAGCAGGAATTAAATGAAATAGATGATGTAAAACTGAAAATGATGGCAACGGAAGAAGGGGACGTCACGGTCATTTATTTCTCCTCTCTTATTGAAAAAATGACCTTACAAACCATGGTAATAATACCGTTGGCCAATAATTTAAAACAGATACATCAAATGTCTCAATATATAGATGCAAAGGACGTAAAGGATGTCATTAAACGATTGAATGCTGGTCAAACCTTGCTATTCTTTCATGAAACAAATGCACTTGTAAGTATGGATACATTTAGTGCACCAATAAGAGCTATAACCAATACTGAAACAGAATCAACCGTGATTGGGCCACAGGATGCATTCACAGAATCATTGGAAACCAATATTTCTTTAGTAAGAAGACGTATTCAAAGTTCTATGCTAAAAAATGAAAACCGGATTGTAGGTTCTGAGGCTAATATTAAAATATCGATCGTGTATATGGACAATATTGTGAATGACGAAAACTTGAAAAATTTAAGAAATCGTATTGATCAAGTGAATTATCCATTATTTACGGATATTTCAGTTTTAAAGCAATTAATAGAAGATAATCCGTTATCACCCTTTCCACAATATTATATGACCGTACGTCCAGATAGTGTTTGTCGGTACCTTCTAGATGGTAGAATTGTTGTGTTTATGGATAACAGTCAATTAGCGATTGTCTGCCCTACATCCTTTTTTGAGATGTTCGTTTCGATTGAGGATTATTACAACCGCTGGACAACGGCATCTTTATTAAGGATGCTGCGCTTTTTTGGTTTTTTCATAACGATCATGATTACACCAATGTATATTTCAGCTTTAACCTTCCATCCAGAAATTTTGCCTTATGAATTATTGTTAAGCCTTCAAGAGTCGAGGAGTAAGGTACCATTTCCACCTTTGATTGAAGTGTTATTTATCGAGCTAATTATTGAAGTCTTACGAGAAGCGGGCTCTCGAATGCCTGCAAAAGTCGGCCAAACAATTGGTATCGTAGGAGGTATTGTAATAGGTACGGCGGCTGTAGAAGCTGGATTACTCAGCAATATTCTAATCGTCCTGGTCGCAACATCTGCCTTATTATCGTTCCTACCACCAATCTTTTTAATGAGTAATACGAGCCGCTTTATACGATATATTTTTATTTTATCCGCAGGGCTCTTTGGTTTATTTGGCCAGATGCTCGCCTTTGCATGGTTAATCCATCATTTACTAAGTCTAAAATCTTTAGGAACAAATTATATGACACCAGGGATACCAAGAAAGCCGACAGATTTATTAGATAATGTCATCAGATTTCCATTGAAATATTTAACGAAAAAGACGGGAATTTCAAGAACTCAGACAAAACAGCAAGAAGAGAAATTAGGTGAAGACGTTGAGCACAGCTAAATTAAAGGTTTTGAACCGCTATCATGTCATCTTTTTGGCTCAAAGCATTATGATTGGTACAGGTATACTTTCGTTGCCGCAAAAAATGAGTTCGATGGGGTATACTCAGTGGCTTGTGCCGATTATATTTGGAATAACTGCTACGTTAACTCTTTGGCCAATGGTTTGGCTTTGCTCTAAATATCCTACTGAGCATTTATTTCGTATCAACGAAATATTATTAGGAAAAATCATAGGAAAGGCCATTAACCTATTTTTTGTCTTGCAATTTATTGTCTTTAGTGCAGGTATCATTAGTAATTATATGCATCTCATTCAAAGTACAGCGCTGCCTGAACAAACGATCACATTGCCTGTTATTTGTTTATTACTTTTACTTATTTACATTGTAAGTGGGGGCATAAAATCAATAGCTAGATTTTGCATGATGACTTTTTTTATAACAATCCCCATGGTCTACTTTACACGGTGGGCAATTGAAAAAGGGGAGTTTAGCCATTTACTTCCGTTATTTAATTTTAATGCGAAACAATTTTTTGATGCGTTCAAAGATGGCTATTTATCAATCCTTGGTTATGAATTAATCATGATTTATTTTCCTTATATTATGGATCAGAAAAAGGCATTTCGCCATTCGCTAATCGGGATTTGGATTAGTATTTTTCTTTGTTTTTTCACAACAGTCGTAAGTGTCATCTATTATTCTGAATGGCAATTGAAAAATGTGGAGTTTTCTGTATTGAATTTATTTAAAGCTGGTGAATTTACGTTTGTTGAACGAATAGATATTATTGGGATCACGCTATGGGTATTTTTAATATTATCATCCGTAACTGCCTATGTATGGTGTGCCAAAATAGGAATTGACTCAGTATTTAAAAAGAAAAAAATTTATATACTCTATTTAATTGCAGCTATCATATTTGTGATTGTCAAGATGCCTTTTTCCCGCGAGGTTCAAGAAAAGCTATTTGCAGCAAGTAACTATATAGGCTATATGCTAATTATTTGGCCAGTCATATTAATGCTCGTATATGCAGTTAGAAAAAAGAAGGTGGAGCAATGAATAAAAAGCTTCTATGCATCATCCTTTCCTTGTTATTGTTACTAGTTGGTTGTGCAAGAAAGGAACAAAAGGTTCCACTAGAGGATATAGGTATGGTTGGTACAATGGCTTTTGATTATATAGATGATAAGCAAATGAAATTAACCGTAGCCATTCCGCAGTATTCGCCCGAAGCACAAAAAAACACACAAATTTTCTCTGTTGCTACTGACCTTGTTTCAAATGGAATAGTAGAAATTGAAAAGCTATCAGATAAAAAGATTGTCTTTAACCAATTACGTGTTGTCTTAGTCAATGAAGAGTTTGCACGAAAAGGGCAGGTGCGAAAGGTTATTCAGCATTTATACAGAAATGCAGAGGTAGGCAATAAGGTACTTATTGCTATTGCAAAGGACAATGCAGAAACTATTTTAAAGGGAGATTATCCTGATAAACCAAACATTAATTTTTACATTAATGATCTTTTAGAGCCAAGTATTAATACGGCGTTTAATCCCAATACAAATGTCCATGATTTTATTTACACCATTTCAAATCCAGTGATAGACACAATTCTTCCTTATATTGAAAAGCTTGATGATAAGTTAGAAATAAAGGGTGTTGCTATTTTTAAAGGGAGCCATATGCATGAACTAATAAAGCCAGAGGAAGCGCTCATTATTCAAGCTATACAGGGACGAAAAAATCTGGCGCCGCTCCATTTAGATTTGCATGAGGGACATGGTGAAGAGAAGCTGATGATTGATTTAATTGAGAGTACGGTCAATATACAAAGCAATAAGGATATTGAGTCACCTAAGATAACCATTAACCTTAACATTAAAGGGACATTAAGCGAATATAAAGGCGCAAGAGAGTATGAGCTAAAAACCGCTGAGAGCATTAGTCATTTGGAGAAAGATGTTAATAAGCAGCTGAAAGAGGATATCACTAAATTTCTAGATAAATTAAAAACGATGGATGTGGATCCAAGTGGATTAAGTGAGAAATTTAGAATGTATTATCACGGAAAATGGACGACTAAAAAAACAAGGGAACTAATTAGAAAGCTAAATACAGAAGTACATGTTAAGACATCCATTATTAGTACAGGAACCTTAAAATAAAAGGACAATCAAATCTGCAATCCATTAGAGCGCAGATCTGTTCGTCCTTTTTTATGTTTATGATTTGCGCATAATAAAGCTTAAATGTCTGCCTGCTTTTTTGTCCTGACGGTAAGAGAAGCCATCAGGGCTAAGGAATGTGCAGGTTGCATCAATTTGTATTTGCTCTGCTGGAATACCTGCAAGCTCACATTGTTTTTTGACGGTTTGTTGATTATCAATATGATATTTATTGGTTTCAGCATTAAAATACATGAATTGTTCAGCATAGCCCAGGCTATGGAATTTTTCGTAGACATCTGCGTCGACCTCAAACTTTTGCTGACTTAGAGCCATGCCGATTTGAACATGAAAATCCTCAGGTCGGCATTGTTCTTCATGTACAAGATGTTGGAATAACTTTAGGGTTATTTCTTTGACTGTTCCTTGCCAGCCTGAATGGATAACACCAACTAGTCCATTCACTGCATTATAAAAAATAACGGGAACGCAATCTGCGGTAAAGCTACATACTAATAAATTGGGCTCTGTGGTATAAAGAGCATCCGTATTTTTAACTGCTGTATCCATTTGCTCAGCTCCACGTCCTTTATCGGCCAATGTAACCTTGTGGAAATTAGCACTATGGGTTTGCTCTGTACAAATAAATTGTTGTAAATCACAGTTCAACGTAGCAGCTAATTGTTGACGATTTTCAATCACATCTTGAACATTGTCGCATATGTGCAACGCCATATTATTTTGCTCCAATTCCAATGGGTCTTTTAAGGTAGTACCCGCAATAAATTGTTCATTATCTACATAAATTTTTGTTTTCATTCTAATCACCTCGTTTTACTATATAGGATTACTTATGGAAAGTATAGGTTGCAGTTATTTGTTATTTAGCTCTCTTTTACCCGACTATCAATCTTTTAGACATAATGAACCAATTTCCCTACATATAGTGGAAGGAATGATATTGATAGCTAGAGGAGAGGGCAAATTTTGAGTGAACTAAACATATTATTGATTTGCCAATTAGGTATGGGCCTTTTTTGGATTATTACATATATACTCGTTATTTATAAAGGATGGCGAGATAAACAATATGGCATGCCCATGGCGGCAATTTGTGCCAATATTTCATGGGAGTTTATCTTTGCTTTTATCTACCCGCAAAATGATCTCCAACGATTCATTACGCTCATTTGGTTCCTATTAGACATCTTTATTTTAATGCAATTTTTACGCTATGCTCCAAATGAATACCGTAGAATGCTTTCAAAAAAATTATTGTATTTCTCCTTTTTGCTGACTTTAGTTTTCAGCATGTTGACGATTTTAGGCTTAGTCCATGAGTTTCATGATTACGAAGGGAAGTACGCGGCCTTTTTTCAAAATCTCATGATGTCCGGTTTATTTATCGCTCTATTGTTGCAAAGGGGGAATTTGGCGGGCCAGTCGATGGCAATTGCTATCTGTAAAATGTTAGGTACATTGTTTGCCTCAGTTGGCTTTTATCTCTACTTCCGCACGCCACTGATTACCATTATTTCTGTGGCAACGCTCTTTTATGATTGGCTTTATATTCTCTTAATCTATCGTTGGCAGAAGCAAAAACCAAAATTATAACAGATATACCTATTGGTAATGTATGCTAATTACAAATAGATTGCAACTTGATGACAAGTGAAAGGATAAAGAGGGCGTCAAAATGGGCTTTGTCTGTTAATGTTGGGGGCATGTCATACAATTGTAAAAATCCTTCCAAATATTTTGTGATGATTATCGCACTAAAACTATTTACGATAGTAGTAGAGCAAAGAGGAAGGATGATTAACATGTTGAACAAAATCAAAAAAGCAGCATTTTCTTCAGTAATAGCAGCTTCTTTATTAGTACCAGTAGGAGCAATGGCAGCTGAATCCTATACTGTAGCATCTGGAGATACTCTATGGAAAATAGCGTTGAAAACAGGAACTGGAGTACAAGAATTAATTGATGCCAATCCACAGCTTACGAATACAAATCAAATTTCCCCTGGACAAAAAATCACTGTTTCTGTAAAGGAACAAGCAAGTGTTGAACAAGAGGTAGTTAAACTTGTCAATGCAGAGCGCGCAAAAGCAGGTCTACCAGCATTACATGAAGATTTAGAGCTATCAAAAGTAGCAAAAAACAAATCTCAAGATATGCATGATAAAAATTACTTTGACCACACTAGTCCAACATATGGCTCACCTTTTACTATGATGAAAAACTTCGGCATCACCTATAAATCGGCTGGCGAAAATATCGCGAAGGGCCAACGTTCAGCTCAAGAGGTTGTCACAGCTTGGATGAATAGTGAAGGACACCGAGCTAATATTCTCAACAAAAGCTACACACATATTGGGATAGGCTATGTACAGGATGGGAACTACTGGACACAAATGTTTATTCAAAAATAATTATACAGAACTGCCCGAATTCAGTTGTCACTGATGAGGGACAGTTCTTTTTATGTAGATAAATAAAATCAAATCAATCCATTTTGTATATTAAACATCCCTTAATACTTTTCAGAAACAATATGTTTGGGTAAAACGCACAAGAAATTACAATTTTTTCGGCATATTGTATCCATATATGATAGAAAGGGCGTTTATTGTGGGAAAAGAACAAAAATTTTTTAGGTTTAAGTTTAAATCCAATCCTGCTTGTCATTGTCATTGTTGTGGTTTTTGTTGCCCTTGCCGTTGTAAGCCACCATTTTTACCAGAACCACCAATAACAGTCTGTGATTATTTAGTATATGTGACGGATGCTGGGCAGTTAGAAACCCCTGATAATAGGGTATCAGTGATTGATACAGCGACAAATACTATTGTTGCTTCCATTCCAGTAGGAACGGCTCCTTTAGAGGTAGCGATCACACCAAACGGAGCATTTGGTTATGTTCCAGCACTCTTCTCCGATAATGTCACAGTTTTTAATACTGCAACAAATACGGTAGTCACTACGATTCCTGTAGGAGATGAGCCGCTTGGTATAGCGATTTCACCAAATGGTGCCCTTGCTTATGTCTCAAATCATGGACCAGCAGCTAACTCTGTATCCGTCATTGATACAGCGACAAATACCGTAACAGCTACCATTCCAGTTGGGCTCCAACCTCAAGGTATCGCTTTTACGCCGAATAGTGCGTTTGCCTACGTGGCAAACGAAAATTCAGGTACTGTATCGGTTATTAACACAGCTACTAATACGGTGGTTGCTACAATCCCTGTTGGAATTCGCCCAAGATCCATTGTTTTTACTCCAAGTGGACAATTTGCTTACGTTACAAATGAAAATAGCAACAATGTATCTGTCATTAATGTTGCAACAAATACAGTAATCAATACAATTCCTGTGGGAACAGGGCCTGTAGGAACAGCCATTACGCCTGATGGCACACTTTTGTATATTGTCAATAAAGGTAGTAATACTGTTTCTGTCATCAGTACAGCAACAAATATGGTGATAGCTACAATTCCTGTAGGATCATCTCCTGATCAAGTAACCATTTTGCCAAATGGAATGTTGGCATATGTCACAAATCAAACGGACAACACAGTATCTGTTATAGATATTGCAACCAATATGGTAGTGGATACAATTCCAGGATTTAATGGTCCGACTGGTATAGATACTGGAACAATCTGCCTATAGTAAATGAGCTAATTTTTTGAAGTACTCAAAGATTGCAAACAAAATTAAAGTAGTAGCCTCCTAAAAATCAACACCACTAAAATTCAAGACGTCATATTGGGGTGTTAAAGAAAATAATGGCCAAAAGATGTTCTGATAGAAAGTTACGAATGAATTGTATAGCCTGATTTTGGATAGCTCTCTCATTTTAAATTTTAGTATGGCTATCCTAGCACTACATAATTTTATTAAATGTTGATTTCAAAGGTCGTTATGATTTATGTTTCCCATTAACAGATAAATAAATTTCCATAAAAACCACACACTATTAGCAATATACGAATAAGATGTCTCTGTAGTATGAAGATAGAGGTAGGTGTACATTGTTGAGAAAGAAGTGGATGGCTGCATTTTGCGTATTAAGTATGATAGGACTAGTGGGATGTCAAAAAAATGCCGCAAATGAGCATAGGCTAGAGCAAGAAAATCAGCAATTAAAGCAACAAATCGAAGAATTACAAAAGCCTGTTAACTCCGAGCAAATAACGCAAAATGAGCCGGCTATTGTAGAGATAGTGGATCCTACGACAAACACGATTATTGAAACGATTTCACCAAAGGAAAGTGGCTATGAGACAAATCCGCAAGCCTATCAGCAGTTTATCGAGAAAGTCGCTAAGGAATTAGCGAGAGGAACGAAAACAACCAATGGCTATGATCAGCGGATGGTGCTTGATCGATTGGATGAAACAGGGAATATAATTAAGGGAAGACCACAAACGATTTTAAAAGAAAGTGAATTAGTGGAGAGAATTTTAGAAGCCTCAGCGACTGGTGGTCAAGTGGAAGTGCCACTTTATATCACTCAAAGTGGCTATTCGCTTGAGGATATTCCTTATCTAGAGGAGGTTGTTGTCGCATCCTTTACAACCTATTTTAATAGCGCTGATGTGGGGAGAAATAAAAACATTGAGCTTTCTGCCAAGGCCATTGATAATGTCATCGTTGGCAGTGGGGACCATTTTTCGTTTAATACGGTTGTGGGACCACGAGATGAAGCTCATGGCTATCAGCCTGCACCAGAAATTATTAATAAAAAAGTTGTCATGGGCATCGGCGGGGGGATCTGTCAAACATCTTCAACCCTGTTTAATGCAGTGGATCAAATTCCAGTTAAATATGTGGAGCGCCATCACCATTCCTTAGACGTAGGATATGTACCAAAGGGGAGGGACGCAACGGTGTCCTATGGTAGTTTAGATTTTAGATTTCAAAACACTAATGATGTACCATTTTTAATAAAGACTAGCTATGGCAAAGATTTTCTAACAATCGAAATACGAACAGCAGAGAAATATGTAGAATTATTGACAAAGCAATAATATAGTGAAAAGACACTAATAGACATTGGTGTCTTTTTTTAGGTGCCATGATATAGTTAATTTGAAAAGCTCTGGGAGGGGAAAACCATGCATCCAAAAATACAGGCAGTAATTGATTCTATTGATTTATACCAAGCGACTTATCCAGAAGATGCTTGTGTCATAGTGGCAGATACAGAAAGGGTTCTTGCCTACAAACCAGGTAAACATGTTGACCTGAAAGTAGGGATAGGTGAATCCGTCCATACATATAGAGGAACCGCAACAGAAATAGCATTAAGTTCAGGTCGATTTGTGAAGGAAGAACGAAGTGCAGAAGGATTTGGTATGGCCTATATCGCCTCTGCACAGCCTATTTTTGATGGTGGACAAGTTATAGGCGTATTAAGTGCCATTATTTCGAATGAAAAAATGGATAATATGCGCTTATTGGCTACAGAACTTTCAAGTACTGTGGAAGAAATGACTGCTACAAATGAAGGGTTGGCCACTGCTAGTATGGATGTTTCAAAACGTTTGGAAGAGCTATCTAATTTCTCTGAATCGATGGCTGGCGACATTGAACAAATCAATGTCATTGTTAATTTAGTAAAAGATTTGGCAATGAAATCAAAAATTCTTGGCTTAAATGCTTCGATTGAAGCTGCACGTTCAGGTGAGCATGGGCGTGGCTTCGCGGTTGTCGCTTCAGAAATTCAAAAAATGTCCCAAAGCAGTACTGATAGTGCCGATAGTATTACAAGACAATTAGAAAGCATTAAGCAATCTATTGATCAAGTAAATGCTTCTGCTAATCAAATTGCTGCCTTTACCCAGCAATTTGCAGAAAGTATGCACGAATTAACGGATGCCTATAAAGGGGTTAATAATACAGCAGAAAAGCTCATGCATATTAGCGAGATTAAAGGATAGCATAGAAAAAAGGATAATAGCCAGGTAGATTGCTATTATCCTACTCTATAATTAAATAATTTCTAAAATTTCTTGTGGAGTTGCTACCTTGTATTCAGGCTCTTCATTTTTAACCACTTCCTTGGCATCATAGCCCCATTCCACCCAAGCAATGGGCACACCTGCTTTTTTACAAGCCACAATATCCCGTTGTTCATCCCCGATATATAGCACATCGGATGAGTGAACATTCGATTCCTTTAAAAACTTTTTCATCACTTTATCCTTGCCGAAAATGCGGTTTGAGCAAAGAACATCGGCTACACAATGAATACCGTTCATTTTTAGAAATTCTAAAATATTGTCCTTAGAATTTGAGGAAATAATGAGGATTTTATAGCCTCTTTTATCAATTTCCAGCAGTACTTCTTTCATTCCATCAAAAAGATGAACATCATTTAACGATTGGCGATACAATTTATAAAATTGCGGTAAAATCATCGGCAATTTATACATTGGAAAATCAAATAATTTACTCCGCTCAGAAATCGATAATTTTTTCAAGGCATCAATTTCCTTTAATTCGATGCCTTTAAATTTATATTTTTGAGCTAATGTATTCCATGCTGATGCAAACACGGCAGTTGAATCTGCCAATGTTCCATCAAAATCAAAGATAATATGCTTCATTGCAAACTTTCTCCTTTACCATCTAGTTGTATTGACGTTTTATGCTTAAAAATGTTACATGGAATGGGCTAACAACTGCCTCATGAAACAACAACCATTTTGAGCGTACGTAAACATCTTATGGTAAATATTATCAAAAAATACTGCGATTGCAACGGAAATGGTCGTACAAAAAAGCACTCTCTCAAAAGAAATTGGGCTTTCAAACGATAGACGCCAACTCAAAAAAATAAGTGTTTGCCTATTGTTTATGCATTAAAATGAAAAAAGCCAGTATTTAAAAACAATTGTAATCTCTAAAAATTTGTGTTAGATTAATTGATACTATTATTCGAAAGGAGGTAAAAAGTGATGGAAGCTAAATTCGCAAAAGGTTTGATTGAGATAGAGGTGAAATCTTACAATTTCTGTGGGGACTTGCTGGCAAAGGGAGAGGTCTGCCCTTTTTTAAGCAAATTTCATATGGAAACAGGTTCCGGAAGCTTTTTACCTTCAAATTATCATAATTATTTTTAGTAGTATTACTGTAAAATAGAAAGCAGGGTAAGCGCCGGTTCTTGATCGGCGCTTTTTGTGTTTTATTGTGAAATATAGAATAAAGCCTCTTCATTACAGAGGTTTATTTTTTCAAAGGTGCCGTTTATTACGGTGCTTTTTTTTATTGGGGGAGGAGAGAGAAGTGATGTGTAACCTTATACGTCCATTTATTTCTTAAGTGCTAACGCTTGGTGAAATGATGGCCAAAATAAATAAGGAGATTGAAAAAATGATACTTCAATTAAATGGAATTAGTAAAAGCTATTTAGGAGATCCTATTCTCTCAAACATTACCTTAAAACTGGAACGTGGGGACCGCATGGGCCTTATTGGGGTAAATGGAGCTGGAAAATCAACGTTACTGAAAATAATTGCAGGAGATCTTCCATACGATCAGGGGGAGATTTTCATGGGGAAAGGGGTTAAAGTAGGCTATTTAAAACAGGACAGTGGATTGCAGATGGAACAAACGATTTGGTCTGAAATGCTCGGGGTATTTACGGAGCTACTAAAGGTTGAACAGGAACTTCGAGAACTGGAGGCGCAAATGAGTGAGCCATCTTTAGTCCATAATCCGGATAAATTTGAGCAAATAATGACACGCTATGCTGGCAAGGCGGATTGGTTTACGCAACAAGGTGGGTATGATATTGAGCCAAAAATTAAAAGTATGTTAAATGGTATGGGTTTTGGCGACATCCCCAACGATACACTGATTAAGAAGCTCAGTGGTGGCCAAAAAACAAGGCTTGCTCTTGCCAAAATCCTGTTAGCACAACCAGATTTATTACTTTTGGATGAGCCGACAAATCACCTGGATTTCGAGACATTAAATTGGCTTGAAAATTATTTACGTGTCTATCAAGGGGCCATTTTAATTATTTCTCATGATCGTTATTTTTTAGATGCCCTTGTCCATGAAATTTATGAGATTGAGCGTACAAAAGGCACAAAATATAGCGGTAATTATTCTCGATATGTAGAAAGTAAAGCTAAGAATCGTCAGTTGCTAGAGAAAAAATATTCGATGCAACAACAACAAATAGCTAAAATGGAGGATTATATTCAACGGAATATTGCCATGGCAACTTCTTCAAGAAGCGCTAAAAATAAACGGAAGCAACTTGAACGAGTTGAACGGATTGATCAACCACAAAAAGATTTAAAGCATGCACAAATGGCATTTGCTATGGATAAGAAATCTCATAAAGAAGTGTTGAAGGTAAGAGACTTAGAGATATCGTTTAAGGTAGAAAATATCCAAAAAACGCTGTTGCGAAATATTTCCTTTGACTTATACAGAGGCGATAGGGTTGCTTTAATTGGGCCGAATGGTGTTGGAAAATCAACATTAATTAAAGCACTGCTCAAAGAGATTGAGCCAGATAGTGGGGTAGTGGCTTGGGGGCATGGTGTTACGATTGGCTATTACGATCAAGAACAGGCAACATTAGACCCCGATAATTCGGTACTACATGAGGTTTGGAGTGCATTTCCAACGATTGAAGAAGCAAGAGTACGAACGGTGCTAGGTAATTTTTTATTCACAGGAGAGGATGTTTTTAAAAAGGTTTCCTCTCTAAGCGGTGGGGAAAAGGCTCGTGTTGCCTTAGCGAAGCTGATTTTACAGAAAGCGAATGTCCTTATCTTGGATGAACCGACCAATCATCTCGACTTATTTAGTAAAGAAGTATTAGAGGAAGCACTTTTAAAATTTGAGGGGACATTATTGAGCATTTCACACGATCGCTATTTCTTAAATAAATTAGCAGGTAAAATGCTTGAACTTACTCCTTCGAATGTGACTGTTTTTCAGGGGAATTATGATGATTATGTTCTTCGAAATATAAGAAATTAACAGTACTACTCGCCACCTCTTAAGCAAGGGGTGGCCCTTTTTTTGAAAAATTTAAGATAGAAGGATGGATAATATAATAAAATAGTGTTATTGTTAGAACTAGCTAAATAAAAATATCCTTCAGGGTAGGGTGAAATTCCCGATCGGCGGTGATGAAGTCATTCAAAGTCCGTGAGCGCAAGCTGATTTGGTGCAAATCCAAAACCGACAGTTATAGTCTGGATGGGAGAAGGGTATAAATGCAAACTTTTTAAATTTAAAATAATTTAGAGGGTTTATTTGACTATGCATTTATTACAAACTTCCCATTCGTTATGCGGGAAGTTTTTTTGTTTTCGTTTAATAACAAGTACGCAATACAACCACCTCAAGGATAGAGATGCATAGTAGATCTCACTGATTTAGCGAACAAACTAATTGAATAGAAGATGTTCTTCGGGGTAGGGTGAAATTCCCAATCGGCGGTGATGAAGTCATTCAAAGTCCGTGAGCGCAAGCTGATTTGGTGCAAATCCAAAACCGACAGTTATAGTCTGGATGGGAGAAGAACAAATGAGATAGTAGTCTATGGAAAAAAAGTTAATCCAACTAGGCTTATTTGTTGATGTCTTATACTCCCAAAACCCCTTTGTCAAAGGGGTTTTTTCTTTTTTTGTTAGCTAGGAAGGGAGACGGATACAACGTTTAAAATGACGGATAGAAAACTAAAATTAACGGAAACACTCCGAAAAGTGACGGATAAAAACTGTCAAAAAAAGGAAAGAAGGTGGAGAAATGTTTACGGGGCTTGTAGAGGATATTGGCACAATTAAAGCCGTGCAAAGCGATAAGTACAGTATGAAAATTACTGTTCAATCACCCAAAATAGTGGAGGATGTAAAGCTTGGCGATAGTATAGCAGTCAATGGTGTTTGTTTAACGGTGACACATTTTACGCAGCAGGAACTTACCATGGATGTTATGCCTGAGACAGTCAAAGCAACTAATTTACAGCAGCTAGCGATAGGAGATCCCGTTAATTTGGAGCGCGCTATGCCTGCAAATGGGCGATTTGGTGGTCATTTTGTAGCTGGACATGTGGATGGAATCGGGAAAATTTTACGAAAGCGTCCGGTTGCTAATGCAGTCTATATCGATATCGAGTTATCAGAGGAACTCACAAGCTTTTGTATTCCAAAGGGTTCCATCACAATTGATGGCACGAGTTTAACCATTTTTCATGTTGAATCGAACAGTGTCACTATTTCATTGATTCCGCATACGTATAAGGAAACTGTTTTAGGTATGAAGAAGGTTGGAGCAATCGTAAATATCGAAACAGATTTGGTTGGTAAGTATATTTTGCAGCAACTGAAAAAAGGACAAGTTACGTCAACCATTACAAGAGATTACTTAGCCCAACATGGTTTTTAATATAAAAAATGAGGAGATGACACTAGTGCTGCATGCAATTGAAGAAGCCCTAGAAGATTTAAAGCAAGGCAAAATAATTGTGGTAGTTGATGATGAAGATCGAGAAAATGAGGGGGACCTTCTAGCACTTGCTGAATTCATCACACCGGAAACAATTAACTTTATGGCAACCTATGGTAGAGGTCTTATTTGTACGCCTATTTCACAGCAGCTAGCACAAAAGCTAGATCTACATCCAATGGTTCAGAACAATACAGATAACCATCAAACAGCATTTACGGTCAGTATCGACCATGAAGAAACAACGACAGGAATTAGTGCCTTTGAACGCGCGTTGACAATTCAAAAGATGATTGAAGATCAAGCAAGGCCAACTGATTTTCGTCGACCTGGCCATGTTTTTCCTCTAATTGCAAAGGATAACGGTGTCTTAGAGCGTAGAGGACATACTGAGGCAACTATTGATTTAGCAAAGCTTTGCCAGAGTGTGCCTGCGGGTGTTATTTGCGAAATCATGGGTGATGATGGACAGATGCTACGTTTTGAAGAGCTGACAAAGTACGCAGCTCAACATGGCTTAAAAATGATATCGATAGAAGCATTGGTTGCCTATCGCAATCGGTTATTCACAACAGAAAATACACTATCTATTTAAAAAGGAGAAAGAACAATGGGTAAAAAATTTGAAGCACAATTAATTGGAACAGATTTAAAAATAGCGGTAGTCGTAGGACGTTTTAATGAGTTTATTACAAGCAAATTATTGGATGGAGCAATGGATGGTTTAACACGACATGGAGTAGATGAAGCATCTATTGACGTAGCGTGGGTTCCTGGAGCTTTTGAAGTTCCATTTATTGCTAAGCAATTAGCAGAAACAAAGAAATATGATGCCATTATTGGATTAGGAACTGTTATTCGTGGATCAACAA
The DNA here is from genome assembly GCF_047238325.1 of Lysinibacillus phoenicis. Taxonomy (NCBI): domain Bacteria; kingdom Bacillati; phylum Bacillota; class Bacilli; order Caryophanales; family Bacillaceae; genus Lysinibacillus; species Lysinibacillus phoenicis. The sequence goes on along the minus strand of NZ_JBDFMP010000002.1, from coordinate 1,268,278 downwards.
CACATTATGACTATGTGTGTAATGAGTCGGCAAAAGGTATTGCCAATGTGTCCTTAACAACAAATGTCCCTGTTATTTTCGGTATTGTCACAACAGAAAATATTGAACAGGCAATTGAACGTGCTGGCACGAAGTCTGGTAATAAAGGCTATGATGCTGCAATGTCAGCAATTGAAATGGCAAATCTGAAAAAAATGATTGGATAAGAACATGTTCTAATAGCCATCACATCATTTGTTTTCTTGAATATTTTTAATATCCATGGGAAAAATATGCTTAAGTGTATTTATTGAAAGTTGTTTATCATAAATGTACTAATCTTGAGCTGGCTCAGTAGGAGATGAGAAGTATTTCATCAATGGAACAAATGATTAATTTGAAAATGCTGAAATCACTATTTCAACGCTCTGCTGATGTGATATTCCAACAGTATAAATTTCAGCAACATACGGTACATTTTATAACTTGTGATGCGATGGTAGACGAGCAAATACTTCAAACAGTGATTGTTCAACGGGTTCAAGACTTATTAAATAATAGCTCTGACGAAATGCTAGAAGAACAAATAGAACAGCATTTACAAATTCCTTATCTTCAAAAGGTACTAACGAAAGAGGATATACTGACAAGAGTTTATAAGGGCCACGTATTATTGTATTTTGAGGAAAATCAATTATTATATTCGAGCAATATTTCAAAACGACCTAACCGAGAGCCTGGAGAAACAACACTTGAATTAGTAGTTAAAGGACCTAGAGATGACTTTATTGAAGATATATTCATTAATATTGCTTTGTTAAGAAAACGATTACCAACCAATTCATTTAGTGTCGAGACATTAGAAATTGGTAAACGTTCTAAAACTACAGTAGCGATCCTTTTTATGGAAGATATTGTGAACCTCAATATGCTGGAGCAAATTCGATTACAATTACAAAAGATTGATACGGATATCGTTGTCAATGGTGATTTATTAATGGAAGCAATCGAGAAAACTGCCACGATTCTTCCAAGACATGACTATACCGGAAGACCAGATTTTGCAGTCCAGGCATTGATTAGGGGAAGAATACTTCTCATGATTGATGGTGTTTCGTATGCCATGATTACACCAACAAATATTATGCTGCTTTTTAAATCGGCAGAAGATAATGAATATCCTATTATTGTCAGTTCAATGGAACGAGTGCTACGAATTGTAGGCATAATGATTAGTATGTTATTACCCGGCTTTTGGCTTGCATTAACAACTTTCCATCAAGAACAGCTACCTTTTCTACTTCTTGCAACGGTTGTAGAGTCAAGAACGGGTTTACCATTTCCAACGATTTTAGAAATACTACTAATGCTATTTATGTTTGAACTGTTTCGTGAAGCGAACTTACGTCTACCCAGTGCTGTCAGTGGCTCCGTTAGTGTGGTAGGTGGCTTAATTATCGGCGATGCTGCGATAAAAGCTGGTGTTACAAGCCCTTCGATGATTGTGGTGATTGCCATTTCAAGTATTGCTGCTTTTACACTTGTTAATCAATCATTCGTGACAGCTATGAGTATTTTCCGATTAATCATCATTATTGCATCTGCATTTTTGGGTTTATTTGGGTTTTTTATTTCAGTCTTCTTCATTCTACTGTATACAGCAAATATGCAAGTACTAGGTGTACCATATATTAACTTTAGTGCAGATTTTGAAAAAGGCAATATTAGAAAATCTTTATTACGTGTTTCTCCAAAGGGCTATAGCAAGCGACCTTCCTTTTTAAAGCCACAAGATCGAACACGTACTTCAAGTAAAAATAAATAACTTTTCAAAGAAGATCAGGTATTGTTAGTACCTGGTCTTTTTCTTTGTTTTATTTTAGTGAAAAGAGACATAAAACGTTACTATTTACCTTTTTAGTTTACTTTCTTGTTAAGGATTATTAAACTATTTGTTAAGTGTATAATTTTAGTAATGGAAAAATAAAATTTGATTTTATGTTTTAATTTATGTAGGATATACAAGCAATGTTCGCAATACAAACGATACAATAGAGTTAATTATAATATAATAATATTCTAGAATATTTATAGATGAGGAAGTCCCGTTTTATATGAAAAATCGAAAAGTAAAACTAATATTAATTCTATCAACGTTTTTATTATGTTTGTTTACAAGTTTAAACATCTTTACATCCTATGTAAAAATTAAAAAGACCGTTGAGGAGTCGATTGCCAATCAAAGTTTAGAGGCTGCCCGTTCCATTGCTTCATCTATTGATACGGATGCTTATCAGCAATTTTTGAATAATCCACAGGAAAATGCGTATTATTGGAAAGTAAGAAGCTACTTAAACGATGCAAGAATAAAACTGGGTGCACTATTTGTTTACACCCTAAAGGTGGATAATCCAGAAGTATCGACAGCCATGATTACAGGGATGCCAAAAGAAATGAGAGAGGGCTTCGAAATTGGGGTAGTTTGTACCGTTCCCGCGAAGGAAGTTGAAAAAGCTTATAACGGTGAAACCTATGTTACAGAGGTCATACATGACTCTATACATGGTTCCTACTTATCAGTTGGCGCACCCATCAAAGATGACAATGGGAAAATTATTGGGTTTTTAGGTATTGATATTAGCGCAGATACTTTAAATGGTATTAAAGGTAAAGTCATTGAAGACAATCTATTTATTTTTATCTTTAATGGAGTCTTTATTTTAATTGTCATTGGTTCTTTTTTATTTTTACAGAGATGGTATCAAAAGGAAGTAGCGAAAGAAGTTGGTGCTACTGAAGACACATATCAAGCAGAAATCAAAGCATTGATTACGTCGGTGTCATCATTACGTCATGATTTTACGAATCATATTCAAGTATTACACGGTCTTCTTCAATTAGAAAAGACTGAGCAAGCCAAACAATATTTGTCTTCACTATCCAAAGAGGTTCAAGCAATTAAATCATTAAAGTTAAATATTGATCATCCAGGTTTATCCATATTATTGCAAACGAAAAAGTTAACGGCACAGAATCATAACATCGATATGGATTTTACTATCTCTCAAGATGACTTTAATAAGATTAAAACGACAGATTTAATCAAGATTCTATCGAACTTAATTGATAATGCCATAGATGCTGCAGTAGAGTTACCGGAGGGACAACGTAAAATAATGATTTGCTGTCGAGCAGATGAAGCACAATATGAATTTAAAATTACCAATACAGGTCCAAATATTGCTCATCCTGACCAAATATTTAAACAAGGTTTCTCAACGAAAAAACTTGAGAATGGTAGACTAAGAGGACAAGGATTATTTATAGTTAAAGAAATTGTTTCAAAATATAATGGTCATATTTCGATCGATTCATCAACACATTTAGAAACGACTGCCATTGTTAATATACCAATAAAATAACAGGAAAAAAGCTTTCTACAAAACAATTGTGGGGAGCTTTTTTTAATATGTAGGACATACATTACAAAGTATAAAGTGATATGATGGAGGAGATGAAGAAAATGGAGAAGAGCCTCCTGGCATTAATGAAAAAGGGCGGGCTTATTTTGTATGGAAGGCATGGGGCAGCAACGGTTGGTGTAGATCAACCCTATGGTACATTTCATAGTTGTCAAAATCAGAGAAACTTATCAGAACAAGGGCGTAGGGAAGCTGTTTATTTTGGTCAAATGCTACGTTATTGGCAAATCCCTATCCTTTCTCCTATTGCAACAAGTCCATTTTGTCGAACAATTGAAACCGCTCGGCTGGCATTTCCAAATTACGATGTACAAATTGTGCCCTTTTTGTATGACATCTATAAGTTAGGTGGCGATCTTCCTAGCAGTGAGCAAACTAGAATATTAACAGCCCTTTCATCTATGCTGGAAATAATTCCGCCACAGGGCATGAACAGTGTAATCATTGGCCATAGCTTTCCTAGAGATGTGGGACTTGGCATCCTCCCCGATATGGGAACGGTAGTAATACGGCCAAAAGGTCCAGGTCAAGGATATGATATTGTGAAGAAATTAACTTTAGAAGATTTAGCAAAAATAGATTCCATTTGAGAAGAGGGACAATATGAAGATCAAAACAGTTTCACAGTGCACGTTAGAAGAAGTATTGAAAGCATGGAATAAAGGCTTTGAAGGATATTTTGTTGAAATCAACATGACGGCAGAAATGTTTTTGCATCGATTAGTTGGGGAGGGGCTGTCTCCAACGCATTCTATTGTTATTTTTGACCAGGATGAACCAATTGCAATCGTTCTAAACGGTTTCCGTATCGTCAATGGCAAGAAAACTGCTTGGAATGGTGGCACAGGTATTTCACCAGACTATCGTGGTAAAGGAGTTTCCCGTTTATTAATGGAAGAAGCCCTAGCTATCTACGAGCGAGAACAGGTGGAGATCGCTACGTTGGAAGCGATCAAAGAAAATAAGGTTGCCATTGCGTTATATGAGAAATATGGCTATGCTATTTCCAACCAATTGCTATTTTTAAGTGGGGAATATGAAGGGGAATTTGAACATACAGCTCGCATTCATATAGAAACTATTCGCCCTGAGCAACTACCCCATTTCCCGTTCTATCAGGAAGATGTGCCGTGGCAATGTAGCTGGCAGAGTGTGAAACAGGGAGAAGCCAAGATTTTTTATAACGACGATAATAAAGCACTGGGCTATATGCTATACAAAACCGTTTGGAATGATAGTGGTGAAGTGGAGCGAATACTACTCTACCAATTAGAGATACTTGAAGATCGACATCAAAATTTACTACCCAACTTTCTCGAAAGCGTCATAACATGTCCAGTCCAAATGACGGCTGTTAACTTTTTAGCTAATAATCCCGCAACTAGCTTTTTAATAAAGAATGGCCTAAAGGTGACGACAGAGCAGGTACAGATGAAAAAGCAATTTTAAGCAAACTATTGTAATAAAGAACCCGGAATAAAAAATGAAGAACATGTCTTTTATTGAAATAGCGAGCCTCCGGAAGTAATGGATGGCTCGCTCTTCTATTATTCTACTGTTACTGCTAGTTCTTTAACAATGAAAGAGGGAGAACCATGGCCACTTGGTAAGAAGTACAGATCTGAGCTAATGGCTTGTATATCTTTTAATAATGTGAAGAAATTACCTGCAATGGTCATTTGTTTGACTGGTGAGGCAATTTGACCATCTTGAATATGGAATCCTCTAGCTGCCACTGAAAAATCACCAGAAATACTATTTGTTCCTGAATGAAGTCCTGATAGATCCGTAATAAGCACACCTTCAGTTAAAGAGTGGATTAATGAGTCCTGTGTCTCTTGGCCGGGTGCAATATAAAAGTTTTGTGGGGCGACAGACAAAGTGTCCTTATAAGATTCTCTTTGTGCATGACCTGTTGACTCACAGCCGTCTTTTTTGGCTGTTTTTCGATTGTGCAAGAGTGTTTGTAATGTGCCATCGGTAATTATGGCTTGTTGTTTAGTGGCAACACCTTCACCATCAAAATTGCCTCCTGATAACGCTTCAGGATGATACGGTGCAGTGATGAGTGACAATATGTCAGAAGCCACTTGCTGTCCTTCTTTGCCTTTTAGCAATGACTGATTTTTTTGTGCCTTCTCAGCGGAGAAAATCGGCATAAAGGTACTTAGTAATTCCGCTGCGGCATCATGACGGAGAATGATGGGATATTTGCTTGAAGGGATGGATTGCTCACCTAAATGGGCGAGAGCCTCCTCAGCAGCAGCCTTGGCAATAGCATCTACATCAAGGGAATGAAAATCTCTTGTCATTTTCAAATAACTACCAGCTTTTAATTCGTCACCTTGCTTGACAACTGTGGACAGGAAGAGGACTAAGCCGTTTTCCTTATGTGATAAAGATAAATTTTTACTATTCGCTAAAGCACGTTCAGTTGAATAGTATTGAAGTATACAATAATCGAGCGTTATAATGCGGGGATCATACGCTCTGATTTTTTGCTCTATAGCCTTTAAACATTCAATCTTTTCTGGAATACTCACTGCTTCTAGTTCTTCATTAAAAAAAGAATGTTGAGCGTATTTCTCGCTACCCTCAAAAATAGAGAGATCTTCAGGCTCATCGAGTACATCCGCATTGGCTTTCACCTGATCAATTAAAAAAGCGATAGAATCATCATCTATTTTTTCTGTATATGCATAGCCCATCTTTCCATTATAGAGTCCTCGAAGACTGAGACCGCCATCGTCTGATGTTTCATAGCTATCCAATTCACCTTCATAAAGTGTGCACTGAAATGAAGTTTTCTGTTCATAATAGACTTCTGCTTCTGTTAATCCAGCTTCTACTGCTTGTTGTAAAAGATTTTTTTGGTATTGTGTAATGCTCATAGTTTATTCCCCCTTTGTTCCACCAACAGTTATTTCACTCACGCGAATCATCGGCTGACCAACATTGACAGGAAGGCTACCACTTAGTGATCCACACATGCCGGCTCCGTGCGCAAGATTATTGCCAACTCGATCAACTAGCTGCAATGTTTTAGCTCCATTGCCAATAAGGGTTGCCCCTCGCACAGGTCGTTCAATTTTGCCATCTTTGACGATATAAGCTTCCATTACCGCAAAATTATAATCACCAGTGGAAGGGGAAACTTGTCCACCACCCATAAATTTTGCATAAATTCCGTATTCTGTAGAAGCGATAATATCGGCTGGCGTAGATGTGCCAGGTGCGATAAAGGTATTCGTCATGCGTGATGTTGGATTAAATCGGTAGGATTGTCGGCGTGAAGAGCCTGTTGGCTGCGCATTCATGCGTCGAGCATTAAATTTATCAATTAGGTAGCCCTTTAAAATACCATTTTCAATTAAAACATTTCTCCTTGTTTTTTCTCCCTCATCATCAATATTAAGCGAACCCCATTCATTCGGAAGTGTGCCGTCATCAATATATGTAACAATTTCAGGAGCCACTCTTTCCCCAATACGATTCGCAAAGACAGAATTATTTTTAGCAACAGCTGTTGCTTCTAAGCCATGGCCACAAGCCTCATGGAAAATAACGCCACCGAATTCATTATCAATGATGACAGGGAATTTTCCGCTTGGACATTCATCTGCATGAAGCATCGTTACAGCAATACGTGCAGCTTCTCCTGCGTAATGATTAAGATCCAGTCTTTCAATAAATTCAAAGCCTGCATGGGCACCAGGACCATAGAAACCTGTTTGCACTTCAGTACCTTCTTCAGCAGTTGCTCGCATGCTCAGCCTACTATAAATACGTGTGTCCTCTACAAATTTACCTTCAGAATTAGCGATTAGTACGTTCTGCTGTTCGTCTAAATAACGGACAAATACTTGACTAATACGGGGGTCATAATTTCTAGCGATTGAATCTGCTTGTCGCATGATAGCGGTTTTCCTGCTGTGCTCCACAGTATTAGGCATACGCAGGATTTGATGAATAGGTGTCACCATCTCCTTATGAAGAGGGTGAATAGTACCTGACGCACCACCTTTGATAGCTAGTGCTGCTCGTTTGGCTGCTGCCAATAAGCCTTCCTCTGAAAAATCATTAGTGTAGGTATAGATACTTTGAAGGCCTGAAAAAATTCGAATGCCAATACCAAAATCACGTCCAGCAATACTTTGATCGATTTGTCCGCTTTGTAAAACGAATTCATTAGCATACTTATCTTCAATGAAGATTTCAGAAAAATCACCACCTGTAGCGAGAGCTGCTTCAAGCACATTTTCTATAATGGATTGTTTAATCATATAAATTCCTCCTTTTCTTGATTATACCAAATTTTTAAAAAGTTCTGTATTATTCTATATTTCTAGATTGGTGATATACAAATTTATGTATATTGCCAATAAAATTTTTTATGACATAATTTTTATGCAATTTCACCAAACTAATTTGCCAGGAGACAATGATTTTCAAAAGTATCGCGTAGCTAAATCCACCTTAGTGGTTGGGATTGTACCTCTGATATTGTGTGGAGATCGCTACGTTGGAAGCGATCAAAGAAAATAAGGTAGCCATTGCGTTATATGAGAAATATAGCTATGCTATTTCCAATCAATTGCTATATTTAAGTGGGAAATATGAAGGGAAATTTGAACATACAGCTAGCATTCATATAGAAACTACTCGCTCTGAGCAACTACCTCATTTCCCGTTCTATCAGGAAGATGTGCCGTGGCAATGTAGCTGGCAGAGTGTGAAACAGGGAGGAGCCAAGATTTTTTATAACGACGATAATAAAGCACTGGGCTATATGCTATACAAAACCGTTTGGAATGATAGTGGTGAAGTGGAGCGATTACTATTCTACCAATTAGAGATACTTGCCGATCGACATCAAAATTTACTACCCAGCTTTCTCGAAAGCATCACAACATGTCCAGTCCAAATGACGGCTGTTAACTTTTTAGCTAATAATCCAGCAACTAGCTTTTTAATAAAGAATGGCCTAAAGGTGACGACAGAGCAGGTACAGATGAAAAAGTAACTCTAAGCAAGGTAGTAAAGTATAATAAATCAATTACACTCTGCCTTGTGTGGACACAATAAAAAAGACTTCCATTGCACATAAAGCACATAGGAAGTCTCTTAAGAAAAAATTATGTGTCCTATTCAATAAGTTGAGAATTTAACGTAGCATCAATATTAATACTATCAGTATTTGCCTTGAGCTTCACTGAATTGGACGAGTTCGATAGTGTATAAGATCCATTTACTACAGTCAGTATTTTAGCAACATATTCTGTAGATGAGTTCAGTGGCGTACCAAATGCATCCAAGGCTATACTAAGCTCTTGACTAACATTAGATAGACCATTTGAATTAATTATAGTACTATTATTGAAACTTTGAATACTAGTAGCATCCTCTAGTTTGAAACCATCTGCAATATCTTTAGGTAACATAAATACTCTGTACTGTGTTACATTCTGTGCATTCTTGACATTGAAGCTAATTTTAATATCGGAATAGTTAATTTGTTCTCCATGAACACTTAGTGACACATTCTCCACTGCTATAGGTGCTGTACGCTCCACTAAAGTAATGGAAGGAGACGGGAATGATAGAGTATACATCTCCTTGGAATTTCCTGTACCAATTGACAATATAAACACACGGTATTCATCACCATTAGTTATAAGTCTTCCATCTATATCTCTACTTCCAGTCCCCAATCTCATACTATATTGACCTTTGATTAAATCTGTATAATTAGTAATTTTAACTGCTGTGTTCACATCAAAGCCGTTTGCCTTTGATGCAGGTACAACAAGAATACGATAAGAGCTTATATTTGATTCATCGGAAGGTTTCGTGAACGATACTTGTAAATCTCGACCATCTCCATAATCACTAATATCACTTACTGAAACATTGCTTACCGCTTGAACGGCTTTGCTCTTACTAAGTGTGATTGCCGATGAGGCAGGAGAAAGAGCATAGGCATTTGAAGAATTTCCGTTCGCAACAGTTAATACATAGACACGATAGCTAATTCCTTCCGTGATATAGTTACCTCGTACATCTCTAATCCCCTCCAATGTCCTAGCTGTTACTATACTTCCACCTTTACTCTCTGTGAAGTAATAAGGACTGCTATTAGCTTGTGTAAGGTTATAGTTGCTGTAATAAGCTGTTGGCACGACTAGAATGCGATAATGATTGACATTCGATTCATCTGATGGTTTGGTAAACGTTACCTGCAAATCACGGCCATCCCCTTTATCATCTATATCTGCAACAGTTAGATTGGTAACAGCCTGCACATTGTAGTTCTTGCTAAGAGTAATTGTAGATGTAGACGCTGATAGCGAATTGTTTCCTGTAGAATTTCCATTTGCTACTGACAGTACATAAACACGATAGTTAGTACCTTCTTTAATATAATTACCTCGCACATCACGAGCATTTTCTGATAAAACCTGCTCATACGTAGTTTTTCCAGATTTGTTGACAGTTACATAATTGTTGCTTGAAACACTATTGGCATCTGCGAGACTGAAATTATTGTAAGTCGCTGTAGGTACAACAAGAATGCGATAGTGATTAATATTTGACTCATCCATAGGTTTATTGAAGGAAATGGAAAGGTCACGACCATTGTTATAATCGCTAACATCGTTGGCAGTGAGATTTGAAACTGCACCAACATTGTTACTAAATAGCGTTATTGTATTGGAAGCTGAAGATAACACATTGTTTGCTTGGCTATTACCTATGGCCATAACGAATACTCGATAATTAACTCCATTCTGTAGAAGGGAACCATCAGTATCTCTTGCCCCTGTGGAAAGAACCTGACTAATATTATAACCTGTCTTGTTCACTTGCGTATAATAAGCGTTAGACAAACTGTTCGCCTTCGTCAATGTGAAATTCGAATAGTTGTCAGCTCTTACAACAAAAATTCTGTAAGAGTTAATAATGGACTCATCAGATACTTTATTGAAACTAACTCTTAAATCACGTCCATCTCCAAAGTCGCTAACATCATCGACTTGCGTAATAACAGGAGTAGACACTTTATTTGGATTAAGAGTTACTGAGGATGAAGCAGAAGACAACTTATTACTATCTAAATTCGTATTGCTTACAGACAGGACAAATGCTGTATAAGGTACACCGTTTTTAATATAATCACCGGAGATATCACGTGTCGAGGAAGATAGAGTTCTTGTCAACGTACTATCATTGCTTCCCGTTTTATCCACCGTTGTATAGTAGTAGTTTGATAAATTATTCGCGTTAGTAAGACTAAAGTTGTTTGCATCCTTGGTTTTTACGATAAACACACGATAATTGGAAATATTGTTGTCACTCTGCGGACGAGTAAAGCTAACCGAAACGTCACGTCCATCTCCGAAATCGTTAATATCACTAATCTTCACATTAGTTACCGCTGTAACAGCAGACAAGTTTGTTAGTGTAATCTTCGATGAAGAAGTAGATAATACGTTTGAATAAGAACCTTTTCCTTTAGTAAGTACATAAACCACATAGGGTTGATCATTTCTAATGTAATCTCCGTCTACATCTCTAGAATTCTGTGATAATGTTACGGTACGATTTGAAGCTGATGTCGATACCACCGTATAATTAGAAGAAGAGACTTTTAAAGCAGAAGACAAATTGAAACTTTTTGAAGCTTTCACAACCATAACTCGATAATGATCCACATATGACTCAGTGGACGATTTGGAGAAACTAACTTCAAGGTCTCGCCCATCTCCATTATCATTAACATCTCGAACAGACAAATTGCTTACTGGAGAAATACTAATATTACTTGGAGTATCAGATTTTATGATTACAATCTGCTCTTTTGAGTTCCAGTCTACATCCTGACCAAGTGCCTCACTAACAAAGCGGACTGGTACCATTGTTCTTCCTCTCAATATTTGTGCCGGTACATCAAGTCTAACTGTCTGGTCATTTATTGTAGCTACCTTCGATTTAATCTTTAGTTCTACCGTTGTATCTCCTTTAATACCTGTAACAGTTTGATTCTTTTGATCCCAATGCACTCTAGCGTCTAATGCCTCAAAGATTGCTCTAAGTGGCAGCATAACCCGCCCTTGAATCATTGCTGGAGGCTGGTCAGTCTTTAATTGGACCCCATCTACATAAATTGTAATGGCTTTAGATGCTTGTGCGGTCGCCGGTTGCAACAATAACGGTACAACAAGTATCGTTGCAAAGAGTAAAGTCAAGATTTTCTTCATAAATTCCACCTTTCCTCATGCCTTTTGTTTAATTTAGCATGAACATTACATCTAATTTAACGTATCAAAAGTACAAAAGTTTCATCCTTTTACCTACTAATGAAAATTTAACCAGTATGCATACATTTTAGCTGAGTTTACAACTCTCTTGCCTAGAAAGATGTGAGTTATGGAATCGCTTCTAGGGGAATTTTGGTAGTTTTTTTACTAGAATGAAGTGCAAAATAATCTTTATTAAATAGACTTCGCATTATGCTAAGAAGTAATATCTTTAACAGTTGTAACATAATTCCCTTCTTTAAGAGGCAAACTAATGGAAAGACAGAGGAAGGTGAAGAGATGCAGCAACCATATAATGCTGGTGATATAGTTTATATTTTTTATCGCAATCCACATATTCAGGATGTAGCGAATATACAGGAAGCGGCGGTAGTCAATCATCCAGAGCAACCAGAGGAGCTAGCTCTATTTTTATTCGAAACCTATTATCCGATCACGAATGATATGTTAATTTTTTCGAGTGAGATGGCAGCTGAACAAGCCTATCATCAGTATTTTCACTAGGAGGTGGACATGATAAAGCCTTTTACACCTCAGCTTGTCTATTTTGAACCCGATGCACTTCAGTATCCATTAGGGCAGGAGCTCAAAGAGAAGTTTGAGAAAATGGGGATTGAAATTCGCTATACGACGTCGCACAATCAAGTAAGAAATCTGCCAGGAGACAATGATTTTCAAAAGTATCGCGTAGCTAAATCCACCTTAGTGGTTGGGATTAGAAAGACGTTAAAGTTTGATACATCGAAGCCTTCAGCAGAATATGCCATTCCATTTGCAACAGGCTGTATGGGCCATTGTCATTATTGTTATTTACAAACGACAATGGGCAACAAACCTTATATTCGTACGTATGTAAATGTCGATGAAATTCTAGAGCAAGCTGATCATTACATGGCCGAAAGAGCTCCTGAAATCACACGCTTCGAGGCATCTTGTACCTCTGATATTGTAGGGATTGATCATTTAACACATACATTGAAACGTGCTATTGAGCATTTTGGGCAAAGCGAGCTTGGCCAATTGCGGTTTGTTACGAAATTCCATCATGTAGACCACCTATTGGATGCCAATCATAATGGCAAGACAAGGTTTCGTTTTAGCGTTAATGCAGATTATGTCATCAAACATTTTGAGCCAGGTACATCCCCACTTGCAAAGCGCATAGAGGCGGCAGGTAAAGTGGCAAGAGCTGGATATCCACTTGGATTTATTGTGGCCCCTATTTATCTCCATGAAGGGTGGCAGGAGGGATATTACCATATGTTTGAACGATTAGATGCAGAGCTACCTAAGGATGTACGCGATGATATCACATTTGAGTTTATTCAGCATCGCTTTACAAAGCCAGCTAAACGAGTAATTGAAAAAAATTACCCGATGACGAAGCTAGAACTCGACGAAACTGTGAGAAGGTATAAATGGGGCAAATATGGAATTGGCAAATATATTTATCAAAAAGAAGAAGAGGAAGATATTAAAGAACATTTATATGGCTATATGCAAAAGTTCTTTCCACAAGCGAAGCTAGAATATTTTACGTAACTATGAGAGAGAACAATATGTTTTCTCTCTATAGTAATAATTGTGCTATATATGGTTCAATAAAACGACGATCTGTTAAATTTTGTGGTAAATGGCTCAGTGAGAAATAGCGCATCGTCTCTGATTCATTGTAATCAATCACTAAATCACCGTGAACATTTCTTGTATAATAGACAGCTGTAACAGAATATAATTCATCTCCATTTGACACTTTAAGATAGCAATCAGGTCCAGAAAAAACACCCAGTAACTGTAAGTCTGAGATGATCAGACCTGTTTCTTCTAACACTTCTCTTTCGGCGGTATTTTCTAAGCTCTCACCCAATTCCATTAAGCCACCTGGAAGCCCCCAGCCGCCATCATATCTTTTTTGTAGTAACACTTCGTTTGCACTATTTAACATGATGACAACAGATCCAGGTAAAATAATCGGTTGATGTCCTACGTATTGTCTTAAAAATTTATAGTATTCCATGATAACATCCTTTTCTTTAATTGATTTTCCCTCTGTATGAATTAACCATAAAATGAAAAAATCCTGCTTATGTTCATATTTGTATAATCCAAAAAGCAATGGTAACGCTAATGAAAAAGGGGAGAAAATAGAGTGGATTCATTCCAAGTAAATTGTTGGTCAGAGCATGAAGAGCTAAAGGTTGTCATGCTTTGTGCACCTTCAATTGCAGATGTCTCAGATTTAACGATAGCGGAGCAGGTAGGTTGGAGTGATACGGTTAATCATAGTAAGGCACTCGAAAGTTTCATGGCACTAAAGATGATATTAGAAAACGCGGGGGTTAAAGTTATAGATTACGCAAAAGAACTTCCTATTGATCAGCAGTTATTAAGTGAACAGTTGATTAACCGTTATTTTGTACGTGATCTTGCGTGTGTTATCGGCAATCGAATAGTACCTGGTAATGCAGGAAGCTCACTAAGGCAACCAGAATATCCTCTTGCTCATGCACTTTTAGAAAAATGGTTTCCCCAACAATTGATGCCAATGTTGCAACCACTACATTCATTCGAGTGTGGAGATGTGTTGATTTTAAATAAGGATGCTGTACTTATTAATCTCGGTATGCGAACGACAATAGAGGCTATCGAAGGTATAATGGAAACTATTTTACATGAGGGATTTTCTGAAATCGCAGTCATTGATTTACCAAAAAGCAATGATACGCTTCATTTAGATATGAATTGTAATGTTGTGAACAAGAATTTGGTCATCGCTAAAAGTTTTGTTCGTTATTTTCCAGTACAGGTGTTGACAGCGCAAAGCAGACGTTTTGATATGGTGGAATCATTTTTAAAGCATCATGGTTTTGAAGTTTTCTGGCTAGACTCCTATAAGACAATCCCTGATATTAATTTTATTAACCTAAATCCTGAAACATTAGTGATTAGCAAACAGGCATCGAAACAGCAATTATTGGCACATCCACTACTAAAGAAAAAGAACTTGCTTGAGGTTGATGTCACAGAGCTTGAAAAAGGCGGTGGTGGAATTCGATGCATGACAATGCCATTGGTAAGAACGTAATGAAAGGCTGATAATAATGACATCAAAAACAAGTAAAGGTAGAATGTCTTGGTGGCAGCTTTCACTTCTCGGTATCGGCTGTACATTAGGAACAGGCTTTTTTCTTGGAACAAGTATGGCCATTCATAAAAGCGGACCAGCCGTGCTCATTCCTTTTTTATTAGCAGCCATTTGCACGTATATAGTTTATGATGCTCTTGTCAAAATGTCTGTGGAAAACCCTGATAAAGGCTCCTTTCGTACTTATGCCAAGCAAGCCTTTGGACGATGGGCAGGGTTCAGTAATGGCTGGGTATACTTGATGTCAGAGTTATTAATCATGGGAAGTCAGCTGATGGCGCTCGGAATTTTTACGAGGTTCTGGTTTCCAGCACTGCCACTCTGGATTTCTGCAGCGATTTATGCCGTACTAGGATTAGTCGTGATTCTAACAGGTATGAAGGGCTTTGAAAATTTCCAAAATATCTTCGGAGCTTTAAAAGCTGCTGCCATTATCATGTTTATTATCGTTGCCGTTATTATCATCATGAAAGGCACGCAAGCAGCAACTCTGGATTCATTACAAGCTAATTATGAATCCTTTTTTTCACAAGGAATGAAAGGAATATGGCTTGGACTGCTCTATGCCTTTTATGCCTATGGAGGAATTGAGGTAATGGGGTTAATGGTTATCGATTTAAAAAATCCGCAAGAGGCGCCGAAAGCAGGAAGAATTATGCTTGTTGTCATAACAATCATCTTTATCCTAGCTATTGCACTTGCATTGGCACTTGTATCATGGAAAGACTTTGCGATAGATGAAAGCCCTTTTATCACAGCACTTCATGGTTATCATATACCTTTTGTAGCAGATATTTTTAATGGTGTATTAATCATTGCTGGTTTTTCAACAATGGTCGCTTCGCTTTACGCGGTTATCACCATTCTTATAACACTGGCAGAGGATCATGATGCTCCAGATATTTTGGCGAAAAAAGGGAAAATGAAAGTGCCATTTCCCGCCTTTATTTTTTTAACGAGTGGTTTAGTCATCACGATTGTTATTGGCTTTCTGATGCCAGAAAAAATTTTTGAATATTTAATTACCGCAGCGGGTTTAATGCTAATCTACAACTGGCTCTTTATTTTAGTGACCTATAGGAAGCTCATGGCATTATCAAAGTGGGCCTATGTGAAAAATAATATAGGGATATTACTCATTATAGTGACGGTGTCTGGGACTTTAGGCGAAAAAACAAGCAGACTCGGTTTTTATGTGAGCCTGCTCTTTATTGTTCTAATTGGATTGGCGACCTGGTTCGTCGTGAAAAGGCAAAGGAATATTACGCAATGAACCATTTTCCTGTGACATCCGTAAAAAAGGGCATTTGGATGGACTTTGATTATCGTCACTTAAAAAATACTGCTTCCATTCATAGCTATCCTCTTGTCCATACCATTTTAAATCAGGATGTCCTGGAATTTGGTCATAGTCTACAATGCGTTGGCGGATGAGCTTTTTCATTTTTTGTCCAAATGCAGTAGAGTCGTTTATATCATTAAATATCCAGCGAGGTTGAATGGCCATTAACAAAGTAGAAAAATGACGGCTCTTCCGCAATTTATGTGCTGGTGTAGCACAAGAAATAAAATAGGGTTCCCCGTTAAAGCAAAACTCCCATTCATTATGGACTGGATCTGTCGGTATTTCTTCAGGCCAAGCTACCTCATCTATGTTGGTTAAATGGTTTAAGACTGACCAAAATAACTGTTGATAATCCTCCACCCTAAAGCTTTCTAGCATATCAAGAGGGGTATGAAAAAACACTGTAAG
This sequence comes from Lysinibacillus phoenicis, assembly GCF_047238325.1. Lineage (NCBI taxonomy): Bacteria > Bacillati > Bacillota > Bacilli > Caryophanales > Bacillaceae > Lysinibacillus > Lysinibacillus phoenicis. The sequence goes on along the minus strand of NZ_JBDFMP010000002.1, from coordinate 1,251,601 downwards.
GGTTGTATATTTTCCACAAGATCGCGAGACTTTCGCGTATTCCTTTAAGCACTGTGCTAGCAAGTTAATCGATTGCTCCTCCCGTGAATCGCCAACAAAACTATAACGTAAATGATTAGATAAAAAGCCCATTCTGGCTGGTATACACGGAAACGTATTTGCTTCATCAGCAATCGTGGCAGCAAAGTCATTATAGGCAGACTGTTGCCATAATGGAAGTGCTTCAAAATGATCCTCAATCCACTTCCTATCAAACACTACACCTTCCACTTGAGACTCCTCCTTCTACTCACTTTTATACTATTAAAGAAAAAGCAAATGGGTTACGAATCTGTCGCAAGTATACGAGGTATTCTTTTGAGAGACTGATCAATCAATGCAAACACAAATGGACTTTATTTTTCAAACCGGAGTATGAGGCGGAATGGAGCTAATAAGGATCACCACGAGCCAGGAGATGAGCGGTATTGAGCCAATAAAGATCACCTTGAGCAAGAGTATGAGCGGAATTGAGTCAAAGGTGATCACCTTGAGCAAGAGTATGAGCGGAATTGAGTCAAAGGTGATCACCTCGAGCTAGGGTATGAGCGGCTTTGAGCAATAAGGATCACCTAGAGCAAGGATATGAGCGGAATGGAGCCAAGAATGATCACCTCGAGCAAGGGTATGAGCGGAATGGAGCCAATTATGATCACCTTGAGCAAGGATATGAGCGGTTTTGAACCAATAAGGATCACCTCGATCAAGAGTATGAGCGGAATGGAGCCAATTATGATCACCTTGAGCCAGGATATGAGCGGAATGGAGCCAAGAATGATCACCACGAGCCAGGGTATGAGCGGAATTGAGTCAAAGGTGATCACCTCGAGCTAGGGTATGAGCGGAATGGAGCCAATAAAGATCACCTTGAGCCAGGATATGAGCGGAATGAAGCCAATTATGATCACCACGAGCCAGGATATGAGCGGCTTTGAGCCAATTATGCTCACCACGAGCAAGAGTATGAGCGGTATTGAGCCAAGAATGATCACCACGAGCAAGAGTATGAGTGGTTTTGAACCAATAAGGATCACCTCGAGCAAGAGTATGAGCGGAATGGAGCCAATTATGATCACTTCGAACAAGGATATGAGCGGTTTTGAGCCAAGAATGATCACCTCGATCAAGAGTATGAGCGGGATAGAGTCAAAGGTGATCACCTCGAGCAAGAGTATGAGCGAAATGGAGCCAATAAAGATCACTTTGAGCCAGGATATGAGCGGAATGGAGCCAATTATGATCACCACAAGCCAGGGTATGAGCGGTATTGAGCCAATAAGGATCACCTCGATCAAGAGTATGAGCGGAATGGAGCCAATAATGATCACCTCGAGCAAGAGTATGAGCATAATGGAGCTAAGAATACTCACCACGAGCAAGAGTATGAGCGGTATGGAATCAAGAATAATCACCACAAGCAAAGGTATGAGCAATAATGCAACATCAACTACCTAAAAAGAACCAGCCTGCTATTGTAGGAAGCAGCTAGCGGCGTGGTCTTAAACTTTCTGTTGAAAAACCTTTTGCTCTAGGATGGTTAGGGCATGTTGGATTTCCTTTAGATCCTGTGGAGAAGCATGTTGAATAAGCTGGGAAAAGCGTTCCTCTATACAGGCGAAGGCCTCTTCCATCATTTTTTCACCTTCATTGGACAAGCGAACATATTGCTTTCTTCGGTCTCCGGTGTCGTTAAATTTTTCAATTAGCTGTCGTTCTTGTAATTTTCGTAGTTCACGACTCGTATTTGGTAAGGACATGTGTTGGCAGTCACTAATTTCGGTTGGTGTGACAGGCTGGCTTACTTTAATATATTCAAGAATTTTATATTGTAGCGGTGTGATATTTGCATCCGTAACATTTTGTGTAAGATCGTGTGTTACTTGATGGATAGTGGCAGTAAACGATACAAATTGATGAAATAAAGAGCTTTTATTCATTGGGATCACCTCTACTGTCAAGATACCAAATAACTTATCTCAAAACAATTATCATTTGACAACTAAAAAGAGCTCGATTATTATTTTGTTATCAAATGATAAGTAATGAGGTGCACGAAATGAAAACACTAATTGTCTATACATACCCAAATCATAAAAGTTTAAATTATGCTTTTCTACAGGAAGTAATTAAGGGGTGTCGTGAGAATCCTGCCATCGAGGAGTTACAGATACTAGATTTATATGAAGAAGACTTCGATCCACGTTTAATGTTCCATGAGCACAAACGACGACGTGATATGTATCAGGATCCGAAGATGGAAAAATATCGCCAACAGCTTTCTTGGGCAGATCAACTAGTTTTTGTTTACCCGATTTGGTGGGGGAGGCCACCAGCTATGCTGTTAGGCTATATTGATCAATTATTTGCAGCGAACTTTGCTTATCGCGATACAAAGGGGTTATTTCCAGAAGGGCTCTTAAAAGGGAAGTCTGTTGTCTGTGTGTCTACAATGAAGGGGCCAACCAATTATCCATTTTTATGGTTGAATAACGCACATAAAATTTTGATGAAGCGTGCATTGTTTAAGTTTGTTGGGATGAAAAAAGTGAAGTTTTTTGAGTTTGGTAACATGGAAAGTAAGAAGGGGAAGCAACAGCAAAAATTGAATAAAGTATATCAATATTTTAGAAAAGTAGCTTACTAAAAAATAACTCGTGCAGAACGGTGTTAATCGTTTGCACGAGCTGAAATACTGACGATCGGTATTGTAATTAAAAATCTTGTCCATTCGGCTAGCTTGCTTTCCACAGTAATCGTTCCATTGTGCATATCAATAATTTTTTTAACAATCGCTAACCCTAATCCACTGCCACCATTTTTGGCTGTTCGGGATTGGTCAGCCTTATAAAATCTTTCAAAGATATGCATTTGTTGTTCCTCCGTTAGGCCAATGCCAGTGTCTTGAACAATTACGGTGATTCTATCTGAGTCCAACCTCATGGACAATGAGATGGTACCTTTATTGGGGGTAAATTTGATGCTATTAGTCAGCAAATTCATCCATACTTGGTTCATTAAATCCTCATCAGCTGTGATGCAAATGTTGTCAAGGTGGAGATCAAAGTCGAGCTCTTTTTCTAGCCAATTCGGTTCTAATGCGAGAACAACATTGCGCAATTGTTTATCTAATCGATATTGTTTAGGCTCAAAAGGATGATGCTGGGATTCTAATGATGTTAGTTTAAGTAAATTCTCACTAATTTTCGATAAACGATAACTTTCTAATTCGATAATGTCTAAATAATGTTGGCGTTTTTCCTCAGGCAGATTGATATTTTTTAGTGCCTTTGCAAAGCCATTAATAGACGTTAAAGGTGACTGTATCTCATGTGAAACGTTGGAAATGAACTCTTGACGCATTCTTTCGAGTTCGCCTAATTCAACGGCCATATGATTGATGCCATGAATTAATTGCCCAAATTGGTCTTCCTCATCTGCTTTCAAATCTAATTTGACATCAAAGTCACCTTTTGCCATGCGACTTAATGCATCTACAATCGTATCCCAATAGTTACGTTGTCGATTTAGCCCGATTAAAAAGATAATAGCGGCTGAACAGGCAAAGAGAACAAATACACCAATTACTGTTCCTAACTGTAGCCAAAATCCTTGGGGCTCTGCACCCAATCGACTATAAAGCCATGTGGTTGCATGATAGGCAAGCAAAGCAAATACAGTATTTGCAATGAGAAACAGGCAAAGGACCATGATCAACTTTAAAAAGAATCTTCGTTTTCTCATGTGGCTAGTTCCAAGCGGTAACCAAGGCCACGAATAGTGCGAATGACAAAGCCGCTAACTTCCTGTGGAAAACGCTCGCGTATTCTTTTAATATGGACATCGACTGTTCGTTCATCACCCTCATAATCAAAGCCCCAAATTTCTTCGATTAATTGTTCACGTGAAAAGGTTTTACCAACATAGCTTGCTAGTGTGAATAATAGCTCGAACTCCTTTAAACGAAGTAGAATAGTCTCCCCGTCCAATTCCACTTCATGCGTACTGCGATTCAATTTAACGTTACCAGCTTCTACAACCTGTGAGAGGGAAATGCGGTATCTTTTTAAAATGGACTTGACCCGCACGATGAGCTCGACTGGTTCAAATGGCTTCACTAGATAATCATCTGTTCCTAAATGAAAGCCCTTGACCTTTTGGGAGGTTTCTCCTTTAGCTGTTAGCATAAGGATAGGGAGATCCGTATCGAATGAACGTATTTCCTCACATAATGCCCAGCCATCCATGTTTGGCATCATAATATCCATCACAACCATATCCACTTTTTCAGCGGCTAATTTGGACAGTGCATCTACACCGTCCGTAGCCTCTATAACCTCAAGACCTTCATTTTGAAGAAATACTTTTACTAATTCTCGAATATGTGCATCATCATCCACCACTAATAGTTTTGTCATTTCAACAAACCCCTTTATTCATTCTCTTTAATACGTAATTGCTGCATGGCAAATTCACGATACATAGCATGTGTTTCAAAGAGCGTTTCGTGTGTACCACAGCCTGTAATATGTCCTTTTTCAATAAATAATATTTGATCGGCGTCTACCACGGTAGATAAACGGTGTGCAATTACTAATGTTGTGCGACCTTGCATTAAGTTGTCTAAAGCTTTTTGTACATAAATTTCTGACTTACTATCTAGACTTGATGTTGCTTCATCCAACATTAATATTTGGGGATTGCGTAGTAACGCCCTTGCAATCGAGATACGCTGACGTTGCCCTCCCGATAGCTTAATGCCTCGTTCTCCTACTTCTGTGTCAAACTTATCTGGCAGCTCATTAATAAATTGATCCGCATAGGCCATTTTAGCGACTCTTTCTAGCTCATCATCTGGGACGTCTCGCTCTATACCATAGCAAATATTTTCTCGAATCGTACCTGAGAGCAGAGCACTTTCCTGTGCCACATAGCCAATTTGACTGCGCCATGAATGGAGAGAGAAAGTTTCAATGGGGGTATCTCCTAGTGTGATGCTACCATTAGTTGGCTGATAATATCGCTCTAACAACGAGAAGGTTGTAGTTTTTCCGCCACCACTAGGCCCCACTATTGCTGTAACCTTGCCTGGTTCAATCGTGAAGTTAATATTGGATAAAATCGGTTCTTCAGCATAAGAGAAATCAACGTTTTTAACATAGATCGGTTGATTGATTTTTTCGACAGTTAAACCCTCATCAATATGTTCCTCTTCATGTTCCAGTAATGAACTAATTCGTTCTGTAGCCCCCATTGCTTTTTGTAGCTGAGTAAAGAACATTGTTAGTTGTGTCATTGGCATAATGATTTGGATTAAATATAAAATAAATGCCACCATATCACCAGCAGTCAGTTCCCCAGAGGAAACGCGAACACCACCATAGCCAATGATCGCTACTAGCACTGACATGAGAACGAATGAAATGAGCGGTGAAATCAGTGCATGAATTTTCGCTTCTTTTAAGCCGAATGTAAAAAGATTTGTAATGCCTTTTTTGCCACGCTCATATTCCACTTGCTCAGCATTCGAAGCCTTTACTAAACGAGTTTCAGGCAAAACTTGACTTAACACCGCTGTAAACTTCGCTGTTTCATCTTGCATACCTTTAGAAATCACAAACATCCGTTTACCTAGCAGCATTAAAATCAGCATTGCGAGTGGGACTGCAATTAGCATCACTAACGTCATTTTCCAATCTAAGATTAAGAGAATGATGATGGAACCAATAATCGAAATAACCCCAGATAAACAGTTTGCTAAATGTTCTGTAATGAGCTCTTTTACAACGGCTGTGTCATTCGTAACACGGCTTAATGTTTCACCTGTATCATGTTGATCATAGTAGGGTATGGGTAAATGTAAAAGCTTTCGCCATAACTGGTCTCGCAATCTAGCGACAACATGCTGACCAACACGATTTAAATAGTAGATGGATAATCCGCTAGCAATAGCTTGTGCGATAAAGGCAATACCGAGTACAATAATTTGCCAATAATCAAGTGATTCTAATGAAAAACCATCCACCAATTGTTTTGTAAAGAGTGGGACGATAAAGCCTACACCCGTCGTAGCTAAACTCATTACTAAAGCGATGACCAGTAACCAAATTGGGGGTTCGGCTCGTTTGATTAATTGGATAAAGCGTCGCCAATCTTTTTGATTTGTCTTGTCTTTTGATGTCTCTTGCAAAGAAATAAGCCTCCTTCAATGTATAAAACAACGTATTTCGTTTCTATGGCTTTACTATAGCATGCGTTTATGAACTGAATATGAAATGAAGCGTATCATATATCATATAAAAGAGAGGGTCTGCTATACGTGATGTTTAGGTTGATTCAAGTTAAAAAGGCGATGCACATATCGGGCATCACCTTGTACAATTAATCTGCGAATTCATCATGGTATAAAGACTTTCCAAGCAAACGATAAATTCTAAGGGCTAATTGGATTTGCAGCAGTTCCTCATAGCTTTTTAAATCTGTTTTTAGAATCTCTTTAATCTTTTCGATACGATAAATTAATGTGTTACGATGAACAAACATTTCCTTAGCTGTTTCACTAATATTCATATGATTAATAAAATAGTTTTCTAATGTAACGAGGTAGCTTGTCCCATGTAAAAGATCATGCTCAAAGACAGCTCCTAAGCTTTCTAAGAAAAAGTCCTTTAATTGCACCTCATTCATATTTGAATCTAAAAAATGATAAATTGAGTGATCGGCAAAATGGGCTACAGCTCCACGTTCCTCAAACCGTTGCATTAGTCGAAGTGCTTCATGAGCTTCTGCAAAGCTTTTATGAACAAAGCGAATATGTTTATATTCTTTGCCAATACCTACCAAAAAGGAAGTTTGGCTATTATGCTGTATTAATAATTGCAGAATAGTATCTGCGTATTGTTTTGTTTCATTAATCGTCCTGTCTTGCTTCGTATCCTGTTGTCCTATTAGTACGATGATTTGATTGTTTCGATAAAGACATGTAATTTCTCCATTGATGGTACTAGAGTGTTCGTAAATTAAAGTCACACATTTTTTTGCTATATTATCAGATTCGTATTTTCTTGAAATTAAATCAAGGTGTTCACTCAGGTTGTCATGACTGATCGAAATGACGATACAATAATATTTATAATTGATATTTAAGCCGTGTAGGTCACAGAGTGTTTGCAGCGTTTCACTGGATTTGATTTTACCCGTCAATAAATCATCAAAAAATTCCTGTTTAATTTTTAAACGCACACCCTCAATTTCCTTCTGTTTAATCCTTTCTAACGCAACAATCGTGGATGCTTGCTCCAAAACGATGAAATCAAACTCCGTCAAATCACGTACGGTTTGCCAAATTACAATATAGCCGTAAATGTAATTTGCAACTGCCACGGGTAGTATTCGGCATTTCACAGCCACATCTTCTAAATGATACATCCTTGTAATTGATTTTTGCATTTCGTTTAAATCTTTTGGAATTGTATCAATGAAATCCTTCGAAAACGTAGGCCGATTCTTCTTGAGGTTGATGCCATAGGCAAGTGGCACAGGATTCGAATCGAGATCTGTATAATGCAGTAAATTCCAGTCACTATCCAAAAAGATAATCGGGTTATTAATCGTTTCGGCTAACATGCAAGAGATGGATTCAATGCCTCCCCCTTCAAGTGCCACCTTAAACAACGTATTATGCATATCCAATGACTTCCTATTTAATAAATCATAGCCTCCTGAAGCCTTTTCATTGATGATCGAGATGACCTTGGACAAGGTGTAGTTATAAGGTAATTCTATTAAGGGCAAACCATATTGGTTGGCAATATCAATCATGTTTTGAGGCGTTTTTTGTAAATAGCGCCTCATTTTAATGACAAGGCCAGCACAATTTATTTTAGAAATTTCTTGGATAATTTTATTTTGTAATGCTTCATCGTCTTGAAATATATAACCAGTTGTTAATAATAATTCATTCGGTGTCAGCCAATCAAATGCATCGGGATTTTCAATAATGTTCACAAGTGCAATTTTATTATGAATCCCTTGTTCTCCGGCAACAATTTTAATTCCTTCGAGTGCCTTTGTTTCTAGAATATCTTTGATTGTTAGCAAATGATTTCACTCCTTTGCCATAATCTTATCACAAAACATTGTACACATTGCCTAAATCATCTACATTCTTTTTGGTTTTGCTAAACAATGATATATACGTTTTAAGAGAATAAAATAAAGCGTGTAAGACGGTAATGTGAAAAAAATAACATTGCTGCGGTTCATTTCCCTTTAGTTGAAATGAACAATAGGTCGGATTAATGGAGGTAAGAATGGTGGAAGATACAAATGTGGTGTCGGAATTTTTAGCTGCGGCTGAAACAGGGGATATTAACGCTTTGAAAGGTTATTTACAACAAGGTGTAGATATTAACTCTCGCAATAAGCGTAAACGTACGGCAATTTTAGTTGCTGCTATGAATGATCAATTAGAAACAGTAAAATTTCTAATTCAGGAAGGGGCAGATGTCGACCTTCAAGATCAAATTTGCTTAAATCCATTCTTATATGGATGTATTAACGGAAAGTTAGAGCTTGTGAAAATAATGCTTGAAGCAGACACAGATTTAGAACGTTTAACCCGCTTTGGTGGTGTAGGTGTTCACCCTGCAAGTGAGAAGGGATTTGTAGATGTGGTACGTGAACTTGTTACGACTACAGATATTAATGTCAACCATACGAATATTTGTGGTTGGACACCATTAATTGAAGCAATTCTTTTAAATGATGGTGGAGAGAAGCAACAGGAAATTGTTCGTTTATTAGTTGAACATGGTGCAGATACACAATTAGTAGATCAATATGGGGTGACACCGTTAGCGATGGCGAGAGAAAAAGGATTCACTGAAATTGAAAAGATTCTAATAGGAGCAGGGGCAAAATAGTAGTATTTCTAGGACATAAAGAGGTGTACATATGATACACGCAATATCTGGTGATGGCTATTTTCTTCAGCAAATAGGTGCATCGGGGTTTACGGGAACGGTTCATAGTGTTTTTACGCATGCATTGAATATTCAAAGCGAGGCTAATGGAGAAATTTTCACACTTGCTACGAAAGCAATGGATAATGCACCCAATACACTGATTATCGATCTCGATACTTTAGGCAACCTGCACATTCACCAACATGACAGAGTATCGGTTCAACATGACCAACTATTAATAGAAGATAAAGTACAAATAGCAATGCAGACCGCCACTCGTTGGCAATGTCAACTACCTATTTTCCCAACTGATCAAACCTGTTTAAAAACGAATGTAGTCACTGTAAAACAATTTATTAATTTACATGGCAAAAGTGGAGGAATGAAACGTAGTAATTCATCAATTAGTGAGTTTGAGGCTGAAACATCGAGGTTGCTTCAGCAACGTACAAGTTTACTCCGAGAGGAATTAATGAATCAGCGTTTTGATCATTTTCAGAGTTATGCAATTGATTTAGTAGGCTTGGGACCTGGGCTAACACCATCAGGTGATGATTTTTTAGTAGGCTTATTTGCCATCATTCACTTAGAAAATAGTCCTTGTAATATTTACAAGCGACTGTGTGAAAGCGCCATCAACATGATGAAGCCTTTGACCAATGCTATTAGCTATACAACATTGAAAAAGGCAGCAAATGGACAAGTAAGGGAATCCATCTGTTTACTCATTTATTCCATTTTATATGGAACGGAAGCGGATTCAATTCAGGCTCTTAGAAAGGTGCTTGCAATTGGCTCCTCATCGGGGACAGATATCGCCTTAGGGCTTATAAGTGGCTTAGAAGCCAATATAAAATTAGGAGGATAAAGATGAGTATTAAAGTCGTAATTAAGCGAAACACATATTTTGATTCAGTATCATTGATGTCACTATCAACAAAAGCGAATCAAATTGAAGGCGTTGAGCAAGCAATTATTGGTATGGGGACTGAAATGAACAAAGGAGTCATTCGCAACGTTGGTTTGATGACGTCAGAAGTAGAGGAAGCAACAGCTGGTGACTTAATGATTATTGTAAAAACTGCTAATGCGGAGCAAACGGAAAGCGCTTACTTAGCAGTAGAAGAATTGTTAACAAATAAAAACTCAGCACAAGCAAAAAGCGATATTAAATATGCAACGATTGATTCTGCCGTACAAGGTATCCCAGATGCAAACTTTGCCGTTATTTCGGTAAATGGTGCATTTGCTGTTCGTGAAGCTCGCAAAGCTCTTGAAAATAATCTGCATGTTATGTTATTCAGCGATAATGTGAGCGTAGAGGACGAAGTAGAATTAAAAACTTTAGCACATGAAAAAGGTTTATTAATGATGGGGCCAGACTGTGGAACAGCAATCATTGGGAATACAGGTCTTTGCTTTGCAAATGCTGTAAGAAAAGGCAGCATCGGTATTGTTGCAGCTTCAGGTACTGGTAGCCAAGAGGTAAGTGTGCGTATTCATGATTTCGGTGGTGGGATTACCCAACTTATCGGGACAGGTGGACGCGATTTAAGTAAAGAAGTAGGCGGTATTATGATGCTTGATGGTATCAAAGCTCTTGATGCTGATGAAGCAACAAAAGTAATTGTTCTTGTATCGAAGCCACCTGAAGCAAGTGTTGAGAAAAAGGTACTTGCGCAAATTAAAGAGTGCAGTAAACCTGTTGTTGTTTACTTTATTGGTGGTAATGAAGAGGCAGTTGTGGCTGCTGGTGGACAATTTGCAAAAACGTCTAAAGAAGCAGCATTAAAAGCTGTATTACTAGCAGGTATTGATGAAGCAAGCATTAACAAGCGTGCACTTAATCTTCCGTTAATTGAAGAGGTTCGCGCAAAATTATCACCAGAACAAAAATACATTCGTGGTTTATTCTGTGGCGGTACGTTATGTGATGAATCGATGTATCTGGCTATGGAGAAATTCTACAATGTTTATAGTAATATCCAAAAAAATCCGGACTTCTTATTAAAGGATATCAGTGTAAGTCAAGAGCATACATTCATTGACTTCGGTGATGATGACTTTACAAATGGTAAGCCACATCCAATGATCGATCCATCTTCTCGTATTGAGCGTTTCCTACAAGAAGCGAAAGATCCATCTGTTGGCGTTATCGTGATGGACTTCGTATTAGGCTTCGGCTCTCATGAAGATCCAGTGGGCGTTATGCTTCCTGCCATCATGGAAGCTAAGCAATTAGCTGAAAAAGAAGGTAGGCATCTAGAGATCATTGGGTATGTCCTTGGAACTGACTTAGATACACCAAACATAGATGAGCAAGTGAAAAAATTAGTCGATGCAGGTGTTACACATGCAAGCAGTAGTACAAATGCAGGATTACTTGCAAGAGAAATGGTTTTGAAAGGAGAAAATCATGAGTAAGATTAATGAACTTTTCACAAGTAAAATTAACGTTATTAACGTAGGTATTGAACTTTTTAAAGATGATATTTTAGCACAAAATGCAAGCGCAACACACCTAGAGTGGTCACCACCGGGTGGAGGTAAGCCAGAAATCATTGCAGCTCTTAACAAAATTGATAAAGCAGAACTAGCAGAGAAAATCGAAGCTGCAAACCGTCTTGCTGTTGAAAAAATTGTGAACTCCCAACCAGTGCTAATTGGTTTTGACCAAGCCATTAATGTAGTACCAGGGATGACGAAGAAAACAATTTTACACGCAGGCCCTCCTATTACTTGGGAAAAAATGAACGGACCAATGAAAGGTGCCGTAATGGGTGCTCTAATATTTGAAGGATTAGCAAAAGATCTAGAGGAAGCTGCAGCGGTTGCTGCATCGGGTGAAATCACGTTCTCACCATGTCACGAACATAACGCAGTTGGATCAATGGCTGGTGTAACTTCAGCTTCTATGTTTATGCACATCGTAGAAAATAAAGCTTATGGCAATATAGCCTATACAAACTTAAGTGAGCAAATGGCAAAAATCTTACGTATGGGTGCCAACGATGACAGCGTTGTCGAGCGATTAATTTGGATGCGCGATGTGTTAGGTCCAATTTTACGTGATGCGATGAAGCTGAATAAAGAAGGTATTGATCTTCGTTTAATGCTTGCACAAGCGCTTCATATGGGTGACGAGTGTCATAACCGTAACAATGCAGGCACGGCTTTATTAATTCAAGCATTAACACCTTTTATTTTAGAAACAGATTACCCTGTAGAACAAAAACGTGAAGTATTTGACTTTGTAGCAAGTAGTGATTACTTCTCAGGTCCTACATGGATGGCTTGCTGTAAATGTGCATTAGATGCTGCACACGGTATTGAATACAGTACTGTTGTCACTACGATGGCACGTAACGGTGTAGAATTTGGTGTTCGTATTAGTGGTATGGCAGGTAATACATGGTTTACAGGTCCTGCACAACAAGTAATCGGACCGATGTTTGCTGGGTATAAACCAGAAGATTCAGGTCTTGATATTGGAGATAGTGCTATAACGGAAACATACGGCATCGGTGGCTTTGCAATGGCTACTGCACCAGCAATTGTTGCTTTAGTAGGTGGAACAGTAGATGAAGCAATTGGATATTCACGTCAAATGAAAGAAATTACAACAACAGAGAACCAAAATATTACCATTCCATTATTAAACTTCATGGGAATTCCTACGGGTATTGATATTCGTAAAGTAATTCAAACTGGTATTCTTCCAATCATCAATACAGCAATCGCACATAAAGAGGCTGGTATTGGCATGATTGGTGCTGGTATTACTCATCCTCCAATGGAAGCTTTCGAAAAAGCATTAATCACAATTAGTGAGAAGTGGGCTTAAGCCCACTTCCTTATAAGTAGGAGGAGCTTATTATGGAACATACAAAAATTGAACAGTCCAATCAAGACTATAGAGCACTTGGCTATTCGGAAGATCTATTACCAAAAGGGCCTCAGGAAAGGGATTGGGGGATCTTTAACTACATCACAGTTTGGATGGGCGCAGTTCACAATATTATGTCTTATATGACGGTGGCAGGATTTTTCATCTTAGGATTATCTGTCAATCAAGTTTTCTTAGCCATCATGCTTTCGGCAGTGATTGTTTCTGCAGGTTACGCATTAAATGGATATTCTGCTTCTAAATATGGTATACCATTCGCTATATTACTAAGAGATTCATTTGGAGTGAAAGGTTCTATTATACCAGCATTATGTCGAGGATTGGTTGCTGGGGTTGTATTCTTTGGGACGACAACAGTTGTAGGTGCTCAATCCCTTAATGTGTTATTTTCAAGATTCATTCCGAATTATATGTCTATCGGTGGAGACTTCAATATTTTTGGCTTAGATGTTCCAACAATGATCTCCTATGGCATTTTGTGGTTAGTTACAGTGTTGCTATTTTTAGGTGGCATGGATATGTTAACTGTCTTTGGTAAATATTCATCACCGATTGTTTATATCTTCATCATTGGAGCAGCTATTTGGGCAATTAATATTGCTGGTGGAATTGGACCAATTTTAGAATATAAACCTTCTGCAACAATGGAAAGTCCATTAGTCTTTATTGCATGTGTCAGTGCGTTGGTTTCGAACTGGGCTGGTCCCGTGGTTAATATTGCAGACTATACGCATAGAGCAAAATCACCAAAAGCGATGATTTACGGTTTATCTATTGGTATGATCGGTTCTTATCTATTATTTGCTATCACTTGTATTAGCTTAATTGCAGGAACAGAGATTGCTTTCGGACAACCAATTTTTAATATCGTCGATGCAATTGATAAAATTCAAAATCCATTCTCTGTAGTGGTGTTAATTTTAGCATTAAATGTAGGGGCAACAGCTTTTGTAGTTTTTGGTAACTTACTACCATCTGGATTACAAATGACAACATTATTCCCTAAAGTATTTACAGTGAAATCTGCAGGTGTTTTAACAGCTGTTATTGGAACAATCATTTTACCTTGGAAACTAGTATCGAGTACAGAAACTTTATTCTTCTTTTATAGTTTCATAGGTTCTATGTTTGGTCCAATAGTGGGTATTATGTTGTCTAGCTTCTTTATCGAGCGTAAAAGACGTTTAAATTTATCAATGCTTTACGTAGAAGAGGGAAAAAACGGAGCCTATAAATCTGGCTATAATATCATCGCGTGTATCGTCCTTTTGATTAGCTTCCTGTTACCAATGTCTGGTGCCTTTCTTAAGGGTGTACCGTTCTTAGTGAAGCTAAATGACTTTGCATTCTTCAGCGGTCTAATCATGTCATTTATTTTATATACGGTGCTATATAAATTCAATCAGCAAAGTGTTCAAAATAGTGTAGAAAATAAAGTAGGGGTGTAGTTGTGAGTAAATTAGTAATTGTAGCAATCGGCGGTAATTCGTTAGTTAAAGATAGCGGAAGTGAATCTATTCAAAGTCAGCAAGAGGCAGTTGCACAAACGGTCGAACATATCGCGGATATGATTCAAGAGGGCTATAAAGTAGTTGTCACACACGGTAATGGACCACAAGTTGGTTTCACATTACAAAGAAGTGAAATTGCTAACGAGGTAGCTGGTATGCCACCAGTACCACTAGTAAACTGTGTGGCTGATACACAAGGTGGAATTGGCTATTTAATTCAACAAGCATTAATTAACGAACTATCTAAGCGTCAAATTGATAAAAAAGTAGTAAGTGTCATTACACAAGTTGAAATTAATGAACATGATCCAAACTTTATCAACCCTACAAAGCCGGTGGGCTCGTTCTTTACAAAAGAGCAAGCGGATGCAATGTTAATTGAACATCCTGATTGGAAAATGGTAGAGGATTCTGGTCGCGGCTATCGTCGTGTTGTGCCTTCACCAAAACCAATTGATATTGTAGAAAAGGATGCTATTAAATCATTAATTGATAATGATTATGTCGTGATTGCTGTAGGTGGCGGTGGCATTCCAGTCATTAAAAAAGAAAATAATGTCTATGAAGGCGTTGATGCAGTCATTGATAAAGACTTTGCGACAAGCTTATTAGCAGCACAAGTAAATGCAGATTCCTTAATTATTACAACTGGTGTTCCTCGTGTGTTTATTAATTTTGGTAAGCCAGAACAACAAGCACTTGAAGAAATTACAGTAGAAGAAACAAAGCAACATGTTCTAGATAATCAGTTCCCACCAGGAAGTATGCTTCCAAAAATTGAAGCGAGCCTAAGCTTCATAGAAAATGGTGGTCACCGAGTGATTATTACAAACCCTGAAAGTCTAAAAGAGGCAATTAATAATCAAGCTGGTACTCATATTATTAACTAGGAGGATTCACGGTATGGATTATATTCAATTAGCAGTTGAAAAAACAAAAGAAGGTATCGATCAAAATATTGGCGGACCTTTTGGTGCAACAATTGTACGAGGTGACGAAATCATTGCCGTTGTAGGGAATACAATGAATCGTGATACAGACCTTTCTGCACATGCAGAAATTGTGGCTATTCGTGAAGCTTCTAAAAAGTTAGGAACAATGGACTTATCTGATTGTGTTATTTATGCTACTTGTGAGCCATGTCCAATGTGTGTTTCAGCAATTATTTGGGCAGGTATTAAGGAAGTACATTATTGCAATACAGCAGAAGATGCTCACAAAAATGGCTTCTCTGATATGCATATACGCGACTATTTTTCAGGTAAAGATACAAGCGTGCTAAACATGCACAAAATCGAGACTAGAGAAGACTGTGACAACCTGTTCGTGCATTTTAATAAAAAATGGCAGAAGAAGTAAAATAATAACCCGTTAGCTAGCTTTGAGCATTCAAGCCTAACAAAATTAGGACTGCTCAAAGCTTTCCGTAGACATACATTAGAGGAGGGATCTCGTCAAGGAGAATCCCTTTTCTAATTTTAAACAAAAAGTTGTAAGATTCTTGGTACAATGAAATAAATAATCATGCTGTTAACTTGATTCAGCAATATTTTTTGTATGAAAAGCAAAGCATTGAGCAGCCATTGCGTTAAGGCGTAATTAGTAGGGCAACGAGCATTATTGGGTCAAATTTTCATCTTCGTAATTCATAAGAAGGAGCTGTTTACATGGTCTATAAAGAACGATATCAACAATTACTAGATAATATGAATCAATATAATTCAGGAGAGAAAGGGATTACGAGAGTTGCTTATACGAATGAAGAACAGGCTTGTTTACACGCTTTTATTCGTTTATGTAAAGATGAAAATCTTCAAATTCATATTGACCATTGTGGAAATCTTATTGCTCGAAGAGAAGGTAGTGTACCAGGACTACAGCCTGTTGTTATAGGGTCCCATTTAGACACTGTTTATCAAGGTGGTAAATATGATGGTGTTGTTGGCGTAACGGCTGGACTTGAGATTATAAAGCGATTAAATGAGCGTTCTATTGTGACAAAGCATCCGATTGAAATTATCGCCTTTGCTTGTGAGGAATCCTCCCGATTCGGTGTTTCAACAGTTGGAAGTAAAGCGATGGCGGGTCTGATAGAGAAAGAAAAGTACCGTCATTTAGTAGATCGAGATGGTATTTCCATGGAACAGGCATTTGCACATTGTGGACTTGATTTTAGTAGTATTGATCAAGCAACAAGAGTAGAAGAAGGATTCCATGCATTTTTTGAATTACATATTGAACAAGGACCATTGCTAATTAACTATGAAAAGAAAATTGGTATTGTAACAGGGGTTGCCGCACCAGTTCGTTTATTGATGAAATTAAATGGGAAAGCGTCCCATTCAGGCACGACACCGATGAATATGAGAAAAGATGCCCTTTTAGGTGCATCAGAATTGGCATTAGAATTGGAAAAAGCAGCGATAGCAGAGCAAGAGTTTGGAACAGTGGCAACGGTAGGAGTATTAGACGTTGTAGCAGGTTCCATGAACGTTGTCCCAGGGGAAGTAGAGCTGACAGTAGATATTCGATCATCTTCTGTAGAATCAAGAGAGCGAGTGCTTCAACATTTGTATACAACTATTACAAACGTGCAAGAAAGGAGACAGCTTTCCATTGAATACAATGTCATTAGTTCAGAGGAGCCTGTCCTACTTTCTCCAACTCTAATGAAAGAGCTCGAAACTATTTGTGTCGAAAAGGAACTCTCCTATCATTATATGCAAAGTGGAGCAGGACACGATTCCATGAATATGACGAGACTCGGACCAGTTGGCCTTATTTTTATTCCATCTCTAGATGGATTAAGTCACCATCCAGATGAGCATACAGATTTGGAGGATATATTATTAGGGATAGATGTCCTAGAAGAAGCTGTTTTAAGATCGGCTTCTGTCATCTAAAGTTGGGCTTTGTTTAGCAATTTTTGGAGGATTAAAGTAGTTTATAATCTAGTCAATAAAAAGACGACCTTTCCATACTAGAAAGTCGTCTTTTTTATGTGAACAGAATGGTTAATCGGTTTCTTCTGATTGCCAATTTTGATTTGAATGAGCATCATCGCAATGACCATAATAATCATACCAATAATGGCAGTTGTAAAATTGCCTGTGAAATCACGTATGAGACCGACAAAGAAAGGTCCAAGTGCAGCAAATACAAAGCCAACCGATTGTGTCATAGCGGCTAAGAAGCTAGCCTCCTGAATATCTTTGGCTTCATCAATTGGTAATGTTAGACCTAATGAAAATAGCCCACCTGCACCAAGACCAATTAAAATACTGCTTAGCCAAGGATTATAACTAAACAATAGCATCAATAGACCAATTAATTCTAAAGCTGAACAGCCGAGGAGCCATACAGCTCTATGCTGAAAGCGGTTATTTAAAATAGGTACTAAAAACGTTGCCGGCATTTGCGCGACTGTTAATAGTGTCAGCATCATACCAGCATCTCGTTTATTGTAGCCCATATTTTCGGCAATTGGTGGTAACCAAGCCATTATGGTATAAAACATGAAGGCCATTATGCCAAAGAAGCCTGTTAAAAGCCAAGCCTTTTGATTGGTTAACATGTGCTTCCTATAAATGTCTCGATCCAAAGTATTTTGGTTGGGAGTAGCAATCTCCTTATGCTCGATTGGCTTCCACCAAAAACATATAGCGATGAGAGCGAGAATAGCCCAAGAGGCAGTAGCAACTTGCCAGGAATGAAACATATTATTTAATGGAAGCGTAAGCCCAGAGCCTAATGCAGCTCCTACCACTAATGCTAACGAGTAGATACCAACTATACGAGAAGGATTTGAAAATTGCTCTTTAATATAGCCAGATAATAAAGGGCTAACAATTGCAATACCGATGCCGGATAAAAAGGCAGTTAGAAGCATCACCCAGCTAGAATAAGCAAAAAATCTGGCAGCTGTTGCTAGTCCAATAAGAATTAGGGAGTAGGCAATGGTCCGCTCTATGCTCCAACGATTGGCAAGTTTAATAGCAAAAGGGGCAAATAAGCCCATACACAGCACTGCCAAGGATGTTAGCAAACTAGCGGTAGCCGCACTCATGTCTAATGATTCGCGGATCGTTCCTAACAAAGGGGAGACAGAGGTGATGACCGGTCTTAAATTAAAAGAAGCTAAAATTATAGCGATAATCGGCACAATCGTACGTTTTATATTCATTCTCTTTCAACTCCGTTATATCAAATAAATAAATAGATTTCCCAATTGAAGTCTAAACTAATTTGAATGATTGAACAATACTATTATTACTATTACAATAATAGTTATAAACTATGATAGGATGTGGTCGTTGTGGAAATACGTCATCTTCATTATTTTATGGCGGTCTGTGAGGAGCTACATTTTACAAAAGCTGCTGAGAAACTTGGTATATCACAGCCAACATTAAGCCAGCAAATACGCATATTAGAAAATGAACTGGGTATGCCTTTGTTTGATCGGATAGGTAAAAAAATTGTTGTGACAGAGGCTGGTTCTCTTTTGTTTAGCTATGCTACAGAAATGCTTAATACATTACAAAATGTCAAAGATGCTATTAAAGATTTACAGGAGCTGCAAGGTGGGCAAATAAGTGTTGGAATTATGCCTTCAGATTTAGACTATCGGATTACACAGCTTGTTATTGATTTTCATGAAAAATTTCCAAAGGTAAAACTGAAGATACTAGCATCCATTGATATTATGCGGCAAGTTCTTGAAAATGAAGTGGACATTGGAATTGGAACGAATGTAGAGGCGGATGATCGTTTGGTCATGATTCCTTTATGTCGGGAGGAATATGTGTTAGTCGTTTCAAAAGAGCACGCATTGGCGAAGCAAACTGCAATCACAATTGCCGAATTAAAGGAGCTTCCGATGGTTATGTATCCAGAAGGTTTTCTTGGGAGAGAAGTGGTAGAAGATGCTGTAAAAACACATGGTTTTCAGCTGCATACTATTCTTGAAACAAGTTCTGTTACTTCCATTATGAATCTTGTTCGAGAAAATATTGGCGTGACAGTGCAACCTTATCCCTTGATACAACAAATGAATGATCCTAATCTATGTAGTATACGTATCTTGAATGGTGCCCCAAGCCGTAGCCTATCAATTATTTATCGAATAGATCGCTATGTCAGTCAAGCAACGACAGCTTTTATTGAACAACTCAAAGAATATTTTACGGGCTAAAGCACAAACGACTGTTAAAAAAAATTGTAGAAAAAAGTTCCTTTTTTTGAAGAGTTCACATATACTATTATAAACCGACAGTCAGTCTATATATGTAGGACAGGTGAAAGAAGTTTTTCATTTCTTCATCTTGTACCTACATTTTTTTACAGTCGTAAATGACCGACTGTCGGTCTAAAATGGTGAGAGGTGATTTTAATTGAACAGATCCGTTAAAGTAATAGGCTTTTCCCAAGATTTTTTAATGATGGTTGTTGGTCAGATTATTTCTATTTTAGGCTCAGCCCTCCTAAGATTTGCCCTATCACTTTTTGTCTTGGATTTAACGGGAAGGGCAGATCTTTTCGCTGTGCTCTTTGCTATTTCAAGCCTTCCTATTTTATTTACACCATTTGGTGGTGCTATAGCAGACCGTTTTAACCGACGCAATTTAATGGTTGTATATGATTTTATTAGTAGTTTTATTGTTCTAATTTTCTATTGTATGTTACTGACAGATAATTATTCTGTGTTAGGGATCGGCCTTGTCCTTGTGTTACTTTCCTTTATTAGTGCGATGTACGCACCTGCTGTCATGGCTAGTATTCCATTATTGGTTGAAGAACAGAAGCTTGAACAAGCCAATGGAATCATTAACGGGGTTCAAGCATTAGCTGGTGTGACTGCACCAGTACTAGGGGGCATCTTATATGGGGTGCTTGGTCTGAAAATTCTTGTCATCATGAGTGGATTATTTTTTTTCTTAACAGCTATTTTAGAAATGTTTATAACGATACCATTTGAGCAGCGTGATTATCATGGACAATTAGTACGTACATTGATCAGTGATATGAAAGGAGGGTTTAGCTATGTCATAAGGCAAAGATTTATTTTAAAATGCATATTACTAGCCGCTTTATTGAATTTATTTTTTACACCTCTATTCATTGTGGGTGTGCCAATAATCCTTCGTGTCACAATGGAAACTGGTCATACATTGTATGGAATTGGAATGGGCAGCATAGATTTGGCAACCATTTTAGGCGCATTAGCAATGGGCTATTTTGCCACAAAGCTTCGCATACACAGCCTATACATTTGGATGTTTGTGACAGCTTTATTCGTAATCCCTATGGCTATTGCTGTCTTGCCTCCGTCGCTACAAATGGGTCTTTATCCTTCATACATTCTATTTATAGGGTGTGCTGTTGTGATCGCGATGATCATGACGGTGATTTCCATCTACGTCATGACACTTGTCCAAAAGGAAACGCCAAATGAAAAAATGGGGAAGGTTATGGCCATTATGATGGCAGTATCACAATGTATGGCTCCTCTTGGGCAAATAGGATATGGCTTCCTATTTGAGGACTTTCGTAGCCATATTTATATACCAATCCTCATGATATGTGTGGTTGTCCTATTGTTAGCGTTCCTGACCAATAGATTATGGCGATTAGAGGCTAAACGATGAAAAAAACCACCATTAGTTTTATCAAGACCTAAATTGTAAAAGTCGTAAAATATAAATGGTGATACATATTAGTCATATATAATATGTATCACCATTTTCTTCTTGCTCAACAATCGCGCCTGATTATGGAACATCATAAGCACCTGTTTTGTAATACTAACGCAGTTTAATTTAAGTACAAACATTCACAATCTTTAAGATGTTATCATGTGTGATTGACTAATAGATACCAATACTATTTTCACTGTAAAAATTTCCGATAGTTAGATAAAAATCCATCTATTGTAACTGTTTATATAAATTCAGAATTGTTAAACTATTATTAAATACCAAGGATACACTTGAAACTTAATTCTTTCAGGAGGGATACAAATGGAGCAAAAGTTACATTTAATTCCGTATCAAGTGAATGAAGTGGTCGAAGTGGTCGAAATGGTGCCAAAAGGTATTGAACTTATTGCAGCACCAAAAATTTGGGAGCATTCTAAAGGGAAGGGAATCACTGTTGCGATATTGGACACAGGCTGCGACGTGACCCATCCTGATTTGGGTGGGCGTATTATCGGCGGACGGAATTTCACTCGTGATGATGATGGACAACCTGATGTATACACCGATTATAATGGCCATGGAACCCATGTGGCTGGCACAATTGCTGCAATCAGTAACGGCACAGGAGTAGTTGGTGTTGCACCTGAAGCAAGTTTATTGATTTTAAAAGTGCTTGATAAAAGTGGATCAGGGCAATACGACTGGATCATAAATGGTATTAACTATGCAGTTGAACAAAGGGTGGATATCATCTCCATGAGCCTCGGAGGTTCTGTCGATGTACCTGAGTTACACCAAGCTATTCAAAATGCAATCACTAATCAAATTCTAGTAGTTTGTGCTGCTGGTAATGAGGGAGATGGACAGAGTTCTTCAAATGAATTGGCCTATCCTGCCTGCTACAATGAAGTCATCAGCGTCGGATCCATTAACCTGCAACGCAGTTCTTCTGAATTTTCAAATTCGAATAATGAAATCGACATAGTAGCCCCTGGTGAAGAAATCCTTTCAACGTATTTAAACGGAACTTATGCAAAACTAAGCGGAACTTCGATGGCAACACCGCATATATCCGGTGCACTTGCACTCATAAAAGAGAGTGCCAACAGAAACTTTGAGCGAAATCTGACCGAGGCTGAGCTGTATGCACAATTAATAAAGAGAACGATTCCTTTAGGAAACTCGCCAAAACTCGAAGGCAACGGATTGCTGTACTTAACAACAGAGGAATACTTATCGGATGTGTTCAACCAAAAATTATCTGCACAGGCGTTGAAAATATAATGGAAAAACTAGATTTGTTATACAGTGAATGGGAAACGGCCAAGTCAGACTTTTTAAACTATAAGGAAAATCGACCCTATTATGATGAAAAGAAAGATAAGGAAGTCAGAAATCAATACTATCAGAGCATTTCATTCACGGATGCTAATCTTTTAGACAGCCTTCATACATTGCTTGAAAAAACACATACAGATCAGTTAAACTACAGCCCGCACCGTTATGTGTACCCTTGGGTTGATTTGCAGGAAAACGGTTCATTAAAAAGCCTTTATTCTGGAAATAGAATGGATCCACTTTCTGTCATAGATGAGGACGTTCGGCTCCATGAAATGCAGGCAAAAGGGTTAATCAGCATCTTTTCGGATGATTTATTAAACTGTGAACATGTAGTGCCTCAATCATGGTTCGATAAAAAAGAACCGATGAGAGGAGACTTGCATCATCTATTCGCCTGCGAAACGACCTGCAATAGCAGTCGCAGCAACTACCCTTACTACGATTTCCACGATTACGTCCCTGAAGGATTAATTTTAGGAATCAAAGATGGCTGCGGCAAAGCTGAAGGAAGTAAATTCGAACCAGAATACGGGAAAGGAATCGTTGCTAGAGCAACACTCTATTTCCTAATTCGGTATCCAAACACTATAAAAAAAGAACTAGAGAATGTCTCTTTATTGTTAAAATGGCATCAATCTTTCCCAGTATCTATCTATGAAAAGCATCGCAACTTAGCCATCCATGAACTTCAAGGCAATCGGAACCCATTTATTGATTTTCCAGAGATTGCAGAAAATTTCGTAACAAATTAAAAAACACTAATTCCCTTATAAAAGTACAAGGGAATTAGTGTTCGCTTTTTTATATTAAACGCAACTAATGGTATAATTGCTACATGTTAAATCCACTCTTCGTTCACAAGCATATTTTTTTGCCCTGACTTATAAATTGATAACAAGCCCCAAACCGTTGTTTGGGGACTTTTCTTTGTTTACCGTCTTTTTTATAAACATCTTGAGCCAAAATACCTCGAAAACCCTAATAAGAAGAATCCCTTTTGAAAAAAGATTGATGAAAACGGATGCTTCCTCTGTGAAGTATTGTTTAATTTTTATAAAAAAGTTTGAGCATTTTCTGTGATCTAATCTTCAACAATACCAATTCCTTTTCCTCTCTTAAAATGCAGGTATCGATTTAGTAGCCTTCTAAAATTTTGACAAAGATGATTTATGAAATTGATTCAGTTAATTTTAAACATAATAAAAAAGCACTCTCTCAAGAATGCTTTATAAGTCGGGGTATATTGTTGTATTGTTAAACTTTATATCTATCTCAAAATATTGCTGATACCTGTTGAAATAAACTTTCTTTAATCAGCTTGATTTTTAGGATGATTTTTACGATGAAGCTCAGTAAGATCTTTTATATAATATAATGAATAGTCATCTCTAATATCCACTTCAAAAAAGTAATCATTTTTAGTTTCTATATCTTTAACTTCTATTTCAAACAACCCCATTCCTCTTAGGTAATTGATTTCTTCAGATTTTAAATTTTCTCTACCAATGCCATAGTTAATTTCAATATAGTTTTCCACATAGTTGTATACGATAGCGTTTCGAGATTTAGAATTAAAATAACTGTAATTAACAAAAATAACTACTATACAAAATAATAGATTAAAGATAATTATTTTTTTTTTCATTTTCCTCTCCTTCCGCCATGATTAAGTATCAAGATTATATTTATTAATAATTACAATTTGTCAAACTCTAAGTATTAGGGCTTTTTCATGTTTTGTCTAAATACTTTAAATATTTCATAGCTGGCATTACTGGAAATCCCTTTTGATTAAGCAATATGTACCTCTTATTGTTGTTCTCAAAGATAACCTCTTGGACCTTAATAGCACTTAACCTCCAAAGTTATTAAATATTACTTGGTCTAAAGCCTTCACTAACTGTAGGCTACATACATTGCCGCCAAAAAAGTTTCATTATATACATATTAAACTATATTTTCAATATCTAAATAACAAATCTAATATGGATAAAAAGAGAATATACGCTCTTATATTGAACATAATATCCTCTTATTAGTTTAGTCTATTTAATTACTTGGTGGTTTTCCTTGGAAGGAACCTGTTAATTAAAATCTTCTTGTTCTACGACGCTGTAGCCTATTGCTATTAGACTGAGTTGAAAATGATGGCATGAGCAATGGAGGTCGCTGCTGTGCATTTTTTCCTACATGAACAGTAATAGATTCCTCTTCAATTATAGGATCTTCGCTCTTTTCCTCATGTAAGCGAGCTTCTGTAGTATTTAATAATGGTGCGGGAGACTCGTTATGATGGGTAGTACTTGTCGTGGTGTTAGTAGCATTTGTCGTACTAGTTGTATTTGCTGTAGCAGTCTTTTCTTGATGTTGGGTAGCGTGTTCAACTGCTGCATGTGGTTGTTGGACTGCGTGGACATCCTTCATGACAAGAATAGGACGCATCATATCGTGGTCCTCATGCTCAAGGAAGTGACAATGCCACATATAATGACCGATATGATCTTTCCAGTGCATAATAATTTTAGTGACCTTACCAGCATCTGCTTTCACGGTATCCTTCCAACCTTGCTCATAGTCTCGTGGTTCTTCAGGAGGCCCTGTGAATTCTACGATGCCTTCATTTTGATAGCGTTCAAGGTCAAAAGGTCTTCGTTCCAAAATTTTAAATTGGATAAGGTGTAAGTGAATAGGATGTATGAAAGGTGTAGCATTAATAAAGTTCCATATTTCCACACTATCCAAAGATGGTTTTTCTGTTGCTGGATCATGGTACATACGATCATTTAATAATAACATTGGTCGGCCATATTCATCGGTTGTAGCTGTCAGTGGCAATTGTCTTTCAATATGTGCATGGTGTGGATGAAGATCCATGGAAACAGCAAGTCTTTCTGGAATTTCACTTGTATCCTCACATTTTAAAGGAAGTGTAACTCTAAATAGCATAATGACATTTGTGTGTTCATCACTGAAATCAGTATCAGCATTCATTAAGGTGATTTCCTGTCCCTCACAGCTTGAAAAATCGATAATGATATCTGTACGCTCAGCGGGTAGAAGCTCAACATATTGAATGGTCTTGGGTGCGTTTAAAAATCCGCCGTCTGTACCAATTTGAACCATTGGCTGATCATTTGAAAGTCCGATGACATAGCCCCTACGATTGGAGCCATTGAGAAAGCGAAATCTATATTTACGGGGCTCCACTTCTAAATAGGGCCATAGTTTTCCGTTGACAACGATTGTATTGCCAACAAAGCCAGGGGTGATGGAGGGATGGACAGGAACAGGGAATGGTGGTTCATCTGGATAAAACAAGGAGCCATCCTCATTAAATGATTTATCTTGAATTAAAATCGGATATTCATAGTCTCCGCAAGGTAAATTAGAACGTTCCTCAAGTGCATCTCTTAATAAATAAAAGCCTGCTAAGCCTGCATATACATTTAGACGTGTTAAAGCCATTGCATGGTCATGGTACCACATAGTAGTACCTGGCTGGTGATTAGTATATTCATGTATTTCTTTAGTAAATTTTGGTCCAGTATGGCGGTAGTCTCTTGTGTACCACGCCTCTGGATGACCATCACTTTCCCAATCCACATTGGCTCCATGTAGGTGAGTGACGGTTCTTACCTCTTGTGAATCGTTGGCAGCGTGGAGCGTAAAGTCTACTGGCAGAAAGTGCTGTAAGGGTAGCTGGTTTTTATATTTCACATAGATGGTTTTATCTTTTGTAGCTTCAATGGTCGGCCCCGGATAAAGCCCATTGTAACCCCAAATTAAAGATTTTGGAAAATGCTTATGGAAACGGTGCTCGCCTTCCATCATGACCAATTCATAATAATCATTTTTTTGTTGCCCTCGACAATATTTAGGTTTAGCTACGACAGGTTTTGGAAGTTCATCTACAAATTTTGGAATAGTTGCTGGATCAGAGGGGTTTGTTTGCATACTCACAACATCACGTCCCTTTTCAATACTTTAAATTTGCTCATTATCTCATCATATGGGTGAAAACAATAGGTAACGAGGACAATAATGGAGAAAAATGTGTAAAAACATAAAAATTTTAGCTGCGGTGCATTTTCTTATTATTTAGGTGGAAGGTGAACCGATATAAGATTATATATTGTTATGCCTAGAGATTTTTGAAACGCAGGTAATAGTTGGTATGTTGCTGAAAAACATACCAAGCAAATAAATATGCCTTATAATTGAGAAAGTAGAAGTGAAATTGGATGATATAGGGGTTTGGAGAAGTGGTGAGACGGTGGAATTAACATTAGAAGAATTAAATAAAACGATCATGGAAATGCGCGCAAAGGGGTACTTAACAGAGGCATTAAAACTAGCAGATCAAGGTCTTTTAATAGCTTTAGAGAACAATAATTATACGTATATATTGGATTTATACTTTCAAAAAATATTAGTTCATCATTCATTAGGCGATACCTTAAGTATGGTTAGCCTTATACATGATTATGAGGCCATTTGTCAAAAATATGGTTCTAGTAAAGATTTAATGCATTACCATTTAGTGATGTCATTAATCTATGACTTGGTTGACATACGTGAAAAAACAGTGGAGATGACGAAAAAAGCCATTGTCTACGCACAGGAGTTACAGGACCCCATTATGCTTGTTCGTTGTCATAATAATTTATGCTATTTAGAGGTAGAGAAGGGCTGTACGACAGAGGCACTTCAAGCAGGGCTATTGGCGAGGGAGTATAATAGGTCGTTAACGGAATCAATGCCTGATTTAGCAAAATTGCACGATATACGGATTAATAATAATTTAGCAGATGTTTATATTTTAGAAGGGGATTTTAAAACGGGGAAGGCATTGCTTGACGATTCATTAACGTCTGACATTATTGATCACCATAAGCGTGAAAAAGTAGCGGCTTTGTTTGGCTATGGTTTTTTATATGAAAAGCAACAAAAGCTTGATGAAGCAGTATCCTATTACAAACAGGCTATAGAACTTGCCAAATCCTATGGAGATAAGCCGAATACAAAAAAAGTAATGCGATTATTATTAAACGTATTGTATCAATTGGATTGGCGAGATGAAATCTTTGAATTACAGCGTGAATACATTGATCTCACAGAGAAAATGAGTGTTGCTAATTTACTACAACAAGTAATGAATTTGGAATTTAAGCGGCAGAAGGAAAAGCTGGAGAAAAAAGCCCACTATGATCCTTTAACAGGCGTATTAAATCGTCATTTTTTAGATTTTGAGCTACAGGAGTGGTTAAATACAGCCAAACTTACGCAATGCTATGTGTGCATTACTGTGCTAGATATTGATTATTTTAAACTATTCAATGACATGCATGGTCATTTGTTTGGCGATATGATTTTACAGCTATTAGCAAATGGTTTAGAGGAGTTTTTACAGGACGAAGATGTGAAAATAATTCGTTACGGTGGAGATGAATTTATCATTTGTATGAGACATCAACAAAAGGATTATATTAAATCACTTGTCAAAAATACACATGCTTTTTTACTTACATTGAAGCTGGAGCAAGAACAAGAAAGCTACCCTGTAAAGGTAAGTATGGGTGCTTGTATCAACGATCAGAAAAATTATCATTACAAGGAGCTTTTTGAACAGGCAGATAGCTGTTTATACCAGGCGAAAGCTAATGGCCGTGCCAGCTGTGTTTTTTACGAGCTATCATAGGCATACTCATTCCTATTCATTGTTGAATAGGAATTTTTATGTTGTTGTAGTAGTTGCTTTTGCACCAAAAGTGAAACAGAAGAGAAAAAAGATGCTCTCTAATAAAGGAGATGTTCGGAACTTTGCAAATGGCACAAATTTTTAAAGAGGAGCTCTTTAAACAAGCCTGAAAAAATGTAGAATGAAATTTACTGCGCCAATCATTTGAAAACGTTGTTCTAGCAACGTACAATATATGAAATTAAGAAACACGACAGCACAAATTTGTTGTATAATGTTGTGGTATGCGGAAAGAAAGCAGGTTGACAAAATGGAAAGCAAAATGATTAGTTACGCAATTATAGACACACGCAAACATCGGCTATGTGTTATGCGAAATATGCTTGATGTGAAACATAGGGTGAATAGATGAAAAACTGGTTGATTTTCATTTCTGTTTTTATTGTTTCGTTGTCACTTGTCATTAGCATTTTAGTACTCTGGAAAGCCGAGGCTCCATTCCGTTCAATTGAAGAGCAGGCTGAACAGCTGGCACTTGATGCCAAAGCCCTCGCAATTGTATCGGAGTCCTACACATATAATGGCAAACATTCGTATGTTACTGTGTTCGGGGTAGACGAATACGGTGATAAAAAAGCTGTCTTTGTTCCGACGAATCTGGACGAGGATTCCATTCAGGAAGTGTTATTAGAAGATGGTATTACGGAAAAGCAAGCATTAT
The DNA here is from genome assembly GCF_047238325.1 of Lysinibacillus phoenicis. NCBI lineage: Bacteria > Bacillati > Bacillota > Bacilli > Caryophanales > Bacillaceae > Lysinibacillus > Lysinibacillus phoenicis. Next base: position 1,222,723 of record NZ_JBDFMP010000002.1, on the reverse strand, counting down.
CGGTTTTTAAAAATGAAGGAAATGTCCAAAAAGTCCTCCATATGAAATTAGGCTATGAGGAGCCTGGCGCTGTTTGGGAAATTACATATCTAAACGACCATGATCAGCTCAACTATGTCTATATTTTGTTTAAGGATGGCGACTGGTGGAAGCGCATTACGAATTTATAAGAGGAGTAGATCCCGGATGAAAAATTTATTAGCAACACGTGTAAAAACTTTAACACCATCTTCAACATTAGCTATTACTGCAAAAGCAAAAGCATTGAAAGAGCAAGGTATTGATGTTATTGGTCTTGGGGCTGGTGAACCAGACTTTAATACACCTCAAAACATTTTAAATGCAGCCATTGATTCAATGGAAAAAGGGTATACAAAATATACACCTGCTGGCGGACTACCAGTTCTGAAAAAAGCGATTATTGATAAGCTTCAACGCGACAATAACCTTGCCTATCAACCAAACGAAGTAATTGTTGGTGTAGGGGCAAAGCATATTTTATATACGCTATTCCAAGTGATTTTAAACGAGGGCGATGAGGTTATTATTCCAATACCTTATTGGGTGTCTTATCCAGAACAAGTGAAATTAGCTGGCGGTGTACCTGTATATGTTGAAGGTACACGTGAACAAAGCTATAAAATTACAGCGGATCAACTAAGAGCGGCTGTGACTGATAAAACGAAAGCAGTTATTATCAATTCACCTAGCAATCCATCAGGCATGATTTATTCTCGTGAAGAGCTAGCAGAACTTGCTGCTGTTGCAGAAGAAAAAGATATTTTAATCGTGTCAGATGAAATTTATGAGAAGCTTGTATACAATGGTATTGAGCATTTTTCAATTGCACAACTTTCTGATGCAGTGAAAGCACGTACAATCGTTGTAAACGGTGTGGCAAAATCTCACTCTATGACAGGCTGGCGTATTGGGTATGCTGCAGGTGACGCAGACATTATTAAAGCAATGACTGACCTTGCATCACACTCAACATCTAATGCGACAACAACTGCACAATATGCAACTGTGGAGGCGTATAATGGACCACAGGACGCAGTAGAAGAAATGCGACAAGCATTTGAATCTCGTCTTGAGAAAATTTATCCACAGTTAAGTGCAATTCCTGGCTTCCATGTATTAAAACCACAGGGTGCATTCTACTTATTACCAGATGTAGCAGAAGCTATGGCTCATACTGGCTATGATTCAGTAGATGCATTTGCTGCGGATATTTTAACAGAAGCAAACGTAGCAGTGATTCCAGGCTCTGGCTTCGGCGCGCCAACTACAATGCGATTATCTTATGCTACATCTTTAGACTTATTAGAAGAGGCAGTCCGCCGTATTGATTCATTTGTTAAATCAAAATGGCAAGACTAATCCTTCTAGTCGACTTTGGAGGATTTCTATGAAAAAAATTATGATTAAAGATATGCCTCAGCATATCGGTGAAACAGTCAAAATTGGCGCTTGGTTAGCTAACAAACGTTCAAGCGGAAAAATCGCTTTCTTACAACTACGTGATGGCTCTGGCTTCGTGCAGGGCGTTGTAGTGAAAGAAGAAGTAGGCGAAGAAATTTTTGCAACGGCAAAAGGGATAACGCAAGAAACTTCTATGTATGTTATTGGTGAGGTTAAAGCAGACGAACGTTCAAGCTTTGGCTGTGAACTTGCTGTAACAGGAATTGAAGTACTACATGCAGCAACAGATTTCCCAATTACACCAAAAGAACATGGCCCAGAATTTTTAATGGATAACCGTCATTTATGGCTACGTTCTCGTAAACAGCATGCCATAATGAAAATTCGTAACGAAATTATTCGTGCAACATACGAATTTTTCAACAACAATGGTTTTACAAAAATGGATCCACCAATTTTAACAGGATCTTCGCCTGAAGGTACTTCAGAGCTATTCCATACTAAATATTTTGATGAAGATGCGTATCTATCTCAATCTGGTCAACTTTACATGGAAGCGGCTGCAATGGCATTAGGGAAAGTATTCTCATTCGGTCCAACATTCCGTGCTGAAAAATCTAAAACACGTCGTCATTTAATCGAGTTCTGGATGATCGAGCCGGAGATGGCATTCGTGGAATTTGAAGAGAATTTAGAAGTACAAGAGCAATATGTAGCGCATATCGTACAGTCTGTTCTGGCAAACTGCAAATTAGATTTAGAGCGATTAGGCCGTGATACATCGAAGCTTGAAAACATCCAAGCGCCATTCCCTCGTATTTCTTATGATGATGCTATTAAGCTTCTACACGAACAAGGCTTTGACGATATTGAGTGGGGCGATGATTTTGGTGCGCCACACGAAACAGCAATTGCCAATTCGTTTGACAAACCAGTATTTATTACGTGTTACCCTGTAGGTATTAAACCATTCTATATGCAACCACACCCAGACCGTGATGATGTTGTATTATGTGCTGATTTAATTGCACCAGAGGGTTACGGTGAAATTATTGGTGGTTCTGAGCGTATCCATGACTATGATTTATTAAAATCTCGCCTAGAGGAACATAACCTATCATTAGATGCCTATGCATGGTATTTAGAACTTCGTAAACAAGGTTCTGTTCCGCATTCAGGCTTCGGACTTGGATTAGAGCGAACTGTAGCATGGATTTCTGGCACAGAGCATATTCGTGAAACAATTCCATTCCCACGTTTACTGAACCGCTTATATCCATAAGCTAATCAATTTAAAAGTCGCGTAGTGAACTATCTACGCGGCTTTTCTACTTACTTAAAGAAGGAGTCTGGAGAAACATGAACGTAAATAATCATCGACTCCGTACATGGACTGAGCAGAGAATGATTCCAATTCCTCAGCTTTTTTTTCAGTTTTATAAGGAGTTAAATATGGAGGATGAGGAGGCGCTCCTTGTCATGCACTTACTAGCCTTTCATATGGAAGGGAATGATTTCCCAACACCTAATGATCTAAAGAATCGTCTCACGATGCCTGACAATGATATTACGAAGCATTTACAACGATTAATGCAAAAAGGCTTCCTCGAAATTACGAGAGATGTGGATACGAGTGGTCGTTTATATGAAAAATATTCTGTATATCCACTTTGGGAGCGAATTGTGCAGATAATCGATATGAAAGAGCAGCAAACGTCTGCAGCGACACTTCGTCAGGAAGAAGGAGAGATTTTTCGTCTATTTGAAGAGGAAATGGGACGCCTTTTATCTCCTTTAGAGCTTGAAAAAATAGGATGTTGGCTTGATGAGGACAAGCATAGTCCAGCACTCATTAAAGAGGCCCTAAAGGAGGCTGTTTTTGCTGGGAAGCTGAGTATTCGTTATATTGATCGCATTTTATTAGAGTGGAAAAAGAAAAATATAACGACACCTCAAGCTGCTCAAAAGCAAAGTGAGCAGTTCCGTGAGAAGCAGACATTTAACAGAGCACCAGCTCGAACAGTACAACAAGAATCAACACAATCGACCAATAAAGTACCATTTTACAATTGGTTAGAAGAAAGAGAATAGGGGGCATCCGGTTTGTTAACGAAAAAACAGTGGGAGCATTGTCTAGATGAAATGGATCGAATGTTTCCCGATGCACATTGTGAGCTTGTACATGACAATGCCTTTGAGCTGACTATTGCGACATTATTATCTGCCCAATGTACAGATGTACTAGTCAATAAGGTGACAAAAACATTATTTCAAAAATATAAAACGCCAGAAGATTACTTAGCTGTATCGTTAGAGGAATTGCAGCAGGATATTCGCTCTATTGGTCTCTATCGCAATAAAGCGAAGAATATTCAGGCTTTATGCCAACGTTTGTTGGATGAGTATGGTGGTGAAATACCTGCAACACGAGAAGCACTGGTAACATTGCCTGGTGTAGGACGAAAAACCGCCAATGTGGTGCTTTCAGTGGCCTTTGATATTCCAGCACTTGCAGTGGATACCCATGTCGAGCGTGTGTCCAAACGTCTTGGCCTATGTCGATGGAAAGATTCAGTACTAGAAGTAGAAGAAACGATTATGAAAAAAACGCCAATGGATAAATGGTCCAAAACACATCACCAGTTAATTTTCTTTGGGCGTTACCATTGTAAGGCTCAAAATCCAGGATGCCATACCTGTCCTTTACTCAGTGATTGTCGGGAAGGGCAAAAACGTTTGAAGAAGGGCTTGGTGAAGGAAGCATGAATAGTGAGGCCATCGCAAAAGATAAAGTAGATGCATGGTTTACCAAGTGGACAACTCTGCAATCGACAATCCATACAGCTCATGATACAAGAAGCGGCATGGCTAAGCAGTTAATGGAGGAAGCAATTGAGTTGTTTGAACAACTTGTACATGCTGCAGGGGATGAAGTGTTACCGATTAATGGCGTAGAACGACTAGCCTTTATCAAAGCGAAGCCTGGTCAATATGCATGTTATCGTCAGCTAGATGAGTTATTTAAGGAGACAAAAAAGCGGACAGCACGCTTGCGAATTCAAGCTAGTAAAAGCTAGGGTTATTGATAAGTGCAGGAAGTGGATAAAAGACATGAAGTGAAGGATAGAGCGAAAAAAGTGAAGGATAGCGCGTTAAATCTGACAGATAGCCTCTATATCCGCTCATATAAAAAACCGAGAAGCAGCATCATGTGCTTCTCGGTTTTTTCGTTTATTCTGTGCTTTGATCTTCTTCAGTTGGGTTGGTAGGTTCGGTTGGAGTCGTCGGCTGTAGATTGCCATCATTATTATTGCCAGGGTCTCCTCCGTTGCCATTATTACCTTGCCCATTACCATTATTATTATGGTTATTGCCATTACCATTATTGCCATTTTCACCATTGCCATTGTTATTACCATTGTCTTCTTGCCCAGGATCTATTGGTAAATCAATTTCTGGCTCATCTGGTTCTTTCGTTTCTAAATCTTCTTCAGACGTGCTTGTGATTTGGAAAGTAGTTGTACCAGGTTCACTACGTGTGCCGTCCATAATGGCTACGACAGAGATTGTGTAATTTCCATCCTCTAGCGTATTGCCAACGGTTAACCCTTTGCTCTCAGTTGTGCCTAGAGCAAACGTTTGACCGTCATCACGTGTAGCAGTGACTTCAAATGAAGTTGGTAATGGTTCGTCCGTTTCTGGATCTACGATAGCATCATGTTCCCAAGAAATATTAATGGACTGTGCTTCTAAATCTAAGCTTGCCGAAACATTATAAGGTGTTGATAATTCTGGTGCTTCATAGACAGTCGACACCTCTTTTGGTTCAGTTCCACGTACAAATAGCTCTGTTTGACGCAATTCACTAGGAGTGTAATCACTTGCTAATTTTAGTGGTTTAGAGCCTACTTCAATCGTTGCTTCTACAACCGAATTAGGTTTTTTAAAGCTTGCTGTTTCAACATTAGCTGAAATTTCTTGCATTATCGACTTAAATAAATTTTGTGGTAATCGACGTTCTTCCCATGTTGTAATTGGATCAAAATGTTTTTCATACCCACTCCATATCGCAATGGAATAGTTTGTTGTATAACCAGCAAACCATGAATCAGGCACACTTGTATTCGGTAAGTTATATTTATTGAAATCTTCTGCAGAGTAGTTTGTTGTACCTGTTTTACCTGCAATATCTAAGCCAGGTACATTGGCAGCAGTACCAGATGCATCTGGTTTATTGCCCACTACATCACGCAGCATATCCGTTACCATATAAGCAGTATAATCGCTCATAGCAACTTTAGATTCAGGTGTGTAGTTTTTAGATGTTTTGCCATCACGATAGACAATTTTTGAAATCGCATGTGGATCCGTGTAGACCCCGTTATTACCGAAAGCTGCATAAGAAGCTGCCATTTGGATAGGGGAGATTGTAATAGCTCCTCCACCAATTGCATCCGATTCATAAAGATCATCTGTTTTAATGCCTAAATTTCCTACAAATTCCTTGGCCTTTTCAGTGCCAACCTCTTGTAATGCTTTGACAGCAGGAACGTTTCGTGAAGCATATAAAGCTTTACGAGCAGTCATGGCACCCATATATCGGCCATCCCAGTTTGTGATAGTTTGTTTTGTACCTGTGTAATTCATTGGCTCATCGACAAGTGTTTGACCTGTAGACCAATTTAAATATTCGATAGCTGGACCATAGTCAACTAATGGTTTCATTGTAGAACCTGGTTGATTTTTTTTCAGGTCGTCTGCGTAGTTCCAGCCACGTTCAGCACCGTAATGGCGACCACCACCAACGGCTTGAATCGCACCCGTTTTTGTATCGATAACCGCAACACCAGACTGAATTTCTTCAGTAGGGAAATTACTGTCATCGTTCATGACATTTTCTACAACCTTTTGGGCATCTGGATCAAGTGTTGTGTAAACTTTAATCCCTTCTGCCATCGCCGTTCCATCGCCGTTTTCTTCCAATTCATTAATCACGACATCTAGGAAGGCATCATATTTGGAACCAGCAAATGATTGACGTGTTGCATCATCAGCAAGACCTGCTTGAACTTCCACTTTCTTTGCTTCTTCCATTTCAGCTTTAGTTATTTTTCCATGTTGATACATTAATCCTAAAACTGTGTTACGACGTTTTTTTGCAAGCTCAGGATTTTTTAATGGATTATAAGCATTAGGTCGTTGTACTAACCCTGCTAATAAGGCTTCTTCATCTAATGTTAAATCTTTTAATTCTTTCCCATAGAAATATTGTGCTGCTGTTCCGAAGCCATAAATACGACCTGACATGAGCATTTTATTGAAGTACATTTCAAAAATTTCTTCTTTTGAATATTTACGCTCTAACTGAAAGGCTAGCCATGCTTCCTGTGCTTTACGCTTTAATTTTTTCTCATTTTGTAAAAAAGAGTTTTTCACAACTTGCTGTGTTAGGGTAGATGCACCTTGAGCACCGAAGCCATCACGGAAGTTGGCAAGAATAGCACCACCTAAACGATAAAAATCCATCCCGTGATGCTCGAAAAAGCGTACATCTTCCGTTGCTAGAATAGCGTTAACCATATCTTCTGGTATATCTTCATATTTTATATATTTACGGTTTTCTGCACCGATTGTTGCGAATAGTTCACCGTTTTTATCGTAGAACTCTGAAGAAACAGGGTCCTTTAATAATTCCTCATCAAGCTCTGGTGCTGTGCTAGCATAGTAGGCAAATAACCCAGCTCCTCCTATGAAGCCTGCCACACCGATAGCTAAGATCGCTAAGAAAATACGTTTAAACCATGTCTTAGCGGATGAAGTTGGTTTATTCTTTTTCTTTTTATTTTTTTCAGCGAGAGCTTTTTGATGCTCTCCACGTGTTCGACGACGTTCAGTCATTCTTATTTCTCCTCACTTTCAAACCCGCAGCATTTCGCATCGATCAATCGTTGGATGATGGGCAAATAATCGATACGTGGATAATAAGTCGTGGGAATTTCATATGCCTCTTCTTCAATCATTGAAAAGGGTATCGATTTCCGACTGCCATTCTCCATTGCTTGCCAGGCCTTTTGTAAAACTTCATATGGCACAATAAAATAACGTTCAAAAGCAGAAAAGCGAACGATTATAAAAGCCACACCATTTTGTTCCGTCACTTGCTGCATATGGGTCATTTGATGCTCATGAATATTTTTTAAGGGGAAACTCGTTTTGGAAGCAGTTTCCTTTGCATCAAAATCAATATAATGCCCATTCCAAACACCATTGTAGTCGGTTGTGGAAGGTGTTCGAAAGTATGCTTCTCGAATAACAGCAGCACTTCTCGAAGGATACTCTACTTTGACGATTTGCACAGGAACAGGTTTCTTATGAATGATAGCAAGTCGCCTTTTTATATAATAGTCGTTTGCTTCATTAATTTCATCTTCTAGCGTCTTTCCACGATTACTAAAAGACAAATCTTTGTTTCTACTTTTTTTTTCTGTTTTCTGTACAGAAGCATTGGGGGTATACAATTTCCCGTTTGGATAACGAATTGTCATTAAGCTCACCCTTTACCATACTGCATTTCTAATCATTAGTTTACCATGTTTTTATAGCTATTCTCTACTTCCATTTATTATGTTGCCGCTACTAGAATAGTAGATAACGAAAGATAATGAAGAACAAATTGCGTCGAAAATTCGCCAGCTCCTTTATTACTCGAATCGTCAAAATAACTGATAAAATGAAACACGAAATCGGGTTGAAATCTTTTCACATTCAGACCCTTCATTCATGACGCTTTTTTAGGTTGAAGGTTCACTATTAAAAATTTATCGAAAATCTTCTTCTTTCAGCTAACTTACGCTTATTTTGTCACCCTTGAAGGTAATTCTATACATTCGAGGAATACTAAAGTTAAAGCAAAGGAGGCGTTATTTTGAACAAGTTAAAACAATTAGTTGCGCAGTTAGATCTGGTCAATCAATTACTTTTCACAAGAGTGTCCCTGGAAAACAATGCACAGAGTTTGCACTTTTTTATGCAGCTTAAAGCGGTTAGCCAGAAAGTAAGCTTAGCAGAAAAGAACTGGCAAGTAAAGAATGCTTGTTCGCCTACTAGTAGTGAAAAATGATAGACTTTGGTACACTTATCTCATAAGCAATTGAACTATCGCTATAGCATTAAAATTGATACAATTTTTACCACAAAAGTACGGTGAATGGTGTCAATGCAGTGATATTTCCGTAGTTGATTTGATGGACAAGACATACTCACCATATATATGCAATGACTACGAAATATATTTGCTTACGTGATTGATGAGAGATGAGGTGCAAAATTGTTAGTGATTCAGCAAACAGCCCAATTAATAGATGAATGTGAACATTGTGTATCAAGGTTCTGGCAAATGCGTGAAGAAGACCGGACGCCAGATTTTTTTCAAGAGGTGAAACCACACGCTGATAAAATTCACCAGCTGTTGAAGGAATGGCAGCAAGAAGCAAATAAATGGATTGAACAAAATCGACCGAAATATATGCATACTCAACAAATTGCTTCAGCGGTAGAATCGATGGAGCAATTTGTTGTGCAGTCTTTTTATAAAGAAACAAGTAAAAAACGTTTTTTAGATGCGATTCATTCTACCTCCTATACATTAAAAATCTTTGAACGATTGGTAAGGGAGGGAGAAACGGATGCTAACGAAGAAACGAACGATTAGTGAGCTTTTACAAGAGTGGAGATATGATGAAGAATTAAAAGAGCGTATTCTTCATTGGCAAACATTGGAGGGTCGACCTGCCAAATATGCACCTTTCCCGGAAAATTTACACCCTTCATTAGTGAAGGCATTGCAGGCAAGAGGCATTGAGCAACTTTACACCCATCAAAGAGAGGCTTTTGATTTGGCGCAGTGTGGTACATCGTTTACTGCGGTTACACCAACTGCATCTGGTAAATCGTATTGCTATCATCTACCAGTGTTGCAAAAAATATTGGAAGATCCAAACGCGCGTGCCATTTATTTATTTCCGACAAAGGCATTAGCGCAAGATCAAAAAAATGACCTAAATGACCTTATCGAGCTAAGTGGTGAGGAGATATTGAGTTATACGTATGATGGAGATACGGCTCCAGGCATTCGTCAAAAGGTTCGCAAGGCAGGGCACATTGTTATGACAAACCCTGATATGCTTCATTCAGGTATATTGCCACACCATACGAAATGGGTATCCCTCTTTGAAAATTTACAATATATCGTAATTGATGAGCTGCATACCTACAAAGGGGTATTTGGTTCACATGTGGCACATGTTATTCGTAGATTAAAGCGTATTTGTGAATTTTATGGCAGTAACCCTGTGTTCATTTGTACGTCTGCTACTATAAAAAATCCTAAGGAGCTTGCAGAGCTGCTGACGAATGAACCACATACGCTCATTGCTGATTCGGGTGCACCAGTTGGCAAAAAAACCTTCCTTTTTTACAACCCACCTATTATTCATAAAACGTTTGGGGTGCGTAGGAGTGCCGTTTTAGAGGTCAGTGATTTAGCTAAAAGACTTTATGTTGCTGGCATTCAATCGATCATTTTTGCTAAAAGTCGGGTGCGTGTTGAGATGATTGTGACCTATTTAAAGGAACTTACACGAAACAAGCTGCTTGATGAATCTGTGCGTGGTTATCGAGGGGGATACTTGCCATCTGAGCGCCGCGTCATTGAAAAAGGCCTGCGTGATGGCACAATCCAAACGGTAGTTAGCACTAATGCATTAGAATTAGGCGTGGATATCGGCCAATTACAAGCGTGTATTATGACCGGTTACCCGGGAAATATTGCGAGTGCTTGGCAACAAGCAGGACGTGCAGGAAGACGTCAGGATGAGGCATTGATTATTTATGTTGCCCAATCTTCCGCATTAGACCAGTATGTGGTGAATCATCCGTTGTTTTTACTAGGGAGTACGCCAGAGGAAGCGCGTATCTATCCAGAAAATATGTTGATTTTAATGGATCATTTAAAATGTGCGGCCTTCGAGCTACCTTTTTCAACAGGCGATATGTATGGAGAATATGACATCCAGGATTTATTGGATTATTTAGCGGAAGAAGGGGTTGTCTTTAAGACGAGTGATAAGTGGCATTGGATGAGTGACCGTTTCCCCGCGCACGATATAAGCTTGCGCTCAGCGTCCCAGGAAAATGTGGTCATAATTGATCTGTCCATTCCTGCCCAAACAAAGGTGATTGGTGAAATGGATCGTCATAGTGCGATGACCCTGTTACACGAAGAAGCTATATACCTGCATCAAGGTATTCAATTTCAAGTAGAGAAACTTGATTGGGAAGAAAAGAAAGCCTATGTCCGTGAAGTAGATGTAGATTATTATACAGATGCTAATTTAGCAGTTGAGATGAAGGTGCTAGAGGAGGATCGTAGTCGTCATTATGGAGGTGGTACGATTGGTTTTGGCGATGTTGGCTTAGTGGCACAGGCAACGATTTTCAAGAAAATCCGCTTCGGCACACATGACAATATCGGGTCTGGACCTATTCATCTACCGCCAGATGAAATGCATACAAGCTCGTCTTGGTTATCGTTCAACAAAGTAGATCAATGGTCCGAAGCAGAATTAACGGACGCGATGACTGGAGCAGCTTATGCGATGAATGCCTTTATTCCAATATTTATTCAGTGCGACAGTAGCGATGTAGCTGTCGTACCACAAGTAAAAGCTTCACATAATGAATTGCCAACATTTTTCATTTATGATAAGTATCCTGGTGGTATTGGTTTAAGTGAAAAGGTTTATGACTTATGGGAAGATCTTATAATCAAAACATTAGAGCATGTTTCAAGTTGTCCTTGTGAGTCTGGCTGTCCATCATGCATTGGTGCACAAGACAGTTTGCAAGAAGGGAAGAAGAGGGTAGTAGTACTACTTCGGCTATTAACTCAAAAGTAAAATATAGAAGGCTTAAGGGATGACAGTTCCCTAAGCCTTCTTCCATTTTTGTGCCGCCATGCTACGGGTTTTACTGGAGGAAAGAGTAAGAGAGGATGAGCAGAGCATATGAAAAAGAATCAGTTACATTATTTCTTTTACCCCATCATTTATTTTCTACTTAGAACAGGTTTTCAATATATTTCAAATGACGAAGTGAAATGGAAGGAAAGCTTATCCATTATGATTATTAGTATGATCGTGCTGCTCTTTGCCCTATTACTTTTTAATTGGTCTAAAACTTCCTATGATTGGAAAAAGGATAAGGATGTTTAGAATCACGAGCTAACTCCTACATATGTGTTTAGAGCAAAGAATATTTTGAATGAGCTAATGAATCGTGTTACTCTTGCTAGAGATGTCTTAACTATAAGCAGAAAATGAGTGAAATACATGTCTTACGAAAATAAAATACTCCAAATGAAAAAAATGCTTGGTAAAAAACCAGCGGCTCAACAAAAGGTGGAAGAACCCGCTTTTCAAAAGCCTGCAAAGCCAAGCTATACAGAGCAATGGCAAAAAGCAGGACTAACGGTTGTTGAAAATGACTTTGGCATTGTGTTTAAGCGTCAAGTACACTATCCATTTTCTTATCAGCATGGCCATTATCAGCTACGGTCATTTTTTGATGCCTTGAAAAAATGGCAAGGTGCCGATTTTCATCACCCTTATGCGCTTGATATAAATGAACCTGTATTATTTTTTGATACAGAAACAACCGGCTTAAAGGGTGTGGGAACGCATATTTTTCTGCTCGGTTTTTTAGAAATGGCAGAGGAAGGTTTTGAGTTGACCCAATATATTCTTGCTGACCCTGCACACGAGGCAGCTTTTTTGTTTGAATCTAAGCTATGGCAAAAAACAGCGACCGTTATTACCTATAATGGAAAAAGCTTTGATTGGCCACAGCTTGAAACACGTTGGACGCTTCACCAGAAAACGTTACCGAAATTACGATCACAACGACAAATAGATTTGTTGCATAGTTCGAAGCGTTTATGGAAAAATGATATGGAGCGCTTAAAATTAAAATCTGTGGAGGAAGAGAAACTTGGTTTTTCTCGAAAAGGAGATATTCCAGGTCATCTCGCACCTATTATTTATTTAGATGCTGTGAAAAGCGGCATACCAGATGCCCTTATGAAGGTTTTGCTTCATAACGAGTGGGATTTACTGTCCCTTATCACACTTTATAGTCATTCTACACATTTATTGTTTGAGGAAGACCATGAAGAATCCGCAAAAACCTTCACTAATATTGGGAAATGGTATGGTGATTTAAAAGAAAGCACCCAAAGTGTTAGGGTATTAGAAAAGGTGACAACTCAATTTGATGCACTAGAAGCAGGCCATGCTCAATATTATTTAGCCTTACAGCATAAAAAGAGTAAACGCTATAGTGAAGCCATTGACTCATTTGTGGCCTCTCTCCATTTTGTAGAAGCAAGAACAAAGTTACATGTCCTTGAGCAGCTAGCCATACTTTATGAGCATCAAATAAAAGATTATGAGCAGGCCCTTTACTATACGCATGAGGGCATACGTCTAATTCGAAATAATGAGCAATGGAGAGCAGAACAAAAACAAAAATGGGAAATTTCATGGGAAAAGCGATTGCACAGACTAGGAAATAAGAAATAATTTCCTGGGTAAGCGCAAGAATCGACAACTTTATCCTTACAATTGGTGTTTTCAGACGATATAATGTGATGAAGTGTGCTATAATGTATTCGTGTATGTAGTGTGAGGAAGGGCGATGTGAATGGACATTAAATTAACGTCAAAAATGATCCTTGAAAAGGAATTTAAAAAGAATTTTAAAGGCTATAATGTAGAAGATGTAGATTCTTTTCTTGATGAAATTATTCAAGACTATGAAACGTTTGAAAAAGTGGTGGCCCAACTACGTGAAGAAAATAGACAATTAAAAGAGGAAATTGATAGTACACCAAAGAGACAACCAGTTGCTTCAGCAACAGCTGGTACAACTAACTTTGATATTTTAAAACGTCTATCTAATTTAGAAAAACATGTATTTGGTAGCAAGCTATACGAATAAATTTAGTCATTTATATTGTATTTAACATAAAACTCTAGTATAATCTTTCGTATCATCATGAAATTCTGGTAATCGCTGCGGCGCTAGACGTCGTAGAGGAAAGTCCATGCTCACACGGTTCTGAGATGGCCGTAGTGTTCGTGCTTACTGAAAAAATAAGGTAAGGCAGCTGTTCAGGCTGACGGCGGAAGGAAAACCTACGTCTTTGGATATGGTTGACACTTCCTGAAAGTGCCACAGTGACGAAGCTTGCTTGGAAACTTGCAAGGTGGAACGAGGTAAACCCCACGAGTGAGAAACCCAAATTATGGTAGGGGCACTCTCTAGAAGGAATTGAACGGATAGAGGGACAGAGTTTGCTCTGTAGATAGATGATTACCACCTGATCGTACGAGGCGCAAGCTGTTTGAGTACTCGGGAACAAAACATGGCTTATGGAATTTTTTGATGCTTATCTATGAATAACAAGCGCTCTCCAACTCGGTGGAGAGCTTTTATTTTGAGTTCATGAGGAAAAAGTAACCTTGTTAATCAAGTCTTGGTATGCGCGATACGTTTGAGAATAGCTAAATCAGTGCTCTCTCTATCGCTACCGCTTCTAAGTCACAATATCTAAACGGTTATCGTAACAATATAATGTATGTAGATCTTGAGTAGATAAATAAGTCGAGCCTCAGGTATCAATCCTAAAGGTGATAAGAATACGTACATCTTCTTTCCATTTCAGCCGGTGTCCTAAAATTTTGGAGTGGCGCTTTTCAAGGAAGCTTGAAAATCTAGATGCATTTTTATCTACGCGAAAGCGAAGCGTCAGCGAAAATTTACGCTGAGGCGTAATGGATTACATACCGATTGACGAAATGCCCTTCTTAGGGAGTATAGAGAGATAGGATGGAGCGGAAACATGAACGGAGTGAATAATTGGGAAAGTATGGATAAGTTGAATTTGATTTCAAAATATCCTACGACCTTAGTACTTAAAATCTTCGAAAATGTATCTGAAGGTATCATGATTACGGATGAATACAAAAAAATAGTAATGGTGAATCCCGCCTTTGAATTTGTGACAGGCTATACACGAGATGAAGTGGTTGGAAAAACGCCCGCCGTTTTGCAATCGGGTGTACATGAATTGCCTTTCTATTTAGAGATGTGGGAACAGATACGACAAGAAGGCATTTGGCAAGGTGAGATATGGAATCGACGTAAAACAGGAGATGTATATCCTGAATGGTTAACGATTGTAAGTGTAACCAACGATGAGGGGAAGGTTACAAATTACTGTGGTATTTTCACAGATTTGTCTGAAAGAAAAATAGTAGAACATGAATTAGAAAAGCGTTTACTTACGGATTCATTAACAGATGTATCCAATCGTTTTGCCTATATTGAAAGAATGGATAATCTCTTAGAATCGACTTCTGCTATTTCTCATTCAGTGCAGCACGCGGTTTATTTTTTAGATTTGGATCGCTTCAAACAAATTAATGATACATTAGGCCATGCTGTAGGAGATTCAATTTTAATAGAAGTAGCAAATCGTTTAAAAAAATTACTGAAAAACAAAGATATTATTGCAAGATATGGTGGGGATGAATTTGTCATCACCTTAACCAATGTGAAAAATGTCAAAGAAGCAGCAAAATTTGCTGAGCAAATCATTAGTAGTATAGAACAACCGATGATGTTAAATGGGCAGGAAGTATTTATTTCTACAAGTGTTGGGATTAGTGTTTATCCAGTAGACGGAAAAAACACAGAAGAACTGATTAATTGTGCAGATCGAGCCATGACTTATTCAAAAAAACATGAATTGAATGGCTATTCCTTTTATTTTGATGAACTACAAACTGATGCAAAACGAGTTTTATTGCTTGATTCAGAGTTAAGAAGAGCCATAGAAAATCGCGAATTTGAGCTGTATTTTCAACCAAAAATTTCGGTGGAAAATGAGGGGATTCAAGGTTTAGAGGCACTGGTACGTTGGAATAGCGAAAGGCTTGGCTTTGTATCACCAGCGGAGTTTATACCTTATGCTGAGGATACGGGATTAATCATTCCGTTAAGTGAGGTTATTTTAGAAAAAGCATGTGAATCAGTTATTCAAATGCAACAACAAGGTTGGAAAACACCTGTAGCCATTAATATATCGAGCATTCACTTTAAACAGCAGAATTTTTTAGATTCAATACAAACAATATTAGAACGCTATAATATGCCAGCAAACAATTTTGAAATAGAAGTAACGGAACGAACAGTTATGAATAATGCAAACGAAACTGTCAGTAAGTTAGTGCGCTTGAAACAATTAGGCTTTAAAATCTCGATCGACGATTTTGGGACGGGCTATTCGTCTTTAAGCTATTTAGTTCGTTTTCCATTAGATTGTTTAAAAATTGATCGTAGCTTTATTCAACATATTGGATCACTTGATGAGAAACAGGCAGTTGTAGATGCGATTATTCAAATGTCACATCGATTAAAAATGAAAGTTGTTGCTGAAGGTGTTGAACAGGCACAACAAGTGGATATACTACGTAAAATGAACTGTGATATTATTCAAGGCTATTATTACAGCAAACCATTACCATTAAATGAGCTCATTGAGTTTATGGAGTATTGGGAAATTGAGCATCAAGGAAGGAAATAATCTATGGCAAACTATCAATTAGTAGCTACTTCAGCAATGGGCTTAGAGGCAATAGTTGCCCAAGAAGTGAAAGCACTCGGCTATGAAACAACTGTTGACAATGGCAAAGTATATTTTGAGGGCGACGAAACAGCTATTGCACGTACCAATTTATGGCTGCGTGTAGCGGATCGAGTAAAAATTGTTGTTGGACAATTCCCAGCAAAATCGTTTGAACAATTATTTGAAAGTGTAAAAGCATTACCATGGGAGAAGTATTTACCGGTGGATGCTGCTTTTCCGGTTTCAGGGAAGTCGGTTAAATCGAAATTATTTAGTGTGCCAGATTGCCAAGCGATTACAAAAAAAGCGATTGTCGAACGCATGAAACAGCATTATAAACGACTTGGCTTTTTAGATGAATCAGGGGCGACCTACAAAATTGAGGTTTCAATTTTAAAAGATGTGGCGACACTAACGATTGATACGTCTGGCGCAGGCTTGCATAAGCGTGGCTATCGTCAGGCGCAAGGTGAGGCACCGTTAAAAGAAACATTAGCTGCAGCACTTGTACAAATTTCGAAGTGGAATCCAAATCGTCCGTTTGTTGACCCATTCTGTGGCTCGGGTACCATTGCATTAGAAGCGGCAATGTTTGGACAAAATATAGCACCGGGATATAACCGTGAATTTATTTCAGAGGATTGGCCGTGGATGAAAGCTGCCATCTGGGATACGGTTCGTGATGAAGCAGAAAGCTTAGCGAATTATGATCAGCCACTAGAAATTATTGGTTCAGATATTGATCATCGCATGGTCAGCATTGCGCAAGAAAACGCGATGGAAGCAGGTTTTGGTGAGTTAATCGCGTTTAAGCAAATGCAAGCACGTGATTTTACAACACAATTAACGGATGGTGTCATGATTGGTAACCCACCATACGGAGAACGTATCGGTGATGTGGAAGTCGTAGAGCAAGTAATCCGTGATTTAGGAAAAGTGATGAAGAATTATCCAACTTGGTCTGTATATATGCTTTCCTCCATGAAAAATTTTGAAGAATTATATGGACGCCAAGCGACGAAGAAGCGTAAGTTATTTAATGGCTTTATAGAAACAAATTATTATCAATTCTGGGGTCAAAAGTCTAAAAGAGATTAACGAATAGTAACGGAAGATAAGTTGTTTTCTTATCTTCCGTTTCGTCGCGTATAATAGCACCAGAGAGTTAGAGGGGGAACATTAATTGCGTAAATCTTTACCATTTGCATTATCAAAGGACCGTTCATTTTTTGATTCATTAGGTGATTGGATGGGTGATGTCCTTTATGATGAATTACCTGAAAAAGGCTTTGAATGCCGTGATGAGCAAATTTTTATGGCTTATCAAATAGAACAAGCACTAAAAGAAAAAAATGTTCTCTTTGCAGAGGCAGGAGTGGGAACTGGCAAAACCATTGCTTATTTACTACCAGCCATTTCCTATGCGCGTTACACTGGGAAACCAGCGCTCATTGCTTGCGCAGATGAAACATTAATCGACCAGCTCGTAAAAGAGGGGGGCGATATTTATAAGCTTCAAAAAACATTAGGACTTGAAATTGATGTTCGCTTAGCAAAATCGCGAGATCAGTATTTATGCTTAAAACGTTTTGAAGAAACGGAAAAGGTAGTAACGGATGAATGGATTGATGATATTGCCTTTTCTATTCCAGATGGTGTGTATGCACAAGGCTCAATGATCGCTGTCCATCCGTATGGTGAGCGTAGTGATTATCCGACTGTTAGTGACGAAGATTGGCAAAAGGTCAATTATAATGCCATTATGCAATGTTCGGTTTGTGAGCTTCGTAATCGCTGTGGGCAAACATTACATCGCTCACATTATCGTAAATCAACAGATCTTGTTATCTGTTCACAGGATTTTTTAATGGAGCATTTGGCCACTAAGGAATCGCGTGAGCGTGAAGGCCAGCTAGCATTATTGCCAGAGGTATCGATGATTGTGTTGGATGAAGGACATCTATTGGAATATGCTGCTCAAAAAGCAATGACATACAAAGTACAGGCAACAACCATTGTTAAACTACTTGAGCGATTGATGGTAGATGGCGTACGTGAGCGTACACTGTACGCAATGGAAAAATTACAGGATGATCATGAGCTATTCTTTGATCAGCTTCGTGATGATATCGTTGCTTCAAATGAGGATCGTAAACGTATAAACAAATCAAAAACACTGCTTGCTTACGGGAAGCAGTTAATAAAAGATGTAGAAACGTTGATGGAAGAATTCGTCTTTGAATCAGAAATGTATATGATTCCCGAATATGAATTAAATATGGCAGAAGAATACTTAGAACAATATGAGGCTTCTTTGCGTATTTTCATAGCACAGGGCGATGCAGTAGATTGGTTAGAGGAGACAGATGGCGAAGAAACGCTTGTTATTATGCCTCGTTTAATTACAGAGGTTTTAGCTGAAAAATTATTCTCTAAAAAGCTTCCAATCGTCTTTTCTTCTGCAACCTTATCTGTTAATAAAGACTTTTCATATATTGCCTATAGTTTAGGAATTCGAGATTATCAATCATTTTCAGTACCTTCTCCATTCGACTATGAAGAAGTGATGAAAATCTATTTACATGAGCTTAGTCAAGGTGATAAAACAGCGCGAGTTCAGCAATTGCTACGTGATGGCGAGCAAACATTAATATTATTTAAATCCAAGCAAGCGATGCTAAACTTTAAAGCAGAATTACCACTAATGGAACGAATGTATGTGGCTTTCGAAGGAGATCGAGAGCTTTCAGCAATCGTCCGAGACTTCCAGCAGGGATCGGTTAAAACATTATGCTCATATCATTTATGGGAAGGCTTAGATTTACCAGAGGAAGCATTAACACGTGTTATTATTTATGATTTACCGTTTCCTCCACAAGATCCACTATTTGATGCGAAGCGCACATTTGCTGAAAACCCATTTGAAGAGGTGGAGCTACCTTTCATGCAATTACGCTTGCAGCAAGGGATGGGACGCTTAATTCGGACATCAAATGATCATGGAGACATCCACATTTTGCTGAATGAGGAAGAACAAAAACAGCGTGCAGCCTTTGAAAACATATTAGCTGTTGTCCCAGAAATAAAATAATGAAAAACGAGTTTGCCATAGAGGTAAGCTCGTTTTTTAATATATTGAAATAATATTTTTCTCGATGTTAAATAATTCAATTTTAAAAAACTGTTGAATATTTCTCTTTTAAGCTATATAGTTCTTTGTAATGCAACAATATCTGGTGAAAGAAAATATTTTTTTTATTGAAAATAATTTCACAAAAGGTTTATAATAATGACAAGAATTTTTAAGAATAATCAAATTGATTGTTGATTATTTTAGATAGGGGGCTTGAGCCTGTCGAACATTCAATCATTATGTAGAAAATATACAAACCTTTCGGCAACGGATATTGACAAGTTAACAGAAATAGAGGCTACACTAAAGTATTATGCTGAGTTGACTGATTGTTATATGTTCATAGATTGCATGTTGGAAAATTTACCACATGCGATTGTTGTGGCAGAGGCTTTCCCGAACAAGGAAATTGGGTTATATGAGAAATCAGTTATCGGAAAATTCGTATTTGAAAGTTTTGAACCAGCCGTATTCGCTGCGTTTAAACATAAAGAAAAATCATCCATCTCAAGAGCAATTACGCAGGAAGGTGTTACGGTAGAGCAACATGTCATTCCTATTTTTAATGAGCAACAGCAAGTAATAGCAGTGTTGATTCAGGAAAAAATGGTGAAGATGCAATCGACACCGAAAGATGATTTTCAAAATATGCCTTTCGCATTAATTGAGCATATTGTAGAACCAAACTCTCAGCCAATACCAGTTGTGTCAGATTTACTTGTAGAATCGATCATTCTGACAAATCACGAGAACAAAGTGATTTACAGTAATCCTGCTGGCTACCATTTTATTTCTGAGCTATCAGGGTTAGAAAATTTTGACAATGTTGCATTAGATAAAATATTACCGTTTTTACAGGAAGTCTATGATAAAGGCGATGATGTCTTTTTCTTAGAAATTACGATTGATCGTAAATCCTTTATTGTGAAGAAAATTCCGATTCGTAGTCATAACGAGAAAGTGACGCTACTCATTATTCATGATCTAACAGAGCTTAAACTGAAAGAAAATGAGCTAATGATGAAAACATTTGCGATACGGGAAATTCACCATCGTGTGAAAAATAATCTTCAGACAGTAACGAGCCTTCTACGTTTGCAAATGCGGAATGATTTGTCGGCTGCGAATGCAAGTGCTTTTCAGGAGGCATTAAATCGAATATATAGTATTTCATCGGTTTATGAGCTTATTTTAGAAAACGAGGATAACGCTGAGGAAAGAGTAGACGTTATCGCATTAGCTAAAAAAATAGGTCATAAAATGATTGGCACGTCCAATACAGCGACTATTCAATTAGCCTTTCATCATGATAATTTGCAACTATTTTGCCATTCAAAAAAAGCAGTATCCCTTGCACTCATTATTTGCGAGCTACTGCAAAATGCATTAAAGTATGCTTTTATCGGACGTGATGAGGGAACCATCGATATTCTATTCATGCAGGAAGATTCAACGATTTCACTTCATATTTCTGACAACGGCGTTGGAATGCAAGAGGTGAAGGCATCTTTTGGTATGGAGATTATCACAAGGCTCGTCGAATATGATTTAGCTGGCTCATTTTCAATTATCCCTAGTGAAGAAGGTACACATACTCAAGTTCAGTTCCCTGTAAGTGAGGAGGTATTTATCGTAAATGACTAGGAAAGTTATGATTGTCGAAGATGAATCACTGATTGCGATTGATTTGAAGTTTATGTTAGAAGATAATGGCTATGAAGTAGTGGCGCAGGCGAACAATGGGGAAACAGCCATTGAATTAGCCTTTTTACATAAACCACAGTTAATCTTAATGGACATCAAAATGCCTAAACTAGATGGTTTAAAGGCAAGTAAAATTATTGAACAACAGCTTGGTATACCAGTTCTTTTCATCTCGGCTTACAGTGAAAAAGAATTGTTGCTATACATGAAGCAGGATAATATATTAGGGTATGTAATGAAACCGTTTTCTGAAAAAAATGTGTTGCCTGTGTTAGAGGTTGCCTTTCATCAAATTGATAAGTTCAACCGTCTCAATGGGGAGATTTTACATAAGCAAACACAATTAGATAAGCGGAAAGTCATTGAACGAGCAAAGGGCTTGCTAATGCAGGCCGAAAATATAAGCGAGGACGAGGCTTACCGTAGGATTCGCAATGAAAGTATGCAAACCCAACAGGAAATGGTGCATATCGCCCAGCAAATTATTAATACTTTACAAGTCAATAGTTGAAGCAAAGGCGCTTTAAAGAGATTTCTTCTTTAAAGCGCCTTTTTTTCTATAAATTTATTAAAAAAGGGGTGATGAGTAAGATGGCAATGATAGGAACGATTATCGTTTATATTATTATGATTTGTGCTGTTTTAGGGGCAATCGGGGCAATCCGAGATGCTGAGTATGGAATTGGAAAAGAATTTATGAATGGTATCCATACCGTTGGACATATTTTTGTCCCAGCAGCAGGGATCATGGCAGCTATTCCTTACTTAACATGGTTTATTAGTCATTTTATTAGTCCGATTTTTGAGTTAATTGGTGCAGATCCTGCGATAGCAGCGACGACAATATTAGCTTCGGACATGGGTGGTTACCAATTAGCCAATGCATTAAAAGAGTCTTATGAAGGATGGGTCATGGCTCTAGTTGTTGGATTTATGTCTGGTGCTACTATCGTATTCTCTATTCCAATGGGGCTTGCAATGTTAGATAAGCGTGATCATAAGTATATGGCGCTAGGTATTATGGCCGGCGTATTAACGATTCCGATTGGTGCATTTATTTCTTCAATCATGATTGTGCTATTTAATACAGAAGTCCGTGAAGTCATTAGTACAACAGAGGCACCTACATATGTGTTTGCCATTTCTGTTTTACAAATATTAATTAACTTACTACCTTTATTTATTTTCGTTATTTTAATCGCACTAGGCTTAAAGCTTATTCCGAACGGTATGATTAAAGGATTTATGCTATTCGGACGTGTGATGGATGCCGGGATTAAATTAGTATTAGTGTTCTCGATTGTTGAGATTTTTACAGGTATTTTTACAAAGATTTTTGGTGCGTGGGGCTTTGATCCAATCATGGCAGATGAGATCGATCAATTCCGAGCATTAGAGACAGCCGGTTATATCGGTATTATGCTAGCGGGTGCCTTCCCAATGGTGTATTTAATTCGAAAATATGCTTCCAAGCCACTTGAAGCGGCTGGTAAAAAATTAGGCTTATCCTCTGTAGGAAGTGCGGGGATTTTAGCAACGATTGCTAATATTTTGGCGATGTTTACACTGATTCGCCATATGCCACCAAAAGATAAAGTTATTAACATTGCATTTGGTGTGTGTTCTGCATTCCTATTAGGCGATCACTTATCATTTACAGCTAATTTCCAGCCTACTATTATCTTGCCTGTTATCGCTGGTAAGTTTTTAGCGGGTGTCATTGCCATTATTTTAGCTTATAAGCTTTCCGTACCAACTGCATTAAGGTTGGAAATTGAGGATCGCAAGGCTGGCATTATCAAAGAAGGCGAATATGTAACAGAGCAAAAATCTTAATTGATTAAAAAAGTGAGGTGATGACGTGTGAGTGAAGAAAAGAAACGATTTATTCAGGAGTTTGTGCCGGGTAAACAGCTAACATTGAGTCACCTTATTGCCAATCCTGATCCAGATATGTTTCAAAAGCTAGGAATCCAAGAAGCAGGTGCGCTGGGCATCATGACTTGTACTCCGAGTGAAACAGTGATTATTGCAGGGGATTTAGCGACAAAGGCTGCCAATGTCAAACTCGGATTTTTAGATCGTTTTACAGGTAGTCTCGTTATTGTGGGAAGTGTTTCTGAAGTGGAAATGGCGATGTTAGAAATTAATCGTTTTTTATCCGAGGTATTAGGGTACACCCCATCAAAAATAACGAAATCATAGGATGTGTCATATGAAAAATCGAGTAATGATAATAGGCGGTGTGCAAGCAGGAAAGTCAACATTGATGAATACTTTGTTAGGCAAGGAAAGTACGGCTAACAAAACACAGGCACTCGTTTATGATGACTGGATTGTTGATACACCAGGTGAATATGTTGAAAATCCCATGTATTACAGAAATATTATGGCAACGTCGCTGGAAGTAACTCATGTGATTTATTTGCAGGATGCTACATCAGCAAGAAGTGTGTTCCCTCCGCAATTTAGCTTAGGGATTCCAAAAATACAAATTGGTGTTATTACAAAGATTGATGCTCCTAATGCAGATGTAGAAAGGGCTACAGCTTTATTAAAAAATGTTATGACGCATGGGCCCATCGTGAAAACCTCTTCATGGCAAAAGCTAGGAATCGAGTTTATTGAACCATTGATTCAGCTGAAGACACATGAAGACATTCAACAATTTGTTAAGGATCGCGATAGTCCGTATCTCATGTATTGCTCACAGTAGCGAGAGGGAGGTGTAGGGTGAAAACTGAAAAAATATTTAGTGCAGGCATTGATATTGGGACAAGTACCACAAAAATGGTCGTCAGTAGTTTTTTGTTAAAAAATGTGGCTGGTGTGACACATGTGCCAAGGATTGAAATTATTGAGAAAACGGTATTGCATCAAAGTCCAATTATTAAAACACCTTTTATCAATAAAGACATCATTGATATGAAAAAGATTGAGGAATTTATTTTTCAGCAGTATCAATTGGCACAAATTGCGCCAACAGACATTTCAACGGGCGCCATTATTATAACAGGCGAATCCGCCACGAAAGAAAATGCAAGAGAGGTTGTCCATACCATTGCAGATGGCGCTGGTCATTTTTTAGTTGCTACCGCTGGTCCTGATTTAGAGGGCATCATCGCCGCCAAGGGGGCAGGTACTTTACAGCAATCAAAGAATTCATCCAAAGTAATAGCCAATATTGATATTGGTGGTGGGACAGCGAATATTGCTGTGATGCAGTTTGGGGAAGTCATTGGTACATGTACCTTACATGTTGGTGGTAGATTGATTGAATTTAAGGAACGCAAGATTCAATCAATTTCTCCGCCACTCATGCGACTGATGGAAAACTGGTCTAATCCGTTAGCTGTCGGTGATGCGGCAGAGGATGTTCGCGTCTCACAATGTATTGAAGAGATGGTTGGAACACTTGCCATGATTCTTCATGGACAATGTACCAATAAAGAGCATCCATTATTACTAGGACATTTACCCAACTGGCATAAACCAGTTGATGCCATTGTCTTTTCAGGTGGTGTAGCCTCCTGTATTTATGAAAATGACTGTACGCAGCGTCAGTATGATGATATTGGCGAAAAACTAGCAAAAACGCTACTTAAGCATGAGCAGCTTCAATCATTTTTATGGCTGCGACCAGAGGAAACAGCACGAGCAACAGTCACGGGGGCAGGTACACAGACCACTGAAATAAGTGGCGCAACTATTCAAGTAGATGCCGACGTGTTACCACTAAAAAATGTGCCTGTCTTCAACTGCCATATGAACGATGCAACAACAGACTTTAACACTGTAGTAAAGACAGCTGTTGAGCGAGCGGATGATCTATTTTCCATACAGGATAATCGTTCACCATTTGCCCTCTATTTTAGTGAATTGCCGTATTTAAGCTTTCAGGATGTACATGCATTGTGTGAGGCTGTTTTGCAGCATTTGGCGACAAGATGCTCCAAGGACATACCAATTATCATAGTCATTCAATCAGATTATGCAAAGATTATTGGACAAACCATACAAGCAATTAATTCTACAGTACCAATTATTTGCATCGATCAAATTAAAGTGGAGACGGGTGATTATATCGACATAGGAGAGGTTCTGCCATCTGGCGTTGTTCCTGTTGTTGTAAAAACTCTTGCCTTTCACTCAAAGTAAGGAGGATGAATGTGAATTTATCGGTGATATTTGGTGGAGAAAAATATAATTTTAAATCATTAAAAGATGTCATGGCGAAGGCCAATGAAGAAAAATCCGGCGATCAGCTAGCAGGGATTGCAGCTGAAACGGTTCAACAACGAATCGCAGCAAAGGCTGTATTAAGTGAGCTTTTAGTGAAAGATATTCGAGAAAATCCATTAGTGCCACAAGAAAATGATGAGGTTTCACGCATTATTGAGGGTGACATTAATGAGCAAATATATGGAGAAATCAAAAACTGGAGCATCGAGCAGCTACGCGAATACATTTTATCAAATGATACGGGTGACCGTGAGCTAAAGCGTTTAAGCAAAGGGATGAATTCCGAGATTATTGCCGCTGTTACAAAACTAATGTCCAATTTAGATCTTGTACATGCAGCCAATAAAGTTGAAATACTTTCAACGTGTAATATTACGATTGGTCAAAAAGGGACGCTGTCATCTCGTCTACAGCCAAATCATCCGACAGATAATATTGATGGCATCATCGCCTCTCTAAAAGAAGGACTGTCCTATGGTATTGGGGATGCTGTTATCGGCATTAATCCTGTAGATGATTCAGTTGAAAGTGTCAAAAAAGTGCTTACGGCTACAAAGGAATTCATCAATGATTGGTCCATTCCTACACAAAACTGTGTATTAGCTCATATTACAACACAGATGAAGGCAATTAAACAAGGTGCCCCAGCAGATATGATTTTCCAAAGTATCGCAGGGACAGAAATTGCTAACCGTTCGTTCGGTATTTCTGCTGATTTAATACGAGAAGCAGAGGAGCTCATTAAAAAACAAGGAACAGGTACTGGTCCAAATTTATTCTACTTTGAAACAGGTCAAGGCTCAGAGCTATCGGCAGAGGCACATATGGGCATTGACCAAGTAACACTGGAATCGCGAAATTATGGCTTTGCTAGACATTTTAATCCTTATATTGTCAACACAGTAGTTGGCTTTATCGGTCCAGAGTATTTATACAACAATAAACAGGTTATTCGTGCTGGTCTAGAAGATCATTTCATGGGCAAAATGCATGGAATCCCTATGGGTGTAGATATTTGTTATACGAACCATATTAAAGCGGATCAAAATGATATTGAAGATTTAAGTGTACTACTGACAGCGGCAGGCGTTAACTTTATTATCGCTGCGCCAATGGGTGATGATGTAATGCTTAACTATCAATCGATGAGCTTCCATGATGTAGCTACATTACTCCAAACATTTGGTAAAAAACCAGCTCCAGCATTTTTAGCATGGTTAGAAAAAATGGGCATTTATGAAAATGGTCGACTTTCAGCAAGAGCTGGCGATTTATCCATTTTTGAAAGGTAGGTGAATCGAGTGAATGATCAATTAGTCTCTATGATTACACAGCTTGTCATGGAAAAGATGGAGAAAAATACAGGAAACCAAGCACCTGAAGTTGTAGCTCCTCCAGCAGAACAATCACTTATTAAAATATATGATACAGTCGACAATCGTCCGACAGAAATAACAGAGTCTCAAACGACATCACAGGGACCGTTAATAAAGCTGTATCAGCACGGAGCGCCTCAGTCGGAACCGATAGCTCCTGCTACTCTAGAACAACCTTTTAATACGGCTGTGCCGATTAAGCCATTTCAGTTTGAAGCAGAATCATTAACAGAAAGTGTGCAGGCTGCAAAAAAACATACACCTGCTCGAATTGGCGTTGGTAGAGCAGGGACAAGACCAAAAACGAAAACATGGTTAAAGTTCCGACTTGATCATGCTGCTGCGGTAGATGCCGTATATGGTGAAGTTTCCGAAGAGCTTTTACAAAAACTAGATGTTTTTCAAGTAACAACGAAAGTAACTGATAAGGAAGAATACATTACAAGACCTGATTTAGGTCGTCGTTTATCAGAGGAATCAAAGGCACTGATTCAACAAAAATGTAAGCAACAGCCTAAAGTGCAGATTATTATTTCGAATGGCCTAAGTGCCAGTGCCATTGAAGAAAATGTGCAGGATGTGTACTTGGCACTTCAACAAAGTCTTAGCAATTTAAATATTGACATCGGTACTACATTTTATATTGATAAAGGCCGTGTCGCTTTGATGGATGAAATTGGAGAGCTGTTACAGGCAGAGGTAATTGTTTACTTAATTGGTGAGCGTCCTGGTCTTGTCTCCGCAGAATCGATGAGTGCGTATTTATGCTACAAGCCAAGAATCGGTACAGTCGAAGCGGAGCGTATGGTGATATCCAATATCCACAAAGGTGGTATTCCACCATTAGAAGCGGGTGCTTATTTAGGAACAGTCGTACAAAAAATCTTGCATTACCAGGCAAGTGGCGTTGAGCTTGTCGCAAAAGAAGGTTAGGGGGCTGAAACATGAATCCTCAAAAAATTATGGCACAAATTTTGGCGATGCAAACCATTCCAAGAGTCAACAGTGAATTAGCAGAGCAGCTAGATTTAAAGCCATATCACAATAGCATTGGGCTTGTCACATTGACCATTGATGATGTTGGATATGTTGCTATTGATGAAGCAACGAAAAAGGCAGATGTTGACGTTGTCTATGCGAAAAGCTTTTATGCGGGAGCAGCTCATGCATCGGGCCCATTATCAGGTGAAATGATTGGCATCATTGCAGGAAGCTCGCCTGATGAAATTCGTAGCGGACTTGATGCCATTCAACAAAAAATTGAGTTTGATACGTACTTCGAGGCGATTAATAACAATGAAAATCATGCTTTGTTTGCCCATACAGTGGCAAGCTGTGGAACGTATCTCGCCGAGCTGGCAAATGTAAACGTCGGCACACCACTTGCCTATTTAATCGCACCGCCACTAGAGGCAGTAGTTGGATTAGATGCAGCATTAAAGGCGGCAGATGTAGAGTTAAAGGTTTTCTTTGGCCCTCCGTCTGAAACCAATTTTGGTGGCGGCCTATTAAGTGGTAGTCAATCATCTTGCGAGGCTGCGGCAAATGCTTTCAGAGAAGCTATTGAAAATATAGCTAGAAATCCAGTGATCTAGAAAGGAGGCGGCTTTATGGCCACATTAGACAAAGATTTATTAGCAATTCAAGAAATGAGAGATGCCGTTAAACAGGCTAATACAGCACAGGCTGCCTACATGCAATTTTCACAGCAGCAAGTAGACAACATAGTGAAGGCTGTTGCGGATGCTGCCTTTAAGGAAGCAGACCGTTTAGCAAAAATGGCTGTGCAAGAAACAGGGATGGGTATCCCTAATCATAAAAAAATGAAAAATGAAGTGTCTTCACGAGATGTCTATGAAGATATTAAAGACTTAAAAACGGTTGGTATTGTAGGCTATGATCGGATGAAGAAAGTGGCAGAGATTGCGAGTCCTTTTGGGGTCATCGCAGGTATAGTGCCAACGACGAATCCAACATCTACAGCCATTTTTAAAACACTTATTTCTTTAAAAACAAGAAATGCATTAGTGCTAAGTCCACACCCATATGCGGTGAAATGTACAAAAGAGGCGTTAGATGTTTGTCGAGTAGCGGCGGAACAAGCTGGTGCACCTGAAGGGCTACTGCAATGCTTAACGATGTCTTCTATGGAAGCTACGCAACAGCTCATGAAGCATCCTGATATTCATTTAATTTTAGCAACAGGCGGCGGTGCTTTAGTGAAGGCAGCCTATAGCTCTGGAAAGCCAGCTTATGGTGTAGGGCCGGGGAATGTCCCAGCTTATATCGAAAAATCAGCTAATATCCAAAAGTCTGTCCGTCAACTGGTTCACAGTAAGTCGTTCGATAATGGCACCATCTGTGCAACAGAACAAGCCATCATTGTAGATAAGGCGATTGCTGAACAGGTACAGACGGAATTAAAGAAAAACGGTGCTTATCTATTAAATGCTGAAGAAAAAGCAAAAATGGAGAAATTAATTTCACCTGTTCCTGGAAAGGTAAATCCACAAATTGTCGGGAAATCAGCTACTTGCTTAGCAGATTCTGTTGGCATCACAGTCCCAGAAGATACAAAAGTTCTTGTTGGGTTAGAAACGATGATTGGTAAAAATATACCGTTTTCGCTTGAAAAACTTTCACCAATCTTTGCCCTCTATATAGTAGAAAACAGTACAGAAGCAAAGCAAGTCATGATTGACCTATTAAATATTGGTGGTCGTGGACATACATGCTCGATTCACACTGAAAATGCAGCATTAGCTGAGCAATTCTCTGTTGAATTACCTGTCTCACGTATTGTAGTCAATACATTATCATCTATCGGTGCAGTAGGTGGAACAACAGGATTAGCACCATCCTTTACATTAGGCTGTGGTACATTTGGCGGTAATATTACGTCGGATAACATTACAGCAAGACACCTATTAAATATTAAACGTATGGCTTATGGCATTAAAGATGTCGAAGTACCAAAACCAGAATTTGAAATACAATCCGTTGTTGAGTCGGTTGTCTCACAGGAGCCTGCTCTTGACACGACGATGGTTCAACAAATTGTCGATCAAGTATTAAAACAAATCACATTACAAAATAAATAAATTATTTGGAGGAATGACAAATGAGTACAGCATTAGGAATGGTAGAAACAAAAGGTTTAGTAGGAGCAATTGAAGCAGCAGACGCAATGGTAAAGGCAGCAAGCGTTAATTTAGTAGGAAAAGTACATGTAGGTGGCGGTATCGTAACAGTGCTTGTACGTGGCGATGTAGGTGCAGTAAAAGCAGCAACAGATGCAGGTGCAGCAGCAGCTCAACGTGTAGGAGAACTTCTATCAGTACATGTAATCCCACGTCCACATCACGAATTAGAAATGATTTTACCAAAAGCAGAAGCATAATTTTAGCTTTATTTAGGACAAGACGCCCATCTCAATTGTTGGTGAATTAAACTGTGGATACAACACCACCACAATTACGCTAGGGCATAAAGGATTTGGATGAGAGTTAATCCTACCAGAGGACAGCTCTCATCTTGTCTAATAGGTAAACAATTAATGAGATAAAGAGGTGGCTAACGTGACAACAGCTACAAAAACATTTCCAGTGGCCATTTCGGCTCGTCATATTCATCTTAGTGAAGAGGATTTGCAAGCACTTTTTGGTCCAAATGCGACGCTGACAAAGGATTTTGACTTATCACAGCCTGGGCAATTTGCTGCCAAGGAGCGTGTCTCTATCGAGGGTCCAAAAGGCATTATCCATAATGTTCGTATACTTGGACCAGTGAGACCAGCAACACAGGTGGAAGTCAGCCGAACAGATGCCATGAAGCTTGGTGTGACACCTCCGTTAAGACAGTCGGGTGATATTGACCATTCTGCAGGCATTAAAATCCTTCACCAAAATAAAGAATTGCATATCGAGCAGGGTGTTATCATTGCACAGGCACATATTCATATGACAGAAGAAGATGCCAAAGCATTGGAAGTGCATAATAACGAATTGGTTTCTGTGGAAGTTGAAAGTGATCGACCTGTTACTTTCCGTGGCGTAGTCGTCCGTGTTTCCAATGACTTTAGTCTGGAAATGCATATCGATACGGATGAAGCCAATGCAGGTTTTATTGAACAGCAAGCACAGGGTAAATTAGTAAAAATCTCATCGTAAGGAGGAGGCAAGATGCAAGAAAATCTGGTTCAAAAAATTGTGGAAGAAGTTCTGCAGCAAGTCTTAAAAAATCAATCTTCCCCTCCACATGACGGTAAAATTCCTATTGGTGTATCTGCCCGCCATGTCCATCTTGCACAAGCAGAGGTGGAGCAGCTTTTCGGTGAGAATTATCAGCTTACACCGAAGTTTGAGCTTTCACAGCCAGGGCAATTTGCTGCAGAGGAAACCGTAGTAATTGCTGGTCCAAAAGGATCAATTGAGAGAGTACGTATTCTTGGCCCAGCTCGATCGTTGTCTCAAGTGGAAGTAAGCTGGACAGATGCTATGAAATTAGGGTTGAAACCTCCATTAAGAATTTCCGGTGATATTCAAGGTTCTAGTCCTGTTACATTAATCGGTCCAAAGGGGAGTGTCGTGTTAAATGAAGGACTTATTATTGCACAGGCACATATTCATATGTCCCCAGCGGATAGTGCGAGATTTAATGTAGTAGATGGACAGTCTGTTCAAATCAAGGTAGAAGGAATTCGCCCGATTATTTTATCGAATGTGGTCATCCGTGTATCAGAGCGTTATCGATTAGAAATGCATATCGATACAGATGAAGCCAATGCAGGATTAATTCAGCAGGGAACACTTGCTGAAATTGTACATCACCAAGGAAGTGAACCATCTTCTATACCAGTGAAAGTGCAGTCGCCAGTCGTAGAGAAAGTAGAGAAACCATCCGTCTATCATTATGATAAAAAGCTACTTTCACAAATAGAAGTGCTAGAAATAGAAGCACAAGAAATTGTAGTACCAAAGAAAACGATTGTGACAGCATTGGCTTATGATAAGCTACGAGAACTAAATAAAACATTAACGGTCCGAGCTGAGTAGTAAGACAATCTGTGTCGCATAAAGAGGGTGAAGTTCATGCAAATGGGTAGAGTAATAGGCAGTGTATGGGCAACACGTAAGGAGGAAGGGCTGAATGGATTAAAGCTATTAATCATTCAACCCATTGACTCCAATCAACAGCCGATTCGCACAGAAATTGTTGCAGCTGATCGTATAGGTGCGGGGATTGGTGATGATGTACTCATTACAAGCGGTGGGTCATCACGCTATATTATGAAAGAAAATCCATTACCAATCGATGCAGTTGTTATAGGTATTATTGATTCTACTGAAGTGATGAGAGGTGAAGACAATGAGTAGCGCAATTGGAATGATTGAAACAAAAGGCTTAGTTGGTTCGTATGAAGCAGCGGATGCCATGATTAAGGCGTCAGACGTCACAATCGTTAAACAGGAATTCGTTGATGGTGGAATTGTGACGGTCGTCGTGAAGGGTGACGTAGGTTCAGTACAAGCAGCGGTAGAAGCTGGAAAGGCTGCTGCCATGCGTGTTGGTGAACTATTAGGCGCTCATGTCATTCCGAGACCTGATGAAGATGTATTCCAAATGATTAAAGGCCCAGAGGCACCAAAGAAAAAGCCTGCCTCTACACCAGCATCAGCACGTGCTAAAAAAACAACCGAAGCAACACCGACGACAGATAATCGAGGTGAAGAATAATGGCCTTTCGTAAAAATAAAATCGCTGTTATTGGAGCTGGTCACACTGGTTCTACATTGAGTTTATTTTTAGCACAAAAAGAATTAGGTGATGTGGTGCTTGTCGATATTCCAGAGGCTGAGAACCCGACAAAAGGGAAGGCATTGGATTTACTACAGACAGGCCCAATTGAAAAGTTTAATGTCTCCATTAAAGGGACGAGTGATTACGAAGATATAGCTGGTGCCGATATTGTCGTTATTACAGCTGGTATCCCTCGTAAGCCAGGCATGAGTCGTGATGATTTAGTTACTACAAATGCCAAAATTATTCAACAGGTTTCAAGACAAATTAAACACTATGCTCCAAATAGTATCGTCCTTGTGTTGAGTAATCCAGTTGATGCTATGACCTATGTGTGTCATAAGGAAACAGGCTTTGCTAAAAATCGGATTATCGGTCAGTCTGGTGTGTTAGATACAGCTCGCTTCAATACTTTTGTAGCCCAGGAGCTACAAATTGCACCAGAAGATGTCTCTGGCTTCGTGCTAGGGGGACATGGTGATGAAATGGTGCCATTAATCCGTTATTCCTATGCTGGAGGTATTCCATTAGAAAAGCTAATTCCCCAGGAACGACTTCAGCAAATCGTCGAGCGTACACGTAAAGGTGGCGGTGAAATTGTCGGTTTACTAGGAAACGGAAGTGCCTATTATGCCCCAGCTGCGGCATGTGCACAGATGGTTGAAATCATTATCAAAGATCAACGAAAAATCATCCCTTCTATAGCCCTATTAGAAGGTGAATATGGATACCACAATCTGTTTTTAGGGGTACCAACTATTTTAGGTGGCAATGGGATTGAATCTGTGATTGAATTGCACCTAACCAATGAAGAACAAGCAGCCCTCCAGCATTCAGCAGAGGCTGTTAAACAAGTGATTGCCATTTGCCAAAACATTGAATAGTGAAAACACAATCTATTTTTTAAATTGAAAGATAGGATCCCCAACTTTCTTTCGATCGAAACTTCATAATAGCTCTTAAAAATGTTTGATTGGAAACCGAACATAACTGAAAGCTAGTTAATATTCCCCTTATTATATATAACACTCTCATTTATGGGAGATCTGACTGTAGCAAGCTTAAATGTTTGCTACAGTTTTTTGTTATGTTCACAACCTATATCATAAAAACGATTAACACTTCTACTATAATCAAATAAGGAGGGATGTGGATGAACAACATCGTACAGGAGATGGTTGAATGGATTGAAAGTCATCTATTAGAGGGATTCTCATTAGAGCATTTAGGGAAGGATATGGGGTATTCCCCTTATTACTGTTCCTTTAAATTCCACCAGATAACTGGAATAACAATCAAAAAATATAGATCACTTCGAAAAATGTATCTTGCTTCAATGGCCTTAAAAGATCCACAAAAGAAAATCATCGACATTGCTTTTTATCATGGTTTTTCATCTCAGGAATCCTTTTCTAGAGCTTTTAAAAATACATTTGGTATAAGTCCAAACGATTACAGAAGGTCCCCACAACCTATACAAACATTCGTGAAGCTGAATTTACTGGGGGAGAGAGGATGGTTTACGATGGATATTTCACAAAAATTAAAAATTGAGGCGTTACAAGAGAAAATCAATGCCCAATATGATCAAAAGATATTGAATGTATTGAACGGGCAAATAATGTATGAAGAGTTTGCTAAACAGCAATTAATGGGGAACTCTGATTACGTACCTTTTAATGAAGCGATGTGTACAAATCCAACGACTAGTGTGATTTTCAGTGAAGAATTTAATAAAATTCGTTCTACGGGGCATCAGGTGTCATTAGAGGATTATGAGCTGATAACAGTGAATCCGTTGAAACCATTGTTGACAAATGACTATCAATGTATTGTTTTATGGTTTGGAGACGATATGTTTTGTCAGCTGAATCTACTGACAGTTCTTGCTTTCTTAGAACAACAAGGGTATCAAGGCAAGGTCTATTATCATATGGTCAAGGAAATGACCTATGATGTGGAAGAAACGGAGATAGTACTAGGCAATTATATGGAGATCTATGAACAGGTGTTGATACAGCATCGTCTTCCAAAGACTACAGTTTTACCAGTCATGTATCAGGGCGTTCAATTATATTTCAACTATTTAAAGGAGGAAAACGAGATTACCACGTACATAAAAAAACATCTCGATATGCCTCAAAATGATCTGATAAAGCAACTATTTTACTTATTTCCTCACTATGGATTAGGGGATCGTCAATATAGTAAACTTATCGAGAAAAGTAAAGAGTGAATAGTCAGATTCATTTTACCAAAAGGTCCACAATATACAAAATTTTCGAAAATATGATAAACTTATAACGGGAAAAGGAGGATAAAAGCATGACAGTTCAACAATTTATAGACTATGTGAAGAAGATGCAACATTATGAGGAAGCACTCAATGTGATTTATTGGGATATGCGGACAGGTGCACCCAAAAAAGGGCTAGCGCAACGTTCAGAGGTTATTGGCACATTGTCAGCCTCTTTATTTGATATGCAGACAAGTGAAGAATTAGGCGAGCTTTTATCTGCTTTAGAAACACAAAAAGCGGATCTTGACTATGTAACACTTCGTTTAGTGCAAGAAGTAAGAAAGAATTACGATCAAAACAAAAAAATCCCAGCAGATGAATATAAAGAATACGTGATTCTTCAATCAAAATCGGAAACGGCTTGGGAAGAAGCAAAGGCAACTAATAATTTCGCCCTTTTCTTACCATATTTAGAAGAAATCATTCAATGGCAGAAAAAATTCATTCACTATTGGGGCATAAAAAACGGATCTCCGTACAATACATTACTCGATTTATATGAACCAGATATGACGACAGATGTCTTAGATCAAGTGTTTGGCGACTTACGTCAATCGATTGTGACACTTGTCCAGAAAATTGCCAATTCATCGAATAAGCCAAATACAGATATGTTATTTAAGCATTTCCCAAGGGAAGCACAGCGTGAGCTATCATTAGAAATGCTAACGCAGCTTGGGTATGATTTTGAGGCAGGACGCTTGGATGAAAGTGTGCATCCTTTTATGATTGGCTTAAACTATGGTGACGCTCGTATTACAACAAAATATGATGAAAATGATTTCCGTTCAGCCATTTTTGGCACAATTCATGAATGTGGACATGCGATGTATGAGCAAAACATTGATGAAAAACTTGCAGGTCTGCCATTAGCTACTGGGACATCGATGGGGATTCATGAATCACAATCATTATTTTATGAAAACTTTGTCGGCAGAAATGAAAAGTTCTGGGAGCATAACTACGAGCGCCTTCAACACTTCTCACCAGCCCAATTTGGCGATGTTGCATTAGACGAATTTTTACGTGCCATCAATATGGTAGAACCATCATTTATTCGCATTGAAGCAGATGAACTAACATATCCATTACATATCATGATTCGCTATGAAATTGAACGTGACTTATTCAATGGGGATTTACAGGCGAAAGATCTGCCACAAGTGTGGAATGATAAATATGAAGAATATTTAGGCATTCGCCCTGAGACGGATGCACAAGGTGTGCTACAAGATATGCATTGGTCAGGCGGAATGTTTGGCTATTTCCCATCCTACGCATTAGGGATGATTTATGCGGCGCAGTGGAAGCATGCGATGGACAAGGATATTCCTAATTTTGATGAATTACTAGAAAAAGGAGAGCTACTGCCAATTCGAGAGTGGCTAACTGATAAAGTTCATCAATATGGAGCATTGAAAAAGCCATTTGAATTGCTGAAAGAAGCGACAGGGGAAGGCTTAAATGCTAAGTACCTAGCAAACTATTTACAAGAAAAATATACAAAGCTTTATCAGCTATAAAAAAACAAGCGATTTCTCTACAATGAGAAATCGCTTGTTGCTTTAAAAAAGCCTTAGTCAGCTAGGGAATTGGAAATAATTCATAAGATTGACATTTTGCAAGCGGATGGGACAAAATTACAATTTAAGATTTAAAGTAATTCACATGTTTCATTATTATTCTTTATAAAATATGCAACATTATAACGAATTATTTTTAAGCTGAACTATTTTGTTCAACAATCGGGCCAGATTGTGGAATAAAATCATTTTGTGCAATGTTACCAAACAAGGATTTAGTAGCTTATTTCACATAAATGATAGACTGTTTAAAAAATTTCCATTAATATGTTATTTTTAATGAAATTAAATCTAATTTGAGGTGAATTTATATGTTATTAAAGCCAAATAAACTCCAGCAAGGAGATTATATCGCCACAATAAGTCCTTCTTGGGGAGGTGCTGGAGAACCAGAATTAAAATGGCGTTATGAACAAGGCGTAAAAAGACTTGAAGAGGTTTTTGGACTGAAAGTTATAGCAATGCCAAATAGCTTGAAAGGTGCAGATTATCTAGACAAAAATCCAAAAGCACGTGCAGAGGACTTAATGATGGCTTTTAAGGACCCCAAGATTAAAGCTATTATTGCAAATATTGGTGGAGATGATAGTGTTCGTTTACTCCATTACATTGATTTTGAGGTTATAACTAAAAATCCTAAAATTTTAATGGGTTACTCAGATGTAACGATTGTTCATTTATTTTGTTTGAAGGCGGGTATATCTTCATTTTATGGACCAGCAATTTTAACCGATTTTGCTGAAAACGTTGAAATGCACTCATATACCGTTCAATCTATTCAGAAAACGCTATTTTCTAATGAAGTAATAGGTGAAATTGTTCCTTCTGTAGAATGGACAAGTGAGCATTTAGAATGGATAGAATCAAATAAAAATCAAAAACGCACAATGCAGCCTAATAAAGGATACGAATTGCTGCAAGGTAAAGGTATAGTGCAGGGACGTTTAATAGGAGGGTGCATTGAAGTACTAGAGTTTGCTAAAGGTACCGTGCTATGGCCTGAAGAAAAATACTGGGAAAATTGCATCCTTTTCTTTGAAACATCTGAAGATCAACCAGAGCCTAACCTACTTAGATATTGGTTGAGAAACTACGGTGTACAAGGTATTTTACAAAAAGCAAACGGAATTATATTTGGTAAACCACAAGATGAAAAGTATTGCGAAGAATATAAAGAAGAGATTTTAAAAGTGATGAAAGAATTTAACTTGGAGGATACACCAATTCTATACAATATGAACTTTGGACATACCGAACCAAAATTCATTTTACCTCTTGGTGCATTAGCAGAAATTAATTGTAATACAAGCTCTTTTACTATTTTAGAAAACACTGTACTGTAAGATGTTAGCGGCTTTTTGGGACAAATAAGGATATTCAATAATCGGGCGCTTTTCTTGTATAAGGAAAGTGCTTTTTCAATTTAAGGGCAAGGTTAGAACAAAGAAAAAATATTGACTTGTTACTGTTAATGACAGTATACTGTCATTAACAGTGATGTTGTATCATTAAAAAAATGAGGGGTGTATCTTTTGTGAAGCATACAGGGAGACATACAGGAGCATTTCTTTTGCTGTTTTTAACAGAGGGAGATAACTATGGAGGAAAACTTCTACAAAAATGTGAGGAGGAGCTTCCCATCAACCCAATTGATAGTGCGATATTATATCGCACGCTAAAAAAATTAGAGGAAGAAGGCGCTGTTGAATCTTATTTGAATATATCTGAGCAAGACAAACCGATAAGGATGTACAAAATTACTACTATTGGTAAAAGAAAATTAGAAGAATTTCATCTAGATATTGAAGAAAAAATGAAAAATTTAGCTTTTTTCCTAGATAAATTTGAGAAATGGAAGGTTCAAGATAATGGTTAGTGGCTTAGTTCTCTATTCGATAGCCTCTATATATTTGGGAATTTCCTTCATAAAAGACAAATACAAAACAAAAACAGCATTATTTAAATCATGGACAATGTTTCGAAATGTTTTGCCAGATTTATTAGCGATTATGCTATTTATTGGTCTGGCATTATCTTTATTGACACCATCCCTTATTTCTTCCATTATTGGGGGGAATTCAGGTTTCCTAGGTATCATCTATTCCACGATTATTGGCTCAATTGCTTTAGTTCCAAGCTTTATTGTCTTTCCTCTCGGACATACATTAGTTCAGAATGGAGCTGCCCTTCCGCAAGTTGCCGTATTAATGTCGACATTGATGTCTGTAGGACTTGTTACTTTAACTATGGAGCAAAAGATTTTTGGAAGAAGTTTTGCTTATGCTCGAAATATTTCTTCCATAATAATGTCTCTTCTATTTGCATTAATTATTTGGGTAGTGATGACATGATGAAGCTAAAAAGATATCGTTTCTTTTTCATTTTATTATTAGGATTATTTCTTCTTACATTTATGAATCAAGCAATTGCTATAAAAACCGTTCAGTTAACTGGTAAAAGTATTTTGGATATGTTATTTCTGCTACCTCCTATATTTATATTAGTTGGATTATTAGATCAATGGGTAACGAAAGAAACACTTATTAGTTATATGGGTGAAAAATCAGGTATATATGGAGTCCTCTTCACTCTATTATTAGCAACGGTAGCAGCAGGCCCTCTTTATATAGCCTTTCCAATAGCAATATTATTATTGAAAAAAGGAGCTAGTGTGCGCTATATAGTATTTTTCTTAGGGGCTTGGTCGACAGTGAAATTGCCGGTTCTGTTGTATGAATTCACATCATTTGGTCTTAAATTCACACTTATTCATATTTGTTTTGGTCTCGTGTTTTACTATTTAACAGGAATTCTTTTTGAAAAATTATACAGCCAAGAAAAATTACTAAAGGATAATGCAACCATGGAGATATAGATTTAAGTCATTAAAACTTTTAACCCCTCAATTTCTAATTTATAATGTTATGAATACGTTATTCAACAATCGGGCGCTTTTATGAATCATGTTGCGAGGTGATATTTGGATTGGGGATTAATATTTTGATGTATACAATGGTCTTTTTAGGACAATTAATTAGCGTCAGTTTAATATTAGCTATTTTTACTTCTGTTTTTGTTAAGAGCAGGAAGCAAGGTCTTGTATTTTTAACAATCTATATATTACTAAATATATACTCTCTAATTATTGGATTTAAATTTTCGTTAGTAATGGGGAGTGGTATGTTGATTATATATATTTGCTTAGGTATATTAACTTACTTTGTTATTAAAAAGAAACTTTCAAACCTCTTTTTGGATTAATCAAATATAGAGGTCTATTTTGACAGCAGGAGACAAGATAACTGTCTTGATATTCAACAATCGGGCGCGTTTCTCTAAGAAATGCTCCTTTTTTCATCAGAAACAGCATTAGCAAGATCAACTTGTCTTTCCTTTAAGTTTCGAGGTATAGTTATATTATGGGAATTTAACCCAAATTTCCTAAGTTAAATGATGAGAAAATAATTAGTTCAGGGGGAATATAATGTTCATTAGGAGAGCAAAAATAGAAGATTGCAATTTTTTAACCAACTTGGCTTATAAATCAAAAGCTTGCTGGGGATATACAGAAGATTTTCTACAACAATGTAAAGATGATTTGACTGTAACTAAAGAATACATAGAAGAAAATCCCGTTTATTTAATGGAGAGTGATAACAAGATAGTAGCTTTCTATAGCTTTACAATTAGTGAACGGAAATTAGATGCATTGTTCATAGATCCTAATTATATCGGTAAAGGATTAGGGAGAATGATTTGGGACCATTTACTAAATAAAGCAGAAGAGTTAGGAATAAACGAATTTACTCTTGATAGCGAACCTAATGCCGAAGGTTTTTATTTAAAAATGGGAGCAGAGTGCATTGGTTCTACTCCTTCTTCGGTGTTCCCAAATCGTCATCTTCCTCTAATGAAAGTTAAAGTGTTTTAAAATGCATTAATTAGATTAATTACGGAATTTAAACAAGAAGTGTGTTAGATGACTATATTTATTTTTAATCATTATCACTAAATGTGTAAACGGCTTGAGTTCTTTAGAATTATGGGTACAAGCCGTTTTTTATTTCGACTGTCAACTTGATGGGGTGCAATTGTGAAATGATGATTTTAGTCCTTCAAAATCACAGGTTGAAAGTTTTCTTGAACTAAATGGGTGCTTTAGTTTAACAAGTAAAAAACAATGAACACTAACTTGATCTTCAACAATCGGGCGCGATTCTGTAATAAGGATTAGCGCTCCATCTCATTATAGGGCCAGTTTAATTGAATAAGAGATGTTGAACAAAAAACCCGAATAGCTACACTTTTTTAGTGTCCACTATTTGGGCAAGTTCGGTTTTTTATTTACTGAATAGCTGAGATTAAAACTTCAATTATGTAGTCTGAATCATTTACATTGCATGTAAATACATATACGGGCTGATAATAACCTTTTGTATCATAAGTATATGTTAGACGAACATTCGTTATCGTTAATGTATCACCTTTTTGTAAAGGATTGTATGTGCTAAACTCTCCGTTTTCCATTACATTATATGCTTGCTGTTGTGAAATTAATTGCTTTTTCGCAACCATTTCATTGTCACTGATGTCAAATAATATGTCGGGTACTTGCTGATTAAAAAGACTAATCATAACCAGACCTTTAGAGAAATCTTCACATGTGGATTGTAAATTCTCTGGTTCAGCTAAATCCCAACGAATTGTACGTTCATCTTGCTGCTGATAGATAGCGTTATTAGGTAATAATCCTTCACTTTTTAACCAATTTTCTAAAAGTTGCTTTTTCTGTTTAATATCAACTTTTAGGGGGTCATCATTTATATTATCGAATGATAAGGACCAAGAACCATTTGACATGAAATAAGTTAAATAATAGTTACTGCCTTCATCGTCTTGAAATGTAAATATACGATTATCCACTTCAATCCGTATGCCACCTTGTTGTTTCAAATTAAATTGTTTAGCAATGGATTGGGCGATTAATTTTCCTTTTTTTATATCATTTACATCTTTATTGTAATAAACACATGCGTTAGGTGATTTATTGGAAAGTTCAGTTTCCAGTTGCATCTGTATGTGTTCCATATTTTGTTTTTGTGCAGGTTTGAATGGTAGATTCCCAAATTCTTGAGCGTTATATACCACATTTGCTACGCCAAATAACGTAATAAAAACTACTGGAATAGAAATAGCTTTCACAATCGGTATAAATGTTAATTTTCGTTGTTCAGTCCATAAAATGAATACCATCACGATAAAGTACCCTGCTAAACTCCCAATGGTATTATGCAAAAGGTCGTCTAATTCAAAAATCCCTTTACCTGTAATCAATTGGGAAATTTCAATACAAGACGTGAAAGCAATTGATATGACGAGTACACGCCAAAATGATTTGTTTTTATGATGAATCAACGGTAATAGTACGCCTAACGGTACAAACATTAACATATTAAAGATGATTAATTGATATTCAGTCAGTGACCACTTGTTCCATGCATTTACATAACTAGTGAATAGACTGAAATTAATCTGATCTGTATATTTTGCCCCTCTACTGAGAGTAGTGATTCCAAATACTACAATGAACCAACAAATAAGTAAAGTGATGAGAACAAATTTAGAAAGACGTATTGGATATTTCCCCTGATAAAATTTTCTATATATAAAGTATCCAATTATCAAGATTGTGATGATAAAAATAGAATATTTTACATACGGTAAAAGACCCGATACTATACTAATCAAATCCATTGTAACGTAACCTCCTTAATAATTTGCCTTGTTCATTGTAGCAAGAAAATCTTAAGGTTCTTTAAGTATAAAACTTAAGATTTTATGAAGTATGTAAGTATGTTTAGTTATTAAGTATTTAATAATGACTGTTTTCAATAAGATGGTTGTTATTCGGCTAACGGGTGCTTATCTTCAATAAGGTACTCAACAATCGGGCGCTTTCCTGGAAACAAGGAAAGTACCTTTTTGATTAATTAGAGTTCGGAACTATCAATATTTTTTTAGTTTGTTGAATATCCTTGTATGTCAATACAATCTATTATTGCGATTTTTTGGGGATATTGATATGAACGAATTTAATACAGATAGATTAAAAGAATATTTAATACGATCAGGAGACCACTTAAAGCCTTCTAGTTTTGGACAGAATTAGAGATAGAACATCTAAGGGAAGCTTGTCAAACAACGATGGAGAAAGCACTATTTGAGTTTATGTATTCAACCGGCTGCCGTATTGGTGAAATTGTAAAATTAAATCGAGAAGATATCGATTTTCAATCGAATTCAGTAATTAATTGTACAAGGGAAAGGTGATAAAGAAAGGGAGGTGTACTTTAATACCCGCTGTTCTATTTGGTTAAAAAGGTATTTAGATGAACGAGAGGATAAAGAACCTTGTTTGTTTATTACGGACAGACGGCCGAAAAGGCGAATGAGCATTGATAATTTAAGATATATTATCAAGCGCATATCAAATCGTGCTAGTATAAAAAAGAGTATACATCCGCATCAATTACGACACAGCTATGCAACGCATATGATTAATAACGGTGCGCCAATTGATGTCATTCAAAGAGTCATGAAAAGAGTGAGACTACAAAGATATACGCTCAACTAAGCGGAAAGCTAAGACAAGATTTATACAGTAAATACTTTTAAAAAACTTTCATTCAATCAAGACACTCATGTAGAATTACAATACTTTCTAAAAGGAGGATATATAATGAAAGCAACGAAACTCGTATCATTAGCAATACCTATTCTATTATTAGTAGGTTGTGCGGTAGAAAATAAAGAGTCTACTCCTAAGACTGAGCAGTTAAGCAAATCAACAATGAAAACAGTAATATCAGAGAAACAGTATCCCTATTATATTTGTGAACAATTAGTAGAGTTTCAATACATGAAGGATTTATTCATAGTAAACTCGATGAAAGCTATGGAAGACAAAGAAAAAGAAAAAGATATTTTAAAAACAGCAAACAAGATGGATAAGATTTTAGACAATATGGAATATGTAAAAGTTCCTGATAAATACAAAGACATTCACAAAGACATACAAGTAGGGGTAACAGATGCAAGAAAAGCAATAAAGCTTATTAAAGACGCTAGTAAAGAGGATAAGCCGAATATGCAAGAAGTTGTACTAAAAAGTACTCCACATTTATCAGGTGTGGATGGAGATAATTGGAAAAACGCACTTTATGAGTTAAGTAAGGAAAACAAAGATGCTTATGGTAAAGCACTTGATAAATTAATGAAAGAACATGCGGAATAATATAGTACCATACAACAATTATAAGGGAGTTATGCGTAAAATTAGTTCTTCAACTAACGGGCTGCTTTAGTTTAACACGAATTATGGTTATAATCTTCCACAATCGGGCGCAATTCTGTAATAAGGATTAGTGCTCGATCTCATTATAGGGCCATATTATAGAATAACATTCTTTAATGAAAGATTGCCAAACAATGGTTTGGGAATAATTTAATTACAATCTATGTCTATATTGAAAAAGGGAGGTGTCATTATGTGGTTAATATTAGGTCTTATTGCTATAGTAGCAACTTGTATAAATCTTTTTATGTATGGGACAGGTAAAGATTATAAATTGGCAATGGCAATGGGGATATCATTTACAGCATTGACACTCTGTGCAGAACATAGCCTTGTATCTAATTGGATAAAAGTTGAAGATTGGTCGGCTTTAAGGGAAATACCTAATATGAATAAGGCGTTTTGGTTTCTGACAATTGTTTCTATCTTACTAAATATAGCACCTATACTTTTAGAACTAAAAAATAAAAAATAATTACTTATTGAAGTTTTTACAGGCTTACAACGTTAAGTACAAACATCCCCAAGCCACGCTTTGGGAAGGTTATACTTTAACTAACTTGGCAGTTTAGTGGAATAAGGATCTGTTAAAATAACTTGTATTTTGATATGGTTGAAACAAAACAATATGCATTTGAACTTAAAGGCAAACAAGGATTTATAAGAATTGAGTTAAAGGAAATAATATCAAAATTGATGAGAGGTTTTGGTTATGTATTTTAAATTGTTCAAAAAAAATCTTGCTATTATAATTGCTTTTTTGCTCCTTTTGTTAATGGGCTGTGAAAACCCCAAAAAATATGTAGAAGAAAATGTTGAAAATCATTTGGAAAACTACGGAATAAAGAACTACAACATACTAAGTGCTAAAAATGATGGTGAGCGTGGTGAAAGTAAGTATGGTTATGTAGAAATCTATAAACCTTATCATGTAAATCTCACATTAGCCTTTAATCGAGAAACAAATCAATTTATTCCTAACGAAAGTGACGATGTTTATTTACAACTATTTAAAGAAGCATATATTCAACAACATCCCGAACTTATCGAGGCATCCAATCAGATTATCAAAAATACCATTTAATGGATGAACCTTCAAAAAATTATTATCTTGATTTTAATATTGAAAAAGGTCAAAAAAAAAGGCTAATTGATGACCTTAGAAAGAAAGAAAAAATAGACACCAATTCATTATTAC
The DNA here is from genome assembly GCF_047238325.1 of Lysinibacillus phoenicis. Taxonomy (NCBI): domain Bacteria; kingdom Bacillati; phylum Bacillota; class Bacilli; order Caryophanales; family Bacillaceae; genus Lysinibacillus; species Lysinibacillus phoenicis. The sequence goes on along the minus strand of NZ_JBDFMP010000002.1, from coordinate 1,177,867 downwards.
CATCACTAACAAGCGATGAAAATGAATCGTTGTATCCTTTGAACAATGAGTCAGTTATTAATTTTCATTATAAGTTCAATGTTTACGAAAATAACAATACAATCCCGAAAGCCATTGATATTTTAAACGATTTTAAAGAAAGTAAAGTGTTGTGTGAAGGGAAGTATTTTTTAAATATACAGGTGGTATCTTACGAACAAAATTCAGTGACTTCTTTAGATGAAGATTATCCTGAAAACAATATTCTTTTTGTAGTCGGAAAGGATGGGGAAGTTAGAGATATAAGGAAATTAAAATGTACCGGATGGCTAAAGTATACCGTAGTTCCATTCACCTAGTATTGTAATGGCAACAGCCTCCCCGACCAGCACTATAAATGATTTTTGGACAGGATTTCTCTTCATCCAGGGAATACCACTTTTAATACTAATACTTGGAATCTCAAAATGGTTTATCATTGACAGAAGAAAAAATAAATAAGCATATAAATAGTAATAATTAATTAGTGTTAATAAAGACAAGTTTGTGAAGAAATCCCTACTTAAACTATATGGGTGCTTTTCATGAAGATTATTGAGTTGCATAGTCAGCTCTTTTTTTCTTGAACTAACGAAGCCGGATAGTTAAATAACAATGTAGATATATACGGTGAATAACTATTAAATAAAAGTTTGGAGAGTGATTGTAATGAGGATACTATTGGAGTTCATAAGAATGTTTTTTTTACTCATAATTTTTTATTTTATTTCAGGCAATATTATTGTTCGTACCTACCAAAAATTAGGGATGAAATATTCGAATACTTATGGAATAATGATGACAATCTCAATTTTAATTATATTTACTATTTTATATCGAAATAAACTACAATTTAGTGGATGGTATAAAGGTGATGTAAAAGACAAACTCTCAAAAACATTAACAAAATGGCTGATTACATTTGCACTACTATTATTGTTATCACCTCCTATCCTAAGCTTCTTATTCCAATAACGGGGTGCTTTAGTTCAATAACGATATTCAACAATCGGGCGCATTTCTTTAATAAGAAATGTGTCTTTTGCAGTTTAAGGGCCATATTGTTGAAGAATAATTAAATGATTTCTGGGGAAAGTACTTCTAAATTAACTCTAAATTAAAGGAGTATACGATGAAGAAAATCATTGGAATATTATCTTTTGTTTTTCTTACTATCTATTTTACTAATTATGACATGGTTACAGAAAAACTCTCGAATGAGGACTTATATAAAGATGCTTTGTTAACAACTTCAGGAAATCTTAATTCTCAAAGTGAGCAACCTGATTATAAGATCATATATGATACGTTGCTTACAACACTATATCCATCCTTAGAAAAGGAAATTATTAATTATTATGGTTACCTAAAGCAATATGGTTTATATGATGCTAAAATTTTGAGTATCAATAGGTATGGGGGTCAGTTTGACTTTATTGTAAAAGTCCAAGTCACAACCTTTGAACATGCACATGATCCCCCCAATGGTAAGGAAACAATGACTTTCAAAATAGACCCATTTGGTGTTAAAACAATTAGCTTTCAACATAAGGGCGATAAATTAGAAAAGGACATAGATGAATTTTATAAAGCAACGTTTTCAGATATAAAACAGTCATTTAATTTGAATTTAGATCATTACACTGCTTACACATACAACCAATTGCAATACCAAGCAGAAGTAAATAATGAATTTAAATCCCTTTTTACTATTGCAGAAGAAATAGCAACCAACATATTGCTTCCTGAAAAAAAGTTGCCCAACAAAAATATTATTGACCCTGTTACCTTTTTAAAAGACGACTCAGGTTATATACTCTTCAAAAAGTCCGATGGTATAATTTTTTTATCATTTAAAAAGTATGTATAATGCTTCATTATTTGGTATTTAATGCTGGCATTCAAAATGGATTTTGCTAAATTGAAAGATATCCTTCTCCAATTGGTATTCAACTAAAGTAGCTATTCTTCAAAAGAAGAGTAGCTTTTTATTTTAGCAAAGAGAGTATTCTTGTATAAGAATTAGCCATTACATTAACTTAATTCAGTTTTTATTGTTCCTAAATCTAACACGAGTAATCCGTATTTTTGAAGTTTTTCCAGATTTGCTGTAAACCTTTTTACAAAAATAGACTCTTTATTAATGAAGACTTTGAAAGGAGGAGCTATGGATTCACATCTATTGTTGGATATATACAATAAACAAGCAAAAATGATTTATTTCTATTTAAAAAAGAACGGTTGTAGTCATGAAGATGCAGAAGATATTGTTCAAGAGAGTTATACGAAATTTATCGCTTATAGTAGTGGTGTTCCTTCAGAGAAAGCTCTTTCTTATATTTTTACCATTGCAATGAATGAATTTAAAAAGTGGTTAAAGAAAAAAGGGATAGAAAGGGCTATTTCTATTGATGATCATCGCTTCTGGAACAATTTTGCCAATGACCATAATACTGAATTGAGCGTTCTAACTATCGAAATGAATCAAGAAATTTCACTCGTTTTAGAACGCATACAAGAAATTTATAAGCAGCTCTTACTATTAAAATACGAGCTTGAACTTAGTTATAAAGAGATTGCTTTATTACTAGGGATGAAGGAAGAAACGATTAGGACATATTTATTTCGGGCAAGGAAAGAATTTCAAAAGAAGTGGAGGAATCTACATGGATGATTTTTCAGACGATCTTTATCTTTATGATGAAAAGAAAATCAAAAAGGCAGTGAGAAGAGGAAAAATAAAGATGATTATTATCACTATTTTTGTTTCTTTGGTGGTATTTGTTATCTTAAACATAGCTAATTTAGCTATTTCATCACATTTTAGCCAAAAGGCATTTAAGCATTGGGATGCTTTTGTCCGTCTCAGCACTCCTAATGGATACATAAGTGAAACTGTGGATTCGAGGGGGTTATTAGGTGGGATAAGCAACTATGAAATTTCAAAGGACTTTAAAATTAAATCGGTCGTTATAGAACAAAAACAATATTCATTTGGTCTAATCCCATCTGTTTTAATTTCAAGAAGTTCAGGTGGAAACGTGGGAAGTACAGGTGAAGATTGGCAATTTAGTTATAAAGAAAATGGTTGGAGAGAAATGCTGTTTTTCCACCCCAATGTACCTTATAAACAATATAAAGATGATAAACAGTTGATTAATGGTATACAGGGAGACAAAGTTTATGAGGTAGCACTTTCCTTTGATCAGCCTTACAAACCAAATGAAATTTTTATACAACTTCCTGAAATGACATGGTTTTGGATAGACACTTATAGTAGTGAACAGTTAAACGAGTTTCAAAAAGAGGCAAAAGAAAACGATTGGTCCTCAACATTTATTAGAGAAAAAGATGCACTAGGTTTCTCAATAAATACGCCTTATATTTCAATCCATGATTTAGAAGGTGAGTATAAACAATTTTTAGACTTACTGCAAATGAGTATTTCTCCTGATCACCAGAATGCTTTTAACAAGATGAAAGATATAAAGTTAGAGGATATAGAAATATTAGGGGTGGTCGTTTATGGAACGAAGGAAGAATTAAAAGAAATCCTTGAGAATCCTAACATTAAAGCTTCTTCACTTGGAGGAGTCATTGAAAATTATTAGGATAAAAGAAATAATATTGTTTTGCAATTTCGAGTATTCCACGATCGGGCGCATTTCTGAAATTAAGGAAAGCGACTTTATTCATGGAAAGGCCATATTATTAAATAACATTCTATAACGAAAGGTTTATGGGAACCATATACTTACAATTTATGTCTATATTGAAAAATGAAAGTATGATGGAGGTATTATGTGGTTAATATTAGGTCTTATTACGATAGTTATAACATTTATAAATCTTTATATGTATGGAACTTGCAAAGATTATAAATTGGCAATGGCATTGGGGTTATCATTTACAGCATTGACACTTTGTGCAGAACATAGCCTTGTATCTAATTGGATAATAGGTGAAGATTGGTCGGCTTTAAGGGAAGTACCTAATATGAATAAAGCGTTTTGGTTTCTGACAATTGTTTCTATCTTACTAAATATAGCACCTATACTTTTAGAACTTAAAAATAAAAAATAATTTAAATATACTAACATATACAAAATAACGTACCCAAACGCAATTTTGGAAACACACTTAAAAAACATAAAATGAAAACTAGTTATTCTATTAAAGGGCAATTTTCTTAAGCAATGCATTGTTATGGAGCAAAGAAATTGTGAAGATTTTCACTTAAACTAAAGGAACAAGGTAATTTCAATAAGGGTTTGCGGATCAAAACAATAGGAAGCGACAGTGGAAGGCTTAAATGCTAAGTACCTAGCAGGCTATTTACAAGAAAAGTATACAAATTTATCTGCTTTAAGATATAAAAAGGCGATTTCTCGTTGCAGAGAAATCGCCTTTTTCATGAAGAGATGTTTACCACAATTGATAGCCTTTAGAGCCAGCTGGTGAGTTTGAAATAATATCGATAATTGGTACTGTGTAAGCAAATAAAATTAAGGCTACTAAAATAACAAGCCATACTTTGAAATTTTCTAAAATGGCTGGTGTTGGACCGCTAAGTGCATGTACATCCCCTACAGGGAATTCTTCTTCACCTTTAGGCGCAAACCAAGCCAATTTCACCACAATGTATAGGATGACTAGAATGGCGATAAAGAGAATTGTTCCACCAACAGCTTGTGCGATTTGATATGGAATCCAATCATATGCCTGTGAAGCACCACCATATTCTGAGTAATCTGAGCGACGAGGCGCACCGATTAGTCCGGCAATATGCATAGCAGAAGACATAATGGTCATACCTGTAGCCCATAGGATACCAGCGAAATTACTAAGATTATTTAAAGATTTCGTTAACGTACGGCCAGTTAAATGTGGAATTAACCAGAAGGCCGCACCGAAGTAAGTTAAAACGACTGCTGTAGCAATGGTTAAGTGGAAATGGCCCGTTACCCAAATGGTATTATGGATTAATTGGTTCATTTGATAGGAGGCATTGACGATCCCGCCAGCACCACCAGGAATAAACGCCACCATACCGATAAATGGCACGAAGAAACGAGCATCTTTCCACGGTAATTTTTTAAACCAGCCGAACAGTCCTTTACCACCTAATTCACGACCACGTAATTCGAACATCGCAAACATCGAGAAGGCGGTCATAAGAGAAGGAACAATGACAGCGAATGTTAAAACAACTTGAATGAATTTCCAAGTCCCATCAATACCAGGCTCTGTTAACTGATGGTGAATCCCAACAGGTACAGAGAAAATTAAGAACAGCATAAAGGAAAGTCTTGCTAGAGAATCTGAGAAAATTTTCCCGCCAATTACTTTTGGAATAACGACGTACCAAACCATATACGCTGGTAGTAGCCAGAAGTATACAAGTGCATGACCGAAATACCAGAAAAGGGTACGGGATAATGCAACATCGACACGTTCAACTAAACCTAATGACCATGGCAACAGCTGAATTAAGACAGAAGCTGCTACACCAAGCGTTGCGACAAACCACATTAAATTATTGACAACCACCATAAACGATAATAAAGGACTGCGTTGTCCACTACCTTTATTTTCTTTGCGCCACTGTGCATAACGTAAAATTTGACCCGCGCCGCCAACCCAAGAACCAACCACGACTAATGTCAGGCCTAAATAGAAAATCCAATGCGCTTTTAGTGGTGCATAGAATGTATAAAGAACCGTTGCTTTATTCAATAAAACCATTGTTGCAGCAGCAGCTGTACCGATTGTCATTAACCAGAAACCGATCCATCCAAGTCTGCGCTGTCCATTTGTGAAAGTACCAGAAGTACGACTAACACTAGCGATTTGGAAGCCATAAATAAAGAATGTAGTTAAAATAAGACCAAGTAATACGCCGTGTACTGTTAATACTTGATAATAGCCAATGCCAGCTGGTAATGTAAATTGTCCAGAACGTACAAATACTTGTAATAAACCTGCTAGACCACCTAATAATAAAGCGATGAATGCCACGTAAATATGTGCCATGGCTAGCTTTGCATCGCGTCGATCTACTTTTGTCATTGAATTAGTGTGACTCATTTGAATCCACCACCTTTAGCATAGAGTGCATCATCGTATGTCCTGTACCACAATACTCATTACATACGATTAAAAACTCGCCTACCTTATTTACTTCTGTTACATATTCCGAAATATAGCCAGGCTCAAGCATCATGTTGATATTTGTACCTGCCACCTCAAAACCGTGCATAACATCCTCACTTGTTGCAATGAATTTCACCTTAGCACCAAGTGGTACCTCAATTTGTGGAGGATTATAATTAAATGCTGAGGCTACGACTACTACCTCATAATCCCAATCCTTTCCCTCTACTTTATGGACACCTGGATTATCAAAAGGTGCTGTCTCTTTTACTTTCTCGTAATCTAGTGTTTTTTTCCCATTGTTCGGATGGGAGCCTTGGTGAAATGCCCCGATACCGAGAATGATGAGGAATGCTACTAAAGTAGCAACTCCGAACACAAGCCAATACTTCTCATACTTATGTATGTGCATATGTTTCTGTCCCTTCTTCGTAAATTAAAACCGTCCAATGAATAAATCGAAGCAGTACACCCAAAGTAAAATGATGATAATGCCTACTCCAAAAACTGCATAGAGTGAACCTTTTAAATTCTCATCTGACTTCTTTTTGTTTGCCATTTTTGCTCCTCCTACGCTTTTTATTGTGGTGTTTCTTACTGACATCATATAAAAATCCATTTGATTTTGATGTGAAAAAAATCACACATCTAGAGGGTTTATGTGAAGAAAGTGTGAAGAATTGGGAAGAGAAAAAGACAAGCCATCTCAAAAGTCATTGAGATGGCTTGTCCGTTTATTGTATTTTGCTTAATTTTAGTAAAAACTATAGATTGGAAGGAGAGTGGGGGATTCCACAGACAAAAAACTAACTTGCAAATAACGAATATACATAAATGCAATAGGCTTCTGCATACAATGTCTTATTTGAAATAGATTCTAAGTTTCTATTCTTCTTCCTCAATCGTTAGTAGAACTGTTAGTGCACCAACACTTGGAACCGAGACTGGGAGAGCAAATGCTTTTTCAAAGCCGTATAATTTTGTGTTGCCCACCATCACCGTTGGCGGAGTGATATCAATTTCTAAGCTTTCTTGCCCAACAGCTGTACATAAATTTCCTGCAATCATGTTACCAAATTCCCCAGTAAAGGATTCTAGCATTTCTCCCTCCAAAGGCATACCGAACATAGTACTACCAATACCGCTAAAGACTTCAGGAGAGGAATCAATAATCACACGCCCCTTTACATCCCCAATTAAGCCAATTAAAACGCCCATTTGTTGCTGTTGAAAGGGTTCAGAAATAATACTAGGCGACTTTACTTCTATGTCCATAGGAAGAATGGATTTTAAAGCGTGAATTGTCCCATTTAAAATAGTTTGAAAGTACTTCGAATTACTCATCATTACCGCATCCTTTTTCCGACTTTTCTACATCTTACCATGTAGAAAGGGTAAGATGAAAGTATGTCTTGACGAATTAACAGGAAATTTATAATATATTATTGAGAATGATTTTCAAATTCAGTGTAATGGTCTGAAAGCCTAATGAAAAAGATATTATTTAATATGAAAAGGAGCGGTCAGCAATGACATTCGTATTGATAGGAGCAGCTGTAGTGATTTATATTGGAGTTGGAAAATACGTCATGAAACAGGCGACTGCGCATTTAAAATAAGATTTAATACTATAACAATTTTTAGCATGGTTCGAGTAATCGGAACCATGCTTTTTTATGTTTAACTAAATTTTAAGATTAGGAAACACCCTATATTTCGCAGTAATACATCATCTAGTAAAGCAAAGAACACTTTTAAACAATTTATTTTATAAGAATAATTTTACTATATCGAATTTTTAATTTTTTCTGAAAACTATTGAAATACTCTTTTATTTTCTGATAAGATTTTAAAAAATGGAATTGCGTTTCATATTTTGGAACGGAGGGGTAAAAATGGATTTAAATATTTTAGAAGTAAAAGAGTTAAAAGTAGGTATTCAACAAAATAAAAAAGATATAGCTATTGTTAATGGTATTTCTTTCCGATTGGAAAAAGGAGAAACGTTGGGTATTGTGGGGGAATCTGGTTGTGGAAAGAGTATGACATCCCTATCTTTAATGGGATTGCTACCTAATGGGGTGGATTGGCAAAGTGGAGAAATTTACATAGATCATAAACAAATTAATAAAAGATCGAAGAAGGAATGGCGAAAGATTCGTGGGAAAAAAATTTCCATGATATTTCAGGAACCGATGAGCTCTCTAAATCCAGTGTATAAAGTTGGTTCACAAATTGTTGAAATGATTCTTAGTCATGAAAATATTTCAAAGAAAGAAGCACATGAACGCGCGGTAGATATGCTTCGTCTCGTGGGTATTCCTCGTCCTGATAAAGTTGTCAATGAGTATCCACACCAATTATCAGGAGGAATGCGCCAGCGGGTTATGATCGCCATGGCATTAGCATGTGGACCAGAAATATTAATAGCAGATGAACCTACTACTGCATTAGATGTGACGATTCAAGCTCAGATTTTAGATTTGATGAAAGATATTCAAGAAAAACTTGATATGTCAATTATTTTAATAACCCATGATCTGGGGGTAGTGGCGGAAATATGTGAGAGAGTAATTGTCATGTACGCTGGTGAAATTGTGGAAGAAGCGAATGTGTTGGATTTATTTGATCATCCTCTCCACCCGTATACTAAAGGATTATTGAACTCTTTACCAGATATTGAATCGGAGCAAGAGTATCTTCCTTCTATTGTAGGTGTTGTGCCATCACCATCTGATATGCCATCCGGTTGTAGATTTTTCGATCGATGTGAATTTGCAACTGAAAAATGCAAAAAGAAACCGGGATTATTCACAACATCTATTGGTAGTACAGTTAGATGTTGGCTATATGAAAAGGATGAAGTGGAAGGAGGAAATGTCAATGAGCAGCCCGCTATTAGAAGTTAAACACTTAAAGAAGTATTTTCCAGTAAAAGGATCTCGCTCGGCAAATTTAAAAGCGGTAGATGATGTTTCTTTTTATGTTAATGAAGGAGAGGTTTTGGGGATTGTTGGTGAATCAGGATGTGGAAAGTCAACGATGGGGAAAACAATAATCCAACTTCTTTCCCCGACTGATGGAGAAATTTTGTTGAACGGTGAAAATATTTCTACTCTAAGTCCAAAAGAGGTACGTCAAAAACGCCGTGATATGCAAATAATTTTCCAAGATCCTTTTTCGTCACTTAATCCTCGAATGAAGGTTTTTAAAATAATTGAAGAACCTTTAGTTAATTTTGGGATAGGTACTAAGGAAGAGCGGAAGCAACGAGTTTATGAGGTAGCCAATCAGGTCGGACTAACAAAAAAACAATTAGAGCGTTTTCCACATGAATTTTCAGGCGGTCAAAGACAACGAATTGGAATTGCAAGAGCATTAGTATCCAATCCAAAATTAATTGTGGCAGATGAACCTGTATCAGCTCTAGATGTATCGATTCAATCACAAGTTTTGAATATAATGAAAGACTTAAAAAAAGAAATGAACCTTACCTATATCTTTATTTCCCATGATTTAAGTGTAGTGCACCATTTTTGTGATCGTATAGGAGTGATGTACTTAGGAAAGTTGGTGGAAATGGCAGACAAACATGAGTTATTTAATAATCCTAAACATCCATACACAAAAGCATTGCTTTCAGCTTTACCAAAATCACATCCTTCAAAAATAAAGGAGCGTATTGTGCTTAGTGGAGATGTTCCTAATCCTGCTAATCCACCATCGGGATGCACGTTTCATACACGATGCCCAAATTGCATGGAAATATGTAAAGTGACATCTCCAAAATTAGAAAAAGTCGGCGATAAGCATGAAGTTTCATGCTTACTTTATGAAGAACAAATGGAGCGATTATTATGAGCAAAACATTAGAAAAAGGTATCAACATTTTAACATTATTCACTGAGGAAAAACCTTCATGGCGATTAGACGAGCTAGCAATTGAAACAGATATTCCTAAACCGACTTTACATAGATTTTTAAAAACTTTTACAGATTTAGGCGTATTAAAGCGTCCCTATGTTCAGAGTGGTGGACAGTTAGTATTGAGTGATCATTATCTACTTGGTAATAAACTAATTGAATTAGGAGCGATTGCTGCAAATTCAATTGAGATTCGTTCATTGGCCATACCATATATGAAGAGGTTGCAACAAAAGTTTGACTTGGCTGTTCAACTAATCGTACTGGACGAAACAGATGGTCTATATATTGAAAAAATTGAAAGCTTAAAACCTGTTCTACTTTATACACGAGTGGGTAGAAGAGCACCACTTTATGCAGGTGCCTGCTCACGAATACTGTTATCGTTTCAATCAGAAGAAAAAATTAATGAGGTACTTCAAAAACCTCGTAAAAAATATGCTAGTGGAACACCAGTTACTGACAAAGAAATAAATGAATTAATTGAATTTGGGCAAAACAACGGCTATGCCTATAGTGTTTCAGAATTGGAAGAAGGCACTGTATCAATCGCAGTACCAATTTTCAATAGTGATAGAAAAGTAGAATACTCGATTAGTATAGCTGGTATCGAATCACTATTACCGCAAGAAAAAATTAATACATTTTTAGAAGGACTATGGGAAACTGCTGCATTAATTTCTACTGAACTAGGTTATTCGATGCCATATCCTTATGGTGTATAAATAGCACAAAAACAGAAGGGGATGAACAAAATATGAAGAAACAAAAATGGATAGTACTAATACTTGTATGCATGATGATCTTCTTATCTGCATGTAGTGGTAGTAATTCAACTAAGGACGAAAATAAAAGTAATGGTAAATCTTCTGGTGATAACCCAGCAGTATCACGTGGTAATGAATTAGTTATTCGCGTGGCAGGAGATCCACAAAACTGGGATCCAATTGATACGTTTTTACTTAATTGGAGTACAGTCGCAACATCGGTATTTGAAGGATTAGTAAGTCGTTCTTTAGATTTAGAAATACAACCAGGGTTAGCGGAATCTTGGGAGTATAAAGATGATAAGACAATTGTATTTACACTAAGACAAGGTGTTTCCTTCCATAATGGGGAACCATTTAACGCTGAAGCAGTTAAATTTACCTTTGATCGTTTGCTAGGAGAAGAAGGTCAAAAAGGTCCACAATATTCAAACTATACTTCGATTGACAATGTTGAAGTTACTGGTGAATATGAAGTAACTATGCACTTAAATTCAATAGACCCAGTATTATTAACAAAATTATCAGGATACGGTGCTGTTATCGTACCACCTAAATATATCCAAGAACAGGGAGCTGAGAATTTTGATATGAACCCTGTAGGTACTGGTCCGTTTAAAATGACGGATTATCAGCGTGATAAACAAGTGGTGATTGAACGTTATGATGATTATTGGAATAAAGATGCTATAAAGCTAGATAAGGTTACATTCAAGGTGATCCCAGAAACAGCAACAGCACTGGCAGAATTACAAACAGGAAATATTGATATTATGACACGTTTAGAAGTATCGCAAGCTGCGACAGCAGAAGGAACTGATTTTATAGAATTAATGGATGTTTCTACTCCTACTGCTTATTCAATTCGTTTTGATACAGCACAAAAGCCAGTAGACGATGTACGTGTTCGACAAGCTATTAACTATGCTATTGATAAGGAAACAATCGTGAAGGAAATTTTAGGTGGGTATGGTAACCTAATTAGTTCTTTCCAAAGTAATCTATCCTTTGGGTATAACAAAGATTTAGAGCCTTATCCTTATGATCCTGAAAAAGCAAAAAAATTACTGGCTGATGCGAATATTCCTGAAGGCACTACATTAGAATTCTTTATCCCTGGGACTGATGGAACATTTAAAGAAATTGCGCAAGCAGTAGCGTTTTACTTGGAAGAGGTTGGATTAAAAGTTTCAATTAATAGCGTGGAAAATACTACATTCCAATCTGAATTAATACCACAAGGAAAAGCTGGCCACATGTATAAAAATGGCTGGGGTGGTTGGACTTTAGACTTTGATAATACAGCTTACTTAATGTATCACGAAGGAGAATTCTGGAACCCATCTTATAAAAATGAAAAAGTTGAACAATTATTAGCGGCTGAGCGTGCAACTATTAATAACGAGGAAAGACAAAACATCTTTAAAGAGCTAACAGAAGTTTTATATGAAGATGCAACGGAAGTAAATCTATATTCAGAGGTTGAAATATACGCAGTGAATAAACGAATAAAAGGTTTCCAACCACCACATGATGGCCGCTTTAGATTTGAAGGTGTCACTGTCGAGTAAGTAAAAATTATGAGATAGTATGCTAGCATACTATCTCTTTCATTTCACATTAGGAGGATGGAATTATGCTTTCCTATATTCTACGACGTTTGTCGCATACCGTGCTGGTAATCATTGCGGTTTCATTAATTATATTTTTCTCCATTCGTTTAACAGGTGACCCAGTAAGTATAATGTTTGGGGCTGGGGAACCTTCACAGCAGGCTGTAGAAGAACTAACAGCAAAACTCGGTTTAGATAAGCCTGTTTGGGAACAATACTTCATATTTATGAAGGATTTAGTAACACTTGATTTTGGTACTTCCTATCGTTCCAATAGCCCAGTTTTAGAGATGTTACTCGAACGAGCATGGCCGACAATTGCACTTGCTTTAGGTGGAATGGCAGTGGCATTGTTAATTGCTGTTCCGTTAGGTATTCTATCAGCCATTTATAAAGGAAAAACTATTGATGTATTTAGTCGTATTTTTTCTTTGTTAGGTATTTCTTTCCCCAATTTTTGGTTGGCGTTCATGCTAATTCTAATTTTTGCTGTTCAACTAAAATGGTTGCCAGTATCCGGATTTGATGGGGTTAGCTCATTAATTTTGCCATCGGTTGCCTTAGGGCTCATTCTATCTGGTATTCTAGTTCGATTAATTCGTACGTCTATGCTGGAAGTACTTAAAATGCAATACGTCACAACTGCACGGGCGAAAGGAATAAGAGAATGGTTAGTTATCATTCGACATGCTTTCCGCAATGCTTTATTGCCTACAGTAACATATGTTGGTTTACAGTTTGGTGGGCTATTAGGAGGTGCGGTTATTGTCGAGCAAGTCTTTTCTTGGCCTGGAATTGGAAGGCTAATTGTTGATTCAATTAATCAACGAGACTATCCAGTGGTCCAGGGAGGAATCATACTTTTAGCACTTATTATGATCATAGTAAATCTAATCGTCGATTTATGCTACTCATTGATTAACCCGAAAATTAGGACTGGAAGAGGTGAGCAATAATGACTCAAATAATGGAAACAGAAGCAATCGAAATAAAAAAAGCCAATAAAATAGTAACCGTTCTGAAATTCATGAAGAACAATCCAACAGGCATCATAGGCTTTTTATTGGTTGTCGCTACGATACTGTGTGCTATATTCGCGCCTTATATTGCTCCCTATGATCCGGGTGCGGCTAGCTTAGGACATCGGCTTGATCTACCCAAATTGCTTGATGATACTGGAAAATCGCAATACTTACTCGGAGGAGATCAAGTTGGGCGTGATTTGCTAAGCAGAATTATTTACGGAGCACGTATATCTCTATTAGTCGGCATTTGTGGCGTAATCATTTCATTAGTGCTTGGTACATTTCTAGGCATTATTTCAGGTTACTTTGGGAAATGGATGGATGATTTAATAATGCGATTAGCCGAAGTTCAAATGGGGTTACCGTTTATTTTACTAGCCATCGTAATCATGAGTGTTTTTGGAACAGGTATTGAAAAAATTATTATTATCCTAGGACTTACATATTGGGTTAGTTTTGCAAGATTAATTCGAGGAGAGATTTTGGCTTTAAAGGAACAAGAGTATATTCAAGCAGCAAAGGCAATTGGTGGGACACACTTCAAAATAATCATTAAGCATATACTTCCTAATGTTGCTTCCTCCATTTTAGTGTTAGCAACGATGTGTATTGCAGAGTTTATTTTATTGGAGGCCTCTTTAACATTTTTAGGGTTAGGTGTGGAGCCTACAGTACCTTCGTGGGGAGGAATGTTAGCGGATAGCAGAAATTACATGACCTCTGCTTGGTGGATATCTGTTTTCCCAGGGATTTCCATTATGTTAACTGTTTTAGGGTTTAATTTATTGGGAGATTGGTTGCGAGATCGCTTAGATCCAAATATGAAAGTTTAGGTGATATGATGAACTCTATAATTTTTTCTAGTTTATTTCAAAAGAACGAAACGAAAAAAAAGCCTTCTTTATTTATAGATTTACCTAAAGATTTAGTTCCATTAGGATTAATTGATTTTTGTTTACGCTTAGGCTTTGAATCAAATGAAACTGACTTTGATTTATTTCAGCCAGCCAATCAGTCCTATACAATGAAGTTTTTACAATATACTAGAACATTTATTTCACAAGATGACTCTACATTTATCATTTATTATGAGAGTGAATCAGCACTTTCTACATTGTTAAGTGCAATAGCCAGTGAAGGAATGGTCGACACCAAAACGGACAGCCCATTAACGTATTATGAGAATTTAAGTCATCTTTGGTCAGCCTATGGCACGGGTGAAAAGGATGAGGCACATCCCCAGCAACATATAAGTGTAAAAATGGATATACAAGAAGACCTAAAGACAAATGCTCTGTTAAAAGAGGTTTGCTATCTTGCATTGCGTTTAGGCTTGTATGCCACATCTATTTCATTACCAGCTATAACAACAGAAGAGCGACATGTAACCATTTCATTCAAGAACGAAAACGAAAGTTATATGAAGTTGACCGCCAAAAACGCCATTCAAATCTCTGGTACGAAAGATATCCTACCAGCCGTTGTCCATTCCATTGCAACAGCAAAGCACGTGTCGGAGGGTGGACTGCTTGGAGTTTGGGAGTTCAACGAAAAACAAGTGAATGAAGCGGCTATTTTATTGGAAGAACAATGGAGCGATAAATCTGAGGCTTCGTACATGATAAAAGCATTAGAAGAAGAAATAGATAAAGCGTTTGAGGCTGAAATTTATATGACGGCCAATAAAAAAAATCGTGATCAATTCAAGCTAGATTTATATGAAAAATTTTCAAATTTGACAACAATTAAAGTTCGCTCTGCCTTTAAAACAGGTTTATACTGGATATTGGAGGAAGTACTTCCATCTGTCGGAAGGCGCTTTCAAAAGGTAAAAATAGTTTGTAAGGATGGGGTAAGTGTAGACGGCTTAGAGCAACATAATCGCTGGATTATGGAGCTTTATCCAGTGGATGAAATGATTGAAATGCAATATGGGATACCTAAAGAGCATGTGCAATTTGAGCTTTCAAGCGCTCAACAACATGTTTATAGAGTATTTGTAGATGATCAGTTAATAGCTGAGCTCAATCCACTTATTAGTGAAGTAGATTATGTTGATGGTCAGAAAAAAGCTTATCCAACTACTGCTGGGTATAGGTTATTCAACAAAACAGAGCAAGTGCAAGAGAACATCATATTTTCTGATCGTGAACGTTTCTATAAATACTATGTGAAAGAGTTATTGCCCCGAATGGTGAAAAAGTTAAAAATAGATACGAATAATATTAATCAAGGACAACTATTTCCATTATTTGATCGAATCGAAATTGACTTTACTTCTTCTGGAATCGAAGAAGAAATCGGTGTTCAGCAAGAAGCGAACTCATCGTTTGAGGCGTTATACGAGGATTTATACTTTAATACTTTAGACTATTTTCATGAGCTTGGCCGCCAGTTAGTTAATCAGCCATACAAAGCTCCAGGTGGTGTAATTCCTTATATTCATATAGAACAAGATCTGTATAAGCCTATCAAAAGTGACATAAAGGTTTACCAGTGGAATGACAAACCGATGACGGAACCCGTTACAAAGCGAATCTTGTTTAATCAAGAAGGACAGTTTGAAACTGTAGAAATGTCTATAGGTAATGAACTGAAGGTAACTGAGGCAAGAACCTTTTTAAAACACAACATGAAAAATCTAGTTTCCTTAGTAGAGCGTTTTAAACAATACTCAGAGGTCAAATTAAATTATGGAGATATATCTTATAAAGGTACTGTCATTCCATTTTTCGAAGTGACTGAACCTATTACGAGTGAATATTATTCAGGGCTAAAAAAATCAGATGAAAAACATACGATTGTTTTTGAAGCTGGCCATCATCCAAATGAAGTATCTAGCACTCCTGCTATATTAGAATTAATGGAGGATATTGTTTGCCATTATCCAGAAATCTTAAAGAAAATAAATATAATTATTATTCCATTATCCAACCCAGATGGGTATGAAATTATGGAGAGTTTGACAAAAGAACATCCTAAATGGAAGCATCATGCAGCGAGGTTTAATGCGGTTGGTTTAGAATTTGCGCATGTTAAATTCAAAAAAAGTGTTTTTGGTGAGGCAAATGTTTTACCACTCATTTTAAAAAAGTGGGCTCCTGATGTAATAATAGATGACCATGGCATACCAGCTCGTGAGTGGGTTCAACCGTTTGCAGGTTATGCATGCCCACCGATTTTCCCAGTTTCTTACACTATCCCGAGTGCCAAAATATATGGAATTGGACGTTATGCAAATAATGAAACGAAGGAAGTACAGGCTAGAAATCTTGAGCTGGTAGCTGAAAGGGTAAATAAGATATTTGAAGGATCAACATTTGCCCAAGAAAATGCATACTGGCGTAATCGATACTATAAATATGGTACAAAGTGGGACCCGGAAAAATACCCAATTGAGGAAATGGGAAATATAAATTTTTATCGTAGTATGGAAGTAACCCCAGCATATTCCTCTGTAAGTATTTTACGCTATCCGCAGTGGGTAGCTTTAGATATAATTTCTGAAGTTGCTGATGAAATTGTTTACGATGAAGAATTAATCTCGTGCGTGAAAGCACATAAATTATTTAATCAGGCGATTATAGAAGCCACACTATCTACTCCAGTAGATAAAAACAATCAATCTGGACGCTACATAAAAAAACGTCCTATAGAAATCAGGTGACGAAACATGACAAAACTATTAGTAACAGGGTTTGAGCCATTTCTTGATTATAAGATCAACCCAACAATGCAAATTGTAGAAAATTTAGATGGAGAGAAGATAGGTGACTATACGATTGTTGGACGTATTTTGTCAGTAGATTTTCAGCAATCGGCACAACAATTCAAGCAATATATAGACGAGGTAAAGCCTCAAATTATTATTTCATTAGGTTTAGCGGGGGGCAGGTTTAAAATCACGCCAGAGCGCATTGCTATTAATGTGAAAGATGGGGAGCCTGATAATAACGGCTACACACCCGTTGACGAGAGTATTCAGGAAGAGGGCGCTGATGCTTTTTTAACAAATTTACCGATTCGTAATATGGTAAATCGATTACAAGCAGAAGGATATCCAGCCGAAATCTCCAATACAGCAGGTACATATTTATGCAATAACATAATGTATGAAGGGCTTGTTTATGCACAGCATCATCAAGGTGTTCGCGCTGGCTTTATTCATATTCCTGCATCCTTCGATTTGGCTATACAACATGGTAAAATTCCGGGGTGGAATAGCCAGGATTTACTTGATGCTGTGAAGCTTTGTATAGAGGAGACTGTACGTGCAGACGATCATTGATTTTCCACATTCGATGTGGATTAGTCAGCAGACCATACGTTTTGCATTCCGTGAGGAAATATCACACGCCAACTTTCATGCTGTACAAGCATTCAATCGTTTTCTAACTAAACAATTACGGCACAATCTAATAGAAAGCGTAGCAAGTTATCATACAGTTACAGCCTATGTCAAACAGCAAGTAGATGTGGACCTTTTAAGAAGGCAATGGCTTGAGATGCAAGTGTCCACAGCTATTGCTGATGGGACGAATAGGCTTTTAAAAATACCCGTTTGCTATGATGAGGAATTTGCCTTAGATAGACAGCGCGTCATGGATTATACAGGCTTATCATTTGAGGACATTAAACGGCTACACATGTCCAAAAGCTATTATGTTTATTTAATTGGTTTTTTGCCTGGTTTTCCTTACCTAGGAGAGCTTGATGCAAAACTGTTTGTGCCACGCTTAAAGAATCCAAGGGCATCTGTTTCTGCGAGTTCCGTTGGCGTGGGAGGTGGACAAACAGGAATCTATCCCGTTGATTCACCGGGTGGCTGGAATATTATCGGTAAAACGCCGTTCGATCTATTTGATGCGAATGGGAAGGAACCGTTTCTATTCGAACTAGGTGATGAAGTTCAATTTTATGAAATTACCAAACAACAATTTTGGGAAATGAAAAGCAAAGGAGTGTAGCGATTGAAGCCACTTCTGCTCGTAACAAAACAAGGTGTTTATGGTAGCTTACAAGACAAGGGACGGTATGGCTATCGGGCATTTGGTATTCCGTTATCTGGACCGATGGATAACGTATCATTTCATGCAGCCCAGTTAATCTTACATCATTTTCATGACCAAACATCTTTTGAAATGTTTGTAGGTGGATTTGAATTTGAGGCACTGGCAGATAGCATCTATGTTTTAACTGGTGGATGTTGCACATGTTTGGTCAATAGTTCGCCAATCGAAATGTGGAAGACATTCCATTTAACAAAGGGTGATCGACTTGCGATTAAGAATGTGAGTCAAGGTTCCATTGTTTACCTGACACCACTCGGAGGATTTCATTCAGAATATGAGCTTGGTAGTAGCTCATACCTACCACTTGGCAACCTAGGTACAGCGATTTCGAAAGGGAGTATTTTGTATGGGCAAGTCGCATCTCCATTAAAAATGAATAGAGGCCTTTATGCCCCATATCGTCCGACTTTTGCCAGCTCCATTACAGTGAGAATGTTTAAAGGACCCCATTTCGAGTTATTTACCGAGGAGAGTCAACGCCTTTTTCTTCAAAATCCTTTTCAATTTATCGGTGGTAATCGTATGGGCTATTACATAAAGGGGCCTACCCTGCAACTTCAAAATATGCAAGATATCCTTTCAGAAGCCACCCAGTTTGGCACCATCCAAGTGCCCCAAAGTGGTAATCCCATTATTTTAATGGCAGATGCTCAAACGGTAGGAGGCTATCCTATTATTGCGACGATCCATGAAGATGATTTACATAAAGTGGCTCAAATGCGTATGTTTAACACAATCAAGTTTGTACTGGAGGAATGATGCCAATGGATTTTAATTGCGATATAGGCGAAAGTTTCGAAGCTTTTATATCAGGAAAAGATGAAGAAATAATTGACTATGTAACCTCTATCAATATTGCATGTGGCTATCATGCAGGAGATCATACAATTATGCATCAAATGATTCGCAGTGCTCTTCGTAAAAATGTCCATATTGGTGCACATCCGGGCTACCCTGATCGTGAGGGATTTGGACGCCGAAATATGGATTTAAGTCCAGCTGAAATATACGATTTGACGGTCTATCAAATTGGCGCATTGCAAGCATTTGTGCAAATTGAAAAAGGGATACTTCATCATGTGAAGCCGCATGGAGCACTTTATAATCAATGTGCAAATGATCGGGAAAAAGCAATAGCCGTTATCGATGCCGTGTACGATTTCAATCCACAACTTATTTTATATTGTTTATCTGGTAGCCAAATGGCGAAAATCGCAAGGGAAAAGGGACTATCAGTATATGAGGAAGTCTTTTCTGATCGTCGTTATAATGATGATGGTACATTAGTAAACAGACAAGAACCAAATGCCTTAATTCAAACAGAAGAAGAAATGCTGGTACATGTAAAAGGTATTTTGACGGCAAATGAAGTTTTATCAGTACAATCAAAAAAAATACAAGTGGCTGCGAATACCTTATGTATTCATGGAGATGGCCCACATGCCCTGAGCTATGCTAAAAAAATTGCTGCGCTCAGAAGGCAATTAGAACAAATGTGAAAAAAGGATGCCTTAATGTTGTTTAAGGCATCCTTTTTATTTAAATCGTTGTTACTAATTCGACTGCTTCAAGCACAATTGGTGTTCCAGCAGAAAGCGAAGCCGTAACAGTATTGAATGTTATTTCAGTTGCAGAAACTGTATACGCATCACCTTCCTGTAGAACGCCATTGATATATAAATTATAGTAACCATTCGCGACTACAGGAAATGCAGTTGCAGCTGTGCCGCTATCATCTAAAAATGTTGTAGCAGCGACTGTTGTGCCGTCTGTAATAGCTAGAGGTGCAGCTAAGACGTTAAAAAATCTTGTAGAAGTACCAGTTACATTGACATGAATATTAATGATGGAAAGTGCCACCTGATTCACCTCCTTTCGTGTTGCTTATTTTGTTGTGAAGCCTAGTGATTCAATGATGATGGGCGTTCCTCTATACAATGCAGCATTGTAGGGATCAATCGTGAGTGAGGCTGGAGTTACCGTATAAATGCCGCCTTCTTGCATAACGGCATTAATATAAAGATTGATATAACCGTTGGGCGAAAAAATTGTAAATTCAGTAATGGGGTCGGCATTGTCATTCCAAAAGAGGGTCGCTGGAAGTGTAGCCCCATTTGTTAAATCAAGATCCGCTGTGACAATATAAAAATATCGATGGATGGTCGGAATAATGGCTCCTTCTGGGACTACTTCAGAAGGAGGAACAACGGGCACTCCGTTTGTTGCTTTTATACGGGGCCAGATAAATCGATTCTCGCAGTTACAAGGACAATCTTTTTCAACGTGCTGATGATTCTTAGGATTCACCATGTGCTATCACACTCTTTTCTAAAAAATAGTCTTGCCCCGAATAGGTTCACTATAAAATATGAAGAAAATATCATTCTATCTAGTTGAGCATCTTTCATTTAACGAGAATTATTTCATACAATCGAAGCGTACTAGCTAGGAGGAAGCGTTGGCATTCATGCCTTTTACCGTAAATTAGTGTTATACTTTGCTAGTTGAATAAGGTAGAATACTAATTATGAATAATTAACGAAAAAGGGGTTACTGGTTTCATGAAAGATTTTGAACAACAATTGGAGGGGCTTTTAAAGCAAGCTTCTTTGCAATACATAATCTATCAGCATAATGGTGATACGGAGCGTATGGATAAAACATCACTTTTTGCTCGGAAGATTCAACAAAAAGAGTATGTGATTGGCTTTGCAGGCCATTTCTCTGCAGGGAAGTCAAGTATGATTAATGCGCTGTCTGGCGAAAATTTACTAGCTTCTAGTCCGATTCCTACAAGTGCTAACATCGTAAAAGTGCATAAATCTGAGGAAGACTATGCAATCGTCTATATGCGCAATGAAAAGCCTGTTAAATTTGAGGCTGGCTATGATTTTAAAACGGTAAAAGAGCTAAGTAAAAATGGAGACTTAGTGTCACAAATTGAAATTGGCCACAGTACTTCTACACTCCCTGAAGGTGTAACTGTGATGGATACGCCAGGGGTAGACTCAACAGATGATGCACACCGTATGTCAACTGAATCAGCACTCCATATTGCCGATATCGTATTTTATACAATGGACTATAACCATGTGCAGTCAGAGCTGAATTTCCAATTTACAAAGCAGTTAATGAAATATAATCCAAACGTTTATTTAATTGTCAATATGATTGATAAGCATAAAGACAATGAATTAAGCTTTGAGGACTTTAAAGCTACTGTTCATAATTCCTTTACTGCATGGGGAGTTGTACCGAAAGGTGTATTCTTCACTTCTTTAAGAGAGCCAGAACATCCACATAATGATTTTGAGGCGGTCAAGAAAATTGTTATGGATAGTATGAATGATTGGCAGGAGCAGCTTGTACAAACAGCAACGAATACATTGCGTTTATTGCAAAGTGAGCATGACAATTATTTAATGGAAGAAAAAGAGGATCGTTTAGCTATTGATGAAGACATCTTAAGTGCAGATGACTGGGCACACCATCAAGATATTTTAGAGCAATACAATAAATTAAATCGTCAGGTTGAATTATTCTCAGTAGAAGCTTGGAATGAAACGTTTGAAGAGCAGCGTAAGGAATTACTTGCGAATGCTGCTATTATGCCAGCTGATTTACGTGACCGTTTACGTCTGTATTTAGAAAGTATGCAGGAGGGCTTTAAAGTAGGGGGACTCTTTACTGCCAAGAAAAAAACAGAGGAAGAGCGTAATCGTCGTAAAGAGGATGCATATAGTGCCTATCAAAATGTTGTTCATGCCCAAATCACAGGGCATCTAAAAGGGCTTATGAAAAAGGCCTTGAAGGATGTTGGCGCTTTAAATGAAGAACGGGCTTCAGCGATCGATGGCTATGAATTTGACTTACCTTTCTCATTGATCGAGCAGCAAGTTCAAACAGGCGCACTATTAACAGGTGATGCTGTATTAAACTTTGCTAACCGTGTCGCAGAGGCAACGAAGCGCTATTTCATCCAAGAAACAGATAGCTGGAAAAATGCCCAAGCGACAACGCTTGAAGCAGTGGCAACAGAAACGGCAGCACCTTCAAAACTAAAAATGGCTGCTATGCAGGATAAAGTGGATGCGATTAATGCTGTACTTGAAATCGAAGGCTATCAGCAATATAGTGCAAGCATTATGCATCAAGCAAGCAATGAAATCCGTAAAATTGCGAATCAACAGCTAACAAATTGGGAACATTCTTTTAAGCAAGATTTAGCCGATATTCGCTTGTTTGATGAGTCTATGCTGAAGCCGAAAGAAGTAGTGATCCAACAAGAAGAAGTTCAGCAGGCTGTTAGTGCAACGACTTTACCAATTGATGGTGTTATTCATCGTGCCCTTCATACGGCCAATGCTGTCAAAGAGGTACAAGGCTTTGCAGAAGTTGCGCACTATCTTGAAAATAAAGTGGAACGATTACAGAAAAAAGATTTTACCATTGCTTTGTTTGGGGCATTTAGTGCGGGGAAATCTTCCTTCTCGAATGCATTAATGGGCGCGAAGGTCTTACCAGTATCGCCAAACCCTACAACAGCAGCTATTAATAAAATTCGCCCTGTAACGCCTGAGCATCCACATGAAACGGCAGACGTACAGCTTAAAACAGCCGAGCAAATGTTAGAGGATATTCAAGGCTCTTATAAAGCAATCGGCTTGGCAGTATCTTCATTGGAAGAAGCATTTAACCGTGCGGATGAAGGACTTGCCGTACAGTTATCGGATGAGCGTTTAAATGTTCATAAATCATTTATTCGTGCTTACAAGGAAGGCTATCCAACTTTTAAATCTGAACTGGGAACAATTATCCGTGTGGACCGTGAAGAATTTGAAAAGTTTGTTGCGCAAGAAAATAAATCTTGCTTTGTTGACAATATTGATTTCTATTATGATAGCCCACTAACACGTATGGGTGTAACGCTAGTAGACACACCAGGAGCAGACTCTATTAACGCACGTCATACAGGGGTAGCCTTTGAATATATACGTAATGCAGATGCCATCCTATTTATTACGTATTATAACCATGCCTTTGCCAAAGCTGATCGTGAGTTTTTAATTCAGCTTGGTCGTGTAAAGGATGCATTTGAGCTTGATAAAATGTTCTTTATTGTCAATGCGATTGATTTAGCAACAACTGAAGAAGAGCAAGAAGATGTAAAAGGCTATGTTCGTTCAGAGTTACAACGCTTTGGTATTCGTTTCCCTCGCTTGTACGGGGTTTCCAGCCTATTAGCGTTAAAAGAAAAAGTAGAAGATGCTGATTTAGCATCAGGGATGCCACCGTTTGAAAACGACTTCCATACATTCTTAAATGATGAGTTGAGTGCGCTAGCCGTACAGGCACTTGCAGAAGAAGTTGATAAAACAGAGCAGCGCCTGGCAGATTTAATTGCCCAAACGGAGGAAAACTTAAAACGTAAAGATGAGCGTTTAGAGGAACTAACAACACTTGAACAACATATTCAAACGAAGTTCAGTGCGCTTAATACAAGTATGTTAGAAAGTGAAACGAAGCAAGAGCTTGATGAGCTTTTGTATTATGTTCTACAACGTGTCTATTATCGTTATCCAGAATTCTTTAAGGAAGGATACAATCCGTCGACATTTGCAGCGATGCCAGCACAGCAAGCATTGGAGCATGCATTGAAGGAAGTCATGCAAAGTTTACGTTTTGATTTCACACAGGAAATGCGTGTTACTAATTTCCGTTTATCACAGTTTATTAGTAAAAAAATGCAACAACGCTTTAAAGATGAAGTACGCGAGCTCAAAGAATTAAATCGAAGCTTCTCGTTCTTATCATTCGAATCTTCAGAGCCGAATTTATTGGATTTTGAAGGACCATTCGCGGATATCTCAAAATATGCGAGCGTAAAATCTCACTTCCGCAATCAAAAAGCATTCTTTGAAAAGAATGAAAAAATGAAGTTAAGTGAAGCACTTGAAACATTAACAAAGCCAGATGCACAAGATTATTTAGATGCACAGAAAGTTTCTCTCATGACATGGGCGATTACGTTTATTGCAGAGGAAGCAGAAAAATTACGTTTATATATTTATCATCAAGCGCTTGAACAAATTGAAACAGAAAGATTGGCACTACAGGAAGAGAGCCGTTTAGCTTCCTGGAAAGCAATTTACGCACAATTACAATACGCATGAGGTGATTGATATGGGAAAAGTATTCAAATCAGTGGATGAAATTCAGTTTGATGGGGTTCGCTTTATAGATGCTCGTTTCGATCTTCAGAATAAAGAGGCAGGGAAAAAAGCATTTGAAGAAGGCCATGCAACAGGGGCGGTTCATATTGATTTAGAACAACAGCTATCAGATATGGACAGTAAAGAAGGCCGACACCCAATGCCGAGCAAGGAAAAATTAGCGTCCGTCTTTCAAGAATTAGGCTTAAGCTATGATGATCAAATTGTTGTCTATGATCAAGGAGCAGCTCCATTTGCTCCACGTGCATGGTGGATGCTAACTTATGCAGGTTTCCCAAATGTTGTGATTGTAAACGGCGGTGCACCTGCACTCGAGTCGAAAATTCCGTTCACCAAGGATATTATTAAATACCCTCCAACGATCATCGATTTTGATTGGAAGGATGAGCTTTATGCACCACGCCAAGCCGTAAAGGCTATAGTTGATGGTGAAGTGCAGGCTACTTTGCTCGATGCACGTGCAGCGGAGCGCTACCGAGGAGAAATAGAGCCATTAGATCAAGTAGCAGGACATATTCCCACAGCCAAAAACTTCGATTGGGAGCAGCTGAAGGTAGATGGACAATTAAAAGCGAACGACGCATTACGTCAAAAAGTTGCGCGTGACGAACAAGTGGTTGTCTACTGTGGCAGCGGTGTAACAGCATCCCCACTCTATGCTGTTTTGGCAGATGAAGGTTATGAAAACATCCAATTATACGTAGGCAGCTTTAGTGACTGGATTACACAATACGATGTGGAAAAAGGTACGAATGAATAAAAGGAAACGCTCACCTCGGTGGGCGTTTTTTTTTATGGATAGAGAAGCTTTTGGTGAATAGCACACTCCAATTGAAGGATAAAAAAGAAAAAGTAGTAGATAGGATGCCGGAAGTGGTGGATAGAGCAGAAAAAGTGGAGGATAAGACGTCTGGATTAATGGGGAAGAATAACGGAAGTGGATAAAACATTCAAATTGAAGGATAGAACAGAAAAAGTGGAGGATAAGGCACCTGGAGTAATAGGAAAGAATAGAGGAAGTGGATAGCCAGCTCAAATTGAGGGATAAAAAAGAAAAAGTAGTGGATAGGATGCCTAAAGTGATGGATAGAACGGAAAAAGTGGAGGATAGGGCACCAGGAGTAATAGGAAAGAATAGAGAAATGGATAGAACATTCAAATTGAAGGATAAAAAAGAAAAAGTAGTGGATAGGATGCTTAAAGTGATGGATAGAAAAGAAAAAGTGGAGGATAGGGCCCTTGGAGTAATAGGAAAAAATAGAGGAAGTGGATAGAACACTCAAATTGAAGGATAGAAAAGAAAAAGTAGTGGATAGGATGCCCGAAGTGGTGGATAGAAAAGAAAAAGTGGAGGATAAGGCACCTGGAGTAATAGGAAAGAATAGAGGAAGTGGATAGAACACTCAATTTGAAGGATAGAAAAGAAAAAGTAGTGGATAGAATGCCCGAAGTGATGGATAGAGAAGAAAAAGTGGAGGATAGTGCACCTGGAGTAATAGGAAAGAATAGAGGAAGTGGATAGAAAACTCAAATTGAAGGATAGAAAAGAAAAGTAGTGAATCACACCGCACTGAAATGAGGAATAGCAGAGAGTATTTTGTTACTAAATAAAGTAATTTTTACTATTTTAGGGTTTGATGGTATTATATAGAGTATTTCAGAGGGGGGGAATGAATGGGCTTAAATAGTATGTATTATTGCATTGCTATGCTACTTATAGCCATCACGATTTCAATGATGATAATAGCAATTCGTAAAGGTGTCAGTAAGCTAAGTGTAATAATGTTTGGCTTGATGGTTCTGCTGCTTAGTAATAGTGCGGTATATGTGCATAAGCAGTTGGCTAACCCTATGATTGTTCCGCTTGTTTACGATTTTTATAGTGATAATGACACGCATGATTTTGCAATACATTATATAACAAATAAAAGCGATTATCGTAAAGTTGAATATTTACAGGCTGGCGATGTTACATTATGGACAACGAGTACTGGAGACCAGAGAAAGGGTGGCTACTTTTATTATTCTAGTGATGTGGTGAATGAAACTGCCCATCAATTTATGCGTGCCGCTTATTTTAGTGCCAATTCAACGGAAATCCAAAAGCTACTTCAAACGAAGAAGGTATACTTAGTCCTAAACGATGGTGAAAAATTAGCTACTTCCTTATCTTTAAAATGGGATGATTCTAATCAAAGAACGGTTCGTTCAATTCGTGTATCTGGTAGTAGCAATGGGGAACATTCGGCATCGTTTGAATCTCCACAGGATACGCAAATTGATGCAGTCAATATACCTGCATGCCTAAAGAGGCATACTGAATTGCTAGAATTGAGAGTGAATAATGTGGCCTATACAGAGAAGGATTTCCCTATTTCCGTGAAGAAAGGGCAAATTGTCTATGTTTCCTTTCAAACCGATGATTCTGGATTAGATATTCATGCCAAAGTAAGTGTAAGTGGATCGGATGCGATATGGCCAGTATGGATCGATAAAAAAGCTGTATTAGATATTCAAAAAATAAAAGAGGAGCGCCAGCGTTATGATTGTGATGGATGAAAAGTACCGACATTTAGAGTTCTTAAAATGGCTTTCGATTGCCCTTTGCTTGAAACTGGTGCTATTGAATATCGTTCCCTTTGCTTTTTACATTCAACAATTTTTGTTTTATAGTGCGTTATTTAAAAGTTTATCTTATTTTAAAGGAAAAACATTGGCGAAAAATTTGATCTTCTTCGATATCGGATTACTCTTTGTTAATCTCTTGCCAATAAATATCGTTATAAGTACCTGGCAGTTAGTGATAACAGTGATCGTTGAATTATTTATTATTTTAGAGTTTGGTAAGATAGTAGCGGAAATTGAACGACAATATAAAGCACTTCAAACTACATCTCGTATTTTGACGATGTATCAGTGGCTTGTTTTAGGGGTAGCTGCAGGATGGACTTTTATCATGAATGTGGATTACTTCTCCATGATTATATTTGTAAGAATTGGTGCGATCTTGTTATTTATTGCCAATGTACGTTTACTGTTTCATATTCAACGAATCAGAAAATCCATTAAATTTACCATGAAATCTAGAATTCCCTTAAAATGACTCGCCATTCATTTTATGCTACACTCTTGAAAAGGGGGAAAATGGATGTTTACACGTGAGACGAGCATTGAGATTCATCACAATGGTCATGTGCAAAGTGCGCAGGGGAAAGTAGCTATACAAGGGTTCGGGATGAGTGTTTACAGTTTTTTTGTGGATGGATTACTCATTGATACAGGCTCTAATTCATTGGCACAGGAGTTTCAATCTTTTTTTAGTCCTCTATCAATCGAGCAAATCGCATTGACACATTCTCATGAAGATCATGCGGGAAATGTTGCTTGGCTTCAGCAGCAAAAAGATGTACCAATCTATCTTCACCGTGATTCTCTTACTCGTTGTGAAACAGTGGGAGATTATCCTATGTATCGTCAAGCATTATGGGGGGAGCGTCCAGCATTTGTTGCTCAGCCGCTTGTTGCTACATTGCAAACAAAGACAACAGTTTGGGATGTCATTGAAACACCTGGTCACACAACGGATCATGTAGCCTTTTATAATCGTGAAACTGGTGCAATGTTTACGGGTGATTTATATGTTCAAAGCAAAACAAAGGTTGTACTTGACGAGGAAAATATTGTACATACCTTAGCGTCCTTAAAAAAATTATTAAACTATGATTTTAAAGAGGTATTTTGTTGTCATGCAGGGTATCTGCCGAATGGTCGAGAAAAAATAATGGAGAAAATTGCGTATATTGAACAACTAGAAGATAAAGTACGACAACTTTATAAGCAAGGATATTCCGTAGAAGACATGACGAGAAGTATCTTCCCACGAGATTATCCAATTACCAAAGTATCTGGTGAGCAATGGTCGTCCAAGCATATAATCACAGCTTTTATCAATCAATTCATGCATGAGTCCTTACTATAGGGGCTCTTTTTTTGTTGCTTTATATAAAAGAATTGAAGTTATAATAAATAAGATTGTGAAAAAATGTGAATAAATTGTGACAAAACCAATTGTAATGATGGATACGCTTACATAAGTTTGTGAAAAACTTCTCTTTTACACAAGAAAAATACTATGTGAAAAGTTGAACAGGCAAAAAGGCTACAGTTGTACATTCTTCAGCGATTACTCTCTAGCTATTATTATTTAAAAATAATTGATTGTGAAATGTGTAATTTGACATAAAAATGTATTCTAAGTAGATAAAACAGCATTTATTAAAGATGAAATTAAATTGACAGAAAATTCGTTGACTATATTTTCACAAAGTATTATGATACTGAAATACAATAAAAACAAAGGGAAAAGGATGGGATGGAATGGACGTAATGAAAAAGGCATTAGAAATGCATGCACATTATAGTGGGAAATTAGAGGTGACTTCAAAGGTTCCAGTACAAGATTCGTATGATCTGAGTTTGGCCTATTCACCTGGGGTGGCAGCGCCTTGTGTGGAAATTGAGAAAAATCCATCACTCGTGTATGACTATACAATGAAAGGGAATATGGTGGCAGTCGTGTCGGACGGTACGGCAGTTTTAGGGTTGGGGGATATCGGACCAAAAGCGGCATTACCAGTTATGGAAGGGAAGGCGATTTTACTAAAGCGTTTTGCCAATGTTGATGCTTTTCCAATATGTTTAGATACGAAGAATACGGATGAAATCGTCAGCATTGTGAAGGCGCTTGCTCCGACATTTGGTGCCGTGAACTTAGAGGATATCTCGGCTCCAAGATGCTTTGAAATTGAAGATCGCCTACGTCAGGAATGCGATATTCCCGTATTTCATGATGATCAGCATGGAACAGCAATCGTGGTAGGCGCAGCGATGATAAATGCGAATCGCATTGTGCAAAAGGATGTAGAAACGATGAAGGTTGTTATTAATGGAGCGGGTGCAGCAGGAATTGCTATTTTACGTATCCTTGTGCAAATGGGCTATAAAAATATTTATATGTGTGACACAAAAGGTATTATTTATGAGGGACGTACGGAAGGCATGAATCCGATAAAAGAAGCGGTTGCACATTTAACGAATCCAGATAAGCTTCATGGTACATTGGATGATGCGCTAATTGGTGCGGATGTCTTTATTGGTGTCTCTGTTGCGAATCTATTAACAGAGGCACATATTGCGTCCATGAATGCAAATCCAGTTGTTTTTGCCTTAGCTAATCCAAATCCTGAAATTACCTATGAAAATGCCAAAGCATGGGGTGTACGTGTTATGGGAACGGGACGTTCGGATTATCCGAATCAAATTAACAATGTGCTTGCATTCCCAGGTATATTCCGTGGTGCCTTAGATGTGCGAGCAACGGATATTAATGAAGCCATGAAGCTTGCGGCTGTGGAAGCAATCGCATCTCTTGTCAGTGACGAGGAGTTAACAGAGGAATACATTGTACCAAAGTCACTAGATGAACGTGTTGTGGCAATCGTCTCGAGGGCTGTGAGCGGTGCAGCTGTAGAATCTGGCGTTTCGGAGCTATTCCAACAAAGTGCAGCATTATCTGTTTAATAAAATAGAATAGGGAAATAGAGCAGATAGGGAAAAGTGAAGTGCTTTTCTCTATCTGTTTTTTATCAAATATGCTCGAAATTTGTTGTTATTTGGTGTTTTATGTAATAAAATGATTAAGTAAAATGGAATGTTTTA
Source organism: Lysinibacillus phoenicis (assembly GCF_047238325.1). Lineage (NCBI taxonomy): Bacteria > Bacillati > Bacillota > Bacilli > Caryophanales > Bacillaceae > Lysinibacillus > Lysinibacillus phoenicis. Next base: position 1,147,344 of record NZ_JBDFMP010000002.1, on the reverse strand, counting down.
CATAGTTGATTGAAGAAGAAGAAATACTTATTGATGACAGATTTAGATTGAAAAATAAGTCTTAAGTCCATTTAAAATTGAAAGAAGTGATGAGGGAAAATGAAATCAATCGTACAATTTCGATCTATTAAAACGAAGCTAATCGCTTTTTCATTGCTACTTTTAATGATTCCGTTACTTATCTTAGGTTTTATAAGCTATCAGCAAAGTAAATCAAACCTAGAGACGGTAGGGAAAGAAAATCTAAAAAATAGTGTGGAAATGACGATAGCCATGATTGAGCAATTCAATCAAGAGGTAGAAGAAGGCAATTTATCATTAGAGGAAGCTCAGGAAAAAGTAAAGATTGCTATTTTAGGAGAAAAGGATAGTGAAGGAAAGCGACCGATTAATAAGGACATTAAACTTGGCGACAATGGTTATATTTTTGTCGTTGACCAAAAAGGGATGTCTGTTGCCCATCCAAATATAGAGGGTACGAATGTCTGGGATGAAGAGGATGATAATGGCGTTAAGTACATACAAGGAATCATTGCCAAAGGGAATGAAGGTGGTGGATTTGTTTCTTATTCGTGGCCATTACCTAATTCAGGTCAGTTAGAGGACAAAGGGGTTTATGCGGAAACGGATCCATATTGGGGTTGGGTCATTGGTGCGAGCACTTATTTAATGGACTTCAATAAACCAGCACAAAGTATTCTTAAAATAACACTTATAGTAATTGGCTTGGCCATTATTGTTGGGATATTGATCATTTGGCAATATGCGAGTAGTATGACGAAGCCTATAAACCAAGCGGCTCAAGCGATGGAGCGTTTTGCAGAGGGAGATTTATCTCAAGAAAGTATGGCTATACGTTCAAAAGATGAAATTGGTAAACTGGCAAGCGCAATGAATCAAATGCAAATAAGGTTGAAAGATATGATTCATAATATTGCTCAAGCATCTGACTTAATTAACACTTCTAGTAAAGAGCTAACGCATTCAGCAAATGAAGTTAATATGGGAGCGGAGCAAGTCGCGATTACGATGCATGAATTAGCATCAGGTGCTGAGGGACAAGCCCACCATTCTAGTGAATTAACTTCATTAATGGAGCGCTTTACAGCAGATTTACAGGAAACGAATCAGCATGGTGCACATATTCATCAATCTTCAGTAGAAGTTTTAGCATTAACGAATGAAGGAAGTCAGCTTATGACATCCTCTAATTCTCAAATGGAAAAGATTGATAGCATCGTGCAAAATGCCGTTGAGAAAGTGAAAAAATTAGATGCTCAAGCACAGGAAATTTCTAAATTGGTCGTGGTCATTAAGGATATCGCAGATCAAACGAACCTGTTAGCTTTAAATGCTGCGATTGAAGCGGCAAGAGCAGGAGAGCATGGCAAAGGATTTGCTGTTGTTGCAGATGAAGTACGTAAGCTTGCAGAACAAGTAGCCTTTTCAGTAAACGATATTACATCCATCGTCACGAATATTCAGCAAGATTTTGATGTGGTCACGAACTCTTTAGAGGATGGTTACCAAGAAGTAAAAGAAGGAACGAATCAAATAAAAGCTACTACTGAAACATTTAACACGATTAGCCACTCCATTAATGATGTAGTGGAGAGTGTCCAATTAATTTCAACGAATTTATCGAAAGTTACAGAAGATGGTCATAAAATGAACAACTCTATTCAAGAAATTGCTGCGGTAGCAGAGGAATCTGCTGCAGGTGTCGAGCAAACAACAGCTACGACAGAAGAGACAAGTAGCTCAATGGAGGATATGGCTGGAAAGTCTGCTCAACTATCGGAATTAGCATTACAATTGAAAGCACTCATTGCTCAATTCAAACTATAAAAAAAATCTCCCACTCTCTGAAATGAGAGGGGAGATTTTTTTACATCATGCCAACACCAATAATACCGATGAGGATGATAAAGAAAAGAACAAAGAACACGATGAATAAAATAACAGCTGGAATAAAGATAGTGAAGAAGGCCATCCAGTTAGAAATTTCATGTGCTTCTGCAACGGCGCCAACAGAAATAACAAAAGACCATACACTAACAACAATAGTTGCTAAAACAGTTGGCCAAAAGATCCATGGCACATCTCCGATAAAGTTCGGATCTAATAATGAATCTGGTGATGTAACTAACCAAATAATATAAAGCGGAATGAGGACAATATAAGGTACTGCTGTTAAACTTAATCCTTTAAATAAGTCAGAGTAAGTACCGGTACCTTTAAATAACTTACCAAATAACCAAGTGACCAATGCAGAAATAGCTGTCCCGATAATACCAGCGATTGGAGCGAAAATGATACATAATAATGCTAAAATCCATGGTGATAAATCGGGAAATAACTCCGAATCAATTAGTCCAGACATAAGAGAGCCGATATAGCCAATAGACAAAATCAAAATTGCAAAGCCAATAGATTTTTCATTAATCATATAACGAGTCGTTTGCTTTGGATGTAGCCAAGCTGATAAAAATGGATTTAGTCTTGGCCTTTCTTCTTGCGATGTCTCATTATAGTTTTCCATCAAACTACCTCCAAAATAATAGTATAATTGCTTATTCCATATGTTAATATACGAGTGAAGTGAAGAAAAGTTTCGTAGAAAATTAAAATAACGCCCTAAATAAAAAAGAGTCGTAATGATCGACTCTTTTTTGCAATGGATTTTTATTCAGCTAACATCAATTTTTCTAGCTCAAGCGGTTCGATGTATTGCTCACCTTTGTAAGCACGCATATTACCACCAGAGATTTCATCGATTAATAAAATCTCATTTGTATTTGCATCGCGGCCAAACTCTAGTTTAATGTCATAAAGTGTTAAACCTTTTTTAGCAAGCTCGGCTGCAACAAATTTAGAAATTTCAATTGTACGTTGTTTTAAAATAGCATATTCTTCGTGAGTTAACAGGTTTAACATAGCTAAAGCATCTTCTGAAATAGGAGGATCTAGTCGATCATCATCTTTAATGGTTACTTCTACGAAGGAGTCTAAATCTTGTCCTTCTTTAACATAGGCACCGTAGCGACGTAGGAATGAACCAACAGCTTTGAAGCGGCAAATAACTTCCAAACCGTTCCCGAAAACTGTTGCAGGTTTTACTGTCATCGTTGCATCTTCAAAGTTTGCGTCTACATAATGCGTAGGAACACCTTGTTCATTTAATTTGGAATAGAAATAGGAAGTTAGGCGTAAACCTGCTAAACCAGCGCCATCAATCGTTAATCCAACAGTATTAGCACCTGGGTCAAAAACACCGTTTTCTCCTGTCACATCGTCTTTAAATTTTAATAAATAATGACCATCTTCTAGTTTGAACACATTTTTTGTTTTCCCTGTATACAATAATTCCACAAAAATACCCTCCAATATTTCATAGTACTCTAAAATTATAACACGAATGTTTTAAATATTTAATAATAAAAATGTTCGTTTTAAATGTTTATTTACATGTTTTGTAACAGAATACCTAATAAAAAATAAGGTGATAACGAATATTCGCTATCACCTTATATGAAATTAAGAATATTTTGAATTTGGATTATAGGAAACTATGACAAAGAAATACTATTAATAAACACCTTCCATAAGCATTCCATCAGCTACTTTGATAAAGCCCGCGATGTTTGCGCCCATTACTAAATTACCTGGGAAGCCATATTTTTCAGCTGCTGCTTTGCTGTCCATATAAATATTTTTCATAATTTGATGAAGTTTCGCATCTACTTCTTCAAATGACCAAAATACGCGGCTTGAATCTTGTGCCATTTCAAGAGCAGATACAGCAACACCGCCAGCATTTGCTGCTTTAGCAGGACCGAATAATACACCTGCATTTAGGAATTCATTGATTGCTTCCAGGTCTGATGGCATATTGGCACCTTCACCGATAGCTTTCACACCATTTGAAATTAATGTACGAGCCGATTCACCATTAATTTCGTTTTGAGTAGCACATGGTAGGGCAATATCACAAGGAATTGTCCAGATACCTGTACAACCTTCTGTAAAAGTAGCATTTGGTCGGTAATTAACGTAAGTTGAAATACGGTCACCTTTTACTTCTTTAATTTCTTTAATAGCTGCTAAATCTAAGCCTTCAGGGTCATAAATATAGCCTGAAGAGTCAGAGCAAGCAACCACTTTTGCACCATATTGTTGTGCTTTTTCAATGGCATAAGTAGAAACGTTACCAGAACCAGAAACAACTACTGTTTTTCCTTCGAATGAATCATTTGCATCTTTTAACATTTCGTTGACAAAATAAACTGTACCGTAGCCAGTTGCCTCTTTACGTGCTAAAGAGCCACCATAACCAGGAGTCTTACCAGTTAGTACACCTGATTCATTTGCCTTTGTTAAACGTTTGTATTGGCCCCATAAATAGCCAACTTCACGAGCACCTACACCAATATCACCAGCAGGAACATCGACATCTGGACCAATATGACGGTATAATTCAGTCATGAATGCTTGGCAGAATCGCATGATTTCTGAGTCTGACTTACCTTTCGGATCGAAGTTCGAACCACCTTTACCACCACCGATTGGTTGCCCAGTCAACGCATTTTTAAAGATTTGCTCAAAGCCTAGGAACTTAATGATGGATTCGTTCACGGAAGGGTGGAAGCGAAGGCCGCCTTTATAAGGCCCCATCACATTGCTGTATTGAACACGATAACCGCGATTTACTTGCACTTGATTGTTATCATCTTGCCAAGCTACACGGAAGGAAATAATACGATCAGGCTCAACGATTCGAGATAAAATATTGGCCTGAATATATTCAGGATGTTGTGCGAATACAGGCACTAATGAGATGAAAATTTCTTCAGCCGCTTGTAAAAATTCCGCTTGATGACAGTTCTGTTGTTTTAGCTGCTCAAATACGCCATCAACGTATTCTTTTGCTAATTGTTCATTGCTAACAGTTGTAATTGTCATAATTAAAACCCCCATTTAGTTGATAGGTGTATCGTATATCTATTTTTCAAACTATTCAATAAAATACTTTGTAAGTTTGTGAAGAAATGAGCAAGAGAGGTCTGAAAAATATTATATTAAAATAATTATGTACTAAGTAATTAATCTAATTTCGAGAAAGGAATGATGCTTTATTGTGAAGGTTCTAATAGACGCTGATGCCTGTCCAGTAGTGGATTTGGCGCTATCTATATCATCTGAATATGAGATAGAAACTATCTTATTTTGCGATACATCTCACCGTGTTGAACGTGATAATGTAATAACAATTACTGTTCCGAAAGGTCCGGATTCGGTTGATTTTACGCTTGTGAACGCGCTTTCAAAACATGATATTGTCATTACACAGGATTACGGGTTAGCAGCAATGGTTTTAGCAAGAGGTGGATATCCGATCGATCAAAATGGACGAGAAATGTCTGATGAAAATATCGAACGTTTGCTCGATATGCGTCATGTTGGTCAAAAAATTAGAAGGGCAGGTGGGCGAACAAAGGGACCTAAAAAAAGAACACAAGAAAACAATATTTCGTTCGAAAGGAAATTTCGACAAATTTGTGAACGAGCAATTTTAGCTCATAAAATGGAGGAATCTACAGGTGAAAAATGAACGTAATCACGAACTATTGGAGCAATATCCACAGCTGAAGGAACTAGCAAAGAAGGATACTGTTTTCTGGGAAAATACAAATCGGATGAAAAAACCAAAGACAATGCACTTTACTATGTCTGAAGTAGAGGATGCGGAAGAAACATTGCAGCGTTTTTCATCATATTTAAAAGTAGTCTTTCCTGAGCTTGTAAAAAGTGATGGTCTGATTGAATCCACTATTGAGGAAATGGCAGAGATGAAAAATGCCCTTGAACAACGGTATGATGTCTCAATACCTGGCCAATTACTGTTAAAATGTGATCATAATTTACCGATTTCTGGATCAATCAAAGCACGTGGAGGAATTTATGAAGTATTAAAACACGCAGAAAGGCTTGCTTTGGCAAGTGGAAAGCTTAAAGTAGAGGATGATTATGTAGTCTTAGCTACAGAGGCATTTCAATCATTTTTCCGACACTATACAATTGCAGTAGGCTCTACAGGAAATTTAGGTTTAAGTATCGGCATTATGGGCAAGAAGCTCGGCTTTAATGTCGTAGTACATATGTCGAGCGACGCCAAGAAATGGAAAAAAGACTTGCTACGAGAAAAGGGAGCGACAGTGATTGAATATGAGGCTGATTACAGTGTGGCGGTAGAACAGGGCCGACAAGAAGCTATACAAGATCCAATGTGCCATTTCATTGATGATGAAAACTCAAAGGATTTATTCGCAGGCTATGCAGTAGCCGCAAAGCGTTTAAAAGGTCAATTAGAAAAGGCTAATATAACAGTCAATTCAGCGCATCCTTTGTTTGTTTATTTACCATGTGGTGTAGGTGGAGGGCCAGGTGGGGTTGCCTATGGACTGCGAGAACTATTCGGCGAGCATGTGCATATTTTCTTTGCAGAACCCGTCGCATCTCCTTGTATGACGCTAGGCTTAATGACAGGTTTACATGATGAAATTAGTGTAGAGGATATTGGCTTAGACAATAAGACGGAAGCAGACGGTCTAGCAGTCGGTCGTGCCTCTAAATTCGTTGGAAAAGTAATGGACACGTATATTAGCGGATGTTATACGGTAAAAGATGAGGAATTATTTACTTCACTAGCATTAGCAATGGAGTCTGAGGAGCTATTTTTAGAGCCATCCGCACATGCAGGAATGTTTGGACCGATCCAGTTAATGAAAAACGGGCAAAAATATTTAGAAAAGCATCATTTAACCGACAAAATGGAGCAAGCTACTCATATTGTATGGGCGACAGGTGGAAGTATGGTGCCGAAGGAAATGCGTGAGGACTATTTAAAACAGACAACATTATAACCATTAACTATTTATAGGCATTAAAAAAGCCTAGAAATTTCTTTCTAGGCTTGATTCTCACTTACTTTAAATGCTCCATGACACACTGCCTCGCTTTCGCATTGTATCTTAAAAATAAGACAACCGTGCTTTAGCTACATTCAGTTTTGTTGGACCTTCAGAGTTTGCAATCCATCCCACTCATCGGGTTAACCCTCCTAGTCATTGGATTTGAAGTGAAATCGTTAATAGTATGGGTCAATACTTATTTTTTATACACATTTTTTTAACTTATGTGTAGAAACCTTAATAATTATCGCTGTAGCTGTTTTCGCTGAGCACTTAAAAATACTTCATGAGCTGCTCGCACACCAGCACCTGGCTCAAAATCATAGGAAAAGTCTTGAAGTGCTGCTTCCATTAATGAAACTGCCTGTAATACATCGCTAGGGAAACAATAGCCCATATGACCAAATCTGAAAATTTTCCCTTGTAAATGACCAAGCCCTCCAGCGAAATCTAAATGATAATGCTGTTTTAAATGTGTTAAGAAATCATTGAGATCAATCCCTTTTGGAGCCATGATCGCTGTAATTGTCGGGGATGCATACTCATCGTCAGTTAAAAGGTCAATGTTCAGTGCTTTCATCGCATTACGGACCATGTTTTTCATTAATTCATGTCGGGCAACAGTTGTATCAAAGCCACCTTCCTGCTCGATTAGCTTACAAACCTCATGAAGTCCATAGATAAGTGTGATAGTAGGCGTATTTGGCGTCATCCCTTTTTCTGCCCAGCTACGATAGCTCAATAAATTTAAATAATAGGATGGGGTTTTATTTTTTTCTATGATTTGCCAAGCTCTTTCACTTACGCTAACAAGAGAAAGCCCTGGTGGCAACATCATCGCCTTTTGAGAACCTGTAACAAGAATATCGACTCCCCAAGCATCCATCTCAGCAGTAGCACCACCAATGCAACTTACACCATCGACGATACATAATGCAGCTGTTTCTTCACGAACGACCTGTGCCAATTCAGCGATCGGGTTTAAAATACCAGTGGAAGTTTCATTGTATGTGATAAAAACAGCCTTAATATCCTTTAATGGCTGTAAGAAATCCCGTAACTCATTAGCCGTGCAAGCTTGACCCCATTCTTTTTCAAGCTTATGTACGTTAAAGCCGTATTTTTCACAAATCGAAACAAAATAGTCACCAAAAGCTCCAACTGTAACAACGACCACATGTTCACCAGCTGAAACCGTATTCACCGCAGCTGCCTCTAGAGCAGCTGTGCCACCTGATGGGAGTAGTAAAATATCTTGCTTTGTCCCAAAAATAGGTTTTACTAATTCGACTGTTTCTCGATATAATTCCACAAATTCAGCGCTTCGATGACTAAAAATATCACGATTCATCGCAAGCTGAACCTTTTTTGGAATAGGTGTTGGCCCAGGATGTCTTAAAATATTATCATACACAAATATCAGTCCCCTTTGAAAGAAATTCTAAATTTTCTAACTATAATCATAACATAATTATTATATCTGCTAGCTATATTTTTGAAAAATGATGGAAGAGATTGTCATTATGATACAATTTCCTAAAAGGAGTCAAAGCTATGGAGACAATGAGGCATTATCCATTTATCTACTTTTTGTACGAAGCAAATCAGGTGTTGGTTTATAAAATTCAAACATTAAATTATATCACGATAGATGATGTGGTGGAGAGAGGGAAATGGGAGGCATATGAACTTCAACCATTTGAATCATTTGCTGCTTTTCGACATGAACGAAGCAGTCCAAAGGAGGGATGGACTTTGATGGTAGAGCAAGATCATCTTAATCTTTTTGTAGACATTATTAATGATACCATTCAACAACAGAAAGTTTTGACAACAACGACAGCCCCAATGGTACATATTGTCTGTTCCGAATCCGTAGCAGGCTCACTACGAGTAGCACTTGCACCGCCGAAATATGTAATAGGGTTTCCAGATGATTTGTCTATAGGTCCGTTATGGAAGCTTGATGAAAAAAGAGGACAGGCATTTCGCCATGAATGGTTAATGGAAAATATAAATGATGGTATGGATGATTTTGTGAATTATCATCATTTCATGAATACGATAAGAGAAATACAGGATATTCCGCGTCATTTACCAATTTACATATGGTATGGAGACAATATAGAAGAACAATGTGGACTTAGATTTTTCCTTTATTTATTACGTGAAAAAACGAATGAAATCTATCTTATCAATACTGGGGAAGAGCGTGTTAGCAATCGGCATTGGAATGTAGAACAGTATGACAAAATAAGCTTGTCTGCTAATGCACATCTATTATTTCAGCAGCAATGGGAACGTTTAGCGAGGACAAAAGAGGTGTTACGCCTCTGGTTGCATCAACAAATTCAGGCGGTTCCAGTGAACGCCTATGATTCATTGATAATAACAAGGCTAGAACAACTTCATCAGCAGCAAGGAACCATCGATTATATTCAAACAGGGGCACTCATTTCAGAGCTTTTAACTAAAATGGAGGCTCCTCCAAATATCTTCTTTCTTGAATATAGAATTCGTTATTTAGTGTACAGTGGTGTATTTGAATTAAAAGGCATCCCTAAATCTATGCACCATTATCAAGTAAAAATGCGCCAAAAACCTCTTCAGCATTAAGGCATGAAGAGGTTTTTGAACGGTTTATTAGGCAACAAATGGTCTGTTCATACGCATTAAACCATAAATAGCAAAGAATAAGCCGCCTGTTATAATCATTAGAATTGTATAAAGCACGGCTTTCCCTGATTCTCCACACCAACGATAAAATAATCGGTAGGAGAAGTATAATGTAAAGCCTGCTGCACCTAAAGAAGCAAGTATGCCAATAATAGGTATAAACGAAACGATGATCAAGCCCGCATAAATGAGCGTATTTTTTAAAGCTGTGGCACGTACTGTTTCTCGGCTATCGCCACTAGCTGTCAGCAGGAAAAGACTGTATACATTAATAATAGGAATCCAAGCGATATAGGCTACATCTGCAAAACCATTTGTTTTAGACGTCATAAAATAAATTAGTGCACTAATAATATAGGCGATTAAACCTAAAGCAAGAGCTGCTAAAATAAATATAATAAATAAACCACCCATGGCTGCATCAAAATCATTGTAATAATACGAATCATTATAGTTCATCAGTAAAACCTCCTTTCATAAAAAAATACCTCCTAATAATAACAATCCTAAAGTGGTAAATCTACAACAATTTTTATAAGATACTTAGTGAAAATCGCACAAATGTACTAGGACATTCGCTTTTTCTAAAATGTTGATGATGATTTTTTGAGTAGTAAATGCAAAAATGCAAAAAATATCCTTTATGGAAAGAGTATGCTAGTTTTGGAGAATTATTTTTAGCGAATTGTGTTTTTCAATGTTTCCCCTATAGAAAACATTACTATCCTATGATGGAGGGGGTTCATAAAATGCAAAAAAAATCACCTTACGTTAAAGTGAGGTGATTTTTTCGACTGAATTAAATAAATTTAGCAATATGCTCTAGCTCGATACGAGAAGAATTGTAAGCAGGAGCGGAAGCCTTGCCAATGGCGATTAAAATAATAGGTACAATATGATCGGCTAATTCAAAGCGTTTTGCGAAGGCTTCTTTATTAAATCCACCCATCGGAACGGTATCATAACCCATATCTTTTGCTAATAGCATGATTTGCATGGAAATCAGACCTGCATCGAATGTCACGATATTTTTTAAAACTTCTTGTGGAAGCTGAGAATACAAGTTTATAGAGTTATTGATCATTAAATCCCTTGTTGCTTCATTGATATAGCCTAGATCAAAATTTTTTGTATAGATAGCCTCTGCATTCTCGTACATTTTTGTATCACCTAAAACGGCAATAATAGCGGAGGAAGTTTCAACCTGTTCTTGATTGTTGGCAATAGCACGTAGCTCTTTTTTTGTTGCCTCGTCTTGAATGACTAAAAAGCGCCAAGGCTGCATGTTACTAGAGGATGGAGCAGACGTTGCTTCTGTAAGCAATTGTTCTAATTGTTCTTGAGGAATTTTATAATTTTCATCGTATTTGCGAACAGATTTACGGTCATGCATAATTTTATTTAGATAACTTTTAGTCACTGTCATAATTCCAATCTCCTTCGTTTGTGTAATGCATTTTTTACTATACGATAAAGGGATTGATTTTCCAAGTGAATTGCTTGAATTTGAGAATCTTGAATTCAATAACTCTGTGATTTCTTCCCATTGCTATAATTAGCGCTAAGGTTTAAAGTTCTCGATCGTATGTTCGGAATATATGTTCCCTTTTACGAGATAATGTGTTACATTAATAAGGAAAAATAGAGAGAGAGAAGGAGTGGAAGTAATTTATGCAAGGGAATACCCATATTGTTGGGGGCATCACTGCAAGTCTTGCCTTTGCACAGTTTTCAAATGATAACCCACTTGTCTTAGTAGGTGCAGGTGTTATCGGAGCATTACTTCCAGATATATGTCATAGAGGTAGTAAAATTGGTCGAACTTTTCCTATCATAGCGAAACTTGTCAATACTGTGTTTGGGCATCGTTCCTTTACACATAGCTTACTTTTTCTATTGTTAGTGATGTTGGTATTACATACGTTGATTCCTTATAGAGCCATTTCTATTGGAGTTATTGTTGGGATGGCAAGTCATATTGTGCTTGATATGTGCACTAAGAAGGGAGTTAAACTATTTTTCCCCGCGTCTGTATCCATTCGTTTTCCACTGACGACGAAAACTGGTAGTAAGGTGGAGGGGATCGTGCTTATGTTATTGTCAATGCTGTCCATCTATTTGAGCTATGAATTGATTGCAAGATTTATTTATTCTATATAAATAAGGAGAGCCCCAGTATAAATTTACTGGGGCTTCATCATATTAGTCAGCTTGAACCTCTTCCACTGTTTGCTCTACCTCGGCACGTGTCATTTTTTCACGACCTTCTTGCATAGCCTTTAAAGTTTTATGAGCTAGGGCAAGTGGTAAACGACAGAACAATAGAATTGTACGTTTATTAATATCTTTCATATATAGATCTGCTTTAGCTAAATTTTCTTCAGCATAGGCAAATAAATCCTCACGTGTCCAACCTTCGGGAACAAAGCTAACCCCACGTTCATCTAAATCCTCATGTTGATTTCGTAAGATGTTGACGGCCTGAAGCCCTCGACCATAGCCAATCGCTAACTCACGATCCGTTTTAACGTCTGCACCCCACGCCCAAAGCTCAGACAACATCGTCCCTACAAGCCCTGCCACGTAGTATGTATAGTCATCTAAATCCTCACGTGTACGTACTTGCCAATTGGCCTTAGCCCATTTCGCCATACCAAAAGCCATTTCACTTGTGGAAGCTTGGACAATTTTGCGTGATTCTTCCGGGCAAAACGTTAGCCAATCTGCTAAACGCAGTGTTACTTCAGGAAGCTGATCAGCATATGGAGCTAATAATGCTTGATAAGCCTCTTCATTAAATGAATCTTTTAATAATTCACTCGTTGTTGTTAGTAAATCAAATTTCACATCATTTGAAAGCTCTTCATGATCTTCAATTTCATCAATGGCACGCATAGCTAAATAGGCAGCAGCTACTGATACTTTTAAATCATTTTTTAAAAAAGTAATCGGTATATAAAACGTGCGGCTTGTATCTTTTAAAACCTGCATCGCTTCTTTGTAAAGTCTTTTTTGATCTTTCACTCGTATTCCTCCGTTCAAATGGTTCCACATCTATAGTATATCGTATCGTAAAAATAGGGAAAGATAAAACAGATTGTTCATTTTTAAAGCGATATTCTTTGAAAACGTTTACTAAAAATGATATAGTTTAATAGTAAACTATTTAAATCTATACCTTTTATGTGGTCAGAAAGTATAGATTTATGTTAGTACAACATACATGTCAAAGAGAGGAAGTTGAAAGAAATGGGACGTTTAAATAATAAAATTGCTATGATTACTGGTGGAGCTTCTGGTATGGGCGCAGCGATGGCTAAATTGTTTGCACAAGAGGGCGCTACAGTAATTGCAGCTGATATTAATGAAGAAAACCTAGCAAAAATTTCTGAGGTAGACAATGTAGAGGGAATGAAATTAGATGTTTCTTCTGACGAAAACTGGGCAGAAGTAACAAAAGCGATTGTCGACAAATATGGTCGTATTGATATTTTAATTAACAATGCTGGTATTTCATCTGAAAAGGGACCCGATCAAATTACACAATCCGATTGGTCACTTATGCATAATATCAACGCTTTTGGTCCATTCCTCGGTATTAAACATGCTTCTAATTATATGAAGGAAGCGGGAAAAGGCTCCATTGTAAATACATCGTCTTACACAGCGATTATAGGCGCAGGATTCAATGCTTACACAGCTTCTAAAGGATCTTTACGTGCTATTGCTCGTGCAGCTGCGTCAGAACTAGGTGCGTTCAATGTTCGTGTCAATACTGTTTTCCCAGGCGTTATTGAGACACCAATGACGGCTAAATTATCAGAAGCAAAAGAAGCGATGGACATGCTAGTAAGAGCGACACCAATGGGTCGTTTAGGTCAACCTGAAGAAGTGGCGAATGCTATCTTATTTTTAGCATCAGATGAGGCTTCTTATATCACAGGTGCGGAGCTTGTTATTGATGGTGGTTATTCAGCTCGTTAATAAAACATGTATGATGAAAGTGGAAATGCCTGCTCAAGCAGTGCATTTTCACTTTTTTTGTTTTTCTAGTAGAATGATGATAAAGCTATAGAAATTCGTCAAAAAACAGCTGTCCATTAGAAATATTTTGATATTTTTCGTGATTTTTTCATGAAAGTTTACGAAGTTATTGCACAATCATTTCAACAGCGTTAAAGTTTAGAAAGGGCGAAAATGTCATAACACGATTTTGGGGGATTGTACTAAGCATTTAGCTTTTGAATGAACGAATGTATTGGTCAGGATTTTGGCACAAAAAACTCCTTGCAAAATCCATGACACCAAAGAGGCATTATGGTCGTAATTGCCTGAATCATCGCGTAAACCGTCATAGGAAGTTACGTAATAAACACAAAGGAGAATTGTATGCCAAAGGCTATAGGTATTGATGCAGGTGGCACATTAACGAAGGTTGCCTATTTAGATCAAAACAATGAACTTGTTTTAACAACCTTTCCGTCTAATGATTTGCAATCTGTGAAATCTTGGATTATTGATCATCCAGATATTGAGGATATTGGTGTTACGGGGGGACGTACAGAACAATTACTTGATGTCATTAAAACAATGAAATCGATTCATTATATAGTGGAATTTGAAGCAACATTAAAGGGTGTCCGATTTTTATTAAATAAAGAAGGGTACTTTTTTGAGCGTAGTATGATTACGAATATTGGAACAGGTACCTCCATTCATTACATGGAAGACAATACCCATATTCGCGTTGGAGGGACAGGCGTTGGTGGTGGGACATTAATAGGTTTGTCAGCGCTTACAACAGGCATTACAGATTATAATGAAATACGAGAAATGGCTGCCAATGGCAATCGTGAAAGTATTGATTTATTGGTGAAGGATATATATCAAGGGATGGATACACCAATTGATGGTCATTTAACTGCTAGTAATTTTGGAAAAGTGGGTATAACTCAGTCAATGAAGCATCCCGCTGAAGATATTATTGCGACCGTACAGGGACTTGTTGGTGAAGTCATCACAACACTCAGTATTCAATATGCAGAAGAGAAAAATGTTCAGCATATTGTTTATATTGGTTCAACACTTAGTAATAATGATCATCTTGCCCGAGTAATTGCCAATTATACACGCACAAAGAAACATACACCTGTCTTTATTAACGATCATGGCTTTTCAGGAGCAGTCGGAGCATTGCTTAATATAACGGAATATACAATTGTCTAGAGACAGATGAGAATGAACATGACTAACGTAGATTAGTCATGTTCATTTTTTTTACAATTAGCGAAGAAACTTACCTACATTAAAACGTCTCTAGCTGAACAAATTACATGTAGGAGGTGAAGTTACGTGGGCAAGCGTAATAATCGAAACAACAGTAAAACAATGAATATGAGAACGCATAATCCATTTGGTACCTACAAAAGCAAAGACCTCGATCGCAGTAATAGCAATAATAACAATCCGAATGACAACTTGAACGAAGAGTTTGCAGCAGAATTTGATGCGAAGGCCAAAAATAAAGATAATAAAACGAATCATGATAAAAACCAACAGTCTAATAAAACAAAATAGCGGGGGTATGGAACATGGCAAAAAAGAGTAAAACAAGCTTTAAAAAGAAAAAGAAGGAAGATACACATAAAAAAAATGATCGTGAGGAATATTCAGCAGAATTTAACCAAGTCATTCATAATAATCCTCAACAGCCAAAACAATAAATCAAGTTGCTCCAAATCATTTGGAGCACTTATTTTTTGCATTATTAGCCTCTTCATACACTAAGGAGAGATGGAAGTGAAAAAATTTATTGTCATGCTTGGACTTCTTTTTGTAAGTCATTCTCTACCGCTTCCTATGTCGACTGCACATGCACAACAAGAAGTGCCTGCCTATGCAAAATGGGGACAACTAGCCATCAAAGAGGTAAAGTCGAAATATCCTACTGCCCAAATTGTAGATTATTTGCATGAAGGCAAAGAAGTACATGGATTGTCAACAATTGAGAAATTTAAGCTTTGGCTCAAGCAACCTGACAAGGAATTTGGTGTCCATGTAAAAATTAGCTATTTAACCGCAACGCAAGAAGTGGAGAAAATTGAATTTCAAGAAAGTTCTTCATAAAAAGAGGATGCCTAATTTTAGGCATCCTTGTACTTTATCCTTCTAGCTTATGAATAAACTCACGCATTAATCCTGGTAAATCTGGCCATGCATGCCCACTTACTAAATTGCCATCTGTATGGAGGTTGGCATCAATATAAGTTGCTCCTGCTACTTGCACCTCTGGCTTGCAGGCAATATAGGCAGTAAGCTCTCGTCCTTTTAACACTTCAGGAATGGTCGCGAAAATTTGTGCTGCGTGACAAACTGCTGCAATCGGTTTGTTCGTTTCAAAGAAGTGGCTCACTAATGCTGGCACATGCTCATTTAAGCGAATATATTCTGGCGCACGCCCACCTGGAAGTATGAGTCCATCAAATTGTGTTGGATCAACATCTGCAAAAGAAGTATGTGCCTCTAAACCATAGGCAGGACGCTCGATGTATGTATCGACGCCTTCGACGAAATCGTGTAATACAGTTTGTAATTTTTTTGCTGAAGGTGCTGCAATTGTGACATCATAGCCTGCTTCTCGACAACGATAATAAGGATAAAAAACCTCTAAAGCCTCTACTGCATCTCCTGCTAATATTAAAACTTTTTTCCCCATCATTCCATCTCCTTTACATAGTGAATCTACTAGCTTTATTCGACACATGCAAAAAATTTCCTGCTAACCTTTCGAAATGACAGACTTTACAAAGAAAAAAAGGAAGCGTATAGTATTTATTTAGCTAGGTAAATAATTTTTTAGGAGGTAGAATCATGAATCCCATATTCCATGCTTTATTCCAAAAAAGCCGGTATTTAACCAACTGCTTAAATGAAGTGTTGAAGCAGCATCAATTATATAGCTCACAATGGACTATTTTATATTGCCTACATAAAAACGGCCCTATGACGTTAACGCAAATTTGGAAATATTTAAATGTAGAAGCGCCAAGTATCACAAGAGCTATTACACGACTTGAGGCGTTAGGCTGGGTCCAACGATTAGATGGAGTGGATAAGCGAGAAAAAATTGTGACCTTAACTGCACAAGCTGTGGAACGTTTACCAGCAATCACAGCAACCATTTTAGCATTTGAGGAAGAAATGGTGGGCTCACTAACTGCCGAGGAACAGCAACAATTTATTAAGTTACTGGAAAAAATGAAAGGTTGATTAACATGCAGCAAGAAGAAAATACACAAATATGGACGAAGCGTTTCATCAGTCTCTTTTTAACAAATATCTCGGTATTTTTTGTTTTTTATGGACTGGTAACGACTTTGCCACTTTATGCCATAGGTGAGCTCCACCAGACAGATAAGGAAGCGGGACTATTATTGTCAGGCTTTTTATTATCAGCCATTATTGTACGTCCGTTTTCAGGGAAACTACTAGATGTATTTGGTAAGAAGAAATTGCTAGTCCTATCGATCGTGGGCTATTTTATTTGTACTGTCTTATATTTATTCGTACATCCATTTGGACTTTTACTAGGTCTTCGCTTTATTCAAGGGATTTTCTTTAGTATTATTACTACAGCTGCAGGGTCATTAGCAGCAGATATTGTTCCCGCTAAACGAAAAGGTGCAGGCTTAGGCTATTTTACAATGTCTACAAATCTAGCTGTCGTAATAGGGCCATTTATTGGCTTACTATTAATACAATACAGCACGTTTAATGTATTATTCATTGTCATGAGTATTTGTATTTTAGCAGGAGGTATTTTAGCATTAACGGTCAATACCGATGATTTACCGAAACCTGCCCATGAAGGGAAATTAACCTTTAAATTTAATGATCTATTTGAACGGAAGGCACTCCCGGTAGCAGCAATTGCTAGCTTAGTGGCATTTTCTTATGCAAGTGTCTTATCTTTTTTATCGGTCTATGCACAGCAAAAGGATTTAATGGCTGTAGCTAGTCTCTTTTATGCTGTGTTTGCGGCAGCCATGCTTATTACACGACCATTTACAGGAAAACTCTATGATACAAAGGGACCGCAATTTGTGATTATTCCAGGTATCATTTCTTTTGCTATCGGACTGGTCATGCTCGCATTTGTAGAAGGTCCCGTGTTATTTTTATGTGCAGCCATTTTTGTAGGCTTTGGCTACGGCTCTGTGACGACAAGCTTGCAGGCATTAGCCGTGCAATCAACAGCTATTCAGCGTAGTGGATACGCAACCGCTACTTACTTTACAATGTTTGACCTTGGTATTGCCCTAGGCTCGTATATTTTAGGAATGGTAGCCGTACAAGCAGGCTATGCATCTGTCTATTTATCAGGCGCATGCTTACTTGGCGTTGTCTTTATTATTTATTTAATCCGTTTAGCTAAAATAAAACCAAAAAAAGTGATCAATCTATAAAAAAACAGTTGGGGGAGTCCCAACTGTTTTTTCATGTTGTTGCAATAAGAAATGTTACTAGCAGTAAAAGAACGTTTAGCGAGGCGAGGGGTTGATTTCCGTTCCGCCAGCGTCCTTTCCAGGGGGCGTCCGATGAGCCGCTTCACTCACTTGCGTTCGCTCCAGGGTCTCATCTGTGACGCTAATCCCCTAGGAGTGGCGCTGGCTCCACTCCAATCAACATGCAGCACAAATGTCAATTATTCTAGAAGAGTGGGCACATTTATTTTAACTGTACAACCTTTGCTAAAATTTTGACTTTTTATTATTTCAAACGTCCATATCCTACGAAATGCTTCTTCCAATACGTGCTATTAATGTTGGCTACACTCACACCACTATTACTCGCATTAATCATTTGATTATTACCAATATAAATGCCTGCGTGTGAGATGCCTGCCTTATATGTATTTGCAAAAAACACGATATCTCCGATTTGAGGGGTACTTACTTTTTTAGCTGTCTGATAAAAACCGGCAGCGGTTTTGCGTGGAGTTGAAATACCAGCCTGATTAAAGACATAGGTAATATAACCAGAACAGTCAAAGCCTGTACTTGGCTTTGCTCCACCGAAAGTATATTTAACACCGAGTTGCTGTTTAGCTACCTGTAGTACCTTGGATGTCGTGTTCGATACTGAGGATAGTTGTTTATTGATTGTCAACTTTTGTCCAACATAAATCGTGGAAGACGATAAATGGTTGGCGTTCATTAATGTTTGATAGGAAATACCGTGTTGCGTGGCAATCTTCCATAAAGAATCGCCGGACTGAACGGTATAGGTTGCAGCTGATGCTGATTCTACTGTTGAAAAAAGTACGGATGAGCTTAATGCCAATGCCGCTAACTTCATGCCCCATCTATACTTTTTATTGCTCTTCATGCTTTAATTCCTCCTATAAAGTTACAATTTGATACGAATTTGATTATAACATTGTAGTATTACAGGTGGATGTCAATTAAATAACAATGTGGAGTCGTTTTTAGAGTGAGGTACTGTTTTTTTCTAATTCTCTAGGGCATTCGTAGGGTAGAATTACCAATTGCATGTATGTTCTATCTTGGCAATTTGAAAAATATGCTATCATCAGATGGAACATTTTTGTTGGTATGAAAAGGGAATTGGTGGTCAAATATGGTATAATAGAGAGGTAACTAGATAGAGGTTTCATGGGCGGTTGGCACAATTTTAACCTATCTCATTCAACTTATTGAAGAGAAAGGAGTTGATGCCAATGACTATTTTTGAAGCAATAATGGTTTCTATAAGTTTCTCAACACTTATAGTTTCGGTCATTGCATTGTCATTTACTTTTACACAAAAAAAGTAAACCGCCCCGGCCTCGCAAGCTGTGAGTAGGTTTACTTCTTTTCTCATTGCAAATCGCCTTTGAAGCGATTCATCTTGTTACAAAGGCCATTTGGTGCTGACACACCGAATGGTCTTATTAAATTTATATACTTCTTCACTAAGAATTATAACATGGGTATATGGTGTTTTTCAAATAGTGTAAAATTTAATTCGTTTGGACTTACATAACAAAATGTATTCTTAGACCAATAACCTAGATAGCGGAATGTTAATAGTGAGAGAAAAGGAGAGCTGCATATACAAGCTCTCCATTCAATTTAATGAAGATTCTTCTGTAAAAACGCTTTTGTGCGGTCGTTTTGTGGGTTGGTAAAGAAGTTGTCTGGGTGACCGGTTTCGATAATGTCTCCACCATCCATAAAGACAACCTTGTTGGCTACTTCTTTGGCAAAGCCCATTTCATGAGTGACGACAATCATTGTCATTTGGTCTTCTGCCAAGCTTTTCATGACTTTTAAGACTTCGCCCGTTAGTTCAGGATCTAAGGCTGAAGTTGGTTCATCAAATAATAGTAATTGAGGATTCAACATCAAGGCACGGGCAATTGCAACACGTTGTTTTTGACCACCGGAAAGATTGGCAGGGTAGGCGTTTGCTTTGTCGGAAAGCCCAATTTTTTTCAGCAAATCTAGACAACGGCTCGTAATGGCTTCAGACGACTCAGTTTTTAATAAGCGCGGGGCCATTTCGAGATTTTGCTGAACTGTTAGATGGGGGAATAGGTTAAAGTGTTGAAAGACCATGCCCATTTTAGCTGTTATCGTTTTAATGTCCTGTGGTTTAGCATATTTTCCATTTCGCACAAGATAATCACCATCAACTAAAATACTCCCTCCCTCAATTTCTTCCAAATAAATTAAGCTCCGAAGCATTGTGCTTTTCCCAGATCCCGATGGACCAATGACAGCAATGACATCGTTTTTCTCAACTGTAAATGTAATTTGTTTTAAAACCTCCACCTGATCGAAGGATTTTTTCAAGTTTGTTACTTCCATCAATGCCATTTGTGTCACCTCTATTCAAATTTAAAGCGTTTTTCTAGCCCTTTAAAGAACATTGTTAAGACAAGAGTCATAACTAAGTAAATAGCGCCAGCGATAAAGAAAGGCATAATTGTGAAATCACGATTCACGGCGGTTTGGGCAAAATGCAGTAATTCTGGAACTGCTACTGCATAGAGCAGGGCTGTATCCTTTATGAGTGTAACTGATTCGTTGGATAAAGCTGGTAAAGCAACGCGGAACATTTGTGGCAAAATGACACGTGTTGTTGTGTGCCATTTAGATAAGCCGAGTACCTGTGCTGCCTCATATTGTCCTTTATCAATAGCTAGAAGACCACCACGGAATATTTCTGCGAAGTAGGCAGCATAATTTAAAATAAAGCCGAGACAAGCGGCTACAAATCGATCGAGCACTAAATATTCACCGATTACTGGTAGCATAGGTAAACCGAAACAAATTAATAATAATTGTAGTAAAAGTGGTGTACCACGCATGATATATATATACGTATGTGCAAGCCATGCGAGTGGTTTAATGCGACTTTTTACCGCAAGAGTTAGTAAAAAGCCTAATGGAATCGATACCACAATAGCGATAATAAACAGTAAAACCGTCATTTTCGCACCTTCTAGCATCGGCCATATCATAGTTTGCCAGTAATCCGCCATAACGATGTCCCTCCAAAAAGAGTAAGAGTTTCACTAAGGAAACTCTTACAGATGTTGTATCATGTCCTTACTTTAATACTTTATCTTCACCAAACCATTTTGTTGAAATGTCAGCTGACGTACCGTCCTCATTCATTTTGTCTAATGCGGCCTGTAGTTTTTCCAACAATGCTTCATTGCCTGGCTTCACACCAATTCCGTATTGTTCAGGTGCCAGTGATTCCTCTAATAATTTGAATGTATCAGGCTCCTGTGTCATGTAATATTCTGCAACGACAGCATCAATGACAACGGCATCAATACGGCCTGTTTTTAAATCGGATAAAGCTAAAACGTTATCTGCAAACTCTGTAATTTGTTTTACTTCTTTGTGAATTGGGTGACCGTTTAATGCATCGGATGCAGAAGAAAGGGATTGAATTCCGACTTCTTGTCCAGCTAGATCACTTAGTTTAGAAATCTTTGAATCTGCTTTTGTCATAACAACTTGAGCGTTTTCGAGATAAGGCTTTGTAAATAATACTTTTTCTTTGCGCTCATCTGTAATGGTATAACCGTTCCAAATTAAATCAATACGTCCACTGAGTAATTCAGCCTCTTTTGTTTTCCAATCGATTGGTTGGAATTCTGCTTCGACACCCATATGATCAGCCGCTGCTCGTGCTAAATCAATATCGAACCCAATGATGTCATTTTTATCATCTCGGAAGCCCATAGGTGCAAATTTATCGTCAATACCAATAATAATCTTTTCTTGATCAGCAGTTGTTTCGTCTTTTCCTGCTTTGTTATCTTTCGATGAACCACATGCTGCTAAAACAATGACTGCTGTTAGCATCATGAATAAAGTTATTATACGTTTCATTCGTGTTTCCCCCTATAATCTATCACTTTCACTTGCTAAACTACTAATGTGTTAAAGGATATCACCGTGTTTAATCAATGTCAATATCGTTTTGGATTAATCAGAAAATTAGCTGCATGTTCTAGCATTTTTTATAAAAAAGTTGACATTCATAAAAAACGTGAATTGGGGGATAGTAATTATTTGAGTAAACAGGAAAAAGAAAAGGGGACTGTTCATGAAGGACAGTCCCCTGAAATGGTGTTAGCTATTTTTGCTTTGGATCGCTTTTCGTGCTAATGCATCAGCTGCTTTGTTTTGTGAATCAGGCACCCATTTGATAAAGAATAAATCAAAGTTTGTGGAGAGTGCTAAAGCTTTTTCTAAATAAGGTTTAAATTCCTCATTTTTGACATATTCTTTTTCCATAGAAGCAACTACAATTTTGGAATCGGAGCGTACGGATACAAGGGAAGAGCCTAGTTTTTGCGCTTCTTCAAGTCCGCGTACTAATGCTGTAAATTCGGCGATATGGTTGTTCGTTTCACCGATATATTCACTAATTTGGATATGATGGCCTTCCCCTTTAATAAAAAGTCCAATACCACTTGGACCAGGATTTCCTGCACTGGCAGCATCGATATAAACTTCTAACATAACATCCCTACTTTGCAATGTGTCTTCCCTCTAATTGTACAACAAGGAGGGGAATCATTGCCCGTAAAAAATGGAACAAACAAAATAGTTGCTTGTTCAAATCGAACGCTTCATAATAGTAGGAAGTGAATTTTGGACGTGGAAGGAGCGAGAGTTCAACATGGATAAAGTGACGGTTATGAAGGATATTGACGAACTGCATGATACGTATTGTGCGGATTGCTTAGTCATCAAGCAATTGCGTAAAGAACGTGGTAAACCAGGGGCTCATCGTTTCTGTATTGAGGCCTGTTCAGTTGGAGAAAAGCTACAGTTTTTAGGAGAAGAGCTTCTGAAAGTTTATAGTAAATAAGATTACATGCACATTAGAAAAAGCTACATGTTTTAGCAATACGCTAAACATGTAGCTTCTTTAATTGTACGTTTATTTCGTTTCAGCATAGCTGCTTAAATCTTGGTAATACTTTGTCAGAGAAGAAGCAGAAATATCAAATGTCGCGGCGATTTCTTTAACTGTCATCGAAAGGGACTCGAACAGCTCCTTTTCCTGACCATAGCGAATGGCACCAGCTGCAATAGCTGCTTCTTTGCGTGCAGTTGGTTGACCTTCAATTAGATAGTCCTCTAATAGCTCAAGTATCGGTGCTGTTTCACGATCATTTTGCTCTAAGAAGTCCTTCACTTGTGTTAGGACATTGCTCTCAAAGTTTGTGAATTCCTCACCTTTATAGCCATTGGATACAAGTAACTCCCAGAAGGCAAGATGCTCTTCTTTTAAGAATGTGCCAACCTTCTTGTCTGATGCTTCAAATTTTTTCTTGAATTCTTCAAATACTTTCGCATGATCTTCAGGGAAGAAAATCAATGTAGACACAGCTAAATAATGTGTCGATTTATTTGTTCCGTCTGGTAAGATAAAGGCAAATACATGCATACCTTCAGGAATTGGTTTGTCATTTTCACGACGAATATATAGCTCTTCATTTGTAAGGGAATGATTAGCTTTGAAATATTTTTCTTCAACAACAGATACTGTACCGATAAATAAAGTCGGCTGAGACCAGTTTTCAAGTACTTTAACTGTAGAAGGTCTTACAGCCTTTTTCTTTGTTTTCTTTAAGTAGCTTTTCCAAATAGATGGCTCTTGATGGAAGAAAAAGTCGTCTAACGCGATAGCTTCAATCAGCTCACGCTGTAAAACGCTCTCTAATTTAGGCTGCCATGTGCCCACATGCTCGATATAAGCACGAACATCTTTACGATCAGGATATTCTAAGTAAAATGTTTGTAGCACACGCTCTAGTTCTTCGATTTGTACTGTTTCCACTGTTACTTGCTGTTTGCCTTCACAACATTTTTTATATTTTTTGCCGCTACCGCATGGGCATGGATCATTACGTTTTACCATAATTAGAACACTTCCTTTAATCATTGTTAATCGTATATTGCTAAATAATTTGCGTACTATTAATAATAACGGTACTTTTGTATGAAGAAAAATGATTGTCTATTTTGAAATATCTAAAAAATGTAGAGGGACGCCCTGATTCTAGTATATGTATGGATTTTTCTACTTAGAACTAAAAAAGAAAACGATCTGCACTTTTAAAGCGCAGTATCGTTTTCTATTGAATCTATTGCTGTTGTACCGCTTCTATTTCTAGTGTGAGGCGTTCAAGCTCATCAATTAAATGACCAATATAGGCAATGGTATCACGAAGCGGTTGGTCCGTTGTGATATCAACACCTGCCATTTGTGCCAACTCTACGGGAGATTTTGTTCCACCGGCCTGTAACACAGCTAGCCATTCTTGGACTGCTGTATCTCCCTCTTTTAAAATACGTTGAGATACTTGTGTAGATATCGTTAAACCAGCACTATATGTGTATGGGTAAAGGCCCATATAATAGTGAGGCTGACGCATCCATGTAAGTTCAGCACCTTCAGTAATATCGACTGTGTCACCCCAGAAGTCTTCTAAAACTGAGCGTTTTAAGTTATTTAAAATGGTTGCATTGACAGCTTCACCAGCATCCACTAATTCATACACTTTACGTTGATATGCGGCTTCTAGTAAATGTGTAACAAAGTTATGATAATACGTTTTTGAAACAATGTTTGAAATCACCCAGCGCTTAAAGCGTAGATCATCATTATGTGTGAGTAAATAATTGGCTAACAGCATTTCATTCATAGTCGACGGTGCTTCAATAAAATAAAGGGAAGGTCGGCTGTTAAGATAAGATTGGTGTTCATACGTATTTGCGAAATGGCCAGCATGCCCTAGCTCATGAACAAGCGTAAAGACTTCGTTCATGCGTTCATTCCATGACATTAAAATATAGGGGTGGCTACCATACGGACTTGAACAGAATGCTCCTGTTGATTTTCCTTTGTTGGGCGCATAGTCAATCCAGCGCTCATTAAAGGCTCTATCCATTAATTGATTATAATCATCACCCATCACTGCTAATGCTTTATCAACATATTCTTTGGCCTCAGCCATTGATAATTTTGGGTCATAATCTGGATCAAGCGCAATTTTTAAATCCGCAAAGGTCATATGGTCGATGCCACTGGCTTTTTGAATTAATGTGGCATAACGACGCATATGCGGAGCAAGCTCTTTCGTAATCAAATCGATTTGACGATTATAAAGTGAACGGTCCACATCTTGGTCAAATAGTAAATAATCAATGACAGAGTCAAAGCCTCGCAGGTCAGCCATTGTTTTTTCTTGTTGAATATGCGTGTTATACACTTGTGCTGTTGTATGCTGGTAATCACGGAGCTTACTTGAAAAGGCCTTAAAGGCAGCACGGCGTAAATCTGTATTGGCTTCAAATTCCCAGTCATTTTCGTATAAGACAAAACTTAGTGGATGTTTTTCGCCATTTGCTTCAAATTCGCCAAAGTTCATATCCACTAATTTTGTCGTATTGTATGTTTCGTATGGAGCATCAAATGTGGCACTAAATGCTGCAAGTGCTTTTTCGACCTCTGGATGAAGCTGGTGAGGTTTATGCTTTAACAGTTCCTCTAGATAACGTTTGTAAAGAGGGCTTGATGCAGCTGCTTCCTGTAAAATTGCTTCATCCAACGCCAGTAATTCTGAGCGTACGAACGATAGGGCACTGCTGACTTTCCCGATAGCAGTACTAAATTTCGCAGCACGCATTTGTGCTACATCATTTGTACGATCTGTTTCGAGGCTTAAGCTTGCATATGTGCCAATCGGAACAAACCTCTTTTGTAGCTCTTCAAAAGCAGATAACACGTCAATTACTTTTTGTGCATCTGTAATGGTACCTTTATACTGCTGCTCAAAGTGAAGTGCATCGTCAACCAGTTGCGCTAAAGTAGGTTCAAAATCAGCATCATTTTTTAGTAAATGTGTTAAATCCCATGTTTCTTCTACTGCAACATCTTTTCTTAATGGTAAAACTTCCATTTATGAACACCCCTTTACATGTAAGTGATTTCATTATAACGAAACTATTTCGGAAAGTGAAATAATTTAATAGAATAGTTGAAATATTCTTGCGGAAGGTCAATTCTTATGAAGAATGTTTGAAATATTGTCGGGCGGGAACAATGTGTGTATAGCCAACATAAGTTGTAACGCATACTAAGGGCTAGAACAATTGACACATTGGAGGAGAAATACATTATGACACAAAACTTAAACAAACAATTAAATAAGCTAGTGGCTACATGGTCTGTCCTTTATACGAAGCTGCACAATTATCATTGGTATGTTAAAGGGCACGCGTTCTTTACACTGCATGCAAAATTTGAAGAATTGTATAATGAAACAACGCTGAATTTAGATGAAATAGCAGAACGTATTCTTTCAAAGGATGGCAAGCCTGTGGCAACATTAAAAGAACATCTAGAGCTATCCTATGTGGAGGAAGCGACAGGAAATGAGACAACAGAGGAAATGGTAGCAACGACAATTTCGGATTTCCAAAAGCTAATGAAAGCATTAAATTCCGCTATGGAGCTAGCAGCTGAAGAAGGGGACGATCGTACAGAGGATTTACTTAATGCGATGTATCAATCCCTTGAAAAGCATACTTGGATGTTAAAAGCCTTCTTAGACAAATAAATAACGTAGTAAGAAAGAGCATGTTGGAGAATTACTCTCCAGCATGCTTTTTTTGTTTTGAGCCACCACATGACAAATAAATAACAGGGTTTAAAGCATCATAACAATTATTACAGTTTGGTAAAACGTGTTTGTTTGTGTTCTGTACGGGTATTTACCTAGTAAGCCATATAAATTAGGAGGAATTGAACATGATGAATGAACAAAACCCAAAAATTGAGGTGGCCCATACGAGAAATGAAATGCTTCACATTTTAGAAAGTATGCGGTTAGAAGGTTACCAACAAGAGGATATCCATATTATTGCGAAAGATCCGCAACAGTTTGAGGACGTAAAATGGGACGCTGATGTCCAAACGCATGAAGCGGGTAATTGGGTAGACCAATTCAAATCTTGGTTTACAGGTGACTCAGCTGTTACAGAGGGCTTAAAACGATTTAATCTATCCGAGGGACAAATCGCTTATTATTCGCATCTTGTTGAGCAAGGGAGTATTGTCTTGTATGCGGAACATGATGATGATCTGGATACACTACAAACACATCCAGAGACAGCTGCTGAACAAGAGGAGCGCTTAAGAAATCAAGAGCGTATGATCGAGGCCGAGCAATATAGAAGATTTTTATAAAGTGAAAAACAGAGTGATTTCAATTGATCACTCTGTTTTTTTGTTGTAGAAAAAAGAACGAAAAGAGGCGTTGATTTCTATTCGCCTGCTTTCTTTCAAGGGAGCTGATGAGCTACTATCCACTTTCCTTACATACTATCGGTTGTGAGCAAAAATAGCTGAATGTTCTCCAAAGAAAAAAGAGTGATCACGGGGACCACTCTTTCTATTGTATAACTTTTTCTTGTGAATCCTTTTTGATATAACGCAATACGTGAAAATGCTCTAATTGGGCAACTAAATTACCGATTAGAATAAAGCTACCACCAATGACTAATTTCATCGTTAGGCCCTCACCAATAAACATCATGGCGAACATGGCTGCAAAAATAGGCTCTAAAGAAAAAATGAGACCTGTATGTGTAGCAGATGTGTACTGTTGTGCAACAGTTTGGCCGACAAAACAGAACGCACTACAAATGATTCCAAGACCTAAAATCGCAATCCAAGATGTCGTTGAATCTGGCAACGTTGGTGTTTCTAATATGAATGTTAAAATTAGTGCATAAAGTCCAGCGAAACCTAGTTGATAAATACCATATGAAATCGATTCGACATTTCGTGTAAAGGAGCTATTTAAAAGTAAATAAATTGAATAACATAATGCTGCAATTGCTACTAATAGGTCACCCTTTTGAAAGGTGAACGAGCCATGTGCTGTTAATACTGTAATACCAATCATCGTGCAAATAACGGCAAAGCTAACCGCTCTCGATGGTAATTTTTTTTCAATGAAACTACTGAAAATCGGCACTAATACAACAGTTAGGCTTAAAATAAAGCCAGCATTTGAAGCGGAGGTGGACTGTAGACCAAATAAACTTAACGCGAACACAATGAATAATAAAAATCCTTGAATAGCCGCATATTTTAATGTTTTACCATTTACTTTGATCATCCGTTTATAAAAAATAAGTCCTGCTACGAAGAATGCGATGATACAACGTAATGCCACCACATTATAAACTGCCAATGTTTCAAGCCCCATGACCATAAAGGTATAAGATAGTCCCCAAAACATTGTGACAATAACCATCAATACATTTGCTTTTCCTTGGATACTCATTATGTTCACCTACCATCTGTGTACTAAAACAGTTTTTATACTAAAAATTACTATATATCTTGTATTGTGATTAGTAAAACGAATGTTTATAATGAATAGGATTAAAAAATTTCATGTACATAGAGGGATGGCGAATGAGCTTAGTAAAATATGAGATTTTAACAAAGGTAGCAGAAGTAGCAAGTTTTACAAAAGCAGCGGATGCACTAGGGTTAACACAGTCTGCAGTGAGTCATGCCGTATCGAGTTTAGAAAAAGAATTTGGCTTTGCCCTTATTCACCGTAGTCGTGTAGGTGTCACACTAACAAGTGAAGGACAGACAATGCTTAGGGCGATGCGACAGGTCTTGGACGCACAGGAGTTATTGCAGCAGGAAGCAGCGCATATTCTCGGCGTTACACGAGGTAAGGTACGTATTGGTGTTATTTCAAGTATTTCTTCGAATTGGATGCCTGAAATTATTCAGATTATGGATCATCAATTTCCTGGGATACAAGTGGAGTTACGTGAAGGGGATTATTACGAAATTGAACAATGGCTTCTAAGTGGTGAAGTCGAGGCAGGATTCCTGAATGGGCAAAAGTCGGAACAGTATCAATTTATGGAATTACAGCAAGACCCTTTATTATGTATTGTTTCTCATAAAAGTCCATTATTTCATAAGACAGAAATTGATATTGTGGACCTAGAGGATATGCCTTTTATCATGACTTCTTACAAAGGGACAAATGATGTAAAAGTGCTGTTAGAACAATATCATGTAAAGCCCAATATACGCTTTGAGCTTTCTGAGGAAGTAGGAATTCTATCTATGATTTCACACCATTTAGGGATTAGTATTTTACCCCAATTGGTCATTCAAAATTTACCGCCAACATTGAAAGCGATTCCATTAAAGCAAGGTGGCTACCGAACGATTGGTATTGCCATGAAACACCATGCTTCACCCGTGACAAAGAAATTTGCTGAAATATTAAGTGCATGGTTAAAAGAGCAAAACAGCTCCCTTCCATCGTAGCTATTGAAGCAAATCGTACCATTACGTTAAAATAGTATTTGTATATATTTTAGAAACTAGGTGAGTGTATGGGGACATTACTAGGCAAAACCGTACTCATTACAAGTGGGGGAACACTTGAAAAATGGGATCGTGTACGAGGGCACACGAATTTATCGAAGGGGACAATGGGCTGTTATTTAGCAGAGGCAGCACTGGCTGCTGGTGCGACTGTCATATACATGCATGGTTACTTTGCCCAGCTCCCAGAAAACGAAGATAAAATGACATTGGTTAAATTTGAAGGCATTGAGGATTTAGGAGAAAAAGTTCGTCATGCTGTCCAACAACAACAAGTCGATATCGTCATTATGGCTGCTGCTGGCTCCGATTGGGTCATAGACAAAGTGTATGATCAATCAGGGAATTTAATGGAGGAAGCGGGCAAAATGCCTTCTGACGAACCACCGATTATTCATTTTAAAAAGGCACCAAAAGTTTTAGGTCAAATCAAAGGCTGGCAACCAAATGTAACGTTAGTAGGCTTTAAGCTGGAAGCGACGAATGATGAGGAATTTTTGCTTGCTCGTGCAAAACTACGCATGGAAACAGCCAATGCACAATTTATGGTAGCTAACAGCTCACAATCTTTATATGGTGGGGACGAGCCTCATTGGATTGTGCCTGCTGAAGGGCAGCCGATCAAGGTGATGGGTAAGCAACAGACAGCTCAAGCTCTAATGGACTGTTTACAGGGGGATTAAAAGGAGAACTGTGGAGAGGGTTTACTTCTGCACAGTTTTTTTGTTGTGAAAAATTGGATCTTCGTATATTATTTACTTAACGGTCGGTAAAAAAGGAGGCCCTTATGGGAAATAGAGAACAAACCTTTCAAAAAATTTTAGAAGTTGCCTATGTGATGTTTGCAGAAAAAGGATTTGAGAAAACGAGCTTAGCTATGATTGCAGCAGAGGTCGGCATATCAAAACCAGCTATTTATTACTATTTTCAATCAAAGGATCAATTAATTTCTTTTTTGTTTGAGGAACTTTATAAAGAAATTCAATATGATATCGTTGTTGATTACAAGGAGCTATCTCCAAGCAATTTCATTGAGAAATTACTGAAGATTGGCTATAAGTCAATTGATGAACAGGACAAAGATCCTTATTTTAATAAAATATTTAGTCAGTATTTGTTATTAGCCGCTCGCGACGACCACTACATGCAACAGTTATTAGAGCTTCAATCAGATTATTTAGCAAGATTTTATGATATTTTTCAATACGCAGTGCAACTAGAGGTGTTAGATGAAAATGCCAACATAGAAGCGAAAGCCCACATGTTAGCCATGCTCTATGATAATATTGGCAATTTTATGTTAACTGGTAGTCAATTGAACTATAAGGCTATTTGGAGGGAGGCAGTACATAGCGTCATTCAAGGGGGAAAAGATGAATAAGCAACTTGGTCATCGTCGTATTGAGGGCTTAGATTTTGCAAGAGCATTAGCAATGTTAGGTATGTTTATTGTAAACTTTGGCGTTATTTCAGGTTCAACTGCCAATGGTTCACAATGGCTCATTCAATTGCAAAGTCTTTTTGAGGGGCGCGCCTCTGCACTATTTGTCATTCTAGCAGGAATAGGGACTGCGCTGATGACGCGGAAAGCAAGGGAAGCAAAGGACCCAATTCTTATTCGCCAAAGTAAGTTAACTTTATGGAAGCGAGCTCTTTTTTTGTTTGTTGTTGGGATGGTTTTATATGTGGTGGGATGGACGGGAGATATTTTACATTATTACGGTGTTTATATGTTTCTTGCAGCTTTGTTGATAGCAACTTCAAAGAAAACCATGCTTTTTACAATTAGTGCGGTGATAATCGTTTCCCAATGGCTACAAATCCAATTCAATTATCTAGTTGGGTGGCATCCAAAATATATTTTATTAGAGTATATAGATTTTTGGACGGTAGAAGGTTTTATGAGAAATTTACTGTTTAATGGCTACCACCCCGTTTTTCCATGGATATCTTTTTTTCTCATTGGGATGATTGTAGGTACCTTAGATTTAACCAATAGGGCATTAAGAAAGAAATTAGTTACGGTAGGTATCTTGTTAGGAGTGATTATAGAAATTTTTTCAAAGGTGATTATTCACTTCTCGACAAAATATTTCTTAGATCATGATAGTGCGTTGTATTTATTTGATACAGGACCAATTCCACCAAATATAATGTATGTTCTATCAAATTCGGCTTCGGCTATTGTGATAATAGTAGGTTGTATGTATTTTGTAGAAACTTTCAAAAATAAAGTAATAGAAGCAATCATTAAAACGGGTCAATTGTCCTTAACACACTATGTTGGCCATGTCTTTATTGGCATCACTGTGTTAGAAGTTTTCGATTTATCGAATAATCTAACAGTCGTTTTTTCAATGCTCTATGCATGTTGTTATTTTTTAGGCTGTGTGTTTTTTTCGATATGGTGGAGGACTATCCATCAACGTGGTCCAATTGAACTCATTTTGAGAAAATGGTCCAATTAAAAAGTTTGAGAGTAGTCATCTATTTACTACTGATTTGGCATAAAATACATTCATATCGACTCATACAAACGTAGAAGATTGATATTACAAAGTATTCAGCTAGGTTTTCTAATATTTTATATTGACATTCGTATAGTAGAATTATAGAATTATTGTCAAGAAACGCAGTACTCTTATCAAGAGAGGTGGAGGGACTTGGCCCAACGAAGCCTCGGCAACCGAAAAGTTAGGTGCCAAATCCAACAGATGGTATCTGAGAGATAGGAGGGGCTATCAATCAGTTTGATGCGTTGGCCTCTTTTGTACAACAAGAATGAAAAAGAAGGGGTGTATCGTATGGCTCAATCAGTAAAGGTAGATGATAAAAAATTAGAGGCAATTGCCAAGGCAATTCAAAATCTTGAATTTGGTGAAGTGCATATTACGATCCAAGATGGTGTTATTGTGCAAATTAATAGGCTTGAAAAACAGAGATTTCCGCAGAAAAAATAACATTGATTTCAGTTGAACGATGTCAAAAGGCCACCAATAAGCATGAAGGATTTCCTTTGCTTACAAGTGGCCCTTTTTTTGTCTAAAAAATTAACTATAAAAGCTTTTTGGTATTTGCCCAATATGACGGCGATGGTATAGTAACGGTTCTTTTTGCCCGTTTGTAATGTCTTGCACATGCCCAATAAAAATGGTATGGTCGCCAGCATCTATTTGCTGAAACGTTTTACATTGTAAAATAGCTGCTGTATCATGTAAAATCGGTAGACCTAAAGATGAAGTGGACCACTGTGCCTGTGCAAAACGATCAGGGATTTTACTGGCAAATAGTGTACATAAATGTTCTTGGTCGCTTGCTAAAATATTGACCGCGAAATGAGAAGCATTCGTAAAATAAGAATGAAGCTGAGAATTTTTATCGAGTGACCACAAAATAAGGAGCGGGTCGATTGAAACAGATGCAAAGGAATTGACGGTTAAGCCTATAGGTTTTGTTTCATGACTTGTTGTGACAACTGTAACGCCTGTAGGGTAATTACCTAATGCCAATTTAAAAGCAGCTACTTGATCTGTCATTCAAATATCACCTCTTTATTAATATAAATTAGTTCACGGAGTAAGTAGGTAAAATGAACTTTTTTTTCATATCCTACTAGTAACTCCTTTTCTTGAGTAAATTTTAAACCAATTAAACATACAGGTAAAGGTAATGGGGAAAGAAAGGGGAATTGCCATGACTTTATATTTTGATCACCTGGTTCACCAAGTGGAATCACCAGAAAATATAAAGGTTTTCTTCAATAAACGAAATGTCCACACAGTGAATGGTGGGCAGCACACGATGTGGGGGACTTATAATACGTTAAGCTACTTTGGCTTAAGCTATATTGAACAAATTGCTATCTATGATCGTGATTTATTTGAGCAGGCGGCACAATACCCATATTCCTTACATTATACGTTTAAACGTGATCAAGAGCGCCAAGGATTTTCACGAATAGCCTTGCGTACCAAAAAAATTGAGGAAGAGGGTCAACGCTTACGAGCATTAGGTTATGATGTATATGGGCCGGATGCTTGCAGTCGAACAAGACCGGATGGCACTGTTGTGAAGTGGAAGCTTCTCCATTTTGGCAAACCAGATCTTCTCATTGATTTTCCATTTTTAATTGAATGGGCAGAGGAAGATGAGGAACGTCTGTCACAATTAGTGACAAGCGGTGCTATTGATACAAAACAAGCGATTACAATGGAATCAATCCAATTGTATGTCAAGGATATACGAAGAACAGTTCGTTTATGGCAGGAGGTATTGCAGCTACCAGAGCCTGTGCAACATGAGCAGTTCATCTCGTTACAGCTCCCGAATATCCGATTGGATTTTTATGAGGAAGAGGTTGCAGTAGCTATGACACTTGGTCATATAAAAGAAGGGCCATTTGGTGTGACATTAAAAGATCCTCATCGAACAAAGGAAACATTAGTATGTCCTGGCGCTTTTTATTGGATTAATCGATAATTACAATATCCACTTCATATGCTGAAATGGATTCAGACTGTAGACAAACTCGATGAATTTTGAGTTTGCCTACAGTCTTTTTTCTTTTACAATGAAATAAAGCTAAGCTATTGATTTCCACAATGGACGGACGCTTTCCGCGGGTGAGGTCGAGCTGCTTCCCTCGCTTCGCTCAGTCCAGGATCTCGACTTTTCCGCTTTTCCCGCAGGAGTGCCGCCCTTCGTTCCGCAGTTTTCTTATAGCTTTTTTGAAATTATTTCAAGTGTAATTCCCTTTTGTCATGCTATATGCTTCACATACTTAGTATCAAATTTGCAAAGGGCCACCATTGGTAATAAAAAAAGCGGATGAAGGAATATTTCATTCCTGCTCCGCTGTCCATTTGGAACTAAGCTAATAGTCCATTACCGTTATAATTTCACAACATTTGATGCTTGAGGTCCACGATTACCCTCTACCACATCAAATGATACCTTTTGACCTTCTTCAAGTGTACGGAAGCCTTCCTCCTGGATGCCCGTAAAATGTACAAATACATCTTCTCCATCATCACATTCAATAAAGCCATAACCCTTTTCATTATTGAACCACTTTACGATCCCCTGTTGCATAAGCATTCGCCTCCAATGCGCTTGAATGTAAAATAAAGTTAAATAAGTTGTGCTCTCATTGAGAAAATGTGAAAAAATTGCATTTTCTCTTAGAACATACATGAATTGAACAAAGATGTCAATTGATTGTCGAAATGCTTGCATATCTGGCTTTCTTTTTTTTCACAATTAAGACTATAATGGAAATGAACAACAAAGAAAGTAGGATGCCAAATGACAACGAAAAATCAACCATTATCAGATTTAGAAATCGCTAGTCAAGCAGTGATCAAACCTATTACGGAAATTGCCAAAGCTGCGGGTATTCCAGAGGATGCTCTTGAGCAGTATGGACGCTACAAAGCAAAGATTGACCCATTAAAAATTACAGCTCAGGGCGAGGATGCAAAAGTAGTATTAGTGTCTGCTATTAGTCCGACCCCAGCAGGTGAAGGAAAGTCGACAGTGACTGTAGGACTAGCAGATGCCCTTCATCAATTAGATAAGAAGGTGATGGTCGCTTTACGAGAACCATCATTAGGTCCAGTAATGGGCGTAAAAGGTGGCGCAACTGGCGGAGGTTACGCACAAGTAATACCAATGGAGGATATTAATTTACATTTCACTGGTGACCTTCATGCGATTACAACAGCCAACAATGCTTTATCCGCATTTATTGATAATCATATCCATCAAGGAAATGCATTAAACATTGATCCACGACGCATTATTTGGAAACGTGTAATGGACTTAAATGATCGTGCTCTACGTAAAGTAGTCGTTGGTTTAGGGGGACCAGTTCAAGGCATGCCTCGTGAGGACGGCTTTGATATTACGGTAGCCTCTGAAATCATGGCAGTGTTCTGTTTAGCAACAAGTATTGAGGATCTACGTGAACGCATCGCTAGTATCGTGATTGGCTACACATTCGAGCGTGAGCCAGTCTTTGTACGAGATTTACAGGTAGAAGGTGCTCTTACTTTATTATTAAAGGATGCCTTCAAGCCAAACTTAGTACAAACATTAGAAGGAACACCTGCCATTATTCATGGTGGTCCATTTGCCAATATCGCTCACGGCTGTAATTCCATTATGGCGACACAAACAGCTCGTAAGCTAGCGGATATCGTGGTGACAGAGGCAGGCTTCGGCTCTGATTTAGGTGCTGAAAAATTCATGAATATTAAAGCACGGAAAGCTGGCTTTAAGCCAAGTGCCGTTGTTATCGTAGCTACGATTCGTGCCTTAAAAATGCATGGTGGGGTTCCGAAAACAGCGCTTGTTGGCGAAAATGTCGAAGCCCTTTTACAAGGTATTGAAAACTTAGCTAAACATGTGGAGACAGTTCGCACATTTGGCGTTGAACCAATTATTGCATTAAATCGTTTTATTACGGACACAGAGGCTGAATTAGAAGCCGTTCTTAACTGGTGTCAAGAAAATGATGTTCGTATCGCACGTACAAATGTCTGGGAAGAAGGCGGTAAAGGTGGTCTAGCTCTAGCTGAACAAGTACTAGCTGTGCTAGAAGAAGATAACAACTTCTCTCCTTTATATGATGTAACAGAGTCTATTGAAGAAAAAGTTCGTACAATCGTGCAAAAAGTTTATGGTGGGAAAGATGTGCAATTTACTGATCAAGCCAAAAAACAAATTGCCCAAATCGAAAAATTTGGCTGGGACTCTCTTCCGATTTGTATGGCAAAAACACAGTATTCCCTAACTGACCAACCAAGTTTACTCGGTCGTCCAGAAGGCTTTACCATTACGATTCGTGAAGTTATTCCAAAGCTTGGTGCTGGCTTCTTAGTTTGTCTAACAGGCGATATTATGACAATGCCAGGTTTACCAAAAACACCGGCTGCGCTACGTATGAATGTTGATAGCGAAGGACATGCGGTGGGATTGTTCTAACATCAATAAAATAATGATAGACCTTAAAGCTACCCTTTAAAAAAAGGGTAGCTTTCCATTTCGAAATTATAAATTCCAAAAATTTAAAAGCAAAAGGAACTGAGATTTTGCCCATACAATAAATCGCGAAAATTGTTATTTATTTAATGAGGAGGTACATATATGGATAAGATAATCACACAAATTCATGAATTTGCTACTGAAGAAAGAAAAGAATATGTTCGAAAGGCAAAAGAGTTACACCGAGAATTTTTGCTCAAGTTCCCACTAGAGCGTTTGCATGAGATGGAGCTTGAAGAATATGCACTAGGATTGCAGCCTCAAGGTTCCTTTAGCTGGTGGTTAGAATATAATACGGTTTCCTTAGGGAGTATCAAGGGAGGATCAGCTAATAAACATATAATTTATTATAAAAAGAAGGAAGGTACTTGGTTTTACCCAGAACAATTTAAAAATGAGCAAGAGGCATGGCAACAACTTAGAGAAGATATTATTAAAACGATAGAAGTAATGGGGAAAGAACCCTATGTATCAATAGATAATGATAATTTACTAAATCGGGGTTCAATGCTAAGAGGAAAAATATCATATATGTACCATGCAGATAAATTAATGCCGATTTATCAAGAATCTCATCTGAAAAAATTTTTAAAGGAATTTGGAGTGGATGAGAATCTGTTGAAAACAAGAGATACGCTTTATTTAAATCAACTCTTACGGAATGAACTATACAAACATAAGTCTTTACAACAATATGATGTGCTGTTGCTCTCAAATTTTCTATATACACATTTTATGCAAGCTGAATTTGTTTATAAAATTGCTCCAGGTGATAATGCTAGTAACTTTCAAAACTGTGTAGATAATAGTTTTATTTCCTTAGGTTGGGGTGATCTTGGTAACCTCGAACAATACAATGATTTTAACGAGTTAAAAAATGCTTTTGTTAAAAAAGGCTATTATAATCAACATAAATCAGTTATTACGAGAAAAGCAAATGAGGTATGGGACTTTTATAATTTACAGCCAGGTGACCTAGTGATTGCCAATAATGGAACGTCGAAAATAGTTGGCATTGGAGTAGTAAATGAAGAGGGTTACAAATATAACGAAGATTTTGGACGATATCCCCATACTGTAGGAGTGAATTGGTCGCAAATTTTTGAAAAAGGGTTAGTTATTCCACCTCAAAATGCTTGGAAAACTGTAACGGTAGCGAAAGTACCTAAGAAACAGATGGAAGAATGGCTACAAAGTAATGGAACACAGTCTATTACTAAGCCCACTTTAGAAGAATCACCTCTTTTTGGAAAAATAAATAGGGCTCTTAACCGAAAAGGCCAAATTATTTTATACGGTCCGCCAGGTACAGGTAAAACATACTCTGTAATGCAGTTTTTAAAGTGGAAAAAACATTCAAATGTGAAAATCCATATAGAAATGTGTACATTTCATCCTTCTTTTCAGTATGAAGATTTTATTGAGGGATATAAACCTACTGCTGAAAAAGATGGTACTGTATCATTTACTTTACAAGATGGCGTTTTTAAAAGATTTATTAATCAGGCAAAAAAAGAACCAGGAAAAAAGTTTTATTTCATTATAGATGAGTTAAATCGAGGGAACGTACCCAAAATTTTTGGGGAGTTAATCACATTGTTAGAAAAAGACAAGCGTGGGGTGGAAGTAATTTTACCCCAAAGTAAAGAGCTCTTTACGATTCCAGAAAACGTGGCGATTATTGCAACGATGAATACTTCAGATCGAAGTATTAAAATGCTAGATGCTGCTATTAAACGTCGTTTTGCTTTTGTAGAATGTATGCCAAATTACGAGATTTTAGAATGTTCAGTCGATAAATTAAGTATTTCTCCTTCTACAATTTTAAAGTCATTGAATAAAAAACTTATCCAAATGCAAGGTCGTGATATGCAAATTGGCCATGCTTATATGATAGAAGATGGTGACGTAATTTCTTCTGTTGGCCAATTAAAAGATATTTTCCAATATGATATTATCCCTCTTTTACAAGAATATTGCTTTGATAATTTCAGTGTACTTGCAGATATTTTAGGAGATAGTTTTGTAGATATTGATTTACAAGAAGTGAATCATACTTTATTTAACGATGATGATGAAGCTTTTATAGCGGCGCTTGAAAGTCATTTAGGTGATTGATAATGAAGAATGAAATAATTTTACAGGAATTCACGGAGCAAGTTATTCCAGCATATTACTTAACGAATCAAGAACGCTGTTATTTAAAAGAAATTGCTTCAATTCATAATAATAAACCTTGGGAGCAGCGGTTTTATTTCGATGAATTAAGAGAAGGTTTACGTATCAGGACTACTAGTTTTGTTGGTATCATTGAGTTAGAACATTTACGCATTATTATTCAACCAAAGTTTGATCCTACATTTACAGAAGTAGTAGATATGATGTTGTTTGCCAAAGGAAATGCAAAATGGTCAGAGCGACAGTCTATAGGACAAGCAGGGCATAATGATTTATTTACTCTCTTAGTAGACCTTTTTATTGAAGAAACAGAATTGTTGTTACTTAAGGGGCTAAAAAAGGATTATATCGAAGAGTATGGTAATTTACTACAGGCTCGAGGGCGTATTTCCATACGAGAAAACATGGTGAAAAACTTTAATTTACCAACAAAAATTTATTGTGTTTATGATGAACTTATCTACGATATTATAGAAAACCAAGTAATACTAAGAGTTCTTGAAATGTTAACAATAGTTAAATTGCCAAAGCATTTAAAGCTTCATGTTCATAAGCTACGAACACAGTTTGAAATGTTGACAAACACTTTTTATGGAAATAAGTGGCCTCATATTGTAATAAATCGTTTAAACGAAAATTATAAGATGAGCCATTTCTTTGGCAGAATGCTCTTTGAAAAGCTATTTTTACAAGATTATATGAAAAAGGAAACAAATTATTTTGCATTCCTTGTAAATATGAATGAAGTGTTTGAACGGTTTGTAGGAGAAATTCTGAAGAAATATTTAGCTCATAAAGCATTTAAAGTTGTATCTAATAAACGTATTACGAATGCTATGTTGCTAGAAGGTGAAAGATACCGTGATATTATCCCGGATATAGTTGTGTATGATTTAAATAAGAATACAGTTACAGTAATTGATACTAAATATAAAGGATATGATTTCAAACGAGTATCAACCGAAGACATATTTCAGTTATCATTTTATGCTCAGCACTTCCAAACTGGTGAAAGTTACACTGCAACTATTGTTTATCCTGTATTTAAAGGTATAGATTATCAGACAAGGCGTGTAATTGAAACGAATAAATTTTCTAAGAACTGTGGAAAAATATATTTACAGAGTATTAACATTCATCAAACTCTTGAATGGATTAAAAAGAATGAAGAAGTTTTATTGAAATCATTAGCAAAAAATTTAATAGGCTATTAACAAAGGAAAAATAAAAATGTTGGTTGGAAAAGTTGATCAATTAAACTACAGATTCCGAAATATAATAATTTCTTTAATTGAAAAAAGATTCTAGTAAAAAACTAGGATCTTTTTTTTTGCATAAAAAAACAAGAGAAGTTTCCTTATATAAATGTGTTTGGTAGTTTTTATCAATAGTTCTCTGTTATTGGAAAGAAAGAGCGGATTTTTACAATAGAAGATAATTGTCAAATGAATTTTTATTTAAAAAATACATTGAATTTTCTTTTTCTTTTAAATATAATTTACTTAATTCTAATTCGGAACACTGTTCCGATTATAGGAACACGGAGGGATGAAGTCTTGAAAATCGCAACAGATATTGGCGGTACTTTTACCGACCTAGTTTTCACAGATGAAAAAGGTAATCTTCATTTTGATAAGGGACATACAACACCTGGTCACTTTGAGGATGGCATATTAAATGTATTAGGACGTCATGTTACGGAGGATTCTCTAATTGAATCTTTTATTCATGGTTCAACTGTTATTATTAATACACTGACGGAAAGAAAAGGGGGCGTAGTCGGGTTAATTACAACAAAAGGCTTCCGTGACGTAATAGAAATAGCCCGTGGTAATCGACCAGACTTATATAACTTTAAATATAAAAAGCCAGAACCATTTGTAGAGCGTTACTTACGACAAGAAATAGATGAGCGAATTGATTTTAAAGGAAATGTTATGAAAGCGCTTAATACCGAGGAAGTCGGTGAAATCGTTCGTAAATTTAAGGAATTGGGTGTAGAGGCGATAGCCATTTCATTGATTCATGGCTATAAAAATCCGATTCATGAGCAACAGCTAAAAGAAGAAATCTTAAAAATTTGGCCAGATGTGTATATCACTCTTTCAAGTGAAACGATTAAAGAATACCGTGAGTATGAAAGAACAAATACAACTGTATTAAATTCTTATGTTAAGCCAATTGCACATGCGTATTTAAAAAGCTTAAAGGAGAAATTAAGCACGATTGGTATTACAGATCATTTAAAAATTATGCAATCGAATGGTGGTACAACAAGCTTTGATAAAGCGATGGAGCTACCAATTAACCTAGTTGAATCAGGTCCTGTAGCAGGTATGTTTGGGGCAGCGAAATTAGGCCAACTTTTAAATGAATCGAATATCATCGCTTTTGATGTTGGTGGGACGACAGCTAAATGCTCCCTTATTACAGATGGCAAAGTGAATGTCACAACAGATTACTATATTGAAAGAAATGAAAAATTTGCTGGCTATCCAATTAAAACGCCAGTTGTGGATATTGTAGAAATCGGCAACGGGGGCGGCTCAATTGCCCGTGTAGACCAATTCGGTTCATTAAAAGTTGGTCCAGATTCTGCAGGTGCCAATCCAGGACCAGTGGCATACGGCTTAGGAAATACACAGCCGACCATTACAGATGCGAATGTGTACTTAGGAAGATTGTCATTAGAAAACTTTGATAATCCTGTTTCCATTGACAAAGTGGAGGAAGCTCTTGTTGAAGCAATTGCGAAACCATTTAATGTATCAGCGGAGGAAGCAGCGCAAGGCATTTTAGATATTGCAAATTCTAATATGCTTAATGCACTAAAGTTGATTTCGATTCGTAAAGGCTATGACCCTGAAGATTTTACAATGGTAGCCTTTGGTGGTGGTGGACCACTTCATGCGATTAACTTAGCTGAAGAGCTGGGCATGAAAAAAGTCATTATCCCATATGGTTCGTCTGTCTTTTCTGCATTAGGAATGATGATGACCGAGTACCGACAAGATTATATTCAAACAAGTTTAATGAACTTTGACAAAAACCATCTTGCGGCTATTCAAGAAAACATTGATCAAGCGATTGCCAATGCGTATGCAGATGCACCTTTAGCTAAGGATCATTATTATTTCGAGATTAATTATGATTTACGCTACAAAGGTCAAGAGCATACGGTTAAATTAAACGCATCGACTATTACAATTAATGAAGAAGGGCTTGAAAAATTAGCAGAGGCTTTCCACATTAAACATAAGCAAGAATTTTCATTTGATTTACCAGCTACACCAATTGAGCTAGTGAACTTACATCTTACAATTTATGGAAAAGATGAGGCGGTTCAGTTTAAAGAATTAGACTTCTCTCATATTGATGCTTCGACATGTATTAAAACAAAGCGCAATTTATACGTGAAAGGAACAGGTTGGGTAGAGGTCAATGTTTATGATCAACAAAAATTAGTACCTGGCTATGTTATTGCTGGACCTGCCATTGTGGAAAATCCAACATCTACAGTCGTGATTAATGACAAGCAATCCATTGAAATTGATCAATACGGCAATCTGATTGTAGAGATGGAGGGAAAATAAAACATGAAAAAAGACGTTTTTGCAGTAGAAATTATTCAAGATTCATTGCTAGCAATAGGAGATGAGATGTTTATTGCGCTAGCACGCTCTTCTATGAGTCCCGTGATTTATGAAGTATTAGACTATGCTTGTGGTTTAACAGATGCCAAGGGTAATTTAATTAGCCAAGGAAATGGTGTAACGAGCTTTATTGGGATGCTAAGTCCAATGGTGCAGCGTGTTATTGAAAAATTTGATAATGGGAAACAGTTACACGAAGGGGATGTCATTATTATTAATGACCCATATGTTGGTGGTGGATCTCATTTATCGGATGTAGGCTTAGTCCTACCAATTTTCTATAATGGTGAAATTATCGCGTATTCAGCCAATAAAGCGCACTGGACAGAAGTAGGGGGCATGGACCCTGGTTCATTCACAAGTAATTCTAATGAAATCTATCAAGAAGGTTTACAGCTTCCAGGTGTTAAACTTTATCATCAAGGTGAGCTGAACGAAGCAGTCTATGAAATCATTTCGACGAATGTCCGTTTACCAGAGCTTTCGATCGGAGATATGTTTGCACAAGTAGCAGCTCTAAAAACAGGAGAAAAACGAATTGCAGAGCTTTGCCAGAAGTTTGGTGCTGAGTCTGTGAAATTGTCCATTCAAAAACTATTGGACAAGGGAGAGAAAATTGTTGAGCTGGAGCTTCAACATTTACCAAAAGGTGAGTTTTATGCGGAAGACTTTATTGAAGGTGACCCATTAAAAGGTGGCCCATACCCAATTAAAGTGAAAGTAACAATTAGTGATGAAGCGTTTATTTGTGACTTTAGAGGCTCCCATCCTGCAGTCAATGTGCCAATGAACTGCTCACAATTTGGTTTAATGGCTAGTGTGCGGGTTATGTTCTTAGCATTACTTGGTGATATTGATGTAATCAACGAAGGTGTCTTTAAACGCTTAACGATTATTACAGATGAAAACTCCATTGTCTCAGCTAAACGTCCTCATCCTGTGTCCATGAACTTCGAGGCACGTATAGGGGCAGCGGATTTAATTTGGAAGGCTCTTGCACCTCATTTACCAGAACGATTATCTGCAGGGCATTTGCAGTCCGTTTGTACGTTTATCTTAACAGGTAAAAACCCTGAAAACGATGAGTCATTCTTAATCGTTGAACCATCCGTTGGTGGTTGGGGAGCGTCCAATGATGAGGATGGTCAAAGCGGACAATACTGTATGGGAGATGGTGAAACATATAATCTCCCGGTTGAAATTGCCGAAACAAAATATGGTATTCACATTGATGAATATAGCTTAAATTGTGACGGGGCAGGTGCTGGTCAATTTAGAGGCGGCTTAGGTGTACGTCGCGTTTATACAGTGAATCATGATGGTCAAAAGGTTTCTGTTAACTTAGGAAGACATCAATTTGCGCCTTTCGGTTTAAATGGCGGAGGAGAGGGCTCTCACAACTATCTGATCATTCATA
The DNA here is from genome assembly GCF_047238325.1 of Lysinibacillus phoenicis. Lineage (NCBI taxonomy): Bacteria > Bacillati > Bacillota > Bacilli > Caryophanales > Bacillaceae > Lysinibacillus > Lysinibacillus phoenicis. Next base: position 1,103,431 of record NZ_JBDFMP010000002.1, on the reverse strand, counting down.
AAAACGATGGAACGAAGGTTGGACCCGTTGGAGTGCTGGCCAATTATGAATTGCAAAAGGGTGACCGCATTGAGCTTGTGACAGCAACAGGTGGTGGTTATGGTAATCCACTTGAAAGAAGTGCCGAGGCCATTGAACGTGATTTATTAAATGAATATATTTCTATAGAAGTAGCGCAGAAGAAATACGGTTATCAAAACGCTTAAAGGGAGAAATAAATGACTGTCAAGACATTAAAAAACTCATTGGATATACTAGAGTGTTTTGCCACGACAGAAAACGCATTAGGTGTTCGTGAAATTTCACGCATGATGAACTTGCCGACAAGTGTCGTGCAAAGAACCATTAATACATTTACAGAAGCGGGTTATTTAATACAGGATGACAACACAAGAAAATATAAATTAGGTTACAAGATGTTCCTTTTTTATGATGTGCTCTCCAATTCTAAAGACCCACACTCGACCATTTATGAATTGATGCAAAATCTTGCGAATGAAATTAATGAATCAGTATTTCTTACTTATATGGATAATGAATACGGTGTTACCACGAAAATTGCCGAAAGTAATAAAAATGTAAAGTATGCGGTGTCTTTAGGGACGAAGACACCCCTTTACATCGGTGCTTCCTGCAAAGTGATGTTTGCCTATTTAGAAGAGGACAGGCAGCTTGAATTAATCGCTTTTTTTCATAATAAACAATCGAAAGAAGAGCATCTTAAACTGCTTAAGTCATTGAAGGAAGAGCTACAGCAAATTAGACAAAACAACTGGTGTGTTACAGTTGGGGAGTATAATGAACATGCTTTTGGCATTAGCGTACCGTTATTTAACTATAAGAGGGAAATTATCGCATCTCTTACCATTTCTGGACTAGTATATGATTTAGATGATCAAAGGGAGAAATATATGCTTGAACAGTTAGTGAAAGTAGCTCATCAAATACAATCACATATTTCAAAACTATAACAGCAATAGGGGAGCTGACACTATGAATAATAAAGTATTACATCCAAGGGCTTTAGAGCCTGTAACTCTACTAATGATCGTCTTAACATCTGTCGTAGGGGCAATTATCGGGATACAGTTGATTACGACTTTAGGGATTTCTGCTAATACATCAATCGTCGGGGCAATATTTGCGATGATTCTAGGAAGAATTCCAATCGGCAAGCTCATTGAATTTAAATCTGTGCATAGACAAAATATTATCCAAACGGCCATTTCAGCAGCAACGTTCAGTGCTGCAAGTAGTTTAATGTTGCCAATTGGTATTCCATATGTATTAGGCTATGAAAACTTAGTATTACCATTGTTTATCGGTGTTATTTTAGCGATGTTTGTTGATGCTTTATTATTATATAAATTTTTTGATACAAAGATTTTCCCAGCAGCAGGTACTTGGCCACCAGGGATTGCGACTGCTGAAGCCATTAAAGCGGGCGATAAAGGCGGTAAAAATGCCAAGGTATTAATCGGTGGTGTGTTAATAGGTATTGTGGGGTCTGTTCTTAAAATTCCAATGTCAGCTTTTGGGGTAGCGTTCATAGGAAATATTTGGGCACTAACGATGTTTGGGATTGGGCTTCTTCTAAGAGGATATTCTGTTCAATTGTTTAATGTCGATTTAAATGCATATTATATTCCGCATGGCGTGATGATTGGTGCCGGTATTGTGGCACTTTTCCAGGTCGCTTTTGCCTTATTAAATAAAAAGTCGGCTAAAAAGTCAGAAGAGTTGAGCTACTCAAAAGATGCCAAAGAAATTCGCCAAGCCTTTGGTGTAGGGTTTATTGCTTATTTAGCCATTGCCTTATTAATTGCCATTTTAGGTGGTATTATCACGCATATGTCTTTCGGTATGTTAATAGGATTCATCGTCTTTGCAACAATTGCTGCATTTGTTCATGAGCTGATTGTTGGTATTGCGGCGATGCACGCAGGTTGGTTCCCAGCATTTGCTGTCGCATTTATTACGCTGATTGTTGGTATTTTAATCGGTTTCCCAGCACCAGCACTTGCCTTATTAGCAGGTTATAGTGCAGCTACAGGGGTAGCGTTTGCAGATATGGGCTATGACTTAAAAACTGGATTTATTTTACGTGGTAATGGTAGTGATGCTGCGTTAGAAAAAGAAGGCCGGAAGCAACAATTAATAGCAGGAATGTTAGCCTTTGCGATTTCGGCTGTTGTCGTTTTACTATCTTATAAATCTTATTTTGCACAAGATTTAGTAGCACCTGTAAACCATGTGTATGCAGCCACAATCCAATCAGGTGTAACAGGAGATGTAGCAAAACAATTAATGATTTGGGCTATTCCAGGTGCATTGATTCAGCTAATTGGTGGTTCAAAACGTCAAATGGGTATTTTATTTGCAACAGGTTTATTACTTGTTAATCCGATCGCTGGTTGGGCTGTTTTAGTCGGTATCTTACTTCGTGTTATTTTCACATATGTAACGAAAGGTAAGAGAGAATCTGAAATGACGGTCTTTGCAGCAGGTGTTATTGCTGGAGATGCGTTATATAGCTTCTTCTCTTCTATTCTAAAAATAGGAAAATAGAAAGGGGTATGAATGAATGGTAAAAGTATTATCGTATGAGGATGGGATTGCAGCCGTTTATGGAGGGGCAATTCTTGGCGGCGGCGGAGGTGGTCTTCAAGAGGAAGGACTCAAGCTAGTGGAGGAAATCTTTGCTGCGGGAGAACCTCAATTAGTCGATATCACAGAATTGGATCAAGAAGACTTAGTGGCATGCGTTGCCTTGGTAGGTGCACCATCAGCAGTTGATCAATATATTTCTGGTGAGCAGCTTTGTTGGAGCTATCGTCAGATGAATAAGCATTACGAGCAGCGTCTAAAAGGCATCATTACGAATGAAAATGGTGCCAGTACGACGATCAATGGCTGGCTACAGTCAGTACTATTAAATGTACCAGTCGTTGACGCTCCTTGTAATGGACGAGCACATCCAACGGGGATCATGGGCTCTTTAAATCTCCATGAGCAACAAGATTATCAATCCGTGCAATTTTATGCAGGGGGAAAAGATGATTTTGCCGTGCAAGGGTTTGTCGAAGGGAATTTACAAAACACAGCCAAAACAGCTCGACAAGCATCCATTTTAGCAGGTGGGCTAGTGGGGGTTACTCGAAATCCTGTGACGATTGACTATTTACAGAAGCATGGTGCCCCTAATGCAATCACGATGGCTATTGAGCTTGGCTATCGATTCTTAAAGGGACAAACATTTGAAGAGAAATTAGCCAATGTTGTACAGCATTTGAATGGTACACACATTGTATCGGGGAAAGTTACAAATTATTCTTTAACGAAGGAAAATGGCTTTGATGTTGGAAAATTATCCGTTGGCGAATATCATCTTACTTTCTGGAATGAATATATGACATTATCGAAAGAAGGACAATTACAATCGAAATTCCCAGATTTAATCATGACATTTGATATAGAGAAAATGACTCCTGTACCAAGTGCAAGCATTCAGGAAGGGATGCATGTAGCCGTGATCCATGTAGACCAATCACTTTTGACATTAAGTTCGACAATGCAAAATGAAGCACTTTTGCAGGAAATTGATGAAGTTATTAAAAACGTGTTATAAGTAAATAAAACAGTAAAAGCTGCCATCATCTACTTGAATGTAAGATGGGCAGCTTTTATTTGTCCTTCAGCGGGAGGGTAATACATTTTATCACAATCGTACCTACTTCCTTTATCACACTTAATACATTGGCTTACATGATTTTTCTTCTGATTGCACGACTCATCGAACGTGGTATTCACAAGCTGGAGACAATAATAGTGTATGATTTTCATTAAAGGGAGGAGCTACGTTCATACATAGTAGAAGAAGGTAACAACCAGTAATGAAAAACAATGACACAAATGCAACATCAAGTGAAAGCCTTTAGGTCATGCAACAAACTAACTTGTTGTTCACATTTTCGGCATGTACATAGGGCTATGCGGGTTAAACAAAGAATTTCTAAGGGAAAGTGTTCACTTTTATTTGTTTAGATGATTGGTTTTCAATACGTACGTCATCTTCTAAACAGGTTATTCAATTGTAAGCCCGCTGAAGTTAATGCTAAATCTGTCCTACACATAGCTGGTGTACATTACTGAAAAAATATGAGGTACAGAACAAATGGATTGTTCTGTATGTTTATCATACAATATTCAGAAAAGTTAGTCAATTGAAACGTTATCAATTTTTAATTTCTAGATTACCTTTTGCAGGAATAAATACAGTATAATCTTGTAGGAAAGGAATGAGATTAACGATGAATAATTTATTGGATAAGGTTCGAGACGTATATGCACAATTTGATGCTAGTCATGATTTTCAGCATATTGAACGCGTCTATCAAAATGCGCTAGCTATCCTACAAAGTGAGCCAACAGCAGATGCTGAGGTGGTTAAAATAGCGGTGCTTTTACATGATGTCAGCGACAAAAAATATACTGATAGCAAGGAACAGGAAGAACAACTGATTGCAGAACTACCACTGAGTGAAGATAAAAAGCAACATATCCGAGACTGTATTGCTCAAGTATCGTTTAATGGAGGAAATGAGCTAGAAGCAACATCATTGGAAGCGAAAATCGTACGTGATGCAGATCGTTTAGATGCGATTGGTGCCATTGGCATTGCCCGAACATTTGCTTATGGTGGAGCTAAAGGTCGAAAGCTTTATGATAAAGACGAGGAAGCACGGGCAAACATGTCAGAATCAGAATACCGTCAAAAAAATACCTCATCGGTTACTCATTTTTATGAGAAATTATTACTGCTAAAAGATTTAATGGTGACAGAGAAGGGCAAAAAAATGGCACTGGAACGTCATCAATTTATGGAGAGCTTTTTACAGCAATTACAGCACGAAATCGGTCAATAGGACAACACAAAAAGAACCGCCTTTCATTGGAATGGCGGTTTTTGTGCTTCATTGGGTATTTCTTTCGTAGCACCAAGATTGTGAGAAGTACGTTCAGTATAATAAAATAAAGGACGCCTATCGCAAGTAGAATATTCCTTTTCATATGGATTGCCTCAACAATGTCTTTAGCAAATTGCATTAAGAATTTCCACAAGCCAATGATAGAAGATTGAGCAAAGTAAATATAATATTACCTGTTAGTATTCGATAATGAACGATATTTTTATCTAAAATGAACATAAGGTTGGCTATATATAATATGAAATTAATGACGTCTGCTAACTCCATAAAAAAATCACCCTTTATATCGTTACTATTTTATTCGAAATTTTTTGATGAAATCGGCTGTGCATATTGGGCGATTACTTGCTCTGTAAATCGTATCGAATCATCTGAACTCTCTTCTATAAAACTATATTCAATAGTAGCTTTTAGTAGTAGCATTTTTCTGAATAATGTAAAAATGTTGTTGAACTCTTCTTCTACATGGCTATTTGTTTGTGTTAAGCTATGGTCCTTAAAATATTCGTGCATTCGCTCTTATGGTTCGTTTCTCTACAATTGAACCATTTATCACTATGAGGAAGAATCAAAAATAAAACGGTTATTTTCCACTTTTCTTTTTCAGATTCCCATTTTTTATTTTAATCCACGGGGCCCCATAAAATCGGAAGCGCGGCATATAGAATAACAGATTATCTAGCTCTGATAGCATTTGCGAATGTATTATTGAACAACAAGCTGTGATAGTTTGTTGTTCTTTGTTTACATGTCAATTGGTGTTATGATGAATAATGGATATCAATAATCGTCTACATACAAATCGTGTGGGCATGAACAATACCTAACATGAAAGAGATGGAATAGTGGAATGAGTCATTTAATCGTACAAAATTTAACAAAAACAGTGGGCGATAAAACGCTTTTTCAAGATATTGAATTTACCATTTATGAAGGAGAGCGAGCAGGTTTAATCGGTATTAATGGAACAGGGAAGTCGACGCTGCTATCTATTTTAGCTGGAGACGTTGAAGCAGACTCGATGACTGTGGACCGTCCGAATAAGTACCGTATCGCCTATTTACCACAGGAACCGACATTTGAAGCTGGTGAAACAGTTTTACAGGCTGTCTTTGCTGGCGATTCACCTATTTTACAGCTGAATCGTCAGTATGAGGAAACCGTTGCTGCTTTAGCAGTTAATCCAACATCTGATAGTTTACAAAAAACGTTGTTTAGCTTACAACAGCGTATGGATGAAGAGCAGGCATGGGATGTCAATGCGTTAGCAAAGACATCATTAACAAAGCTAGGTATTGAAACATTTGAGAAAGAAGTGCTAACACTTTCAGGAGGTCAGCAGAAACGTGTCGCTTTAGCCAAAGTGTTAATTGAACCAGCAGATCTTTACCTACTAGACGAGCCTACCAACCATTTAGATGTGCAATCAACAGAGTGGCTTCAGGAAATGGTGCTACGACTAAAGGGTGCCGTAATTTTCATCACCCATGATCGTTACTTCTTAGATGAATTATCGACACATATTTACGAGCTAGCAGATCAAACGCTATATCGACATACAGGGAATTATGGCGATTATTTAGAGGCGCGTGCCATTCGTGAGGAAATGAAAGCAGCCTCTGCTCAAAAGGACCGCAACCGTTATCGTTCAGAGTTAAAATGGATTCGTCGCGGTGCGAAGGCGCGCTCAACTAAGCAGAAGGCTCGTATTCAACGCTTTGAAAAGCTAGAGGAAAACTTAGAGCGAAAATCAGAGGACGTTTCTTTAGAAATGGGACTGGCTACAACACGTCTTGGTCGTAAAGTTCTGGAGGCCGAAAATATTTCGAAAGCCTTTGGACAGCAAAAAATTCTAGAAAACTTCTCATTTTTACTACAGCAGGGTGATCGCATAGGTATTATCGGTGCAAATGGTGTAGGAAAATCAACTTTATTGAACATGCTAGCAGGGGAGCTGACACCCGATCAAGGTGAAATTCTTGTTGGCTCAACAGTAAAGCTAGCGCATTTCAAGCAAACATTGCCGAAAATGAATGAAAATGAGCGTATGATTGAATATATACGTGAGGCTTCTAATGATATTACAGATGCAGAAGGCGTACGCTACTCGGCGGCTCAAATGCTTGAACGCTTTTTATTCCCATTGCATGCGCATGGTACACCGATTGGGAAATTATCAGGCGGTGAGCGCAAGCGTCTCCATTTATTACGTTTATTAATGGAGCAGCCAAACGTCTTATTATTGGACGAACCAACGAATGATTTAGATATTGAAACATTAGGTGTGCTAGAGGATTTCATTGAGCATTTCCCTGGTGTTGTAATTACGATTTCCCATGATCGTTTCTTCTTAGACCGAATTGCTAAAAAGCTTTGGATTTTGGATGGACAGGGGCAAGTAGAGGAATCACTTGATCTTTACAGTGAGTACTTGGAGAAGCGCGAGCAAGCAGCGACTGCTAAAGTAGAGACACCAAAAGTTGAAAAGGCAAAGACTGAAAAGCCCAAATCAGATAAGAAGAAGCTATCGTTTAAAGAGCAAAAAGAATGGGAAACGATTGCAGATGATATTGAAAAAACAGAAACAGCCATTATGGAGACGGAAGAAGGAATTGCTCAAGCTGGTTCAGACTTCACGAAACTACAGGAATTAACGGCTAAGCTTGATGAGCTAAATGCACACTACGAGCACCTGATTGAAAGATGGTCTTATTTAGATGAAATTGTTAACGGATAAGGAGCGATAGACATGAAGATTATTACAATTGAACCGACACCAAGTCCCAATTCTATGAAGATTGTTGTTGATACAGAGCTACCGTTCGGGAAAAGCTATAATTTTACAAAAGATAATAAGGATGAGGCAACTGGCGAAGCTGCAGCCATTTTAGCTATTGAAGGAGTAAAGGGCGTTTACCATGTAGCGGATTTCTTTGCGGTGGAGCGCAATGCTAAGTATGCATGGGAAGGCATTCTAGCAAGCATTCGTCAAGTGCTAGGAGAAGATGTACAAACACAGGATGAAACGGTTGTGGCCAATGAGTTTTACGGTGAGGTTTACGTGCATGTACAGTTTTACAAGCAGGTACCACTGCAAGTAAAAGTGTTTGATAATCAACGTGAACATCGTGTAAGCTGTGGTGACCGTTTTGTAGAGGCCTTTAATCAAATCATTGAATCAGCAGTAGACGAGAACTATATCTTCCAACGCAAGTGGATTGATTATGGGGTGCGGTACGGCGAGCTTGAGGAAATTGCTGAAGCAGTCAAACAGGAGATCGATGTCACGTATTCTCCAGAACGCTTAGCAGAAATTGTAGCTGCCATCAATAATGATGACGAAAAAGCTATTGTAAAAACAGACAAGCTAAAAATAACAGTGGAGCAGTTCAATCAACCAGAATGGGAGAAACGCTTCCAATTGCTTGACCAAATGGTCGATCCAGAGCTAGATGATCTACCATTACTGGATTTAGCCTTACGAGATGAACAAATGTCCATTCGCCGACTTGCTACTGTGTACTTAGGCATGATTGAGGATGTGGCTGTTGTTCCTTATTTAGAAAGAGCCCTTCAAGATAAAAGTGCAGCCGTGCGCCGAACTGCAGGTGACTGCATGAGTGACCTTGGCTTTGTTGAATTTGAAGGAGCCATGCAACAAGCCTTACAAGATAAAAACAAACTGGTTCGCTGGCGTGCAGCAATGTACTTATATGAGGTCGGCACGGAGCAATCTTTACCAGCATTACAAGCTGCCGAAAACGATAAAGAATTCGAAGTAAAATTACAAGTCAAAATGGCCATCGCCCGTATCGAACAAGGCGAGGAAGCAAAAGGCTCGGTCTGGAAGCAAATGACCGAATCCCGTCAACAATAAAAAGGAAAAACCAGCTGATGCTGGTTTTTTTCATTGTATGGGGTGGGCTTCGCTCTGGGGATGATAGTTGTTGCTCATAAGTGTTGATAAACGGCTTAATATGGGAGACTTCGCTCGTAAATGGTATGACTCCGCTCATCTGTGTGAGGAACCGCTCGAAGGAGGAGTGAAAACGCTCGAAAATGTGAGGAAACCGCTCGTAAAATTGAAGAAACCGCTCAAAGGATGTGTGAACCCGCTCCTAAAGTTGAGGAAACCGCTCAAAGGAGGGGAGAACCCGCTCCTAAAGTTGAGGAAACCGCTCAAAGGAGAGGAGAACCCGCTCATAAAGTTGAGAAAACCGCTCAAAGGAAGGGAGAACCCGCTCATAAAGTTGAGAAAACCGCTCAAAGGAGGGGAGAACCCGCTCCTAAAGTTGAGGAAACCGCTCAAAGGAGGTGTGAATCCGCTCCTAAAGTTGAAGAAATCGCTCAAAGGAGGGGAGAACCCTTTCCTAAAGTTGAGGAAACCGCTCAAAGGAGGGGAGAACCCGCTCCTAAGTGTGAGAAAACCGCTCAAAGGAGGGGAGAACCCGCTCGAAAATGAGAGAGATCCGCTCAAAGAAGGTGCCACCCCGCTCATAAGTGTGAGAAAACCGCTCAAAGGAAGGATGAACCCGCTCATAAGTGTGAGAAAACCGCTCAAAGGAGGTGTGAATCCGCTCATAAAGTTGATGAACCCGCTCAAAGGAGGGGAGAACCCGCTCGAAAATGTGAGAAAACCGCTCAAAGAAGGTGCCACCCCACTCATAAAGTTGAGGAAACCGCTCAAAGGAAGAAACCCGCTCAAAGTCAACCTCCAATCGGTGGGATAATCCACTTATTGGTAATATCAATCCCCTAATATCAATTCATGTTCAGGGTAGCTGATAATATGCGAGAAAACTGTAAAATGCGTTTAAAACAGCGGAAAATGTAGTTTTTTAGCGTTTTTTTACTAAACAAAAAGTTAAGGTCATTCTATGATTCGTTAACATATTGTCTAGTTTCATAGAGAAGGGACAATGTTAAAATAACATAAATTCAGAATATTCCCTAAAATAGGAGGTCCTTTGCATGACAGTAACTAGTTTAAAGACAACGACATCGTATGTGCGCGATCGTGAGGCAGTTATAGCTTTAACACAGAAGCTCGTACGAATTGAAAGCGTTTACCGTGAGAATGATCCGAACGGTAATGAACAAGAGGTTGCGAATTTTGTTGCGGCATATTTACGAGATATTGGTATTGAAACGCATATCGAGGAGGTTGTGCCTGGGCGACCAAATGTTATTGGGATTATTGATTCGGGGAAGCCGGGGAAAACATTGCTTTTTGAGGGGCATACAGATGTAGTTACGGAAGGTAATCGAGAAGCATGGGCCTATGATCCATTCGGGGCAGAGATTGTGGATGGGCGCATGTATGGTAGAGGGACGAATGATACAAAGGGAAATCTTGCTTGTATGATTACAGCTTGTCAGTCATTGTTACTGGATCAGGAGGAGTTTACGGGCAAGATTATTTTATGTATTCCTTGTGATGAAGAAGGGTTGATGCTGGGCATTAAACATTTTATTAAAAATGGCTGGGCTGATGGTGTGGATGGAGCGATTATCTGTGAGCCCCAGGAAAATAATGTCTGTATTGCACAGCGTGGGGCTATTCGTTTACAGGTAGATATTTTCGGTAAAATGGCGCATGGAGCAATTTCGTGGAGCGGCATAAATCCGAACTGGCGGATGGCACGTTTGATCGTAGAGCTTGAAAAACTGGAAAAAGAGGAGCAAGCGAGGTTAGGGCGTGATCCAATGTTGAATTGGCCGTCGATTACGCCAACGATTTTACGTGCGCCTGTAAAGGGGGATGCACAGATCAATGTTATTCCGGATCATTGTATGACGACACTTGATATTCGTACGGTTCCAGCGCAAGACCATAATGAACTGCTTGGCAAAATTGAAGCGATCATTAAACGTTTACAAGCGGATGATCCTGATTTTAAAGTCGAGCTAACGGTCCTTGATAATCGACCAGCAACAGCAACAGCAAAGGAAGATCCTGTTGTACAGGCTATTTATGAGGCAGTGGCAGAGGTGACAGAGAAGGAGCCAAAATACAATGGTGTTCCTGGAGCAACAGATGGTACGTTTCTTCATGTGCATGGAATTCCGATTGTGACAGTTGGCGCAGGAGATCGTGAAATTCCACATCAAATCAATGAATATGTAGATATTGAAGAATTGGCAGAAACAACTGCTATTTATCGTTTAGCAGCATTAAAATTTTTGGCTGGTGATGCACAATGACAGTGATCAAAATAGCGGTAATACCTGGAGATGGCATAGGGAAAGAAGTAATGCAGGAAGCGTTAAAAGTGTTAAATTGCTTGCAAGAACAAGATAGCTCCTTACAAATTGAAACAACGATCTTTCCTTGGAGCTCTGATTACTACGTGCAGCATGGCTGTATGATGCCTGATCATGCACTTGAAACACTTCAAGCGTATGATGCGATTTTATTTGGTGCAATTGGCGATGCCCGTGTGCCTGATGATGTAACGGTGTGGGAATTGATTATGCCGATTCGGAAACAGTTCCAGCAATATGTGAATTTCCGTCCTATTAAATCACTGCCTGGGATTACGTCCCCTTTGGCTCGTGGCAATGACATAGATTTTGTCATCTTCCGTGAAAATGCAGAGGGCGAGTATTCAGATAGTGGTGGGCGATTGTATCAACAGCAGCCACAGGAAATGACCATTCAAAATACGATTATGACGCGCATTGGCATTGAAAAAATTGTCCAAGCTGCCTGTGATTATGCGAAGCAACACGGGAAAACCAAATTAACAAGTGCCACAAAATCGAATGCGATTATTCATTCCATGAAATTTTGGGATGAGCATACAAGAAAAACGGTGGCAGAAAGCGCTCCAGCACTACAGCTCGAATCCATTTACATTGATGCATTAGTTGCTTATTTTGTCGAACGACCACAGGACTTTGAGGTGGTTGTAGCATCCAATTTATTCGGTGATATTTTATCTGATTTAGGCTCTGCGATTGTTGGAGGTCTTGGTTTATCTCCGTCGGCCAATCTGAATCCCGAGAAGGATTTTCCTTCCATGTTTGAGCCTGTACATGGTTCGGCACCTGATATTGCTGGAAAGGGCATTGCTAATCCAATCGCTCAAATTTGGTCGCTTGCCTTACTTCTTGGGCATCAAGGGAGAACGGATTTAGAGCAGCTTATAGTCAATGCTATTACAACGGTACTACAACAGGGTCTTGTGAAAACAGCAGATATTGGTGGACAAGCGACAACTGAACAAATGGGCGACGCTATTTGTCAGGAAATCATAAATAGGACGATAACAGCTGGAGGTGTTTAGGATGACAGTTGAGCAACAGGTCATTGTTGTAACAGGCGCAGGTGGCGGTATGGGAAAAGCCATTATTGAAGAACAGCTAAAGCAAGGCAATATTGTGGTAGCGCTCGATTTATCAGTAGAGCCTCTAAAAGAAATTGCACATGATTCTTTGCAATGCTTTGAAGTCAATGTTTTGCATGAGGAGCGTGTTCATGCAATCTGCCAGCAGGTTTTTGATAACTATGGTAGGATTGATGGCCTTGTCAATGCGCTTGGGGTTGCACAATCAGCCACACCAATTGAACAGGTAACGATGGATGAGTGGAATCGTTTAATGGATGTCAACGTGAAAAGCTTATTTATCACGACAAAAGCTATTGTCCCTTTTATGAAACAGCAGCAAAAGGGTTCCATTATTACGATTGCCTCTATTTCTGCAGTACGTCCGAGACCGGGCCTCCAGGCTTATATTGCGTCAAAGGGCGCAGCGGAAAGCTTTACGAGAGGGCTTGCTATTGAACTAGCATCAAGTCAAATTCGTGTTAATACGATTCATCCAGGACCAGCTGATACACAAATGCTTGGTCAATTTGCTGCACTGGGAGCAGATATAGAGCAAACAAAGCAAAGTGTATTTGTACAATCTGTCCCACTAGGTCGATTAGTGATGCCTTCTGATATTGCAGGAGCTGTTAGTTATTTACTATCAGATGCAGCAAGCATGGTTACAGGGACGACATTACATGTAGATGGTGGTCGTGGATTATAGGAGGGGTACAATGAAAAAAATTCCTATGTTAATCAATGGGGAGTGGGTTCATGGTGCGGCATTAGTGGATGTTCGAAATCCATCAACTGGAGAAGTGATTGCGCAAATTAGCAATGCTAGTAAAGCGCAGGTTGATGAAGCAGTACGTGCAGCTCGTGTAGCATTTGAAAGTGACGATTGGCGTCAATGGAAGGCGTATGAACGAGGGCAGTTATTGATTGAACTTGCCCATTATATTCGCATGCATGCAGAGGAATGGAGTTTACTAGAATGTCGCGATGTAGGAAAACCTTTATCACAGGCAAGAGCAGATATTGAAGCCGCCGCTCGCTATTTTGAATTTTACGGCGGGGCTGCAGATAAAGTGATGGGGGATACCATTCCGATTGAGGATGGACTATTAAATGCGGTAGTGCTAGAGCCAGTCGGCATTACGGTACATATTGTGCCATGGAATTATCCGATTCAAATTACAGCGAGAAGTGTTGCAGCGGCTATTGCTACAGGCAATGCCGTTATAGTGAAGAGTGCCGAGGATACACCGCTTACAACGCATGCGATCGCTGAATGGTTGGCCGATAAATTGCCTAAGGGGATTTTTCAGCATATTACCGGTCTGGGACGAGATGTTGGTCCGTATTTAACATCACATCCTGATATTAACCATATTACGTTTACGGGCTCAGTTCCTACTGGTATCGCAGTGATGAAGGCTGCTGCGGAAAATATTATTCCTGTGACATTAGAGCTTGGAGGGAAATCGCCTAATATTGTTTTTGCCGATGCGAATATAGAGCAAGCACTGGAAGGTGTTATGCGTGCCATTATTCAAAATGCAGGTCAAACTTGTTCTGCAGGGGCCCGTTTAATCATTGAAGAAACGGTCAAAGATTCATTCGTTTCGCAATTAGTGGAAAAATTCCAAGCGCTACAAGTAGGACCTGGTGAGGCAGATTTGGATATGGGCCCACTATTAAATGAACGGCAATTTACGAAAATTACTGGATTACTACAGCAAGCAAAGGCAGATGGCTATGTCATCACGGGTGGGGAGCCATTACTAATAGAAGGCTATGACAAAGGGTACTATATACAGCCAACTATACTGGATGGTGTCGATTCAAAGGATCCATTAGCACAGGAAGAAATTTTTGGTCCCGTGTTGACGGTTTTGACATTTTCAAGTGTGGAGGAAGCCATTGCCTTAGCCAATAGCACCGACTATGGCCTAGTGGCTGGCGTTTGGTCACAAAATATTGATACTGCTCATTTTGTGGCAAGCCGCGTGCAGGCTGGACAAGTATTTATCAATAATTACGGGGCAGCCGGTGGGATTCAAATGCCATTTGGAGGCTATAAAAAAAGTGGGATTGGTCGAGAAAAGGGCTTTGTTGCACTGCGAAACTATACGCAAATGAAAAATATCGCTATACGCTATGCACCACCTAATCAACGCTGAGATGGAGGGACGCATATGGAACAGCCAAAAGAAAAAGAAGTCCTTTTAGAGGTCAAGCAATTATCGATTAAATTCCATTTGAAAAATGGTAAAGAGGCGAAAGTTGTTGAAGATGTAAACTTTACTATTCATAAAAGCGAAACGGTTGCACTTGTAGGCGAATCAGGAAGTGGCAAAAGTATTACATCGTTAGCGATTATGCGTTTACTTCCTATACCGCCAGGTGAAATTACAGCAGGTTCCATCGCCTTAAACGGGAGGAATCTACTAGATTATAAAAATAAAGAAATGAGCCGTATTCGTGGCAATGAAATTAGTATGATTTTCCAAGAGCCAATGACCTCTTTAGATCCTGTCTTTACCATTGGAAATCAAATGATAGAAGGCATTCGCAGGCATCAAAAGGTATCCAAAAAAGAAGCGTGGAATCAAGCGTTACATTTATTAAAGGAAGTTGGGATTGCGAATGCAGAAAAGGTGATTGCAGAATACCCCCACCAATTATCAGGGGGGATGCGGCAACGTGTGATGATTGCCATCGCCATGTCCAATCATCCGCAGCTCTTGATTGCGGATGAGCCAACCACTGCACTGGATGTTACAGTGCAGGCACAAATTTTAAAGCTGATGATGAAAATGAAGGAAGAGCATCAATCAGCAATTTTATTTATTACCCATGATATGAGTGTTGTGGCTGAAACGGCTGACCGTGTCATGGTGATGTATGCAGGGCAAATTGTCGAGGAAGCCCCTGTGAGAGAGCTATTTTTAAATCCGCAGCATCCTTATACAACAGCTCTCTTAAAAACGATGCCTAGTCTTGAAACAGATGTGAAAAGGCTACCTTCGATTCCAGGTAGCGTGCCACCTGCATATGCATTACCGAATGGTTGTCGTTTTGCCCCTCGTTGTCCGCATGTAATGGCACATTGTCATCAGGAGCAACCAGCCATCCATCATATTCAGGAGGCACATAAAGTACGCTGTCATTTATTCACAGAGAAAGGAGAGCTGGCTCATGACGGAGAAAGAAGTTTTGCTGGAAATTAACCATTTAAAAGCCTACTTTCCTGTGAAGCGCAAGTCCATGAAGGAGGAAAAAAAGGTCATTAAAGCAGTGGATGATATTTCGATTGAGATTTATAGAGGAGAAACACTTGGGATTGTGGGCGAATCAGGCTCTGGAAAATCAACATTTGGGCGAACGATTTTAAAGCTTGTTGAACCAACTGGTGGAGAAGTTTTGTATAAGGGACAACCGATCCAGCATTTAAAGGGCAACAAGCTGCAAAGCTATCGCAATCAAATGCAAATGATTTTTCAGGATCCCTTCGCTTCCCTTAATCCTCGCAAGCGGATTAGCTCTATTATTGAAGAACCGATGAAGCTGCAATTAACGTTGACAAAGGAACAACGAAAAGAGCGTGTTAAGGAGCTATTGCAAAAGGTAGGTCTACCAGAGGATGCCATGCATAAGTTTCCGCATGAATTTTCTGGTGGTCAGCGCCAACGTATTGGTATTGCAAGGGCACTAGCCATCCATCCAGAGTTTATTATTGCGGATGAGCCTGTGTCGGCACTCGATGTATCGGTTCAGTCACAAGTACTAAACTTAATGATGGATTTACAGGATGAATTTCATTTAACCTATTTATTTATCTCCCATGATTTAAGCGTTGTGAAGCATATTAGTGACCGAGTGGCAGTGTTGTATTTAGGTAGAGTGGTGGAAATAGGCACAAAAAAAGAGCTTTATGCCAATCCATTGCATCCATACACTCAAGCATTGCTCTCTGCCATTCCTGTTGTTAATTTTGATGAGCCAAAACAGGAAATACTTTTACAAGGTGAATTACCAAGTCCAATGAATCCGCCTGTTGGCTGTGTCTTTCATACACGTTGTCCGTTTGTTATGGAAAAGTGTCATCAGGAAAGACCGATGCTTCAGCAAGAAAATGCCAATCAGCGAGTTGCCTGCTTTTTATATAATAAATAATCTGAATATTAAAACTATTTAAGGTTGAGGTGTTGGTGATGTTTGGCAATATAACTGATGTTCCTGGAATTAAGGTGGGACATAGGGAAAACAAGGAAGGAATTACTGGCTGCACGGCACTTTTAGTGGAGCACGGAGCAGTATGTGGGGTGGATGTCCGAGGCTCTGCACCAGGTACTCGTGAAACGGATGCATTAGACCCAATCAATGAGATTGACCGTGTACATGGTATTTGTTTATCTGGGGGGAGTGCTTTTGGTTTAGATGCGGCGACAGGAGTTATGCAGTTTCTAGAGGAGCAAGGGATTGGAGTAGATGCAGGTGTGGCAAAAATTCCTATTGTTCCAAGTGCTGTATTGTTCGATTTATTTATTGGAGATCCTCAAGCTCGACCAACTGCACTTATGGGCTATGAAGCAGCAAAAGCAGCACAAGTTGGATCATTTCCAAACGGCAATGTCGGCGCTGGCTATGGCGCAACGGTTGGAAAACTAGCAGGACCTGACTTTGCGATGAAGGGTGGACTTGGTAGTGCTTCCTATGCTGGTAAAGATGGTCTAGTAGCGGGTGCTATCGTAGCTGTCAATGCAGTGGGTGATATCAAGGATCCTGCTACAAGGGAAATTTTAGCAGGAGCAAGAGATGCTCAATCAGGACAGTGGCTAGACTGCTGTACCTATTTAGAGCAGCATGCTCAATCGGAGGCATTAGCTGGCACGAATACAACCATTGGCGTTGTGGCAGTGAATGCGAAGCTTACGAAAGCGGAGGCTAAAAAGATTGCCCAGCTTACACAAAATGCTTTAGCACGAACGATTTATCCTGTCCACACGATGCTCGATGGCGATACAATTTTTGTGCTCGGTACAGGAGATCAATGCTATGCGCTTGATTATTTAGGGCATTTAGCAACAAAGGTCATGGAGGAAGCCATTCTCGCTGGTATTAAAGCTGCAGAAAAATTAGCAGATGTTGAAAGCTATACGAGCATTCAAAATAGAAGCACTTAGGAAAAGGGGGAACGACCATGAAATTGAAAAACAGAGGGTTTATGCTAATAACTTTCATCATGGCATTGGTGATGAGTGCGTGTTCAAGTGATGGAGAGAAAAATGCTGCAAGCACAGGGACTTCAGATGGTCAAACGACTACAGATGTTCCACAGGAAATCGTTGTACGTGTCAATGATGATCCTGATTTTTTAGATCCACATAAAGCAACAGCGTCCATTTCCTATCAAATGATTTTGAATATTTTTGAGGGACTGATGGCACCCGAAACGGATGGCTCGCTAAAAGAAGGGCTGGCAGAGAGCTACGAAATTTCTGAGGATGGTTTAACGTATACGTTTAAAATTCGTCAAGGCGTGAAGTTTCATAATGGCGATGATGTAACGATGGAGGATATTCAATATTCCTTTGACCGTTTAATGGGGAAAAACGGAGGGGAAAAAATGTCCAATAACTTTGATAATGTAGCATCTACAGAGGCACCAGATGCCAATACATTTGTTATAAAGCTAAAAGAGCCAAATTCAAATTTCCTGTATTCATTAACAGCAAGACAGTCAGCCATTATTCCTAAAAGTAATGATGGGAAGCATAATGAAAATCCAATCGGCACAGGCCCATTTGCCTTTGTGAAATACGCACCTGGTACCAACTTAGAGCTCAAGAAAAATGAGCACTACTGGCAGGAAGGATTGCCTTACCTAAATAAAGTTACCTTTGCCTTTCAATCGGATGATCAGGCTGCGATTATGAGCTTGATGGCCAATGAAGTAGATTTAACGAGCGTACCTTGGCACCGGGTTAGCGAGGTGGAGGCTAGCTATAATTTATCACATCAAAATAATAACTCCTCCTTAATCGTTACGTTTAATGAAACAAAGGCACCATTTGATAATGTCAAGGTACGTCAAGCAATCAACTACGCGATTAGTAAAGCCGATATCATTGATTCTGTATTTGCAGGCTATGCTGTACCACTTGGCTCTAATATGAGTCCAGCAATGGGCGATTTCCAAAAGAAGGGCTTAGAAAGTATGTATGAACGAGACGTGGAAAAAGCGAAAGCATTATTAGCAGAAGCTGGTTATCCGGATGGCTTTAAAACAAAGATTACGGTATCTTCGCATAATGATATTTACTCAAATATTGCACAAATTGTCGTGGCGAATTTACAAGAAATCGGCATTGATGTCGAAATTGAAGTAGTGGAATGGGGCATTTGGCTAGATCGCGTTTACTTTGGTCGCGATTATGAAATGACAACGATTGATTTAACAGGTCGTGCATCTGCCTACGAAATTTTGAATGATTACATTTCTACCAATGATAGCGAAAACTTCTTCTTATTTAAAAATGAGGAATACGACAAAATTATGGCTGATGTGTTAAAGGAAACAGATCAGGCAAAACAAATAGACTATTATCATCGAGCACAGGAAATTTTAGCAGAGCAAGCCACAGCAGTTTATATTGCTGATTACCAAATCGTTTGGGGTTCTGACAAACAAGTGACGGGGCTTAAGAGCTATCCATTCTGGTTCCATGATATGTCAGAGGTTAAGTTTTCAAACTAGAAAGGGATGAATGCTGATGATGTATATCCTACGCCGAATCATCCTGTTAATAACAACCATCCTTCTAGTATCCATTATTACATTTGGTGTTTTTCAAATATTACCTGGTGATCCGGTTCGAACAATGTTGGGAACTGAGGCGGATTCCACACAAATTGAAAATTTACGATCTGAGCTTGGCTTGGATCGTCCTCTTTATGAACAATATGTGGATTGGATGAAGGGCTTATTGACAGGGCAATTAGGGGATTCCATTCGATTTTCCATGCCTGTAAAAGAGTTATTATTTGATCGGCTTCCTGTCACCATGTCTTTAGCAGGGCTCACGCTCATCATTGTCTTAATCATTTCCTTACCCTTAGGAATGTTTGCTGCAAGAAGACAAAATAAATTAAGTGATGTGTCATTATCGACCGTTACACAAATTGGTATGGCCGTACCATCCTTTTGGCTAGGGATGATGCTTATTCTTTACATTGGCCTACAGTTCAGCTTCTTTAAAATTAGTGGCTATATTCCTTGGACGCAAAGTGTAACAGGGGCGCTAAGTACACTAATCCTGCCAGCTTTAACGATAGCGATCCCACAAATTGCTGTTAATTTCCGTTATGTCCGAACAGCTATTTTGGAGCAGGTCCAGCTCGATTATGTCCGCACCATTCGCAGTAAGGGTATGTCTGAACAAAATGTGATGTATAAGCATGTATTGAAAAATTCAATGATACCGATTTTAACGGTTTTTGGTTTGATAATGGCAGAGGTTGTAGCGGGCACAATTATCGTGGAGCAAGTGTTTTCATTACCAGGAATCGGTCAGCTTCTTATTACGGCTATTAGTAATCGTGATTTCCCTCTTGTACAGGGAATTGTCATGTATATTACAGTAGCTGTCGTTATGATTAATTTTATCGTTGATGTTTTATATTCTGTGTTGGACCCTAGAATTCGATTACGTTAAGAGGTGGCTACAATGAAACAACTACAGCGCTATACTAAAAAAATCAATTTAGTCATTGGTCTCCTCGTGATTGTTGGCTTTCTACTCATCATGATTGTTAGCTTTTTTTATACACCCCATGATGTCAACGCGATGAATATACCAGAAAAATTGCGTGGGCCTGGTGGTGCATATATGTTTGGCACAGATGAGTTCGGGCGTGATATTTTTAGCCGCATTATGAAGGGGACACAAACAGCCTTTGCAGTGGGTCTATTAACCGTAGCAATTGGCACGGTGTTTGGCATCCTGATCGGAGGGATTGCAGGCTATGTTGGGGGCTGGATCGATGAAATTTTTATGCGGACGATGGATGCGTTAATGGCCTTTCCAGGCATTATATTAGCATTAATGCTTGTGGCAGTATTTGGTCCAGGTATTACGAATACCGCCATAGCACTTGGCATTATCGCAATACCTGCTATTGCGAGGATTGCACGAAGTGGCTTTGTGCAGCAACGGGATTCGGAATATGTGCTAGCAGCAAAATTAATTGGTGTTAAGCCTCATAGCATTATGTTCCGTCATATTTTGCCGAACATTTCGTCGCAAATTATTGTTGCAGCAACTGTGACATTTGCAACTGCGATGCTAGCTGAGGCAGCCCTAAGCTATTTAGGGCTTGGGGTACAGCCACCAAACCCTAGCTGGGGCAGAATGTTAAAAGATTCACAAGCTTATCTAATAGGTGCCCCTTGGTATACGTATGCCCCTGGAGGAGCCATTACAATTCTTGTTCTCGGTTTATATATGCTTAGTAACGCTTTACGAGATTTTATGGACCCACGTTCAAAATCGTAATAAATCAGGTGCTGTTTTTTGCAAGAGCGCATATGCCTTAACGGCCATTTCAATATTTAGGCGGTGCGGAGCTTGTAAAAAATCAGCACCTAATATACCTTCTAGCCGTTCGATTCGTTTATAAAGAGTTTGACGAACGATATACAGTTGTTCCGCCGTATCATTTTTAGCCCCATTACATGTTAAATATACTGCCAATGTTTGAAATAAATCATGGCTACTTTTCTGATCTAGCAGCAAAATCTCTTGTAAATAATCTTTCACATATTGCAGGAGGGTAGTTTGATCCTGCTGTAATAATAATCGATAAACACCTAAATCCTTATAATAGATAGAGCTTGTCAATTGATGATGCTGCATTTGGATGACCGATTTAGCCTCCTTATAGCCAAGATGAACACTCTCGATTGCTTGATAGACATGACTTATGCCACAGCTGAGGGTGAGCTGCTCAAAAAACTGTGCAGCTCGTCTAGCAGTAATCTGTGAAATTGCTTGATCGAAGGCATCCCGATTGTCTTTCATATAATCTGCGGCAATGTAAAAGGCTAAAATAATAATTTCATGCTGTCTTACCGATACGGTAGGGAAAAATCCTAGTTTTTTTAAAATAGAACGAACATACATGGCATTTTGCAATTGGATTTCCTGCCACTCTTCTTCAGGTACAACGTTAGCTACATCATGTAGATTGAACACGATGACTCGGTAAAATAAATTACGACTTTCGATAGGTAAATAGCTTTGATAGTACTGAATATCTACTGGCTGACCTTGAATTAAGGCAAGAATAAACTCATCCTCTCGGCTTTGCTGGCGCTCCTGAAGCATGCGGTTGCGCATTAAAATATGGGCAATCGACATCGTTGCGCGTTCAAGGTTTAATAGAGTGTAATCACTCGGCTTTGGCAGTCCAGAATGCATACATAAATAGCCCCATACTTGTCCAAGTCCATTGACAGGAATAATGACAAAATGATCCCCGTCAATCGATAAAAGGTGCAAGGGCTTTTGTAGTTCTAACTGCTGACAATGCTCCTCCATAACACGTAAGAATTTTTTAGCCTCGACAGGGTAGTAAAAGCTTTTAGTATCTTCCGAGACAAATAAAAAGGATGCCTCTGTATCTTGATAGAGGACTTGTAAAATTTTTAAAATACCATTCGGCATTAATGATAATTCCATAAAAGTTTTGGATAAGGTATCTAGCTGTGTAAGTGCCTGCTGGTGTTGATTAATTATGTACGTGTGTAAATCTTGCGTAATATCGATAAATCGTACAATTTCTTCAAAGATGATAATAGGGAAATGATGGGCATTCGCCATGGCAATCAATTCTGCGGGGACATGGTCAAAATAGTCTCCAATTTCAATACAAAGACCTGCAGCTTCATTGCGTATCAGATTTTGTAAGTAGGCAATTTGTGTTTCACGTTCTAATTGTAAACCGACACCAGTGGTTAAAATCAGTTCACCACCATTGATTAAAGTGTCAACATTTTTTATTTCTAAAATATGTGTCCATAGAACTTGACGATCAAGACCCTGCTGTCCTGCAATGAGCTTCGCTGATTCAAAATGCTTACGCTTGAGGACATCACGTACGAGTAGAGGATGTTTGGACATAATTTAGCACCTGCCCTTCGAATGTACAATGTCTATTTTATTATGTTAGATAAATCAGAAAATTTCAATATTAACTCGATTAATAGGGAAAATGGTGATAGATCAAAAGACATCAATGATACATGATTGGAGGTCATGATATGGAGCGAAACGATCAGTTCACACATACCTTACAACAAAAGGATCATGAAAACGTTTGGCATCACATGTCTATGCATAATGACAGGGCGCCCATAATCATTGAACAGGGAGAAGGCGCATGGATTACCGATAGTTTAGGCAATCGCTTTTTAGATGGCATGTCAGGCTTATGGGCCGTTAATGTGGGCTATGGACGTGAGCGTCTTGCCAAGGTTGCCTATGAGCAGTTGAAAAAGCTTTGCTATGCTCCTTTAACACAAAGTCATGAACCTGCCATCCGACTTGCTGAAAAAATTAATAGCTTATTAGAAGATGACTATATGATGTTTTATTCCAATAGCGGCTCTGATGCCAATGAGGTGGCCTTTAAAATAATACGCCAATACCATCAACAAAATGGGGAGGGGACCCGCTATAAAATCATCGCTCGCTATCGGGGCTATCATGGTAGCTCACTTGGGGCATTAGCTGCCACAGGGCAGGCATTACGAAAATATAAGTATGAGCCGTTAACACCTGGTTTCTTGCATGTTGCCCCACCAGATCATTATCGGCGTCCAAAAGGGCAATCGGTTGAGGCCTACAATATAGCGTGTGCCCGTGAAATGGAGGAAAAGATTATTTGGGAGCAAAAAGAAACGATTGCCGCTGTCATCATGGAGCCACTGATAACAGGTGGTGGTGTTCTTATCCCACACCCTACATATGTCAAGGAAGTAGAGCGCATTTGTAGAAAACATGGCGTATTACTTATTATCGATGAAGTAATATGTGGCTTCGGGCGAACAGGGAAGCTCTTTGGTCATCAACATTTCGATATTCGACCTGATGTCATTACTATGGCAAAAGGATTAACGAGTGCCTATCTACCGTTATCCATTACAGCAGTACGCAAAGATATTTACGAAAAATTTAAAGAGATGGATGGCTATAGCCATTTTCGACATATTAATACGTTCGGAGGTAATCCAGCAGCCTGTGCAGTAGCTTTAGAAAACATTAAAATTTTGGAGGAAGAGGGCCTTGTACAACGAGCAAGAGATTTGGGTATTCAATTCCTACATGATTTGCAAGACTTATTGGAGCTACCTTTTGTTGGAGATGTTCGTGGCCTAGGCTTACTTATTGGCATCGAACTAGTGGAAGATAAACAATCCCAAACACCGGCAAAGCCAGAACTAATCGCAAAAATTATAGCTGATTGTCAAGCAAATGGGTTAATTGTTGGGAAAAATGGCGATACAGTGGAGGGCTTCAATAATATCATTACGTTAAGTCCACCACTTTGCTGTACCGATGAAGATGTTGACTTTATGGTGGCGGTATTAAAAAGAGTATTTGCAGCTAATGCATAGCAGGAGGCGATTCCCGACGTGTGGAAGCACGGGGAATCGCCTTTAGTATTGTCGTTTATGACCTTTTTTCACTTCTTCCCAATCTATTTCTACATTATGCAAAACACGCGTCAAAAGACTGTGGATGCTGTCGATTTCCTCTGACGAGAACCCTTCGAGTGCACGCGCATTAGAGTATTCACCTTCCCGTTTTAAAAAGGGATAAATGTCCAAGCTTTTTGCAGTTGGAAAGAGTAATTTATTTTTCTTATTCCCCTGCTCAATACGTTTTTCAATAAAGCCCTTTGTCTCTAATTTTTTAATAGCCCGTGAAGCAGTAGTGCGATCCACCTTCAAAAGCTCCGCGACCTTTTCCTGAATGATGCCAGGGTTTTCACAAATTCGAATCACATATAAATATTGTCCCTTCGTTAAATCTAACTCCTTAAATTCAATATTACTAATTGAATCTAATGCTCGTGCAATCGCGCCTATTTCACGTAAGATTTCCTTCATTTTTTAATCCTCCTGAGATTTTTGTTGTATTTGCAATAAAAATCGTTCTATACTAATAGTATCATCTTCAACGTGAAATTGCATCTAAGGAAGATGGTGATGCAGAAGAAGCTAGGAGGAATAGTCATGAGTATAAAAAAGGTAACAACTGAAGCAGAATTACAAACAGCGTTTGATTTTCGACGTAACGTTTTTATCGAAGAGCAACAAGTCCCAGAGGAAGAAGAATATGATGAATTTGATGCGCTTGATGCACCATGTGATCATATTCTTGTCTATTACAACGAGCAACCTGTTGGAACAGGTAGACTTCGAGTAGTGGAGGGCTATGGCAAATTAGAGCGTATTTGCGTTTTGGAGGAATACCGCAAATATGGTCTTGGCAAAGAAATTATCGTTGGTTTAGAACAAATCGCACGAGATAAAGGCCTAACAAAAGCAAAGCTAAATGCCCAATCCTATGCAGAGGGCTTTTATGAAAAATTAGGCTATCAGCGTGAAGGTGAAGAATTCATGGATTGTGGCATCCCTCATATTCTAATGAAAAAATACTGGTAGTCATTTTTCAGTAATTTTCCAGACTTAGCGGGGACTAGGTAACCTTTTTTTGCTGTTTAGTTAAAAGGGGAGAAGGCATGGAATAAATGGATATTGCAGTAGTTGGATAGCCCAGACTGTAGACAAATTCAATGGATTTTGAGTTTGTCTACAGTCTTTTTTCTTTTCCAATGAAATAAAGTAAGCCGTTGATTTCTACTACGGGCGGACGCTTTCTGCGGGCGGGGTCGAGTACTTCCCTCTTCGCTCAGTCCAGGATCTCGACTTTCCAGCTATTCCCGCAGGAGTCGCCGCCCTTCGTTCCAATCAACTTATACATAAAGCACTCCTTATTTACCTATTGATAAAAAGTAAACTATTGAAATGATCAACCATGATGACGAAAAATCAAACCAATGAACGTGAACAATTAGAAATGTTAACAATTGATCAATTAGTTCTCACCAATCATTTAGTGCGAAAACTAGAGGCTGCTATTGATTTTTTCATTTATCTATCCTTTAGTAGAAAACTTCTACTCTGTTTATGGGCGTCCTAGTATTGATCCTGTTGTTCTCTTTAAGTTTTTGGTATTCGGTCCATGCGTCAAACCATCAAAAGCGTGGTATGCGATGGACAACCTTAAGAGGTCTTAAAATATTGTCCATGCAGGCGATGCTTACTTTCGCTGCTATGAATTTGAAAAAGCTGGCTACTTGGACATGGCAACAAGCTTAAGAGAGCAAATATGCTCGAAGAGTATGTGTGGTTTGGAAGTAAAAATGAAATAGGAAGAAAAATGACAAAAGCCATCGAGAGTGAGCTTCTCGATGGCTTTTGTCTACAGTCTGAGTTATCCAAAGTAGTTGGGTAGCCTTCCTCTAAATTTCTTTCACAACGGTATGTGCAAATCTATCATGTGGCAGACACTGTCCATGCTGTTGCTCAAATGCTTGACGATCTTTTAAATAAGCAAACGTACTAATCGTGTCTCGATAAGCCATTCGTTTAATAATTTGAGCGCAAGATAATGGACGACCATCTTCATTTTCAAGTGCTAGTCCCATTGCTTTGTAGCCAATAGTCTGTCCGTTTTTTCGGAGCTGTGCATATTCGAGTGCCCACAACACGACTGTTGGTGTAACTAGTGCATGAACAGCCTCATTTTTAACCTTTTTTCGTAGGAAATATTCAATACCGAACGTAGCAGCCGTTGAAATAGCTGTATCAATTAAAAAAGCTGCTGCTCGTTTTTTTGTCACCGATTCCATGAAAGACCTCCTTAGATTGACTTGTCTCTAATACATACGAAAAAGGGGATGTAAAGTTTCGAGTTAATCTACTTTTAATTCCAGTGGTAGTGCCGGATAAGACGGTATTGCCCCGTGCTTCGTAGTTGATAAGCCTGCATAGCGGTTTGCGAAAGATAGCAGGGACGTCGCCTCCAGTTCACAGTAAGCCACTAACCCCTCTACCTCTAGTTGATGTTGAAGGAATTGACTTAGAATAGCGCCAATAAAAGCATCACCTGCTCCCGTTGTATCAATGGCTTGCACCTTGTCAGCGGGAACTTTAACATGAAGATTTTTCGTATATAATGTGGCCCCGGCAGCACCATGTGTAATAATGATGACAGCTATATATCCATTGAATAATTGAAGGACCGCCCTCTGTTCATCCTCTATGGCGGTTAGAAATAAAAGCTCCTCCGCTGAAAGCTTCACCAGATGCGCTTGAGGTAAGAAGGCTAAAATGGTTTCACGACAAGCTGATTCATCCTGCCATAAAGGTAGGCGCACATTCGGGTCAAAGGAAACGAGGCTACCCACTTGATGTGCCTGTTCAAGAAAAGCAAGGTGGGCTTTCTTCATAGGACTTTCCACAAGATTCACAGAACAAAAATGCACAATATCCTTCGCAGTTAAAAGCTGTGAGGGGAGGTATTCTTGTTTGTATAATAAGTCCGCAGCATGTCGGCGATAAAATTGAAAGTCACGATCCCCTTGTTCATTTAATGATACAAAAGTAAGGCTTGTTTCTCCCTCCGTTGTTTGACGAATAAATTGAGTATCTACACCTGCTTGCTGTAATGTTTTTATCAGGAAATCACCAAAGGCATCCTGGCCCACCTGTGTTAGCAGAGCAGCCTGCAGGCCCAGTTTGGCACAAACCGCCGCTACATTTGCAGGAGCTCCACCGGCATGTTTCGTAAAGTGCTCGATATCGGTAAGAGAGCCTCGCTGCTGTGTTGGTGTAAAATCAATTAATAATTCTCCTATCGTGAAGAGTTTGCCCATTATGAGACCTCCTGTGGCAGTCGCTTTTTCTTTGGAACATAAATTGTATAAAAAATACCACCGAAAATTAATAAAATGCCCATCGTTTGCACAATGCTTGGCATAAAATCAAGCAGCAGCATATCAAGTAAAATCGCGACAACAGGGTCGACGAATACTAATACAGATACAAGAATGGTAGAAAGACTACGAATACTATCAAAAAATAAATAATAAACAAATCCAGTATGAATAAAGCCTGTGCCTAAAATATAAAACCAATTCGTTGAGGTTAAGCCATCAAAGAGTGCAAAATCAATGAAAGGCAGCAGCATGACGATTCCAACCGTTGTTTGAATATAAGTTAATGCATAGGAGCTTAGCTTGGTAATCGTTTTGCTTGTTAACATGGTGAGGGCATAAAAGACAGCTGAAAGTAAGGCCCACACAAAGCCCGATTGCATAAACTCCGAGAACGACACAAAATTCTGTAAGCCAATAATAAAAATACTACCAATAAAGCAAGTGATGGTTGCCACTAGCGCTTGAATAGTCATCTTTTCCTTTAAAAAAATCGCGCCTAATATTAAAACAAAAATAGGAGCTAAATTATAAATCGAAATTGCAATCGAAATTGACATTTCTTCAAAGGCTTTAAATAAAAATACCCAGTTTAAAACAATAAAGACACCGCAAATAATCGTTTGAAGAATTTCTTTTTTATCCCACACCTCTGATTTATGTCCACCTGTGATCAGCCACATACCTCCTAGAAAGAGGGTTGCGCAAATGCATCTAACAAAGACAAGCTCTGTAGCCGGAACACCAGTATGAACGGTAAAAAAGCCAATGGAGCCAAAAAGAGCCATCGATACAGTTAATTTAATGATTGCTGAAATGTTCATACGAAACCTTCTTTCTATTTTTTATCAATCTATAACTAGGGAAGAGAGTTATAGCTATTCTCGAATTTGACCGTTGCCATGAATAAAATATTTTGTTGATGTTAAGGCAGGTAAGCCCATTGGTCCACGAGCATGTAGCTTTTGCGTACTGATACCAATTTCTGCGCCATAGCCAAATTCAAAGCCGTCTGTGAAGCGGGTAGAGGCATTGTGATAAACCGCTGCTGCATCGACATTGTTTAAAAATGTTTCTGCGACCAATGAATCTTCCGTAATAATAGCTTCAGAATGATTCGTTCCAAATTGATGGATATGCTCAATCGCTTCATAGACGTTTTCGACTAACTTAACACTTATTTTTAAATCAAGGTACTCTGTCGCATAGTCATCTGTCGTAGCTGGAAGAGCGTCCTTAAATGACTGACACACTTGTTCATCACCGATGATTGTCACACCTGCTTCGTACAGAGACGATAAAAGCTGAACACCGTGTGCCTTAAACCAAGTAGGGTGGATCAGTAAGCTTTCTGCTGCATTACAGACAGAGGGCCGCTGTGTTTTAGCATTCAGACAAATGGTTTCTGCTTTTATGTAATCTGCCATTTGATCCAC
Organism: Lysinibacillus phoenicis; assembly: GCF_047238325.1. Lineage (NCBI taxonomy): Bacteria > Bacillati > Bacillota > Bacilli > Caryophanales > Bacillaceae > Lysinibacillus > Lysinibacillus phoenicis. The sequence goes on along the minus strand of NZ_JBDFMP010000002.1, from coordinate 1,074,622 downwards.
ATAAATGTGACAGTTACCTGCACCTGTTTCAAGGACAGGGACAGACGCTTCATTAACAACTAAATCAATAAGCGCTTTGCCGCCACGAGGAATGAGTACATCTAAGTACTCTTTTAAATGAAATAGTTCTTTAGCTGTTTCCCGACGCGTATCCTCAATTAATTGCACCGCATCCGTTGGCATGGCTGTTTTGGCAAGTGCACGATGGATACTTGCGACAAGAGCCATATTTGAACTTTTAGCGGAGGAGCTCCCGCGCAATATGACAGCATTACCCGTTTTCAAAGAAAGTGTTGCTGCATCGACTGTGACATTTGGGCGAGCCTCATAAATCATGCCAATAACACCGAGTGGCACAATTCGCTTTTCAATGCGTAGCCCATTATCTTTCTCAATACGTTCCACAATGGTACCTACTGGATCGTTTAAGGAGACGAGCAAATGAATGGCATCTGCCATTGCCGCTATGCGCTCCTCATTAAGCATAATACGGTCCAATGTAGAAGCGGACATGCCTTTTTGCTCACCGAGTGCCAAATCCTTAGCATTTTCAGCTAGGATAATAGGCTGATCGATAAGAAGCTGTTCGGCAATTTTTGTCAAAGCCTCATTTTTTTCGCAGGTAGTTTTATTATTTAACGTGTAACTAGCGGCCTTTGCAAGACGACCTTTTTCTAGAATTTCACTTGTCATTTTTCATTCCTCCTTAATTCGTTTGAATTTTCAGCCATTTATCTCTGTGAATGACCTCGTTAGGACAATTCACCAATGTATCTGTCCGTTTTCCCATAGCAACAGCTAGCTCTAGAGATGAGTACAACACCTCACCACGTCCTAATAAACCATTTTCACTATAGACTTCGACCACGTCACCATTGATAAAATCTCCTTCTACACGGTACACCCCGGCAGGTAAAAGGCTTTTGCCATTGTCCATTAACGCTCGCTCAGCACCATTATCTATAAAAATTTTACCAGAAACTTCCGTAAGTGCAATCCACTGTTTATGATTCGTTAGCACTGCAAGCTCATCATGACCGACATAGGTTCCATCGCCATGACCAGCTAAAATATCCACAAGTTTTTGAACACCATGACCGGTTCCAATAAACACCCTAACACCTGCACGTAAAGCAGTTCGAGCTGCTAATAGCTTGGATGCCATGCCACCCGTGCCAACCTTTGATCCTGTACCCTCTGCAAAGCGAAGCAAATCATCTGTAATTGCTGTTAACTTATCAATGCGCTCAGCCTGTGGATTTTTAGCGGGATTAGCGTTATATAAGCCATTAATATCGGTTAAAATAATGAGTTGATCTGCATGGACCAGACCACTTACTAAAGCGGATAGCATATCATTATCACCAAAAGTTAATTCGCTAATAGATACGGTATCGTTTTCATTAATGATAGGTAACATTGAGCGTTCTAATAATTCCTCGAACGTCGCGTAAGCATTTTTATAGCATTCTTTTTTAGAAAAGTCTGTGCGAGTCAGTAAAATCTGTGCAGGCATAATATCATAGATACTAAATAAAGCACTGTACGTTTGAATAAGTAGACTTTGCCCTACCGCTGCCGCTGCCTGCTTACCTTTCACCGTCACAGGACGAGCTGGGTAGCCAAGTTGTTTAAAACCCGCAGCGACGGCACCCGATGAGACAAGTAAAACTTCATGTCCCTGTTTCTTTAATTCGGCGATTGCCTGTACGTGATCCATTAAGCGAACTTTATCGATTTCACCTTTTGCGTTCGTTAAAGAGCTACTGCCAATTTTAACAACAATTCTTTTTCTCTCCATCACACAACCTCCAGTTGAATACGTTCGTTCCTGCATATTACATCAAGATAAAAAAAGCCTTTTCATCCTAAAAATTAGGACGAAAAGACTTGCCTTCCGTGGTACCACCTACATTGAATATCATGCGACATTCCACTTTTCTCATAACGCTAGAGACTGCGCCTAGTTTGGCTAGGACGTTTCACGAAGTAGGTTCATCAGTCTTTCTTGTACAATGCCTTGCAGCCAATGGGCATTGCTCTCTTCACAAGAGTTACTAACTACTAGTCTTCATTCGTTTTGTCATCATACTGTTTTCAACTATTGACTAAAGGATGCACTACTTGCAAAGGTCTGTCAAGTTGAATTGACAAATTACTTGAAAGTTTTGAAAAGTTAAGAGGGTGAAGAGCAAAAGTGATAAAAAGGGAACCTAATCGATTATTTAAACCACCAAATAGCGATGAAAAGTGGCAGCATGGCCAAAACAATCACAAAGAAACTCCATACGATTTGTTTCCCGGAGGACATATTTTTTGGCTTGATGCTCATTTGTTCATAGAGCTGGTTAATGGCATACTGCTCCTTCGAATAAAGCATTGCTTGAAATTCTTCGTAATCTTGTATATAGCTAGATGGGGGACGTGGACTGAAACGCAAATTTCGTATGGAATCCGTTATGTCTTTTTCTCCCATCCAATAGGTAATAATGGGAGCTAGTCCTGAGTTTTGTGTAGCCTTAACCTCAATGTCATGTGATGTCATTTTATAATAAACCTGCCCGTGCTCATCCTCGTATTGCGTAACAATATCACTTACTGCCATACAATCACCTCTTATGAAAATTATCTGTAAAATCATGAGTTTCTACTATTATAATGTATTAGGAGAGAAAAGTATTGTCTGAACGAGCATAATTTGTGAAGCTAAAGTTCGTGAAAAAATTTAAATAAAGACATAAACTTATATCTAGTGAAAATAATGTCGTGTAGTATAATGTAAATAGTTTTTCAAAGAAGTTGAAGGAAGTGAAAGTAGTGGAAATTTCAACGTTATTCGCATTTTTAGGTGCAGCGATTATTTTAACGATAATGCCAGGGCCAGATAATTTGTTTGTGCTTGCGCAAAGTATTACACAAGATAAAAAAGCTGGTATTGCCACATCACTTGGATTATGTACGGGACTTCTTGTTCATATTAGTGCAGCGGTACTCGGTATCTCTGCGATTATTTATCAATCGACTATTATTTTCTCTATTGTAAAATTTGCAGGAGCAGCATATTTATTATATCTAGCTTGGCAATCATTTCGTGCAAAAGGAGATCCATTTTCTTGGCAGCAGCAAAATGTACAAGCCTATGTTAAGTTGTATAAAAAAGGGATTTTAATGAATATTTTAAATCCAAAAGTATCGCTATTTTTCCTAGCGCTCCTACCTCAGTTTGTTCATCCTTCACAAGGACATGTTGCGTTGCAAATGCTTATTTTGGGTATAGTATTTTTAGTTCAAGCATTGGTATTATTTATCTTATTTAGTTTGTTTGCAGGGAAGGTTAGAAATGTGATTATTGGTCAGCCTGTGATTGCAAAACGATTAAATATGATTCAAGGTATTCTCTTCACTTTTATTGGGATACAAATAGCTATTAGTAAACAATAGGGAGGAATGATCATGGCTATTTTACATATTACCTTTAGCTTAGCAACTCAGGGTTCCTTGAAGCTTGCCATACGCCAACATCGTTTGCAGCGTGATGAATCAGTTCTAAGTGTCCATGATGATTTCTCGATTGGACCTCTTCAGAGCTTTGAAGAACGCAAACATTGGTTAGATACGCATATGTTGGACGATGATGACCAACAATTATACAATGATATCTATGAAAATTGGAAGGGGAAAATCGAAACGTTACCAAGTGATGTGGATGTTTGGGTTTGGTATAGCCATAATGCCCATGAACAAATTGGACTGCGCTATGTGATGAGTGAGTTTAATCATAAAAGTAGTATGGTCTATGGAATTGATGCCACAGAGGGCATGCAACGTATTCAACCAAATATTACTATTCGTCAGACAGGTGAGCTTTCCTCAGACATGCTTATGAAGCTTCGCACTGTTGCAAAACGATTTTCTACTCAAGAATGTCAACAACTTGCCAAAGAATGGGAAGACATAAAAGGACAGCCAAGTACACTACGACTATGGAAAAATAAACTGGAGCATGTAGAGGAAGAGGCACTGGACGCATACATTATCGCCAGTGCAAAGAATCTGCAGTTACAGCACAAGGAAGAATGGCTGATGCCGACGCAAATTTTAGCTCAGACAGCTGGAACAGTTAATCATTATATAGGGAATGATTTTCTAATGTATCGCTTACGAACACTCGTCGAACAAGGATTATTTGAGATGCAAGGTGATACAACGGATATTTTTTCATATCAGGTAAAATTACGCTAATAAAAAGATCAGGGCAGCCAAAGCCCTGATCTTTTTATTTTTTTTCATAAAAATCGAAGACAAACTGTTTAAATTGGCGTGCTGATGGAGGCAAATAGCGATTGTCAATCCAAGCCATGCCAATAATACGTTCACATACCATATCCTCAACATGGATTTTAACGATCTTCTTCGGATTTAAATCCTCATCATCTGGTAGTAAGGAAACGCCGAGACCAGCCCCAACAAAACCTGCAATGGTAGATACTTCATCGCCTTCATAAGAAATTTTAGGCTTTATGCCAGCCGCGTTTAATAAGCGGTCAGCAGAACGGCGAAGAGCATAGCCCTTTTTCATGAGCACAAAATTTTCATGCTCCAGTTCCTTCATTTTAATGCTTTTGCGATGAGCTAGTGGATGGTCAATAGGCACCATAATAAAGAGCTCATCACGCCACAGCTCTTTCCAGCAAACGGGAGGCTCTGTATCTATGGCAGCCAATAAGCAAAGATCTAACTCACCAGCCAGCAATTGCTTTAATTGTGAATGGGAATAGTTTTGCGTGAAATGAAAACGGATATGGGGGTGTTTCTGACGAAAAGCGCGAATCAAATCTGGTACGATACTCGTTCCTAGCGTATGTAAAAAACCAAGTGATACGTCCCCAAGCTCTGGATTATTCAGCTCTTGTAATTCTAAAACAGCCTTTTCATATTCTTTACGCATGCGTTGTACGCGATATAAAAATAGTTCACCATATCGGTTTAGCATGATTGAGCGCCCTTGTCTGTCGAAAAGCGGTACACCTAATTCTTCTTCCAGCTTTGATATAGAACGACTAAGTGCTGGCTGTGAAATCGCTAATGCCTCGGCAGCTCGTGTCATATGCTCTAACTTTGCAACCGTTACAAAATATTCTAATTGTTGCCACTCCATTTGTTTCACCTCTTTTCTCGTTATTTTTAAGTTATCTGCATTATAACGGGAAACAGTCTGGAAGTATAGGGTTCAAAAAATTTTTAAAAGGACATTGCCTTTAAATAGAAGAATCGGAAAGTTAAATAGTAGAAAGTGTGATAGTACAGCCATTAACCTGACATCATTCATGCACAATACACATTGATTTGATAAAAACTATAAATTGTACATTATGAATAAAGGGTGATAAGATAGACACATAAAATACACAATTATAAATTTCCGTGAAGGGGATATCATAAAATGAAGTTAACAAAGCCACAACCTCTAACAATTGAGGGAGGCAAAAAAGCCGTACTATTACTGCATGGATTCACAGGTAGCACAAAAGATGTGAAAAAACTAGGAGAATTCTTATCTCAACGTGGTTATACCGTTCATGCACCAATCTATAGTGGGCATGGCGTAGAACCAGAAGCTTTATTAGAAACTAAACCAGAAGACTGGTGGAACGATGTCGTGGAAGGTTATAACTTCCTACAAAAGAAAGGCTATGAAGAAATCGCAGTTGTTGGGATTTCACTTGGTGGCGTCTTCTCACTAAAAGTTGCAGAGACATTCCCAGTGAAGGCATGTGTTGCGATGTGTGCACCAATAACACGTGATAACTCAAAAGGCTTATTTACACGTTTGTACCACTATGCTCGATTATATAAACACTTTGAAAATAAATCAAAAGATCAAATTATTTCAGAATTACATGAGTTACGTATTACCCCAAAAGATTCTTTAGATGGCGTAACACGTTTAACGACTGAAACACGTGAGGAATTATCCACTATTAAAGCACCAACACTAGTACTACAAGGTTCATTAGACGATGAGCTTTACCAAGAAAGTGCACCATTCATTTTAAATACCGTAGAAACAGATGATAAAGAAATCATTTGGTATGAAAATTCAGGTCATATTATTACGTTAGATAAAGAACGTGAAAAAGTTTATGAAGATGTCTATAAATTTTTAGATCATATTGAATGGTCAGTTGCAAATTAAGGAGAAGGGCTGTCAGCAGGCAGCTCTTTTTTTGTGGAATTAACTAATTAATGAAGCTTTCATCTAGATCATGAAAAAACTATTGTAATTATAATAAATGCTTGATAACATGATGGAATTGTAGTGAAAAATCATTCGATTAAAATAATTTGCTATAGTCTAAAACATCTAAGGAGTACATCAATTATGCAACAAAAAATACCTTTCTCAACCTATGCAGTCATTGGAACTATGTTATTTGGACTGTATTTCGGTGCAGGGAACCTTATTTTCCCAATTCAAATGGGGCAATTAGCAGGGACCAATTTTTGGTTTGGATTAATCGGGTTTTTAGTCACTGCCATCGGGCTGCCATTCCTCGGAATTTTAGCCATTGGTTTATCAGGAAGTAATGGCTTACGGGATTTAGCGAGCCGTGTCCATCCTGTTTTTGGTATCGTATTTTCTTTGGCGCTCTATTTAACCATTGGGCCATTTTTTGCGATACCACGTACAGCAACCGTACCATTTGTGGTAGGCTTTGAGCCATATATTGAAGCTCAGCATGCAACATTGCTATTAGCCGTATTTAGCTTTCTATTTTTTGCTGTTGTTTACTATTTTTCTTTAAATCCAGCGAAAATTATGGATTATATTGGGAAATATTTAACACCTGCTTTTTTAGTTGTCTTATTTATTTTGATTATTACAAGCATTGTGAAACCGATGGGGCACTTCCAGCAGCCAATCGGTGATTATATAGATAATGCCTTTATGACAGGCTTTAAAGAGGGCTATAATACAATGGATGCCTTAGCATCATTAGCCTTTGGGATTGTTGTCATCAATGCGATTAAAAGTGCAGGAATTACGGATCGAAAGCAGATAGCGAAGGCTACCTGGACTTCAGGAATATTTGCGATGGCTTTAATGATGCTAATTTACGGATTAATCACATTTATGGGCGCTTCCAGCATTGGAGCAGTAGGCACTTTTGAGAATGGTGGTTTAATTTTTGCCGCAGTAGCGGATCACTATTTCGGCTCATTTGGGGCCATTTTATTAGCTGTTATCATTGTTCTTGCATGTTTAAAAACGAGTATTGGTTTAATTACTTCATGTAGTGAATTTTTCCATCAAGTGTTTCCAAAAATCAGCTATAAATGGTTTGTATTTTTATTATGTGTTGTGTCTTTTACGATTGCAAACTTTGGCTTAAACAATATTATTCAATTTGCTATTCCCGTTTTAATGTTCCTGTATCCATTAGCGATTGTCTTAATTTTGCTGGCACTTAGCTCATCATTCTTTAAAAATAAGCAAACGGTATATGCTATTGCGATGATTTTTACATTTTTCATTAGTTTGATTGATGGTTATAAAGCATTAATTGAAAGTGTACCAGGCGCAAAGTTAGGTGTCTTGGATGCTGTAGAAAAGGCCTATTCAACGATTCTACCTTTTTATGATATTGGCTTAGGGTGGATACTACCAGCGATTATTGGTGCTATAATTGGAAGTCTGTTTCCATCAAGAAAAGTACTATAATGAATAAAAGCACGCACAGAAAATAATTTTTACTGTGCGTGCTTTTCGCTTGTTTAGTAAGCTGTCCAGCCACCATCTACTGCAATGACTTGTCCATTCACAAAGCTTGCCTCGTCTGATCCAAGGAAAATAGCTAATTGAGCAATTTCTTCTGGTTGACCAGCACGCGGATTAATCGATAGACCAAGTGCTTGGCGTGTTGCTCCAGTTTGGCTCATATTGGTCATTGAAGAGGCGATATTCGTCATGACTGCTCCAGGCGCAATACCATTGCAGCGAATATTTTTATCAGCATACATAAACGCTGTGTTTTTTGTTAATCCAACAACGGCATGTTTTGAAGCTGTATAGGCAGCACCTGCACGTGCCCCATATAAGCCACCCGCAGAAATATTATTGACAAAGACACCGTGTCCTTGCGCAAGGAAAATGTCTGTCGCCATACGCATCGAGCGCATCACAGCTGTTGTATTTACCGCAAATACTTTATCCCATCGTTCATCGGAAATTTCACCAACAGGCTCCATCCCATCCATGATCCCTGCATTGTTTACTAAAATATCTAATTGACCATAGTTTTGTTTCGTTTCATCAAATAAACGCTGTAAGTCTTCTGTTGATGCGACATTTGTTTGAATGGCAAATGCTGTACCTCCAGCCGCTTGAATACCATCCACAACCGCTTGGGCACCGTCTAAATTTAAGTCTGAAACAACAACCTTAGCTCCTTCTTTTGCATACCCTTCAGCGATGGCTTTCCCCATACCTGAAGCTGCACCTGTTACTATAGCTACTTTACCTTCTAATCTCATCTCAAAAACCTCCTCATTGTCTTCATTAGATATTGAACATCTGTTCATTAAAATCATATAATAAACTTGAAAGCGATTTCAATATGCAAAAAATCATGATGTGTTGAGTAATCAACACTTTTGTAAAAACTGTTTAGTAAGGAGCTGAAAAAATGAGCACAACGGATTTACGAATTATAAAAACAAAGCAAGCCTTGCATGAAGCCTTATTAACATTGCTCAGTCAAAAACCGTTGGAACAAATTTCTATCGCTGAAATATGTAGAGAGGCTAAGGTGAATAGAGGCACCTTCTATTTACATTACGAGCAAAAAGAAGGACTCTTTGAAGAATACTTTCAGGAGATCATGGAGGACTTATATCAATCCTATGAAGAACCATATCGGGCAGTAACCACCTTGGATACCGATCAACTCGATCCAAATACCATTCGAATCTTTCATCATATTGAACGCTTTAAAATGTTTTATCGCATTGTGTTTTCTAAAAATGTCCCGTTAACATACTATTACATGCTTTTTGACGGCATATATTCTCTGCTCAAGCGGGATATTACACATCATCATGAACATCAAATGGCCGATCATATTTCCATTGATTATTATAGCGCCTATCAAGCAAATGCAATCATCGGCCTAATCATCCAGTGGTACCGAGGCGATTTTACAGATAGTGTGACCATGTTAAATCAGCAGCTTGCGGCAATCTTAAGGAATGTGAGAAGTGGTGGGTAGACCGCGCCAAGTGATGGATAGAGAGGAAAAGCGGAGGATAGACCACGTAAAGTGATGGATAGAGAGAGAATAAGTGGATAGAAAAGAGAAAGTGGCGGATAAACCGCACAAAGTGATGGATAGAGAAGGAAAAGTGGAGGATAGAGAAGGAAAAGCGGAGGATAGACCACGCAAAGTGAAGGATAGAGAGGAAAGAAGCGGATAGGACAGAGAAAGTGGCGGATAAATCTTGCAAAGTGACGGATAGATCAAGGAAAGTGATGTATAGAACGGTAAAGTGATGGATAGAGAGAAAAGAAATTGATAGAAAAGAGAAAGCGGCGGATAAATCCTACAAAGTGACGGATAGACCATGCAAAGTGATGGATAGAGTGGGGAAAGTAATAGATAGAACGAGTAAAGTGACGGATAGAGAGAGAAGAAGTGGATAGAAAAAGGAAAGTGGCGGATAAATCTTACAAAGTGACGGATAGAGAAGGAAAGCGGTGGATAGACCATGCAAAGTGACGGATAGAGAAGCGAAAGTGGAGGATAGACCGCGCCGAGTGAAGGATAGAGAGAGAAGAAACGGATAGAAAAGAGAAAGCGGCGGATAAATCTTGCAAAGTGACGGATAGAGCAGGAAAAGTGACGGATAGACCGCGCCGAGTGAAGGATAGAGAGAGAAGAAACGGATAGAAAAGAGAAAGCGGTGGATAAATCTTGCAAAGTGACGGATAGAGCAGGAAAAGTGACGGTTAGAGCCAGAAAAGTAGTGGATAAACCGCAACAAGCGGCGGATAAACCTTGCTATAGTGCTGGATAGGCACCTCAAAGAGCAGTGTAGAACCCCGAAATCAATAGTCCCGCCATAATAAAACGCTGAACCACAGAGTATCTGGTTCAGCGTGTATTAATTTATTGAGCTGGTGGCGTGGGCTTTAAGGCGACTACTACTGTTGCAAGGGTCATTGTCACAAGGATGATGATGCCTAAGGAGCTGCTGTTTTGTAGTAAATTGTCGGCACTTCCGCCAAATATAATGGTGTAGTAGCCATCAGCTCCGTAAGTAGCGGGTAGCATGGCGGCGACATTGTTGTACCAGTCAGAGAGCATATTTTTGGGGACGAGTACGCCTGATGTTACGAGTTGGAGGGAGAGGGCACAAATATTAAAGACCATCCCAACGTTACCAAAGAGAATAACAAAAACTTGTGCTAGACAAAGGAAAGCTAAATACATGATAGATTGAAAGAAGTAGATAGAGAGAAAGCTTTCGTTGCTAGTAATATCAAAGACCTGCATTAAGGCAATTGTTAGCAATGGTAGGGTAAAGGCTACGGTCACATTGAGTAGCTGTCTTGCTAAAAATAATTGCCATTTGGATAGACTTTCTCGAACAATTTGGGCTGCTTGCTGGTGTTGCATAATCATCACCATAGCACCGACAAAGGATGAAATGATCACCATAAGTGGTACAAAGTTTGCCGCAAAGCCTTTCGCGTTATTGGTTTTAACAATGGTACTCTCGATTGCATGGTCTTTGACAGTCATAACGGTTGTCTTGACGGACGCGGTAATTTGCTGTGCAATATTTTGCTCAAAAGGAAGCTTTGCAAATTGTTGAGAAAAGACCTCGATTGCCTGATTTTGTTGCATTGGATAAAGGGCTTGATTCATTTCTTCAGTCATTTGCTTTGCTACACCCTCCATCATGTTTTTCGCCACGCTTGCATTGGCTTGATTAATAGCGTAAATAATTTCCGCTTCTTTTCCTGCTTCAAGTTGCTTCGTAAAATCTACTGGAATGTGCAGTATCATATTAATTTGTCGTTCGTTTAATGCTTGCTCAGCATGCTCCATTGACGAATAGTCCTCTATGGCAAAAGGACTAGACTCTTTGATATTCTGTGCTAGCTGTTGCCCCAAGGCGGTATCCTCTGAGACAATGCCGATGGTTAATTGCTCGGCTCTTTCATTGACACCATCATACGCTGTCATCCAAATAGTAAAGAAAATTAATTGAAAGGCAATGGTAGCGACAATGCCTATATAGGTTTCACGAACGCGCAATAATGTTTGTAAACCTTTCATTTTATATACCCCCTGAATTAAGTAAGTACTTACTTGCATTGATAGGAAAAATTTTTTCTAGGAAACGAGTCCCCTAGAAAAAATCGAAACACTTGTCTGTAAAAGTTCTTCGGTTGGTATGTCAGACACAATAGTGCCAAGTCGAGCACGTGACATAAAATGACCAAAATTTAGGGCAATGAGCGATAATGCAGCTGCTTCAAAATCCACTTCTCTTATTTTCCCTCGCTGATGCATTTCTTGAAAGTAGTGAATAAGCTCCTTCTTAATCAGAAGGGGAATATTCGCAATTTCCTCACTAATTTCAGGGAACTGAATGGACTCCTTAAAGCCAATCATTACAAAGTCTTTAATCGACATTAAAAACTGGAAATGCTTCAGTGAGAAGTTGAATAAATCTTTTTCTAATTCCCATGTGACATTTTGATTAATCTCCTGTTGTAAAAGTGGATAATAAGAAAATTGTTCAATAATGGCTTTTAATAAACCACGCTTGTTGCCGAAATGGCGGAAAAGAGTGACTTCGTTGACACCTGCTAATTCTGCAATGGTTTTGGTAGTTGCAGCTGTATAGCCCTTTTCACTAATCAATTGTAGTGCAGCTTCGATTATTCGTTCTGCCGTTCCCTTCGTTGTCAAAAACATACTTCCTTTCATGCAAGTAATCACTTACATACTAACATAGCATATGATGTTCTGCAACAAAATGGTTGGACTATAGGAAATAACAGGTAATATAAGCATTGACAATTATATCGACTGCTGATATATTTTTTATATCGACTGGCGATATATTGATGGGCGATATAGAGGGGGATTTGTATGACACAGGAGCATCCGCCATTAACAGAAGGCGTTTATTATATTTTATTAGCTTTATATGAGGTTAGACATGGTTATGGCATTATGCAATTAGTGGAAGAATTGAGCAATGGGCGTGTGCGTTTAGGGGCTGGAACTATTTATGGAGCGATTAAAACATTGCTGGAACGAGGCTGGATAGAGGCTCTTGATGAGGATGGTAGAAAGAAGGAGTATATCATTACTGAAACTGGGAAATCGGTTGTTGACTATGAAATTTTGAGATTAAGGGAACTTTTTGACAATGGTATCCGTATAACGAGAGGAGTTGAATAATATGCATAAATATCGATTGATGATTAATCCCTATGCAATTGAGAAATGGGTCAATGATATGGCTTGTAAGGGCTGGCATTTGAAAAAATTCACATGGATTCGTTTTACGTTTGAACGTGGAGAGTCAGGTAGCTATATTTATCGCCATGATGAATTAGAAAGAGTTGGCACTCACTATGAAGAGGAATATCTCGAATTTCTGAAATCCTCTGGCATTGAGCAAGTAGATCGCTCTGGCAATTTTGTATTTTTTAGAAAAGCGGCACAAGAGGGTCCATTTGAGCTGTATACAGATAAAAAAACGAAACTAGGCACTCTGTCAAAAAAGATGACTGTCTTGCTTTCTCTTATTCTACTTAATTTACTCATCGGCATAACTGGTTTGACTGGGGATTTTTCCGAACGCACAATGGATTGGGTTGGTTTCACGATGAATATGCTAAATCTAATTGTCGTTGTGTTATTCTCTTTTCCATTAATAAAGCTAATACGTTTACGCAATCGATTAAAGAGAGAACTAAATGTGTTTTCAGATTAATGGATTGATCATTATTTTCTGGGAAATCAGAAAATATTGAAAAGGAAACTTTATTGTAAGGGTGAGGCTAGATGAAAAAAAGAGTGTATCGTTTTTTTATTGATTACGAAAAGGAAGAACGATGGGTTAATGATATGGCAGATCGGGGGTGGAATTTAAAGAAAACAATGGTAGGCTACTTTGTGTTTGAAAAAGGAACGCCAGGTCAATATTTTTATCGAAATGAATTCGTTAATAGGAAATCAAAGGATTATTTTGAGTTTCTAAACATGATGAATATTGAATGTGTAAGCAAATTCGGTGGTTGGGCCTATTATCGAAAACTACAATCAGAGGGACCCTTTGAAATATTTACTGATGCAACCTCGAAAATTAACTATATCAAATCGATGAATCGCATTTTTATACTATTGTTGCTGTTTAATGTACTGGCGGGAATGTATAATCTTTCGATCGGAAGCGTAATCAACTCTAGTGTAGGTTGCCTGAATGTGATCGTCTCTATAATGGTACTTATATCCGTATCGAAAAATGAAAAACGTAAAAAGGGTTTGAAACAAGACTTACATATATTTGAAGGATAAGGAGGATTTACAACATGACTTTACAGTTACAGCATGTCACGAAGAAATACAAAGAGTTTACTGCTGTGGATGATTTGAATTTTACCATTGAAAAGGGTGAAATTTTTGGTCTTATTGGTCAAAATGGCGCAGGGAAGACGACAACATTCCGAATGATTTTAGATTTACAGGAAACGACGGCGGGGACGATTACATGGAACGGCAAGCCAGTTAATGCCATTAACCGCGATGTCCTTGGTTATTTACCTGAGGAGCGGGGTATTTTCCCAACGATGAAGGTAGAGGAGCAGCTTTACTTTTTTGGTGAGTTACGAGGCATGAAAAGAGCAGAGCTAAAAAAGGAAATTGATTTTTGGATTCAACGCTTTGAGCTTGGTGAAAAACGCAAAGATAAGGCAGAAACCTTGTCAAAGGGGAATCAACAAAAGGTTCAGCTTATTGCAAGTTTTATCCATAAACCTGAGTTTTTAATTTTAGATGAACCGTTCAGTGGTCTAGATCCAGTCAATAAGGATTTACTAAAGGATGCTATTTTATTATTAAAAGAGCAGGGTACGACCATTCTGTTCTCCAGTCACCAAATGGATAATGTGGAGGAGCTTTGCGATCATTTGTGCTTATTAAAACGAGGTGTGTCTTTATTTTCTGGTAGCTTACTAGATTTAAAGAAACAATATGGAAAAACAAAGCTTGCTGTTCGCACGGATTGGTCAACGACACAGTTATTGGCACTCGATGGAGTCAAGGATGTACGTGTTGAGAAGGAACAAACAGTCCTAACACTAGTAGACGAAAGCTTTGCCCAAAGTATTTTTGAGCAGTTGTCAGATGGGAAGTATATTGAAAAGTTCAGCTTAGATTATTTATCGTTAGATGAAATATTTAAAGATAAAGTAGGTGGCCATATTGTCGAAATTTAATTTGTTAATGAAGCAATTATACAAATCAAAAATTAAATCAAAATCATTTATTTTAATGACTTGCTTATATGTTGTTGTCATGTCTGTAGCTGTATTTTGGTCTGATATTAAGGAGCTATTTACAGGTGATGATGAAGCCCAGCAAATTGCCATTGTTAATGAGACATCCGCTGATTTAAGTGGAATCTTTGTTTCCAATGGAGATATGGCCTTTATTCAGGATGAAAAAGATGTATCAGCACTAGAAAAAAGGGTTAAAGATGGTAAGCTAGATGCCATTGTGACAATTAACGATCAAGGTGGCCAACTACATGCAGAAATCGCTACGTTTACACCACTAAAATTAAACGATCAGTCAGCATTATCTTCTTTATTGCAGTATGCTGGTCAGCATTTTGCCGTTCAGCAATTATCTTTATCACCAGAACAAGCGGCACAAATTATGGGTGCACAAACGGCTATTACTACCAAAAATTTAAATGAAGAATCAGCTGGTGGTAAAAGTGAAGAAGAGAAGCAATCTGGGTTAGTAGTTTCCTATGCAGTGGGTATATTAATCTATTTCTTTATTTCTACATTCCTTTCGATGATTACGACGGAAATTGCTTCTGAAAAAGGCTCACGAGCAATGGAAATGCTTTTAGTTAGTGTGAAGCCAGCCACACATTTTAAAGCAAAAATTGCAGGGGTATTATTACTTGCGTTAACGCAGATGGGGATTATTGCAGTAGTGTTTCTGATCTATTCGAAGTTTGTCAAAGACGGAATGGTTTGGGATGCGGCTGCTAGCATCATCAAAGAATTATCTGTTGGCTATGTTATCTATGCCATCGTATTTTTACTGTTAACGGTTATTCTGTATCTAATCATTGGCGCATTATTTGGTTCACTAGTATCGAAGGTAGAGGAAGCGGGTCAAGTGTTAATGCCTGCTATGATTATTACGATGATTGGCTTCTACGTTATGCTTACAGGAATGGGTAATCCAGATACGTTAATTATTAAAATTTTCTCCTATATTCCATTAACTTCTGGAATGATCATGCCGATGCGAATTGGTGCTACAGATATCGGCAGTATTGTACCGCTACTATCATTAGGGATTTTAATTGTAACGATAATTGTCGTGTATCTATTTAGTTTATCCTTCTATAAACGAAGTGTGCTGACATATAGCTCAGGTGGAGTAATTCAAAAAATTAAAACGGTTTTAAAGGTAACAACATAAGTTCAAAGCAGCTACGTGATAGATGTAGCTGCTTTTTTGGTTGTTTGATGCCATTGTTAGTAAACAATGTAAAGGAATTTACGGAATCAGTCGAATTTTGGATCGAAAGAAGCTATAATTTAAAAAAGAGCACGAAAATGAGTTTGTCATGAACCGGAAATGAAACTTTTTTAGATGGTAATCGTAAATAATTAGTAGAGATAAATTGCAGGGGGTAAAACGTATGTCTGAATTTAACAACGATCTTTTAAAATCCAAGGACCCATTCGCTTCAGAAAATCCTTTATTACAACCAAATCCACTTTTGCAACAAGAGCCTGAACAAAAGCCAGTGCTTGTGTCGGAGCAGGAGTTATCGCAAATTGCACAAAATCAGCTGATGCTAAAGAAAGATCCAGAGATTCATGCACTTGCACAAAAAATAGATGTTAAAGATCAAATTGCTATGCTTGAGCTTGGTAAAGAAACAGCCAATGGCATTTCTACTTTTTCAGATAAAATGTTAGCGACGATGAAATCCAGTAAGCTTGAGGAATCAAGTGTACTATTAAATAATCTTAATAAAATTATGGATAAATTTGATCCACAAGATTTTGCTGATGAGAAAAAGGGTGGCTTTATCTCAAAGCTCTTTAATAAAGGGAAAGAGCAATTGGAAAAGTTTTTATCTAAATATGACAGCATGAACAAAGAAGTGGATGTCATTTACCGCGAAATTCAAAAATACGAGGGAGAAATGAAGCGCAATACGATCGACCTTGAAAATTTGTATGAACAAAACTTAAATTACTTCCAATCATTAAGTAAATTTGTTGCAGCGATTGAGGTAAAAATTGAAGAGGTTCGTGCAGCATTGCCAGCACTTGAACAAAAAGCTCAAACGGGCGATCAATTAGCAGCGATGGAATACGAAACAATGCTACGTGCTGTGGAATTATTAGAGCAACGTCGCTATGATTTAGAAATGGCACAACAAGTTTCATTCCAATCTGCACCTCAAATTCGTTTAATGCAGCAAGGTAATAACCATTTAATTGCCAAAATTAACTCTGCCTTCGTGACGACAATTCCAATTTTTAAACAGGGCTTGATTCACGCAGTCACATTAAAACGACAAAAGCTAATTTCTGACTCCATGAGTGAGCTAGACCGTCGTACGAACGAAATGCTTGTTCGTAATGCTGAAAATATTAGTAAAAACAGTGTAAATATCGCGCGTCAAGCAGGTAGCCCAAGCATTAAAATCGAAACTATCGAAACAACATGGCAAACGATTATGTCTGGTATTCAAGAAACGAAGCAAATCCAAGCAGAAACGGCAAGAAATCGTGAAGAGGGTCGTAAACGTATTGAGCGTTTGCAATTAGAATATGAAAAACTGAAAAAAATGTAAAATCAAAAGCTTCTTGCTCAAGTTGTTGCAAGAAGCTTTTGATTTGGAAAAAAGAGCTCTTGGTAATTGTTCTTTGACAAAAACAGAAATACTGATTATCATAAAAATAAATGAGAATGATTATCAAGTGAAAAAGGAAGCGGATAGATGATACACAAAGCAATACGAATAGATAAATTTGTTCGTGGGGGAGTGAAGAAGTAATGGGGAATAAAATAAAGTCCTCTGCATTTTCGTATGAGCCTAATCAAGATGGAACACTAGCTCTCTACACGACTGAGAATTTAATGATTGTGCCGCAAAGCCGTTATCTGGAGCTGTTGCATATGGAAGAGCTGTACAATGCTATGCATACAGATTTGGATCATAAACAACATAGTTTAGAACGAGAAAGAAAAATGTTAAAAAAACAAAATGCACAGCTTACAGAAGAAATGCAAAAGGTCAAGCAGCAAAACATGGTCCTCCAAAAAAAGGTGACGGAATACAATTGCGTGGTAGAAGAGATGAAGGTGCTCCGTCAACAAAATACAGAGCTGCTAATAGAATTAAGTAAGTATACAGCGCTGTCAAGAGAATCACTGACAGGTCCTCTCAAGTCGATGATTCGAGATATGCGTGAGCAAGGGGTAGGGATTAAAGAAATCCATATTCGCATCAAGCGTCAAATCAATCCAGATATTAGCTATAGTACAGTGCGTAAATACATTTCTGAGCTCGAAGCGGAACAGCAAGGTGAACGGTGATAGCAAGTCACTAGAAATTTGGCATTTACAGTTGCTACTCAAAGTCCTATAATGAGTCTATTCTTTAACTAGTTTAATATAATGTGAGGTCGTCTATCGATTTCAAAAAGAGTAGGAGCGTTAGTGGTCATGTCAAATGAGAAAAAAGGGGTACTGGCTGCCTTTTTAGCCTATGCCTTTTGGGGAGCTTTCCCTCTATATTGGAAACTACTTGAACACGTACCGAGTATGGAGATTTTATTATCACGTGTTATTTGGTCTTTTGTCTTTACGGTACTAGCTGTTATCGTATTTCGAATGCGTAAGGATCTCCTTGCAGATTTAAAATATTTATGGTCCCATCAAAAGCTTTTCTGGCAGCTTGCAGGTGCATCCTTTGTCATTTCAATGAACTGGTATTTGTATATTTGGGCAGTAACCCATAATCATTTAATTGAAACAAGCTTAGGTTATTATATTAATCCACTGTTGTCGGTTATTTTTGGGGTAATATTCTTTAAAGAATCGCTAAGTCGTGCACAATGGATAGCGACGGGGATTGCTTTTATTGCTGTCATTATTTTAACAATCAATTACGGATCTGTGCCATGGGTAGCATTGCTGATCGCACTGTCCTTTGCTATTTACGGTGTACTAAAAAAGAAAATCAAATTGGATGCCACAAGGGGCTTAGCCATTGAAACATTGTTGATTTTACCCTTTGCATTAGGCTATTATGTTTATCTGTTTACAACACATCAAGCTTCATTTTTACATGTCGATGTAAAAACAGATATTTTAATGATTTTCAGTGGGTTAGTTACAGCAATACCGCTTATTTTATTTGCCAAGGGTGCACAAAATATACCTTTATATTTACTAGGCTTTATTCAATATGTATCGCCAACCATTGTCTTGGTTTTAGGCATTGTGCTATACAAAGAGCCATTCAGCCAGGTAGAGCTTTTAGCATTTAGTATTATTTGGGCGGCTTTACTGCTATTCTCTGGTTCTAAAATTATTGAAACAAGAAAAGCCCATCATAAATCACTAGACTTGTAGAATTTTCTACAGGTCTTTTTATTTTAGAATAAGGATATCAAGTAATTAATTTTAAAATATTAGTTTTAACTAGGAATGCTGTCAAAAATATATGTGGCTTCTTGAATGGCTAGGTGAAGACCATGTGTTTGGTTGAAAACGATCACTATCGCTATGACGAATAGAATCGCAAATATGAAAGATGCAGGATTTCTCAGCTCATGCTTTTGCCTTCTAAAGAATTGTAAACAAATAACGGCAGCGATAATGATAATAATGAGCGACATAATCAGGGTGATCAATGTTGAATGTATGTCGTTTACCGCTTCCCGCTTCCCTAAACTGTCCTAATATCCCCATATTGTTAGGGCTCTCCACAATGGTTTTTTGACTGTCTTTGTTGGTAATCTCCCACCTAAAGTGATCGTTTTCTTGCAATACCGTATAATGAAAGCCTATTGTGTTTCTTTCTCCAATTAATGATGAAGAGGCAAAGGCTGTAGGAATCCATAAACTGAAGATGAGCATAAAGCTAAAAATGGTATGAATGGTTTTTTTGCGCATTTGGTCACTCCTTCATAGTGATATTCGACAAAAATTAGAAGAATCCCTTTCCTATATGAACACCTTTACTTTTTTGACAACATGTAGTAAGATAATGTCAATAATTAGATAACAATGAAAACTAATGCGAGGTGCTTTTTGTGAGTGCGGTAGGTTCTAACTAGGTAAAATTGAATGAAATAAGGCTATGGACAGGGGATTTATGTCATGCACACACCCCTTTTTTAGTCATGGATTTATTTCAAAACCTATGTAGATACCTACAATACTTTATCAAGCGTGGCGTACTATCGATGAACCTTCATGTAACAAGAGGTTTTATTTGTGGTGCCGTAAAAGCTCGCCTTTTAAAGATTAAGCTGTGGGGATTCCTCACAGCTTTTTATTTTATTAACACATCATTGCTATCTAATATTGGGTAGGTATCTTCATGTATGATCAAACATTACAATGAGGAGCATGAAAAAATGAATTTTACTACTCTAGAAAAGTTACAATACCATGAATTAAAGGATATCGTTAAATCCTACTGTGTTAGCGGTTTAGGAAAACAGCTATTAGATAAATTAATGCCAAGCTCAAGCCTAGCAGTTGTGAAAACTCGTTTGAATGAAACGACAGAGGCACGCGCAATTTTAGATGCAGAAGGCCATGTACCTTTTTTAGGTGTCTCCAATATTGAGCATATCATGACCAAACTTGCGAAAGGGATGATATTAGATCCAAGTGAGCTAGTTAGTATGTCAGACTTTTTAAGAGGCTGTCGCAATATCAAAAAATTCATGTTGGATAAGGAATTTTTTGCACCAGTTCTTTCATCTTACGCCCATTCAATGGCAGAGTTTAAAAGTGTGGAGGAGGAAATTAATTTTGCGATAAAAGCCAATCGTGTGGATTCAGCTGCTAGTCGAGAATTAAAGCGTATTCGTCATCATATGGACACGACCGAAGAAAAAATTAAAGAACGCTTAACAAAATTTTTGAATAACAGTGCTAACAAACCCTATATTCAGGAATTCTTTATTAGCCAAAAGGATGATCGATATACGATTCCAATAAAGGCTTCCTACAAAAATCATGTACAGGGTACAGTAGTAGAGATTTCCTCAAAAGGTGCAACTGTTTTTATGGAGCCGAGTGTAGTTGCTAAATTGAATGTAGAATTGGCTACCTTAAAGGCAGAGGAAGCGGTGGAGGAGTATCAGATTTTAGCCACTTTATCAGGACTTTTAATGGAACATCTTCATGCCATTCAGATTAACATGGAGTTGATTAGTCAATATGATATGGTCTTTGCCAAAGCAAAATTCAGCAGACAAATTGGTGGTATGGAGCCACGTTTAAATGATTATGGTTATATTAACATAATAAATGGCAAGCATCCGTTATTACCAGCTAATGCCGTGCCCCTACAGTTTACCATCGGTCAAGATTATCGTAGCTTAATTATTACGGGGCCAAATGCTGGTGGGAAAACCGTTGTCTTGAAAACAATTGGCTTATTAACGTTAGCGACCATGTCAGGCTTTCATATCGTAGCAGAGAAGGGAACCGAGATGGCGCTATTCGATCATATCTTTGTGGATATTGGTGATAATCAAAGCTTAGAAAATGCTCTTAGTACGTTTTCTTCCCATATGAAAAACCTTTCCGATATTATGAGGGCGGCGAATAATCATACACTTTTACTGTTCGATGAAATTGGCAGTGGTACAGAGCCAAATGAAGGAGCAGCGTTAGCAATAGCTATTTTAGAAGAGTTTTATCAGATGGGCTGTATGACCGTTGCAACAACACATTATGGCGAAATTAAACGATTTTCAGAAATGCACCCTGATTTTATGAATGCAGCGATGCGCTTTAATAGTGAAACACTAGAGCCTTTGTATCAATTAATGATTGGCACATCAGGAGAAAGTAATGCCCTTTGGATTTCTAAAAAAATGAATGTCCGTGAAACAGTTTTACAAAGAGCAAAGGATTATATGAATAACAAGGATTATCAGCTAACACTTGTTCAAGACAGTAAAATTCGTAAGCCAAAGATAGAGAAAGCGAAAGCGACAACAGTATATGCCTATGCAAAAGGGGACCGCGTGAAATTACTGGATTATGATGATATAGGGCTCGTATACGAAGAAATGGATCCTTACAATAATGTCAGCGTCTTCTATAAGGGGCAAATACTAGAGGTAAATGTTAAGCGACTTGCCTTAGAACTACCTGCAACAGAATTATACCCCGAGGGATATGATTTAGAGACATTATTTGTTGATTATCAAGCACGTAAGCTTCAGCACGATATCGAGCGAGGGTCCAAAAAAGCATTACGTAAAATACAAAAGGATATTAGAAAAGATAAATTGAACTAAGAACTTAGTTGAGAGACTGGGGCATAAGTGAACTTTCCAATTAAAAAAATGAGAGTCAACGTTATGTCCCAGTTTTTTTTAGAATGGGGAGGACAAATAGGTTGAAAAAGGAATTTGGTATGTTGGTATTGTCTAGTTTTTTATTGCTTGTGGGTTGTAATGTTCATCAAGAAAGTTCTCAGAAGGATGAGAACTCTTCAACCGAACAATTGTCAATGCAGCCGAAACAAGAGGCGAAGGAAAGTATTATTTGGTTTTCAGAGAACAATGAAGTACAGCTCACACCAAAAACAAAAGTTTCAGATGGTTTCAGTGGTGTAACTGTTGCAGTAAATAATATGGAGAAAGAGTTTAATTGGCGTTTTACGACCATTACAGAGCCTCAAGTTTATTATACGGATATTACAGGGGACGGGAAAAAAGAAGCAGTAGTAATTATAAATACAGGAAGAGGGACTGGTTTAACGATTGATGAAGTACATGTGCTGAATAGTGAGAACCTCTCCGAAATAAACGTACAGCCTTTTGAAGAAATTATTTCGGATCACTTCGAATCGAAAATTACTAAAAAAGGAGAGAATCTAAATATTCAAGTAGTAGTGCAAGGTACTGAACAGCATGTGAATGTTGTCGCTCTAGATCCACACGTAGAGCAAGAGCATCTTAATTTTGGAGGGGTCGTTTATTATAAATTAGACAATCAAAAATTAACTGTAGTGCTAGGTGCTAGTGTTGGAGTATCTCCGCAATATGTAGGTGATGTCTATATTACATATCAATTTGATGAGGCTAAAAATGAATTCCTGGCACATCAAATGAAATTTGTTCCTCTAAACAGCTAAATAAAATAATTAAAAATGAGTTCGATATGGGGCAGTAGCACCTTGCATCGAACCCATAATGTTTTATTCTACAGAATTAATTTGTGCTTTAATCGAATGATAGACTTCCTCAATTTTTCGTTTGTAAGGTAAATCCACTAAATTTAATGAATCTGTGTAGGCCATTTTTGCAATGTCGTAGGCTGTTGTTAGCTCCCCAAAATGTGCATAGCACAGGGCTTTATAGGAAAAACACTCATGTAAGCTTAAAATATCATATGGGTGACTAATATAAATCGGTATGTTTTTATATTGTTCAAATGCAGCCTTCGCTTCGTCATAACGACCAAGTAAATAGAGGGATTTTCCTTTTTCAGCATAATAAAAATTAGGATCCAGCTTGTCTATATACTCATGCTGCCTAAGCTCATTAAAACGCTCTATTTCAATCAGAGCCTGCTCATAATTATGGATGTAACTATTATAATAATGTGCCTTCAATACAAAAATAAAGGCGTCCACCTCAACACGTTCCGCAAATGCCTGATATTGCGCTAGCTTCATAAACATATGATCTGTTTGTTCAAAATCATGATCGATCATAGCACAATAGGCACCAATCCTGTACATATTATCAATTTGATAGAACAGTTGGTTATTATGGGCATTAGTAATTGTCTCTTGAATTAATTTTTTCCCTTCCTCATGCTCACCAATTGCGAGCTGGAATATACTCGTATAATAAGTCATTAATAAGGCATCGCGTGAATCGAGCTGATAGTCTTCTTGTTCAATAATTTCCTTTGCCTGTAAGATACGAGCGTAAGCCGATGTATATTGACGCTTTGCTGCTAAAATTGAAATCTCTAGGACAAATGTTTTGAACCAATGGCTGCGTAAATTAATTTCCTTAAAAATAGTACGAGCTTGCTGAAGCGGGGATTCCCAAGTTGTTAATCCAGCTTCATACTGAGCGTATGCGTAAATATACAATAACCGTCCAGCTTCGTAGCTAAGTGGAAGATTCTCTACAGATGGCTTAATGAGATTAACAATTTCTTGATGATGGTCGGCATCACCCCGTTTTACTTCTGCAAATAAAATTTCAACCTGCTCTAAAAGCGGGCGAAGTGAGGATGACGTTACTTCTTCCAGTAATTCACTAGCTTTCACCCCTAAACGTTCAGCAATATAATCAAGGCTTTCCATGGAAGGCTTGGCCTTATCATTTTCTATTTGGCTTAACATGCCCTTTGTTAGACGCTCACCGGCTAGTGCCTCTAATGTTAATTTTTGTTCTTTCCTTAATTTACGAATGCGTGTGCCTAAAGAATCCACTGCCTCGCCTCCTTTTGTTTAATTATATTAAACTTTTTCTTGCGTGAAAAGGGGGAGCTATGGTATATTTTGTTTAACATGATTAAACTTTTTAATTTAGTTAAAAAACGGAGGGGTTTTGAGATGAATGAAGCGGAGAAATTAAAGAAGGCTACCTATCATTTATGGACATTTACAGCGAGTAAAATGATTGCCATGCTAGGGGCACATGTGATGGCATTTGGTTTTAGCTTATATATATTAGCCATGACAGGGTCGGCCATGAGCTTTGCAACGAATATGATTTGTTCTGTGTTACCTCGTGCTCTTGTGGCACCTATAGCAGGGTATGTCGCGGATAATTATTCGAAAAAACGAACAATTTTACTGGCGCAGGCAGGGACTATTGTAACCGTTGGGGGGTTACTGTTATATACAGAAACGGTAGGGATGTCAGTTTACGCTATTTACATTGCTACTGTGTTTAACACGATCTGCTCTGCCTTTTCCGGTGTTACATTTTCATCAGCTATTGCTACCCTTGTTAATTCAGAGCGCTTACAGCGTGCGATGTCATTTAATCAAATGTCCATGTCCGTGGCTGCCATTGGGGGGCCAGTCATTGGCGGGATGATGTACGGATTTTTTAATATCGACGTTTTTTTAATGGTCAATATGGTGGCGTACGCTATTGCCTTTTGTTTAGAGGCAACAATGGATTTTAACCTCTATAGTACAAGAGGAAAAGATGTGAAGAAGGAAAAGGTTTGGGAAAGTCTTAAAGGTGGGTTCCATTACATTAAGCAGCGTAAAGTCATTAAAACAATTATGTGGGTAGCATTATGGATTAATTTATTCTTTTCTGCCATATCTGTCGGAGGAACATTCATTATCATTGAATTACTGAAAGTAGAATCTACGCATTTCGGCTTTATTCAGGCTTCAGGAGCAGCGGGTATGCTGGGAGCTTCCGTATACTTTGCATCAAGATCAGAGGTTAAAGTGCCATTACGTTTCTCAAAAATAAGCTTATTGCTATTGTCAGGGAGTGTAGCTTTAGCCGTCATTCCATTAGTTACAGATTTCTCCTACTTAGCAGTCGTTATCTTTTATCTAATCATTTACTTTATTTTTGCTATATTCGAGATGGGCATTAATATGCCAATTGGGGTGTATATGCAAAAAATCATCTCAGAGGAATACCGTGGACGCGTTTTAGGCTTATTAGAGACCATGGCAATGTCCATGATGCCAATAGGTATGGTTATTTACGGTATATTATATGATACTGTACCAGCAACAATTATTTTACCTGTTACAAGCGTCATTATAATTTCAATTTCACTTGTAATGTTGCGACCATCCATCTTAAGAGAAGCACATCCAGAGTATTATGATCAAAAAGCTATAGCAGAAAGTATTCCTAATTCAACAACATAACCAAAAGGCATGCATAAACTTTGCATGCCTTTGTTAATTATTGGTCCTCAATAACAATATACGTTGCTTGAATGGGGCCATGTACCCCAACGATTAAAATCATTTCGATATCTGCTGAGTTACTTGGACCCGTTATAAAGTTGATGCATGAGGCAATTTTTTCACCACGACGGATTTTTTCACTAATCCAACGTGCTGCCTGTGTCATACGAGGAACAATCGTACTTTTCGGAATTAAAATAATCAATTTTTCTGGTAAAAAACTAACACTACGTCCCTTATCCTTGCTACTAAAAAGTACAGCAGTTCCCGATTCTGCCAAGGTCATTTCACTGATTGTAATACCAATATTCGCTTTTTCAGCTTGTCGGATGTTTTCCTCCTGGTGCTGTGCATTCCATTCATAATGCTGAATATTAGCTTGTGGCCATTGTTCGGTCATTAATTGTGATAGTCCATACTTTTGGAATCGTTTATCATGCCATGTAATGATGGACTGACCCCCATAATGGTCAACAACGGAATGTAAATCTTCAGGTAGCTTTGCGGTAGTGGAAATGACAATATCGGTATGAATATTAGCACACTGCTTTATTAATACCTCAACTAATTCGTCCTT
This sequence comes from Lysinibacillus phoenicis, assembly GCF_047238325.1. Taxonomy (NCBI): domain Bacteria; kingdom Bacillati; phylum Bacillota; class Bacilli; order Caryophanales; family Bacillaceae; genus Lysinibacillus; species Lysinibacillus phoenicis. Next base: position 1,048,581 of record NZ_JBDFMP010000002.1, on the reverse strand, counting down.
TGTGGCATCTTTGAGAATGCGGTCTTGTGGCTGATATTGCCACGTTGGGCGTGAAAGTTCTATTTTTGGTGAACGTCCAAGCTGCTTTGCGATGTTGGCTAAGAAGGATTCTCGATTGTGAATGGTACCTGTCACTGGTGTTCGCCTCCTTTTGAACGGTTTTTCAACCAATCTCTAAAGCTATCTTTTGTGGGTGCAGGAAAATCCCTCGCTTCAGTCCATGCTTTTAATGGACCTGGTCCTTTCGAAATGGTGTTGTCTTTCGTAAACGGGGACATTGCTGGTGCCGCCATTTTGGTTGCCATCTTATATAAAGTAGGGGAGGAAGCACCTAAGCCAAATGCCTTCATTAATAGCTTTTCAGAAACAGGTGCTTTGCCTTCATTTTCAACGATGACTTGGCGATGGCGATGAATCAGCTGATGTAAAGGGATTTTGACAGGACATGCGTCTGTGCAAGCCCCACACAATGTAGAAGCATATGGCAATTCTTTATAATCATCATAGCCTCCTAAAAGTGGTGAAAGGACAACGCCAACAGGCCCGGAGTAGATGGAACCATACGTATGGCCACCAACATGACGGTACACAGGGCAAGCATTTACACAAGCAGCACAGCGGATACATTGTAAAATGGGCTGGAATTCACTACCTAAAATAGCCGAGCGTCCATTATCTACAATAACTAGGTGAAATTCCTCTGGTCCATCCGTATCACCCTCTTCTTTGATTCCGGTTAATGTCGTAATATAGCTAGTTAGCTTTTGACCCACCGCACTCCTTGTTAATAGGCTCACAAGAACCTCCATTTCTTCAAAGGTAGGGACAATTCTTTCCATTCCCATAACCGTAATTTGCGTTTTCGGTAAAGCCGTGACTAAATCAGCATTACCTTCATTTGTGACAAGCGTAATGGAGCCACTTTCTGCAATGGCAAAGTTACAGCCTGTTATCCCAATATCTGCCGTTAAATAGTCATTTCGTAATTTTTGTCGCACATAGAGAGCAAGCTCCTCTGGCTTTTCTGTTTGTGTGTAGCCTTGTTTTTCCTTAAAAATATCTCGAATCTGCTCTTTGTTTTTATGTAGGGCAGGCGCCACAATATGGGAGGGAGGCTCATGATCCGCGACCTGCAAAATGTATTCGCCAAGGTCTGTCTCAATCACTTCACAGCCAAGTTTCTCTAAAGCTGCATTTAGGTTAATTTCTTCTGTCACCATCGATTTCGACTTGACAATTTTCGAAGCATCCTTCTTTTTGGCAATGCCTTGAATGTAATCGGTTGCTTCTTGTGCCGTATGAGCAAAGAACACATGTCCGCCTCTTTTGGCAACATTGTCACTTAATTGATATAAGTAATAATCAAGGTTAGCTAAAACATGCTTGCGAATTTCCTCTCCATGCGAGCGCCATTCTTCCCAATGACCGAGCTCGTCAGCTTGTTGTAAGCGGCGAGTTTGAAAGCGTTCTTGCGCACTTGAGACAGCCCCACGCATAAAGTGATTGTTAAGTTCTTTTGTTACACGCTGATGGAATGGCTCATTACTTGTCTTCATTGCCATGATTTATTTCCCCCTTTTATCGGCAGTTTAAAACTTCAGCAATATGCATCACTTGAATTGGTTTCCCTTGGCGCTGAATGCGACCACCGATATTCATTAAACAGCCGGCATCGGCCCCAATTAAAATGTCAGCGCCTGTTTCTTCCACATTTTGTACTTTTTCATTGACCATTTCTCCAGAGATATTGCCCATTTTGACTGAGAAAGTGCCGCCAAATCCACAGCACCGATCTTTACCTGGGAGATCCGTGTAGTGTAGTCCTTTGACATGGCTTAATAATTTTAACGGAGCATCCGTTACACCGAGCAGACGAGTCATATGGCAGGATGTATGGTATGTAGCTTTGCCTTCGAAATGAGCACCAACATCTTCTATTTTTAAGACATGGACAATAAATTCAGTAAATTCATATGTTTTATCCGCTAAAGCCTGTGCTTTTAATGCCCATTGTGGATCGTCCTTCAATATTTCAGGATATTCTTTCAGCATATAAGCACAGGAACCAGAAGGGGAGACCACATATTCAGCTTCCTCAAAAGCAGTGATCATTTTTTTTATGGCACTTTTGGATTCTTTCACATAACCGCTATTGTACGCAGGCTGCCCACAACAAATTTGATTTTCAGGAAAGTCTATTTCACAGCCGAGTCGTTCCAACACTTCAACAACTGCCTTTCCGACATTTCCTTGAAACATATCTACTAGGCAAGTGGCAAATAGTGATACTCTCATTTTCATCGCTCCTTTTCTAAACAACTGGTCATCTGATGACTTTTGATGGTTATATCATACAACAATTTGTTAAAAGAATAAAAGTGTTTTTAGGGAATTTTCTGAAAAAATAAAACTACCTAGTGAAGAGGTAGGTAGTTTTACTCGGAGTTGGATTCCGTTAATTCGAAATACTGTAGGAGCACCTTTTCAACATTGCTTAAATGAGAAGTCATCGCATGTTTGGCCAACTCCTCATTTTGCTGTTTAATCGCGAGGAAAATTTGCATATGTTCATCATATAATTGTTCGCTCGTTGTTTTTTTGGAATACAACCAAATTCGGCGAGTTTCTTTCATTGTTTCAATCATAAGGCCAGAAATTTGATCTAGGATGGTAACGAGTAGGGGGTTTTGAGAGGCAGTAGAAATGGCCGCATGAAATTGATAATCTACTTTTTCACCAAGCTCGCCATCACCGTTGGCTTGCTTCATATCCTCTAAAATTTGTAGCATGGCTTGTATATCCTGGTCCGTACGATGGATAGCTGCACTTGCTGCTGCTCCTACCTCAATAATCTTGCGCACCTCTAATAAATGAGCAATATCCTGTCTATTCGTTAACATCGCAGTGGACAATGGAAAATCAAGTTGATTGGATGGCACACTTTTAACAAATGTCCCAGAGCCTTGTTTAATCTCAATCAATCCCATCGCTTTTAAAGCGGAGAGCGCCTCACGTACAGCAGATCGGCTAACTTGTAATTGTTCTGCGAGCTGTTCAACAGAGTCAAGACGATCACCTGGTTTTAGGACACCAGCTCTTATTTTTTCATGTAGAATTTCGGACACTTCTTCATAAATTTTTTTAGGTTTAATTTTTCTTAGTTCCAAGGAGCTACACCTCATTTTCTCGATCAAATGCTCATTTGTTATCATCATTATACATGAAAATAAGTCATTTACTCACGGATTCAAATAAACATCTTATGTAAAGAGAGATTTTGTCGAAATGTAAAGGGGGATAATAATAGTATCAACTTATAATAAGGTCATCAGATGATTCGATTTCCTGATATCCTTGTCTTTGTAAATGATTTCTTACAATAGCATTTGGTCAGTAGTGTCTATCGAATACAGAAGCCTATTTCAACAGTAACGCCAACTAATCGACAATGTCAAGACTGTGGGCATAAGGGGAGTGATTGCTGCTACGAAAGGGTAGAATATTGGCGCAATTTGTTGACAGAATAATAACGGGAGAGCATAATGCAAAAGTAGCGAAGTGGCACTTCTCAAAAATCTCATACTTTTGCCATGAAACGTTCACAAACTGGAAGGGCGCATTTTATTCTGTTTTTTGGTACGATGGATGCAGTAACTGTAAGGAGCGATTATAAAATATGGGATCTGATATTAACGTATTTTTAGCTTTTGGTGCAGGGTTTTTAAGTTTTATTTCACCATGTACTCTCCCACTGTATCCAGCATTTTTATCGTACATAACGGGTATGACATTAGATGAGCTAAAATCGGAAAAAGGTATGCTACAAAAACGTGCCATTTTCCACACATTATTCTTTTTACTAGGTTTTTCAATTATCTTTATTATTATTGGGCTAAGTGCTTCATTAGCGGCAGAATTTTTCCTAAATTATCAAACATTATTACGACAGGTTGGGGCTATTTTAATCGTAGTATTTGGTTTAATGATTGTAGGATTATTGCAAATAGACTTTTTAATGAAGGATCGTAAGTTTCAATTTAAAAATAGACCATCTGGCTATTTGGGGTCCGTCTTAATAGGGATTGCCTTTGCGGCAGGTTGGACACCCTGTACTGGACCCATCCTAGCGTCCATTATCATGTTAGCTGGTACAAACCCAGGTGCGGGCTTCAGCTATATGTTCGCGTATTATTTAGGATTTGCGATTCCATTCTTCGTGCTTTCGTTCTTCATTTCACGTATGACATGGATTCGTACTCATAGCCAAAAAATTGTGAAAATCGGCGGTTATGTAATGATTGCCGTTGGGATCTTATTATTCTTTGATGGATTAACGTATATTACACGCCTTTTACAGCCAATTTTCGGTGGATTTACAGGCTTTTAATTTGTTAAACTAAAGAAGCATACCGAACTTTAACGTAGAGGGAGATGAACATGTGCCGACAGTTTTAGTAGTGGATGATACGCTTTTTATGCGTGTTGCAATCAGTAATATGTTTACAGAATGGGGTTATGAGGTAGTCGGTAAGGCAGCAAATGGTAAAGAAGCTGTGGCGATGTATCGTGAGTTACAACCAGACTTAGTTACAATGGATGTAACGATGCCCGTTATGACAGGTATTGCAGCAGTAAAAAAAATTATTCCAGAATTTCCACATGCAAAAATTATTATGGTGACAGCTTTAGGCCAGCAAAAGTTAATCGTAGAAGCGATCGAAAGTGGGGCAAAGGATTTTATTACCAAGCCCTTTGAGCCAGAACGATTAAAGGCTGTAGCTGATCAATTACTTGGACAAAATTGCTAATTAGACATTAGAGGAGGATTTTTTATGTTGAGCAGTATCCCTTCTCACTATTATGTTATAGGGTCGACCATCATGGCCATTCTTATGGGAAGCTTTGTCATGGTCATTCGAATGAGAGCTTCCAAAAAGCCGACAAATGAGAAGAAAATTATTATTCCACCAATAGCGATGTCTTCGGGTGCACTGATGTTTCTATTCGAACAATTCCGCGTACCACCGATGCAAATTTTAGAGGCAGCTGCTGTCGGAATGGTGTTCTCGACGATTTTAATCGCTACTTCAAAATTTGAAGTCAAAGGTCGAGATATTTATTTAAAACGGTCAAAAGCATTCGTTTTCATCTTAATCGGCTTGTTAGTTTTCCGAGTTGTTGCGAAAATGATATTAAGTAGCTCCATCGATGTCGGTGAATTAGCAGGAATGTTCTGGATACTAGCCTTTGCCATGCTATTACCTTGGCGAATTGCTATGCTCATCCAGTTTAAAAGAGTCAAAAAAACAATTCCACAACTACACTAGTGCAGAAGCTAGTGTAGTTTTTTTATGCTCATAAGCGTGAAGAGGTGTTGGATCGCAAAGGGAAAGTGACGGATAGAAGTGAGAAAGTAGTGGATAGAACAGCAAAAGTAGCGGATAAAACCTGCAAAGGGAAGGATAGCGCCGAGAAGCGTTAATAGCAAGGCTAATGTGATGGATAGAACTCCAAATGTGGTGGATAGCAAAGGGAAAGTGACGGATAGAAGTGAGAAAGTAGTGGATAAAACAGCAAAAGTAGCGGATAAAACCCGCAAAGGGAAGGATAGCGCCAAGAGAAGGGGATAGAATCGTAAAAGTGGTGGATAGAACAGCAAAAGTAGCGGATAAAACCTGCAAAGAGAAGGATAGCGCCAAGAAGCGTGGATAGAATCGCAAAAGTAGCGGATAGGATCGCTAAAGTGATGGATAGAACAGCAAAAGTGATGGATAGAACAGCAAAAGTAGCGGATAAAACCCTCAGAAGGAAGGATACAACTCGATAGCCAGCAAGCATGCCATAACAAAAGGAAACGCTGCACAAAATGGATGTGCAGCGTTTTCATAATCATTCAAATAAGTGTTCGTATGGGGCGATGTCAATTTGCATTTGTTCTAATTTTTTGCGTAAAAATTTGTGATCGCGCTTGGGTGTTGCTTGGATATAGCCACGAATAATGAGGTCATTGTTAATGGCAGCTGCTTTTTCCTCTAAAGCGAGCTCACCGATTTTGCCTGCGATTTTTTCCTTTGCTACTTGTCTAAAGAGCTCAGGTACTGGACTTACTAGCTCATAGAGTAAGTCCTTTTCAGCTTGTCCCCATAAGTGAATTGTTTTATCTAAATAATATTCCTGCCAATCTAAGTCAGATTTTCCATCCTGCTTAGGTAAAGCTTTTAAAAATTTACGGAACATAAAGAATCCGCCAATAGCCATCAATGAAATGAGGACGACAACCCAAAATAAAATAAACCATAAAAACCAACCTTGTAACAAATCGTTCACCTCTTTGCCTTCTCTCACTCTATTATAAGAGCTTCCGAAAAAAAATTCATCCTATAATGTCCCTTTTTTAGCAATTCATCTTTATATAGTGTGCAAGAAGGGAGGTGACGTTAGATGGCAAACGTTAACTTTATTAGTGCAACTCTGCGTCTCAAGTATGAAGATGGCTATGATGAGCAAAATGAACCGAAATTCACAACAAAATCGTATCGTAATCTTAACAACACACATAGTGCGAATGATTTACTAGCTGTGGCGCATGCTATTGCAAGTCTTTCATCACAGACTTTGTCTAGCATTGCAAAGCAAGAAACAAGCGATATATCTTAAGGGGGGATTACAGCATGGCACAAGTATTAGAGTTACAATTTGCAACAGTGGATGGTAAAACGACAACATTAACGATTGATGCTCCAAAGCCCAATGTCTCAGTGGCTGAAATTCAGCAGGCAATGGAAACGATTGTGGCGAAAAATGTATTTGCCGGACAGGCAGGGGCTTTGTCTGCCATTAAGGGGGCACGCCTTGTAGATCGTCAAGTAACGGAATTTGATGTAGCAACAGAATAATTCATCGATGGCCTTTGCAATTGGAACTGCAAAGGCCATTTTTTACCGTAGGAGAGAGGAGAGAAGACCTAATGGAACAGTGGTTAAACATGATATCCGATATCGGTTTTCCGATTTTAGTGTCATTTTATTTGTTGCACCGCGTCGAAGTAAAGCTGGATGCGATTCATGCTGCACTCGTTTCGTTAAAATGAAATACATTTCACAAAGATGTACGAAAGCTGTCACTTAGTAGTTCTTGTCAACGCTTACAACCTACGTTAGGATGAGGATAGTGTAAGGTTAGGGAGAGTGTTGACCATGAAACGTAAATTACTAGGGCTAGTTCTACTGCTGACTTGTGCATCCGTGCTAGGAGCATGTGGAAATTCAAAATTTAAAGCAGATTATAGCCTAGAAATACCCGAATTTGAACATGTAAATCAACGTGGTGAAACGATTTCACTAGAAAGTTTGAAAGGCAAGCCTTGGATCGGCATGTATATATTTACGAACTGTGTGTCGATTTGTCCGCCCATGTCATTGAATATGGCACAAGTGCAAGAAAAGCTCCAGAAAAAAGGAGTAGAGGATTACCATATTGTTGCCTTTTCAGTAGATCCAGATGTGGATAAACCAGAGGTGTTAGCCGATTATCTTAGTAAATACAATGTACCAGATGAATCAAAATGGAACCTTCTAACAGGATATTCACAAAAATATATTGAACAATTTGCTGTGAAAAATACCAAAATTTTAGTGAAAAACGACCTTAACAGTGATCAAGTCATACATGGTAATCAATTTTTCTTAGTCGATAAAGATGGTGTTATCGTCAAAATGTATAATGGCTATGCTGAAAATATTGAAGATGTCCCAATTGATACGATAGCTTCTGATATCGAAACATATATTGATGAAAATTTATAAAAAGCAATAAACCGTCTCGGACTTAAGAGACGGTTTTTTTTGTTCTGGAAAAATAATCTTTTTCTAGTTGAGCATCGTTTATAGTGTAGAAGGAGGGACAAGCATGTCTGATAACGAAAAATTAGAGCAACTAATGGCTATACATACGGAGCAATTATTTCGAATTGCTTATTACTATACAAAGGATTTACAACTAGCCGAGGATATTGTGCAGGATGTTTTTATTAAATTCTACCATCAAAAACATTATGAAGAACGAGGAGAAATGAAGGCTTACTTAGCACGCATGACGATTAATAAATGTAAGGATTACTTAAAAAGCTGGGCATATCGAAAAATTACATTTCAGCATAAATTTTTTACCAAACAAAAGTCGGTCTTGCAGGATACACTTATTCTTCAGGATGAACAAGATTTATTAGATGAAGCAATTTTACGGTTACCCATTAAGCCACGAGAAGCGATTGTCTATTATTACTTAGAGGAAATGACAATTAAAGAAATTGCTGAATTACTTGAGATTCCTGAAGGTACGGTGAAATCACGTTTAAAAAAAGGGAAAGAGCTTTTAAAAGTAGATTTACAAAATATCGAATGGGAGGTACTTTTCCATGGATAAGCATACAATGCATATTTTGAAGGATGTCACAGCTCATAAAGAGGCGATCATTCAAAACGTTCGACAACAAATCCAACAGCAAACACATCCATCCAAGACAAAGTGGACATATCGTGCAGTCACAATGTTGATCACTTGTTCGCTCTTACTATTTATTGCGTGGCAAGCAACACAACCAATGAATCAATTGGCGACTGAGGTAACGGATGAAGGGGAAGTACCTACATTCACTGAATTATTTCAGACAGAGGTAGATGGAACTGCTACAACATACAGTCAGTATTTTCAAATTGCCGATTCACTCAATCACCGTGAAAATATCAAGTATTATGCTCCGCTTCAAGGTTTCGGGGCTATGCAAGAAGTAGCATCTACAATGGGGGATGCAGTCCATCTAATTGAGCCTAAAGATCTGCCGTTTCAAGCAAATATTCAGGAGGTCTATGCGGTAACTTCAGATATGAAAGATGGTAGCCTACAAACGCAATTTCAATTTAGCTTTAAAGAAAAATCTCTTGCAGGTGTAGATTTGCAGTATATTCATTTTACAATTACGAACGTAGAGCGTAACCCATTAGCTAACCGTAAACTTACAGAAAATATTGAGAACATTGAGGGGAGTAACCTCAAGAATGTAGGCTTTAATTTTTTGAACCCTTTGTATTATCGAGAGATGACTCCAGACCGAGGTTTTGCATATATATACTATGATTACGATGAGGCAGATAAGCGAGTCTTTCGAATGACTACAACCAGTGCTAATGAATTTTATACGTATGATAACGGATATGTTTATCATATTGGTTATCGAATAAATGGTGATCAAGAAGAAGTCCAAGAAAAAATGGTAGCCATCGTAAGAAAATTTATTTCTGGCAATTAGCTCATCCTATTGTAAAATGATAGAAAAGAAGGGATGGGGGTCAATGACAACGATTGCGCAAACCTATTTACAGGTTGTTCAAAAGAGATTCCAAAATGTGAAAGAGTTAGGGGATAAGGCTCTTGCCCAATTAGAAGAGGAACAGCTGCACTGGGCGTATAATGAAGAATCTAATAATATAGCTGTCATTGTGAAGCATGTTAGTGGCAATATGATTTCACGTTGGACGAATTTTTTAACGACAGATGGTGAGAAGGCTACAAGAAATCGGGATGATGAGTTTATGGATAGTCTTCATACAAAAGAATCTATTATCGCAGTTTGGGAAAAGGGCTGGCAAGTCTTTTTAGATACTTTGGCGAGTTTAAGCGAATCTGATTTGGAGAGGCATGTTACCATTAGAGGAGAGCAGCTAGCTGTGATCGATGCCATTGAGAGACAAATGGCTCATTATGCACAGCATGTTGGTCAAATTATTTATATTGCGAAACAAGTAAAGGGCTCTGAATGGCAAACATTAAGTATAGCAAAAGGGGAGTCTCAAGCTTTTACAGAGGCCATGCTAGAAAGAAACCAATCATAAATACACAAGATCGTAGCAATCATCTGTTGCTACGATCTTTTAATTTGCTACATAAAGCTTGTACATGGCTGTTTCAGAGTCAATGGCTTGCGCAAGGTCAAACGCCTCCTGCTGACTTTTTTGATTGGTGATGATTTCATAAAAATAACGAATAACAAACATAAGATTCGCATTGCCGTCAATATAATCATCAGGTGCTAAATAGGATTGACAGCCACTCGCTAAAAAGGCTGTTGCTAGCTGCTGCCAACCTAATGTACAGCCTGTTGCTAGAACTTTGACATTTTGTAGCCGGCAATAGGACTCAATATGCCTTGGTCCAAAGTATAGATCTTGAGGTTCATCGTTCTCATACACTTCTTCGCCTAACTCGGGTAAACAAAAGCGCCCTTCATTGCCGTGGAAATTTAAAATAAGATAGTCCATTCTGCCATAAAGGTCCTCTCCAGATAAGACATCAATCAAATCATTGGGTCTTCCAATCAAATGCAGTGTGACCCTGGCGCCAAATGATTCAAGTGCCGCTCTAATGGCCATGGATTCGAAATCACAATCTGGTCCAACTACTAAATTTACATATAACTCTGGTTTACTCAAAGTCTCTTCACCTCCATTATTAGTATAAATGAAAAGTTAATATTACAGGATACATTGTCAATTGCTGATGTTCAGCAGGCTATTTATTTACTAGAATAAGCGAAATTACTCCTATATTGTCATCATAATAATGGCGAATATAGGGGATTTTTATTTTTCGGGAAAGACTGAATAGTAGGAAAATCATAAAATTGTTTGAAAAAATTTTTTTCGTCCGATAAAAGTAAGGGGAGAAATGTTATGCAGATAAAGAAAGGGAAAGATGGTGGAAAAATAGAGTATTTTTTCACGTGTAAATTAAAAGGAGACTGATATATGAAGAAACTATTTAGCAGTTTTAAAGGCAAGCTTTATACGCTATTTGCGCTTGTATTACTTATCCCTGTGATATCTGTGGGGAGTTTATCCTACTTATCTGCAAAAGATTCCATTAAAGAAGAAATTTTATTTAGTGCCAATGAAAGTGTAGGCATTTTAAATAAGCTTATTGATAAAACCATTAGCGAAAAAATGGATGAAATTAACGTCTTTAGTAGTGAAGTAGATGCTCAACAGTATGAGCAAGCACAAGCATCGATTGTGTCAAAATTACAGCAATATACTAAGCTGAATCCAGATGTTTTGAGTGTTTATATTGGCATGAATAACGGTGATTTTACACAGGAGCCTCGATTAAATGATGCGGACTACAATCCATTAAATCGAGATTGGTATAAAGAGGCAACAGCTCTTAAAGGAGAAACCCTAATCACTAACCCTTATAAGGACGCAGGAACCGGCGATATGGTGGTGACAGTTGCCAAACAGATTAAGGATCACTCTGGTGTTGTGGCAATTGATATCAAGCTAACAGACCTGCAGAAAGTTGCCGATTCGATTCGGATTGGGAGAAATGGCTATTCCTCTATTTTTGGGGAAAATAACTTGGTCATTTCACATCCGACCCTAGAAGCAGGCGGAGAGCTAAAAGAAAGCTTCCTTGATAAAATGTACGAAAATTCATCGGGCACTTATGACTATGTCTTTGACGGTGATGATCGAATCCTGTTCTATACAACAAATGAATTAACAAATTGGAAAATTACCGGAACAATTTTTGCTGAAGAAATTGATGAGTCCGCTTCCTCCATTTTGTATCATACAATTCTTGTATTAGTGGCAGCTATTATTATTAGTTCCATCGTCTTTTATTTTGTAATGAAGGCCATTATTAAACCAATTAAAGCATTAAAGGACAGCGCCGTTACAATTAGTAAAGGTGATCTCACAGAGACGGTGACGGTTTCTTCAAATGATGAGATTGGTCAATTAGGGCAAGCCTTTAATGATATGCAAGAAAGCTTACGGACACTAATTCAAAAGATTGAACAAAACGCAGAGGAAGTCGCTTCGTCAGCAGAAGAGCTAACAGCCAATGCGAATCAGACAAGCATTGCGACTGAAAAAGTAGCGATTTCGATTCAGGATGTCGCAACAAGTGCTGATTCTCAAACGATTAGCGCCAATAAAAATGCAGAGTCACTGCATGAGCTTTCAACAGCTATTCTTCACATAGCGGAAATCTCCTCTGCTGTAACCGATCTTTCACAGCATGCAACATTACAAGCAGATGAGGGTGGACAAGCCGTTCAAAATACAAAGGATCAAATGCAGTCCATCCATTTATCCGTAGCGGATTCCAATGCGAAAATCCAAACTTTACATGAACGATCACAGCAAATTACATCTATTTTAGATGTCATTACAAGCATCGCAGATCAAACTAATTTACTGGCACTAAACGCAGCAATAGAGGCAGCACGAGCGGGTGAACATGGAAAAGGCTTTGCGGTTGTGGCAGATGAAGTGCGCAAGCTAGCCGAGCAGTCACAGGAATCGGCAAAGCAAATTTTTGAGCTGATTCGAGGAATTCAACAAGAAACAGAGCAATCTGTTACGATTATGGCGAAGGTGACGGAGGATGTGCAAAGTGGATTGCATATTTCAGATGAAGCTATTACAAAATTCCAAGTTATTATGGCAAGTATGAATAAAATTACGCCTAAAATGGAGGAAGTATCCTCAGCCTCAGAGCAAATGTCTGCAGGTGTTCAAGAGGTTGCAGCAGTTACGGAAGATCTGGCATTCTCAGCAAAAGGTAATGCAGCTGCGTCAGAGGATGTAGCGGCATCGACAGAGGAACAATTAGCTTCAATGGAAGAAATCAATGCCTCTGCTCAAGCACTAGCACATATGGCAGATGAATTAAAGCAACTCATTAGTCAGTTTAAATATTAAAGCAAAACGCCACTCCTGTTAAATTAGGAGTGGCGTTCGTTGTTTTATCGATCTTCTTCCCAACAATCTGTATTTTTTAACGTTGGAATCGATTTTGCATAAAAGACAGGGTTTTTACCAGCTTTACGTTGTAGGGTAAAGTCGTCTAATACAAGGAAGGCAATTTTTCCAAGAAGCATAATAATAGCAATATTGATGAGAGCCATGAGACCCATAAATAGGTCAGCTAAGTTCCACACAAGCTGTACCTGTGCTAACGAGCCAAACATTACCATAACTAACACTAAAATACGATAGCTAAACATCCAACCTTTATGGGCATTCATAAATTCAATATTGGATTCACCATAATAATAGTTACCGATAATCGAGCTAAAAGCAAAGAAGATGATGGAAATGGCAATGAAATATGGAGCCCAGCCCCCAACATGCACAGCTAAAGAATCTTGCGTCAAAATAATGCCGTTGCTTTCACCTGTATCATATAAACCAGCTAAAATAATGATAAAGGCTGTCGCCGTACAAATCATAATCGTATCAAAAAAGACACCTAAGCTTTGTACAAGCCCTTGCTTCGCGGGATGTGAGGTATTGGCAGTAGCTGCTGCATTAGGCACACTACCCATACCAGCTTCATTGGAAAATAAACCACGACGTACCCCTTGCATGATAGCCGCACCGATTGCTCCACCAGCCGCTTCTTGAAGACCAAATGCGTGCGTGAAAATTAGTTTGAATACATTCGGTATTTCAGATAAATTTGTCACCACAACAAAAAGGGCTACAAGTAAATAAAAGATCGCCATGACAGGTACAAGAATTTGTGTTACTTTTACAATTCTATGTACACCACCAAAAATAATTAATGCTGTTAACACTACTAGCATAACCCCGATGGCCTTTGGACTTATGTCAAATGCATCTCCAACTGAAGTTGCGATAGTATTCGATTGTACAGCGTTAAAAATAAATCCAAAGCTTAATGTTAATAGAATACTAAAGATAATACCTAGCTTTCTTTGACCTAATGCCTTCTCCATATAGTAGGCAGGTCCACCTCGGAACGTATCGCCATCCTTGACTTTGTACACCTGCGCTAAAGTACTTTCGATGAAGGCGGTTGCCATCCCTAAAATAGCGATAATCCACATCCAAAATACCGCACCAGGGCCCCCGACACCAATGGCTAAGGCAACACCTGTGATATTCCCAGTGCCAACACGTGAAGCGGCACTAATCGTAAAGGCTTGAAACGGTGACACACCCGATTCGCCATCTCTTTTTTCAACAATCAGACGAAACATTTCAGGAAAAAGACGAATTTGTACAAACTTTGTACCAATTGAAAAATATAATCCTGCTGCTAAAAGAAAAATAATTAGGATATATGTCCATAAAATATTATTTCCGCTATCTACAATAGATGAAATCCATTCCATAAGTTGTCCTCCTTTCATACAATACGTTTAAGTCTACACTGTTTTTTTATAAAAAATCAACTTTTCTAAAATAAAGAATTATATTAAAATTTTGCGATTTCAAAATAGTAAGTTAGAAATTGTATTTTTAATTATTGTTTCATAGTAAACGACAATAATTATTTTATAGAAAATTATAGGGATTTGGAAAATTCTCTTATTTCTGCGCGTGTTCCGCGTATAATAATAGAAAAAAGGAGAGTGATTTTGATGAAAACAATCGGCTTAATTGGTGGCATGAGCTGGGAATCGTCTGCACAATATTACAGACTTATCAATGAACAAATCAAACAACAGCTCGGAGGCTTACACTCTGCGAAATGTATCCTATATAGTGTTGATTTCCAGCAAATTGAGCATTTTCAGGCTAGAGGAGAGTGGGACAAGGCGGGCGAGGTCCTTGGTCAAGCAGCATTATCACTTGAGCGAGCAGGTGCAGATTTTATCGTTATTTGTACGAATACGATGCATAAGGTCATTGATATTATTGATGCATCTATCACCATTCCTATTTTACATATTGCGGATGCAACAGCTCGGCAAATTAAAGAAGCAGGCCTACAGAAAATTGCCCTTCTTGGCACGAAATATACAATGGAGCAAGCGTTTTATAAAGCAAGAATAGAGGACTTTGGTATTGAAGTCATTGTGCCAAACGAACATGAGCGAATAGAAGTAAATCGTATTATTTATGAAGAACTATGCTTAGGCAATATTGTGCCAGCCTCTAAGTCATACTATGTCCACGTTATCGACGAGCTTGTGAAAGCTGGTGTAGAAGGGGTCATTTTAGGCTGTACAGAGATTGGTCTGCTGATTCAACAGGAGAATGTTACGATTCCAGTATTTGATACAACAGCCATCCATGCACAGACTGCTGTAGCGATGGCTATTCAGGAGGGAGCAAATTATGCAGGGGAAAGTAAGACAATTAGGCATTAAAATTGGCACCTTACCAGTCGGCAAAAAAAACTGTATTACCGACGTAGCTGGAGTCCGAGTGGGTCATGTCACACTGGATGAGCCATTAGATCAGCATGGAGGCTATGCGTGCACGGGCGTCACAGCCATTTTACCGCATAGCGGCAATGTATTTCAGGACAAGGTGACGGCTGCAAGTTATGTGCTGAATGGCTTTGGAAAAACGACAGGGCTTGTACAGGTCAATGAACTAGGGGTTATTGAGTCACCCATTATGCTAACCAATACTTTCGGTGTGCCAGCAGTTACGCAAGGCACGATGCGTTATATGCTAGACATGAATGAAGACATTGGCCTCACAACAGGAACCATTAATCTCGTTGTAGGCGAATGTAATGATAGTTATTTAAACTCTATCAGAGCCTGTGCTGTGACACCAGAGCATGCCATCAAAGCGATTCATCAAGCCTCCAACGATACCGCACAGGAGGGAGCCATTGGTGCAGGAAAAGGCATGATGTGTTTCGGCTATAAAGGAGGGATTGGTTCATCTTCTCGTCTTGTTAAAATCGAACAACCTGATGTTAGCTATACAGTTGGCTGCTTAGTTCTTAGTAATTTTGGACAAAGTACAGACTTTTTAGCCGAGCATTATGTAGCTTCACCTACTCAAAGCAACTCGACCTTATCACCAACAGATGGCTCCATTATTATTGTCCTTGCGACAGATGCTCCGCTAAGTAGCCGACAATTGACCCGCGTCATTAAACGTTGTGGTATCGGTCTAGGACGGACAGGCAGTCATTTTTCGCATGGTAGTGGCGATATTGTCATTGGCTTTACAACTGCCCATCGTATTCCTCATAGCACTGACCAGCTAGTGGAAACAAGAGCACAGCTACGTGATGACCATCCTATCATGAATCAATTATTTGCTGCTGCTACTGAAGCAACAGAGGAAGCCATTTTGAACTCACTTTCACAGGCACAGACAACGGTTGGTCGTAATGGACATACGGTAGAAGCATACTCATTTCAAAAAGCTATTGAAACATAGACCATGTTTCAATAGCTTTTTTCGTGCACTAACAGAGGATTCGTCATTTTTTTAGCATGAGTGAGCCATACATTGAATAAAATCCTTAAATAGAGGTTTTTCGACGGTATGCTGCTGGAATATGTGTCATTATCAGAGAATAACCATTATTTTGTAATTATTCTTTTTTTATCTAGTCAATGCTAGAGAGTTGTGATAATATTCATTTTAAAAAAACTGAATTATCCAAAAATTCTGAGGGTGGTGTTCCAGGATCGTCAAACTATTTCAACCAATAGCAGCTGTAATGGAAAGGAACCATCCTAATACGCCGTCTGTATGTGAAAGCAATGAGCCGCTTATTCAGATCCCTGCTGCCCATCCGAGATTATTCATTGAGCCTATCTATTATCAGCAACAAATCCCTGATAGTTTACGAACAATTTATGTACGTAAAGGGGTTTTTGAGCGTTTGCAGCAGGCGTTAACATTATTACCACAGGAATATAGTCTAGTACTCTATGATGGCTATCGTCCTTTTCAGGTGCAACACTATTTGTTTAGTCATTTT
The DNA here is from genome assembly GCF_047238325.1 of Lysinibacillus phoenicis. NCBI lineage: Bacteria > Bacillati > Bacillota > Bacilli > Caryophanales > Bacillaceae > Lysinibacillus > Lysinibacillus phoenicis. The sequence continues at coordinate 1,031,811 of NZ_JBDFMP010000002.1, read as the reverse complement.
TCGAGGCAATTAGCTCAACAAATGCCACAGGCGACTTCTCAAGAGATCATGCAAGCAACAAAAAGGTATGTAGCCTTTCCAAGTGAACAGTCTGCTCATCTAGCACCTCATTTAACAGGAGGTGCCATTGATGTAACGCTTGCTGATGTAACTGGGAAAGCTTTGGATCTTGGAACAGCTTTTGATGAAATGAATGAAAAATCAGCTACACGGTATTTTGAACAGCATACAGCAGAAAATCCTCTGGCCTGTCGGCATCGGCGCTTACTGTATAACTGTATGACGCTTGCAGGGTTTACCAATTATGCAGAGGAATGGTGGCATTATGATTATCACAATGTGGCATGGGCCAGACGTGTTCAAGCGCAAGTAGCCTATTACGGAGCAGTACACGCAACAATTCAAAATCATACTGTAAAGGAGTTTCGATTTCTATGAAAGTATATATTAGCGCAGATATTGAAGGCATTACTGGCACAACCTCATGGAGTGAAACTGAGTTAAATGCGCCAGATTATCAATTTTTCCAAAGACAAATGACGCGAGAGGTAGAAGCAGCGATTGAAGGTGCGATCGCAGGAGGGGCCACAGAAATTTTATTAAAAGATGCACATGATTCAGCTCGAAATCTGGATATTTCCAATTTGCCAATCAATTGTAAAGTCATCCGTGGCTGGACATACGATCCTATGTGCATGGTAGCAGGTCTTGATCAAAGCTTCGATCGTGCTATTTTTATTGGCTACCATAGTAAAGGAGGAAGTGAACGTAATCCTTTGGCCCATACGCTTTGCACATATGCCGATGTCAAAATTAATGGTGAATATGCAAGTGAATTTTTAATCAATACGTACGCAGCAGCCTTGCACGGTGTTCCAGTATCCTTCGTTAGCGGTGACGTGGGGCTCACAGAAGAAATACAGGCGTTAAATGACCACATTGTAACGTTTGCGACAAAAGAAGGCGTAGGAAATGCAACGATTAGTGTCAGCCCACAGCTAACCATTAGGGAAACGAAAAGACTGGTAGAATCTTCAATGAAGGTGCCCCGTACTGCTTTGCAGGTGAAGTTGCCAGATCGCTTCGTGGTAGACATTATTTACCGTGATCATACAAGAGCCTACCGCAATTCTTTCTATCCAAATGCCACATTCAAGCCACATAATACGGTGGAGTTTATAACCGACGATTACTATGAGGTTCTACGACTATTGCAATTTTTAACGTGAAGAGAGTTTTTCTTTGAGTTGATGAAGGAGTGAGTGGGTTCGCTCGATAGTGGGGCTACCTATCGAAGAATTCGCTCATAAAAGTGAGAGAAGCGCTCCATCTGGTGATGACTCCGCTCAAAAAAGTGAGAGAAGTGCTCCTTTTGGTGAGGAACCCGCTCATAGCAAGGTGAGAAGCGCTCATCCAGGTGATGACTCCGCTCATAAAAGTGAGAAAAGCGCTCGTCTTGGTGAGGACTCCGCTCATAGAAGTGAGAGAAGCGCTCCTTTTGGTGAGGACTTCGCTCATAAGAGTGAGGGAAGCGCTCATCTTGGTGAGGACCCCGCTCATAAAAGTGGGAGAAGGGCTCATCCAGGTGATGACTCCGCTCATAGCAAGGTGAGAAGCGCTCATCCAGGTGATGACTCCGCTCATAAAAGTGAGAGAAGCGCTCATCTTGGTGATGACTCCGCTCATAGCAAGGTGAGAAGCGCTCATCCAGGTAGGAACCGCTCAAAAAAGTGAGGAAAGCGCTCATCCAGGTGAGGACTCCGCTCATAGCAAGGTGAGAAGCGCTCATCCAGGTGAGGAACCCGCTCATAAAAGTGAGAGAAGCGCTCATCTTGGTGAGGATTCCGCTCAAAAAAGTGAGAGAAGCGCTCATCCAGGTGAGGACTCCGCTCATAGCAAGGTGAGAAGCGCTCATCCAGGTGATGACTCCGCTCATAATAGTGAGAGAAGCGCTCCATCTGATGAGGACTCCGCTCATAGAAGTGAGGGAAGCGCTCATCTAGGTGATGACTCCGCTCATAGCAAGGTGAGAAGCGCTCACCCAGGTGATGACTCCGCTCATAGCAAGGTGAGAAGCGCTCATCCAGGTGATGACTCCGCTCATAAAAGTGAGAGAAGCGCTCATCCAGGTGAGGAACCCGCTCATAAAAGTGGGAGAAGCGCTCATCCAGGTGATGACTCCGCTCATAAAAGTGAGAGAAGCGCTCATCTTGGTGATGACCCCGCTCATAAGAGTGAGAGAAGCGCTCACTCAAGCGAAGACGCCGCTCCAATCAGTGAGAGAAGCGCTCCACCGAGCGAAGACCTCGCTCACAAAAGCAAGAAACCGGCTCGAACGTATGTCAAACCTGATCCATTCCATTCAATGGTAGGAGCTGCTCGAAAATTTATCCATGTAGGACACGCTGTTGCCATTGTGTCATATATCTCAAATCAAGCCGAGGCAAACGACATGGTGTCGTTGGCTGTTTCATCGATAGAGGGTCAATTAAGAGGGACCTAGCTTTATGTTTGAATGATCCTATTGAAAGGTACAATCCGTCCTGGCAATAGGATTTTCATTATAAAAAGATGACTAGGGGGATGCTTGTGAGGAAGTATTGGTTGTTGTTGATATGTCTGGTTGTATTGTTTTGTGTAGCTTGTAATGACGAATCATCGAGTGAGAAAGCATCGGAATATCGTGTTGTGTATTCAGGGGAAATTAAAACGTTAAATTATTTAAAGACGTCTGAAACAAATGAGTTTGCGGTGGCAGCGAATATGGTGGATGGGCTCATTGAATATGATCAATACGGGGTTGTCCAGCCAGGGCTAGCCAAAGAGTGGTCTGCGAATGAGGATGCTACCGTGTGGACGTTCAAATTGCGAGATGATGCTAAATGGGTTACACATGAGGGCAAGGAATATGCAGATGTCGTAGCGCAGGATTTTGTGGATGGCTTACACTATGTCCTGGATGCGAAAAATGAATCATCAACTGCGTGGATTGCGACAGTAGTAAAAAATGGGGAAGCATTCTATAACGGTGAGATGACTGACTTTAAGGAAGTTGGCATAAAGGCGCTAGATGAACATACAGTAGAATATACTTTAGAGGCACCAACACCTTATTTCCTTTCTATGTTGAACTATGTTTGTTTCTTCCCGGTAAATGGCCAATTCATTGCGGAAAAAGGGGAGGATTTTGGTACAACGCGTGAAAACTTCCTTTATAACGGTGCCTATATTTTAGATAAATTTGAGCCGCAAAATGAGCGGGTCCTTGTTAAAAATGAGACGTATTGGGATAAAGACAACGTATTAATTGACCGTATCCGCTATAAATACAATAAAGAAGCGGCAACGGTAGCGCCAGAGCTATTTTTACGTGGAGAAATCGATTCAGCAAGTATACCAACTTCAATTATTGACGAATGGTTTAAAGACGATAAGAAAAAATCACAGGTTCGTCAAACACAAAATAACTTCTATACCTACTTCTATGCTCTCAACTTTAATCCACAATTTGACGCACAATATGAACCAGATAACTGGAAGGTCGCAGTCAACAATAAAGAATTCCGAAAATCATTATTCCATGCCCTAGATCGTGTGTCTGCCATGTTAACAGTTGAGCCTTATAATCCGGCAGATTTGCTAAGCAATACCATTACGCCGAAGAATTTTGTTGATGTTGAAGGGGTGGATTATACACAGTTAGCGCCACTAACGGCGATTTCCAATGAGGATTCCTTCAACAAGGAGCTTGCACTTGAGTACAAAGAAAAAGCGAAAACAGCCTTGGCGGGTAAAGCGACTTTCCCTGTCAAAGTATTAATGCCTTATAATGCTGGAATTCCAGATTGGGCGAATCGTTCTCAAGTAGTCGAGCAGCAAATGGAAAAATTACTAGGGACAGATTATATCGACATTATCGTAGAGGCTGGTCCATCGACAGGCTTCTTATCAGAGGTGCGTCGTCCAGGTAAGTTTGCGCTGTTAGAAGCAAACTGGGGCCCTGATTATGCAGATCCATCTACGTATACAGATCCATTCACAGTTGATGGTACTTACAATAAACCTGAATTAGCAGAAGGTTATAAAGAGGCTAATGGCAAAACGACTTATCAAAATCTCGTGGATCAGGCGAAAGAAACGATTGATACAGCCAAACGTTATGAGCTATTTGCCAAGGCAGAGGCCTTTTTAATTGAAGAAGCTTTTGTCATTCCATACTCAGTAGGTGGTAGTGGCTATGTGGCTTCCAAATTAAATCCGTTTGAGGCTCAGTACTCACCATTTGGTGTAACAGCGGAGAAATTTAAAGGACAAAAAGTGCTGGAAAAACCAATGAGCAATGAAGAATTTAAGAAAGCCCTTGCACAGTGGGAGCAAGAACGTGCTGAAGCTTTAGCCAATGCTGAAAAGTAGATGTATTTTGTAGATGAACAAGGAGATACCGAAGCGTATAGTCGGCATCTCCTTTAGTCTTTTGGACAAAGGAGGATGGCGCGATGTTGCAGTATATAGGAAAACGACTCTTACAATCCGTATTAACCCTTTTTATTATCATCACCATTGTCTTTTCTTTATTACGGTTAATGCCAGAGGAAGGGTATTTAGGAGCGGCAGCGGATAAAATGTCACCCGCACAGCAAGAAGTTTACTTAACAAATCTTGGCTTGCGTGATCCATTGCTAGTTCAGCTAGGGAACTTTTATAAGAATTTGTTGCAAGGGGATTTAGGAAAATCGGTCACTTATCGCACGGATGTCCCAGTCGTTACGATTATTGGTGATAAAATTTCGTATTCTCTGCTCTTTGGCTTAGGCGCAGTGGCTTTATCGCTACTGATTGGGGTGCCATTAGGGATATTAATGGCCTATCGCAAGGGGCGTTGGCTGGATCGGCTTGGGACAGGCTATATCGTTTTTGTCGTTGCTGTCCCAGCAGCCGTGTATTACTTGGTTATTCAAATGTATATTACAGAACTTTTCCAGTTACCGATGTTGTTTGATGAGTACAGGCCGATTACATGGATACTTCCACTAACATCAATGGCACTAGCACCAACAGCCTCCTATGCGATGTGGATGCGACGCTACATGGTGGATGAACTGAACAAGGACTATATTAAGCTAGCGAGGGCGAAGGGTGTAAAGGAGCGTACATTAATGTTTAAGCATGTGTTACGTAATGCCTTTATTCCGATGGCACAATATTTACCTGCCACGATATTGTTTACAATTACCGGCTCTATTTATATCGAATCGCTCTATTCCATTCCAGGAATGGGAGGCTTACTCGTGGATGCCATTCAGCGACAGGACAATACGATTGTGCAAGGTTTAGTGCTAGTATTCTCTTCTCTTGGCATTATTGGCCTTATATTAGGGGATATTGCCATGGCCCTTGTTGATCCACGCATTAAATTAGGCAAGGGAGGGGGAGTGCGTTAATGGGCATGTATTCAAATGAAATCAATAATATTTCGAATAAATCCCGTGAAACCTTGTTTGACTTTGCGGAAGTTGATGCACGTCAAGCAGAGGAAACTGGTTATTCAAATTACTCTTATTGGCGCTCTACATGGCAATCCTTTTTGAAAAATCGACTGGCTGTCTTTTTATTAGTCGGTGTGCTCATTATTGTCGGCTTTACCATTCTCCAGCCCTATTTACCAGCGCAAAAATCACCGACTGAAATATACCTAGATGAGCAAACAGGGATGCAGGCACGTAATATAGCCCCGAATGCAGAATTTTGGTTCGGCACAAATTCCATAGGACAGGATTTATGGTCACGTATTTGGGCGGGCACACGGACATCCCTCTTTATCGGCTGTGTTGTGGCTTTAGTGGAGGCAGTAGTGGGGATTACAATCGGTACGCTGTGGGGCTTTTCAAGGAAATTAGAAGCACCAATTACACAGCTTTATAATGTTGTGGATAATATTCCTACAACGATTGTCCTTATTTTAATGTCTTATATATTACGGCCAAGTATTTCGACAATCATTATCGCCATGTGTATAACGGGGTGGGTGGAAATGGCTAGATTTATTCGCAATCAAATTGTGATTTTACGAGATCGCGAATACAACCTTGCCTCTAAATGTTTGGGCACACCGGATTATCGGATTATCCTTAAAAATCTATTACCTTATTTAATTTCTGTCATTATGTTACGCATGAGTCTAGCAATTCCCTTTGCGATAGGGGCCGAAGTATTTTTAACGTATATTGGGCTGGGGCTACCAATTAGTGAGCCTTCCTTAGGAAATTTAATCAATGAAGGGCGCGTACTTATGATGTCACCAGATTTACGCTATCAGCTTATTTTCCCGAGTATTGTGTTAAGTGTCATTACTATCGCATTTTATATTATTGGTAATTCCTTTGCAGATGCAGCAGATCCAAAAAACCATGTGTAAGGAGATGAAGCAAGTGACCTCGAAAAAATCGCGCATTTTAGTTATCCAAAATTTAGTGATTCAGTTTACATTACGTGGTCGTGTATTAACAGCTATTCGGGATATTTCCCTCGATCTTTACAAGGGAGAAAGCTTAGCTATCGTGGGGGAGTCAGGGTCAGGAAAGTCCGTGCTAATGAAATCTATTATGGGCTTGCTTGACAAAAACGGTAGCATTAAGCAGGGAAGAATCATTTACAATGCACAGGATTTAGGCCAGTTTACGACAGAGCAAGAATGGCTACGTATTCGAGGAAAGGAAATTGCGATGGTCACACAGGACCCGATGACATCGTTGAATCCGCTCAAAACTATTGGCAAACAAATTGAGGAATGTGTCGTCCTCCATCAAGGCTTAAGGGGCAAGGAAGCGTATGAGGAAACATTAAAACTTCTTACGGATGTAGGAATCAATGATGTAAAAAAACGCTACAAGCAATATCCGCACGAATTTTCTGGAGGGATGCGCCAACGTATTGTTATTGCCATCGCGATTGCCTGTAAGCCCAATATTTTAATATGTGATGAGCCTACGACGGCTTTAGATGTAACCATTCAGGCACAAATTTTACAGCTCTTAAAGAATCTTCAGCAAAAGTATGGCTTAACAATCGTCTATATTACACATGATTTAGGGGTTGTGGCGAAGGTTGCTGACCGTATTGCGGTGATGTATGCGGGCGATGTCATTGAGGTTGGGGAGACCCATGAAATTTTCTTTCATAGCAGGCATCCATATACATGGGCGCTCATTTCCTCCTTACCTCAGCTTGGCTCCAAGGGGGAACAATTGTATTCCATTAAGGGCACGCCCCCCAACCTTTTTCAAGAAATAAAAGGTGATGCCTTTGCGCCACGCAATCCATATGCCTTAAAAATTGACTTTCTGGAGCGGCCTCCTTTTTTCCAGATCAGTGACACTCATTATGCGCGAACATGGTTGTTGGACCCATTGGCCCCAAAGGTAGAGCCCCCTGCAGCCTTACAAGCATTTTTTGCAGAGGGGAGGCAGTATGCTAATGATTGAGAAAGAAGTACTAGTAGAGGTAAAAAATTTGAAAGTTGTTTTTGGTAAAGGGAAAAATAAATTTACAGCCATTGATGATGTCAGCTTTCAAATTTTTAAAGGTGAAACGTTTGGCATTGTAGGTGAATCAGGCTCAGGTAAAACAACTATTGGTCGGGCAATTATGCGCATCAATGAGGTGACAGAGGGACAGATTTTGTATCATGGCAAAAGTATTCAAGGAAAAATCCCTAAAGAATGGGATAGAGAAATTACGCAAAAAATCCAAATGATTTTCCAGGACCCCATGGCATCTCTGAATGAACGAGCAAAGGTAGATTATATTGTTTCAGAGGGGTTATATCCTTCAAAAAAATATAAAGATGAGGCAGAACGGCAGCAAAAAGTGCGCGATGCATTATTGAATGTAGGGTTACTGCCAGAGTTCTCAAGCCGCTTTCCACATGAGTTTTCAGGAGGACAACGCCAACGTATCGGTATTGCTCGTGCGTTAGTGATGGAGCCTGAGTTTATCATTGCAGATGAGCCAATATCCGCCTTAGATGTCTCCATTCGAGCGCAAGTATTAAATTTATTAGCAAGTCTGCAACAGCAAAATCATTTAACCTATTTATTTATTGCCCATGATTTATCGATTGTCCGTTTTATTACGGATCGTACAGCGGTGATTTACAAAGGGAAAATTGTCGAGCTAGCGGAAACGGAAAAGCTTTTTGCTCATCCGCTTCACCCTTATACGAGGGCCTTGCTATCAGCCGTGCCGGAGCCCAATCCATATAAGGAGAGAGAGAAAGTAGTGGAGGTCTATGACCCGTCACAGCATCGTTATGATCAGCATCCCCCCTCCTTCATTGAAATTGAGGATGGCCATTTTATCTTGGCTAATGAAGAGGAGCTAGCTGATTATCGCATTTTACTGAAAATGGAGGGAACGAAATGATTCGTCCGAAAGCATTGAAAAAGGGTGACACAATTGGTCTTATAAGTGCTTCAGGGGCCACACCACCAGAAAAGCTGCAGCCAGCTATTGCCAGTATTGAAAAGCTTGGACTAAAGGTTGTCGTTGGAGAGACCTGTCATGCGAGGCACGGTTATTTAGCAGGTACTGATGATTTGCGTGCGGCAGATGTCCATCGAATGTTTAGTGATCCAACGATTGACGGTATTTTTTGTATACGTGGGGGATATGGGGCCACGAAAATTTTATCCCAATTGGATTTTGACATGATTAGGAGAAATCCTAAAGTATTTGCAGGCTATAGTGATGTGACAGCCTTACATATAGCGTTTAATCAGCTATGTGGCTTTGTCACCTATCATACGCCGATGCCCTCGACTGAATTTATTCGACAAGAAATGGATGACTTTACATGGCAATCCTTTATGCAACAAGTAATGGACAATGAACCAAATGAGTTCTACTTAGCAAACCCTGCAGCGCAACCAATGACCACGCTCGTTGCTGGAAAAGCTTCAGGTCAGCTTATCGGTGGAAACCTAACATTAGTCACTGCCTCCCTCGGTACACCTTATGAAATAGATACAAGAGGTAAAATTCTGTTCTTAGAAGATATTGATGAAACGGAGCAACGAGTTGATCGCATGCTAACCCAATTACAGCTAGCAGGGAAACTAGATGACGTGGCAGGCATTTTATTGGGAGCCTGGACAGAGTGCGGACCTGAAAATCCCGAAAAGCCTGAGCATAGTTTATCATTACAAACGATTTTCGAGGAAATACTTGTGCCAGTAGGTAAACCTATTCTGGCCGATATAGCTTGTGGCCATTGTTTACCAACGATGTCGTTACCTTTAGGAAGAACGATTACGATGGATGCGGACAATCAACGAGTCCAGGTTATGAGGTAGGTGTCCTATGGAACGAAAGATTCACGAGATGATTCAAGCATCACCTTATGAGGTACATCTATTTGTAAAAAATCTAGCAACCAATCAATTTCTAATTGGTCATCAGCTTGAGCATTCATTTTCAAGTGCTAGTTTAATAAAAGTTCCTATTCTTCTAGCTTTCTTATCGTCTATGGAGGACAACCATTTTGCGCTTGATTCTACGCTTTCTATTGCGCCGAACGATTGGGTGGATTTCAGTGTAGTGAGCGAACAACGTCTGACGCAAAGCACTGTATATGAGCTGCTTGTATGGATGATTATTACTAGTGACAATACAGCCACGAACGTCCTAATTGATGTAGTAGGAATGGATTTTTTAAATGAATATTTCCACAGGTTGGGTCTACAGGACACCTTGCTACAGCGTAAAATGATGGATGTTGAGCGCCTCGCAAAGGGCATAGACAATTGCACGTCAGCTCGGGATATGGCTCATCTCTTTACACGTATTTACCAGCAAGATGTGTTGTCCCCCGCATACAGTAAATTGGTCATTGATATTTTAAGTCGGCAGCGTATACACGAGTCCTTAAGGCGCTATCTCGTGGATGATATCAAACTTGCACATAAAACAGGAGGACTTGATACCGTCGATCATGATGTGGGGATTGTTTATAGTAGTGCTATCGATTATAGTATCGGTGTTTTTATCACCAATGTGACGAATAATGAGCAGGCACGCCAATTAATTGGTCGTCTATCAAAGGTTGTTTATGGAGAGCTAGTGGAGCGGAAGGAGGGAATGTAATGAAGGCTATCGTAACAGCAATGATTGCTAGTTTACACGCTATGCCCACTTCAACGTCTGAAGTTGTCGATGAAGTTCTTTATGGGATGACAGTAAAGAGGATCAGGGATGTCAATGAAGGTTGGGTATATATCCAAACGGCCTATCGCTATGAAGGCTATTGTCAGAAGGCAGACTTACTAGTAGACGAAGTACTAGTCTCTAAGTGGGAAAGGGAAGCACAGCATATCATTTTTCAAAGTTTTGCGGATGTATTACAGCAACCACGTATTCAAAGTTCGAAACTAGTAACACTTGTAAGAGGCACTTCCATCTGTGTTGTGTCAGAAGAAAATTTACCGGAAGAATGGTCAGCTGTACAGTTAGTGACAGGGCAAAGGGGCTATGTTCGCACAAAATGGCTACAGGCAAAAATGACAGAACGTTCGGTTTCCGAGCAGCAATTTCGAGAGAATGTGGTGGCAACTGCGTTAAGTTATTTAGGAGCACCTTATCGTTGGGGTGGCAAATCACCACTAGGGATTGATTGCTCTGGTTTGTGCTCGATGGCTTATTTGCTAAATGGTGTGACGATCTATCGAGATGCCAAAATTGTAGAGGGCTTTTCGATTGTGAAAATAGCTAGAGACCAAATGCAAAAGGGCGACTTAATTTATTTTCCAGGTCATATTGCTTTATATATTGGGGATCAACTTTATGTTCATTCTTCAATTGGAGGGAATGAAGTGTCAGTTAATAGTTTAGAAGAAAATCACCCTCTCTATCGGCATGATCTAGCTACGACCATTTTAGAGGTAGGTACATTATTTCAGGAGAAGCTGTGTAACTAGGCTTCTCTTTTATTGGGTGAAATGATAGTGTCGGAAGAAGCATGGTCAACAGTCAATCACCGATTAGAGTTCTAGGAGGGGGGAAAGACAGAAAAGACACGAGTCTTCACCGTATAATACATCATTAAATTTTAGGTACATTTTTTAAGGTCATCCATATTTTGCTCATAATGAATGTCAGGACATTGACAAGAAATAAAGCGACTAGCTGCCATAGTCCGAGTAAAAACGTTCTCATGTATAATTCAAAGGTCGCCTCACCTGGGGGCATGTGTGGATAGGGGATTAGTTGACTGTAGTGCCAAACAAAATAACAGGCTAAGGAAGTACCTGCTCCTACATAGATAAAGGTCCAATGAATATAGGATGTTATACGAAGACGACAGCTCCATAGTAGAACATTTATCAATAATATTAGTAGTGGAAACAGCCAAAGTTGAAACATGCCTTCGGGTATATCTACGGCATAAAATTGATTGTAGCTTAGCTGAATGATTGGCAATAGTACAAGATTGACGATGATTAGACTGACTAGCTGCATGCGCTTCATTGGATTCAAACCCTTGCGTCATTTTACATTTACGAGGTGAATAAGATTTGGTTGCCAACAAGAAAACCTCCATACACCCGCAGGCGAGATGGAGGTCTTGAGTTAATAATGATAAATATTTAATTGTTGACCTGCTTCAAGGCGGTCTGTTCGAAGCTGATTCCATTGTTTTATAGAGGTTACTTTCACATTATAAACCTCTGCAATCTTCATCAGCGAGTCCCCGTCAGCTACGGTAATGGTTTTCTTATCTTTGACAGGGCTATCATATTGTTGTAGATCATATTTTGCGATAAGTGTATTTAATTTTTCATTGTATGAAGAATCGGTAGCATAAGAGCCTGTTAAAAACTTCGTTGCATCTGTATAGGCAGTTGTGTTGCTTTTAAAAACGCCCGCATAGAAATCTTTGTTCCACGAAACCCCATTACGCATTAATTTGACATAATCCTGCATCGATGCCTCATAGGAAGGGTATTTGCGGAAGGCAGCCATGATTGTGGATAGATTACCTGAACCATCATCCTCTGTTGTTTCAAGAGTTACGGAATTATTTTGGTAGCTGCCTTTCATTCCGAATAGATTATAGTTTGGAGCAGAGCCAAGTCCACTTTGTCCATGCTCACTTTCTAGGATTGCTTGTGCAATCATGACGGAAGCATATAGGTCATTTTCAGCACCAAGATCTCGTGCTGTTTCAGCAATCTCTCCAATAAACTCCTCCACACTTGGACGATCATCGACAACAGGCTCTTCTCTTTCAGTCGTATTAAATAACTGTGTCACCATATAAAACGAAATACAAATAACGACAACGGTAATCATGAGTCCTTTTAAAAAATTAAGCATATATTTCATCGTATGCTTGATGTTGGTCGTGACCACATCTCCCTCCCTTCTATCAAAGTTTAGCTATCTCTCATTATTACAGAGAGTGAAAGAGAAATAAAGAGATGTCTTGATTAATAGATTCCATCATTAATAGAACGTCCCTCAACATAATTAGTTCCTCATTTTTTATCTTCCCGCATGACATAATAGATTGGTAGAGACAAGCATAATGTAATAGAAAATGGTAGTATTATTTGTAAAACAATGACCAGCTTGAAAGGAAGTTTTGATTGAATACTATTTTTTCTGTGACACAAAAACAACTATATGATTTTCTTTTAAATGTAGCGCCTATACGACCAGTATTTATTTGGGGAGCACCAGGTATTGGGAAGTCGGCAATCGTAGAAAGCTTTGCGAGTAAATTAGGGATGCCATGTGTGTCTTTATTAGGCAGTCAGCTAGCACCTGAGGATATCATCGGGGTTCCACAAATAAAGGATGGCTACAGTGTGTTCTGTCCACCAAAAATGATTGCTCGAGATGAACCCTATTGCTTATTTTTAGATGAATTAAATGCTTGCTCACAGGAGGTACAAAAAGCTTTTTATAGTCTTATACATGAAAGAAGAATTGGGGAATTTCTATTACCAGAGGGCACGATTGTGATTGGAGCAGGGAATAGAGCGCAGGATAGTGCGATCGTGAAGCCGATGTCCTCGGCATTAATTAATCGTATGGTCCATGTTCAACTTAGAGCCTCTCATAAAGATTGGCTCGAATGGGCCTATGAACATGAAATACACCCATATGTGATTGAGTATGTTCAAATGCGTCCCGATCATTTATGGAGTGAACCACCAAAAACTGAAGAACCCTTTTCCACTCCAAGGTCTTGGCATATGCTAAGTGATTGTCTGTATGCCTATGGTAACAGTCTAAATGAACAAGCTATCGATATTTTAGCGAGTAGTTGCCTATCTTCGCATACTGCAAGTCAATTTAAAGCCTTTATCAAACAAGTGCAAAGCAAATATGATTTAGCCAAAATCCTCAATGGTGAATTACGCTGGCCAGATCGACCTGATGAAAGAGACTTACTCTATTTCATGGCGCAGTCCTTCCGCGCGCAACTAATCAAGGAGCTACCGAGCGAGCATACGACATTGAAGGGAAATCAACAACAATTAGCATTCCGTGCCAAGGACTTGATTAAGGATTTAGCATCCATTAGCTTAGAGATTGCACAGATGGTCGTATCTGAGCAAAAGGGTGAAGCCTTACCAGCCTGGTTTATGCTAGAAGTGATTAGAGATTTACCACGTTTAGTAGCTAAGAAGGATGGATAAATTATGGCTAAAAAAAAGAAAATATTGAAGCAGGAGCATAAAAATGAGACATCAATTGCTCGAGGACATGAAATGGTCGCCACCCATCCATTATTTGAAGTGTTATGTAATGCCGTTTACATGCAATATGAAAGTATGGCACAAAAAGATTGGGCTTATGTGTCGAGTACAGGTGTAATCTACGTCAATCAAGATAAAAAAGGGCAGCCAAATGAATGGGCCTATGTCATTGCCCATTGCTTATTACACCTTGGCTTACAGCATCATCAACCCAAAAAAGAGCAACAGGAGCTAGGGAATATTGCTTGTGACTGTTATATCACGAAATTTTTAGCAGAACTCAAATTTGGTCAAGCACCAAAAGAAATGAATGAACCACTTGTTGAAGCCTTTACCTCTGATGAAAAATTGTATGATCGATTTCTACGAGAGGGTGTACCTCCTCATTTTAAAGGCTATAGCACAATGCCAGGACAAATGGATTTTCTGATTTCACAAAATAAAACACAGTACATGTTTAGCGGCTATCGCAACTATGGTGAATTATTTGCAGAGGGATTAGCTAAAGCTGTGCAAAGCGCCATTCGTGTAGCGGGAGGTATAGACAACACACTCGCAGGCGCGACGAATTTGACACAAGCACAACGGGCAAAAGCTTGGTTTATGAGCTCATATCCATTATTTGGCGCATTAGCTGCCGATTTTACGATTATCGAAGATCCACTTGTTTGTACAAGGATGGACATCTCGATAGCAGCCATCTCGGTTGAAACAAAGGAGATTTACCTAAATACGGCGATGGGGATGACAGAGGAAGAAATGCGATTTTTAATAGCACACGAATTGCTTCATGCTGGATTAAGTCATACTACACGGAGACAAGGGCGTGATCCCTATCTCTGGAATGTTGCTTGCGATTATGTCATAAATGGCTGGTTAATCGACATGAAAATAGGGGAGATGCCAGCGTTTGGTGGACTATATGACCCTGCATTAAAAGGGTTATCTGCAGAAGCTATTTATGATCGTATTGTTACGGATATGAGGTTGTATCGTAAATTAAGAACCTTTCGGGGGCAAGGAATGGTGGATATTATAGAAACGAAACCGCCAGACTTTTGGGAAGGAAAAGTAGGCGTTGATTTGGACACATTTTATAGAAGAGCATTGAGTCAAGGGCTAAGCTATCATATGGCGCAAGATAGGGGGTACTTGCCACAAGGACTAATCGAGGAAATTCGAAGCCTGTCACAGCCGCCTATTGCCTGGGACGTGGAATTAGCAAAATGGTTTGATCGCATGTTTCAACCATTAGAGAAGGTCAGAACCTATGCACGCCCTAGTAGAAGACAAGCATCGACACCTGATATTGCAAGACCAAGATGGATTCACCAAAGCGGGGAGGAAGATGGGCGTACATTCGGAGTTATTATCGATACTTCCGGCTCTATGGATCGTGCCTTACTTGGCAAAGCACTCGGGACAATAGCAAGCTATAGTATTGCAAGAGAAGTTCCACTCGTACGTGTCATCTTTTGTGATGCCATTGCCTATGATGCAGGCTATATGGCACCAGAAGAGCTATTAACAAAAGTAAAAATACGGGGCAGAGGAGGCACAGTATTACAACCTGGGGTCCGCTTACTGGAAGAAGCATCCGATTTCCCTAAAAATGGCCCTATCCTTATTATTACGGATGGACATTGCGACCGTTTAACGATTAAAAGAGAACATGCCTACGTGCTACCCCAAGGAGCTAAGTTACCATTTGTACCAAAAGGTGAGGTATTTAGAATGAAATAATGTTCATAAAAAGTAGAACTCTCTAGCATTAGAGGGTTTTATTATTTAATAATAAAGGAAGGGACTGCTGGCATGGAACAAATTATATAGTAAAGAATTTTAATTATTGATAAAGGGGCTTCTTACTATTTTTACGAACATGCTAATGACGATTCAATTTGTACGGGGTAGGGTCGTTACAGAACAGGAAGTGAATCAGTACTTGACTAAGGGCAGTGCACGGCTTCCATTCATTCTGAAGGTGAAGGTGTGACATTATTGTTGTCCGATCAGCTAGCCAAGAAAATCTAAAAAGATTCGTGAAATGTTTATTTACTGCTACACTATACATAGCGATTGTGTGCGTACGGGCAAGGTAAGTGCCTTACGTTTTTCTACTTTCAATGCAATTCTGTATGAGTTGAACTGTCAGCCAGGAGATAGACTGGAGTATGTAGAGGAAGAGGAACCATAGCAACGAAGAAGGGATTTTTAACAATGTTGGCTTTTATTTTTTTATTACTCGCTATTATAGCAGAGGTTTTTGCAAGCTCCATGCTAAAGCGCACGGAGGGTTTCACTCGGATTTGGCCATCGATCGGTGTGGTGGTGGGCTATGGAACGGCGTTTTATTGTTTAGCCTTAACATTAAAAGTCATTCCAATTGGTACGGCCTATGCGATATGGGCCGGTTTAGGGACAGCCTTAACAGCTATTGTGGGGGTTGTCTTTTATAAGGAAATATTCAATCGCAAGAAGGTACTAGGAATTCTCTGTATTATTATGGGTGTCGTAGTACTCAATCTTGCAGGCGGTCATTAGGAGGCACCTTAGAATGAAAGGCTATTTATTTTTAACACTCTCAATCATAAGTGAGGTCTTTGCCACAACGATGCTCAAGCTTTCTGATGGTTTCACTGTGCTGGTCCCATCATTAGTGGTGGCACTTGGCTATGGGATATCATTTTATAGCCTATCCTTATGCTTAAAAACAATGCCATTAAGCTTAGCCTACGCCATCTGGTCTGGAGTTGGCACAGCTTTAACCGTCATGGTCGGCATTATAATTTGGAACGATATTTTTAATCTCTACTCTGCGATTGGCATTGCTCTAATTATTGGAGGGGTTATCTTGTTAAATCAAGGGGATAAAAGGGAAGACGTGGCGGATAGCCGGTTGAAATCGAAGGATAGCCCCGCAAACTAGCAGGAATCTAGCGTGTAGACGGATAGAGATGGAAAAGTGGTGGAAAGCCGTCTGAAATCGAAGGATAACCCCGCAAAAAAGCAGGAATCTAGCGTGTAGACGGATAGAAATGGAAAAGTGGTGGATAGCCGTCCAAAAGCGGTGGATAGGAATAGAAAAGTGGCGGATAGCCGGCTGAAATCGAAGGATAGCCCCGCAAAAAAGCAGGAATCTAGCGTGTAGACGGATAGAAATGGAAAAGTGGTGGATAGCCGTCCAAAAGCGGTGGATAGGAATAGAAAAGTGGCGGATAGCCGGCCGAAATCGAAGGATAGCCCCGCAAAAAAGCAGGAATCTAGCGTGATAGATGAATAGCCATCGAAAATCGAATTATAGCTGGCCAGAATCAATGGATAGCACCACAAGAAGCAGGATACACAGATACGGAATAGGGGGATATGTGATGATTAAAGCCATTATTTTTGATTTTGACGGTACAATTATTGATACGGAAACGGCGTGGTATACTGTTTTTAGAGATGCCTATGCCCAATATGGGGTTGACTTATCGTTGGCAACATATGCAAAATGCCTTGGGACCAATCTTCAAGAGTTTAATCCTTATACATATCTTGTCACACATCATCACATTGAATTGGATGTGGAGGCATTTCAAACATCGATTCAACAAAGCCATGCGCAGCTAATGGCCAAGGAAACAGTAAGACCTGGTATTTTAATGTGGCTACAGCAAGCAAGGGAAGCGGGTTTACAAATTGGGTTAGCTAGTAGCTCTAGCCGCCAGTGGATCGATCAATATGTTGATACGCTTGGCATTCGAGATTTTTTTGATTGTTATTGTACTGCTGACACTGTGACCAATGTTAAGCCGGATCCAGAGCTTTACTTGCAGGCCCTTGAACAGTTAGGAATAAAGGCTAATGAGGCTATAGCAATTGAGGATTCACCGAATGGCGCACAAGCAGCAGTAGCAGCGGGGCTGTATACATTAGTCATTCCTAACGCAATCACTAAGCAATTACCTTTTGATACAGGACATCAGACCCTGGAGACAATAGCACAGTATGATCTACAAGATCTTCTAGCAGTCTTCATCTCCTAATCTCATAACAACAGCCTCTCCATTTCAATGGGAGAGGTTTTTTTGTTTCTTTGTGAATTAGTCGTCATATTTTTTATTGCTACATATTATAACGAGAGGGCAATTTACATGGATATATACACTTATTCAGACTAGGGAGGGGGCTATTATTTGAATAGTGAGAAGAAAAGAAATCATTTTTTATGCGAAGCTTTAAGTGATTTGAAGGATCTTCAGGATATTATGATGAACTTTCATTCTAAATATTTCGGTCAGTTACTTGTCAAAATCGTTGGGAGTGATACGATTCCCTTTTTTTTAATTACAAACAGTGGCGCTCATTTAAGGTTAATGGATACAGTGAAACAGTTTGAAACGGAGTTTTTTCGTATTGAGGCAGTCGATAAGGAGCGTTGTCGTGGCACCGTGTCGTTGTTACGTGCCTTCGATTATGAAGGCAATGATACCAATTCCGTGGCGGATGTAGTGAGGTTAGAAAAAACAAGTACGGAAAAATCCATTGAACTTAGTGGCATTTCTGCGATTCAGCTATTAAAGCCAGACATGCTGAAAGGGAAATTTATCATTGAGCCTAAATGGTAGCGCCAGATTATACTACTAAGCTAGAGCATCTGTCTCGATGTAAGGGATAGAAAGTGAATGTAATAGAGAGAGACTCTAATGAAAGGAAGTTTAGCTATGACGATTATTGGTATGCTGCATCATCGACTTGATCCAACCACAGTCCTCAAGTCGTATGCCTATGCAGCAGTTGCAAAGGCAGAAGGGGCACAGTTTTTTTACTTCACACCTAAAAGTGTTGATTTTGCCAAACGTTCCATTCGCGCTAAAGTTTATGAGGATGGACAATGGCATGAAAAAACGATGCCCTTTCCAGATGTGATCTATAATGCAGGGAGTCCAGAGAAATTATCCGTGTCCAAAGAGATTATTGATCGTTTAAAAGAAGAAATTCCATTTACGACTCATTCAATCGGGAATAAATGGAATGTGATGAAGCGATTGAAGGAAGCAAAGGAATTTGAACAGTATTTGATTCCATCAGAAATTGTGAAGGATGTCGATGTATTTCACAAATTTATCAATTATTATAAAAAGGTTGTGTTTAAGCCAATTGATGGACGTAAGGGTAAAGGTATCTATTTTATTACGAAGGCAGGAACAAAGCATTTTGATGTGAGAAAGGATAGTACGAATACAACCTATTCAAAGCCTCAATTAGATGCATTACTAAAGGAGCAGCTTGCGGCTGGCACCTTTATTATGCAGCCCTATATTCAATCAATCACTAAATCGGGTCAAGTCTATGATTTCCGGCTACATGTACAAAAAAATGGTGAAGGTAAATGGGTAGTGACGACAGTATACCCAAGGATCGCGCCTAATGGCTCTATTATACCGAATATTAATAATGGTGGCTTTACCAATTACTTAGATCCTTTTTTGGAGCAGGAGTTCAAGGAAGAAGCTTATAATATTCGTCGAATGCTAGAGCATTTTTCATTAGCGTTGGCCCATCATCTGGATGAGATTCAAATGGAGAAGTTTGGGGAAGTCATTGATGAAATTGGCATTGACGTAGGTTTAGATCAGCAGCAAAAAATTTGGATGTATGAGGTCAATTGGCGACCAGGCTGTCCTCCTGCTTTTTACTTGGAATTAGATGTTGTCATCCATTCTATTCGTTATGCTATGTATTTAGCGAAAAATCATAAAAATATGCAGAAGGAGATCGTTCAACAACAAAATCAGCAGCCTGCAGAAAAGAAAAGCATACCGATTATTGCGATTACCGGAAGTGCTGGGAAAACAACGACAAAGGCATTTGTTGGGTCGATTTTATCGAAAAAATGGAATGTTTTTGAGTCGAAGGATTATTGGAATACGACAGAGCATACGAAAAAGCATAAGGAAGAAATCAATGATTCACACCAGGCGGTCGTATTAGAATATGGTATGGCCTACCCTGGTATTATTACGAACCACTGTAGCATTATCCAGCCGAATATTAGTATTGTTACAAATATCGGTTTAGCGCATGTCGGTAATTTT
The DNA here is from genome assembly GCF_047238325.1 of Lysinibacillus phoenicis. Taxonomy (NCBI): domain Bacteria; kingdom Bacillati; phylum Bacillota; class Bacilli; order Caryophanales; family Bacillaceae; genus Lysinibacillus; species Lysinibacillus phoenicis. Next base: position 1,011,968 of record NZ_JBDFMP010000002.1, on the reverse strand, counting down.
GATGGCGATGTAAGAGGCGTAGCGAAGGCGAAGTCGGAATTGATTCATGGCATGGATCAACAAGGTTTACTAATTGTCAATCAGGATGATGATAATTCAAGGTATTTAGAGACACAGCAATTTAAAGGGAAAATCATCACGGTGGGCATTAAAAAGGAAGCGGACTATCGTGCCTATGATTTACAGTATAAGGATATCGGCATGTCCTTTAAAATGAAGCTACATGGTCAAGAGATAGAAATGTATATTCCTATTTTAGGAGAACATCATGTTTACAATGCTCTGAATGCAGTTGCAGTGGCTGATCTTTTAGGGTTCAGTGCACTCGATATTCAGGCTGGACTCAACTTTAAAAAACCACCAAGACGCTTAACTATCTATAACTGCCGCGATGATATTACAGTTATTGATGACACAGTACACTCCCATCCACAAGGGGTTCGTGCAGCTATTGATGTGCTAACCAATATTGCTAAAAATCGGAAGGTAGCCATTATTGGGCAAATGCGTGAGCTTGGTGTTTTAAGGGAAGAAGAATATAAAAAGGTTGGGGAATATGTATATGACGTTGGCATTGATGAATTCATTACCTATGGATTTAGGACAGATGAAATGAGCAATGCCGCCATCGCCAAGGGCATGGACCCATCAAGGGTACATCATTTTATTAATAAGGACCAATTACATGCCCTCCTAGTAAAGCTCATTAAGCCTCATGATACCATTCTCGTGAAAGGTGCTAGTAAAACGAATATGTTTGAAACCGTGAAATTTTTAGATCAAACATTTAGAGAAGAATAAACCATTAATAAAAATAAAAAACCCGAGTAACTGTCCACTGCAAGCGGCAATTATTCGGGATATTTTTTTCAAACTCTCAATATAAATTTGATTTCCTTTGCTGCGTTGATAGCATGATTTCTAGCTTCCTTCAATGTGGCTCCTTGTGCAATAACATAGGCATAGCGGTGACCCATTGATAAAGGTGGCGTTAGGAGCGTTCCTTTTCTAGGTTTCACATATACTTCTACGACGCCTGTGGATCTAGATGCTCTCGCCTTACCAATCACCTTCTCTAAAACCCCTTTACTTTCTACAATGACATATTTTGTATAGACAAATTTTTGATGCCTTGGCTGAAAATTAGGCTGTTGACCAAGCAATAGTTTCAGTGTTTCTTCTACTAAACTAAAGCCAAGAGCAGCCTGGAGCATATTGTTCATAGCGCCCCCAGATATTCGAGGATTAATTTCGATGAGTTTCCAACCGTTTTGGGTTAATCGAAGCTCTAAATGGAGCGCCCCATTTTCTAAATCAAAGGCCTTTACAATGGAGTGGAGTACTTCCTCGATTCCCGCGCGAATGTCTTGAGGAGCTTTCACCAATACACCATAGCCTGTAATGATAAAGCGTTTCCCTTGGGTAATTTCCTGCTCAATTATGCCAATCACATGTGGCTGCCGTTGATACACAACAGCCTCCACTAAGTATTGAGGGCCCTCCAAATACTCTTCAATCATGATCGATTCATAGGGGTTTTTACTACGTAATGATTTGAGGTGGTTATTAAGTTGATCAGCATCCGTTGCTAATAGTACATCTTTTGAGCCTGTTGATTTTGGTGATTTCACGATTAATGGAAAAGTCCAATTGTTAGCAATAGGTTCATTGGGCTTCATGAGCGAAAACTTTGGTGAGTATGGCTGGTCTTTTAAATAATTTCTCGTTTTTTCTTTATCCTCCATGATTTCAATTGCGGAGGAGGAGGTGTAGTTATGACAAAATTCATCACATAGCATAGAGGCAACATGGACAAATGGATCCACAAAACTAACGATACTTTTAATGTCTAATCCGGTTTTCCCTAGTTTATCAATTTCCTCTTTCATTCTTTCAATATTCAAAGTATCAATGAGTATCATTTTATGAATGTCAGGGTAGGCTCGTCGCTGCTGAAGTTGTTTTTCATTATTAGTAAAAAGTACTGTGAAGTAGCCTAATTTTTCTGCTGCTCTCGTCGCTTCACGGCTAGACCCGGATTTGTTTGTACCGATAAATACAATTGCTTTCAGGTATATCACTCCTTCTATTGGTACTTAGATACTTAATCACCTTTATATATATGCAACGAAATAGATTTCTCCTAGTTATGTATCTTGACTTCATCCAAGCAACTTTTAGGAGGTTACATATACTAGAAAAGAAAGGAGGGAGAAAAGATATGAAGCCTCTTTCGGTGAAAAATTTAGCAATGATTACGGCAGGCTATATAGTGCAAGGGTCAGAGGATTTACTGATTCAGCATGGTGCTTATCGATTAAAACAAGTAAAAAAACCTAATACGGCCCTTTTTACTAGTAAACGCATTGTCAATTGGAAAAATCTTGAGCCATTTTCTCCTCTAGTGCTAGTGACCGATAGAGCTTATCGGCCAAATGACATTCCAAACCAAGTTAATATGATACAGGTAGCGAATGCAAATGAGGCCTATTGGAAGTTTGTCGATTTTTATCGCAATCAGTTCCAGATCCCCATTGTAGCGATTACAGGAACTTCGGGGAAAACAACAACAAAAGAGATGATTAAACATATTCTTTCAGCAGAGCATAAAGTGACCGCTACTACATTGAGCAGTAATTCAAGAACGGCATCATTGCAATATTTACTAAGTATTGAGGAAGATACAGAGGCAGCCGTATTTGAAACGGCTGTTGGCTCACCAGGTGATGTTACAAATGCTGGGAAATACTTCAAACCGACGATCGGGATTATTACTAATATCGGAGCCCATCATTTAAATTATTGCAAAACATTAGAGGGCTATATTCAAGCAAAGGGAGAAATGCTAGACATTATTCATCCTAAAGGTACGTTAATTATTAATGCGGAGGATATCAATACTAAAAAACTAGATGTTTCTAGATTTAGTGGGCGCTTGATAAAGGTGGGAAAGCATGAATCCTGTGATTTTCGAGCGAGTCATATTCAGTATTATCAAAAGGGCATGAAATTTGTTCTTCAGCATGACAGACAAAGCTATGACATTCTTGTACCAGGATTTGGTGAACATCAGGTTTATAATGCCCTTGCTGCCATCGCTGCAGTCTATGACATGGGGGTACCTATTCCAGTTGCAGCAAAACAACTTCAGTCATTCCGCCAATTGAAAAAACAACTCCAGCTCTTTGAGGGCATCAATCATTCGATGTTATTGGATGATACTTGGAGTATTACAACCACCTCCTTAGAGGCTGCTTTAAAAGTATTAAATGAGCTAGGGGATGGCAAGAAGAAAATTGCTGTGATAGGGACGATTACGGATTTAGGTTCATGGGGCTATGTTATTCACGAGCAAGCGGGTGAATTAATCCATCGTATTGGTGTGGATGTTTTGATTACGATTGGGGAGCATGCCAAGATTATGGCGGATTATGCAGTAATGCTAGGGTTTAGCAAGCCTGTTTATTCATTTAAAAATAGCACGCTCGTTTATCCGTTATTGCAGGGGATTGTGGATGAGAATACGATTGTTCTCATAAAAGGTGATATGTATAGTAAACAGGTGTCAAAACTAGCAACGGAGCTAAAGCTTAAACCTACACCACCTGCAGATTAACTTGCTTCTGACAATATAGGATATTGACTGTGCCACATAGAAAGAAGCGCTAATAAGGTATAGTAATTGATCAGAAAACAACACTCTGAATCAAGAGAAGGAACAAATCATCTATAAGATTGATAAAGAGAGGAGGCGTAGTACACTTGCAACCGATTAGTGTGCAAAAACTTAGGAATGTACTACAGGGAAAGCTCATTCATGGATCAGATCAATGGTCTGTTCAGCATGCAATCTACTATAATCGGCATGATTTAACGAAAAGTCATACGCTTCTGTTTGTAAGTCGAAGTGATCAAATTAACTGGCAAGAGATTGATCGAAAAGGTCCGTCCCTCATCATATCCGATAAGCCGTCTACTGTGTTAAAAAACGCCTTAGACAATACAACCGTTTTACAAGTCAAAAGCGTTACGCAGGCCTATTGGACTTTTATCGAATATTATCGGAGTCTGTTTGACATTCCGGTTGTTGCTTTGACAGGAACCTGTGGTAAAACAACAACAAAAGAGATGTTAAAGCATATCGTGAGTAAGCATTGGCAAGTGCAAGCATCCGTCAGCAGTAAAAATGAGCCGAGACAATCATTACCCTATTTGACGGGTATTGAAGAGAAAACACAAGCGGCTATATTTGAATTAGGCTTAGGCAACACAGGGAATATTAAACATCAGTGTATGATCTATCAGCCAACAATCGGTATTATTACGAATATTGGTGTACATCATTTAGACGGCTGTCTCAACCTTGAAGGTTATATTAAGGCCAAGGCTGAAATTGTAGAGGGAATTAAAGAAGATGGCACGTTAATCATCAATGCGGATGATGATAACATTAAAACAATATCTTTGAAACGATTTAAAGGGAAGATTATTAAATTTGGTTTACAGGATTCGGCGGATTACAAGGCTTCGAAAATACAATTTGCCAATACAGGTATGAAATTTGTACTTGAATTTGCAGAGACAAAGTATAACGTATTTGTCCCTGGCTATGGGGAACACCAAGTTTACAATGCGTTAGCCGCAATTGCCGCCTGTCATGAAATGGGGCTGACCATTCGTCAGGCTATTTCAGGATTAAGGAATTTTAAACCAATGGCAAGACATTTAGAATTTACGACAGGACTAGGAGATAGTACGATTATCGATGATACATGGACCAATAATCCAACATCGGTAGAGGCAGCCTTAAAAGTATTAGATACAGTAGGAAAAGAGAAAAAGGTTATTCTTATTTTAGGTGATATTAAGAGATTGGGTAATTTTGAGGAAAAATATCATCGAGAAATTGGCTCGATGGTTGCTGAGAGAAAGATTGATACATTAATTACCATCGGCAAAAGGGCAGAGAAAATTGCCGACCAGGCTCAAAAAGATGGAACCAACGCAGAAGTTCATACGTTTAAAGAGGTAGCAGGCGTTTTAGAACTATTGAAACCAAAGCTTGATGCGGACACGATTGTCTTAATAAAAGGGCCGATGTCGAGTAGATCCATGATTGAATTTGCCAATACACTTAAAAACTCTTTATAGAGCAAAAGGGTGTCTCAAAATTAAATGAGACACCCAATTATCTTACTTATTTTAAAACACGTCGAGCTGTTACAAAATTCTTTTGTGCCTATGTCGTTGTCATACTATTATATTGATTACTCCCTAAATAGATCCCCGTTTGTGTGATTTCTATGGTAGAGAAGAATACTAAATCAACTTTTTCAAGCTGAGATTTTTGAATAAGTGTACCAACTAAAGCTTGCTATACTTCTGGGCGTAGAGTTATTTAGTAGAGATAACGCGCTTCGCAGTAATATAATGTTTAGCATAATAATCAACAAATAATACTCTTGTCATGACACCATCGGAATTAGGGATGATGATGCGGTGATCGCCTGCATAAATCCCTACAAGAGAAGGGTTTTTTGAACCTTTCACACTATTAAAGAAGACTAAATCACCCTTTTTCAAATTAGCACGCGCTACAGTTGATCCTTTGCTCATTAAACCACTTAAAGAAGTTGATCCGAGTGTAACGCCACTTTTACGATAGATGAAATCGACAAAAGCTGGAGCGGTAAATCGTAGACTTGACTCATTTGTTGTCGAGCTAATCGATACTTTATTTTTATAAGTCAGCGCATTCTCAACAATTTTATCGCCTTTTGTTGCAGGGTTGGCTGATAGTAGGGTAGGTAATACTCTACGTGCAGATACATAATTTTCTTTGTAATAAGGCTTACTATTTAAATCAGAGATGATGATATTTTGTTTTGGATCAGCCATGTGAATGATTTTATTGTCGCCAATATACATGCCGACATGGTCGGGATCTGTCCCTGTTTTTTTACTTTTAAAGAAGACTAAATCCCCTTTTTGTAATTGGTTTCTCGCTACATATGTCCCTTGCTGAATCATATAATTTTCATTGTACGTACCAAGATCTACACCATTTTTCTCGAAAATGTACATTAAAAATGAAGCACAAGAAAATTTATATGGGTATGTAGGCTTGTATACCGTATTGCTGTATGTTGCTTGCCCCATTAAGCTTTTACCAGTTTTAATTAATTGATCTGCTTTCGCAGCAACAGCCTGTGCGTTGTTCTGTGTATTTGTTGTAGCAGCCTCTACTTGGATAGGTTGGAATGCTGTTTGCACCATTCCGAATGAACTCAATCCAATCGTTAAGGCAAGTGTTGTGGATAAAAATCGTTTATTCATGTTATTAAATAACCTCCTTAGCATCTAGTAGGATTTCTCCTGTATAGCTTTGCCATGGAAATAATCGTAGCATGAAAATCTAGGGCTTCTACGCGGTAAATGTTACCAGAGCAACAAAGGAGAGCCCCTTAACACTTGCTATAAAAGGCTTTATCAAGGGAATTTACAGTTTTATTACAAATGTTTCAGTACGTTGTCATATGGAACATTCTCATGAAAAAAACTGCCCAAAAGTGGACAGTTTACGAGATTTTCTGAATCATTTCAACACGATTGCCAAAAGGATCTCTGAACTCAAAACGTTCATAATGAGGGATTGGCACGGACTCTATTATGTCGATCTGATGTTGTGCTAGTTTCTCCCGCCACTCGTTAATATCCTCTACCTGATAAGCAATATGCGCCTTTGTCGTCAAACGATCGAAGCCTTCCTCTGTACCTACATGCACCTCTTGATGCCCTAGCTGCAACCAAAATCCCCCACGCCCTTTGAGAGAATCAGGTTTTTCAATTTCCTCAAGACCTAAGACATGACAATAAAATTCTCTTCCCTGCCCCTCTGTCCCCTTTGGAATCGTAATTTGCACATGATGTAAACCGATAATCATAGAAATGAAGCCTCCTTTTCTACCATAATTATAGTATATTTTCAAAATATTTGAAATGGTGACAGGAGGCAGAGCGCAATGGCGGCTTTAGTAGTGGGAGGAAAGCTTTTATTGTGGGGGTTAGTAACTTCGAATTGAGAGATAGCCCTCTGGAATTGAAGGATAGGGCGGCGGATAGAATGCTCAAAGTGAAGGATAGGCTTAAAGCTGTGGATAGAATCTTAGAATTGAAGGATAACCATCGAAAAGTGGTGGATAAAATGCTCAAAGTGAGGGATAGAACTCTGAAAGTGAAGGATAGTGCTTAAGCCGGTGGATAGAACCCCGAAATTGAAGGATAGCCGACAAAAAGTGGCGGATAGAATGCTTAAAGTGAAGGATAGGCTTAAAGCAGTGGATAGAATCTTAGAATTGAAGGAAAACCATCGAAAAAGTGGTGGATAGAATGCTCAAAGTGAGGGATAGAATGCACGAATTGAAGGATAGGCTTAAAGCGGTGGATAGAATCTTAGAATTGAAGGATAACCATCGAAAAGTGGTGGATAGAATGCTCAAAGTGAAGGATAGCGCTTAAAGCGGTGGATAGAACCCCAAAATTGAAGGATAGCGCTTAAAGCGGCGGATAGAACCCCAAAAGTGAAGGATAGCCAACAAAAAGCGGCGGATAGAATGCTCGAATTGAGGGATAGCACCCTAGGATTGGTGATAGACTCCAAAAAAGTAAAGGATAGCCCACCATATCTAATCTATTATGATATTAGTACTATGGTATAATAATAAAAACGGAATAATAGGATAGAGGTACAAATTAGATTTTTTAATTTGTTTAAAAGGGAAGATCGGTGGAAATCCGACGCTGTCCCGCAACTGTAAATGGGAGCACATTTCAAAGGGCCACTGTTACGAGTCGTAATGGGAAGGTGGAAGGTGCGATGAACATAAGCCAGGAGACCTGCCTTTATCTAGTACAGCCAAAAACCTACGCGGATAGGGGGTGTTGAGTGTGACTAGAGAAATTCTCCTGCATGCTCATAGTACGATGATTGCTAAAAAGGTAGCTTCTATGTTTAATAGCAAGCTTTTTTTCAACTGGCCATCATCGTATTATGTCGTGTATTTGTCATTGTAGACATCTTTCTAATGAGGGAAAGATGTTTTTTTATGTAAAACAATAAAGGAGCGGTGCACATGAATCCACAAGTGATTGAATACTATGAAAGTCTATTTAAATTAGAAATTATGCAAGAGCCTTACGCGGCTAGACCATTGAAGGAGCTTGTTGAACAGTATGTTGGGCATGATGCCGCACATGAGCAGTCGATTTTAGCGGCATATGCGAATGTTATGAAAGAATTAATTGGATAAAATTCATGTTGGCTACTTCGTAAATGGAAGTAGCCATTATTAATGAGCGCATCCATTGACAATAATAAATTGTAGGCGTAAGATTTTTTTGAACAATCGTTTTGAACACTTGTTCAAAAAAGAGGTGAGAGAAGTCGATAAGAAAGAAGTAGCACAAAAAGAGAAAAATAAAGAGGTAAAAGAACAAATTTTGCAGGCAGCGAAATCCTTGTTTTCGTCAAGAGGCTATGATGGAACGACAGTGAGACAAATTTGTGATGAGGCAAATGTGTCGCTCGCGCTTGTTTCCTATCATTTTGGTGGGAAAGAAAATGTCTTCAATGCATTATTTGAACCGCTACGCGACACCTTTATGAATGCCCATTATGATGTTAGCGATTCACTAGGTGCGCTCAGAAGCTTTTGTCGTAATTTTGTCCTTTATCGTATTCATGAGCATGAATTAATTGATATTTTACAGCAAGAGATTGTCATGAATAGTCCAAGACTAGAGATGCTAAAGGATGTTTTTTTACCTTCCTGGGAGCAGCTTCGAACAATTTTACAAGCGTGTCAAGAGCAACAGACCATACACTATGAGTCCATTGATGTCGCGTTGAACTTTATTATGGGGACGTTAATGTATTCCTTGAATAACCCATTTTTAAATCGTTCTTCCTTACAATCAACACCCGAGCAAATTGCAGAGCTTGCAGTTCATTTCGTGTTCAATGGTCTTCACACAAAACAATAAAAAAGAAGGTAATCACAATGAAAGCAGCAAAATTTTACGGTATTAAAGATATTCGAGTAGAGGAGGCACAACTGCCAGCACTAGAGCCTGGGATGGTGAAAGTGAAAGTTGCGTTTGCCGGAATTTGTGGTAGTGATTTACATGAATATGTAGGCGGGGCCTATGCATTCCGTACACAACCAGTATTAGGGCATGAATTTGCCGGAGTTGTTGTAGAAGTAGCAGAAGGAGTTACACAAACAAAAGTAGGGGATCGCGTAGCAGTGGAGCCGCCAATACCATGTGGCAAATGTGATAACTGTAGACGTGGCTATTCAAACTTATGTAAACGTGGACAATCTTATGGTTATACCATTTCAGGTGGATTCGCTGAATATGCGGTTGTGCAAGAAGAAAATATTTACCAGCTTCCTGATGGTATGAGTTTAGAGCTAGGTGCTCTGGTAGAACCGACAGCAGTAGCCGTGCATGCTGTTCGACAAAGTCAATTAAAGCTTGGCGATACTGCCGCTATTTTTGGCGCAGGTCCCATTGGCTTATTAGTCTTGCAGGCTGTGAAAGCGGCTGGAGCAAGTGAAATCTTTGTAGTGGAGGTTTCCGATGAACGTCGCCAAAAAGCGCTTGATTTGGGTGCAACCTATGTTATCAATCCAATCGACACAGATGCCGTAGCCTATATTCGCGAAAAAACAAATGGTGGAGTAGATGTTGCCTATGATGCAGCAGGTGTTCAAGCAACGTTTACAAGTGGCGTAAGTGCTGTTCGCCCTGGCGGCGAATTTAAAATTGTCAGTGTCTGGGAAAGACCCGTTGAATTTAATCCAAATGCGGTAGTTTCACCAGAGGTAACAATTAGCGGTTCATTTGCCTATGTTAACATTTTCCCTGAAGTCATTCGATTACTAGCACGAGGCGTTATTGATGGACAAGCCGTGATTACAAGTGAAATTGCTTTAGAGGATATTGTGGAAAACGGCTTTGAGGCTTTAACAAAAGATCGTAGTCAGTGTAAAATTTTGGTGAATATGAGTTTGTAAATCTTGCCCTAATCATAGTCAAACTTGAGTCAAAACAGGTTTGGCTATGATTATTTTTGTTCTTAAATATCATAATACCAATTGGAATACATTTGTTTGTCATAAAACTGCCTTTAGGACTTCATTCATATTTCACTTTTACTTTATATAATAAATTTGCTATATATAAAAAGAACGGAGATTAAATATGAAAAATTTGCTTTATTCAAGGTTTTGGCGGCTACATTTTTTCGCAGCACTTTTTATAACGCCATTATTGTTATCTCTTACTTTAAGTGGGATTGGCTATTTATTTTTTACAGATGTAGAAAACAAATTATATGATGATTACTTCTTTGGAGAAAGCCATAAAGAAGAGGTCTTAACGATTGATGAAGCCGTAGAAAAAGCGGAAGCGGCATTTGCGGGGTACTCCACAACTAAAGTCATTATGCTGGAAGAACCATATAATACCCGTTTAACATTATCCAATGGGAAAGAAGAAAAATATGTATTTTTAGATGATCACAATCAAATGGTAGGTAGTCAGGATGCCAACTATACATTCTCTAATATTATGAGAAATACGCATAGCTCCCTATTTATTGGCGGTACATTTGTCAATTATTTAGTAGAACTAGCAGCATGCTGGACTATCTTTTTATTACTGTCAGGTCTTTATATGACATTTAAAGGGAATGCTCTGAAAAAGCACAAGTCGGAAAATAAACGACAAAAAAGTAGGAGATACCATGCGCTTGTTGGGACCATTATTACGATTCCAATGGTAATGTTCATTTCTACAGGGCTATTATGGTCTGCTTTTCAAGGGTCAATCCTTTCCAATATTGCTTCAGAGAGTCCAACGTTTGGTTACCCAATATTACAGCAAAAGCCACCAACATCGGATGTCTCGGAAATACCATGGGCGACTCGCCAATTAGAAGCACCATCGTCTGAAGGCGAACATGCACAGCATCATGGAGGCGGCGCTGTCCGTTATACAAACGACAATCAAATCTCGATTGCTAACCTTGAAAAAGAAATCGATGCAATGAATATCACTAAGCCTTATTCAATTATTTACCCTTCAAATAGTGAAGGCGTATATACAGTGGCAAAGGCTAGTAACTCTGGAGTAACGGGTCTAGATGTCAAACCTACAGAAGAAGCGACAATGTATTTTGATCAATATAGTGGCAAGTTTATCGATCAAGTCAACTATGAGGATTACGGTATGTTAGCCAAGTTCTTTTCATGGGGCATTCCTTTACATGAAGGCCACTTATTTGGCTGGCCTAATAAGCTGCTAAACTTAGTGATTTGTCTCGCCTTTTTAGCTGTCATTGTCTGGGGAATTCGCATGTGGATTTTACGTAGGAAAAAAGGCGAGCTGTCAGCACCACCTCAAATTTCTCATAAAATTTCATTGCCTTTTGTGATCTTCCTTATTATTTTAGGTGTATTAATGCCATTGTTTGGCGCTTCCTTGATCGCTGTAGTGTTGATTGAACTTATCATTATTGGCTGGCAAACAAAAAAGAAATTAAGAGCAGAAGAAACAAAATAAATGACTGGATACGGCACAGCATTAAGGTGCCGTATCTTTTTTTGTGTTGTTTACTTCAATAGCATAAGCGCAATACTGTAATTGTTTATAGATTTTTCAGCCGAATTTTATAAAGTTTTAAGATTTGTATGGTACATTGCTAGTAGCTTCAGCTTATTGGGGGAATGTAGATGTCAATTAAAACGAGGTTTTTACTATCTTATATTGGTGTTATTTTTATTGCCATCGCTCTATTACTAGCGGCAGTTTTTCTTTTTTCCTTTGCTATTACAGGTGATGTTAAAGCGATTGAGCATTTTTATAAAAAATCTTATGTCCAAAAACCTTTGACGACGGTAGAGGAAAATGCTTTTTTGGATTTAAAATTACTAGCTAAAACTGATCCCCAGCAACTTTTAGATGTCGAGCAGCTAGAAAAAATAAATGCCCCTGCGATTGAGATTGTTGTACGAAAAGATCATCAAATTGTCTATTCTACGCAGAAAGACCATAAGCAATTGTTGCTGAAAAGTTTACCTGGTTTTGAGGCAACGAATATAAATTCTCGTGACACCATCATGATTAATCAAGCTTTTTATACGTATGTAAAATTCGATTTTTATTTTCCAGATGAAACAGAGGGAAGTATTTTCGTTTTACGAGAGGTTAGTTCCCGTGCAGAAGTAACACGAGAGCTATTACCTATTCTTTTAGGTATTTTATTTGTCTTATTTATGATGATTATTGGCATATTAAATTATTTAGTTTCGAGAAGTATTATTAATCCAATTTCTGCTTTAAAGGAAGGGGCAGAACGCATAAAATCGGGTGATTTGGATTTTGAAATTACGTCCCGTTCGAATGATGAAATAGGGCAGCTTAATCGATCGTTTGAAGAAATGAGGATTAAGCTGAAAGAATCGATCCAGCTGCAGCTTCAATATGAGGAAAATCGAAAAGAATTACTATCAAATATCTCACATGATTTAAAAACGCCGATGACCTCGATTATTGGCTATGTAGAGGGCATCAAAGATGGTGTGGCGAATACAGAGGAGAAGATGGATAAATATTTAACAACTATCTATACGAAAGCAAAGGATATGGATGTATTAATTGATGAGCTGTTCTTATTTTCAAAGTTGGACTTAAAAAAGATTCCATTCCAAATGGAAAACGTCAATTTACAGCAATATATGCATGATTATGTAGAGGATGCGAGCTTTGATTTTATTGATCGAGACATTCACTTACAATATATATCAGCGGACTCACCACTTTTTGTTATGGCTGATCGTGATAAATTAAGAAGGGTCCTGTCAAACTTATTAAGCAATAGTGAAAAATATATGGATAAACCATATAAGCAAATTATTATTTCCTTACATGAGCGAGTAGATGACGCGATTATTCAAGTAACAGATAATGGTACGGGTATTGATCCTGTCGCATTACCTCACATATTTGATCGCTTTTACCGTGCAGAGCTCTCACGGAATTCGCAAACAGGTGGGAGTGGCTTAGGCTTAGCCATTGCGAAACAAATTGTGCTTGAAATGGGCGGCGACATTTGGGCGAACAGTGAGCTAACAAAGGGGACGAGCATTTTCATTTCATTGAAAAAGGCGGAGGAGAAGGTGAAAGAACATGAAAAAAATACTGCTAATTGAAGATGAAGTGAGCATAGCAGAGCTCCAACGAGATTATTTAGAAATTAATGGGTTTGCAGTGGATATTCAGCATCAAGGAGATGATGGACTGAAACAGGCACTTGAAGGTGATTATGATTTAATCATTTTGGATATTATGCTGCCTGGGATGAATGGCTTCGAAATTTGTAAACAGATTCGTGCAGTGAACAATATTCCAATACTGTTTGTGTCGGCTAAAAAAGAAGATATTGATAAAATTCGAGGTCTTGGACTAGGAGCAGATGATTATATTACAAAGCCCTTTAGTCCAAGTGAGCTAGTGGCAAGGGTCAAGGCTCATTTATCGAGATATGAGCGTCTTGCAACAAATCAGCAAACCAACCATTTGATGTCCATCCATGGCATTACTATTGATACATCAGCCAGAAAGGTTTTTGTGAATGGAGATGAAATTGCCTTTACGACAAAGGAATTTGATTTGTTGGTATTTTTTGTGAAACACCCCAATCAGGTATTAAGTAAAGAACAATTATATGAGCGTAACTGGGGTTATGAATCAGCTGCGGATGTTTCGACTGTTACTGTCCATATTCGAAAGCTACGTGAAAAAATTGAACGTGATCCCGCACAGCCCAAATTTTTAGAAACCGTTTGGGGAGCAGGCTATCGCTTCAATGTATAAGAAAAGATATCTCGTCTTGTTGGCGAGGTATTTTTTTGTACAAGATTTTAGACTTTTTTAAGAAATGGTTAATAGGCATTTTAGCATTACCACGTACACTAAAGAAAGTACGTCATCAAATTAGAAAGGGGTGTATGACAGGTGAAGGAGATACAGGCAGCTATGATAGCATTATCATTTTTACTGCAAGGGTGTTCCTCCAACGATACAGAGGCTATCCAGCTTGATAGAGGGGGAAGTGAAGAGGTGAAAACAGATTTGACAGGCGAGCTTTTGAAAGCAGCAGAAAAAGGAGATATAGAGGTGCTTCGAAAGGTTCTGGAGCAAAAAGTAGATATCAATGCTCAGGATGCAAACAAGCGAACGGCCTTAATGATTGCTACATATAATCAGGATGTGGAGGCAGCCAAGCTATTAATTGAGGCGGGGGCAGATGTTAATATTCAAGATAGCATGCAAAACACACCGTTCCTCTATGCAGGAGCAGAAGGCTATCTCGATATTTTAAAGCTTACTATTCAGGCGGGAGCAGATCCTACGATTTTGAATCGATATGGCGGAACAGCATTAATTCCAGCAGCAGAGCATGGTCATGTAGAGGTCATCGAGGAGTTATTAACGAATACAGACATTAACGTCAATCATGTCAATCATTTAGGATGGACAGCCCTAATGGAGGCGATTGTCTTAAATAACGGCAATCCTACACAGCAGACCGTGATTCAATTATTAATTGAGCATGGTGCAGATGTGACTATACCCGATCAAAATAATGTTACACCATTGCAACACGCGAAACAGCGAGGCTTTCAAGAGATTGAACAAATCCTAATTGCCGCGGGAGCAAAATAATCCACATTATAGACAAAAGGAATCTAGAGGTCACGCTCTCGATTCCTTTTGTTGTACGAGATATTTAAAACCTCCACTTGCGAACCTTTAGAGTTTTTATTGAAGAAAATAAGAGATATAGAAAATTATTGTAAAATGTTGTTTTTATAATTATTTTTTCTTTTATCAATTAGCAACAAAACTGACAGCACGACTACACTCAATATCACTATAAACAAAAAAGACAAGTAGAGCGTCATAAATCCTCCAAATGTCTCATCAAACTCTAAAAGAGCGACATCTGGGTTATACATGCCTCCCATGGAAATATATCTAGCCACTTCAAGATAAACAATATGAAAGAGAATACTCATCCATAGTGTACCTGTATATCTTCTATATAGCTGTAGAGCAATGCCAAAAATGAAGAGTAAAATAAAGTAGTCTATAGTTACTGTAAATGGTTCACTAAAGAATATGGATGCCATGGCCATCACCATAATCGGCACACATATGAAAATTAACGGTTGCAAAATTAATGAGATGATAAACCGATATTTCTTATGCAACTCTTCAAAAATTAGTCCCCGGATAAAAACTTCTTCTGGAAATGCCTCATACATAAATGCTGTTAATGAATTGATTAAAATAGCGATAATGACATTTGTTGTCAAGTTCAACCTGACATTTTCTATGCCACCAAATAAATAAGCTGTTAAAATGCCTGATACGAGTAAAATAAAAGGCAATGCAATACCGAACATCAACTTAGATAATGAATTAACACCCTTCAATCCAATATTTTTTAAAAAATCTGGATTTTCTTTTTTAAGTACAAAAAGGACAACAAGCGTTAACCCAGTAAAAATCATTCCTTGTAAAAGCATGGCTAATTTTTTATCCATACCTTGTGTTTCTATCAAATATTGTCCAACATTTCCCGAAACAAAGAGAAATAGTGATACGAGTACAAAGTACAAAAGCAACCGGCTAATCCTGAATGTCGAAGAACTTATTTGAAATCCCCCTCTTTTTAATGTGGTGTCGTTATAAATTACGTATCAACAAGTGTATAGTTTCAATTTTCTTAATGTGAATTATGGAAAATTATAGAATATTACCAATGTGTATTCCAGTTAATGGTCTGTTTGTTATTGTTACATACCAGATGTTTTGAAAATTTCTTTCTAGTTGTTCTTAAATTATTTTTCTTATTTTTTTATTTTTTTTTAATAGTTTATTTATTGGCAGTTTAGATATGGGCTTTATGATAAATCTTGTAAACCAAATGACACCAAAAAGGAGAGTTTTATAGATGAAATTAAGAAAACGTATGGTTCCAGCAGCATTAGCTTTATCCGTTTTATCAGCAGGTCTTGTTACATTTAACGAGCCTTTGAATGCAGAGGCAGCAAGTAAGAAAGTGGTAACAGCTGCCGAAAATGAGCAAGTAGCAAAGATTACAAATATTAAGCCATTAAATACAATGACACTTCAAATTACATTTAACCAGCCGTTAGCAGCAGCTGATGTAGATCTGAATAATCTAGATGCAATTAAACAGCATTTTACGTTTAATGGAGATTTAGAGATTGTCAATGTGCCACGCTTAATGACAGGATCTAAGAGTACATATATTGTACCGACGACATTCCAAGAAGATGACTTCATCTATACATTGAGCTATAAAGAACAGCGGAATAAAGTTTTTGAAGGAACAGATGAAAAAGTATTTGTGCGCAATGTGGAGCAAGTAACAAACGATACATTTACACTGGAATCATTCCAAGAGGATGGCGTTGTGGACTATGCCAATATTATTGAAGCATATCGCGCTGGTCGTGGAGATTTAGCATTTAGCTTAGATCGTCATAATCGAGATGCGAGTGGCAAACGTTTTGATGTTATATCTTCATTACGTGACCGCAATGTGACAGTGAAAACAAGTGAAGGAGAAGAGTTTGTAGCAAACTATGTACCATTCACGCAAGCAGCAGATGGCAGACAAGCTCCTCAATTTAGATTACCGGCTGGACAAATATTAAAACCAGGTGTCACATATCGCGTGTACTCACAATGGGCGGAAATGGATGTAAAGAGCTTTGTAGCACAAGAAATCGCACCATTTACACTACAATCAGCAAAAGCTATTGATGAAAAATCATTCGAATTACAATTAACAAATGATCCTCAATCTGATTTACTAGCAGGAAGAAGTGTTGAGCTACGTGGAAATGATGGGAGCACATTACAAGCACAGTATCGCTATTCATCACGTAAAGGTGCTGTAGGTATCTTTGATGTTGCGAACGATGGCACGTTAAAAGCCAATGTAAGTTATACAGTTATGCCATTAAACAACTGGGCCACAGCAACAAATGTAGTTCTACAAGGAAAATAATTTTTAATAGAATAATGAATCTGTCATTTGAAACCTAAAACCTGAAACCTAATAGATGTAAAGTATCCAAATAAAAATCTCGTCACATGCTGTGGCGAGATTTTTTAGCTATAGCCAGCCTTTTTCACGTGCTACCTGAGCGGCCTGCTGTCTAGATTCGACCTGTAGCTTTTGAATAGAGGTTGATAAATAATTGCGAATGGTGCCTTTTGTTAAAAATAATCGTTTACTAATTTCATTTGTCGTTAAGCCTTCTTGAACAAGTTGTAGTACGGCAATTTCGCGTTCATTTAAAGGGTTATGCTCTTTCATAAATAAGGTAGCGGCTAAATCCTTGCTGACTACCTTTTCTCCTTGCATGATTTTCCGAATTGTAGCGATTAAATAATCAATGGGTTCATCTTTTAGTAGATAGCCGTGAACCTCACAGTCCATCGCTTTTTGTAAATAGCCCGGGCGTGCAAAGGTTGTGACAATCATGACTTTGCAGGGGAGGTTAGCCTGTTTAATTTTTTCTGCAAGCTCCAATCCTGACAAATGAGGCATTTCTATATCTACGACACAAACATCAGGTAGCTCCTGTTTAATGTAGTCCCATGCTTTTTGACCATCTGACACTTCTGCAATTACTTCAATATCTGGTTCAAAAGATAAGAGCGATGTTAAGGCACCCCGTAGCATTTGTTGGTCCTCAGCTAGTAATACACGTATCATGTTAGAGGCTCCTTTCCATCTTGAATGGGTATGGTTAGTACCACACTTGT
This sequence comes from Lysinibacillus phoenicis, assembly GCF_047238325.1. Taxonomy (NCBI): domain Bacteria; kingdom Bacillati; phylum Bacillota; class Bacilli; order Caryophanales; family Bacillaceae; genus Lysinibacillus; species Lysinibacillus phoenicis. Next base: position 994,031 of record NZ_JBDFMP010000002.1, on the reverse strand, counting down.
ACCTGTAGGTGTGTTATTTTCAACCGTGGCCGAGCCCTGAAGAACTTGCATTCTTTCTTTCATTGAATGGATGCCATTGCCAAGCCCTTTCTGCGATAAACCAATTCCATCGTCTTTCATCTCTAGCGTATACAGTCCATTGTGACAATGGATTGTCATGTGGCATTTTTTTGCCTCACTATGCTTGAGGAGATTTGTCGTAGCTTCTCGTACACATAAAGCAAGCATCGTTTCCTCCACGCTAGAAAGGACGATTGTAGGGCATTGATTGTGTAGCGTTGTTGTAATATTCGCGCTTTGTAATAGTTGCTGGCAGTGTATTAACTCGGTCTGTAATGATACAAAATTCATATCAGATACGAGCTCTCGTACTTGTTTTAGGGCGGTACGAGTAGTGGCTAGTATCTCATTTAATTCTTGTTTGACACTTGAAGGATCTCGGTCGATTAGTTTAGTCGTTAGCTCTGTTTTGATTTTAATCATCGTCAGCGTATGACCAATCGTGTCATGGAGATCTCTAGCAATTCGCTGTCGTTCCTCTTGTTGAACGAGCTGCGTATTGACATCAGCCAATTCAGATTGTAGGTTTTTCGACTTTTCTACAAAATAAATAAGGACAGGAAACACCATTTGAATAATCATCATTGGTGCTAGTACCTGTGATTCAACTGTTACTAGCGAATCTGTAGTAAGTTTCATGACGCCTAAAAACATGACAGCTATACCAAGCATCCCAATCGCGATATGCCATTTCGATTTGGCTCTTCCTAATAAATCGGCAAAGGTAAATCCGAAAATCAGCATAAAGATGTCCTCATATATACCGAGGATAGTAATAAGGAGGAAGGCTACAAGTGAAGCTACAAGCAACCTCCAATCTCGATGCCATAAAGCTATATAGAAAGCACCGAGATATAAGCCTAAAATCGATATTCGAGCTGCCAAAGGGAGAGCTGAATGAGACCATAACACCATCGTTATTAAAACAATCAAGGACATCACATCGATGATTAAATAATGCTTTATTTGTTCTCTAGGATAAATTTTTATTTCATACACCATCCTTTGTTGCGTATTACTGTGTCATCGCTTGAATGGTTTTTTTACGAATCCACTCCATCGGGCCCATATGAAAGCGCTGCTGCCAAAATGACGCTAACATGAGCTGTAGGCAAGATAGGGCTAGCCAAATACTGATAATAACAATGCTATTTAATTGACCTCCTAAGCCAAGCCCCCAGCCATAAAAAATGATAGAAGCCAGCACGTTTTGTAGGACATAACAGCTCAAAGACATCTTGCCAACTTGTGCAAAACATTGCCACAGCCAATCCAGTCTCTTATATTCTACCAGTTTACCTAAAATACCAATATAGCCAATTGATAGAATAGGAGCACATAAATAGCGAACAGGTAAATCAAACAGTCCACCAGGAACAAATAACAGTAAATTTAACGGTAGGCCAATATATATACCGATTTTAAAGAGCTTTTGACGAGCTTGACGTCCTTTGTCATGTTGCGAAAATACCTCATTGCGCATGAATTTCACACCAAGTAAAAATAAAAAGACATTCATTGGGATAATAAAAATGGCTTCTGTTCGATAAAATAAAAAATTCGTCAGACGATGTTGAACTTGTGCAAGCCATGTGCCCTGTTCATATAGAGCAGCCACAGTTTCCATACCATTGAAGGAAATAATTGTACCCTGTAGGCTACTAATGAAAATCAATAGAATCATAAGGACATGAAAGCTACCAAACAGATAGAAAGCCCATGTCATCACTTTGTCACCTAATCGGATTAGGAAGGCAACTATGAAAGCTGTCACTGCGTAGCTCATTAAAATATCGTATTCCATGACAAGTGTATAATGCAGCAATCCTTCCAAACCTAAAAATACAATTGTCCAAAGATAGACGCCCGGCCAAGCATTTCCTCTTCGTAGAGCTTGTTGGTATTTTAATTGTAAGCCTACCCCAAACATAATGGTTAACAGTCCAAGGAGCTTCCCATTGACGAAAAATAGGACGACCATTCGTAAAAAGTCATTGAAGGACCACCAACCAGAATAATTACTCGTTGTGATATACGATAAATCTCCTAGATAAGCAAAAATCCAAATATTTGTGCCAAGTGTTCCTAAGACAGCAAAGCCTCTTAACATATCGATAAAGGGGAGTCGTTGTTGTGTTTGCATAAGTTCAATCACTCTTTCTTTTGTTTTCTTATGTTTTAAGAATAAGAAATTATAAAGAGAAAACCTATTCACAGCAGTCAAAGAATCTAGATGACAGGTGTCATAAAATTGCTGTAACGGCAAAAAAACCAGCAACATTAGAAGCTGGCTCATTTATTTTGTACATGAATAAATACGATAGTCCAAATATTTTCCGTATTTTTCGTTCATCGTCATATGCTCATCCATTACATCTAGTAATTCGGGTTCAATATGTTGGGAAAAATGAAATTCGTGCTGAGACGAGATGGATTTATTTTTTTGTATTCGAATATTGTGAAACCCAGCTTGCTGCAATAATGTGACCCAATCCTTTTTCGTAAGAAGAGATTCAAATCCATAAAACTGCTGGATTTCTTGAGCTAGTTGGGAGGGAAGTGTTGCAGGAAGGGTGAATTCAATGGCAATAAAGCGGCCCCCTTTTTTTAATAAACGAAAAATCTCTTGTAAAGCCCGTTGTTGATTGACAAAGGCCAGAACCGATTCGGCAAGAATGAAGTCAAAAGACTCTTTTTCAATTGAGGTTTGCTCAATCGAGCCTTCTATAAGGTTGACAGCTAAATGAGTTTTTTGCATTCGTTGTCTAGCTTTTTCGATCATAAGAGGATGAACATCGATGCCCGTGACATTTGCCTGATAGAAGGAAGCTAAATAAGCAGCAGTTTGCCCTGTGCCACACCCCACATCTAAAATGTCTACACCTCGCTGGATATTCTCATGTTCAAAAAGTGCTTTTGATAGATTAATGCCCCCAGGATGTGCACCTCCGATACCAAATTTAGCTAAAAATTGGAGATAATTAGAGCTTTGAATAATAAACACCTTCTTTTTTCTTATAGTATGACAAGAAAACTAGTAAGGTGACGTCCATATAGTAGTGTCTTACGAAATATATTATTTTTAACACTTCTTCAAATGTCTAATTCATCCTTAAAATTCGCACATATACTATCTTGAAGCTTTCAGATAGGGGGTGTATAAATGCCATATTTCCATCCAAATGCTAGAAGGGGATCATATCCGCCGAGCAATAGACAATATTTTGGCCCACCTTTTCGAGGTAGATCCATACAACAACCTTACTATTCTCCTAACCAACAATCACAAGGTTTAAGATTAGGGAATTTGCCTGATCATTTAAATACGATTATGGGGCACGCTGGGACGATTACGAATGGAGTCAATATGTTAAGGCAGATGGGGTCATTACTAAGTTTATTTAAATAAAAGCTAAAAACCCTCTTAAGAGAAGGATCTTAAGAGGGTACATAAAAGTGTTTAATTGACTTGGACAAGTTGCTTTTCAATAATAGAACGATTTTTTTCTTTAAATAGCTCATTATGAGAGGAGACCATACCATGACGATAGGCTGATGGCTCTAAATAAGTCTTAATCGAGTTAACGGCATTAGCCGCATCCTGGAATGTCCCAAGTAGTAAATTAATTTTTCCTTCAAACGATAAAATATCTCCTGCTGCAAAAATGCCAGGCTGTGCCGTCTCTCCAGTTGCTCTTCCTTCTACATAATAATCATCCTTTTTAGGAACAGCAATGGCCTCATCAAATGTGAGGGATGCTTCACAATTATAGCCGTGGCTTACGATCACCTCATCGATTTGACGAATATAGCTTTGTTTAGTTGTCGTGTTTTCACATGTCACTAATTGAATAGCCGTTTTATTAGCATTGGCAGTAAGCTTTGTAATAGTTGTATTACACTCAATGTGTACACCAGCATCCAGTGCTTCCTGTACAGTTGCTTCATGTGCAGATAACTTCTCTTTACGGTAAACAACGGTCACACTTTTGGCAATCGGGCTTAATTCAACAGCCCAATCAATGGCCGCATTGCCACCACCTGAAATCAAGATATCCTTATCAACAAAGCGTTTATAGGATTGTACAGTATAATGTAAATTCGCCATTTCGTATTTTTCAGCACCTTCAAGTGTTAGCTTTTGTGGATTGATAATGCCACCTCCTACAGCTAACAGCACTGTTCTCGAATAATGCTTTTCACCCGTCGCTGTATGTATGATAAATAGATCATCCTGGCGTTCAATAAAGTCTACCTTTGTGTTAGTCAAAATCGTAGGATCAAACGTTTTTGCTTGCTCGATTAACTGTTTAGCAAACTGCTCGCCTAACACAGGAGGGTGTCCGCCAATATCCCAAATCAACTTTTCAGGATACAGTAATACTTTTCCACCTAACTGTGGTTGGCTTTCCAATAATTTTGTTTTTAATCCACGTAAACCACTATAAAAGGCACTATATAAGCCAGCAGGGCCTCCGCCAATAATTGTCACATCGTATATAGGTTGCATTTTTATTGCCACATCCTTAATGAATAGTAAAAAAGTAATTGACAAAATCTTATCGGAAAACTAGACTAATTCTAGTGATAATGATTATCATTTTTAACTATGAATATCATAGCATGGAAATAAGTAAAAAGAAAGTGAGGGTCCGTTTTGCGTTTAGAAGTTGACTCGATACGTGTTGGTTATGAGAGCAAAACCATTGTGCATGACTTATCATTGCAAATTCCAGATGGCAAAATTACGACGATTATTGGTTCAAACGGTTGTGGAAAATCAACGTTATTAAAGGCCATTACGCGTATTTTAAAGCATGAGAGTGGGCAGGTCATATTAGATGGTCAAACGATTTCCAAGATGAAAACGAAAGAATTGGCTAAAGAGCTCGCAATTCTACCACAGAGTCCGGAAAGTGCACATGGTTTAACAGTGGAAGAGCTAGTATCCTATGGTCGATTTCCTTATCAAAAGGGCTTTGGGAATTTATCTCAAAAGGATAAAGAGGTAATCGATTGGGCTCTACAGGTGACCAAAACAACAGACTTCCGTTTACAATCTGTGGATGCTCTATCCGGTGGACAGCGTCAGCGTGTGTGGATTGCGATGGCATTAGCTCAGGAGACTGACATTATTTTTTTAGATGAACCCACAACCTATTTAGATATGGCGCATCAGCTTGAGGTTTTAGAGCTGCTATATAAGCTCAATGAAGAACAAGGACGTACCATTGTCATGGTCCTCCATGATTTAAATCAAGCGGCACGTTTTTCAGATTATATTGTAGCGCTTTCACAAGGTGAGCTGGTGAAATTCGGAACTGCAGAAGAAGTGATGGTTCCAGAAGTATTGAAAAAAGTATTTAATATTGATGCGGTCATTGGCAAGGATCCACGAACAAATAAACCAATGTGCATTACATATGACTTATTACAAACGGTATAAAAGGAGAAGGACAATGAAAAAGTGGCTATTACCTATGTTCATGATGCTTGTATTAGTACTTGCAGCGTGTGGCAATAAAGAAGAGAAAACAGAGAAGGCAGATGAAGGCTCAAAAGAAGCAACGTCAGCAGAAACAATTACCTATCAATCAGAGACAGGTCCTGTGGAAGTACCAGCAAATCCTAAACGAGTAGTGGTATTATCGTCATTTGTAGGGGATTTATTACAGCTTGATGTAAATGTTGTAGGTGTGGATGCTTGGGCAGCGAAAAATCCAAACTTCGAAGATGCTATTAAAGATGCAGTGGTTGTTGAAAATACAGATATAGAAAAAATTCTTGAGCTAGAGCCTGATTTAATTATTGGCTTAAGTGGAATTGAAAATGCTGATAAACTATCAGAAATTGCGCCGACAGTGTTATTTACGTATGGCAAAGTAGATTATCTTCAACAGTTTATTGAAATAGGGAAAGTTGTAAATAAAGAAAAAGAAGCAACGGCATGGGTAGAAGATTTTAAAGCACGTGCGTCTGAAACTGGTAAAAAAATTAAAGAAAAAATCGGTGAAGATGCAACTGTCACAGTGGCAGAAAACTTTAATAAACAGTTTTATATTTACGGTGATAATTGGGGTCGTGGAACAGAAATCCTTTATCAAGAAATGGGCTTAAAGATGCCTGAAAAAGTAAAAGAAACTGCTCTAGAGCCAGGCTACTATGCGATTTCTCAAGAAGTATTAGGGGACTATGCAGGGGACTATGTCATCTTTAGTATGTTCCAAGATCAAGATAATTCCTTCACTGATGCTGCGTGGTTTAAAGATTTAGAAGCAGTGAAAAATGGTCAATTATTTGAAGTGAATGCCAATGCCTTTTACTTCAATGATCCTATTACATTAGAGTATCAGTTAAAGTTCTTTGAAGAGAAATTTTTACAATAATTGAGTAGAGAGTAGCGAAGGCAAATGACAAAGTTTCGAAAGCTTCCATTTTGGCTTCAGGTATTGCTTGCTTTGACCGTATTATTTGGTACGGCCGGTATCTCGTTGTGCTTAGGGGCAGCGAATACGAGTATTCAAGATGTCTTTCAAGCAATTGTCGGACAAAGTGGTGGTAAACATTACACGATTTTACGAGAAATTCGCTTTCCTCGTATCATTGCAGCTATTTTTGTTGGTAGTGCACTCGCTGTCGCTGGAGCAATTATGCAAGGGGTTACACGAAATCCATTAGCTGATCCAGGGCTGCTTGGTTTAACGGCAGGGGCCAATGCTGCCCTTGCCTTAACGATGGCATTTATTCCGAAATTCTCATATTATACGTTAATTTTAGCCTGCTTTGTTGGAGCTGGAATTGGCATGATGATAGTTTATGGGGTGGGTGCTTCTACTAAAAAAGGCTTTTCACCATTGAAGCTTGTGCTAGCGGGCGCGGCTGTAACGGCATTATTACAAGCAATCGCTGAAGGGACAGGCATTTTATTTCAAATTTCCAAGGATGTATCCATGTGGACAAGTGGCGGATTCATTGGCACAACATGGCAGGCATTATTAATCGTACCTGTCATTGTGATTGGTTTACTGCTAGCGTTTGCTTTTAGTCGCCAATTAACGATTTTAAGTTTAAATGAAGAGGTAGCAGTGGGCGTTGGGCAAAATACAACGATGATTAAAGGTATAATGATGTTTGTAGTGGTCATACTTGCAGGCTCAGCGGTGGCACTCGTTGGGAATCTAGCATTTGTTGGCTTAATGGTGCCGCATATGGTTCGTGCATTTGTAGGAACCGACTATCGTTTTGTCTTACCGATGAGCGCTATTGTTGGCGGCTGGTTTATGGTGACAGCTGATTTTGCAGGGCGTATGATTAACGCACCATATGAAACACCAGTTGTGGCGATTATTTCAATTATTGGTCTACCATTCTTCCTACTTTTAGTGCGGAAGGGAGGACGCCAATTTGTTTAAAGACGGTCGTAAAAAACAGCGCAAATGGTTAATCCTTTGGCTGATTGTTACTCTGTTTATTTTTGTTATGGGCATATCATTAGGTGCTGCTTCTGTATCCATTGATCGTATTATTCCAACCTTGCTCGGCGATGGAAGTTTTAAAGAGTCCTTCGTGCTATTTTCGGTCCGCTTACCAAGAATGTTTGTGCTAGCTGCTGCAGGCATGGCGTTAGCTTTAGCAGGCGCTGTGTTGCAGGGCGTTACTCGCAATGATTTAGCGGATCCAGGAATGATTGGGATTAGTGCGGGTGCAGGAGTTGGGATTACTATATTTTATTTATTAGTGAAGGGGGATCTCCCTCACTTTGCTTATGTCTTACCTGCTGTAGGCTTTTGCAGTGCCTTATTAACAGCCCTATCGATTTACTTTTTCTCCTATCAGCGCAATAAGGGTGTGCATCCCGTGCAGTTTATTTTAGTGGGGGTAGGGGTCGCTTCAGCTCTATCAGGAGTCATGATGGTATTAATCTCCTCAGCCGAGCGTAGTGATGTACAATTTATTGCACAATGGCTAGCCGGTAATGTATGGGGCACGGATTGGCCATTTTTCTGGGCATTAGTACCTTGGCTTGTGCTAGGTATTCCTTATATTTTTTACAAGGCCAATGTCTTGAATGTCTTGGCTATGACAGAGCAAACAGCGGTAGGCCTCGGCATGAATATAGGGCGAGAACGTTTGCGATTATTAATTGTCGCGGTTGCGTTAGCGGCTGCTGCGGTATCGATAACAGGTGGTGTAGCCTTCATTGGTTTGATGGCCCCCCATATTGCCAAACAACTCGTTGGCCCACGCTATCAATTCTTTTTACCACTAACATTACTTATTGGAGCGAGCTTGCTTATGCTGGCTGATACGATTGGACGTGTTGCCATCGCCAGCGCAACTGTCCCTGCTGGTATTGTCGTGGCATTTATTGGTGCACCTTATTTCTTATATTTATTGCGGAAGAATGTCTAGAAAAGTATGAATCAAAATTAAGTGATGCTCGAAAGAAAAGACTTTTGTTCTAGCGAAAATAGGGAAATATTTATTTTAAACATTCTATATAACAAGTTTTTAGGAACCTCATTCGTTGAGGTTCTTTTTTTATATAATCATGGCAGGAGGTGATTAGATGATTTTATTAGCACGTCAAACATCAGAGACGCAAAAGATGCTAGAGGCACTTATACAAAGACTTCCTGTATCCCATAGTGAATATACGTTTTATTGTGAGCATTTAAGGCGTCTACAGGTAGGATTCGCTGGTGAACAGCTCGTTGATGCAAAATGGCTTGAACTAGACTTACCATCCCCCCACTATTTTCTCCATGACTTTCAAACAATGAATGACTTTGGTTCTACCCATCAAATGGACACCATCTTTCTCTGTCCTCACTTTGTCCTCATCCTAGAAATCAAAAATATTACAGGCAAACTTTCATACGATGCTTCATTCGCTCAATTAACACGTACGACCGCAGATGGTACAGTCGAAGGCATGACGGATCCATTTCTTCAGCTGGAACGGCATGTAGTATGGATGAAAAAACTAGTACAGAAGGAACGGATTGATTTACCAGTTTTGCATGCGGTGGTATTGGCAACGAGAAATGGTATTTTGACAAAGGGATTTGAGGGGCTGCCTATCTTTCATGTGGCAGGGTTACGATTTAATTTACAAAAATGGATGGAGCGGCATCAACCTAGAGTAAGAGTAGACCTTTTGCGATTCGCCAACCTTTTATTATCCCTGCAAACAAAGTTGAAAAAAGAGGTAGAGGTACCGCTCAAGGAAATGACGAAAGGTGTGTTATGTCCACAATGTGTTAATGGTCAGCGATTATCGTATCACTATAAAAAATGGACATGCCCACGCTGTGGATTGGTGGACGATGATGCATTGGTTCGAACATTAGAGGACTACAGGTTACTAGTCGGGCAGCAGCTGACCAATCGAAGTTTTCGGGAATTCTTTGCCATTGCATCCCCCAACCTTGCATACAAGTTGTTGCAACAACTCCCATTGAAAGCGGAGGGTGTCAAAAAGCATCGAAAATATTGGATTATGGAATAGAGAGCTAAGAGCTACAATTCAAGCGGTCTGAATTGTAGCTTTTGGTGTTGTAGAGGGGAATGGCGCTTGAAATAGGTTGCTAGAGAGCGGAGAAAGTGGAGGATACGCATGAAGTAGGTGGATAGAATGCTGAAAGTGACGGATAAGGTTGAGAAAGTAGCGGATAGAACGCGCGAAGTGAAGGATAGAGCGGAGAAAGTGGCGGATACGCGTGAAGTGGGTGGATAGAATGCTGAAAGTGACGGATAAGGTTGAGAAAGTAGCGGATAGAACACGCGAAGTGAAGGATAGAGCGGGGGAAGTGGAGGATACGCGTGAAGTGGGTGGATAGAAAGCAAAAAGTGGCGGATAAGAAGGAGAAAGTAGCGGATAGAGCGGGGGAAGTGGAGGATACGCGTGAAGTGGGTGGATAGAAAGCTGAAAGTGACGGATAAGAAGGAGAAAGTAGCGGATAGACCGCGCGAAGTGGTGGATGGAGCGGAGAAAGTGGAGGATACGCGTGAAGTGGGTGGATAGGATGCTCAAAGTGACGGATAAGAAGGAGAAAGTAGCGGATAGACCGCGCGAAGTGGTGGATAGAGCGGGGAAAGTGGAGGATACGCATGAAGCAGGTGGATAGAACGCGCGAAGTGAAGGATAGAGCGGAGAAAGTGGGGAATACGCGTGAAGTGGGTGGATAGAAAGCTGAAAGTGACGGATAAGGTTGAGAAAGTAGCGGATAGAACGCGCGAAGTGGTGGATAGAGCAGAGAAAGTGGGGGATACGCATGAAGCAGGTGGATAGAAGGAAAAAAGTGACGGATAAGAAGGAGAAAGTAGGGGATAGACCGCACGAAGTGAAGGATAGAGCGGGGAAAGTGGAGGATACGCATGAAGCAGCTGGATAGAAGGAAAAAAGTGAAGGATAGAGAGTTAAAAGTAGCGGATAGACCGCGCGAAGTGGTGGATAGAGCGGAGAAAGTGGCGGATAGGCAGAGAGAAGTGAGAGGATAGGATGCTGAAAGTGAAGGATAGAGCAATAAAAGTGAAGGATACCTCTCTCAAAACCACACATCCCAGGCTAATAGCACATACCCCAAGAGCGACGTTTCGCTTATTTCCTACTAGACAAATAGAGTTTTTAGGTATATAGTTAGCTAGGCTAACTAATTTAAAAGGAAGTGATGTTGTGACGATTGAGCAGGAGTTTTTTAATCAGTATCGTTTAATGTATAGGCCTTTTATTAATCAGCTGAATGTGCAGCTTGAGCCTTATCAGTTATATAGTTCGCAGTGGGCTGTACTGCGTTTTTTGAAAGATAGAGGTCCACATTCATTTGTAGATATCGCTACTTTTATGTCGATCGAGAAGCCGAGTGTGACGAAGCTTGTGCATAAGCTTGTGGAGTTAGGCTATGTGGAGACAGTAGCGGGCAAGGATAAGCGTGAGAAGCTTGTCCATTTATCGGCGCATGGTGATGAGCTGGTGCAGGAGATTAAGTTGCATTTGAGTCCGTTTTTTGAGCAGGCCCTAGCAGGTGTGCCAGAGCAAGAGATTGAAATTGCGACCAAGGTTTTAGCAAGAATTTGTATGAATATCAATCAATAGGAGAGAGTAACGTGGAAGCAACCAGAAAGAAACTATGGACAAAGGATTTTTTAATTGTCTCACTTATTAATTTTACCATTACGTTAATCTTTTATTTATTAATGGTTACGATTGCGGCTTATGCTGTGGAGCATTTTAATGCTTCGACAAGTACAGCAGGGCTTGTTTCGAGTATTTTTATTATCGGGACACTGATAGGACGTCTTGGTACAGGACGTATTATTGGTGATTGGGGTAGTAAAAAAACATTATTTTGTGGATTACTATTATTTATGTTGTCCACGATGTCTTACTTTATAGCAGGTAATTTGCCATTGCTGATGTTAAATCGTCTAGTGCAGGGGATTGCCCTTGGTATCGCTAGTACAGCAACAGGGACGATTATTGCGCAAATTTTACCACCTGAGCGACGTGGTGAAGGGATTGGTTATTATAGCTTAAGTGCGATTTTAGCTACAGCTATTGGACCATTTATTGGTATTTTATTAACACAGCTTTTTAAAGATTATCGTATGATTTTTGCCGTGGATTCCGTTTTAGCTATTATTTGCTTTTTTATGTATTTTATCGTGACAGTGCCAGATGCACCGAAGAAAGTGAAGGATTCAGCTGTGAAGGCTGGCTTTAAGGTGACAAACTTTATTGAGATGCGTGCTGTGCCTATCGCCTTTGTTGCACTTGTGATTGGCTTTGCCTATTCAGGTGTTATGTCCTTTATGACCTTTTATGCTAAAGAGTTAAATCTTGTATCAGCCGGTAGTTATTTCTTTATTATTTATGCCATTGTGATTTTGGCTACACGTCCATTTACAGGAAAACTACTTGATACAAGAGGAGCCAATATCATTATTTACCCATGCTTAGTTATTTTTGCTATCGGTATGTATGCTTTTAGCTCAGCGACGACTACGATGGCTCTTTTAATTGCTGCTGCATGTATTGGTATTGGTTATGGTAACTTCAACTCCGTTGCACAGGCCATTGCGATCAAAGTAACACCTAATGAGCGTTTAGGACTTGCTACTTCGACTTATTTTATATTTTACGATTTCGGTTTAGGCGTCGGGCCTTATTTCTTAGGATTATTTGTTCCCTCTATGGGCTATAGCGCCATTTTCTTTTCAATGGTATTTGTCATTTTAGTATCGATTGTGCTTTATTATTTCTTACATGGGAAACATGAGAAAATCAAACAAGCGAATATTTCGTAGATTAGAATCATTATATTGTAGAAAAAACGTCTTTTTTCTAGTTGGTTGTGTAGATCAACTGAAAAATGACGTTTTTTTCTTTTTCAAAAAAAATATATTGCAATGGAGGATGATAATCATTATCATCACAATATAAAACTAATTCGGAAGTAGGAACGAAGGATGAAAAATAAATCATTATTGTCAGTTTTAGTAGCAGGAGGCATTCTAATGGCTGGCTGTGGCGATACAGAAGAAGTAAAAAAAGAGGACAAGCCGGCAACAGAGCAGTCAGAGCAAGCGACACAAGCAGTCGATTTAACTAATGAACTAACTGCCTATCAACAATTTGCGTTAGAGCAAATGGATCAATTTTTACTAGAAACAGAGAAATTTGTGAACTTATTCAAGGCTGGCGATATTGAAGGCGCAAAAGCAGCGTATGCACCAGCACGTATGTACTTTGAGCGCTCTGAGCCAATCGCAGAAAGCTTTGGAGACCTAGATCCACGTATTGATGGACGTTTAGCAGATATCAAAGACGAAGGCAAGGGCGAGGAAGAATGGTCTGGCTACCATAAGCTTGAGTATGCATTATGGGAAGAAAATACAACAAAAGGCTATGAAGCTGTAGCAGATCAGCTACTTGCAGATGCGAAGGAATTGCACGCTCTTGTGCAAACAGTTGAAGTGACGCCGGATTTAATGATAACAGGTGCAGTAGACTTATTAAATGAAGTATCGACATCTAAAATTACAGGTGAGGAAGAAATTTATTCCCATACAGACCTTTATGATTTTAAAGCGAATATTGAAGGGGCAGAAAAAATCTTTGATATTCTACGCTCAAAATTAGAAGCAAAAGATGAAAAATTAGTGGCCACACTTGATGAAAAATTTAAGGCAGTGGACGATTTATTAGCACAGCATGCAACGGCTAATGGTGGCTATGTGTCATTCGAGGAATTAACAGAGGACAACACAAAAGCACTTGCGGCAGCTGTTAATCAGCTTGGAGAACCATTAAGTCAAATGGGGATCATTTTGGAGTGAACATAAATGACAACATCAAACGATGAAAAATGGATCAATAAGAAAATTTCTAGACGTGATATGCTGAAGCTGACAGGCATTGGGGTTGCAGGTGTTGCCATCGGTGCTTCTGGCTTAGGCGGTGTCATGAAAGCAATGGGCTATAATGTCTTTGAAACGGTAGAAGATAGTACGACAGCTAGCAATAAGGTCAATTTTTATGGCAAGCATCAGTCAGGTATTGTGACACCTGTGCAAAAGAATATTTATTTTGCTTCTTTGGATGTTTTAGTGACAACGAAGAAAGAGCTACAAGAGTTGTTCCAGCAGTGGACACCTCTTGTTGTTCGTTTAATGAACGGTGAATTAATGGTGGATGTATCGACGAATACAAGAGTGCCAACTGGTGATACAGGAGAGGCAGAGGGCTTAGATGCGGCTAATTTATCTATTACGATTGGTGTTGGTCCATCGCTCTTCGATAAGCTTGGCATGCAGCATTTAAAACCGGCAGAACTTAAAGATTTACCACATTTCCCGAAAGATCAGCTACAGAAGGAATATACAGGCGGTGATTTGTGTATTCAAGCATGTGCAGATGATCCGCAGGTGGCTTTCCATGCTGTACGAAATTTAGTGCGAGCTGCATCTGGTAAAGTAGAAATTAAATGGTCTCAGGCTGGCTTTAACTCGTTTCCTGCTGGTGGAGGAACACCGCGAAATCTCTTTGCCTTCAAGGACGGCACCGTGAATCCAGCGATTACGGATGAGAAAGATTTAAATAAGGTTGTATGGGTGGATAAAGGCTGGCTGAAAGGCGGCTCTTATTTAATTGCGCGTAAAGTTCAAATGCATCTTGAAACATGGGATCGCACATCATTGAAAGATCAAGAAGCAACCTTTGGACGTTACCGTGACAGTGGGGCACCCTTTGGCAAAACAAAGGAATTTGATGATTTTGATGTAGAGGCTAAGGATGAGAAAGGGAACTATATTATGCCTGATACATCACATGTCCATTTGGCACGGAAATCAGGTGCGCGTATTTTACGTCGTTCCTATTCATATGCATCAGGTGTTATGTCAAATACAGGAACCCATGATGCAGGGCTTATCTTTATCTCCTTTCAAAAGGACCCAGCCCAATTTACAACAATCCAAAATAGCTTAGGGCGAATGGATAAAATGAATGAGTACATTACCCATCGAGGCAGTGCCGTGTTTGCTTGCTTCCCTGGTGTACAAAAGGGGAGTTATTTAGGTGAAGCACTTTTTAATGCGCTGTAGTATGGTCATCGCCTTCATCCTGACTTTAGCTTTGCCTGTGCAAGCTGCGCAATCTTATAGTCATTTATATATTGCGATCAGTGATGCACTGATGAATACAAAGCAGGATAAAGAGACGGAGGCCAAGCAAGCTCTTGAACAATTTGCTACGGACTGGGCTAACGTTTCTTCAGAACAAACAGAGGCAAAAGCCAAAGTCGATAAAATTCTTCAACAGGCCACGAATGCCACTTCCAAGGAACAACGTTTACAGGCGCTGTCGGCTCTATCGAATGCGTTACGTGACTTAGAAAAGCTTGAAAATCCTGTTGATGAAGCTGCACAGCGAACAGAGTTTGGACAAAAATTTAAGCCAATTATGGCAGACTTTGAACAGGCTTTGGCAAGCGGAGATCGTCAGGCCATTGAAGAAGCTTATAAAGATTTTAATAGTAAATGGAATAAAAATGAGCGACCTGTGCGGGAGCAAAGTATTGCGATGTATGGACAAATCGAAACACAAATGGCATTTCTTCGTATTTCTATTTCCGCTGAGGAACCAGATATAGCGCTAATGAAAACTCAATTTGCCGATTTACAAAAAACGATTGAGGATTTTGTGGCAGGAAAGGAAACAGCTGAAGTAGTAGAAGGTGACTATTCGTTAGCTACATTGATTGCCTATATTGACGAGGCTCAAGATTTCATTGATGCTGGTGATTATCAGTCGGCTTCAAATAAAGTGCGTGAGTTTATTACGATATGGCCAAGTGTAGAAATTGAAATCTCCACACGAAATGGCAGTCTTTATACGAAAATTGAAAGTGATATGCCTATTATTGCGAGTGATTTATTAAAATCTACTGTAAATCAAGAAGCACTGACAAAGCAATTAGATACATTCCGTACTGAAATCGAGCTCATCCAAGGTGATTCCGATTATACAATATGGGACGCCGCATTAATTTTGCTACGTGAAGGACTAGAGGCATTACTTATTATTTTAGCCTTAGTATCATTTCTTGAAAAATCAGGTCAGAAGAAGATGCGAAAATGGATTTATGTTGGTGCATTTGTCGGTGTGTTTTTATCAGCCGTCGCAGCTATTCTTATGTCGACCATTTTAAATTCAGCTACGATTGATACGAATCGAGAATTAATGGAAGGCTATGTCGGCTTATTAGCGGCTGCCATGATGATTGGTGTCGGCATTTGGCTGCATAGTAAATCCAATGTGGTCAGTTGGAATCGCTATATTTCGAAGCAAATGGGTCAGGCTATTTCCAGTGGCTCTATTGTGGCAATGGCTGCAATCAGCTTCTTGTCAGTCTTTCGTGAAGGGGCGGAAACACTTGTCTTTTATGCGGGTATTGCCCCGAAAATGGAGACCTCACAATTTATCCTCGGGATTGTCGTAGCACTGCTGATTCTTGCAGTACTTGCCATTGTCTTGTTTAAAGCAAGTGGCAAAATTCCAGTTCATAAATTCTTTGCGGTAGCGACCATTTTAATTTACGTATTAGCCTTTAAAATTATTGGTGTTAGCCTGCATACATTGCAGCTCACTGATCATTTGTCTTCAACAATTGTCGATCGCTTACCGGTTATGAGCTTGATTGGCTTCTATCCAACTGTGGAAACAATGATTGGTCAAGCTATTTTACTAGTGTTAGTGGCAGCTACTGTCATCTATAAAAAGAAACAAGCTTAAAGAGAAAGGTAGATGACTGAAAACGTCATCTACCTTTTTTATTGCCAATGGGCAGGTCGCTTTATATAGGAAGGTAATTTCGTGTAGCGATCACCCTGTGCTGCATTGATTTGCATTTGGGTTAAAAACATACTTGTCGACAGGTCTGCACCGCGCAAATTGGCATCCCGCAAATCAGCTCCGATGAAATCTACCTCTCGTAAATTAGCATCTTGTAAATTGGCCGCAATTAAATAGCCACCTCGAAGGTCCGTTCCACGTAAATCTTTGCCCTTTAAATTTTTGCCCATCCAATCAGCCCCACGCTGATTCAATTGTTTAGAAGCTTTCCCCTTTAGGCTATGTAGACGAATTTGTTCGCTTGTTTTGAGCAATAGTGCATTGACAGGCACACGTATAGCTACCATATCCAGTGCTAATAAGGCATCTGCATCTAATTCTGTTGTTTGTTGGAGCAATTCCAATTGAGCTAGAAGCTGCTCGTAAAGGTCGTTATTCACTGGATAGGATAATGCCTCTGCCACATACGCAATCATTTCGTAAAGCTGTTCCATCATTGGAAATACTCGAAACATCTTGTCAGCATGCTCACGGGATTGTCGCCAATCTTGCCCCTGAAACGTGACTTGTGAAACCTGCTGTCCTGCACCTAAGCAATCAAAAACCGTACAGCCTTTGAAGCCTGTTTCTCTTAGTTCACTATGAATGTGACAGCTATAATTATCCTGCAAATTGGGGCATGGTGAGCCTGCTGGTTTATTGATCGCAAATTCACTTGAAGCAACAATATTTAAAGCCGTACAGCATAAGCCAAAACAGCTTTGACAATCAGCCTGTAAGCTCTCGCGGATGTTTATGCCCACTGATGAATCTCTATTTGTCAGATTTGACATGGTTAAATTCCTCTCTTACCTTCTAAACTTAGTTTTTATTTTATCACTTACACACTTGAAGTTGAACAAGAGAGAAAATGGTTTTTGAAAGATTATAGGGGATATGGTATTCTTCTTCAAAAGATGTTGTAGAGAAAAGTGGTGGTTGAACATGGGGGTAACGGTCAATGAATTATTACATTTGCCATCCTTTCGAGGGGCAGAGGTTTTAACGGGTCGAGATAATCTTCATCGTACTGTATCTTCTTTATCCGTGTTAGAAGTATCGAATGTTGATTTTTATTCCAGAATTATTAACCGTGTACAAGAGGAATGGTATGCAGAGGAGCTTGTTATTAGCTCATTTTATTCCATTCGAGATAGTGTGGAACAGCAATGTGAAACGATTCAGCATTTACATGATTTAGGCGAGCTAGGTCTTATTTTATATTATGTAGGGATTGTGTTGCCTGATATTCCAGAGGAGGTTCTGACACTAGCAGAATCACAGGGCTTTATTATCATCTGTATGCCAAGAAATGATTATTCCCTGCGCTATAATGAAGTTATTTATGAGGTTATGGAAGCCATTATTAGTCATCAAGGAGTCAATGATCATTTTGTCAAAGAGACGTTAGAAAAGGTATCCTTACTGCCAGAGCATTTAAGAAGTGTAGAAATTACGTTAAAAATGCTTTCGGATCGTTTGAAAGCCAATATTCTGCTAACGAATAGTCATTTTGATATTGTGAACCAAGTGATGTGGCCACGAAATTCAACATTAGATGTGGCGAAGGTCATTGCGGAATGTAGCCAATCGAATTTCCATCGAGAAGCAGGAACATTCGAGTTCCAACGAAGTACTGTCTCCTGTGTTGTTGAATATAAAAAAGTACACCAAAAAAATGGCGAGCCTCTTTATCTATTTCTGATAAAAGAAAATACAAAACTGCCAACTAAAACGATTGATAAAGTAAGTGAAGTGGTGCAAGTTGCGATTAATTTATGGGGGGATAAGCATGATGAGGTAAGTGAATATGCCTTAGTCAAAGCTATTATCAATGATGAAAGTGAGAAAATGAGAAGATTAGCAAATCTCCTTCATATTGATGTTTCTGCCATTCAGATGATGTGGTTAGTGTACATGCATGATCTTGCCGATGAAAAAAGAATTCGAGATGAATTAGATGAGCAACTGTCAACATATTACCAAACAAGAGTAATACAGTGCATGGATCAATGTGTTATTGTGCTGTTAGGGAATTGTCTTTATAAGCACCATGAGTTTGACATTGCAGTCGAATATTGTGAAACCACCAATTTTGATGATCAAATTGCGGAAATCGTTTATGCACCTAAAATGAAAAATACAAAGTCTGTGCGCCAAATGTATCAATTGGTTAATCAGGTAGGGGCTAAGGCGCATACCATTTATCCCATGCGAACGTTGTTTACAGCAGCAGAGGTACGTTCGATGAAAAGGGCTATAGATGTTAGTAGGCAGGGAGAAGAAATCATTGAAGAACATCTGTCTGTCATAGAACCCATTTTGCGGGAGCGTGATTCCTTGCAAACATTGATTACCTTTTTATTGGATGCGAATGCTAGTGTGGAGCGCTGTGCGGAGCTCCTTTATATTCATAAAAATACAGTGAAATATCGTATTAAAAAAATTAGTGAGCAGATTGGCACAGATGTGACAGTGTACTCAGAATTTTACGATGTGTATATGGCTTGTATGCTGTATCGCTTGATTAATGATTAGAATAATCTGAAATTTTGTCAATTTGAACAAAATTTCAGATTATTTTTTTCATTTACGCAAAAGACGTGACGCCTTCCTTTCTTTTATAATAAAAAACATTAATCCACCACCTAAGTAGAAGGAGGGAGTCACATGCAAAATAATAATAAAAGTCAGTCTTGGTATAGCTTGGGTATTATTTGGGCTGGCGCCATGATTTGTATTCCCAGTTTATTAGTAGGTAACGCACTCATTACCAATATGAGTTTATCAAAGGCACTTGCGGTTGCTTTTGTAGGCTACGCAATTGTCGTGTTCATTATGGTTTTACAAGGAATGCAAAGCAGTGATTTAGGAAAACCAACTGTCCATGTTGCTGGGCAAGTGTTTGGTAAAAAAGGCTCTCGAACAATCTTGTCCATCATTTTAGCCATTGCCTGCTTAGGATGGTTTGGTATTCAGGCCAATGTTTGTGGGGTCGCCTTAGCCAATTTGTTAGCCATTTATCATGTGAATATACCGATTCCGCTTGCTTCATTCATAAGTGGAATGGTGATGGTTGTTTCAGCGCTTTATGGAATGAAAGTGTTGCGTATTTTAAGCTATATTGCAGTACCTTTACTCGTAATCATTTGTCTTTACGGTTTAGGTCAAACATTATCAGGCGATCAGCTTCAGCTCATACGTGATTATCAGCCACAAGGCAATATGAGCTTTATGGATGGTTTAGCCGTTACCATTGGATCGTTTGCCTTAGGGGCCGTCATAGCGGGTGATTATTCACAATTTTCCAAAAAACGTTCAGATGTTGTCAAAGCAGCTACATTGGGGATTATTCCAGCAGGTGTGCTGATGATTGCAGTAGGGGCTATTTTAACCATTGCCTACCAAACAAGTGATATTACAGCTGTCTTTCTGCATATCGCTACACCGTTTATTGGTGGGGTTGGTTTAATTTTAGCGACATGGAAAACCAACTTGGTAAATGCGATTTCAGGCGGTATTGCTTTAATAAATGTATTCGATATTGCTAAAAACAAAGAACGATTAGCGATTGGTGTCGCGGGAACAATTGGTACGGTACTGGCCGTGGTAGGAATTTTAAATTATTTTACACCCATCATGTCCATCTTATCAGCTATGATTCCACCTGTTGCAGGTGTGATGATTGCTTCTTATTGGGTCATTCATCGAGGGAAGATAGATAGCTGGCATGAGGTTGAAGGTGTGAATCGATTAGGGGTGTTTTCTTGGCTTGTTGGCGCAGTGATTGCCTGTATGCCAGTAGTCTTCTCCTTATTCCCTGAATTGCCACCATTACCAAACCAACCGATGATCGGCATCCTTATTTCTTTCCTTATTTATTATATTGGCTATCGAGTATCCGTACAAAAAACTGTCATACTGGAGGAACATAGATGAGATATTTAGATCAAGCAGCAATTGAACATATTGCCATTGGGGCAGCATTTCTAGGAACAGGTGGAGGAGGAGATCCTTATATTGGGAAGCTAATGGCCCTTTCTGCCATCGAAAAAAATGGGCCTGTAAAATTGTATTCAGTGGATGAAATTTCAGACGATGACTTTTTCATTCCAGCAGCTATGATGGGTGCACCATCTGTGTTAGTAGAGAAATTTCCACGTGGTGATGAATTTGTAAAAGTTTTCCAAAATCTTGCGCAGTATTTGGGTAAAGAAAAAATTGCTGGAACATACCCGATGGAAGCGGGTGGGGTCAACTCGATGATTCCGATTGTAGTTGCCGCACAGCTAGGGTTACCGTTAATTGATTGTGATGGAATGGGTCGTGCATTTCCTGAGTTACAAATGGTGACATTTAACCTTGATGGGATTTCGGCAACACCTATGGCCATTACAGATGAAAAAGGGAATATTGGTATTTTTGAAACGATTGATAATAAATGGACAGAGCGTATCGCACGGTCGGCAACTGTCGAAATGGGAGCTAGCTCATTAGTAAGCTTGTATCCAACAACGGGTGCGCAAATCAAGCAAAGCGGTGTGCATCATATCGTGACACTTTCAGAAAAAATCGGTGAAATTATTGCCTCGAAAAATCAAGAGGTAAACGATAAACTACAACATCTTTTAGAGCTTGTGAAGGGCTTTGAGCTATTCCAAGGGAAAATTGTAGATGTTATTCGTGAAACAAAGGGTGGCTTTAACCTAGGTAAAATGAATCTTGAAGGCATTGCTCATTATAAAAATGATCAAATGAAAGTTCATTTCCAAAATGAAAATCTATTAGCAGAGAAGAATGATAAAGTGGTAGCGATGACGCCAGATCTTATTTGTCTGGTTGATTATGAAACATTGCTGCCTGTGACAACAGAAAGTCTAAAATACGGCAAACGAGTGCGCGTAATTGGCCTACCAGCTCATGAAAAGTGGCGTACCGCTAAAGGGATTGAAACGGCTGGACCAAAATACTTTGGCTATGATTACGATTACGTGCCAATTGAAGAAATGGTGAAAAAGGAGGTTGCAGAACATGTATAAAATTGGAATTGATGTAGGTGGAACAAACACAGATGCGATCCTTTTAGACCATAATAGTCAGCTAATTTATAGTGTGAAATCACCAACAAGTTTAGATATTAAAACGGGTATTGAAAAGTCCTTGCAACAATTACTACAAGGGGCCAACATTGATAAAACAAAAATTACCCATGCGATGTTAGGGACAACGCAATGTACAAATGCCATTGTGGAACGTAAAAAGCTCGCGAAGGTCGGCGTCATTCGATTAGGCTATCCAGCAACAGCCTCAGTGCTACCTTACACAGCTTGGCCAACAGATATGATTGATAAATTATCAGGTAATTATGCGATTGCTCATGGTGGCTATGAATACGATGGCCAATTACTAAGTGCACTTGATCAGGAAGAAATTCAGAAGCTATTAAAAGAATGGCAGGATGAAGTAGAATCGATTGCGATTGTAGGTGTCTTTTCTTCAATTAAAAATGACCAAGAATTACAGGTTCGTCAATGGATTCAAGAAGCCTATGGAGAGGATTTCCCCATTTCCTGCTCATCCCTAATTGGTTCGGTTGGATTAATTGAACGTGAAAATGCAACGATTCTCAATGCTGCTTTATGTAAGGTCATCGAAACGACAACCCAGGGCTTTATTCAGGCACTTCAAGCGGAAGGTATTTTTAACGTGGATGTTTACTTATGTCAGAATGATGGGACGTTAATGTCGATAGATTACGCGAAGCAATTCCCAATCCTGACGATTGCATGTGGGCCAACAAACAGTATTCGGGGCGCTTCGTATCTATCCCAAATTCAAAATACAATGGTGTTGGACGTGGGTGGAACAACTTCCGATATAGGTGTGTTACAGGATGGATTCCCGCGTGAATCGTCCGTTGCCGTGGAAGTAGGGGACATCCGTACGAACTTTAGAATGCCAGATATTATTTCGGTCGGACTCGGTGGTGGTAGTATTGTTCGGGTGAAGGACGACAAAATTACTGTAGGACCAGATAGTGTAGGCTATAAAATTAGTGAAGAAGCACTCGTATTTGGAGGCTCCACTTTGACAACAACCGATATTGCTGTACGTCTTGGTTTAGCCAATGTAGGCGATCGTAATTTAGTGGCTCATATTGATGAGGCATTTGCTAAAGCTGTTCAAGAAGAAATTTCTTTGTTATTGGAGCAAGCCATTGATAAAATGAAAACCTCATCTGAGGATGTATCACTAGTCTTAGTCGGTGGTGGCAGTATCATTGTACCTGACAGCATTCGCGGTGTTTCCAAAATTGTAAAAAATGAAAATGGTGGTGTTGCGAATGCCATTGGTGCCTCCATCGCACAAATTAGTGGCCAATATGAGCAAATTTATATTTATTCCAAAGAGCCTCGTGAGGAATCACTGAGGGACGCCGAAAATAAAGCAGTAAAACAAGCCGTGTTAGCAGGGGCCCTTGCAGATACGATTGAGCTAGTAGAAGTGGAAGAAACGCCACTAGCCTACCATCCAGAAAATGCAACAAGACTAAAAGTAAAAGTAGTAGGGAAAATGGTATAACGTTAAAAGGAAGAGTCTTAGGTAAATAAGGCTCTTCCTTTCATCGTGTTGAAATAAAATATCCTCTGTTGGAGTGATCCTCTTGCCTTACCTATTGTTATTTTTTATCTCATTAGTAATTGGTCCAACGATTGAATCTCAGCATATGGTTTGATGTCCGTTTCATTTGTGAATTGATGGGGATTGAACCAAATACCCTTGATGTTAGCCCGTTGACAACCTCCAATATCCTTTTCTATATCATCTCCAACGAATAATGTAACTTCAGGCTGAACATGAAGCTGATGTAAGGCGTAGTCAAATATTCGTTTGTCTGGCTTGCTGTAACCCACTTCTTCAGAAATGATGATGTCATCAAAGCAACTATTTAACTGTGTATTTATGATTTTAGCTTTTTGTCTTTGAACTGTGCCATTTGTGATAATACCAACTTTTACATGCATTTTAATTGTTTGAATGATTTTCAACGTTTGTGGGTTGATCGAAAAACAATGAGGAAAATGATCATTCCAAAAATCTTGCATGTCATGGTGGGGCAGTCGAAAGCTTGGTGGAAATTCATCAAAAAACGATTGTAAAACAGTTGTTTTATCAGAAATGCCATAGTCTTTTTTATCGTATGCTTTAAATTTTTCTAACATGTCGTTTTTTACAGAATGCTGAAGATCCTGATAAAATCTATCTAAAATCAAGAAAAATAGATGATCGACGGCCTGATCTCGATTCAGTAAGGTATCATCTAAATCAAATAGCACCGCTTGAAAGCCTCTCAACTGTTTTCACACCCTTAAACTTTACTAGAAATGAAACGTTTGTTTGATGATTTTGGCTACTTCTTGTGCATCCAACTTTGTATTGTTTATTTTAATATAGTTCGAATACTGAATTTCACCATCTAATGAATTCAACCTGTATGAATCCATTGAATTTTTTAAGTCAGCTTCAGACCATTCAATATCTCTTTTAGATGGCTTATGCTTCAGTCGATTATCGCTTTTATTTCGTTCAAGTCGTTCTTCAAGATCAGCCTCAAGCTCCACATAGTAGACAGTACCACCTCGGGATTCGAACAACTGGGAAACTTGATTTACATAATCCCAGTCATCTTGTAGATTAAATGCCCAAACATACGTAAAAATCATGCCATACATATCGCTTTTTGAGGCTTCTTCAAATATCTCCTGACGAAACAAATGGACTAATCTTTTTCCTTCTTTCGTGCTGTAATCAAAAAAATGACCAAC
This sequence comes from Lysinibacillus phoenicis, assembly GCF_047238325.1. Lineage (NCBI taxonomy): Bacteria > Bacillati > Bacillota > Bacilli > Caryophanales > Bacillaceae > Lysinibacillus > Lysinibacillus phoenicis. The sequence continues at coordinate 969,749 of NZ_JBDFMP010000002.1, read as the reverse complement.
TAAATCAATCGTCATATGATTATGAAAAAGCTTCAAATCAGTAATTTTTGCCAATTCCTGCCCAACAGTCATCTTTCCCACTGCTTGGGGTCCAAAGATAAGAATAAGTTTCATCACTACCTCCAGTAAACGGTTTTCATAAGTTATTTTTTTAAGTATGTTTATATTAACATAAATATCCAATCATTGGATTGAGAATAAATAGATAAATGACGTTGAAAGAGTATATGTCTCTAGGGAATCAATAGAAGGTAGCATCCTGCTAAACTTTATGTTGTATATTAAACTCATAGCTAGTGAACGAAAACAGGTCATTAAATAATGAAAGGAGGGGAGGAATGCTAGTACTGTGGAGTGCATCCTTGGTGATCGCGATTTTTGCCTTTGTTTTAGCAGTAGTTAAGCTTTCATGGATGTATATGATGGTTAGTACCATTACGTCCATACCCGCTACAAGTTATTTTATCGGAGCAACTAATGCTTGGAAGTATACTGGTTTAACCCCTCTTATCTTATTCATGTTGACAGTCGTTTTTTGGTTTTTAGAAAAACGGCAAAAATAGGAGAAGTACTTTTTTCGAGGAGCCCCAACAGTTAGACATTTTGGGGTTTATTAAGTCCAATGATTAAAATTCCTTTATTCTATCTCTACATCAAAAATAAAAGATTGTTTTCCTTGCTTCACGTTGCTTTGACCTCATACAGATATTAATCCTCTTTCGTGGCATGGATCATCTTCCATTTCTACAATTTCATTTGAATCGTCCTCATTTCATTTAATAACAGTAATAGAGACAGTGGATTTTGGTTAAGGTCAAATTTTAAAATTTTCTCTTTTTCTACTTCTAACGTTGCAAATTAATCTAATTTTCCTTTTTCTTGTAGTTGGCACTTGCGAAGAAAAATGTCATAGTGTAATATCTAACTAGTACACTATGACATGAGGTGTTGAGGTTGAAGAGTTTTGCAGGACTTTTGAAAAAAGAATGGGTACTTTATCGATCATGGTTTCTAGTGGCAGTTTTTACTGGCATCATGCTCACTTGGATTGTTCCCTATGTATTACATCAATTCGTTGATATTTTTGCCCATGCGCATCAGCTCGCATTTGCTTTTACGCTTATCGTACTATTCGTTGGTGGATTTTATTCTATATGGCAATTTTTAGCGAGTGTGCGGTTGGATATTAAAGCTAGGGAGAGCTGGCTTCATTCCACTAGTTCCATCACGAAGTTAGTCGGGGCAAAGATGGTCTGTTCGCTTATAGGCTATTCATTGTTTAATACGATCTTTGTGAGTATCGCCATCTTTAATATAAAAGAAGAGCTTATTGCAAATATTGGACAAATTTTGTTTGTATTAGTATTAATTGTTATTGTATTGACTTTATTCCAATTAATGCTATTTATTCTTCTCTTATTCTTCTTAGCTTTTTATTTGCAAATGAAGCATGTGATTGGCCGTTTTTCCATCGTGTTGACCATGCTTGCGTTTTATTTAACATCCACTGCCTGGGTTCATATAACGGAAAGCTCATTGTACCAAACGATTTTCCAGCATGGAGCTATTCCTTTACGTAAGATAGAACCTTTTTTACCACAATTAAAAGTTTCGACAATGGAATGGAAGCTCGGTTCATTGTATGCCGTAGAAGAAATAGCCTTTACCTTGTTGATGGTAGTGCTCTTTATAGTGGCATCCAGATGGCTTGAAAAGGTGGTTTTACGATGACGATAGATTTTTCGCGTGATAAACCTATTTATAGCCAGCTTGTCGATCGAATTTGTGGAGATATTTTAAAAGGGAAGCTAGAGCTTGGGGATCGGCTTCCTTCTGTTCGAGAATACGCGGTTGAAGCAGGGGTCAATGTCAATACGGTGCAACGTGTTTATAAGGAGTTAGAGGCAATGAATATTACGGAAACCAAACGAGGACAGGGTACATTTATTACCACGAATGAGAAACGTATTGAGTTGTTACGGGAAGATATGAAGAATCAGTTAGCTGAACATTTTTTACTGTCGATAGAAGCATTAGGATTTTCTAAGGAAGAAATGCTCATTGTTTTGAAAAATAAAGGGTGAGGTGAAGGGTATGCTACAGCTATCTAATGTGTCTTTTCAATATAAGAATAAGCCAATTTTACAGGATATAACCTTTTCCTTCCCTATTGGACAAATCATCGGACTTGTGGGGGAAAATGGTAGTGGGAAATCCACATTAATGAAAGTATTAGCTGGTTTACTACGACCTTCTGCAGGTGAAGTGACACTCAATGCAGAGCCCGTCACGCGTAGAAGTGCGGACCGAATTGCTTATTTACCAGATACGGATTTGTTTTTTGAGTACTTTACAGGTGAACAACTATTTCAGCATTATGCCTCACAGTTCGAGGATTTTTCCTATGACAAAGCCTGTATAGTAGCGGAATTTTTACAGGTTGATAAACAGGCTAAGCTACGCCAATTATCAAAGGGCAATCGTGGTCGGATGAAAATGGCTGCAACGCTTGGGCGAGAGGTTCCTTATTATGTAATGGATGAACCCTTTGCAGGGCTAGACCCTATCGTTCGAGAGCAACTGATTAAAGGCTTACTGCAATTTACTGATATCGAGAATCAAACCATCTTGTTGTCAACACATGAATTATATGAGGTAGAGCCGATTTTAGATCAAATTATATTGTTGCAAGCAGGGTCTATCACGGCTTATGAAGATGTCGAAATATTACGTGATGTGACCAATAAGGATGCGGTCGAGTGGATGAAAGGCTTTTATCGACCTTTCAACAAATGAAGCTACTGCTAAAGATGAAAATTGACACTTTTTATGCTCAGGTGAAATGGATTAGAAAGGGTGAAAAAATATGACAGAACCAATTGTACAATTGCAAAATTTATCGAAGACCATTCGTGGGAAGCAATTAATACAGCAGTTAAATATTGATTTATGTCCAGGACAAATTACAGGGTTTTTAGGACCAAATGGTGCGGGGAAAACAACAACCATTCGAATGATGACGGGCCTTATGAAGCCAACAGAGGGCAAGGTATTGATTGATGGGCTTTCCTTACAGGAGCATTATGAGGAAGCGATTAGTAAGGTTGGCGTTATTGTCGAAAACCCCGAAATGTATAAATTTATGTCAGGCTATAAAAATTTACTACATTTTGCACGTATGCATAAAAATGTAACGAAGGAACGAATTCAAGAGGTCGTTCAACAAGTCGGGCTCGAACATCGTATACATGAAAAGGTATCCACGTATTCTCTTGGTATGCGTCAACGACTAGGTTTAGCACAGGCACTATTGCATCGACCAAAGTTTTTAATCTTAGATGAACCAACGAATGGCTTAGATCCTGCTGGAATTCGAGAGTTTCGCATGTATCTTCGCAAGATTGCCTCAGAAGAGGGCGTTTCTGTATTTGTATCTAGTCACTTATTATCTGAAATTGAGCTAATGTGTGACCGCGTAGCAGTCATTCAAAATGGTAAGCTCATTGATCTACGTGATATCCATAATGAAAGCTCATCCTTTTATTATGTGGAGGCACAGCCAAAAGAGCAGGTATCTGCTTATCTTAAAGAGCATGATTACCAATTCGCAGCTGAAAATGGTGGCTATGTAGTGGAAATGACGAAGGAAAATGTTCCAGCCTTAATTACACAACTAGTGCAAGAAGGTATTCAACTATTTGCAATACAGCCACATCAAAAAACATTAGAGGATCAATTCTTAGAAATGACTGGAGGCGGACAAATTGCTGAAGCTAATTCAAAATGAGTGGATGAAATTATGGCATAAAAAAGGAACATGGGCAATGGTTGCGATGCTAATTCTTGTCATTCTCGTTCCAGCAGGGATCACTAAATATTATGAAGTAAAATCGACAGATGAAGGCTCATGGCAGAATATGGAGCAGCAGGCCATTCAATCAAATAAAGAGATGCTTGCCAATGAGGAATTAACGGCGGAAGATAAGGTATATTTTGAGGAGCAGATTGCTCTTTCAGAATATCGCTTAGCCCATGATGCACCGAGCCAAACGGATAGTAGCCTTGCCAGCTTTATGTCCTTTACAAGCAATATGATTATACTTGTCACTTTATTTACAGTCATTACAGCCGCAAGTATTGTATCGAGCGAATTTTCAACAGGTACCATTAAAATGCTGTTAACACGACCGATGTCTCGTGCAAAGGTGCTAACGTCTAAATTACTGACGACCTTCCTATTTGGTTTTTTATTATTTGTAGTCAACGTAGTGGTAAGTGCCATTGTTGGCTTCGTATTGTTCGGCATAGGAACAGGTGTCGAATTAGAAATCGTCAATGGGCAAGTAGCCGAGAAGGCCGTATGGAGTGATTTAGCGTATCATTATCTACTGTCTGGTGGAGATTTTGTGATGTCTACATTGTTTGCCTTTTTAGTAGGCTCTGTGTTCCGTTCAAGTTCATTAGCGATTGGTTTAACGATGTTCCTTTCCTTCACAGGTGGCATGATTGTGATGTTCTTAAGCCGCTACGACATTGTCAAATACATTTGGCTAACACATTCAGACTTAACACAGTATGAAAATGGTGGTGGCTCGATGATTGCTGATGTGACGATGCCATTCTCTTTAACCGTACTTGCTATTTATGCAGTCATTTTCCTTATTATTAGTTATACATCCTTTATGAAGCGTGATGTCACTGCATAAGTTAAATAAGAACTGTGCCCTAATTCTCATTGGGGTGCGGTTTTTTTTTGCACAACACGAAATATTAAAAAAGTATTTATTTTTTTTCGAATTGCGCCTATAATAATAGCAACTTAGTGAAAACGCTTTTTTTTTACTAAAGTGGTCTAGACAACTATACCAAAGGGGGATAATGAATGTTTGCTTTCTTACAAAAAATCGGTAAGTCACTCATGTTTCCAATCGCTACTTTACCAGCAGCGGCCCTATTATTACGTTTAGGGTCAGGGGATATGCTTGGGGCAGTACCGAATGAAGCGATCCAGTACATTGCTAGTATTATGGCTGCTTCGGGGAATGCTATACTTGGCAATTTACCTATTATTTTTGCTATCGGTATTGCCATGGGATTAGCTCATGATAGCAGTGGGGGCGCAGCTCTCGCAGGGGCGATTGCTCATCTTGTGTTAATAGCCGTTTTAGGAACAGTTAATGAAGATTTAAATATGGGTGTGTTTGGTGGAATTATTGCCGGTATTACGGCAGGCTTATTATATAACAAATATTATAATGTGAAATTTCCAGAATGGTTATCATTCTTTGGCGGACGGCGCTTTGTACCGATTATCACATCGATAACGATGGCGATTTTAGGTAGTATTTTAGCAATCGTTTGGGGACCTATTCAAGGTGGTATTGATGCGGTCGGCAATTGGATGATTGGCGCTGGATCACTTGGTGTTGGGATGTACGGGTTCTTTAACCGACTTTTAATTCCAGTTGGTCTACACCACGTTATCAATACAATTATTTGGTTTGACTTCGGTGAATTTACCAATGCTGCAGGCGAAATAGTGAAAGGGGATATCAACCGCTTCTTAGCAGGGGATACATCAGCTGGACATTTCCAAGCTGGCTTCTTCCCAATCATGATGTTTGGTTTACCAGCAGCCTGTCTTGCGATGTACTTTACAGCGAAAAAGGAAAAACGTCCTATAGTAGGTGGGATGTTCGTTTCTATCGCTTTAACAGCCTTTTTAACAGGTGTGACAGAGCCGATTGAATTTTCATTTATGTTTTTATCACCAGTTCTTTATGGTATTCATGCTGTATTAACAGGTATTTCTCTTGCGGTTGCCTATATCGTTGGTTTCCGTGACGGTTTTGGATTCTCAGCAGGTTTAATTGATTACTTGCTGAACCTTGGTCTGGCAGATAAACCATTACTATTAATTCCTTTAGGCTTAGGCTTTGGTGCCATTTACTTTGTTGTATTCTATTTCTTAATCAAAAAATTAGACTTAAAAACACCTGGACGTGAAGACGATGATGAAGAGGAAGTGGAAGTCGATGCTTCTATTTCCGACGATGTCGATGTACGTGCATACTATACAATTGAAGCCTTAGGTGGAGAAGAAAATATTAAACAAATTGACTACTGTACGACACGCTTACGTATGTCTGTGCAGGATGCCAATATGGTGGATGAAAAAACATTAAAGCAGACTGGTGCACGAGGTGTTATGCGTATCAGTAAAACGAATGTTCAAGTAATCATTGGTACATCTGTTGAGTTTTTAGCTGAGGCCATGAAAGAACGTCTGAAAAGAGGCAACCCAGCACCTAAAAATGCAAAACTGCCAACAGCACAGCCTGTAGTGGAAGAAACAGCACATAATGAAACAACGACATTCCATGATTTTGAGATGCCGATGACAGGTGATTTGCTACCATTATCAGAAGTACCAGATGAGGCATTTTCTGCAGGCTTGATGGGACCTGGCTTTGGGATTCGTCCAACTGACGGGACAGTTTATGCACCATTTGATGGTCAAGTGGTCATGATCTTCCCAACAAAACACGCCATTGGTTTGAAATCAGATACAGGCGTTGAAGTATTAATCCATGTTGGATTAGATACAGTCAAGCTGAATGGTGAAGGCTTTGAACTGTTTGTAACAGATGGTCAAACAATTAAACGAGGAGAGGCACTGTTAAAAGCAGACATCGCTCACATTAAAGATCAAGTACCTTCCGTGATTACACCAGTTGTTTTCACAAGTTTAATGGGGCAAGAGATTACACTTGGAAAATCGGGCTACCAGCGAGCAGGCTCAACAAATATTATTGCAATGAAAAAGTAACAATAAATGGGGCTGTTTGCTAAGGTACACATAAGCAATGTGAAAATTGTGAATGGACGCCTTTTCAACAGCCCTTGTTCAAGAAGGAGATGCTATTCTTGAGTTTATTAATTCGTAACATCACAGTGGTTAACGCAAATGGTCGAGATGAGCAAATGGATGTGTGGATGAAGGATGGCAAAATCGCTCAAATCGCCCAGCACATTGAAGTCAGTGGTGGGGATCGGTTAGATGGTTCAGGGAAATTTTTATTGCCAGGATTTATTGATATGCATATCCATGGCTCTGCTCGAATGGATGCAATGGATGCATCTGATGAAGGACTCCACACTATGGCGCAATCGCTTTTAAAAGAAGGTACGACCAGCTTTTTAGCTACAACGATGACACAAAGCTATGACAATATTGAGCGTGCTATTGCCAATATCGCACAGTTCCAGCCACAGCCCGATGAAGCGGAAGTGTTGGGCATTCATATTGAAGGACCATTTGTTTCGAAACAGCGTGCTGGTGCTCAACCTCTTGATTTTATTGTGCAGCCAGATCTAAATGTATTCACCAAATGGCAGGAACTAAGTGGTAATAAAATTAAGCAAATTACGTTGGCACCCGAAGAGCCTAATGGTATGTCAGCTGTGCAGAGTATTGCTGCTAGTGGTGTGATTGTATCGATTGGTCACTCGGATGCAACCTTTGAGCAAATGCAAGAAGCGGCGCAATTGGGTGCAACACAGGGGACACATCTATACAATCAAATGCGTCCATTCCACCACCGAGACCCAGGTGTTGTTGGCGGTGTTTTATTGCTAGAAGGCATAAAGGCCGAGATGATTGTTGATTTTATTCATATGCACAAGGGTGCAGTGGAAATGGCCTACCGCGTGAAAGGCGCAGATGGCATTATTTTAATTACTGATGCCATGCGTGCGAAGGGTATGCCATTTGGTGAATATGACTTAGGTGGTCAAACCGTTCATGTGACTGAGGCAGGAGCCCATCTAGCAAACGGTTCCTTAGCAGGTAGTATTTTAAAAATGGATCAAGCTGTACGAAACATGCACCTCGTTACAAATTGTACGCTTGAGGAGCTTGTGAAAATGTCGAGCTTTAATGCTGCTCAACAATTGAAATTAAGCACGAAGGGACAGCTTGTGCAAGGCTATGATGCAGATGCAGTCATTATAGATGCGCATTTAAATCTTCAGCAAACAATTAAGGGTGGCCACATTTTATTTGATGTGATGAAAGATAGCGAAGGTAGCTAATGTCTCTTTGACATACAAACATCCAGCATGAAACGATGGAAATGAAAAGGTGATAGATCATGAATACCTATTTTCAACAAGTTAATCGATATTTAACAATGGTCGCTCAACAGGAAAGTGAGCAAGTCATGCATGTAGCCAAGCAAATTGTTAAACGTCTCACACAGGGAGGTATTATCCAGCTGTTTGGCTCTGGGCATTCCATGTTATTAGCGCAGGAATGTTACTACAGAGCAGGTGGCCTAGTGCCTGTCAAACCGATACACATTGAATCGTTAATGCTGCATCAGGGTGCACGGCAATCCTCGCAAAATGAAAAAAAGCAGGCTTTTTTAGCCTCCTATAAGGATCAGCTCCAGTTTGATGACCAAGATGTTTGTATTATCATTTCAACATCCGCTAATAATCCAGCGCCCATTGATATGGCCATCTATGCCAAGGAAGCGGGCGCTTTGACCATATCATTGCAATCGCTGGAATATCAACAGCAGCCATCACGCCATCCTTCAGGCAAGCGTTTAGAGCACATTGTAGATGAAATTTTAAATACACATGTTCCATTAGGAGATGGTGTTTTAACAGTGGATCAGTTGCAGTATGCACCTGTATCAACGATCTTAGGTGCAACTTTATTAAATGCTTTATTTGCTGAAATTATTGAGCTTTTGCATGAACAGGGTGCAAATCTACCCGTGTTTGGTAGCAGCAATATTGGGAAAAACAATAACGATGCGCTCATTGATCAATATGGTCAACGCATTCATTTCTAAGGCAAAAAGGAGGATATTTGGTGATAATAAAAAGGTTTTCCTCAGTTGATGAGTTATACGCTCAGGCAGTAGCGACAATCGTGGAAGCGAAACAAAATGGAGCGACAACGTTCGGGTTAGCTACTGGTGGAACAATGGAACCGTTGTATGCTAAAATCTGTAAAACGGATATTGATTTTTCAGATTGCACGAGCTTTAATTTGGATGAATATGTTGGACTTGAGGCAACGCACGAGCAAAGCTATGCCTATTACATGAACAAGCATTTATTTCACCAAAAACCATTTCAAGCATCCTATTTACCGAATGGTTTAGCAGCCGATCCTTTAGAGGAAGCAGCACGCTATGAAGCATTGTTGCAACAGCATTCCTTAGATTTCCAATTGCTTGGTATTGGTCAAAATGGTCATATCGGCTTCAATGAGCCAGGTACACCCTTTGATTCCTTGACACATTTAGTGACACTGGAGGAATCTACTCGCCAAGCCAATGCACGCTTCTTTTCATCGATTGATGAGGTGCCCACACATGCATACACAATGGGGATTCAGTCCATTATGCGAGCAAAGTGCATTTTGTTAATTGCAGTGGGAGAAACTAAGCGAGACGTTTTACAGCGTGTGCTGGCATTAGATTATACAGAGGATGTACCAGCAAGTGCTTTGTCCAAACATCCAAATGTTATCATTTTAACAGACTTACAAGAAGAGGAGAATAAATTATGAAAACACAACAATTTACAGTAGTCGATCCTTTAGGAATTCATGCACGTCCGGCAAGTCAGCTTGTAGCAAAAGCTACACCGTTTGCTTCTTCAATTGAAGTACGTACAGAAGAAAAAGCAGCTAATTTAAAATCCATTTTAGGTGTTATGGGGTTAGCCCTAAAACAAGGTTCACAATTTACACTTGTTGTAGAGGGGGAAGATGAAGAGCAAGCATTTGCAGCATTAGCGACACTCATGACAGAAATGGGGCTTGCACAATGACACAACTCTCTGGTATTGCCGCTTCAGACGGCATTGCCATTGCGAAAGCATATCGTTTTGTCCAACCAGATTTAACCTTCACGAAAACAACTGTTCAGGATATCGAGGCAGAGCAGCAACGTTTAGCAGCCGCTCTTGCCAAAGCAGAGCAAGAATTAGTGGCGATTCAACAGCAAACAGTAGAAAAATTTAGTGCAGAAGAAGCGGCCATTTTTGAAGCCCATTTATTAGTGCTGAAAGATCCAGAATTAATTGGGCCAATCAAACAAAAAATGGCAGATGAAGCGGTAAACGCAGAATACGCGTTACATGACGTTTCAACGATGTTTGTAACATTATTTGAAAGTATGGATGACGAATACATGAGTGCGCGTGCATCAGATATTAAAGATGTGACAAACCGTATTTTAGCGCATTTACTCGGTGTACATATTCCAAATCCAAGTCATATTAATGAACAGGTTATTATTGTCGCCAATGATTTGACACCTTCAGAGACTGCCCAATTGGACCGAAACTTTGTCCTTGGCTTTATTACAGATATTGGTGGCCGTACTTCTCATTCTGCAATCATGGCACGTTCATTAGAAATTCCGGCAGTAGTAGGGGCAGGGACAGCAACATCAACGATTCAAGATGGTGATCTATTAATTGTGGATGGTTTATCAGGTCAAGTGATTGTCAACCCAACGGCAGATGTTATGGCTGAATACGAAGAAAAGGCACAAAACTATCGTACGCAGCAAGCGGAGTGGTCAACATTAGTGAACGAGCAAACGCTGTCCAAAGACGGTGTACATGTAGAACTGGCAGCCAACATCGGATCGCCGAGTGATTTAGATAGTGTGTTACGCCATGGGGCAGAAGGAATTGGCCTATATCGTACAGAGTTTTTATATATGGGCCGAGAAAACCTGCCATCAGAGGAAGAACAATTTAGCGCTTATAAAACGGTCATTGAAGGAATGAACGGTAGACCAGTTGTTATTCGAACACTGGATATCGGTGGAGATAAACATTTACCGTACTTACCTTTACAAGAAGAAATGAATCCATTCCTAGGTCATCGTGCCATTCGACTTTGTTTAGATCAACAAGAGCTATTCCGTACACAATTGCGTGCATTACTTCGTGCATCTGTATATGGCAGCTTAAAAATCATGTTTCCGATGATTGCAACTATTCGAGAGTTCCGTGATGCCAAAGCGATTTTATTAGAAGAACAAGAAAAGCTTGTATCATCAGGAATTGCGGTCAGCTCGGACATTGAAATTGGGATGATGGTGGAAATTCCAGCGACAGCCGTGATGGCCGATATCTTTGCGAAAGAAGTGGACTTCTTCTCCATCGGCACCAATGATTTAATTCAATATACGATGGCGGCAGATCGCATGAATGAAAAAGTTGCGTATTTATATCAACCATATAATCCAGCCATTTTACGCTTGATTCAAATGGTCATTGAGGCAGCACATAAAGAGCAAAAATGGGTAGGGATGTGTGGTGAAATGGCAGGCGATGAGCTTGCTGTTCCATTGTTACTCGGCTTAGGCTTAGATGAATTCTCAATGAGTGCAACCTCCATTTTAAAAACACGCTCCTTGCTAAAGCAATTATCTGTTTCAGAGATGCAAGCTTTAGCGGCAGAGGCTTTACAGCTAGCGACAGCCGAAGAGGTTATCGAGAAAGTTAAGCAAGCTGTGAAATAAATGATCTTAAAAACCATCTACCGAAATAATTGTGGTAGATGGTTTTTGGCTTTACTTCAACGATTTATTTAAACTGTTGATGATTAAAGATACCTCTAACAAGTCATCGATGATGGCATCGGCTTTAACATGATCCCATTGAGAATCCCTTTTCCAAATGCCTTTCATTCCAACACGCTGTGCACCTTTCACATCATTTTCAGGATGATCTCCAATAAAAATACATTCATTTGGGAGCACATGTAGCTTTTCTAATGCTCTATTAAATATCTCGGGGTTTGGTTTTTTAATCCCTTCCCACTCGGATACTAATATGACATCAACATACTTGTCTATTCCTAACGCTTTCATATTATCCATTTGGAATTGCCCATAGCCATTGGTAATGATGCCCAAGGCGATATGATCGCTTTTCAATTTTTCTAACATATGAAGAAGATGAGGAAAAGGAACACAGTGATTGTTGAAATTATTAATGTAATCTTGAAGAAGTTCTTCCCATGATAGTGTGTCTATATTAAATTCAGCAACAAGTTGCTGATAGACTGTATCCTTCCATACATATCCCCGCTGATCTAATTGGATAAAACGAGACATATAGCGCTCTTTTGGAATATGTTTTACTAATTCGCCTAGGCGGTCATATTGCTTCGCTATGAATTTTTTTACGGAGGCATCTCTATTTAATAACGTTCCATCTAAATCAAATAATGCTGCTTTTATTCCCATGACCTACACTCCTTTTTATATAAAAAAATAGTTGAAGATTTCCTCAACTATTTTTTCTAGGATCTAGATATGTTTGGAGATGATTTGCTGAAGCTTCGCCTGGAGTGCAGGTACGTCATGCATAGTAATGGTTGTTCGAACATAGCTTTCATCCATATCTAATGCCTCCGCAAAGAAGCTACCAATGCCTCTTACTTTACGATCAATTTGCATGTAAATTTCTGCTGAGTGGTTGGATTGCGAAAGGAAGACGATTTCAAGCTCATCTAAATGTCCTCTAAATGGACCTGTTGGCACAAATTCAAACTCCTGCACAAATGGGTAATAGCCTCGGAAGCGGGAAGGGGCTTGTTGGCATTCCGCTTCACGTAAACGAAAACCTAACCCACGAATAGCATCTAGGATGTGGTCTGCCAGCATTGTTGGCTCCACTCGAATATAATCCTTATCACTTGGATCGACAGCGTTCTTTATATCAAGACCTGTTTGAATCCAGACCTGTGTTTTACCTGCAGTAATGGGTGTTTCAAATGGCAGTGTGAGCGAAATTGGAAAGATCTTTTCCTCACCAGCACTTAGTAAGAACGGCTCTGACACTTTCAATTTTTGCAGTGTGGCAACCTCTGTATGTTTATGGTCATTCGACTCTCGAATATAAGTTGTATTAACTGATAGATAGATCGTATCGACTTGCTGCTCAATTTGACCACCACGCACGATAATTTCGCCTTGCATGACCTCACCAGCGCGATAAGTATCCTTTTCTAATCGAGTATCCACTGTTGCTGAACCGATTCCAATACTTGCTAATGCTTTATGAAAAAAAGACATCTTTCATTCCTCCTACTGACATGTTTAGCTATACATACGCACAGATGGAAAAAAGGTTTCAAGACTAGCCAATTTTTCGCTATACTATTTGAAAAGCGAAAGAGGGAAAGGAATGGAAAGTAGCAGTCAAAGACGGAGAACTTTAGGTTTTTTTGTTCATGGCTGCACCATTTATTCACATTTTCATTTTATAATGGTAAAAGTAGTACTAGATAGAAGGTGTGTTTGTATGTATCGTATGATGTCAGCTGTCAGTCAGTTTATAAGCGATCCTATTTCACAATTTTTAAATGGCTATGAGCATTCTGCATTTGCTATGACCGTTCTTCTGGGCCTTCTTGGTGCACTTGCTCCGTGTCAGTTAACGGGTAATATGAGTGCAATAACGTATTATGGCAATCGAACATTGCAACTGAAAAGTAACTGGCAGGAGATTGTGCTCTTTATGCTTGGGAAAGTGCTTGTATTTAGCGGTCTTGGACTCTTCGCTTGGCTTTTTGGTCAATCCTTTGAAACAAAGATGACTCAATACTTTCCCATCTTTCGTCAAGCTATTGGACCAATCATGCTGATAACAGGCCTCGTGCTAATAGGTCTATTCAAATTAAAGTTTTTATATCGCCTATCCTCTCTATTACCGCCAGTTGTAAAAGCAGGGAAATTGGGCTCATTCCTCATGGGCGCTAGTTTTGCCATTGCCTTTTGTCCAACCATGTTTGTGCTATTTTTTGGGTGGTTAATGCCAATTGTTGCAAGCACCCCCTATGGCTTAATTTTACCCAGTGTATTTGGGGTGGCAACTTCTATACCACTCATTTTGCTACTCGTCTTTATTTATCTATTTGATGCAAAGCGTCTTATAATGCGGACAAGCATAAAGCTAGGGAGGGGAATACAAATAGTGGCAGGAATATTGTTAGTATTCATTGGTATGACAGATACGATCACCTATTGGGGGATGTAAAATCCAAAACCACTTACCAAGCAGATTGATAAGTGGTTTTTATCAAAATAAATAGAAAAAGAATAGCTAATCATTCAACATTTGCCTCTGAATCGCTCCATTTATAGTAAACAAATTTTTGGCTTTGTCCATTCATGTCAAATTCATCATCACTCGTGCCAATGTATTTAAATCCATTTTTCTCTAATATTTTTTGAGAGGCAATATTATTCGTCGTTGTTTTCGCTGCAATATGTTTGATTCCTAAATTGCTTACCATTGCCAATAATAACTTTAACGCCTTATTCGCCAATCCTTTACCTATATGCTCTTCGCCAACTCTATAACCAACATGGCCAAGCTGTTGACTTTTATCAATATCAACTAAATTTATTCTTCCAACAATTTGTCCATTGTCATTTTTTATTAAATAAAAATAAGATATGTCTTGGGCTTGTTCGTCTATTAATAGCTCATTTTTCTCTTTAAAAATTTTATACTCATAATAATCATGTCCACGACTAGGTACCATTTTTTCGAAATATGTCCTATTTTTAAGCTCAAATTCATATAAACGCTCAAGATCAGCGTGTTCTAATTTTTCTAGTATAATATTCATATAATCCCCTTTTTCTATTTAAGTAAAATATTGTTTAGTTTGAGATAAAGCTGTCAGCATGGAGATGCTCACAATACTCTCTGATTAAAGTCCAGTCATTTTGCTCTTTGCGGAATCGTTGAATAAATAATTTGACAACATCAAGTAGTTTTCCTTCGATTTCAAACGTGACCCAAAACGTTGCAATCACTTCATTTTCAGTTGCAGGGGTGATATGCAGTACTTTAAAATGCCATTTTGGTTGACGACCTTCATATTGTTGATACGCTTGTTCCCAGCCCATTTTTGCCTCCTCGTAGCCCCAATCCGAAATATTGGCTTCTGGTCCTGCCCAGCGTATGGCGATTTCCTTTGACAAAAAGGCATTCATTTCTTCGGCATTACAGCCATTCCAAACATCTTGATAGTGTTGGAAAAAGTGTTCAAACTCTTTGAGTAATGTATCTGTAGCTGGCATGAAAATACCTCCCGTAGAATTGTCTTTATTTTATGGTTCTAATAAAAGATTCCGTTCCTGAGAGTGGTTATATATATAATAACATAAATTCCAATATTATGAATTATCTAATAACAAAAAGGTAGATGATGTTTGCTTTTATTAAAAGTAAGTTATAATTATCCACATTTTAGTTATACCAAGGAGATGTATCGATAGTAGAGCTGCTAACAATATGTAATGTGATCGTACTGTAAGTTTTTCAATAAGCGATGCAATAATGAGGAAAAAAGGTAGCTGATGTTTGAATCAGCTACCTTTTGTTATTAATCAAGCTTTGTTAACGTTTTGCCACTCCAACCAAAAATGACGGTTAGAATAGGCCCTAGTAGACAGAAGAAGGTAAAGGGAAGATAAGCTAACGTAGATATATCAAGAACACTTGCTATGAAAATACCACAAACACTCCAAGGGACAAGAGGATTGACTACCGTACCTGCATCCTCCATCACGCGAGAAAGATTTTTTGGGGCCAAGCCGACCTTCGCAAATTGTGCTTTAAATGCCTCACCCGTTAATAAAATGGATAGGTACTGCTCACCGATCAATGTATTGACACCGATGCCCGTAATCGCTGCACCTGTAATAACAGAGCCAGCACTTTTAAACAAGCTTTCAACTTTCGTTAAGATGCTTTGAATAATGCCTAGTGTAAATAGTAAGCCACCCATTGTTAAGGCAAGTAAAACAAGAGCAATGGTAAATAGCATACTATTCATTCCACCACGAGTTAGCAGAGCATCTATTTCTTTATTACCAGTTTGAGAGACATAGCCATCAAAAAGCATCTTGAAGACATCTGCAGCTGGCAATGGGTCATGAATATAGGCAAGTCCTACTCCCAGAATAGACACGACTGCCAGTGTAATGATAGCTGGTGCTTTATAAAAAGTCATAATAACGAGTACGGCAATAGGTAATAATGTATACCAATGAATAAGTCCTGTAGAGAGTAATCCTTCTTTAAATTGCTCCACTGTATCAAACGAAGTAGCTGCTCCTGTTGGTGATAAAATAGCGTACAGCACAAAGGAAATCAGGAAAGCAGGAATCGTAGTCCAACCCATATTTTTAATATGCTCAAATAAATCTACTCCAACCGTACCAGAGGCAAGATTAGTTGTATCTGATAAAGGTGACATTTTATCACCAAAGAAGGCACCAGAAACAATTGCTCCAGCTGTGATAGTTAACGAGATGTCCATAGCACCTGCAATGCCCATAAAGGCTACACCGACAGTGGCTACTGTTGTTAAGGAGCTACCGACAGACACACCGACAATGCTACAAATTAAAAAGACAATAGCAAAGAAAAAGTTAGGTGAAACGGTTAAAAAACCATAATAGATAAGGGTAGGAATCGTTCCTCCCATAATCCAGCTCGAAATCAAGATGCCAATAAAGAAAAAGATAAATACAGCGCCAAGTCCAGCACTAGCACCTGCAATCATACCGCCTTCAAGATCACGAAAGGGTACTTTTTTCAGTAGTCCATAGGCTAGTAAAAGTGAAATGACTAGAAAAATGGGAATGTGGGGTGTTGCTTTTAAATAGCCGATACTAAAAGCCATTG
Source organism: Lysinibacillus phoenicis (assembly GCF_047238325.1). Taxonomy (NCBI): domain Bacteria; kingdom Bacillati; phylum Bacillota; class Bacilli; order Caryophanales; family Bacillaceae; genus Lysinibacillus; species Lysinibacillus phoenicis. The sequence goes on along the minus strand of NZ_JBDFMP010000002.1, from coordinate 952,997 downwards.
TGGCTATAATGATAAGTATAATAAAGCCTGCCTCAATAAATCGAGGGTTACTCTTAGCTTCTATTCGAAACATGTGAATCCTCCTAATAAACTTTTACGCTTCAATGCGGTGAAGCCCAAAAGTATTATAGCACGCTAATAATTTTTGTCAATTGACAGAAATTTGGAGGTCTTATCATCTCGATATTTGCAGCGATTGTGTATAAGCAGTTAGAACGTCGAGCATAACAAGCATAAGAGCGAATAATACTCTCGATAAAAGACAAAAAATAACAATGAAATTCCATCATTTTCATGTAAATTTCGTTTACAATTCCTTAACATTTCACATCATAAACAAAAAAGCAGAAAAAAGTTCATTTCAAGTGTTTTTGTAAAAACAAAAGAAAAAATGGTCATATTTAAAGAAAAAACACTGATTTTTATTAACAGATTTCCAGCGTTTTCAACTTGAAAAACAGCTTAAAAATAAATGTGGCAAATTTTATATTACATTTTTGTAAAATCAATATCTTTGTGTTTAAAATTTTGTAGAATTGTGTAAATGTTTTGTTATGATGATTCAGAAATCCACAAATTAATTTTTACTTAACAGGAGGAACAGGATGTTCAACTCAAATAAGCAAGATCCATTTTTTCAGTCTTTATTAAAAATCGCAAAAAATGTGAATGAAGGTATTTATTATGCACACAATGCCCGCATTCAAGATGATATAGATTCTTTAAAAGAAATTGCAGATACAATGAAGCAGTATGAAACAAGTGGAGATAAATTAATTCATGAACTCATTGTGATGCTAAATAAATCTTTTATGACGCCAATCGAGCGTGAGGATATTTTAGCATTAGCGAATAAACTTGATGATGTCATTGATGGAATGGAAGGCTGTATTGCTCATTTCAATATGTATAACTTAACAGAAGTAACAGAGCCTATGCGCCAATTCCTTTCATATATTGCCAAGAGTACAGATGAAATGGTACAAGCCATGGAACTTTTAAATAGTAAAAAGCTTGTAGAAATGCGTAAACATGCTATTCAAATTAAGGATAATGAGCGTGAATGTGATGAAATTTTCCGTTCTTCGATGAAGCAGTTATTTATCCAGGAAAAAGATCCAATGCGCTTAATTGTCTTCAAAGATATTTACGAGCAATTTGAGGATATTGCGGATAGCTGCCAAACAGTAGCAAACACAATTGAAACAATAATTATGCGTAATGCGTAAGATGGAGTGTACGAAATGGATACGATCTTATTAATCACCATACTAGTCGTTATATTCGCGCTTGTATTCGACTTTATTAACGGCTTCCATGATACAGCAAATGCCATTGCCACTTCTGTATCAACACGTGCATTAAAGCCACGTACAGCCGTATACATGGCTGCGGTAATGAACTTCGTCGGAGCGATTACATTCGTTGGGGTAGCAAAAGCGTTAACAAAAGATATTGTAGACCCATTTACCTTAAATGCTTATGATGGCGATATTACGGGGTCGGTCGTTATTTTAGCGGCCTTATTATCAGCCATAACATGGAATTTACTTACATGGTATTTTGGGATTCCATCAAGTTCTTCTCATACGTTAATTGGTTCTGTTGCAGGTGCAGCCATTGCGGCAGCCGGATTTGATATTTTGAACTATGCTGGGTTTATTAAAATTATCCAAGCATTAATTTTTTCACCACTACTAGCTTTTGCAGCTGGTTTCCTGATGATGACAATATTGAAGGTCATCTTTAAGGATATGAATTTATACCGTACGAATAAAGGCTTCCGAACAATGCAAATCGGGACGGCAGCCTTACAATCATTCACACACGGAACAAACGATGCGCAAAAAGCCATGGGGATTATCACACTCGCTTTAATTGCGGGTGGTCTACACCAAGGAGATGATATTCCATTCTGGGTACGTTTTGCAGCGGCCACAGCAATGGGTCTTGGTACATCTGTAGGTGGTTATAAAATCATCAAAACCGTTGGTGGTAAGATTATGAAAATTCGCCCAGTGAATGGGGTAGCGGCTGACTTAGCTTCTGCTTCGATCATCTTCGGTGCGACATTAATTCACTTACCAGTTTCTACAACACATGTTATTTCTTCTTCTATCATGGGTGTAGGTACCGCACACCGTGTCAAAGGCGTTAAATGGGGAATGGCACGTAAAATCGTCACAACATGGGTCATCACCATGCCAATATCAGCTGTCATGGCCGCGTTAATTTACTATATTTTAAGTCTATTTTTCTAGTTCGCTAAGGAATGCACAATCACTGTGCATTCCTTTTTTGTTTGGTGCTAGGAGCGGCAAAATGAGGATAGCGAGGGCAAAGTAGCGGATAGAACGGCAAAAGTGGCGGATAGCACGGCAAAAGTGAAGGATAGCGATGGCAAAGTAGTGGATAGAACCGGCAAAAGTGAAGGATAGCGAGGGAAAGTAGCGGATAGAACCGGCAAAGTGAAGGATAGCTTGGTCAAAGTAGCGGATAGAATTGGCAAAATGAAGGAAAGCCGGACAAGTAGCGGATAGAACCGGCAAAAGTGAAGGAAAGCCCGGATAAAGTAGTGGATAGCACAGCAAAAGTGGCGGGTAGCCCGGACAAAGTAGCGGATAGAACCGGCAAAAGTGGCGGATAGCGAGGGCAAAGTAGTGGATAAAACTGAAAAAGTTGCGGATAACGAGGGCAAAGTAGCGGATAGTACGGCAAAAGTGAAGGATAGCCCGGATAAAGTAGCGGATAGAACGGCAAAAGTGAAGGATAGAGAGGGCAAAGTAGCGGATAGAACCGGCAAAAGTGAAGGATAGAGAGGGCAAAGTAGCGGATAAGCAAAGTGAAGAAAAGCCGGACAAGTAGCGGATAGAACCGGCAAAATGGAGGATAGCTCGGACAAAGTAGTGGATAGAACAGCAAAAGTGAAGGATAGCGAGGGCAAAGTAGCGGATAGAACCGGCAAATGGAGGATAGCCCGCTCAAAGTAGTGGATAGAACAGCAAAAGTGAAGGATAGCGAGGGCAAAGTAGCGGATAGAACCGGCAAATGGAGGATAGAACGGATAAAGTAGCGGATAGAACGGCAAAAGTGGCGGATAGCCCGGACAAAGTAATGGATAGAACGGCAAAAGTGAAGGATAGCGATGCGAAGTAGCGGATAGAACGGCAAAAGTGGCGGATAGCCCGCACAAAGTAGTGGATATAACCGGCAAAAGTGAAGGATAGCGATGGCAAAGTAGCGGATAAAACCAGCAAAGTGAAGAAAAGCCGGACAAGTAGCGGATAGAACCGGCAAAATGGAGGATAGCCCGGACAAAGTAGCGGATAGAACGGCAAAAGTGGCGGATAGCCCGGACAAAGTAGCGGATAGAACCAGCAAAGTGAAGGATAGCCCCACAAAACTAGTGGATAGCCCCACAAAACTAGCGGAAAGCCCGCGCAGAAAGAAAAACAGCTTCGACGAAATCGGTAGTCTCTGCCCCCTTGTGTAAAGTGCGGATAGGCTCTAAGGTAATTATAAAGAAAGTGTAAAGTTCGGAGAAAAATGATTTTTCCGTAGTAAGGTTAATGCAGGAGGAGAATGATGAAGGAAAAGTTATTACTGATAGAGGATGATGCAGCTATTGGTCACATTGTGAAGGATACGTTGGAGCATGAGGGCTATTGTGTGACATGGGCTACTACAGGCCTTGAGGGATTAGCAGATTTTCAAGCGCAACCTTTTGATTTAGTGTTGGTGGATTGGATGTTGCCAGAAATGGATGGTCTGACGGTTTGTCAAAATATTCGCTGGGAGAGTGATGTGCCCATTCTTATGATGAGTGCGCGTAAGGAAGATGAGGATAAGGTGGAGGGCTTGCAGGGGGCAGATGATTATATTGCAAAGCCATTTAGTTTAGAGGAGTTAAAGGCACGGGTTGCCTCCCATCTTAGGCGCTGGCGACGCTATCATAAGCAAGAGCCGTTAGAGGAGCAAACTGCCTATGCGAATGGCTTAACAATAGATTGGCAACGGGAAATTGTCAGGGTTAATCAGCAAGAAATTGCGTTAACTCAAAAAGAATTTGCTCTTGTCAGGCTGCTAGCAAAAAATCCGAGTCAAACTTTCACGAAAGAGGAACTGTATCAGCATATTTGGCAGCAGGCGACTTTAGAGGACACCCATACTGTCACCGTACATATAAAGGCACTGCGAGAAAAGCTCAAGGATTCAGTGAAAAATCCAAATTTCATTCAAACCGTGTGGGGGAAGGGCTACCGCTTTATTGGTGAACCATTATGAAAATAAAAGCGTGGTTACTGATCATGTTTTTTATTGTAATGGTCTTACCCATAGCAGGTGCTTATAGCCTTTATGTGTGGATTAATGCTTATTATCAAGATAAAAATGTGGCGGAGTTCTTTGACAAGTGGACTGAGCTGAATCAGGTAAAAGATGTCGTTGACAATCCAGTACTTTATCGAAAAAATGCCAATTTTGAGGAGGTAGAGGATCTTACCAATGAGCAGCTGGCGATTACCCTCTATACAAAATCTGGCTATGTTTTATATTCCTCCAACCCTTTACTAACGGGCTATGTAGGGAAAGAGCGTATGTTGAAAGGCTTATATGATTTACAGCAATCCTACAACGCTTTTACCTATAAGGAGCCTGTTTATCAAAAAGGTGATTTGTTGGGCATCTATGAAATTCAATTAATACGAACAGATTGGGTAAAGGGTGTAGAGAAGCGTTCTTGGCTTGTTATGACAAGCACGATTCTGCTGTTTCTTATCATTTATTTAACTGTCATCTTGTTGCTACATCGGAAACTAAATCGGCCATTACGTGAACTGATGCAGCAAATGCGTAATTTTGCGAAAGGTCAACATGGTAAATCAACTCTCAGTGTCAGAAAAGATGAGATTGGGGCACTCGCCCAAACGTTTGAGGCAATGCAGGATGAAATAGAACAAACTCGGGCTTCGTTAAAAGTGGAGCAACAGCAAAAAGAAATGATGATTGCAAGCATTTCCCATGATTTGAAAACGCCCCTTACAGCCATTCAAGCCTATGCGGAATCTTTACAAAACAAAGGCTTATCTGAACAGCAACAGGTGGAATATCAGCAGGTCATCGTCACGAAGGCAGATCGAATGAAGCATATGCTAGAGGATTTATTGATGTTTACATTACTTCAATCTACGGACTACGAATTAGAGCTGATAGCTGTAGATGGGGAAGAATTTTTTGACATGGCCTTATCTGATTATGAACCGTTATGTGTGGAAGAAGGATTTACATTAGAAGTCTTCTGTGCTGTGGATGGGCTCTATGCTGTGCATCCTAAACAACTTCAGCGTGTCATTGATAATTTATTGAGCAACGCATGGCGTTATGGGGAAAAGGGGACAACAATCGGCTTAGCAGCAGTCAATGCTGGGAACAATCCGCAATGGGGTTTTGATTTCTTGAAGTCTGCTTTAACCGAGCAAGAAGGTATGTATATCATCGTGCAAAATGTTGGATTAGGCATACCACAACAGGACATTGCAAAATTATTTGAGCCCATGTATCAAGCTGATCGTGCAAGATCAAAGGCTGGAGAACGAGGAACAGGGCTTGGCTTAAATATTACGAAACAAATTATTGAAAAACATGGTGGAACTGTCGAGCTACTTTCAAGGGAGAGCGTTGGAACAGCAGTTATTTGCTGGCTACCACCTTATAAAGGAGTAAATACATGATGAAGTGGAAACAATCATGCCGAGCAGCAGGCTTAATTGCTGTAATGACATTTAGTTTAGTAGGATGTAATACGGAAGCATCGTATACACCACAGGAAATAATAGAGCAGGCCCTTCACGAATCGAAGGAGCCACTTACGTATTATGGCGAATATACGTTAGATATGGGAGAGCTAGGTGGCAAAGCTTATGTGAAGGAATGGGTAAAGGATCGAAATAGACGGATAGAGATGACAGGTGACAATGGTGAGCATGTGATTACGGTCACAAAGGATGATGAAGTGATTAGCTATGATGTTACTGAACATACAGCTTATACAATGGCTTATTCGCAGGATGAACTTGACGGCCTACAATCACCGAAAGATCAGGTACAGCTTATTTTTAATATGGTTAAAGATACGCATGATATTAAGATAGCAGGAGAAGAGAAGGTTGCTGGTAGAGATACGTATAAAATTGTAGCGAAAACGAAGAAAACGGAATCATTATTTGGGGATATGGAAGCATGGATTGACAAAAAAACTTGGTTGACGTTAAAAATGAAGTCAGATAATGCAGGAAATAAAATGCTTACCGAATATTCAAAGATCAATTTTGCTGAAAAAATCGAAGATCAACAATTTACACTAGATCTACCAAAGGATGTAACGATTCAAGAAATTAGCGGAGAAGATCCTTCTGAATCCATTTCATTGGAAGACGCCAAGCAGCAGCTAGAAACGTTTTTAATGGTTCCAGAAGAAAATGGTCTTACGTTAGATAAAATTTCAGTTGTTAAAGGGATAGAAGATCGATCAGAATATTCTTTTGATTATGGATTAGATGGAGAGCTCGCATTTTTTGTCACGGTATTTAAAGCTGATGCTAGTATGGCAGATATTGGTCCCATCCTAAATGAAAAAGAGATGGATATTCGAGGACAAAAAGGAACCGTTATGGATGATCAACATTTCCGTTCGATTGCTTGGCAAGAAAACGGCTACCAATATAGTATTGTTGGGCAAAATCCAGAGTTAACGGCTGAGGATCTTGTAAGCTATGCACAAAAAATGATAGTTGTACAATGAGGTGATGCTATGAAAAAAGCACACGGATTAAAATGTCTAGCATTGTTTTTATTTACCACTATTTTCTTCTATGGGGTAGGAGAAACATATGAAGTGTCTTGGCTCCAATTTCACTTGACTGGCCAATATAATGATGTCGGTTTTTATTTTAGTTTTACTTCCCTAATTCCAATCTTGATTGGACTAGTAATGGTGGGGCTATATGAATCACTATTAAAACGATTTATCTAAATAATTTAGAGGCAGGATCTCTTAAGGAGGGTCCTGCTTTTTTTATGGTAGGTATCTATTACTATAAAAAGGATTTTTAAAGGAGATTTTAAAATGGCTACTTTTTTCCATAGCTTCGCCCTACAATTGTTTGTCCCCATTGTTATTGGTCCTTTGCTTTTACTTTACATTAACTTATTTACATCATTTAAAAATGGATGATGATAGGGCGATTAAGAAAACAAAGTGGGCAGCGGTGCTGTCTTTAGGACTCGCTTTGGTTGTCCCAGCTCTTTATAATGTAATGATGTTGATGTTGATGTTGATGTTGATGTTGATGTTGATGTTGATGATGATGAGGCGATAAGGTGATAATTTACAAGCAATTTGTACATAATGAAGGGTAACGGGTTTAGTCATGCTAAAAATGGGGAATATACATTTATCCTAAGCAAACGTAGGTGATACATATGTTTGATCAATTATTATTCCAGTTACCTTTTATCATTTTTATTGGTTTATTTTCGCAATGGTTAGCTTGGCGTTTTCGCATGCCAGCCATTGTAATTATGAGTATAGCTGGACTGATGATTGGTCCTTTTACAGGCCTAGTATCTCCAAAAGAGACATTTGGCCCTATTTTTCATACAATTATTTCTTTGGCAGTTGCCGTTATTTTATTTGAAGGAAGTTTACGCATTTCCACCGTAGGGGCAGCCATCGCTTGGCTAGCAGGCTCGACTGCTGCTCATTATGTAGCAGGTCTATCATGGCCAGTCGCCTTTGTGATTGGTGGCTTGTTTATTGTAACAGGCCCAACCGTCATTTTACCTTTATTAAGACAGGCAAAATTGAAGGAGCGACCAGCGGCGATCTTAAAATGGGAAGGAATTGTTGTCGATCCCTTTGGAGCCTTATTAGCGCTTTTTGCGTATCAAGTGGTTTTAGGTTTGTATCAGTTAGAAGGTGGGACATCTCTTCCTGTCTTCTTTATTTCATCATTTTTAGCTGCCCTTTTAGGAGGAATTGTAGGCTATTTAATGGGTCAATGCTTGGAGCGAGGATTGATTCCTGAATTTTTAAAATCCCCTTTGCTGCTCGCAACGATTTTACTCGTTTTTGCCTTAAGTGATGCCATTATGCATGAAACGGGCTTGCTAGCGGTGACGGTTATGGGGCTAGTCATGGCAAATATGCATTTAACAAGTCATCATGAACTGCTTCATTTTAAAGAAAATATTTCGGTAATTTTAATTTCCAGTGTTTTTATAATGCTAACCGCCTCCCTTACAGTTGAAACTTTATGGCAGATTGTTGATTGGCGTATGCTATTATTCGTGCTGGCAATGATGTTTATCGTTCGACCGTTATCGATTTGGATTGCGACGATAAATACAGGCTTAACGTTGGAAGAACGGGCATTAATCGGGTGGATTGCACCGCGAGGCATTGTTGCGTTAACTGTATCGGGTTACTTTACAACGGCACTGCAGGATGTAGGGTTTCAAAGTGCACAGTTATTAACAGCGCTGACATTAGCACTTGTTTTTGCGACAGTAGTTGCCCATGGTTTTAGTATTGGCTGGCTTGCCAAAAAGCTTCATTTACAGGCTTCCACTGGTAAAGGTATCGTCATTGTAGGCGCATCACCATTCACAACTCAATTAGCGACATCACTTCAAAGTAATGGAATTGATGTATTAGTGATGGATCGCTCATGGGAAGATTTATCTGCTGCTCGCCACAATGGCTTGAAGACGGAAACGGGTGATATTTTAAGCGAGCATACCGAGTTCTATGTCGACCTAACCCCTTATGATCAGCTAATTGTCGCTACAAAGCAGGATGCCTATAATGTTCTTGTTTGTGCTGACTTTGTGCCAGAGCTCGGGCGTCTCAATATTTATCAGACAGCCCTACATTCTACTGACCCTAAAAATTATTCTCGAAAATACGGGGGACAGTTATTAGTCGATGCAGAGCACGATATTCATCAATTAAATGCGCTTATCGAACAAGGTGCGCAACTACGGCAAACGAAAATTACTGAAGTATTTACAGTGAAAGATTATCTAGAACAAAACCCAAATGCCGTCATGATCTATGCCATGACCTCAGATGGAGATATCGTGTTAGATATGGTCAATAAATATGACGATATAAAAAATGAACCACATACCATTATTAGTTTAATTGGCTAACTATATGTTGGAGAGCGTTAATCAAAAAAGGATTAACGCTTTTTAAGTTGAAGTTATTGCTACTCAAGGAGGTAAAACATGAATTATATTACACCGAACAAAGCCATGTTAAAGATGAACAGATGGCCTCGGCAGACGATAGCAGCGGGTCGGCGACATTCCGTTGGGCTTCAAGCTGATGGAACTGTGGTGGCTACAGGAGATAATAAATATGGGCAATGTCATGTAAGCGGTTGGCGTGATATAGTAGCGGTGGCGGCTGGTAATGTTCATATGGCGAGGAATACAGGAAATACGCATACAATTGGTCTTCACTCAAACGGTACGGTGGAAGCTGTTGGTTGGAATAAGCATAATCAATGTCATGTAAACGATTGGAGCAATATGGTGTCGGTTGCAGCCGGCTGGTGTCATACCATTGGCCTTCTATCGAATGGTATGGTGCTCGCAGTGGGCCGAAATCATGAAGGAGAGTGCCAAGTAAACGACTGGCGTAACATTGTAGCAATCGCTGCAGGTGACTGGCACACTATTGGTCTTCAATCGGACGGCTCGGTAACCGCTGCAGGGAATAATCGCTACCACCAATGTAACGTCCATGATTGGCGCAATATGGTGTCGGTTGCTGCAGGCTATCTTCATACAATTGGTCTTCATTCAGACGGCACTGTATCAGCCGTGGGGTCGAATAAACATAAGCAATGCGATGTAATGGGCTGGCAAGGGATGGTGTCGGTAGCAGCGGGTAGTTACCATACCATTGGACTTCAAGCTGATGGCACGGTAATAGCTGTTGGTTTGAATAAACATGGTCAATGTAATGTAAATGACTGGCATGATATTGTGGCAGTTGCGGCGGGCTGCGCACATACTGTTGGACTTCGAGCAGATGGCACAGTGGTTGCAGTAGGGGATAATGAGTATGGCCAATGCGATGTAAGTGGCTGGCAGGGCATACAAGTACATGGCGATTAGATATTGGACACTAGATTTTCAAAAAGGAGCTTGGATTCCCAAACTCCCTTTTTTATTTGACTCCTTGCTAGTTACGCAATTTGCTGTAAATGTGTTTTCGTAAAAGCTTCCTCATATTTGAGCCCATAACCGAGAGCTCGATCTAAAAAAATATGTGAGAGCCATATCAGAGCAGCTGCAAGAAGTGATGGGGATGCCACCATAAAGCCAATAATAAGAAGCACTGCAGGTAACGCAAAGCTATGCCCAATATTATAAAAGAGAGCACCTATTTTTGTATTCAAGACATAGCCGACCATTGTAATGTCAGGCAGTAGTAAAAAAACGATAAAATAAAGCCATGAAAAATTTAAGTGCCAATAGAAAAAGACCGTGATCATAAAAGCAATAACATATTCTAAAGAAATAATTTTACGTAATTTCATCATCCATCACCTTCCAATAAATTTTGATACATATCCTCTATGAGAGAGGCAATTTTTTCTTGATTTTTTTCATATTGTCCATCAGCCATTAATGTTTTCGTCAACTGTAAGGATTGAAGTGCATGTTGATAAAAATGAAGTTGTTGTTCAATACGGGTGATTTTTGTAGAAAACAGCTGTACCGTTTCTTCATTGCACGTTGGTGATACAGGCTTTTGCTCTAATGTTAGTAAGTGCTTAATTTCTTGGAGTGTAAAGCCTAGCTGGCGTAAGACGATAATAAATTTCATGGTCTGTTCACACGAGGCATTATACACACGGTAGCCATTTTCCTGTTTTTGGGGATGTAGTAATCCCTCTTTTTCGTAGTAGCGAATTGTATCAGTTGTTAAATGAAATGTCTCAGCGAATTGTTTTATTTTCATGTAAGTACCTCCTAAAATCATCCTAACATTGGAGTATGCTCCAAGGTCAAGGTTCTTAATGAAAATAATTAAAATAAATGAAACGGTCATCCAGTGGCAGTCGTTTATAGTGTAAGAAGGGGAGGTGGACGGCATACTTGAACAAATAATCGATGAACATGCAGAACATTTATTACGTCTCGCCTATTTTTACGTCAAAAACCGGCAAACAGCAGAGGATATTGTGCAAGAGGTCTTCATTAAATTTTCACAGCGTGGCTATGAGGAAAGAGGACAGCTCCGTGCGTATTTATCCACGTTAACAATTAATCAAAGCAAGGATTATTTGAAAAGCTGGCATTATAAAAAAATACTGATACAAGAAAAATTATTTCCTATGCAGGGCGGTAAACAGCGGGATGAACTCGTGGCAGCAGAAGAACGATCCCAAATTGGGGCGGCTATCTTAAAGCTATCATTAACCTATCGAGAGCCCATCATTTTATATTATTTTGAAGAAATGAAGATTCGTGATATTGCCCAGCTGCTCGGTGTGGCAGAAAATACGGTCAAGACAAGGCTGAAACGGGCAAGAGAGGCATTAAAGCCCCATCTGAAGCAGGGGGAATGGGAGGTGTTAAGGCATGAGTGAAATACACAATGAATTAGTCAAAGTAGCGGGTGATTTGACAGCGAGCAAAGAGCGAGTCAAAAAACAAGTACTAAAGCAGGCGCATATTAATAGAAGGAAGCCTTTTCGATTCACCCTGTTAACAGTAGTACTGACACTTTGTGTGGCGGGATTTGTTATGGTGCAGCTTCTTACGAATGAAACAAATCAAACGTCCTCACTATTTCATGAAAGGCAGCTACAGCACTTCGAACGTATTAGTCAAAATATGTGGCCAGGGAAAGAACAGGAATTTTATAAGGAGGAGGCCTATCTTTCTTATGAGAAACTTATTGCCTCCTACTATTTTGCAGAGTCTCTAGGTATTGACTATTCAAAGAATGACCTAGAAGTCGAGAGAAAGAAGCAAATGGACCAATTGGAAATGCTTCATCAATCACCTGGATATGAAGATTTTTTTCAAGGATTAACACCTAAACAGTATGTTGCAACTTATCTCGAACCCCTTCTGCCAATGTATACTGTTCGGGCGAAGCTGTATGACAAGTATAAGGAAAAATATCCAACCTTTTATGCCTATCAGGAAGTAGCCACTATTGACGCCAAACGGTATTTTCAAGCGAATATTGCTGAGCAAGCAACAGCCTTTCAAAAGGAGCATAACATTAAAATTAGTTCCAGTTCATATGGTTCTTCCAAGGTTGGGACCGTTGCAAAAGTTGAATCAAATGTTTTCTTGTTTGTAGAAGGGGTGATTCCTGATGATCTGAATCACATGACGAAGGAACAGCTTGCTGAAAAATATGAACAAGCCGATTGGTATCCGGTGTTGGATGATTTTCCTGTCAAGCAGGGGGATTATATTACATTAACATCAATAGGTACAGGGAGCATTGAGGAAAACGGAGTCGTAAGAAAATATGGGTTATTAAATAAATTGGAGGTACTAGAACCAGCCATTACAAAGAAGCTTCAGCTAGACAATGAGCAAGAGGTCGCTCAGTTTTTACGGGATATCCCGTGGCAGCCTGCAGATGTGATGAAAAGACCACCTGAATATTCTTTTCAAGTAGAAGGTGTACGGATTGAAATATGGAATGGCTATGGTGGATCCCTCTACATTCAAAAAGTAGGGAACGGAGAAATTCAGCTGAGTGCCAATAGAGCAAAGCAGTTAAAAGTCCTTTTAGGTATAGATGAATCTTAACAAGTCTCTTTAAAAGAGGCTTGTTTTTTATTTGGAGGAAAATTATAGTAAAAATACCATGTTAAAATAACCTTTCTTTAAAATTTAGGATAAAATACACAGTATTTTTTATCGCTAGGATGAATTACTTAATAACGGAAAAATAAATGAGACCAAAGAATTGTAATATTTTGTGTGTAAATGTAGTATTAAAGAAGTAAGGGAAGATAAGGGGGGGCCGTATGAATACACAAGAATTTGAAGAATTATGGATTACGCTCAATGAATTATATAATGCTGATCGCTTTTTAGAATATATAGAAATAAGTAGTACAGCAATTGAAAGTGCTATTGAGCTTGGTATGTATGATAAGGCTATCCTGCTACTGCGCTATAGTTGTGCCAGCTATTTTCAAACGGGTGATCTACAGCTTTCCATAAGTATCCTTGAACAATATCGTGAGTTAACTTTTCAATATGGCACTGATATTGATTTAATTCAATATTACAATATAGCCGCCATTTATTGGGGAACATTTGGGCATTTAAAAAAATCCGAGGAGTTAATGCTGAAGGGGCTAAAGATTGCTGAATCGATTCAGCATGTGGAGAGCATGGGTAAAATTTACAATAACCTAAGCGATTTAGAAATATCTATGGGGAGTTATAGGAAAGCAAAGGAATTTGCTTTAAAAAGTCTGTATTATTCGAATGCTTTTGAAGTACAGCATAAAGAGCCGTATACAACTATGATTTATCCGAAAACAAATCTAGCTGTAGCGCTTATTTGGCTTGAGGAATTTGAGGAAGCGAATACGATATTACAAGAATTGTTGGCAACGATTCACCATCCACCATACTCAAAAGTGCAGCTGGAGGTTTTTAATGCATATGCATTTTTATGTGAAAAGCAGGGACGGATAAGTGAAGCCATCGATTTATACCAAAAGACAAAACACTATGCTTTGCAAAACAATGATCTATCCTTGCTTCAGCTTATTTATAATTCTTTAGTGAAGCTCATTGAGGACCAAGGCAATAAAGTGGTGCTATGTGCCGTTCAAAAAGAATATATTAATATATTGTTAGAAATACAACGTGAAAACTACTCACATGTATTATTTGAAATGGAATACAACGATCATAAGAAGCAATTTGAAAAAAATGCCTATATCGATCCGCTAACGAATATCTACAACCGTCGTTATTTTGATGAACAGGCAGCAAAAATGGTTGAAAAAGCAGCCGAAAGAAATCAGCAATTAGCATTAATGATGGTGGATTTAGACCATTTTAAGGAAATCAATGATATGAATGGTCATTTATTTGGAGATGATGCATTAACAAGTACTGCTAAAACATTACAGGATTATTTTAAGCCCTTCGAATCCATTGTCGCACGCTTTGGCGGGGATGAATTTATTGTACTAAGTCAAGTAAAGGAAGGCGAATCGGTTCAAGAATTGGCAGATAACCTTTATCAAACACTAGCCTCGCTATCTCTTACGGTGGAGCATAAAACGGTTCAATTAGAGTTTAGTATTGGCGTGAGTACGAACCAGCATGGTGAAATTCAGAAGGTGGACGAACTAATTAAACATGCGGATGAAGCGCTTTATAAGTCAAAGCGTAATGGTCGCAACCAAATTACACACTATAACCAATATTATGATGTTGGAAATGGTATTTAAATGAGAGAGAGGCATATCTACAGTGGAAGTGCCTCTTTCGTGAAAGGTTTGTTAATGTTGTGGATTGATTAGGCCGTAAAAAACAATATCTTCAAATGTACCATTTTTATTAACATGATTCTTCAACGTTCCCTCATAGCTCATGCCACATTTCTCCATGATTTTTCCTGAAGCGGGATTGGATAAAAAATACTGGGCATAGACACGATGATAGTTTTTCTCTTGAAAGGCAAACTCGATGATAGCTTGCGCTGCCTCTGTTCCATAGCCATTTCCCCAATACGGCTCCCCAATCCAATAAGCCATTTCTCCATTTTGATGTTGTGAACGATTTGACAAGCCTATTGCCCCATATAATTGTCCACTAATTTTGTCTGTTATAGCAAATTCGTATAGTCGATTATCCTCAAAGTTTTGTGGATGTGTGGAAATCCATGACAATGCACAATCTAATGTATAGGGATAAGGTAAATTCAGGGTGCTTTTATAAAGAGCATAATTGTTACATAATAGACTGACTTCAGGTGCATCTGCCTCTGTAAAAAGTCGGAGCATAAGACGTTCTGTTTCTATTGTTTTTTCTGCTGCTCTGTAAATCATTGAAATACCCCCTTCATAAATGGATAAAACCGATTATAGCACAAAGGCAAGAAAAACAAACCAAATAATGGATATTTGATAAAAACATCTTGATATGAGATAAAAATTTATTGAAAAACGATAAATTTTATGATAAATTGAACAGGACAATAAATAAAAGAGGTGCGTAAGATGAAACGAGAAACGCTCTTTTTAAAGATCGCTGTTTTTCTTATGGGATTGCCCGTTCTCGCCTTATGTATATGGGTGGTACCACGTGTTGCTTTGAATACAGGGGAGCATTCTCCAGTTTTAACCATTTTTGCTTTACTTGGGGTCTATGCAACGGCAATCGCATATTTTGTTGCTCTTTATACGACGATTAAACTGCTAAGCTATATTGACCAAAACATTGCATTTTCAGAGCTATCAGTGAAGGCTTTAATTAAGATTAAATATTGTGCAATTATCATTAGTAGTGTTTACGTGGTTGGCATGCCACTGATATACTATGCTGCGGAAGTAGATGATGCCCCTGGTCTTATACTTATCGGAATGGTCATTGTTTTTGCTTCCTTTGTCGTTGCAGTTTTTGCTGCTGTGCTTCAAAAGCTTCTAAAAAATGCCATCGATATCAAATCAGAAAATGATTTAACGGTTTGAGGTGAATATTATGGCGATGATCATCAATATTGATGTAATGCTGGCGAAACGGAAAATGAGTGTAACAGAGCTATCAGAAAAAGTTGGCATCACAATGGCAAACCTATCTATTTTAAAAAATGGCAAGGCCAAAGCCATTCGCTTTTCAACATTAGAGGCAATTTGTGAGGCGTTAGATTGTCAGCCCGGTGATATTTTGGAATATCGAAAAAATGAAGAAATACAAAAATAAGAGTCTGCATGATGCAGATTCTTTTTTTGTTGAAATTATTGCCAATAGGAGTTGTCCTATGCTACGATGTAAAAAAGATATATCGACAGGCAGTCGGTCAAATGAGGGGGTTATCTTGATGAGGGAAATGAAGAAAGCAGAAGAACGCAGAAATGAAATTTTAGATGCAGCAGATGAATTATTTGCCCAGAAGGGTTTTGACGGCACAAGCACGAGTGCAATTCTTGAAAAAGTGGGCATTGCACGAGGCACATTATATTATCACTTTAAGTCGAAGGAAGATATTATGGACGCCCTTATTGAGCGCTATACAAGTACGATGCTAGCAAAGGCAAAAACCATTGCAGCAGACAAGAATATAGCTGTAAATGAGCGCATACTGCGTGTGGTGATGGCACTGAATGTGCAAAATGAACACAGTGGTCAGCAGATCATGGAGCATGTTCATAAACCACAAAATGCATTGATGCATCGAAAAATACAGCAAGTGATTCTTAATCAAGTACCACCTATTCTTACGTCCATAATCCGTGAAGGTATTGAGCAGGGAATTTATCACACACCGTATCCGTATGAATGTATGGAAATGATTATCGCTTATACCAATACGGTATTTGATGATGATCTGGTGGTAATGTCGGAAGAAGAACGGGCTGCCCGTATCCCAGCATTTATTTTTAATGTGGAACGAATGCTTGGTGTTGAAAGTGGTAGCTTGCTGTACATGATGCAAATGTTTGGCAATGAAGGCGAAAGCGGTACGAAATAATACTATTCTTGGGTCTTGTTAGGTTGAATGAAAGTAAAAAACTTACTTAGAGGTGACCTATGTATTATAAAATTGTGCGAAATGATATGGCAAATAGCAAGCTAATTACAGGTATGACCACGCTATTTGTGGTAGCTGCAGCAATGCTTGTCACGCTATCGGCTGTGCTCATCGTCCACTTATCTAGTGCTATTGATTCTCTAATGAAACAGGCAGAAACAGCTCATTTTTTACAGATGCATGCAGGAGAAATCGATACGGAAAGGCTTGCTCTTTTTGCGGAACAGGATAAACGTGTAGAAGAATTTCAGATCAATAAATTTCTGAATGTAGATGGTTCCAACATTAACATAGCTGGTAAAACACTAGCACAAAGCGTACAGGACCATGGGTTTAGTATACAAAGTGAGCATTTCGATTATTTACTGGACCTTGATGGCCGTGTAATTGAAGTAGCAAATGGTGATATTTATCTTCCGGTTAGCTACTGGAAGGATGGCACAGCCAAAGTGGGGGATACCGTAACAGTACATGATCAGTCGTTGACGGTTGCGGGGTTTTTACGGGATTCACAAATGAATTCTATGTTAGCATCTTCTAAACGTTTTCTTGTCAGTGAGCAGGATTTCGCGGCGATCCAAAGGGCAGGTACGATGGAATATTTAATTGAATTTCGGCTTAACCATTTAGCTGATTTAAAAGACTTTGAAGAAGCCTATGTGTATGCAGGACTAGAAGCGAACGGTCCGACCATTACGTTTCCACTTTTCAAAATGCTAAATGCCCTAACGGACGGGTTGATGATTGCGGTCATTCTACTAATTAGTATCCTCGTTGTAGCGATTGCATTTATGTGTATTCGTTTTACATTACTAGCTAAAATTGAAGAGGATTATCGTGAAATTGGTGTGATGAAAGCGATTGGCATACAAGTTACGGATATTCAAAGAATGTATCTAGCTAAATATGCCGCCATTGCGGGACTTGGCTGTATGCTTGGCTTTGCCTGCTCTTTCATGCTACGGGATACACTGCTTGAAAATATCCGTTTGTATATGGGAGAAACAAACAATACCCCTTTCGTATGGTTGTTTACTATCATCGGATTACTGCTCGTGTTTCTTGCCATCATAGGTTATGTACAATCCGTTCTTAGACAATTTCGCAAGCTATCTGCCACGCAAGCTATTCGCTTCGGTACAATGCAAGGAAAAGCTGGTCATGCATCTTATTTGAACCTCAGCTCTAACAAAAGGCTTCCTATTAATCTCTTTTTAGGCATAAATGACGTGCTCTCACGCAAAAGGTTGTATGCCACTATGCTTGCCGTCCTACTGTTGGCGACATTTATGATCATTGTTCCTCAAAATGTATCGAACACAATTTCTAGCAAAAGCTTTATAACACATATGGGGATTGGCGATAGTGACATCCGAATAGATATCCCACAAGGTCACCAAAAGGCTGTAGCTACGATCATGAAAACGCTAGAAAAGGATACAGTTATCAAGGAATATACCGTTTTGACGACAAAAAAATTCAAAGCCATTACAGATGATGGGACGGAAGAAAATCTAAAAATTGAGCTTGGCGACCATACAATCTTTCCTCTAACGTATGCCCAAGGTAGGGCGCCTGTTGCACAAAATGAAATGGCGCTTTCAGTATTGAATGCAGAGGAGCTTCATAAAAAGGTTGGTGATGTTATGTCACTAGTCATCAATGGTGAAAAGAAAAACCTAGTAGTGAGTGGTATTTATTCAGATATTACTAATGGTGGCAAAACAGCTAAGGCAGCCTTCTCTGACCATTCAACAGAAAGCGTATGGCGTGTCATTTATGGAACGATGTCAAATCCGTCACAGGTCGAAGAAAAGGTGAAGGAATATACGGATGCATTTTATTTTGCCAAGGTATCAGGCATTGATGATTATATTAACCAAACATTTGGGGCAACGATCCACTCTATAGAAAAAGCTTCTAACGCATCACTCGTCATTGCCCTACTGCTGTCTATGCTCGTGACATGCTTATTTATGAAGATGTTGATGACGAAGGATCGATCATCTATCGCTATTATGAAATCATTGGGCTTTACAAATGGAGATGTCGCCACACAATATGTCGCACGTTCGATGTTTGTTGTATTAGTAGCTGTTTTAATAGGGAACTTACTCGCAAATACGCTAGGAGAATTTCTCACAAGCAAGGTCATTGCCTCATTTGGTGCAGCTTCATTTAATTTTACGATTAATTCACTAGCTATTTATGTTTTTTGCCCATTAGTACTCATAAGCGTCGTTTTACTTGCAACGATTATTGGTACATCAAGGGCGGGGCAAATAAAAATAATGGATCATATAAGGGGGTAGAATGAGATGAAGACCTTAGTGAGTGGTGAGCACATCGTAAAATCATTTCTAATAGGCAATGAACAGCACCCCGTTTTATTAGACGTATCCGTGGCAATAGCTGAAGGGGAGTTCGTTTCCATTATGGGACCGTCAGGCTGTGGAAAGTCCACTCTCTTGTATGCACTAAGTGGGATGGATAGCATTGATCATGGCCGTGTTATTTTTGATGGTCTAGATGTAACCTCCTTAGATGACAAGGAACTTGCCAATCTGCGTAGAACAAGGATGGGCTTTGTGTTCCAGCAGCCAACCTTTCTAAAAAGCTTGAATATCCTGGATAATATCCTGCTACCAGCCATGCGTGATCAGCGGAAAAATGTGAAGGCCTTGACAGAAAGGGCGCTACAGCTCATGAACAAAATGGAGATTGAAGACTTGGCAAAGCGAGATATCACCCAGGTTTCCGGTGGTCAGCTTCAGCGGGCGGGCATTTGTCGGGCTTTAATCAACAATCCACAAATGATTTTTGGGGATGAGCCAACAGGTGCTTTAAATTCAACATCTGCCCAGGCAATTATGGATATACTAGCCTCTATAAATAGGGAAGGTACAACGATTATGCTTGTCACACATGATCCTAAAATTGCTGCGAGAACGGAGCGTATCCTCTTTATGTGTGATGGCGCAATCGTCAGTGAAATGCGCTTGCCAAAATTCGTTGGCTCGAATGTAGCCGATAGATTGGCCAAAGTGGTAGCAACAATGCGAGAAATAGGTATTTAATAGATGGGGTAAATCCGTAATTGCTTAAAAGCGGCCATTACGGATTTTTTATTTTTTTTGTAAAAAAATGAATCGTAATGATAGTGGCGTCCGTCAGTAGTGTAGAAAGAAGGTGAGAGCAATGATGGATATTGAGCAGATCATCGAGGAGCATGGTGATTACTTACTAAAGGTCGCCTATCTATATGTGAAAAATATAACAACGGCGGAGGACATCGTCCAAGATGTGTTCATTGCTTTTTATCAAAAGCAGGAACAATTTCGACAGGAAGCATCATTGCGTACATATTTAGTGAAAATGACGGTCAATCGCAGTCATGATTATTTACGGAGCTGGAAAAGCAAACGGCTGACATTATTTGAAAAGATCACGGGTCGCACAACAACTGTTACACCTGAAAAGGAGATACTTGAAAAATCCGTTAAAAAAGAGCTAACAGAAGCGTTGTTTACCTTATCCGTTTCCTATCGAGAGGTTTTGATATTGTATTATTTTGAGGAGATGTCGACAGTGGAGATCGCACAGCTTGTTAAATGTCCAGAAGCAACGATTCGCACAAGATTACAGCGAGCTCGCAAACAATTGGCAATAGCAATGGGTGACTTTGATTGGGAGGTGCTACACAATGAATCGATTTAAAGAAAATCTAGTAAAAGAGCTACAAGATGTCAAGCTTTCAAAGAACCGGAAACAAATAATCGCGGGTCAAGCACAACGAAAAGTTCAACGCAAAGCAGGTGGTCAATGGACATATCGTATTGTGTTAGCGACCTTTACTATTTTCGTCATTGGTTTTAGCTATTTACTAACGCAGCAGAAGGAACAGCATACAACAGGTCATCAGGCAGCGAGATTACAAGAGGATACGTCGAGCTGGTGGTCATTATTTGAATCAGATTATGTAAGAGGCATTCTTTTACTAGGCATATTTATAGGTTCAACCTATATTGTCAAACGTTTTTTAGTGAAAAAAGGCTATGGTTTACCGGTTTGTATTGAATGTGGGGAGAGCTGGTCTGAGAAAGAAGCCCGTAAATTGTACCGCAAAAATAGTGAAATTGTGTGCCCTCATTGTGGACAAAAACAGTATCGTACGAAAAAATCGATACAAATAGGGGGCGTTCTCACGATGCCAATCCCATTATTTATTATGCTGCAGCATGTTTTCCATCATTATTTTATCGGTATTATTTTCTTTTTAGTAGGGATGCTCATTTTTTATCATCAATTAGTGCCCTATGTGTATAAGCTACAAGAAAAAGATCCAATGAATGAACCTCTATGGTAATAATTTTGCAAGGAAATTGCTATGCTTATCTAGCAATTTCTTTTTTTATTCTAAAATAGATTGACAACCGTTTTCATTTGCATTATCTTTGTGTTAACTTATTTTTATAATTAGTTAACGCACAAGGGGAGGCTTTTTACATTGAAAAAAGGAAGTACATATCAATACGTGTTAGCGGCATTTGGTGCAGCCATTATTGCAGTTCTTGCACAGGTGACGATCCCGCTACCACTCATTCCGATTACAGGACAAACGTTAGCGGTTGGCATCGTGGTGACGATATTAGGGACAAGACTTGGGACATTATCTGTGCTGCTTTATATGCTATTAGGAGCAGTAGGGTTACCTGTATTTAGCGGTATGTCAGGTGGGCTGGCAATTTTAGTTGGTCCAACTGGTGGATATATCGTTGGTTTCCTTGCTACAGCGATTATTATGGGCTTATACTTAGATAAATTTGGTATTTCATTCGTACAAGCAATTATTGCAAATATTATTGGGATGTGTGTAACATTGGCATTCGGTACTGTATGGTTAAAAATTGTAGCGGACTATACATGGACAGCTGCCTTTATGGGCGGTGTTGCTCCATTTATCGTAGTAGGAATCGTTAAAGCGGTGCTTGCAGCGTGGATTGGTGTTATTGTTCGCCGCCGCTTAGCAAGTGCACATTTAATTGAAGCAACAGCATAGGACATAGGAGGAATAGTTTTGGCAACATTATGGACAGGTGGAAAGATTTACACGATGGCTCAAGTTGGTGAAACAGTGGAAGCAGTCCTTGAAGAAGATGGAAAAATTGTGGCGACAGGCTCAGTAGAGAGCTTGTCGCCACTAGCTGCTTCTATCCAACATTTACAAGGTAGTGTGATGTACCCAGGCTTTGTTGATAGCCATTTACATATTATCGGTTACGGTGAAAAACTAAAGCATATTGATGTCTCCAAGGTGACAAGTAAGGATATGCTACTCGAGAAGCTACAAGAGCGAATGTCCCATGCTTCCGCACAGGAATGGGTCATTGCAATTGGACTAAATGAAAACCAATTTGATGAACCCATTTTTCCGACATTAGCAGAGCTAGATGCACTAGGAGAAGCCCATTTAGTTATAAAACGTAGCTGCCATCATTTAATTTTAGCCAATTCCAAGGCACTTGCATTTGCAGGGATTACTAGCGCTACCCCTTCACCAGAGGGCGGTGTCATTGACAAAGTTGATGGTCAACTTACTGGTGTGCTAAAGGATGCGGCCTTGTATTTAATTGTTAATCATATGCCCCACATTACACCAGCTTATATTGAGGATGCTCTGGCAAAAGCGATTGCCTCACTCCAATCCTATGGTTTAGTAGGTGGTCATTCTGAGGACTTAAGCTATTACGGGCCACCAAGTCAGCCTATTCAGGCCTATCGCAAAATAGTGGAGGCACAGCAATCCTTTAAAGTGCATTTACTACAGCATCATACGGTCTTTGAAGAAGTCGTGAAAATGGATCTACTTTCTTCACCATACTTGGAGTTTGGCGCCATGAAAATTTTTATCGATGGAGCCTTTGGAGGTCGCACAGCTGCGCTACGTCAACCATATTGCGATGATCCAAGCAATGCAGGGATGCTGATTCATTCTACGGAGCAATTAACGAAGTATGTTCAATTGGCTCGTCACTACGGACAAACTGTTGCAGTGCATGCCATCGGTGATTTAGCTATAGAGACGATTTTAGCAATCTTTGCAGCAAACCCACCACAAGAAGGTCAGCTTGATCGAGTCATTCATTGTAGTTTAGTGGATGATGACATTTTATCCAAGCTAGCTGACTTACCAGTTGCCGTTGATATGCAGCCGCAGTTTGTGCAAGGGGAATATCAAGCAGAACTGTCTAGACTCGGGACGAAACGAGCGCAGGGCTTACATCCTTTAAAGTCACTGCTTGACCGAGGGCTTATTGTAGCAGGGGGCAGTGACGCGCCGATTGAAGTACCGAATCCGTTAGTCGGAATCTATGCTGCTGTCACAAGGAGAAATGTTGGGGAAACTCATTATGGCTATAATTCACAGGAAAAAGTCTCTCGTTTTGAGGCAGTTCGACTCTATACAGTAGGGGCTGCAGAAATTATTGGTCAGCAAAATACTAGGGGCAAAATTGCAGCGGGCTATGCAGCTGACTTTACAATTTTACAAGAGGACCTTTTTCATGTGGAGATCGAGCACCTCCCTCAAATTCAAGTAGCCTGTACGGTTGTGGATGGCAAAATTGTCTATGAAAATCGCTGTAAAGGATAACCTTTGCAGCGATTTTTTGATGTGGCTATTTTCTGTCGTCTAATTGTTTAACTTGTTGTTCTAGGTTTGCGACACGAATTGTTAAGTCCTCTACTTGCTGTTGTGTGGTTGGGGGAGGAGGCACAGGGGTAGTTGATTTCATTTTTTTAATCATATGAATCATCACGAAAAAGATTGCGAGAAACATACATAACAGAACGATCGTACTAATGACATCGCCAAGGTTGAATTTCATGTTTGCGCTCCTTTCTCTAGTGGGTATCTAGTTATATACTGGATAGCCTTCGAAAAAGTTTCAAGAAAATAGAAAAGAACGAGCCATGAAATGGGGTTTCAGATTATTTGTTGCATGATAATCAAGAGAACAACACAATTCTTCTCCTACTTTGGCGCATAGAATACTTGAACAAATAGCTATTTTCCATGCTTTGAGTAATGGGCCATAGCAGTATGAACATACGTTAGTAGAGAGCTATTTTAACAGCATGACAGGGGTGAGTATGTGCACAAGGCAGGACAAGTAATGCGACAGGCTGTCTACAATATTTATGCTTATCGTTTAGATTATGTACAGGTTTTCGCATTGATTAGAATCTTTCAATTTTTATTGATAATCCCTGTTACCTCTATCGTCTTTAAGCTCACGCTACGAGTAACGGGATTTACACATATTACAGAGCAAAATTGGCAAAGTTTTGTGGCGCATCCCTTTGTCATCATGATGATTTGTCTATTAATGTTACTGTTTTTATTATTTGTCTATTATGAAATGGGCTTATTGTTCTTAATGGCTTTTCATCAGCAAAGAGGAATGCGCTATCGATTTTTTCCTTTATGGCAGCAGTTGAATCGTAAGGTTGTTTATTTTTTTAGTGTCCAAATCTTATTTTTAATCGTCTATCTTGCCCTATTATTGCCACTCGCTTCTTTTATGCTACCACTCACCTTAACCCAATCCATCTCACTTCCACATTTTTTAACCGAAGAAATAATGAGTACTCGAGCAGGTAGACTAGCATATGCTGCAGTGGCAAGCATTTTAGTAATGATCGGTATCCGAAGTATTTTGACCTTACCTATTTTTACAATCCAACCGAACATCTCCATTTTACGCTCATTCAAGCAAAGCTGGCGATTTTCGAAGCGAGGTTTATTTGAATTGTTAGTGTTACTGGCAATGCTTTTAACAGGTCATTTGCTAATGATGCTAGGGATAACGGTCATTAGTACGTTTCCACTTTATATTATAGAACGGTTAATGCCAAGTGCTGCACTCGTTACTGCCGGGTTGACACTCGCTTTTCTAGAAATGGTCTTTGTGGTGCTTTTTAGTTTATTACAGGCCATGTTTTCACAAGTCATGGTTGCCATCACCTATAATACGTCTGTGCTAGGCAAATTTAACGTTGCTTCATATAGGAAGCGACGCTATAAACCATTGCTATTCATTAGTTTCATCGTGTTTATCGTATTAAGTATGATGAACATGAATTCTTTAGAGAAAAGTGTTTATGCGCCTGATACCAAAATTATTGCCCATCGAGGCTATGTAGCAGGCAATGTAGAAAATACGATTAGTGGGTTGGTGAGCGCAGCCAATGCAGGGGCTGATTTGATAGAAATCGATATTCAGCAAACCGTCGATGGTGAATTTGTCGTTTTTCATGATCGAACTTTACGACGATTAGCTGGTAAAAACGGCGTGATAGCGAATATGACCTTGAATGAACTAAAATCGTTAACCATTCATCAAAATGGCTTTAGCGATAAAATTTCCTCGCTAGATGATTGTATCGAAATTGCCAAAGCTTTAGATGTGTCGCTATTAATTGAATTAAAGGTCCATGGCAAAGAAACAGAAGATGTTCTTCCTAAATTGGTAGAAAAGCTTCGAAACTATAAGGTGCTTGATTCCTATTATGTGCAATCTGCGGACGGGCAGAAAATGATGCAATTAAAAAAAATAGTACCCAATCTACGTGTCGGCATTGTCTATGCCCTCAATATCGGACCGATGGAAGAAAATGTTGATTTCATCGCATTAGAGGAATCCTGGGTAACCGAGCAGCTCATCGAGGAGTTAAAGCAGCATCCAACCGATTTATTTGTCTGGACCCTCAATGACGATCGTTCACTACAAACTTTTATCGAGAAAAATGTCAGTGGCGTCATCACCGACCACCCCGACGTCGCCCGCGAGCTAAGAACACAGCAAAGCGAACATCAATACTTCCTCCAACGAGTCCTCAATCGCCTCCGCTTTATCTTTTAAAGCGGGGCGAATACCCGCGAAGTGTAGGTGAATCCCTGTGAGCGAAGGTGAATACCCGCGGAAGAGAGGTGAATACCCGCGGAGCAGAGGCGAATACCCGCGGAAGGGAAGTGGATACCCGCGAAGCAGAGGCGAATACCCGCGGAAGGGAAGTGAATACCCGCGAAGCAGAGGCGAATACCTGTTAGCGAAGGTGAATCCCCGCGGAAGGGAAGTGAATACCCGCGAAGCAGGGGTGAATACCCGCGAAGGGAAGTGAATACCCGCGGAACGAAGTGAATCCCTGTGAGCGAAGGCGAATAGCCGCGAAGCAGGGGTGGATATCCGCAGAAGGAAAGTGAATCCCTGTAGCGAAGGTGAATACCCGCGGAAGAGAAGCGAATACCCGCGAAGCAGAGGCGAATACCCGCGAAGCAGAGGCGAATACCCGCGAAAAAGAACCCTATAACAAGAAGACATCTCTGAAAATATTAGGCTTCATAAAAATTTTGGCCAAATTGTAACCTTTTTCATGGAAACACGACTACTTTTATGAATCGTGATATGAAGGAGATGCTTTTTGTATGAAAATGACGAAAGTCGTACCATTTGCTATGTCAGCATTATTATTAGGGGGCGCGTTTGGAGCTCCAACTGCATCAGCGAGCGAAGTGGAGGCGGTTGTAACGAACACGGACAATTCGGAGCAACAAGTACAGCCGGTCTTTATTAAAGTGACAGGGACAATTGACAAAGTAGAAGTACGTGAAAATGGCACTTACTATACAGTAATTGATGGTGACAATACGAATATTATGATCGCCAATAAGGATTCACTTGTTTTCGATAATACGGGGAAAGAAGTGAAGCTACAAAAGGGGGATAAAGTGTCGGCGTATTCTTATGCGAAAAAGCCTATGCTAGCTATTTATCCGCCGCAATACAACCCGGAAGTAATTATTGTCGAAACAGAAGAAATGGGTAGCGTGGAAGTTGATTTCTTTAACAAAGATTTAGTTGATACTGAAAACAACTTAAAATTAAATGTTGGGGAAGACATGAAACTAGTGAGTGCTTCCGGTAGAGATGTGAAAATGGATGATTTAAAAGAGCAGCATTTAGTAGTATTCTACACGATTGCCACTATGAGCATTCCTGCTCAAACACCACCTTCAAAAGTGATCGTGTTAGACACAATCGAGAAAGAAGAGCCAGTGGAAGTGGACCCAGAGCCAACACCGGAACCAGCACCAAATAAATCAGCTGTTGAAGACATCATCAATAAGGACTTTTATGAAGTAGAAGGAACGAAAATGGTACCTCTACGATTAATTGCAGAAGAACTTGGCTTTAAAGTAGAAGTAACATCAAAAGGTGCCATCATTTCTAAAGGCGCACTATCTTATACAATTACTCGAGGACAAAAAGAATATGGCTACAATAAAGCGCTTCGCCAATTTAAAGTAGCCCCAGCTCTATTAGAATCTGGCAAAACTTATGTACCTGTTGAATTCGTAGAAGAATTAATGAAATAAGCATATCATCCCCCCTTTGTGGTTTTTACCATGAAGGGGGTTTTATTATGGACGCTTTTATTTAAGAGTAATAGAATGTGCTTTTCCGATAGAATCGTTTTGGATTTTTGTGTATTTTAGTAAAATAATTTATTAGCGATATTTCGAATGAAATTCTTGATCCAGAGAGATAAAAACAACCAAAACATAGATAAAAATAATATTCAGAGTATTGACAATTGTTTAACTATTATTTAAAATTCAAAACAAATCCACATGAATGCAGAAAATTGAAGTTGGAATTGTGGATTTTGTTGGATTCAACTTTGTGTTTGGAGTGATGGTGTATGTCTCTTTCGTTTGAGGAACGTAAAAAGGTAATTTTAGATATGTTGGATTTAGAAGGAAAAGTAAAGGTAAGTGATGCTGAGCAACTATTAAACGTATCAGGTGAGACTATACGTAGAGATATGGATCGATTAGAAAAGGAAGGGCTCCTACACAAAGTCTATGGGGGTGCAGTGAAGGCGAAAGAAAAGTATGAACGGACCTTTGAACAAAAAACTTCACTTAACAACTTAGAGAAAAGAAGGATATGTAAGGCTGCTGCAAGTATTGTGGAAGACGGAGATGTTATTTTTATCGGTCATGGTACAACAGCCTATGAAATTGTTCGTTTTTTAGGTGATAAGCCCAATGTTATTGTAGTGACAAACTCTCTTCCTGTTCTATCCTTAGCAGCGGAATGCTTTCAAGGGAAGGTGCTTTTTGCGGGAGGCGAGTATGAGCATCGTCAAAAGTTTATGGGTGGTCCATTAGCTGATTTATTTTTTAATCAGTTAAAGGCCAATAAAGCCTTTGTGGCTGCAGGGGGCATTTCTTTAGCTGATGGGATTACGGATTATGATATTACGGGTGCTGCTATTTCTAAGAAATTAATAGAGCGAGCAGAAAATACGATTATTTTAGCAGACCATACGAAATTTGGAGTCTCTACATTAGCTCATATTTGTCATTTAGAGGATGTTTCGATGGTCATTACAGATCAAAAAAGCTCTTCACAGTGGCAGGAACGTTTGGAACAGAAAAAAGTAGAGTTATTAATAGCAGGTGAAATTTTGGACGACGTCAATGTATAGGAAGGTGGAAACTATGGACTTTTTTGCGAATAAACAGGCAACCTTACAAAAATCAATTGACTGGTGGAATCCAGGGAAAACGAAACAGTGGCAGATAGATGGTGTAGATGTCGTCATTGGCAAACGAGAGGGCTATTATTTTTACGATGTGGATGGCAAGAAATTAATGAACGCGCATCTCAATGGCGGTACGTATAACCTGGGACACCGAAATCCAGAAGTGATCGCAGCATTAGTAGAAGGAACAAATTATTTTGATATTGGAAATCACCATTTCCCATCGACTGCACGTGCCCAATTAGCAGAAAAATTGGCAGCCTGCACACCAGAGGGATTAACCTACTCCATTTTCTCTAGTGGTGGAAGTGAAGCAATTGATGTGGCCTTAAAATGTGCTCGCTATGCTACCAAACGAAAGAAAACGATTTCGATTAAAAATGGCTATCATGGTCATACGGGGCTCGCAGTTTCACTTGGCAATGAACGTTATTCTAAGCCATTTTTAA
The DNA here is from genome assembly GCF_047238325.1 of Lysinibacillus phoenicis. Taxonomy (NCBI): domain Bacteria; kingdom Bacillati; phylum Bacillota; class Bacilli; order Caryophanales; family Bacillaceae; genus Lysinibacillus; species Lysinibacillus phoenicis. The sequence goes on along the minus strand of NZ_JBDFMP010000002.1, from coordinate 924,110 downwards.
GTGAGGGCAGTCCAAATGAATTTGTGCATGTACCATTCAATGATCTTGCAGCAATGGAGCGTGAGCTTGCTAAAGGAGATGTAGCTAGCGTCATTATCGAGACAATTCCTGCGACCTATGGATTCCCATTGCCAACAGCTAATTACTTAGCAGATGTCAAGTCACTTTGCGAGCGATATGGGGCATTATATATTGCCGATGAGGTGCAAACAGGCTTGATGAGAACAGGTAAGCTGTGGGGAATTGAGCATTACGGTGTGAAGCCAGATATTCTTGTGACGGCAAAGGGTCTCAGTGGAGGCATTTATCCAATTGCGGCGACAGTGGTAAATGAACGAGCAGGTGGTTGGATGAAGGAAGATGGGCTTGCACATATTTCTACTTTTGGTGGAGCAGAGCTGGGCTGCGTAGTGGCAATGAAAGTACTAGAAATTTCACAGCGTCCAGAAGTAATCAAAAATGTCGAATATGTTGCACGCTATTTACGTAGTGGCTTAGAGCGCATTCAACAACAATGTCCTGATTTCTTTTTGGGAATTCGTCAGCTTGGCGTGGTCATGGGCTTAGAGTTTAATCACCCAGATGGAGCAAAATACGTGATGAGTTCCTTGTACAAGCATGGTGTGTGGGCGATTTATTCAATGCTAGATACCCGTGTTTTACAATTTAAGCCAGGGTTATTATGTGATAAAGCGTATTGTGATGAATTACTTGAAAAATGTGAGGCAGGCATTAAAGAAGCAGCGCAACTAGTAAAATTTGCACGCTATTAACGAGTAGAAGCTTATCATTTTAGTAAACAAGGGGGTTTTCTAAATGGGTCAAATGGATTTCATAGATTTAGAAGTAGTACTTTCCAACTTTCATCAGGCTGCTAATGATGCGCTGAAGGAGTTTAGTTGTTTAGTAGAAGCATCTTGTAAAATGATTGATTATTCTGAAAATGCTACGTATCTCGTAGAAGACATGCAGGGCGAAAAGTATATTTTAAGAATTAGTCGCCCTAATTACCATAAAAAAGAAGAAATCGAAGCGGAGATTGCCTGGTTGAACTCGCTCCATGAGCAATCTCCTATTGATGTATCATTACCAATGCGAGCAGATGACGGTGACTACGTACATGCTCATGAATATAATGACACGATATATTATAGCACATTATTTACATTTTTGGAGGGAAATGCTCCTGATGAAAATAATGAAGAAAACTTAATTCAGCAATTTGAAACATTAGGTGAAATTACAGCGATGTTTCACAAGCATACGATCGAGCAACATGATTACTACAAAGCTTTTCAACGAATGACGTGGGATTATGACACAATTTTAGGACAATCTCCAAAATGGGCGAGATGGCAGGATGGACTTGGGATGACCCCATCTCGCATCGCTTTATATGAAGAAGCGACGCTTGTTATACAAAAGAGATTAGATGCATATGGAAAAAGTCAAACACGATTTGGTCTCATTCATGCTGATTTACGTTTAGCCAATTTACTCATTTACGGTGATGAAATCAAGGTTATCGATTTTGATGATTGTGGTTTTGGCTGGTTTTTATATGATGTAGCAACATCTGTTAGCTTTATTGAACATATGCCTTATCTCGATGATTTGATTGCTTCATGGATAAAGGGCTATAGCAAGATAAGGACGTTAACAGATGAAGAAATAGAGATGATTCCGACATTTATTTTAATGAGAAGATTGCAGCTTATTTCTTGGATTGGTAGCCGTGATAATGACACAACACGCTTACTCGGTGAAAATTATACACTTCAAAGTGATGCCTTAGTAAAAGCTTATTTAGAAAAGTATCAGAACTGAAACAACTAAATAACGATAAAAGGTGGCGAATAACATGTCTTCGAAAAAGGATGAAATCATCGTATTAAAGAAAGCCCTTACACCCATTCATTTATGGACAATTGGCGTCGGCATTGTCATTTCTGGTAACTACTTTGGCTGGAATTTTGGCTTAAGTCAATCGGGTTTTTTAGGCATGCTCATTGCAACATTATTTATGGCGATTATGTATTTAACGATGACCTTAGGAATTTCTGAATTATCGACGATGTTACCTTATGCAGGTGGACCCTATTCATTTGCTCGACGGGCGATGGGACGTTATATCGGTTTTATTACCGGGATTGGAGTTGTTCTTCAGTATGTCATTGCTGCACCTATTATTGCCATCGGTATTGGCGGATATATTAGCTTTTTATTCCCTGCTGTACCAACTGTTGTAGCAGCAGCCTTTATGTACGCTCTTTTCATGGGCGTTCACATTATTGGTATTAAGGAATATGCCACGATTGAAATGGTGCTTGTCTTTATTGCATTAGGCTTATTAGTATTAATGTATTTTGTTGGATTACCACAAATTAACGTTGGCAATCTATTTCCTGAGAATGGTGACTTAATACCAGGTGGATTTAAAGGGATCTGGTCAGCATTACCGTATGCGATGTGGCTTTTTTTAGCTATTGAAATGCTGCCTATGTTATCAGAAGAGACGAGAGATGTGCAAAAGGATATGCCAAAAGGGTTGATTTCAGGTATGGTGACATTGCTGATTTTATCCATTTTGACAACAACCGTGGCAATAGGACTTGCTGGAATAGATGTAATGACAGTTGCAGAAGATCCACTGCCAGCGGCGGTTGCTGCAGTCTTTGGAAATACGTATTGGTTAGCTCAAATATTGGCATCTGTTGGATTAGTCGGCTTAATTGCCAGTTTTTCAGGTGTTATTTTGGCTTACTCTCGACAAGTATATGCCTTATCACGAGCAGGTTACCTACCAAGCTTTTTATCGAAGATGCATAAAAAACGTCAGACACCATATATGGCCATTATTTTGCCAGGATTTATCGGGCTAGTGTTAGTCATATTATTTAATCCGGATGATTTGATTTTAATTTCTACATTTGGGGCCTTAGTTTCCTATATCACGATGAATTTATCGGTGCTAATTTTGCGTAAAAAAGAACCTAATTTAGTACGTACATTTAAAACGCCACTTTATCCGTTTACACCGATTGTCTCACTTGTGCTGGCTGTTATTGCTATCTTTGCAAGCTTCTTTGCTAATTTGACGTTTTTCATTGTTTGTTTAGCAGTGTTTGCTGTGGCAAGCATTTATTATTGGGTTTGGGCTAGACATCACATTAATGAGGATGCGCCAGAGGAACGCTTTGCAAAGGATAGATCAGCGCATATAGAGGTGCAGGTACCTGTACCATCAATAGAAGCAATACGAGAATAGAACAAAAAGGAATGAGTTCTACTATGACACAAGTGGAATGGGTCATTTTTGATAAGGATGGAACCATCATCGAGATGGATTCCTTATGGATTGCATGGGCCAAAAATGTCTATCTAAATTTAACTGAAAATTCGAATTTTGAAATACTTTTTTCTTTACAGACCTTTTTAAAAAACATAGGTGTTGATGACAAAGGAACATCTATTGATCCAACAAGCCCTTTAGCTATTGGAAGTATCCAAGAAGCTGAAACGATTGTAGCCTACTTACTCTATCAGCAGGGAATCCCTTGGAGCAAAGGTGTGACACTTGCGAGAGCAGCCTCCAACTTAGCCACATCGCAACAAGAAAATAGTAGGGTTCAGGCATTACCAGGTATTCGCACTCTCTTAATGAACTTAAAAAAACAAGGGATAAAATTAGGCGTGATTACAGCTGATCAAACAGCACGAGCTATATCACATTTACAGCAGTTAGAGTTGTTCACCTTATTTGAATTTGTACTAGGAAGTGACCAAGCTGTCTACAGTAAACCATTTCCAGACTTAGCTTATGTGGCAAAGGAGCAATTTCAAGTAACACTAGAGAGAACCGTAATGATTGGTGATTCAAATGCAGATATGCTCTTTGCAAAAAATGCGGGTATGTGCTTTTCCATTGGCATCATTCCTAAAGCAACATTCCCGAAGGACTATTTGCCTGATGCGACAAAAATTATTGATGCCTATGATGAATCCGTTTTAACGATGTTAATCAAAAAGGAGTGAGCAAAATGGACAATCAGCTAATTGCCAAAATTACTGAATTGGTATTGGAAAAACTTACGCAGGCCACTCAATCTGATCAAACACATCAAACATTGACAAATGAAGAGTTGCAGGAATGGCAATCATTTCAGTTGATGCAGAATCATGGTCAGAAGCAGCAACCAAAAACCGATGTGTATGAGGCGCTTTCTGCACATGAATTACACCATTGGCAAAGTTTGCACGAGCAACAGCTATTTACTACAACTGATACGAACGACTTAATCGCGCTAAAAAAATTTACATGACCGGGGGGCGTCATATGGTGAAAGACCAAGATTTGCTTTCCATACAGGAAGCTAGGGATGGGGTAGCAGCTGCTGCTCTTGCACAAAAAAAGTACACTAGCTTTACGCAAGAGCAAGTAGACCTTATTATCGAAGCCATTGCCCATGAAGCTTATAAACAAGCAGAAAACCTTGCGATACGAGCTGTTACGGAAACAAAGATGGGAATCATTGAACACAAAAAAATGAAAAATGAATTAGCTTCTCAAGGCGTCTTTGAATCTATTCGACAAGAAAAAACAGTTGGTATTATTCAAGATGATAGGGTGACAAAGCAGGTAGAAATAGTTTATCCATTCGGTGTCATTGCAGCAGTTACACCTGTAACAAATCCAACTGCAACAGCCATTTATAAAACATTAATTGCATTAAAGGCCCAAAACGCCATTGTTTTTAGTCCACATCCATCCGCAGTGAACTGTACCATTGAGGCATTGAAAATATGTCAACAGGCAGCTATTCGTGCAGGTGCCCCTGATGGCTTAATTCAATGGATTACCCATCCAACCTTAAAAGGTACAGAGGAATTAATGCGCCATCGTGATGTACAGCTTATTTTAGCAACTGGTGGTTCGGGACTTGTCAAAGCAGCCTATAGCTCAGGCAAACCCGCCTATGGTGTTGGCCCTGGAAATGTCCCTGTTTATATAGATCGTACAGCAGATGTTAAAGAGGCGATGAAACGAATTATTGATAGTAAATCATTCGATAATAGCACCATCTGTGCCACGGAGCAAGCCATTGTCGTGCATCAGGAGGTAAAAGCTCAGGTGATGGCAGCATTAGCAGAGAATGGGGCGATCCTGCTAAGTGGACAGGATAAAGAAAAATTGGCCAAGGTAATATCGCCAATTGCTCGTACTTTAAATAGTCAGATTGTCGGGAAGCCAGCAACTTTGATCGCCAACATGGCTAGCATTAATGTACCTTCCCATACACGGGTACTTGTAGCGGAGGAACATGCAATTGGTAAGGAATATCCGTTTTCAATAGAAAAGCTTTCTCCCATCTTAGGTCTCTATACGGCATATTCACGGGAGGAAGCGGCAAAGATTTGTCGCCAATTGCTTGATGTGGGAGGGAGAGGGCATAGCTTAGCAATTCATGCCCAGGACGAAGATTTTGTTAAAGCGTTTGCTGCTCAAATGCCGGTATCCCGAATTTTAGTAAATACTTTAGCATCTGTTGGAGCAGCGGGCGGTACGACAAGTTTAACTCCTTCCTTTACATTAGGATGCGGGGCATACGGAGGGAATATTACGAGCGATAATATTTCTGCTCGTCATTTATTAAATAAAAAAAGAGTCGCATATGGCGTGAAGGAACTAACCATTCCTCAGCCACAACACCCTCAAAACATACAGGCTACATCGATTCAAGCAAAAGCAGACGTGCCGCTCGATAGGATAACCATTGAAAAGATCATAGAGGAAGTACTAACAAAGTTAAATAACTAGAGGAGGAAATTAAAATGAGTGTAGAGATAAATGGAGCTTTAGGCATGATCGAAACAAGAGGTCTAATAGGGTCAATTGAAGCTGCAGATGCCATGGTGAAAGCAGCTAACGTCAATATCGTAGGGAAAGTGCATGTCGGGGGAGGTATTGTGACAGTGCTTGTGACAGGGGATGTCGGTGCAGTAAAGGCAGCTACGGATGCAGGATCTGAAGCGGCACGCCGTGTAGGTGAACTGCTTTCAGTACATGTCATCCCACGCCCTCATTCAGAATTATACGCAATCTTACCTAAGTGAATAGGGGAGGGTGATGATGTCAAATCAAGTTCATGACCTTGATGTAACGAATGCAAATATCCCAATTGCGATTTCTGCTCGCCATTGCCATATAAATGAGGAGGATTTCTATCATTTATTTGGTAGAAAGGCTGTTTTACAAAAATGGAAGGCCCTTTCCCTACCTGGTCAGTTTGCCTCACAGCAAGTTTTGACGATAAAAGGACCTAGAGGCCATATTGATAATGTTCGGGTTTTAGGACCTTTTCGTACTGAAACACAAGTTGAAATCAGTCAAACTGATGCCATAAAGCTTGGTGTGGCACCACCGATTCGGATGTCGGGTGACTTAGCAGACTCTGAATCCATCACATTGATTGGGACCAATGGTATTCGCCATAAAAAGCAAGGATTGATTATAGCACAAGCACATATTCATATGGCGGTGTCTGATGCAGCTGCCTTTCATGTCAAAGACAAGGACATCGTGACAGTCGAGATATCCGGAAAGGTACGGCAGCTACACCTAATGAACGTTGTGGTCCGTGTCTCACCAGATTTCATCCTTGAAATGCATGTAGATACAGATGAAGCAAATGCCGCTGCCATTCATACTCATTCAATTGGCAAGCTCATTAAAATGGAGTGAGACGTATGGATGTAAAAGAATTACAGATGATGATCGAAGAGGTAGTCAGCTCTCTGATGAATACGCAGCATAAGAGGTTATTGGTTGTCCATCCACATACAACTGTTTCTAAAAAACAGCTGAAAGTCTTAAGCGGCTATTTTCAGATTGAAGAGTGGTATATGAATGAGACTACTAGCTCCTCCCAACTATTTTATGATGCAACCGTTTTTCTGGAAGTGGATCAGGCATTTATGGTTAGTAGTGCACAAGGTTTGCCCAATTCTTCGACATCCTTGTATCTGTCAGAGTTACTGATCAACAATCAAACAGCTATATTAGTTCCTGATGAAAAGCTGTCTGCCGTTATATCAGCAAAAGAACCGAATGCATATATGGGGATGCTGCTGCAACATATTGAACGATTAAAGACGTTTGGTTGTGAAATACAGTTATTTACACAGCTTATTCCCTTTTTAAAGCTACAAGAGGAATCTCCTCGTTCGGATATAGTGGCCAACTATTTAACGGCTGATATGCTTCAATCGTTTAAGGGGCAACAGCTTAAACTGCCTGCCCATACAAAACTTACACCACTTGCACAGGAAATCATTCAGGAAAAAGGAATTACGATACAAAGACAATAGCAGGAGTGTTGTTACATGACGAAATCGATTGGGATAGTGGAAACTAGAGGGCTTGCGATTTCGATCCTCATCGCAGATGCCATGCTAAAAGCTGCGGATATTCGAATACTTCGGCAAGAAACCATTGATTTGGCCCTTGTAACAATTGCTATAGAAGGGGATACAACAGCCATTCAAGAAGCAATAGCTATTGGTACACAAATAGCCATAGCAGCAGATCAATGGTTTGCTTCTACGACGATTTTACGACCAGATAGTACCGTGAATGGCTTAGTGATAGAAATAGCAAAAAAACCAAGTGCTTAAAACAAAAGGAAAGGTGGAGGTACTAGTTGAAGGTCGATTTAACGGGTAAAGTTGTCGTAGTAACTGGCGGTAGTAAAGGAATTGGGAAAGGTATTGCCACTGTGTTTGCTCAACAGGGTGCTCATGTGGTAATTGCTGCAAGAGGGGGCGAAGCTGCCACAAATGTAGCAAATGAATTACAAGCTCAAGGTTTGTCAGCTTCAGCAGCCACGGTGGATGTTGAAAACTATGAATCTGTTGAAAATATGGCTGAAGAGGTTGCTCGCACGTATGGCTCCATAGATATTTTATGCTCCAATGCTGGTATTTTCCCCTCTGTGAAAATAGAGGAGATGACGCCAGTACAATGGGATCAAGTGTTAAATGTGAATGCCAGAGGAACAATGTTTGCTGTAAAAGCGTGCATGCCGTATTTAAAGAAAGCAACCTATGGTAGGGTCATTATTACGTCGTCCATTACTGGTCCAGTGACTGGCTATGCGGGATGGACTCATTATGCGGCAAGTAAGGCGGCGCAATTAGGGTTTATGAGGACCGCAGCTCTTGAATTAGCCCCCTATAATATTACAGTTAATGCTGTGCTACCAGGAAATATTGCAACAGAAGGCTTAGGTGGACTAGGTGAAACATATTTACAGAAGATGGCGAAGGCGATTCCATTTGGTAGTCTCGGTCGTGTAGAAGATATTGCCTATGCTGCATTGTTCCTAAGTAGTAAGGAAGCCGCTTTTATTACGGGTCAATCCATTATTATTGATGGTGGTCAAACATTACCAGAGGATGCAGAAGCATTTTAAGAGGAGGCGTGACAAAGTATGAATTTAGGAGCATTAGGGATGATTGAAACAAAAGGATTAGTTGGCTCTATTGAAGCAGCGGATGCGATGGTGAAGGCCGCTAATGTCAATATTGTTGGTAAAGTCCATGTAGGTGGCGGAATTGTCACGGTGCTTGTTCGCGGAGATGTAGGGGCGGTAAAAGCAGCAACAGATGCTGGGGCAGCAGCAGCACAACGTGTTGGGGAGCTTTTATCCGTTCATGTTATTCCAAGACCACATGCAGAGCTAGAAGCCATCTTAAATGGACAATAATGAGTGAGGTGGTGCTTAATGAATGAACAGGCGATCATGCAAATTGTGGATGATGTTATAGCCGAATTACTACCCAAAAAACAGGCAGCACTGAGGCACAATGAAATCCCTATCGGCATCTCTGCTAGACATATTCATTTGAAACAGGAGCATGTTGAGCATCTCTTTGGCAAGGGGGCAACGCTAACCGTTCAAAAATGGTTAACTCAACCAGGGCAGTTTGCAGCAAATGAAACGTTACAGATGGTGGGACCAAAAGGTAGCGTGACAAATGTACGTGTATTAGGACCAGCTCGCATGCTAACACAAGTTGAAATCAGTCATACTGATGCCGTTGCATTAGGGATTCAACCACCTCTACGAGAATCTGGCGAGATTCAGGGCTCAGCAAGTTGTACGTTGGTGGGACCCAAAGGTAGTTTAGTGTTACAGGAAGGGGTCATTATCGCACAGGCACATATTCATATGTCACCCACTGATGCACAGCATTTTGGAATTCAAAACGGACAATATGTCTCCGTAAGGGTACGGAGCCCACGACCTATTACCTTTGAGCAAGTAAAAATCCGCGTAGCAGATCACTATCAATTAGAGATGCATATAGATACAGATGAAGCAAATGCTGGCTTAATTCAACAAGGTGTAACGGGTACATTAATAACAGATAAGATAGAGGAAAAGTCATTGGATAAACGCCCTAGTACAGCAATTGAAATAAATAAGAAAATTATTACAGAAAACGATTTAAGTCTGTATCAAGGGAGGACCGTGGTAATCCCCAAAAATGCTAGATTAACTGCACTTGCGACAGAGACCGTGACCAAATTAGGAATAGAACTTCAGTTTCATGAAAAAGGATGAGATGCATGCGGATAGGAACAGTAGTCGGAAATATATGGGCGACACGGAAAGAGGAAGGGCTACAAGGACTAAAATTACTTATTATCCAACCGAAAAATGTGGACGGTCAATTTAGTAATGAGCAAATTGTTGCAGCAGATCGTATAGGTGCAGGCGTAGGCGATGAAGTCATTTTAACAATGGGTAGTGCAGCCGTACGAAGTTTTTCCACGACAACGATTTGTCCGATTGATGCGATTGTTGTCGGAATTATTGATGGCACAGACGAAGTGAGGGGTGAGCATAGTGAAGGAAGCGATAGGCATGATTGAAACGTATGGCATGATTGGCTCTATTGAGGCGGCTGACGCGATGTTAAAAGCTTCGAATGTACAATTAGTGAAACATGAACTCGTGGACGGAGGTATTGTAACTGTTATTGTAGAGGGTGATGTAGGAGCAGTACAAGCTGCTGTTGAGGCTGGCAAAGAGGCGGCAGCGCGAACGAGTAAGCTGTTAAGTGCACATGTAATCCCTAGAGCCGCAAATGAAGTTTTTACCTCAATGATTGGTGAAAAACAGCTGACAAAAACAATTGCTGGCGGAGTCAAAAAAACGAGCACCCGACAGAAGTCTAAAGAACCAGGACAACAGCCTAAAGAGGATGTTCAAGCAGACATGTAGTTGCCATGTCATTACTATTGAATTGATGACGTTAGGAGTGTGAAGCAAATGAGCTTTAGGCGACCCAGAATTGCCATCATTGGCGCTGGTCATACAGGTGCAACCATCGCATTGATGGTCGCACAAAAAGAGATGGGTGATATTGTACTTGTCGATGTACCAGAATTAGAAGATACAGCGAAAGGAAAGGCTCTAGATATTCTCCAAGCTGGACCGATAGAAAAATCCAATGTACAGGTGACAGCTACTTCACGCTATGAGGAAATTGCCCATGCTGATATTGTGGTCATCACGGCGGGCATTGCAAGAAAACCTGGGATGACAAGAGAGGATTTAATTCATACAAATGCCTCTATCATCCGAACAGTCAGTGAACAAATCAAATATTATGCACCAGCTAGTTACATTATTGTATTGAGTAATCCTGTCGATGCTATGACCTATGTGTGTCTCGAAACAACAGGTTTTCCAAAAAATCGTGTCATGGGACAATCGGGTATTTTAGATACAGCACGCTTTAATACCTTTATCGCGCAGGCTCTTCAGCTAGCTGTAGAGGATATTTCAAGTTTTGTATTGGGCGGTCATGGAGATGAGATGGTACCACTTGTTCGCTATACGTATGTTGGTGGTATCCCAGTAGAAAAATTGCTTCCGCAGACACAGATTGAACAATTAGTGGAGCGAACGCGAAAGGGTGGAGGCGTAATTATAGAACTTCTGGGTAATGGTAGTGCTTACTATGCTCCGGCAGCCGCCATTGTCCGAATGATGGAGGCAATTGTGAAGGATCAGCGCAAAGTGATGCCAATTATTACCTATTTGCAAGGTGAATATCAAGTCAACAATGCCTGCATTGGTGTACCTGTCGTATTGGGCGGCAATGGTATTGAAAGTGTGATTGAATTGAATCTAAATGAAGAGGAACAAAAGGCATTTAACCATTCCGTTCACCAAGTTTATCGAACATTGTCCTATATTAAATAAAATAAGGCATGACACCATCTAATTGTGGCGTGTATTAGATGGTTACCTACATAGTTACACCTCAACATTTTATCTTGTTGAGGTGCTTTTTTATCAAAACTTTCTTTTAATGGAAGTTATTTTTCTGTACAATAAATAAGTTAATATGGAAGCAAAAGGAGAATTCTATGAAACGAGCATTGATCATTATCGATATACAAGAGGCTTTCTTTTTAGAAGGACAACCACATCTTTGGAATAATGAAGTCCTTATCAAACATATCAATACACTTATTACATGGGCACGTCATAACGCTGTACCTATAATTTTTATACAGCACACGGATGCCGATAAAGACGATGATTTCGCCTTCGGTCAGCCAGGGTGGGAGCTGTATCATGGACTTTCTAGACAAGCAGAGGATAAAGTGATTCAAAAAACAACGTGGGATGCTTTTTATCAAACTGAGCTCGGCATCTATTTACAGCAACAGTCCATTGAGCAATTGATTTTTGCTGGTGCTCAAACAGAGTTCTGTCTTGATACAACGATCCGCAGTGCATTTAGTCATGGCTATCATCGTAATCTTTTAATAGCGGATGCCCATAGCACTTTAGACGGTTCGGTATTAACAGCGCCACAAATCATCCAGCATCATGAATCCATTTGGCATCATCGCTTTGTAGAAATTCAACCGATTATCGAGTTCCAAAATGCTGATTGATGACAAGGAGTTTCATAGAAAAGAGTTGTCCTATACTATCCGCAGTGCTCGATTTAAAGGATACACAAGCCTTATCTGAGCTACGCTGGCAATTAGACGGTGAAACAGAAAATTTTGACCGAGAACAAGGTGAGGTGTTTATCGATCAGGCTGGCTTTGAGCGGCTCATTAAAGAGGATACAGAAAGTCCCAAAAATCTATGCTTAGTAGCGATCGTTGGTGACCGAATTGTAGGGTTCTCCAGATGTCAGGGCTCTAGTCTAAAGAGACTTGCTCATAAAGTAACATTTGGGGTAGGAGTCAGTAAGGTATTTTGGGGCTATGGCATTGGAAAAGCCCTGCTTCAAGTATCCATTGATTGGGCAGATGCCAATGGAATAAAGAAGATGGCACCTGAGGTGTTAGAAACAAATAACAAAGCCATTCAGCTCTATCAACAAGTAGGCTTTTCAGTGGAAGGTATTTTGAACAATGAGAAGTGTCTTACTGATGATCAGTACTATCACACGATCATGATGGGAAGATGGCAACTGTAACGAAGAAGGAAACATGTATGACGAATTTTATGTATATTTTTTGTTTAATTGTCTGGGGACTGAATTTTATTGCAGTCAAAATTCAAGGAACGCCAGTCAGTTTAGAATTATCTTTAACGTATCGTTTAGTGATAACAGCTCTGTTATTTTTAATGCTTGCTTGGTTCATGAAACCACAGGGTAAGCCACAACAGCAAGATATCCCTTATATCATCGTTTTTGGTGTTTGTAATTTTGCATTTAGTTATTTAGCACTTTACTATGCTACAATGTGGAGCTCAGCTGCAATCGTAACGTTAATATTTTCATTAAAAGTCATCTTAACGCCCATTGCCCTACGGATTTTTCTGAAAGAACCATTACATCGACGTGTTTTAATTGGTGGTATTTTAGGGGTCATGGGTGTTGGGGTTTTAATCTATCCAACTCTACATAGTTTTTCAGGCTTGGCAGATTTAAAAGGTGTCCTGATTGCTTTATTAGGTACGGTACTGACAGCTATTGGGGATGCTAGCTCTGCAAGAAATGCAAAGCAGCATATAAACCCTATTTACGCCAATGCCATTGGTTTCGCTGTTGGAAGTGCCGTGATGTGTGGCATTGTCTGGATGCAGGGGCAAACCATCATGATACCAACATCCATCACCTATTTATCGGCTCTACTGTATTTAACCATCGTCGCATCCTTTCTGGCCTGGTTATTTTATTTAAAACTGGTGGAAAGAATTGGTGGGGCAAAGAGTGGCTATATGGTTGCTTTATTTCCCGTGATTGGCGGTATTGCCTCTGTGGTCATTGGGGAATCAACGGTTAGTATGTATTTAGTGATAGGCTGTCTCTCTAGCTGTATCGGTGCTGCGATTGCCTTAGGTTTTAAATTAAAACCAATCTTACGATGAACGAAAACCCATCATCTTTCATAAACTAGATAAGAACGTGTGAAAAGGGTGAGGGACAATATGTCATTCGTTCAATCGAGTGCATTAGCAAGAAACAGAGAAAAAGATGAGGACCATTGGGACATTGATCGTTGGGAAAATGACGGTGGAAGAAGTCTAGAGGCATAAGGGAGGCAAAAATTTGTCTCCCTTCAAAAATAATGAAACCTTTTTTTATGTTGGTCGTATGATAAGTAGACAAGTTTTATTTAAAAAAGGGAGAAATGATTTTTTGAACTATTGAACAAAACGATTACTATTCATTATTTACTTGATTGTTATTGCGGACGCGTATTACACAACGCTCTATATTGAACCAAAAAATCCGCCGCAATACCAAACGATTAAAGCATCAGCCATTACAGTGGACCAACTGCGGTAGCAAGCCTTATAAAAGGAAGCGGACAACCCGTCGCTTGAAGCCCCGTTCCATTCCGCATTTTTTGCTGAAGGTGTTCAATGAAATGGTGAAGCCAGCAAGTGAAGTAGACATTTCATCACATATGCGTCTCTTTTTACGCTATCAACAGCTACGTTGCTGACGCCCTGTACATTTACAGGGTGTTTTTTTATTTAGGAGGATCAAGAAAATGAGCATGGTAACCTATATAGGACTCAATTTTCCAGTTGAAATAAATGACGACTATACAGAAGAAGACGTTAACATTACTTATGTTTTCTCTGAAAGTGAAGATCGCCAAATAGTAAAGAATCAACATTTTACAACACTATTTGTCTATGAACTGGAAACAAAAGGAGATCACATTTGGGACATGCATAATGATAAGAAAATCCTTTCCCCTCATAACTTTTCAAAAGGCGATTATTGCGAAATCTATATTTGCTGGAACGGGGAAGAAGCGGAGGATAGTAAGAAAAAATTAGATCTTAAGTTAGCGCAACTTCCTGTGGAACAGGTTGAAATATATGAGAAGTGTTTGATCACATTGAAAAACTAAGGCCTAATGAAAGTAAAAGATTGATGCGATAAGCCTCAATCTTTTTTATGATTGTTAGGTAGCTGATGTCTAATGGAGTTTTACATTCATTTCAGAGGTTATTTTTATTCTTGGAGATTCTAATATTGTTATCAAAAATGGTTTTTATGGTAAAATATATAAAATATTTTTGGATATAGGGGTCATATAATGAAACAAATTAAAATAGTTTTAACAGGACTAATGCTTAGTGGCTTATTAATGGGGTGTACGGAAGAAGAAAAGAAAGTTGAGCAAGTAAAAGCAAAAGAAGCTGAAAATGAAATTGTAACAATTGAGACTAAAACTGAAGTCAACTCCTCAAAGGTTTGGAAGGACGTTTCAAAACCCGATGGATTTAACGATTATGGAATCGAACCAACATTGAAGGCATGGATTGCCTATCATGCCGAAGATATTACTAAAACAACCGATGTGAACGAATATTATTCAAGGGCAAATCGTCTTACTAAGGAATTGTCATATTTTCGAGTACAAGGGGAAGATCTTGAAAAGGATTTTGAAAATTTAAATGTACTTCAAACTTTCATGGGCCATCTTGATTATGTGATATCGGTAGAAGAAGAGCAAGGAATTGACACGGTTGAAGCATATGAAGAATTAAAAGTCAGTTTCAAGTATTTCACTGAATTACTTCAAGACCTCAATAGTATTATAAATGACAATAGCCAAGGTGAAACATTCGGGCTCACACACCAATTAGACGGAAATAGGGTTGACGAACTCGAAAAGTTCCTTTATTCAGAGGCAGTAGAAATTGGAAAGTAAATATTACGAATAAGAATAAACAGTAATCATTGTTTAAAGGAAAGTTAGGCATATTAAAGCTTCTACTATCTGAGTTCACTGGACTCAGATATTTTAATTTTGGAGATTCTAGCCTTGTTATGAATGGCGGTGTCTAAGCAGTAATTCCTCACTATGCGCATTCAAACGGTAATATAAAACAATTAATTAAATTTACCGTAATCTTCCTGTCTATCCTTTATAGGATGGATATTTTTTTCGGTCGTATTTAGCAAATATTATAAAACCATCTAGTACCTATTTTTCTAGTTTAGCTACTTTCATAATAGGAGGGGTTATATAGACAATTGGCTTAAATGCTAGGTAGATGAATACAGATTGATAGAAAAATTTATGATTAAAAGGCGCTAGTCCTTCAATTTCCCAGTCAAGTCGCTTCCTTGAGAATATATTATTACTAGAAAATAAAAAGGAGGTGAATAGATTGGAACAGCATAATCATGCTCATCAACAAAAACAAACAGAAAAATTTTGTGGTTGTGTAGGTCCGATAAAATGTCAAGAACTTGCAAATATTATTGGTGGGGTAGTTATAACTGCAACACCAGTTTGTGTTGTTCAGCGCCTTCGTGACATTAAAGCTACTATTCTTGGACGAACTACTCGATCTCCACTTGCCCTTCCATTCGCTCTTTCGTTTGAAGGAATTGGCGCTAACACACTAAACCTTGGTGAATCGGTGGTGCTTCAAGAGGAAATTAATCCATTTTTAACAGAACTTCGTAAGAGAGGACTTACTGTTACGGCGGTGCACAACCATTGGCTATTCGATAATCCTAGATTAATGTATATGCATTGGGAGAATGTCGGGAATCCAACCCAATTTGCAAAAAATAGTTTCGATGCAGCAGTTGCAGCAGGCTTGTTCAAAAAAGGTAAGTAAAGATAATCATATAACGTGATTTAAATAGGAGCCATCTATTGTTGCAATCGTCTCAGATGGCTAATTCAAAGATGAATCATCATGAAAATGCACAGAACGAGGCACAACGAACAAACTGTGGCTTTTTATTCTCTTTCATGATTACTTCTATCCCATTTGTCCCATGATAGGGATAGATGGGGGGTGTTGGTTAATGGATTATGAATATACGGTGAAATTTTACTTTGGCGAAAGTCGAGAAGAGGAATATAAAATCAAGACGAATATTGGACAAGAATCATTTGCCGAAGAAATTACTAATGGGTTCAATGAGAAGTCATGGTATTCATTTACTGAAACGGAACATTATCAGACGATATTACTCAATACGAAAGATGTTTATAAGGTATCGGTAGTGCAAAAAACTGTGGAATTTGATTAAAATGGATATGTAAAGTTTCATCTAATTTAGTGAACCCCAAAGGTTAGAATTTCGATCTAACATTTGGGGTTCTGTGTATTTAAGCAACTTTTATCCAAGAGGGGTAGACTGCAATAAGTGCACAAGAAATTTTTGAAGAAGAAAAATACTTGGAACACTATAAATAAGGAATGATAATTGAAGTTTGTATGTTAAATGGAAAAAGACCACTCCATGAGGTGCAGGACCTGATGGGTGGTCTATATTTTTAGAGGGATTTAATTCTACTGATTGTTTTTATTTCACATTTGGATAAATCATTGTTGCTGGGTCTACATATTCATCGAATTGTTCTTCTGTTAGTAGACCACTGGCGATGGCTGCTTCTTTTAAGGTTGTGCCTTCTTTGTGAGCTTTTTTCGCTATTTTTGCTGCGTTTTCGTAACCGATATATGGATTTAATGCCGTTACAAGCATTAAAGAATTTCTTAAATTATGATCGAGCACTTCTTTATTCGGTTCAATCCCTACAGCACAATGGTCGTTAAATGATTGCATTGTATCAGCTAATAGGCGAGTTGATTGTAAGAAGTTGTAAATGATTACTGGTTTAAAGACGTTAAGCTCAAAGTTACCTTGGGAAGCGGCGAACGCAATGGTTGCATCATTTCCAACTACTTGAGTGACAACCATTGTCATAGCTTCACTTTGTGTAGGGTTTACTTTACCAGGCATAATCGATGAGCCTGGCTCGTTTTCTGGGATGGTGATTTCGCCAATACCAGAACGAGGGCCACTAGCAAGCCAGCGAACGTCATTGGCAATTTTCATTAAATCGGCCGCTAATGCTTTTAGTGCACCGTGTGCGACAACGGCTTCATCATGACTTGTTAAAGCGTGGAATTTATTCGCTGCTGAAGTGAATTGTTTACCTGTTAGTTCACTTATTTCCGCAGCAACACGATCACCAAATTCAGGGTGAGCGTTAATACCAGTACCTACCGCTGTTCCACCAATCGCAAGTTCCTTCATATAATCAATATTTTGGATAATCATCCGCTCCGATTTTGCCAGCATAGCTGCCCAGCCGCTAATTTCTTGACCTAATGTTAGAGGTGTTGCATCCTGTAAATGTGTACGTCCAATTTTTATAATATCTTTAAATTGAGCTGCTTTATCTTCTAGTGTTGACTTTAATAGTCGTAGACGTGGTAATAAATAATCTTCCACTTTTAACACAGCTGCAATATGCAATGCCGTTGGGAAGGTATCATTCGAGCTTTGTGATTTATTGACATCATCATTCGGATGAATGCGATCAGTCTCACTAGCATCCTGTAATAGTTGGTTCGCGCGGTGAGCAATTACTTCGTTAACGTTCATGTTTGATTGTGTACCACTACCTGTTTGCCATACAACGAGTGGGAATTGATCGTCCCATTGCCCATTTAAAATTTCATCAGCTGCCTGTACAATCACATTCGTCTTAAGATCAGAAAGCTTGCCTAGTTTGTTGTTGGCAATTGCTGCACTTTTTTTTAAGATAGCCATGGCCTGCACAAGCTCAATTGGCATTTGCTCCGTACCAATTTGGAAATTCTCTTTACTGCGCTGTGTTTGCGCACCCCAAATTTTATCAGCAGGTACTTTAATTTCACCCATAGTGTCTTTTTCAATACGGTAATCCATGTCAAAACAGCTCCTTTATTATGTAAATTTCTCCATTTATATAGATAAAAACGGATACTCTTAGTCTGATGTAAGAATATCCGTTTGATACATGCTTATTCAAAAAAGAGGGGGATTCTGAATAAAGCAATTTGGAGAAAGAAATAATCTAGTGATAATGATAATTGTTATCAATTAAAAAGTCAATATTTTTGCTTAAGGAATTTTAAAGGTGAGAATCATTCGCAATCGTATTATTGATATTCCCGATTGTAAAGGAAATAAACCTATTGTGAAGTATTATCTCTTTTTCTTTCCAAGTTCTTTAACAGGTTGCTTTTTAGGAATTTTTTCGAAAATAATCTTCACATGAAAATTGTTATCATCAACCTGAAGCACCTCAACTACCTTTGCCTTGCGCCCTTTAATCCGAATATCCTCTTCCGCAGCAGGGAGTTTGACGAGCAACTGACTTAAAACGGACGTCTTGTTTTCATAAAAATGAGTCACAAACATCACGATTCTCCTTCTAACATTTGATTGTTACTCACTTTATGAACGACGGAGTGGATATAGAACTTTTGTTAAGGAGGTTAAATGAGATCACCGCTGGAATAGCGGGCCAGGTTAATCATAAGCTGAGGGAATCCGTTTGCAATGGAGGCCACGGAGATCAAAAAGTGAGGGAACTCGCTCGAACAGGGAGTCGAAGTGATCATAAAGTGGGAGAACCCTCGCACAGGGAGTCAAAGTGATCATAAAGTGAGAGAACCCGCTCGAAAAGGAGGTCAAGGTGATCCTAAAGTGAAGGTAACCGCTCGAACAGGAGGCCAAGGTGATCACAAAGTGAAGGTAACCGCTCGAACAGAAGGCCAAGGTGATCACAAAGTGAAGGAATCCGCTCGAACAGGAGGTCAAGGTGCTCATAAAGTGAGGGAACCCGCTTGAACAGGAGGTCAAGGTGCTCATAAAGTGAGAGAACCCGCTCGAACAGGAGGCCAAGGTGATCCTAAAGTGAAGGTAACCGCTCGAACAGAAGGCCAAGGTGATCACAAAGTGAAGGTAACCGCTCGCACAGGGAGTCAAAGTGATCATAAAGTGAGAGAACCCGCTCGCACAGGAGGTCAAAGTGATCCTAAAGTGAAGGTAACCGCTCGAACAGGGAGTCAAAGTGATCCTAAAGTGAAGGTAACCGCTCGAACAGGGAGTCAAAGTGATCCTAAAGTGAAGGTAACCGCTCGAACAGGAGATCAAGGTGCTCATAAAGTGAGGAAACCCGCTCTAACAGAAGGTTGAAGTGATCCTAAAGTGAAGGTACCCGCTCGAACAGAAGGCCAAGGTGATCACAAAGAGAAGGAATCCGCTCGAAAAGGAGGTCAAGGTGATCATAAAGTGAGGGAACCCGCTCGAAAAGGAGGTCAAGGGTGATCATAAAGTGAGGGAACCCGCTCGAAAAGGAGGTCAAGGTGATCCTAAAGTGAAGGTAACCGCTCGAAAAGGAGGTCAAGGTGATCCTAAAGTGAAGGTACCCGCTCGAACAGAAGGCCAAGGTGATCACAAAGTGAAGGTAACCGCTCGCACAGGGAGTCAAAGTGATCATAAAGAGAGGGAACCCGCTCGAACAGGAGTTTGAAGTGATCCTAAAGTGAAGGTACCCGCTCGAACAGGGAGTCAAAGTGATCCTAAAGTGAGGGAACCAGCTCGAACAGAGCGCCAAGGTGATCCTAAAGTGAAGGTACCCGCTCGAACAGGGAGTCCAAGTGATCATAAAGTGGGAGAACCCGCTCGAACAGGAGGTCAAAGTGATCCTAAAGTGGGAGAACCCGCTCGAACAGGAGGTCAAAGTGATCCTAAAGTGAAGGTAACCGCTCGAACAGGAGGCCAAGGTGATCCTAAAGTGAAGGACCCGCTCGAACAGAAGGTTGAAGTGATCGTAAAGTGAAGGTAACCGCTCGAACAGGAGGCCAAGGTGATCATAGCATGAGAGTCCTTACTCAAATGCACTCATGGGACAATTTTAGAAAACTCCATTTAATATAAAAATTTATAGATAAAACAAAAGACAACTACTTATGAGGTAAACAAGATGTCAAATACATTTGACACCTTGTTTGTCTTATTTTATGATCAAGATGTAAAAGATCTTTTACACCCCCGAACTGGAGTGATTGTTAAATTGGAAAATAAAATAAAGATATATAGAGAAGAAAAAAGTCTTTCACAGGGCAAACTAGCGGATCTTTGTAACGTGACAAGGCAGACAATCAATGCCATTGAAAATAATAAATATGACCCGAGTTTAGAGTTAGCTTTTACATTGTCATATATATTAGATGCTTCTATTGAGGAATTGTTTATATTTTCATACGAAAGGAATGAGAAAAAGTGACGACTATTAAAAAGGTAAGTTTAATTGGTTCTTTAGTTATTATTACTTCGGTTGGGGGATACGGGGGTTATCAATGGATCAACGAAAAAATCATTAATCCCACAACCATTATTTTTGTATTTTTAGGAATTGGTCTCTTATTCCAATCTATTACTTGGGGAGATATGAATGGAAAAGAAGAAAGGAAAAAAGATGAGTTAGAAAAACATATCACACTAGTTAGTTCAAAAATAAGTTATTACCTTCTACTGTTATTAATGATTATTGTTTTAGTGATTTCAGAAAGAGTAACTGCAATGAATGACATAAAAAATATCCCATTAGTCGTTGTAATAGGTCTTGCTTGGATAACGATGCCAATTACTGAGTATGTTGTTTCAAAAAAATATAGTTAACCGAGTTAAATATTTTGGACATCATGATTTCGAAACTAGGAAATATGCGATTGCCGCATTTACTTGTATGTTGGGGACTTGGGAAACGGGTTACTGTCAAGTTTTTCAGCCAGTAAAAGAGTGGGAGGAAAATAAAAAATGGAGTGCGAATCCCTTCGATCAAAAGCGTTATTATCGCTTTAAAGATTATCTTTATGCCCTATTAGAACATCACGAACAGATAGAAAAAGAATTTCCTTATATGTTTGAAGATATTGTTTTATTTTTAACAACCATTGAGCTCAATAAGGGGATCAGCTATGAGGAATGGTTTCCTGAACATAATCCGACTATTTTTAAGCGCTTACGAGAGGTAATTTTGATTCCCAAACAGCTCCTTCTAGGTAAACGTAGCCATCGAAAATATTTATTAATAGAAATAGGTATTGAACCTTTTTTTGAATCAGATCATTAACGCCTTTATAAATTGCCGGGTAATCAAGCCAAAGAAGGTTAGCCGTAAATTAATTTATATGAAAATCAAAAATATGACATGTTTTTACGTTTTGTAATTGCAACTTTCGACATATTTTTTATTTATTTCTCGGGAAATATCTCTTACGGAATGGTGAAAATAGAGCACCTTTGTTACCGCAACTTCTAAGGGGCATCTATAGGAAAAATAGTGACTTTATGATTTGTTTAACTATTCTTACTTCTTTTTTATCTAAGAGGCAGCGTGATGACGTTTCAGCTTTGATATTGTTCGTTATAATAAGAGAAAGGAGGAAATAAGATGTATTTAAAATCATGTAAGGTGTTACAGGATACCATTCCGAATAAACAGATGTATCCTTTTAACATTCCAAGCTTGCAGGATTTACAAGAGCTGGAGTTTCCGACAAATGTGACGTTCTTTGTTGGGGAAAATGGGTCGGGGAAATCAACATTATTGGAGGCTATTGCGGATCGCTGTGATTTTAATACGGCGGGTGGTGGTCGTCAAAATTTATATGAAGTACATAAGGCAGAATCCTCACTGGGGGACTATATTCGTTTGTCGTGGTTGCCGAAGATTTCGAATGGTTTTTTTCTTCGATCGGAAACATTTTATCAATTTGCCAGTCATATTGATTTGTTAGAATACCATCCGAATAAATATGCCGCTTTTGGGGGCAAATCCCTACACCACCAATCCCATGGTGAATCTTTTCTGGCATTATTTATGAATCGGTTTAAGGGGAAAGCGATCTATTTATTGGATGAGCCTGAGGCAGCCTTATCTCCAACAAGACAATTAAGCCTGCTGAAAATTATGAAGGACTTAGAGCATGAGGCACAATTTATTATCGCTACGCACTCACCAATTTTACTGGGCTATCCGAATGCGACGATTTATAGTTTTGATGATGAGGCAATTGAACCGATACGCTATGAAGATACCATTCATTACATTGTTACCAAACGTTTTTTAGATGCACCACAAACCATTTTAAGTGAGTTATTTGATGAGGAGAGGGAATCATGAATCAACGAAAAGGCTTAGTCATGCGAGAAATTCGATTAGACGAAATGGCACAGTCCATTGATTTACTGAATTATGTCTTTCAAATGTCTATGTCCATTCACAAGGATCGCCGTTTTGTAAATGCTAAGAGTAAGCAGTTTAATGAGGGGCATGCCATCGGATGGTTTGATGGGTCCCACTTGGTTTCGCAAATTTTAAGTTTGCCTTTTGAGGTTAATGTACATGGCAAGATTTACGAAATGGGTGGCATCACAGCAGTTGGGACATACCCAGAATACTCAGGTCATGGCTTAATGGAGAGCTTAATTATTGAAAGTTTACAAAGAATGCGTAATGAAGGTCAATGCATATCCTATTTATTTCCATATTCTATCCCGTATTACCGTAAAAAGGGGTGGGAAATTATGAGTGATATTGTGGAATTTCAGGTGAAGGATACGCAGCTTCCTCATTATGCTGGGCTTAACGGGAAAATTCGTCGTGTGGATCCGAAGCATGAGGATGTTGTGGATATCTATGCACGCTATGCCCAGAAAACGCATGGGGTGATGGTGCGCAATAGTATTGCCTGGAATGAGAAATTTCAGGAGGATTTCTGGGAGGAGAAATTCATTGACAGTGATGTCAATCTTCAGGCAGCTGTCTATTATGATGAAGACGATGTAGCACAAGGCTACATGTTTTATCGTATTATGGAAGAAAACTATTACATTGATGAAATCGTTTATTTGCAGGAAGAGGCTCGTAAAGGCTTATGGAATTTCGTCTCGGCTCATAGTTCGATGGTTTATAATGTCTACGGGAAAACAACGGGAAATGAAGCGGTTGCCTTTTTATTAGAGGACAGTGAAATTATTCAAAAGGTCTCTCCTTATTTCATGGCGAGAATTGTCGATGTCAATGAGTTTTTGTTGCGTTATCCATTTGTCGGTCATGATTTTGAGCTTCAGCTTGCGGTCACTGATCGCATTGTGGCTTGGAATAATGGAACATACATCATTAAAATGGCAGATGGTAAGGTTTCTGTCCAAAAAGTGAGTGAGACTTTGAATGATAGTGCTGTTCATTTAACAGTGCAAACATTGGCTACTATGCTGTTAGGCTATAAACGTCCACGTTATTTAGAGAAAATCGAACGTTTACAAGGACGTCCCGAGGAAATTGACCTACTAGAGGCCGTATTACCTGTTGGTATTCCGACATTTATTGATTATTTTTAAGCCGTATCATGTGTAGAGGAGGAGCCATAACGTGGATTGTTATGGCTGCCAGGCCTCTTTCAACAGTTCAACACCAAGCTTGATTTCTTCCATCGTTAACTTACTAAAACCTAATTGCAGCATCGGTGTCTCCTTTGCTTGTTGATGAAAAAACGGACTGGTTGGGTATACTTTAACACAGCAGGATTCTGCTTGTTCGATGAGCTGTTGCTCCGAAAGTGCAGACTTTATTTTCACCAAAACATAGAGCCCTGATTGCTCGCCTATTATCGTGACTTGCTCACCCAATTGTTGTTGTAGCTCCTGAACAAGGCGCTGCATTTTTTGTTTGTAGGTCAGGCGCATCCTTTTAATATGGCGTGTCCATTCCCCTTGTGCCATAAAATGTGCCATTGTGCGTTGATGGAGGGACGAAGCATTTTGTTCAAAATAAGCAAAGCGTTCTTTAAATGGCTGAACAAGCATATTCGGTAGCACCATATAGCTTAATCGAACTCCTGGCAGAAACGATTTGGAGAAAGTGCCTAAATAAATTACCCGAGAAGGGTCGATCGATGCCAGTGCAGGAAATGGCTGTTGCGCATAACGAAATTCACCATCATAATCGTCCTCTAGAATAAAGCCATCGACTTGTTGGGCCCACTGTATTAGAGTCTGTCGCTGTTGAATATTCATAGAAAC
This sequence comes from Lysinibacillus phoenicis, assembly GCF_047238325.1. Taxonomy (NCBI): domain Bacteria; kingdom Bacillati; phylum Bacillota; class Bacilli; order Caryophanales; family Bacillaceae; genus Lysinibacillus; species Lysinibacillus phoenicis. Next base: position 899,708 of record NZ_JBDFMP010000002.1, on the reverse strand, counting down.
ACCGTACGGGAAATGATGTGACGGGGTGACATAGAGTAGACGGGATGGACTGTCAGCTAATAGGTTGAGCTGTGCACCAGACTCTGTTACCGGCAATGCCTCTATATGAAAATTATGTAATTGGAAAGCCTCTCGTGCCCCGTTGTAGCCTGGGTCCTCCAGAAGGATACTTGGGAAATGGTCTTTTAATAAAAAGCCAAGATGCAGGAGCATTTGCTGCGTGCTACTGCCAATAATGATATTTTCAATCGTTGTCGAAACGCCCCTTGCTTGTAGGAGGTATTGAACAAGCTGCTCCTTTAACAATGAATCTCCAAACAATTCCCCATATTGATAGCATGATGAATCCAATAATACTTGATTGGCTATTTGACGCCATGTTTTCAAAGGAAAATGTTGCTGATCAACAGCTCCTGCTCGAAAATCTACAACGATGGAGGGGAGATGGTATTTGGTCTGCGAAATAATCGGGTCTATCTGCTCCTGTAAGAAAACCTGCTCCAACGCATTCACAAAATAGCCCTTCCGCCCCTCGCCGCGAATATAGCCTTCTGCCACAAGCTGTTCATATGCAGTTAGCGTGGTATTACGACTAACGTGTAAAGTTTCTGCTAGTTTACGAATGGATGGTAGAGAGTCGTTTGTTTTCAGTGCCCCTTGTGTAATAAGTGCTTTAATTTGCTGATAAACCTGTTTATACTTTGCCTCATTCTCTGTTAATAAAAAGATAAAGTCGTCCAATTGTGCACCGCCTTGACATGTTGAAATTTTAGAAACTGTTTCTTTTGAAATGTCAGATTTTTTATTACTATCATACAAGAACGTCAATGAAAAAGAAATGGGGAATAGAAGCATGAAAATTAGTATCGTAACAAAATCAACAATAGGGGAAGTTGTACCATTATTTAATGCCTATCGAGAATTTTATGGCCAGCCATCTGATATAACTAAGGCCGAGCAATTTATTCAAGAACGTGTGGAAAATGGGGAGTCCATTATTTTTCTCGCGTACCAGGAGCAGGAGCCAGTAGGGTTTGCGCAATTATTCCCTATTTTTTCATCTGTAGCTATGAAAAGAGCATTTATACTAAATGATTTATTTGTGGCGCAACATGCCAGGAAGCAAGGCGTCGCTCAAGCTTTAATGGAACAATGCTACGCCTATTGCCAACAGGAAGCTGCCCGTTACATGATGCTCGAAACAGCGAAAGATAATGTCAATGCCCAGCAGCTCTATGAAAAACTAGGTATGACGATTGATGAAAGTGTTTATTATTACAGTATTTACTGGTGATATAGGGGTTGTTCAATTAGAGTGGGGTATTCCTTATAAATGTTGGGGAAGTATTCAAAAAATGTGAGGCCTCCGCTCCAAAGTGAGAGAGAAGTGATCAAAGAATCGGGGAGTCCGCTCATAAATGAGTCGGAAGTGATCATAAAAGCGAGGAACCCGCTCATAAGTGAGTCGGAAGTGATCATAAAAGCGGGGAGTCCGCTCATAAATGAGTCGGAAGTGATCAAAGAATCGGGGAGTCCGTTCATAAATGAGTCGGAAGTGATCAAAGAAGCGAGGAACCCGCTCGTAAATGAGTCGGAAGTGATCAAAGAAGCGAGGAGTCCGCTCATAAATGAATCGGAAGTGATCAAAGAAGCGAGGAGTCCGCTCATAAATGAATCGGAAGTGATCAAAGAAGCGAGGAGTCCGCTCATAAGTGAGTCGGAAGTGATCATAAAAGCGGGGAGTCCGCTCATAAATGAATCGAAAGTGATCAAAGAAGCGAGGAACCCGCTCGTAAATGAGTCAGAAGTGACCATAGAAGTGAGGCACCCGCTCCGAAGAGAGAGAAGTGATCATAAAAGTAAGGCCGCCGCTCACAAACCTAGCAAAGCGACCCATCCAACACAATTCAAAGGGAATCCCTCCACAATAAAGTTACTTCGGCATCCCAAAAAAGGACCCGCTATAAAAGCGGGTTCTTTTGTTTAGGCTTGGCTCATCCATCCTGCGAAAAGGCCGGAGGAGAAAAAGCGGGTAATATGTGTGAATCCGGCTTCTTGTAGTAGTTGCTCGATTTCTTGAGCGGAAATGAAGGAAATATTCATGATGATTTTGCCCATACTTTCTACCCTTTCTTTTTTGTAACCTGCCTCTAAAAAGAAGCTTTGCCATATTTTGATGCGATCTTGTAGTTCTTCACTTTCACGTTCACCGTAGGCACAGGCGAGGACAAAGGGTTTTCCTGGTATTAAATGGGCGTGTATGTTTTTTAGTAGGTTCAGTTTTTCCTGTCGATCTTCTATAAAATGAAGGACGAGGATACAACTGGCCGCATCGAATTTCGGCGTATTGGATGGCAGGTTGTCAATGGTTCCTTGTAATAATTGGACACGGTCTTCTAGTCCGAGTTGTGCGGCTTTATGTTGCGCGATTTGAAGCATTTCCTCAGCTGGATCAACCCCTGTAAATGTCCAATGAGGGTTTGTAGGTCCCCAAGCTGAAAGCTCATTGCCACCGCCAGCTCCTATGACAAGCAGGGATGCTTCTTGTTCACCTAGCTGAGCACGGAAGTAGGCTTGTGTCACGGCAAATAATGTGTCATAGGCAGGTACCGAAATACGAGTGCTCTGCTCATAGGTTTGTGCCTTCTCCAATAAATGTGTCGATAATTTATTCATCGTTATGGCCTCCAATGTTTATTGTATATATTATAGATCTTTATTATCCGTAATTGAGTATAACTGAAAATGAGCAAAAGAACAAAAGGGAAGGCTTCTTTAATGAATAACTTTATGAGTAATATTAGATTGAAAATAATGGAATTTTATCCTATCCTTGTAGTAGACAGGGGGAGAAATCATATGATTTTCGAAAACTTGATTAGTGCAATTCTACAAGTGATGTTGTTTTCCATTATTCCATTTATTTGGTGGTTTTGCACAGCGAAAAAGAAACAGTCCTTTCTTACGTGGCTAGGATTGCGAAAGCCTATTATTGAGAATAAGAGAAGGTACGCCATGTTCTTTGTCCTATCCATTGTTGTGTTACTAGTGCCTAACTCTGCGCTCGTCTATTTTTATATTGATAGCTCTTTGCTAGCGCCCAATCAATTTGCTGGACTTGGATTTGCAGCGGTCATACCAGCACTTTTATACGCCGTAATTCAAACTGCTCTGTCAGAGGAGCTATTGTTCCGTGGCTTTTTATTAAAAAGGCTAGCTAATTCGTTTGGTTTTCATGCTGGGAATATAGTTCAAAGCATCGTTTTTGGTAGTGTTCATGGGGCTATGCTTTGGTCGGTGCTTCCTGTCCATATTATTCTGCTAGTAGTAGGATGTACAGGACTCGCGGGCTATGTGATGGGGTGGATGAATGAACGGCTAGCTGGAGGCTCCATCGTAGCTAGCTGGACGATTCATGCTATTGGGAATCTATTAGCGGCAGGCTTCTTTATGTTCCTATTTTGACTTATTTGCATTTCTTGGCTGTCACTTGCATAATAGGCAGAGAAGAAAATGTCGTGAAGGGACGTGCAAATATGACAGAGTGGCCGAAGGGTGTTGCAAAACCAGCAATTCGTGCCTTACAAGCAGCAGGCTATACAGAATGGCAGCAGCTAGATAAAGTCGACCTTTCAACGTTAGTTCATTTACATGGGATGGGGCCGAAAGCATTAGCTGCGATTGAGGCGGCACTAAAGGAAAGTAGGGGATCGCGTGAATAAGCTAACGTTATTTTTGTTGGCAATGGTGGTCTATTATGTAGTCGTTGTATTCCTTATTAGCAAGCTGTTTATTATTCCTATCATGAAAGTGATGGCTCTTATCTTTTTTGTGGGGGCTGGCTTTATTTTTTCTCGGAAAATGCGCAAGAAATTACAGTAGGAGGTCTTATGAAAATAGCTAAACTAACATTGTTTTATCTAGTGATTATTGTTTTAGCGATCACTTTGTCATTAGCTGGTGTGCGCTTATCTATCTCACTCGGGCTATTTGCTGTGATTGCAATGGCAATGATTTACCGTCATATACATATTTTATATCGAACAAATAATATGGAGCAGGTGGATAAATGGGTGAAAAATCATAGAAAGGAACCTATCTTTGCTGCGCTCTATGCATCTGCTTATGGGACGAAACAGGAACAGCTTGATGCCATCGATGTCATCATCCATCATTATAAGCAACCAGCTATTAAATATAATTATCTATTTATTAAGGCGATCATGGAGGACAATTTGGGTGCCGCAAAAGTAGCAGCAGCGAAAATAGAGAAGGAGCCTTTAACAAGCTATGCCCAATGCTATATTGCTGCTCTTGAAGGGCGAACAGCCGATATGAGAAGTGATCAATTAACACAGCCTTGGATGCAACCTGCTGTGGAAGCGGTCTATGCCTACACAATAAATGATCGTGCAAAGTTTCGCCAATTGGCCGATGCTAGTATTGATCAGGCCCGTGGCATACAGAAATATGGCTTATTACATAATTTTAAACATATGGAAGAAGAATGGGTGAATGAAGGCATAATCCCAAGGGCTACTTGATGACGGTATCGGGTAGCCTGTTTTTGTGTCAGGAACCACCATGAATAATAAATAATTCGATGAGGTGAAAATGTTTGTCTAAAATGGATCATATGATGCAGATTTTATGGATGTTGAATTCAGGCAGGAAAATAACCGCGAAAGAAATAGCTGAAAAATTAGAGATGAATATCAGATCCGTTTACCGCTATATTAATTCACTTTCTGCCAGTGGTGTGCCGATTATAGCTGAAACAGGTCATCATGGGGGATATACCCTGTTGAATAATTTTATTAAAAGCCCTCTTATTTTTGATGTTGATGAGAAAGCGGCATTACTTCATGCTGCTATCTTTGCAAAAGAAGCTGGCTACTTTTTAGAGGAAGCGTTAAATAGTGCAACAACAAAACTTACGATGCATTCAAATCAAGAGCAGGAAAAAATGATTCAGCAACATTTACAAGGTTTCGAGATAATTGGTCCCGTTGAATCTTCATTGGAGCCGCTATTAAAAAAATTAGAAGACAGTATAGTGAACGAAACATCGATTAAAATGGAATACCATACAAATAATGAAAAACAACCTAAACATAGGATGATTAATCCATATGGTTTGGTTTATTGGAATCAAAACTGGTATGTTGTTGCATTTTGTCATGTAAGAAATGAAATTCGTAATTTTAAAGTTGGCCGAATTACTAGTCTGCATCAAACAGTCATACCCTTTCAACGACCACAATCGTTCTCGGCCAGTGATTTTTTTATGAAAAGTCTTCTTCCACAAGCAGAAGACAAACGGAACCATGTGTCTTTCATCATTTGTGGAAAGACAAGTGCGGTGGATGCTATCTGTCAGCATTGGTTTTTAAGGTATCACCTCGAAGAAAGCGATATTTTTATTAGATGAAGAAGCGTTACATACATATGTACCTAATTTACTATTCCCCTATGGAAAATCGATCCAAGTAATAGAACCGATAAGTCTAAAGCAAAAAATGATTGACGTTCTAAAGGAGCTGATAGATTTTTATGAAAACGAAAACTTTACTGACGGAGAATGTCAGTAAAGTTTTTTTATACTTAGCATAGTTTCATTCAATAGAAGGAGTGTTTAGTATGCAAACAAGAAAAGTATATCTTTATGTTTTTGATACGATGGCAGATTGGGAGATCGGGTATTTGATGGCGGAATTAAATTCAGGTAGGTATTTTAAAAAGGGGTTAGAGCCTTTAGAGGTGATGACGATAGGAATTGATAGAAGTCCTGTTACGACAATGGGAGGCATCACGATACTCCCGACTATTACTATTGCTGAATGTCACTTGAATCGCATGGATCTCTTGATTCTTCCTGGAGGTAATACATGGCTAGAGTCTATTCATGATCCTATGTTGCACATGGTTTCAAAGGCGTTGAATGAGGAAGTTTTTGTAGCTGCAATTTGTGGTGCAACGATTGGTCTCGCAAAGGCTGGTTTGCTTGATACAAGACAACATACGAGTAACGATCTCGAATACTTGAAGATGCTTTGTCCACAATATATCGGGGATGAACATTTTAACCAGGAGCCAGCCGTAACGGAAAGGAACTTAGTAACGGCATCGGGAATTGCTCCGTTGGAATTTGCCTACCATGTTTTGAGGCAACTTGATGTTTTTACAACGGAAACCTTACACGCTTGGTATAAGCTTTATGAAACGCGGGAGAAATCATACTTTTATGAACTAATGACATCCATTGAATAACGACTAGTTGAAGAGGAGCATGTTATTTTTGAAAACATGCTCTCTATTTATCTAGCAAAAAGCCTCGTAAGATCCCTGCAATAAAGATCCCGCTTAATAACAATAAAAATAGATAAGCATGCCACTGCTGTAAAATTCGTTCGTGTCCCAATGCCACCATAAGGTCATTGAAAAGGGAATAGGTAAAATACAATAAAATACTATTTTTTATGAGACAAAAAGTGATGATACCATTCTGCCGTTGTTGATGTGACAGCTGCGCTTTCTTTTTCCGCATAACGGGATAAGCAGCTTTCATTTCTAAATAATGTAAAAGTAAAAACAGCATCAGTGCGATAAAGGGTAAATAAAAAATAGCAATTTTTGGTCCGAACTGGGCTTGCTCACTTGTAAAGCTTTGTAATACAGGGATTGTTGCAGGAAGCTTATGATATTGGATCAATGTAGCCGTAATCCCCGCTATAAAAATAGTAGTCACCATGATTGTCAGCTGGTGACAAAAGCGTGGTGTTGGTGTTTTTTGTTGTGTGTGCATCCGTGCCCCCCCATTTCCAACGTCATTCAAAATAACAATCTGTTATACTGTATCATAGAATGATTGCTTATGGGTTAGAGAAAGAAGGATACTATGGAATACTTGTTGTTTTTACTAATTGGCATCATCGGGAATATCATTGGAACATTAGTTGGTGGCGGCGGTTTAATTACATTACCAACGATGATGCTCATGGGAGTTCCCGTTCATTCAGCAATTGGCGCTAATAAAGTGTCCAATATGGTGAGTGCCTTTTCAAGTTTTTATTCAATTTACAAACGAAAAGAATTGGCTTGGATAGAAATGCGTTCGGTCTTACTTGTATCCCTAGTAGGAGGTACACTTGGCGGACTTTTTGCTTCGTTAATGAGTAGTCAAACTTTAACGCTCATCGCCATTATTTTATTAGGCTTTGCTCTGATTATGTCCTTTATGGGTGGTGCTGATTTTGGTGAAAAAGAGCGCTTTACAATGAATCGAAAAAATGGTCCAATTCTTCTTGGAGTTGGTTTTTATGATGGGATGTTTGGCCCAGGGAGTAGCACATTGGCACTTTATACATATGCACATGAGAAGATTTCCTATATCAAAGCGGTAGGTCTTTCACGGGTGGGCGTTTTTGCCATGTGTTCTGGAGCAGCGATTACGTATATTGCTACAGGAAAAATAGAGTGGCCGTTAACACTTATTTTAATGGTCGGCTCTACAATTGGTGCACAAATTGGGCTTGTCCTTGCAAGAAAAGTTAAAGCCAATCAAGTGAAGCTTTTATTGCGTATCGTTACGATTGTGCTGATCGTCCAGCTTGTCTATGATTTTATCCACCAGCTATAGGAGGCGATAGTCATGTTTGAAATTACACCGTACCCAACCTTTTCATGGTCGTTATCGCGTCATAAAACGCTCACAAGCTGTGCACGCAAGTATGGCTATGAATATTATTTTTCCCATAATGGATGGCTTAGCTATCAAGTTGAGCCCTCTCATCAATATGTTTATCGTTTAAAAAAGCTACAGTCCATGCCTATTTTATTTGGGCAAATTGTCCACCGATTTATTGAGCAGGCCATTAATGATTATCTACAAACAGGCAGAGCTCCCACGGTAGAGGAGCTGATCCAATCCGCACGAGGGCAGCTCAATGCGGCCTTTATTGATTCTACACGCCATCTAGAGTGGTGGCGGCAAAAGCCCAATAAATATTATATGATGCAGGAAATTTACTATCATGGCACACTTCCTCCTGAACTAATACAGGACTATAAAGAACGTTTACAAATTGTCTTTGACCATTTTTTGAGGAGTGAAACATTCCAGCAAATTACGGCACAAAAAGGTTCTCTCCGAATCGGTGAACCAGAGCAATTCCGCTCCATGAAAATCAACGACATCCAAGTATTCGTCGTAATGGACTTTCATTATTATGATGAGTTGAGGGATAAATGGGTTATTGTTGACTGGAAGACGGGTGGGGAATCTGATGATGATCGTCAGCAATTAGCGCTCTATGCCTACTATGTTCAGCAAAAATACCGTGTATCACTTGAACAAATCGAGGTCTATAACGAATATTTATTATCAGGAAAACGAAAGAAATATAGTTTTACAGACATCGATATGGAGAATATTTTGTATACCTTCCAGCGCAGTGTTTTAGAAATGAAAAAGTATCAGGCCGATATTTTCTCCAATGAGCCCGTAGACATCGAGGATTTTGAACAAACACAAGATAAATGGCATTGTCGAGGCTGTAATTTTAGAGAGTTATGTGCGGAGAAATGAAGCAAGTGACTAAAATAGTATTGGAATACTTCAAACTGCAAGAAAACGTGTAGAAGCTCCAAAATGAAAGGAAACGCTCAGATAAAGTGTGAAACCCGCTCCTAATAGGGGGCGAGGTGATCCAAACAGCAGGTGTGGCGCTCCAAAAAGGGTGGAAAGCGCTCCATGAAGTGTGAAACCCGCTCCAACTAGAGCTTGAAGTGATCCAAACAGCAGTTGACCTGCTCCAATTAGGGTGCAAAGTGATCCAAACAGCAGTTGACCCGCTCCAATTAGGGTGCAAGGTGATCCAAACAGCAGGTGTGGCGCTCCAAAATGAATGAAAAGCGCTCCATGAAGTGTGAAACCCGCTCCAAATAGAGCGCGAGATGATCCAAACAGCAGGAGACCCGCTCCAAAAAGGGTGGAAAGCGCTCCATCAAGAGTGGAACCCGCTCAACTAGGGCTTGAAATGATCCAAAAAGCAGTTGACCCGCTCCAATTAGGGTGCAAGGTGATCCAAAAAGCAGGTGTGGCGCTCCAAAAAGGGTGGAAAGCGCTCCATCAAGTGTGAAACCCGCTCCAACTAGAGCGCGAGGTGATCCAAAAAGCAGCTGACCCGCTCCAAAAAGGCAGAAAGGCGCTCCAAAAAGTGAGGAACCCGCTCCACTAGGGCTTGAAATGATCCAAACAGCAGTTGACCCGCTCCAACTAGAGCAAGGTGATCCAAACAGCAGCTGACCCGCTCCAAATTCGATAGAAGGCGCTCCAAAAAGTGAGGAACCCGCTCCAAATAAAAATATAGATATCATTTCGAGATTTTCATTTCCGTACAATAATCTTTTAGTTATCAAAAAAGTTGATGCAAGGTCTTAATAAGCATAAGCAATAGTCAGATAAAAAGAAAAAGACCACTCATGATGGGTGGTCAAAATAGATAAAACGCGAATTAATCTTAGATTATAATGAAGTTGATTTGCCCTTTTTCTCGTTAATAATAAGGTCTTCATGTGGGTGAGCAGTGTCAGATTGTCCTTCACGCTCATTACGTTTTTTACTAGTACCTGGGTCTGCATCTCTTGAAAATGTTTGTTTTGTTGGCTCGTCTGTTGCAAATTCTGTATTTTTTTTATCTCTTTTCATTTCGACACCTCCTACAGATAGTATTTAACTTATCCAATAAAATATCCCTGTTAATTTCAACTAAACACGTTAATTTCATTTTCGACCACTCGATGATCGATGGTTTTTTTACATAAAGTATGGACCGCCAATAGCTTACTAAAGCCAGTATGATAAAAAATACTAGTAAAGCAAGGTCTTAAAAATGGTGAAAGTCAGATTAATACTACAATAAAAAGTAATCTTGGATGTGTATTGAATAAAAGAAAAAACCAGAATGGAAAATTCCATTCTGGTTAAAGTCTCACTTTTTAGGTTCACTACATATTATAAGGTTTGTATTTATTATAAATTATCTATTGCATACTGCGCTTCTTCAGGAGTGAATTTTTCTCCATATTCAGAAATCAACTGCTCGTAAATTGCCGAATTTGACATACTCATCATTTTTGCGTATGTTTGGGCTTTTTTCAATGCGTTTTCTTTCCAATCAAAAACAATGTTATCAATAGCATATTGAGCGGCTTCTGCTGGGAATTTCTCCCCGTATTCCGATGTTAATTGGTCATAAATACCTGCCTTTGACATTTGCATATTTTTCGCATATTGTTCTGCTTTCTTTAAGGCAGATTTATATTCTCGTGGGACACTTTCCTCTTTAGCCTTAGCTTCTGCTTTAGCTTTGGCTTCTGCATCTGCTTTAGCCTTTGCCTCCGCATTCTCTTTAGCTTTCTGTTCAGCTACTACTTTTTCTTCAGCTTCTTTGGCTTCTCGTGTAGCTTTTTCTTCAGGTGTTTCTTCCTTAGGTTTTGCTGTAGTTTCAATTGTTTCATTACCCTTATCTTTGGAAGTTTCAGTTGAATCAGTTGTTGAGACAAACCCAATAAATGAAGCAATCATGACGGCTACTGAAATACCAGCAAATTTGATTTGTTTTTTACCTTTTATACTATCTTTTTTGGCAAATTTAACAATTGATAAAATCACGAAAATAAAAATTGCCACAAAACTCATTATCGAGATTATCAAAAATAAATCATCCATCTTTATCATCCTCCCCCTATTTTACATTTTATGTAATTTGATGGTAAAAGTACATACAAATTTAGTAAAAATTCCACTTATCGAAAAAAATTTCTGGACAGTGTTATCTTTCAACCTTATTACTATAAAGCTACGCTCAACATATTAGGCATGATTTATTATTAAGGATATATATGGTAAAATAGGTATGTATGTGTATAAAAGGGAGCGAGAAAATGGTCTATATGAAATCACCTAGCCATCTGGTCATAGGTGGAAATTGTGCAGAATCAACAAACAAATTCTCTGTCTTCTTGGTCGAGGAGATAGAGAATGATTAAAAATAAAATAGCGTTCATTAGCGGGATTGTTATATTAGGTATATGTATGTGTCTGTTTTTCCCATATCCTAACAGCGAAATGATCTATGCTCAATCTTCATTTATGTCATTTCCAATCCAAACGAAAGATGGATTTAGGATGCTTGGTATCATCGGTTCGGTTTTGTTTATAGTTGCTATCATTTTAATTGGTAGGAGCATAACCAAATATTTTTTTCGAACAATTGGTTTGGTCGTGATCCTCTATGCATGTTTACCTTATTTACTCATTACGGCCTATCAAGAAACCTTTGCTAGTGGCATAATGGCCATATCCTACAATGGAGATGGTACCTGTGATTTTGAAATGTTGGGTAAAGACTTAATGATGGGTGAATGTGAGCTTGCATTACATAATCGAAGCAATGAAGCTGTATCATTTGATTTAGAGTTTTTAGAATCTAGTTACTTGGAAGATGACATGCGTATGACGACACTTATGAATATAGCGGGTCCCTATCATCTAACAATCGAGGCAAATAGGATAAAGTCAATTCACCTGAAAGAAATACTTGATGTAACAGATGTTTCAAACCATATGGAGGGTGGAGCTTCGTATGAAGTTCACTTTAAATTATGGAACGGGGAAACTGAACGAAATTTATAGATGATCGTAAATAATGTACTAATAAGTAAGTAACCAAAAGCGGGTGATGAACAATGTCACTCGCTTTATGTTTGACTAAACTTATACAACAACAAATTTCATAGTATAAATTCAGCTTGTTCCACATATATATGATAAGCAGCAAATTGCGAACGTTCAGTACCTTTTAAGTTCATAGAGGGGGGATGTCTATGAGTAAACAAATGTCGATGTTTGAGCTTTTGGAAACACCCGTGAAAAAGTCTGTAGAGGGTGAAATAAAAAATGTTGAAAAGAAAAATGTAGTAGCACCTCGTAAGGTGGGATATATTGTACCGCAATCATATGCAACCGTTGTGCATTAAAGTTAAATTTGCTTTTATGCTAAACTTGTATTAAATTATAAGGAATGTGAATTTTAAGAGAGTAGGCAAAAAGTGATGGAAATGGTGTACAGAACAATGGCAATTGAAGTAAAGACATTTTTACAATTAGATGATTTTTTGTCAAAGGGACCAGTCTGTGGTTTTTTAAGTAAATGCCATATTAAACATAGTAACCGGAAGCTTTTTGCCTGTCTATTATCATAGATGAAAAAAGTAAAAAAATGGATGATCGATAGAAATTCCTAGACGCCGGTTTTTATGGCGTCTTTTTTTGTTGGGATTAACGTTTAGAAAGGGTGAGTTGATTGCTGAAAAAACTAAGGCAATTTAGGAATGTTTCAGTGTTCCAAACGCTTCTAATTTAGCAAAATAATTAGAAGCGAGGAATTTAAAAATGAATAAACAACAAATTTTTACACTGTCATTTCTTTTTCTATTTATAAGTAATTTTTTGATTTTTATAGGATTTGAAATGTTACTGCCAATTTTACCGGCCTATTTAGTAAGTTTAAACGCCAACCCGATGCAAGTAGGGTTGGTAACGACTGTGTTTACAATAGGCGCAATTATTATCAGACCTTTTATCGGTTACTATTTAATCGATCATCAGCGAAAAAATCTAGCGATAGGTGCATGTATATCGTTATTAATCATTACGATGTTGTATCCTTTTCTTAATAATATTTGGCTTTTCCTTCTGTTACGGCTAGTCCATGGAACGGCTTGGGGGGTTTCCACTACAACTAATAGTACAATGGCTGTCGATAGTATTCCTAAAGCTAAATTAGGAGAAGGTATGGGGTATTTCTCCATTTCAACAACAGTCGGAGCAATTGTTGCACCGAGTCTTGGGATTCTTATCTACCATTCTTTTTCCTTCCATACACTCATTTGGTCTTCTGCCTTACTTTGTGTATTAGCTGTCATCGTACTTCCATTTGTTCAATCAGCGACACCTATTCAACATGAAAAGCAGCCATTTCGTTTTATGGAAGCGATTTTTGAAAAAGATGTATGGTTTCAAGCATTACTAACTATAGTGACGACACTTGGATTTGGCGCGATCATTACCTTTTTAGTGCTGTACGGAGAACAAAAAGGATTAAATCATATCTTTTTATTCTTTCTCATCAATGCAATTGTTTCCACTTTACTACGCCCATTTACAGGAAAATGGTTTGATCGGAACGGACCATGGTCGATCATCATTGTGTCAGCAACGCTAGGATTTTTATCATTGATTGTGCTGTCTTATACAACAAATAATGGAAGTCTTATGATCGCGGCAATTTTATTTGGTGCAGGTTATGGAACCGTTATGCCGTGTTTACAAACATGGACTGTTCAAAAAGTAAGTGAAGCAAAAAGCGGAGCAGCCAATGCTACTTTTCTTTCAAGCTTCGATGTTGGAGTTGGCATGAGTGCCTTTGTACTAGGGATTCTAGCAGAATGGATGAGTTTAGAAACGATTTTCCGTCTTGTTAGCTTAAGCTTCCTTTTAGTCGTCTTATTAGTATATAGAGATTATAAAAGAAACAAGAACATGTAATCATAAGGACCAGCCACATCGAAAAGAGTGTCTGGTCCTTTTATTACATAAACGACATATGAGGCAGGAAATTGAGTGTAGAACACAGAACACTAGCTATGTAACATTTTTAATTAAATGACAAGGCGAGGTAGGTGGTAGCTATGCTAATTGCAAAGGGTGTCAAAATGCTAGAGCTGAACTATCAAGGGTTCATCATTCATCCGATGTTGGTGTGGGATCAGAATATGGCTGTATTATTGGATGCAGGCTTTCCAGGGCAAATGGATGCGTTACGTGAGGCAATGGCACAGGTGGGCGTGTCTTTGGATCAACTGAAAGCGGTTATTTTAACACATCAGGATGTGGATCATATCGGTTGTCTTCCTGATATTTTGCAGGAGTGTGGACAGCATATACATGTTTATGCTCATGCCCTTGATAAGCCTTATATTCAAGGGGAGTTGCCACTATTGAAAGATGGTCAACTAGTGAATCCCCCAAAAGGTAGGGTCGATGTAGAGTTGAGTGATGGGGAAGAATTACCGTTTTGCGGTGGAATTCGCGTTATTCATACACCAGGACATACGCCTGGTCATATTAGCCTCTATTTAACACAAAGTAAAACATTAGTTGCAGGGGATTCAATGTATAGTGTAGATGGCCACCTTGAGGGTATACACGAGCCAACTGTGTTACATTTAGAGGAAGCGCGTCTTTCTTTACAGAAATATGTAGATCTAGATATTGAAACGGTTGTTTGCTATCACGGTGGAGCTAGTAGGGGAGATATTGACCATCAGCTGAAAAAGATCCTGATATAGTATAAAGACCAGCCTTAAATTTTCAAAAGGCTGGTCATTTTTGATTATTCTGTAATGGTCTCTTGGAATGTTTTACGGCCTGGGCTAACTTTATTGATATGAATATCGATTTTACTAATGGAATCTTTGTTTAATGGAATTTTGCCATTCTTCTCTAGTTTTTTCCATGCTTTCACGTTATCACGGTATAAATATTCCGATAAACGAAAGACATCTGCATCCATTTTTAGGCCTTCCTCAAAGGTACCCATAATTTCTTTTTTGACTTCCTCTGAAACCTTTTTTCTTACCTGATCTGGATCTAGCTTGCCTTTAAAGCCATTTAAGACTGTATCAAATTTTAAAACGACTTCAAACCGTACTTGGCTATTAGTGACGATTGGTTTAACTTTGACATCTAATTTTTTTATATCGACAGTTAGGTAATCATCTTTTTCGTTATTTGCTAATTCAAAGGTAATTTCGCCTTGTTTTGTTGCATCATTCATCCATTCGATCCCTCGAGCAGATGTCCCTTTTAAATAGCCTTTGAAGCTGTCCTTTGAGAGAATACCCACACCTGCAAAATAGGTTTCTTTTTCTTGCCCATCTATTGTTTCCCAGCTTTCATTAATGGTAATGTAAGGAACCTTCATTTCATGGTTTGGCTCATTTAAACCGATGACTAGCTGCCTTAAATTGACAGGCTCTACAAATGACTCTTGCTTCGCTGTATTTTTAGGGTTACTTAGTTTAGCAGAGGTTGGTGATTTCTCTAATAATGGAGAAACTAATAACACATCCTCAATCGAGTCATCTGTACAGTAGACCCAAATATGATATCGGGTTTCTCGAAAACGCAAAAATGTGTCGATAACAGAAATGGCATGCTCATCACGCATAGCATTATCTGAGAAAAGAAGAAAGGTCATATGCCCCCAAAACACTTCTTGGTCCATCGAACGATATAATTTATAAATAGCCTCTTCAATAGTTTTGCCCGTAGCTTTCCCTATCTCGGTAGGCGCTGCTTGAGGATTTGCTGTTTCTGTTTTAGCTACAGTGGCAAAGTTAATAATTTGTAAGTATACAGTATATTCATTGTCCTTATAATCTACTCCAACACCTTGCACATAGTACATTCGTTGTGGCTCTGTGACATCCCAACAGCCTGATAACAGGAGTGTAATAGTAAACATAAACATAGCCACTACTATATTTTTTTGACTCATATGTCTCCCTACTTTTTAAAGGTCGTGTACATTAGTTTGGACAAAAAATGAGTATATTATAAGTAAGATAGTATGTAGGAGAATGGAATAGAAAAGTGCTGCCTACAGTCAAAAAGAAGCTGTGGCAGCACTTACTCAGTTAATGAAAGTATTTCTCAACGCGTTGAACAACTTCGTTTGCTGAAAGCCCATCCGCGTCGATGACTGGACCAGCCATGACTGGATCACTAATTCCCATCACGTCCCGATCCTGACCTGTAATGATACAGGCATCACATTTTTTGGCATCCTCTTCATTGCGAAGCTGGATCACTTCATAGCCTTTTGCTTTTAAAGCATCCTCGATATTAGATAATGATTGTTCCACACCAATAATTCTAGACATTTTTCGTCCACCTCCTATAAATAATGTGCCATTTCAGGTTGCTCATTATTCATATTATTTTTTAAAGGAAGATGGATAATTTCCTGCTTTCTTCACAACATGAGTTTAGCGCTCTGTTCTTAATAGTGGCTGTGTACTACATCTAAAAGAACCTCCGAAGCTTCGTGAAATTTTAAAATCAACATATTCGACTGTGATCCCTTTTTGTTCTAATTGTTCACCAATCCATGTAAATTCTTTATCTGTAATATAAACCTGTTCATTAACAGGTAAACCATTGGTAGCAAGTCGTGCCGCATCTTCTAAGGAAACGTGAATTTTATCCCAATCCTTTAGCTGTTCAGGAATACCATCTAAAAAGGCTTCCTCACAAACAATTATAAGTCCGTTTCTTACCAAGCTAAGAGCACAGTCTAAATGAAGAATAGTTGGATGAAGCGGAACTTCAACTACCGTATAATCGAAGTTACTCGCTAAATTACGTAGCCATTGAACGCCATTTTGATTGGAAGCTAGTCCTGAATTTCCAACGAAAATTATTTTATCTAAAACTAAGACATCGCCTCCCTCTAAAAAGGGACCCGCTTCTGACGCTTGTCCTTCTGCCATATCTGGCTTTGGAATAGAGACATAGTAACATTGATTTTCATTTGCCTCCTGTGCTAAAAGATGACGCACAGGCAAAATTTCATTGCGTCTATGGGGAAATCGAAGTGAGCCTTCAATTAACAATGGACCAATGGTGAAAAACGGATCTCGGACAAAGAAATTGCTATAGCCATCCTCTTTTCCTAATTCCTTCTCATAGTCTGTTAAAAGTCTTGGAGAATGGACTTCAACCCCATACTTTTCTAAAACTTTCTTTAAATTAAGACGTTCCAATTCCCATTGCTGCTGTCTTTCTGGAAAAACATCTTTATAATTTTTACCCTTCGTATCGACACCAGCATAGAGTGCTAACGTTTCTTCAGTTAAAAATTCATCATCTGTTAACTCGTCTTTTGAGGGAAAAGCAAATTCTGATTGAGCCATTACCACTCTCTTTAAAGGAGCAAACTCACTTTTTACAAAAATATTCGTCATCGTACTTCCTCCTGTTGTATGATGGAGAAAAAGAGTGAACTATATTCTCCGTTGTGTCCTTATCCTAAGCTATATAGTAACTACATAGTCAAGAATGGTAGTAAGGTGGTGAAAAGATGGGCATTGCAGAAGTGTTGACCATCGTTTTGGTTGTATTAAAATGGACAGATGTCATAGCATGGTCATGGTGGCTAGTCTTATTACCTGCCATTATCTCAATTAGTTTGTATGTACTATTATTGGTGGTGAAGCTCGTCGCTGTGTTGATTGGTGTAGTAGCAGTGAAAAAACGACAAAAGAGGGCAGGTCTTTAACCTATTGGGATGCTTAATCGGGAACTAAAAAGTGGTAAGCTCCGTCCAATTGGAACGAATCTTACCACTTCGTAATTATTTGCTAAGTTCATAGGTTTTTATAGCGGTTGGAACAAAGCTTTCACATTTATCTAATAGTGCTGCCGCGTCCTCGTCAACAATAAGTGCCTCTCGATATTGCGCTTTTAAAAATTGTTCCTGTTGCATATGGTCAAAAAATGAAATTAATAAATCGAAATAGCCCTCGATATTGAAAATAGCACAAGGCTTTTGATGCAAGCCGATTTGATTCCAAGTAAACACTTCAAAAAATTCCTCTAATGTTCCAGGGCCTCCAGGTAGGGCGATAAAACCATCCGCTAGTTCCATCATTTTACTCTTTCGTTCATGCATCGTATTGACAACGATTAACTCGGATAGCTGCTGATGAGCAATCTCACGTTCCTCTAATAATGTCGGAATCACCCCAATGACCTTTCCACCTTCTTGTAGAACCGTATTTGCTACTGTAGCCATAATTCCGACACTAGCACCTCCATATACGAGAGTAATGTGGCGCTTTGCTAATTCTTTACCTAGGCGGATAGCCCCTTCACGATAGGCATCAGAAGCGCCGATACTGGACCCACAAAATACTGCGATACTTTTCATAGTTGATTCCTCCATATCTAATCATTCGATTATCTTGGTTCAGCACGGTTTTTCGAGCGAAAGCGAAGCATCCTTGATCTGCTCAATGAAAAAACTACTGAAATAAGATAGGTCTCAGGCGGATGTCACAGATTTAGTAGAGGAGCTTTGAGCAAGCTTGAAAAATCTGGACAATCATTACGCCGAGCCGCAATTAATAGTATAATTTATTTTGAAGTGGAAAGGAATGGAGGAAAAGAACATGCAATTAAATGAGTTTCAACGTTGGGTGAAGGATTATTATGAAGAACGGGGTTGGTCAGAGCTCAATATTTTTACACGTATTGGGTTTTTGGCAGAAGAAACAGGCGAAGTTGCAAGAGCTATTCGAGCATTAGAAATTGGTAGAGACCGACCAGATGAAAAAATAGCATCCTATGAGGAAAATAAACAAGAGCTAAAGGAAGAGCTTGGCGATGTGATAGGGAATATTATTGTCATTGCAAATCAATATGATATTCCCCTAGAGGACATATTTGCTGCTCATCAAGACAAGCTGTTAAAACGCTATCAGGATTAGGAGGAGAGCAATGGAGTATCAAGTGGAAATTCTACGTGAAGAGCATGATGAATTTACAAAATTTTTAGCAGAAAAGATTCGAACATTTAACAATGAGCATTCCTCTTATCACCGAGAAAGTAGGCAGAAGGGTGCAGTTCAGCCTTTACACCTGATTGTCACTGATGACCAGCAACAATGGATTGGTGGGATAACAGCTGAGGTCTACTGGGGTTGGCTGGAAATACATAAATTTTGGTTTTGTGAAGAATATCGAGGGAAAGGTTTGGGCAAAAAGCTACTGGCACAGGCTGAGGGAATTGCTAAGGATATGGGAGCAACGAAAGCACTGTTGACAACCTTTGAATTCCAAGCGCGAACATTTTATGAGACACAAGGCTATCGTGTTGTAGGAGAAATTAAAGATTATCCGCCAGGTAGCAGCTATTATACGATGGTAAAGCTACTGACATAAGAAAGGGCTGTCTATTTCAATAGGCAGCCTATTTAATTGATGTCACCCAAGTAAATTGTTGTTTTTTGTCCACGGATAAATTGTTGTAATGGTTCGATGAATGCTTTTGGATAAAGTCTCTTCGTATGTAGCATTTCGATGGGTAGCCATTCTGTTCCAATTTGATGGCTATCGGGATTCGTTGGCTGACAGGAGACCCCATTTAACTGGCATAAAAAATAGTATTCTACTTGGTGTGCATCAGCATCAAAGGCAGCATGTTCATGGTTTTTTCCGATATATTCTCGGATAAATAGAAGCTCTCCAATCTGAACAGAGGAGCCAATTTCTTCAAGACATTCTCTTTGAAGTGCTTCATGAAAGGTCTCTCCATGCTCTTGTCCGCCTCCCGGGAAAAGATAAAAAAAGCCCTCCGGATCTTGATTTTTTGTTAGTAAGATTTCCCCATTCACAATAATGATGGCTTTAACCGAATTTCTTATCATAGGATTCTCCTTTTAATGTTATTTTTACATGGATCATGACTAAAACGCTTCATGAATGTCTACCTTAGTAAAAAGGGGAGATAAAGCGTGTATTCAATGTCCAATTTTAAAATTCTTGTAGACAAACAGGCTGAAATCGATACAATTCATCAGAAATGCGATGACTTAATTCAATCAACTGTTAGACCGAAGCTTGATGCAGAGGTAGAACAGTTTTTAAGTCTCGTTGAACAGCATTTAACGCAGCAAGGCTTTACGATTAAAAAAACGTCAACAGGCTTAATTGCTAATTTTCAAGAAGCTGTTATTAATGTGGATAAACATTCAAAGCATTTGGAAGAGTGCTTTTTTATCAATTTAAATAGCTATGCAGAGGATCAAGTATCCATTGTTTTGGACATTTCACCAATAATGCTACCTAAAATATCCAATCAGCTCGATGGCTATACCGATATTATTGAGCAAATGACCGATAAACTAAAGCAAGCAAAAAGCCTTGAGAAAGCCTGTAATCAACCAACATTTCTCTATAAAACGCAAAGCAATAAAGTTTTCCATTCCGCACAACAAGTAGTGGATTATTATTTTCAGTAATGCGATCGAAGGAGAAGCCACCTTAAAATAATTTAAGGTGGCTCATTTGTGTTATCGTCATTGGATGCGCGCTATCATCCATTATGGATTGAAGTTGCTATTGAATATATTTTCTCCCACAAAGCCACATCGTCAGGGATAGACCCAAGAAGTAAAGTGGCATTGTCAGTAAAGAACCGTTGTGTAGTAAACTCATGCCCGATGTAATGGCACTGACTAATAGGTAATAGCCAAGACTAAAAATAGCGCCGGCTGTACCGATAACATCCTGAAAGTCTACTAATGCAAGACTTAGACAATTAGGAAGTGCAATGCCAGCACCGAGTAGCATTAGAAAAACGGTTAGCATTATGCCTATCGCCAGTATTGTTACGTGCATTGGTACACTACAGATAATTGTTAAAAGAAGTGCACCTATTAGCATCACCAAACAACCAACGTGAATGATCCATTGTGGTGGATGATTTTTGACAAGTCGCTTTGAGATCATGGCTCCAATGATCGAAGCCAGTGCAACGATGATGCCCAGAAACCCATATAGGCCAGGCGTTATCTTGAAATGCTCGATGAAGATAAAAGGTGCTTCAGCATAGTAGCTAAATAGCACACCATTGATGCCTCCGATGAGTAATCCATAAACAAGAACGGTTGGTGAAGCGCAAAGGCGTTTGACGACAGGCCAAATCGCTATTCTTTGTCTTGCTGCAGGATTTGTTGTTTCAGGTAGCCTGCAATAAGCATAGATGAACAACAACATACTCATCACAACAAGAACAAAAAACACAGCCCGAAAGCCTAATGCTTGATCCACCCATCCACCAATCAGTGGCCCTACCGCAGGGGTAAAGGCTATGACGGCTGAAATTTGTGCAAACATGGCGTGTCGTTGACTACCCGTTACACTTTCACGCAAAATGGTCTGCGTAATAATAGAGCCAGTAGCAGCCCCGAACGCTTGAATAAATCGACTTCCTATTAGAAAGGGAAGTGTCTCTGCATAAAAACAAAGTAAGCTCCCAATTCCATAAAAAAGGAGACCGCCTAACATGGCAGGGCGGCGACCAATGATATCAGAAATCCATCCCCAGCCAAAAACTCCTAATGCAAAGCCAATAAAATAGATGCTTAAGGTGAATTGGATAGCGCTATTGGAGACACCAAGTGCAGCTGCAATATCCGGTAGAGATGGTGTATAAATAGTTTCACTAATTTGTGGAAAAGCCACAAGAACAATCATTAACAATAAAGATGGTACTGCCTGTTTTTTCAACATATTGCCCTCCTACAAGCAAATTCTACTTTGTGCTATTACAAGTAGATTGCGTAGCTAGGGAAACGGCGGGACCATTATCAGTATACGTTCATAGGATGTCATGTTGAAATCACCTTTATATGCTTGAAGTAGGAGTGCATAGTCTGGTCCCTATTATAAGCCATTTTACAATATTTAAATAGGAATAATTGCTAAACCTAAAAGAAATTGCTTGTACATGGAAGGGGAATTATGTAAAATAGAACAAACGTTCTTTAAATGTAGAGGAGGAACAAAATTGACATTACAAAGTGAAGATGTATTTCAGCTCACAGAATTGACGGCTAAGGATATTCAAGGATTAATCGAGCTATCGGCTTCTGTTGGGTGGGACTATGATGCTCACGAAATTAAGACAATCATGGCAGCTGGTCGAATAGTCGGTCATAAAAATAAGGAAGGAAAAATTGTTTCATGTGCAGCTATAACGAACTATGATACAAATGTAGCTTCCATTGGCATGGTAATTGTGCATGAGCAATGCAGAGGTTTTGGCTTAGGTAGAGTTGTTACACAAGCTTGTATCGATCATGTTTCAAAGGAAACAACCATTATCCTTGTAGCAACAAAAGAGGGAGAGCCTTTATATGAAAAAATGGGCTTTAGGACGGTTGAGCATGTACATAAATATTTAGCAGACAACTTTGTAGAGACGACAAGGGACGTTGATTCTTTTGTCATGATTAAAGAATTTCAAGAAGCGGAATTTGAACAGCTGGTCAAGCTTGATGCAGGAGCATTTGGGGATCGTAGAGAACTCTTTTTGCGGGAAAGAATTCGGCAGTCCCAGCGCTGTGTTGTTGTGAAAAATGAGCACAACCAATTGATTGGGTACGGTCTAACGATTCAAGGACCCATTTATCTTTTATTAGGACCCATCGTAGCGCCAAATAAGGAAATAGCGCAGAATATTATTAAAGAATTGGCTAAGGGGCATAACGGGAAATTACGTATCGACTGTCCGTCTATCCAAGAGGAGCTTTGGCCATTTTTACAACAAAGTGGTTTTACATTGGCTGCAACACCACCTGTCATGATCCGCAATGCCAAAAAAATGCCTACTCGCAATCAAACATTATTTGCTCTTGCAGCACAAGCATTCGGTTAATAAAAAGTGCGAGCCTAATTGCAGGCTGCGCTTTTTTTTGTTGTCAATAAAGGATTTTAAAGGAATGGTAGAGAATGGTATGGAGGGTAGAGGAGGGGGAGGACATGATGTTTCCAATTTTAGAAACAGACAGACTTAGATTAAGAGAACTCAAAGAGGACGATGTAGGTGCGATTTTTCGTTGCTTTTCAAATCAGGAGGTCACACGCTATTATGGGCAGGAGCCATTTGTCGATAAGCAACAGGCTGATGAATTAATCAAGCATTTTGCCAAAAACTTTGAAGAAAAACGTGGGATTCGTTGGGGCATTGAACATAAGGATTCAAATGAAATTATTGGGACAATTGGGTTTCATTTATGGTCGGCGGCGCATCAACGAGCAGAAATAGGCTATGAAATTCATCCTGATTACTGGCGACAAGGCTATACAAAAGAAGCTGTGCAAAAAGTAATTACCTATGGCTTTGAGACGATGAATTTGAATCGCATCGGAGCTGTTGTCTTTTTAGCAAATGAAGCATCCAATCAGCTACTCAGGAAACTAGGGTTTCAGGAAGAAGGTATATTGAGGGATTATATATATCAAAACGGACAAGCTTATGATACGTTTATCTATTCTTTGTTAAAAAAAGATGAATAGTTTACCTTTGATAAAGTGAAAGAATACTTTTTTACTGAATTGTGGATAATAAATAATGAATTAGGGTGAGTTTTGAGGTTGAGATTTTCGGTTATAGTGCTTATATGAACAATAATTCATTCGTTCTTGAAAATGTAACAGAAGAGGAGCTAGGTGTTATGGAGCAATACAGCACAGCTTATTTTCAGAAGCTAGATTTACTAGCAAGCTTATACGCAGGGCAGGCCGCTTTAAAAGAGACAATACCAACCGAGAAGATCAACCAAATGGAGCGCTATCAACAAATTGAAGCGGCGATTGCGAAGCTAAATAACGAAATAAGACTAATTGAACGGACTATTTTAAAGTCCTCCTATTCCACAGAAAATTGTTAATAGCAGCTCAACCCATGTATGTTCAATACATGGGTTTTTATTTTGAGAAGAAGACTTCTTTTTATGCGCTATCCAGTAATCTGAGCCTGCTAACCGTCACATTAAGCATTCTATCCGCAACATTCGCCGAGCTATCCGCCACATTGAGCGCTCTATCCGCTACTTTCAGGATTCTATCCACTAATTCGCTTACCTTCTCCGGTTCCTTAGCGCAATCTATCGTTCTGCCCAAGCTATCGATTAAATTGGACGCACTATCCGCCAGATTCCCCAAGCTATCCGTCACATTGAGTGTTCTATCCGCTAGTTTCGCCGATCTATCCGCCAAATTGAGTGTTCTATCCGTCACTTTCAGGATTCTATCCACTAATTCGCTTACCTTCTCCGGTTCCTTAGCGCAATCTATCGTTCTGCCCAAGCTATCGATTAAATTGGACGCTCTATCCGCCAGATTCCCCAAGCTAACCGTCACATTAAGCATTCTATCCGCCACATTTGCCAAGCTATCCGTCACTTTCAGGATTCTATCCACTAATTCGCTTACCTTCTCCGGTTCCTTAGCGCAATCTATCGTTCTGCCCGAGCTATCGATTAAATTGAGCGCTCTATCCGCCACTTTAAGCGTTTTATCCACCACATTCGCCGATCTATCCGCCACATTGAGTGTTCTATCCGTCACTTTCAGGATTCTATCCACTAATTCGCTTACCTTCTCCGGTTCCTTAGCGGAATCTATCGTTCTGCCCGAGCTATCGATTAAATTGGACGCTCTATCCGCCACATTCCCCAAGCTATCCGTCACTTTTAGGATTCTATCCACTAATTCGCTTACCTTCTCCGGTTCCTTAGCGCAATCTATCGTTCTGCGCGAGCTATCGATTAAATTGAGCGCTCTATCCGCCACCACATTCGCCGATCTATCCATCACATTGAGTGTTCTATCCGTCACTTTCAGGATTCTATCCACTACTTTGCCCGTTCTATCCGCCACATTTCCTGAGCTATCCATCACTTGCCATCCTCGGTACACAAAAAGACCCTTATAGTCTCACTATAAGGGCGTCTATCTTTTATTGAACAAGGGCTAGCAGAAATTGATCGCGATCTGTTTCCTCTTGCATTTTACTATCGACCAGCATTGCACCTGATTGGACGTTGGTGATGGCGTTGTCTACAAGAAATTGCATATTCACTTTGGCTACTTCATTGTTAACGGGGCAATTTCCCTCGAACTCTACCACGTCTTGGCCCTTTTGGGTTTCGAAATAAACCCAATATGGATTGTCGCAGGCAGAGGCAAAGGCGCTCTCTAATGTTTTTGTACTATTTTCATAGGAATAGTTTTTTACGTATGTAATATATTCATTGTCAGTAATATCCTTTTGTGGACCATAAAAGTACCAGAATACTCCTAAAATACCAATAGGCACAATCCACAATATATTTCTTTTGCTTAATTTCCCCATGCGTTGCATCCCCCTTTATGAGAATATTTTAACATCTTCCTTTGTATTTTTGCTAGCTTACGATAATATTTTCTAATGGGGGTAACAATTTTGTTGATTTCACATGTTTTGAATTCATAGAGTGGTTATGTTAACGTTAGCTAGTAGTTTTGTTTCGAGATAGTCATTTTGGATGAGTGAAGGAGGTTTTTTATGCATAAAAGAAGACGCGGTCTGCTCCTAGTTCTCGTGCTCATGTTAATAGGTCTGTTCCTTTTTTTCGGCATGAAATTAAGGCCAGGCACACAAACAACGACAAGAAATTCTGAGTCCAGCGCAGTCCAAGAGGATGTGTCTGAGAATGTGGGGGACATCGTGCAGGATATAGCCCGTTTAGCGCAAGAGGGAAGAGTGCCAGAAGTCCCCTTTGCTGCGGGAGAAGCCGATCAACAGACGGTTCATGCGCAATGGGGAAAACCTCTGCAAGTAACGGAGTCAGCGAATGGACAATACGAAGAGTATCAGGATGTGACCATCGGCTATCAAGGTTCAAAGGCCTTTGATATTCGTTCATTCAAAGAAGATATGAAGAAAATTCATCTTACAGATATTAAAAACAAGTTAGGGGAACCGGATGAGGTTCGCTACTATCAGGACCCAACGACCAATCAAATTATTTTTGTCTATCAAGTGAATGACAAGTATCAGTTAAAATGGATCTTACCAAAACCGACTGACAGCGATGCTAATCCTGTCGTGCATCATATTTCGGTCTATACAGAACTAACTGAACAAGTAACAGATACAGTAGAACAAATGACATTGGATGAAAAAATCGGGCAAATGATGTTTGCAGGCGTTTCAGGTACGACGCTCCAGCAGGAGACGACAAGTCTCATTCACGACTACAAAGTGGGCGGTTTGATACTGTATGGCAATAATCTTGACACACCACAGCAAACTGTCACACTCATGAATGCCTTAATGGCTGCAAATGTAAATAATCAGCTACCACTTTTTCTAGGAACAGATCAAGAGGGTGGAAAGGTTGTCCGTTTACCTGGACCTTTAAAAAATTTCCCAACGAACCAAAGAATTGGTGACATCAATCAATCATCATTGTCATTTGCGGTGGGTCAATTACTAGGGGAACAACTAAAGGCGTTCGGCTTTAACCTTGATTTTGCCCCTGTACTGGACGTCAATAGCAATCCGAACAACCCCATTATCGGTGATCGCTCGTTTTCCAATGATCCTGATATCGTCAGCAAATTAGGCATAGAAACCATGAAAGGGCTAGAATCCAAGCAGGTCATTCCTGTTGTCAAGCATTTTCCCGGTCATGGGGATACGGCGGTAGATTCCCATTTAGAATTGCCTAAGGTCACAAAAAGTTTGGACGATTTGAATCAACTAGAACTTGTGCCATTTAAAGCAGCCATTGATAACGGTGCTGATGTCGTGATGGTTGCTCATATCTTATTACCTAAGATTGATCCACAGTATCCTTCATCGATGTCGAAGGACGTTATTACAGGTATGTTAAGAGAGCAGCTCGACTTTGACGGTGTAGTAATGACGGATGATATGACCATGAAAGCCATTACCAACCATTTTGATATCGGACGGGCAGCCGTAGATTCTGTGAAGGCGGGTAGTGATGTTATTTTAATTGCCCATGAGTATGCAAATGTGACAGCAGCGATCCAAGCTGTGAAGGCGGCCGTCAACAAGGGAGAGCTAACTGAGGAACGCATTGATGACAGCGTCCGAAGAATCATTGCGCTGAAGCAAAAGTATCAGCTTGCCAATCAACCTGTGAAAGCTGTTGATATTAACAGGCTCAATACAGACATTGAAAAAGTATTGAATATGTATATGAAATAAAGATAGGGAGGGACATACAGTTTGCCATGTATGTTCCTTTTTGTGAGTGCAGGATAGGGGTGAAAACATGGATAAGGATTTCAAATTAGCTAGTACATTATTAACTTTGCTGGATTCTGAACAAAGATGGTTTACCTTAGCGGAGGTTGAAAAAAGCCTCCATATTTCAGATAAAACCATCCGAAAGTTAGTAGAGGAAATCAATGGGCAATTGCCGACAGCGATGACGATTGAGGTTTCTAGAGGGAAGGGAATTTTTCTACAACGAGATGGGCGAAGTAGTACAACCGTTAGTGAAGTGGTTTCTAGCATGTACAGGCAAACCATCTTTTATCGACTAATGAATGTATTGTTTACAAATGGGGATCAGTGGTCAATGGAGGAGCTCGCGGAAGCTATGTTTATGAGCACCTCCTCTTTGAAAAAACTCATTATGCAGTTAAATAATCATGATCTGAAGCCATATAAAATACGCATTACATACTCGACACCAGCCATCAAGGGAAATGAATTAAATATCCGATATTTTTATTGGAAGCTATATGGTGATGCCTATGAATTTACAGGATGGCCATTTACGAATAGTGACTATGATGTGATCCATCAATTAATTACGAAAATAGAGCATGAACAAAACATCGTTTATTTTATCAATGCTAAAAGGAAATTATCTTTTTTAGTTGCGATTGTCCTTGAAAGAGTGAAAACAGGGAACTATGTAAAAGTGACAGAGAGTAATTATCATTGGGAACAGGCATTTTTCTATTTGCCAATAAAAGCCCTTGCGAAGACACTGGAAGATAGATATTCAATTGAATTACCAAAAAGTGAAATGTTTTTTCTGCAGTCTCTCTTTAGTATTAGCCAGTATCATTATTATGAAGAGTCAGACATGACGCCGAGGAAAGAAATCGAATTATATAAAAATAAAGAAGTCGATCAAATGGGCCAACAGTTGTTCACATTGTTGGCAAAGGCTTATCCCCATCTTGAGATGAATGAGCGGTTTATCTTAGAGGTCTATGAGTTCCTTGCCAAGCTGTTAATCGATAATGCCATTCCTGAATGGATGGCGATTTCAAAAAGTAATTTAACAAACTATGTTCAAATCGAGTGTCAACAGATTTATCAAACTATGCAGAACTGTATGCAAAAGTGGCAAAAAGCATACCCCTCAGTGCTTTATAATGACTTTCATTTAACCAAACTCACCTTACTTGTTCGTTCGGGACTTCGCTATAAAAGTAAAAGAGCATTTTTGGTTATCGGAGAGGAGTTTTCAATCCGCCATTACATTGCCAACTTGATCAAGAATGAAATTGGGGACCAATTAATCATTATCACTTCCATTATGAAGGGGCTAACCGACGAAATGGTACAGCTGCACGACATTGATTTTGTTATAAGTAATTTCCCTGTTGTCTTATCAACAGTGCCAGTTGTTATTATTTCAACAATCCCTTCCAAAAGAGATTTAGACAATATTCGGAAAGAATTGCTTCAGTAATTTGGTCAATTATTTCCCGTACACTCCGTAACATTCTGGTCTAGTTTGTCGAGATAAAAAAATCTTATACTCATAGTAGTTTTTGAACGGATTTCTATTTAGGGAAAATTTGTTTGGAAATGGCTATGAGTATTTTTTTATCGGTAAATGAAAACGGTTACCTAATTATATTTGAGATACATTGACAGGACTTGGAGGGTTAAAGATGAGTAGACATTTAGGTGCAAAAAAGGGAGAAATAGCTGAGCGAGTATTGCTGCCTGGAGATCCTTTACGCGCAAGATTTGTTGCGGAGCATTTTTTAGAGAAGGCTTATTGTTATAACGAAGTAAGAGGGATGTATGGTTATACAGGCATGTACAAAGGTGTGCCAATTTCTGTTCAGGGGACAGGAATGGGCAATCCATCGATGAGTATATACGGGACGGAATTGGTCAATGATTATGGCGTGAAAAAATTGATTCGAATCGGTACATGTGGGGCGATGCAAAAGGACATTAATATCCGTGATATTATTTTAGCCCAGGCAGTGTCCTCAGATAGTAATTTGACGGAAAAAATATTCTACGGAAATAATTATGCACCAACAGCCGATTTTTCCCTGTTAATGAAGGCCTATCAACAAGCGCAAGGTAAAAAAGGTAATGTCTTTGTGGGTAACATTTATAATTCTGATGAATTTTATCGTGAAACATTAGACAGGCTTCACAAGTTTATGGAATTCGGTGTATTAGGTGTAGAAATGGAAAGCACGGCCCTCTATACACTAGCTGCTAAATACGGGGTACAGGCATTATCGATTTTGACGGTAGGTAGTCAATTATTAACAAATGAATGCTTAACCCACGAAGAAAGTGAAAAATCCTTTTATGAAATGGTTGACGTTGCACTTAATACAATCATCGATGAATCGTAAGGAAAGCGGTAGATTTGTGGAAGTCCTTTAGCAATTATTCTAGAACTAGGATTAATATGGAAGGAAAAACATTCACATTACGTTATAAAGATTGTTAGTTACGGAGGGGACAAGATGCATTTTTTAATTTCTATAGTAGGTCTAATTCTAGTTCTATTCTTAGCATGGGTTGCAAGTAATAATAAGAAAAAGATTAAATATCGCCCCATCATGGTGATGATTGTAATCCAATTTGTGCTAGGCTTTCTTTTACTTAAAACGGGAATTGGTGAATTTTTAATTAAAGGTTTTGCGGATAGTTTTGCCAAATTACTGGAGTATGCGAATGAAGGCACTAATTTTGTATTCGGTGGGATGGCTAATGAAGGCGCTCATACATTTTTCCTTTTTGTTTTAATGCCGATTGTTTTTATGTCCGCTATCATCGGAATATTGCAACATTATAAAATTCTGCCGTTTATTATCAAGTATATTGGGTTAGTCCTAAGTAAAATTAATGGCATGGGAAAACTAGAATCCTATAATGCGGTGGCAGCTGCAATAGTAGGCCAAAATGAAGTATTTATTTCGGTGAAAAACCAAATTGGATTTTTACCGAAACATCGTCTGTATACTTTATGTGCTTCAGCTATGTCAACTGTTTCGATGTCCATTGTTGGCTCCTATATGACGATGCTAGAGCCCAAGTATGTCGTGGCAGCACTCTTATTAAATTTATTTGGTGGTTTCATCATTGCCTCCATCATTAACCCGTATGAAGTGCAAGCGGAGGAAGATATAATTGAAGTGCAGGAAGGCGAAAAGCAAACGTTTTTTGAAATGCTAGGCGAATATATTATGGATGGTTTTAAAGTAGCCATCATCGTTGGGGTCATGTTGGTAGGATTTGTTGGCTTAATTGCCTTGATTAATGGCCTATTTAACGGGATTTTCGGCATCTCATTCCAGGGCATTCTAGGCTATGTTTTCGCACCGGTTGCCTTTGTTATGGGTGTACCATGGCATGAGGCTGTTAATGCTGGTAGTATTATGGCGACAAAGCTGGTGGCCAATGAATTTGTTGCCATGCTTGACTTCGTTAAAATCCAAGATAGCTTAAGTGAGCGTACAGCAGCCATTGTCTCTGTTTTCCTTATATCCTTTGCTAACTTTGGTTCCATTGGTACGATTGTAGGTGCAGTAAAAGGGTTAAACGAAAAGCAAGGCAATGTAGTGGCTCGTTTTGGATTAAAATTGCTCTACGGTGCCTCCCTTGTAAGCGTTCTCTCGGCGATCATTATCGGCATTGTATTTTAAGGAGATTCATAATTATAGGCACCAATGAAAATTGGACAATTCATTGAATTGGAAATTCAGAAAATAAAGGATAAGATTCTACCAAGTGAACTGCATTCTATTTTGTAGACAGTTTAATAAAAAGGGATGTAGTTGTTCATACGCTGCGATCAGATGACTTCGGTAAGTTGCTGGGGTCATCTTTTTTAATGTCTAATGCTTTTTTGTGTGGTTGTAATGATTCATATAATCCATCACAAGTGTATGTAATTCTGCTAAACTTTCTGCTTTTTGTCTAAAGTTCGCGGACGACCTGTGTTTCCTTTTCCACCATAGGTTTGAAACGGCACGATTAGATACTAAAGCGACATTCGGATTCGCTTCAATTTGTCTGCGTTGATGAATAGGAACACTTTTTTTAAAGTGTCCACTATTGGGTGTTCTGTTCTGTAAATATGTATGTCTCTTTTATTTTTCGATATTCCTATATGAAGATTAAATAAAGATCCTAGCAATGTCGTTGATTCTAATTACTCACTCGCTTAATATGAATATGTAAATAGAACATTTAATAATTAAGCAGGGGATAAAAATGGTTGATCCGATATTAATTATAGAAGATGAGGATATTTTAAGAGAGATTCTTAAAGATTATTTCTTGAATGCAGGTTATTCAGTGTTAGAAGCTAAAGATGGTGAAGAGGCACTGCAGGTTTTTCAAGAAAATGAGCTGAGTTTAATTATTTTAGATATTATGCTACCAAAATTGGATGGATGGACGATATGCCGTCGCATACGGAAAACTTCAAATATCCCGATTATCATGTTGACTGCTCGTGCAGATGAAGATGACACATTACTAGGCTTTGAATTGGGAGCCGATGATTATGTGACGAAACCATACAATCCACTCGTTTTATTGGCACGTTCTAAAAGACTGTTACATCATCGGGAGCAAAAAAATGATGTAGCAGGTGACTATCTGGAATGTGGTGGCATCAAAATTCATATACCTTCTAGGACTGTACAAGTGAATAATAAAGAGATTTCTTTGACGCATACAGAATATGAAATGCTTTTATATTTAATGGAAAATAAAGGGATTGTTATAACGAGAGATCAGATTATAACCAAAATATGGGGCTATGAATATTTTGGAGATGACCGAACACTTAATAGTCACATGCGAAATTTGCGAAACAAATTAGGAGACCATTCTACTTGTATTAAAACGATCGTTCGAACAGGATATAAATTCGAGGATATACAATGAAGCGAGGAATTGTATATAAGTTGTTTTTACTAACCACTATGCTGTGTGTACTTATCTTGGCTACCATTTTTGTAGGGCAAACTATATTCTTCAAACAATTTTATATCAATAAAAAAGTAGGAGATTTAGAATCCAATTTAACTGTATTTGAAAAAGAGTATCAAAAAAATAGTCATGACATGACGAAAATTCAACAGTTAGTGAGGGATTTTACTGATGAAAATAATGCTTGGATTACAATATTGGATCAGTCCGGTCATTTAAAGCATGAGGATGATTTCTATATTGAAGTGCAATTGCATGAGGATTATCAAACTATGGTTGGATTGAAAACAATAAAAGTTCCTTTATATGTCATTGATGGAGAAAATCCGGTCCAGTTATCGGAATCATTGTTGAAGAATAGTCAAGTAAATTTAATCGGAATACTAAAAGAGTCGCAATTAACTCCAATTGAAATGATAATAGAAAATGAAACATATACAAACCCTAATCTATTGGAAAAATCTTTAACCTACAGGAATAACTTACTTTATAAAAAAATAGGGAGACCGAGGGAAAAGCTAAAGGAGTTATATGCCTCTAATGAAAATTCTGATATGGTTCATCTGGAGGGTAAAATTATTAGTTTTCAATTTCCACAAAGTAATAATTTATCCATAATTTATTCTAATTTACTATTTTTAGAGCAAATTAAAGATTTTCAAAATAAGATATTATTAAATGAACTGGATTTTCAGAATTTTACTACTCAACAAAGTAATTATGTACAAAACGACATTAAATACAAAATTTTAATAACAAAATCTGATGAAACAAACTCCTATATATTTTCAATGGCTTCACTTCAGCCAGTGGATGAAGCTGTTCAAATGATTGAGGAATATTATATTTACATTGTTGCTTTTGTTTTTATATTGATATTATTGGCATCTTTTTACTATTCAGTGAAAATAGCCAAGCCGTTATTGAGAATCAACCGTACTACAGAGAAAATAGCAAATTTAGATTTTTCTGAGACAATTGCTGTTCATTCACAGGATGAGATTGGAGATTTATCAAGGAATATCAATGTACTTTCGAACAGATTAAGTATGTATATTGACCAGCTACAGCAAGATATTGAAAAGGAAAAAAAGCTAGAGAATACGCGAAAAGAATTTATTTCTGGTGTATCACATGAGTTAAAAACACCCATAAGTATTATGAAAAGCTGCATAACAATATTGAGAGGAAATGTTGCAAATCATAAGAAAGAATATTACTTCGATGCATTGGAACAAGAAGTGGATAAGATGGATTTATTGATTATCGATATGCTTGAATTAGCAAAGTATGAATCGGGTACGTATAAAATGCAAATGGATGCTTTTTATATCCATTCGCTGTTAGAAGAAATTTGCCAAAAACTTATGCCTGAAATTGAGCAAAAACAATTACGAGTTGAGACCCACTTATTACAGATTGAAGTAGTTGCTAACCAACGCCGTATCGAGCAGGTTCTTATGAATTTTTTGACGAATGCTATTCGGTACTCGCCTGCGCAAGAAAGTATAATTGTGGCGATTGAGGCAGAAGGGAAACAGGTAAGAATTAGTGTTGAGAATAAGGGGGCTCAAATTGAAAAAGATCATTTAGAGAAAATTTGGGAGCGCTTTTACAGAATTGATGCTTCTAGAAAAAGATCTGAAGGTGGAACTGGCTTGGGACTGGCAATTTCAAAAAATATATTAATGCTCCATGGAGTTGAATACGGTGTTTGCAATACATCCGATGGAGTAGAATTTTATTTTTATTTACCAATAAAAGAGTGAGACAAGCTCATACAAACGGTTTTATAAACCTTTTGTATGAGCTTTTTTAATTGTAGCAAAGGCATTACATTGAAAATTAATTGTGTGAAATTTTCTACTTATGGTCACTTTTCCATCAGCTGGCCAAAAGCAACTTCAATTTAAATGAATTTTCATTTCGAATCCACCTCATCTTGATTTTATCTTTACATAGTTCAGCAATAATAGTTTATGTAATACAAAATAACTGAAAAGAGGGAATAAGATGAGTAAAAAAAATTTAATCATGGCTTTTGGTATTTCAGCATTTTTATTAGGTAGTGGGCATACTTACGCTAAACAAATTCAGAAAGATGCAGATGCATCAGTAAAATCCGCTCAAATAGTTAGCACACAAACCGACGAAACAATAAAACAAAAAAGTAACGAGCAACCAACGCAATTTAGTTTTACTGATGAGGCTTTCTTTACAACAAATAGTCAGCCTGATTTCTTTGCTAATGATTTTTTAAATAATTCAGACCTATTTTCTTTATTAGATATGACTCCAGGAGAATTGAAACAAAATTTGGATACTGGTAAATCGGTTGTAGAAATCGCAGCATCTAAGAATATATCTACACAAGATGTAATAGAAGTTATAGCAAAAGAACAATTAAAACGACAGTTTGAAGGAGAAGAAAAAGAAGCAACAGAGGAAATGATAGAAGATTTAAAAGTAAAAGTGTTACATGTAATTGAATACAAAAGTAATTGATCCATACAAGGAGGTAATAATTTTTTGTAGCATTTTAGAAAAAAGTTAAACTTTTATCTATTAGTAAGAATACAGATTATACAAATAGTTCTATGAACATTTGTATAATCTGTTCTTTTTTATAGACTCTGAATAAATTTAAGTTTTATCTGTCTTAATGTCCATGTGTTTAGCATTTTGAACACTTTTTATAGGCAGTATAGACAAATAGTTATTTGAGTTCTTATTTAAATCAATTCTACTTTGACCCCATTAATAATATGGAAAGTAACTGCTATAAATTTTACCTTCTGTTTACTTTATTTTTTCCTGTAATTGGTTTTCGTTACATATAATGATTAATAAGGGCGACAAAGAGTTTTCGTTGTTCCTGATAATCTTAAGCAAACCTAACAAGGAGGCAATTCTGTCATGAAAAGAAAACTATCTGGGGTGTTAGCGGCTTCATTAGCGCTAACGATATTCCTCCCAACTAACGCGATGGCGTTTTCTAGTAGCAGTCAGACTACCATTGTAGCTAGTCAAGAAGTAGTGGCTAGCCAAGAATTGAAAAAGATTGCAGCAGAGAAGGCTGCATTACTCATGAAATCCTATGAGACAATTAGTGTGCAATATGCGCTAATTGATAATGGCAAAATCGTTTTGTCGGGTCAAACCGGCAAGAACGATATAAAAGGGAAGCAGCCGTTAACCAAAGATACGCTATATGGGATTGGCTCAGTTAGTAAAGTATATACAGCGGCAGCTGTAATGAGATTGGTTGACGAAGGAAAAGTCGATTTGGATACGCCTGTTTTCCACTATGTTTCTGATTTCAAGATGAAGGATGAGCGGTATAAAAAAATTACGCCGCGTATGTTATTGAACCACTCTTCCGGCATACAAGGTACTATGTTTACTAATGCATTTTTATTTGAGGATAATGATACCTATGCCCATGATAACTTGTTGCGACAATTATCCGACAAGACCTTAAAAGCAGATCCTGGTGCATTTTCAGTATACTGTAATGATGGCTTTACGTTGGCCGAAATTTTAGTTGAAAGAGTTAGCGGTTTAAGCTTTACAGAATTTCTACACGAGCAGTTTACAGAACCATTAAAGCTCCATCATACAAAAACACCACAGGATAATTGGGAAGATGCAAAATGGGCTGGCCTTTATTTTCCAACATACAAGGGGCAGCTTCCTGCTGAATCCGTAAATGTAATTGGCACAGGAGGGATTTCTTCAACTGCGGAGGATGTGGTGCGATTCTCACAATTATTTATGGGGCAGGGAAAAGGAATCCTCTCTGATAAAGCAGTCAAAGCGATGGAGCAAGAGGAATATAAAAAAGGTATGTGGCCAGGCGATGGAGATAATAGCATCAACTATGGACTTGGATGGGATAGTGTGAAGCTTTATCCATTCAGTGAATATGGGATAAAGGGCTTGGCTAAAGGCGGCGACACGGGATTACAACATGCTTCACTAGTGGTGCTTCCAGAACAGAAAATGGCGGTGGCTGTATTATCATCAGGTGGCAGCAGCGTGACAAATCAAATGATGGCTAATGATTTATTGCTCGCAGCCCTAAAAGAGAAGGGTACAATTAACGAGATTAAGCCAAACAAATCCTTTGGCAAGCCGAACAAGGCAAAGATGCCTCAAGATGTAGCAAAGAAAGCGGGCTTATATGGTAATAGTTACGGTCATTTCAAAATAGAAATTACGAAAAATGGGGAACTATTATTACCAAATTATACAGAAGAAAAATTTGTATATACCGCAGATGGTAGCTTTATGAATGAGGAGGGTACCTCCAAGCTTAACTTTGTCAGTGAGAAGAATGGAAGAACTTATTTGAAAGAGAGTACCTATCAAACAACACCAGGTTTTGGGGAAGTTGCGGTGACTCACTATTTAGCTGAGAAACTAGAAGACAATGTACTGTCGAAGGAAACAGCTGCTGCATGGGCGAAGCGAGAGGGCGTTAAGTTCTATCTCGTGAATGAGAAATTCAGTTCGGCTCAATATCTTCTACCAATGATGCTTATCAAACAAATTAATCGCGATGACAATTTTGAAGGTTATTGGGAGAGCAGAAAAATTACTGGCCCAAACTCTGCGGGACATCAACTCCAGATTCCTGTGATGAATGGTCGTGATATGACAGAAGCTCGTTTCTATAGTGAAGACGGTGTTGAATATATGGAGATGGCCGGATTGTTATACGTTAGTGGGTCAAATTTAAAACCACTTGATTCAGGTCAATCATCCAAAGTTACACTGCATGCAAATGGTCAAGCTAAATGGTTTACAATACCACAAGCGGCAGCAGGAAAAACGATGACTGTGTCGTTGCCTTCCAAAAGTTCATTCGCGGTATATGATGAGGCAGGAGTATGTGTCAATTTTACCGTTGTGAGTGGCAAAAACAAAGTAAAACTGCCGAAGAACGGAACGGTTGTATTTGCCGGCGCACCTAACTCGGAATTTACCATCACGCTGAACTAACTAGCATACTTAACAAAACCAGTTATTACAGAAAAAAAGTGTTTAGCTGGTTTTGTTTAATCCTTTCAGATTGATTTCTTGGCGAAGCATATTTCTCCCCCGATTGGAAATTAAAAATTTTTGAAGGGTCTTCTATCAAAGATTTTAGTAAGTGATATTTTATATTGTTTACAGTAAAATAATAGTAGAGTATTTCACTTTAAACTCAACTAATCTGATTAGTTGGGTTTTGTGTTTTTCTAGAAAAATCTACTAAACTTTTAAAAGAAGATGTGATAATCAATGGGGAAAATGGCCATTTTGGCAGAGAAACCTTCTCAAGCAAGAGCCTATGCTGATGCATTTAAAATTAAACAAAAAGAGAAAGTATTTATTGAATTGGAACCGTGTTCTACTTTTCCTGAAGGAGCCATCATTACCTGGGCAGTTGGTCATCTTGTTGAGTTAAAGGAACCGAAAGAATATCAAAAGGAATGGGAGAAATGGTCGCTGTCCTCATTACCGATCATTCCGCAGAAATTTGAAGATAAAGTCGTTTCTAAAATGTATACACAGTTCAATGCTGTAAAAAAAATCTTTCATGATCCGCAAGTGACGATGATCTATAACTGCTGTGATAGTGAGCGTGAGGGTTCAAATATCTTTTACTCCCTTTTAAAAATGACGAAAGTAAATAAGCCTGTGAAACGATTATGGATCAATTCATTAGAGGTGGAGGAAATTCGGAAAGGCTTTAATAATATGCAGAGTAATGAGCGTGATTTGCTGATGTATCAAGAAGCAAAAACGCGTCAAATTAGCGATTGGCTCGTAGGGATGAACTGTAGTCGCCTCTATACACTACTTTTACAGAAGAAAGGCTTTAAGGGGAGTATCTCCATTGGACGTGTGCAATCGCCAACTGTCTATCTAATTTATAAAAGACAGCAGGAAATTGAACAGTTCAAGCCTGAACATTTTTATGAAATTGAAGGGGTTTTTAAAGCGCAGAATGGTGTGTACAAGGGGAAGGCCAAGTTAAAAACAAAAGAGCGTGCAGAGGCCGTGCAATTCCTGCAACAACATGGGATTGAACCAATGGATATAGGTCAAATTACGAGTGTCACGAACAAAACGAAACGGATTGCACCGCCCAAACTACATGCACTATCCACATTACAAGCAGCTGCCAATAAACGTTGGAAATATAGTCCGTCCTATGTGTTGAAACTTACGCAATCACTTTATGAGAAAAAGCTTGTTTCTTACCCACGTACCGATTCACAGCTCATTACGCAAAATGAGTTTGCCTATTTAAATGAATCTCTGGGTAACTATCAAAAGCTTGTAGGGAAGTCCTTTCATACGATCAATCGAGGGTCAAACAAACGTTACGTCGACAATGCCAACGTTGGGGAGCATTATGCCATAATTCCAACGAGAAAGGTACCGACAGAAAAAGCGCTACAATCGATGAATACGGATGAACGCAATGTTTATTTCGAAATCATCAATACGACACTGGCCATGTTTCACCAAGATTATGAATACGATGAAAAAACGATTATCACAAATGTCAAAAATGTAGAATTTAAAACGGTAGGGAAAACGGAGCTTGTAAAAGGCTGGAAAGAGTTGTTTTCAAGTGATAAAGACGTGCAGGCTCGTGACGAGTCATTACCTGTCGTAAGCAAAGATGAAATGGTACAATGTCAGGTCGCTATTTTAGAAGGCACAACAACCCCTCCTAAGCCCTATACAGAAGGGCAACTCATTACGATGATGAAAACATGTGGTAAATCCGTGGAGAATGAAGAAGAAATCGAGGTACTCAAATCGATTGAAGGTATTGGGACAGAAGCAACGCGAAGCGGCATAATCGAGACGATTAAAAAGCATGGATTTATTGAAGTACGAAAAAACATCGTGAGCATAATGCCAAAAGGGGAGCTTTTATGTCGGGCCATTGAAGGAACATTGCTGTCCAGTCCATCGATGACAGCAAAATGGGAAATTTACTTACATAAAATTGGACGTGGCGAAGGCTCTGCAAAGCATTTTATTGATAGTATTGGCAAGTTTATTAATCAATTAATACAGGATGTGCCTCAACAGCTAGAGTCACTTACAATTGAAGCTGAGCACTTTAAACCAGCTACTGCGAAAGAGATTGTGACGTGTCCAACATGTAAAGTAGGAAAAATAGGTTTGCGCAAAAGCTTTTATGGCTGTTCGAATTATAAAAATGGCTGTAAGCAAACGTTCCCAGAAAGGCTACTAGGCAAAAAACTAACGGAAAAGAACATACATGATTTATGCAAGATGGGTAAAACTGCCGTGATGAAAGGCTTTAAATCAAAAAATGGTAAACCATTTAATGCGGCACTCCGCTTGGTAGAAGGAAAGATTGAATTTGAGTTTAATGAAAAATAAACGCTGATGTTTGCTTTGAAGAATGAGTTTGCTGAAGGGTAGTTTTTGAAGGTTATCTCAATTTTGAAAGTAGGATAGCTCGTTCACTATAGAACATGCTACCCTATTTTTATGTGATATGGAAAAAAGGAGTAATGTGATGACTACAATTAAAGAGATTGGAAGCTTCTGTGTTACGGATAGTGATGGACACATTATTAATCATTCAGATTGGAATAAAATCAACTCAATTTTTCATCCTGTAATAAACGATGTGGTTCATACGTATTGCACCCTGCTTCAAGATGACTTACATAGCGTATATATAAGGGGATCGATTCCAAAAGGGATAGGTATTGAAGGAGTAGCTGACTTAGACACGATAGCGGTTACGAAGCAAAAACCTAATAAACTGCAGTTAAAGCGGATAAAAGAAGTGGAAGATGCATTAACTCAGAACCATACTTGTGTCGATGGGATTGAACTAAGTGTTTACTGCAAAGAAGATATTTTAAATACGGCATCTTTTTCAATCATTAGTTTCATACTCCAAACCCATAGTATATGTGTGTTAGGAGAGGATTTAATACCTCTATTACCAAGGTATAAAGCGAACGAAGCTTTAGCGAATGACCACCTTATTCATTTACAGGGACAAATTAAAATTGCCTATGATGACCTTCAAGACAATTCTGATGTAGAGGATATTAAAGATTGTTGTAAATGGATTATGAAAATTATTGTAAGAGCAGGACTTGCACTTACCATAACTAAGGAAAACACATATACAAGGGATTTATACCCCGCTTACAAATTGTTTTCGGAATGTTTCCCTGAAAAGGAAAGTGACATGAGAAAGGCACTTGAATATGCGATAACACCCATCAAAGATACAAACGAATTGTTATTGTTTTTAAATGAATTTGGGTCGTGGATGGTCAGTGAAGCTGACAAATGGTTACAATGCCATAACCCTAATAGAGAATTAAAGCTGAAATGGTAATAGTTTGGTTGAATAAGAAAAAGGTAATCACATGCACGCTTGTGATTACCTTTTATTTTAACATTCTTAGTTATGCTCATGGCATTATCGAAGACCCAATCGGAATTAAAATACAATATTTTACTTTTCAAAGGGATTGTTGATGTAAGGGCCTTTAATAGTAATACGCATTAACTGCGTTGCCATAAATTTGGGCGTATACGGCATGTCATTTTCTAACCACCAAACAATCACCTCGAGAAAGGCAGCAGCATAAAAACGTTCAGCCATCTCACGGGGCACTGTCAGCTTTTGATCGTCAGGCTCCATAAATTGAATACCACTTGAGACAAAATTAATAATAATGTCTTTTAGGCCATCAGAAAAATAAGGGATATTTTTTTCCGTAAGATACACTTTATAAAGCTTACTATTTGATGCAATTTGCTCAAACAAACGCATAAATGTGTCGTGTGGCTGATCGTAATTAGGTAATAAATCAAACTC
This sequence comes from Lysinibacillus phoenicis, assembly GCF_047238325.1. Lineage (NCBI taxonomy): Bacteria > Bacillati > Bacillota > Bacilli > Caryophanales > Bacillaceae > Lysinibacillus > Lysinibacillus phoenicis. The sequence continues at coordinate 858,890 of NZ_JBDFMP010000002.1, read as the reverse complement.
CTTTTTCTCTTCAAAATTTGGGTGAATACAACGAACTAATTGCTGTAAAGTTTCCATAGAGCTTTGATAAAGAAGGTCTAATTTATCGCGAAAATGTAAATAAAAAGTAGCTCGGTTTAAAGTGGCTCGTTTTGTAATATCTTGTACTGTAATTTTCTCATAGCCTTGTTCATCGATTAATTCCACCAGTGCATCTCTCAATAATTGGCGTGTTCTTATTACGCGTGGATCCATTTTTTTCGACATTTTTAAGCTCCTTGTATTAAATGATCGATTTAATCAACGTTTTAAATTCAGTTGTTGCGAAAGCGTCACATTCGCGTTCGCTGTTGTTTGCCCTTTTCAAATAGCACGTTATAATTATATTAACGACACGGTGTCGATAATACAACTAGTTGTTAACATGTTCACGAATTGTTCATTTATAGATAAAGGAAAGGAAGTTTTAATATGGGTCGTTTAAATGGGAAAGTAGCAATTATTACAGGAGCGGCAATGGGAATGGGTGCATCAGAGGCAAAATTATTTGCTCAAGAAGGGGCAAAGGTGATTGCAACAGATGTACAAATCGAGCCATTGAACAACTTAGTTAAAGAAATTAAAGAAAACGGCGGAGAGATTATTGGTCTTCAACATAATGTGACTTCTGAAGATGAGTGGAAGGCAGTAATCGCAGAGGCTGTGAAGGCTTATGGTAAGGTGGATGTTCTTGTAAACAATGCAGGCGTTTCATCACCAAAAACAATTGCTAATATGGAAATGGATGAATGGAATAAAGTCATGGACATTAACCTTAATGGCTGTATCATCGGTATGAAATATGTCATTCCTGAAATGCAAAAAGCTGGTGGCGGCTCCATCATCAATATTTCTTCGATCGGTGGTATCGTAGGAATGGCTGGGACAAGCCCCTATACCGCAGCAAAAGGCGCACTACGCGTTCTTTCTAAATCGGCTGCGATCGAATACGGCAAAGATAAAATTCGCGTAAATTCTGTGCACCCAGGTATTATCGTTACACCAATGGTAGCACCTACCATGGAAGAGGGCGGTGCACTGCCATTCTATCAAACTTACACACAACTACCATACTTCGGTGAACCTGAAGATGTAGCGTATGGCGTAGTCTTCCTAGCATCTGACGAATCCCGCTTCATGACAGGAGCAGAGCTAGTCATCGATGGCGGCTGGACAGCAATTTAATAGAGTACAAGAAAAACTAGGCGACACGCAACGTGAGCCTAGTTTTTTTGTTGAATTAAGTGAATACCCGCGGAAGGGAAGTGAATATCCGCGGAAGCGAAGCGAATACCCGCGGAAGAGAAGCGAATACCCGCGGAAGAGAAGCGAATACCCGCGGAAGAGAAGCGAATACCCGCGGAAGAGAAGCGAATACCCGCGGAAGAGAAGCGAATACCCGCGGAAGAGAAGTGAATCCCCGCGGAAGAGAAGTGAATCCCCGCGGAAGAGAGGCTAATACCCGCGGAAGAGAAGTGAATACCCGCGGAAGGGAAGTGAATATCTGCGGAAGAGAGGCTAATCCCCGCGGAAGAGAGGCTAATCCCCGCGGAAGGGAAGCGAATCCCCGCGGAAGAGAAGTGAATCCCCGCGGAAGCGAGGCTAATACCCGCGGAAGCGAGGCTAATACTCGCGGAAGCGAAGTGAATACCCGCGGGAGAGAAGTAAACACCCGCGGAAGGGAAGTGAATACCCGCGGAAGAGAAGTGAATACCCGCGAAGCGAATACCCGCGGAAGAGAAGCGAATACCCGCGGAAGAGAAGCGAATACCCGCGGAAGAGAAGTGAATATCCGCGGAAGCCAAGCAAATACCCGCGGGAGTAAAGCGAATACCCACGAAATCAGATCCACACGCTAGAAGTAAAATCCCATTCAAATCAACGTTGTGAACAGGCAAAAGAGCACAAACATAGTGGATAATTGTGCATATCATAGGGGGAGAAAGCGTTTTCTTCATTTATATAGAAGAAAGTCAGAACGGAAAATTTCACGATTATGTGAACGTCACGAAAAAAAATTCACAAAAACCTTAACTATTTCATATGAAATCCGTATAATAAATCAAACAGTACGAAAAATGTCCATATTTCTCGATAAATTGCGTGAATTTTTTAAATTGTATTGACGTAGGAAACGATAATTTGTACACTGTGTACATTCAATTGTTTTTTGGAGGCATACAATTAATTTGAAAAAGTTAGGATTTGATAGATATGATCGTGTGTAAATTTGGTGGAACATCTGTAGCAAGCGCAGAACAAATTCAAAAAGTGGCAAACATTGTGAAATCTAATCCGGCACGTAAGATCGTTGCCGTTTCAGCACCAGGGAAACGTTCTGGTGACGATATAAAAGTAACAGACCTATTAATACAATTAGCAAATGCAGCGTTACAACAAGAGAATACGGAAGAAAAATTGCAGACTGTTGTGGATCGATTTAGAGCGATTGCGGATGGTTTGGGGATAGATTATGCCATTTGTGACGTGATTGCGGAAGATTTACGTGAACGTGTACAAGGTGACAAAACGAACGTGGAATTATTCATCGATAGCATTAAAGCGGCAGGTGAAGATAATAACGCCAAGCTCATTGCTGCCTATTTTAACGCGATTGGTATGCCCGCACGCTATGTCAGTCCTAAAGATGGGCTAGTGGTAAATGATTTACCTGAACGAACATTTGCTTTACCAGAAGCGTATGCTAATTTAGCCCCTTTAAAAGATACAAAAGAAATTATTGTTTTCCCAGGTTTCTTCGGTTACACTAGAGCGGGCGTATTGCGAACATTTGACCGCGGTGGCTCTGATATTACAGGCTCCATCTTAGCAGCAGCTGTTGAAGCGGAGCTCTATGAAAACTTTACGGATGTGGATTGTGTGTTCTCTGCGAATCCGAAAGTCGTCAATGATCCAGTGGAAATTAAAGAAATTACGTATCGCGAAATGCGCGAATTATCATATGCAGGCTTTTCAGTGTTCCATGATGAAGCGTTAATGCCTGTCTACAAGATTGGGGTGCCAGTTAACATAAAAAATACAAATAATCCATCAGCCCCAGGTACACGTATTGTACCAAGCCGTCCTGCAACAGGTCGTCCAGTTACAGGTATCTCGGCAGACAGTGGCTTTTCAACTTTATATGTCTCTAAATATTTGATGAATCGTGAAGTAGGCTTTGGACGAAAGCTACTCCAAATTTTAGAAGATGAAAATATTTCTTATGAACACACACCATCTGGTTTAGACGATATTTCTGTCATCATGCGTTCAAATCAACTAACACCAGAAAATGAAGCACGTATTATTAGTCGTGTAAAAGAAGAGCTACATGCAGAGTATGTAGAAATGCGTCACGGTTTTTCAATGATCGTGATTGTTGGCGAAGGGATGCGTCATAATACAGGATTAGCTGCCCGTGCTGCCACAGCGATTTCAAGAACTGGCGCAAATATTGAAATGATCAATCAAGGTTCTTCTGAAGTGAGCCTCGTGTTCGGTGTCCTTCAGGAATATGAAAACCGCATTTTACAAGCGCTTTATGAAGAATTTTTTGCGCATGCGAATGCATAATGACACAATCATCACTAATCCAAGACTTTCTAGCTTGGATTAGTGTTTTCTTTTTGCTGAGAATACGGTAAAATCGAGGGCGTACATAGTTGGGAGGGTTTTTCGTGAAGAATTTAACAATTGGTATGCTTTTTTCGATTATTGGGATACTTTTTGTCTGTTTAACGATTATGGATATTTTACCGTCGTCGACAAAAACAATGAAAATTGTTTACATAGGCATTGGTTGGGTCTTTATTATTATTGGCTCTGTGATCCGCTTTAAAAATCTGAAACAGAAGCAACAATAACGCTTTGAAAATGGAATTGTGGCAATAGGCAAAGTTATGATACAATTTCAAAGAAAATAAATAATTTGAGTATTATGAAGTTGTTATTCTGTACAAACGTTCAGAAGGTTCAAATTTTAATAAAGAATCGACAGTACAAATTCTTCTTTGTAAGAATTTGTTTTTTTATGTTCTATTCCATATTTATCGCGAGGAGGCGATCGATTGCCTATACTGACAAAGGATTGCATTCAAATTTTTGACCAATATGTGGCCCTACAAACCGATTCACCTATGAAGGTTGTATCCTCAGCCATGCATAATCCTGGCTTTGGTCATTATACCCATTTACTGAATCGAACGGTGCCTATTACCTATGATGAGCGACAGCCACATCTTGAATTACAGCAGTATTTGCAGGCACAACACTTTCCGTTAGACAACACGGTGGCGATGATGACGGCAGTCCAGGCCAAGTTTGCGACCATTCGTGACTTTACATATGAAGGTATTCAGCTTGTCGTTATGATTACTGCGGGATTAGGAAATGCGGTGGATATTACGCGGGCTTTTCATCGGGAGGAGCAGTACCATGCAGGCACCATTAATACATGGCTAGTCATTAATGGAAAACTATCTGATGAAGCGTTATTTCAAGCCATGATTTCAACAACGGAAGCCAAGGTCAAAGCGTTAATGGATGAAGGGATTACAGACCCAACAACAGGCACACAAGCTACAGGTACTTCTACTGATAGCTTGTTGATCGCTTCAACAGAAGAGGGAGACTTTCATCAATATGCTGGTCCTATTACCATGCTTGGTAAGGTCATCGGTTACGGTGTCTATGAGACAATGCGTGAGGCGATCAGCAAATACAAAAAAGATAAAGAGGAGAGGGCTTTATGATGGCTATCGTAATTGCCTGTATCATTGGGCTTTTGTTTGATTTACTCGTAGGAGACCCTCCTAAACTCCCTCATCCTGTACGCTGGATTGGACACTTGATTCAATCGCAAACGGCGCTCTGGAATAAGGGCAAATGGCGAAAGCTGCGTGGCATGGTGATGGCTCTTGCAGTCGTAGGCACGACCATGTTTGTGGTGACATTGATTTTGCTTCTTAGCTATCAGGTAAGTATTATTTTTGGCATCCTTGTAGAGGGACTTCTCATTGGGATTGGCCTCGCGCAGCGGAGTTTGAAGGAGGCTGCGATGGCTGTATATGAGCCACTTGTTAAAGGTGACTTTGCAGAGGCACGTGTCAAGCTGTCGTGGATTGTCGGTCGTGACACCGATAAGCTGGGAGAAGATGAGATTGTGCGTGGTGTAGTAGAAACGGTGTCTGAAAATACAAGCGATGGTGTGACAGCTCCACTTTTTTATGCCTTCTTATTTGGTGCAATTGGTTTATGGGGCTATAAGGCTGTCAATACATTAGATTCAATGGTTGGCTATAAAAATGACAAATACAAAGACTTTGGAATGTTCTCGGCAAAGCTCGATGATGTATTGAATTTTATTCCAAGTCGAATGACAGGCTTCCTTATTGTCCTTGGCACGAAAAATGAAACTGATCGAACGCTTGGCAAGCGGCTAAAGATTTGGGCACAGGACGCTAAAAAGCATCCAAGTCCAAACAGTGGCTATTTAGAGGCAGCGACGGCCGTTCAGCTAGGTGTGCAGCTTGGTGGGAAAAATACGTATCAGGGGGTTGTCTCTCATAGGGCTATTATGGGAGAAAAATTAGTCCCTTTGACGAAGGAACATATTGCAACATCTATTATTCATATGCGTATTGCCACAATACTCTTTACGCTTGTGATGTTAGCTGTGGAGGTGCTTATTTATGCCATTACCTAATCACGGAGCAAATCCGCACAATGTCTATCAGCAATTAGGCTTAACGATGCCAGAAGTAGTTTATGATTTTAGCGAAAATGTCAATGCTGAGGGACCACCAGCCTTTGTAGAGGCTCGTTGGCGAACACTTTATTCGCTTATTCAGCGCTACCCAGATCCTGATGGCGAGCCTTTTTTAACGAAGGTTGCTGCTTTTCATCAGGTCGCAAAGGAGACGATTTTACTAGGCAATGGGGCATCAGAGCTCTTTAGTGTAGTAGCAAGACGCTATGTGGGCAAGCGTGTCATTATCGTACATCCAACTTTTTCTGAATATGAGCGAACATTGCGGGCTGCAGGTGCGGATATTGTGCCTATTTTGGTGACTGATTTTATTCATTACACATTGCCAATGGATGTGCTCAAGGAGGAAATGGAGAAGGCGGACGCTCTTTATATTTGTACGCCAAATAATCCAACAGGGGTATTACCGAAAAAAGAAGATTTACTCGCTTTAGTGGAGCACGGAAGAAGTGTTAGCTGTGAGCTTGTGATCGACGAGGCCTTTATGGATTGGGTGGGTGAAGCGTATTCTATGATTCATCATTGCGCCCAAAATCCACATGTGATAGTGGTGCGTTCGATGACCAAAATGTATGCGATTCCAGGTTTACGACTTGGTTATTTAGTCGCGCATTCTTCCATTGTAAGCACTTTAAAGGACATGCTGCCTCATTGGAATTTAAATGCCTTTGCACTTGTGATTGGTGCAGGCTGTTTAGATGAACAGCAGTATTGTCAGCAGGCGATTGCCTATGCGACAACACAAAGAGGGCGATTACATCAGTATTTACAAGAAAACGGCTGTCAAGTAACGAACAGTGTGACGAATTATGTGTGCTTCACGTTACCACAAGGACAGCAGGCCGATCCCTTTTTCACGTATTGCCTTGGACAAGGGGTTGTCTTACGTCATACAAAAAACTTTCAAGGGTTACAGGGTGAATGGTTCCGTATAGGGATAAAAGATATTGCGGCCATGACTTCTTTACATAATTGTCTGCAAGCTTGGTTTAACGCAAATAAGGGGAGAGAAAAGTGACAACTTTTTATCTAGTAAGACATGGGGAAACACAATGGAATCAAGAGCAACGACTACAGGGCTGGCTGGACTCTCCATTAACGGAAAATGGTAGAGCAGCAGCACAAAGACTTCACAAGCAACTCCAGCCTATTCAGTTTGCAGCTGCTTATTGTAGCTCAAGTGGACGTGCAAGGGAGACGATGGACATTTTGACCACTAAGCGCAAGCTTCCGATTATTTATGAGGATGATTTACGTGAAATCTATTTAGGGGATTGGCAAGGCCAAACAATTGAAGACATTCTCGCCAATCATAAGCTTGATTATGAGCTCTATACTAATTACCCAGCACAGTTTGTTGCAACACATACGGAAAGCTTTGGTGCTGTGACAGAAAGAGCCATGTTTACATTAAAGAAAATAGCGGATCAACATCCCGATGAAATGGTTCTCATTGTCTCTCATGCAGTAACCATTAAATGTATCGTTAACGCTATTTTACAGCGAAGTATAAGTGAGCTATGGACAGCCCCATACATTCATGGAACAAGTGTGACAGTGATTGAACGACAAGAGCAACAATGGGCTGTGAAAGAAATTGGCAATCTTCATCATTTACAATAGGAGGTGTCCTGATGCCACTCATTTTTATTACAGGTGGTGTTCGTAGTGGGAAATCCCATTTTGCTGAGCGAACAGCGATTCAGCATTACCAAGCACAGCTAGGTCCCACAAAACGTTTAATTTATCTGGCTTCTGGCATCGCCTTAGATCGTGAAATGGCTAAGCGGATTGACCGACATCAGGCAGATCGGCAGGCACAACCTGTGCAGTGGCTAACGGTGGAGGCACCCTATGACATGGCAGAGGTTTTAGCAACACTTCAAGATGGGGATGTGGTGCTGTGGGACTGCGTGACAACGTGGCTAACAAATGCTTTTTATGAGGGCTTTGACAGTGGTACGCCATGTATAGATCAGCCAGGCTGTTTAGAAAACAAACTACTGAACATCAAACAGGCCATCCTTTCATTACTAAATAAGGATGTGACTTTTTTAGTTGTCTCCAATGAACTATTTGATGAGCCACCATATGATAGTGATGAAGTAGAGTTATACCGACGAACACTCGGCCAATGGCATCAATGGTTCGTTGCCATTGCACAGGAGGCCTATGAAATGAATTATGGTATTGTAAAGAGATGGAAATAATCAAGGAAGAAGGCAAGACGATGAAAACTGTTTGGCATAGCCTACAATTGGCATTTCAATTTTTTACGGTTTTGCCAGTACATAAAGAGCTACCGTTAACTAGGCCAACGATTACAGGGATGTTTGCCTGTTTACCTTGGATAGGAGCGTTAATGGGAACAACTGTGGCAGCAGTACTCTACGGTCTCACACAGTGGACAGCGAGCAGTGAGGTCATGCTAGCTTTTATAATCATAGCGCTTTTTGCCTTATGGACTGGTGGTTTGCATTTAGATGGCTTTATTGATATGGGTGATGCTTATTTTTCCTACCGAGATCGGGACAAGCGGTTAGAAATTTTAGACGACCCACGTGTTGGCGCTTTCGGTGTATTGTCTGTGCTGTTTTTACTAATGGGGAAATTTGTTGTCCTCCATGAGCTTTTCGTCCAACACAAATTCGCCTTATGGATGGTGCTGTTTGTACCTTTTCTCACTAGAGTTGGGATGAGCTTTTATTTTCTGTCCCTCGACTGTTCGAAAGAAAAAGGTCTCGCGTATTTTTTAAAATCCCATATTCACGCAAGTCACTTAAAAGTGTTCATGCTGTTATCACTGGGCATAGCTCTGGCGGTTGTTGTCATTTTTACTCAATTCTCTCTGCTGCCCATTGTATTAGTTATTGTTTTAGCATTCGCACTGTTGATTTTTAGACAATTTACGCTACGTAATTTTGGTGGTGTATCAGGGGATTTACTTGGTGCATCTATTGAAGGGATGGAGGTTGTGCTATGGGTGACATTGTTACTGTGCGCTTGATGCGTCATGCGCCAACAAAGGAGAATCTAGAAAAACGCTATCTTGGTTGGACAGATGCCCCATTAGCTGATCCAACCACGCTTTCTATGGTGGATGACGCTGTAACAAACGTATATGGTAGTGATTTACGGCGCTGTCGAGAAACCGCTGCTCATTATTTTCCGAACGCAAGCTATCATGCAGATGCTCGCTTTCGTGAGACGAACTTTGGTGCATTTGAAGGGAAAACATATGATGAATTAAAATCGAATGCTCACTATCGTGCATGGCTAGATGATCCGATTAAGACGCCACCACCACAAGGAGAGGCTTTTCATGACTTTGTGGCACGTGCTGTGGAAGGCTTTAGCCATTTACCGAAGGATGAGGATCAGTATGCTTTAGTGGTGCATGGCGGGGTCATTCGTGCCTTACTCGTGGCCTATGCCCCAACAGAACAGCCTTTTTGGTCGTATGATGTACCACATGACAAACAATTTATTTTAACGTTTACAAGAAAGGCTTGGGAGGAGGGAGCAAGATGCACGTCTTTATTGGAGGAGCCTATAACGGTAAAACCGACTATGTGATGGGCTTGTATAAAGAGCGACAGGTCGCCCTTGTCGATGGCAATCTACCAGAGATCGCACCAGCCTGTGAAGTGCTAGTGATTAGAAATTTAGAAAACTGGTTGATGACTCAAAATCTAGAGGACGATGACCAAGTGGTTCAAGCGGTACTTGCAACCTTCAGGAGGCTTGAACAGCACTGTATGCTAGCGCTCATTGTTAACGATATGGGGCGCGGTGTTGTGCCAATAGACAAACAAGCGCGACTCTTACGCGATACATGTGGTCGTTTATATCAGGCTTTATTCATTGAAGCCGAGCAAGTTGTACGTATTTGGTACGGACTTGCCGAACAGCTGAAGTGAGGTAAACATACTACAGAAAAGAGGACATGGAATGGATCGACAAAGATTAAGGAATTGGATATTGACAGCAATGGTAGCAGCCATTTGTGCAGTAGGGGCAGTTATTAAGGTGCCGGCATTTATTTCGACTGCTGCACTCGACTCGGCTCCTGCCTTTTTGGGCGTAGTCTTTTTATCCCCATTTTTTGCAGGTCTTGCTGGATTTATCGGTCATTTTATTACAGCGTTGACTGCTGGATTTCCATTAGGACCACTACATCTTATCATCGCGATCGAAATGTTCATCGTCGTGTGGATCTTTGGCGTAATGCATAGAAAAGGTCTACATGTTTGGAAATGGCCAGTGGCACTCGTATTGAATGGCATTGTGGCACCATTACCGTTTTATTTTTTAATTAGCCCCGCCTTTTTCTGGGGTGCATTAGGTAGCATTCTTATGGCAACTGTTATTAACCTAGTCATTGTTGCAGTAGTGATGCCTGTTTTATCAAAGGTCTTTTTGCGTAAGGAAGGTCGCGTTCAATGAGAAATGCTATGAAAGTGGGCACGTTCATTGTGACAATGGATAATGCGGCAGCCATTGGGGAAAAGCCACAAGATGTAGTGTCAGCATCTGACCAACTAACAGCTTACATGACAGCACGTGTGACATTTTTAGAGCAGCTTGCGGCACAGGCATTACCTTGCCAAGTTTTACTCGCTAATTTCTCTGGTGATACGGCATGGACACGTTATGAAAGAGGTATTCAACAGGTGTTTGAGGAAACTGGTATAGCCTGTCCTGCAATCGCAGGAAGTACGGAATCGAATATGCCCACGCTACAGTCAGGTGTAGCCATTACGATGCTTGGGGAAATACAACAACGTCAACCATTTGACCATGAACAGCTCAGCTGGTACACTTATGGCTTGCCGCTTGTAGGGGAAGAAGTGTTAGCGCATCCAGAAGACGTTGCACAGCTTCAGCCCATTTTTCAGGCATGGCAGGCGGATATCGTGCAGCAAGTTTGGCCAGTCGGGTCAAAGGGGCTACAAGGCGAATTAGCGCGTCTTTTTGGACAGCAACAAGTTGAAAGTTCGCTTGATCTGACCAAATCAGCAGGTCCTTGTTCGGTCATTTTGCTTGGCATCGATCCTAAAAAAGAGCAGCAGGCACAAAATTTTTTCCAAAGAAATTTTGAAAAACTACGCAAAACTGCACCGTAATAGGGCTTGTTTCGAGCAAAAGGGCTGCCTTAAAAATCGCAAGGTACGAAACACCTATTGCAACACGAAACACAATATGTTAGATTTGTTTAGGAGTTAAAACACAATATATAGTATTTGGACAAGCGGTACCAATATGGTTTAAAAGGGAATTCGGAACAAGAGTCATCTTAAGCCGAAGCTGTCCCCGCAACTGTAAGTGCTGACAAATAATCAAGAGACCACTGTTGAAAAAACGGGAAGGTGATTATTTGGAGGAAGCATGAGCCAGGAGACCTGCCGAGATGTTCAAGACAGCAACACATTCTTCGGGGATTGAGAAGTGGAGGCGAGAGATTTGTTCACTTCTTTGTGTGCACGTCCTTCATTTCCATTTCCGATTTTACAGCGATCACGTAACCGATAGATGTTGCGTGATCGCTTTTTGTGTTGCTTGGAGAAAGAAAGGGAGAGAATGTGTACATGACAATTCAAATCGAACAGCAACTAGCTAAGTTAAAAAATAGTTACACGGAGGATGAACTTGAAAGCTTTGTAAGGTTATCGGATCGTTGGCTACGAAAAAACGACAATGCCACTTTTGAAGCATGGGCGGATGCGATGATTTTACAAACACTTAGCCTAATTGATGAGGAAGAGCCCTATTGGACATTTGTGGCTGCACACATTTATTTAGAAAAATTATACGATCAATTTGCAACGCGACGTGGCGTTTCACCAAAGGATGTTTATCAAGAATTTTCAGCTCATCTTGCACACTACACTGAAGCGGGCTTATATCATGAAAGCCTAACAACAAAATATAGTGAGCAGGAGCTTCAACAATTAGCCAGCTATTTAGAACCTAGTCGTGACGAGCTATTCACGTATATTGGCTTGAAGACATTAATGGATCGTTATGTTGTACGTGATTATACAAAAACACCTGTAGAGCTCCCACAAGAGCGTTGGATGGTCATAGCCATGACATTAATGCAGGATGAAACAGAAAATCGTCTAGAAAAAGTGCGAGAAGCTTACTGGGCGATGAGTAATTTATATATGACTGTTGCAACACCGACACTATCAAATGCTGGTAAGACACATGGTCAGCTTTCAAGTTGCTTCATCGATACAGTGGATGACAGCCTACAAAGCATTTACGATACGAATACGGATGTCGCAACATTGTCTAAATATGGTGGTGGTATAGGCGTTTACATGGGCAAAATTCGTAGCCGTGGCTCGTCCATTAAAGGCTTCAAAGGTGCATCAAGTGGTGTGCTACCGTGGATTAAGCAGCTCAATAATACGGCTGTCTCTGTCGATCAGCTAGGGCAACGTCAAGGAGCCATCGCGGTTTATCTTGATGTTTGGCATAAGGACGTCTTTACGTTTTTAGATTTACGCTTAAACAATGGTGATGAACGACTACGTGCCCATGATATTTTCACAGGGCTATGTTTACCAGATCTATTTATGGAAAAAGTAGAAGCCCGTGGAGAATGGCACTTATTTGATCCACATGAAGTACGTGAAGTGATGGGCTTCTCTTTAGAGGATTTCTACGATGAAACAAAGGGCAATGGCTCCTTCCGCACGAAATATGCAGCATGTATTGCTAATCCATTATTAAGCCGTGAAGTAGTACCAGCCATCGATATTATGAAGCGTATTATGCGCTCACAACTCGAAACTGGCGTTCCATTCATGTTTTACCGAGATGAAGTGAACCGCATGAATCCGAATAAGCATGAAGGAATGATTTATAGTTCGAATTTGTGTACAGAAATATTCCAGAATATGTCAGCGACGGAGTTTGAATCCATTACATTAGAAGACGATGTTATCGTGACTCGTCGCAAGCCTGGAGATTTTGTGGTTTGTAACTTGTCCTCTATTAATCTAGGAAGAGCCGTGCCTGCTAATGTCTTAGAGCGGTTAATTCCGATTCAAGTACGTATGCTTGATAATGTTATTGCGTTAAATACTATCCCTGTGAAACAAGCAGAGCGTACGAACCTACGCTACCGTGGTATTGGACTTGGCACATTTGGCTGGCATCATTTATTAGCCTTAAAGGAAATTCAGTGGGAATCAGATGAAGCTGTAGAATTTGCGGACAAGCTTTATGAGGACATCGCCTACCTAACAATTCGTGCCTCTAACGCTTTAGCAAGCGAAAAAGGAGCGTATCCATTATTCGAGGGCTCTGATTGGCAAACAGGTGCCTATTTTGAAAAGCGCGGCTATAATAGCGACAAATGGAATGCTTTACGTGAGGCAGTGGCGAAAGAGGGAATGCGAAATGGCTATGTTATGGCAGTAGCCCCTAACTCATCGACATCGATTCTAGCAGGAAGTACGGCGTCAATTGATCCGATTTTCCAAAAGAGCTACTCAGAAGAGAAGAAGGATTACAAAATTCCTGTAACGGTACCAGATTTATCACCCGTAACGACTTGGTACTATAAATCAGCTTATTTCATCGATCAAAATTGGACAATCAAACAAAATGCAGCCCGTGCTCGCCACATTGACCAAGGCATTTCACTAAATTTATATGTTCAAAATACGATTAAAGCAAAGGATTTACTGGCACTGCATATGAATGCTTGGGCAAGTGGTGTGAAAACGACCTATTATGTACGCTCCACATCAGTAGAATTATTAGAATGTGAGTCTTGTGCAAGCTAGGAGGAAAAAACAATGACAACGATTACGAAACGACAAATTATGGATAAGGAAGCACCTAACCGTTCTACAGGTATCGTTAATGGGCGCTCCTCCAATATTTTAAACTGGGATGATGTCCGCTTTAGCTGGGCGTACCCTAAATATAAAAAAATGCTAGGAAACTTCTGGACACCATTTGAAATTAATATGAGCAATGATGTTAAGCATTTCCCTGAGCTGACGAAAGATGAACAAGAATCATTTTTAAAAATTATCGGTTTATTAGCGCTATTAGATAGTGTGCAAACTGATTTTGCAGGCAAGGTAGCCGATTATTTAACAGATTCTAGTTTAAATGCGTTAATGATTATCTTAGCGCAGCAAGAGGTTATTCATAATCATTCCTATTCGTATGTGCTTTCCAGTATCGTCAACAAGGATGAGCAGGATCGTACCTTTGATTTTTGGCGTACAGAGCCTGTTCTAGAACGACGCAATGATTTTGTTATAAAAGGCTACCAGGCTTTCTCAGAGGAGCCGACTGTCGAAAATATGCTTGAGGCCATTATTTATGATGTCATTTTAGAGGGTTTATTCTTCTATTCGGGCTTTGCCTTCTTCTATCATTTAGCACGCAATCAAAAAATGGTCGCTACGTCTACAATGATCAATTATATTAATCGTGACGAGCAGCTCCATGTCGATTTATTTGTGAAAATTTATCAAGAATTATTAGAGGAATATCCAGAATACGATACACCTGAACGTCAGGCTCGTGTTCAGGAAATCTTCCGCGAAGCCGTTCAACTAGAAATCGATTGGGCCAATGAAGTCATCGGCGATAAAATTGAAGGCCTTGATGTTGAGGACGTCCATGATTATGTCCACTTCTATGCCAATGTTCGCTGTAATCAGCTTGGCGTAGACCGTCCATTCGAGGGCTACCGCAAAAATCCATTAAAATGGATTAAAGCCTATGAAGATGTAGACCTTGGCAAAACCGACTTCTTCGAGCAACGCTCCCGCCAATATGTCAAAGTCAACGTCGAAGATAACGGCTTTGATGATTTGTAATCATCGTGTCACACCACCCCCATGCCCACTTGCATGGGGGTGTTTTACTTGGGTGGAATCGCTACGAGGTTGAGAAGTGTTCGCTCGATATTGGTTGATTGGCTCGGTGGAAGGGTGGCCTCCTCTTTGAAGAGAGTAGCCTACATGAAAGGTGGGGACTCCGCTCGAAAGTGTGAAGCAACCGCTCAAAGGAAAAGTGAATCCGCTCGAAAATAGTGTAAACCCGCTCAAAGGAAGGGTGAACCCGCTCGAAAGAGAGAGCAACCCGCTCAAAGGAAGGGTGAACTCGCTCCAAAAAATGTTAAACCCGCTCCAAAGTGAGAAGAAACCGCTCAAAGGAAGGGTAACCCCGCTCAAAATGTGAAGCAACTGCTCATAAAAGGGTTGTCCCCGCTCGAAAATGAGAGGAAACCGCTCAAAGGAAGGGTGAATCCGCTCATAAGTGAGAAGCAACCGCTCAAAGGAAGGGTAAATCCGCTCATAAGTGAGAAGCAACCGCTCAAAGGAAGGGTAAACCCGCTTGAAGTGAGAAGTAACCGCTCATAAAAGGGTTGTCCTCGCTCCAAAGTAGTGTAAACCCGCTCATAAGTGAGAGGCCCCCGCTCAAAAAAGGGTTGTCCCCGCTCGAAAATGAGAGGAAGCGCTCAAAGGAACGGTGAATCCGCTCGAAAGAGAGAGGAAACCGCTCAAAGAAAGGGTGAACCCGCTCGAAAGAGAGAGGCCCCCGCTCATAAGAGAGAAGAAACCGCTCAAAGGAAGGATGAACCCGCTCAAAAAAGGGTTGTCCCCGCTCGAAAATGGGAGGAAGCCGCTCAAAGGAAGGATGAACCCGCTCATAAGTGAGAGGAAACCGCTCAAAGGAAGGGTAAACCCGCTCGAAAGTGAGAGGCCCCCGCTCAAAGGAAGGGTAACCCCGCTCAAAAATGTGAAGCAACCGCTCAAAAAAGGGTTGTCCCCGCTCGAAAGTGAGAGGCCCCCGCTCAAAGAAAGGGTAACCCCGCTCATAAGTGAGAAGCAACCGCTCAAAGGAAGGGTAAACCCGCTCGAAAGTGAAAGGCCCCCGCTCAAAGAAAGGGTGACTCCGCTCATAAGTGAGAAGCAACCGCTCAAAGGAAGGGTGAACCCGCTCGAAAGTGTGAAGCAACCGCTCATAAAAGGGTTGTCCCCGCTCCAAAGTAGTGTAAACCCGCTCAAAAATGTGAAACAGCCGCTCAAAGAAAGGATGAATCCGCTCATAAGCGAGAGAACCCCGCTCATCAAAGGCTTGACTCCGCCCGAAAGTGAATGGCCCCAGCTCAAAAGTCAGAACCCACTCATCCATTTCGACGAGGCCAGAATATTACGTGACTCGAAAAATTATTGCCAAATGGGAATGATTTTCAGTTATAATGAGGAACGAATGGGATTTAAAAAGAACGGAGACGAAGGTATGCAGGCAGTTAAACAGTTAGGGCAGTATTTGGGGCCCTATAAATTTTTCACGTTGATTGCACCTCTTTTGATGGTGTTGGAGGTGACGATGGATTTAATTCAGCCGACCATTATGCAGCATATGATTGATACGGGGATTGTCCAAGGCGATCATCAGTATGTATTGAATATGTTTGTGTTAATGCTCGGCAGTGCAGTACTTGGGCTTGTTGGTGGGGTTGGTTGCTCCTACTATAGCTCGAAGGCGGCGATTCATTTTGCGTCGGATGTTCGGCAGGCTCTGTATGAGAAGATGATGACGTATTCGGCTAAGGAGCGAGATGCGTTTACGACAGGGAAGCTTATCACCATTTTAACGAGTGATGTGGAAAGTATGCAGCGGGCGTTTATGATGACGCTGCGTATTTTTGTGCGAGGGCCGCTGTTGTTTATTGGGGCAGTCATTATTGTGTTTGTAACAGCGCGGGAGCTTTTTTCCATCCTCCTTATTATTGTGCCATTGCTGATTATCGCCATGTATTTTTTCACAAAGTATTCGGGCGTGCTATATCGTCGTGTGCAGGAGGCTATTGATGCGGTCAATACAAAGCTGCAGGAAAATTTGGCTGGTATCCGGGTGGTCAAAGCCTTTCGCCGTGAGACGCAACAGGTGGCGCAGTTTGGTGATTTAAATCATACGCTAACGAAACGATTTATTACCGCTGAGCAAATTGTTGGGGTACTGGTGCCCTTTACGATGTTCGTTGTCAATCTGGGAATCGTTGCAGCGCTTTGGCTTGGCGCAATCAAGGTAGAAGCAGGTACTGTACAAGTTGGGGTTATTCTCGCTTTTATTAACTATTTAACGATTATTTTAAATGGGCTGATGTCCTCAAGTATGGTACTCATGCAAATTGCACGAGCATTGCCATCTGGAGAACGGATTGTCGATGTGTTAAACAAAGACATTGCTGTTAAGGAAGCACAACAGCCGCTGACAGACCCCATTAAAGGAGCGATTGACTTTGATCATGTAAGCTATCGTTACTATGAGACAGCAGAGGATGTCCTTAAAAACATTTCGTTTTCTGTTAAGCCGGGGCAAACGGTAGGGATTATTGGGAAAACAGGTAGTGGTAAATCAACACTGGTAAAGCTGTTGCCTCGCTTGTTTGATCCAACAGCTGGGGAAATTCGCTTAGATGGTAAACCACTAAAAGCCTACTCCTTATCAACGCTACGAGAGCATATTGGCTTTACCTCACAAAAAGCCCTGCTGTTTTCAGGTGCGATTGAGAAAAATATACGACTCGGCAAGGACGATGCGACTGCGGAGGAGATTCAACAGGCCTTAGAGGCGGCGTGTGCCAGTGAGTTTGTGGAGCGTCTTGATCAAGGCTTAGCCCATGAATTGTCACAGGGGGCTACGAATTTATCAGGGGGGCAAAAGCAGCGCCTTGCTTTAAGTCGTGCGTTCATTCGCAAGCCTGCCATTTTAGTGCTTGATGATACAACCTCTGCGCTCGATAGTGCTTCAGAGCAACATGTTCAGCAGGCAATTGCCACACAGTATCAAGGTACAACGACGATCATTGTGGCTTCGAAAATTGCCTCTATTCAGCAAGCAGATGTCATTTTGGTTCTAGAGGATGGCGGCATTGTTGGGCAAGGAACCCATCAGCAACTACTACAATCAAATACACATTATCAAGCAATTTACGCGTCACAGCAAAAGGCTGGTGAACAAGGATGAGTCAAAGTCAACCAAAGCAAATGAATTTTGGACGTGGTCCACGCATGGGAGCGCCAGCTGAGAAAGCAAAAAATCAAAAAGCAACACTAGCACGAGTATGGCACTATGTAAAACAGCAAAAATTAGGGCTGTTTTTATCCATCTTCTTTGTCATGGCTTCTACATTTTTAAGTCTTGCAGGACCTTACATGATTGGCCATATTATTGATGACTATATTATAAAAAAGGATATTGATGGAACGATTCGTCTTGGCATCGTGTTGGCTGTCATATTTACGGTTGCGTCTATTCTGACATGGCTACAAACGTATGTCATGATTCAAGTGGCCATGAAAACCATTCGGACATTACGTCTGGACCTATTTCAAAAGCTTCAAACGCTGACATTACGATTTTTTGATCAACGTGCGCTTGGCGACTTAATGAGCCGTGTCACAAATGATATTGATAATTTAAACACGGCACTGGCTCAAAGTGTCACACAAATCGTATCATCCATCTTAACGGTGATTGGTGTGAGTATCGCTATGTTCACATTAAGCTGGCAATTAGCGATCGTGACATTAATTATTATTCCGCTAATTGTTTTCACGACCAAGCAGATTATTAAACGCAGTAGTAAAAACTATGCAGCACGTCAGCGAGATCTTGGTAAGCTCAACGGCTATATCGAGGAAATGATTACAGGAGCAGAGGTGCTCACGCTTTTTGGTAAGGAGCAGCAAACAATTGACATCTTCCATCAGCAAAATGAAAACCTACGAAACTCAGCCCAGCGAGCAGAAATTACCTCGGGCTTACTTGGACCTATTAATAACTTTATGAATAATTTAGGCTTAGCTGTCGTCATTGGAACAGGAGCCTTCTTAGCTGTAAAAGGTGTTGTGACGGTTGGCATCATTGCAGCGTTTGTTACTTATACAAGGCAATTTTTCCGTCCGCTGAATCAGTTATCCAATCTATTAAATACTTTTCAATCTGCCATTGCTGGAGCAGAGCGTGTCTTTGAGATTATGGATGAACCATCAGAAGTAAGTGATGTACCAAATGCTATCGAGGCGTCGTCGTTAAAAGGAGATGTTGTTTTCAAGCAAGTGTCATTTAGCTACGTGCCAGATAAGCCTGTTCTAAAAAACATTCACTTCCATGCGAAGGCAGGGGAGACGATCGCGCTTGTTGGTCCAACAGGCTCTGGAAAAACAACGATTATCAACTTACTGACGCGTTTTTATGACGTGGATCAAGGTGAAATTCTGATTGATGGGCACAATATCGAGCACTATCAAATGGCGGGCATTCGTCAAAGAGTCGGTGTCGTCTTACAGGACACATATTTGTTCTCCGGCACCATCCGAGAAAACATTCGCTTTGGGAAGCTCGATGCGACAGATGAAGAAGTCGTCGAAGCGGCGAAAATCGCCAATGCCCATCATTTTATTAAATATTTACCAGCACAGTACGATACTCCAGTCCAGGCAGGCGGTGCTAATTTAAGTCAGGGACAACGACAGTTAATTGCGATCGCTCGGGCTATTTTAGAAAATGCTGATATTTTAATTTTGGATGAAGCGACATCGAGTGTGGATACACAAACGGAGGTCGATATTCAAAAGGGCTTACAGCATTTAATGCGGGGCCGCACAAGCTTTGTTATAGCGCACCGTTTAAAAACAATCGAGAATGCGGATCAAATACTCGTAATTCAGCAGGGTGAAATTGTCGAGCAAGGCAGTCACCATGAGCTCATGCAACAACAGGGGATTTATCGTCATCTACAGCAAAAGCTATTGTTAGAGCAGGTAGAATAGGGAATAATAGAGATATTCTTTCTGAAAGCGAGGGATTAGGATGTACGAATTAAAGACGAAAGAAACGGATGCAAGTGTCATTGAATTTATCGAGAGTGTAGACCACCCGAAAAAGCGGGAGGATGCCTTTCGACTATTAGATATTTTTACAGAGGTCACAGGCTACGATGCTAAAATGTGGGGACCGAGTATTATCGGGTTTGGTCATTATCACTACAAATATCAAACAGGCCATGAAGGCGATGCACCACTTGTTGGATACTCTCCTCGCAAAGCAAAAATTAGTCTATATTTTGCTCCAGGTGATTTTGAGCGAGAGCAGCTATTGCAGCAATTTGGTAAGCATACAACGGGAAAAGCCTGTGTTTATATTAATAAACTTGCTGACGTGGATGAAGCTATCTTAAAAGCACTCATACAACAATCCATCGCTTTTTTTCGAAAAACCTATCCAGAAGCCTAGCACAAAGAAAGCTGCCTATCACTATGTAGGCAGCTTTTATGTATCAATATGTGTAACGATACTAAATTGAGTACGTCTAAAAGGATAGAGAGTAGAAAGCGGGTGAAATT
Source organism: Lysinibacillus phoenicis (assembly GCF_047238325.1). Lineage (NCBI taxonomy): Bacteria > Bacillati > Bacillota > Bacilli > Caryophanales > Bacillaceae > Lysinibacillus > Lysinibacillus phoenicis. The sequence goes on along the minus strand of NZ_JBDFMP010000002.1, from coordinate 838,706 downwards.
CATTTGCGTAAACTAAGTTCTATGATCCTTTTGTTATTCTTATCCTTAAGTTTATGGGGTTGTGCAGGGAAAAATAATGAACCTAATATAGTAGATGAAGCATCATCAAATGATAGGGAAAGGGTTGCAGATATAGAAGGAATTATAATCGACAAAACAGAGAAGTCTATTACAGTTGTTTGGAATGTTGCGGAAAAAGACCTTGCATTAAGTAAACGCGAAATTTTAGAATTGGCCATGCCAAATGCTTTTATTGTGTCTTATTCAGATACGAGTGATTTTACCATTGGTGATCGAGTAGCCATTTGGACTACTGGTACTTATCTTGAGTCATACCCAGCGCAGGGTACTGCAACTACGATCCAATTAATCGATAAGTAAAAATAACAGCTCAATCATTTGGTGAAGAAGTGCCAAAGGGTTGAGTTTTTTTACGGATTTCCCGCAAAAATTAATTAGAAATTTATTTTTAACGTGTATCCTTGCAAGTATCAACGGAAAGGAGAAGCGTATGAAAAAGAAAGTAAAGAAATGGTTTGTTTACTTTGGGGCATTGCTCGTGCTTGGCATCGCGATCGTATGCATTTACCACTATACTTTAGTACAGAAGGAATCTGCCATATTACAACCTAACGGCACACTAGTGAACGTCGATGGGCAAAACATCCATGTTTATCAGGAGGGTTCAGGCGAGGATACGTATGTCTTTATGGCTGGATCAGGCATTGCAGCACCTGTTTATGAATTCAAAGGGCTTTATCGCAAGTTTTCACAGCACAATCAAATTGCTGTTGTGGATCGTGCAGGGTATGGCTATAGCGATATAGCCCATGATGAAAGAGACATTAATACGATTCTAGCTCAAACAAGAGAAGCCCTCCTGCAAAGTGGTCTTCAGCCTCCTTATACACTCGTCCCTCATTCGATCTCTGGGCTTGAAGCTATTTACTGGGCACAAAAATATCCAGAGGAAGTAAAGGGCATCATCGCACTTGATATTAGCTTACCTAGTCAATATATCAAGCATCAAATGGGGACTGTCGATAGATGGATGATAAAGGCCATGCACCTAGCCACTAAAATTGGCTTCCATCGACTTATGCCCTCACAGGTGTATAATCCACAAGTGCTGAACATGTCTTTTTTAACTGCCGAGGAAAAGAAAATATATCAGGCATTGTCCTTTAAGCAATTTTTTAATGAAGATATGAAAAATGAGCTGTTACAGGTCTATGAAAATAGTTTACAATCAGAACAGCTTCCTAAGCCGAAAAATACGCCGGTATTACTAATTGATGCCATTGCGGAGGAAAAGAAAGATTCAATATATACGAAGCAAAATAGGCAGGATTATACTGATTTTGCGAAGCAATTCACTCATGCAGAGGTAAAAGAGGTAAGTGGCACACATAGCATTTATCTTTATCAGCCTGATGAAATCTATCAACTAACGATGGAATTTATGACAACGAATGCTAACAGGAAAGGTCGATAAGATGCAAGGATTTAGGATTTTAATTGTGGAAGACGATGCGATGATTGGTGATTTACTACAAAAAATAGTGCAGCGTGAGGGCTATGAAGCTGTCTGGAAAACAGATGGCAAAGATGTAATGGCGCTGATTCAGCAAGTAGATTTAGTCATTATGGATATTATGCTGCCAGGAGAGGATGGCTATCAAATAAGCAAAACTATTAAACGATTAGGCTTAAACATTCCTATCATTTTTCTCTCGGCACGGAATGATATTGAAAGTAAGCTAGAGGGCTTAACGGTTGGAGAGGATTATATGACAAAGCCGTTTGACCCAAGAGAGCTTTTGCTAAGGATGAAAAAAATGCTGACTCAGCATTATGGTACATTTACACATATACAGCATTTATTCATTGATGGGGAACGGCGGAAAGTGTTTTATCAGAGTCTCCATGAGGAGATCGCCTTGACAGCAATTGAGCGCAAAATTTTCTTTTATTTATTTGATCACCGCGATAGAGTATTAACAAAGGACCATTTTTTCGACTATTTGTGGCCACTAGATGAACGCAATCATAATCTTCTCAATGTCCATATTAAAAAAATACGAACAAAGCTACACGATCCAGCAGGTACTATCTTACAAAATATTTATGGGGAAGGGTATCGGCTGAATACCTACATCAAAAAATGACCTTAAAAAACAAATACCGTACTTTATTATTTTTAGCAATTGTAAGTGTACCGTTGGTGATACTAGGTATTAGTGTGACAATGTCTATTCTTTACGATAAAGCTATTAAAATGAAAAATGACGGGACTCCCTTTCATGAGTCATTTGCCTATCCGCTTATGCTATTTGCGTTTGTCATTTCTTTTGCCTTATTAGCTTTGTTGTTTTCAACATCGATTCATTCCTTACTGAAAAAAATCACCATGCTCAACAACACAATCCGAGAGTTGGCAAGTAATGAGCGCATTCCAGAAACGCTAGCTGTCACAAGTGAAGATGAGATCGGCCAGCTGATTCAATCAGTTAATCTCCTAATTGAGCGTACAACATACCGAGAATTAGAGCTAGCACAACAGCAGGAGCTGCAAAAAGAGCTACTACAAAAATTGCGACATGACATCCATACACCACTAACAGCTATTCGTTTGCAATTGTTTTATCTAGAAGATCAATTGCAGGAGCAGCCTAAATTGGTGGAATCGTTAACTGAACAAATTCACTATATAACAAATTTAACGAATGAATTTCAGCTTCAGTCCTTTGACACAAGCGAAAATGCCTATGTTATGCAGGAAGAAGTACAGCTTGCACAGCTATTAACAACGATGATAAAGAAATGGCGTTATTTATATCGCATGCAAAATATTGCCCTTCATTTTCATCCTGAAGATGCGCATGTAATATGGATAAGCAATGAATTATGGCTCCAGCGTTTATTTGATAATGTTTTTCAAAATACGTTAAAGCATGCTCAAGCATCCAAGCTAGAGGTAATTATAAAAGATGGGCAAGTCATCATGTCTGATGATGGCATCGGCTTTACGCCTAAAGATGCGCATGACGGACTTGGACTGAAAATCATTCAAGATATTGCCAAGACGTTACATATTGAAGCATTCTTACAATCAAACAAGGATGGTACTACCTTCCGCTTCACACACGAATAAAAAACAACGGCAGCCTTTGCCGTTGTTTTTCCATTTAAGCTGATTTACGTTGTTGCAATAAAAAGAGGGCGAGGCCTAGTAAAATGACTAGAATACCAACACCTTGTTGCACCGAAATCATCTCATCTAATATGAAATAGGCTAGTATACATGTGCCAATCGTTTCTCCTAAAATACTCATGGAGATGACCGTAGTACTTAACCATTTTAATAGCCAATTAAAAATAGTTTGGCCGAAAATCGTGGCAATGACGGCTAATCCTACAAGGGCCCACCATGTCGAAGCTGAATAATCGAAAAACGATTCCTTCATAAAGAGTGCATAAATGGCTAAGAAAATGGAGCTACTGCCATAGCCGATAACTGAATAGGGAATGAGTGATAAATCTTTGCGCACAGATTGCCCAATAAAAAAGTAGGCGGTAATAATGCCCGCTGCAATAAAGGCCAGAATATCGCCATAGAGGGCTTGTCCACTAATTTGGAAATCCTGCCAGCCGATAATGAAACAGCCGATGATGGCAACGAAACAGCCAACAATGGCCCCATTTGAAAAACGCTCCTTAAATAAAAAATAGCTTCCTACTAAAGAGAATAATGGCTGTAATGTCACAATAACCGTTGAACTTGCCACGGATGTGTAGTTCAATGATTCAAACCATAGGACATAATGGCACGATAAAAATAAACCTGATAGAATGCCAAGCCCCCACTGCTTTTTGGAGAGGCTCGTAAGTTCATGACGCAAGCCCTTTTGCGCTAATAAAAAGGGAAGTAACACGAGCATCGCAAAAAATAGTCGATAAAAGGCCGTAATGGCAGGGGGTGCATCAGCTAATTTAACAAAAATAGCTGAGGTCGATAACGCAAATACTGCAAAAAACAACGAGATGTAATAAAACATGATGTACTCCTATGCTTTTACTAGAATAATAAAGACAAACCTATTATAGAGCAGTCACAGCATGAATAATATATTTTTTTAGAATAGTAGCACAAAATAAGGCTCAACGTTAGTTCCTCTCAAGCAATGACTCAATCACCTGTTTTAATTGCATAATAGGGGCTAGCTTACTGTCGTTTTTTTTATAAATAAAGACGGTTTCAATGACATTGTGAAGATTGTCCAAGTGATAATGATGCAAATCAGGGCAAGGATAGAGTGCGAGTAATTTTGTGTTTAACACCGCCAACGTATGCTCGATTTGAAGAAAATCAAGAATGCTACTCACGGATTTTATTTCTTTCATCGTAAAGGGTATTTGCTTGTTTGTAAGCCACTGTGCTAATGCCTTCGAATACATACACCCTTTACTTAGCACGAGTAAGGTAACAGGCGTTCGCTGTTCAAAATCAATAACATGAGCAGGGCTTGAGATTACTTCAAATGTTTCAGTAGCGATCAAATCATAGTGCAAATCGGCATAGTGCTTCAGTGGATTGCTGGTCAAGGCACAATCCAGCTCGGCATGGTGAACTCTATAATTTAACGATGTACTAGACTCTACTGTGAAATCCACATCAATCGGACTATGACTCGTTTGGAGCGCATTCATAATCGCTGCCCCATATATTTTAATGGTTGTATGAGAAGTACCAAAATGGATACTCGTTTGAGTCAATCCAATCCTATGTAAAAATTCCTCATAGTCGTGAGCGACCTTTTTTAGAAATTGTAAGTAGTGATCGCCTACCTCCGTTAGCTTTAAGCCTTGGGGCGTTCGTTTAAAAACCTCTTGTCCAATCTCACTTTCCATTTTTTTAACCTTGGATGTGAGGGCTGATTGTGTATAATTGGTGATTTCAGCGGATTTACTCAAGTTTTGCCTTTCTAAAAGCTCCATTTTTAAGGCGATTTCTTCAATGTTCATGTTGTTTGTCACACACCTATTAAATTTTTTGATAGTCGCTATCATTTTCCTCCATTTTACGTAGTGAATCGGTCAACGTAAACTCTAGATAACGAACATTATACTGCACAAATAAAGCAGTATAGCACTTATGGAGGGAACATATGCATACATATTATAAATGGATTATTTTGCTTGTGGCTACACTTTCGCAGACAGCAGCAACCTTTGTCACATACGGCATGGGGCCTGTTGCTTCGTTTTATCAAATAGAATGGGGTCTATCATCATTTCAAACTGGACTGATTGTCTCAGCTGTTAATATAGGGCCGATTTTCTCCATGCTTGTATTCGGCTATTTCATGGATAAAAAAGGAGAAAAACAACTAATCGGATGGGGCTCCATTTTACTTGGACTTTCTAGCTTATTATTAATTCCTGTGCACCATTATACGACATTGCTACTCGTATTAATAGTTGTTGGGATTTGGTATGGCAGTGCACAAACTGGTGGTAGTTCAGCTATCGTCAAGTGGTTTCCAGATAAGCATCGAGGGCTTGCTATCGGTATTCGTCAGACAGGAATTCCAATCGGCGGTGCGTTGGCCTCAAGCATTCTAACCTATCTGTACCAACACATCCACCTAACCTCTGTGCATATAACACAGGGCTTGGTAGCAATTGCGGGAGGACTGTTATTTTTACTGCTGTATCAGGAACCTAAACAGCGTGTAACCGTTGCAGCAAATCCTGTCACCTTTAAAGAGAAGGTGCATGCCATTAAGAACAATCGCGCGCTCTATCCTATTTATTTTGTAGGCATTGTCATGATGTCCTTACAAATGGTGATCATTGCCCATTTGATGAGCTATTTGCATCAAGAAGGTGGTTATTCATTAACGGAGGCTGGAAAGTATTTAAGTATCATTTTGCTTGGTGGAATGGTAGGAAGAATTGTGCTTGCGTGGATAAGTGACTGTTATTTCTCTCAAAAACGTGAATCATTATTAGTGCTCGTCATGGTAGCCACCTTTATTATGATAGGCTGTCTGCCTTTTGTCATGTCTGCGAAGAGCTTGATGATCATTTTTTGTTCGATCCTTGGATTTTTTGCTCTTGGCTGGTATTCCTTATATATCGCTTGTGTAACAGAGCAATCAGATTCTCAATCAGTAGGACTGACTGTTAGCACGGCGCTAACGATCAATCAATTCTTTATTGTCTTAGCACCAACATGCTATGGGTTATTGGTTGCCCTTTTCTCCAGTCATCAACTGGCCATGGATTTAATAGCGGTGATGGTCATCATTGGAGCGTTTAATTTATATAGAACAACCAACAGTAGTCTAACACCTGAATATTCGGTAAAATAATGGAAAATAGAAATTGGAGGGTGTTGGAATGACAAGTTCAATTTGGATTAATGCGGGGATTGATGACGTCTGGCAGGCCATTACAGAGGAGCAATCCCTCTCCAAATGGTATGCGCCAGGCTCGACATGGGACATCCCAAAATTGGCAGCGGGGGAGAAGATGACGTTTACGTTAATGCCGAATGCCCATAACCAATTATCTGAACAACTACCTATGGAGCTAACCATTCAACAGGTAAAAAAGAATGAGACATTTTCATTTTACTTAGAGGTTCCTGAAACGTTAATAGCCATTACGTTAGCAAAACAACACAGTGGCACTAATGTTAGCTTCAATTCGCCAGGCTATGATGCCTCACTCGCTAATTTGAAAGCTTTGCTGGAGGGGCGCGCCATCCCTTATCCATAGCAGTTTCTACGTCTCAGGTCTTAGGAAAATTTCAAGCGTAAGGTCGTATTTTAAATTATTTACTCCTATATAATGAAATTATTGGCAGATTATATAGCGGGAGGAAATAATGTTGAAAAAATTAGTTGGGTTAGGTGTCGTGATGGGCACATCTGCATTGCTATTATCAGGGTGCTTTTCCGTTTTTCCAAGCAAAATGCGTGAGGAAACGATTTTGGTGGAAAAGGATAAAGCGAAAGCATTAGAGGTAGACATCGAATTAGGTGTTGGTGAAATGAATGTATCAAGTGGCGCCAAGGAATGGGTTGAAGGCAAGGCTGACTATAATATTAAAAAGCTTGCCCCTCACGTAAGCTATGATAAACATGGTGATACAGGGGAAATCGAAATCAAGCATAAAGGCTCTACAAAGCTAGGTCTTTCTAAAATTAAGAACACATGGGCGATTCAGCTAAATGACGATATTCCAATGGATTTATCTGTGGAAACAGGTGCAGCCATTGCTAATCTCGACTTACAGGGGCTCCAGCTTGAACAATTAGATATTGAAGCAGGTGTCGGGGAGCTGACAGTGAATTTAGGTGGCGATTGGAAAAAAAGCTTTACCACAAACATTGAAACGGGAGTAGGTCAAACAACTGTTATTTTACCTTCAAAGGTTGGAGTCAAATTAACAACAGAAAAGGGCATTGGTTCTTCAAATGTTGAAGGTCTTGTGTCCAAGGGTAATGGTGTTTATGTCAATGACGCCTATGATAAATCGGATGTCGTGCTAGAAATCAATTCAGAATTAGGCGTTGGAGACATTACGTTTAAACTAGATAAATAAACAGTTCGTAGGCTACTTTATGAAGTAGTCTACTTTTTTGTGTCAAAGGTCAATTGTATTTGATGCTGATTGTATGGTAGCTTTAAGAAAGCAATTGTTGAAGGAGCGAACGTAGTGAAAACTTATACATACAAGCAACCAGCAGCCATCGAATCAACAGAGGTCATTAACATTTTCAATGAAGCGGGAGAGGTGTCGTCCACTGTGCAACGTGTGTATACCAATGCGCTAAAGAAGGCCTTTGATCGAACAATGGACTATCGTTATTTTGTCCGTTTTGATGTCCATGATACAAAGGAGCAGCCTCTTTTTACATGTAAAAAAGTATCTCGACGTGGTCGTGTGCATTTTCGAGGCAAGGATTTAGTAACAGGAAAAGACTATATGATTGCATACGATGGCTGGCAAATCATGATACCTGATCTTCTAATTACGGATGGAGAACAACAAATCAAGCTCAGCAAAGAAATGGAGGACTGGTCTGTTTTTACTGTGAATGAGCAGCCCATTGCACGCTGGCAAGCTACTTTCTGTGACACTCATTTTGACATCACGTTGCAGGTGGAAGACAGTAGTCCGATTCAGCATGAAGCCTTCTTCATTGCCATTGGACAGGCTGTGTTGTTTGTTGGGGCATAAATGCAAATGAGATCAGCTTTCAGGCTGGTTTCATTTGCCTGTTCAGTGGGGAAAGAAAGTACCAATAAATGAGTGGTCGTCACCTCCTTTATTAATTGACGTATGTGCAACGCGATGCTACAATTATCTCGAATTCGAGATAATATAATTTGCTGCAATGACAAATCAAAAAGGTGAGACATGTCATTCAATATTTTTAATCGATCAAGGAAAGGTGCTTAGACTATGGTAAACATACTTCCAGCTAAAGAAATTTACTTACAAGGAAATGAGCATGCCCTATTGCTATTACATTCCTTTACAAGTCATACAAGAGATATGAAGAAGGTTGCTGCTAAGCTACATGAAGAGGGTTATACATGCTATGCCCCGCTATACCGTGGACATGGCAATGCACCAGAACAATTATTACAATATAATGTAAACGACTGGTGGCAAGATGTCATGAATGCCTATCAGTTTTTACTCGATGAAGGCTATCAAAAGATTTCTGTTATCGGTATCTCCATTGGAGGTATTTTCACGTTGAAGCTTGCACAATTAGAACAGCTCGAACAAATCATCGTTTTATCTGTACCGGTTGAGAAGGAACCCGAACAACTAAAGCAAAGAATCATGGACTATGCTTATAATTATAAAAATATAGAGGGCAAATCAGCACTTCAAATTTCTAACGAAATCGAGCCATTTACGAACATGCCGTTAGATTCTTTTATTGCATTCCAACATTTTATCAAAGATACAATGCTACATCTCAATAAAATTACAATCCCAATCGCTATCTTCTATGGTGAACGAGATGAAGATGTATACGCCCAAAGCGCTGAAACAATTTATCAGCAAGTCCAATCCTCTAAAAAGAAACTAAAGGGCTTTGCAAACTCCAAACATTTAATGACTTTAGGTCGAGATCAAGAGGACATTATGAAGGAAATGATGGAATTTTTACGGATGAATAATGGGGATCTTACCCAATAGAGAGTATTGACTACCACTCAAAATCATGATATTATTATCTCGAATTAAAGATATTTTAATTCGAGATAATTTTAAAGTATATCTCGAATTCGAGACAAATAACAAGAATGGTTTTGACGTTTTGACAAACCCTATAGGGAATCAACATGAAGTACAGGGAGAGATTTTACATGCTAACAATCACAGGACACCATCATATTTCAATGATTACAAAAAATGCACAGGAAAATCATCAATTTTATCATCAAATTTTAGGGCTTCGTCGAGTGAAGAAGACCGTCAATCAAGACGACCCAAGTATGTATCATCTATTTTACGGTGATTTAACAGGTAGCCCAGGGACAGGCCTCACATTTTTTGAATTATCGCACGCAGGTCGTACACATCGTGGGACAGATGCCATTACGAGAATTGGTTTACTTGTTCCTTCTTACGATAGCTTACTCTATTGGGAAAATCGCTTAAATGAATTTGCGATTGAGCACAGTGGCTTAACAAAATACGGTGAAACGGACGCGATTCACTTTGAAGATCCGGATGGTCTACGCCTTGTATTTTTAAATAATCAAGATAAGCAAATTCCACAAGAATGGACAAAGTGGGGAGATTCACCTGTTGAGATGGCGCATCAAATTTTAGGAATGGGGCCAGTGGAATTAACAGTTAGCTCATTAGCAGAGGCTGAACAAACTTTGGTCCAACTGTTTGGCTATACAGAGCTAACACGATCAACGTCCCAAGCTGTTTTTCAGGCTGAAGAAGGTCAATTACAAGGTCAAATTGTCGTCGTAGAACAGGATGGTCCTAAAGAAAAGCCTGGAAGAGGAAGTGTTCACCATTTAGCCATTCGTGTGAAAAATAAGGAAGAGCTAGACCAATGGGAACAAAAAATTAAAGATTTTGGCTTTAGCATCATAAAAAAAGCGGATCGCTATTATTTCTCTAGTATTTATATGAAGGAATCACACGGAATTATATTTGAACTTGCAACAGATGGACCAGGCTTTACAGTGGATACGACTGTTGAAGATTTGGGCAAAGACTTAGATTTACCACCATTTTTGGAAGGCCGCCGACGTGAAATTGAAGAGAAATTAACACCGATTGACTAACAAGTATATGGTAGAGATGGATGGGCAGCTGCTGGAACTAGTTTTGAACAATACGAATAATACCATTTTTACAATTGGCTATGATTATTGCGACTCCATGTTAAATTGAAAGAGTCTTATCCAATTAGCCACTATGAAATGGTGAGTTATTACAAATATTAGGATTTCTACTTTTCCGAAAGACGAAGATAATGTGAAAACTTTGATTCAAGCATTATATACCGCTAAAAAAAAGAGATAGTTATGCACTTTACAAATAGATTATAATAGAGTTGCAACTAAGAAGATAAAACGAGGGGGCATACATATGGGGTATCGTGCATATGAAGGAGAAAAAATAACTGTTTATTTTGATAAAGATATGTGTCAGCATGCAGCTGAATGTGTAAAAGGCTTACCAGAGGTATTCAATGTCAAAGCGAAACCTTGGATCAAAGCAGATCAAGCAGAAGTCGCAAAAGTAGAAGAAGTTATCAATCGCTGTCCAAGCGGTGCACTAAAATATAAACGAAAAGAGGGAGAACACGTTTTGGAAATTAAACAAGGTAGCCAATCATTCTATATTGGGAACGAAGAAGAAAGCGAAGCAGAGGTTCATTTTGTGCGTGTCGGAGAGAGTCGAATCATCCTTGATCATACACATGTTTCCGAACATCTAAGAGGACAAAATGTCGGCCAGCAATTAGTCAAAGCCGCAGTCGACTATGCGAAAAAAGAAAACTTACAAGTCATCCCTCTATGTCCTTTCGCCAAAGCCGAATTCGAAAAACATCCTGAATACCAAGAATTATTAGGATAATAGATTGTTTTGCACTCCAAAGATACTCTGGAGTGCATTTTTTTATGGGAGAATGCGTTCGATTTGGAGATGAAAATGCCACAGTGAGGGACGATGCTCAATATATGAAGAAAATGTCGCTCGAGAGTGAGTGAAAGTGATCAAAGAAGGTGCAACGCCGCTCAAAAGTGGACTGAAAGCGCTCAATCCCGGGTCATTTCCGCTCGAAAGTAGAGTAAAACCGCTCAATCCAGTGGAGAATCCGCTCCAAAGTGGAGTAAAAGGGCTCCATCCGAGAGTAAATCCGCTCGAAAGTGGAGTAAAAGCGCTCAATCCCGGGTCAACTCCGCTCGAAAATAGTGTAAAACCGCTCCAAAGTGGACGGAAAGCGCTCAACACAGTGGAAAAACCGCTCAACCCGAGAGTAAAACCGCTCAACCCGAGGCCACCTCCGCTCCAAAGCGAACAACAGCCTCCTCAAATTAAAGAGGGGGCTGTTGTTTCTTATATGTCTACTATTTCATTGGCTAGTTTTTGGCGGCTAATCCAATAGCCTTGTAGAGCAAACACTATGAGTGTGGCACCTAATAGAGTGATGCTAGTGAAGCCTATTGTTAAGAGGTCATAGGACATCGGGGAGCCGTCGTCGATAAAGGCTAGCATTCTTGTTAGAATTAAGCCTATAAACGTGCCAATAGTTAGACCATATAGCACGAATGATAGGACTTGTGTCAAGATGAGCTTCATTAATCCGTTGTCGCTGTGCCAGCAACAAATCAGCGCACCTTCAATTTTCCGGTGAGCCAAATTCGCGGCAAACTTCGTCATCAACATCAACCACACCCCGGCTTGGTTGATGCTCTACAAGATTTTGTGGATACAACGAAGCTACACCCGGTCATTTCTGATTTCTATGAGCAAACGACTAGCTATCGTTTGTTGGCAACTGTCCAGTGGAAAACATGGTTTAAGCCTTTTGCCTTTCTTTATCAAGGTATGAGTCGTTTGCTACAACAACTCAATTTGCCTTTTTCCAATCAACAAATAGAGATGACGGGAAGAATTGTCAAAGTTGATGAAGAACAAGATAGCCGTCAATCTCCGCGTGCTTGGATTCGGACAATCAAGCAGCAAACCGTTTTCGTCGCGATATATTCGAAGCACACAAGTAATCAAACAACCTATATGAATATAGCGTTACCACTACCATTTTCAACAATGGTCGGCATCCTGTATGCCTACGAAAAACAAGGTCAGCTACACCTAACAAGTAAACAGGGAGAAGATGCGGGGATTTATTTGGCGATAGGGAAATATGTGATGCAGCTACCATTACAGGAGCATTTTCGAATTGCTGCTGAAGATAACCAGACTCTTACTGCAGTACATAAGATGACGCTATTTGGTATTCCTTTTTTACATATTGACTACCATATCCAAAAAAATCAGCAGACTAGGCAGGGAATTTCTGGTCACAAAGAGAAGGTCCATATAGGAACACATCAAAAGGAGTGATTGGGTGCGTTTAACGAAAGGTATTTCAGGCTTTGATGCAGAGCATTTAATCGAGCAGGATATGCGCATGTTTCAGTCAATGGTGTATCATTTAGCTACGAGTGAAAAACAGGTGAAGGTATCGGAATTTATTGATCAACCGCACTTAGTTTATATGCAGGCAGTTGTAGAAATAGATAGGGAGATGCTGACAATTCTTCATCATCGCTTCATGCCGTATATTGCCTTTGCAATGCATGATGAGGAGCTTAGCTTTACTTTTCTGTCAAAGGCCGGGCTACACAAATATTTTCCCATGCGCAAATGCTTGGAAGCGGCTACCCTCAATACATTACTTTCAAAGGATCAAGCATTGCATCACTTATCTGCTACCGAATGGAAATACATTTCTTACTTCAATAGCCAAACGATTGGAGACGTTATGTTTAATGCTTGGGATTAATGCAGTACACCATAGATAAGAAAAAAGTAGCTATAAAAAACATGATATTGACGAAGTTATATCTGGATATCTAGTAAAAATTCCTAAAGACACCAATCTTTTTTATTAAGTGGTAAATTACTACTTATGGAATAGATTTGGAAAATAAGGAGTTTTTGCAGATGAAGTTCAAAACAATCAGTAGACGCATTGTTTTTTCCTTTAGTGTGGTAATCGCCATCATGATCGGCTACATTGTGTACAATTACTATGCCATCACACAAAGCAACAATGCAACAGAACAAATCGTTCAAAATGAATTACAATTATTAATGATCGACTACGAGCAAGCACAAACCATCGATTTAAGAATAGCTGCGGCAAGAGGCTATGTATTGTCTGGTAATGAAAAATATAAAACGATTTTCCATGACAATGTAGCACGAGAAGCTAAAAATGAGGAAAAACGATTAGCCTTAACAACCACCGGCGATTTCGGTAAGTTTATGGAGATGGCCAAAGAGTGGAATCGTTATATTGAACAAGAAGTATTTGCCATATATGACCAAGGGAATACCGAACTCGCCATTGAAAACTTAACGAAAATGGATGAGACAGCAACGACTATTCGTGAGGGCTATGAAGGCTTAGCAGAGCAACGGAAGCAAGCCATTAATGAGGTAAGCACCGATATCGTTTCCGCTGGTGAAAATGAACAACTAATCGCTATTATCGTAGGTATTGTTATTGTCCTTCTAGCAGTGATGATTGAACTCTTAAGTGCTCGTGGTATTTCGAGACCCATTATTACATTAACCGAGCGTATGCGACGAATAACAAATGGAGATTTGAGTCACCCTCCTTTAACAATTCAATCAAAGGATGAGGTTGGACAGCTAATGGAAGCAACGAATACGATGTCTGATATTTTGAATCGTCTATTGAAGCATATTCAAACGGTCTCCCATGATGTGGCTGCACATAGTGAGGAGCTATTGCAATCAACGTCAGAGGTAAAGACAGGCACAGAACAAATTGTTGATACTGTTACAGAAATTGCGAGTGGTACAGAGCTACAGGCAAGTAATGCTTCAGATGTCGCTTCCTCCATGAACGATTTTATTGGCAAAGTATCAACTGTTCATGCCAGCAGTAAAGACGTTCAACAGTATTCACAGAACGTTAAAACTTTATCAACAGAAGGTAGAGACTTAATGTCGACTTCCACAAAGCAAATGGAAGAAATCCAGCATATGGTGAAGGGTGCGGTAAAACAAGTAGAAGGTTTAAGTAATCAAGCACAAGAAATCTCTCAACTTGTAGCAATCATTCAAAATATTGCAGCCCAAACGAATTTACTAGCACTGAATGCGGCGATTGAGGCGGCCAGAGCTGGGGAGCATGGCAAAGGCTTTGCTGTGGTGGCCGATGAGGTTCGAAAATTGGCCGAGCAGGTAGCTTTTTCAGTAGATGATATTACAGCTATTGTAAGAAAAATTCAGGAAGAATCACATACAGTAACTTTCTCGCTAGAGCAAGGCTATGAGGAAGTTGAAAAAGGGGCAACGCAAATTGCTAAAACGAATACCACATTTTCTCGAATTGCAGACGCAATCGATGCTATTGTGTTAAACATTGATGACATGTCATCTAGCTTAGAAGAGGTTGTTCACAATACTGCCACGATTAATAAATCGGTGGATGAAATTGCAGCCGTCTCCGAACAATCAGCAGCAGGTATTCAGGAAACGTCGGCTACAATTGAACAAACCGCAAGCTCCATGGACGAAATTAAACATAGTGCAGAGCATTTAGCGGAAATGGCCGAACAATTAAATGCCATGATTCGTCAATTTAAGCTATAAAAATTAACGTTGAATTTCAAACTTCCATCACATTTCATCTGTATACTATGGAATTGGAAGGTGGAATCATATTGAGAAAATATTTACTTTTATTACTCATGAGTACTTTATTCATGGCACCTGTTGCCTACGCCCATACGATGGATAAAAGTACACTATTTACAGACGTGCCTGAAACAGCAGAAAATATTCAGGACATTATGGTATTACATAGTATTGGGCTACTTGGGTACAATGGCAAAGATATGGCCTTAAACCCAACAGACAACTTATCACGCAAGGATTTTGCAGGCTGGGTAGGTGGCTTCTTTGGATTAGAGGGAGCAACAGTGGATGAGCTGGCACAAGCAGCACAACAAGAGGATTACGTGTCTTCGTTAGAAGGAGACATTACGTACAAGGAAATCAATACAGCACTTTTTCATCATAAATTAGAGCTAGCAAATCCTGATGCAACGATGACGAAAGATGAGTACATTGCGTTTTTAACAGAGCATCTTACATTTGACATGGGTGGGCATACGCTCATTCAAATGGGCGGCTTTGCAGAAGGTCCAACTGGTACCATTGAAGATGTCGTAACAGGGGACGAAACTGGGATCACGATTGACGGTAAAACATATATGCTGTCAGGACATCCTCGTATCTATGCTGATTCAACAGATGTCAAAAGCTGGGTAGGTCAGCAACTTGAACGCTCTATCTTTACAACAGCTGGCGATCACCATCATGGTCACGACGGTGGACAGGAGGAAGGGCATGGTGAGCATGCGGATGGTCACGGAGACAGCCAAGAGCACGAAGCAGCCCCAACCAATACAGCCACACTTCAATATGTGCAAATCAGCTCCTCACAAGTAGCAAATGAAGACGCAAAAGAAGTAAAGTCAGCAGACGCAACACCAAGGGAACAACAAACTGCTACAGATGACACAACATCCAACGCAAGCACGATGTGGATGGTTGCGATCCTAGTAGTCATAGCAGCCATTTTTGCCTTTGTTTTTGTAAAGCGAAAAAAATAAAATAATTTCATGCAACCAGCAATGATCTGAAAAAGGATCATTGTTGGTTTTTTTATAGAGACCTTCTAAACACACACCCATTCATAAAATCTTCAAACATTTCACTGTAAACTCATGCATATTCCAGCAATTTTACTCAAAATTGAATAACCTTAAGCCTGTTCGGTATATAAATAGGGTACGATCATTTTTTTGTTGAGGAGTGTGTAAATGGCAGTACTTGTGGTGAAGCGGAGTATTATGCATCGTTATCAAAGTATCGGGCAGGCCATTGAAGAGGCTGCGCCGGGGGATATGATTGAAATACGGGATGGTATTTATGAGGAGAGCTTGGATATTGGCAAGCGCCTGACGTTATATGGGGTTGGCAATGTGACGATCAAGGGTGGCGTGTTTATTCGCTATCAAACCCATGTGGATATGCGAAATTTAAGGTTTCGACAAGGCCAGGGGCTGTATGTGAAGGGTGATGTACAGCTAGAAAACTGTATTATTGAGGAGCAGTTAATTCGGACACAGATTATGGTGAGCTATGGTAGTTTATTGATGAAAAATTGTGCTGTTCTTGCTACACCGCTTAATCATTTCGGTTTGCGTGTGGCGAATGGTTCAAGTGTTATTCTTGTTGACACGACCTTTGAGCATCATGTGAAGGCACAGGTGATTGCGCAAAACTGTGAGCTTACCTTGGCTAATTGTATGTTGCTAGAAGGGAAGAAGCATGGAATTTTTGCGATTCGACATGTCAAGATGACGTTGGAGGATTGTGAAATTCATGGGCATGAAAAGGCACAACTGATTGCAGCGTCTAGTGAGATTTCGATGACCAATTGCCTCGTTCATCAGGGGCAGGGGGTAGGTGTTCAACTATTTGATAGCACGACTTTTAGGATGGATGGCTGTGAAATTAAGGAACACCTCGACTCGAACATGGTCGTACACCGCAGTGAGTTAATGGTATCTGATTCAATATTTTCAGACGGTCAAGGTCATGGGGTTTTTCTTGGCGAGAAGACGGAAGCTAAGTTTTATGATTGCCAATTTTCTAGACATGTGAAGGCACAGGTTTTCATCGAAAATAGCAAGGTGGAGCTTCGCAAATGTCAGGTGAGAAATGGCATGGCTGTTGGTGTCACAATTGTGGACGAAGCGGATGTTTCGATGGTTGAATGTCAAATTCAAAACCATCAGCAATTTCATATTATTGTCGATGCCAGTGGACTTCAGCTCCAGCAATCCACTATTCAATTTGGCCAATCGGGTGGCATCTATGGTAATGACCATGCCAAAATTATGATGCAGCATACCATCATTCGAGAGCTGACAAGTCACCATGTCTACATTAATAATGCTCGTTTGTTTACACAGCATTGCACGTTTGAACAAATGATAGGAAATGGGATTACTTGCATTGATGCTATTTTCGAAGTAGCAAACAGCTATTTTAAAGATGGTCAAGAAAGTCCCTATGCTATGATTTGGTCGGATCAATCGATGGGGCGTATTGAACATTGTACGGTGGATGGGGCAGCTCGTCCGTTTTTAGCCTTGTCCAATAAATCATTAATGGAGATGCGCCATACAGATATTAGTACCGTTAAAGCACCAGCTGTAGTACAGGAGAATAGTCAATTATTTATTCAAGGGCATGTGCATTGCGCGTCATGGCAGAAGGATACAGCATCAAAGGTTACTCGTATTGAAGGCATGTCGTTAAATAGGGAGATGAAAGAATTACTGAAACATGATATTAAGAAAATAATTTAAAAGCCGATTATACACATAAGATAAGTAGTTTCAATTTTGAAATTACTTTTTTTATGCATAAATGAGTATAAGTTTCATTCTCACAAAAAGTGGGTATAGGAATATGTTTGCGCAATTATATCTCCTTTTAAATTTACTAAATAGTGCTAAGATTCGACAAAATGACAGTTTGTTTTTATAATGGTATAGATGTCTTTACAGCAGTTAAGGCAATCTTTTGAAATATCATTGGAAAAATGCTACAGTCCCGTATGTAAGTTATGAATAAAATAATAAAATTTATATTTAATGTAAAAAAATTATTAAGTAATAATGGAGAATAGATTGATTATTTTCCCTGGATTAGCCTATAATTAGTAAAAATGGTTCATAGGTTAAGATAATAATACGTTAATTGCGAAATGTGTGTCATGATTTTACAATAATAAATTGAGAGAGATATTGGGGTGAGATGAGATGTTTGGGCTGACAAAAGAAGAAATTATGTTACTGTTAGAGGAGATTGAATTAGCAGAAAAGCAAAAAAATGTGATTGCTGATATCTTACATCTAAACAATATGCGAATCGAACAACAACTGGTATTAATGATTCAATTAATTATAGAAGAGCGCGAACGAACTATTTCCAACAATACATATCTAAATTAAATAATGTGTAAAAAACACAAGTGCCACGTAAGACACTTGTGTTTTTTTATTTTATAATTTTTTCGTGAAGCAAATGATACGATTAGCTTCCGTAAAGCCTAGCTGCAGATGGACCTGTAAACTTTCTTCGTTGTGCATTTCACAGTCGCTGGCAAATTCTAAACAGCCTTTCTCCTTGGCCCACTGTTCACAACGTTCGACCAGTTGTCTTGCATAGCCTTGCTGTCGATACCCCTCCTTAACGAAAAGTCCTTCAAGATAGCCAACTGGACTAGAATCGGTACCCTCTACATAATCCGTTCGTAATTGACATTGGGCAAATCCAATTGCGTTGTCATAGTCGTATGCGAGAAAAATAGCTGCGCTATCTTCCGTTAGTAGCTTTTCCATTTCTTCTGTAAATTCCTCGATCGTATGATTCGGCCAAAGCAATAAGGCCAATGTAGCTGCTGCTAGCGCGTCCTGTTGTTTCGCTTGTTGTATCATCTGGAACCTCTCCTTGTTGTTTTATGGTAAAAAATGAAACAAAATGAATTTTAGCACGTACAAAGTAATAAGAGCTCTTGATGTTATGCTTATTGTAACATCAGGATCTACAGAGGGGGTACCTATGAATGTCACTCTTACAAAGGTTGATTGAACAGGCGAAAACACCAAATGGATGGATCGGCTCCTGGATGCTACGGATTATGAATATCACGCATCGAGGTATGAATGCATGGTTTATTAGACAAGGGGCTATTAATGATGGAGATCGTGTGTTGGATATAGGGTGTGGTGGAGGAAAAACACTCCAAATTTTATCAAAATTGAATTCAAATGGTATAATCTATGGTATCGATATCTCCTCACAAGCCGTAAAGGAATCGATTAAAATGAATGAAGTACAAGTCAAAAATGGCACGGTTATTGTCAAGGAGGCAAGTGTATCGAGTATTCCATACGAGGACCAATTTTTTGATGCCATCACTGCCTTTCAAACACATTATTTTTGGCCATCGTTAGAGCAGGACGTTACGGAAGTATGGCGTGTGCTAAAAAGCGGAGGGAAATTGATTATCATCGCAGAGCTTTACAAAATGAACTACCATATGGAAGCTTATCAAACACCAGCTACCATGAAGGAATTATTAGAACGTACCGGTTTTCAAACAGTCTATGTTACGGAAAAATCGAGTAAAGGATGGCTCTGTATTACAGCCATTAAGTAATCTATACATAAAAATGGAGGATCAAAAAATGAAAAGATGTGATTGGGTCAAGCTTGATGAGCCGTTGTATGTGGAATACCATGACAAGGAATGGGGTGTACCAGTCTATGATGATCGGCATTTATTTGAGATGCTTTGTTTAGAGGGGGCACAGGCAGGGCTAAGCTGGTGGACAATTTTACAAAAGCGTGAAGGCTACCGCGAGGCGTTTGATGGATTTGATGTGGAAAAAATAATCCTTTATACAGAGGACAAGCTGCAGGACTTACAGCAAGATACGCGAATTGTGCGCAATAAATTAAAAATAGCGAGCGTTGTAACGAATGCCAAGGCATATTTGCAAATTCAAGAAAAACATGGTTCATTCTCTAATTATATTTGGGGATTTGTTGATCATAAGCCCCTCATCAATGAATGGGCTTCTATTTCAGAAGTCCCCGTGACGACAGATAGTAGTGATCGTATGAGCAAGCAATTGAAGAAGGATGGCTTCAAATTTGTTGGTAGTACCATTTGTTATTCCTTTATGCAGGCAGTGGGTATGGTGAATGATCATATAATGGATTGCTGCTGCCGACAACAGGAGTTAGCACATGACAATTGAAGAAATTAGGGCTCAACTGGCAAGGCCCGCTACGGTTTTTCAAACGGGTGGCGTTCGACCTACACATCATTTGATGGAAAGCTGGATAGGGTATGTAGGTTGGTCTTTCCCAGAGGAGCAGCAACCATCCGGCTATCAGCCACTTGCTACATTCTTTCTTCAAGACCTACCATATGTACCTACAGCACTCAAATCCTTTCAATTACTAACTATATTTGTCCATGACCACGTATACGACCATTTAAATGAGGATGATCTTCGTCCTTATTTTGATATTAGAGCGTACACAACATTGGAAGGCTTGGTAAAACGTGAATGGCAGCATGATCAACTACGAGCCTTCCCGCTAATGCCAAAGCTTATCACGAATGACTATCCACTATGGGATGGTGGGGGTATGCCTGCTCAATTGGAGGAGAAGATTTTGACCTTGGAGCAGGAAGGAACGCTGGATTATTTTGATGATATCGTGGAAGAACTGTATCCGCTTCATAAAATCGGTGGCTACCCAACCTTTTGCCAAAGTGGCATTGATTTTGGAGAGGGTTCTCCATTTGTCCTTCAAATTGCCTCAGATGCCAAGGCACAGCTGAACATTGTGGATAACGGCAATTTTTATTTTTTCTATCATGAAACAACAAGGTCTTGGCACGTTTATTGCGATTTCTACTAAAAGTTAGGGTCTCACTCTTTCTTGAATTGTAAAATTGATTAGTTGATAAATAACATCTAACCCGAGATAAGCACCTGTGATGAGGAAAATGGGGTGTAAGAAAACAGCGTGAATTGTTGTCATAAAGACCGCATCCTCAAGAATAATTTGCGTAATAGAGGTAGCGGCAATAACCGCTAAAATGTTGAGAGGATGGTGAAAGCTAGTCCATTTTTGCTGAAGATAAACCATGAAGCATGGTATTACAATAAGGACAGCCAGCATGGAGATGGTCATCCTATCACATCCTTTTCTTGTAGGTTGCCCTTGTTTGCTTGTGCATAAACAAAAGATCACGTTAGGAGGGAAAAGCGTTGAGGTGGCAAGATGGAGGGGTGAAAAGAGTAAAGAGGGTGAAAAAAGTGGAGCATAAAACGGTCGTTAAAAATGGTATTGGCTTTGGTTCGGTTTTGGCGATTACGATTTCATGGAGTGTCAATCATTCTATTATTTGGGCAATCATCCATGGCTGCTTTAGCTGGTTGTATGTCATTTATTATGCCATTATTCGCTAAGCTTGCATGTCAAACTATCAACTTGTTTGAATAAAAATAACTTTGGGTACATAAAAACTAACCAATCATAAATGATGATTAGTTCGCATAAATAACAAAGTGCTCTTTTTCCAAAGAACAAACAGATCGGTATGAACGAAGAAAGGTTGATAGAATGACACATCAAGTAACGGCTTTAAGTAATGTTAATGGGAAAGCTACAGGAGTAGAAAGTATTTTACAAAATGTAGCCTTTATTTTATCGACGTTTACGATCCCTTGTCCGCTTCGAGAATATGTGACAAGGTCTGATATTCGTAAACCCTTCCAACGTATGAAGAAAATAAACACAAAACGCCTCATAGAATGTATCCAACGATTTGAGCCACGAGCTGTCGTAGTGGACGTTGATTATCTTGGCGATGTGAATATAGGGAAACTAGAGCCTATTGTTAAAGTGATTGTGAATGAATAAAAATCAAAATCTAATTCTGCCAGGTGCGATGACTAGAACCTGGCAGAAGATAAAATGTGCGAGTAGTTATACGATTTATAGTATATGAACTGGTATCAAAAGCTTCTATTACGCAGGATTTGCGCTTCTAATCGCAACAATTTGTTGGCAATCAATAATGAGTGGGGACGCTGCAGCATTCTCTACCTCAAAGAACGTAGCACAGCAAGTTTTAGGATCTAAGCTAACGAAATAAACACCAGTGAAGCTACCCCCACCTGCTAAAATAACGTCAACAAAAGCGCCAGTAGATAAGCATCTTAATTGATGACAGATACAGCCTTTACAGCGGTGATCTTGCTCTTCTTCGCAACAACATTTCTCCTCTTTTTTACAAGGGCATTTATCTTCCTTATGTTCCCACTCACATTTACATTTCTCATGTTTTCGTTCCCACTTATGCTCACACTTACATTTGTCCTGCCTTTCTTCACATTTCTTTTCTACATGACAATTGCATTTTACATTGTGTTCACAGGATTTTTCTTTCTTTTTATTCCAATTCATATAATGATTAAATCTACTATCTTGCATCTTTTAATCTCCCTTTTTGTTAGTTTTAGTAAGGGTAGCGCTAACCTTTACATTCATAATCTATGAAGTAATAAACATTACACCTTAGTAATTTGCCCCCTGAAACAGATTAAAATTATTTTTTGAAAAACAATGAGAGAACTAACTATTTAAATGAGTAATAAAAATAACAGCTTCAGGGCTACAATTTACTAGAATTCCGCCTTTTAATTTCGTGGAGAAATGGAGTGAATGAATGAAGAGCTTACTTCAAATCTTCTGTTTATTTATATGTCTGATGGTGGTAATCCCGTTTCTAATAGAAGAAAAGAAGCCTGTAACTTCAACCACGAGCCCCGTTAACTCATCTCCTTATGCAGTAGAATTTGGCGAAAAATTACAGGCTACTAATTTTACAAAAAAGGTGTTACAAGCAATACGAGAGGCAGGTTATTCTCCTGATAGTACAGTTGGTTATTTAATAGATTCTCCTGATCATCAAGTCATTACGATTCAATTACATGATGGGGAAGAGATTGATATCAGTACAGAGAGCGAAATTCAATCTATTATCGACGAGCTGGCTAAAAAGAATAATTTGCATCTATTTATTGTCAATGTTGAGTTGCTAGAGAAATAAGAAATAGGACGGTGTAGTTTGTCCAACCTCCTGTGAAGGTCAAAACCCTTTTAACATATAATGGCGTGCTATAATGACAGGGAGGTGAGACAAATGAATATGTTAGTTTTAGGTGCTAGTGGGCGTGTAGGTCGTCATATTGTTGCACGAGCCATACAGGATCAACATACTGTGACAGCATTGGTTCGTGATCCTAATAAATTACAGCTGAACGATCAACATCTGCATGTCATCCAAGGAAATGTTTTACACAAGCAGGATGTGGAGCGAGCGATGGCCAATGTGGATGTCGTTGTGAGCGCGTTAAACACGGATGGAAGCGATACATTATCTACTAGTTTACCGTTGATTTTAGAGGTTATGACACAGCAACAAGTCAAACGAATCATTACGATAGGAACTGCAGGAATCTTACAAAGTCGAGTAACCCCGTCTATTTATCGTTATCAATCGACGGAATCAAAACGAAAATCTACCTTTGCGGCTCAGGAGCATCAACGTGTTTTCGAACAATTACAGCAATCGGAAATGGATTGGACCATCGTTTGTCCTACCTATTTGCCTGATGGCGCTTTGACCGGGAGCTATCGGGTAGAGCGAGATTTTTTGCCTGAAGAGGGCACACAAATTTCGGTTGCAGATACAGCAGACTTTGCCTACAAGCAAATTTTTAGTCAGGAATTTCTAAAAACGCGGGTTGGGATTGCATACTAAAAGGGGCGAAGGAAATGAAAGTGATTCATTCTATTATTGGGATGATGATTACTCTTGTTGGACTTGCCTTTCTCTGTACAACCATTGATGATGCACCTATTAGAAATATCATGCTAAAAGTCTATGGAATAGTGATTGTGTTCGTTGGTACATTTTATCTCAAAAAAATCGCGAAATTTGGTAAACATTAGCCTTTTTACTTGGATATAGGTCAAATGATTTAATGTGATGACAGTGTTCTGAAATTTAGATTGCCAAAGTGGACGAAAAGTATGAAAAAATATATGTATATTTTCCTTTTTATAGAAGGTTTGCTATACTTTATATTGAATATATCTTATAAGAGGTGATTGTTTGGACAATGAGATATCAAATAACTGTCAATATCCTAAACACCTAACAAACCAAGATGGAATCGAAACGACAGAATTATATGTCATCAAGATAACAAAGGAACAAGTGGATAGGTTGATAGAGGATATCGATCAAACATTAAAGGCGTCTATATGACGTCTTTTTTTGTTCACTAAAATGAAAAAAGTCACCTTCCTAGGGAAAGTGACCTTAAAAACAGGAGAGGAAAGGTTAGAAATGCTTTACACTACTATACATATGTGAAAGTAGAGTCGTTTGCTAGCCATTTGCCCCAGTGGTAGATTAAAATTTCTTATATTTCTAGCATAAGCATTTGCCCCATCCCCATATACATTATGTACAACCTCAGTCCTTTTGACATGAAAAAGAATAATTCAATGCCAAATAATCTCGTACGATTTTTGGCTGTCCTCCATTTTCAAGACATAGCTTACTAGCGATTTTAATTTCCTTTTGATTATAGTGGGATTGCACACCAATTAAAAATATGCCCGACAATATGACTAAAGTACCGACCGCCAAAACATATTTTATAATTCTTTTCAATCATCTTACCCCCATCTTCTTACGTCATTGCTCTTCTTTAGCATATGTTCAATCAACAAAGGATTATGTTTAATTGACACTACGTATACATTTGTATACAATATGATCTAATTAAGTGTATACAAATGTATACAAAGGAGGGCTTTTACGAGATGAGAGGTACAGGATTTAGAGAACATATGAGAGAAGGACATCACCGTGGAGGGCGTCACAGAGGCATGGATGGTACAGCACAGCGAGGAGCTAAAACATTCCGACGTGGAAAAGCAGTATCCTTTTTAGAAATGCTACAGGTCAAACGGGCAACAATTAAACAGCAATTGGAGCAGCCAGAGTTTCAATCGATTCAACAAATATTAATTGGCGAATTAAAGGCTATTGATATGGTCATTCAGGAATTTAGTCAGCTCTTTGACATTCATGAAAGCGAAACGACGGATACATCTGATGGCTCACAGGAGCAAGAGGGAGAAAACGTACATGAAACAACTGAATAACTATATGGATGAGGTATATTATCAGCAAGATAGTATATTGGAGGATGTTCTTGCCTCCATTGCGGCTAATGGCATGCCCGCCATTTCAGTATCACCTTCCTCTGGAAAGTTACTGACGATGCTCGTATCGATTACAGGGGCTAAGACTATTTTAGAAATTGGTGCACTAGGTGGGTATAGTGGCATCTGTTTAGCAAGAGGAATCGAGGGGGAGGGCTCATTGACCTCTCTAGAGCTAGAGGAAAAATATGCACAGCTAGCCGCTAAAAATCTTGCTAAGGCAGGCTTTGCTGAGCACGTTACGTATATAACGGGTCCCGCACTTGCTAGTTTGGATAGGCTAGTGGCAGAGGAGCGACGTTTTGATTTCTTCTTTATTGATGCAGATAAGGATAACTACGAAAATTATTTAGCTTATTGCATTAAGCTGGCAAAACCTGGAGCATTAATCGTGACAGATAATGTCCTCGCTGCAGGCAGTGTAGCAGATCCTACAATCGCGCCAAAGCGTTATACGGCCATCATGAAACAATTCAATGTGACAGTGGCTAATCATCCACAGCTTGATTCCATTCTTCTCCCAATTGGAGATGGCATGACCGTTTCCAAGGTCAAAAAATAGTTAATGTTTGTGGCAACTAGTAATGGTAAAATATTGATAGAAAACCATAAGGGAGAGATGCTTTTGAAGCAAGCACTAGTCGTGATCGATGCGCAGCAGGAATTGATAGAAGGAAATGACAAGGAACAAGCCGTCTATCGCAAAGATGAATTACTGGAAACAATCAATGCCGTTATTGAAAAGGCTAAAGAGGCAAATGCACTTATTATTTTTGTCCGAGATAAAGATGTAGCTGATGGGGAAGGGGATGGCTTTCAAGTACATCAAGCAATCCAAATACCCGAGACAGCAAGCTATTTTGATAAATATGCAACAAATGCTTTTTACAACACAGGCCTACTCGAGTACTTACAGGCAAATGATATCCAACATGTAGTTATAATGGGCTGTAAAACGGAGCATTGTATCGATACAGCAGTAAGAACCGCTACAATTCATGGGCTTGATGTCACCTTAGTTGCTGATGGGCATTCAACGAACGGTTCAGATTACTTATCACCAGAGGATACAGTAGCACATCATAATAATATTCTGCATGGCCATTATAATGTCGATCATTTCTCACTTGTGCGAAGTGCTGACGAAGCATTATTTGAACCGACTCATAATAGATACCGCTAATTCAAAATGACCAAGAATGCTCTGTTCTTGGTCATTTATCATCCATTTACATATAGAGAAAATTGAGTATCCAGCCTCCTATAGTGCATACAATGCCAAATATGATTAAAAGTAGCCCATGTCTAGCTGCATCATAATCCTTTCGAAGCACGACCCCCATACATATAGCCATAAGCCCGCAAAGAGCTTGGAATAATAGAAGGGCGAACGCCACATTGACCCAACCGATCAAGAGGAGTAATCCTTACTATTATGTTCTTGTACCATTTATTGTTCTCCTTTATCTTGTATATGTAAATAAAGTGCATAGCTAATTGCGACTAGTAGTAATAGTTTTCCTATTAATAGTGTACAATTCCTGTACAATAGCACAAGCTGTGATTTCAAAAATGAAGACATGTAGAGGTATGTATGTTATCCCATTAAAAGTAAGGGAAGATCTTGTTCAATTATTTTATTTGCAAATATTGTAACATAATCTATTTTTATACACAGAGGTTGTTCATCTTCATAGGGCCACTGAGTGAGCAGTGACCCTACGTATCAAGTCAGGAGGTGTAAGGCTAAAATTAGCTTTACACTATTATATGTATGAAAAAGTAGCTTTTAATGCTAGTTATTGGCCTGTGTAATAGATTATTTTTTGTCGGACGACTAAATAGTGCACCAATTGTCGGATGAGGTGCTACGTTTCCTGCTATTGTTGTGACTAAGGGAGGTAATGGATGTGGATTCATTAACAAGATTGAATGAGGCTATTGCTTATATCGAGAACAATTTAACAGAGGACATTAACCTAAAGGAGGCTGCTAGAATTGCCTATTGTTCAGAATATCATTTTAAACGCATGTTTTCTTTTTTAGCAGGAGTCTCGTTGTCCGAGTATATTCGTCGTAGGCGTTTAACTCTCGCTGCGCTGGAACTATCGAACTCCTCTATGAGAATTCTCGATATTGCGGTGCGTTATGGCTATCGCTCTGCAGACGCTTTTACAAGAGCCTTTCAGCAAATGCATGGAGTCACACCATCCGAGGCAAGACGAAGCGGTCAAAACTTTAAAGCTTTTCCAAGGATGACCTTCCAACTAACAATTAAAGGAGGTAGTGAAATGAATTATCGACTCGAGCACAAAGAAGCATTTCACATCATTGGTATTATGAAAAGAGTACCAATTGTCTTTCATGGAGAAAATCAAGCCATTACAGAAATGGCACGCACTTTAACTATGGAGGACATTGAGCAACTTAAAAAGCTGTCCAATGTAGAGCCAAAGGGCATCATCCAAGCATCTGCTAATTTTTCAGAGGGGAGAATGGAGGAAAAGGGTGAGCTTGATCATTACATTGGTGTAGCCACAACAAAAACTGTTTCTACCCATTTTACACAGTTGGATGTACCTGCTTGTACGTGGGCTGTCTTTGAAGCGATCGGGCCTTTCCCGCAAACCCTTCAAGAAACATGGGGACGCATTTATGCCGAATGGTTCCCGTCATCTGGCTATGAGCAAATAGCAGGGCCTGAAATTGTCCGTCATGCAAGCACTGAATTCTCTTCGCCAACCTTTACAAGTGAAATTTGGATACCTATTCAAAAAATGGAGCCTCTTGTATAAAGCGAGGCTCTCTACCGTATTTTCGTTCCATTAGGTACGGCTTGGTCAGGTGTTAACAGAATGACATCGCCTTCAACTGGCACCCCACCAATCACTAACACCTCTGACTTAAAACCAGCGACTCGGCGCGGTGGGAAATTGACAATCGCCACGACTTGCTTACCAATCATTTTTTCGGGTGAATAGCGCTTAGTAATTTGGGCAGAAGACTGTTTAACACCAAGCTCCTCACCAAAATCGATCGTCATTTTAATAGCAGGTACTCGTGCTTTTGGCAGTTCTTCAGCTTCCAACACCGTGCCAATTCGTATATCAAGTGCTGCAAAATCTTCTATTGTCGCCATAAATAGACTCCTTTTTATAGCAATGTTATCATTATCTAGAAAAATATTCAAAAAAGAAGAGCACGCATAGTGCTCTTCCTTTTTTAACGACGGTGCTCTACCAGGTCAATGGCTCCTAACACAATGTGTGCTAAGCCAAAGCCAAAAAGGGTATTAGCTACCATTTTGTTGGAACCATGTTTTTGCTTCATGGCATACCCTGCTGCAGTAACTGCTGACCCTAAAATAGTGGGGATTAAACCTTCACGAATACCATTCATAAATAATCCCTCCGTCGTCTAATTTGGTATGATTTTCACACCATTCTTACTATGAACGATTCGCAACCATACTATACTAAGCATCTACCGTATCGATAATAAAAGCAGTAATTGCTGTTTTTTCTGCATTCGTAAAGGCTTTGCAAAATAGCACAATAGCACTTTCTTCATGGTCAAACCATAAATAGCGTATCTCTGTTACAAAGTAACTTTGATCGTTCATTTCATACACATCAATGTCCAGCAATGCTTCATCAAGTGGCCATGTCAAATTGCCCTGTAACTCGAAAACCTCCTGCAAAAAGGTAGCCGTTTCCTCTGTTAGTGTTTGCTCTCGTATAAGTTTTTCATATCTTTTATGTACTAAATCTTCCAATGTCTTTTTTGTTAATGCGATTAATTGCTCCTCCATTTGCATCGTATTCCACCCCATTATATAGTCAATGCCTCCTGCAAAATAACATGTGCTAACTTATGATCGTTGATTAAATCAGGCACTCCCTCTGGTTCCACCCAAATCCGTTCAATTGTTTCATGCTCACCCCAAAACGGTAGACACTCTTCAATGGTCATTTTGTAAAAAAGCTGATAGCCAATCATTGGATATTTACCGCCTTCAATAAAAAATGGGTTTTCTTCGTGACTTACTTCAATCGCACCGATATATTGAATAGAACCTTTCACATAACCTTCTTCTAAAGCCTCGCGATGCAGCGCCTCCTCTGGGGTTTCCCCAAATTCAACATGGCCACCAGGATAATTAAATCCACGATTTTTAACGTACACGAGTAAAACACGACCATGGTGAAAACAAATACCATGTACACTGGTCACTTTACTACTTTCTTGTACGATTTGTTGAGGAAGCCATGTCAGCTTAATAGACTGTCCGCTCCAATTGACATACTGTTGTATCATCCATGTTACCTCCTATCGTAACTATTGTAGTGAATTATAAAAAGTTTGTATATGTACATTTTGGGATAATTTTGAAACGAAAGGCACAATTAATCGTATACTAGAATAAGGGGGACTGCATATGAAGTATGTAAGTATTGGAACAGTATTGTCAATTGTAGGTGTGCTCTGTTCAATCTTTTTCTGGGGCACGGAGAAAGCCCATTTACTTCCAGGGCTGTTAGGAGGAATCTTCATCGTCGTCTCGATGCTACTGTCAGGTGCCTTGGCGAACGGAGATAGAATACGTGCCAATTTCGCCACAGAAACGCAACAAGATCGAAACGACCGCAATCGCATCATGAAAAACGCCTTACTACTAGCATTACCAAATATGATTGTAGCCATTTTCGCCTATTACATGTGAGGACTTGAAAAAAAGGGTGACCATCTGTCAGGGTGTGGCTATCGATCAAACTAGGAGCGCTAACCACCAGAAAGTCCGTTGTATCCATCACATTTAATGTTTTATCCGCCAGTTTGAGCAGCCAATCCGTCTGGAGCGGGCTATCAATCAAACTAGGAGCGCTATCCACCAGATAGCACGTTGTATCCATCACATATAGATTTTTATCCGCCAGTTTGAGCAGCCAATCCGTCTTGAGCGGGGCTATCAATCAAAAAAGGTGTGCTATCCACCAGATAGCCCGTTGTATCCGTCACATATAGATTTTTATCCGCCATTTTAGGGAACCAAACCATCTTGAGCGGGGCTATCGATCAAAATAGTAGCGCTATCCACCAGATAGCACATTGTATCCATCACATATAGATTTCTATCCGCCAGTTTGAGCAGCCAATCCGTCTTGAGCGGGGCTATCAATCAAAAAAGGCGTGCTATCCACCAGATTGTCCGTTGTATCCATCACACATAGATTTTTATCCGCCATTTTAGGGACCCAAACCATCTCGAGCGGGGCTATCGATCAAACTAGGAGCGCTATCCACCAAATAGCTCGTTGTATCCGTCACATATAGATTTTTATCCGCCATTTTAGGCACCTAAACCATTTGAAGAAATGCTTTCGATCAAAAAAGAAGGATACATTATTCATCACCTCCAGTAACCCAACCGTTTTCAAAAAATCCAATCCATCTAACCAGAAAGGATGTTGTGCCCTATGGAAGAAGAAAAAGATTATTATCCAGAAGCCTCCAGATATACGTTGGCTGTTGTACTTTTTACGCTTATTGTTTGGGGTATTTATGATTGGCGAAATGCCCATGTCTATAGTTTTCAGTTCCTATTAATTAATGAAATTGTTATTACGCTTAGCATCGTGCGCTATATTTTGAAGAAGAGAGATCAGAAACGTATGCGCTCTTCATAGTCGTTACATATAAAATCATAAAAAGTGTCACATCTACCCTAGGTGTGGCTTTTTTTGTTGCATTTAATAGGGATGAGTACATTTGCAATAGAGAGGTGGTACTATGCAATTAACAGATGGCACACGGACATTTGAAACGGACATGATTGATGAGGCTGCCATTAAAAAGGATCGTGATGAGCAGGAGAGGGAAATGCTCAATGCCTTTGCACGTTATGCTTACTTACGATACAAGCAAATACGCGACAAAGTAAATCCTCGTAAATGCAGATATATGTATATCCATCAAGTTCGCCAGCAACTAACATCTCCCGCTAGGCTCCAACGTGTTTGCAAGTTGTTATCGATGACGGAAGAAGAAGTTCTATACATTGTGGAATTTGTGCGAAAGTATCTGAAATACGTGAAGTAAACCTCATCTCAATAGATGGGGTTTTTTTACATAATTTCTAGAGAGAATTGTTTCTCAACCACCCACTGGATATAGTATGATGAACGTGGATAAAGGAGTGAGAGTAGTTGAGATTTATTAAATTTCTAGTGGTCATCGTAATTTTCCTTGGCTTGGTTGGATACGGTGTATTACATTTCGGTACAAAATTTGCCTCAGAAAAGATTGTTGATACATTATCAACAGAATTAGAAAACAGTGGGCAAATGGACGAAATTAAAAACACGATTGAAAATGATCCGCAATTAAAGGCCTATATGGAGGAAGCCCAAACGGTAGATAGAAGTACATTGCCATTTACGACAAAAGAAGAGGCGACTAAAGTGTTGATTCAAAAAGTGGGGATCACAGAGCTGAATGATATTCGAGTGAAATTACAAGATGGCTCGATGACACAAGAAGAAGCCCTACAAAAGGTTGAAGGGAAACTGTCAGATGATGAAATCGCCGCTTTAAAAGTCATCGTTTATGAAGAGCTATATCAATAAAATGAAGCAGAAGCAAACGTTTGCTTCTGCTTCCTCATTAACCATCACAAATCATTAAAATATTCCCATCTAAATCTTGAATGTTGAAGTAAGCAAAGTCATCAAAACGTTCTATTTCACGAACAATTGGAATGCCTTTGTCTTTGATATATTGATAGGCATCGTCAATATTATTGGTGTAGAAGTTAAATAACACATGTTTTGATGGCTGAAGCTTAAAGCCCGGATCAAATGTGTGATCATCTAGGGTAATACCTGTTTCTGAGGTAACGGGTAGATTGTAAACAGGAGATACTACCTTTTCTTGAGAATAGGGCAGACCGAGAAGCTGACTATACCACTCTGCTGATTGATGTAAATCTCGGACATGAATAAAAACATTATTTACTTTTTTAGTAAGAGGGGACGCTGCAATTTTCATTTATTTACCACCTTTCTATTGTTTTAGTATAATTTCGCTAAAAATTTGATTTCACCTGCTTGTAAAGGCGTGCTGTTATGGCATGTCTTTTTTTTTATGAATGTCCCTTTTTCTCGGAATTTCTTTATATAAGTATTGAAGATAGACACAACAGCACGAAAGAGGGATGGGAATGATTCATCGCGTAGCGAAAAAGGGGAATTTTGTTGTATTGGACAAAGAATTTTTAAATGATGACCAATTAAGCTGGAAAGCAAAGGGGTTACTTGCCTATATGATGTCTTTGCCAGATGATTGGTCTTTTAGCCTTTCAGATTTAGCGACACGAAGTAAATGTGGGCGAGAAGCGACAGCGAGTATTATGGATGAACTGATAGAGGCGGGCTATTTACAAAAAGCACAAAAAAGAACAAAGGATGGCAAGTTTGGCAAGGTGGAATTTTTCGTCTTTGAAGCGCCAACATGTGCTACCATGCCGTCAACGGGATATCCGTCAACGGTAACACCGCAAACGGAAAAGCCGACACTACTAAAGAATAAGTTACTAAATAACCAATTACTAAAAAATAAAGATCATGATGATAAGAAACCTATGTCCACTGCCTCTCACTTTTATGAGCAACAAGGCTTTGGCTCTCAATGCGCCTATATCACGAGTAAAATTCATTATTGGCTCACTATTTTTTCGGAGGAAATGGTTGTCCATGCGATGAAGCTAGCTGTGGAACACAATGTTTTACGCTGGAGTTATGTAGAAAAAATTCTGCAAAATTGGTTTAATAACAAAATAAAAAGTCTGGCAGATATCGCAATCGATCAACAGCATTTTCAAGCACGTAAGCAACAGGTGCAGCCGAAGAAAGCTAAAAGACGTCGAGAAATCATTCCAAAGTGGTTTCATCAGCGTCATGAAGAAGACCCTCCAAGTAATCAGCAGCCAGCTATTGATTTTGAAGCAGAACGTCAAAAAATATTAGCATTATTAGGGAGCGGATAATCATCCGTATACCATATTGGCTTCGTCCATGAAAAGTGATCATGATCCTGTAAAATTAGCTGAATTCTCTCTAAGGTGTCGTCAAAGGATGGTGGGTCATATTGACGTGTCCACACAATGGTTGAAAAAACAGTCATTGCAGCATATAAGGCATAGAGCTGCCAAAAAGTCTCGTCTGGAGCAGAGGGGAAATAGCCATTGATTTGCCCTATACAAAAGGGGATGCTATGTCGTCTACTAAATAAGGCGAGGTTATAAAAATCATGATAGGGATCGCCCACATCAAAGCCATTAAAATCGATAATCCCATTGAACGTCTGGTCTTTACAAATGATGTGACCAAGATGGAAATCATCATGAAGTAGAGTAATAGGACGGTGCTTTAAAAGTGGCAAATGGGCATCAATAAAGCTCACAAGTTTAGCTTCCTGTGGAAGATGATAGGAGTCCTGTTGGTATGCCTTAAAATAAGTAAAGAATTTCTTTCGCTGTGATGCCTCCCAATTTATGTTTTGAGGGGGATTCACTCGATGAATAGCGCTTAATTGTTTCCCAGCAGCTAGCCCAAGCTGATATTGCTCGGAGTCAGAGAGTTGATGGATAGCCTCATCTGCAGGGGAGCCTTCCAAAAAACTGACGACCATTGCGGATAAATTGGCCTCACGAAGCACCGTATAGTCAATCGCTTTATGCGTATGAACACCTTGTTTTGCTAGGTCTTGTAGCAATGCAAATTCCTTTTGGCGTTTTTCGTGATGCACAAGGTCTGATAATCGTACGAAATAACGCGTTTCCCCAACGGTAATGAGATATTTGTCATCAGGTGAATAGCCTTTGTTGACTTTTGTCATGTGCGTAAAACCGTGTAAGCTTGGTAATTGATTCATAATATCTACTAAACGCATATTTTCCTCCCTCTCTTTCAATATTTTAGAAGATACAAAATACTACAGGAGACATTGCTTTGTCAATATCTTGGAGAGAAGGAAGGGGTAAAAAATTCATATTGAAAACATAGTAAAAGAGCACAACTAACTAGAAATCACATAAGTGCGAGCATTTACTAACAATAAGGGAATGTCTTTGCTTTCAAGGGTCCTTCCCTCTCTAGCAGTAAGCCCCATGAGCACGATCCTCTTAGCAACAAACATTTCCCTAGAACTGTAAATAAAAAAGTATGATTTGTAAAAAATTGATAGGAAAGGACGGTGTACTATGAGTTATGTTATAGAAAAACAGCTCATGTCAGGGTTACCTAATCAGGCGCTTGTGGCAGTAAAATACGTTGTGGCGCATGAATCAGGGAATAGCAGTAATACTGGTCCATACGCATTGGAAAACGAGATTGCCTATATGAATAAAAATAAAGCCAATGCCTTCGTTTCCCACTGGGTAGGTGGTGGTGGACGAATCGTACAAGTAGCCCCAGTGAATCGGGTGCAATATGGCTGCGGTCCGAAAGGCAATCCGTATAGCTATGCCCAGGTAGAGCTGGCGCGGACGTCTGACAAGGAACAATTTAAAAAGGATTATGCGGCATATATATGGCTGTTACGTAAACTAGCCATCGAGGCAGGGATTCCTACTGTATTAGATGGAAGTGGTAATGGCATTAAGTCCCATCGTTGGATTGCCGACAATTTGGGTGGAACCACACATTCAGATCCTTTTGACTATTTAAAAAGCATGGGGATTACAGAAGCACAGTTCCAGCAAGACATTAAAAATGGACTTGAGGAGGGATTAACCGTGTCACAATATAATGAGCTGAAACAGGAAATCGAAGCGCTAAAAAGCTTGTTGGCTGAAAAAGCGAGTTTACAATCAAGCAGGGATGTAGGCGCAGCCCATAAAGAGGCGTGGGAATGGGCTGTTAATGAGGGCATCATCCGTGGGGATGGCAGTAAGAATATGAACCCAGCCGGCGTCCTCACGCGTGAGCAAATGGCGACCATGCTCAAGCGGTATTACGATAAATTTATAGCAACCAATTAACTTGGGGATACTGAAGGATAAAGCTCATTAGCAATCAAGAGCTTTATCCTTTTTCTTAGATATAGAGGTATTCTCAAACTTTTGTCGAATGTAGTAGAAGAGAGGAGGGGTTTGGATGATAACAAAAATAAGAAAAGTGAAATTTGAACAAGAAAGGAAAAATCCATTATATCAAGTAATTATGGAGTGTCCGGATGGAAAACAATTATATGTAAAGTTTGATTATACCTATAAAACGAAAAATTTTTGGCCACTAGAAGTAAATTATAATAAAAAGAACTACGGAGCGAAATTAGCATGGTATACCAATAAAGTCGAGAAAATGACAGTCGCTTTATTTTTAGAGACGATTGCTAAAAAAATCAACAAGAAATACGACTTTGACTTAAAGCAACAATAAAAAAGCAGCACCCTAACAAGAGTACTGCTGAAAAGCCTGTTCTTTATTTTGTCGAGATATAAACAATCAATGCTGCCTCATCAAATGTTACGTTTGCGCCAAGAGCCTGACTAACAAATCGTAAAGGCACCATTGTTGTTCCTTGATAAATTTCAGCAGGATGGCTAAGCGTGATTGTTGATGAAGTACCATTTGCATCAACATAAGCTTTTTTATTCCCCACACCAATCACAATTTTTTTACTGTCCTTTACTGCCGTCACTTTTTTTGTGGCACTATCATAGGAAACCGTTGCCCCAAGCGATTCAAAAATAGCCTTCATTGGCACGAGGGTTGTACCATTTTTCATATAAGCACCTGGCGTATAATTTTGTTTTTCATTATTCAAATAAACCGCCACTTTTGTCAATGCAGGAGCAACAGTTACTACAGGTGTCTGCGTATAGTTGCTTTGTCCGCCTGAAGACGATCCACCTTGATTGCTGCCATTGCCATTATGATAATGGTAGCCTGAACAAAGACCCTTTGCCTTTGATTTTTCTGAACAGTTGTGACCGCCATTACTATCTAGACGTCCAGGATGAGCGTCCGCAATAGAGGTTGTAGCGAAAAACAATGTCAGCATCGCTAAAAATAATACTAATTTTTTCATATAAATCCTCCTAAAATTGAAATACATGGTTATTATACTATTAAAAAGTAAATTTTGACATGTTTTTATAGGATTTTAGATTGAGAACAATGTTAAATGAATACAAAAGTGGCACTAACAGACAATGGAATGCGTGTCTTGTTAGTGCCTTTTTTATACCTAAGTTTATCCAAAAAAGAGCATCAACCCTTTTTTGGATCAATGCCCTGCAACGAATTAACATCTTACATATTTACGTTTAAATCCAACTCGTCCTCGTTCTACTTCCTTTTGGATATTTTCATATGCGTAGAGTGTCGTGCTTTTTTTGTTATCTCGCTTCATTTCTACTGGACCAATAGCCTGTGCCGTTTCAACAGCCAGGTCGTGAAGTGGCACATAGGAAATGGCCACAGTGTAGAGAAAATTATTCATCGCAGATTTAGTCCGTTCTGGCGCATTATGAATGGTCGTTTTCACCACTTCGAGCATGTTGGCCAACTTGCTCTCTGAAAATTCGTTATCCTTGCGATTTCCTAATAACCAGCAATAGCAGCTCCAACCTGCTGACATTTTCAGCTCCTCACCGCTCGCAATCCATGCATCCGCCACTTCTTGGGCAATCGGCGCTTCCGCTAAAGTGACCGCTACGACATAATCAGACAGCATATAAAAATAAGCGGAATCCATCCAGCGATCAAAATCTTCTGCAGTCATTGCCTTTGGATCGGCAATAACCCCAGCAAAATACATCGCATCATAATTGCCTGTAGCATAGAGCTCCTCCGCTAAAGACTGATCAATTTTTATTTTCTTCGCGATAGGCTTCATAGCACCTGTTGCTACGCCAAACAGTGGCTCTTGCGCACCATTCGACATATACATTTTTTTCGTACGTTCCTTGCCTAGAGCCTTTAGCTCCTGCATCACCATTTCTGCATCCATACTAGCACTTCCTTCTTCGCTTTTTTCTACGTCATTCTTATTATCCTATAGTGGATGTCCTTTTGTCATGGTCGATGCTGTTTCACGAAGCGTGTTAAAGTCTATTCCAAATAAACATAAATTGTGCGGCATCAGACTCGAGGGCAATTTGGTGATAGTCAGTAGAATCATCATCTATAATCAAGCGACCTTTTTGCACATTTAAAATGGCATGTTTCACTGATTCTGGATGTTCCGTTGAGTAGTGGGAATCCTTTAGGAGAGTCAGGGCAGATCGACATTTATGTTTATCAATTCGCTCATTTTTTCCTTTGAAATATAGCTTTATTAGATAGGGGGTATCATCGATAATTAAACCGAGTTCAGGATTTGATCTTACTGTTAATTCCTCACAATACCAATTAGCCTTACCAGGTTCAAACCACTTTACATCTTTATTTTTAAAGAATTTCACATAGGCTTTTACAGCTTCTTGATAATTTTTCTGTCGGGCGGGGAGGGCATTGTCCACAATGTCGAGTAAATAGGAGTCATTCAAGCGCTGTTCATGGTATTTTTTTAAACCGTCGCGTAAGGCCTTCCAATAATCTTTAATCGGATGATAATCTCCCTGATATTTTATATCTTTCACAAACTTTGTCTTAGCTGCACTTCCTTTCATCGTAAAGTCTGTAAATTGAGTTAAACCAATTGATGGCTTTGTTATAATCGTCACGCTCACATCACCCTTCTTTCATCTTCCATAGATTAGTATTATATTGGCAAGCGTAAAATTATATGATTTTATCGAGATTTTGAACGGGGTAGAAAGAGTTCTATTAAGATAGAAAAATAAGTTTTTTAAGAAAATATGTTTAGATGTGTTTGAGCTGGGAATATAAATAGCGAGCTAGTCAAAGCTCAAAAAAATATTTAGGAGGAATAGAAATGGCTAACAAGCAAAACAATCGCAACAGAAACAACAATGAAAACATGACTGTCGAAGAAGCGGGACGTAAAGGCGGAGAAGCTACCTCCAGAAATCATGATCGTGATTTTTATGAAGAGATTGGACGTAAAGGCGGAGAAGCTACGTCTAAAAATCACGGTCAAGAATTTTATCAGGAAATTGGACGCAAGGGTGGGGAAGCTACGGCTGAAAACCACGGCGAAGAATTTTATGAAGAAATTGGACGCAAAGGCGGAGAAGCTACCTCAAAAAATCACGACGACGATTTTTATGAGGAAATAGGCCGTAAAGGTGGAGAAGCTCGCAGTAAGCAGCGTAGTGATAACTCCAACGGTAACCGTCGTAATAACGATAACAACTAAATTATTCACGTATAATATAACCCTTCACACAAAAGGCGTTTGTAGTTGATTAACTACAAACGCTTTTTTATTGTGCATTTCCTCTAAAGCGTAGGATAAATTTGTTGAATTTCTCCTAATTGTAGTATATATTTAATCCGCTTCTATTATAGTATCAATAGCTTGTGTTTTAGAGGAAATGAGGATAGAGATCATGACAAAACAACATAAAGAAAAAGAACTATATGATGTAATCTACGCCGTCATACAGGCTGTAGGCATGACGGTGACGATAAAACAAGACCATTCGGGTATTAATATGAGTTACAATTTCATTGGGGATTATGTAGGATTCGATGCAAAACGATTAATAGAAGCGAGAAATGAGCTAAAGCTGCCAATTTCACTTGAGGTGTATGTAAAAACAATGACCTTACATGAACTAGGACATGCGATGGATCGTGATGCATTACAAGCATCACTACCACGCACAATTGAAATTTTTACAATGAAAAAACAGCATTCCTTAAAGGAAATTTATCATCAGGAGCATCTGTTAACGATGATGCTTGAAGAACACGAAATGAATATTCAATTTGAGCAAACAGCATGGGATAACGCAAGAGCTCTTAACCATATACACCAGTTCGTATCGGAAACAGAGTTTGACAATATAATGCAGTATAGCCTTGCAACATATAAGACATTATATGAGCAAGATGTGCAAGCCTATCACCATCTTTTGAACCAGCAGGTTGTTCAATTAGCATAGCTAGAAATCATTATTTCATACCTTGCTGGGAATAGATCATACCAAATAGGGCAATGTAATACTACTTGGAGGTGATTATTTTGACAAAAGGTAAGCAATATAAACGCCAGTCAGAATTGGCGGAATTAGCGACAGATTTAAGTCCAGATGATTTAGATGTGCGTGAAGATAATCCTTTAACACAGGAACAAAAGAAAAATTCGAACGAAAGTAATCGTTCAAACAAAGCACGCAAATCTCAATCATAACCTCTACACCACAATCACTTTGATTGTGGTGTTATTTTAATTTGGTAATTTTTGGACCAATGTCGAGGATACTTCGCTTTGAGGGGCGTATCCTGTAGCTTATTACAGTGTTCTATCCATCACTTAGCGCGTGCTATCCGCAACTTTCCTGATTTTATCCGTCACTTAACACGTGCTATCCACCACTTTCCTGATTTTATCCGTCAAATTGAGCGATCTATCCACCAGAATAAAACGTATCCTCCACTTTGATTGTTTTATCCTTTACATTGAGCGAGCTATCCGCTGCTTTTCTAATTTTATCCGTCAAATTGAGCAATCTATCCACCAACATAAAGCGCATCCTCCACTTTGATTGCTTTATCCGTTACAATGAGCGAGCTATCCACTACTTTCCTGATTTTATCCGTCAAATTGAGCAATCTATCCACCAGAATAAAACGTATCCTCCACTTTGATTGCTCTATCCGTTACTTAGCGTGTGCTATCCGCTACTTTTCTGAATTTATCCGTCAAATTGAGCGATCTATCCACCAGAATAAAACGTATCCTCCACTTTGATTGCTTTATCCGTTACAATGAGCGAGCTATCCGCTACTTTTCTGATTTTATCCGTTACATTGAGCAATCTATCCACCAAAATAAAACGTATCCTCCACTTTGATTGCTCAATCCGTTACAATGAGCGAGCTATCCGCAACTTTTCTAATTTTATCCGTCAAATTGAGCAATCTATCCACCACAATAAAACGTATCCTCCACTTTGATTGCTTTATCCGTTACATTGAGCGAGCTATCCGCAACTTTTCTAATTTTATCCGTCAAATTGAGCAATCTATCCACCAGAATAAAACGTATCCTCCACTTTGATTGCTCTATCCGTCACTTAGCGCGTCTATCCGCTACTTTTCTAATTTTATCCGTCAAATTGAGCAATCTATCCACCAACATAAAGCGTATCCTCTATTATTGGTCAACAGGTAGAGAGAGGCAACAGATATATTTACAAATATCGTCAATGCCTACTTTAAACAGAGGAATATATGTTAGAATTTATATAACTAATGAGAGGAGTTGGAAAAATTGTCTTTATTTATTGTATTTTTAGGGATCATTATTATTGTTGGTATCGTCAGTAACGTAAGTAAACAACACAATAAATCGAACGATGAATCACATCATATTCACTCAACAAACGATTTTCTAACCCATGATACACAGATTTCCTCACAAGACAGCCATCATTGTGCTGATTCAAGTTCACCGACCAGTGATTCGTCCTGTGGCTCATCCGCTGACTGAGTAGAAAATGGAAGATGATTCTTTAAAAGGGTTGGATACTAGCTCGAAATAGTGACTGGAGTGATCAAGTTGGAGTAGAATGCGCTCCAAAGTGAGGTCAAAGTGATCCAAAGTAGTTAGGACCCGCTCCAAAGTGAGGTCAAAGTGATCCAAGGTAGTTAGGACCCGCTCCAAAGGGAGGTCAAAGTGATCCAAAAGAGAGTGAACCCGCTCCAAAGTGAGTTCAAGGTGATCCAAAAGAGTTAGGACCCGCTCCAAAGCGAGGTCAAGGTGATCCAAGGTAGTTAGGACCCGCTCCAAAGGGAGGTCAAAGTGATCCAAAAGAGAGTGAACCCGCTCCAAAGTGAGGTCAAGGTGATCCAAAGTAGTTAGGACCCGCTCCAAAGCGAGGTCAAGGTGATCCAAAGTAGTTAGGACCCGCTCCAAAGTTAGTTCAAGGTGATCCAAAAAAGTGTGGACCCGCTCCAAAGCGAGGTCAAAGTGATCCAAAAGAGAGTGAACCCGCTCCAAAGTGAGTTCAAGGTGATCCAAAAGAGTTAGGACCCGCTCCAAAGCGAGGTCAAGGTGATCCAAAGTAGTTAGGACCCGCTCCAAAGCGAGGTCAAGGTGATCCAAAGTAGTTAGGACCCGCTCCAAAGCGAGGTCAAAGTGATCCAAAAGAGAGTGAACCCGCTCCAAAGTGAGAGCAAGGTGATCCAAAAAAGTGTGGACCCGCTCCATAGTTGGGTCAAAGTGATCCAAAAGAGAGTGAACCCGCTCCAAAGTTAGTTCAAGGTGATCCAAAGTAGTTAGGACCCGCTCCAAAGTGAGGTCAAAGTGATCCAAA
This sequence comes from Lysinibacillus phoenicis, assembly GCF_047238325.1. NCBI lineage: Bacteria > Bacillati > Bacillota > Bacilli > Caryophanales > Bacillaceae > Lysinibacillus > Lysinibacillus phoenicis. The sequence goes on along the minus strand of NZ_JBDFMP010000002.1, from coordinate 797,010 downwards.
AGAGAGTGAACCCGCTCCAAAGTGAGAGCAAGGTGATCCAAAAAAGTGTGGACCCGCTCCATAGTTGGGTCAAAGTGATCCAAAAGAGAGTGAACCCGCTCAAAAGAGTGACCAAAGTGATCCAAAAGAGTATGAACCCGCTCCAAAGTGAGGTCAAGGTGATCCAAAAGAATGGGAACCCGCTCAAAGGAGTGACCAAAGTGATCAAATAAAGTGTCAAACCGCTCCAAAGCGTCATCTAAAGTGATCCCAAAAAGTTACCCACCGCTCAAAAGCGAGTCAACTGTTAAGAGCATATATTTCAGAATGCTCAAGACCTCCGTAGAACCTCCATTATCAATAAAGCTGGAACCTAATATACAGGTCTCCAGCTTTGGTTATATGTACGACTTATTTTAATTGTCTTGTTTTTGCATCTAGCATGTACTTAGCCAGATTGACATTAGGGGGAATTATACATGCAGTCACTTGCCATTCAACGAGGGTTTTCTTAACTGTGTTAATCCTTTGTTTTCAGGAGCAGGTAATAAATATCTGGGACTGGTTTCTCTACAATTTCTATTTATTGCGCTGATTCATCGGTGATATGTTTGGCAATAAAGTAATGAATGGCTACGCATGGCTTGTAAAATGACAATTTACTTGGATGAAACAAAAGAAAACCGCTATGAGCAACATACTTCCTATGATATAGCGGCGCTTTTTCATAGAACTAAAAGAGTTGCAAGAGAACATAATTGATGATCCACCCTCCAATAAAACCAATTACCCCGGCGAACATTAACACACGTCCATGTGTTGTTGCTTCATAGTCTCTTTTCAGAACAACACCCATACAACATGCGACAATTCCTAAAAATAGGGGGAAAAAGCCAAGAGCTAGCACAGCCGATAGCCAGCCAATGGTTATTAGTATTTTTTTGCCGTTCTTGTCGTTATTCATATCGCACCTCCATTTCCTATCATATCCATTATATATAATTTGTGGTCTTCGTATGTCTGAAAAATATGTGTGCAGACATAGCGAAGTGGGTAATGGATTGTGCCAAAAATACCCCTGATAAAGATGGATAATTACAATCACCAATCATACGCGGGCATTCTATCTACCATTTGAAAAACGGCATCCCTTTTTCCTACAAATGGTTAACTAATTATTCTCCCTAATAGGACAATAACGTTCAAGTCCTACGATAATCGATGGAATCCGTTTGATGGAAAAATTTGTGGTTTGTGATACAAGACTCCATTATGTGGGGGCTATAAGTTGTTTTGAAGATAAACAAATAGCGCAAAGGGAACAAAATACCGTAATATAATAATAGGAACTGAAAAAAATAGATTTGGAGGGGAACTATGGGCTACATCATGGATTTACGTCGGGAGGTCGGCACGAAGCCATTGATCATGGTAGGCGCAAGTGTCCTCATTTTCAATGAAAACAACGAGCTACTTCTACAGCATCGTAAGGATAATGCGTGCTGGGGACTAATTGGTGGTTCGATGGAATTGGGAGAAACACTTGAAGAGGTGGCCATCCGGGAAATGTATGAAGAGAGTGACTCATTCCTACTGACTTAGAGCTCTTAAACGTATTTTCTGGTCAGGAATTTTATTATCAATATCCACATGGGGATGAAGTTTTTAATGTCATTGCGGCGTATGAATGTCGTAGCTTTTCAGGTGAATTAAAGTATGATGAGGAAGAAGCAATGGCGATAGCATTCTTTCCACTGGATCAGCTGCCTAAGAAGATGAGCCCGCCAGATCAACAAGTCATAAATGATTATCTTCATAAAAAATAAGCAATAGATAGAGAGAATTTGGAGGGACTAAAAATATGATACGATTTGAAAACGATTATGCGGAAGGCGCACATCCAAAAATTTTACAGCAATTAGTAGCAACGAATGAAGAGCAATCACCAGGCTATGGGATGGATGAGCATTCGGAAAAAGCACGTGCCTATATTAAAAAAGCCATTGCAGACGAGCAGGCAGACATCCACTTTTTAGTTGGAGGAACGCAAACGAATACCACTGTGATCGCCTCTATCCTGCGTCCACATCAAGGGGTAATTGCAGCAACAACGGGTCATATTGCGGTACATGAAACAGGGGCAATCGAAGCGACTGGTCATAAAGTTTTGACATTGCCAAGTGATGATGGCAAGTTAACGGCTACACAGGTGAAAGCATGCATCGAAGGACATTGGCAAGACAGCACACATGAGCATATGGTGCAGCCAGGCATCGTGTACATATCACATCCTACTGAAAATGGCACGACATATAGTAAAGCAGAATTAACGGCTTTAAGCGACGTTTGTCGAGAGTATGGTCTGCCGTTATTCTTAGATGGAGCCCGTTTAGGCTATGGACTTGTGGCGCAAGATAGCGATTTATCTTTAGCAGAGATCGCCAAGCTTTGTGATGTATTTTATATTGGTGGCACGAAAATGGGGGCATTGTTTGGCGAAGCCGTGGTGATTGTCAATCCCGCATACCAAAAGGATTTCCGCTACATGATCAAACAAAGGGGAGGGCTGCTTGCCAAAGGTCGCTTATTAGGCATTCAGTTTGAAACTTTATTTGAAGATCAACTTTATATGGATATTTCCCATCATGCTGTTGACATGGCGATGCTAATTCGCCAGGCGTTTATCGATAAAGGTTTTGACCTGCGCTATGATTCAAAAACTAATCAGCAATTTCCGATTTTACCGAACAGCTTGCTCGCAACACTAGGCGAAAAATACTCCTTCTCCATTTGGGAAGCATTCGATGATCAACACACCGTTGTTCGCTTTTGCACAAGCTGGGCTACTAAAAAGGAGAATGTGGATCGTTTGATCGAGGACATTCAACAATTAGCCTAATCATCCACTGCACCTATTTGTTGGGTGCAGTTTTTTCCTAATATTCCCTCATGATTGCTATAATAGTAATGAAAGGAAAGGTGGTCATCCATGACGCAGTATGTAGCACTTTTAAGAGGCATTAATGTAGGTGGGCACAATAAATTGAAAATGGCTGAATTAAGAGAAGCTCTTATACCATTAGGCCTGCAAAATATACGGACTTATATTCAAAGTGGCAATATATTATTTGAATCAAGTGAATCGGAGGTATGCTTACAGCAGCAAATTCAAGAAACCATCCAAACAGCTTTCAATATCTCAAGTATCGTGATGATTAGAACTGCCGAAGAACTGCTAGCCATCGTAAACAACTGTCCGTTTTCACCGCAAGACATAGCGGATGCAAGTGCTACAGCAACAGGGGAAAGTCTCCATGTCGCCTTACTGCCAATGGCACCTACGGAAGAGAATGGTGCTAAATTAGTAGCATATGAAAGTGAAAAAGAGCGTTGTATTATCAATGGCAGAGATGTCTATCTGTTATTTTACGATAGCATCCGTAATGCCAAGCTTAGTCAACAGCTACCTAAACTGGAAGTACCAGCAACTGTTCGCAATTGGAAAACGATGATGAAGCTCGCTGCTATGGTGGATGAGTAAGAATAATAAACAGTATTGGAGGGATAGAATGAGACGAGATCAATTAAGTTATTTCATTTATCCAATTATCTATTTCATTGTAAGAACGTTTAATCAATGGAGAAAAGATCAATCTATCACGTGGGCAGAAAATACGGTGACACTGATTGGAACAATGGTCATCATGTATGCTTTTATTTGGTTGTGGAATTGGTCAAAAAAGCCGTATCAATGGGGAAAGAACAAAAAGGAAACATAATACAGGAGAGCAAATTTCTACGCCCCTTGAAATGTTGCTCTTTGTAGCTGCTCAAAAAGTTACTTATCATTAATACATAAAAAAACTGCAGTGAAATGAATCACTGCAGCATAGAATTGGTTGATACCCTTTGAGGTTTTCATTAGTATTATAGCAAACTTCTTTTTTTCTGTATAGAAAACATTCCCTTTACATCATTTTTTGTAATGTTTGCATCATTATCTTATGGAAGTTTTCTTTATCCCACAATAGGAAGGTTCGCTGTTCACCCAATTCGTATACTAATTGTTTTACAAGACAATAACCTACATAATAGGCTAGCCGAGTTGCTTGAAAATGCTGACCGCCATTGATGGAGAACCACTCTTTCCACACATAGGCTGCGTCATGTGTAGTTAAATCTATGAAAAATTGTTGAGCAATGGTCGATTGGTTCGTTTCAGCAAACTCCAGCCATTTTGGATCTTCTTCAAATGCAAAGTATTCATCTAATCTTGCCTGTACAACTTTTGTCGATAGATAAGTAGCGACCCCCTCCTGTAAAAGCCACGTAATAGGATGTACCCAATCAATTTTATCCCATTCAATCCCGTGCTTGTCGCTATACAAACAGTGTGCTACATGACCAAATTCATGACCGATAATAATGTTTAGATGTCGCTCATGCTTAGGCATTTTCTCTAAGCAAAAAGCAACATCAGGGTTATATTGACGGTAAGTAAAAGCATTACTTCCATATAAGCCAACAAGTAAATGTACATCACTAGTAAAATGAATTGTATACATTTTTTCATATTGGGCTGCGATGGTCGGAATGAACTTGTAAAGCATATGTCTTAATCGCAATAAATCAGGCAAAATGACCGCATGTTTTTCTATTGCATCCTGCTTTTTTTCCTCAACATGATGACAATGATAGTAAAAATACTCCTCATATTGCTTTTTATTAGAAGCATAGTAATCCGTCAAATATTTCGCAGTAGGTTGATAGTGTTGCACAAACTCAGTTACCGTATCGAAAATAATCATCATATGCTCCTGACCTAATTAAATTTTTCTGGCTTGGTCACTTTGATGGATGCGACTTCTCCACATTTTTTACAAAACGTTAAAATGAGCTGAAAAAGATGCTCTATATGTTGTCGCTGCTTTGCTCAATTTGAAAATTTAAAACAGTCGTTAAGTGTACATTATGGTTTTTGACACGCGAAATTATATCCTCCAATTTTTCTAGCTTCTGTTGCATTAGTTTGTCCATTTAAACCTGCGTCATCTCTTGAATCAATTATTGGGTTTCCACCCTGATCAAAACATCGATTCATGTAGTTCATTTTTTCTTTATGTGTAAGATATCGATCCCAGAAAAAATATCCAATGAAAGAAACCAAACCAATTCCTGCAAGCCATGCTACAACGGCGTATGGTGTTATTTCTCCATCTTCATTTTCTTTATAGATGATGTCGCCATCGTAATTTTCCATGTCTATCCCTAATGTTAAAAGTGTATTATTAACCTCTTTAGAAGTTAGTGACTCTAGAGATTCATAATAATTTAATTCTTCATCTGTGAAATGATATTTTTCTTTAGCTGTCTCTTCATCAAACTCTAGTTTCTTTGTATTAAAATTATATAATACTGATTCGGCTAAAGCACTTTTTACTTGCTAGTTCATTGGCATGCGCAAAATTCGATAAAACCGTAGATAATTGTATAAACATTTAACTTTTCATTACAACGATTCTCTATGTATTTTGTTAAAATAATACATTTATGTGTTATAATATGTATTATTTGTATTATTATACATGATGATCGCGGAAATGTATAATATAATAAAGAATGTGAGGTGTGCCTAATTGTATTTCTCAAATATCCAATTTTTAATGTTGGTATTTGCTTTTATTATTGTAGTTTTCAGTGCTATTAAGGTTTATCAAATAAGAAAGGAATATTTGATTAAGCAGAGGGAACTAGAGGCTGAATTCGAGAGAATCGAATTGGAGAGACAAAAAATAAAGGCAAATATAAGCGAACCTGAGAAAGCCAATAAATAAAATAACTTGCTTGTTTATACGCTATTTTATACATGCTTAAGCTAGTAATTTAACTAAGTGCTGTTAAATCAACAATGTATAAAAATAACCTGTAATCTAACTGAAAAGGCAGTAACACGAAGGGTTGGCCCTTTGTCGTTACTCCTTTTTAAAATGTTATGTAAAGTTAAAATGTATGAACGTGAATAAAACTTTTTTTGCAATGTTCTTAAAAAGTCCGAATAAAAACCAGTTACAATACGTTTTAAACGATTGTGCGAAGCGTAAGGGTACTCACATTTTAACACCTACAGTCTTAGTGGAGTACGTAGGTGCGAGTGGTAACAATATTACTTACTCAACACAAACAAAATATTCGTACCATTCATTTTGAAAAACAAGCAAAAGGTATTAATCCTTTTGCTTGTTTTTTTTATTGTGTTTGATTGTTAAATGTAATGAGAAACTTATCCCAACGATCATCATTACAGAAAAAACAACCGTGAACGTTTCTTTATAATAGATGGATGTAACAGCCATGACAATCGAACTAATGATAAGGGCTACACGTAATAATAGATCTGTTTTTTTACTTGGATTAAAAAAATCTTGAAGAATTGCAAATAAATAAGCTAATCCGAAAAATATAATGTACTCATAAACCAACACAGGCTTCACAGAATCGGGAATTCCTAAATACAGTAATTGAAATACGACAAGAAGCAATGCTACATATTTTAAATATTTATAGGAGTTTTTTGACAAATTATCACCCTTTTTTATAATAGATTAACATTATGAAACAAGTGTTAGTTATTTGTATAGGAGTTGATTTTTTGGTTTAAAATCGTCTATTAAAATCTTTTTTAGAAGATGAAATGTAAGTAAGCCTGTAGCCATTATAGAGCCGATTGGGCGAACATTTCCTTCACTCGTTATACTGCCAACTTGTCCCGTTGCAAATATGTCATTGCCGTATACTTGGCAAATTTGTTTATTTTCCATCTTATCACCTCGTTATGTAAATTTTAACATAAAAGTCATCTGGTCTGCTTAAAACTTCAAGGATATTAGTTTAAAAATAAATAGTTTAATGTTAAACTATTTTACGTTACTAATGAGAGTAAATGGAGGAATGAAAGATGGATCGAGTAAAAAATAAAGTCGCCTTAGTGACAGGGGGTGCGTCTGGAATTGGTTTATCAGCAGCTACACTATTAGCTAAGGAGGGCGCAAAAGTGGTCATTGCTGATTTCAATCTAGAGGGTGCTAAAGAAGCAGCTGATGCTCTAGTAAAAGAAGGGTTTGAGGCGTCAGCCATTTTCCTTGATGCTGGGGATGCTTCATCGATAGAAGGAGCGGTGAATTTTACTGTTGAACAATATGGAACTTTAACAGTCCTATTTAACAATGTCGGTCTAACCAATTTAAAGAAAGATTTAGATGTGGTGAATATTGATTTAGATGAATGGGACCGCTTAGTCAATGTGAACTTAAAATCAATTTTACTTGGCAGTCGTTTTGCGATTCCGTATATGCAAAAAGCGGGAGGGGGCTCAATTATTAATACCGCTTCCATGGCAGCATTTGCAAGTGATCAAATACGTACAGCCTATGGCGCTACAAAAGCAGGTGTAGTGAATATGACGAAAAACATTGCCACACAATATGGCAAAGATCATATTCGTTGTAATGCGGTTGCACCAGGTCTTATTTTAACACCAGCTGCCAAAAATAATATGCCAGAAGAAATGCTAGCGATCTATTCCAAATTTAATGCGCTCCCATATCATGGGGAGGCCGATGATATCGGTCATGCAGTTGTATTTTTAGCTTCGGATGAATCAAAGTTCATGACGGGCCAAACATTACAAATCGAAGGTGGGCATTATCTCGCTAATCCAACAATAGCCGATACAAATAACTGGTTAGCCACGTTATAAGCTAGCTAAAAGAGGTTGTCTCCTAATGGACAACCTCTTTTTCAACTACATTTGCGGAGCTTCCAATCCATACTGTGCCCATTCCTCTTTTGCTGGACCGTAAATGCCTGGAACCGTTAAACCAGCCTGGCGCATTAAAACGGTCATTTGTCCACGGTGATGGCTTTGGTGCTGTAACAAAAATAACAGCAGGGAGCCGTTGGGCATTTGCTGGCCGATAAATTCAATCTTTTCCTTCATTGTCTCATCAGTCCATTGTGTTTGGATCGCGTCTACGAAGGCTTGACTGGCTTGAAGATAGCGATCTGCAATTAATTGTGCAGAAGTTGGAACAGGAAAATCTTGCGCAGGTGCTTCAAATGATAAATTCGTATTCGAAGTAATTATCCGAATAGCAGCGACGGTATGCCATGCTATACGTCCTAACGTCCAATTATCAGCAGTAATGACTTGATTAAGTGATTCATCCGTAAGTTGATTGAGTAGTTTGTGTGTAGCAGCCGCTTCAAAAGACCATGATTGTAAAAAATCCTCTACTGTTTGAAACATTAAAATACCTCCCAAAATATAGTAGTCTCATTTCTATTTTGCTATGTGCCCAAAAGAAAAACAAGATAATATATTGCATAAAAAGGTAGTGCAATCGAAAGCATGATATACATCGTCCATTCACCGACGGTTAGTTTTCTTTGCCATCTCGTTAATTTAAGCTGTCGACGATAGATCATACTAGCCAATAAAATTGTTATTAAAGAAAGATCCTTTACATTACCTAAAAAGGTTATCACAGTATCAGCTCCTTTAGGCTGTTGCAATATATGTGATGAGTTAAGTGAACATACCGATCTGTGACAGTTTTCATTGAACAAAAAAGTGCGTCTCTATCTAACATAGAAACGCACTAACCATTTATTCATCTCGAATAACAATAAATACTCCACTAAAAATAAAGAGGGAGCCTAACCAGAAGGACAGCCCAATAGTTTCTCCTAATAACAACCAGCCTAAAAAAGTGCCGACTATGGGTTGAAAGAAGAAAAATAAGCCGCCGCTAGAAGCATTCATTAACTGAAGCCCTTTATTCCACAATAAAAATCCACCAGCTGTTGACACAATGCCCAGATAAAGCAAGCCCCCTGTAATCGTTGGCTGCAATACAGTTGTTAAATCTAACTCTTGTAACCTAGGAAGGACAAAAGGTGTTAATAGAATAACAGCAATCATCGATGAATAGGTTGTCACAACCATTTGAGAATACTCGCTCGGTACTTTTTTCACTAACACAGACATCAATGCCCAGGTTAAGGCAGCAATTAGTAAGTAGAGTCCACCTAATTGCTGCGTGACGTCGATTTGCCCATTGCCCACGATAATCCCGACACCAATCGTTGCGAGGACAATAGATATACATTTTTTGAGCGTTATACGTTCCTTCAACATCAAACGTGCAAAGACAACCATAAAAGCAGGAGTTGTCGCTGTAATAATCGCGCCCATCTGAGCAGTAGATAGCAAGGTACCCATTTCTTGCGTAACAATTGAAATGGTATTGCCAATGAGGCCCACAAGAAAAATGACTAGCCAATCTTTTTTAGCAATTTTCCACGATTGCTTCATCATGATGCCAATAATGCCTAGTGCCACCACCGCAATTAAATAACGAATCCAAACAAGCTCCAATGGTGGCACAACATCCACCACTACTTTAACTACTACATACATGGCGCCCCATATACTCGCTGCTAGCGATAAAAAGCTAGCGCCGATCACTTTATTTCTCATGTTTTTTCCTCCGTTTTCATAGATCCCTATGCCCTTAACGGAGAAAAAGCTCTTCTACCGTTAAGGAAGAAGAAGTCCTGGTACGTCCTGTTCAAATAATGGAGCAAACATCATATCAATCACACCATCCTATTTTTCATTTTTTACTTAGTATAATGGAATACGTCTTGTTTTCATAGTGTTCGGGAAAATGCACCTTTGTATCTTTATTAAAATAATGGCTTTGGAAATCCATTCAGGTGAGCAATAATTGAGATTTGTCCAACATGGTATGCCTCATGTGTGTAAACATGATGAAACAACCACTTGAATGTTGGGACTGAAGGTGGCGTCCAGCCATCAGAAAACCTTGGTACTTCTACTAATGCATTAAGTTCTGATTGGTCCAATGTATGGAGAATGTCATCCGTATAATTTCTAATTTGAATATAGCTATCTAGTAGTTCTTTAGGCGAGCAATCCTCATGAAGATGTAATATACAACTCTTTCTAAGGCCAATTTCATTTACCCAATAGTCCTCGCTACTTGCTATATGAGAAATAATCCAAGCTAGATTATTGGGATAGCCATCTGATGTCTTAAACCAAAATGCCTCATCAAGTTTAGTTAGGTAAGGTATTAACGTTTTTCTAAGATCATTCCGATATGGAAACAGCAAAAAAATCAATCCTTTCATATATTGATAGTAGATAACGAAGAATAAAAAAATCACCTACTAACAGGTGATTAATTACGACTGCCTTTAAGTTCTCTTCCAATGAATAGAACACCCATTCCATACACAATAGAAATAGCTAAAGGTACAAGAGTGAAAGCATGTTCTACAAAGAACCCACCAAAGATGAGAGCAGAAAAACAAGCTCCTAACGTAATGAATAAATAAGCTTTACTTTTATAAATCCATAAGTAAGGAAGAAAATGAGAGCCTGCAAGTAAACCAATGGTGAAGGGAAGGTAGTCAGGTATTTTCATATACACAAGAATAAAGACAGGTAGATAAAATGCTTGAGGAGCGGCAACGATCCCTCCTAAAGTCCCTAAAGGGTTACCAGGAACGTTTAAATTAACACCAAGGATTTTACTAATGAAAAACCCAATAGGAAAAATCGCACCTAAGCCAAATATCCAAATTAAACGAACAACTTCTATTGGAAAAACAAAGGGCATGAGGGTAAAAAGTAAAAAGACAAAGGCGCCAGCAAGCAAAATCGGAAATCCTTTTTTCGCTTCAACAATCATTTCATGTTGTAAATGTCCAAGTGTTCTATTCATAAACGACCACCTTTCGTATCAATAAAATACCACTATAATATACCAGTATTACACTATTATTACCATAGATGATTTATGAATGGGAATTTTGTGATTACTTTATTTTTGAGCCTGGGCATTTTTCTGTCGTTTAATGAACTTAGTAGGCCATTGTGTCACAGTAAGATGGCTATTTTTTCATTTTACGTATATATACAAGTTGTCCGATATGGTATGCATTATGAGTCGCAGCATTCGAAATAATTGCCCACCATTCTGCCTTTACAGGATAGCCATTTACAATAGATAAAAGCTGCTCTTCCTCAATGAGCTCTTGCCATTGGAGTAGTATTTGTAACAGCTTTTCTTTTAATTCAGAGAAGGTCTTCTCATCTCTAATGGTAAAAGTGTCATCGTTATTCGTCTTTGCACTGGCATTAACTTGATTTTCTTTATACCGTAATTGCCATGTTTCATTCCAATAAATTAGATGTTGGACAATTTCTGCAATACTATGGCTGTACTCATCAGGTTTCCAAAATGCTTCTTGTTCAGTTAGTCCGTCAACAGCTTCATCGAATGAGATATACCAACTACGATCATTCGCATTAGCTAGTAGCTGATCTAACAATATCGTCTTCGCATTCATCATTCACTTTTCATCTCCTTTATTTTTTAATATATCATTCTTCTAAAGCAGGGGAAATAAGTACTAAATTAATAGGGCTCTTATTATTTGATTGTAAAGTAATCATTCCTTCTATAAAGTTAAGGAATAAGCAATAGTACTAGTAAAGGAGAAAATGGATTTGTTATATTATGTTATTGATGCTTTTACAGACATACAGTTTGGTGGGAATCCTGCAGGTGTAGTAATTTATGAAGATTTAAACGAAGTGTTTATGCAGAAATTTGCTGCAGAAGTTCGTTTTTCAGAAACAGCATTTATTAAGAAAATAGATAATAAAAATTTTGATATCAAATTTTTTACACCGACAGCACAGGTTGACCTTTGTGGACATGCTACGATTGCATCCTTCAAAGCCCTATTGGACAGCCAACACATACAACATTTTCATTTAATATCACAGTAACTATAAAAACAGGTGATATTGGATTAGGTGCGACGACTGCAGAAACTAAAATGACTTCTACCGCTATCAAGTTTAATTTCTAAAAAAAAATTACAGGTGTGATTAAATGATTGATTTTATTGTTGCTACATCGGTTTTGATGAATCCAATACTTACCCTAGTTTTATCTTTAAATGTATGTCTTTTTATAATCAAAATTTCCAAAAATGATTATCAAAGAATTAAAACAAACATAGTATGGATATGTATTTCTAGTACGTATATCATCTTTACTTTAACAATGTTGTTCGCTAACATAGGTAATATATCCTGAATATTTACCTATATTTTATAACAACTATATAAGAAGAAAATTTTACCATTATGAATAGGTCGGTCTATTTATAGTAAGTATTGGAATTTTAGGAGAGTTAATCAAGAATTGACGCTAAGTCATTTTACTCAAATAACAAGTGAAAGTATAACTTTAGAGAGCACCCCTAATATATGGATATATCCTTTATTAGGAGGTGATCTCTTTTAATGATGTAATTCCGAAAAAAGGAAGTGAATAACTATAACTGTTGTATAAACGCACTCTTAACTTTCTCAAATTCATGTTGAGAAGTCTTCTTTAACTTGGGGAATTCTGAGGCTGAAATACATTATAGCACCTTCTATTGCTTGAGGATTAATTTTAATTAACTTTATAAGTTATTTCATTAACATACCCCAAAGCCAAATTAGTACTAGTATCTTTTATTTTACAAAGATTTGTGAAATAGTCTTCAAGTACCTCATTACTACACCCTAATTTTTCATGAACTATTGTGTCAGCTCTTAGAGGTGAATAAATGGATAGCAATTTTGATACGCATTTTCTTTTCACTTATTTCATTGGGAGAATATAAAATAAATCCCATTAGTGCACTTAAAAATGAAAATGCAATAATGATATAAATTGACTTTAAATCAAAAGTTATATTGGGATAATATCTTTGTCTTAAAATAGCTATAATAAAGAGTATAGATGCAAAGATAATCAAAAAATTCCAAATGATGCTTTGTACAAATTCGGAAAATTTTATATATGTATACCCCTTTACAATCCAAGCATTTTTTAAGGACAGGGACATACTGCCCTGATGTAACTGCACGTTCCCCATTAATCTAACTCATAAAGCTTATGTTTTACCTAAAAAACGTAATCCTCTCAATAAAGAAAAACCTTTCCGTCAACTGTCTCAAAATAATAGACATCTTTAAGATTAATCCGTTGAACCCTTCTATTGAAATTTTCAAATTATCACCTTCGAAATTCAAACTATTTCAGGTTAGATGTCCGTGATTTTACTAGTACCATAATGATTTGGAAATAACAACCTTCAGACCATTAGAGCATAATCAACTTAAATTCTTATTTTTTAATAAAACTTTATGTGGATATGTTATGGTGAAGCGTATTAAAAATTTTATATGAGATTATAGAAAAACCCTTTTCTTCAACAATCAGGTGTATTTCTTTTATAAAAGGTTACTAAAGGGTGCTTCGGGTAGGATAAAGATATATTATAAACAATACAATTTCTTGTAACGAAAAGCATTTTAATTCTATTTATAAGTATCACAGTTAATAGTTAAGAAAAGGAGGGGGCAGGTGGAGGATTTAAGTGGAATCTATCAATCTTATGCAGATGAAGTAAAACGGTTTCTTATTTGTTTAACGTCGGATGTAGATTTAGCGGAAGAGTTAACACAAGAAACGTTTTATCAAGCGGTTAAGTCAATCCATCGTTATAACGGTGATTGCAAAATATCTGTCTGGCTATGCCAGATTGCTAAACACACTTATTATAACTACTTAAAAAAGGAGAAGAACCATCATAATGCCAGCGTAGAAAATATGATGCAATTGGGTTTAGAAATCCCTTCAAACAAGGATTTACCAGAGGTCGCGGTCATAAAGCGCAATACACTGATTTCTATACATAAAGAAATTCATCGTTTACAGGAGCCATATCGGGAAATCTTTTTACTCAGAACATCGATTCAACTTAGTTTTAAAGAAATTGGTGAGATATTTGATAAAAGTGAAAACTGGGCAAGAGTGACCTATTATCGTGCGAAATTAAAACTATCAGAAAGGATTGATCCGCATGAATTGTAATATTATTAAAGATTTAATGCCATCTTATATGGATGAAATTTGTAGTGAAGAGACTGCTAAAGCTGTCGAAGAACATATAGAACACTGTGAAAAGTGTCAGCGAAACTTACAGATGATGAAGCAACCAACCAATAACATTCAAGTGATGTCAAAAGAAGTAACCGTAGCAAAAGAGCCTTTTAAACGAATTAATAAAAAACGACGTATTCAAGTGCTTATAGCAGTTATGATTACCTTTATGATGACAATAATAGGAGCATGGATCGTACAAGATGTTGGGGTTGTCAATGACATCTTTTTCCCAGATGAGTGGGGAATTGCAACTGTACCGGATGATAAGGAAGAATGGGAGGGTGTAAAGTTTAATGATCAAAACTATATCATATTTGATAGTATTTTTTGGAGAAAAGCAATCGTGAATCATGCGAATAATGAAAAGAACGTGTTAGTAAGAGTAAAAGATGATAACGACAATATAGTCATTGATGCAGTGCAAGTGCCGGCAGGAACAAGTGTGAAATTAGAGGGCTTGAAAAGACATGAAAAATATTATATTGAAATCAAAGCGCCACAAGGTAGATTTACTATTAATGCGATATGAGAAAAAACGATACTAGTCATATATATTGAATTATTTCTCAAGAAAAGGGCAGTAAGTTTGTTTTGGCTTTTATTCTATTTCAGTATAAAAAACGCTAACCGAAAGATTAACGTTTTATACATGATTGAGGGAACACGCAAGTGTATTTGGTGTATACTATATTAGATTCAAAAAACGATTTCGAATAATGAAAGCCCTCAAGTTTCTAAAGTAAGAATGAACAATAGAATTATAAGGAGCCGTTTTCTAATATAGAGTTGGAGTCGGAGGAGAACAACGGAAGGAGTCGATGTCTCTTAAAGCAATTGAATATTGATTCCATCTTCCACCGAAAAACCTGTAGCCATAAGCTCTTTCGTGACCCACAGCAGTCAAGAAGAACCAGAAATTGTCACCGTTTCTAAGCCACATATACGTGAAACGAAATAAACAATTTTCAAGCCCCCTTGGATTCTGGCCATAGAAAGGCATTTCTTCCATATATCGCATATGTCAGATTCACTCCTTTTTAAAATTAGACTTATAACCAGTTTATGCCTAAGGTCAGAGCTTGGGTTGGATGTATGCCCTGCATAGTTTTTGTAGAAGGAAGCAGCCACTGCTAAATCGACAAGCTAAAATTCCTTGTTAAGTGTAACGGGCACATTTCTTTAGTATGGAAGGGTCTTTCTTCATGAAATGGGCTATATTGGAGAGGAATGGATTATTTTTAAATATACAAGTTTAAATTAATCACGGTGAACTGTATCATAAGTAAGAGAGATTGTCGTATATTCTATCATCAGATACCAGAGGATTTTGCATTTCCACAGATCAACAAAAAGGACGGATATAATGAAATATAATAAAACAACTATGCTAAAGCTTATCAATGAACATCGAACGTTGCATGATGAATTAAAAAAGCTAAAATCTGAAATGGGTTTAGAGAAAAATTTTGCAGTAAAGGCATTGTATCATTCCTATGTTGCAGAGGATGGTCCTTATATGAAAGAATACCAAGATTTAGAGCGATTATAATAAATAGTTGTTGCCACTAACAAATAGTTGGAAGCAACACGAACCATTTTGAGCTGATGAGTAGATGATACTCATCAGCTTTTTTACGTCTCGCATTGTGATAACAGTAAGGAGAAAATGTTATCGCTGTCTAGTCAAATGGGCCGCCACTTCGACCATGTCAGTCCCTGTGGAAAGTGCCTTCCTATGCTGCCGTTTTTCCTTCTGAGAAAATATAGTTACTAGAAATGAAATTCAACAGGATAAAAGGCCTGTTAATACGATTCTCATTAACTATGTAAAAGATTTATAATGTACTATTTTACATAAAATTTAGAATATTAATAGTAAATTACAATGTATTTATTATTTATCTGTTAAAATTAATATGTTAATCAAGATTTTGGTGACCAAAATTTTGTTAATTGAATTCTTATCAAATAGGAATGAGGGAGGTAGTACTCTAAGTATGGGAATTTGATGGAATTAAAAAATTGAGTTAACTATTTCACCGATAGTAGGAACTCTAATACCCAAATTACAATCGGTAACAGGTTTATCAGTTTCGTTAGGTTTACAGGTGAGGGGAAGACAGTAATTGAATAACTTCACAGAAACTCTTTGATCATTAATAAAAAAATATAAGGAGCTAAACGAATGAAGAGATATAAAATTAATTTCGTTTCCAAAATTGCATTATCATTTTTACTAGTCATTTCAATGATTTTGCCTTACTTTACAGTTGTAAAGGCTGATACGACAGAGGCTATTGGAGTGGGGGAAGCGGTCAATCAATTTGATCCAACCACAGTGAAGAGTAATGTTACTGTAGAAGGATATATCGTAGGGTTTGCCAAAAGTGAAACTTCATATTCAGTGATAGCGGATAGTGACACAAATATTGCGATTGCCGATACACCGGGTGAAACAGATGTCACGAAAATGCTGTATATTCAATTACCAAGCTCCTATAGAGCCAATTTCGGTTTATATACTAACCCAAGTAATCTTGGGAAAAAAGTTAAAATAACAGGTTCACTAGAAAAATATTTTGGCAACCATGCAGGGCTAAAATCACCAACTTCAATTGATTTTGTTGGGGACGATACAACTGAACCAAATCCTCCCGAGACAGCAACAATTGCCGAAGCTCGTGCAGCTGTTGGAACTGACCGCACAGTTCAAATTCAAGGGACGGTTACGACAACACCTGGTAGCTGGGGAGGCAAGGCCTTCTATGTACAGGATGAGACAGCAGGGGTATATGTCTTCTCTAGTTCTGCAGAAGCAGGGAGCTTAGCTGTCGGAGATATTGTCAAAATCACAGGGAAAACTAGTTTATATAGTGGAGAAGTTCAATTTAATTCACCGACAATTGAACGACTTTCTACAGGGAAAGCACCTGCACCACAAACAATGACTCTTCCGATTGATGACAGTTTACAAGGTGAATTAATTACAATTGAAAATGTGAAGATTAAAGATTTAGCGCCATCTGGTACGTATGGTACATTTGAATTTAAAGCGGTCGATGCAGCAAATAACGAGCTGTTAATTCGCCATGATAACCGTACAGGCTATCAGTTCTCTCAGTTTGAAGCAGATGGATTCAATAACAATGATGTCATCACCGTGACAGGGATTGCGTCAATTTTTAACGGGACATATCAATTAAAAACGTTAAGCGCGGAAAGCTTCCAATTAGTATCAAACTATGAGCCAACTCAAGTAGGGAGTGTTAAAGCTTTACCAGCAACAGGCGAAGTTTATGCAGGAACAAAAGTAACATTATCTACAGATACACCAAATGCAATAATCTATTACACGATAGATGGTACTGAACCAACAACAGCTAGTGAGATTTATGATGCAGCAGCGGGCATTGTTGTAAATAAAGCCATGACAATTAAAGCATTTGCTACTGCAACTGGTTTAGACGATAGTGAAGTTGCGTCCTTTAATTTTACAGTGAAAGAAGAGCCGACCGTTATTTCCATTACGGAAGCACGAAATAAAGAAATCGGACAAACTGTCATCGTATCAGGTATTGTAACAGCAAAATTAGAAACAGCTACAGCACATATTCAAGATGAAGATGGAGCGGCGATAGCCATTTATCCTGCTGATAGTCTTACTGCAAATGTCGGTGATCGGGTGACGGTGCAAGGTCAAGTAGCTGAATATAGCGGACTCAAGCAATTAGTGAATATTTCGCTTGTTGGCGTGCCTGTTCCTTCGACAATACCAGAGCCACACATTATCAAGAGTAATGAGGTTGCAGAAGACAATGAATCGAAATTAGTAACAATTAAAAATGTGGCCATTACTGGTTCGGGTCAAAACTTTACAGGAACTGACCAAGTAGGCACATTTGCTATTTACGATAAAACACGAGACTCTGGTTTAGTGAGTGGAAAAACGTATGGGGAAATTACAGGGATTGTTGGTCAATATACAAACCATCAACTGCTCCCGCTTCGCATTATTGAGGATGTAACAAAGGTTCAGGATATCAAAGCTTCTCACGTTGGAGGCGTAACAGCTGGCACGAAAGTCTCGCTTTCTACAATGACAGAAGGTGCAACGATTTATTACACAGTGGATGGCTCAACACCAACTAATGCAAGTACAAAGTATACAGAGGAAATCCTTGTTAATAAACCAATGACGATTAAAGCGATTGCGGTAAAAGAAGGTTTAACAAACAGTGCAATAGCTACATTTGTTTATGAAATTATTGATACTAAAAATGCCAAGATTAGTGATATTCAAGGGGCAAGTCATACATCACCATATGTTGATTTAACGGTAAATGATGTGGAGGGAATCGTAACATTCGTTATTAATTCATCGAGCTTCATTATGCAAGAAGTCGATTCGGCATTCGATGGCGTAAAATCAACTGCGATCAAGGTAAATAAGTCTGCACATAATGTAGCGGTAGGGGACATTATTAAAGTATCAGGAAAAGTAATGGAAGAGGGTGGCAACTCTCGATTGAAAGATACGCAAATTTCAGCAGCCAATATTACAAAAACAGGTACAGCAGTAATTCCAAAAGCGCTTGTGATAGGAGAGGACCTATTCCCACCAAATAAAATAATCGATAATGATGCCTTTAGCATTTTTGATCCACAAGAAGATGGTATTGATTTTTGGGAATCAATCGAGTATATGCGTGTATCATTTCCAGAAGCAAGAGTGAT
Source organism: Lysinibacillus phoenicis (assembly GCF_047238325.1). Taxonomy (NCBI): domain Bacteria; kingdom Bacillati; phylum Bacillota; class Bacilli; order Caryophanales; family Bacillaceae; genus Lysinibacillus; species Lysinibacillus phoenicis. The sequence goes on along the minus strand of NZ_JBDFMP010000002.1, from coordinate 778,195 downwards.
TGGACCAATATATAATAATGATTCTCCAATTGTTGTACCAAGCACAACTAATAATACATTTAATGTCAATGGCGGTTTAAATATTGCGGCCGATGATTATAACCCCGAAAAAATTATGCTTGAAGGGGTAGCCGGGAAAAACTATGATTCAGGTGATCGTTTTAATGAAGCCCTTATCGGATTTGTAGAGAATTTTACAGATGGCTATCGACTAAACACGAATAAAGTATTCCCGGAAGTGACAAAGGCGAATATTCAACAAGAAGTGACGCATCTCGAACCAGTAGCGGACAAGTTAAATGTCGCTTCTTATAATATCGAAAACTTCTCGAATAATCCTGCCAACACATCAAATGAAAAAGTAGCCAGAATTGCATCGACATTTGTGAAAAATATGAAGTCACCAGATATTATTACATTAGTCGAGGTACAAGATAATGATGGGCAAATTGATTCAGGAAATGCTGATGCATCAGAAAGCTACATGCGATTAATTAATGCGATTAAAGCTGCTGGTGGCCCTGCTTATGATTGGATTGACGTCATGCCAATTAACAATACAGTAGGTGGTGCACCTGGTGGTAATATTCGTGTAGGTTACTTATATAACCCGACGCGTGTTTCGTTAGTGACAGGTACAAAGGGATTGGGTGACCAAGCGAATACGTGGACAGCAGATGGAAGCCTTGCTTTAAATCCTGGCTTTGTAGATCCATCAAAATTTGTAGATACACGTAAACCAATTGCAGCAGAATTTGAATTCCAGGAAGAACGAGTAGTTATTATCGGAGCTCACTTAAATTCTAAAGGTGGGGATGGCTCACTGTGGGGACCAACGCAGCCGCCGGTGTTAGAATCCGTAACGAAACGTATTCAGCTTGCTCAAGCCATCAATGATTTTATCGATGAAGGACTTGCCATAAATCCGGAATTAAATATCATTGTAGCAGGGGACATGAATGACTTTGAATTCACACCAGCTCTTGAAACGTTAAAAGGTGATGTATTAACGAATATGGTAGATAAAGCGCCAGAGCAAGACCGATTTACGTACTTCTTCCAAGGGAACAATCAAGTGTTGGATTATATTTTAGTTTCGAATAATCTTGCTGATGATGCGAAAATTGACTTAATTCATATGAATGCGAACTTTACAGAAGCACAAGGGCGTGCATCGGATCATGACCCTGTCTTAGTTCAAATTGATTTGAAGGCAGGGAATGAGGAAGTGCCAACACCAATCATACCTGAAAATGTATACAACTTTGATAACTACAAAACAGGTAAGTTAATAATGAATCGCGAAAGTATTTCGCTAACGTTAGGGAAAAATACGAACATTAAAAATGGAATCGCGGTATTTAGTGAATATGCGGAATTCCACGGGGAAGGATTCGCAGACAAAACAGTAACAATTAGTCCGAAAAAAGGAAATGCGATTATTGATTTTAAAGGTACACAAATTGGAAAAATAATTATCGAAGGAAAAAATGTAAAAGAGATACGAAATTTACCTACTGAAGCGAACATCACCTATACGAAAGGGGCTTCAGAAGAGGAAATTGAGTTTAAGTAATAGCTCATTGCGGTAAGTTGGTTTATAAACATAGAGTTTAGTAGACAAAAAACCGAAAAATGTTGTTTAACGTCATTGGGGAAAAATTCCTTTATGACGTTTTTATGTATTTTTGAGCATCATGTATTTAAATGAATTACCTTGAAAGAAGGTTTCAACTTTTAATTGACTATTACTTTAAATCATAAATTGGATAATCTATGTTATTATTTAAATGTAAGTTTTGATAAATTTTGTTATTAATTAGTTGATTTAAACTCTTACTTATTTAGACAGGAGGTAGCGATGACATGGAACAAAAATTACTAGAATTACTCAACGAAATATATCCAGTGGATTTTATAATAGTTGAAGCAGTAACAAATGAAATGTTTCGCTGTACCGCAACACAAGGTGAATACTTTGCAAGAATAACAAACTACAAAGGTTATGATGAACAATTAGAAGAGGTTACATATACAAACTACCTACATAATGAAGGACTAGGTGTATCACCTGCAATTGTCTCAATAAAGGGTAGAGTGGTAGAAAAGATAACCTTAAATAACAAGGAATTATTAACTGTTCTTTATGAATCCGCAGCTGGTAACCATTTACCAAGGAATGAATGGAATGCAAATGTTTTAAAAGAGTTAGGTAGACAAATAGGTAAATTACATCGCCTCTCTAGAAAATTTGAGGAGATACATCCGACTAGATATATCAATGATTGGTATGAAAATGAGGAGTATGCATTCTTGAAATACATTCCTGAGGAAGAGACTACGATTAGAGATGTGGCACAAGAAATATTAAGTACAATAAAAAACATGCCACAAGACAGTTCGAATTATGGATTGTTACACGGTGACTTATGGTTAGAGAATATATTAGTAGATCAAGATTTAAAGCTGTCAATGGTTGATTTTCAAGATTGTGAGAAAAATTATTATATCTTTGATTTAGCTGTTCCCATATATAGTGCGATCGAGTATTCATTTGTCGGTGGTGGGAACATCATTGAATATGGAAGAGGTATTTCAAAAGCAATCATCGAAGGATACCAAGAGGAAAACAATCTCCCAAAGGAAATGTTAGATAAACTTCCTCTATTTATCAAACTAAAAGAAATCTTTGAGTATAGCTTGATGCATATGTATTGGAATAAAGAAAACTTAGCGGAAGAACAGATAAGAATAATGAACCATTTTAGAATGAGAATTGAAAAAGATCATTCTTTCCTTGACACAAACGGTTTGTTGAATCAAATCAAATAAGGGATTAACTGTAATTGTAATAGAAAGTGAAGAACTAGACCCTTTATCATGCATGCCTTTAAAAATAATCTATCAAAAATAAACGGACGCTTTTCTGTAATAAGGAAGGTGTCTTTATTCATAGAAAGGACTATTAATTATTAGAACGAAATGTTTTGTAAGTTATTAAGTAACTTCATTAAAAAAGGTATTTATAGGAATTTGTTGAATAATTTAATAAAACGATAAAAAAATGTAATTTGGAGTTCGTTTAATTGAACTTATGTGCGAAGGTTGCAGACCCTTCAAATTATTCCTAACAGGGTTTTTAACTACTTGACTTGCTAAGGGAGGAGAAGATTTATGACTTATAATGAGGTTGTTAAAATGGGTGATACATATTTACTTCCATTAATATCAGAGTTGTACCAGTTGGAAGGCTATGAAATCAAGCCAGTTCAAGCACATACTGGAGGGCGTAATGTTGTTTATACCTGTGAAAAAGAGGGCACCGACGTTAAAATACTTAGAATCGCTTTCTTAAATGACAGAAGCCGAGAAGATTATCTTGGCGAAGTTGAGTATATCAGGTATTTATTCGAGCATGGCGGAAGTGTCTCAGATGTCATCAACTCAAGAAATGGGAATCTCTTAGAAGAGATTACTCATCAAAATTATACCTTTTTTGTCTGCCTGTTTAAAAAGGCTAAGGGAAAAATGCTTGTGGAAAATAATTATCGGTACAGGGAAGGCGTTTCGATTACCGAATATTATTATAACTGCGGTAAGGTGCTGGGGAAACTGCATCAATTATCGAAAGAATATAGTCCCGTCCATCGTCGGTATAGCTTTTTTGATAAGTACAATGTCGAATATATTAATAAATTGATACCTAGCTCCTTAATTCTGCTTAAGGAGAAGCTAGTCGAGCTACTTAAAACCTTAGAAGGTTTGGACAGGAACAGTGAGTCTTTCGGTATGATCCATTTTGATTTTAACGATGGGAATTATAAGATAGATTTTGATACAGGACAAATAACCGTATATGATTTCGATAATTCATGTTTCGGTTGGTATATGTATGACTTAGCAGATCTTTGGACACAAGGAGTGGGCTGGAAACAGTTTGAACTGGATGCGGGAGAACGCAAAAAGTTTATGGATGATTATTTTAATTCTGTCCTTGAGGGATATAAATCTGAGACCAGTATCGATAATACGATGTTGGATCAATTGCCCGTATTTATCGAAGCGACCATTATGGAGAATATTTTAGATAGATTTGAAATGATGCAGAATAATGGCGAAGAGCTGGAGTGTGACAGGGAGCTGTCCTATCTCATAAAATGTCTGGAGGATGACATCCCGTATAAGGGTTTTTTCCATGAAATCTACTCTTGTGAAGAACCTTTTGAGTATGAGGAACGAAATATTTAGTCTTTTTGAAATACAGGGAAAGGTTTGATGACGAATTCCGGGTGCCAAAACAAGGAATTATAAATCATGCTTTAAACGAAGGATTATGGCAAGCAGGGGACTTCCTAAATGGAAGTCCTTTTAGGGGAACTTCTTATTTTGCTTGTTATCAACAATTGAAAAGCACTCAAACACAAAAGGGCCTATACAAAACTTTACAAGCTCACTAATTTTCTTACGCCATCGGAAGGAATCAAACCTATATTTTAAGAAACGCAATCTCATGTGCTTTCCATAATAGAGTTAATTCCCGAGGGAAGCTAATACATCTAGCGATTTACAATTATTAGCTAAAATCACTGCGTGTTATTTATGCGAACATTGAGCATTCATTTCGCCCTTACTCTTTAGGATGAAGAAATATCAGAATTTTACCATCCTCAACGTCGTTAGAATAACGTTCAGCTGCATCATCTGGGACTCCAATTTCCATAAGAGCATGTTTTAACCCGCCAGCACCAGAGTTAGCCCCTACGACTGCTCCCCCAATTGTTGTAATAATAGGACCTGCAGCCAACACAGCGCCAAATCCGGGAATCAAAACAGTGGATAATCCTGCTATCACGCCTGCTATGCCAATTGCAGCCCCAGTTGCAGCTCCAGCAAGGGCTCCATCTATAGTGGAGGGTTTTACTTCCAGTGTGTTTTCAGATAATTCTTTTCCTTTTTTAGTAATAACTGAAATTTCCTCAGTTGTATAGCCTTTCTCTTTTAAATCTTCAACAACTTCAGCCGCTCGATGTTCATTATCGTATACACCAATAACTTGATTCTTCATTAAAAATTACCTCCTGTTTGCTTCAACTGTGTTTTCTTTACCCGTTTTTTAGTATTTCTAGACACATTTCAACTTCAAGCAAATGTATACCAAAGATACTGTACAAATTTTCCATTGTTTGAACCAAGTTGTGGGCCTACTACAGCTCCTAAAGTAGTCGATTTTAATGGAAGATACCGAGCAACTAGATAATGATAATAATATTATGTCTTTGTGCTTTCAAAAAAGGACCTTCAGTCTCAATAGCTGAAGGTCCTTCTTTTTTATGCCATTTCATTTTTATTTTCAATATCTTCTACTTTGATAAATTTTAGGACAACGAACAGGAGAATGAATCCCAATACACCTGCCGTAATATAGCTGGCATTGAGATAGTTTTTCATTACAAGTGACATAATAGGAGGGCCGGCTGCAACGCCTATAAATCGCGCTGAGCTGTAAAAAGAGGATACGGTTCCTCTTAACTCTTTTCTAATATTGTCAGTAATAATTGTGTCAAGTGCAGGCAATAGTGCACCAATAGCAATCCCCACTATACTCGTTACGACTAATAAAAGTATCAGTTTTTTGCTTGTAAACCCAACGAAGACAATACTGACAGACATTGCTATTAAGGAGACAATGATTATTTTTTTAATCCTTCCCAGGTTTCCTTTAATTTTTCTACCGGATATATATGAAGCGATACAAAGTAATAAAAGGGGAATGGCGAGGACAAACCCTTTTTTAATCCCTTTTATATCATGAACTTTCTCGAGGTTTTCTGACAAAAAAAATAGCATACTAAATAATATGAGCATCACAAGGACTCCGTTAAGGAATACGGTATACAACCATTTTCCTTCCTCCTTGAAAACTTTTTTTGTATTACATAAAAACTCTTTGAACTTCAATGGTTCATCATCATCTTTAGGAGCTTTAACGAAGAAGAAAATAAGTATAATTGAAATCAGACTAAGCGCTGAAATGGAAAAGAAGGGCAGGAACCATAAAAAAGCGGCAAATATTGAACCTAAAATGGGACTTAACACTTTCCCAAATGTGTTAGACGTTTCAATTATCCCTAATGTAGAACTTATTTTTTCATCATCATCCTGATAAAGATCACCTACAAGAGGCAATACGATCGGCATGGCACCAGCTGCCCCTATTCCCTGAATAATTCTGCCAACAATAATTATTGCGTACGGGTCATCCATTTTCCATGAAGCAAATCCGGCAATCAGACCACCGATTAAAGCTAAAATTAAGCTCGGTAATATGACTATTTTTCTACCGAAGCGGTCCGATAAATAGCCAGCTACTGGGATAAGAAAAATAGCTGCGACTGAATAGCTAGTTATGATCATGCTCGATTGAAATGAAGTGATCCCGACCTTATCTTCCAGTATCGGGAGCACGGGAATAAGCATCGAATTTCCCAGTGTCATGATGAGCGGAATAGAAGTCAAACTTACAATACACCAGACACTTACATTAACCTTCTCTTGGTCCATTACCACACCTCGACTAATATTCTTTTAAAGGTATGGTTTCCTTTCGTGTTCATTTTATGCGCTGTTGGTGAGTTTATTGGAATAACACTTGGTAAGCCTGCTTACCAAAGTAGATTCCGAAACCAATCATTAATAACGCTGAGAAAAAAGAGACCGTTTTCAAAAGCTTTGTAGATAATAACTTCCGAGCGACACTGGATAAAAAGGCATAAATAAAATCCACAAAAATAATGCCAATCAAGATGGCTATGCTTACCAAAATGATTTCATACCCTGTAGAGATACCAGCGTTTTTTGCAAGTATGGAGCCGTATATTCCCAGCCAGAAAAGGATGGTTAGCGGATTCAAAAAAGACATGAAAAATCCGGTCATGATGGATTGTCTCAATCGTGTTCTTTTACCGGTTTTCGAATCCATCTCAATTTTATGTAGCGACAGTAAACTTTCGATACCGGTGTACAAAAGAACAAAACAGCCGAAAGACCATAGTATTGTTTTCAACCAAATGGAATTGACAAATTGGCCAATTCCAAAATATACGATAAACATATATATAATGTCCGTCGCTATGGCACCCAGACTAAAAAACCATGCATGAAAAAAGCCATTTTTTAAACCTGTATTTAATAAGACAGTCTTTACAGGTCCAATTGTTGCAGCCATTGATATGCCTAAAAAGATATAGGTAAACATAGAATCCATAAATTATCCTCCAATTATCAAATGTACTTGCATTTTATTCGAAGGCAATAACTTTTAGGACAATTTAAAAGGGCGATTCTAATAGGATTTTTGTAATTGTATTCGGTACTTTTTTTACAAAATTATTTCAGTGTCAGCTTTTTTTTATGTGATAAAATAGATATGTGAAAACGAATGTGCATTTCTTTGTAATTTTATGACAACGGAAATACCTCAATATAGTTAATTGAAACCAAAAGTAGCTTTTTGTACAAATTGCTGATAACTATAAAACTTGCTTAAAAGTAAGGTTAATACATTATGTAATAGGAGCTAACGTTATTCAGTAATTGGGCGCTGTTGTTGAATAAATCCAATTTACGGAGCCGAGGATTATTAAGTAAATAAGAACAAAATAAAAGCGGTCCTCCACAGATTAGATTGTGGAAGGCCGCCTTTTTTATAAACACTGTCTACATTATTGTTGTTACATTTGATTCACTTAACAGTATAGAAATAAACGAAAAGATCTATTTAGCTTACGAAGCTTTACGCAATGATTTCATAATTAAGCTCACAATGAAAACTAGAATAATTGCTCCTATGAGAGCAGGGAAGATATAGAAATCTGAAATTTTAGGACCCCAACTTCCAAGAAGCATACCACCAATCCATGCACCGATTATACCTGCGATAATATTACCAATAATTCCTCCTGGGATATCTTTTCCCAAAATCATACCTGCAAGCCAACCGATAATCCCGCCAATTATTAAAAACCAAATAAAACTCATACTGTCCAACTCCTATTTTTTATTTTAAATATTTCGCCATAGTGTTTTATAACCTTTATTCAACCCTTTCAAACATAAGGAGGAAAAAATTGTTTGAAGTTTCAAGGAAGATGGTGGACATTGTTATATCTAATATGTTTTGTCATCAATGAAGTGAAAAAATAGTGCGTCTGTTATTATCTCCTTTTCTAATCGGGCGTGTTAGCTGAAGATCTGATTGGTCTTTAAGTCGCTTTCTTAATGTAATTGAAGGAGCAGGTTAACTTAAGGAGGGATTTTTAAAAATTGAGAGAATAACTATTATAAGCCTAAATTCTGGAATATGAGAATATAGCTAGTTTCATAAAGGAAGATAGAAACTAAATAATAGTCGAGAGGAAAGATATTGATGGAGATAATTCAATTACTAAAGAAGGATGAATTATTTAATAAGGCTATAGATGTTTTTTGGAAAGAATGGGGTGTGGAAGGTGGTCGTGCTTTTTATGAAGATTGTATGATTAATGCCTTAACTAATCCAAATGACATACCGAGTTTTTACATTGCAAAAGTAGATGATAACATTATCGGAACTTATGCATTAATTCGTAATGATCTAAATAGCCGTCAGGATTTGAGCCCATGGCTAGCTTGTTTGTTTGTAGATGAAAAATTCAGAGGTAATTCTCTAGGAGCAAAATTGTTGAATCATGGACTGCTGGAAGCAGCAAAAAGAGGGTACGAATATCTCTATCTTACTTCAGATCTTAAAGACTATTATGAGAAATATGGTTGGGAAAAGATAGGAGTTGCATACGGGCCTAGTGGAGGGAGCATACCTTTGTTTAAAAAGAATACGGCTCTATAATTAATACAGCGATAGCTAATGGCAATAATTGTAAATAATTACTAAATCTCCTCTCTTTTAGGTGAAAACTTTAGCTAGTCTAATTAAATCAGCAGAAGGTATCTTGGCTATGGTTGAAAAACTAGGTCATATTGCAAAATCGGGGGGCTAATGGCGAAATAGCAAGGCTTATACAAAGAGGAGCTATTTTGCCGTTTCGTGTTTTTAAATATTTAGCATTCGAGCCTTAGGAGAGGAGAAAAAGATGATTGAATTACGAAAAATAAACGGGGATAACATAGATGAAGTAATAGCACTTGAAGTTGGTGAAAACCAGAAAGACTTTATAGAAACGACTAACCTCAGAAGCTTTGCAGACGCTCATATGATGAACGCAGACGGTATACCAGCGACTCCCTTTGCCATTTATGCCGATGAAATTGTGGTTGGATTCTTGATGTACATTTATGATACGTTAGATCATGAATCATTTGAAAATGAAGTTTTTTACGGGAAGAAGAGCTATTTTATTTGGCATATGATGATTGATAAGCATTACCAGGGGCAAGGATATGGCAAACTTGCTTTTGAAAAAATGCTGATGGATATTGAAACTTTGCCAAATGGAGAAGCAGAATATGTAACCCTCTTTTATCATACAAGTAATGTCAAAGCTAAAACATTATACGCTTCATTTGGTTTCGTTGAGACTGGAATCATTCAGGATAGTTCGATGTTAGCAATTAAAAAACTAGATGGGAACATAACAGAATCCTTGGTGAACCGGATCTCTCTGAAAGAAATGTAGGCTACAACGTCTTGACTATAATAAACGCAAATATCCAAAAGGAAAAACCGATTTTGTTAGCTCTGACTTAGTAAAAATATAATATTTTATACCGCGATCGGGCACTTTCAGTAAAAGAAAGTGTCTTTTTTTTGAAGCTCTCTAATAGTTCAGCAATATGTTATTTTCAAAGATGTTTTATCATCGGGAAGGTCTACTATACGGCAATAACAATTTTAAAATAAGACGATAAAGATCAACTTCTACCTAGAGAGACATGGTTTATGATTAAGCAAATAGAACCCCCCTTAGATAAACTCTTCTAAGGAGGATGACTACATTCTTTACAAGGAATATCATGATTTAATCATTGGTTTTTTTGAGGAAACCCATAAACATTTGCACGAAACGCTACTAGGAATCCAAGGAGAATGAGGATAAACATTACCCATGGAAAAGAACCCACATCAAATGATTCTATCAAGATTGCTCCAATTGCACTCCCTCCACCAATAGCGAGATTCCAAACAGTAACTAACATAGATTGGGCAATATCCGCACCCTTTTTAGCATTGTCTGCTATTGCTGTTTGCGTCAGTGTTGCTGCTCCTCCAAAGGTTAAACCCCATAAAGTTACAGCAATATAAATGATCATAGGATGATTAATTCCGATACCTAATGCTAATGAAGCTAATCCAAATCCGACCAGACTAATTAAAACTAAAGTACGTAGTCTACGCTCAATGAATATACCTATAATCCAGATTCCAACTAAAGATGCAGTACCGAAAACAAGTAAAACCAAATCAACTCGTTGGGCAAGACCTGCTTTGGAAAGGTAAGGTGCGATATAAGTATAAAGAATGTTATGAGAAAGTATCCAAGCTAATACAACAAACAAAATTGGGCGAACTCCAGGGGTAATGAAAACCTCGAGAAGGGTCACTCGCTTTTCAGATATTTGCCCAGGGAAGTCAGGTATTTTCCAGATAATCCATAAAATCAATAATACGGCTAAGAGTGACATTATTCCGAAGACAGATCTCCAGCCAACAAGGGAACCGAGAAATGTCCCAACAGGAACACCAAAAGCTAATGCAAGAGGAGTACCAATCATAGCTACTGCCATTGCTCTTCCCTTCAGTGACTCTGGTGCCATAAGTCGTGCATACCCCGCTGTCATTCCCCACAGGACTCCAGCGGTTACACCCGCAAAGAAGCGAGCTATTATAGTTAAGGTCAAACTAGTAGATAAGGCTGTAATAGTATTAAATACAAGGAATCCAATAATACATAAAAGTAGCAAGGGCTTCCTGTTCCACCCTTGTGTTGCAGTGGTTATTGGAATGGCTGCAATCAGTGAACCAAGAGCATAAGCTGTAACAAGTTGACCTGCAAGGGATTCGGACACACCGAGTCCTTTACTTATCTCTATTAGTAAACCAGCAGGTATAGTTTCGGTAAGGATGCATATAAATCCAGCCATAGCTAGTGCAATTAAACCTGCCCAAGGAAGACGATCTGAAGGTATTACATAAGATTTTTCATTTTGTTTCGTTAAATCAATATTATTTTCCATTTATAAAATGCCCCCTGATTAGTTGATAAGATTAATTATACTAATCGTATTTTGAATTTTACATTTGATAATAAAGGAATAATTACATGTCTAACTATAAAATCAATGTATTTTGGTGATATTGCATTTGAAGTATAATATAATGATGGAGGCATCATATTTATCTTACAATTTGATTAGCTAAAGCAAGCTATAAGGATCGTCTAATATAAAGGGGTGTTTAAATGGATAGTATTGATGGAGATATACTAATGTATTTACAATCAGATGCTCGGTTGTCAATGACTGCTCTTGGAAAGCTTATAGGATTATCTCAACCAGCAATAACAGAGAGGGTAAAAAGACTAGAAGAACAAGGAGTGATAAAAAGCTACAGAGCTAAAATATCGAATGAGAAAGTTGGAAAATCTATTGTTGCTTTTATCCTTTTCCGGACCACAAAGTGCAATAATTTCGTTGATTATTGTAAGCAGGCTTCACAAGTAGTTGAGTGTCACCGAATTAGCGGGGAATACAATTATTTAATTAAAGTTGTAGTTGAATCAACAAAGGAACTTGAATTATTTGAAAATGATAGTATGAAGTACGGCGATTCTACGACATTGATTTCCTTATCATCACCTATTGAAGACAAGGCATTGATACCAAATTTAAGTGTTGATTATTAAAAGTATAATTTTTTTCTTTGAATTAGTGAGAAAAATGGGAACTAAACGGGGAGAACGAGCTTTTGGAAGCTATGAAAAAGCCGAAGAAATTTTTCATTTAAAGGTATCATGCAGCTTCGAAACTCTATTGAGAGGAACAATTACCTCAATTTAATGCGGATGTAGTCATTAAAAATAATGATTTTAATTTTCCAGAATTTGTTTAGGATTAAATACTAGCTTCTTTCAACTATCTCGATTGCAAAAATTAAATTACTCCCATTGCCTTATCAATAAGTTGATAAGGCTATTATTTTATATGTTCATCCTTTTCCAAACCAAGTTGTTGTTGGAACATCTAAACGAACAGGGGAGAGGTTGTAACAATTAAAAAGCAGATTCGATTAACAGAATTGCGCCCGATTGAGAAAGTTCGTTATTCAACTAAAGCCTCCATCACGTTAAGTAATAAAAGACAGCCAAAGAGTGTATTTAACAAACTTAATGTCAGTAACATTCAATATTTATCCAGTAAGGAAATTATGAAAACACCTACGTTGAAGAGGAAAATAAAAAAGACCTAAGCCCAGTATAATACCAGACTCAGATCATGGAAGTTGCTTAAGCTATTTGTCTGATTTTTTAGCACAATTTATATGTTTAAAGCTGCAGTAATCTTATTTATGATTTTCAATTTAGTAATTTTCTTGTTTCATGTGTAATCTTTTTATTTCTTGAATTCGTTCTTTTTGATGATCAGTTAATTCAGAAGGAACGCCATTAACTGCATGGATAAAAGGATCTTCAACGTCTGTAGTGATACCACTCAGTTCCTCTACTATTGCATGAGAACAAAACGGTACATAAGCCGTGCTATAACCACCTTCATGCACAGCAACTAATTTTCCGTCACAATGTGATTCTGCTAGTTGTATCATAAATTTCGTCATTTCTCTATAACCTTCAGCCGTTACCATCATTCTACCTAATGGATCAAATATACTTGCATCTTGTCCTGCCGAGATAATGATTAGTTGAGGCTTAAAGTCATCAGCTATCGGCTTTACAATTTCTTCAAGAGCAAACATGTAACCAGCATTTCCTGTACCAGCGGGAAGGGGAATATTAACAGTAGTTCCTTTTGCAGTTTTTTCACCTATATGATGTATTTCACCTCGACCAGCTGGGAAAAGTCCTTCTTGATGAATTGATATAAAGAGTACATTGGAATCATCATAAAAGGCAGATTCTGTACCATTTCCATGATGAACATCCCAGTCAATAATCATTACTCTCTCAAGACCTAGTTCTTTACGTGCGTAATGTGTAGCAATTGCAACGTTATTAAATAGACAGAATCCCATTCCTAGATTTGCTTCTGCGTGATGCCCAGGAGGTCTTGTAAGAGCATAGGCATTATCACATTGACCATTTACAACTGCTTCTACTGCCGTAATAGCACCACCAGCAGATAATAGTGCTATCTCATAAGAACCATGCCCAACAAGTGCTAGTTCACCAGCGTCACCATGGCCAATACGACTTAATTCTTTTACTTTTTGAATATACTCGCTTGTATGGAAATATTGGAGTTGTTCCTCTGTAGCTGAATAAGGTTTTATTTTAAGAAGCTTTTCGTACAATCCACTTCGTTCCAGTAAATTCTTGAAGCGGCGCTTAGTTTCTGGGTTCTCTGCATGACCATCCGATTGGACATATCCCCCTGGTAATGCAAATAAAGCACCGTTCCCAGTATCATGCCAGAAGTAACTCTCATCACAAATAAATGCGGTTTTTTTCATATTAAAACTCCTCTCTAAATTTGATATGTTTATGATAAAGTAGAATTTAAGAGAAGAATATTACCCTAAAGTATAATTTTTTGTTGTTTTAAAATTTACGATAATATCTATATAAATGGGGGGATTTAATGTATAAAAAATTATCCGTTACTGACTACGAAAAAATAATTTATTTTGCTTCTCAAATAACTAAATCTATACCAAAGGTTAGAAGTACAGCGCTTCAGGAACTAGCTTCTATTTTTGGGTACAATCATACTTTATTTTGGCTTGCAGACAATCAAGGACAATTAAAAGATCCAATTTACTATAATATTTCTGATAGAACGTTAGCTGAATATTTGAAGGGGAATTATACGCTAGATTTTTTATATCCAGCTAATAATATGGAAATGTTTAAAGAAAAAAATATTTTGAGGCTATCCGATGTTATTGCACGTGACAAATACGAACAGTCGGATTACTATAAAGGCTTTATGAATAAATATGGGTTTTATGACGAAATGGTAGTTACTCTTTTGCATAATGAAGAAATTATTGGTGCAATAGGTATGATTACAGTAGAAAAACAAAATTATTTTACAAATCAGGATGTTCTTAGGTTTAAGTATTTATCTACCATTATATCATCAGCGTTATTGTACTGTAGTGAAGAAAAGAAAAGTTTACTTTCGAGGCGCGAAAAAGAAGTCGTGAATCTTGTAAAGAAAGGCTACACAAATGCCCAAATTAGTACAGAATTGTATATTTCAATTAATACAGTTAAAAAACATTTGCAAAATATATTTGATAAATATGGAGTTCTGAATAGAACAGAATTAATAATTAAATCCAAATAAAAAAGCTTAAAATTTTACAATGCATTTCTCTAATAAGAAATGTGTCTACAATCAAGGACCAGATTGTGAATAACCCCTTCTTTATAAAAAAGGTCTGCTGGCCATTCACGAATTTTTTAAAAACAATATTACCACCGATTTCAGTCTAATTACCGATAGCATATTAAATGATTATCCTGTATTGTTAATAGGTCGTTAAAGACACTATCAGGTATATCCTGCAAATATATGAAATGATAGGTGGAAACAATGAATTATCAAGTATTATTATATTACCATTACACGAAGATTGAAGATCCAGCAGTGTTTTCAGCAACACACTTAGCCATGTGTAAAGAAATCGGTTTAAAAGGTCGTATTTTAGTAGCCACTGAGGGCATTAATGGTACTGTTTCAGGTACGATTGAGCAAACAGAGCAATACATGGCAAACATGCAAGCTGACCCATTATTTGAAGGCATTGTCTTTAAAATTGATGCGGTAGATGGGCATGCATTCAAAAAAATGCACGTACGCCCACGTCCTGAGTTAGTAAACTTAGGCTTAGAAGAAGATGTAAACCCACATGAATTAACAGGTCGCTACCTGTCACCAGAACAATTCCTTGCCGAAATGCAAGATGAAAATACAGTAGTATTAGATGTGCGCAACACGTATGAATACGATGTCGGCCATTTTCGTGGCGCGATTCGACCAGATGTAAAAAACTTCCGTGATACACCGGAATGGGTCCGTGCAAACCGCGAGCTATTCGAAGGAAAAAATGTTTTAACTTATTGCACGGGTGGGATTCGTTGTGAGAAGTTTTCGGGCTGGATGAAACGGGAAGGCTTTGGTGATGTCGGTCAATTACATGGCGGTGTTGCCACATACGGAAAAGACCCTGTTACAAAAGGTCAATTATGGGACGGTCAAATGTACGTATTTGATGAACGTTTAACGGTGCCAATCAATCAAGTAGAGCACGTAATTATCGGTCGTGATCACTATGACGGTGAACCTTGTGAACGTTACATTAACTGTGCAAACCCTGAATGTAACAAACAAATCATCGCATCTGAAGAAAATGAAGCTAAACATTTAGGTGGCTGTACAATCGAATGTACAAAGCATGCACGCAACCGCTACATCGTGCGTCACAATTTAACAGAAGAGCAAGTAGCGCAAGCGATTGAGGCGTTACAAGCAAAAGCGTAAAAAGCCGTATATCAATCATAAAAAAACGGCATAAAATATCTATCATAACCTCAACCAACGATATTGAAGTACTGAAAACACTCTATGTAAGTGTTCAAACTATCCATTCCAATAATGGACTAGTCTGCTCGCTTACACAGGGTGTTTTTTCTTTTGTAAGGAAAAAGTAAATGACTAATTAATAGGTGATGATGCTAATAACTTAAAGCTGTTTAAAGTAAATCATCACAGGGTATTCAAAAAAATGTAACTGGATGTAGTTAGTGCAAGCTCGCAAAATGTTGAAGAAGCCTTGCGGAACTTTTTAATTATTAAACAAGATCGGAGATGATTGCTGATGGGAAACCCACATCTAACTGACCCACGTACGAAATTTTATACGGAGAAATTCCCGGATCAAGAACAGAATACGCCAGCGCTACAAAATGATATGAGCCCTAAACCTGATTGTGGAGAAGAATCATATAAAGGATACAATCGCCTAGAAGGGCGTAATGCCTTGATTACCGGAGGCGATTCTGGAATTGGCCGTGCCGCCGCCATTGCATATGCACGCGAGGGAGCAAATGTGGCCATTCAATTCTTCCCTGGCGAAGAGGAAGATGCCAATGAAGTCAAAGAATTAATTGAAAAAGCAGGCAGAAAAGCATTACTGCTACCGTATGACTTGCGAGAAGATGGCACAGCGACAGAAATTGTGACAAAAACAGTGGATGCTTTTGGCGGATTAGACATACTAGTATTGAATGCTGCGCAACAAATCGCACAGCCATCCCTAAGTGACTTAACAATCAAACAAGTGCATGACACGTTCAAAGTAAACATCATCAGCATGTTTGAGACTGTCAAAGCTGCCGAAAAACATCTGGAACCAGGAAGTGCGATTGTCATGACCACATCGGTTCAATCGTTCGATCCGTCCTCATCTTTAATGGATTATGCCGCGACAAAAGGTGCCATAAGCAACTTTATGGTATCCCTGTCCTCGTATTTTGCTTCTAAGGGTGTGCGTGTCAATGGTGTTGCACCAGGACCAATTTGGACGCCGTTACAGCTGGATAATGGAAAATTGGAAGGAGAAATTCCGAAGTTTGGCCAAAATACTCCTCTCGGCCGTGCGGGACAACCAGTAGAGCTTGCGCCGGTGTATGTTCTTTTGGCCTCCGATGAAGGAAGTTATATTACCGGTCAGATTTATGGAGTGACTGGTGGCAAGCCGATAGACTTGTAATCTTACGTAAATGTCAAATAGAAAAATCTGATGCTAAAATAACCACTTTCATCACATTTAAGACACTCATGTAGAAATGGGTGTCTTTTTGTATAGGGCCATTTTATTGATTAAAAATGGGTTGAGAGATTTTGAAGAAAAGTACAATAAAGTAACAGGGCACGCTCGTTAAATATAAAAAATTTGAAAGTTGGCTATATAATAGAAATTGATATTAAGATAAGGAGTGGTTGTAATGAAGATAAGTAAGCACAATGCTGATCATTATTTATGGGGTGATAACTGTGATGGGTGGCATCTAGTAAAAAATACAGAATTAAGCATCATCCACGAACGAATGCCAGCAAATACAAAGGAAGTTGTACATTATCATAATCAAGCACGTCAATTTTTCTTTATTTTGACAGGGATAGCAACTATTCAAATTCACGATGAAATTATTACATTAAATCCTCAAGAAGGGATAGCAATACCTCCTCTTATCAAACATCAAATGCGTAATGAATCTAATCAGGATGTTGAATTTTTAGTAATATCCCAACCAAATAGTAAAGGTGACAGAGTTAATTTGTAAAATGTTCATACATAATCTTGAATAAAGGTTTCAAATAATGTGTTTATATCCTACAACAATGAAAAGACCCCATTTAGATGGTGAATATGTAAAACTGAATATGCATACTAAAAAAAGACAGTTAGTATTACTAATAACCTATTAATTTGGCACAATACCAATAAAATAAGCTCGGAGGAATAAAAATATGAAACGATTGGGGACTCTCTACTTTTTCTGTGGAAAAATGGGAGCAGGAAAATCAACGAAATCAAAACAAATGGCTATAGAAAAACATGCGGTCCTGTTATCTGAGGATGAATGGCTAGCATCTCTTTATCCCGATCAGATTACATCATTTGAGGACTATCTTAAATTTTCAGCGCAGCTTAAGCCGATGATGAAAAAGCATGTCCAAAATATTTTAAGTGTTGGTACTGATGTAGTGATGGATTTTCCAGGTAACACTCAAAAACAGCGAAAGTGGTTTTTGGATATAGCGTCCGAGGTCAATGCAAACCATCAACTAATTTTCCTTAATTTAAATAACGAGCAATGCTTACATCAAATAGCACAAAGGCGTATCGAACAGCCCGA
This sequence comes from Lysinibacillus phoenicis, assembly GCF_047238325.1. Classification (NCBI taxonomy): domain Bacteria; kingdom Bacillati; phylum Bacillota; class Bacilli; order Caryophanales; family Bacillaceae; genus Lysinibacillus; species Lysinibacillus phoenicis. The sequence continues at coordinate 760,100 of NZ_JBDFMP010000002.1, read as the reverse complement.
AAGAGCAGCTTTTGACACGGAAGCTACGTTTATTCACGTTACTAAATTTTTTGAAGCCCCTGAAGCCTCCGAGGGTTTAAATATTTTAGAGGTTAGTGGAAAAGAATAACAAAGGTTGGTTATCATCCAGAAAATCAGGAAGCACATCACTTATATGCCAGTTTAGGATTTATTGATAATGGTGATCGATTTGGAATGGAAATGGCTGTTATCAAATAAATAAACGAGATAAGGGAGAGCCTGTATTGTGTTCTCCCTTTTAAATTTATAAATACACTATTCAAGAAGCGGGAACTACTAATTTGTTAGAATGAAAAATCTAGAATCATTTTACTCGTATCACCTGTAAATTTATAATTATAAGATCCTTTCAGGCTCTCTAAGTCACCGGTAGCTTTGATGATTGTTGCTGGAGAATCTAGATTTCCTTTATCAAATATTCCTTGCTCTAGAGCAGTAAATGTGCCCTGTTTTCCTTTATAAGTTCCTTCAAAATGCAAAAATCCGGATATTTTAGAAGTGGCTAAATGTCCATCATCTATAGAAGAGTCTATATAAAATAATAAATATTCAACAAAAGCTTTTCCTGTTAATTCACCCTCAATATCATATTCGACATGGGCAATATTTATGGGGAATTCATTTCTAGTGTTGTCCACTGGCTTTTCATCCCATTTGCTTACAGTAAATGTTACCTCCATAGTAAATCTCCCTTCATTACTAAATGGTAATTCACTTCTAGTATAAATCCAAAAAGTACCATTATCAATAATAGAATAGGATTGCTTTTATTATTTTTTCATTACTAACTTTGGGTAATATTATACGGGCTAGATTGTCGAACAATAGTTGTTGACTAAACCAATTGATTTGAATACAATTCTTTAGAAATACAGCTGTGAAGAGTAGTTAAAGACTTGGAGCATCGATGGATCTAATGTTGTTATTCTTAGTGATGATGCAACGGGATTTCCCATTACAGAAATAGGATATTATCATTTTCATTACCATAATTAGAGAGAGTAATAAAATGACAGATTAATCTACAATAATTAGGAGAGGGGAAAATCGAATGAACCCTTTGTTATTAGATATTCCTTTACAATTAGAAACAGAAAGACTAATTCTTCGTGCACCACTTTTAACTGAGACGGAGAAATTGTGCACCAAGCAATTAGAGATTCCTTTTTTGAATTAAAAGAGTGGTTGTCACTTTTCCAACAAGTTCCGACCGTTGAAGAAACAGAAATCTTGTTAAAAAATGCTCATATTAATTTTTTAAAAAGAGATAGTTTTCGTTTCCTTATTTTTGATAAAGATGGAGGCAAGGACTTAATTGGAACTACGAGCCTTCATGCAATTGACTGGGACATTCCTAAAGGTGAGATTGGATACTGGATTAATACAAAATATAGTGGTAATGGATATATGACGGAAGCAGTAAAGGAGTTAGTAGACTTCGGATTAAATTATCTTAAATTTAAGAGAATTGGAATAAGATGTGAATCAACAAACGTTAAAAGTCGTTTTATACCGGAAAAACTTGGTTTTATATTAGAAGGTACTTTAAGGAATGAGGATCTAACCGCAGATGGCAGCAGGCTGACTGACATTTGTATTTATTCTAAAATAAATTAAAGGTAGCTAAAAAAAGAATTATCTAAATTGAAGTCTTAGAAAAAGGCGCTTTCCTGGAGCAAGGAAGTGCCTTTTTAAAATTAATTGAAAAGGGGCCCATTTTACATTTAAAGGTCATAATTCAGTAGTTAGTTATATACTTGCTAAATAAACCCCTACATTTTTTTTAGGCTATTTTTTATGGGCTTTTGAAGTACGTCTATAATGGCAGTGATGATAGCAGTTACTAACATCCCTATAAGACCAAGTGCTATCGGACCCGCTGCGTCATCACCCGTGAACATAGCCAAAACCCTTAGGTAAACTATTAAAAACAAAATGAATAAAATAGTAGTGAAAGCGCATTTTTTTATAACCTTCAAGCATTGAAGGGAAACCTCAGAAAAAGCATTGTTTATATTGATAAAACTCAATAGTTTATATGCTTGATACAACGCAACAGAGAACGTGATGCATACTCCATATGCACCTATTAATAATGGATATATCGAATAATCTCCTGGACGCTCATTTGCATCCCGTATAGCTGCTTGAGGTAACCAATATATACACACAGCAAGCACCGCAATTCCAATAAGAAAAGCAACGATCTTTAAGAAAAAAATTGAATTTAGTTTACCATTCATTTGAAGCACCTCATTGACTTAATGATAATATGATATAATACGATATTAGTCTATTTTTTATCGTTTATCAATATATTTATTTCGATTTATAATATATTATTGCTGTTTTTCAATTGGTTATTTAATAATCGTTTGGGAATCGTACTTCAGTTATTGTAAGTTTTTTCATGAAGTAACTGAACAAAAGAGCGCAATTCACACTTGACGTATCGATAATTCTCGATATAATGAAATGTGCAAGTTAGTTTTATTGAGGATGAATCCTATATGGCTTCGAAAAAGAGTGCGCACTTGACATTTCGATAATTCTCGATACAATGATTTGTATGAAACAAGTTGATATTTTTAAAGCATTATCCAATGAAGCAAGGTTGCAAATTTTAGAATGGCTCAAGGAACCGGATCTCCATTTTAAGCCCCATGAAGGGATTGATATGAACGAAACAGGGGTTTGCGTTAGTCAAATAACAGAAAAATTGAACATGACGCAATCGACAGCATCTCATTATCTTTCCATGCTCTTACAGGTTGGTCTTATAAAGGCTGACCGTATAGGAAAGTTTACTTATTATAAAAGAAATGAAGATGCCATCAATGGAATCGCTGAATTCTTGAAGCAAAAGAAATAACGAGTGAAACTGAATTCTTTGTGCGTTCTTTAAAGAGTTCAGTTTCATTTAGGCTAGCTAGAAAATTTTATATTTTTTTGAACTAACATATCGATAATTTGAGATATGTCTATATATCTATATATATAAATGATTTAAAGGAGTGACATCACTTGTCTAACACAATAAAGATCTATATTTTGGCTATCGTCAGTTTTTTAGTAGGAACTTCTGAATATATAATTTCAGGAATTTTAGATACGATAGCCGATTCACTTGGCATAACTTTAGCTGCTGCAGGTCAATTAATTACAATATTTTCGCTTGTATATGCAATATTTACACCTATTTCTATGGGAATAACGTCTAGTATGGATAGACGTAAGTTAATGATTTTTTCGCTAGGTTTGTTCGTAATAGGTAATATCTTAGCGTTCATCCTACCTGGTTACGGATTATTTGTGATGGCTCGTGTCATTATGGCACTTGGAGCAGGGATGGTCGTAGTTACTGCATTAACGATCGCTGCAAAAATTGCACCAGAAGGGAAGCAAGGCAGCTCAATTGCTACAGTAGTTATGGGCTTTACAGCTTCATTAATTATAGGGGTGCCCGTTGGCAGAATTATTTCTAGCGCATTTGGCTGGAAAGCGGTATTTGGCGGGATAGCACTACTAGGAATTATTGCAATCATTATAATAAGAGCGACGATTCCACTTATTGAGGGTGATAAATCTGTACCATTAGTTAAGCAGTTGGCACTTTTAAAGAAAAGAAAGGTGGCAATTGGATTAGCCATTACTTTTTTCTGGGTTGGTGGGTACTCAATTGCTTACACGTACCTTTCACCATACTTGTTACATGTATCAGGAATAGGGAAAAACTATCTAAGTGGCGTATTACTAATTTTCGGTATCGCAAGCTTGTTTGGTTCTAAATTTGGTGGATTTAGTACAGATCGTTGGGGAGTCCAAAAAACATTGATAGGTGGCATGCTGTTACATATTATCATGTTAGTATTATTATCTGTCGTAACAAACTCCTATATTAGTGTATTAATAGTATTAATACTATGGTCATTTGCAGCATGGACATCGGGACCAACACAACAATATAACTTGGCTACCATCGAGCCAGAATCATCTGGTATCTTATTAGGCTTAAATCAATCCGTAATGCAACTGGCAATGGCTGCTGGAGCAGGAATTGGAGGTGTTTTTGTGGAGAAAATATCACTATCTTCAGTTACTTGGATAGGTGCATTAGGAGTTACGATAGCTATTGGCACAACGATGGCGCTTTCTCGAGCCCAGTCAAGCAAGACCTCCGTAGAGTATAAAAAAGCCTAACAGTTTAGCAGAAAAATTGGTTTTTAAAATTTATCTGCTGAGTTAGGAATGCCCATTATAAAAATTAATAACATTTTTCGATGCCATGGAAAATCTAAATAAGCTATTTCCATGGTTTCTTCTTACATCCACTAGTTAAATACGCTAATTTTTGTTTGGGCAATATATTTTTATGAATATAAAACAAATTAGTTAGTCATAATATCTAGCGACAGATACCATGTTAAAAAATATTTTCTGGAGGAACAAAATTATGGCTAAAGATTTCTATACGACACTTAAAGAAAGACGATCTTACTACGGAATTGGTAAAGCGGTAAAAATATCGGATGAAAGAATTAAAGAAATTGTAGAATTTGCTGTGAAATATACGCCATCAGCATTCAATTCTCAATCTGCACGTTTGATTGTATTATCAGGTGAAGCACATAATAAATTATGGGACATCACAACTGAAACTTTAAGAAAAGTAGTTGGAGACCAAGACTTTTCAGCAACTCAACAAAAAATGGATTCCTTTAAGGCAGGGTATGGCACCGTATTATTCTTTGAAGATGAGGCTGTAATTAAATCGCTTCAAGAGCAATTTGCTCCCTATGCTGAGAACTTTCCAATTTGGTCAAATCAAGCATCAGGTATGCACCAATTAGTAGTGTGGGCAGGATTGGAAGCAGAAGGATTAGGAGCTTCTTTACAGCATTATAATCCACTAATTGATGATGAAGTAAAAAAAGAATGGTCTATACCTGAAAATTGGAAGCTTATTGCGCAAATGCCATTTGGTAATCCAACAGTCACACCTGGTGAAAAAGAATTCCGCCCACTTGAAGAACGAATTAAATTTTTTAAGTAATGAATATATATTTCTAACCAGTACCATTGCGGAACTGGTTTTTTTGTACGAAAGATACTTTAGTTTCTTAACATATAGTAGCATTCATTCAACGAACCAATAAATTTTTTATTGGTTTTCCAAATTTTGTTTTATTGACAAATCTGTGACGTGGGAATATGATTTTACTCGTAAATAATATCTCGAATTTGAGATATTGATTAATAACTATCTTGAATTCGAGATATGTTGAAAGGAGGTTTTTCTATATGAGTATCAATTGTTCAATATCAACAGGTTTGTAATGCAGATTGGTTGTTTTGGCAATGAACTCTTTGATTTGGTTCTCATTTAGTTTTAAGTCCGTTTTTATATCAATGGTATAAAAGTTTTTGTTACGTTTCATATTACTATTGTGCTTCTCTCCTTAAAATGAGAAGAACTACTAATCGTAATAAACATGCAAAGAGCTGTCATATTGCAAGCGAAACGTACAGTACTGGGCAAAATGGCCAATCAATAAAAAATATATTATAGATAGGGGAGCAAAAGATGGATATCTTCCTAGCGATTTTACCAGCTCTGTTTTGGGGAAGTATTGTGCTCTTTAATGTCAAGCTTGGTGGTGGTCCCTATAGTCAAGTACTTGGAACAACAATTGGTGCACTGCTTTTCTCCATAGGGGTTTATTTTGTAGTTAAACCAGAACTGACACCTGTAGTTTTGGGGGTCGGCATTGTTTCAGGTCTTTTTTGGGCATTAGGACAAGCAAATCAATTAAAAAGTATTGATTTAATGGGTGTATCTAAAACCATGCCGATTTCAACAGGTTTACAGTTAGTAGCCACAACTTTATTTGGCGTTATTGTGTTTCATGAATGGTCAACAACAATGTCGGTTATATTAGGTGTTCTGGCGCTTATTAGTATTATTGTTGGGATTGTTCTTACATCTCTTCCGAATCCAGAAGAGAAAAAAGAGGACAATGGTGGCAATTTGAAAAAAGGGATATTAATTCTCCTTATTTCAACATTCGGATATTTAGTCTATGTGGTTGTAGTTCGCTTGTTTGATGTCAATGGTTGGTCTGCTTTATTGCCACAAGCAATCGGGATGGTTATAGGTGGGATTTTATTAACCTTTAAGCATAAACCATTTAACAAATATGCAATCCGTAATATTATCCCCGGCTTAATTTGGGCTGCGGGGAATATGTTTTTATTTATTTCTCAGCCACGTGTCGGAGTAGCCACGAGCTTTTCACTTTCCCAAATGGGAATCGTGATTTCAACTTTAGGTGGAATATTTATCATTGGTGAGAAAAAAACAAAACGACAAATGATAGCTATAGTAATTGGGATTATTTTTATTGTCGCCGCTGGAATTATGTTAGGGATGGCGAAAGGATAAGAAGGAGGATTTTACATGTATTCAGATTTAGAAGGAAAAGTTATTGTTATTACAGGTGCTTCAACAGGATTAGGAAAAGCAATGGCATTACGCTTTGGCGAGGAGAAAGCAAAAGTTATCGTTAATTTCCGCTCAGATGAAAATGAGGCCAATGCTGTTGTTGAGGGAGTAAAAAAAGCAGGTGGGGATGCCATAGCTGTAAAAGGTGATGTGACAGTTGAAGAGGATGTCATCAACCTGGTACAGACTGCTGTGAATAAATTTGGAACCCTCGATGTGATGATTAATAATGCAGGTATTGAAAATCCAGTAGCTTCACATGAAATGCCGTTAAGTGACTGGAATAGAGTTATCAATACCAATTTAACGGGTGCGTTTTTAGGAAGTCGAGAAGCAATTAAATACTTCGTGGAGAACGATATTAAAGGGTCTGTTATCAATATGTCCAGTGTTCACGAAATGATCCCATGGCCTTTGTTTGTGCACTACGCAGCAAGTAAAGGTGGAATTAAGCTGATGACACAAACATTAGCCTTAGAATATGCTCCTAAAGGAATCCGTATCAACAACATCGGGCCTGGAGCGATTAATACACCTATAAATGCGGAAAAATTTGCAGACCCAGCAAAACGTGCAGATGTAGAAAGCATGGTACCGATGGGGTATATCGGAAAACCTGAAGAAATTGCAGCCGTAGCGGCATGGCTTGCTTCTTCCCAAGCTAGCTATGTAACAGGAATCACTTTATTTGCAGATGGTGGAATGACTTTATATCCTGATTTCCAAGCTGGTCGTGGGTAAGTAACAGCACCGACAATTAATCATGCATTTGTCTTTAGGCATTGGAGGCTGGCGTTTGCCACTTCCAATGCCTTTTAATTTAATTAATGTATTATTTGGAGGAAAATCCCAAGATAAATAGAATACATATGAGTAGGATGTTTGTGAAAGGGGTGGATTTGAAGTTTGAGTAAATTATCGTTAAATGAGTTAGAAAAGAAACTTAAAGGCATTAGAATTGAAGCTTTTGTCATTCATAAAGGGGATACTCGAATCTACGAGTACTTGAAGAATAAAAAGGTAGTCGAGAAGCCTTTAAAGGTAAATTCCATTACAAAGAGCATTGTTTCTATTTTAATTGGAATTATGGTAGATAAAGGGTTAATTAAAAATATTCTCGAATCCATTCAAAACTATTTTCCAGAGATATTAGAGTCTAATGATCCGCAAAAGAAAGAAATTACAATATTTCATTTGTTGACTATGACTTCGGGGTTACAAATAGGAAATTTCCAGGGGTCAAAAAACTGGGTTAAATACATACTAGAACAGCCAATTATACATAAACCAGGTTCAACCTTTCAGTATAATTCAGGAGACTCCCATTTACTAAGTGCAATCATACAAAAAATTTCTGGAATTTCCACTGCTTCATTTGCCGAAAAATATCTTTTTCATTCGCTGGGGATAAATAAATACACTTGGCTAAAGGATCCACAAGGAGTTAACGGGGGTGGTTTCAGTATTTCATTATATCTTGAGGATATGGTGAAGCTTGGAAGAGCTATTAAAAAGTTGGCAGGATGGGAGAGATAGTGGAGCAAGTCAAACTGCGATTCCTCCTTATGATGATTGAGTAAAAAACTAAGTGATATAGTGAGAAGCTTGAATAACCATAGTGGAGGTGAATGTTTTATAGATGATAGTATTTACGTTCATTAGTATTTATGTAATGCCAATTTTAGCTATTACATTTTGTCTAAACCTTGTTGCAATAATAAAGAAAATAAAAAAAGAACAACCAACTACTACTAACACAGTTTGGTTAACTATATCTTTTGTATTCATTGTCTGGAGCATTGCTGTTACAGCGGTAGGTGAATAATAGAGTTGCATTAACCAAAGCAATTAGCAGTTGAAAAGAAAATGCCGCAATCTTGATTGTTGACCAGTTAGTAGAAGATACATTGTAACTTTATTCCTCTAGTTTCGTTAAATTTGTTAAGAAGTGCATTCTAGTAAAATATCATAAGAGGAAGAATTAGAATGAAAACTATTTATCATTGTTTAATTATGTGGGTACCTTTTATCGTGCTGTTTGCCTTAGCTGGTGTGGGATTAGAAATTTTAGAAGGAAATAAAATCAGGACATCAGAATACATGACAGGACTTCGTGATTTTGGAATTGGTTATGTATTCCTAATGGGTTCCTATGCTTTCATTCTATATCCTCTTACATTTTGGCCATTAACATTTATTCTCAGTAAATTTATGAAAAATCAGATGTTTAAAATGGCTACCTTTACTTTATTTGGTGGGGGAATAGGGGCTTTTTCTTTAATAGTCATATATGGTTCTCGTTTTATTGTAGAATATCATTTAAATATTGTCAGCTCGATTATTTTATTTGGGATTGCAGGTTTATTCTATTCTATGGTAGAAATTTCTGTGAAGAAAAATATAAAATTTGTTTAACTAATGGGGACTTTTATTTTAATGATGATTTATCAGGCGCAGTTTCGAAGCAAAAATTGTGCCTTTTTTTATTTAGAGGAAGAGAAGAGATGTGTGAATGGATGTGATTACTTTCAATTAATAGGAAAGGAGATATGATATACTTAGGAATATATTTACATATAGTTTATTAAATAGCAAGGAGAAGTCGAGATGCTATCGGAAAAAGTAATCAACTATTGCAAAAGTAAAAACTGGTGGTTTGAAGACATTGAAGAGGAGTATAAAGAAGCTTTAGTAAAGTTAGACATCGATTTGGGTTCTGATTTTGCTACTTTTTATTTGCATGCTGAGGATGGGCCGACTTTCTTTAGTAGGCGACGTGAAATCTATCAGATTTGTTGGTTTATGATCAATACTTCTGATTATTTGTTAGGCATGAAGAGAACTCATGTCGTGTTAAACCTGCCTGAAGACTATATTCCATTGGATAATTTTGATGGGGAGTTTGGCTTTTTTTATAACAAGAATACTGACGAAGTGTTTGGCCTAGGTTTGGGCCAGCAGATGGAAGATTTTTTTGCGGGTAAATTGACTTCACAATGGAAAAGCTTTAACTCTTTCCTAGAGTGGTATTTTGAGCTGACAGATTTGTCTGTGACTCTATAGAAAAAGTCGTGAACATTTTTTTATCTATTGATTGATGCTGAGGAGAAGAATATAGTAAGAATGCCCTTTACTAATTGAGGGAATTTATAGGGCATCCCACCATATTAAGTCTTTTCAATCTTCAACAGCCGGGCGCTTTTCTAATAAGGAAAGCGTCTTTCTTCATGAAAAGGGCCATAGTATTCTTTAACGAATGGTCGAAACGACAGTTTGTGAAGCCTTTTTAATATCCTCTAAGGATTATTGTACTCTACCACTATTGCGTTTTTCACACACCCACTATTTGGTAGAAAAGTAAATACAACTGACATATAATTCATAGTAAGGAGTGGTGCAAATGTATGGATTAGACACAAGTAAAGAAGCAATAAATATTGATTTAGCATTGATTAAATCTTGTTTGAGGCTGATTAATCAAACTGTGATTTTAAACAAACAAAGAGGAGAAACCTTTTCCGCTTTAGAAAATGAAGAGTTACATAAGTTAATTTCCAAAATTGATAAAGAGTTGAACAAAATTAAGATGAATATACACTATGATATAAATATAGATTGCTGAACCAATATATTAAATTCAAATTCAAGAACACTTTAAATCAACATTTAGAAACAATTATTCCAAACTACGCTTTGGGAATTTTAAGTTTCAGCATTTAATGAAATAATTATTATTTTCACAGGGTACTTTATTTTGTATAAAGGGAGTGTAAAAGTGGACCTATTACTTTGGATAACAATTGGTTTCATTTTAATTGGATTTGTTGTTCTCATTTCTATGAAAAAAGGTATGGAAAATAAGGTTGCCTTGATAAAAGTAAATATGGAAGATGAGGAAAATCCATCAAAAGCTAAATCGGTAATTTGGTGGATATGGAGTACTACTGCTTGGGGAATAGTAAGTATTTTTCTTGTTGTTTGGTGTTTTCATAATTACTTTGGATAATTGTTGCTTTTCATAATTGGGTGTATTGCTCTAAGAAATATTTATTTCATATTAGAGATACAATGTGTAATTTGTAGTAGGTTTAGTACTATTTTTATTTTTTGTCTTTTCGTTTTTGTATTTAAACTTATTCTTTAGCAAATAATTAAAATCATATTCGTTCATAATAATGAAAAGGACGTGATGACGATGCTAAGTGAGAAAAAAATATCAAAGTTAAAAAATATGTTAATTGAACAAAAACACTCGCTCCAACGAAGAATGGATACAGATGATGAATATTTAGAACGAGGAAGTTTACGGGATTCTGTTGACGAATTGTCAACGATCGATAATCACCCAGCAGATCTAGGTACTGAATTATACGAACGTGAAAAAGATATGGCGTTAAAAGTTCATGACGATGATGAGTTAGCAAAAGTAAATGCCGCCTTACAAAAGATTGAGGACGGAACCTACGGCGTGTGTGAAGTTTGTCAACAAGATATCCCATATGATCGATTGGTAGCATTGCCTTATACCGCTTTTTGTATTGAACATACAGCAAAAGACGTTCCAACCGATCGACCGGTTGAAGAGCAAGTGATGCTTCCTCCAGTTGACAATTCTTTTTCTGGCCGAGATGACAAGGATGATATTCATGATTATGAAGATGTGTTTCAGGTTGTAGCAAAATACGGAACTTCCGAATCTCCGTCCGATTTTGAGGGGGACTTTGAAAATTATGATGAATTATATGAAGACCCTGAAGAAATTGCCGTTAATGATGAATGGGATTCCTACCATATCTCCGAAACAGATGAATTAACACGCCAAGTTTCCATTCAAGAAGTAGAACACGCTAGAAAATTTGATTATTTAGAGGATTAAATCAAAAAAAAGTCTAACAAAATGCGTTATTGAAGTAACAGTTACTTTAGCTTAATAAACGATATTCCACAATAGTGGCGCAATTCTAGAAGATGAATTGTGCCTTTTTCAATCATATTAGCGCATGATCTATGGATTATTTCAGTTGAGCTAAATACACCGTTTCTCATATTCAATAGTAGTGTGTGTAAAGAATGGAAATCCATGATGTATGAAATAATCTAGTCCTCTAATGCAAATAACACTTCTATAGAAAACCAAATCAATACGGAGGTAAAAAAATGAATGTCCTTGATTGTATCATTATAGGTGGAGGTGCTTCTGGGTTAAGTGCTAGCTTAACTTTAGGAAGGGCAAGGAGAAACATTGCATTATTGGACGATGGAACGAATAGGAATAGAGTGACACAAGCATCACATGGATTTATTACTCGTGATGGGATAGACCCACAAGCGTTTAAAGAAACAGCGTTGAAAGAGCTGGAGATTTACCCGTCCGTATCATATTTTACTGCAACTGTTACGGAAATCATTAAGGATACAGGTAATGAGCGATTTACTGTTAAAACAGCTACTAGTCAGGAATTTGTTTCAGAAAAAATAATACTCGCCACAGGTATTCAGGAAATATTTACTATACCCAGTATGAGAGAATTTTATGGCAAAAGCCTATTTAGTTGTCCGTATTGTGATGGCTGGGAGCAAAAAGATAAGCCATTAGTGGTTATTGCAGAAAAAGAAGAGCATGTACTGCATTTGACTAAGTTAATTTATAATTGGTCGCAGGATTTGGTTGTCTTAACGAACGGAGTTCAATTATCTGAAGAAGGCAAAACAGAGTTACAAAAACACCATATCAAAATTATATCGGAAAAGATAAAAGACTTATTAGGTAATGACGGTTATTTACAAAAAATAGAGTTTGAAACAGGAGCAACAATAAGTAGAACGGGTGGATTTGTTGCCCCATCTTATTATCGCCCAAATCAATTTGCTGAGAGGCTAGGCTGTGACATACAAGAAGATGGGAAAGTTATAACAGATGGTGTTGGTAGAACAACCCAAAAAAATGTATATATTGCAGGGGAGACCGAAAGATCAAAACCATCCTCTTTAATGATATCAGCTGCTAAAGGTAATAAAGCTGCGGTTTCAGTAAATACGGATTTAACGATGGAACGCTTTTAATTGTCAAAAACCTCACCTTCATTTATATAAAAGCTTAGCTAGTATAACCCATCAGCGCCAATGGGTTGCCACATCATTGCATTAGAATTCATAAGATCGAAAGAACGGATTTTGATTTTAGAATTCGTTTTTTTCATGTTGTTTAAAAAGGATTGAAGGGCATAGCATCGTATAATCCAGCGCATTTCTTTAGTAAGGAATGCGTTTTTTATTTCATTAATTCTTTACTCTACACGTTTTGCTTTTTGTTTTTTTAACTAAAAATTAAATTGTAAAGCTTGCTTGACATATATAAATATGTAAAGTAAACTTTACTTATCGATAAATGTACAGTTTGCTTTACATTTATAAAGGAGGCTATATGAAAAACAGAATTCGAGAATTACGAAAATTGAAGAAGATTACTCAGGAAGAATTGTCGAGACAAGTAGGCGTCTCTCGGCAATCAATCATTGCTATTGAATCAGGAAAATTCAATCCATCCTTAGAGCTTGCTTACAACATTTCTAAAGCTTTCAATAGCACAATTGAAGAAGTGTTTATATTTGAAGAGGGGAGAATGTAATGATGGAGCTTAATATCTGGGGTATGATTGGATTGTATGGGGGAGTGATAGGTGGACTCCTTGGATGGTGGTTCGGACGAAAGAAAGCTAGAAAAAATAGAGGTTTAGACGAGCTGTACTACCATATTTGGCAAAAGGCGAGATCCTATTCATGGTATGTGACGTTAGGAGCGCTGTATGTTTTCTTTACGTTAATCATTTTTGGAATTAAATTAAGCACTGCTATGGTTTTAGGTATCCTTTTATTAACACACATAGCGAGTTGGGGAATCATTGGAATTATTTTGACCATCAACATGTCCAGTACAGCCCCGTTGAAGCCCTCCCGCGTGAAAATTGGTATAATCGTCTTTGTTACATCAATTATCGTTTTTACAATAATTTCGATCCTGACGACAAACTGGCTGTTCTTAATATTTAGTATCCCACCTAATTTAATTGCACTTTTTATCGCATTTACACCAAAGCAAGAAGATTCCGAGGTAACCTACTAGATTTCCTTTAACGTTTTTCCCCTTTAGATTTTGTAATCTATAGGGGTGTTTTTTCTAAATGAAAAGAACATTATTATTTGGCAATATCGATAGAACTGTTTCCATTCGAGGGCAATTGATTGATTTAGGTCATAAGGAAAATTTATGAATTTTTATAATTAACCCCTATTATTATTTATAGACTGTATGTGATATGTTATAGAAAAAGGGGGATTGGTACTGCTATTTGATGATCAAGCTGTTGATAATATTTTCTACAAAAATGCACTTAAATAGTGTTTCAAGTAATTAATTGCACAATTTGAACTTTCACGAAAGTGGATAATTAAAGACTGATTATTTAAGGAGGGATTTAATTGGAAACAGAATATAGAATAGCTACAGAGCAAGATTTAGAAAGTATTGTTGCAATGCTTGCAGATGATGTTTTGGGACGTACCAGAGAGCGATATGAGCATCCACTTCCCAATAGTTATAAAAAAGCATTTGAGGCTATTACATCCGACCCTAATAACGAGTTAATAGTGGCATGTCACGGTAATGAAGTGATTGGCGTACAACAAATTACGTTTACTCCTTATCTAACACATACAGGTGGATGGCGAGCTACTATTGAGGGAGTTAGAATTTCTTCTACTGTAAGAGGAATGGGTGTAGGTACTGGACTTATAAAATGGGCAATTCAGCGTGCGAAAGAACGTGGATGTCATATTGTTCAACTTACGACTGATAAACAAAGGCCAGATGCGTTAAAGTTTTATGAGCGAATAGGTTTTAAAGCAACGCACGAAGGTTTAAAACTAAAGCTTGAATAATTTTTTTATTACTAGCGGATGTTTTAATTGAATAACAGACTTTCACCAGGGCGCTTTTCAGAATAAGAATAGCGTCTTTCTAGAATTCAGCAATTCTTGCTTTTCTTCCTAATCAAACTCCTTTGCCCCCTGGAAAATCCCTTTCCCTGAAATACTTTCTTTTCGGTAGTAATGATCCTTTTAAAGGTAACCAAAAACAATAGCTAAAAACCTCTACCAGATTACGGTAATTGTATATGAATCGTCTTACTCGAAAACATATTATATTTCCATATTTTACAGTCTATTAAAATTTGTAGCAGTCATGTAAACTACGACTATTGGAAAAAATTTAATAGAAGAAAGTAGAGGCAAACCAATGAAAGCACTATATGTTTTATTATCTTCCCTTGTACTATTTGGGTTTATTACCGTTTCTCCAGCAGAAGCAGCAGAAAAATCCATTGATTTGTATTATATGGATGATGTCGATTATGATCATTGGGCATACAATGAATTGGAGCGTTTCTTATATGCGGATATTATTGACGGATATGTGGAAACAGAATCGTTTGAGGAAGATGGAGAGAAATATGAATATACATACGTCTCAGTAAAACCAAAAAATTCGATTACTCGTGCTGAATTTACGAAAATTTTAGTGAATTCGATGAATCTACGTGCAGGTGAAACAGTAAAAACGTTCCCTGATGTAAAACCGGCAAATTGGTATTACGAGTATGTTAAGGTTGCCAGTAGCCAAGGCATTATCAATGGTAAACCAGACGGTGCTTTCCGACCGAATGATAAGATTACACGTAATGAAATGGCAGTCATGATTTACCGTGCATTCAAGACAAAGCTTGATTTTACAGCAACAGGAAAAGCATTCCCTGATGTACCACAGGGGAATTTTGCCTATGAAGCGGTTATGAAAACGGCAGCTTTAGGAATTATCAAAGGGTACGGAGATATCTTCAAACCTTACAATGACGCAACTCGTGCTGAAGCGATCGTGATGATTGACCGTGCCTTGCATCTAGTGCCAGGAACAGATGAAGATCAACTTGCAATCATTCAAACAGTGGATCGTAACATTAAAGATGAGATGAAATTCACTAAACAACAAGATGTAGAAGCATTAAAAGCCCTTTATCGTGATACGACAATTGGTTACCAACTGGCTTATTCACTGGATAGTTTGGATATGACAGGTATGATTGAAGAATCAGATATTAAACTCACAATGGAACAGATTGGTGAAAATGAGATCAATGCTGTTTCTGTAAGTAATCATTTTGCTCAAGTCCGCATTGATAACTTAGTATATAAAGTATCTTTGACAGCTCCAGATATGTCTTTTAACACGACAATTGACTTATCAGGAACTGCTTATCTTAAGAAAAATGATGATGGTAAATGGAAAATTTATAATGTTGTTCTTGATGAAGATGACGATGACCAAGATTGGAAAGACACATTAGAAACTGAGATCAACTAAGTACAAAAAAAGCGGATTCATCTCAAATCCGCTTTTTTTTCTTATTGTCTAACATTTCAACATCGTTTGCCTCTTGTTAAGAAAGGGTAAAGTCATCAATTTGATATTCCAATCATTTATGATATTCAATGAAAGGGCACGATTCTATAGATAGAATCGTGCTTTTTCTTTAGTATAAGTGCAGATTATGGGAATTGGATAATTGTTAGCTATTTGGGCAAAGTAATTGTTAAATCATTATTGTAGGAGAGATGGATGTGGGAATTCGAATTTTAATACTACTCACTCTACTCTGTTTTCATGTTTCATCGATAGCAAATGCTGAAACCCCACTAACAGCTGTATTTATCCGTGATCATCAGCTATGGCTCAAAGAGGGGAGTCAAGAAATACAACTTACGAAGGACCGCTATATATATTCGCCGAAATGGTCATATGACGGTCGTTTCATTGGATATATTGATGGTGATGAAAAGGGAGAAAAATCGGATTTATTCATTTATGATAGGAAGGAAAATGACAGCTACCAACCTTACGTAAGGGTCGTAACCTCTGACTTTAAATGGTCACCAAACAAAAATCAGCTGGCCTACACCGAGCAAGGTATATTAAATGTGACAAATATACAGAATGGCCGCCCACAAGGATTTGAAAATGTCTCTTTAGGTGTTAGTGCTTTTGAATGGTTTCCAAACGGCAAAGAATTTATTGTTTCATCACAATCCAACCTACTTCCTACAGGATGGAGCCCAATCCCACTGTATAGAATTCCGGTAGATGCAAATCTTGCGAAGGATAAGATAAAGCCTTTTTTTACAATTCAAACGAAAGTACCTGACTTATTTGGGATTGATGCCGATTATTTTAAGTGGAGTTCTGACGGCAAGTGGGTTAGCTTTTTAGTTGTACCTACAGCTTCTTGGTCAATGGACAGTAATACATTAAGTGTTTTATCATCACAAGGAAAATATTTCCAATCTGTGGGGAAAATGTTAGGGTTTAAAGATTGGTTTAAGTGGGCTCCATTCGCCAATGAATTAGCTTATATATCAGGAGAAGGAAGATTTTTCGTTGAAAACAAGCACATGACGATTGCCGAAATACCTACAATTAAACAACAAAAAGAATATACACCTGAAGGCTTTGTAGACCTTGATCTGGAATGGTACTCTAAAGATTTAGTCATTGTGGCTCGTGCGAAAGAAAACAAGGAGTGGAAAGTCGGTCCTGTACCAACTATGTTCACAGCTCTTTACGCTATCAACATAAGAACGGGAGAGCAAAAACAAATTACATCTCCAGGGGAGAATGAACTTGACGAAGATCCTCAAGTTGTTGGACCCTATCTTACTTGGTTTCGAAAGAAGGCAGAGCAAATGAAAGGTGATGTATGGGTAAAAAATACTTTAACAGGTCAAGAGTATATTTGGCTCAAAAATGTAGATTATGCCCCAACATTTTTCACACCAAAGCAAAGCCCTTAAAAAATCTAACAACAAGCTGGCGCGATTCTTGAAAAAGAATGGTGCCTATTTCTATAGAGAGTGGTTATGTCCAATGCAATAGCCACCATCAATCTATTCAAAACGTATGAATAGCAATCCAACGGGAACAATAGTTGTAAAATGGAGGGTTCGAAAGATGAGAAGACTTTTTGTATTAGTATTTATAGCTTTTATTACCTTGAATCTAACAGGTAATGTTGAAGGAGTTTTTGCAAATAGAGACAACGAAGAATTTAAAGATATTTATGAGAGAAAAGTTCCCCAAACATTTCATTTTACGTACGACTATGAGAATCTATACAAGTTCCTTGATATGAGTGAAAAAGAATACAGGTCTGAATGGGATAGCGGAAAAACGATAGCTGAAATGGCAGAAAAACATGAGATCTATCCTCAACAATTGATATCATACCTAGCAGAAAAACAATTTGAAGCATTAGATAAAGCACTAAAGAATGGAGAGATTGACCGTTACTTTTATTATGATTATGCGATATCTTATATGAGAAGCGATATTATTGAATTTATCAATCGAAATCCAAAAAAATAATATATTGATCCAAATGTTGATGGAGAAAAAGCTTCCCAAAGCAAGGTTTAGGGTGTTGTTACCTAACTTTGATTTGGGAATGCTTTTGCTGCATAAAGCACCTGCTAAAAAAGAGCTGCCAAAGCAACTCCATAACTTAAATTAAATGCCCTTCGCAAGATCAGGTACTATGCCAAAGCTCAATTTCTTATTTATTATCGTTACTCAGGCGCATTTCTACAATTCGATTGTACCAATTATTATATAAAAAGAGTTGTAAATGTTTATGTTAAAATCTAGGTGATTTAAGTAGTTGTATGAACAGGAGGACAAAAAGATATGAAAAGAGAGGGAATAGTTAAATGGTTTAAAGAAGAAAAGGGGTATGGTCGTATTATGCTTGACGGAGAGAATAAAAATGATGTTTTCGTTCATTTCTGTTCAATCTTACCTGATAACGAAAGGTTTTCAGATGGATTCAGGTTTCTTAAAGAAGGACAAAAAGTATCATTCGATTTAATAGAAAAGGCTAATTTTACTGAACAGAAACAAGTTGCGGAGAATGTAATAATTAATTCTGATTAAAGTATGATTAATCATCAAGGGCATTTCTTTAATAATATGAAATGTAGTTTCTATTTGCTAAAATCCATATTATGTATATTTAAATATCTGGATATTTATGTTAGAGTTTAAGCGAGAGAAGCAATGGGGTTAAATTTATCGGGGCAGGTAATAGGATAACTTAGAAGGTTTGAATAATCTTTATTTTGATCAGTTAATTATTATTGTTTATTCCTATTTTAATAAAGTGTTTCTTAAATTTGAATATGCTTTTTCACTTTACTTACAGTTAGTTATAAAAGATAAAAAATTACGTTGGGGTGTTCTTTTGATAAAATTCAATTACTACATAGAAACAGATCGATTAGTTATTAGACCGCTTGAAAGAGAAGATTACACTCCTTGGATAACAGAGTTTGAAAATAGATTTCCTTCACAACACAAATATGATGAAGGTAAGATTGATATGAGTGTTTGTACGAAAGATTGGTTTGGGGATTTAGTGGATAATCATCAAAGAATGGCTTTAGATGATAAAGTGTATGTATTTGGGATATTCCGAAAAGAGGATAATACACATATTGGTTCAATCGATTTTTCGACAATAATGAGGGAGGATTTTCAATGGGCAAGATTTGGTTACAGCATTCATAATCAATTTTGGAGACAAGGATATGCAAAGGAAGCAGTAAAAGCAGCTATTATTCTTGCATTTGAAAAGCTAAATTTTCATCGTATAGAAGCACACATCAATCTGGATAATACCCCTTCTGTAAGATTGGCGGAAAGTGTTGGAATGCAATTTGAATGTATAAGAAAAGGGTTTATTTATGAATTTGACGAATGGACTGACCATCTAATTTACTATATTAATTCAAACAGTTCTTTTGGAATTTAGGAAGTCGTGTAAATCCAAAAACAAGAAAACCCACTTATTTGAAGTGGGCTTAATAATTACCGAAATGATCATTCAAGGAGTTAATCTATTGATGTCTCGCGGGAAAGCACTTGCCTCCCGAACGTTCGTTAAGCCAAGGAGTTTTGCTGTTAAACGTTCCAGACCAATAGCAAAACCTCCATGCGGTGGCACACCATATTTGAATGTGTTTAAATAATTTTGGAAGTTTTCCTCGTTAAGTCCTTGTTCTCTGAATGATGCTACAAGCATTTCATATTCGTGAATTCGTTCGCCACCAGATGTGATTTCAAGACCTTTAAATAAGAGGTCAAAAGATTTAGTTAATCCATTTTCTGCAGGCATTGTATACATTGGTCTATTTTCTTTCGGGTACTCTGTAATAAAGACAAATTCACTCCCCGTCGTTTCTTTTATATAGTTTGCAATCAGTTTTTCTCCTTCAGTATTGAGGTCACCTTCTGGCATTTCTTTTTTATAACACTTCTTTAAAAGTTCTCTAGCTTCATATAATGTTAGTTTTGGAATATCAGTTATAGTGGGGACCTCAATTTTCAAAAGCTTTAACTCGTTTTCATTTTTTTCTTTTACTTTTTCAAACATAAATTTTATAACTTCAGTTTCTAGCACCATTAATTCTTCATAATCTTCTATAAAAGCCATTTCAAATCCAGAGAAATATATTCATTTAAATGTCTTGAAGAGTTGTGCTCTTCCGCACGGAAAACAGGACCAATTTCAAATACACGCTCAAGACCTGAAGCCACCATCATTTGTTTATAAAATTGAGGGGATTGTGCAAGGAATGCTTCTTTCCCAAAATAATTTAATTTAAAAACATTGGCGCCACCCTCCGCACCTTGAGAAACAATTTTTGGTGTAAAAATTCTGATAAAACCCATATTTGTTAAATATTCACGAAATGCCTCTTCAAGAGTTGATTTTATTTTAAAAATTGAAGCTATTTTTTCATGACGGAGTGATAATACCCGATGATTTAAAAGGTTCTCAAGTCCTGTGTTTACTTCTTTTTTATTTACTTCAAAAGGAAGTAAACTATTTTTGTTAATCACTTTTACTGACTTTAGAAGCAGTTCAATGCCAAGTCCTGTTTTATTTGTTGAAACGACTTCTCCGATAGCTTCGATAACACTTTCTGTTTCGATAATGACGCCAGCAAGTTCTCCTTCTAAAACACATTGCAGTTCACCAGTTCGCTCTCTTATCACTAAAAAACTGATATTTCCAAGGTGCCTTACTTTTTTTACCCAGCCTTGGACTTTTACCGTTTCTCCCACTTTTTTTATACACTCGTTGGCAAGTGTACGTTTTAGATTTGTATGCATGATGGTTACCTCCCAAATTTTTAATCCTTTTATTTTTTTATCATCATCGTCATCATCCACGGACACTCACCTCCTTAAAATAAAAAAGCTCCCGCCCCTGACATTTGTCAGGGACGAGAGCCTATCTCGCGGTACCACCCTAATTGCTGCATATGTAGCCAACTCATTGCTTTTAACGGTTGCAAACCGTCTATCCTTACTTATTTCAGGATAACACTCACAGATGTCTTTCAATCATTGTTTAACACAATCTTTTCAGCTACCGATTGCTCTCTTTCGTTAAAGGGAATGACATACTTATTCTGTTCTTCGTTTTTTAAATATTTGAAATTTATTATAGTCATACTTTTTTGTATTTTCAATAAAATTATTGGATTTTGCTAATAAATTTTTTAATGTGACCCCCAAATAGGGACCTTATTGTAGAAAAGTCCCTATAGTTCAAGTGGATTTTTTCACAAACTAGTCACCTTAGTTTCACACTATAATACCTCATTGCTTTAGGAATTCCCTTAATTTCAAAAACTCCTTTATAGATTAGGCTTCTCACTCTATATTCTATAAAAACATCGCCTAATTGATTGTGCTGTCCATAAACTTCCCCGATTAACCTTGCAGATTTCATAAAGTCTTTTTCACTTTGCTTAGCATGCAAATGTTGGGCCGTATTGACAATAAAATCATCCAAGTAATCTTCATTCACCGTGTTAATTTTGTTATTTTCCCAAACCCTCACCAAACCTTTTGATTCGGCTAATGCAATCCATTCATTTTCCAATTGTTTTCTAGCCTCATCACTTAAAGGGACAGATAATTTTTCTTGATAGATTTTGTTTAATTGTTCACCGGTTACTTCGCCCGTATGGATATCCAAACACCCATATTCAGGTGTGTTAAATAGTTCCTGAAAAGCAAAAGTAGTGTTAATCACGTAAACCTTATTCTTTTTTTCTTTGAGCAAGTATAAAAGATAGCGTAAGCCAGTTTGCTCATTTGCATTTTCAGCAGTCCATATAACAATAGGGATCTCATTGTTTAAACCATCTATTTCTGCAAGCGTTTTTGAAAATCTATTTTCGTACTCTTCCTCAAGATAGTCATCGGAATAATTAAGATGGTCCTTCAACCACCCATGTCGGTACTTACGACCAACCTCTTGGTGAAGTGCCCAAATTGGACCAACAGCAAAGAAATCAGGAAATCCGATTATTTTATTCTCACGCCCTAATCCTACACGTAAAGAACCAGCAGGAGATTCGCCAAACACTATATGAACTGTTGAATAATCTCCTTCAACATGATTTCTATTTTGTACAACTTCGAAAAATAAATTGGATAAAGAGTTTAATTGTTCTAAAATCTCTTCTGGTGAATTTTTTGCTTCTTGCATCATTTTTATTCGCAACATCATGCTTAATAAAAGGTTCTTTGCTTCGCTACCGCTTAAATCTTTTATTGATTTATGTATCTCTTCTAACACTAAAATTCACCTCGTTATTTATTGTTTCTTTGCGACCTACAAGATGCTCAACAGGCTGAGCAATAGGCACCGCTTCAACTAAAATATTAGCAATATTTTTAGCACCAGCTTTTGAAATAGTAAAGCATAGTTCATCTTCTTCTATCCACTGGTTTAAGGGCTATCCTTCACTTTCAGGGTTCTATCCCTCGCTTTGAGCATTTTATCCACCACTTTTTGATGGTTATCCCTCAATTCAGGGTTTCTATCCACTGGTTTAAGGACTATCCTTCACTTTCAGGGTTCTATCCCTCGCTTTGAGCATTTTATCCACCACTTTTTGATGGTTATCCTTCAATTCAGGGTTTCTATCCACTGGTTTAAGGGCTATCCCTCGCTTTGAGCATTTTATCCACCACTTTTTGATGGTTATCCTTCAATTCAGGGTTTCTATCCACTGGTTTAAGGGCTATCCTTCACTTTGAGCATTTTATCCACCACTTTTTGATGGTTATCCTTCAATTCCAAGGTTCTATCCGCCAATAATAAGGTAGGGTACAATTGAACCCATTTCGCAACAGAGTGAGAACATAACTTTTTAAATGCACTTTTATATTTTACATGATTCTGGAATAAAAAAACAATTTTCCTAAACATGAGGCAGAGTTTCTCACCTTGAAAGCCTACGTTTAAGTCAAAAGTACATTAATTATAATTTATCTTAATTAAACGCCGCATTTTTTAGAAAGGATTTGTCCTTTTTTATTTTGATTCAAATTTATGGAGTAACATCTATTAAGGCTTCTAAAGAGTACGAATAGTTTTATAATTTTTGGAACCTTTGTTATTTTTTGCGTCAAACTTGCGAGATATATCATTGATTTTGAAAGGGGAAATAGGAGTGTTAAAAAAGGCAATCATTTCAGGGGTTTTATTTAGTTCAATTATGTTGGTTGGCTGTAATGGAGAATCAGAAGTCGAAGTGATAGATATTTCTGAAAATAATGAAAATGATGCAAATTTATCACCAGAATCAAGTTTTTTTTCAGAAGTACATAATGAAATAATGGGATCTATTCCAGAACAAACAAATCTTAATAGCGAGTCAATAGGTGCAATAATGGTCGATGGTAATTTTAAAGATTTGACTGTATCCGTAAGTTTTCCGAAGGATGTAAAAGTTGCTGATACGTTAATTCAACAAATTGTGGAGGATTCTATAAAGAAAGTTTCTGAAAAAGAAAAGGTCACAATAAGCAAAGAACATATAACAATAAAAATTGAGAAATACTAACGGAAAATTTCTTAAATTAATCAAAATACTATTTTACATATCATGGTAAAGTGATATACTTGAATTAACTTTTATGAATGGAGGCTTCCGAATGATTGATATCCTATCTTTGAATCGTTAATTTTATACGTTCAAAGGCTCTGCTTATGCTCAGAGATAATAGGATAGATCTGTCTTTTTACGGAAACCCTTCGTGATACGGTTTTATACCAGGGGACATTGTCTCTGCTTTTTCTATTTGTTTTTTAGAAAAAGTGTCATAAAGATGGATCCAATTGAATCATTCTATATGTTTGGAGCATGGGCAGATTGCCTATGCTTTTTATTTTTTCGATTTTGTTTTCTTATAATAATTGGAATTAATTGCTGCCTAACAAAATAGGATGAAGCGGAGGAGATTCTTAATGACAGGAAATCATATTAAAACGGCACGAGTTTGGTTTATTACCGGTGCTAGTAGTGGATTGGGATATGAATTTACGAAAAGAGCTTTGGAGTTAGGGGATAAGGTAGTTGGAGTTGCTCGAAATATTGAAAAACTGAAGGAGTTACAAAGCCAATTTGAAGGAAGGTTGTTGCCCTTAAGACTTGATGTTACGAATAGAAGCGATGTTTTTGCTACAGTAAAAGAAGCTATTAAACATTTTGGACAAATTGATATTGTCATAAACAATGCAGGTAATATGACTTTAGGAATGATTGAAGAATTTAAGGAAGAAGAAGTAAGAAGTCAAATGGAAACGAACTTTTTTGGAGCAGTTTGGGTTTGCCAAGCAGTCATGCCTTACTTAAGGGGGCAAGGTTCAGGTCATATTATTCAAATATCTAGTATCGGTGGACTCATTACGGGCCCTATGTCGGGAGTTTACAGTGCTAGTAAATTTGCTTTAGAGGGATTGAGCGAGGCTTTAGCACAGGAAGCTGCTCATTTTGGAATAAAAGTAACGATAGTAGAACCTGGGGGATACTGGACGAATCTTTATTTAAAAATGGGCTTCACTACACAGAAACTAGAATATGATTCATTACGTGAGAAATTGGCTAAACAAAATGCAACAGAATCCGTTGATAGTGCTCCTAAGTTGGCGGCCGAAGCTATTGTGAAACTAGTTAATTGTGAAAATCCGCCTCTTCGATTAATTCTAGGAAGCGTTGTCTACGATTTAGCTATTGAAAATGCGGAAAAACGGATTGCCATATGGCAGGGTTGGGAATCAGTCAGTCGATCTGCGGAACATGCTATACCTGCACCAGATGGCTATGGAATGATCGAATAGAAAATAACGATGGATGGGCGTAATTCTACAATAAGAATTACGTCTATTTTATATAAAAAGTGACAATAAATTGGATTGTTATATAAAATAGATAGTGATTATTGGTTAAAGGGGATACGCACTCATGAAAAATATTTTTAATTCTATACATTCAGTAGAAGTATTAAAGCGTATTGATCAATTAACTCCAAATGCGCAACCACAATGGGGAAAAATGAATGTTGCACAAATGCTAGCGCATTGTTCGGCTTTTCAAGATATTGCCATGGGAAATTCCTTTCCACCAAGGGGGTGGCTAGGAATAATAGTAGGAAGGTTTGCGAAGCCAATTATGTACAATGACAAGACACTACCTCGTAATATGTCTACTATTCCAACGATTTTGATTGCAGATGTTAGAGATTTTGAACGAGAAAAAGAACAGCTTAAACAAAAAATAATCCTATTCCAAAATAACGGACCAGAGAAATGCACCACGCATCCTCATCCTTTTTTCGGTAAACTCACTTCTGAGCAATGGGGCATAGGAGTGTACAAGCACCTTGACCATCACCTTACACAGTTTGGGGTTTAAATAGGGGACAAATGGGCGAATATAGGTCAATTCAAAAGTAGCCAAAAGAATAAATTCTAAATAGCTACTTCGAATGTCGTATTATGGATCCTTTTTAATTTTTTAATACTAAGTTATTCGGAGTCTTTTTAATAAACTTCGTGAATATAAAACGTACAAGTGGGCCCATAACGATAAGTTGCAATGGGTATGCTACAATGAAATTTTTACCAAACACTGAGAGGTAATCCTTGATTATCGATTTGGAGGAAAAACCATTGTGAACATAACTTATGACTAAGCCGTATATGGACATGAAAAAGGCCATTCCAATAACCATACATGTGGAGATGGTTAAAACCTTAAAAGGCATATTATTCGTATTAGCTGTGAATCGAAAAGCTATTTTTTGTGCTACAGGTCCAACAAGGTACAAGTCAAGAATGATGGCAACCATAAACCCTAAAATAAAGTCAGTAATTCCTCCAAAGAAAGAAATTTGTCCAAATGTATCATTAAGGTAAAAATTATAAAGTGTCATAACAAGTACCATTCCAAAACACATTATTAAACCAAAATAGAGACTTTCTTTTCTAGTAGTGGGCATCTATTAACACTCCTTTCTGTTACTTTAGTTAGTATATAGATTTGAAAAATGCCTCGTAAGTGACAAAATTGTGACAGTTGAAAGGATGAATTAATTTTCTGCACCACTATACCTGCAATAATCTAGCACTGTAAAAAGGTTAAACTAGTATTTAACCTTCAATCCTAGTAATGAAGCAAAGCCTATCGCTTGTTCGGAAGAGACTTCACACCCGTTCAAACTTTCGGGCGTTACTTGCAGTCTTTTAAATGTACATGTACTTATGTCGATCCCTTTTAATGAAGTTTGAGAGAAATCGGCATCATTTAAATCACTTTCATGAAAGGCCACTTTATTGAGTAAACAATCATAAAAATTGGCACCTTGTAGCTTGGTGATATCGAATAGTACTTGTTTGAAACGTACTTCAGGGAAATTGCATAAGTTGGCAATACAATGTTCAAAAGATACATTGCCGAGGTTAGCTTCAGTAAAATTCAACCCCAATAGTTTACAGTTTTTAAAAACCACTCGATGGATGATACCTTCACTTAAGTTTGAGTTCGATAAATCACAGTTCTCAAAAATGACATCCGTTAAATCAATTTTTTTAAAGGTACAATTAATAAATGTGACATTTTTAAAGATAACTTTAGAGACGATTAATCGTTCAACATCTTCATGCTCAATGACAGTATCAGCGATCATGCAATTTGTTAAATAAGGTTCTTCCTCATAAAAAATATCCTGAAAATTTGCCTTTTCAAGATTTGTCGGTATTGTAGGTGATGTAATTTTGAAATTGTATGCCATATCAGCCCATCCTTTACATGTAATCTTAAACATTAGTATAAGGGCAAAGCGACAATAAAGACACCGTCTATATAACGGTGTCCTTATCGTAGATTATTAAACTAGTTCATTAGAAACTCTGTTTTTCATTACAATCTTACTAAAAACAGAAGCTAGTACTTGTTGGAATAGCATGCCAAAAACGACAGGCATGGCTACTTTACCTGGAAAATATGTTGTGGCAACAATAACGCCAACAGCAATATTTCTCATCCCTCCCGTATAGACAAAGGTAGCCATTTGTGAATAGTCTTTTAACATATAGCGACCAATGAGAAAGGCGAAGACATAGCCTGATACAGCAAGCATCAACACTAAAAGTATAACGAAAAATAGATGCACATTTATATCCTTTAGGTAGGGAGAAATGGCACTACTATTTATTAAAATAACTGCGAATAAACATAGCTTTGAAAAAGGAGCAAGCTTCTTGCCATATTTTTTAGGAATGTCTCCTTTTGAAAGTTCATTCACCACGATTCCTAAAATGGTAGGTAATACAATCATCCATAGTAAATTGAAGATCAGCGAGACTACATCCAATTCAATTTTTTCACCTGAAACGATATAGAGAATGAATGGCAGGATGAAAGGTGAAAGCAGCGTATCAATTAAAATAATAGACAAGCCTAATGGCATATTACCTTTGCAAATTGTAATCCAAATAACACTTGTGACGCCAGTAGGAAGGGCGACCGCTAAAACAAAGCCAACAGTCAGTAAATGGTCATCGAATAGAGTGGTGGATAAGAAATAAGCCAATAATGGCATGATTAGGTGAAGAAAAAGAATTGAAAGTAAAATGAGTACGGGATGCTTCATGAAAATTTTGACATCTTTGAATTTCATATTTAAGCTGCCAGAGAATGTCATGAACGCAAATAGCCAGGATACGAGGAATAATAATTGATGTCCAATGCTTTCTAGGAATACACCTAAAACTAAACTTAACGGTGTCAGGATTGCAATGTATTTTTGGAGAAATACATTTAGTTTTTCTAACATACAAAGACCTTCTTTTTTTATCTGATTTTATCACATTATTATAATATGAATCAGGACATAGTAGGAGTATTTACCGCAAAAAAGCAGAAGGTTTACTCCTACTTGTTGAAGGTCTAGATAAGACTCGCTAAGTATTTACATGTTTTTTATCCATTTCTTTAGTAAATGGAATCCATACAATGCCTACGATAAATAAAATATTACCTGTCCACCTAATCCATAAATAATAAGGATGGTCTTTTAACAAGTACAACGAGGTTAGGATAATAACCAACCCAATACCAATTAGCAATTTTAAAAAAATCGGAATTTTTGTCATTCTACTTCCTCCTTCCTTACTTTAAACGATAAAAATGTGTTTAGATAACTCTTTTTCCTAACCAATGAGCAGTAAAGACAATGGGGAAAAATAATAGGCAAAAAGGAAGGCTTATTAAAATTATATGCCACGTAATGATTCCGCTATTAAACAAAGATTTAAATAAAATAATACTATAGGGAATAATAATGATGGCTGATGTTATAGCTCCTGGGGTGATAGAGCGAAAGAATATCGATTGTCCGATATGGGTAAAAGCATGGATAAAGAAAACAAGTGTGACGGATGTGAAAAAATAGAAAGTAAGAGCTACCCCGTTTATGAAATATTGGTTAGCTAGAATGGTAGAGAGACTCACAAATAAAAAGATAAATAATACAGCAACAGCAAATTGAGCAGTGGTCATTGAAAATTGTTTTACCATTTTATCTGCTATTTTAGGGGGTAATCTTTCATACAGCTTATGACGATTATGATGTAACCATTTTTCTATCATAATAATTTCTTCAAAGTCATGGATAATAAATAAAATAGGAAACAACCAAATAAGTGTTTGGACATTCAACCAATCCATATGAATACTCTCTCCTTATCTCTATGCTGGAAGTGGCACTGAAAATACCATTTATATGTAATATGGGTTAATAATAACATACTGAAAACAGGAAAGTATAAAATATAAAATAGAGAGGTTGTTTGAATCTCAGAAATAAGGAATCGCAGGATGAAAATATGAGTGAAACAAACAAATAAACTAAACGAGGAACCCTTTACTTAGCAACTAGCAAAGAAGGGACGGTCGTTAATGATGTTCAAAGTACGCATGTTAAAATCGTGAAGAAGAAAGAGATAAAACGTCTAGTCACCAGGTGGAGGGGCAGATAGTCTTTGATAGCTAAGTTTACGGGTAAATTAGGTAATAAGAAATGGGGTAAACAGACAAACAAGGATGAAGGTAAAATGATTTTTCGGTATAATAATTATACATATCGAGTAGAAATAGGTTGGGCTCGTTTTTCCTTTTTAAGGTAGAGGCTATGGGAATTATTTCGGAAATTTATTGAATTGTTTGCTTTAATAAAAATACAAACACTTGCTATGTCCAATAAGAAGAGTAAGTAAATTAACGAACAACTTTCAAATTTGAATTTTTTGTTAATGATTAGCTCATTTTACCATTTTCCCGTTCATTCGTGATATCCTATATTAGAATAATAAATCAGGAGGCGGTAATATGTATTATAGCAATGGTAACTATGAAGCTTTCGCACGTCCTAAAAAACCTGAAGGGGTAGATGAAAAATCTGCGTATCTTATTGGTTCAGGACTAGCCTCGCTTTCAGCGGCATGCTTTTTAATTCGTGATGGCCAAATGAAAGGGGAAAATATTCATATTCTCGAGGAACTGGATATTTCAGGAGGTAGTCTTGATGGTATTCTTAATCCGACAAGAGGATTTATTATTCGTGGTGGTCGAGAAATGGAGGATCATTTTGAATGCTTGTGGGATTTATTCCGTTCCATTCCTTCCTTAGAAGTAGAAAATGCTTCGGTTTTAGATGAATTTTATTGGTTAAATAAAGAAGATCCTAACTATTCGAAATGTCGATTAATGAAAGATCGTGGACAAAGACTGCAGGATGATGGCAAGTTCACCTTATCGGATCAATCATCTGAAGAAATGATTAAATTATTCTTCACCCCTGAGGAAAAATTAGAGGACAAAAAAATTACAGACGTTTTTTCAGAGGATTTTTTTGAATCGAATTTTTGGCTTTATTGGTCCACGATGTTTGCGTTTGAAAAATGGCATTCTGCTATGGAAATGCGTCGTTATATTATGCGTTTCATCCATCATATTGGGGGATTACCAGATTTATCAGCATTGAAATTTACAAAGTTTAATCAGTATGAATCTTTAGTACTGCCAATGATTAAATACTTAGAAAGTCATGATGTTGATTTCCAATATAATACGGTTGTCGAAAATGTCTTGGTTGATAAAGTGGGAGACAAAAAAGTAGCTCATACGCTCGTTTTAAGAAAAGATGGCGTGAAAAAGAATATTGAGCTGACAGAAAATGAATTAGTGTTTGTGACAAATGGTAGTATTACAGAGAGTACAACTTACGGTGACAATAATACACCAGCACCTAAAAGCACTAATTTAGGTGGCAGCTGGTCACTTTGGAAAAACATCGCTGCACAAGATAGTGAGTTTGGTCGACCAGAAAAATTCTGCGACAATCTTCCAGAAGAAAGTTGGTTTGTGTCAGCAACCCTGACTACATTGGATGATCGCGTAGCTCCATATATTGAAAAAATTAGTAAAAGAGATCCCTATGCTGGTAAGGTCGTAACAGGGGGGATTGTCACAGCGACAGATTCTAATTGGATGCTAAGCTATACATTGAACCGACAACCTCATTTTAAAAATCAACCAAAAGACCAATTAGTTGTTTGGATCTATGGTTTACTATCAAATAAGCCAGGTAATTTTATTAAAAAAAGCATTACGGAATGTACGGGAATAGAAATCGCACAAGAATGGCTTTACCATATGGGCGTACCGGTTGATGAAATTCCAGACCTCGCACAAAATTCTTGTAATACTATCCCATGTTATATGCCTTATATCACCTCTTACTTTATGCCAAGAGCAATGGGAGATCGTCCATTAGTTGTGCCGAAGGGATCTGCTAACTTAGCCTTCATTGGAAACTTTAGTGAAACAGCAAGAGACACTGTCTTTACTACGGAATATTCAGTAAGAACGGCGATGGAAGCGGTCTATCAATTATTAAATATTGACCGAGGCGTGCCAGAGGTATTTGCATCTGCTTTTGATATTCGTACCTTATTAGCTTCTACAGCTCGTTTGCTGGATGGTAAAAAATTAACGGATATTGATGCCCCATTCATTTTAAAACAAATTGGTAAATTGGGTATTCATAAAACAAAAGATACGATTATTTATGATCTACTGAAAGAAAGTAAATTAATCTAGTGATTTTGCAGAAAAATAGACAAAGCAGTTAAAAAGGCTTTGTCTATTTTTTAATTTGCTTATAGCCAATCTTTGACATAGGCGAGCAATCCGATAAAGGCTCCTAATCCCATGCCAATAAAGACAGGGACTATGAGGTTTGCTTTCTTTTGTACTTTTTTCGTTTCTACCATGGATATCCCTTCTTTCTCATCGTATAACTAACATTCTAAGCGCATCGTATGGTTCATATCCTTGAACCCATGTTTTTCATATAAGGCTTTAGCACCTTTATTTTCAGTCAATACATTTAACTCCAAATAATCCAAGTGACGATAGGCTGCCCATTTTTTCGCTTCTTCTAATAAAGCAGATCCAATTCCTTGATTTTTGTATGACTTGCCAACTATCACATCAACAATAAAGGCATATTTATGTTCAACCAAACAAGAGTAGGGCGGGGTCGTTGTTTCTTTAATAAGCAAGAAGCCTACTACCTCCTTCTCTACTGTTGCGATTAAAATATCGGAATCATCTTCAATGATCGTATATCTGATAAAGTTGGCATCTTGTTTGGCAGGTCTGATATATTTAGGTTGAAGAATGGACATTTCTAAAAAAAGCTCTTGGTATAAACGTTCAATTTGTGGAATTTCATCGAGAGTTGCCGTTTTTATTTCCATACTATCCCTCCGTCATGTTTTACTATTATAGTCAGTAATATTTTACATTAATGGTTGATTAATAGGAAGGGGAAGGCATATGAGATTATGGCATGTAGATTTACTAGCGTATTTACCAAAAGGTCAACTACTTTCGCAGTGGAGAGAGCTTAATAGTATCTTTGCTAAGGAGGATCGGCATATTCTCATTAATTATATTTATGACTATCCAAAAGATGACTTGTATTTGTATACAACAAAAGTCTTGGTGGAAATGAAAAACCGTGGTTATCAAATTAGAACATATGAAAAAATGAATAACTACTTTGATGGATTAGGACCAGTAAACGACGGGAAGCCTTTTTTGCATCATCATAATCAGGAATATCTAGAAATTTGTTTCTATAATTTAAAGGAGAAATTTATTCGAGGGCAAAAGGATTATGAAGAGGCATTGTATGAGCAATTATGTACGTATATTAATGACGTGCTATAAATAGGAGGGGTATAGATGGTAAAAGCGATTATTTTTGATGTAGACGGGACGATTTTAGATACTGAGCAGGCGATTTTACAATCATTGCAAAGAACCTTACTGGAGGAGACAGATCAACAGTATTCGTTGGAGGATTTACGCTTTGCATTGGGGATACCTGGGAAAGATACCCTACAAAGGCTTAATATCGACGACATTGATGAAGTTCATCGGAAGTGGTCTGCAGCTGTTCTTGATTTTTCACATGAGGTGACTGTTTTTGAAAAGTTAGAGGAAGTCATTCAACAATTAGCAGCAAAACCGCTTCTATTGGGCATTGTGACCTCTAAAACAGCTCAGGAGGTAACCGATGAATTTGATTCGTTTTGCTTAAGTCATTATTTCAAACATATTGTCAGTGCCAGTGATACGGAGAAGCATAAACCTCACCCAGAACCTCTTTTAAAATGCTTGGACGAATTACAGGTAGCACCAGAAGATGCCATCTATATTGGCGACTCTATCTATGATTTCCAATGCGCAAAGCAGGCAGGTGCTAAATTTGCCCTCGCCCTCTGGGGTGCCAAATCGGCAAATGGATTTGAAGAGGCTGATTACGTATTATATGAACCTAAGGATATTTTGACAATTATTTAAAAAGTAATTTTAGCGCAACACCTTAGAACGTTTTTTATCCAAATGCTTATTTAAAAAAAGGATAAACCTTTCTTGAGCCTGCTTTTTCTTCAGCATTCTATTCACACGAACATTGCTTTGAAGGTAGTTTCTCACATGATAATTCGAAAAAATAAGCTGCGATACTGATCTTGATGGTATATATTGTGAAACCATTCATACTGTTGCAGCCTTTCTACTTTTCGATCGATTTTTCTTGTATGTAAAGCGGACTGACCACTATAGCACCTGATAAAAAATCAAATAAATTTTCTAGCATAGATTTACTCCTGTAATTTCGAATACAACCTATAGTAATAGCTAGGGATGACATATTCAATAGGGGCACTCGCAAAAGTGCCCCTTAGTAACAAATCGGGAGGTATCATGTTAAACGTATTTCGCTTAACACTACTATTTATATGATAAGATTACTCGGTTTTGTAGACCATCGTCTTTAAAAAGCTAAAATTCCTCCTTGTTTCGAAAAATTTCTAGAAATGAAAAGGACATGTTTTGTTGAAGAATCATCAAAACATGCCCTTACATGTGAAATGGTAAGGCTGTATAATATTAATTTACTTTTTAATAAACTTTGCTTTGGAACCCTTCCATAATGCGTTCCATTGGTACCCACCCAATGAACTTTGGTTTATTCCAACCTGGTGCGGTCGATAACTTTTCTACTTCAAGGAAATGATCAATCCTTACCTTATCCCAAGCATGAATGATCTCGTCATTGCCAACAGATAATCCTACATGACCCCAATTTTTTCGCTCATCTTTAATGACACCAAAGCAATCGTAAAAAACAAAGGCTCCTTTCGGAGGTATTCCTGTTTGCATACTTGCTTCATATAAAACTGCAGATTCTTTTGCCGTATCGCCACCAAAAATTTCAATGTTATTACTTCTTTCTAAAGCATCCTCTACAAAAGCTAAACAAATGAAACAATATTCTTCAGAGTTTAAATGACTTTTAGCCCAATCAATTGCATTATTAATATACTCTTCATAATTTTTCTTCATTTAATTACTCCTTTAACATGTCGTTAAGGTACTGTATTCAACAAAAATGGCTTTATAACCTTCCAAATATTACAAAACATTTTGCGGTGTAACTAGTAAGGGGAATGACGAATGAATAAATTAATGGAATATTCCTGAAAATGTTAGAGGAAGTTTACGGAAAGAATAGTAGTGAGTTAGAAAAGGACTGGTTAGCATTTATTCAAAATCAACAAGGATTCACTTATGAGGAAAAATTAAAGTGGGGATTTTATGATATGAATACAATTCTTCTTCAAATAATCCAACATATTTTGCGAAGGACTAATATTTTTCTATAGCATTCAAGTAAACCCAAGTGCTCTTTATTTTGAGGACCTGGGTTTACTCTTGTATGAATTCGGATGAAATTGTTATGTACGAAATGAACGCCAAATACGGCTAATCCTCCATTCAATTATCGCATGCATGTTTGAATAGGAAAAGGGTCACTAGGCTGGTAAAGTGACCCTTATGAATTGGCTAGCATAACCTAACACGACTATTGATCGTGTAAAAGGGGATTTTAGGTGCTATTAGGGATGAATTAATACATGAAAGAAGCGCCGACAATAATTAAAAGAATGAATAATACTACGATTAAAACGAATGTTGAGCCGTAATATCCGCCGCCAGAGTCGCCGCCATAATAGCAGCTGTTGTTATTGTAGTTACCTACATTTCCACCGTATCCCATTGAAAATCCCTCCTTTCTACAACCTATCATATGTAAGGTTGCTGAAAGGAGAAATGTTATTAGACCCGATGCTTATTAAAAAAATTTTAGTGATGAAGCAATTTTAGAAATAAATTGACGTGATTTATTTTACTTAATTTTTTATTTTTTACATAATTAGAGTGGTGTGTCGTTAAAGAATGAAAAAGAAAGCGGGAGGAAAATGCTGCGTGACAAGCTAAAACAAAGAATAAGTAATGAACCAACAGAATGTATTTCTTATTTAAAAGAATTGGTGAAGTCAAACCGAGTTTATGATGGGGAAGCATTGGAAATCTTCATATACGTTATTAAAAATGGGCCAGAACAATTAACAAACATCCAATGGGATATTCTTTTAGATAAGGGCTTACTACCTGATTTTTATGTAGAATGCGATCGCTGTGAAGACGCGATCCAGTGGTCAGATATGTATCAGGCGATTTTTATTAAGAAAGATCACTGTTGTCCTTTTTGCAGTTATTTAGTTCATAAAAAGAATGTGAGGTTATTAGACTAAGAGGGGAGATCCACTAATGAAAGGATTATTGGCAATAGGTGAAGGAATATTCTTTTTTTATGTGCTGATTTGTCTATTAGTGTTAAACATGATCCATTTTGGCAATATTTTATTTGTCGATATGCCATACGAAGAACCAATGACTGTAACTTCATCTTCACCTACAGCTTTCTTGTTCTTGTTTGGACTAGGTGGTGTTTGTTTCTTGTACATAAGGTATTTCATGGGACGAAGCGGATATAGACGATTGAAGATTGTCTTGTGGGGGTCACTATTCGCTTTCAATACTTTTGGAAGTGGCTTTAGCCTCTTAATGAGCTACGGATTAATGCTCAATCACCGTGAAGCAATCTACCTCATATTGGCAACAATAATGAGTTTGGTGCTCACTATACAGGCTATTATGAAATATTATGAATGGAAGTAAAAGAACGATTATAGGTTTAGGGAGCCTTACGAAGCAAAAAGCAATTTTTATTTAATATGCCTAAGTCCTTCTACAATCCAATAGGAGAAATATGTTAAAATAAACAAAACACAAGTTTGGAGGGATGAGGTTGGTAGAAAAAAAGCGAAGGGTTTGTGAAAAGGGACATACGTTTTTCAAAAGCACGGATTGTCCAAGCTGCCCTACCTGTGATAAAGAAAATAAACCAAGTAGCGGCTTCCTTTCAAAACTTAGTTCACCTGCAAGAAATGCTTTAGTTCACAAAGGCATTGACACGTTACAAAAACTATCGCTCTATACAGAAAAAGAAATACTAAACATCCATGGTATTGGACCAGCCTCATTACCGATATTAAGATCTTCATTAGAGGAAGAAGGACTATCATTTAAATAAGTTAGGGGAGACAACGATGACCAATAAGGAATTGACACATGAACAACAAGAGGAACTCATCAAAACATTAAAAGCTCGTTTTGAGAAAAATAATGAACGCCATGAAGGCATTGATTGGGCAAGTGTACAAGCTAAACTTGACGCAAATCCAGAAAAATTGTGGTCACTTCATGAAATGGAAGCAACTGGTGGTGAACCAGATGTTGTTGGCTATGATGCAAAGACAGACGAATATATTTTCTATGATTGTTCAGCAGAAAGTCCTAAAGGTCGAAGAAGTGTATGCTACGACAGAGAAGCATGGGAAGCAAGAAAAAATCACAAACCAGAAAATACTGCAATGGACATGGCGAAGGACATGGGCATTGAACTGTTAACGGAAGAGCAATATCGCGAGTTACAACAGCTTGGGAAATTCGATTTGAAAACATCAAGCTGGGTACAAACACCAGAAAACATCAGAAAACTCGGTGGTGCCATTTTCTGTGACCGCCGCTATGACACGATTTTCATGTATCATAATGGAGCAGAATCCTACTATGCCGCAAGAGGTTTCCGTGGCTCCTTAAGAGTTTGACGTTCATAGTAAGGTAGGGAAACCTAATTTGTGAGGGTTTCCCTTTTGTTATTAAGTAACAAATTCTATAATTGAACCCTATTATTTTTAGATTGGATGATATAGTTGTTATTTGATTCACACTTGTAGTGTCCTATATAAAATTCGTTCAAGTTTAGTAAATCCTCGAAGTCTTTTGGAATAAGACAGTTCCAGTTTATATTGGCTATTTTCAGTGGAAAATTATCCTCATTAGGATTAGGCGTATGAATATAAATTGAATCCAAGCCAGCATCTTCATCAACTAACTCAATCCATGATTGATATGGTTTCTCAAGTGTTCCGTGCTTATCTAACAAACTTTGATATAAGGCAATTTGTGCTTTAATATGTTCTCTTCGAACCTTCACACTTTGATTCCCAAGCCCAAATAAATCAAGATGGATGTGCCACATATCAAACCATCCTTCTTTGCCAAAGTCTATATCATATTGCTCTGCTGATGTTTCTCGCCATAAGTGACGGAAATAACGCTTTTTGCCTCGAAACTTTTTCAATATCATTTGCCTCCATCTTTAAAAGTTCTTTACGAATGCCCTGTGCTTACTTTTTAAAAAAGCCGATCTCCAAATTGAAAATCGGCATTTGCTAACAGTTCACCACTTCCTAATATCAACTATTCGGAATTTTCTCTTTATACTTTAAAGACAGAAGGTGTAGAGAATAGTTTGCGATTACTTCGGTATTAATTAACTCATTCAAGATGGTTTCAATTGCATGAATATGTTCATTAATAAGATTGATTTCTTTTATATACATTGAATCAATCGCTACTTCTTTTAACGTCTTGAACACCACTTTTTGCTCATCAAATACATAAACCAATTCGAATTTGGAGTTGAGTATTAAGGTGGTTATTTCAGGGAAAATGACTCGATCTTTTAAAATAGTAATAATACACTCTACTGATTTAACTCCTTCAATTAGTTGTAATGCTGAAAAAATCTCACATAATTGCTCTTCAAAATCGATGTTCATCAAAATCCCCCATTAATCAAAAATCCTTTTGATAATATCATTTTTTCAGAAAAATTTTAATCGTTAATATTTTCCTTTAACTATTATGGGAGTACGAGTAGAATAACGTTTTGAGAATCGTTCTTAATTATTTAAATAAAATAAAACCTGTCAGAAAATGTAGTAACAAATAAAGGTAATTTAAATCATTTCCGTTCATGTTTGGTGTATGATTAAGAAAAGAGGAGGGTGGAAAGTTATGCTAAAAATATTACAAATTGTTTTTTCCATCATCGGTATTTCTCTCGCAGCTTACGGACTCATCATACGGGATTACCAGCTGAATTTTTTAATGTTCTTTTTCCTTGGCTTATCCATGTTAACTTCAGGCATTCAAGAATTCCAAAGAGGGAAAAAGGTTTATGGATGCTTCCTCAGCGGGGTGTTTTTATTTTCAATGTATGCGTCTATTCAAAGCTTTTTATGGATGTAGTTACTATTTGAGTCCGATGGAAAGGGGCAGGTTGAATGATTGAAATAATTTATGATTTAAATGTACTTGAAGGTTCGTGTTATTTAGAGATTTTACCTGATACATACAAAGGTAAATGCTGGAATACTTCTTCCATTTTCTTTGCCGAAGACAACTTTGGCTACATATTGCCTGCTATTGAGAAGTGCTACAAGAAGTTTGATTACTTTGCTTTCAATGAAATAGAGATTGAGATTTGGGGCCAGATTAATAAGGAACTAG
The DNA here is from genome assembly GCF_047238325.1 of Lysinibacillus phoenicis. Lineage (NCBI taxonomy): Bacteria > Bacillati > Bacillota > Bacilli > Caryophanales > Bacillaceae > Lysinibacillus > Lysinibacillus phoenicis. Next base: position 721,706 of record NZ_JBDFMP010000002.1, on the reverse strand, counting down.
AAAAAATGAAACAGGTCCTACAAAGTAATCCCAACCCTCAATCATTAAAAGATACAATCGGCTTTCTATATGACTATTCTGAGAAAGAGTTTAGAGAAAACTATGATATCAACATCAAACAACTTATCTCGATGATGACAGAATTTAAAACGTGGATCGAGGAAAAAAGTTCAACAACGAAGTTCATTTCTGTATTAGGGATATGATAGATTTCAAGTGCTTTTTAGCCAAAAAGCATGTTTTTGTACATTCACACAAAACCTTGCTATAATAAGCTTTGCGAATACATAGGAAAGAGGGTAAAAGCATGAATGCTTATGATGAATATATGAAGCAGGTAGTAAAGCCGATGCGTGAGGAGCTTGTGGAGGCTGGATTTACGGAGCTAACGACTGCTGATGCGGTGAATGAATTTATGGCAGAAACGAAGGGGACTTCGTTAGTGGTGATTAACTCAGTATGCGGTTGTGCAGCAGGACTTGCTCGTCCGGCAGCGCGTGAGGCGATTGCAGCGGTGAAGCCAGACAATTTAGTGACGGTATTTGCAGGGCAAGACCCAGAAGCAACTGCGGCAATGCGTGCTTATTTTGAAGATGTGCCACCTAGCTCACCTTCTATGGCGATTTTAAAGGATGGGCAATTGGCTTACTTTATTCCACGTGAACAAATTGAAGGCTTCCCTGTGGAGCAAATTGTTTCTCATTTAACTGGCGTGTTAGAGCAAACATGCGAGAACTAAAAACGATAGTGACGACAGCGGGCAGACCAGACGAGGTATCGATGGCGCTCGCTGCTTTTGCATGTCAAGAATTAGGCGCTACATTTGAGCCAAGAAAGAAGCGATCTATTCACAAGATGTCACAGGCATTGCAGGCCCATTTGATGGTGGCGGGGAAAAATCGTTATGACTATTATGCCTATGGGGCACAGGAGCCATTTTTCTTTCATCCCAATTCTGCGGCGTTTCGTTTAAAGCGCGTTGCACGTGGTGAGACAGAGCCTTTTTTGGAAGCGGCACAGCTTCAACAGGGTGATTCGGTGTTGGATTGTACGCTAGGGCTAGCGGCGGATGCCATGCTAGCAGCTTATACAGTGGGGGAAGCAGGTCGTGTAGTGGGACTAGAGGCGAATCCAAATGTAGCGTTTATTGTTAGACAAGGGATGCAAGCCTATGATACGGCTGAGTTACCATTAACTGCCTGCATGCGACAAATTGAGGTCATTCAGTCAGAGGCTATTCATTATTTAAAAACCTTACCAGACAATGCGTTTGACGTAGTCTATATGGACCCGATGTTTGAAGAGATTATTGAAGAGGCTAATAATTTCCAAGCACTACGGCAAGCAGGAGAACATGTCACATTAACAGATGAATGGGTCCATGAAGCCAAGCGTGTGGCGAAAAAGCGTGTCGTGTTAAAGGCGCATTTTCGTTCGGAATGGTTTGCGATCTATGGTTTTCAGCAATATGAACGGATCACCGCTAAATTTCATTATGGTGTTTTAAACGTATAGAGACTTGTTCTTGAGACAGGTCTCTATTTATTATATCGTTAGAGAAAAGAGGCTGGAATAATATGGTGAACAATGAAATAAGAACCCCATTTGAATTAGATTTGCTGGCAAAAGCACAGGCTTTGAAAGGCACGAAACCTCCAAGTCCCTGGATACATGAAACCATCGTCCCAGCGAATGGTGTCCTGGCTTGTGGGTGGGATCCTGATGAAAACATCGTACTCATTAGTGGATCAGGCTATAGTGTCACAGAGCCTATAACAGGTCGTCGCCTTACTAGAGAACGAGATGCAGATTGTACAGACGACAGCATAAGTGATGACCGTTTAACGTTTCAGCTGCCAATATCTAAGCAACCGATACCTATTTTTGGCTTTGAAGCAGGAGATGGGATCCATATGACAACAGATGGCTGGCATGTGGAGGTCATTTATCCTTGGTGGCCCCGTGCTACGGTAGTGCTTGATCATCTTTATACGACACATTATGAATATTTAAAAAATGCAACGGCTATTGATGTACAGCGATTAGATGGTGTAATTAAATGTGGCTTCTCTCCATCCGGCAAACATTTACTAATCATGGGCTCAGGCGGTGCCTTGATTTATTCAAGAAAGGAATGAGACCATGAATTATGAAAACGAAGGCTATGTATCCATTTGGGCAGGTAATTTTACTAATGAAGAACAGCTAACTACCTATCTTAATACAGTTTATCAAGGTGAAGAGGAAACGGACGAAGCATTTTCACAAAAGCTAAAGCAGCTTTTTTTAGCAAAAAATGAGCACCGTCCCTGTGAAGAGGCTTTTAAGGCGCTATATGATGAGTTCTATAATCAATTTGAATATGATTTTGGTTTAACATTCGATGAGGATTTCTGTGAGGCATTATTTGATGAGGTTTCTTCTAATCAACTAGGGCAACTTATACGTGATGAATTCTCCTATGCTCAGCAGTTTAAACATCAATTAATAGAAAAAATAGGGAAGGAGTTACCCAAAGCCTATAATACAGTGGTTTTATTATATGATGTGAAGTATGAAGGACAGATTCAACATATGCATCATGAAGCATTTCACTTGGATTTTATTGGTTCTATCAAAATGCGGGAAATTTAATATTACCATTAAAAGTTTTTCGTCAATTACGTATTTACTTTTATGAAATTAGATGTTATAATAATACACGTGCTATTTTAGGTGGCATATTTCCGTAATCTGGCATTCTGCTTTTTGTTTTTGTAGATACTTATTCACACTGGCGCATGCTTTGGGGCTGCAAGGACGCAAAAGATGGTAGGGTTTGCGTTGCTTAAGTTAGAAAGCTCACAGTGGAATTTTACCGCGGTAATGAAACGAATACTGTTTCAAGATAATATTCCCCAGATGATTGGGTTGAGACTTTTACAATTTACGAAAATGTTACCTATAAATACTAAAGGGGTGGTTTCGCACAAGCGAGGCTGCCCCTTGTCTAATTGTATAGCCTGTCGTGCTTTTTAACGACAGGCTATTTTTTTATACATACTATATTGGTATACATTACCGTTTACTCCATTCAGAAAATAAGTAATAATAAAAGTATGAATTTTAGTAAAAATCTAAATTCCGAATAAGAAATCTGAAAAATCAAAAAGGTGAGGGATGTCTATGGAAAATATCAATACTCTTTCAACAAATGTAGTAGCTCAATTAATAAATTTAGCTGAATCACGACAAGAAAATTTGGAGAAGCTCGTTTCACTTTATTGTCAAGAACGGCTACTATATCGCCTAGCTGGATCATCCTATGACGATCAATTTTATCTAGATGGAGATACATTATTATTTGCATTAACAGATGGGCTGGTAAAGCATTCAAACGTACTTACACTAACAGCTAGAAAAAGCATCCATCAGTATGACATTGTCAATCAGGCATTGAAGGAAATTTGTTTGATGACAGTTGAGGATGGGATTGAATGGTTTGCAGAAAAGATAGAGTCTATATTAACGGATAATAGTATTCACATAACAATACCAGTAGCATTGGCTCAGATGACCACATACATAGAAGTAAAAATTACCTTTAATGAAAGCGCGCGAGTGATGCCGAAAACAATTATTTTCCCAAGCTTGCTAGATTGTAAGGCTGCGGTACTTTATACATATCCAACGGAGTTTGTGCTTGCACAAAAATTTATAGAAATATATCAATATCCAGCGTTAGAGAAGACTGCAAAGGCCATAGAAGATGTACTTTCACTGATCCAAACGCAAAACATTGAAGGGCGTGCTTTACAGGAATATATTGAGGAATTATTTGATCGACATCACTTTACCATCGAATTAAATCCTACGCTTGAAATATCAGGCGTACTGAAACACTTTTTTAATCCTGTTTATGAAGTCATTTTAGATGAGAATGAATTTTTTAAAGAGTGGCAGTTTGACAATCAGGCTTGGCAATAACGATAGACAACCCCGTGAACCTCATATTGTTCACGGGGTTTTACATATTTTTGTCTCTTTTTTTATTTAACTGATCCGTTGCACGAATAAATGAAGTTGAATCGTATTATGACATGAAGGAGGTTAAGTGAAATATGATAACGTTTGCTGGCTTGTGTGTTCAAGAAATTGTTCAAACCTATAGTGACATGCTTATACGAATTGCTGTGCAACAGACAAAAAGTATGTCTGAGGCGGAGGATATTGTACAAGAGGTTTATATGACACTGATGAAACAGAAAAAGCCTTTCGCTAATGAATCGCATTTAAAGGCTTGGCTAATAAAAGTGACATTCAATAAATGTAAGGATTATTTTAAATCTTCTCGTGTGAAGAAAACGGTTCCAATTACAGAAGACATGTCCTTTATCGCAAAAGAGGAGCAAATCGTTCTTGCTGAAATTTTTGAGCTTCACCCTAAAGAGAGAGCCATTGTTTATTTACATTATTATGAAGGCTACACAACTGCAGAAATTGCCAATTTATTAGAGATAAATGTCAACACAGTAGGCTCCAAGCTACGAAGGGCACGAATGAAGCTGAAAACGATATTAGAAGAGGGGAGTAAAGTATGATGAATGCTTATAAGAATGTGATGAAGCAGATTCATGCTTCGGAGGAATTTAAGGATAAGATGCAGAAAGAGATGTTGGCATATGAAAAGAAAGAAAAGAGGGCCTTTATGAAAAAAGTAAGAATAAGTGTGGCAAGTTTAGTTGCCTGTGCAGTGATTGCAGTAGTTGCTATGGTTCATACAAACAATGATACAACAATTGATTTAACGGAAAGAATTGTAGCGGATCATTCTGCACCTGCAGCAAAAGCATTAGTAAATATCGAAGGAATCATTACAGCAGTTGGAGAGGATGGGCTGAGCTTTACACTAGATAATGGAATGGAAGTCGTCGTGACAGATGAAACTAGAATTGGAATCGATGGTCCAACAGCACCACCTAAGGAAGAACAATTATTTGAGCCTACCTTTAGAGTAGGTAATTTAATAAGTGGCTTTACAGAAAATACTTCCTCACAACCAGTTCAGGCAGCTGTTATTTATACAAATTGGAATTTTGAACAACCGATACGATGAAGAATCCCTTTAGAGGGATTCTTTTTATTATGTATAGGGATAGACTATACTATGTGTGCCTTGCCGATAAATCCTTTATATACTAAAAATATGAATTAATATAAAGAAAATATTATGTTTATACAAAAAAGTATTGTCTAATGAGAATGATGTCTTTATAATTTACCTAATAGTCTTATATTTCTGAATTGCGAAAAATAATACGCATTATGGAAAAATAGAATAGGGGGATGGGCTATGAAAAGAAAGTTAATGGTGGTACTCACAATTGTGGCAGCCTTCACACTCGTTTTAGCGGGCTGTGGTGCAAAAGAAAATTCATCGTCAGGAGATGGAGAAGGTAAAAAAGTGTATAAGGTAGGAACAGAAGCTACATTTGCTCCTATTGTCTCACTCGACGATAAAGGAAATATTGTAGGAATTGATGTGGATGTTCTACAAGCTATCGCGGATGAAATGGATTTTGACGTGAAGTGGGAAAGTATTGGTTGGGAGCCAGTATTCCAAACAATTAAAAATGGTGAGACGGATATCGGTGGTGCAGGAATTACCATTACGGACGAGCGTAAAGAAACATTTGATTTTACAGAGCCGTATTATGAATCTCAATTATTAATCGTCGTGAAAGAAGATTCAAAAATTAAATCGTTGGATGAATTAAAAGATAAAAAGATTTCCGTCCAAATTAATGCTACTGGTCATATGGCTGCTAAAAAATTACAGGGTGAATCAAGTCCAAATATTTTTGCATTTGAAAATCAACCAATCGCTATTCAGGAGATGCTGAATGGCAACGTAGATGCAGCAATTGGTGATAATTCAGTCGTTTACGAATATATCAAAGCACATCCAAATGACAAGCTAAAAGTAATTAAAGATGATTCCTTTGAAAAAGAATATTATGGCTTTATGGTTCAAAAGGGGAATAAAGAGCTTTTAGATAAATTAAACGAAGGCCTTAAAAAGATTAAAGAAAACGGGAAGCTGAAGGAAATTACGGGTTCAGATTTTTAATAGTAAAGGCTAGCATAAACAAACCGTAGAAGCTCACAATAGGTGAATTTCTACGGTTTATTTTGATATAGAACCGAAAAAAGATTGGAGCCACTGTATTAGCTCCAATCATTCTTACTCAAACATTCCTGTACACATGCCGCTTTTCACCATAGTATGAACTTAAAAATAATAGCAAAGCCTTGAACGCGTCATGTTACATTTGAATGATGCAAATTGACTAAATTAGTCCGTAAAGCATAAAGATGATAAATAACCTAACATTAATAAAAGACCAATACCCATTACGATGTCCATGCTTTGTACCTCCTTTAAAAAAACGACACATTATTCATAAATATTGTACAATGAATTATAGAAATATGAAACCTTTTAATGGCCAGAACGTATATAATAATAGGAGAATTACCAATTTGTACATAAAGCGTAGGTGATAAAATGAAAACGTGGGTTAAAAAAAGTATAGTCATCATGGTTGCGTTTTTAACATTTGGTTTAATCACGCCTACCCATGAGATTTGGGATGCACTCGATCAAAATCCTTCGAACCGTGCATCCATTGGCCCTGCTGCTGGGACAAGCACAGCCCTAGCTGCTGAACGTGAGGATAGCAGTGACGAGCAGCTACAGATACAAGAGGAAGAGATTGACTATAATGCCGTACTCATGGATGCAGCTAGAGAGCAATCGTACATAAAGTTTGGCACAAAAATTGGTCCAAAAATTAGTCATGAATTCGACAACATCATCTTCCCAAAAATGGAGGAAGCCATTGCGATGACAGTTGCTACTTTGGACGAGCAATCCCTAGCTTCATTAACTATCTCTGAAAAGCCAAGTGGTCATTATGGTGAGAAAATTTTCAATGTTATCAACAATGAAACTGGAACAGATCTAATTCGCTTCCATGTGCGTACAGAAAAAAGACCACAGGAAGGGTACTATTACAACTTCCATTACCACAGTGCAGAGGACAACTTCATGGCACACTACAACCTGGGCGATATCTATTGGGAAAAAAACACACCACCTAAGTGGTTGTCATAAAAGACTTGAAACACTCGTTTACATGGCGAGTGTTTTTTTGTGCGAAAACGCTTATAGCAGATTTTATTCGAAGCACCGAGGGCAGAGGTGACGATTAAATAGTAAGGAAAGTAGAGAGTAGATTCATATTATTCATTGGGGAGGTTCATGAAATCGTTAAATTTGATATTACACAACACCAAAAGAAACGTTTATTACACTTTGGAATCAAGGTTTAATACAAGTAAGGTAAGCTGGCTTTGATTGTGCTGGATCTTGAATGGCTGAACAAATAAAGCCAAGAGCTGGAGGAGTATTAGGTAGAGGAAAAGTGGTTAGTTGAAAAGATATTTTTCAGAAAGGATAAATGAAATGGACTGGACTGTGAACAAAGGAAATTGTATTAGCCAATGCTATTGGAAAGAAATTAGATACAGGTGGTTATGCAGTAGACTTTCTCGTTAGTTGAACTTTAAGTAAAGATAGGGGAAGGTAAATCCTTCTCCCTAATCTAAGAAACATCTTCTCTGGACGGATATCATAGTTTATACAATAAATAAGAATTGTATGTAGCGAATCTTATTATACTCTGTCACCCAGAAGGAGTGGACATCTATTTCAATATTCCTTTCCAGAATACTTTCCAAGTAGATGTTAGTCTTCTTTCATATTCTTCAAATGAATAATTCATGAGATAGAACAACATTCCATCTAGGAGACAAATAAAAGATGTTGCAATGTTTTCTTTTTCGATAAACTGATGATCGTCTGATTTAACATCTAAAATCATATAAAGTAATTTTCTAATTTTATTTTCAACCATACTGTTTTTTTGAGTGATAATTTCTTTAAATCTTTCTGGTGGGAAAACCCCATACCGTTTAAGAAAAACCCCTCTGTCATTCATATAGTAGTATTCATTTAATTCTCCTAACAACTTATATAACTGATCTTTAATGGAAAGTGAACCTATAGTAGATGCTTGATAATCAATAAATTTTACATAGTCATCAATCACAAATTCTACTATTTTTTCAAAGAGTTCATCTTTACTTGAAAAATAAGCATAAATGGAAGGTGTCTTAATGTTGACTTTAGTTGCGATATCTTTAAGAGAAGTTTCCTCATAACCTTTTGAGGAAAATAATCTTAATCCATGTTCTAGAATGTTTTGTTTCGTTTCTTCTCCTTTTTTCATTTCCTCACCTCATTTAGAAGTATATACAAATTAGGACACAAGCTTAAGGCCTACGATACTAATTATAATACCACCAACCAACATTAATTTTTTTATACTTTTCGGCTCATTAAAGATTAACATACCAAGTAACACACTACCGGCTGCCCCAATACCTGTCCACAACCCATAGCCAATACTAATAGGAATTTCTTTTAATGATAGTGAAAGAAAGAAAAAGCTCAATCCCATGCACATGATCAACAATATTGTCGGTTTAAGTTTTGTAAATCCTTCAGTTAATTTAAGGCTAATAATGCCTCCAACTTCAAATATGCCTGCCATTACTATAAAAAGCCATCCCATATTTTAATCACCACTTTCTGTTGCTGTTTCATTGGATACTATTTTCAAACCGATAATGCAGCTGATTAATATTAATACTAAAACAACTTTTGTAAAGCTCACTGGATCACCTAACAAAGTCATACCTACTATAGCTGTTCCAAAGGCCCCTAGTCCTGTAAAGACCGCATAGGCAGTTGATACAGGAAGAACCACTAATGTTTTCGAAAAACACCAAAAACTTAACACCAGTAACAACAATGTAGGAATTAGAACACTTATATTCGTAAAGCCATCAGAGTACTTTAATCCAAGTGCCCAGCCGACTTCAAAGATACCTCCAAGAATCAGATAAAACCAAGCCATTAAAATCTCTCCTTCTTCAAAACTAATTTAGTTACATTAAATTAACTAATATTCGTTAGATTTTTTGTGGAAAAAATATGACTTTAACACCTTCATTAAAGTCTTTCCTTCAAATAGCAAAATTATTACCTAACGTTAGTTAGATTTTATAATAAGAAACTTAAAGATACAACCCCTATATCTTAGGATCTGGCCGGTATGCTGAAATCATACCTTCATATCTTCATTAAGAGGAAAAGATAACTTTTCGTAAATCACTAACAAATAGTAACTATATAGAAAGAGACATATGTGGTTAAAACCTAGAATGTGCTACAAAGTTCATTTACTTAGAAAAAACTGCATCAGGTACTTTAAGAATTTGTATCATATATAGGTACCGATTTTGATAAGGTTTCAGAAGTAAGTGAGTACCTGGACTTTTTTATGTCATTCAAATGCACATGTTAACAAACACATTAAAATATTAGTATTGTGCTCAAATTGAAGGAAATAAAGAAATTTATAGAAAAAAAGAATTAAAAAAGGTATAATCAATTCAATTTAGAAAATTGGTTCATAAGTAATGGAGGTTAAATGTTTGAGCACTACTTTTATAGCAACTACACAAGTTTTGAATGAAAAAGCAGTTATATCTGCACTTGAATTAAATTTAGCAATGATAGAGTTTAATTTACAAGGCGAAATAATTTGGGTTAATAAAAACTTTTCTAGCACTTTAGGATATGAAGTGAATGAAATGAAAGATATGGAACATAAACAATTATGTACGCAAGAATTTAGAAACAGTAAAGAATACGTTTTATTATGGGATAACCTTCGCAGAGGAATCAAGTTCCAGCAAAAAATGCAGAGAGTCGGTAAAAGGGGGAATTTATTATGGCTTGAAGCTACCTATATACCAATTCTAAATGACAAGGGAAATGTAGGTCATGTTTTGAAGATTGCCACAGATATTACAGAACGTGAAAATAAAACAAGGGATGTTATAGCTCAATTAAATGATATGTCTACAGAATTAGGAAATTTGGTTGTTTCTAAATCTAATGAAAACATTCAAGCACTTAATTCTCTAAAAGAAGAAACTAAATTAATAAGTGAAGTATCTAAAAAGATAAGGTATATCGCTTCTCAAACAAATTTATTAGCGTTAAATGCAGCCATTGAAGCAGCACGTGCTGGGGAGCATGGGAAAGGATTTGCAGTGGTTGCCGATGAGGTCCGTAAATTAGCCAATAATTCAGATGAGGCTATAAAAGATGTCAGTTCTTATGTAGGGCATATTACTGATGAAGTAACAAAGGTTAGTGATATCACGGATAACTTACAAAAGTTAGTTGAAAGCACTCAACTAAGGATTAATAAAATTATGAATGAATTTTAAAAAGTCTAGAAGTAGTAAACAAATACCAAGGCAAAATACTTGGTATTTGTTATTTTCTTAATTTTTATATTTTCTAAAATCAAGCGAAAGATGTTTTTTTGTGTAAATTAATATACAATAACTACTGATAATTTTGGTCCATATGCTTAAATTTATTGATTAACCATTTCATTACAATAGCTATGACAAAATAGGCTATAAATGAATAGGTGTATTTCCAATGATAGGGTTCATATATTTGTAACCACACCAATAATGGTTCCAATAAAAAAGAGAATACAAAGGCATTTACCATCGCTGCAATTGTAAAAGCTTTCCACGTTTTAAAATACTGGTAAAACAACATATAAATTATAGGCATTTGTAGTCTGTGGATTTCGATAGGTAAATGTAAAGGTGTTATTGTAATTGGATATTGCCATAATCCTAACCAAAAACCTGCTATGTCTGCCAATATTGCTATAGTTCCTACAAAAAATCCATATGTGATAATCTCCATTATTCTTTTTTTATCTAAAATAATGATCCATACGATTAATAAACATAAAGATGTAACTGAAAGAATCCACCAACTCAAGGTAAAAACGTTTTCACTTAACCAATACTCTGTTTTTATATTTCTAAATTGTTGTGTCAATTCTTGAACCTCTTGCCAAGTGGGGTGCATCACGATCCTCCTGATTCGGAATTAATCTCTCTTTACTGTTAAATAATTTGATGCCCATTTATGATGGATGTAGAACATAATAAATAAAATACAATCAGTGACATATGAGAATCCTAAGTTCCACCATAAGTCATATTCAATAAAGCCTGTAGTCAAATAAAGCAGTTCAATTAAAATGACAAATATAGACCAATAAAATATATGTCGTGTAATAGTTAGAAAATTTTCCTTTTTAGGTAATGACTGTAGAAAAAATAGATAACCACAAAGTATATCCCAAAACCATTTAGAAGATTAATAAAAAATTGTTCGAGCTTTGTTCCTGGATATTCCCATAAAGGGTAAACAAACATCATCAAATTCGCAATTAATGATAAAATAATACCAACGTAGCATGTGAACACATATAGTGGGAACTTCTTTTTATTAGAAAAAAATAAAAATGCAAGCCAACATATAAAAAAAGAGACTGTTCCAATCAGCACCGAATAAACACCTTCTATCACAATCTGTCTTGTGCTACTTCATAATAATATCTTTTGACAATATCTCAAATATATACTTATAGTGTTGAACTATGCCATAACATTTAGTCTTTAAACTGAAGTATGATTAATTCATTTGGCAACCTGCTAAAATATTCAGTACCCCAGAAGTAACCCAAAACAGTACTACAAAAAATCTACAATATTATTAAAAACAAAAAAGCGTGATATACGATGAATGCTTGTTAATAAGGTAATCTTTTAATTAAAAAACAATTAATATAATCCCACTTGAACTCTGGGAAAAAAACACACCACCTAAGTGGTTGTCATAAAAGAATTGAAACACTCGTTTACATGGCGAGTGTTTTTTTTGTGCGAAAACGCTTATAGGAGGTTTTATTCGGAGCAGCCGAGGGCAGAGGTGACGATTAAAAGGGAAGTAGAGAGTCGATACATATTATTCATTGTTGTTAATTGGGTATCCTTCATTCCAAAGCGTAATAAACGTTTCTTTTGGTGTTGTGTAATATCAAATTTAACGATTTTACGAACCTCCCAATATTTCATTTATTTGAGGAGATGGTTGTATTGCAAAATATTACTGGACAATATGAGAATCGTGTAATACTAATAATCTTCAGAAAGGGCATCTTTGAAAAATTCTAATATTTCTTCGCCGCAAAACGCAATAGACAATAGTATTAGTACAATTAAAATGGTTAAAATACCAAATATTAACGAGAAAATTATCCCAAATTTTTTATTATTCAATAAAATCCCTCCGATAAATCTTTTATTACAAACCAGCATTGTTAGTTTATGTAGTTTTCTTTATAATGTTTAATTTTACCATAAAAATCGAAAATCTTTCCAAGATAAACTAACGAGGTTAATAGAAAATGATCAGTCATTTTTATAAAACAGCAACCTTTTTTACAAAGGTATAATTGAACAATATGAGTATATTCTTCAGTAATAAATGAATCATTACAGGACATTCGAATGGAATTGGTTTATGCCCTTTGACGGTCCTAACAACATCATTTTATCGCACCAAAAGAGGGCAAACCTATGAAACAAGGGCAAATCAATGTTACGAAAGAGAAATTGTTACAGTGTCGCGAACGACCAATCAGACAATTACTAGATATAGGGAAGGGTATTAAAATGGGATTTATATCCATATTATCCGTTGTATTGTATAATCAAAATACAATATTTAAAAGGTGATGGTAAATTTGCTAACAATATTACAAATTCTTTTTTCAATCATAGTAATATCACTATCAACTTACTCAATTATCACAAGTGATTATCAGTTGAGTTTCCTAGTGTTATTCTTCTTAGGATTATTGATCTTAGTTCTTGGAATAAAAGAATTTCAAAGAGAGAGAAAAGTTTCTGGTTGGTTCCATATTGCGGTATTTTTATTTTCAGTATTTGTTTCAATTCAAATCTTCTTTAATTAAAGGAGTGGTTATCATGTGAATTTCGTCCACTTTCTTTGAGACTATATATCGACATATTTTGGCATGTTTACTTGGTATTTCGAAAGTAGTTTTATTGTAACATTCGGTATATATAGATTTAGGAGGTTTTATATGCCTGATTTATTGCTCGTACTTTTTTTATTTAACCTTTCTTTATTTCTTTTGCACGAAATGGACGCAATAAGACGCTCTGAGTGGCGATTGTTTATCGTGCTTAAAGATATGGAAGATTCAAAGGCTTATAAAGTATTCACATTTATTCACTTGTTTCTTTACGTTATAATACTTTCCTTACTTTTCAGCCAATATCAAACAATAACTTTTTGGGTCCAATTATTTATCCAATGGGGATTCTTGATGCTATACATTTTTTTTTTAATAATATTTCAATTTGTCACATCTATTATGATGTGGCTTTTTTATTGGTATTTGAAAAGAGTGGTTTAATTAATTTCGTTCTAATTCAAATCTAGGTGGTACAGGAGGAAGATAAATGTGGTACAACTACAGGTGTATCTCCTTCATCTCTAATAAAATTGAAAGTTTGTTCGTTAATTTCATAGATATTAACTGGAACAATCTCCACACCTTTTTCTGGAATTGTAATTTTATCTTAAACTAATAGGAAAAAGTGTTCGTTTCGTATATTGAAAATTCCTCTCGCTCCAATTTCAAATGTTGCCATTTTATATTCACCTCCTATTCTATAAATATTTTATTCATATCAAATCCAGTTGTTTGGACATTAAGGAGGGGAGAATGAAAAATAGTTTCTGGTCTAAAGACATTAGAGGTTAATAATAGAGTTAGATTGGATATGCATGGAGATTTACTGAACAATTTGAAGAAAGAAACTAAAAAAGTGTCACAGAGCTGGTAGTGACCCTAAGTAATTCGGAGGCCGTGACAGTCAACCAGCACCACAGCTAGTGCGTAATAATGTGTATAGATTGAAATTTCCTATACAACATAAAATCCCCAGTTTAATACTGGGGAGACGGTTTGTCAGAAAATAAAAATTATTTTTCAGGATAATCTACATGTAATGGTGGAGGAACTAACCAACCTTTATTTTTATTAAGACGAAGTAGTTTGGCACCGATTTGGGCTTTTGCTGTATGGAATTGACCATACATTAGTGCAATATCTTCTCGAGTAGAAGTTCCCATCCCTTGGCTGCATGCAACTAATCCTGCAGCAAGGTCGGCTGTAAGTGCAGCACTTATTTCAGGATCATTAAATTTTGCTCCAGGAGGAATATCTTCCATCCTTGCAACAGGTCGTTCGGGTGGAGCAGGAGGTAGAGCAATACCATTAGTTTTTAGAATTTTTTCTAATTGTCTTACTTCATCTCTACAAAGTTCAATAATATCTTCAATAATTTTTTTTAGATCTTCATCTCCAGCATGATTATAAAATGTTTGATAGCCAGAAATAATACCATAGTTTACAACTAAACCCGACCAAACACTAAATACTTCACCATAATGCAATGGTTCGTCTTTTGGATTTCCACCCATAATACCCATACTTACACATCCTTTTCTTAGTTTAACTAAAGCAAAGGTAGTATGGTTAAAATTAAAAAAATTATTCATTACCCTCAACATGAGAAAAGAAACTATTAAGGGTCACACTGTTGAAGTAGAAAAGGCTTTGTGATTTGCAAACAGTAATCAACATTCGTGTCCGTAACGATATTGAAGTTTATATCATAGTTTGGGCAGTTTTTGATACTAGATTTAATGGAAATCCACCCCCAAAAAAGAATTCATTTCTGATATTGTGATGATGGTCGTTAGGAAAATTCAGAGTTCAGAGAGAACTAATTCTTTTCTTTTAATAAACCTTCTATAACAAATTCAATTATCTTATCCTTCACAATTGGGAATATATCATCCCCAATATCTTTTTTGTGTAGGCGTAAACTCATCACCGCCTGCATGATACCAACTATTACTCTTGGGTCCTCTTTTGGTAACATCCCTTGATTAATTAGTGCATTTACAGCATGAATACCTCTCTTAGCATTGTTTTGATTAAATTCTGACATCTGAGCAGGTAACTTACGAGTAAGTTTTTCATGTTCATCATTTTGAAAAGCACTTTGGAGAAATGGATTTTTATCAACTGAATCAAAGGAAAAATGAAAAAATGAATTTAATAGTTCTCTCGATGAAAGATTTTCCCGAAACAGTTCATTAAGGACTGTTTCTCGAACTTCTACTTCATTTATTAATATTTCGAAATAAAGTTCTTCTTTGGAACTGAAAAATTTATAAAAAGTCCCTTTAGCTATTCCACATTCACGTATTATCTCATCTATGCTAGTTTTAGCAAGACCATACTTAATAAAAATTTCACGTCCTTTTACAAAAAGATCTTGTCTAATTTGCTCTTTTTCATTCTCAGTGAATTTCGGCATTTTAGGGCTCCTTTAAAAATTATTATGACTTTTTATGGATTTATAGTCACATATCATATAGACTATACCATATATAGTCTAACTAAAATGTAAACATCCAGCCATGTTAACATTTTTTCTTTTTATTTTTTATATGACTATATAAACATTAAAAGTCATATGTTTAAAGGAGAAAACTATAATGAGAACTAAAGGAGAAAATTCAGTTCAGTTTGATGGACTTTATAATTTTAGAGACATTGGGGGATTTAAAACTAATGAAGGAAGAAGAATGAAAAAAGGTATCCTTTTTCGGTCAGATGAATTATCAAGGCTTACTCAAAATGATATTGAGGTATTTGATCAATTAAAAATAAAATTAATATGTGATTTAAGAACAGAACAAGAACAAAAATCAAAACCTAGCAAATTAAATTCAGAGAATGGTGTACAGGTTATAAATATATCGATTCAAGATAAAAGTCAGGAATTCACACATTTTGAATTTTTTAAATTTCTAGTGTGTAAATCAAACTCAATTAAATTTGAACAACTTATGAAAGATATGTACCATAGCATGGCTTTTATTAATAATTCTAAAATTAATGAGATTATAACATTACTTTCTCAACAAAATAATATACCAGCTTTAATACATTGCACAGGGGGAAAGGATTGTACAGGATTCATTTCTGCAATTATTCAATTGCTCGTTGGAGTACCATATAAAATAGTAATGGAAGAATATTTGTTCTCTAATGATTTAATAGCACCTAAAATGAAAAAAATTGAGAAAATGATTAAATGGATGAGTCTTTTTCAATTATCTACAGAGAGGGTAAAGCCAATTTTAGAAGTTCGGCAAGAATATTTAGAGGATGTATATAATGAAATTATTATTCAATATGGAGATATAGAAACTTATTTATGCAAGGCATGTAAGATACAAAAAAGGAGCTTATCAGATTTAAAGAATTTGTTACTTGAATAAATAAATGTTTATGTATGAATTATTAGTTATAGGTAAGCAACTATATTCGCTAAATTATTGAATTAGGGAATATGAACAAAAGGATGAAGAGGTGGAAAAACGTATTTCGTTATTACATGGCGATAGAGAAATTGAAGTACTTTCATACGATTAAGAGAGGGGGGATTGTAATGGATATATTGAGATTTAATTATTCAACTCTACTTAAAAGAAGTAAATCAAGAAGTTATCAACTACAGGTAATGGAACTAACAAAAGTCCTTATGACATTTTTAAAAGATAATAGTTTAATAAATTTGGAACCTTTTAATGAGAATGGGTCTTTAAAAGAGGATTTAATAATTCGTAAATCAAATTTATCTGACATTGGTAATCAGTTATTTAATATTTATTATCCGAAGTGGTCAAATTACATAGATTGTGGGGGTAATATAGAAAATATCAAGATATTAGAGAATGGTTTAAGGGCTCTACTAAAGACTAAAATATAAAAAGTAATATCAAAGCATCCGAAATCGGGTGTTTTTTTGTTCTGAAAAATGAGTATCGAGCAGTTACCTCTTTTTGAGGGATGAGTAGTAGATAGATTTAGAGGTAATATAAAAAACGTTAAAATATTAGTGAATGATTTACGGGCCAAAGACCAAATTTTAACTATACTAAGTACTCTCGAAGCATCCGTAGTAGAATGATTTGATCAACATTAGATATTTACATTATGTCAATTACCTTTTTTTGTCTACTTTAAGTCAAGTTATAATCGAATTTTTTATTTTCCATTACAAAAAATACTAAATCATTTATAATACATAATTGAATGAAAAAACACGATTCGGTTGGTAGTCCGGATGCATCAATTTCGATGTCAGTAGCCTTCCCCTCCTCGGGATGTCCATCATTCAAGTTTATTTAATGAGGGGGGACCTACTATGAAACTAACCATTTATTATGATGGCCAATTTTATATAGGACTAATAGAAAACATTTCTGAAAACAAATATAAAGCATATAGGTATGTTTTCGGCAATGAACCTAAAGACCACGAAGTCTTAGATTTTGTAAATAAAAACTTGTTTGATTTTATTAAAAATGATAAACATGGTGGAATACCGATCAAACAAGATAAAGTAAAAAAAATCAATCCGAAAAGACTTCAAAGAAAAGTAGCTAAAGAACTTAAAAAACCTAGTATTTCAACTAAGGCTGAAGAAGCTCTTAAAGCAGAATTTGAAATCAGAAAAAAAGAAAAATCTGTTACCAGCAAACGACTGAAAGAAGAACGTAAAGAGTATATTAGGAATATCAAGGTTCAAAAGTCTAAAAATAAACATAAAGGTAGGTAACATCTTTTCTTTTTACTGGCAACATTGGTTGTCAGTTTTTTTTAGATTATTAATCTTTCTCTTTCAAATTTTTCCTTATGGTAATTTGATTTTTGGATATTTATGTTAAAATTAATTTTAAAAGATTAACTCTTTATAAACTAAATATCGTAAAGACATGAGGTAACAGTAACACAGTAACTATTAAGCTTAGACTTTTTGAAAAACAAGAGGTAGCCTTTTAGCTTAGGAATGGATGTGAGATATATGGATGAAAAAAATACAACAATGGAAACATACTTTCATACAAAGGATATTGCCAAACGTAACGCATTATTAAAGCAATTAGTTATTGACTTGCCTGAGAACGGAAAGGACTTTTTTCTAAAAGTATATAAAAAAGAGCGATATTTGGATATGCGGCTTACGGCCATTAGAGGATATGCGGCCTTTGCAAGCGAAGAAGAAGTTGCCATTTTAATGAATAAGATGTTGGAAATCTTAAAAAAGCGTGCTGAAAGTACTCCATATAATTATCAGGAATATGAAATCTTACGATCATCTTTTCTGATACCTTACTTGCTAGAAAACTATCCATATGACTCTTTCAAAAAATTTAATGAACAATTAAAAAAACAGTACGATGCCATGCCCGAAGTTTTCAAAGGCATTTTTACATGTGACGATAAAGGTGACCATATTCAACTAATTCCTCCAGCAATAGTACGGAAAAAGATTAATGATTTCCTTCGTGGAGAACAACAACGGTACTAATGGGTGTCGTGCTGAAATGATTAAGCCATTTATTTTGAATGGCTTTTTATTTTTACTTAATTCTCGCAGACGCAACAATGAACAACTATACTTTCTATCAGTTTAGGGATTATTATGGATAACTATATTGAGCAAGACAACGGGAAATACGTTCTATTCAATTTTATGCAAGGGGGGATAATTATGAGAATAAAGAACATAAACATCGAAGAAAGAATGAAGCATTATAATATCCAAGGTTTAAGTATCACATTGCTTGAGGGCGGTAAATTAAGTGGAGTAGAAAATTACGGTTTATTAGAAGTGGGAAGCAACAGAAAGGTAAAAGAAGATTCTATTTTTAATGCGTGTTCAGTTAGCAAGTTCTTTACAGGGATGCTTGCTATGAAGCTAGTAGGGGATGAACTTCTTAGTTTAGATGAGGATGTGAATATAAGTCTGGTATCGTGGAAAGTGCCGGAAAATAATTTGACTAAAAATAAAAAAGTGACATTGAGAAACTTACTTAGTCATCAATCTGGAATTAAAGACCCTGAAGGTAGTTTTCCTGAACTAAATTCAAAAATCAGCTTTCCTTCGATTGTTGAATTGTTAGAGGGGAAAACGACGTATTGTAAGTCTCCTATTCGTGTAAAGTGTGAACCAGGAAGCGAATTTCATTATTCGGACGCTGGTTTTTGTATTATTCAGCAACTAATAGAAGATGTTACTGAGAAACCATTTCATCAAGTAATGAAGGAGCAAATATTTGAACCATTAAGGCTGGAAAATAGCCACTACATTACAACAATGTTGGAAGGGGATACACAGAAATTTTCTTGTGGTCACAACAAAAACGGGGAATTAGTAGATGGAAAATATTCTACATATCCTTACCCAGCGGCTTCTGGCTTATGGACAACTTCTTCGAATATAGCTGAATTAGTTCTTGAGTTAATGAATGCTGTAAAAGGAGAAAGCAAAATTGGCATTACGGAAAGTTTAGCAAAAGAAGTGATAACCCCACAAGAAGGTAAAAGTTGGACTGGTTTAGGAGTGTTTCTTGAAGGCTCAGAAAAAGAACTAGAAATTACTTCACTCGGTTGGGGAGTGGGTTTTCAATGTATGATGGTGGCATTTCCTTATTTAGAGAAAGGTGCGGTCATAATGACGAATGCAGATTTGGGTGTTCATCAAATGGAAGGTATGATAGGAGAGATATATAAATCTCTTTTGTCTTAATAATCGTTAAGGGGGAGAATTATACAGATGGGCATAGCAAGTCCAACACAATTCTTAAATTGAAACAGTAAAAGGTCCATTTTATGGCATAACACTTAAAAAAGAAGTATTTAGATATCTAGGTTAAAGTTTAGATAAGATAGTGGAAAAATGTTCTATTGGGAGGATTCTTTTGAATGAATTAAAAAAAGTTGTATTTAGAACAATTGAAATTATTTCCCTATTGGCAATCGGTTTGCTTTTCACAGTTTATGTTTTAAAACCTATTTACGAGGGCTTTGGAATTAACTTTATGGGCAATGTATGGGTGAACTGGTTCGGGGTATCCTATATTCTATTTGTCTTGTACACGTTGATTGTCGCTTTATTTCTATTTAAGAATAGTATCCTTTTTAAACAACGACTTACATCTGTCTTTTTTTGGCTGATTTTTATCGGGGCCAATTATGTAGTTTTTATCCCTTTCGTAAAAGGTGAGAACCCGTTTTAGCCATAAGCAGAAAATTAGAGAAAGTAGTAGTTTCTTGTTTATTTAACTTAATAGAAGCAAATTAGTACTCAATTTACAGGCGCATCTTTAGTCAATAAGGAAAGCATCATTCTTCATGAAAAGGGTCAGAATTGTTGTTAACATTCTTAAAAGAATTTTACAAACATTTGTTGAGATAGTTCCTTTATTTTTAAGTGGTAAGTTGTACTATAGTAAAATGTTATAGGTAATTTAAGCAGGTTATGAAGAAATTTTAAAAATTATATTGACAATATAATTTTTTGCTGTAAAATGAAAAACAATTCAAAAATATTTGTATAGAACAAAGGCAATGAAAAGAAATAGTATCAATTATTTTTACGAACAGAAAGTTACCGGTTGATGAGAGGTGCATGTAAAACGATTGAGAATTCATCTTGGAGCTGTGTACCGAAAAGATTATTCTTAGTAGGCTACGCCGGTGAGCACCCGTAATCATGTGCGAGAGTATCGTCAATTGACCGTACTTCTTAAGGTAAGTAATGTGAATTGCTTATAAATTAAAGGTGGTAACACGAGTTGAATCGTCCTTTTGGTTAATCCAAAAGGGCGTTTTTTTATTCCTTTTTTGAGCAAGTATTTGAAAATCTAAACGTAATAGGAGTTAGTCATTATGAAAGACAATCATCAAGATTCACAGCTAAAGCGCGGATTAAGTACTCGGCACATACAATTAATTGCACTTGGCGGATCCATTGGGGTCGGTTTATTTTATGGCTCTAGTTCAACCATTCAAATGGCTGGGCCATCTATTTTACTAGCTTATCTAATTGGCGGATTAGTTATTTTCACAATTATGAGAGCATTGGGCGAAATGGCAGTAGAGGAACCTGTGTCAGGCTC
The DNA here is from genome assembly GCF_047238325.1 of Lysinibacillus phoenicis. NCBI lineage: Bacteria > Bacillati > Bacillota > Bacilli > Caryophanales > Bacillaceae > Lysinibacillus > Lysinibacillus phoenicis. Next base: position 700,570 of record NZ_JBDFMP010000002.1, on the reverse strand, counting down.
ATTCAGTACGTACGCGAATAAATATTTAGGACGCTTTGCAGGGTTCTTATCTGGTTGGACGTATTGGTTCATGTGGATAGTCGTTGGTATGGCAGAATTAACAGTAGTCGGTGTATATATTAACTACTGGTTCCCTGATATCCCACAATGGGTAACTGCCCTTGTAGTACTTGTTATTATGACGCTTGTAAACTTAGCAAATGTAAAAGCTTACGGAGAATTCGAATTCTGGTTTGCGATGATTAAAGTTGTGGCGATTATCGGTATGATCGTTCTAGGATTAGCTATTATTTTCTTTGGTGTTGGTAACCACGGTGAAGCAATTGGCTTCGACAATTTATGGGCACACGGTGGCTTCATGCCAAATGGTTTCCATGGTATTTTAATGTCACTAGTATTAGTTATGTTCTCATTCGGTGGGGTTGAGTTAGTTGGTATTTCCGCAGGAGAAGCCAAAAATCCTAGGAAGTCAATTCCTTCAGCTATTAATAATATCGTTTGGCGTATTTTAATTTTCTATATTGGTGCATTAGGCGTTATGATGGTTATTTATCCTTGGAACGAAGTTGGTTCAGAAGGTAGCCCATTCGTTCAAATTTTCGATTACGTTGGTATCCCTGCTGCGGCTCACATTATTAACTTTGTTGTCATTACAGCAGCAATGTCTGCATTTAATAGTGGTTTATATGGTTCAGGACGTATGCTACACAACTTATCAGTACAAAAAAATGGTCCAAAATATTTTAAAACAGTAAGTAAAAACGGTAGTCCGCGAAGAGGGATTTTATTTTCTTCTGCGATGTTATTAATTGCGGTTGTCTTAAACTATGTAGTACCCGAAAAAGTGTTCATCTATATTTCTGCTGTTGCGACTGTTGCAGTCATAACGAGCTGGATGATTATTTTATTAGCCCAATTGAAATTTAGAAAGTCAAAAACGAAAGAGGAAGTAGCGGAACTGAAATTTAAAATTCCGCTCTATCCACTTTCTACGTATCTTGCCATTGCATTCTTATTAATGGTCATTGTGTTAATGGCATTTATTCCGGATATGCGTGTTGCCCTATATGTCGCACCAGTTTGGTTTATCATCTTATTTGTTGGATACAAAGTAGTAAATGTTAAAAGGTAGTTATATTTCATTTAACTGATATTTCTTTAACAAAGATGATGTAAAAAAGTCATATTGGTTAACTCGTTTAGTTACACCTAAATAAAGATTAATAATTTTTATACACTAGGAACTACCGTTAATAATGTTCCCAAATGTGTTGACACCAGATTCCATATTCAATGGAATCTGGTTTTTTGTATTTTATTAGATATTTGTAATGCAATTATATATCTTGAAGCTGTATTGAAAACCATTTACATAGTCTGAAAGTTTTCTAAGGACGTTTAACTTATCTATTGATATTAATTTGTATGTATATTCAAATAATAATTTATTGAAAAAATGCGTAACAAACACTTGCCCTTACTATAGTTGTTCTTAAACATAATATAGAAGGAACACATTGAGAGGAGGTGATTTTATGGGGAATTGTAAATGCAAAGGGTATAAATGTATGTGCCATTACAAGGAGAAAAGGTATGATGATTATGAAGGACATGGTCATTATACAGAGAATACTTTATTAGATATTCTTGTACAACTCCAAAAAATCGATCAACAGCAAGAACAGCTACAAGCACAAGTGCAAGCTCAGGCCCAAATTCAAGCGCAACTGCAAGCTCAAATTCAGGCACAAGCTCAAGTTCAGGCTCAGCTTCAAGCACAAATTCAAGCTCAAGCACAAATTCAAGCACAGCTACAAGCTCAAATTTCAGCGCAGCTACAAGCTCAAGTACAAGGGCAGGCTCAAACTGATACCGATACAATATCTAATGTTGGAAATCCAAAAGTATTCGTGATAAACGTCCCAGCTGCATAAATTTGATTTGACAAGTAAAAAATGGCCATCTATCGAAATTAATTAGATAGATGGCTTTTTGTTATATATCGTTATACATAATCACAAAACTGATTGTGTCGCTTGTAACTTTTCTTGTTAACATGTCCTAAATTAGAATTGAATAATTGGTTTAGAATTTATTGTTTAACAAAAGATTTGTTCTTAAAAAGTTACTTAAATGATTTTGTGAGGAACCAGAACAATGATAAAAGATCATGTGACTATGAAATGGATAGCGAAGATCTAACTTACGAATCCTTGCCAGATGCAATTTATACCACGTATGTGGAGTACTATTCACTGTTTTTCAGAAGGACAATTAAATCTGGATTGTATTAGCGGAAATAAAAAAGAGGGGCGGATTACCCCTCTTTTTTTTAATCTAATTCAATGTTGTAAAGTACCTTATCTCTTCATTAGCCGTATAAAATCCAACAGATTCGTATAAAGATAAAGCGGACTTATTTGTAGTTAATACCATCAGGGTAGCGGAATGTATCTGATGAGATTTTAGATAACTCAAAGCTTGTGTAAGCAAAAACTTAGCGATGCCGCGCTTCCTCCATGGTTCACGGACAAAAACATCCTCTATTACACCATAGTCATTCTCTCGCCATACCATTAGTCCGCCCACAAGGGTATCTTCTTGACGTATGATCATCGATGTCCATAGTTTGTTTTTCTTGTATTCAGTTAATCTATTAAGTCCTAGTGGAGTGTCAGGCCAAATTTCAGCTTCTACATCTAGGTAATCTCTTTCCTCGCGAGATGTCTCCATCTTCCAATTCGAAAATTGAAAGCCTTCTTGGAGAAATAATTCAGGAATAGGTTTATTCAAGTCACGATTCATGCGAAACAAACTGTTCAGATGACGGAATCCTTTTTGGATAAAAAATTGATTGTTTGCTGTTTCTGTTGAATCGTTACCAACACAAAGTATTGTTCCATATTCTTTAGGTAAGTTATCCTTTAATTGATTGGCTCTAAAGAAAAGATACTGATAGACTTTATCGAGTAAATCAAAGTCACTTTCTCTTTCGGGAATAGTTTTAATATTAATGTATAGAGAGTGATTGTTTTCTTTTGAACGACCAGGGGGGACAACGTTAATTATGCTTACTTGCCCCTTAGCGACCATTTTTCCATTTTCAAATGCACAATAAACGTTACGCCAATTATCTTCATCACCGACCCACCAAAACGTTGCATTTTCTTTTGCAGTTACTAATTGATATAACTCGCCAAGTAAAGGCATATCTTCATGTTTGAAATGACGAATGGAAATCTCTGTTGATGATTCGCTCAAAATAATACCCCTTTCAATAGTAGGGGGTTTCGCAGTTTAGAGGGCTAGCTATGCGTTTTCCCCTTTAAAAGTTTGCCCTTTACTAACAATTCCTTAATCACATAAAACGCCTCCTTTAACTATTATTACCATTTAAAGTAACACACTTTAATACGTGTATCAACATCATTTCATCTCTATGTATATTTATTCCACTTGCATATAGTCGCAGTTCAAATCATTTACATCCACAAATATTTTTTGTGCAAAAAAAATGCTTAGAGAGGTACTAAGACTAGAGGTAGTAGCAGTAAGCTGTCATCACTTATATTATTTTATTCATCAATAGTGTCAGAAAGATATTGAGCCTTAATAAAGGATTGTTCAACAATCGGGTGTGTTTCTTTGGTAACGGCGATTAAAGGGTTTCATTTTGGTAAATTTCTAGAAGCAATAAACTAAAAACCAGGCACTCGAATGAGTGCCTGGTTACTATTAGGTTTAATAGCTTAATTCAAATGAAACAATTTTATTATGCATAATATATGCTGTTACCGTTTTAAAAGGTAACATTATTGAGTTTAATCATCATCTTGCTTGATCATCATAATAGGCTTCATTTGCTGCCTTATGATTATTGCCTTTTAAGTAAGCTAAAATCAGACTAGGTCGTTTAAGTAAAATCCAGTCCCCATAATGGTCGAAACGCCTGCAAGAAGTGATCATACCATTCTTTATTGTTCCGTATTTTTTTCCATTTGTTTTTCCAAATTGTTTTAATCGTTTTGCAAAATCAGCATCTTCAGCCATCAGCATATTCTCATTAAAACCTTTAATTGCTTGGAAATCCTTTCTATAGCACCAAAAAATCCCTACAGAAATAAATCCATATTTAAACAATAAGGGAACTATCAATAGCATGGTAGATACAATGATTCCGAGCGACACTCTCTCGAAATTTCCGTTTACTCCTCCTCCAATATATTGATTAGAAGCTAGATGCTTTTCAACTTCGGATAAAAAATGTTCAGTCATTCGAGTATCTGCATCAATTGTAATTAGGATTTCACCATTTGCTAAAGCAGCTCCCGCATTTCTAATTTTGGATAAATTTTTATCTTCATTTACCAATGTTACACAATTGTATGACTTTGCAATTTCCTCTGTTCTATCAGTACAACGGTTAAGCACCACAATCACTTCAACTTGATTTTTATAAAGTTGTGCAGCTTTTGCAATTGAATCTAGGCATCCACCTATATACTTTTCTTCATTATGAGCGGGTATTATAACGGAAAATTTCACATCATTTTCATTAACAATAAAATGCTTGTTTTCGGACATAGCAAAATCCCTCTCCCTAGTTAAAATTGGTCCTTACAAATTTAGTATAACATTTACATAAATATCTTTTTGTGTAAATTTTATAACATTTTATTCAATTACTTCATCACAGCAAAGATTGTATTTGAATAAAGGTTTCGATCTTGAAAAAGTTCCGGATTCAATAACTAAAAGCCAGACTATCGAATAGGGTCTGAATTTAATCATTTTATTCTTCACTTCATACTATTAAAATCAAAATATGATAAGAAAATTTGAAAATAAAGCAACGATAAGATACTATCCAATTTGAACTCTGGGAAACCTAAGTGGTTGATAAAACACCGAAAATTCTCGTAGACATTTTTTATGCGAAATCGTTGTTATATCAGCGTTTAGGTCTTTTAATGAAAACGATAATTTCCCATACGAAGCCTTCTAAAGAAGAAATAATGATTGAACCAGAGCGAAGGATAATGAAGAAATCAGTCGCTTGTTGGTGGAATGTGGTACTGAACTTGTCATTTCTTGCGCTTACCCGGGAAATTTTTTTATTTCCTAACTGGAGCAACTAATAAAGAAAAATAGCTACCTGTTAAGGCAGCCATTCCTTATTCTGCTACATTGCCCATCGCTATAGAAATTCGATTCCAGCTATTAATTTGATTAATCAAGATAACTAGATCGACATACGCTTTTTCATCAAAATGCTTACGTACACGTTCATATAAAACATCAGGAACTCGTTTTTCTGGAATAAGTGTAATATGTTCCGTTAATTCTAATGCTACTTTTTCATCCTCTGAATAAAATGTACATTCTCTCCAAGCGCTTATACAGTATAAACGTTGTTCCGTTTCTCCCATCTTTTTAGCATCAGCAGTGTGCATGTTGATGCAATAGGCACAACCATTAATTTGAGAGGCTCTAATTTTAATGAGTTCACGAAGTTTTCTTTCGATAGCACTTTTCTTCGTGTATTTTTCCATTTCCATCATGATCTTCATAGCATCCGGTGCAATTTCATAGTAATTTATACGTTGTGTCATTGTGAATCCCTCCATTATTTATTAGCTAATTCAATTGACTTTGTTAACTACCTATCTAAAACAACCTCTCTATATAGATTAATTTGATTAACTACTTCATGATCCTATTTATTTTTTTATCAGTTTGTAGAAATTGTCTCATAGAAGTCTTTGAATCCACTTTGGGGTGTGCTTGAGCAAAGTAGTTACTACACAAAAATCCTCCCATATAATAAAGATTGAATTAATCGTAGATTAAATTAATCGTTGATTAATATTGTCTACAATATACGCTTTTAACTATCTTTTGTCAAACTGATTCATTTATGTATTTCTAAAATGTGTTACTATCATGGTAAGGATAATGTTTTAAGTAGGTGAAGTAATGAAATATAGTGTTATGGTTGAATATGCGCTACACAGTCTTGTTTATTTAATTGATGTACCACCAAATGAAAGTATTGGCATAAAAGATTTATCTGAATTTCAAGGATTATCAGAGACCTATCTTTCAAAAGTTTTAGGGAAGTTGTCCAAGGAAGGAATTGTAAGTTCCGTATCTGGAGTAAAAGGAGGGTATCGACTCAATAAAAAACCACAAGATATTTCATTTTGGGATGTTGTGCGTGCCGTAGAAGGTGAAGATCCGATATTTCAGTGTAAGAATATTAAAGCGAATTTTGCTTATCAAAAAACAAACGAACAGTGTGAATCCTGTACAGGTCAATCGAATTGCACGATTAATAGTGTAATGCTTGAAGCTGAAGAACAAATGCGTAATTATTTAAGAAGTAAAACAATAGCTTGGTTAGAAGAGGAACTACAACGGACATTACCGGGAAAGCAACTAGAAGAAGCAAAAAACTTCTTTAAAAAAGGGAATAAATAACTTCAGAAGGAAAAAAACAAACCAGCTAAGTGGTAGTCAAGAAGGATGCGAAACACTCGTTTACATAGCGAGTGTTTTTTTGTTTAAGTTATTTTTTAAAGAAAATAGTGAGATCTTTTGCATACAGAAATTTTCATTAAGCAAGCGACGATTTGACCGTTAAAAAGGGTCACTAGGTTTGAAGTGACATTAAACAGAAATACTAGATGAATTTTTTAGAGTTATCTACTTTGATTAAAGCAACCCCTCCACAGTTCTCGATAAATTGAGGGCAATCTAGAGCAACAATAGAAGTAAATCAAATACTTTGAAAGTTTTTAATGAAGATGGTTAAGGGTAATTGTTACTGATAAAGAGGAAGAGGGGCATTGGTTCTTCTCTAGCCATTGAAGCAGTATACTTCCATAAGAAGAATGTATTTTGGAAGAATTTATCGTTTTCCTAATGTTTTGAAGTGGACGTGTAGGGAAACTAAGGATATAGTGCGACATTTAGGAGATAGTATTCTATAATCCTTCTTCAATCCAAATGATGGGAGAGATAATATGGAAAACGACTGGAACAAAGCTATAGGTTCTCTTTCTCAAATAAACGTTTTTTCAAATCCAAATAACGAGCCAGTAACTATAAGTGGTGAAGCGGATGATTTGAGGTGTATCGGTGTAGGGACAGATGCGGCTGTTTTTCAATATCTTTCCGCTCCAGCTTATGCATTTAAATTATATGCCAAGGACAAAGTACACAAGGTAAAAGTTGAAGCAAATGTTTACCGAATATTAGGAGATTCACCTTTCTTTTCAACATGTTTTGCATCATCCGACGAATACCTTGTTTTAAGTTATGAAAAAGGAAAAACGCTCTTTGACTGTATTCTACAAGGTATTCATATTCCAGAACAGGTTGTATATGAAGTGGAGGCTGCAAGAGATTATGTCCGGATGAAGGGCCTTAACCCTCGTGATATTCATTTAAAAAATATTTTATTACAAAATGGCAGAATTAAAATAATTGATGTCTCTGAATACACCCAACCAGGCAATGATTGTCGATGGGAGCATTTAAAAAAAGGATATGAGCAATACTATCATCTAATAGACGGAAATTCTGTGCCGTTCTGGTTAGTAGAAACGATTCGAAAGTGGTATAACCTGCGGGGAAAAAATACTTCATATGAAGAGTTTACAAAAAATATTTTAAAACTATTGTATAAAAAATAATTGACTACTAGATGGTTTCATATTTTGAAGCGCTACTCACACCGGGTAGCGTATTTCTATTAGGAAAAGAAGCGCAAACGACAATGCATCATATTCTAAATACATCATTTACATGCCTTGTAAGATATTTCTGGAGAATATAACATAAAAAAAGGCCGTAGCGTTTGTAGACGCTACAGCTCTCGAAATTTCAAGCTTCTTGGTGGCAAGTTTGTATATAGAAACTGTAAAGCAAGGATGATGGACCCTTGCTTTACATCATTTTCACTATGATGAATAATAATAATTTTACTTAGGCAAGCAGCGAAGATTATAAGATAATTATTATTTAAAGTCTTCCCACACAAAATGGTGTCCACTACATCGGGTGGAAATATTAATTAATGAAATTTTGAGGAATACATTCATGAACACCAGAATTTCTCAATGAGTTAAATAAAGCTGCACCGATTCTTAACATAACAAAGTTATCAGTGCCATTTTCTAATTCATATATCACAAAGTAAGAATTATCGACTGTAAAAATACATTTTCGTTCTAATTCAAATCCAGGTGGTACAGGAGGAAGATTAAAACGTGGTACAACTACAGGTGTATCTCCTTCATCTCTAATAAAATTGAAAGTTTGTTCGTCAATTTCATAGATATTAACTGGATCAATCTCCACACCTTTTTCTGGAATTGTGATTTCATCTTCAACTAATAGGAAAAAGCGTTCGTTTCGAAAATTGAAAATGCCTCTCGCTCCAATTTCAAATGTTGCCATTTTATATTCACCTCCTCTCTTATAAATAAATTATTCATATCGAATACAGTTATATAGACAATAAGGAAGGTGGAGTGAAAAATATGTTCAATACAGATATTAGTCATTATAATACTAGACCGATGTCTATCCTATAAGATGTATATGAATAAAGTAACGATAAAAGGGTCACCCGGGATAGTGGTGACCCTAAGTAAAAATTCGGGAGGTCTCAAGTTAAACCAGTTTAGCTTAACACTATTATTTATATGCTAAGTACACTTGGGATTTATAGTTTATTGCCCTTTGATAATAAATGGTCAAGTAATCACACCTTTAAATGCATCTGATGTTCTTACTTTAAGAAATATTGATGACAGCCCAAAACCTTTATTAAATGGAAATGCAGGCATTCCGGCTGTTATCAGCATGTCTATTGTTATTTTAAGATTAGTGTAAGGGTTTTATAGTAGATCTAGAGTATGGGTCTAGAAGAGGTAAAGCTCAATTATTTTAGGTTGAAACTTCTCGACGTATTTACCAAAATAAAAGAGGTATCTATTTTAATCCTCATTAGATATACCATGTAAAAAAATGAGGAGTTTGTTCATTGTAAAGCTATTATAAGTTGCTTAAAGTTATTTAAGTTGATGTCGTTTCAGTAGGTGGTAAGCAAGATTATGTGATCAAAATACTTGATTTACGAGGAAATTCAGAATAATATCGGAATATTTGGATGGGTATGGAACAAATGGACGGGAATATCGTTAATGTATTAAACGAGATTATTTTGGGAGTGTGGAATGGATCATAAGTTAATGTCTAAATATTTATCGTACATAGTTTATTTTGTAATAGGACTTATTTTAACTTATTGTATGCAATGGGTAACAGTGCTTTTTATGGGCAGTGTAAGGTTTACAGCTGCAGATAGTTATCCAGGAGATTTGAGTACTCTTTCTTTAGTTGTATGGAGTTTTTTGTTTTCAATAAGTCATTTTGTAGTTTTGACAATATTTTCTTTTTTATATAAATTTCTAGTATCTGTTTTTAAAATTAAGTTTCAAGCCAAAATTGCGTTGATGTTTAATGCTTTTGTTACAGGCTGTTTAATAATGTATTTTATAAATGTTTTTTTACACTAAGTATCCTCTTTGGTGGATGCTTTTTAGTTGTGTCAAAAAGGATGTAAAGGACCAATATACGAATGGGATTCGATCATGAAGAAATGACGATACATGTACTTCAAAGGATTGTGCATACTTTTAATAGGAGTTCCTTGGAAACAAAAAAACCGGCAGTGGTTGCCGGTTGTGGAGCTATTGATTATTTGTATTATTTTCGTTTGCAAAACGACCAGAAGCAAATTTTTTGTTCGCTTCCGCTTGTTGGATTTGTTGTCTGATTTGATTTACATCAGTTTCTCTCCCAAATTCAACGTTCATGGAATTCATTGCATTTCTTGAACCAGAAGCTTGTTGTTTGTTCGCTTCTGCTTGTTGGATTTGTTGTCGAACCTGATTCACATCAGTTTCACTACCAAATTCAACGTTCATGGAATTCATTGCATTTCTTGAACCAGAAGCTTGTTGTTTCTTCGCTTCCGCTTGTTGGATTTGTTGTCGAACCTGATTCACATCAGTTTCACTACCAAATTCAACGTTCATGGAATTCATTGCATTCCTTGAACCAGAAGCTTGTTGTTTCTTCGCTTCCGCTTGTTGAATTTGTTGTCTAACTTGGTTCACATCAGTCTCATTCCCGAATTCAACATTCATTGAATTCATTGCATTTGGCGTTGCATTAGGAATTTTCGAGCTGAAGTTTTGGTTGTTGTTATTATTTTTTGCCATTGAAAATCACCTCCTGAAAATTAGTTTGACCAGAAGGTGCTTTAGTATCCGTAAATTTTAAAAAAACTTGGTCGAAGTAAATGGCAGGTAGTTTTCTTCTAAAAGACTACCTCATATGGAAAATAAACCAAAACTTACATTGAGGAAGTGATTTTTATGAAATTTGGAAGGAAAATAGCTTCAAATTTGTTGATCATTTATTTTTTCGTTTTTTTTAGCATATCGACTATCTTTTCATTCTCATCTACATTCAATTATATAGTTTGTGGCATAGGGATGATTATGGCAATTATTCTACATATGTATTTTAAATGTACTAATCAAAATAATTAATTCCTGATGAAATGAGAGAAGATGCAATTCCGTAAGGTATGATAGATCAATTAAAACTTACATACATAGACGATGTTGAGAAATCCAGTTTTACTAGTATAATTGGAATAGGTTTGGAGATTGGAGAAATGTATGAAAGATCGTAAACAAGTAGTCATCGAATCAACAATACAGTTATTTACGGAAAAAGGTTATCAACATACCTCTGTGCAAGATATTTTAGATAGAGCCAATATTTCAAAAGGGACATTTTATAATTATTTTTCATCAAAGAATGAATGTTTGAAGGCCGTTTTAGAACAAAATCGGCGAGAGAGGGATGTTTTAAAAGAGGAAATTCTTGTTGGACAGAAAATGAATGATGTCGAAATTTTGGTTGATCAGTTAATGGCTTCATTAAGAATTAAGGAAAAATATAATTTAATGCCATTATTTCGTGAAATCTCTTTTTTACATGATGAAGAGTTACAAAAAATTCTTGCGGATCATCGTTTCCATGAAATCACATGGTTAAAAAATAGATTGTATGATATTTATGGCGAGGACGGAAAGCCTTATTACTATGAATGTGCCGTGATATTTTTCGGTACATTTCAATACTTGTCTTTTTACTGGAATTTAGCAACGAATACGACGATCGATATCAAAAAGGTAATCTGTAGATCATTAAGATATGTAGAAAATTTCCTTCCAGAGATGATAGCATGTGGTGAGGTTTTTTTAATCCAAAAGATATGTATTTGATCGAAAGTGAATTCGAAAACAAGATGGTAACGAAAGACATGATACTAGAGAAATTGGGGAAGTTTGATAAAAACATGTCGTCTGTCGAGCTTCCCCAACAATCCATCGAACTAACTTCTTTGCTTTTAGAAGAAATGGGTCGGGAAAAGCCTAGGATTAGTGTGTTAGAAATTATGCTAAAACCATTTCGTAATGCATTTACTGACACAATCTATACTGTCGAGGCTGAAGAGATAGCCAATATTTTTTGGCTCTATATAAAAATGCAAAAAAATAGATCGTGATGAAAGATGAATGCACTTAAAACAATTTAGGATGTCTAATTTGGGGAGTCATAAGGCTTCTTTATTCAGTTGAGATTAAGTGTAGAGAATGGCTGGTTACCAGTGATAGCTATATATATGATCCTATTTGTGCTTTATCACAATAAATTACAATTTACAGGATTTTATGAAGGTCCAAACCAGCAAAAGCTACCACATTCAATATCAGTCACTTTCCTTATGACCTTTCCTGCATTATTTATCGCTATACGCATAGTTGAACCTATGACCATACAAAAGGCAGAAATGTTGCATGCACAACATTTCTGCCTTTATTAATTCGCTATTTTTGTGTAATACGTTCGAAAAATTCGTGAGTTCTGTCCATATCTGTGACATGCTCATTACATGTTTTACTATCGGCGCAAATGTAATTACTATGGTTGGTAAATGTGCCTACCACTTGGCCTTTAATGGACGTTGTAAATAAGCCGACATCTGAATGACGATTACAGATGGCGCATATACCACGCACAGTGTTGTTGGCAAATATGCCCTTAATGCCTTTTAGCTGTCCATTTTGTTCAAGAACAACATATTTACGATGTGTTCCTGGATCATCCCAAGCAAGATAGCAAATTTGTTGAAAATCCAGTTCTTCTAAATTTGGTAACTTTAGCTTTTTTCTTTTTTAAATAGAGCCTTGAGCGTGCTGGCTGTCACTGGCTTGAACGGGATGACATATGGTTTTAATTGTTCTAAAAATGCATCTCCCTGCGCACGATCTGTCACAGCAAATAGCTGTTCAATTAATTTTAATTCCTCGGCGGAAAGCTCTAATTTAGTTGTAATTTCAGTATCAACAAGCCCACGTACGGCAAGAATAACATTTTTATCCTTTGTTGTCGTAAGGGCATGTAAAATTTTATTTAACTGTTGTTCTAGTAAGTGATAATTTGCGACCGTTAAAAACGGCTGAATTGTTTGGTTTTCCATTTGAAATCTCTCCTGATTCTTAGGCTATTTTGTTAATCTATGGCCTAAAGAGATCATTCAATTTTATGTTATTCGTATAACTTAAACTAGACCTCTTTGACCTAAAGAAGTCGTTCTAGAGCAAGCATTACAAGTGAATGCTATCATTTCAATCCCTCCTTTAAAGATAACATTGATTATATAAGGTTTATTTAAGATTACATAATAAATTGAATTTAACGAGGACCCATAAACTACCCATCTTCATTTTTAGCTTTTTCTTCAATCATTTGGATCTTATAAGTACCTCTCTTTATATATTACCATGTGTATGACTTATTTGCTTTTTAAAAATCTACTTCGAGCAAAGGAATGTCATATCCCTTTATTTATTTTAACAAATTTTAACCAGAAACTCGATAATGAATTTGCTTTTTTATTGAGCAATTAAAGACAGCGTTGATAACTACACCATTGCCAAAATGGATGCGAGAAATATGAACTGGTAAGGGAGTTCAAAGTATATTTTTACCTACTTAGGCATTTCCAATAAGGTATTTATCGGAGCACACATATAGATAGCAAGACAATAAAAATAGGAGGCTAAAATAATGAACAGAAATCTGCTTATTTCATTAGTTGACAAAGTTGTTAGGGTTGATAGGGGAGGTCCAGAATCGCGTATTGGCAAGTTATTGACAGCAGGTGAGGATCATTTTGTTTTACTAACAGAAAAAGACGGTATTGTTTATTATAAAACGCAGCACATAAAAAGTATTACGGTCAATTCAAGAGATGGAATGGAATTTAAAGTTGAAGATCCAGAAGATGATTCCTACTTACTCCCAACTAATTTTAAAACAGTTGTTAGTAATTTTCTACATCAATGGGTTAAAGTAAATCGTGGTGGACCAGAAATGCTAGAGGGCATAATGGAAGAGGTCACTGATGATTATATTACCATTTTTTCAAAAGATGAAATTATCCGCCTTGCCATGTATCACGTTCGTAATATTAGTTTAGGTACTAGTAAAAAAGAAGAGGAAAATAAAAATGAAGGAAATAATGAAACAACAAACAATAATACTACCAACAATAATAGCGTAAACAATAAGGGAAGAAATGCAAGAAATCGAAAAAGATAATACTTTTTTGTACAAAGCCTAGCTAAAGAAAGGAGGAAGGAATGTGATTATGCTCCTTTACTTCTCTATCGTTGGTGGATTATTTTATAAATTATTTCTTAGGAAACCTGACGAACGTAGCAAAGAAATTACAATCAATCCTACCACATCAACCATTACTAAACATAAGGCGGCTGATGTGAATGTTGGATAGTTCAATTACTATCATGTTGGTTGTTTTTATTTTAACTATAATATTCATGCTGTGGAGACCATTTGGAATAAATGAAACTATTCCAACAACGATCGGTGCAGTGATTGTGTTGATGACAGGTATTGTATCTTGGAACGATGTCCTAGGGATATTGGGTATTGTCAGTGGTCCATCACTGACAATACTTTCAACGATCATGATGTCAATTGTACTTGAAAGTATAGGATTCTTTCGTTGGATTGCTTATAACATCGTCATTAAATCCAAGGAATCTGGTATTAGACTATACGTGTATATTATTTTGCTATGTTTTTTAATGACTATGCTTTTTAATAATGATGGAAGTATTCTCATTACAACGCCCATAATTATACACATAGTCAAGCTCCTTCGTTTTAAACCTCATCAAGCATTACCCTATTTAATTTCAGGTGCACTTATTGCCACAGCTGCTAGTGCACCTATTGCTGTAAGTAATATCTCTAATCTGATCGCATTAGAGATTGTTGGTCTTAGTTTAAATAGTTATGTGGAAATGGTATTTATTCCATCAATGATTGGTATCATAACTATTACGTTTTTATTATATTTCTATTTTAAACGATCTATCCCTAAAAGAACTAAGGCTCTACCAATCAATGTTAATACAAATGAACAGCTCTTGTATTCGCATCCGCTAGATATTCGTACAGACTATGTAACGATCGATTGGAAAATGTTTAGAATATGCTTAATTATCGTTGTAGCAACAAGGGCAAGTTTCTTTGCACTATCCCCATTAGGTATTCCAATAGAATGGATTGGTTTATTTGGTGCTGCCATTTTAATTACAGTTAGATGGCTTAGAATGAGAACAGGACTAACAGATATCATTAAAAATTCGCCATGGTATATTTTTTTATTCGCATTTAATATGTATGTGCTAGTGTATGGTCTTAAAAATGTGGGACTGAATGATATTATCATAAAAACTTTTAAGACATCAGTAGAACATGATATTTTAAACGCAGCCATGATTATGGGACTATTATCTACATTCCTGTCAAATGTCTTTAACAATCTTCCTACAGTGATGATCGGTACATTGTCCATAATGGAGATGGGACTTGACCCTTTATACTTACAAGTAGCTTATTTAGCAAATGTGATAGGTAGTGATATTGGTGCATTATTAACCCCAATTGGTACATTAGCAACGCTCATTTGGATGTTTATTTTAAAAAGACATGGAATCCTTATTACTTGGGGAAATTATTTAAAAGTTACAATCCTTGTTGTTCCAATTGGGTTAATTGTAAGCTTATTTAGTCTATATTTATGGGTTGCCTTAATATTTGAATAGAGGAGGGGAGACTTTGAAGAATTTGATTCAAGATTTTGATAAAGAAATCGTTAAATTAGAAGTAACAGGGAAAAAAATACTCAAAGGAATCATAATTGATAGCAGTAGTGAATTAGTTGTTTTATTTAACGGTAAAGAATTTTTTTATATTCCTTTTAATCACATTCATGAGATAAAAATAGATGATGTTAATGAAGATGGACTTAAAATTCCTTCATCTATAACACAGGATAAAATATTTAACGATTCAAATGAAGAAATGACGTTTGCAAAAGTTCTAACAAAATCTTTAGGGACATTTTTAGAAATTCAGGTGTTAAATAATCAGCCATTCCATGGATATATCTCCAGTATTTTAAATGATTATATTGTATTTCAATCTCCCGTTTACAAAAAAATGTATATTCCCATTAAACATATAAAAACAATCGTACCTTATAGTCACCAACAGAAGCCGTATCAACTAACAGATGATGAATTTTTAATTACTGCATGTAACGAACATTTCCCAAGTACTTTTGAGGCTCAAATTGGAAATTTAAGAAATAAACTTATAGTATTAAACTTAAGTGAAAAAAACAATTTTACAGGGAAAATAACTGAAATAAAAGGTTCAATTATCCAATTTCAAACTGCTAAGGATATCGTCTATTATAATCTCCAACATATAAAAACTATTCATACTCCATGATGCTTCATTGTTTTTTGTAGGATAAATACAATAGTTTTTATGCAATTGAATTCAATCATATCAAAATAAGAATAATATAAGAGTAAAAAAACAAACGAGAGATAATTTTTCTTGGACTACACAAAATTTTGTATTCTGTGTGGTCTTTTGTATTTTATTTTATCAATACATTCGGTTTATACATTTAGATAATGTAACAGGTCAATAGACTCACAGCACTATAATGGGAAATTGATTAAGGTAATATGATGCGATAATTACATAGGCATGCATTAATTAAGCTATTTAACGAAAGTGAATGTTTTATTGAAATTAGTTGTTTCATACAAGCATACTCATTCGAAAATTCATAAGCTATGTTAATTATAAGAAAAGGATGTAATGCCGTGGAACAACTTAACCAATATTCTATCACTATCCTTGGAAGTAAGGGCGGTGTTGCTAAGTCAATACTATCTATTCTTAATCATTCCGCTATAGATAAAAACGATCCTATCCATCATGTTATTACAAGTTCGAAACTATTTCTAATAGATATCGAACAAAATCCATTAGATTATTATGATACTTTGTTTCCACATTTAAATGATAAAATTACCCTCTTACAATTTGACCTAAGTGACACAGCTAAGTTTACTGAACATCTACAATCAACAAACACAAAATTAGTTATTGATGTATCCTGGGCTGATACAATTGACATGCTACAATGCTGTAATAAACTGGGTGTTCATTATATTAACTCCGCTTTAGAAAATACTGCGGTAGATCTGGATGAGAGTTTATATGGTTTCCCCTTGACTGAACGCTATTATCGATTTGAAGATATAAAAGAAACACTTACTAATACAAGAGCGATTATTGGCTCAGGTATGAACCCGGGAGTCGTTCAATGGATGGCATTTAAGTTATTGGAAGATCATGCTGATAACAAACCATTAGCTTGTTACATTATTGAACATGACAGCTCTTTCTATAAAGACAAAACGCTTATTCAGCCTAAAACTATTTATTCTACTTGGTCTGTTGAATGTTTTCTGGATGAAGCAATTTTAAGCTATCCAATGTTTGTCCACCACCATTTACCATTATACTTATACGATGACGTCTATGCTTCTGAATTTAAGGTGAAATTGGGGGAAAAGGAATTTTACGGTTGTCTTATGCCTCATGAAGAAGTACTGACATTAGGTGAAATATATGATTTTGAAATAGGATTTATCTATCGAGTCAATGAATATACAACCGAATTAATTAGAAAAAATCTAGATAATGTAGATGATCTTTGGGATTGGAAGCAAAAACTGATTGACCCATCTGATGGAGAGGTGGAAGGAGAGGACCTTGTTGGTGTTCTATTAGTATACAGTGATAAGGAAATTTATATGTATAACTCGATGAAAAGTAGTGATATATTCCCAAAATATAAAACTAGCGCAACTTACTTTCAAGTAGCTTGTGGAATATATGCAGGGACTGCGAGTTTAATGTTAGATAATGTTCCTTTAGGTGTATACTATGTCGATGAATTATTATTAAATACACAAAGTGATTATGGAAAATACTTGAAATATTATATGCAGAATTTCGTCTATGGTGAAAATAACAGTTCGGATGGTTTATTACATCAAAGGATGAAGAGAATGGAATAATCACTAACATACAAATGATACGCTAGACAAGATAAATAATCTTGTCTAGCATATTTTATAAATTATTTAAAGTTTACCTTTTGGAGAATATAACATTGAATTTGAAAAAAATACTACATACAAATGCAATTTTCTTCTACTTACTTTGTATGAAATTGCTCCAGATTAATAAGGCCAAGTTATGAACAAGGCTGCTCTTATTAAAGTGGTCAATAAAAAAAAAGCGACCAAAAATGATGCAATATCCAATTACAAATTGAATGAACTCTAAAGGGCAACTTCAATCATTTGATAAATGATAAAGTTCGAATTATTTTCTGAATTGTTCGATATACAAAAAATTGGTATAATAGCATGAATTGGTTAAAGAAGGGAGCGTTTTTTATGAAACAGACTACAAATCGTACAATAACAAAGGCTTGGAGAATTTATCAATTGTAGGAGGCACTATGATATTAAATAAACAGGGATTCGATTTATGGACGGATGATTATGATCAAACCGTTCAACTAAGTGAGGAAAACAATCAATATCCATTTGCAGGCTATAAGGCGATATTAAATAAAATTTTTAACGAAGTAATGGACGTTCCAGCTTCGACTGTTTTAGATATAGGCTTTGGAACAGGCATTTTAACAGCCAAGCTTTATGAGCATGGCCATAAGATCAATGGATTCGATTTTTCTTCTAACATGATAGCTATTGCGAAAGAAAAAATGCCACAGGCTAATTTAATCGAGTGGGATTTAACGAAAGGGTTACCTACCGTGCTGTTGCAGCAGTCATATGATGCCATTATTAGTACCTATGCGCTCCATCATTTTACAGATGAGCAAAAGGTGTCGTATATTACCCAATTATTAGAGCATCTAAAGCCCAATGGTAAAATGTTAATTGGCGATGTTGCCTTTAACACAAGGGAGCAGCTAGAACAATGTCGACTGGATAGCAAAGGCTATTGGGATGATGATGAATTTTATTTTGTCCACGAGGAGCTACAAGCTTTATTGCAGGATAGTTGTCAACTAACATTTGATCCGATATCACACTGTGGTGGAGTTTTTGTCATTACAAACCATATTAAGGACAATGGTTAAATGCTGATTACAGATGCATGTATGGATCATTCGAAATTGATGGTCTGCTAGAAGAACTTATTTTAAGCGAGCGAGTGCAACGATTAAAAGGAATTCATCAGGCTGGAGCGAGCTTTCTAGTCAACAGCAAGTGGAATATTTCGAGATTTGAGCATTCGATAGGTGTTATGCTACTGATCAAAAAGTTTGGGGGATCAGTGGAGGAGCAAATTGCGGGCCTATTATTTGATGTATCCCATACTGTTTTTTCTCATGAACATGTTGAAGTATGCGAGAATCAAGAGAGTTTTGATTTTCATTTTCGGAATAAGGTACGTTTAATTGATCCATTTGTTTATCACGAACAGCAATTATGGAAGGCAAACGAACTATCAGACAATGTAAAATATATGAATACCCAAGCGATTGACAGGTTTAAGAAGGGTGTTTATGTGAAGATTATCAACAGGTTGACGAATTTTCGATCTACTAAAAAAGGGGCTGTCATATGGCAGCTCCTTTTTCAACGTTAAGCGAACATCGATAGTATATATTTGCCAGATAGCATAAATACGGCATAGACAGCGAGTGCGCTCATGACCGAAATACTTGGCTTCAACCAATTCGTTAATAAAAAGACAAGTACGGTAAATAACAACATACCGACCGCGCCAAATACTGTATTTTGTAAGACGGTATGAAAGGTATCTTCTTTCATATTTTTCATTTGCATCCCCATATTGATGAGCGTCAGAATCGGTAATGCGGTAATAATGCCTGACAAAAATAAGTATTTTGATTGGCTAAGTAGCAGCGCCAGTACCATGATTGTGCCACCAACTAGAAAATAGAGAAAGTATAACATTGGATGCCCTCGATTAAATTCAGAATAGGGTAATAATAATGTAGAAAGTTGATGATGACAAGTACCTATTTCACATCGTTAGCAAGATACGCAGAAAGATAGATGATTATGAAAAATAGATAGAAATTTTAAGAAGGTTGTTGGGGAACTGTCTGAAAATAAAAACTTTAAGGATGTCTCTTTCGTTATGTCGTATTATACGATATAATCGTGTGGAACGATATAAAGGAGTCTAGACGATGATTAAAGATATAAATGACTATTTTACAACGATTTTCTATCATCTACATACAACACATGAGGATGTCATTTCCCATCAAAGCGTCCGTATTTTACAGATGATTCAAAAGGAAGCGGAAGTAACAGTACGTGATATTGCTGGATTACTAAATATTTCTCCCAATACAGCGTCAGAGCATATTAAAAAGCTGGAGCGCCATGGCTGGGTGACAAAGGAGCGGGCGAGCGATGATCAACGGAAAGTTATTCTTCATTTAACCCCAGAAGGGCTACAGGTGCTGAAGAAAAACTCCGAATTAGATGAGGACAAGCTACAGCAGGCACTTCTTCAGCTAACTGAACAGGAACAGCAAGCTATCCTACAGGCATTTAGACGCCTAAGTGAGGTGGCGAAATAATGTATACATTTTTTAAAATTCTTAGCTCGGCGGCGATTATTGGTGTTGTAACCGAGGTAGCACGAAGATTTCCAACCTATGGTGGCATTATTGCCGCATTGCCGTTGGTGAGTATTTTAAGTATTATTTGGCTGACGGTGCAAAGTGAGTCGAGCGAGCATATTCAGCGTTTTACCGTAGGAGTCATCGTTGGCCTGCCAGCAACAATGTGCATGCTTTTTGTGATTTACATGGCGATGAAATCCTCAATGCATATCGTCCTTGCTATTGGTCTAGGTGTGCTGTCATGGGCAGTGTTCCTAGGCATTCAAAAGGCGATTGCAGGTGTTTTTCATATTTCGATTTAAAAAAGGGGTTCTAAACATGACATTGACAAAAATTCACCAATTACCCCAACATGAGGTGCTTCATTTTTTTGAGGAGCATTGGGGCAGTACAGAAATGGTCATTTCCAGTGGGATCTATGACTGCAGTCAATTAGAAGGCTTTGCTTTTTTGGATGAGCAGCGAGCGATCATTGGATTGATTACCTATATCATGCGCGAAGAGGACTGTGAAATTATATCATTGGATAGTACAGTTGAGGGGAGAGGCATTGGTTCAGCGCTTGTAAAAGCTGTAGAGCAAGAAGCTGTTGGACAAGGTTGTACAAGCATTTCCCTTATCACAACGAACGATAACTTACATGCCTTGAAATTTTATCAAAAACGAGGCTATTATTTACTCGAAATATTGCGCAATGCAGTCGAACAGGCGAGAGCCTATAAGCCTTCTATCCCTTTCATTGGTAATGATGGTATCCCGATACGAGATGAAATACGTTTACAAAAACAACTTGACTATCAATAGGTCAGGTTGTTTTTGTTATACTGATGAAAGAGAAAGAGAGGGAAAGTATGAAAAAATTACTATTTATTTTTGTATTGAGTGTACTCGTGGTCGGTGCCGTTTTTATGATTTATCTCAAAAGTAATCCGCCACTTGTCATTCAAAGCTATACAAGCAAACAGGACAATGAGGCAGTCAAAATAATAGCGCTTGAAAATAAAGGGCTACGTGAAATTAAACTCAAACAACTTCTTGTGAACGATAAGCTTCCAGACAGCGTAGAGCTTGTCATTAGTAAGTCCGAACCATTTGAGGTAGAAACAAAACTAGAGGGAAATAGCCAAATGTCTTTTCATAAATTATCACAGCGCATAATTTTACCAAGTCGATACATAGATCAACAAGCGATTGGCAAGCAGCCCCAGCATTATGCTGTTCAAGTTCAAGCTTCTGACATTAAGAAAGTAACGATTCACTATGAGTATTTAAAAATACCTTTTACACTAACAGCCGAGCTTCAAGCGGGGAAATAAGGATAAGCGAAGCAAATTTTGTCTTATCCTTTATGCCCGTGTCTATTTCTAAGATTGTTTGATGAAAAGCACCTATCTCTCCTAAATCATGGTAATATTTTAGTAACAGCAATCTTGATACTAGGAGGGACCTAATGGCATTTATCATTTTTGGTATAGTACTATTTATCTGTATTATCACTGTGACGTTAGTGTTAATGAAAAAGCTTTCGAACAATGATATTATGCTTGACGTGACAGCCACTTGTAATGGGAGAAATGAAGACAATCAAACGATAATGAAAATATATTTTATGTATTCAATTGGTCGGGTTGCCAGTCGAAGACGAGAAATAATAGGTAGTATTGAATGGTCTGAAGGTTGGATGCCAGTTAGCTACAATTTAAAAGAGAACGGTGCTTATCATGAGGAGCGGCTTCTATTTGCAACAACTGAGCAATCCTATTGTACTTTTGACATCAATGCAGCAAAGGCAATTGATGAACAGGGGCGGGGAGAGGGCTATGTAGTTCTTGTGCTGGAAAGTACGACCCATTCTAATATATCGAGAGCGGGGGTTGTTCTCGCGGTCACAGCCAATATGGTCACATATCAATTATCTGACTCAACGAGCTGGCACAATGATGTTGTAGTCAATTAGCTTAGCTATCCAATGTCTTAGGGCAATGGAAAATACGTTGACGTATCCTTAAAAAAGACAACTAGCAGAAGATTTGAGGCTACTCAGAACGAACCATCGCTTGAGCATTTATGAAATTGGAGCCTTTATTCGAGTTATGGCAAAAATCTATGTTATTGCAAACTACCAAACTCTCAGGCATACAAGCATCAACAAATGCTTTGCAGCGTGAATAGACAATTCATAACGTCTCCTACATATGTAGGGGACTTTTTGTTTTCTATTGTTTGGCCGTAATAAATTTGCGAAAATTTTTAAAAAGGTGGTTTAAAATTGAAAAAAAGTTATATTTGGGGTGTTCTTTTGGTAGCTGTAGTGTTGAGTATAGGTGTTGCTTTTTGGATAAATGATAAAGAAACAGAGTCCATTGTTGAAGATGATGGGGAAGAATCACTTAATGAAACGGATTTATCTTGGGTAGACGGTGTTCATGCCGCTATGCTTGATGATTGGCAAAGTGGAGATAAAACGTTTGATGAACGTTTAGTGCAAGAAGTGATGTTAGATATGACACACCAAAAGGTTGATACGCATGTAGAAGAAGGTACAATGGAGATAACAGCGGAACGAATTGATCATTTGATGCAGATAACAGAAGAAGAGGAAGCCGTCTTTTTTCATAATGAAACATATATTGATATATTAAAACGTAGGAAAGAAAATGATTTTTCAACAGTTGAGGATGACCATCAACTACTCCATTCTCTTTATGATCGATGATTTAATTACGCTAATACAGTTTTTGTCCTTATATAGAGGCACTTACATTGGAGTAAGTGCCTCTTATTTTGTTGTATTTACTAAAATACTAAAAAAATCACTATCGTTTACAATGGCATAATTTTCTCGATTATTAACAATATGCAGCGACTTTTTGTCTGAAATAAGATACATTGTATAACCTGTATTTAATGAAATCGTTATTCGGTAATCGTACTCAATGGGGTCTATTGTTGTTTTAGCAAATTTTGCATTCTGAAAAGCTTGTATAAGCTTTTTTTACGTTTCTTCTGGAATTTCAATTCGTGTAAATATATCTTTTTTATCTGTATCAATGGTATGAACGGTTATAGTCTGCTTTTCCACATTAAAATCAGCGTTTGCTAATATATCCTTTGCGGAGTATTCAGTGTTCTCCAGTACGTCTGTTGTAGAGTTGTCATTTTTCATAACATCTGTTGTAGAATCGCTTTGGTCTTTTTTTACAATTAAAAAACCAACAGATAATGATAAGGAAAGACAAGATCATGATGATTTTTTTCATATAGACCCCCTTTTTTAATTAACTGAATTATAGCAATTTTGGTACTTGAAAGTAAAATTAGGCTGTTTATGGAACCAAATGGTGGGAATATCGTATAGAAAGAAGAAGGATCGTAGGATGGAGGAGGAGTTGGATGTCTAAAATGCCAAGCAAGGGCTACGACGACCCAAGGCTAGAAGAAATAGACGAAGAAATTTGTGTACTGTTGCAACTACGGAAAGAGCAATTCAGTCATACCCCAGGTTTCCCCACTGATGAAACCATCTCGGAATGGGCGCAAAAGTATGGCCTTGATGACTTATTTTTAACCATGCTCTTTAGTTTAATAAGATCAGAAAAATACTATCAAGCAAAGGTAGAACCTACAGGCTTTCTTCAATATATTCCCGTATTACAGACAGTTGAAGCGGGAGAACGGTTATATACAGTTTCCTATATTCGCCAGTACGAAAATGCAAGTGTGGTCCAGCTGTTAATTGACTGGGATGCGCAACAAGACGCTACTCAGCGTATTCATGAAAAATTGGACTGCAAATATTTAAAGTTGTTTATAGATGATCATTACGAATGTCGGAATACGGGTGCGAGCGGCTCGGATGGGCATGAAAGCAATAAGTTTGTGGTGACACCACCCTTACCAGATGACATCCAAGGACTCGACTTCGTTTTTACAGAATATCATGATGTTTTTGAAGAA
Organism: Lysinibacillus phoenicis; assembly: GCF_047238325.1. Classification (NCBI taxonomy): domain Bacteria; kingdom Bacillati; phylum Bacillota; class Bacilli; order Caryophanales; family Bacillaceae; genus Lysinibacillus; species Lysinibacillus phoenicis. Next base: position 676,356 of record NZ_JBDFMP010000002.1, on the reverse strand, counting down.
AGGCCAACTGGATTTACTGTCACTATGCATTGTTAGGGGGAAGGCTTGTTGAAAAAATGGATACTTCCACTGGTCCTGTTTATCCTTTTAGCAGGCTGTCAAAGTGAAGAACAAGAGATTCATTACATTGCTAAAAGTGAACATTGGAAAGCGATCTATCATAATAATACCGAAGAAGGCTTACGTTTATATTATCTGGGTGACTCCCATGATTTGGGGCCTTTACAAATTACAATTGAAGGAACAAAAATCACTCAATCGTTGGATGATGCACATTTAAATAAAGAGGGATATTATTCATTCACGAAAAAAGAGAGTGAGAAAATGTTTAAACGTGATGCGAAACCTATAATTCATATGAAATGGCAAGCTAAAAGCGAGACTTTAGAAGTGAAAAATCATTAAGAGATAACAAAAATGTGCAAATTGAGCAACGGGGAAATGTAGTGGTCGTGAATAAAGATTAGCGGAACCAAAATACTCCACTTGTCAACGTTATGTCATTTATGATGATACCTTTGATAGTTTTATTTTTCACATGCTGTAATGAGTTGAAAGAGGAAATATGTGATGATCTGCATTGCCGCTACTGTGTACAGCGGCCTGATTACACACTGCCTAGCAATCGTTAATTTTTTCAAATCAGTGTTTGACAAAAAATCCACTATTCGTTATAGTAATTAACAATTTCATGCAAGATGAAATGGGCAATGATAAGGACAAGAGATTTAATCAACCATTTTCAGAGAGGGAGGCAATCGCTGCAAGCTTCCTAATGTCGTGATTTCTTCTTACTACCTTGGAGCCGTGCTTGGAAACTTGCACCGTTTTTGCAACGTTACAGCAAAATCAATGAGCCACTAGCAAATAAACTAGTGGGAATTTGGGTGGAACCACGGGTAATAACACATACTCGTCCCTTTGCTGGGGCGAATATGTGTTTTTTTATTTTGATTCAGCAATTGTTTTTATTTCGAAAACATAGCGACAACGGAATCAAGATAAACGCTCCGGCGGGTGTCATGGATGAATTTTGGAGAGAGCTTTTCGAGCAAACTCCAAAAATCTAGACAGAAACAATGCCGAGGCGCATATTATTAAATTTTTACTAAAAGGAGTAGAGAACATGTCAAATCAAGTTATTCACATTCAATTTCCAGATGGTCAACAGCAAGTATTTACGAAAGGCGTGACACTAACCGATATTGCGCAGGCAATTCGTCCCGAGCTTCGTAAAAAGGCAATGGCAGGAAGTGTTAATGGAACCATCGTTGATTTGACGCACCCGATTATGGAAGATGCTCAAGTTACATTGTACGATGCAAGCTCGAAAGAAGGGATCGAGGTTATTCGCCATTCTACGGCCCATTTATTAGCGCAAGCTATTAAGCGACTATACCCACATGCACAATTTGGGGTAGGACCAGTCATTGAAAACGGCTTTTATTATGATATAGATATTGCCAACACATTAACACCAAGTGATTTGCAGCAAATTGAGAAAAAGATGAAACAAATTGCGCAGGAAAGTATCCAAATTCACAGGCGTGAAGTATCTCGGGAGGAAGCACAGCGGCTATTTGCACACGATTCGTTGAAGCTAGAGCTAATTGAGGCTATTCCGGCAGATGAAGCGGTAACGATTTATGAGCAGGGAGAGTTTTACGATTTATGTCGAGGCCCACATGTCCCAACTACAGGTAAATTGCAGCACTTTAAATTAATGCATGTGTCAGGAGCTTATTGGCGTGGCGACAGCAGTAAGCCAATGCTTCAGCGCATTTACGGTGTAGCCTTTGCTACAAAAGAAGAGCTGCACAACCATTTTGTCTTTTTAGATGAAGCGGAAAAGCGTAATCATCGCAAGCTTGGTAAAGAGCTATCCTTATTTATGTTTTCAGAAGAAGCGCCTGGCATGCCATTTTATTTAGCAAACGGTCAAATTTTGCGCAATGAGCTGGAATCCTATTTGCGACATTTACAAGCGAAATATGATTATAGGGAAGTAAGGACACCACTAATGATGAATCAGCGCCTCTGGGAGCAGTCGGGCCATTGGGATCATTATAAGGATCAAATGTATTTTACACAGGTGGATGATCAAAGCTTTGCCTTAAAGCCAATGAACTGCCCAGGACATATGCTCATTTTTAAAAACAGCCTCCATTCCTATAGAGACTTACCAATTCGCATGGCTGAATTTGGGCAAGTACATCGACATGAATTTAGTGGAGCCTTAAATGGTTTATTACGTGTCCGATCATTTTGTCAGGATGATGCCCATATTTTTGCAACACCACAGCAAATTGAGGATGAAATTGCGCTGGCATTAAAGATTATTGACGAGGTGTACAACGTATTTGGTTTCCGCTATACAATAGAATTATCGACACGACCAGATGATTATATGGGCGATTTGGCACTATGGGATCAAGCAGAAGCGGCACTAGAGAACGTGCTAACAAATTTGGGTATTGCCTATACAATCAATGAGGGCGATGGCGCTTTTTATGGACCAAAAATTGACATTCATATTAAAGATGCAATTCAGCGCAGCCATCAATGTGCAACAGTACAGCTTGATTTCCAGCTGCCAGAGAAGTTTGATTTAACATATATTAATGAACACAATGAAAAAGTAAGACCTGTTGTTATCCATCGAGCGGTATTTGGCTCGATTGATCGCTTCTTAGGCATTCTTATTGAGCATTTTGGAGGAGCATTCCCAACTTGGCTAGCACCACAGCAAGTACAAGTTATTAATGTTGCAGAAGTGCATCATGACTATGCCAAACAAGTAGTAGAAGTATTACAAGAGCAAGAAATTCGTGTGCAATTAGATGATCGCCAAGAAAAGCTTGGGAAAAAGATACGTGAAGCACAGCTACAAAAAATTCCGTATATTCTTGTCATTGGAGATCGTGAGGTTGAGAACCAACGAGTGGCTGTTCGTAGACATGGTCAGCAAAATTCCGTTGAGCAATCACTACAGCAACTAATAGATGACATCACAGGAGCTATTCAAGAAAAAAGGTTATCTTAATTCCACTGTAGAAAAAAGCTTGCTTTGAATGTACGTGTTCAAAGCAAGCTTTTCAATTTTTAGAAAAATTTTATTTCTATTTTTTTGAAATGACTACTAGAATCTACGTGATGTGCATACAATGAATTAAAGGTCCTTGGAACTTTCTAGAAAATGTGAATGTCCAAGTATTACTTCTTGTGTTTCAGCATCGATGACAAGAAATTTTTGATAGGACTCATCGGTATTGTGCTGAAAGGATGCTAAAAAATAAACTTGTCGATTGGGATGAATAAAAGTATGTTGAGAGAGGTCGATTGTTTCCTGATTACTATTTGTTTGTAAATAAAAGTTTTGTGTCGCATTTTCTACATCTCTAAAAGCCATTTTTTGACGAATATTCAATGAAGCATTAGCATATTCCTCATAAATTGTACGATTAAGCTGCTGATAAAATTCGTCCTCATCACGAAACGATTGAAATTGGTTGTTTGGATATTGATATAGTGTATTGATTTCAGTTGGTGTGCAAAGTGTGGGTGTTGTTTGGTCTACTGAATGTTGAGGTGGCAATAATATTTTAGAAACAACCATAAAAGTTAAGATGAATACTTGCATCATTCAACCTCCAAATGTCTTCTTAAGAAAAACATCGCCTACTTTTACTGTATCTATACATTTCGGCTTGATGAATGAATGCATGCATGAAAGATAAAACCAGCCAAAAAACTTGTCTGGCTTTATCTCAATCTATTCTTTCTTCTATATAGATGCCTCGTTTGATTAGGAAGCTTGAGCTTGTTTTAAATATCTATTAAGTAGGACATCCAATTCTTGACTGTAATCTACTACAATAGGGTGGGTGAAACCAAGATCCTTTGCCTTTTTATACATAATTCTTCGTTTGATCTCAATTTCCGCCTTCAAGAATTGTTTAAGTAATAAGTTTACCAAGATATTTTCCTCCTAATTTTTTATCCATATTCCTGAAATTAATTTCTCATGACCTCGATTCAACTTTTTCATTGTATATCACTTATATTAAAAAAAATGTCATATTGTGTATCGTTTAGCAAATTCGTAATTTAGTCACATGTAGGGACCTTTATCCTGTTTAATAAAATGAAATGCTTTTTATAATGTTGAATAAAATGGTCTATTAAATTCCCTTTTTATAGAAAATTATACCATACTTAAAACCCTATTCATTGACTTGATAGGGTTATTTGCTTGCTTTTATTTAGAAAAAATTAAGTGAAAAAAAAGAAGATATTGAACCTTTTATACTATGAAAATAGTTGTGAATAGAAATTGAATTTTCCGATAATTTATCCTGTGATTTTTATCTTGTCACATTTTAGCAAATTCCCTTTTATGTTGTTTAGAATTGTGGACATTTCATTATGTATGGTGAAATGTTGAGAATTTTTGAAATTAATGGAATAATAAAAGATAGATTTGAGGTGATGAAGTGTATGGTGAAAAAGCTAGTTTATGTTGCAGTTATTGCAAGTTTACTAGCAGCATGTGAAGCGAAAGAACCCGCTCAACAACCTACCATTGATGCTGACATCGTCAAGACAGCTGCGACTGACTTTAGTTATGTAGCCAATTTACCATCAGAAAAAAAGGAGCACTATCAGACGTTCTTAAATGACGGCGATATAGCAGTTTTGCAAACCTTTTCGCCAGAGGAGATGGTACTGATAATGCTCGATTTAGTGCACGAAACACGAATAGATGCATTATATGCAATTACTTACCAAAATAGTGCAACTCCTACAAAAGAAAAGTTTGAACAGCAATATATGGATTTACGGGCATATGATTTGTTAGAAACCTATCTAATGTTTCGTTATTATGATCAAGTAGCTATTAATGAAGCGAGCACCCCAGATAGGCAGGTTGTTCAACTGGAAATTTCCGCGAGTAATCACAACTTCGCAAAAACCTTTGCTCTTCAAAGGCAAGATGGTATTTGGAAGATTCTTTTATTTTGAAAACAGGGGAGATGAAAAGAATAGGATGACTGTTATGTATTTTGTAAGACATGCTCATGCACATTATTCAGTGGATGAATATCACCGACCTCTCTCGACGCAAGGGATAAAGGATGCGGAGCGTGTTACAAAATTATTTAAAGAGAAACAAATTGAAGCAATCTATGCTAGTCCATATCGTCGAGCAATTCAAACAGTGGAGGGCATTGCGCATGCTCATCATCTACCCATACAAACCGTGGATGCTTTAAAAGAACGGCAGCTTTCAAGTGGAGCGATGACGGATTTTCATGCAGCTATTCAGCGAGTGTGGCAGGAGCCAAGCTTTGCGTGGGAGGGTGGGGAGTCAAATGAACAGGCGACGGCACGTGCTGTCGAGAGCTTGCAATCCATCATTCTTACCCATCCACAGGAGAGCCTTGTTTTAGGGACACATGGCAATATCATGGTATTGATGATGCAATACTTTGATGCCCGCTATGATTACGCATTTTGGCAACAGCTTACTATGCCGGATATCTATAAACTAACATTCCAAGGATTAGCCCTACAGCAAGTAACACGCGTATGGCAAGAGGAATAAACAAAAAGAGATACTACAGCAACCATAGTATCTCTCTTGTAGTTATTGGTTAATTTTTCTCCCATTCCGAGCGTAGTAAGCCAAACAATAGGATGTCATGAAATGTACCGAAGCGAAAAATTTCTTGGCGTAAAGTACCTTCTTTTGTGAAGCCGCATTTTTCATAGGAGCGAATAGCTGCCTGATTAAAGCTAAAAACCTGAAGCTTGATTTTTTGTACAGCGATGTATTGGAAAATAAAATCTATGAGTGTTTTCATTGCATCAGTACCATATCCTTTGCCATGCCACGCTTTTCCGATTGCAATGCCTACAGAGCAAGTGCTGTTTTGCCAGTTGACGGAAAAAACACCGCAGGAGCCAATCAGTTGATGGGAGTCCTTTTCATAAATGCCAAAAAAGAATTCCTCCTTTTTTCCACTTATACTATGAAAGAATGCAGTGTGATCCTCTTTCGTTTGAGGAAAGGGAATATCATCATTGGCAAGAAGCAATGTAGTTATTTCACTTTCGTTGGCTACGAAGGCTTCTAAATCAGTAGAAGCCATTTGCTGTAGCATAACTGATTGACCAGTTAGAAATGTGTTGACATAGTGTTCCATTGTTATTCTCCCTTGTATCAGGGCTGCAAGTAGCGTTACAACCCTTTGATTGTTGATAAAACTTTAACGTCTACTGCATAGAACGAACTCATAGGCACAACTCCTTCTTCATGAATACTTCCATAGTAGCATGACGGAATAGTAAAAGTATATTAATGTAAAAAATAAGTTTAATAGAAAGAGGGATTAATATGCGTACTAGCTATTTTCAACATTTACTCCAACACTTACCTGAAGAGGAACAACGACAATTAGAGCGTGCAACTGGTGCAACAGATACACAAATTCAGGCATTGCTTGAAGTTTTTCCGGATTGTCCGCAGTCCTTACTAGCATTACTTCAGGATGTCAATGGTACCTATTATTGTAAGCATGGTCAAGAAACAATCTGTGTTCTTGTCCTAGGTTCCGATTTAGGTGACTACCCGTATTATCTGAAATCCATTGAGCAAATCATTGAAGATTATCATGACAATCGTGAATCAATATATGAACGTTATCAAGAGTTTTTGGAGTATGTCGAAGTCGACGAAAAAATCAATATGCATGTGCCATTAAATGAACGATTATGCTTTGCCGATTGCATGAATAATGGTGGAACATCTAGCCTGTTTCTTGATTTTTCACCAAATGAAGCGGGACAAGTAGGGCAAGTGGTTCGTTATGTGCATGATCCAGATAGCTTTGAGGTCATTGCCTCCTCCTTTGACGACTACTTACAGCAGCTTCAAGAAGGGGACTACGAATTTACAGCTATTTACGAGGAGGAGTACTAAATGTCCATGAAGCTTATGTTCTATGAGGATAATGCGCAATCTTTAATAGAAGAATATACAATAACAGATGAGCAGCTCCGCTATACAAAGTCACCACAGGAAAATATTGAACTCGCTAGGCAGGATCACAGTCGGCATGCTATTTTAGCCATGGATGGAGACAAGCTGGTAACCTTTTTTGTGCTACATGAAAAAGACGGGGTCAAGCCTTACACTTCTAATGATAAGGCATTGTTAATCCGTTCATTTTCTACTGATTATTACGAGCAGGGTAAAGGCTATGCCAAGAAGGCACTACAATTGTTACCTGATTTTGTGCGGCAGCATTTCCCTCATATAAATGAGCTTGTGCTAGGTGTAAATGTACCAAATAAAGCGGCGCAAGCCCTTTATACAAAGTGCGGATTTGTGGATGAGGGAAGACGGGTCATGGGATTTCGAGATGAGATTAAGGTGATGAGCTATTCCATGAAGGATGATGATAAATGCAAAATATAATAGAAGCAGGAATGGAGCACTTACAGGTACTTTCTGCGATTGATCAAGAAGTAATTGGCGATCAATCAAGAAGCCATGAAATTCAACAAGCTATTAAAGAGCAACGCTGCCTTTTGTATCAAGCTAATAAGGATGCTGCGGGTTTTCTACTATTTAATAACGACTTTTTTGGTCATAGCTTTATTTCTTTAGTGATTGTCAAGCCTTCCGAGCGGAGAAAAGGGGTGGCGACTAGCTTAATGCGTGCATATTTGGAAGTCGCGAGGACACCAAAGGTATTTTCTTCTACTAATCAATCCAATACAAGCATGCAGCAAGTATTTCAAGCCTTAGGGTTTATTAAAAGTGGCTTTATTGACAACTTAGATGAAGGGGATCCAGAAATTCTTTATGTAAAAAAAGCCTCACCACAGGAGTAGGGTGAGGCTTTTACTTATTTTTTAGCTTTTATAAATAAAAAGGACGGACGGCGTAGCTCCTTTTCTAGGGAAGGAAGCTGAAGGATAGCTTCTTTGCTAGGAAGAGGTTCGACTATTTTCTCAATGGTTAACCCGTGGGCAATCAATGTATTGATCATCGTCGCAATGGTACGATGATATTTGACAACCCCTTCCACGAGCCATGTCTGCTCACGCAAGCCCTCTTCATGATAATGATCGATTGCATAGTGAAGACGATTATGCTCGTCATCATAAATCCAATTATCCTCCATTGCTTGACGAGCTGTAGCAATCGGATGCTCGACAGAAAAAACAAAAACACCGTTATGACGTAGCATTCGAGCTATTCGGTCAATAACCGCATCGAAGTCTTTAACATAATGAAGGGAAAGGGAGCTTGTTATACAATCAAAGCTATAGGAAGGCCCTTCATAATCCTCGATTGCTTGTAGCTGATAGTCAATTTGCGGATGGGCATGCTCTTGTTTCGCCATTGCCAACATATTACTAGAAACATCCAGTGCGGTCACATGCTTGGCCTGATGGTCGATACAATATTTGGCGAACTCACCCATACCACAGCCGATATCGAGAATGTCGCTATTCGTTAATGGTGGTAGTAAAGATTTCATTGTGGGCTGCTCCAACAGACGATTATAATTCAATTCCTTTTGCCTTAATACTTTGTATTGATGGAAAAATATCGGATTATCATAAATATTTTGTTTCATGGAAAACCTCCAATTTGTGAAACATAACGTTATGTCAATTGTGCGCATCATTATTTTCCCATGGGAGGCAAAAAAGAAATAGACTTTTTTTGCAATTTTTTGTAGGATGTAGATAGAGGCATATCACTTTTTCTATTACCATCTATTTACAGTTAGATGGTTTTTTGTTATGCTCTACGTCCTTCAATTCTCCTGCTATTTCACCGATTTGTAACAATTCAAAAAAATAAAAATATTTTCAGGGAAAACATGGCACCTCTTGCAATCTTGTATCGTTCCTATTAGTTGGAAGCAAATTCCGAAAAAGAACATGGGAGGGATTCATGTGAATCAAGAAACCTTATTATCTATTAGCAGCAATTCTTTATTTGTTGCCTTTATCTTACTACTGATTGCAATTGTGCCATTAGGACTTGCGGTCAAATCAAAGGGCAAATTATTCGGCAAGCTAGGACTGTTTCTCACGTATGTAGCCTTTGCTTTACAGCTCGTCTATTTTGTGGTGAGATGGATGGCTGTAGATCATGCACCTGTGAGTAATATGTATGAATTTATGACATTCTTTGGCATTATGCTGACAGGAAGTTATTTAATTATTCATTTCCTCTATAAACAAATTGTAGTGGGCTTATTTACTATTCCTGTTTCATTAATCATCCTTGGATATGGAAGCGTTTTCGCGAAGGAAGTATCACCACTTGTTCCTTCACTGCAAAGCCACTGGCTAACTATTCATGTTATGACAGTTGCCTTTTCTAGTGCAATTTTATCAGTGTCCTTTGCTACAGGATTGATTTATTTATTAAGAACGTTGGATGTCTCGAAGAAATCCATCAGTACATACGGTCTAGAGTTTGTTTTATATTGTTTAGTTGTGGTCATCGGCTTTATCGGTGTTTCCACGACATTTAGCTTTGCCTCAGACGATGTCAAAGTACAATTTGACAATGCGCAGGGACAGTCAGAACAAGCCGTTTACTCGATGATGCCACTTATTGTGACAAAAGGTGCGGTCACAGAAAATGGAGAAGCAGTCGGTATGATTGAAATCACGAACAAAATTGATGCCAAAAAGTTAAATTCCATTGTTTGGGCATTTATGGTCGGTACGATTTTATACGCTGTCATTCGATTAATTACAAGAAAATCTATTAGTGCATTATTAAAGCCATGGACAAGCCGAGTGCAGCCCCAATTAATGGATGAAATATCCTACCGTGCTGTCGTCATCGGCTTCCCCTTATTCGCATTAGGCGGCCTATTGTTTGCTATGATCTGGGCACAAATTGCGTGGAGTCGCTATTGGGGCTGGGACCCAAAAGAGGTTTGGGCATTGATTACCTTTTTATTCTACGCTGCCTTTCTCCATTTCCGACTATCCAAAGGCTGGGAAGGTGAGAAAACAGCCTGGCTAGCCATCATCGGCTTCGGCATCATCGTATTCAACCAAGTCTTCGTCAATCTAGTAATTGCCGGCCTACATTCCTATGCATAATTTAGAGTGCACTTGCTTGGAAGTAGACCAACCAGTGCGAGAACCGCTCCAAATCGGGTGGGTAGTGATCCAAAAGGTGAGGAAACCGCTCATTAGTAAGGGGAAAGTGATCCAAAAGGTGATTGAACCGCTCAATAGTGAGGGGAAAGTGATCCAAGAGGTGATCGAACCGCTCCAAAGTGAGTGGGAAGTGATCCAAAAGGTGATCGAACCGCTCATTAGTGAGGGGAAAGTGATCCAAAAGGTGATTGAACCGCTCCAAAGTGAGTTGGAAGTGATCCAAACAGTGAGGGAACCGCTCCAAAGTGAGTGAGAAGTGATCCAAAAGGTGAACGAACCGCTCATTAGTGAGGGGAAGGTGATCCAAAAGGTGAACGAACAGCTTCACCCCGAAGAGAACCTCTTAAATCCTCCGCTTCTCAACAAAAATAGGACGAGATGCTTGATGCATCTCGTCCTATCAATTTTAATTATGCTTTGCGAAGTAGTCTAATGTTGCTTGGCCTAGAACGTTGGCAGCAATTCGTAAGGAGCGTTCGTCGATATCGAATTTCGGGTGATGGTGAGGATATACTTCCTCCCAATTTGGATTTTTTGCGCCTGTAAAGAAGAAGGCACCTGGGATTTCCTCTAAGTAATAGGCAAAATCCTCACCACCCATATTAGGGTCAACCAGTTCAACAGCTGCTACATCTGCAATTTTCTCTGCGGATTCCATAATATGCTCTGTCTCTGCTTCATGGTTAACAACAGGTGGATAGCCTCGTACAAACTCATATTCGTAGTCTGCTTTTGTTAAATAGCATGTGGCCTTTAATAGTTCTTCAATTTCACGCTCTAGCAAACTGCGCTCTTCCTCGTGGAAAGTGCGTACAGTACCTTTCATATACACTTGATCAGCAATGACATTGAATGGATTGAGGGCCTCGATATGCCCAATCGACACTACTGCTGGACGTAATGGATTGACGCGACGTGCCACGAGCTGCTGTAAATTCGTAATAAACTGTGCCGCTAAAACAATGGAATCCTTGGTGTCACTTGGGTTGGAACCGTGGCCACCTTTGCCTTTGATCGTTATATAAATACCATCTGCTGCAGCCATTAATGGTCCCTTCGCTGTTTGTACTTTTCCAAGTTCAGTTGGAGCCCATAAATGTGTACCAAAAATAGCATCGACACCTTCTAGGCAGCCGTCCTTAATCATTGAAATAGCTCCACCCGGGGCCAGCTCCTCTGCATGCTGATGAATAAAGACGATAGTTCCTGCTAGGTCATCCTTCATTTTGTTGAGGGCCTTCGCTAAAATTAACAGGGAGGCTGTGTGTCCATCATGTCCGCAAGCATGCATACGACCTTTAATTTTTGATTGGAAAGGTAAGCCTGTTTCTTCTGTAATGGCTAAGGCGTCAAAATCCGCGCGTAACGCTACGGTTTTCCCGGGTTTACCACCTACTAGCTTTGCCACAACACCATTGCCACCTACACCTTCATGAACCTCATGACCTAAGGCGCGATGAAAGGCTGCGATTGTTTTCGGCGTTTCTACTTCCTCGAAGGAAAGTTCAGGATTTTCATGGAAATGACGACGAAGCTGAATCATTTCTTCCTCATATTGCTTTAATAACTCTGCTAATTGTTGTTGTAATGCTGTCATGTAAAACACTCCTTATTTTAAGTAAATATAATCACCAGGTCCTAGCGGTAAACCGAATAGGAACCAAAGAGCAAATAATATAATCCAGCCGATTGCAAAGAATACCGAGAACGGTAATAAAGAGGAAATAAGTGTTCCGATACCGATATTTTTATCGTAGCGCTTTGCAAACGACAGAAGAATCGCGAAATACGGTAACATCGGCGTTATTGGATTTGTAATCGAATCCCCTACACGATAGGCTATTTGTGTAATCGCTGGGGTATAACCTAAGTAGAGGAACATCGGAACAAAAATCGGTGCAAGCAAAGCCCATTTGGCTGATGCACTGGCGATTAATAAGTTAACAAATGCACAAATTAAAACAAAGCCAATCATCATTGGTAAACCTGTAAAATTTAATGCTTGTAACAGCTCAGCCCCTTTTATGGCTAAAATAGAACCAATATTACTCCAGTTGAAGAAGGCGATCATTTGTGAAGCGGCAAAAGCTAATACAATAAATGGTGCCATATCAGCGATGGATTTAAAAATTTTCTCCGCAACTTCTTTATCGTTTTTAACCTCCTTCGCTGCAATACCATAGGCAAGACCAGGTAATAGGAAGAAGAATAACATGATGGGTACAATGCCTGACATGAAAGGTGAATTTAAAAAGCCGCCTGTTTCAGGATCACGTAAAAGCCCATTCGATGGAATAACTGTAATAGCAATGACTAAAATATAAGCTAGCGTTACGATTCCAGCCCATTTTAATCCTCGTTTTTCTAGGGCTGTCAATGGCTCTAGCTTTTCAACCTCTCCGTTAAACGTACCGAAGCGAGGCTCTGTAAATTTTTTCGCAACCCACGTGCCAATAATGACTAGTAAAAACGTCGAAGCAATTAAGAAGTAGTAGTTCATCGTTGCACGACCAGTATACGTAGGGTCTGCTATATGTGCTGCTGATTCGGTAATTCCTAGTAATAATACATCGAGAGAGCTAATCAAAATGTTGGCACTGAAGCCTCCAGCTACAGCTGCATATGTAATAATTAAACCAGCTAATGGATTGCGACCAATACTCATAAAAATCATAGCTGCAATAGGTGGTAAAATGATAAATGCCGCGTCAGCAGCTAAGTTTCCAACTAAACCTGTAAAAATAATAAAAGGTACAATTAACTTTGTCGGTGCTGACATCACGATCTTCTTCATGACAGCCGAAATTAGCCCTGTTTGCTCAGCTAAACCAATACCAATCATCGTCACGATAACTAGCCCTAGAGGAGCAAAGCCTGTAAATGTAGATACCATTTGCGTTAAAATTAAGATGAGTCCTTCTTGACTTAGCAGGTTTTTGACTTCAATGACATCATCTGTACCGGGTTGAACTGCTGAAATACCTAGCATAGATAGAACCCATGATAAAACTAGTACTATACCTGCTAGAATAATAAATAACGTGATTGGGTCTGGTAATTTATTGCCTGCACGTTCGATTTTATCTAACATGTTGTCAATCCAAGATTTTTTCTTAATTGTTTGTGAATTCCCTTGCATAAATTTCATCTCCTTTTATACTTTATTAGACTTATTCTTTAAAAAATGAATGTCTGTAATTTAAGACATTAAAAATCTATGTCCTTTATACAAAGAAACCATATTTTCTGACTATTTTCAATATTTATTTTTCAATAAGGAGATATATGTATGTATAAAATTAATGTTTTTACCGCAAAACGTTCGCTTTCTTGGGTTCAGCAACTTGAAAAAATTAAACCCGCTTTTTGTAAATTTCATTACTATGCTTATAACGATAATGCACATTTACATGAGCTTTTAGAGAAGCATTTAGATGGGGGAGATGGAGCACTTTTTAGCGGGCAGATTCCTTATTTCTTTGCTAAAAGCTATTTTCAAGAAGTAACAGTACCCATGCATTATTTCGATATTTCAGAGCGTGATTTTTACCGTACCGTTACGGAGCTTTTTTATGAGAAAAAGATAGCTATGAATCGTATCGCCATCGATTTTTGTTATGAGGAAAACGGCTATCTTGGTATTCATGAATGGTCGATAGGTGAAAAACCGTTTCTTTTTAGCCAAACAATGAGCGAGTTCGCTAGTAGCGATATTATTGACAAAGCTGCAGAATGGCACATACAATTGCATAACGAAAACAAGGTTGAGCTAAGCTTTACACGCATTGCAGAAATACGTGAACGATTAGCGCTTCAAAACATACCGTTTATTGCTTTTTACCCATCTCTGTATGCCATGCAATTAACATTGGATCATTTTGTCAAACAGCTTCAAATTCGCCAGCTTAATCAAAACAAAGTCGTTGTTGTACATATTTTAATTCCGATAGACAAATCGAATCTAGATGACTTAGAATATCGGCAAATCGCCTTATATAAAGCGATTTTAGATTTCAAACAACTATATGCTTGTTCGTTTATCGTGCATCGAGAGGCTTCATTCCTTGCGATTATCACGACATATCAGCAATTCTTATCTACAACAGATCAATATACACATTGTCAGTTAGTTGATTTTTTAAATGATAAGCTATCCTTTCCTGTCAAAATAGGGTGGGGGATTGGTGACTCTCTTATTGAAAGTCAGGAGTTTGCTAAAAAAGCCGCAACCCTCTGCTCCTCAAAGGAAACACAGGGCTATATAATTGAAAATACACGAGAAATCGGACCTTTATTATATGCAACAAAGCTACAGTTTGACGATGAAAAACAACAATACTTAAAAACGTTAAGCACTACCTATGACATTCCTTTATTACAATTACAAAAAATTGACGCTATGCTGGAAAAGCTAACGACCACTATCGTCAGTGGCGAATTGCTCAGCACTCATCTTGGCATAACAGTCCGCTCGGCAAACCGAATTTTAAAGCAGCTCCATGAAAAAAATTTAGCACACGAATTGCCAAGCAATACCTCTTCAACACGTGGGCGCCCAAAAAAGTATTATCAAATTACTTTAACGAACAAGGATATTAACTAAAATTACTATCAAACAGGGGCTTAGTGGACAGTTCCTTGGAGCTTGCATGATATAGCCTTGAAACATGAAAAAGAGACATCCAATGTAGGATGTCTCTTTTTGATGCACGTCTATGTTAAGTGAAGATTATAGTTTCACTACATTCGTTGCTTGAGGTCCACGGCTTCCTTCTTCTACGCCGAATTCTACTTTTTGGCCCTCTTCTAAAGTTTTGAAGCCATCTGCTTGGATCGCTGAGAAATGTACGAATACATCGTTGCCACCTTCAACTGCGATGAAGCCAAAACCTTTTTCTGCGTTAAACCATTTTACTGTTCCTTGTGTCATGTAAACACCCTCCCAAAAAAATTCAACAATCAATTGCTTCCATCACATATAAAAAACGTATTCAAAAGCTTGTATTCCTTGTGTATACGCGTTTTTAATCATCGCAACGAAGTAATGTAATTATTACCTTTATTATAGTACAGAATTGTTTGTATATCCAGTATATTCCGTTTTTAGTAAAAGAAATTTTACAATTGTCATCAAATGGTAATGAAATTAATCAATCCATGCTTTTTCCTTGGCCACAATGACGGCCTCTGCTCGGGATTCAACATTCAGTTTGACGAATAGCTTCGATAAATAATTTTCTACCGTGCGCTGAGTGACCCCTATAGCTGAGGCAATGGCTTTGTTCGTACAGCCTTGTGCAACGAGCTGTAATATTTCCTGTTCTTTATCACTTAATAATACCTCTTGCTGAACATTAGGTAGGTTGGTACGTTGCTGGACAAAGTCTAAGAAATCGGCTGCCAGCAAAATTTCGCCTCTTAGCGCTGCTTGGATCGTTTGAATCACCTGTTCCTTCGTTGCAAGCTTTGATAATAAGCCATCAATTTTTTTCTCAATGAGTAGCTCATAATAATCGGACAGCTCGTAGCCTGTATAAAGAATAATGAGTGCTTCAGGTTGTTTTTTCTTAATCATTTCTGATAATTGAATGCCATTGATTGGCTTCATATTAATATCAATTAGGAATAACTGGAAAGCTTCGGTATCCATTCTTGGTAAAACAGCTGCACTATCCTGTTCGGTTTCGATTTTGACATTGGCTAAATCCTGTAACAATGTTTTTGTACCATCTAAAACGACAGGATGGTCATCTATAATAAGTATGTTCATCATATGAATCCCCGTCCTCTTGTATTTGTATAAAAATATGCATGCCCTCATTGTGGCTAGATTGGATGGTAATATTACCATTAAAAGCACGGACACGTTCGCGAATGCCATTAATGCCCATGGATGCAGAGGACTGGATCAAATCGTCTATGTCACAGCCTATCCCATTATCGTCATATTGAAGGATAAAGCCATGGGGAACTGCTTGTAATTGGAGCGAGACCTCCGTTGCTTCGGAATGCTTGATTGCATTATTGAAAAGCTCCTGAACGAGACGATAGACCACGAGATGGAGGGTTACATCCTGGAATTGCACCCGATCTATTCGAGCATCTAATAAAAAGTCGGCACGTATCTTTACCTTTTGAATCAGTTTTTTTAAGGCTATTTGTAAGCCAAAGGTATCTAGTAGAGGGGGACTTAAGTTCTCGCAATATTCTCGTAAGTCCTTCGTCGCATTTAATAGTTGCTCACGAATATCCAGCACGGTTTCTTTGTTAATAGTAGGTGAGCCAGCAAGAACATCAAGCTCTCTAGCTAAATGCAGCTGCTCCTGCAAAATGGTATCGTGTAATTCCTGTGCTAAAATACTTTTTTCTTTCTCAATAATATTCCACAGCAATTTATCGAGCCAATGAAGCGGTGTATCACTGGTGTTTTTAATTTGCTGTATGTCACGAACTAAATCCTCAATTTGCTGTAAATTATTGATGGACATGGACACATACAGCGCGAGCAACTCTAACCAAAGCAGCTCTTCCTTTTGTAAGGCATGTTGTATCTCTAACATAATTTTTTCCTCACCAGCATCATGTAGCAGCAGCCTCGTATAGGAGCTGGCAAGCTGTGGGGAATCTTCTGTTATCGTACAGATATGAAAGGCTGTCGTGCCTAGTTTTTCGGTAATTTCATATTTAAAACGGTCTAATAATTCTTGCTGGTTTTTTGCTTTCCCCATACGATGAACCGCCGCATATAAATTATGTACATAATTTCCAGTGGAAGAAAAGATAATTTTTCGATACTTAAAATCAATGCGTTCTTTTACATAAAAGCTAGCAATGATAACCAAAAACAGCAGTAAAAAAATACTTGTCATATGAACAATGGAAAGCTCGCCTAAAAATAATAGCGCAATCCCTGCTGTGGCTAGAAGGGCACTGAAAAAGGCCAGTGTTGAATAATAGCGTAAACGGGATAATTGGTATTCAATATCAAATAATCGTTCGTTCACCTGAATAAACAGAAATGAGAATGGAATAAATAATAAAAATAAAGCAGCTATTTCGGCGTGTAATAACGGCTTATGTCCTAAAATTTCAGGTGCCACGAAAAACAATAAAAATGGTAAAAATGGCACAATAAACGCAATGGCAATCAAACGAATTTTAGCTAGTTTCGTCCGTAAATAACTCGTTAATAAAATATAAATAGCATAGAGCACAAGAATAGCAAATAAGCTCAAGTTTAAGAGAGGTGTCAACTCACGAACGGTTGGCAAAAATTCTCCTAGTAAATCACAGACCGGGATGATAAGTGGAAACAGATATAGCCATTTACTGTCGATATAGGTCCATTTAATTCGTAAGTAGTTGAAAAAATGCTGTAAAAAGTGAAGGAAGAGAACCATACAAAAAATAATACATATGCCGATGACAAACTTGCCAATGACATTCCCTCTTGCAGAAGCGCCTGTGCTAATGTAGGCCAGGGAACAGGTTAATAAAAATAGAATCAATAAAAAAGTGGATAGATTATTTTTATTACGCTGACATAAATAAAGTGCAACAACGAAAGCTAAAAGAAAATAAAAGATAGGAAACAAAATTTGTAAATATAATTCTTCCGGCATATCTCGATGTTTTACAGCAATGGTTTGAATCGCCCCATCAGGTTTTTGAATCGTTAATGTATGGGCACTTCTAATGATGGAATATAGCTGAACAGAGCGGTCTTCTAAAGTCGGCTCTCCATCAATGGCTAGAACGATGTCCCCTTTATTAATATTTTTTTGCTGTGCCCATTGAGGATAGTAGCTATCGATGAAGACAGGTTGTCCATTTGTTAAATCAACGCTCATACTAATAAAGGGCGACTTGATTGCAATGGCTAATACATAAATGCCAAGTATAAAATAGGTAAGAAAAATACTATATGTCCATTTTTTCATTATGAAACCTCAAGTTTGCTTATGATAATAATCTCCTATATATTATCGCTAATTATTGATAAATTTGGAATACCGAAATGACGCGTTTCGGAAAACCACTATTATTTTTTCGGAATAACGAAATAGTGTTTTCGGACATGGCTATGATAGGGTAAATTTAATCATTGTGACGAATAGGGGGGCTATTGCGTGAAAAAAGGCATTTTATCACTTATTGTGTTTTTCCTCATCGCTATGATCATGAGTCCGTTGACCACGAAAGCCAAAACGGTAGATCAAGAGAAAGTCGAAGTGGAAATTTGTCTCATCGGTAGTGATAATCATTTTGTTTATAAAATTCCGAAGCGTTTACATAAGGATATACCCTACACTGAAATGAGGAATGGCATTCAAGCTTCCTTAGCTAGTCATTGGAAAATTGAAGAAGCTCATTATGAGGCGAATAATTCAAATGTTGCTTACACCTTTTACATAGGGGATTTATTTCAAGAAAAGCAAGATGGGCAGCTGAAGGTATCGATTCCTTATCGTATTTTACTTGGGATGTTTGGGGAACAGGATCCTATTCAATTGCGTATTTTAGCGAGTAAGTTATCCCATTGGACTGTCAATACAAAGGATTGGACGGCACTTGGCTTTATGGAGCCTTTTACTTTTTTAAGTGAGCGCGAATATATATATGAGGGCGCAGTCGACGATTTATTGAACCAAAGGGTGGGTCATTTTAATGGTACGATTCAGAAAAATCAATTATTAGTATACAGTGTCATTTATTTTAGTTTTATTGGTATTCAATTGCTTGCTTGTCTCATTTTGTCGAGACGCTTAAAAAGAAAAATCATTCAAAATCCAGACAATATGCATCAGTTCCGTAAACTGAATTATCTGTATCAATTACTACCAATTTTAATTATTGTTGCCCAAATCATCTTTCTTGTGATGACTGGCCTTATTACAGCATTCGGGCTTTACTTCAGCCCTGGCATCGATTTATTAGTCATCGTTGGACCTATTTTACTCAATATTATTTTACTTCCTAGCTTTTTCGTCACGGCAGAGAGTGAAATCTCCCGGGAGCTTAACAACAAGAATTCCTACCATTCGAGCTAATAATAGACGTACGAAAATACGCTGTAAAATGGTATAATGGTCAACAGCAAACTTGAAGGAGCTGTTGAAGAAAAATGACGCATCCAGAAATGGCGTACTTAAATTTACTACAACATATATTAGAACATGGCACGAAAAAAGAGGATCGTACAGGGACAGGTACATACAGTGTCTTTGGTTACCAAATGCGCTTCGATTTAAGCAAAGGCTTTCCACTATTAACAACAAAACGTGTGCCTTTTAAGCTTGTAGCGAGTGAATTGCTATGGTTCATAAAAGGGGATACAAATATTCGTTATCTATTACAGCATAATAATCACATCTGGGATGAATGGGCATTTAAAAAATGGGTAGAATCAGACGATTATACTGGCCCTGATATGACGGATTTTGGTCGCCGTTGTTTAGTGGACGAATCGTTTAATGTCCTCTATCAAAAAGAACTTGCCTCATTTTGTGAGCGTGTTTTAACAGACGATGATTTTGCACAACGGTACGGAGATCTTGGCAATGTTTATGGCAAACAATGGCGTCATTGGACAACCTCTAATGGAGAAAGCATTGACCAGTTACAGGATGTCATTGATCAAATTAAGCATAATCCTGACTCACGTCGTATCATTGTCAATGCATGGAATCCAGAGGATGTCATTAATGCGGGTGCAAAGGGCAGTAAAGCGGCATTACCGCCATGTCATGTCATGTTCCAGTTTTATGTAGCTGATGGTAAATTAAGCTGTCAGTTAATGCAGAGAAGCTTAGATACATTATTAGGCTGTCCTTTCAATATTGCTTCTTACGCCTTATTAACTCATTTGATTGCCCATGAATGTGGACTCGAGGTTGGTGAATTTATTCATAGCATTGGGGATGCTCATATCTATGCAAACCATGTGGAGCAAGTTAAGGAACAGCTTTCACGTGAGCCAAGAGACCTACCAACATTACACATCAATCCGAATAAAACATCGATTTTTGATATTGAGCTTGAGGATTTATCTATTGAAGGATATGATCCGCATCCTACGATTAAAGCTCCTATTGCCGTATAATACTAGCAGCAGCCATTATGGTTGCTGTTTTTTCTTGCTTTCATCTAGTTCTTACTAATCATTTTAGTAAACGGGTAAATAGTTAGATGACTAGTTAAAGAGAAGTTGATTATATTAATTATGGGATTATTAGCATTATTTGGAACAATGGCGTTCGTCAACATAATGGTAGAGGTGAAAGTTGTGAAGAATACACTAGTACTTCAAGCAGAAGAAAGTGAACCACATCCAAGACATCTAGAACAAAAAATTGGTTTGGAGCAACAAATGTTTTCTGTTAATACTGCAAAATTGTCAGAGCAGCAAGTCCTAGAGATGATGCAAATCATTGAGGAGATTCGGCTGAAAGGCTATAAAGAAACACTATAAATGTAAGCGCCTTCTAAGCTATAATGGCTGTGGAGGTGTTTTTTATGAACGTAATTTTTATCGATTCATTTTCAGGGGAAGAATTATTACATATGGTCTCACAGGATGTAGCGGGTATTTTGGCAGCTGCTCAGGGAGAAAGTGTGACATTTCCAGTAGGTCACTTTAAATATGAATTTCACAATTTAGATTTTTATGAGGACAATGGACAAATCCGTCAAGAATTAGTGATTTATGTGAAAAAAATATAAGTCATGCATGGGAAATAGTTAAAGGGAAACAATATTTACAGGTGACAGTGCTTGACTTTTTTCTGCACCTGTAACTATAATGGTTACAACAGGTGGTGATTCATATGGTGAACAGTCGATTTTCGGTGGCGATCCATATACTTTCGCTCATTGCCACAACATCTGATAAAAGCCTATTAACGTCCGATTTTATTGCTGGCAGTGTGAATACAAATCCGGTTGTGGTGAGACGTATGATTGGTGTCCTAAAAAAAGCGGGCTTACTTTCATCACGATCTGGGATGGCCGGCTACGAGCTATTAGTTGAGCCAAAGGATTTAACATTGTTAGCCATTTATCAAGCAATGGATGGGCCAAAGCAGCTTTTTGCGATTCATGATGAGCCTAATCCAGCGTGTGCAGTGGGACGTAAAATCCAACATACATTGGAAGGGGTTTATACATCTGTTTGGCAGGCAATGGAGGAGCAATTACAAGCACAGACGCTTCAGGACGTGCTAGATCAACTTCGTATTTAGACGGAGATGATCTTTTGTATCCAACCTGTAACTAAAATAGTTACAACTATATTTGAGGAGGAAAATTGAATGAAAATAGCAGTGATTGGTGCAACAGGGAAAGCAGGACAAAAAATAGTAGAGGAAGCGTTACAACGTGGTCATGAAGTAACAGCCATCGTTCGTTCGGCAGCAAAGGTAACAGCCTCTATTCCAGTGATTGAAAAAGAGGTTTTTGAATTAACGCAAGAAGATGTGAAGGGCTTTGATGTGGTGGTAAATGCATTTGGTGCACCAGCAGGTCAAGAGGAGTTACATGTAAAAGCAGGTCGTCATTTGATTACAATTTTCAACGGAATTGACACAAAATTATTTGTCGTAGGTGGGGCAGGCAGTCTATTTGTGGACCCAGAGAAAAAAGTGCGTGTTATGGATACACCTGATTTCCCAGAGATGTTTTTGGCAACAGCCCAAAATCAAGGTCAAAACCTAGTGGATTTACAACAATCCTCTATTCATTGGACATTTTTAAGTCCTTCCGCATTTTTTGATCCAGAAGGCCCGCGTACAGGACACTACACAGCAGGTATTGACCACTTATTAGTAAATGACGCTGGTAACAGCTATGTAAGCTATGCCGATTATGCGGTGGCTGTATTGGATGAGCTAGAACAACCTCAACATGAAAACAGCCGTTTTACTGTGACATCAAATAAATAATAATGAAATGAAAACCAATAAAGTTGACGAAGAGAACAACTTTATTGGTTTTTTGACTTTTAATTCATGTTTCCAATCCATTTAAGTTAATTTTGACTTTACCTAAGAACAATATAACGGCTAATATTGCTCGACCATTAATAAAATATGCTCGGTTTTTAGCGGATTTTTTGCTTTTTTGAAGGATTTTTTTCGTTTACAGAAAAATGACTGTTTACAATACGACTTTTATTAGCTACTATCAAGTGTGAGTATTACATAAAAGGAGACGACAATAATGTCAACACAACGAATAGAAAAAGATTTTTTAGGTGAGCGCGTATTACCAGCAGAAGCGTATTATGGAATTCAAACACTGCGTGCTACGGAAAACTTCCCAATTACAGGCTACACAATTCACTCTTCACTAATTAAAGCAATGGGGATAGTGAAAAAAGCAGCTGCATTAAGTAATATGGAAGTACACCTATTATCAAAAGAAATTGGTGAGGCAATTGTCGAAGCTGCACAAGAAGTGATCGATGGCAAATGGGATGCAGAATTTATTGTAGACCCAATCCAAGGTGGCGCAGGTACATCCATCAATATGAATGCCAATGAAGTGATCGCGAACCGTGCCCTAGAAATTTTAGGGAAAGAAAAAGGGGACTATCACACAGTAAGTCCAAATAGTCATGTTAATATGTCACAATCAACAAACGATGCTTTCCCAACAGCGATCCATATCGCTGTGTTAAATTTAATAGATGAATTACTTGAAACGATGGATTATATGCAATCTGTCTTCCATCAAAAAGCGGAGCAATTTGCTCATGTTATTAAAATGGGCCGAACGCATTTACAAGATGCAGTGCCAATCCGTTTAGGACAAGAGTTTGAGGCTTATTGCCGTGTTATTAATCGTGATATCGTACGCATTCGTCAAACACGTCCAAATCTTTATGATGTGAACATGGGTGCAACGGCTGTAGGAACAGGCTTAAATGCTTTCCCAGATTACATTAAATCTGTTGATGAGCATCTTGCTGAAATTTCTGGTTTACCATTAAAAGGTGCGACACATTTAGTGGATGCAACACAAAATACAGATGCCTACACAGAAGTATCTGGTGCTTTAAAAATCTGTATGATTAATATGTCTAAAATCGCTAATGACTTACGTTTAATGGCTTCTGGTCCACGTGCAGGCTTAGGGGAAATCCTATTACCAGCTCGTCAACCAGGTTCTTCTATCATGCCAGGTAAAGTTAACCCTGTTATGCCAGAGGTACTGAACCAAGTTGCTTTCCAAGTAATTGGCAACGACCATACAATTTCTCTAGCTTCTGAAGCTGGACAATTAGAATTAAACGTAATGGAGCCTGTATTAGTATTCAACCTAATCCAATCGATTAGCATTATGAATAATGTTTTCCGTGCGTTTACGGAAAATTGCTTAAAAGATATTGAAGCAAATGAAGAGCGTATGAAAGAATATGTAGAGAAAAGTGTAGGGGTATTAACTGCTGTTAACCCTCATATCGGCTATGAAGTAGCTGCTCGCTTAGCGCGTGAAGCTATTCTGACAGGTCGTTCAATTCGTGAGCTTTGTATCGAAGAAGGCGTCTTAACAAAAGAGCAATTAGATTTAATCTTAGATCCATATGAAATGACACACCCAGGGATCGCTGGTTCTAGTATCATGAAATTAAAATAAATCTAGATTTCAAGACTGTAGACATGCTACTTAAGCTGTCTATAGTCTTTTTTTGTGAACAATTATCGGAGATTTAAGGAATGCTTTGTGTCTTTATTCTTATAAAAATAGAGCTTTTCTTTATGATTTTTAGGATTATTCAACTATAATGATGGTATAGAAGTAATATTTTAGTTGGGGGAATTTGTTATGAGTTTACGAAAAAAGAGTTTACTTGGCTTTTCTGTTTTAAATGTCTTAATGATTGCTATTTTATTTATTGATTTAGCCAATGTAACGTCATTAGAATGGCTTTCTACCATTTTAACCATCGTAGGAATCGCGATTACACTATCTTACACGGCGTATGTGCACTACAAAGTTATTCAGCCAATTAAACAGTTAACCGAGGCTGCACAAGGGATTACTGCAGGCCATTTAGATAATGTGAACATTGAGGTTCGAGACAATAGTGAAATTTCTCAGCTAGCACAATCCTTTTTAGAAATGAAGGAACAATTACAAACAATGTCACAAAAAATTGCACACAGCTCATCTGATTTATCAGCAAGCATTGAGGAGTTATCAGCAAGTACGAATGAAATTACTCTTGCTGTAGAAGAAGTAGATCAACAAATGGAAAAAACGTCTGAGGGCTTAAAACAGGCTGCCGAGTCGGCTTATTCTAGCGCAAATGCGATGCAGGAAACGGTCGCTGGAATCGAACGAATTACCGTTGCTACACAGGATGTTTTTGATCATGCGAAGGATGCCAATGATATTGCAGGGAATGGTGCAAAGATTTTACATGTTGCGAAGGAGCAAATGCAATTTATTTCCGCTTCAACTGAAAAAACAAGTGGTCTTATGCAACAATTATCAAGTAAAATGACAGATATAAAAGCGATGACTGATATGATTACGGCTATTACGGATCAAACAAATCTATTAGCATTAAATGCAGCCATTGAAGCTGCTCGTGCTGGCGAGCATGGGAAAGGCTTTGCGGTCGTGGCTGAGGAAGTGCGTCAGTTAGCTGAGCAATCAAAGCATTCTGCTACGCAAATTGTGGACTTAGTCGTGGGGATTGAAAGTGATACAAAACAAGTTGCGTCAGCAGTGGAAGATGATTTAAAAAATGTCCAACAGGGTGTTTATGTCATTGATGAAGCAACAACATCTTTTGGAACGATTTCACAGCATGTTCGCGAAATGACAGGTCAGCTTGAGGACATTTCAACGACAGCTGAACAGCTTGCTAGTAGCGCGAATGAAGTGGCATCCTCTGTCACAACGATTGCAGATGACATGGGCAAGCTATCTAATTACACAGAAGTTGTTTTACATTCAATGGATGAACAAACTGCCTCCATGCAAGCAGTCAATCATGTTACACAGGATTTAACCGTGCAAGCTGATAATTTACAGAAGCTAACCAATCGATTTGATTATGAAAAAGAGCGTTTTTAGTCCTGAAATAATTATTTTACATAAAATAAATTTACTAGTTTTTTAATATAATTTTTCATTCGCTTTAGCTAGCAAGACAAGAGGCTTTTTTACAGATGACCAATTTTCTGTAAAATATGCCTCTTTTTTTATTAATTATTTAGCAAACTTGTAAATTCACAGATAAATAAAAATGTTGAATTTTTTAATGTAGTTTCTTATAATGGACTAGCTGTTACCTCTATTACTCACTTCAACTATTGCAACCCGCATTCGCCGGGTCAACAAGTCATTTCTATTTCTCTTCGCAAATCCCTTGCGAAATCATAATTTGTAAGACAACAACTAAATGCACGTACAACTAAATCGTTAGAACATTTCAAACTACTGAAAGGAAGTTATGTCCAGAAAAAATATTATTGAAAGATAATTCTGAATATAGGAAAGTGAGAGATTGGATTGAAGCTATCACCAGTTGAACAAGAAAAATTACTCCTCCATGTGGCAGGAGAACTTGCGCTGAAAAGAAAAGCTCGTGGCTTAAAGCTAAATTATCCGGAAGCTGTGGCACTGATTAGTAGTTTTATTATGGAAGGTGCTCGAGACGGCAAAACGGTAGCGCAGCTGATGAGTGAGGCTAAGCATGTACTTACAGCTGAAGATGTAATGGAAGGTGTCGGGGACATGATTTCAGATGTGCAGGTTGAGTGTACATTCCCAGATGGGACGAAGCTTGTTACGGTTCACCGTCCAATTCAATAAAGGAGTGTTGGAGAATGATTCCTGGAGAAATCCGACCGAAAAACGGTGTCATTGAAATCAATGTGGGTAGAGCGACGAAAAAGGTA
Organism: Lysinibacillus phoenicis; assembly: GCF_047238325.1. Taxonomy (NCBI): domain Bacteria; kingdom Bacillati; phylum Bacillota; class Bacilli; order Caryophanales; family Bacillaceae; genus Lysinibacillus; species Lysinibacillus phoenicis. The sequence goes on along the minus strand of NZ_JBDFMP010000002.1, from coordinate 650,239 downwards.
TTGGTAGCCAATACAGGTGACCGACCTATACAAGTAGGTTCCCATTTTCATTTTATCGAGGTTAATAGATTTCTAGAGTTTAATCGGCAAGATGCTATTGGTATGCATCTCAATATTCCATCAGGGACAGCGGTGCGCTTTGAACCTGGTGAGGAAAAAGAGGTGGAGCTTGTCGAGTTTGGTGGCAAACAGCATGTCTTTGGTTTAAATAGGCTAACAGAGGGCTCTACCCACCATAAGGAAGAAATTTTAGATAAGGCAATTGAAGGTGGCTTTAAAGGAGCGGAAGAAAAATGAAGGTAACACATGAAGCTTACGCGAAAATGTTTGGTCCCACTGTCGGAGATAAAGTTCGTTTAGCAGATACAGACCTGTGGATTGAAATTGAGAAGGATTATACATCCTACGGGGACGAAGGGGTCTTCGGTGGTGGTAAATCATTACGTGTCTCGATGGGGCAAAATGGTAAAAATACACGTGATGAAGGTGTGCTTGATACCGTCATTACCAATGTCATCATTATAGATTATACAGGGATTGTCAAAGCAGATATCGGTATAAAGGATGGACGTATTATTGGTATTGGGAAAGCTGGTAATCCGAACAGCATGGACGGAGTCGATCAGGACATGATTATCGGTGTTGGTACAGAGGTTTATGCAGGTGAAGGGCTTATTGCTACGGCAGGAGCCATTGATACTCATATCCATTTTATCAGCCCTGATCAGGTGGAGACGGCCCTACTAGCAGGGACAACAACTTTTATTGGTGGTGGAACAGGCCCAGCAGCTGGCTCGAAGGCGACGAGCTTAACAGCGGGTGAATGGCATTTGCATCGCATGTTGCAGGCAGTTGAGGGCTTCCCAATTAATGTTGGCTTACTTGGAAAGGGAAGTGCATCTGAGCCAGCACCCATCATAGAACAAGTCCGTGCAGGTGCGATTGGTTTGAAAATTCATGAGGACTGGGGCGCAACACCAGCAGCGCTAGATCAAAGCTTATCTGTTGCAGATGACTATGATATTCAGGTTGCTCTTCATTCGGATACATTGAATGAAGCGGGTTTTGTGGAAGATACAATTAATGCGATTGATGGGCGAGTCATTCATATTTTCCATACGGAGGGGGCAGGTGGAGGACATGCGCCAGACCAGCTTGTCATGGCATCATTACCCAATATTTTGCCAGCATCTACAAATCCAACAAAACCGTTTACAACGAACACTATAGATGAGCATTTAGATATGCTAATGGTCTGCCACCATTTAAAGCATGATGTACCAGAGGATGTGGCATTTGCGGATTCCCGCATTCGACCAGAAACGATTGCAGCGGAAGATATTATGCAAGATTTAGGGATTTTAAGTATTATGTCTTCGGACTCACAAGCGATGGGACGTGTTGGTGAGGTAACGTTACGAACGTTCCAAACAGCAGACAAAATGAAGAAGCAACGAGGTCCATTACCACAGGATGAAGGCAAGGATCATGATAATTATCGTGTTAAGCGCTATATGGCAAAGCTGAATATTAACCCGGCGATTGCCCACGGAATTAGCCATGAGGTAGGTTCGCTAGAGGAAGGGAAGCTAGCAGATATCGTCCTTTGGGAGCCAGCATTCTTTGGTGTTAAGGCAGAAGTAGTCATTAAGGCAGGGATTGCGGTCTATGGCATCACAGGTGATCCGAATGCGTCGATTCCTACGCCACAGCCAATGAAAGGACGTCAAACATTTGGCTTTTATGGTCAAGGTCCTCAAAATTGTGGCATGACGTTTTTACCGAAAATCGCTGTGGAGGAAGGCCTACCTGAAAAATTAGGCTTAAAACGAATGATTGGTACGGTTTCAAATTGCCGAAATATTCGTAAAGCTGACATGAAGCTCAACAATGCAACACCACAGATTGATGTGAATCCAGAAACCTATGAAGTAAAAATTGATGGGGAACTAGCAACATGTGAGCCTGTGGATATATTACCTATGGCCCAACGATATTTCCTATTCTAAGCCATCAAAGTGAGAGGAACAGCTAAAAATAGAGGATGAGGTGCAGAACTTATGTTAATTGAAAAAGTAATAGGCAATATTGCTAATGAAGAAGAACATCAACAGAAAACAACAGAATGGATTGAGCTAGAGTGGGAGGAATTAAGCAAACGAATTCTTCGTACGACAACGGATCAAGGTACAGATATTGCTTTGCGTTTAGAGGGAGAAGAACCATTACAATATGGCGACTTATTATTTGAGGATGCCGAACGTCGTATTGCAATTCGCACGAAGCTGGAGCCCGTTATCGTTATTACCCCAAAAGACATGTACGAAATGGGGAAATCAGCATTTGAATTAGGGAATCGCCATACACCTTGCTTAATTGAAAACAATGAAATCATCGTACGAGCAGATCATACGATTAATCCATTACTAGATGAAATAGGGGTGCATTATGAAACTACTGAAAGACGTTTCAAGCAGCCATTTAAATACCGTGGACACTCTCACTAATTTATCCTTATTGCATTTATTGCAAATCCATGATTCTGCCTTTCCAATCGGCTCCTATACCCACTCTTATGGTATGGAAACGTATATTCAAGAGGATCGCATTCGCACGAAGGAACATTTAGTTGAATTTTGTCAGGTGTATCTAGAGCAAAATTTAGTGTATGGGGATGCCATCCTAATTCAGGAGGCGTTCCATGCAGCACAAGCCCGAGATGTTACACGCCTTATTGAACTGGATGAACTGTGTGGCGCAATGAAGCTAGCGAAGGAGTCAAGAGATGCTAGTGTCAATGTAGGGAAGCAATTTATGCGAACAGTAGCCCCACTTATGGATAGCCCTTTTTTATTGCAATGGAAGGATCACATTGATCAGGAAGTCGTGAAAGGTCATTATGCAGTTTTATATGGGATTTATTGTGAAGCACTAGGTGTTAACGTTTTTCATGCTGTCATGACCTTTATGTATGCAACAATTAGTGGCCTCGTTCAAAATGCCGTACGAGCAGTGCCGTTTGGTCAAAACACAGGTGTCCAAGCCCTACATAAGCTCCTTGCCTCGGTGGAGGAAGCTGCCAAAACGGTGAAGACGTTAACGCTAGATGACCTTGCCAATAATGCGCTAGGTATAGAACTAGCCTCCATGAAGCATGAGTTTTTATTTTCGAGATTATTTATTTCATAGAAAGCGAGAGGATAGATATGAAACCAGTACGCATTGGTATCGGAGGGCCTGTTGGGTCAGGCAAAACATCTTTAGTCGATCAATTAACACGAGTGATGCATGAGCACTACAATGTGGCAGTAATCACGAATGATATTTATACAAGAGAAGATGCCCAATATTTAATCAAAAACGGTGTTTTAGCCGAAGAGCGAATTATTGGGGTGGAAACAGGTGGCTGTCCACATACAGCCATTCGTGAGGATGCATCGATGAATTTTGCCGCGATTGATGATTTGAATAAACGCTTTGCCGATTTAGATATTATTTTTATCGAAAGCGGTGGCGATAATTTATCGGCTACATTTAGTCCAGAGCTTGTTCATGGCTATATTTATGTCATTGATGTAGCAGAAGGACAGGATATTCCGCGCAAAGGTGGCCCAGCGTTAACACGTTCTGATTTATTACTAATCAATAAAACGTCATTGGCCCCTCATGTTGGTGTTGATTTAGAGCTGATGGATCAGGACGTGAAAAAAATGCGTGGTGGACGACCATATATTTTTGCAGATGTTCGCTCACAAACAAATGTTGATAAGGTGGTTGAATGGATTCAGCACCATATGCTCCTTGAAGGTGCCGAAGCAGTTGAAGAAAATGCTTAATCAAGGAAGGGTCAATCATTTCGGTAAGTTGGAGATGGCTTTTGAGCCTAGACGGGGTTTTACACGGCTTGTTCATGTGTATCAGCAACCGCCATTAAAGGCAAGTCGAGAGCTGTATGAGGGCAATCATCCAACTGCCACCGTTTTTATTATGGAGTCCTCTGGTGGTATGGTCGCGGGAGACCGCAATGAAATTTCAGTAAAGCTTGCGCCAGACAGTCAGGTGAGGTTAAAGCAACAATCGGCATTAAAAATTTACCCTTCCCACACTGGCGAGTTTTGTACACAAGCCATCACAGTGGAACTCGATGAACGAGCGCGATTAGAATGGCTTCCTGAAGTGACCATTCCATTTGAACGAGCCAAATTTCAGGTAGATACAACGATTCATCTGAAAGAGAGCGCAACATTGATTTGGGGGGAGATTGTCGCCCCTGGAAGAGAAATGCGAGGAGAAATTTTTGATTATCAAGCATTCCAATCTAAGTACAAGCTCTATGTAGAGGATTCATTGATTGCTTTTGATTCCTTTCATTTCAAGCCACAGGACATGAATTTTTCAACGATTGGCTTGCTTGAAAAGGCGCTCTATATCGGCTCCTTATGGATTGTGGCGCCACAGGTTCAACATCTCAATATACGAGATTTACAGGATTGAATTCAATTGGAACCGTCCGTTCAGGCAAGTGTGACAAAACTAACCGATCAGGCCATTCATTGTAGATGGCTCGCCAAAGAGCAACGAACACTTCACAAAGAAATCAACAATATGTTTGAGTACATCTCAACATTGCTGTAATTTCTGTTGTGATAAAGGAGATAGTAAATGAAAAAGAGTTCCCTATTCATACTTTTGATGATAGTAGCAATAAGTCTTGTTGGCTGTGCCTCTAGTCAGGGGGAAGAGAAACAACCAGCTGCTGCATCATCGTCTCAGGCAAATGAGCTTATTTTTGCCTCGGAATCTGAGTTTGCGGGTTTGAATCCGCTGTTGGAGGAAACCAATCTAGATGCATTTTTATTTAGAGGTCTGATGCGCTTTGATGAGCATAATGTTCCGGTAAATGATATTGCTCAAAGCATTAAAATATCTGATGACCAGATGACTTATACAATTACCATTCAACAAGATGTGACGTTCCATGATGGGCAGGCATTAACAGTAGACGATATTATCTTTACCATTGACAGTATTTTAGATGATGAAAACGGCTCCTATTTAAAGTCTGATTTTAACCATGTAGCATCAATGAACAAGATCAATGACACAACAATGACCATTCAATTAGACGAGCCATTTACGCCGATGTTAGATAAATTAACGGTGCCAATTTTGCCAAAGCATGCCTTCGAAGGGCAAGAAATGCGAACGGCTTCGTTTAACCAACAACCAATTGGGGCTGGTCCGTACATGTTTGAGCAATGGGATAAAGGAACAAGCTTAACACTAAAAGCATACCCAGCCTTCTTTGGCACAAAGGCTTCAATTGAAAAAGTCATTTTTAAATTTATCCCTGATAGCAATGTGCGAGCTTTACAGCTAAAATCTGGTGAGGTAGATATTGCGCTTCTTGACCCGAATCAGGTGGAGGAGCTTTCAAAAGTAGAGCATTTAAAAATGTATGAAGTTGAATCAGCAGATTATCGCGGTCTCTTATTTAATATGAAGTTTCCTATTTGGCAAGATGTGACGATTCGTAAGGCCATTAGCTATGCAACTGATCGCGCTGGTATTGTAAAGGGCATTTTACATGGTTACGGTACGGAAGCATACTCACCATTACAAAAGCATGCCTTTGCCAATAGCACGATTGAACAGTATTCTTATGATGTCAAGAAAGCCAACGAGCTCCTAGAACAAGCGGGCTGGACATTAAAGGATGACGGTTTCCGCTATAAGGATGGTCAAAAATTAGCATTTACGATTACGGCTCCGATTACCGATACAGTGCGTGTCAATATGGCTAATTATGCAGCAGAAGGCTATAAAGCGGTGGGGGCAGATGTGAATGTAGCTGCCCTAGATTGGAACAATATTGTCATTGAAGATTCAGAAGCTTTTATGGTGGGCTGGGGTAGTCCATATGATGCAGATCATCATACGTATAGCTTATTCCACTCGGGTGAATCAAGCCACACAAGTGCTGGCTATAATTACGGCAGCTATGCCAATGCTAAAGTAGATGCTTTGCTAGAGGAAGGACGAACAACCGTTGATCCTGAAAAACGTAAGGAAGTCTATATGGCATTACAAGAGGAACTAGCACAAGATCCACCTTTCGCTTACTTTGCCTACGTGGATGCAGTATATGGCATCAATGAACAGATTCATGGTGTCAAAGAGCGGATTTTAGGTCACCACGGGGCTGGCTTCCTATGGAATGTCGAGGAGTGGAAATGGAATGATCGCTAAATGGATCGGGAAGCGAGTGATAATGGGGACAATGGTCCTCATTATCGTGAGCTTCCTCTCTTTTTTCATGATGCATGCCGCTCCTGGTAATCCAGCTGCAGCTTATTATGGTGGCAATGCGCAAACATTATCCGCAGCTGAGAAGGAGCGTATTGAAAAAGCCTTTGATCTCGATCAACCAGTACTGTATCAATACGGTTCTTGGCTTCGTGGCGTACTACAAGGCAATTTAGGATACTCGGCAAAAGAGGGCAGACCAGTAGCAACAATTTTACAGGAACGTTTACCGAATACACTACAGCTCGTTGTTTTGACTTTAGTTATGGTAACGATTGCGTCCATTTGGCTCGGCTTACGGGCAGGAATGCTGGAAGGTTCATTACTAGATAGAGGACTATCTATTGTCAGTATTGCAAGTTCAGCTATCCCACCATTTTGGCTCGGTATAGTATTTATCATGGTGTTTTCCGTACAGCTAGGCTGGTTTCCTTCATCGGGGATGAATGATGTACGGGGGAATGGAGGGATGGTGGATCGACTATACCATATGGTCCTTCCTTTAACAGTCCTTGTTCTGTCACATGTCGGGGTATTCGCCCGCTTTTTACAGGAGAATGTGAAGGCTGAGAACCATAGCTATTATGTCCAAGTTGCACGTGCCAACGGAGTGCCAGAGCATGAAATTCGTAAGATGATATTACGCAATGCCATGATTCCCTATATCAATTATGTCGGTGTTACCATTCCTTCATTTTTCGGAGGCTCCATTGTCGTTGAAACCTTATTTGGCTGGTCAGGCTTAGGACAGCTTTTGGTGAAATCAGTCATGGTTAAGGATTTTCCTGTACTTATGGGGGCTATTTTACTCATTGGCGTTGTGGTTGTTATGTGTTTAATTCTCATTGATATCCTAATGATTTGCCTGAATCCTAGGTTAAGAAGAGGTGGGCTTGTATGAGAAAAGAAAAACAGCGGAAGATACCCATCTTTTGGTTAGTGCTTCTTGCTTTCATTTTTGGCTTGACCCTTTTCTCCTCTATCCTCGCTCCTTTTGAACCAAATGCGATGGATATGAACCATATTTATGAGGCGCCTACTACGACACATTTCCTCGGAACAGATCAATTAGGCCGAGATGTCCTATCCCGCTTGCTTATTGGTGGGAGGGTGACTCTTTTCATCGCCATTGTTTCCGTTGTTCTAGCCAGTATAATTGGCATTATTTATGGAGGCATAAGTGGTTATTTTGGCGGGGCTGTTGATGCCGTGATGATGCGTATATTAGAGGCCTGTTTAACCATTCCTTCTTTAGTGATCGTCCTTGCCCTTCAAGCGATTATGCAGGGGAGCGTTTGGCGCATGGCGATTATTATGGGGGTTACGAGCTGGTTTGTCACAGCACGTATTGTGCGATCTGAATTTATCCGTTTAAAGGAAGCCGAATTTGTACAAATGGCTAAAATGTTCCGTACACCGTTGTGGAAAATTCTTTTTAGCCATTTATTACGTAATAGTTTTCCTGCCATCTTTGTCGTAACGATTTTTAACTTTGCTGGCGCTATATTTACGGAGGTGTCTTTAAGCTTTTTAGGGATTGGGGTCCCACCAGCCATTCCGTCCTGGGGGACCATGCTCTATACGGCACAAAATGATTTACTAGTTGGTGCTTGGTGGATGGGGCTGTTTCCAGGACTATTAATCTTTATAACTATTTTATGTGTACAAGCAATAGGAAGTACGTTCAAGAAGGGAGGGGAGCGGACACATGTTTAAGATGTACAATGTAGCGGTACGAATGAATGAAAAAACAATTCTCAAAGATCTGTCATTCATTGTGCCGAAAGGGCAGATTACCGTGATGATTGGTGAAAGTGGTAGTGGGAAAAGCACGACTATTTCAGCCTTGCTTGGCATGCTTCCTGCTCATGCAACAGTGGAAGGGTCAATTTATTTTAATGGTCAAAATATAATGGAGCTATCGAAACAGGAGCAACTGGCACTACGTCAAAAACATTTCTTTACGATTTTCCAGGATGCCATCAATAGTTTTTCACCGACTATAAAGATAAAGCAACAAATGTATGCGTTAAGTGCTTTACGGAAGGGTCATAAGAAGAAGGATTTTTTAGCTACCATCCAAGTCATGTTAAAGGACTTTCATTTACCAGAAAATGTGTTAGATTGCTATCCCTTTGAGCTTTCAGGGGGAATGCTCCAACGCTGTATGCTCGCCTGTGCCTTATACAATGAGCCAGACATCTTAATAGCGGATGAACCAACTTCCGCCTTAGATATGCTCCATCAGCAGGAATTTATTCAACTATTGAAAAAGCTTCATACCCGACTAGGAACGACAATACTATTGATTACCCATGATTTAGGTGTTGCTGCTGCCATCGCTGATTTTATTCTTGTAATGAAAAATGGAGAAATGGTGGAGCGAGGGCATGTGAAAGACATCTTTGAACAGCCGAAGCATCCATATACGAAGCAGCTTGTGGCTAATCATTTTTAGGAGGCGTAAATTTTGTTGCTGCAGGTTGACCATGTTTTTAAAAGCTATCGAAGAGGACAGCAAGTATTAAAAGATATTAACCTTACTGTAGGAAATGGTGAATTAGTAGGTTTAGTGGGGGAAAGTGGCAGCGGCAAAAGTACATTGGCTAAAGTAATCATGCAGCTAGAAAAGCCGAACAAAGGAACAGTGCTCTTTCAAAACCAAGCTATTACCAAACATAATCGCACCTCTTTTTATGAAAGATGCCAGCTCATTTTTCAAAATGCTACAGCGGCATTAAACCCAACGTGGACGGTAAGGGAACTATTAAGAGAGCCATTACAGCATCAATTATCAGTAAATGATACGTATTTACAGACCATGCTAGAGAAAGTTAAGCTACCAGCAGATATCTTACTTGCCTTACCTACAGAGCTAAGTGGTGGTGAAAGACAACGTGTCAATTTACTAAGATCCATTTTAATTGAGCCGCAATTAATCGTCTGTGATGAAATTGTTTCGAGTCTAGATCGTTTAATACAACGGGAAATAATCGATTTATTAGTCACACTCAATAAAGAAAGAGACATGGCGATATTGTTTATTTCGCATGATCTAAAGGCCGTTTCTTATTTATGCGACCGCATTTATGTCATGAAGGCGGGAGAAATTGTGGACGAGAGCTACAAGGAACAAAATCGCTTTGCTTTCACAGACAGCTATGCCCAGAGGCTGTTTCAGGCGATCCATCATACATAAGCATTTTCCTGTAATTTCTTATGTAAGAAAAAGACTGGGAGCACGTAGATGGAGATAAAATGTAATAGGATTTAAGAGAAGAAATGACTATATATGCCATTCAAAGGGCGTTCGAGCAAGGGGGCTAACAGCCAAAGAACTAGTCATGTATTCCTAGCCAGCTTCGATCAAAAAGGACCGTATAGGCTTCCACAATAAGTACCAAAGCAGGCGATCCAACAATTGCTGTCCCAGCAGGCAATATGGCAAGTAGGAGACCCTGTGGTATTGCATTTCCTGCTACTGCATTTAGTGAAGTCACTTTAATTAAGCTAGCCTATTCTTTTGAACAAGCAATAAAATGGCAAAAGGCTCCTCAATAGCACTAAATAATCGTTAGGGTTCTACATATTAGACCAATCTACTATGTAGAACCCTTTCTTCATTTACTGGTTAGATTACTAACTTTATAGTTTAAAAGAGCTTCGCTAGTTAGAGAAAAAGTATGGACAATAGAGGTAGTAACACCTGACGGAAAAATGGTACACTATGGATAATACATATATTGGTAACAAAAACCTGTATGCTTCTTAAAATATAACATTCATTATTGAGAGGTGTAAGAATGAACTTGAAATTTATCCTCATATTATTTACTTTTACATTGTTCCTAGCTTTTGGTTTCACAGCACACGCAGAAAATCTTTATGACTATTATGAAGATGTATCTGAAAATGACTTGAAAAATAGTATGATTCTTTCTCCTGAAAGCTCCATGGCATTTATTAATGGGCAGAAAGTATCTACTGTTCAGCCGATTATTAAAGATGGAAGAACATTAGTACCCCTTCGTTTTATTTCTGAAGGATTTGGTGCAAAGGTAGATTTTAATACAAAAAAACAGTCCATTACCATTACATACGCTACTAAAACCATTTCCCTAAAAATAGGAGATAATAATATTTCAATAAACGGTAAATCGAGCGAAATGGATGTGGCAGCAAGCATATACAACAGTTCAACGTATATTCCTTTAAGGTATATTGGCGAGGCATTTAATAAAAAAGTCGTCTACTTAAAAAATGCAGAGATTCAACCATATCGTTTGATTATAATTAGGGACGTTCATGCCACAGCAATTGAAAACCTTAATCTTATCCATATTTTTAAATTACTCTATCAAGGAAAATCCATTGTCTACAGTGATCGATATATGGCAGTCATTAAAGAAAACGGTCACTTAGTATTTAGCAACACCTTTAGTGATTTCGAGCCCTTTGTTTATCAGGAATTAATTGAGGATAAAAACTCGGTTCGATATGGGGATATATGGTTTAATACGGACATGGGCCATTTTTATTTGAATTATTCCTATAACACAACGCAGGAATTTATTTTATATCGTGTGGATGGCGAAGCAATTACAAGAGTTGCGATTGAGAAAGCACCAATAAAGTCGGTAAAAACATATCAAAACAATGTCTTTTACTTGACAAGATATGAGCGTGGAATACTCAATGCTGAGGATACAAGCAATTTAAAATGTGCAACATTTACCAATGGACAATGGTTTTCCGATTATTTAGGTAAGCCTGGATTTTATTATGGCTTTGACACATTAGGTAATGTCTATGATTGGACAATTAATGGGAACGGGATCACTACATTTGGCTTTCAACGCTCCGGTGATTTAAGCTCTGATGAAAGAAAAAAAACGTTCGGACATTATAGAATCGATCTGAAGGGGAATCACCATGAGCTGATATCGCCATGAGTAAAAAGGGCCCTTTAGTCTAAATTAAACCATCATTTCTTGTCGTAGCCCTAAATAAACGGAAGTGTTTTTTTATTGCCGAACAAGGGCTATGAGTGCCTCGGTATAATCCTTTGAGATTGTGTAGATCGTATGTGTGTCTTTCGTATTCATGAGCACACTGCTTTGTCCATTCTCACCTAGCCAAAGATGATAGCCATATTTGTTGCCAGCAGTATCCACTACTTGCAAATCATATTCAGGTGAAGCCATATCCACACCGCCTTCGTTTTTGACGGCTGTAGAAATGGCATGTTGGAATAAATCAAGTGATTCCTCATCCTCATATATAACCATAAAATCAGTATTTATTTGACCAAATTCAGCTCCAATTGAGAGGCTGACCTTAGTTAACTGCCACCTGGTAGCCTCTCTTCATTACAGCCAAAGAGGAAAACGGCGAAAAAAGCAACCATCATTACACGCAACTCCTCACCTCCTATAAACTAAATAATACCATCATTTTCTTGTCGTAGCCCTTGTATCTTTGTAATACATTAAATAAACGGAAGTGAGAGGAGAAGATCATGGGATTATTTGATGGGTTAATCGGCAATGCAAGTGAGGTCGATTTAGATAAATTACAGCAGGAAGTAAAGGATTTATTAATTCCACATGAAACAATCAAAAATGCCTATAAAATTATAAGAGATACGTTTATTTTTACCGATAAACGATTAATCCTCATTGATAAGCAGGGGGTGACGGGTAAAAAAACCGAGTACCATTCCATTCCCTATAAAAATATTGTGCATTTTTCAGTGGAAACAGCCGGCACATTTGATTTAGATGCAGAGCTCAAAATATGGGTATCAGGCAGTTCGTTACCGATTCAAAAAAACTTCAACAAGGCGACAAATATTTATAAAGTACAAAGTGTCTTAGCTCAGTATGTTCTAGTAACCTAATGTATGGTATAATAAGAGTAACATTTACAAAACACATCGTCTAAAGCCCGCATGTATGCGAGGCTTTTTTTGTTGTGCAATGAAAGGGGAATGAAGATGGAAAACTTACCATGTGAAGGGTGTAAGGGGTTATGCTGTGGTCCAGTTCCAATCACAGAGAAGGAATTAAAGAACATAAAAAAGAAGCTCAAATCGATGCCTAGCAAAATGCGTTTAGAGCTTAAAAACCAACAACGATTTGAGGGTACATGTATTTTTTACGATATACAAAAGGATCGATGTGGCATCCATGCCGTACGACCTGAAATTTGTAGAATGTTTGGCTATTACAAGGAGCTAGTTTGTTTTCGAAAACCAGCAGTCGCAACTAAAACGATGGATACTTCAGCAATAGCAAATCATATAGGTATCTTATCGTTAGATTATACGTGGAAGGATTTTGAGTAGTTATCAATTTATAAGAGATACTAGGCGGGTAAACGCCTAGTCTTCTAATAATACGAACGTACTGGTGAAATAAGGTGAAGGGAAGAGGAATGATCAACCGGTTCAATGAAGATGGGTCTCATTGTACCACCAAAACTTACTTTAATCTCTTCATCTTTTATTACCTTTAAAGCATCCATTAAAAAACTGCCATCCAATGAAATACGTAGGTCACGATCACCGTTAATCGCTTTGATAGGTTGGGTTTCTTCTATTTTTCCTATTTCGGAGGAGTTGGAGGAAATTTTTATTTTACTCCCATCGATAATTTCTAAATTGACATTGTTATTTTTCCATTCGTTTGCAAAAAGGCAAGCTCTATCAATACCCTTTAATAGTTGTTTCCTGTTAAGCGGAATGATTGTCTTCGAATGATTTGGTAAGAGTTCAAAAACATTGGGATAAGTTCCAGCTATTAATCTTGTATAAAGTAAGGTAGTAGTAGATTTAAATATCATATAGTTGTCTATTACAAATAATTGTATTACACCCGATTCGTTATTTATGAGTTTCATCAGCTCACTTAGGCTTGTTCCTGGAACGGTAAATGAGCCATTTATGCTTGATTCTATTGCATATTTTCTTAAAGCTAATCGTTGGGAATTCGTTGCAACACACGTCAATTGATTCTCTTTGAATATCATATTTACTCCTGTCAAAACAGGTCTCGACTCACTTTTTGCGACTGCAAACACAGTTTGTTCAATAATTTCCATTAGTACTACACTAGGGATTTCAATATAGTCGGTTTCATCAAATAGAGGAAGACTTGGGTACTCTTCAGAATAAAAGCCATTTAAATTTGTTACAATTTCGCCAGATTGAATAGTTACGAATTGTTTTTCATTCACGTTTATATGTATTTTATTAGGCAATTTCTTAACAAGCCCACTTAAAAATTTAGCAGAAATCACAACACTACCAGGTTGATAAATCTCCAGTACTTTTACTCCGTCAATCGTTAGAGGAATCACTCTCTCAATGATCATATCAGAATTGCTTCCGACAAGTACTAAACAATGATCAAAAGCGATTATCTTAATACCTGCCAGAATGGGGAACGGTGTCTTTAAAGACACAGCTTTAGTAACGTCCGAAATAGTTTTGTTAAAACATTCATGATCTATAATAAATTCCATACAACACCTCATTTAATTGTCTATGAAACTATTTCGACAAAAAACAAGAATATCCTATCAAAATCAATAAGGAATTTTTCTGAATAATGGATGATTTCTGACTAAACTATGGTAAAATAAACCATAATAGTAAACAACGATAATTCCTTTGATTGGAGGTTAACCAGATAGATGAAAAGAGGAAGCGCAAATTTCAGGTCATTGGTATAGTTTTAATGATAGTCCTATTAGCTGCGGCGTTTGTGTTATTTTTCTTAGGTCATTATATGGTGGCGTTTGCCTTATTCGGAATTTTTATGCTCGTTCTGAATTTTGTTAGCAATTGGAAGGGACTTGATAATGCAGATTACGTTTATAGAAAAGTTCATAAGCATAATGAGAAGTGGTAATGGGGTACGCAAAACTTTGTAAGTTGAATAAGAAGCTATTACATAAAACCGCTAGAGGATATGACCGTCTCTAGCGGTTTCCAGTTTCATCGAGTTTAGTAACTCATTACATAAAAAAGCATCACCAAAGAGGAGGAGTCAATTGGAGCTTTTATCATGAGGAAACTATATGGCTTTGGGTACGATGCTTACTTTATTACTAGATATAATGGTAGATGGATACCGTTTGGAATTAAAGAAGGTTGTAAATAAATGTACTTTAATGGGTTCGATTGTTTAATTATGCGCTAACGACGATGCAAGTAGAAGGGCTTTGAATATTGTTGTGATTGGCAGCAAAGCATTGGGGGAGTAGTATGTTTATAATTAGAACAGCTATTTTATGGATTATTATATCAACTATGATAAATGCATATTTAATGACATTTCCTGTTCCTGTTTTACGAAAAAGAGGATACCCAGCTAACTATCTAATTAAACGAAATAATAGAATCGATATACAAAATAACAGGGAATGTGCAGGATTTTCAACAGCGTATGTGCTGCGACATTTTGGAATAGAGGCCGATGGTGAAGCATTATATTCTAGTTTCCCTAGTAAAATGAGGTCAGGTAATGTGTATCCAAAGGGCATCCGGACGGTGTTAAGGAAAAAGGGATTGAAAACAAGCTATTTTAAAGGAACAATAGATACATTAAAGTATGAAGTAAGTAAAGGAACACCCGTAATTGTTTTCATTAAAGTACATAAGGATTTTAATAATTTGCATTTTGTCCCTGTCGTAGGATATGACGAGCAGTTTGTCTATCTTTCAGAATCATTAAGGCAACTGGTGAATTGTAATGATGCTAACAATAGCTATAATCGTAAAGTTACTATTAAGGAATTTAAAAAATTGTGGAATGTAAAAAATATTTATATGCCTCTTTATAGCAATACTTATATAACAGTAGAACCTTTATCTTAACACACCGGTGCGATTAGGGTTACAGGTATGTGAAATAGAGGTTTTGTAAGTAAATGATAGTTTGTAAAATGTTGTGAAAATTGACTTTTAATTCACAAAGATTTACAATTGAGTTTAATAATTTATAAGGGATAAGGGTAATACTAAATTCCTTATCAACTAAATAGCGTGTAGTAATAGGTGTAAATTGCGTGCAATTTGCTTAAAAGGGAAGTCGGTGAGAATCCGACACTGTCCCGCAACTGTAAATGTGAGCGACTTTTCAGCATCCACTGTCTTTGGACGGGAAGGAGAAAAGAAGCGATGATCATGAGTCAGGATACCTGCCTGTTACGAGTACACACCATAAACCTACGAGGAATAGGAGGTGGCATGTTGACAAAACAGAATGCTCTGTTCGTCACAGTACGTCAAACGCCCAAAGTTCATGAAGGGGTTCATCATCGGGCTCATTCACATTTACTTCGGGTTTGTTTGGCATTGTGTGATGAAGAAAGTTAATGTAAAGGATTTCCTCAAAGAATAGGAAGTCCTTTTTTGTTTTGAAAAAATGTACGCAAAGGGGATGCACGTATGATGTATGTAGAAATGAACATTTGTAAGCAACCACGCACAGAAACAGCCAAGAAAGCGAAAACGAGAATGGCGGTTGAATCACTGATCGATCAATTATTAGCAACGAAGCTCATTCGCAATGATCGTTTCTTTGAGCAAATTTTATATAATAAAGATATTATTTGGATCCAAAATGGGGAGGTCAATGGTCATCTTTTTGCGAAGGCATCGGTAACGGATCAACTGAAAACGAAGACCAATAGCTTTATGATGTATATGCCGTCCAATCCAATTGTCTATGAGGTGAATGGGGAGCCGTACCATTTCATAACTCGTATTGATTCAACACGAGCAAAGCCTAATCTTGAACGGCTGACATTCGAGCCAAAGCCTATTTTAAGTGCTGCACGAGTGAATGATTTACTATGCTCGATTGTGATGCGTTTTTATGAAACGTATATACAGGATTTAGCACCACAGCACGACAAACTCATCGCATTTGTACAGCAGGAATATGCCCAGTTCATTGAAGCGGTACAAGAATTAAATAATGATCATTTCAACTGGCATCCGCGCGGTAACGGCCATGAGCTTTTGCTGAAATTAATTGATCATTTACAACTTATCAAAAGTCATCCAGGCAAAGTGTTAATTGATTTCACAAACTCGCATGACTATGTAATCGTCCAACCAGCATATTTCGTGCACAAGCCAACAAAAAAAGCAGTCGGTGCCCTATAAATATAAGCCCTCCAACCAACGGAGGGCTTATTTTAATTAAAGAATATCGCTGCTTGAGTGAAGAATACCCGCGAAAGGAGAGGAAACACCCGCGTTTGAGCGAAGAATACCCGCGGAAGGGGAGGAAATACCCGCGCAAGAGCGAGGAATACCCGCGAAAGAGGTAAACACCCGCGCTAGAGCGAGGAATACCCGCGCAAGAGCGAGGAATACCCGCGGAAGGAGAGGAAACACCCGCGCAAGAGCGAAGAATACCCGCGAAAGAGGTAAACACCCGCGCAAGAGCGAAGAATACCCGCGGAAGGAGAGGAAATACCCGCGCAAGAGCGAGGAATACCCGCGGAAGGAGAGGAAACACCCGCGCAAGAGCGAAGAATACCCGCGAAAGGAGAGGAAACACCCGCGTTTGAGCGAAGAATACCCGCGGAAGGAGAGGAAACACCCGCGCAAGAGTAAGGAATACCCGCACTAGAGCGAAGAATACCCGCGAAAGGAGCAAACACCCGCGCTAGAGCTAGGAATACCCGCGGAAGGAAGAATCCCTGCCGCCAAGAGCAAATCCCCACGCGAGCGGTGCCACCCAATCCCGATATTATTGGCAATGCATGGCGGCTTGTGCTTCTTGCCAAGGGACGGTGTAGCCTTTGCCTTTCGCGCAAAAGATGCTAGAGGAACTATATTCAGGGTCGGCATTTTTATCGTAGCCAATTTGTGCAATGACTTCCTCGGGGTTATGGCACACATCATAGCCGTCAAACTGTAGTGTTAGTGCGCCCTTTCCATTTGTATAGGCAGCAAAGGTTGTGCTATAGCTCATCAAAGTGGCAACGGGCGCACGTCCTGTTAGCACTACATCTGTTTCCGTCAAGATTGGGTCATCGAATGTACCCGCTGCTTGTTGAATGTCGGTCATCATGCGGCCAATAAAGTCATTAGAGGCTTTCATTTTAAAGCGATAGTATGGCTCCAGTAAGACATTCTGCGCTTGCTCAAGTCCTTGGCGTAACGCTCGGAAAGTAGCTTCTCGGAAATCACCGCCCGATGTGTGTTCATTGTGCCCGCGACCTGTCAACAGCGTAAAATGAACATCGGTTAGCGGGAAGCCTGTCAGTAGTCCATGATGCTCCCGTTCAAATAAGTGCTTTTCAACAAGTCGTTGGTTACCTACTGATAAATCATCCGCATGACAGGCATTGCTAAAAGTTATGCCTGTTCCACGTGGATTTGGCTCCATTAATACATGCACTTCCGCATAATGCTTGAGTGGCTCAAAATGGCCATAGCCTGTAACCGTTGTCGCAATTGTCTCCATGTATAAAATTTGTGGCTCTCCGAAAGAAACGACTAATGAAAAACGCTTCTGTAATACCTCAACAAGTACCTCTAGCTGAATAACGCCCATTATATGCACGTGGATTTCCTGGAATTTTTCCTGCCAGAGAACACGCAATGAAGGCTCTTCCGCTTCTAACAAACGAAAAATTTGTAGCACTTCTTTAATATGTTGGTCGCCTTCATATTGTACCTTTGCCTGTAAGGTTGGGACGAGCTCGTACGGCTGCGATTGTGTAGTACTGCCAATGCGGTCTCCAATAGTTGCCTGACTTAACCCTTTAACAGCAAATATCTCACCCGCTTCAACATGTTGAACGGTTTCAAAGCGATTGCCATTATAAAGGCGAATTTCTGTGATTTTTTCTGTTGTCTCGCCAAAGGTAAATTCATCCCGCACATGTAAGGACCCCTGCATGGCCTTCATAAAGGTTAAACGCTGGTGGCTGTCGTGTCGTATTTTAAAAACCTCTCCCTGAAACGGTGCATCCTGTTCAAAATGAGTATCGGTTAATAAAGGAAGCTGGGCAATAAATTCCTGAATGCCCTCATCCTTTAAGGCCGAGCCTGTAAAGCAAGGGAAAGCACATTCACTTGTAATCATGTCCTTTAGCTGTGCTAGACATTGTTCATGTTCCAACGATTCATTCAAAAAGGCATCGAGTAATTCTTCATCTCGCTCTGCCAGCCATTCCATCATACTACTAGAAAGATAATCTGCTCGAAGCGGTTCATCGATCAACAAGACATCTGGTGAGCAATCTTTACGTAGCTGCTTCATGACTGCCTCTACGTTGGCCCCTTCACGATCGATTTTATTGATAAAAAAGAAGGTTGGGACATGATATTTACGTAACAGCTGCCATACTGTTTCTGTATGACCTTGCACGCCCTCCACTGCACTGATAATAATAATGGCGTAATCCATGACTCGAATGGAACGCTCCATTTCAGGGGAGAAATCGACATGCCCTGGTGTATCAATTAACGTGTATGTATCATCGCCGATGTTCATGCGACCTTGCTCGGTAAATATGGTGATGCCACGCTTGCGCTCTAATTCATGATTATCGAGAAAGGTATCCTGGTGATCGACACGGCCTCGGGCTTGAATACTATTTGTATGAAAAAGTACTTGCTCAGAAAATGTTGTTTTCCCTGCATCGACATGGGCAAGTACACCAATTGTTTTGTACATAACCAATCCTCGTTTCTATCCATTGCTATCTTCCCATTGTAACAGAATTCTCGTAGAAATATTTCTTGTAAAATAGTTCGTCTTTATGTCGAAATAGTGCTAATATAATGGGGATTATGGATGTCACGCCATGTTCCTCATTGCGTGATTAATCTTCTTCTGCTAGTCTATCAATAGTATTAACCATTATAAAATGTATTGGTGCAAATGGCATTTGTCATTTGCTTAAAAGGGAAATCGGTGTAATTCCGATGCTGTCCCGCAACTGTAAATGGGGAGTCTATACAACGTGCCACTGTAGTGTAGCTATGGGAAGGCGTATAGATGATGAACCTAAGCCAGGATACCTGCCAATATGAACAGTTAACTAAGAACCACGAGGATGGGGATAGTGATAAAGGTGACCATACCATTTTTTCACTATGCTTCTCTCTTGGCGACAAGAGGGTTTTTTTATGCCCTCAAAACTATATTCATAACAAAGGAGATTAGGACATGAAGAAATGGAATAGTTTATGGCTCATCATGGTCATTGCCTTAGTAGCTGTTTTAGGCGCTTGTAATGCAACGGACAACAAAGAGTCTGCAGAACAGGGTGAAAAGGTTGAGCCGTCCGAGACAGCAACAACAGAAGTAACGATCGAAAATAATGATACAACGCAAACATACAAGGAAGCACCAAAAAAAGCGATTAGTTTAAATCAGCATGTAACGGAAATCATGCTGGCATTAGGATTAGAGGATTCCATGGTAGGAACAGCTTACTTAGATGATACAATCTATGAGCCATTACAAGAAGCTTACGATAAGGTCCCTGTGCTTTCAGATCAATATCCAACGAAGGAGCAAGTAATTGATGCCGAGGCGGATTTCTTATATGCAGGCTGGAAAAGTGGCTTTGGTGAAAAGGGCGTAGGAACTCCGGAAGAGCTAGAGGCATTAGGGATTCATACGTATTTACATACAGCTTCCAATATGACAAAGCCGACATTAGAGGATATTTTCACTGATATTCGCAATATCGCGAAGATTTTCCGGGTGGAGGATCGTGGAGAAGCCTTAATTGAGCAAATGACGAAAGACGTAGAAAACGTACAGTCGAAATTACCGAAAGATGATGAAAATTTACGTGTGTTAGTGTTTGACAGCGGTGAAAAGGATATCTTTACAGCTGGTCAAAACTTTATGAATGAGCTAGTGACCATCGCTGGTGGTCAAAATATTTTTGGCGATGTGGAATCCGGCTGGACAACCGTATCAAAAGAAGATGCAGTAGACCGTAACCCAGAGGTGGTGGTTGTCATTGATTACGGTGAAACAACAGCAGAACAAAAGATTCAATTCTTAAAAAATGATCCCGCATTGAAGGAGATGGAAGCTGTTAAAAATGAGCGCTTTGTTATTCTTCCGCTATCAGCAGCATCTGAAGGAGTTCGAGCAGCAGAGGCGATTGAAATTTTAGCAAAAGGCTTCTATCCTGAAAATTTTTAATCTAACAACAATCCGAGCTAGCGTTTTTGCTAGCTCCTTTTTCATAAGGAGAGATATCCATGAATGCATTTCAAAAAAACGTACCAGATCAAACCTTCGAAACACTTAGCCAACAAGGCGAATTTACACGCTTAGCTGTCAGTCCTGGCATTATTAATAAGCATTACACGCCAGCACAATTTCAAAAAATAGCCGAGATTGTTGGAGAAAAGGGGGCAATTAAGTATTCGGCTTCTTATAGTATTTTAGTATCCGTCCCGACGAGTGCTGCCGCACAAGCTGTTCAAGCCTTACAGGAAGCGGGTCTACATATCGCACCAGCAGGACCTAGTATCGTCATGAAGGCATGTGATTTTTGTGATGGTGAAAAAATGGAGGCAGTGCATATTACAGAACAGCTCTATCATACGTTAGAGAGGATTCAGGTCCCTTCGAGAGTGCGTGTTAACGTGAATGGCTGTGCCTCTGCCTGCTATAACCCATCTTTTGATGATATAGGACTCGTTTATCAAAACGAAAGCTTTGATGTTTATTTAGGGGCTATACCGATGGGGGCAAAGGCACAGGCTGGCACATTATTCGCAAAAAGGGTAGGGGTAGAACAGATTGAAGGCTTTGTGCTACAAATTATAAGCCTTTATCAGGAGTATGCACGTCCTCATGAGCCCTTTTATAAATTTTATCGTAGAACAAAATCCACTGAATATTGGGAAATAGTAAAAGATTCTATTAAATAGCAGGAATATTACTTAGGGTGTCGAAGTATTGTAATAAGGCAATAAAAATTACAAATCCAAAGGAGTAAGAACATGACATCGAAACAAGGAATTCAACCAGAAGATCTTTATCACTTAAAATCGGTAGCAGATCCCCAGCTATCACCTGATGGCACTGAGGTAATATATGTAGAGACGCGTATTGATGAAAAGAAAAAAGACTATATATCCAATTTATTTTACATACACTTGAAGGATAGAACGCCAAAGCAATGGACATTTGGAGAGGATAGAACAAGTTCTCCTGTTTGGTCTCCGGATGGCAGTCAAATTGCCTTTTTGTCAACGAGAACGGGGCAGCCCCAAATTTATGTTTTGTCAAAAGCGGGGGGTGAGGCAAAACAAGTGACACATTGTAAAAATGGTGCGTCATCTCCTGTATGGTCACCGTGCGGAAAGAAAATTGCCTTTTCTGTTAAGCTAGGGAAGGATGAATCTATCTTAGACAAGGTGGAGGATGAAAAGAAAGAAGAGAAAGAAGTAAAGCCTCTCGAAATAGACAAGATGAAACATAAATCAGATGCAGGTGGGTTCTTGGATTTGGAGCAGTTTACCCACATTGCCATCGTCGATTTGGAATCGGGTGAGCTTGAGCAAGTGACGGAAGGAAATGAACATTTCCATCTTGATACATGGTCGCCAAATGGACAATATCTTACGTATTTAGCAGATAAAGCGGAGGATTTAGATTTCTCATTTAATATCGATATTTTCTTATTAAATGTAGAGACAAAAGAGACGCGCCAGCTTACGCAAGGAACAGGCATGTATTATCAAACTTCATGGTCACCGAATAGTCGCTTTATTTCCTATGTAGGAAGTGAAAGAGAATTTGAAAATGCTACGCAAGCTAAGCTATGGGTGTATGATTTGCAAGACAATGTGCCGACATGTATCACAGGTGAATTTGATGCACCGATTGGGGATTTTGCTATTGGAGATTTCCTACAAGGTGTAGTGACACCACGTGTTCAATGGCTGAACGATAACAAAAGCTTCTACTTCCAAGTAACAGATCATGGCAATGCGGCGATTTATTTCGGTAATATAGAGGGCGAAATCTACCCAGCTATTCACGATGATCAATATGTCTATGGTTTCTCACTTGATGCTCAACAGGATAAAGCAGTTGTTGCTATTAGCACAACAACAAATCCTGGCGATTTATTTTACATCAACTTGCAAACAGGTGACAGAGAACAGCTAACATCCATCAATGAAGAATTTTTAAAGACGAGAACCTTATCGGTACCAGAAGCCATTGAATTCGAAGGAGCAGAGGGCTGGAAGGTTAACGGCTGGATTATGAAGCCAGTTGGCTATGAAGCTGGGAATAAATATCCTCTCGTTCTTGAAATTCATGGTGGGCCACATGCCATGTATGCCAACACCTATTTTAATGAGTTCCAAATCTTAGCTGCTCAAGGCTTTGCTGTGCTTTATACGAACCCACGTGGTAGTCATGGCTATGGACAAACATTTGTCGATGCAGTACGAGGTGATTATGGTGGTAATGATTATCAGGATCTGATGGCTGCCGTAGACTACACGTTGGAGCACTATGATTTTATTGACCAAGACCGTCTTGGTGTAACAGGGGGAAGCTATGGAGGCTTTATGACCAACTGGATTGTTGGCCATACGAACCGCTTTAAAGCTGCCGTGACACAGCGTTCCATTTCGAACTGGATTAGCTTCTATGGTGTTAGTGATATTGGCTATTACTTTACAGACTGGCAAATTCAAGCGGGCTTTGACGATATAGAGAAGCTATGGCATCATTCTCCACTGAAATATGTAGATAATGTGGAGACACCTTTATTGATTTTACATGGTGAAAAAGATTATCGCTGTCCGATTGAGCAGGCAGAGCAATTATTTATTGCCTTAAAGCATCGTAAAAAAGAAACAAAATTCGTGCGTTTCCCTGAGGCTAATCATGAGCTATCTCGAAGCGGAAAACCAACGTTACGAATTAATCGACTCGAATATATTCGCGATTGGTTTGTGAAGTATTTATAAGGTTTTATTCGTGGCTTAAGAACTTTCTTAGGCCACTTTTTTACATAAAAAAAGAATCACAGCAAAGTGTGATTCCCTCCTAGTTAGTCGATCTTTTGAATGAATACGACCTTCAAGTAATTAAATTCAGGGTATTCCCGAGGCACACGGAAATCCTTCGGTAAACCGTATTCCTCGACAATTTTATAGCGTGTACGAGTCTCTTTAAAGGCTTGGTCAATAAAGCTTTTAAACTTTTTCATACCAAAGCTTGCATTATTGGTAGAAGCAACAATGATACCGTTTTTGGCCGTAATCGCAATCGTGTCCTTCAGTAATTTAGGGTAGTCCTTCGCCGTTGAAAACGTCATTTGCTTCGTACGTGCAAAGCTAGGTGGGTCTAATACGACAAGGTCGAACTGTAATGCATGACGCTGCGCATATTTAAAATAATGAAAGACATCCATCACTTTTATATCCTGTGCTTCATAATCAATGTCATTGACACTAAATTGCTCAATCGTTTTAGCTAGACTGCGTTTAGCTACGTCCACACTCGTTGTTTTATTAGCGCCTCCGAGGGCAGCTGCCACAGAAAATGCCCCTGTATAGGAGAACGTATTGAGCATGTTGGTGCTGTTTGCATAACGCTCACGTATAGCCAATCGTACCTCACGTTGATCAAGGAAAATCCCCGTCATCGCACCATCATTTAAATGAACCGCATAGGTCATGCCATTTTCCTTCACCAAAAGGGGAAATTCGCCAGGCGTGCCCATGACAAAATCATCCTGTTCCATGTACTGCCCTTTACTATCAAAGCGTTTTTTCTCATAAATGGCTTGGTAGTTGACTGTTTCAGCAAGCGCCTCATAAACCATTTCTTTAAATGAATAAATGCCCTCACTATACCAACTCACCATATAGTACCCATTAAAAAAGTCAATTGTTAAACCACCAATGCCATCTCCTTCACCATTAAAAACTCGGAAGGCAGTCGTGTTGTCATTGTTAAAAAATGCTGCACGATTGTCGATCGCTTTTTTGAATTTTTTTATGAAAAAAGCTTTATCAATCGTTTCGTTGGCATCTGTTGTCAGCACCCAGCCAATCCCTTTATTTTGGATACCGTAGTATCCTGTGCCAATAAATCGATTATGGTGATCCATCAGCTTCAGGAGCGTTCCTTGCTCGGTAGGCAGCTGTTTTGCATTCACTGCATCCTTTGAAATAAGCGGGTAGCCTTTTCTTAATTGATCGGAAAATGGCTGTTGTATTTGTAGAGCAATTGTTTGTGTCATCGTGTCATCCTTTAAAAAACGTTTTGCTCTATTATCGCACTGTTTGAGTGGGATAGCCAAACTTATTTTAGGAATTGGGCGATTTTTTCCACCGTTTCAATCGTTGCATCTTCAAAATAATTCATTTTACTAAAATAGCTATGAATTAAACCTGGCATTGTGACATGCTCTACGGCAACACCAGCGTCCTTTAGTTTTTGCGCATAGCTTTGGCCTTCATCAAAGAGCACATCTGCCTCGGCCGCAATAATCATTGTCTTGGGCATACTACGAACATCCTCTAGCTGGAGCGGAGATACAAATGGGTTTGTAAAATTGGATTCATCTGTATAATGCTGTGAGAACCACTTCATGCCTTGGATATCTAAGCCAAAATTTTCACCATATAAGTGATAAGAATCCGTAGTAAAATTCACATTTGTCACGGGATAAATAAGTACTTGGGCTTGTAATGTTGGGCCTCTCATTGTAGAAGCTAAGTAAGCAACAACTGTCGCTAAATTACCGCCAGCACTATCCCCAGCAACAGTCAATTGACTAACATCTCCACCAAACGATTCCATATGGTCATGCACCCATAGTAAGCTATCATAGGCATCATGCAATGGAATTGGGAAGGGGAACTCAGGTGCTAAACGATAATCAACGGAAACGACAATAGCCTGTGCCCGATCTGCTAATAGCTGACAGCCCGCATCAGCCGAATCTAAATTGCCGTAAACCCAACCACCGCCGTGGTAATAAACAATTACAGGTAATGGTTGATCGTGGAAAGGAGTATAAATTCGAAGCGTAATTTTCGCTCCATCTCGCACAGATATTTCTTGATCCTTAATCGACGCAAGCTGTGGTTTCTTTGGTGATTGCCACTGTGTCACCGTACGCGCTGCTCTTGCTTCCTGTGGCGTTACTTTGTAATAAGGCGTACCATGATGCTGATCTTCAATATAATGAACAGCTTCTTTTCGCAATGTAGTCATCTTTATCATTCCTTTATTGTGACATTTGTTAATTCTATTATAAACTATTCATATAATTTTACTAGGATTTAGGTGTAGAAAAAGAAAATTCTTTTAGAAATAAGGTGAAACAAGCGAAATGTGTTTATAATAAAAGAGATGAACGTATTTGGAGGGACAGTATGATTTCTTTAATTGTGGCACATGATGACAACCACGTCATCGGGTATAACAACGGCATGCCTTGGCATTTGCCAGGAGATTTGCAGTATTTTAAACAGAAAACAATGGGCAAGCCGATGATTATGGGACGAAAAACATTCGAATCCATTGGTCGACCGCTTCCTGGACGTCGCAATATTGTTATTACGCGTGATAAAAACTATCATGCCGATGGTATTGAAGTCGTGACAAGCTTGGAGGAAGCATTAGCACTAGCTGGAGATGTACCTGAGATTATGATAATTGGTGGCGAACAAATTTTTCGTTTAGTCATGGAGAAGGCTGATCGTTTATACATTACAAAAATCAATCATTCCTTCCAGGGAGATACCTATTTCCCAAGCTATGAGCAGGATTTTGTTCATGTATCTTCAGAAGAGCCAGAAACAGCACCAGAAGGCTATACATTCCAATATCAAATTTTTGAACGTAAGTAAATGAAAAAGCAATCGCTCATTGTGATCGGAGCGATTGCTTTTATTATAGATAAAAATATACACACGCATACATAGAGGCACAACCAGCTAATACAAAGAGATGCCAAATGGCGTGGTTGTAAGGCAGTGAGCGCCATGCATAAAAGATAGCACCAATTGTATAAAAAAGCCCACCTGCTAGCAATAAGGCAAAGCCATAAAATCCTAAGAAAAGATAAACAGGCTTAATGGCGAAAATAATTAACCAACCCATACCGATATAAAAAATCAGTGAAAGAACTTCAAAGCGATTAATAAAGAAACATTTAAAAAGTACACCTAGCACAGCCAGTGTCCAAATAATGCATAGTAAAGTCAAACCTAAAGTGCCACCAACGGCAATTAATAAAAACGGCGTATAAGTGCCAGCAATTAAAATATAAATGGACGAGTGGTCTAAAATAGCGAAAAAGTGTTTATATTTTTCTGGCATACTGTGTAGCAATGTAGACATTAAAAACAGGATGATAACAGACGCACCAAAAATACTAAAAGTGGTAATATGTAGGGCATTTCCTGTTTGAATGGCTGCTAACAGTAAGACAACTAGTGCCGGAATACTGGCAATGAAACCAATACCGTGTGTAATGGCATTCCACAGCTCTTCCTTCCACGATTTATAGTCAAATGAATCGATCATTTGAAACACTCCTTTCGTTTATATGTTTACTATACCCCAATAATTTATACATGAACATTTACATTTGTCATATATTTCATCTCTAAAATGTCATAAGGCTGTCATATTCTCTGAGGGGCATTGATAGACAAGAGGTAGGCGAAAACGCTATAGTATCCAAGGTAGCGTTTACATGCTAGAGAAGACAAGGTTTTGCCTAATGACAAATGTCATGTTTACATAATGATTCATTAGTCTATATAATAAATTTTAATGAAGTAAAAGGATGTGTCAAAGTGGGACGAATTCATATAGTAACGGACTCAACTTGTGATTTAACGAAAGAAGAAGTAGCACAACATGGTATACATATCGTGCCTTTAACGATTCAAATTGATGGTGCAACCTATACAGATGGTGTGGATTTAGAACCGCAGCCATTTTTAGGCTTAATGAAAAATGCGAAAAATTTACCAAAAAGCTCTCAGCCAGCTCCAGGAAAATTTAAAGAATTGTATGATGAGCTTGGTAAAGATGGAGATCAAATTATCTCTATCCATATGACAGGTGGCATGAGTGGAACGGTTGAATCAGCGCGACAAGCCGCACAAATGACAGATGCGGATGTAACGGTAATTGACTCGCGTTTTATTGCCATTGGTCTTGCCATTCAGCTTCGAGAGGCGATTAAAATGCGAGATGCAGGTGCTACAGTAGCGGACATAGTGGCTCGCCTTGAAAAAGTACGCGAAAACACACATTTGTATGTTATTGTAGATACACTTGAAAACCTCATTAAAGGAGGTCGAATCGGTAAAGGAACGGGCTTTATCGGTTCACTCTTAAATATCAAAGTCATTGCCAACCTAGAAGGCGGCGTTTACAATCCGGTTTCCAAGGTACGTAGCCATAAGCAGGTAGTCAATTTCTTATTTAAACAATTCCAAGCAGACACTGCCGGAAAAACAGTCAAGGCAGTTGGTATCTCTCATGCAGATGGCCTAGTCACAATGGGGAATCCATTAAAAGAATTAATCGAAGGCACAGGCTTTACCGATGTAGAAATTGCCTTTACATCCCCAATCATCTCGACACACACGGGTCCAGGCGCCATCGGCTTTATTTATTTTGCAGAATAATAGCAAGGAGCCACTACATAAGTAATTGTAGTGGCTTTTTTCATGCTTTGCTTATTTTGCCATGATCATTTTAGTGGTAAGGAAGAGCGGTTTCGAAGCGATAATGATCACTTTAGTTTGAAAGAAGAGCGGTTTCGATACTAAGATGATCACCTTAGTGGTAAGGAAGAGCGGTTTCGAAGTCATGATGATCACTTTAGTGTCAAAGAAGAGCGGATTCGAAGCAAAGATATCACTTTAATGTCAAGAAAGATCGGTTTCAAAGTCATGATAATCACTTTAGTGGTAAGAAAGAGCGGTTTCGAAGCAAAGCTGATCACTTTAGTGTCAAAGAAGAGCGGCTTTAAAGCAAAGCTGATCACTTTAGTGTCAAGAAAGAACAGTTTCGAAGCGATGTTGATTACTTCCTTAGTGAAGAAATTTGGCAAGAACACAAAATTATGGAGAACTGAGGGTAAGTCACTTTTCATTGCGGTATGAACTATTCTATAATAGAAGTAATAGAAAGGGATGGAAGGTGGTCAAATGGACATTTGGCGATTTATGTTGTCATGTTTGACCGTCTTAGTACTAAGTGGTTGTGCAATATCAATCGATGAACCGAATCCGCAAGCAGAGCCAGACGGTGAGCAAGCAGGAACGGAGCAAGATATGACGCAGGATGAGCAACAAACAGAAGATGAGGAAAAAGCCTCTAAGAATATGTTGACGCAAATTTTTGAACATTTTTTTGAGCCATCAGCAGAGGATTTATCGCAAATTGATGAAGAAAACGCAAAGCAACTACATTACTTGGCACTGGGAGATTCGTTAACAGATGGTGTCGGTGATGAGTATAGTCAAGACGGTTATGTTGGAAGATTAGCAGATTCATTGCTGGCGTGGCCCTCGATTTCGGACGTAGATGTCGATAATCGTGGAAAACGTGGTAGGCGCAGTGATCAACTTCTAAAATTAGTGAAAAAAGGGCATTATGATGAAGAGTTGCAACAAGCGCAGCTCATTTCATTAACAATGGGCGGCAATGATGTCATGAAAGTTGTCAAGCAGGATTTGTTTAATTTGAAGCGTGACGCATTCGACAAGGAATTGAAGGCCTATAAGGAGCGCTACAGCAAAATCGTAGCAGGCATTCGCGCAAAAAATCCAACAGTGCCTATTCTACTCATTGGCTTCTATAATCCATTTTCGATTGTGACCAATGAGGCGAATGAATTTGATACAATTATTACAGAATGGAATAATGTAATTGAAGAAGTAGCGAGTGAAGATTCAAATGCTTGCTACGTTTCAGTAGAAGATTTATTCGATTCAAATGAAGAGCTCGTCTATCATACAGATTTTTTCCACCCGAATGCAAAGGGATATGAAAAAATGACCGAGCGAATACTAGCAGCAATGGAGCAGTGTGGCATGGAAAAGAAGATTAACAAGGCAATAGGCTTCGAGGAGTGACAAAATGAATAAATGGAAAGTCGCATTTTTCGCCTTAGCGGGCACAGTGCTTTTTGCAATCCTCCTCGTCGTTTTTTTAGCAACTAGACCAGTGGATGACGTCAATGTTGCGAAGAGTTCTGCAGGTGAAAGTGAAAGCAAAGGAAATGTACTCGTTGTGCAAACCACAACAAAGGAATTAGAATCGATATCGAAAAAATATTTAAAGGATGCAGCGAAGGGCTCTCCTTTACCGCTTGATTTTACAATCGGTGATGATATTCAATTAAGAAGCACATTAACCGTGTTTTATACGGAAATCCCGATTTCGATGAATTTTGATCCGATTGTGGATGAAAAGGGTAATATTATTTTAAAACAAACGGGCATGAATGTTGGACTATTGAATATTCCACCGGAGACGACAATGAAAATTATGCGTGATTCGGTGGAATTTCCCTCATGGATTACAGTGAATCCGAATAAAGCAGAAATCTATATTGATTTATCGCGTATTAACATCGCTTCAGGATCACGTGTTCGTGCCAAAGAGTTAGACTTACCAAAGGATAAAATATTATTAGAAATTATTGTTCCTGGTGAATAAGGAGTGAGATGAATGGCAAAGCAATATGCAACATTTGCGGGAGGCTGTTTTTGGTGTATGGTCAAGCCCTTTGACGAAACACCTGGTATTGACTCGGTGATTTCTGGCTATACGGGTGGACATGTTGTCA
Organism: Lysinibacillus phoenicis; assembly: GCF_047238325.1. Lineage (NCBI taxonomy): Bacteria > Bacillati > Bacillota > Bacilli > Caryophanales > Bacillaceae > Lysinibacillus > Lysinibacillus phoenicis. The sequence goes on along the minus strand of NZ_JBDFMP010000002.1, from coordinate 620,071 downwards.
ACCCCACATACGAACAAGTATGCTCAGAAACGACAGGACATGTAGAGGCTGTTCAAATCGTATTTGATGATGAATTATATAGCTACGAGCAATTACTTGCAATTTATTGGACATTGATCGATCCAACAGATGCAGGGGGTCAGTTTTATGACCGTGGAGAATCTTACACAACGGCCATTTTTTATCATAACGAAGAACAACGTGAATTAGCCGAACGTTCGAAGGCAGATTTAGAAGCATCTAAGAAGTTCGATAAGCCGATTATGGTCAAAATCTTACCAGCTAGCACGTTTTATCCAGCTGAAGATTATCATCAACAGTATTATAAGAAAAATCCAATGCACTATGAGCGCTATTCGATTGGCTCAGGTCGTCGAGCGTTCCAGGAGCATCACTGGGGGAATAAACATGAATAAAGAACAACGTTTAAAAGAACTAACAGATATGCAATATTATGTCACGCAGGAAAATGGCACAGAGCCACCATTCCGCAATGAATATGACGAGCATTTTGAGGAAGGCATCTATGTAGATATTGTTTCTGGAAAACCATTATTCAGCTCGTTGGACAAATACAACTCTGGCTGTGGTTGGCCAGCATTTACAAAACCGATTGAAAAAGAACAAGTCACAGAGCACTTCGATACATCTCACGGCATGCGTCGTGTAGAGGTTCGCAGTAAAGAAGCAGACTCTCATCTCGGACATGTCTTCCCAGATGGTCCAAGTGAATTAGGAGGCCTGCGCTACTGCATTAATTCAGCAGCCCTACGATTTGTCCCAAAAGAGGACCTAGAAAAAGAAGGCTACGGCGAATATCTTTCATTATTTAAATAACGACACCTAGCAGGAGCAATCTTGCTAGGTTTTTTTGTTGATCATCGGGATGGATATCCGGAGCGAAAGGTGCTATTGGAAGTGGAGGATAGCAATGTCAAAATTGAAGGAAAGCCGTACAAAGCGAGGAGTTTAAAACTCTTGTTGATGGATAAAATCAAGAAAGTGGTGGATAGAACGCGCAAAGTGAAGGATAGCGCATAAATCGGTGGATACAACGCGCAAAGTGAAGGAGTGCCGCATAAAGCGGAGGATAAAATCCTCTAATCGAAGGATAAAGCCAGGAAAGTAGTGGATAGAACGCCCAAAGTGAAGGATAGCCGCATAAAAAGGTGGATAGAATCCTCTAATCGAAGGATAAAGCCAGAAAAGTAGTGGATAGAACGCGTAAAGTGAAGGATAACCGCATAAAGCGGAGGATAGAATCCTCTAATCGAAGGATAAAGCCAGGAAAGTAGTGGATAGAACGAGCAAAGTGAAGGATAGCCGCATAAAGCGGAGGATAGAATCCTCTAATCGAAGGATAAAAAAGAAAGTGGTGGATAAAACGCCCAAAGTGAAGGATAGCCGCATAAAGCGATGGATAGAACTCTCTAATCGAAGGATAAAACCAAGAAAGTGGTGGATAGAACGCGTAAAGTGAAGGATAGCCGCATAAAGCGGAGGATAGAATCCTCTAATCGAAGGATAAAGCCAGGAAAGTAGTGGATAGAACGAGCAAAGTGAAGGATAGCCGCATAAAAAGGTGGATAGAATCCTCTAATCGAAGGATAAAACCAAGAAAGTGGTGGATAGAACGCGCAAAGTGAAGGATAGCCGCATAAAGCGGAGGATAGAATCCTCTAATCGAAGGATAAAACCAAGAAAATGGTGGATAGAACGCCCAAAGTGAAGGATAGCAGCATAAAGCGGAGGATAGAATCCTCTAATCGAAGGATAAAACCAAGAAAGTGGTGGATAGAACGCCCAAAGTGAAGAATAGCCATCCATATTTGAATTAATAGCCATCCATATTTGAAGAATAGCCACACAAAGCAATCAGCGAGTACTACTAGAAAACTCAAAAATAAGAGGGAATCCCAAAACGAAAGGATTCCCTGGAAAGCTAAAGTATATTTAAACTTTAAACTCACTCACTAAATTTCGGAGGCTGTCTGCTTGTTGGGCCAGTTCAGTGGCTGCTGCGTTGATTTCCTGCATGGATGCAGAGCCTTGTGTTGCTGCTGCAGCAGATGTTACGGTGTTGGCTGCGGATTGTTCTGCATAGGCATTGACGTGAACAAAGTCATTTGCCACGGCATTGCTAAAGTCTAGTGTCGTCGCAATTTTATCGACCATGGCTGCGATAATGGATGTTGTTTCTTCTGTATGCATTAAAATATTGGCTAATGATTGGTTCGTTTCATTGGTTACTTCCACGCCTCGGATGACAGTAGTGACGCCTTCATGATTTTGGGCGATGATTGACGTGACTTCATTTTGAATAGAAGTGACAATGGCAGTTACTTCTTTCGCTGCACTTTGTGATTGTTCAGCTAATTTGCGAACCTCATCAGCCACCACTGCGAAGCCTCGACCATGCTCGCCAGCTCGTGCTGCTTCTATGGCCGCATTTAAAGCGAGAAGATTGGTTTGCTCGGAAATGGCCGTGATGGTCCCAATGATGGAAGTAATGTCGGCAGATTTACGACCTAATGCCTCCACAGTTGATGTTGTGGAAGCCATTGTTTCTTCAATGGACTGCATAACGAGCGAGGATTGTTCCACTGAACGGCTCCCTTCATCGGCTGCTTGCTGCATGGCAACAGAGGCGCGATGGACGGCACTAGCTTGTTCTGTAAGCTGATGCATAGAATGCTCCAGATCACTCATTTTTTGCTGGGCACTATGCATACTGGAAATGGTATTATCACTATCACTCGCAATATCAGCTGTTGCATCCGCAATATCCTGAATCGTACGGGCATTTTCATCTGCTAGCGACATTAGCTCCTGGCTACTACTTGATACATGATCAGCTAATTCACTCACACGACGTATTAAATTGGAAATCGATTCGATTAATGTGTTCGTCGAAGCGGCAATAATCGAGAATTCATCATGATTACGAACTTTTACACGTCTCGTCAAATCGCCTCCTGCTTGTGCTATATCAAGGATAGAATCGTTAATTGTTTGGGTATTGCGTTTTAAAGATTTAAAGAGCATGAAGCCAAAAATGATAATAGCTAAAAAGCCTATGATAGATACGATAAAGAATGTAGTAATCGAAATATTGACCTGTTGATTAAGCTTGTCCAATTTGGTTTTATTGGCATCATCCATGACCACATTAATGGATTCAATATTATTATCAATATGTGTTTTCATCGTTTCCCCAGCAGCACCCATCATCAGCTTACGAGCCTGCTCAAGACCTAGCTCGTCGCGCATCGTCATCACTTTTTCTGAGTAATCAAGATAATTTTTATAATATTGTTCGATGGCCTGCATATGTCCAAGCTCTAATTGCCGATCTTTAAATTGTTCTTTTAATGCAGCTAGCTTTTTATTAATGGTATCAATTTTTAAATGATAAGAAGTAGAATAAATGCCATTACCTGTAATTAAATAGGATTGTTCTAAATTTGTCAGTCTAGCAATTTCATAGGCAAGTTGATTAACGGTTAGTTGTTCCTGGACATTTTTCTTAGTGAAATCCTCCATTTGCTGCTGCAAATTCTGTATATTGACATACGACAATATACCCATAACACCGTTAATCACAATAAGTAGTGCAAACATAATAAGCACTTTGCCCCGAATTAAATGATAAAAACGTTGTCGTTTCTCTTTAATAGGAGGGAGATCGTTCCCAAGTGTCTCTTGTATTGAAGCTTTCTTTCTTTTAAAGAGAGACGGGCGTTTTTTCACTGTATTTCGCGCTTTTTTAGTCTTTTTCATCGCCATCACCTTCCTATTTTTTTCAATAGTCGATTTCAATTTTATCTTATTTTACTAGATATTTCTATTGTTATTTCTAAAAATTAAAATTTTTCAGATAAAAAGAGACTATGACAAAAGTCAGGATAGTCCAAGAATATAGTGCTAAAATGCTGGATAGGTAAAATATCTTAGTAGTAGAAGTTATGACGAATCCTTATTTTTTTGATACACTAGCAAAAGCTAATGTATAAAAGGGGAAATGTTTGATGAAAAAAAGTTTCTATTTGTATGTCCTCACATATCGTGGTGGTGATTGGACTGACCCTAAAGTACGCTTTGCAGAGGAAATGTTCCATGAGCATAATTTTCCAAAACAAAGCACAGACTTTCATGAGCTGTCCGACTATATTGAGTCCTATGCTACGGAAAACTTAACAATTGAAACATTTGATACTTTATGGGCACTCTATGAAGAGCAGGCCTAATTGTATGAATACTATAAATAATTTTTCAGTTGCTAGACGTCTAGCATTGCGTAAATGACAGAAACACAGTATTATTTATAGTGATAACTGACAGAAAAGAGGGATTGCAGTATGAGTGTTCATATTAATGCAAAAAAAGGTGAAATTGCTGACACAATTTTACTTCCAGGAGATCCATTACGTGCAAAATACATCGCGGAAACATTTTTAGAAGATGTAACTTGCTACAATGAAGTACGAAATATGTTTGGTTATACAGGTACGTATAAAGGTAAACGTATTTCTGTACAAGGGACAGGTATGGGTGTGCCATCTATTTCCATCTATGTAACAGAATTAATGCAAGAATATGATGTTCAAAAATTAATCCGTGTAGGTACTTGTGGTGCAATTCAAAAAGATGTAAAAGTACGTGACGTTATTTTAGCGCAAGCAGCAACATCGGATACACGTATGAACCAAATCATTTGGGGCGGCGCTATTGATTTCGCACCAATCGCAGACTTTGATTTATTATTAAAAGCATACAATGCAGGAAAAGATGCTGGTCTTAACTTACAAGTAGGGAATATCTTCACAGCTGATATGTTCTACTCAGATGAGCATCAAAATGAAAAATTAGCACAATACGGTGTACTTGCTGTAGAAATGGAATCAGCAGCTCTTTACACATTAGCTGCAAAATTCGGCCGTAAAGCACTTTCTGTACTAACAGTAAGTGACCACATTTTAACTGGCGAAGTAACAACAGCAGAAGAACGTCAAACAACATTCAATGACATGATTGTTGTAGCGTTAGACGCAGCAATTCAAGACTAATCTAATAATTCATCAAAGCAACCGACCAACAGCCGACCATTTTTATGGAAAGGCTAGGTCGGTTGCTTTTTTTCTGGAGAAATTAAAAGGACTTTTCATAATTCCAAGAGAATAGGTAATTATAAAAATCGTTAGGGGTGTATACAAGTGGCATACCAAATTCTTTCTAGAACGTTTAAAGTAGTTGGGTTAACTGGGAAAGGAGCATTTGAAAATTTTGATAAGGAAGTTCCTGCTCTTGCAAAACAATTATTAAATCGATCTCAAGAAATAAAAAATCATACAGGAATTGAAATGGCTTTGTTTGAGCCTAAAAGAGATAAGAACCATCGCGTAGGGGAGTATTATGTAGGATTAATGGTGGATCAGGCATCTAGTGATGTGCCCCAAGGGATGGCGTTTATGGAAACAGCTCATCAATATGTTACAACAAGAGGGAAAGTATCGAAAATCGGTACGCTCCATTTAGATTTATTACAGTGGGCTAATGAAAAAAATTATACAAGAAATCTAGATTCATATATTGTGGAGACGTATCACCCAATGGAGGATGGGGAAGAGGAGGTGCAAATTTATTTACCGATTCATTAAAGAAGAAGCGTGTTTTGTCAAACACGCAAGATTATAGATTTTTTTTGAATATTCCTATTAGAAGTGTAACCAGTCCGCTTAAAAATAGTATTGGAAACAAAATTATCAGTAGTCCTACTGCCGCAAACCCATCTCCTTCCGATATTCCATAGGGTATAGCAATAAGCCATGACAGTAAAGGAGCTATGACAATCATAATTGTTATTCCCCAAATGATACATTTCGTTTTTTTAGATTTACCAAGCCCAATCATAAATACAATAGACATTACCAACAATAAAGTCACAATAACCATTCCAATTGCCAACTTAAACCCTCCTATTCTTTAAAAATAAAAGATAGTCGTGTTTTCAGTGTAACATATTCCCATGTAAACATAACGATGTAAAAAGGGACAATGGTTATTGTGGTATTATTTTCTATTGTTGTTTATAATCCTCAACAACAACCAACAAACAAATTTTAACTAAAAAGTGGTCTGAATCAGTATCTAAATAGTTGAGAAAAAGACTACTCCATAAGGGTAGTCTTCATCTAATTAATCAGAAAGTAATGCGACAACCTTATTTACATCATTCCACTCATAAACTAATTCTTCTAAAACTTTCCCACCAATAGTAACCTGCAGGGATGTATTGAGCGTTGCACCAAAATGTTCGTAGAAATATTTAGTATTATTTTCAGCCAGTACTTCTACAAATATAGTTTGATCATTTTTCAGACGGAAATAGAAGAATAAATCTTTCAATAATTGCTTTCCAATTCCTTTTCCTTGGTACTCTTCTAATAGATAGAGCGTTTCTACATAATTTGAATTTGGAAGGGGATTGGTGTCTCTTTTACTCGCAGATGCAAAGCCAATGATGTCACCCAAGTCATTTTCTGCGACAACTATATACTTATTACTATCTGCAAGCTGTTGTGCCCATAATTCTGTTCTTTGTTCATAGGATAAATTATTTAAATAGTCATCTGGCACGATATGTTTATAGGTAGTCCGCCAACTATCCACATGGACTTTCCCAATGCCCGTTGCATCCTTCAAGGTAGCCTTTCGAATGATCATTTTATCACCCCATAGTAAATCTTATTAAACCAGATTATAACATATTATACAGTTTATTTACTTAATAGGGTAAAATATGAAAAATGACTACGATTGTTGAGATTGATGTAGGATGATACTGGAGGAGGGTTCTAAATGCAATTAGGCAGTGCAAACTATCAACTAACAGATAGCTATTTTTTTATTATCGATCCATTGACAGTCATACTTTTAGGATTCCTTTTATTCTTTACTATGGTCGTTGGTTTTGTTTTATGGAAGAAAAGAAAAAAGCCCCGTTTGAACGATAGGTCTCACAAAGGGCTTATGTAGATAAGAGCTTATTGGATTCTTTTTTTATCCATAAAATGAATAATGGCCAGTTGCATGAGTTGGAAAAGTATAACAAACAGGAATACTACGGCTAAAATACCGAATGACAGCATTTTGATTTCAGGCGTTTGAACGGCTCCTGCTCCATCGACTTTCCTCACGCCAATAAAAACTGCGCCAGCAGCAAAAATAATGAGCCAAACGATATTTAGTAACCACCATATTTTCATCTTCAATTGAATCAGCTTCTTTCGCTAGAATTTACATTAATTACAATTATATCATATAATATGGAATTTTAATTAGTTTAGAATAACTTTTTGGGAAGGTGACAAGATGAAAAAGTTGGGTATACTGGTTGCGCTACTTTCAGTTGGTGCAATCATTATCTTTAGTAATAAGATCTATTATCCGTCACTGCCCATAGACTCTATTACACAGAAGGAAGCTATTCGAAAAATAAATACGTCATCGAATGATCTAGTAGAACTTTCTAAAGATCATAATGCTACTTGGTACATCACAGCGATTTCCACTATGGGCATACAAAAGGTTGATGCGGATATTCAACAACTGATGGAGAATGAGGGCTGGGTATTTCTTGAGAAGGAAGGGAGCGGGTTATTTTTCGAAAAAAATGAAGAACGGACGATTATCACGACAGAAATGTGGACGAAGCAATATGTGCTTATTCAAGTTCCTGCACCAATAAAACAATAGCGTATGAGGTGTCAAGAAAATGGCATAATTCCTTTTCAACAGGACAACATATACTAAAAAAGATAGAGGAGCGTTTAAATGAACAGGCGTATGCTTATAGGACTACTGCTATCTGTTGGATGTCTGTATATTGCCACAACGGACTACGTTTATGCCAATGAAAGTGATTCTCCACAACCTCTTGAAGAGTTTCTGCCTAAAATCGGCTATAAAACGGTAGAGGCTGCTTTAAAAGAGTTCGAACAGTATAATAAAACAGAGCTGAAGCTACCTTTAAAGGTTCCACCAATTAGTTTTACACACCGCTTTGGACGATTTAATCAAATGAATGGCCATACTAATCTGGAAATAGTAATGATGAATGATCAATTGCCACAAAATCATTTTAAAATTGATATTCGACCTGTTCAGGATAAAATGCCTTTTGAAAAGTATGTGACCGATGTCTTTCTTTTAAAGAATGGTAGGGAGGCAGCCTATATTGAAAATCCGCGAATTGGTTTTCATTTGTTGGTGTTTGAAAGAGATAATTGGCAGTATGTCTTCAGTATTGACAGTGATGTCGCAGATCAGGTACCAGTAGATGTGCTTCTCGATCTAGCTAATTCAATTAATGATCCAAAAAGTAATTAGTACGCAAGATCACTTTGCAGAAGTGGTCTTAATTTTTTTGCTTTCCTGTATCTCCTCCCGTAACCGTTTTATTTCTTCAGTTTGCGCCAAAATATTTTTATTAACTTGTCTAATGGAATCATAGATCGCAATAATTCCAGCAATGATAAGAATGACAAATAATAAACCCATGATGACACTCCTTTCTTTTTTACATTTTATTGTATCATATAGAGGATTTTCCAAATATATGAAGAATTATAAGGTCGGAGGTGTTTTTTATGCAGAGATATTTATATCATATGGTTCCGCGAGAAATGGTCGGTCAAGAGCTGATGCCATTACATCAGCTTAGGGAAATATCCCCGCATTTATATGAGCGATACACAAGAAAGTATTCTGATCATCCCGAGCGAATGAAACTGTTAACGAGGAAAATCCCTCACTTAAACTGCTTGTGGAACGATGTTGTACATTTCTTACCAATCCACCCTTTTCACATTTATAGCTTGTTAACTAAGCTAGAAATTGACAGGAAAGAAAACTTAACGTTTTATCGAATTCCAATACAAAAACTAGCGCCTAATCAAAATGTCATATACCTGTATTCAAAAGACAACTATCAAGGTCCAGCGGGAGAAATAAAGGCAGAGGATATAAAAATATTGATGACGGATGATTATAGAGAGCTGACACAACTGCCAACTGCAACCATTGACTATTTTATAACGGAGAAGGAAAAAGGCAAGAACTTTGGGCTGTTTGCATATATTCCACATATTTTAAGCTTAGGCAAAGTGCGCGTGGATGATGTGGAAATCATAACATGGAATCAGATGATAAACTAGGAGAGTCGTATAGGCTTTTATGTCTTGTTAAATACTTTTTGAAGCAAATACACAATCAGTCGGATAATAAGTACGTAAATAAATGCCTCAATTAAGCTTGTTACTAGTACCAGTACATATCGACCGAAATCCTCTAATTCATTAAATGAAAAATTTTGTATATGCCAATCAAAAAATAATGCTTTGTAACTTATCAGTAAAAAGGTTGGTATTAAAAGTAACCAGTAAAATAGCGGTAGCTTAAATTGATATCCTTTTACTAGCATACTACTTCCTCCTAAATTTTCCTTTAACATCTATAGTATAGGTCAAGTATTTGACAATCACAAGAAAGGAGAAATTCTATGAAAGTTATTCAATCAAAGACCATTCAACCAGAAGTAAAAACATTATTATTCTATGCCACAAAAAAAGTGGATAGCGAATATCGTCTTTATATCGAATGTCCCGAAAGAGTGCTATATGGCTATTTCATTGAAGAAAATATTGTTGGATGTATAGGAATAGCAAAAATAGACCAAAAACAATGTGAACTGAAACATATTGCCGTATCCCCAGCTTATCGTGACAAAGGAATTGGCCGTGAAATGGTCCAGTATATTAGAGATCGCTATTCCTTTTCTTCAATTTGTGCTGAAACAGATCAAGATGCTGTGAATTTTTATAAAAATATAGGCTTTCAAATTACCAGCTTAGGAGAAAAATATCCAGGTGTCGAACGTTTTACTTGTCTAATGAATTGTTGTGAATAGCTCACATGTGAAAATTGCCCACTTGTTTACTTTGTACAACCACTTGTTTGTTTATGTAAAAAAGTCATTCATTTCAATGGTACGCTAGGAATGAAAGGAGCTACAAATATGAAAAAGAACATGTGGATGATCAGCATTCTGGCATTTTTTATAGCGGGCTATTCAATCATTCAATATTTTCTATTCGATGCACAACAAGCAGGCTTTGTTCAATTAAAGCGTATGTTCAATGCTACTCTGAATTCAATGTGGTATATCATGCTATATATACATATTCTTTTTAGTGTATTCGCCTTAGTAATCGGCCCATTTACGCTATCTTCAAAGATAAGAGAGAAAAATGTGCAGCGTCATAGAAGATGGGGGACGATTTATATCGTCAGTATTTTATTTGGTGGGGTTGCTGGCCTTTATCTAGCCTATTACGCCACAGGGGGATGGTTAGCGCAGCTAGGCTTTGCTATATTATCAATATCTTGGTTAATCACGGTATGTCTTGCACTAACAAAAATTAAACAAAGAAACATTCAGGAACATCAAAAATGGATGCTAAGAAATTATGCCTTAACTTTTGCAGCGGTGACATTACGAATATGGCTCCCTTTATTCACGGTAGTATTTGGCTTTGATCATTTTGAAACTAGCTATGCTATCATTGCCTGGCTATGTTGGGTGCCTAATTTAGTCGTAATAGAATGGTTCATCCAGCGGAATAGAAGGTGTAAAGCTTTACACAACGTATATTAATAAAGAAATACATGTAATTTATTATGTTGATCAATTGTAGCTAATAGGACATCCTTTAAATCAACTTGATAAGTTGACGTTAATTGATCTGTTAACCAATCTTCAGTAATTGTTGTTTGATCTAATTCATGGTAATCAATCTTTCCTTCTTTAATAAGGATTTTTGGTAGAAAAAAGGGTTCAGGTTGTAATTTCAAATCAGCTCGCGTGGGTGCTTGATATTGTGTGTTTAAAAAGCAAGAAATCGATCCATCTGGTTCCCATAATGCCAGCGCTACATTTTGAATCTCTTCGATTTTTTCCTTTCTTAATTCAGATAAAAGAAAATCAACAGAAATCCTAGCCTTCCGTAAGTTGTTATTAATAATTTCTCCATTTTTAATTAGTGCAATGGGAGGAGAGTCAATAAAATGTCGAAACGATATCCATTTTAGGCTCAAATAAACACCTATGAGGTATAAAAAAACTAAAACTGCCATGGTGATCATGGAACCCTTCATTCCTAATCCTTCATCAGATAAGGGATGGGCAATAATATTCCCAAGCGTAATGGCCATAGCAAAGTCCAATAATCTTAGCTGGGAAATAGAACGCTGCCCCATAACTTTTGTAGCAAAGAGTAAGAAGAAAAAGGCGACAATGGCACGAAGTATCCATTGAATGGCAGTAAGTGATTCTTGACTATGTAGGAAATCCACGATGACACATCCTCTTTTTTCTTATTGTTCCCTTACCTTACATGATTATGCGAATCTGCACGATAAATTAAGCTGTAGGAAACTAAATAGACTTGTGGAAATGCAAGTAAATGGCTATTGTTTTTATAGGAGTTGCTTTTTGAAATTTAAGGAATAAGGAGGAAATTTATGCAGACAAAATTACAAAACATCGTTATGGAAATTCACCAGAAGAATGAATTCTCGGGTACGGTACTGGTGGAAAATCAAGAGAAGGTTGCTTTCCTCAATCAAAGTTTTGGCTATGCTAATCGCTCAGAACAAATCAAAAATCGCGCAAACACTCGTTTTGGGATTGCCTCTGGTTGTAAAATTTTTACGGCAATCGCTATTTGTCAGCTTATTGAAAAAGGAATGCTTTCTTTTGACACGAGATTAAGTGAATGTCTACATCATGATGTTAAAAATTTTGATGCAAAAGTTACCATTCATCATCTACTAACCCATACTTCGGGGATACCGGATTATTTTGATGAGGAAGAAATGGAGGATTTTGAAGCATTATGGGTTGAAAATCCAATGTATCAACTTCGAGAATTAAGTGATTTCCTACCTTTATTTCAGAATAAGCCTATGAAAAATGAAGTAGGTGAAAGATTTCATTACAACAATGCTGGATATATTTTATTAGGATTAATTGTTGAGCATAGTTCAGGAATGGTTTTCTCTGATTACATTCAACAAAATATATTTAATCAATTAAATATGACGGAATCTGGCTATTTCTCATTAGATTCTCTTCCAGCTAATACGGCATTAGGATACTTAGACAATCCAGACGGTTCGTGGAAAACAAATATTTACTCATTACCGGTAAAGGGAGGTTCTGATGGGGGAGCATTTGTAACAGCAACAGACATGGCGACATTTTGGCATGCGCTCATGAACTTTGAACTTTTAAGTGAAGATTTAACAAAGCGTTTACTTTCGCCTCATATTGAAATTAATGAAAGCGATTGTTATGGGTATGGTGTATGGATTAAGCGTAATAGTGAACGTGCTATTATAAAATATCATGTTATGGGGTACGATCCGGGAGTTTGCTTTCACTCAGCATTTTATCCAGACAGCTCAATCAAGGTAGTTATTTGCTCAAATCAATCAAATGGAGCTTTTGACATCATGAAAGGAATAGAAGCGGAATTGTTTGCGAGCAAAATCTTGTAAAGGAAAGAGAGCTTGTGAGTACACAATGTTATACACAAGCTCTTCCTTAATTTCTGCAGTGCTAGTATTTCAAAATCAAGTAATTCCGCCATTTTTATTACAATAGTAGATGATATCAAAATTATGTGGAGAAGAGACACCATGAAATGAATAGTAGCCAGTTACAGTAATAGAATATGCACGACCTTGATCTACGATGGAAGGGTCATAGCCCATTTGTTTCCAGTCACCATTTCCTTGTTCTATTTCAGAAGATAGTGAATGTAAGGCTGAGAATAACTGTCTTCCATCAGGCGTATTGGCATTTAACTGTGTGTCAAATGAACCATCAACACGAATGGCTATTTTATGTGACCCCATTTGTAATTCCACTAATTTGGGTACTAAACTTGGTGCATAAACTTCCTTATTTTCAATCACGACAGATGAAGTACTTATTCTTCCTTTTAACATTTCCTCAAAATCTCTCAGCTCAAGCCAATATTCATCAGTAAATGTTGTAATAGGATCTATGACAAAAGCTGTCCCATACTCTCCATTAAATTTATGGACAATGGCAGTATAGTCTTTATAAAATTGTTCTTTCTGTGCTGGGGTCAATACAAATGGAATTGGTGAATGGGCTTTTTCGGTTGTAGCTACTGTTTCTTTTTCTATTTTTTGCTCTACTGCTGAAGTTTTTGACGACGTTGAATAGTCTACTTTTTATTTTCACAACCTGTTAGGAAAGAGATTCCAAGTACAAAGCCAATAAACATATATTTTTTCAACATCCTGACCTCCAATAAAACGAATGAATCCAATCACTTAAGATTATACCATCAATAAATATGTATATTTACTTTTATTTGGTAATTAGATATTTTTTTTGCTATATTTATAAACAAATAAAACAAGAAATATAAGGGGCGCGTTAGCCATGGCTATATTAAGAAATTATTCAAACACTCCTACTTGCGAAGTAGAAATAAACATTACATTGGTCAATGCAGAAAGCGTCAGATTTCGTATTGATCTGCGCTTTGGACCTTCTTTTTCAGCTATACATACGGAACTTCTTTGTTTAAAAAGAGATTTCTTGAAACTCTTATTGGATTTAAAGCAATTGGAACCTACACATCTTAGTATGTTAGAGCCGCATGATCCAGGGCTATGTATTTATCATATCCCGCATTACGGGCAATACTTTGTGCCTGAATACGGTATATTTCAAATCCCTGAAGATGCGAGGGAAGAAGAAGAAACGCGTTATAAACTACTGTTTGTATTAGATGCTTATGAGATGAATAAATTTGGGTCAACAGAATGTGGACCTGCATTATGTCTTATCGTCACAATGGAACAAATCCATGAGTTTGCCAATAGCTTGCATGCAGAAGTTATGAATTTGGAAGACGCCTAGTTAGAGGATAGTCATTCAGTCTCGGTTTCTATCACAATACTATGGGAAATATTGAGTCGATCACTGACCCAATTCTTAAATATAAAATCAATTTGTTTTTTCATTTCAATGTCCGATAATTGTTCATCAATCCCTAATTGCTCAAACGTAAAAGTTTCTTGTATTGGATCGTTATATTTCGTATCAACTGCAAAAGTAATTGTTTTATACATGACAGTTACCTCCGATTCTAAAAGTGATTACTGCCTAGGATTAATAGTGAATTTTCTACAAAAAAGGCATATTTTATACTAAAAATATTCGTATTTAGTATATGGTTATGTGGGAAAAGGTGCAAGTTTAGAACTGGATCCTGTCTGCCTGCACATATAAACTCACACACAAAAAGGACAGGGTCGCATGGCCTTGTCCTTTATTCTTGTATAGTCTCACTAAATGTTTTTCGACCCGGATTGATTTTTGCTACTTCCACATTAATTTTACTAATAGAATGCTCATCTAATGGAATTTTCCCATCCTTCTCAAGCCTTTTCCATGTCTTTACATTGTCTCGATACAGAAACTCAGACAAACGAAAGATATCAACATCCAATGTTAAGCCCTCATGAAAAGTTTGTTGGATTTCTTTTTTGATCTCTGTCGAAATTTGATGTTTCAGTTCTTGTTCGGATATTTTTCCTCTAAATCCATTGATTGTTGCATTGATTTTTAGTTCAACCTCAAATGTCACAATCTCTTTTTTGACAAGTGGTTTCACATCGATATGAATCTTTTCTATACTAGCTGTTAATGCTTCGTCACTATTTGCGTTTATTTGAACAGTGATTTCACCTCTTTTTGTTCTATTATGCATCCATTGATTGCCTCTTGCCGCATTGTCCTGCAAAAAGCCTTTAAAGCCGTCTTTCGAGAGAATTCCGACCCCTGAAAAATAAGTTTCCTCCAACTGTTCTTCAGCTGTTTGCCAATCTTCTTTAATGGACACATATGGGATGGTTACTTCATGACTTGGTTCATTTAACCCGATGATAATATCTCTTAAATCTTTCGGCTCAATAAAGGTTTCCTGTTCAGTTGGATTGATGGGGTTACTTAATTTAGATGAGGATAGCGAATTTCTTAGGATGGGTGTGACAAGCAGCACTTCATTAACAGGATTTTTTGTACAGTACACCCAAATTTGGTATCTTGTATCCCGAAAACGGATAAATGTATCAATAACAGGAATAATATGTTCATTTTCCATAACCCGCTCTGAAAAAACTAAATAGCGCATATGACCCCAAAAAACCTCCTGATCCAACGAACGATACAATTTATAAATAGCTTCTTCTATTGTTTTTCCTGTGGCACGCCCCACTTCAGCAGGCGCTACATCTGTACTGGTTTGAATAGATTTTGCAACGTCAGCAAAATTAATGATTTGTAAATACACTACGTATTCATTATCTTCAAAGTCTACGCCTACTGCATTGATATAGTACATTCTTTGTGGTTCGGTCATATCCAAGCACCCAGCGAGTAAGGTCGTCAATCCAATAATCGTTAACAATTTGATATATATTTTCATCGTTTCTCCACTCGAATAGCTTTGACATTGTATTTTATATTGATATTGTTAGCTTAGACAAAAGACGGCTTTTTTATAGTATTGGGTTTGTAGAAGATGGCAAAAAAATGAAGGGGGTCACTGGATAACTTTTTCTTCAAAATTCATTTAGGTATGCTTGGTATACAGGGGGAGATGTATTGAAGGCTACAAAACTAGTTTTACTCGCTGTTCAGTTAATAGTATTGGTTCTATTCATGGGCATTCATTTAATGACGGCAACACCAGGCAGTTCCTCTGGCAATGGGAATCCTGCCTTGCTGCTCCTTATGATCGTCGTTCCATTATTTATCATTATGGTTTTGTTATGGCAAAGGATTTTTCGCTATTATAAGCTAACAAAACAGGTGGTTATCATTGGGCTCCTTTTCACATCTCTTCATATTATTGCTGGCATTATGTATCAAAGAATGGAGCTTGATAATTATCGAGGGGTAATAGAGAAGGCGTTGATAAAGCAATACGGGTATGCAGATCAACAATATTTATTGGATATCACGTCGGGGCTAACGATTCATGTTAACAATCAATATTTTAATCTTAACACCTTCTTCATGCTAGTCAGTTTTTCTGTTTTTATCGCCTTATTGTGGTTAGTAGTACTAGAAGAAAAAAACTAGAAAAAATTTTTTTAGTTTTTTGTAACCTTTTGAAACATCAAGCGACTACTCTATTAGTAGAATACAAAAAACTAAAGCAATATAGTAACATTCACTTTTCACAAAATGACCAGGGCTCAATTGTTGAGTACCTGGTCATTTTGTTGGTTTAAAAAGATATTATTCGCTTAGCATAGCTTTTAATGTTCGTTTTTGCCAGCCTAACTTGAAGTACGCATATTGCATGATGAAATGTACGCAGAAGGTAATTGGATAGGCTAACCAAACACCATTTAATGCCAGTGACGTATGGTGGGATAGCAGAAATGCTAAAGGCACTTGAACTACCCAAATCGTAATAACTAAAAAGATAGTTGGCCATAACACCACACCAGTAGCACGCATCGTAGCAGAAACAGTTTGTGTATGTCCGAAAATTAAGTAGCTCCAAAAGGCGATATATAAATAATCCTTGGCGATGAGCACCGTATCATGTGAATCAATAAAGAAAGCCAAAATCGGCTCTGCAAAGAGATACATCAAAATAATGATGGCGCCACCTAGAAGATAATTAATACGCACACCCATTTGACGAATTTTTTTGATCATTTCCGTAGAATTCGCACCTAATGCCTGTGCCACGAAGACAGAAGTAGCAATGGCAATACTCATTGCAGGTACTTGTGCATAGCTAGCTACCTGATTGACCACGCCATAAGCGGCAGTGGCATCAGAACCATAGACGTTGACAAACCCAATAACAGCAATTTCCGCAACAGAGATGGCAACCATACTAATGCTTGATGGAATCGCGAGCTTTAATAGGGAAGCTAAAATATCTTTCTTTAATTTAAAATGCTGTAAGATCGATTTGTCTAAACGCAGTAAATGCTTTGTCTTATGCAAATAAGCCAGTAACAAGATCATCGTTACAAGGTTGGATAACACAGAAGCATAGGCAGCGCCATTTAAGCCGAATGCTGGCAAGCCAAACCATCCGAAAAGTAGCGGTGGAAGGAAGGCGATATTTAACACGACACTGATGACTAAAAATAAAAATGGTGTTTTCGAATCACCGACGCCACGCATAAAGGTTGTATACACCATATACCAAAACATAATTGGTAAGGTGAAGAATAAAATTTGTGCATAGCTTATACTCATGTCTAAAATATTAGCTGGTGTTTGCATAAAGCGTAATATCCATTCAATAAAGAAGCCACCAAAGATTGCCACGACAATGGATAAAATGGTTGTAAAGACTAAGGTTACCCCAACGACTTCCTTCATTTTCTCTTGTTGGCCAGCGCCAAATGTTTGCCCAACTAAAATCGAGCTACCTGACCCAATACCTATCGCAAAAGCCATTAAAAAGAAGAAGAATGGGAAAAATGCAGAAATGGCAGCGAGCGCATCGACTCCTAAATTGCGACCAACTAAAAACATGGCAAAAACTTGACCAACCGACTGTAGCACATTCGCTAACATAACGGGAATTAAAAAATTAAAAAAAGCTTTTCTCAGTTTTGTATCTTCCTGTAACATTTGTTCATTCATTTTAAAGTTCCTCTTGAGTTTTAATAACCCATTTCTTTTAAGATTCGAGATAGTGTCCGAAGGCGCTCACCAATTAACTCACCATCATTATTTAATGCCTGTTGAAAAAGCTGTATATCCTCTTTAATTTGTTCATTTTCTGTACAAACCTCTACAGTCATAGCGTCTCCTTGTAAGCCTACACGATTAATAATAGGGTTTTCTTCATCATATAGATGCTCGTGACGATACGCCTCCTTAAAATAAAGTTGTGTTTCACATACTAAAATAGCCAGGTCAAGAACACGATGCAATGGAAGCTCCTCTGATTGACGCGACCATTTGCCACCAGTATGTCGCCAAACCTTCGCAGAAATATCAACCTTTCCTCGATCATTCCATTGCGCCAAGCCAAGAGAAAGCCCTTGAGCATCTGTTTGATAAGCTGTACGCCCGTCAATATTAGCGTAGTTTTCAGCAACGATAACAGGTTTATGTTTTAAATGTGTTGGGATTTTCATTTTCCGAACTCCTCGTCATGCAGATTTAGTAATTTAGTAAATTACTGCTTTAGTAAATTTAGCATCCAATGAAATAGAAGTCAAATCAAAAAAATGTAACGTTTTCTTCAATTGTCAGTCTAATAAGTAAAATGATGGAAAGGGGGATATGCATGAAGCCTTATCTACGTATGGTTTCCTTCTGCTTATTAATAATGATAATAATACCTGCCAACGCTGTTGCAACAAGCTGGGTTTATCCCTTTGTTGTTTGGGATGGTTATATGTATGAAGTGACCGATGAAAAAGTAACAACGATTGAAAATAAAATTGGAGCGGTCACGAAGTATTCAGATATGAAGGAATATGGAGGGAATTTTTCAAATGCTTATCCAAAAGGAACAAAATATTTTTCTATAAAGGGGATAGATACGGAGATTGCCATTGCGGTACAGGTTGATAAAGGGACCTACCTGAAAGCCATTAGAGACGGAGAGTATACGTATCATCAATTCAACATTGCCCACAATTTATTTAAAGCTTTAGTAGTAATCGGCCTTTTTCTTATTCTTTTCCTATTGTTCAATGCTTTGCGTAAGAGGTAAGGAGTCTAGTTATACCTCCCGATCTGCTGTATTTGTATTTTTCAATTAGTGTTTGAACGGGCTACCTTAAAACGGTACAACGTCTAACAGGAAAATGGTAAACAGGATGATTAACATTTTTTAAAATTCTTTCGAGAAACCTGTAACCTTTGCAAAGCTGATACGACTAATATAATAGTGGAATACAAAAAACTAAAGCAACCTAGTAAGTTTCACTTTTCACAAAAAGACCAGGACTCTAAATATTTGAAGAGCTCCTGGTCTTTTTGTGTTCTGGAATCAAATGGGAAGTGATGTTAAAATAAGATCAATACTTTAGAATTTTCTTAAAATGATATCAAGTCACCTATAAATGAAAAAATAACGTCCCCCATTGTTTTTTCAAATAGGCATATAAAGGAGTTAGCCAATGCAAAACGGTCCAATTTAAACATCCCCATAAAAAGCTAAAATTTTTTTATGGGGGATAAAAAGTGAATAAAAAAAACCGTTCTTTTTCAATTTTACTGACAGGTCAATCTCTTGCGGATATAGGAGATATCCTCTATATCGTAAGTGTTATTAGTATCATTTATCGTCTAACCAATTCCGCTATTTCAACGGCATTGGTGCCATTTATTATTACTTCCAGTATGTTGATTTCAAGCCTACTGACACCAATCTTTACTACGAAGTGTCCTTTGAATCGTTTGCTAACTATTTCTCAAGGCTGTAAAACAGCTGTCCTCGTTGGTCTTGCATCCTATGTAGAATGGGTAGGTGCTAAGCCAATCGTTGTCTATATTTATGTCATGATTGCGATAATTGCCTTACTGGATGGGTGTGCCAATCCCATTCGTCAATCCTTGTTACCTCATTATGTGGAGGAAAAGGATTTGTTGCGAGCAAATAGTATAGCTGAATCGGTTATTCAATCCATTCAAGTGGGTTCTTGGTTCGTTGGAAGTTCCTTGCTTATTCTTTTTACTCCATCTCAACTTTTATGGGTTGTTGTCTTTCTTTTTTTCTTGGCAACAGTTCTTTTAAATCTTTTACCAGATGTCCCTTGGAAACAAAGTCAGCAGACAAAAAAGCGGCAATTACTAGTCGAAGGCTGGCAAACCATTCTGCAAAGCCCTGTGCTAAAAATAGCGGCACGTATGGATTTACTAGAATCTATTGCAGGTGCAGCGTGGGTCGCAGCTATTTTGCTTGTCTTTGTTGAGGAGGCTTTGCAGGTTTCCTCTCAATGGTGGGGTTATCTCAATGGCATTTTTTTCATTGGAATGATTATAGGGAGTATGATATGTCTAAAATGGACTTCAGTTGTCGATCGTAAAAAAGCAGTGTTCATTTGTGGAGGTGCTTTGTTATCAGCTATTTTCACATTGTTCTTTGCCTTTAGTCCGACAGCACTTTTGGCGTTACTTTGCTCGTTTATGATTGGCATTTGTGGACAATTAAAAAACATCCCACAACAGACCATCGTTCAAACAAGTGTCACCAAGGAAAAATTACCAACCGTTTATACCTCTTTAAATGTCATTGTTACTGGGGTATTTGGCATTTCTTCGTTCATTTTGGGCATCTTATCGGAATGGTATGGAGTAAGAATGGTTTTTGTCGTGTCTTCCATGATGCTATTTGTCGTTAGCCTCATAGCTTATAAAAATAAAAAGTTGTTCACGTAAATTAGTGGCCCCTCCTTTCACGGTTGGGGCTATTTTTATAATTTTTATTATGGTTATGAATCACTAGAGGACGTTACGAAATAAATTAATTATGAGACAGCTTTAACACAATTGGACCAATCATCGAAAATGGGGAAAATGTTAATTTTTGGGTATTGCGGTGTGGCCCATGTCAACAGGAGAGTACCTAATTTAGAGGTATTCTATCAACGCAATTAATGCCACAGCCTATGATAGTCTTGCGAAGGCCGTAGTATCCGATTTTTATAGACAAAAAGGGGATACTACAAAAAAAGCTCTGTAGTGATGAATTATCCAAGTACTTTTATTTTTGATGAAGAAGGAAAACTACAATTCAGCAAGAAGGTGAAATCAATCAACAGAAACGAATACAATTAGAGGATGGCATGTAAATATCGAAAAAAGACCGATAGAAATGACAATAAATTCAGAAAAACGAAACTTTTCCCATATATACGACGTAGAAGTAGTAATTAACGGGAAAGGTGCTCTTAGAATGCGTAGGAAACACGTCATTATTATGGTCATTGCATGGATTGTGGAAATAGTGTTAACGTATTTGATTGCCACTATGTTCACGGTACGATTTATTGAAGTGATGTTTTTCACTGGTGTTGCCTTTACTCTAGGGACATTCTACTTTTCTAGTAGTGGTGGAGCTATGTCTAGACTTTTTGCATCCCAAGTGAGTGCACAAACAGGTATCATTCATGAGCGAGAACGGTTCCAGGTTCAACTTGGTCCGACCTTTTTGGCGTCTCTGCTATTTTTCCTTATTGGATTGGTTTTCTTTATCTTACTTGTAATGGGTATCATTCCACCACAAAATATGTAAAAACTACATAGGTTACGGTGGAGTGCTTGTTAAAGTCATTCAACCATAAAGAATCAGCTATTCTCAAGAAGGAATAGCTGATTTTTTATGTTAAAATGAATAATTTTTAATTGATTGAAGCTTACCTTTATTCAGCAGGAACGTTTTGGTGAACGTAGTTGATTTCTATCTCTTTCAAGATTGACACGGAAGAATTTGTTAGAATCGCAAAGTATTATTTTAACCTAGAAGATGCGACTGAATTTGAAAGTTGGTTGAATAAGAGTTCTTTATGTTATACCGGAGAAGCCTGTGGTATTTTTGTTTTAAAATGAGTGAATAAATAGCAGCCGATAATAACGATCAGTCCTCCAGCCCCTTGCAACCAAGACAGCTTTTCTCCGATAAACAAAAAGGCAAGCAGGGCCGTGAAAATAGGATTAAAGTTTAAAAAAATACCAGAGGCTGTTGCCCCTAAATTCTGTACCCCAATATTCCAAAATACCATACACAAAACAGTAGAGATAATGCCTGTATAGAGGAGTGAAAGAATGAAAGCCGAATCCATATTAGAAATGGTAAAATCCATCCTTGTAAACGGTACAAGCATGAGCACACCGAATATACCTGCGTATAATGTCGCCATTAACGGAGATGTAGTTTTCATAGCCCATTTACTACAAACCGAATAAAGTCCCCAGACACAGACGGCTGCAACCATCCATAAATCCCCAGAATTCAATTGAAAATCCAGTAATAGCTGCCATTCTCCTTTCGAAAGAACAAGAACCACTCCAAATAAAGAGATTGTCATTGCCACAAGCTGCATGCTATTTATTTTTTCTTTTAGCAAAACAAACGAAAAGAGGGCAATTGAGATTGTATTCATCGTTGAAATTAGACCTGCATTAGTGGATGTTGTCCGTTCTAACGCTAAAAATTGAAAAATATTAAATAAGGCCACACCTGTAATGCCCATCAAGAATAAGGGCACAAGAGCTTGTTTTGCAGGCACTAATTTCTTTTCTTTCCACCAGACGAATGGTACAAGGACGACGACTGCTATTAACCATCTTGCTGTGGTTAATGTCATAGGAGAAGCGTGTGCGACAAGCGTTTTAGCCACGACAAAATTTCCTCCCCAAAGTAGACTCGTGATGAGCATTAAGCCCATATAAAACTTAATCAAGGCATGTAACACTCCTTTCAATAATATGTATACTAAGAATCATAGCATTATCGGATGTTTAGCTGTATAATATTTTGTTGAATTGATTAAATTCAAAATAATTAAAAGTTATTGAAGTTTTTACAAAAAAATCTTCTGTAATTAAGCGTTATATGTCAGTTGTAAGAAATTATCGAAAGGGGGAAAATTGTGGAGGAGATTAAAAATAAGGCGCTAGATAGCGTGGACCTTCAATTATTAGATATTTTGCAGAGAGAGGTTCAACTCAGTAATGCAGAATTGGCTAGACGAGTCAATCTTTCCCCGCCAGCAACACATACGAGGGTCAAACGTTTAGAAAATGAAGGATATATCGATCAGCAAGTCGCGATTTTAAATCAGGAGAAATTAGGTTTTGATTTACTGTGCTATGTTTTTATGAGTACAAATATTCATCAAGCAAAGGAACTAGAGGAATTGGAGAACAGCTTGAAAACAATGACCGAAATATTAGAATGTCATTGTTTAACAGGTGCCTATGATTATCTGTTGAAGGTTGTTATACGAGATCGCAAGGAATTGGATTTATTTATTCGAAAATTAAATAAGCTCGGGATTTCTAGAATTCAAACGAACTTATCCTTACGTGAAATTAAATCTTCTACAATATTACCAATATAAAAAAACAGCAAGTTTGAGCAGCGAACGCTCACTTGCTGTTTTTTAGTTATCATGATGGCCTTTATTCACTTCATCTATATAACGGTATAAGGTAGATTTACTTATGCCTGTTTCGTTTTTAATGTCCATAAGTGAATAATTTTTACTTTGATACATCGCAAATGCTTTTCGTAAATTATCATCTGATTTTTTAGGTCGTCCAATCGTTTTTCCCGCTTTTTTAGCTTCAACCAGACCAAATGTTGTGGCATGGCTCTTCAGCTGAGTTTGTAGATTAGTAAAGAGGGTAACGGACTCTAATAAATCTAGCTGGAGCAATGATGTATTGGAAATCTGCTCCTCTAGGAACGTAATCCTGACACGGTCTTTTGCAAGGACGTGAAGGACATCTAATAATTGATGAAAGGAGTCTGCTAGCACCACTAGATTTTCAACAACAATTTCATCGCCTGGTTGGATTGTCATTAATAGATCCTCTAGGACATGCCTTTTTTTCGAAAAGGGATGTGCTTCTACAAATAATTGATCTACTTGTCTATCTACTAGCTGTTGTTCTCCTGATTCATCACCAATTATTGGCCGCTTATAGCCGTAAATCATCATTAATCCTCCCAAAATCATTCCTTTTTGGGAATGAGTATGTTATGCTACTTCTTGTTCGTCCCAAATAGGTATCTTTTGGTACGATTTATTCTACTATAACTAAGGGAGTTTATTTATGCAAACGTTAAAAGAACAATGGTTTGGCAATGTCCGTGCTGATCTATTATCAGGTATAGTTGTTGCCCTTGCACTTATTCCCGAAGCCATCGCATTTTCTATTATTGCAGGCGTTGACCCGATGGTAGGTTTGTATGCTTCATTTTGTATCGCGACCATCATCGCCTTTGTAGGGGGAAGACCGGCCATGATTTCCGCTGCTACAGGTGCGATGGCATTGGTGATGACGAGCCTTGTAAAAGATCATGGTCTTCAATATTTATTAGCAGCAACGATTTTAACAGGTATTTTCCAATTGTTTTTTGGGGTACTAGGTATTGCTAAGCTAATGCGTTTTATACCTAATGCCGTTATGATTGGCTTTGTCAATGCGCTGGCTATCTTAATTTTTATGGCACAAGTCCCTCACTTTTTAAAAGAAGGGCTTTGGACATATGTATTTATTGGCATAACATTGTTGATCGTGTATATTGTACCTAGATTTTTCAAAGCAATCCCAGCACCATTAATTGCTATCGTTGTCTTAACAATTGTGGCCTTCTCAACAGGTGTGGAATTAAAAACGATTGGAGACTTAGGTTCCATTGAGCGTGCATTACCGTCATTCTTCATTCCAAACGTGCCATTTACAATGGAAACGCTAATAATTATTTTGCCTTATTCATTAGCTCTCTCTATCGTTGGATTACTAGAATCCCTGTTAACCTCGCAAATTGTCGATGATATGACAAGTACGAAAAGTGATAAAAACCGAGAAGCACGTGGGCAAGGTATTGCCAATATTGTCAATGGCTTTTTTGGTGGCATGGCCGGCTGTGCGATGATCGGTCAATCAGTCATTAATGTTAAATCTGGAGGGCGAGGACGTCTATCAACACTAGTGGCAGGGGTCTTTTTAATGTTCCTCATCATTGTCCTTGGCGATTTAGTGGTAGATATTCCAATGCCGGTTTTGGTTGGTATCATGATTATGGTAAGTATTGGTACATTTGACTGGGATTCATTCCGTTATATTGTGACAGCTCCTCGGGCAGATGCATTTGTCATGATTGCTACGGTGCTCATTGTTGTATATACCGATAACTTAGCTATTGGTGTTGTCATCGGTGTTATTTTAAGCGCCCTCTTCTTTGTATCGAAGGTATCGAAGGTTTCCATCCAGCAAGCAGGTACGACCTTTATCATCGAAGGGCCCTTATTTTTTGCCTCAACGAAAAGCTTTATGCAGGCATTTGAACATATTAAAGCTTCCAGTATTACTATTGATTTATCAAGTAGTCATCTATGGGATGAATCGGCCGTTGGAGCACTCATGAAAGTCAAAGCCCGTCTAGAAGCACAACAAATTGATGTAAACCTAGTAGGCTTAAATCCTGCAAGCCAAGCGTTATATTATCAATTAAATGGCATCACAACCAACCATTAGGAGGTAAGCGTGTATCAGCGTATTTTATTAACAGTAGATGGCTCTGATAATGCGTTTCGAGCAGCACAGGAAGCTATAAAATTAGCCAAGCTGTCCGAAACCTCCACAATCGATATTGTGTATGTGGTGAATGTAGATAAAATAAAGAATGAACTGCTAATCGCTGGCACTATCGACAACGTGGAGCTAGCCCGTCAGCGCAAAATCGCCCCAGTTGAACAGGCATTACAAGAAGCAAACATTTCTTATCAAACAACATTTTTAAAAGGAGACTCTGGTCCCGAAATTGTACGCTATGCCAATGAACAACAAGTAGATCTTGTGGTCATCGGTAGCAGAGGATTAAATAGCTTACAGGAAATGGTCCTTGGCAGTGTTAGCCATAAAGTCATGAAACGTGTACAATGTCCAGCCTTAATCGTAAAATAAAACCAGCTGTCCCAACACCTTGTCAGAAACGATAACACGGTTGGGACAGCTTTTTTATTTTGAACTGCTCAATAAAATGTCGGACCCTTTTCCAAGAAGGTGAGGAGGAAGAGTCCAGGAAAAGTGATGGATCTCCTTTAAGTGATGAGATAAGTGTTCAAATAAGTGAAGGATCCGCTCCAAACAATAAGGGAAGCGCTCAAAAAAGAGAAGCCTCCGCTCCAAATGATGGGAAAAGCGCTCGATAAAGTAAGGACCCCGCTCCAAACGATGAGAAAAGCGCTCAAAAAAGTAAGGAACCCGCTCCAAATGATGAGAAAATCGCTCAAAAAAGTAAGGGACCCGCTCCAAATGATGAGAGAATCGCTCAAAAAAGAGAAGCCTCCGCTCCAAACGATGAGAGAATCGCTCAAAAAAGAGAAGCCTCCGCTCCAAATGAGGAGAGACCCGCTCATAAAAGAGTAATCTCCGCTCAAACTAATAAGGCAACCTCTCAAAAAAACTAAAACCCGCTCCAAAATGTAAGAAGCAATCCCCACAAAAACAAATCGTTCCATCCTATTCTATACATGCAACTGATTAGTTGCTTCTAATTGACGTGCAACCAAATAGTTGCATATAATCGATGTATGAATTGGGATAAAGACGCTATTTTTAAAGCACTTGGGGATTCGACACGGAGACTTATATTAGACGAACTAGCCGAACGTGACGAGATGACGTTGTATGAATTGACGGTTCGCCTTCTCATGAAGTATGAACTTTCTATTTCGAGACAGGGGATTGCCAAACATCTTTCAGTGTTAGAAAATGCAGGACTCGTCACATCACAACGTAAGGGAAAATATCGAGTGATGATCTTCAATAAAGAACCACTTCAAGATTTGCTGAAAGGATGGGTAGAGTAAAGTAAGAGACGGTACTACACCACAAAGACAAGGAGGAAAATATATTGAATATCATAGTAAACAGTATATTTGTACAAGATCAAGCGAAGGCACTGGCATTTTATACGGAGAAGCTAGGGTTTGTAAAAAAGGAGGATGTACCTGTAGGTAAATATAGATGGTTAACGCTTGTTGCGCCTAATGATCAAGAGGGTACGGAGCTTTTGCTCGAACCAGATGAGCATCCTGCAGCAAAAGATTATCAAAAGAGGATTTTCGCAGAAGGGATTCCCGCAACGATGTTTGGTGTTGCAGATATAGAAAAAGAGTACGCGAGTTTGCTGGAGAAGGGTGTAAAGTTTACTATTGCACCGACCAAAACAGGGGATGTCACAATAGCAGTTTTCGACGATACTTGTGGTAATCTTATACAGATTATACAAAGATAGTCCAAAATAGAAGCGTGTTTTGATTGTATTTCATCAAAACACGCTTTTCTTGTTAGTCATCAAGTACCAAAACACTTTGATGTTCTTTTGGCTCTGCATTGACGGTCTGTTCTTTGGCTTCGGCTTCCTCACTAGGCGGAGCTTGTTCCGCGGAGCAGCCAGCCAGGAAAAGTAGCACAATACTTAGTAACAGTAATTTCTGCATGTGACAAACCTCCATCGAGCAAACGTTGATAGGAATAGTTTGCGCAAATTCATACAGAATATGATAAGCATTAAAAATTTAAGCTACTGTATTACTAATAACGGTACTAAAGCCATTTTCTGATGCATTGTTGATAAGCTGTTGAATCGAATTCACGGCTTGCTCTGAGAAGATATACCAGCTATTTTCGGAAACATCATGTAGAAGTACCTTAGGATAGCCTTCTAGTAGTTCTTCTGGGAAAGGACCGTTTAATGAATAAATATCAAATTGCTTGATACTATTATTGTCATGAGTCATAAAATCATACTGGCCAAGCTTGTAGTAAGACCCAGGTTCATCTAAATTAAAGTGCCAATAATATTCCTTTGGAGCTTCTACTTTGTCGCCTTTCTTTTCTTGGAAAATTTTATAAATAGCGTTGTGATAGGCATTGCCCTTTATCTCCTGAATGATACCACCCATTGTCATATGGTATTCATATTGTAGGGCCTTTATTTTTTCATTTTCAATCAGCAATGGTTTAGTTGCAATAGACACTGTTCCTTGCTTGTAATCGACTTGGCTGCCAAATGTTTCGGCAATAAAGCGGAGCGGTACATAGGTACGGTTATTTTTAATGTAAGGTTTTACATCTAATTGCTCCTTTTTGCCATTTTTAATGACTGTTTGATTGTTGACATTTAAAGAAACCGTTGTTTGATTCATCGATAGGGTAATTTTTGAATCTTTCCAATCAACTTGGGCACCAAGGTTTTCGCTGATTACACGTAAAGGTACCATTGTTCGATTGTTTTTTTGCTCGGGTGCTGTATCCGTTTTTACTACAACATCGTCAATCTTAATTTGAGTCGTGGCAGCTTCAGCCGGTGAAGCCATCCATAACATTGATGTTATACAAAGTCCTGTGAAAATTTTCTTCATGGTAATAAACCTCCTACATATAAAAAATTGCAACATATACAATTTTACCATAATATTCTTCTGTTTTTAATAAAATTTTTGTATAAATACCGTAGCGTATAATCCGATTATGTTATCTAATACTAAAACTGAAAGGAGGTTATTCTGTGAAATTTTTAACTTGGGGCATTGTAGGTGTGGCGCTTTTTGCAGCCATGAAAGGCTATGGGAAATCAAACCAAGGACAGAAGGAAAGCTTTCAGCAAACGACAACACCTGTTCAATTAGTTGCAAATGCTCATCCACTGACAGCCAATACACCGAAACAATAACATGAAAAATAGGCTTATAGATTGATTTAAATCTATAAGCTCACTAAATTATACTTAAATATCCTATAATTGGTATAATAGATTGCGAGAAAAATGGGTGTAGATGCTTTATTTTAAAAATTATCATGATGACGATTTAGAAGTAATTCTGCAATTATTTTATGAATTTGTACATAATGTCAACGCTCAAGATTATTCAGAGGCACAATTGGAGGTTTGAGCACCTTCAGAAATGCAGCCAACAAAGTTTATTGGTCAGAAGTTGAAGACGTTCGGACAAGAATATATCGAGCCTTAGAAATAAATAAAGATGGAAATTGTCTACCGCAACAAAATGGTTAAATCTTATTTTGATTTGCATCTGATAAAGGTAACTTAAAAATTAACAATGAATAAGGAAGCAAAAGACCCAAATTAGTTCAGGAATCGATGAATGGTTAAAATCGCCTGGAAATGCAACCCTTCATGAAAGATAGTGCGTAGTAGTACTTGTTCAATGGTTTGCATGCCCATGTCAATAGAAGGAAATTCTTCAGCCAATCGATCACCATATCGTTCCTTGACTTGGTCAGGCTGCCGAGCCAAGTACTTTTTTAATTCCTCAAAGGTAGGCGTTTCTTTGTCAAAATGATTCGGCGATGTGCCAAAACCAAACCATTTCATGAAAACGTCTAGCTCCGCATCCTTTTCTTTTGTTAATGCTTCTATCCATAAATATTGATCGAGATAGAGATGGCCCAAATTCCAGCGAATATTATTATGAAAACCAGCTGGAATGATATTTGCCTCTTCTTCAGACACATGCTCTAGGAAGTGGAGCAACTCGCTACGGTAATGAGCTAATTGCTCAAATAAATTTTCTTGACGTTGATTCAAGTTAAACCCTCCTTTTTATTATGTATTGGCTAACATTCTTCATTTTCCTGCAAAAAAAGAAGAACACATATCGTGTTCTTCTTGAAATTATCTACTTTGTGTCTGTAACGCTAAACGGACACCGAGACCGATATAAACGAAGCCGACTGTCTTTTCAAGCCAACGTGAGCTACCACTCGTTTTCGTAAAGATTTTCTCACCGATGAAGCTTGTAATAATTGCTAGTAGGATAGTATACAAGGCACTCATTACGACAAATGTAATCCCCAACGTTAGTAATTGGCTTGTGACAGATTGTTCATTGTGCTGAATAAATTGTGGTAGGAAGGCAAGGAAAAATAATGCCGTCTTCGGGTTTAAAATTTCTGCCAAAAACCCTTGGCGGAATGACGTACTAGCTGGGCTTTGTTCCACAGTTGGTTGTTCGATTTTCTTTGGTTTTGTGAGGAGCATTTGAATACCTAAATACACAAGGTAGGCTACCCCTATATATTTCACCACTTCAAAGGCAGTGGCTGATTTCATTAAAATAGCAGAAAGACCTAAAACAGCCGCTAATGTATGCACTAAATCTCCAAGACCAATGCCTAAAGCTGTATAGATTCCATTCTTTTTACCACTTTTTAATGTTTGTGTAATCGTGATAATGACAGCAGGACCTGGAATTAAAAATAATAAAAGAACTATTGCAATAAAAGATAACATGCTAAACCATCCTATTCTAATAAACTAATCATTCTAGGGTGAATGCATGGAATATTATATTCTAGCTACAGTGCGGCTGTCGATAAAGAAATATTGAAAAAGTAATGAAAAAATATTCAGAAAAGTAATTTAACGGGGGAGTGATTGCAATGAGCAGATCTTTAGGCTTACAACTACTATTTGCTGTGGCCATTATTATGATTAGCGTTTATGGTCTCGTAACAAAGGATTTTACGTTTTTACCTGTTACGTTCACCTTATTAGGCTTAACATTTGTACTTATCGGGGTGAGAGAGTGGCGAAAGGAGAAAAAATCGGCAATGAGCATCGTATCATTTGGCACAGCTTGTTTTCTATTTTTGGTTGTAGCACTGTCATTTTTTCCTTAAGCTTTATTTTTAATACCAACTACTAATAATTAGTGTTAGAATAAGGCTATAAAAAGCTGTGGAGGGATTACGTATGTTAACTGGTCAACAAATTCAAGAAATTTTACCACACCGTTATCCATTTCTTTTAGTAGATCGTGTGTTGGAATTAGAGGAAGGAAAGCGAGCAGTGGGGCTAAAAAATGTGACCATCAATGAGGAGTTCTTTAACGGTCATTTTTCACATTACCCTGTAATGCCTGGTGTGCTAATTGTAGAAGCACTTGCACAAGTCAGTGCAGTCATTATGCTAACAAAGGAGGGGAATGAGGGACGCTTAGGTTTATTGGCAGGTATTGATCATTGTCGCTTTAAAAAACAAGTAAAACCTGGTGATCAACTACGCCTTGAGGTGACCATTACACGAGTTAAGGGAGCAATAGGAAAAGGGACAGGAATAGCGACTGTAGATGGAGAAATCGTATGTGAAACGGATCTTGTTTTTGCGTTTGGTAATTAAAAAAATTTCGCAAATGGAGGTGCTAGTATGAAGTATACCATCATGCTGTATATCGCTATTTGTATGATGCAAATTATCATTTTAGCGAACATTACTATTGCTAAAGGTGCTTATAATGGACTGGCAATGTGGCTCTGTACGACGGTTTTTGTCTTTGCTTCTACCATGTTTGGGCTAAGCTGGCAACAGAAAAGCACTAAAAAATAGTAACTTTACTTTCTGACGTACTACTTCTCCATCTTTCTATCATATATTATAAGGTCTAATTGTTTTTATCATGAGCGAATGAGGAGGTTTAAGGGTCGCCTTCATTAACATTAAAGATGAGCTATTAAAGCCTGAGAAAGCGCTGGCGAATGATTTTGGGGATCAATTTGTGCTTAAGTTTCATAAAAATATACTTCATAAAAAGCTAAACGATGAGGTATATAGGTCTTATTTTGTTATTTTTCAACAGCAATATACAATTCAAGAGGTTCAATATATCATCCGAATTTTAAAATTACAGGCGGATGAAATTATGCGTTATATGCCTATTTTTATCACGTTAAGTGGGGTTATTCTGTCCGTATTGATGTTCATTGCTGCGACGATGAATAACATGTTCTTAGTGGGGATGTCGCTTGTCCAGCTTGTGTCAATAACGGTATTAAGCTTTACGATCACTGTTTTAATGATTTCCTTTAAAATTGAAAAAGAGTATAAACGAGTGCAAGATGTCATTGCGTTGTTAGATTATTATGTTCAGATTGATCAGGTAGGGAGTGACCATTATGCAAAAGACGATTGATCAATTACAATATTGGATTATAAAAGTGCCCGAATTATTTCATGTGATGACAGCAGAAGAAATAGCGCATCGACCTGCGGCGAAAAAGTGGTCTAAAAAAGAAATAGTTGGTCATTTATGTGATTCGGCTATAGTTAATCTTGAAAGACTAATAAACATCCAGTATAAGGCTTCACCATACGTAGTGACTACATACGACCAAGTGCGATGGGTCGAGTTACAGGGTTATCAAGAAATGCCAATAGAAGCTATTTTACAGCTATGGACGAGCTTAAACAAAAAAATCATCTATGTGCTGGAAAACATAGCTGAAAAATCGTTAGAACTACCGATTGTTATGAATCAGCAACATTTGACACTAGCATCGCTTATTCAAGATTATGTGCAACATTTGGAACATCATATACAACATCAAATTTGCGAAACGTAAGCATTTTTTTATGAAATCCTCAAATAATAAAGTACGAAAAAATTATTTGGGGACGTGAAAATGTGAAAAAGCTTTTACTGTTTTTACTACCACTTTGTCTAATTACCGTGTCATTTTTTTATATGAAAGTGAGTTCTTCTGAGAATAAAGGAAGAAAGTATTATGAAGAAGCGG
This sequence comes from Lysinibacillus phoenicis, assembly GCF_047238325.1. Taxonomy (NCBI): domain Bacteria; kingdom Bacillati; phylum Bacillota; class Bacilli; order Caryophanales; family Bacillaceae; genus Lysinibacillus; species Lysinibacillus phoenicis. The sequence continues at coordinate 587,634 of NZ_JBDFMP010000002.1, read as the reverse complement.
GACAAATTCTTTGGGAAATCCAAACAGATGAAAAAATCATTGCCTTAACTTTTGATGATGGCCCGCATCGTAAATATACAGCAGAAATTCTCGATGTCTTGGAGCAATATAATGCGAAAGCTACCTTTTTTATTGTCGGCCAAAATGCAGAAAAAAATCCAGAACTTCTTTCAAGAATGTATGAAGAGGGGCATGAATTAGCCAATCACACATTTACGCACCCTTTAAAAACAAATGTGCCGAACTTAATGAAAGAAATTCAACAAACCGATGAAGTAATTGTTGGTATTACGGGCTATCAGCCAACATTATTCCGGCCGGTCGAGGGACAATATACCGATGCAATGATTGAAGCAATTACCAAGGAAGGCTATAAAGTCGTGATGTGGTCCTGGCATTTGGATACGCTAGATTGGAAAAGCCCTGGAGTCCATCGTATCGTTAACACGGTACTGAAAGGTGTGAAGGCTGGTAATATTGTTCTCTTTCATGATGGTGGTGGAAACCGAGCCCAAACAGTCAAAGCACTGGAGCAGATTCTACCTGAGCTGGAAAAACAGGGTTATCAATTTGTAACAGTTTCTGAATTGATGGAAATACAGGGGACGCCGAAGAAAATGGAAAAAAAACAGTAGTGTTGAAGCAAAACGTCTTCAACACTTTTTCTTTATGTAAAGGGTTATTTTAACATTTTTTTAATTTGTTTAAGCTCAGTAATTAAATAATCAATTTGTTTCTGCATATTATCTATTTTCACTGTTTGATTGCCATTCCCATTGCCATTGCCATTATTATTTTGAGAAGAATCATTGTTCGCGTTTTGGAGCGCTTCTAGTACAAGACCAGCTGCAATGGTCTGTAAGCCATCCCCTAGTGTTGAAATGGCTGTACCAATATAAGATAGCTTAGCCGCGTAAATTTCTATCGATTCATTGCCTTGGTTTTGTTTATTATTTCTCCCCATTGTTTTTCCTCCTTACATGTGTCATTACTAGCATCATATGCGTAAGCTTAAGAAAAGGCGATTCACGTTCACGATAACGCTATTTGAATCATTCACCAATAATGGTAAAATTAGCAGAAATCATTATTGGAGGAAATGCCATGTCACAGATAGAAATGCTTGAAATGAACGGAGAATGGTTAGAGGGAATGGGCAGTTTCTGTTTACGGAGCAAAAAGAATTCGCCAGGCTATCTAAACAAAAACAAATGGCTCAATCAACAATTTGAAAAAGGTTTACACTACATACAGCTACTTGAAAATGGTAAACAAGTAGGTTTTATTGAGTATGCAGATGCGGAGTACTCGTCGAGGGTCGTTTATGCTGATGGCTTTGTAGTTATTCATTGTCTCTGGGTGAGTGCAGTAGGCAAGGGTTACGGAACACAATTACTGAAAAAATGTTTAGAGGATGCCAAAAAGAGAGGGAAAAAAGGAGTAGTCGTCCTATCGAATGATCAAACATCCTGGACACCGAGCAAGGATTTATTTTTACAGCACCAATTTCAATGTATTGCAACAGCACCTTATGATTTCGAATTATTAATGTTTGCATTACAAGAAAATGTTGATTTGCCTTACTTTCCTAATAACTGGAAGGAACGATTGGCGAAATTTCAAAACCTAACTATTTTGCGTTCGTTTCAATGCCCCTATGTTGAAGTAGCTACAGAAAACATTCAAGTAGCGGCGAATAAATTAGGATTGATACCAGATCTGATTGACCTTCAAAATAGAGAGGATCTGATGGAAAAATCGCCTACTCCATATGGCATTTTTTCTGTCGTTTATAAAGGGCAACTTATTACCTTTCATCGATTAACCGTCCATTCGGTCTATAAAAAACTGCAAAAATTAATGTATAGTTAATGAGGTGCAACTTTTTTGCTCTCTTGCACGTTATATTCTTATAGCTTTTCTATGTTTCTTTTCGTTTTTTGTTGACTGCTACTAGGAAATGAGTAAAATTAAAAGGCAGTACCATTATATGTCTAAACTTAGGTGAATAGGTGCTAGAATACTAGATAGGATGAAGCATGATTGGACATGGTCTGTCATGAAATTTTGACAGTCTTTTTCTTTTCGTCTTCTGTATAACCTGTTAAGATGGTAGTAGTGTGACAACAAGTTAGTGTAAATGAGAGTGGTGACAATCAAGATGGATGAACAGAAAAAAGAAAGTACAGAACAGCAGCAGGAAACGACACCAGCTGAAATAAAGCCGGCAGGACAATTTATTCAACTGAAACCGTTTAAATTTATCATGCTCATGTTCTTTACTATTCTTATCACGGCAGGTTTAACGATTTTTGCGTTAACATTTGGTGATAAGAAAGTAGTGGAAGTGAAAGTTCCGGTTGAACGTGCGGAATTTACAAAATTATATGAAGCATTTGATTTACTGAAAAATAACTATTACCAAGATATTGATGATGAAAAAGTAGTCGACGGTGCGATCAATGGTATGTTTGATGCATTAGGAGATCCATATTCTGACTTTATGGTGAAGGAAGAGGCCGACCAATTTAATTCTGGCTTATCTTCTAGCTTCCAAGGAATTGGTGCTGAAATTCAAGAACGTAATGGTTATATTACAGTTGTGTCACCTATCAAAAATTCTCCTGCTGAAAAGGCAGGCTTATTACCAAAAGATATCATCTTAACGGTTGATGGGAAAAGCATTCAAGGCTTCAGTGCAACGGAAGCAGTGGCACTCATTCGCGGGGAAAAAGGAACACCTGTGAAATTAACAGTGAAACGCGGAGAAAATACGGAGCCTATTCACATGACAATTGTTCGTGATGATATACCAGTGGAAACAGTGTATGGCGAAATGCTTGATGGCAATATTGCCCATATTCAAATTACATCATTTAGTGAACAAACTGCCCAAGAGCTTGACAAAATCCTTGCTGAATACGAAGGTAAAGGCATGAAGGGCATTGTCTTAGATTTACGTCAAAATCCTGGTGGCTACTTAAAAGCTGCAGTAGATATTTCTAACTTCTTTGTACCAGAGGGCAAGGCGATTGTTCAGGTTCAAGAAAAAAATGCAGAGCCACAAATCACAAACGCTATTGCAGGGAAGAAATATAATCTACCAATCACAGTGCTTGTCGATAATGGTAGTGCTTCTGCTTCAGAGATTTTAGCAGGTGCTTTAAAAGAATCTGTTGGTGCCAAAGTTGTAGGTGAAACATCCTTCGGTAAAGGTACTGTTCAAAATGTGACACCATTAAAAGATGGCTCTAATCTGAAATTTACAACAGGCAAATGGTTAACGCCTAAAGGTAACTGGATTAATGAAAAAGGGATTGAGCCTGATGTCAAAGTGGCTTACCCATCTTATGCCTCTTTACCATACTTGAATGCCTCTATTGAAATGAAGGCAGGTTTACAATCTGACTCTGTGAAAGCAGCAGAGGAGATGCTTCAAGTATTAGGGTATGAGCCTGGTGAGGTCGATGGCATTTTTGATGACAATACAGAGCGTGCTGTAGAAGAACTACAAGCAGCGAATAACCTTGAACAAACAGGTATTTTAACTGGTAATACAACGTACGCATTAATGGATGCTTTACGTGCGAAAATGAAAGCGGATGATCCACAGTTGTTAAAAGCCAAAGAGCTTCTTTTAGGAACAGCTGAAAAAACTGAGGAATCAACAAACTAACAGTGTAGCTGTCGCAGCAGTCGTCTTTCACGGCATCTGCGACAGCTTTTTTTATAGGAGGACGAATAAGATGAAAGATGTATACCTTTTTAGTGGCTTTTTAGGGAGTGGCAAAACGTCAATGCTCACAGATGTCATTCGCCAACTAAAAGAAAAAAACTTAAAGCCAGCAGTCATTATGAATGAGCTTGGGAAGTTACCATTTGACTCACAGGCAGTAGAAAAAGATATTCCTCTTAAAGAGATGCTAGAAGGCTGTATTTGCTGTTCAGGTGCTGAAAAAACGGAGGCACAAATTCAATCTCTTCTATTAGATAGTGATTTTGATGTGTTAATTATTGAAACAACAGGTGCAGCACATCCCGTGGAAGCATTAGATGCTGTGTATTCACCCCTTTTTGCTGATAAGCTTAATGTCAAAGGCATTGTCACAGTAGCTGATTCTAAGCTTTGGCTCCATCGTGAAACGCTAACACCGCAAGTACGTTCTTTATTTATGGAACAAATTCGCCATGCACATCTCTTATTGGCAAATAAAACAGATTTATTAACAGAGGTGGAGCAAGGTCAGGTCGTCTACGAGCTCCAGGGCTTAAACCCACATGCCTTTATTTTGCAAACAACAAATGGGCGTGTACCACTACATTTATTAGAGGGATTAAAGGCAACGACACAGGTTGATAAAGCGGACATTGTCAAAGCACCTATTGCCTCCATGCAGCTTGGCTCACGTTTAGTAGAATTCACGGATGTGGAATTTTCTCAGGAGCAGTTTGAAGATTGGGTTCGAACATTACCTGAAACGATTTACCGTATGAAAGGCTATGTACCAATTGAGGGCATCAAAAATCCGATGCTGTTCCAATACGCTTATGGGATGGTACAATGGCTGCCCGAGTATATTAAAATGCCAGCAAAACTTGTCATCATTGGAGAGAATGTTGGTTCACTACCTGTTATTGGGATGAATTAAATAAAATGTTAACCTGCGCATTTTTACACATATAGGTCATGTGTAGTTTTACGCAGGTTCTTTTATTTTTATGTAAATGAAATGTAACGCCTTTGTAACATAACTGTAATATTAGAATGGCTATCAGCTATCAATGCTAGCCATCTCTAGCTCTATTCAACAATTGAAATGAAAAAATGAGGAATAGGATCGGTTGCATAAAACATACATTTTTTATTCATTTTAAATGCTGTTTTTCGAAAATATTTACTAGTTTAAGAGGAGTGTCAACCCTCTTTCGAACGTAAGTATTTCATAGATTGGAGAAACCTACTAAAAAGTAGGGTAAAAAAAACCCGATTTTTCGCGCATTTCTTTCCTTGTTGGCGTAGTTAGCAAATGATGGTAGGAATTTAAAGAAAATCATCCCTTACGATTAATGGCAGAGAAGGAGGAATTGCAAACATGAAAAAAACACTCACTGCAATTTGTGCAACATTTCTATTAGCAGCTCCAATTCAAATAGCTTCTGCTGCTACTAATACAACAGAAGGGAATTCCGTAAAGCAGTCAACGAACTGTAATGTTTATTATTATAAATGGTCAAACAATCATAAGTGGAACATTCAATTACCACAGGCATCTACACCATCTAAAGAGACGCCAACTACAAATGATAATACACAACCGACACCAAATAATAATCAACCATCACAAAATGAAAAACCAGCAACAACACCATCTACAACAACTTCAGATGTAAACGCATTTGAACAAGAAGTAGTTAAATTAACAAATGCAGAACGTACAAAAGCAGGTTTATCACCACTTCAAACTGATGCAAAATTAATGGCTGCAGCTCGTGAAAAATCACAAGATATGCAAAGTAAAAACTATTTCTCACATACAAGTCCAACATTCGGTTCACCATTTGATCGTATGAAAGCTTTAGGTATCACTTACAAAGCTGCTGGTGAGAACATTGCCCAAGGTCAACGTTCACCACAAGAGGTGGTACAAGCATGGATGGACTCACCAGGTCACCGTGCGAATATCTTAAACGGTAACTTTACACATATCGGGGTAGGTTACGTGAAATCAGGTAACTACTGGACACAACAATTTATCCAAAAATAATCAACCGTTTAAAGAAAGATGCTCTATAAGTCTGCCGAGGCTTATAGAGCATTTTTTTTGTTGATTTAATGGGGAGCTACCTTCTAGAAAAGTAGCATATGGCAAAGTAATTAGAACGGATTTCTTCAAATAGGAGCGGGTATCCTCTAAATAGGATCGGGTATCAGGTTAATAAGAGCGCTTTTCGACCAAAAAGGAGCGGGAACCACGGTAATAAGAGCGCCTTTCATCTAAATAGGAGCGGGTATTAGGTTAATAAGAGCACTTTTCGACCAAAAAGGAGCGGGTAATAGGTTAATAAGAGCGCTTTTCGACCAAAAAGGAGCGGGTAGCAATGTAAAAGGAGCGCCTATCCTCTAAATAGGAGCGGAACCAAGGTAATCGAGCACCTTTCAACTAAATAGGAGCGTATATCAAGGAAATAAGCGCGCTTCTCTTGACACAAGAGGGTGAGAAGAAATTAGCCTTGCATAACCAACATGAAAAAATGGAAGGTAAGCCTTTTCTGTATGAGGATCTCGAGACTTATTTTAAAAAATAAAACACCATCAAGATGCTCCTTTTTCCTTAAGGGCATCTTTTTTTATGTCTCTGTTCCCTTATAAGAGTGGCGTTTGAAAACTGCTAAAAATGCTTATACTCTCCAATAGAGGAGGCGTTTTATGGATAAAGTGGAATATATGATGAAAAGCCTGCAAAAAGCATTCTACCATTCATCTGATTTGACAGTCAGACAGGTAGATTGGCATGAAGGAAACCCTGCTATTTTATGCTTTTACGCTTCTCTTGTTGATGCGAAGGAAGTACAAAAAGTATTAGATACGATTTATGCACGATTAGATACAGAAAAGCCTTTTTGGAGTGAAACCTTAATTACGACATTAGAAGATTTTGACCTCCCTCTAGCGATTGAGCGGGTATGCCAGGGCGAAACAATTGTTATATTGCCTGAAATAGGGAAAATGCTGACACTTTCTATTATCAACGATGTCCACCGAAATCTTGAAGAACCTATTAATGAACATATTCTACGTGGCTCCCATGAAGGTTTTATTGAAAGAATCGATACGAATTTAGCCTTGTTACGCAAGCGGGTGAATAATCCAGCGCTTGTCGTTAAATCTTTTCTGGTTGGCAAAGAAACCAAAACAAAAGCGTATTATCTCTACATGGATGGGGTGATCCAACCGGAGACACTGCGTGAGATAGAGAAGCGTATTAGGTCTCTCGATATCGACTATTTTTATAGTATAGGTCAATTAAGTGATGCATTGGAGGATTCTGTGTTGTCTCCATTTCCTCAATTGCTAAATACAGAACATCCTGATCGGGTTGTTGCCAATTTAGTGGAGGGTAAGGTTGTCGTGATGACGAATATTTCACCAACCGCTTTTATTGCACCCGTCACGTTTTTCTCTTTCTATCAAACACCAGACGACTACAATGGTCGAGTAATCGTTGGATCCTTTTATAAAATTGTCCGATTGCTGTCGTTTATAACTGCTGTTTTTTTACCAGCTTTTTATATTGCCGTGATTAGCTTTCACTTTGAGGTATTGCCTTTGGAATTAAGTAATCAAGTGAAAAATGATGTAAAGGATATCCCTTATCGTCCATTAATCGAAGCCCTTATTCTTGAAATTATTATGGAATTAATTCGAGAATCGAGCATTCGTTTACCACAATCCGTAGGGCAAACCATCGGGATTGTTGGAGGCTTAGTTATAGGGGATGCAATTGTAAGTGCGGGCCTAGTATCCAATTTAATGGTCATCGTTGTCGCTCTAACGGCTATTTCCAGCTATGTGGTGCCATCCGTTGAATTGAATAGTACAATTCGTATGCTACGATTTCCGTTTATGGTACTAGCCTCTATGTTTGGTTTTTTAGGGATTGTTGTGGGGATTGTTATTTTACTCATTCATCTCCTCAATTTAACGTCCTTAAAACAGCCGTATTTTTCACCGATCATTCCATTTCAGCCAAAAGCGGTCTTTAAAATCTTTTTACGCTGGCCGTTTATTAAGCCATCCGTTCAAGTTACTAGCTTTCAGCCGCCAAAGGATGCACAGGCAAAAAATGAGGATACACCATGAATGTTTCTCTTTCAAAAGCTCAATTTTTTCTTTTATTATTTATCATACAGACAGGTGTTGTTTATATTGCCTTCCAAACACCATTAATCATTGGCAGTCAGACGAATGCTTGGTGGATCTTTATGGTAGGTAGTGTCATACATTATGGTCTACTCCTATTTTTCGAACGTAATTATCAATATTTCTATTTAAATGCATTCTTTCGATGGATCTATCAAATTTATTGGCTGCTGCTAACAGCTATTTTAATTGCCTATATGGGCTATGTATTAGCCTCATGGGTACTCCCGCAGACACCTGAATGGATTGTTGTAGTCATTATTGCTGCACTATCTCTTTATGCCAATGTGAGTAGACCTGAAACAGTCATTAATATGAGTGTCATGCTACTGCCGATTATTTTGCTATTTGTGATTTTTTTAATGCTAGCGCTACCTGACTTAACGTGGAGTAACCTTTTCCCAGTTGAGTGGAATAATAAACAAATCATAGCGGGGATCATTCATAGCACTTACGCTTATTTTGGAATTGAAATGTACCTCATCTATCGACCGTATGTACAGAAGGAATTACAGGTCAAAGGGAAACCATTGTTCATCTATCAACTGGTCATTTTTATTTTTTTCTTTATGTCGATTGTTTTTACGCAAATGTTTTTTGGTTTGGAGGAGATCAAGCTTATTCCAGAGCCAATTATGTATATTTTGAAATCACAGGAAGTCACATTCGTGAAGCGGCTTGATATTTTTTTCGTTTATATATGGCTTTCTTGGTCGATTGTTACGGTCATGATTTTCGGGCTGTCTTTTCGTTTGCTGTATTTGAAGAAAAATAGGAAGAAACCGATTGGAAGTATAGTTGTCTATCACATATTGCTAGCTGTTCTTCCGCTTTTTGTTATTAAATTCCGAAGCATAGAATTAATCAAAAACTCTTTACATTATCTATTTTTAGTCTTTACGTTTTTGTTACCCATTGTCATTATCTATTGGAATAAATGGAGGGGAAAAGGTGTATCGTAAGGGGATTCTACTGATGTTGTCCGTCTTGCTGCTTGTCGCTTGTTGGGATGAACGCCTCTATAAAAATGCTTCCGTTGTGACGCTTGTTGGTGTGGAAGGGCGTGTGGGGGAATATAAAGGTTATTATGCCTATCCCAACAATACTGCTCAGCAAACAGAGATTATTATGGCTGAGGGAATTTCACCAAGGGATGTTCGTAGTAAAGCCAATTTGAATGTCGAGCAGACACTTGATTTATCAGAACTATCAACTATTCTTGTTTCTGATCAAACGGTAAAAGAGCCCCTTTATGATATTTTAGATATTTATTTCCGTGATCCCCATAACCCCATTTCCATCAAAATTGCAATAACAGATGGGGATGTACAACCGTTTATTGACTTAACAAAAGATTTATCGGGTAGTGCAGGAGGCTATTATCAACGGTTTATTGAAAGTTCAGAAGAAAATACCTATTTTCCGAAGCTGGATTTACAGACCGTTGGCTCAATGTTATTTGAACAGACAATCGATATTGCTCTTCCATATATCAAGCTAAGTGAGGATAAAAAGCATGCGGTTGCAGCTGGTTTAGCCTTGTTTTCAGGTCAAACCTTTACGGGTACAGTCTTAACGCCAGATCAATCATTAATGATGCTGCTTTTAATGAATCAATCTAGTAAACAAGCACGAATGAGCTATATGTGGAAGCATGATGGAAAAGAAATGCCGATTACAGCAAATGTTATTCATGTGAAAAGGAAATGGACAGTGAATGAGGAATTACGAAGAATCACGATGGACTATCAAATAGACATGGAAATTGAGGAATTTGCCCAAAATCATTTATATAAAGATTCCATTTTCAAAGATGTTCAACAATTGTTTCAAGATCGTGTGCAGGCTGAATTTGAGGAGGTTTTACGCATTCTTCAAAATCAAAAGTCAGATACATTAGGGATAGGTCGTCATATTCGGGCTTACCACCCAAACATGTTTCAAGAAAACTGGCGTGATGAATTTGCATCATTACAGCTTGTGCCGACAGTTCAAGTAAAAATCATTCGTACAGGAGTTATACGATAAAAATCGCCTTTCTCAACAGGAAAAGGCGATTTTTTAATCGTTAGACGGTCACTCTTTTTTGTACGATAAGTAAGCGAATGAGAAGGGTAATAGCACCCATTGTAAGGCCTGCAACAAGTCCAATCCAATAGCCGAATGGGCCAAAATCAGTATGCGTAGCAAGGACATAGCCTACAGGCAAGCCGATTACCCAGTAAGAGATAATGGCCATTATAAATGTTATCATCACATCTTTATATCCTCTTAAAGCTCCCTGTACAGGTGCTTGGATCGCATCAGATAGCTGGAAAATCGCCGCATAGACTAAAAACTGTACGGCATATTCGAGCACCATGCTGTCTGCTGTATACATATGAGCTACTGGTTCACGTAAAATGAATAGGATACAAGCAGAAATAAAGCTAAACAAAATGGCTGTTCCTACACATAGATAACTATAAATGCGGGCATCACGCATGCGTCCAGCGCCAATTTCAAAGCCTACTAATATCGTAACGCCCATGGAAATACTAAGCGGTACCATATATAAAAGGGAAGTGAAATTTAAGGCAATCTGGTGGGCTGCAATTATTTCAGTGCTAAAGTTACTCATCATCATCGTCACGGCAGAGAAAATACTTGTTTCTGCAAATAAGGAAATGCCAATCGGTACACCAATGAGTAATATTTCCTTCCAGCGCAGCCATTCTAGTTTAGGCCATTGGTGAAACAGACGGAAACGTTCGAACGGTACTCGTTTCGCGATAATCCATACCGTAATCATGAAAATGAGCCAATATGTAATGGCTGTTGCGACACCAGCACCAATCCCACCAAGCTCAGGTGCGCCGAATTTACCGAAAATAAACATATAGTTAAGGGCAATATTAATCGGCGTTGTCATTAAAGTAATAATCATTGTGACACGTGTCTGTCCGAGTGCGTCAATAAAGCAACGCATAACAAAGAATAAGAATAGTGGTAATAGACCAGCACACATTGCATAAATGTAGCCCTTGGCAATATTATGTACAGCGGATTCTAAGCTCATCTTGCTAAGTATCCAGTCAATGCCAAAAAAGAGTCCTGAGAAAATAATAATAGCTAGCATGATGGCTACATAAATGCCTTGCTGGACAGCCTTTTTAGCATCCATCTCTTTTTTTGCACCGACAAGCTGTGAGACAATCGGTGTAATGGCAAGAAGAATCCCTGACAGGCCAGTATAAATGGGCATCCATATAGAGGAGCCAATCGATACACCTGCTAAATCTGCCGTCCCATAGCGACTGGACATTAAAATATCAAAAAATGAAATGAGATAAATAGCTACTTGTGTCACTAGTATAGGGACAATCATTTTTAAGAGTAATGCGTATTTTTCCTTGATTGTAGATGTTTGGTACATGTTTTATACTTCCTTCATGAACATAATGAACAAGTATAGCATATGTAAGGAGAGAAAAGCTGAATTTTTCATGCTTCATCTATATCTTTTCGTCAGCATATAGTAAAATAGAACACTGTAAACAAAAAGTAGTGCTGACTACAATGGTTTTTAAGGAATAGGAGAATTCATGTGAAACAACAAACAATCATTTTAACCGGTGGTGGGACAGCTGGCCATGTATCGTTAAACCAAGCGATACTCCCGTCTTTACTCGAACTTGGTTATGATGTCCACTATATTGGCTCAGAACAGGGTATTGAAAAAGAATTAATAGGCGAGGCATTTCCCAATGTTCCGTTTTATGGCATTGCGAGTGGTAAATTGCGTCGTTATTTTTCAATGAAAAATTTTACAGATCCATTTAAAGTGCTTGCTGGAATGATGCAGGCTTTTCGTATTATGAAAAAAGTGAAGCCTCAAGTTGTCTTTTCCAAAGGAGGTTTCGTTTCTGTCCCTGTTGTCATGGCAGCGAAACTCGCGGGTGTTCCTGTCGTTATTCATGAATCCGATGTGACGCCAGGTCTTGCTAATAAAATTGCGTTGCCTTTTGCCTCACATGTGTTCACGATTTTTGAAGAAACGCTGAAGCATTTACCACAAGAAAAGGCAACTTGCACGGGCTCTATTATCCGTCCAGAGCTGTTTCAAGGGGATAGAGCAAAAGGTTTATCTTTCTGTGGCTTTTCTACTTTAAAGCCAGTGTTACTTGTCATGGGAGGAAGTTTGGGCTCAGTGGTCCTCAATGAGGCCTTGCGTAAAAACTTGCCAGAGCTTTTAAAGCAATTTCATATTATCCATTTATGTGGTAAAGGGAATTACGATGAAGCGTTAGCAGAGATGCCAGGCTACAAGCAATTTGAATATGTGACTACTGAATTACCTGATTTATTGCATGCAGCTGATTTTATTGTGTCGCGAGCAGGCTCTAACTCCATCTTTGAATTTTTGGCGCTTCATAAGCCAATGCTTTTAGTGCCGCTTTCTGCACAAAAAAGCCGCGGAGATCAAATATTAAATGCCAATTTATTTAAAAAACAAGGCTATGCAGAAGTGTTACAGGAAGAAGAGCTAACAAAGGAATCATTTATGAAATCTGTTCATACTCTAACAGAGCGTAAGGCAGAAATGGTGGAGACGATGGCGAAAACGCAAAAGCCAAAAACACCAGATGAAATGGCGTCATTAATTTTACAATATAAAAAATAAAGGCTATAAAAAGAAGCTATAGGGCATGTCATGTGACAAAACCTATAGCTTCTTCTTATATAAGAGCGTTACATTGCTTGCTCTTCGCCTTCTTGTATTTGATGTGCTGTTGTTAGATAGAATAAATCTTTTGGAATTTTAAATAAATTAAATTGTGCCTCGCCGCTATTGACCTGTGCTAGTAGAGTAGGATGGCTTTCGTTTGCACTCATCACATAAGGGAGCTTTAACGCAGCACGCTGTGATTTTATATTTTCAACCCGTATACGGAGAAAGACCGTATGGAAATTGTATTCAAAAAATAACTCGTTTAAAAATAACATTTTCGCTTTTTGATTATAACCTTTACCTTGGTAAGGGAGTCCAATCCACGTTCCTAAAAAGCCTGCACCGTCCTCAACATCGTGTATACTAATGGTGCCGATTGGTTGACCCCAGTCATCAGTAATGGTCCTCGAGATAGCGAGTCCTCTCGCCTCCTCCTCAATCAGTTGTTTTGTCATAAACCAATATTCATCAGCTGATGTGGCTTTCTGACGGACAAAAGGGAATACAGAAGGGTGTGATAATAGCTCATAAAGCTCTGTACATTCATGCAGGTCTCGATGTTTAAGCATACGAAACGCCTCCTTTACTAGGGTAGTTAAAACAATTCCGTTGAAGCATAAAGAAGAAAACTAAAATTCGTACTGGAATTAAAACCCAAAGAACTAGACGTTATAACTATGATATTCCATAATCTCCCGCTGTCTTACTGATTTCGACCATACCGAAAAAAGGCTAGTTTTTTAAATATAATATAACACAGAAACTGTTTGATGCAATCATTTTGCTCGTAAAAAACAAAATTTAAGTTTAATAGTCAGTAAATTCTGACAAAGGAGATGGTAATATCAATTTTATTGTTGTTTTTTAACATTAAGTCTATCCTATCACTTTTAACTAATATTAATCATTTATCCATTTCTTTAGTAGGATTTAAGTTTTGCTAGAATAGGTAATATATCAAATATTACCCTAAAAAGGATATATTATTTCTGATTCTAGAAAGGTAATTATTTATTTTTATGTTATAATAGTAGTATTATTTTAATTCTACATACGGATACATACTAACATTTTTATCATGATTGCAAGGGTTTTCTGGAGGTGACAGCATGGAGTATCTTTTAAGCGAAGATTTTTTTAATCAATTGTTTATTGGCAAGGATTTTGTTTTTCTCATGAAAAAAATAGGAGACGATTATCAATATATTCGCTTAAACCAAGCAGCTCGAGATCTGTTATCCAATGAGGCGATTGGAAAAATGCTTTCGACTGTTACCTCAAAACGAAATTTCTCGATCATTCAGAAAAAGTATCATCAGGCAATTAGCGAGCATAATCTGGTTGACTATGTAGATTATGCATATGTTCAGTCGGAGGTGCGTAAATACGAAACGTCCGTCAGACCATTGACATATAATAATGAAGACTATATTTTGGCCATCACGAAGGAAATTCTTTATGACCGCAGTATTGAAGATAAATTTTTATTTATGCGGTCCATGTTTGATCATGCCTTTTTCTCTACAGTTATTTTATCTGCTGAAGGCATGATTTACGAAGTGAATGCAAGCTTTATGGAAGGTTTCCAACTAGATAATGACAGCGTCAAGCAAAAAAGGTTTGTTGATCTACCAATCGTTCCAAAAGAAGAAGTGGAAGAAATAAATTTATGCTTACAAATGGCGGCAAGAGGGAAAAACGTTGCAGAAAAGATCATTAGATTGTACACGCTGGACCAACAGGAACGAATGTATTTAGTATCATTATCACCTGTGATGCAGGATGATAATTCTTTTGCTATATTTCTTATCATGCAAGACTTTACCCAATTCACGGTTCAAAAAGCAGAACTACGTTCGAAATCTCACGGGCTTGATGTATTTAAATCTGCATTAAACTCTGCCACGGCCATTGCCGTATTAGATCATGAAGGCAATATTTCTGAAGTAAGTGAAATGTTTTTACAGGCTTGTGGCTATAGTGCAGAGGAGCTAATTGGCCAGCCGTATGCATTAATCGAACCACGGATCCATGGGCAGGATTTTTTGCAGAGCATAAATGACAAGCTTAATGCAGGGGAGATTTGGCAGGGGGAGCTATGCTATCGGACGAAATATCATGCCGATTATTGGGTTGAAGCCACTATTGTTCCATTAAAAAACGAGTTTGGTGACATCGAACAAATTTTAACCATTAACTATGATATTACGGACAAGAAAAGAATGTTCACGGAATTAAAAAATATCGAACGAACTTTCCGCCTCATTACGGAAAATACGAACGATTTAATTGTCATCACGAATGAGGATGGCATCATTATTTATACATCCCCATCCTATAATATGTATTTAGGCTATGACAATGTAGAGCTGCAAGGACAGTTTTACAGTGACATTATTGATGGAGAAAGTAAGAGTGAGTGGCAATCATTCATTAATAATTATTCTGGTCAGACTGATACACAGTTTGAGCTACTACTGAGGGCGAAAGATGGTACGCCGATTTGGACGGAGGGCAATGTCACAGTTGTCCATGACCCTGAACGGGAGAAGGTGTCACAAATCATGATGGTGTCTCGTGAAATTACCCATCGTAAAGAACGGGAAAATGATTTGCTGTATCTAGCTTATCATGATGCTTTAACTCAGCTACCTAATCGACGTTATTTACAAAAGGAGTTTCCGAATTTACTGGTGGAAGCAAACGACAATCAGACATGTGTAGCTATGCTTTATCTAGATGGTGACGATTTTAAAGAGGTAAATGATCGCTTTGGCCATGACACAGGTGATGCATTTATTCAACGATTTGGCGATGCCTTAAACAAGACGATTCGTAGTCATGATATGGTTATTCGTCTAGGTGGCGATGAATTTATTGTCATCTTAACGGGGTTAACGAGAGATATAGAAAAAAGACATAGCCAAATGATGCATATTATTCGTCGGATTCGAGATGAATTAGCATTAGGCTGGATCATTGAAGATCATCATTTTTCACCAACAGCCTCCATAGGAATTGCTTATTATCCCGATCATGGCCAAACACTAGATGAGTTATTGGATTTAGCTGACCAAGCTTTATATAAATCAAAAGAATTGGGGAAAAATAAGCTCTCTATTTCTGGCAGCCATTAAAAAAGTCTGTCCACAAGGTAAACTTGTGAGACAGACTTTTTAATTGGTGTTATGCTAGTACCGTAAATGGATTAAAATCCTTCATACGCTATTTTGGAATAGAAGGTGATACGATGCCTAAAAAGATATTATTAGTAGAAGATGAAAAGCATATTGCTCGTTTTGTCGAACTAGAATTACAGCATGAAGGCTACGAGGTGAAAGCTGCTTTCGATGGTCGAGAAGGACTTGCAATGGCAACAGCTGAAAATTTTGATGTCCTGTTACTGGATGTAATGCTACCTGGCATTAATGGGATAGAGATTTGTCGGCGTATACGTTCACAGTCACAGGTTCCTATTATTTTATTAACGGCTAGAGATGCTGTCATGGATCGTGTAGCGGGCTTAGATGCAGGTGCGGATGACTATATCGTCAAACCGTTTGCGATTGAAGAGCTACTTGCGAGAATACGGACGATTTTACGTCGTGTCACGCCAGCGGCAGCAAACAGTGAATCCCTCTGTTTTCGCGATATCGAAATAGATGTAGCAGCCTATGAAGTTTTTGTGCAAGGGAATAAACTTGACTTAACAAAGACAGAATACGATTTACTGAAACTATTAATCGAGCACAAAAATAGAGTATGTACACGGGAACATATTTTAACGTCAGTTTGGGGATATGATACAGATATTGAGACCAATGTAGTAGATGTTTATATAAGACATTTACGCACAAAACTACCTGGTGATATGAATGCTTATATTGAAACCGTTCGAGGTGTTGGATACGTGATGCGTGAATGAACAAATTAAAAGGATATCTACGCCACCAATCTTTGCAAACAAAATGGATGTTAACGTCGAGTATCGTCATCTTTATTAGTTATACCATTATATGTGTTGTTGTTTATTTATTTCTTCATACATGGTTATTAAATGATGAAGAGAGTAAAGTAGTCCGAACTAGTAAGGATATCATCTCCTTTTTAGAATCTCAGGGTCCCAATATTACGATTCAGCAAATCCAACAAAATACAGGTTTACTGAAATCAATTGCCGATCGTGATGAAACGGTCAGATTGTTTAATGTAGATGGCATAGAAATCCTACGTATTAATCATACGTCAGAAGCCGTACCTCTTACTGCAATGCAAGAGGTTATCGAGACGACAATCGACAAGCAGGATGTATTAGTAATCAACGAGCCATTGCAACTAGGCTTTTTTCAGGGATATATTCAAGTCATACATCCGTTAACAAGCTTTCAATCACTGATGCATTATCTACTGACAGCGATGCTTATAGCAGGGATAGGCGCATTAGTGTTATCGGGTTCTATCGGCTATTATCTTGCCAATTATTTAATGAAGCCATTACGTGAATTGCGTGCATCGATGAAAAAGGTGATGGATCAGGGGTTTAATGAGCCTATCCAATTGACTTATACATCACATGATGAGATTGGCGATTTATTGAAAATGTACAATGCTATGATGAATGAGCTGCAAATTTCTTTTACTAAGCAGCAACAATTTGTGGCAGACGCTTCCCATGAGCTGCGAACACCCATACAAGCAATTGAAGGACATCTTTCACTTTTAAAAAGATGGGGCAAAAACGATCCTGCCATTTTAGAAGAATCGATAGATACCTCTTTATCGGAAATCGCACGTATGCGCAAAATGATAGAGGAATTATTAGAGCTTGCACGGCGTGAAGAAAAAGATCATGCGAGTGAGGCAAATGCACTGGTGGTACTCCAAGCGGTGATAGATGAACTGAAGCTCGTGCATCCACAAGCGCGAATTTTGCTGTCGAAGCATGGTGAAATAGGTCCGTTATTTATTACCGAAAATGCACTAAGTCAAATCGTTCGTAATATAATAGAGAATGCTATTCGTTATTGTGAAAAAATTCCTGAGATACAAATTTCTATTTCTGTTGCTGGAAATTATGCATGTTTAGAAATTGCTGATAATGGTATAGGAATAGCACAAGACAATATTCCGTTTATTTTTGATCGTTTTTATCGCGTGGATGAGGCAAGAAATCGTCAAATTGGTGGAACTGGCTTAGGGCTAAGTATTTCGAAGATGTTACTTGAAAAATACAATGCAACAGTAGAAGTCAAGAGTGAGGTTAATATTGGAACCGTTTTCTTCTTGAAAATCCCGCTAAAATATTAAGAAAAATGCACGCTTTATTTCATTATTCCATCCTTTGCGAAAAAAATTGCTTAATTTGCTAAAAAGAGTTGTATTTTTTGTGAAGAGTAGTAAGATTGAGATGGAAAAAACGTTCTTTAAAATATGGAAAAGTAGTGTGAAACATTCTTTTAAAGAACGGCTAAATATTATATAATTAATTGCAATTTAATTAATGGAACTGCCGAAAGGCAAAATTTGGAGGTCATTTTTCATGTCGAACAACGTTACAACTGTAAGTTCTCCATGGTCAGCTTTCTCTGGTCCTAACTTAGGATATGTGATGGAGCAATACGACTTATTCTTACAGTCTCCTGAAGAAGTAGAACCGGAGTTAGTATCTTTATTCCAACAATTTGGTGCACCAGTAGTAGTAGAAGGTGAAGTAGCTGTAGCTAGTCATACAGCAGCGGCTCCTGCTGGCGATTACAAAAAAGTGTTAGCCGCTGTAAAATTAGCAGACACAATCCGTACACGCGGTCATTTAGCGGCAGATATTTATCCACTGAAAAACCGTGAACTACAAACAGCTCAAATTGAAGAAAGCGCGTTCAACTTAAGCGCTGCAGATTTAGCTGAAATTCCTGCAGCAATCTTCTTCAAAGATGTGCCAGCAAACGTGAAAAATGGTAAGGATGCAATTGACTATTTAAAAGCTATTTATACAGATAAAGTAGCATTTGAATATGGTCACGTAGTAGCTACAGAAGAACGTGATTGGATTCAAGCGCAAATCGAATCAGGCTTATTTAAACAAGCATTATCTCCTGATGAGAAAAAAGCCTTATTAGATCGTTTAACTCGCGTTGAAAATTTCGAGAAATTTATTCATAAAACTTTTGTAGGACAAAAGCGTTTCTCTGGTGAGGGCTTAGATACGCAAATCGTTCTTTTTGATGAAATCATTAAAACAGCAGAAGCGAAAAACGTGGAAAACGTACGTATTGGTATGGCACACCGTGGTCGCTTAAATGTTTTAACTCACATTTTAAATAAACCGTATGACATGATGTTCTCTGACTTTGCACATGTTTCTAATGATTTATTTATGCCAGAGCATGGTCGCCTTGAAATCACAAAAGGTTGGACAGGTGATGTTAAATACCACATGGGTGCTTCTTACAACCGTGAATCAGGTATGAATGTGAAATTGGCTTACAACCCTTCTCACTTAGAAGTTGGAAATCCAGTGGTACTTGGTGCGACTCGTGCAACACAAGATGATACGTCTAAACCAGGTCAACCTGTTTTCGATCGTACAAAAGGCTTAGGCATTCTTGTACATGGTGACGCTGCATTCCCAGGTCAAGGGATTGTAACGGAAGTGTTAAACTTCGCTAAAACAGAAGGCTTTACAACAGGTGGTACAATCCACATTATCGCAAACAATATGATCGGGTTCACAACTGAACATTATGATTCTCGTTCTTCTGTGTACTCTTCTGACCCTGCTAAAGGCTATGAAGTACCAGTAATCCATGTGAACGCGGACAGCCCAGAGGCAGTGGCACAAGTGGGTCGCTTTGCAGCTAACTACCGTCAAACATTTGGCAAAGATATTATCGTAGACCTAGTAGGTTACCGTCGTCATGGTCATAATGAAACAGATGACCCAACTGTAACAAACCCAGAAACATATAAATTAGTTTCAAAACATGAAACAGTACGTGCATTATATGGTGCACAATTAGTGGCTGAAGGTCTTGTATCTACTGATGATGTAGCAGCTTTAGATACAGCTATCTATGCAGAAATGCAAGCAGCCTATGACCATGTAAAAGAAATGGCAGATAAAGATGATCATCATCAATTAGAAATGCCAGAAGAATTAAAAGTAGATTTCCCACAAATTGATACAGCGGTTGGTGCGGAACGTTTAGAAAAAATCAATGAAGAGCTACTAGTGTTTGAAGAAAACTTTGAGCCTCAGAAAAAGCTTGGTAAAATTTTAGAAAAACGTCGTGATGCTTATGCGTCAGCAAAAATCGACTGGGGTCATGCGGAAACTTTAGCATATGCAACAATTATCCAAGATGGCACACCAGTACGTTTTACAGGTCAAGATGCACAGCGTGGTACATTCTCTCAACGTCACTTAGTACTACATGATAAAAACAATGGCAATGTTTTCACACCACTTCACCATATTTCTGGTGCGAACGCATCCTTTACAGTACACAACTCACCACTGACTGAAGCAGGGGTAGTAGGCTTTGAGTATGGTTACAACCTAGAAAACAGCCATGTATTAACTGTCTGGGAAGCACAATTCGGTGACTTTGCGAATATGGCGCAAGTGATGTTTGATAACTTTATTTCAGGGGCACGCTCTAAATGGGGTCAAAAATCTGGCTTAGTGATCCTTTTACCACATGGTTATGAAGGTCAAGGTCCAGAGCACTCTTCAAGCCGTATGGAACGTTATTTACAAATGTCAGCTGAAAATAACTGGTTTGTAGCAAACTGTTCAAACGCAGGCAACTACTACCACTTATTACGCCGTCAAGCAGCGTTATTAGGTACTGAAGGGGTACGTCCACTTGTAGTCGTATCACCAAAATCATTATTACGTCATCCATTAGCAGCCGCTAATGCTGAGCAATTAGCAAATGGTTCATTCCAAGAAGTGATTGAACAACCAGGTTTAGGTGCTAAACCAGAAGCTGTAGAACGCATCGTTTTAGGTACAGGTAAAGTGATGATCGATTTAGCCGATCGCGTGAAAGACGGAGAAGGCTTCGATCACTTACACATTATTCGTGTAGAACAACTTTACCCATTCCCAAAAGAGCAAGTTGCTGGTATTATTGCTAAGTATCCTAATGTGAAAGAAATTGTTTGGGTACAAGAAGAACCTAAAAACCAAGGCTCATGGAATTATGCATTAGAAACATTATATGAACTTTCAGAAGGTAAAAAGCTTCGCTATGTAGGTCGTCCTGCAATGAGCTCAACTTCTGAAGGGGACGCAGATTCTCATAAAGCTGCACAATCGGCATTAATTGAAGAAGCAGTTGCTGAGCCAGTAAAGGTTAAATAATCACATATAAATATTGAAACCGGGCTACTTGCCCTTAAGCGGTAGCCCTTCTATGTGCGTAAGCACGTTAATCAAAGGAGGAAATGAAAGTGGCTGAAATTAAAGTCCCTGAATTAGCAGAATCGATTACAGAAGGTAGTATCGCACAGTGGGTTAAAAAAGTGGGCGATCGCGTTGAAAAAGGTGAATTCATCGTTGAACTTGAAACAGATAAAGTAAACGCTGAAATCATTTCTGAAGAAGCAGGTGTATTAACACAAATTTTAGCTGAAGAAGGCGATACTGTACTAGTTGGTCAAGTTATCGCAGTAGTAGAAGCAGGCGAAGGCGCAGCACCTGCACCAGCAGCGGCTCCAGCTGAAGCAGCTCCAGCTCCAGCAGCACCACAAGCAGCTCCTGCACCAGCGGCAGCAGCTCCAGTAGTAGAAGAAACTTCTGGTGAGCGTGTTATCGCATCTCCAGCAGCACGTCGTCTTGCACGTGAAAAAGGTATTGACCTTGCAGCAGTATCTCCAGTAGATCCACAAGGTCGCGTACGTGTACAAGATGTAGCAGCACACGGAACTGCACCAGCGGCAGCAGTAGCACCTACACCAGTAGCAACTACAGGTGGCCCAGTTGTATTCACACCAGCAGCTAATTCTGATCGTGTAACAATTGAAAAAATGAGCCGTCGTCGTCAAACAATTGCAAAACGTTTATTAGAAGTTAAACAATCAACAGCTATGTTAACAACATTCAACGAAATTGACATGACAAACATCATGGCACTTCGTAAACGTAAACAAGAAGAGTTTGTGAAAGCAAACGACATCAAACTTGGTTTCATGTCATTCTTCACAAAAGCTGTTGTTGCAGCACTGAAAAAATACCCATACGTAAACGCTCAAATCGTTGGCGATGAAATTCATTTAAATAACTTCTTCGATATCGGTATCGCTGTATCAACTGAAGAAGGTTTAGTAGTACCAGTTGTACGTGATGCAAACAGCAAAAACTTCGCTGAAATCGAAAAAGATATTGCTAACTTAGCGACAAAAGCTCGTGATAAAAAATTAGGCTTAAATGATATGGCTGGTGGATCATTCACAATCACAAACGGTGGTGTATTCGGTTCATTAATGTCAACACCAATTATGAACGGTACTCAAGCTGGTATTTTAGGTATGCATTCTATTGTTAACCGTCCAGTTGCTGTAAATGGGGAAGTTCAAATCCGTCCAATGATGTATGTAGCACTTTCTTACGATCACCGTATCATCGATGGAAAAGATTCAGTAGGATTCTTAAAAACAGTTAAAGAATTAATTGAAAACCCAGAAGATTTATTATTAAATTCATAATACCATTAAACCCTGCGAACAATGTTCAGCAGGGTTTTTTTGTGCATAATGAAATCTTTCGACCGATTCTATTTTTGAAAGAGTACTAATGTTATATCGTATAGAGGAGCAAAAAAGAAATAAACACAACTTTTCTCACATAGAAAACATACTCTATAATAAAAATATGTTGTAATTTTCAGAAATATTGACGAAAGCTCAATGATTTAAAATGGATAGAGAACGCATAATAACCTAATATTGTCATTAGTCAGAAAAATGTTAAAATCGTCTTGACGAACATATTAGTTTTATAGTAGTATCTAAATATCAATTAAATAAACAAACCTCACGAATGTTACCAGTGAGGTAGAGGCGCGGTATTTATTAGTTCATTGTTGAGTACAAGCAAGCGAAGACGCAATGAAGAAGGAAATATCGCCGAAGTATAAAAGGAGCTCGTACTTTTATGCTGGGTCTGCAGTGAATAAGTGCAGGACTGTCCTAGTAAATTGATTTCCAGGTTTACTAGGTTGTGCTATCTCGGAAATATGGAAATAATAGTGAGGATTTGGGCAACTGTCATAAAAGGTAAGACCTAAGTTCAATAAACTTAGGTCTTTTTTAGTACAGTTGTCTTATTTTTTTACAGAAAAGGGGAGTTTTTCATGAAAAGAAAATGGTTGTTAGTAATGATCTCTATCATGACAGCAATTGTGCTAGCTGCATGTGGCACTAGCGACAAAAAAGACGGCGGTTCAGGTGATGCTGGCGCGGACAAGGAAGAAGGCGGCGGTGAATTCCGCATTGGAATGGAGGCTGGCTACCCACCATTCAACTGGACACAGCAGGACGATGCTAATGGCGCGGTAAAAATTGCTGATAATGCAGAGTATGCAGGCGGCTATGATGTACAAATGGCGAAAAAAATCGCTGAAGGCTTAGGCAAAGAGCTAGTTATCGTAAAAATGGAATGGGACGGCTTAGTACCAGCGCTACAATCAAACAAAATTGATGCAATCATTGCGGGTATGTCACCAACAGAAGAACGTAAGAAAACAATCGACTTTACTGAAAACTACTACACGTCGGATTTCGTAATGGTGATTAAAAAGGGTAGCAAATATGAAGGGGCAAAATCAATTCAAGATTTCTCTGGTGCAAAAATTACATCCCAATTAAATACATCGAACTACACAGTTATTGATCAAATTAAAGGTGTAGACAAACAAACTGCTATGGAAAGCTTCCCGGCAATGCGTGTTGCTTTAGAGGCTGGCAAAATTGATGGTTATGTAGCAGAACGTCCAGAAGGAATTTCCGCTGCAGCAGCGAACGATAAGTTCACATATGTTGCATTTGAAGAAGGCTTTGATACAGATCTTTCTAACACTTCAATTGCTGTAGGTTTACGCAAAGAAGATGCAAATCGTGAAAAAATTAACGAAATATTAAAAGGTATTACAGAAGACGATCGTCAAGCCATTATGGAGGAAGCGATTAAGAATCAACCAGCAGCACAATAATGACAAGGCACGGACTAGTTGCTGGTCCGTGCATGATCATTTCATCATTATCAAAATGAGAACCTCTCTACATAATGATAATGTCCTAGCGTGACAAATCATAGAATGGTAGAAAGAGCTAGGACACGAAAAAGATAAGCAAGCAACATGACATTGTAAGGAGGAACATCATGAGTCTTGAATGGATAATTTCAATTATTGAAAACAACTGGCAAATGTTTTTACGAGGTGCGTATTATACGTTACTGATTTCGATTATTAGTACAATTATTGGTGCATTCATCGGATTTTTCATCGGAATTATGCATACGATTCCAGTTCGTAAAAAAGGAATAAAATTTTATAGCCTGAAGCTTATTAATTTTATCCTAACATGCTATGTTGAATTTTTCCGTGGTACACCAATGATTGTACAGGCTATGGTTGTCTACTACGGATTAGATATCGCGTTTGGAATTGACATGCATTTTATCACAGCAGGTATTTTAGTCGTTTCTCTTAATACAGGGGCATACATGGCAGAGATTGTGCGTGGTGGGATTGTATCGATTGATAATGGTCAATACGAGGCAGCATCAGCGATTGGGATGAATCACTTCCAAATCATGCTTCACGTAGTCCTGCCGCAAGTAGCACGTAACGTTTTACCAGCAACAGGTAACCAACTAATTATGAATATTAAAGATACAGCCGTATTAAATGTCATCGGCGTAACAGAGTTATTCTTCCAAACAAAATCAATTTCAGGTAACAACTTCCGTTATTTTGAATCGTTCTTTGTCGCATGTGTTCTTTATTTCATTATGACATTTACCGCATCTCGCATCCTTCTATATGTTGAAAAACGTTTGGATGGACCGGATGCCTATCAAAAAGAACAAAAAGAAGCAGTATAGGGGGACGCACAAATGGCAGTCATTAAAATCGAACATTTAAGTAAATCATTTGGACGTAACCAAGTGTTAAAAGATGTGAATTTCCAAGTGGAAAAAGGCGAGGTTGTTTGTTTAATTGGTTCCTCTGGTTCTGGTAAGTCTACACTACTTCGTTGCATAAATTTATTAGAAACACCAAGTGGCGGGCAAATAATTTATCAGGGAGAAGACATCCTAGATGAAAAGCACAATATCCAAGAATATCGTACCCATCTAGGAATGGTATTCCAGCAGTTCAATTTATTTAATAATCATAATGTGTTAAGTAATTGCACAGTCGGCCAAATCAAAGTACTTAAGCGCTCGAAGAAAGAAGCGGAAGAAACAGCGCTGAAATATTTGAAGATCGTAGGTATGGATCAATATGTAAACGCTAAGCCACGTCAGCTTTCAGGCGGACAAAAGCAACGTGTAGCAATTGCTCGAGCACTGTCTATGAATCCCGAAGTAATGCTATTTGATGAACCGACATCAGCACTGGACCCAGAAATGGTAGGAGAGGTGCTGAAGGTTATGCGACAATTAGCAGACGCAGGGAATACAATGTTAATTGTGACACATGAAATGGAGTTTGCAAAAGAAGTGGCAGATCGTGTCGTCTTTATGGATAAAGGTGTGATTGTGGAAGAAGGCCCACCATCACAAGTATTAGTCAATCCACAACATGAACGTACGAAAGAGTTTTTAAAACGTACTTTAAAATAAGCACAAAAAAGTGAGTCCATTATTTTGGACTCACTTATTTTCTAGAATTCCATTCTGCATAGAGCACAAAGCAGATTGCGAATGCTACAGCAATGATAAAAAACCATTGCGGTACACCACCAAAACTCATGAGAACACCCCAAATTTCATTTTTTTTTGGATAGAATAGGTATAGTATTTCTTTTTTCTCCACAAAAGACCAAAAATATTATAAAATAAGCAATAGACATTAGCTTTTGCTAGTAAAGAGAGGTAGGAGAGAATATGTTACATTTAAAATGGAAAGATGCGCCAACATTACGAACGGTTACCTGCAAACATACGAATGCATCGAAATACTTAGTGTCCAACGTCTTAACAGTAGGTAAAGAATATGAAGTAAAAAACGAAACAGAAGAATTCATTTTTATTATCGACAACACAGGTAATGTCGGCGGCTATTATAAGGATTATTTCGAATAAATAAAAACAGGGTGGTTCAGAGCATTTGCTGAGCCACCCATTTTTTAATCTCGCTGATAGCCTTGAGCACCCGCTACATCTTGCAGCTGTTGTTTCTCTTGTTCGGTTGCCGTATGCAAAGCAAAGACATCCTTAATTGCTGTTTGTAATTCATGCTGTGTTTCTTTAAATTTTGAAACTTGCTGTTCAAAAGATGGACTTGTAAAACGATCATGTGTCTTTGATAACCGTTCCTCTAGTCGGGCATAGTGCTGATCCATATGCATCGATAGCATCATTGCCAGTTGGTTTTTCCATAGCGGAATTAGCGTAACAATTGAGAACTCAATTTTTTCGGCTAACGTTTGATTAGCTTGTTGAATCATCCGTATCTGAGGAGCCGTTTGCAGGGCTACTTGCTGAGATACTTGTAAATCATAAATACGTTGGTCCAATCGTTCAATTTGCGCAGCAAAATCATTGAGCTGCTGAATAGCGAGCGGCTGTTTGCTTGCTTGGACACTCATTATTTGTGCTGGTAGCTCTACTTCAATAGCTTGTTGTTTTTTCATTTGACCTGCTGCAATGGCAGTAGCCAGTTCCTCAAAAAATCCTCGATTATGGTTATAAAGTGCTTCTAAGTTTTCCACATCTTTAATCAGCTGGAGCTGTGCACGTTCTAGTTGAACACCAATACGTTCTACCTGAATACTAATACGCTCAAATTCTGTTAACGTTTGCTTGACCGAGGGCTCTGTTTTAGCAAACATTTTTTTGAAGAACGTTTGCTTCTTTGGTTCTAAAGCTGTCGGGTCTACTCGATCTA
Source organism: Lysinibacillus phoenicis (assembly GCF_047238325.1). Lineage (NCBI taxonomy): Bacteria > Bacillati > Bacillota > Bacilli > Caryophanales > Bacillaceae > Lysinibacillus > Lysinibacillus phoenicis. Next base: position 560,882 of record NZ_JBDFMP010000002.1, on the reverse strand, counting down.
GTGTCTGCATTAAGGAATCAAGCATTTGCCCAATTTTAGTAACGTCCTTTTGCTTCACCTGTGCAAGCATTCGATCCGCAAATTGAGATAAGGCTCGCTGCGAATCTTGCCCAAGAGATAGCAATGATTCAAAATCAGTTAAATCGATTTGACTGGCATATAGTAATGCACGACTTTGTGCAAGAGGCGATAGCGTTTCATATGTCGCCATCGCCTCATTTTGTGGAGTTGTTTCTAAGTAGGATTGGACTAGTGGAGAAAGTCCAGGTATGGTATTAAGTTGAAATGCGTGTTCATTAGCCGTCATTTATCATCGCCTCGCCAGTCCAATTGTTCTCTACGTCTTAAATTGGAGCGATTTGCGAACTCGATCTCCATTTGCAGATGATCGATATCATTAGCAAGCGCATCCTTTAAATCAATTTGTATTGTATCATTTAAATCGGTAAGAGTTTCACGTGTTTTGGATAACGTCAATTGAATTTCCTTATCCTTCACAGGCTGCCTTGAAAGCATTGTATATTTATCCGTTAATTCCACCGCAGAAGGTAAATGCGCATAGAAAAATGGTTCCACATTATAAAACTTTCGCGGGTCTGTCTTCACAATTTTAACAATATTTTTTGAGATACGTGTCATCTCAAGAAGTTGTTTAAAAGCAGATACAGAACGGACACGTAAATAGTTTTGACTTAATGTTTGAATATGCTTATTGGCTGTAGATAATTGTGTTTCAATATGCTTGAACTCTTCTTTTGTGATACCTGCTATTTGCATGACTTTCTTTTTTTGTCTATGTTTCAGCAACGTTGTACTCGTCGCATATGAACCCGCAAACAGTAAACCACCAAGGAAGAATCCAGGATTTGCCGCAATTGCTGCGATAGAAACAGTTGTAAGCGAAATAAGAAAGCTGGCACTATGTCTAGAGAAAAACTGTCCAACACTAAGCATTGTTTCATCCTCCTTGCTTTTCAATATGTCTATCTTCTTATACGAAATAATCGACATAAAGTTTCATTGAAAAATAAACCCTTACATAAATTTTACTGCTAATTGTTAACTTTCTCAATGATAATACATAGAATAAGTGAGATGTTTCGATGGAAAAATAGCGGGAGACCGCTTTTCGATAAAATGTGTGTGAGTCGATTTTCATCAAAGAGACCGATGAGCCGTTGGTTACTATGTTTTTTGCTTGAATAAGCGGTTCTATACGGTATATGATCGGTTTTGGTAGTAGTGAGAGCGGTTCTATACGAAATATGATCAGTTTCGGCAGTAATGAGAGCGGTTCTATACGATATATGACCGGTTTTGCCATTAGTGTGAGCATTTTTAATCAACCCAAGGATATATCTAACAAGGTGTGGCTTTTTCATTTGTCATTCTAAATTGATTATAGAATGTACACCGAATTATCGTCTTTTCCCTTAGCATCTGGGCAAATTGCCTAGATGTTTTTTAAAATAAAAATTTAAAAATTCTAAAAAATTAAAGGGATTTATAAAATAATGCAGAATATAACAATTGTAAACCAAATTATGAAATATATGGAGGATGGAAATGATGAAAAAGAAAAAATCGATGTTGTCTATTTTAGGTGTTCTATTTTTAAGCTTAGGATTAGCTGGTGGTGCAAGCGCGAGTGCTAGCAAACCACATTATGAAAATGACGGCGGTGGAGGTTCATCAAAGCCACCAAGTTGTGTCAAAGCACCTTGCCCAATGCAATAATTAATGAAGATAGAGCATCCATTTAATCGTGGATGCTCATTTTTTATGACAAAATTTTATGAAATACAATGATTTCCACTCATATCATGATTCATGTAAAGTAAGCTATAAAATAATGAAGCGATTTTCTGTTATATATGGTGAGGGGAAATGCAAAGTGCCATATAATGGAAGAATTCTTTCCGACAGACTTCATCAAAAATAAGAAGATGTATAATGAAACATCTCCCCAAATTTGAGGACTTCACCAGCCTCATGCGTAATTCTCGCTGCAGAGGTAATTGGTAGCTGAATTTTGACCGCAAGATACAATGTAGCAGATATACAAAATAAAAAGACTGGGGACTTTACCCCAATCTTAATAAACTTGCCCCCGGAAACGTATTCAAGATAACAATATTCATACTATCAGTAAAGGTGCCATAAACCTTGATAAAATGTTAAAAGGCAAGAGCCAAACTAAACAATGTCTGACTCCATGCGTATATAGCCTTTTAAATCATCGTACATTTCTAATGAAAAGGAATTGGAATCAGCTTGTGGACTAACGCCTTTTTGGACAAAAAGGAGGAATTCATTGAGTGCTTTTTCAGAGCCTTCCACTTCGACCTCAATTTGCTCAGCATTATTTAGTCGACAGTATCCTTTTAATCCTAATTCAATAGCCTTTTGTTTAATAAAGAAACGATAACCTGTGCCGTATACATCACCAAAAAATTTGATACTTGCTCGTTTGTTCACGGGAATACCTCCTACTAGTGAAGAGGGGAATACCTCTTCTTTTTAATGCATAACACGTTCTTTTTCTAAATAGGCAATCAAGTTATTAATATAATAGAGAACATGCTTAGATGCTTCATCCACTTCTTTGAGGTGGACATCTGCTTTTTCGATATTACCTGCTTTATGAGCTTCTGCGGCAAGCTTTGCTGATTCATGGACACGTAAATGGTAGCCATCTAAATCATGATAGTCCTGAAGATGGCCGAAACGTTCTACTGTACGAGGTGCTGTATACCATTTGCCAAGTCGACAGTCTCTATGAGAAGAAACATCATTTGGTTCAACACTTTCAAGGCCTAAGAACATGTTGTAAATACGCCACTTCCATAAAATGTGATCTGCTTTCGATAATTGAAGAAGGGCAATAGAGGAAAGCTGTACATTATTGTTGGCAATAATATCATTACGGAAACGATTAATTTCTTTCCCTAATAGATGAATATCACTAGATGTATTGTGACTATAATCACGAATATCTTCCTGCAAGCTTGAAATTTCAATCATTCGTGCGGAGACTTCATCAATCGCTGCCGCTTGTTGCTGAGAAATGGCTGCTGTATTTGTTACATCTACATTAATACCCTCAATTGCATGCACTATAGCATTTAAGAGTGGTAACGAATCTTTTGCCTCAACGGTTGCTTCTTTAATAATCGCTGTCGTTTCGGTAATTGAGTTGGACACATCATTAGAGTAACTCTTTAAATGATGTACGTTTGTCGATACTTCACTAAGTGCAGAGACTGTATTTTCCGCAAGCTTTCGTACTTCTTGTGCAACGACCGCAAAGCCTTTGCCATGTTCACCTGCTCGCGCGGCTTCTATGGAGGCATTGAGTGCCAGTAGGTTTGTTTGATCGGCGATTTGATTAATTAATGTTACAACCTGTTCAATATCATTTACCCGTTTTTGCAATTCTGAAAATGATTCGACAATGGACGTAAAGGTTTCTTCCGTTTTAAATATTTCCGCTAAGGCATGCTCAATGGCATTTTTTCCTTTCGTTGCATGATCAACCGATTCAGTCGTTTTCTCAGATATATGGGAAGACATACGCGCTACCTCATTAATAGAAGCGGCAATCTGTTCTGTTGCGGCAGTGGAAGATTGAATTTCTTCATTTTGCTTATCTAAGCTAAACACTAAATCTTTCATGTACATAATTTTTGCATTGACATCCATTAACGAGGATACTTCGCCTACTACGTTTTCAACGATGCGTTCTGTTAATACTTCCACTAGCAATTCTTGATCGACATTGACAGCGGCTTGGAAAGATTTCATGTATTGAAAAGCTTTATTCGGCTTAATTCCGAAATTATGTAAAATATAGGTAGTGATATAGAAGGCAAATTGATTGAATACAACAATTAATTTACCAGGCTCGTATTGATGTTGACGAAATAGATTGAAAAATTTTACCGTTTCATCGACGTAATCATCGTCACGCGTTGCTAAGAAAAACTGTGTTAAGTATTGATTGATATTTTCTTCACTAATGGTTAATTGAGAGGTAGGGGAAATCTCGCTTAAATAATGATGAAAAATGGCATTCATAGAAGGGGTAATATCTTTTAGCTTTTGGTAGAGTGTTTTTAAATGCTCCTCGTCCTGTGAATTGAAGTGATTAAAAGCCAATGTTTGATGAAATCGGCCTGTTGCATGTAAATCTGTACCACGTTGAAGTAGCTGTTCTAGCTCTGCTTTCGGTCGAATACTTGAAAACATAAAAATACCTCCCAAAAAGTATGTATAATAAGGTAATAATAGCATAATTCAGGTGGTTTTAATAGACATTTCAGATGTGTTTGATAAAATGAAAATATCTAATGACAGCAAGGAATGGGCAAATATGTATACAATTATTTACATGAAAGCGGACTATGAGCCTTGGTGGAAATTTGAAGGTTGGGAAGCTTTTATTCAAACAGAAGATACATTTGAAACAAAGGAGCTCTTTGAACGAGCTTTACAGCAAAAATTAGCACAATTTCGTTCCTCATATGACAATGAAGTGGCGAAGGAAGGGCAGTACTGGGCGTTTTGGTCTGAGGATGAAAGCTTTTATTGTGAGGCTTGTGATGACGATGCACAAGTATATCATGGGATAATTGCGTGTAAAATAGAAGAGAAGTAAAATAATTTTGAAATAAAATAAAAAAAGATTTTTTCTTTATTTGACAAAATTATGAATGGCGTTTATACTTAAGTTAACAATTTAATTGCTTCACCGGAAACATGAATTCACATATTACAAAAAGTGATCGCGTTAGTTCGGTACTCTTTGTAATATGTGAATTTTTTCAATCGCTGAAGAAATTACATATTGTTCACTTTTATTTTTTGGAGGTTTTCTTAAATGAAACAAGGTACAGTAAAATGGTTTAACTCAGAAAAAGGTTTTGGATTCATCGAAGTTGAAGGTGAAAACGACGTATTCGTACACTTCTCAGCTATCCAAGGCGAAGGTTTCAAAACTCTTGACGAAGGTCAAAAAGTGGAATTCGAAGTTGTAGATGGCAACCGCGGACCACAAGCTGCTAACGTAACTAAACTTTAATTCTCCATAATTAAAATTACTTTCGTTAAACCCAAGACATCCTATGCAAATAGGATGTCTTTTTTGTATCATTTGAAAGTTTATGGATTACAAATCTAAATTTAGGTTAAATATAAAGTAGGGGTAGATAGCTTTGGCAAAGTAGAGGATAGCCTTGTAAACGTGAAGGATAGCATCGCCAAAGTAGCGGATAGTTCCTCAAAAGTGGCGGATAGCCTTTCCTATGTGAAGGATAGCAATGTCAAAGTGGCGGATAGCCTTGCCAAAGTGAAGGATAGCACAGCCAAAGTGGCGGATAGCCTTGCCAAAGTGAAGGATAGCCTTGCCAAAGTGAAGGATAGCTTCCCAAAAGTGGCGGATAGCACAGCCGAAGTAGAGGATAGCTCCCCCGAAAGTAGCGGATAACTGAGCCAAAATGAAGGATAAAGCTACCAAACAGAAGGGTAACGTCCCAAAAACAGAGGGATAACCCCTCAAAATGAAAGAAAAACCCCACAAGTTTTCAAGATAGCTTGTAAGATAGGAGGCAGATCAATATGGATAACTTAGAGAAACTACCGGATGAGCAGGAGCAGCAAGATTTTTATCAGAAGCTACGTACGAAATTAGTAGCTTTTCTTGGATTGAAAAAGGGAAAAAGTAATAAGTTTACGCCGTATTTAATGTTTGTGCCTGATTTATTTCATTTATTAGTGAAGACATTAACGGATGCAGGGGTTGATAAAAAAAGCCGTACATTGATAGGGGCGTCCATTGCGTATTTTATATTGCCACTGGATTTGATGCCAGAAGGGTTGCTGGGCTTTGGTGGTTATTTAGATGATATTGTCTTAGCGACATTTGTGGTGAATACGATCATTAATAAATTGGGGCCAGATGTGGTGGAAAAGCATTGGACGGGTGATGACAAGCTGTTACATGTGCTGCAAAAAGTGGCGGAAGTCAGTGATGAGGTAGTGAGTAAAATTCCTGTTAAATCGCCCATTGCTCAGATTGTTAAGCAAGAGAGTAAAGATAAATAATATTATTATGTAAACTAAATTCCGGAATGAACCTGTGTAAGCAGGTTCATTTTTTATGTTGTTCCAGTACATGATGGAGCTGTTGAACTGGTACAAATAGGCCGACACGTCCAATAGGTTCATATTTCATCGTTGCAAAGATAATGCCAATGACCTCGCCATATTGATCAATTACTGGGCTACCACTATTTCCACGATATACAGGTGCTTGTAACATCACCACTGGTTCCTGCCAATCCTCTAATTGGATTGGTTCGAGTAATGTCCCTTCATTGGCTATACCCGTGAAGGCAAGAGGGTTACCAATAAAATAGACATGTTCATCAGTTGAAAACGGTGGATCTTCAGCAAGAGGAAGATAGGGGAGTTGCTCAGCTTGCACTTGTATTAAAGCTAAGTCGATAGCTGGATAGCTCTCAATTAATGTAGCTTCCATCAGTCCCTCATCTGGAAATACAACAGATAATGTCGTCGCATGTTCTACTACGTGAGCATTGGTGACAATTAGGCCATCAGAAGAGATGGCAAAACCTGTCCCTTTACTCGAGCCTGTCGAAATTTCAACGATAGCCTTTTTATACGTTTGGATATCTTCTTGTGCTGAGAGTCGTGTCGACACCTTCATAAATTCAATGGCAGGGATGGAGTAAATTTGAAAAATTAGCGCAAAAGTATTGAAAAACAGCATCAAAGCGATCCCCCATACGATCCAGCGTACGAAAGGTTTTTGTTTCTTGGGTTTCCTACCATGGAAGCGTTCTTCTCGTTCTTGTGCTAATGCTTTTTGCTGCTCCTCAAGTACGAGTTCAATAAATTCTTCTTCCGTCAATTCTTCTTCTTTCGTTGTTGCATTATGTATATCACTCATATAAGACCCCCTTAGCTAAAAAACAGACGCCCAAGCAGGACGCCTGTTAACAGCAAATTACTCTATTTTTTGCAAGGTAGATGTCACCACAAACGGTTCTTCTTGTTCGGTCTCCATCGTATCTTCTGAACGAATTAAGCCTATGCCATGCGCAAAATATTTGGTCGTCGTGACTTTATCATCGGTGCGTGATAGCTGGATGACATTTTGATAGACTGTTGTGCCTGTATGAACAGTGGCTGTCGTTGATTGGATGGTCCAGCCTTGAAAGCTTGTCCCCACTTTTAGGGGCTTTTGCAGAATTGTTTCTAGTACTGGGTAAGATGCAGCCTCTGTCGCACTTGGTAGGCTTGGCTTACTGTCAACAGGTTCACGATAGACTAGGTCAATACTTGAATCGGAAATGCGATAGATTTTTAAAAGAGTTACTCCACCATTATCCTCAATTTGTGCAATGTGTTGTGAATCGAGATAGGAAGTTTGCAGGGTATAGCTGGCAAATTCATTGCCTTCCCCTTGAAAATAGGCGGTTGAGCCATCAGGTGGAAAATAGGATAGAAGTGATGTTTGATCTTGTTCTACAGGTTGCTTGTCCTCCACAGGCAATGGTGATTGTTCTGATTCTTTGTTGACTTCTTCACTACAACCGAAGAATAAAAATGCAAGAGAAAGTACTAGGACATGATGTCTCATAGGCAAACTCCTTTGCTATTTTCTTTCATTATACGTGAATGGGGACGGTTATACGAATGAAAAGAGATAACAACTTATAATATTATTATGTAAACAAAACAAGAAACTTGTAACAAGGGAGAAAATTAACTATGATAGAAATGAAGTTAAAAAATGGGGGGCACACATATGTATAGACATGTAGATGATTTTTTACAGGAATGGTCGAATGCATCTAATGGAACATTAAATGTGTTACAAGCTTTAACAGATGATAAATTAGATCAAAGTATTGTGGAGGGTCACAGTACACTTGGCTGGTTGGGCTGGCATTTAGTCGGTTCAGCAGGTTATTTTAGTTATCTAGCAGGCTTAAACGTGCCATCGATTCGTCAAGAAGATCCAGTACCAACAACAGCTGCTGAAATCGTAGCTGCTTATGAAAAGGTTGCAAACGGTGTAAGTGAGGCAGTCGCAAAGCTTTCAAATGAGGACTTACTAGAAGTTGTCACTGGTTTTAAAGCTCCAATGCCAAAAGGCGCTCTATTACGAGTATTAATCGATCATCAAACACATCATCGTGGACAAATGACAGTCTTATTGCGTCAAGCAGGTTTACCAGTTCCAGGTGTTATGGGACCAACAAAAGAAATGCAATAAGCAATGATGCAGCAGATAAGTAAATAATCTGCTGCATTTTTTTATTTGACACTTACCTACTAGTAAGTTAGTATAAAGCCATGACAAATAGAAAATCACAAATAATTGAATTAACATTAAAGAATATTCAAGAAAAAGGTTTCACATCATTTAGTTATGATCATTTAGCAAAAGAGCTAGGGGTTACAAAGGCAAGTATTCACTATCATTTTGAAAAGAAAGGGGATTTAGGTGTTGCTGTTTGCGAAAGAATTCAGCATGGTTTAGAGGGGGCATATACATTCATTAAAGAATCTTCTATGCCAGCTGTGGAAAAGCCTTTCGCTTTTATTTTGCGACGTGTACAATTTCTTGAGCAAGATGGAGTTTGCCCGATTTCTGCTCTACAGGCAGACTATCAAGAATTATCACCATCTATGCAAGAAAAGATTCAAGAGCTTAGTCAAATGGAAATCGATGTCTTTGTAGTGTTATTGAAAGAGGCAAAACAACATGGTGCACTGAAATCGACAAATGAGGAGGATTTAGCGTCATTGGCTATGCTACTCATTTCCAGTACAAAAGGTGCTTTACAATATAAACGTGTTTTAGGTGAAGATTTCTTTCGGAAAACGCTGGAGCAATTAAAGGAACTATTAAAGTAAATGAAAAGGAGCGATGTCCATGGTACGTAGAGTCGTAGTCACAGGATATGGGGTGGTCTCCCCTTTAGGTAACACAGTATCAGCCTTATGGGAAAACATTAAAGAAGGAAAGTCAGGAATTGATAAAATTCATGCAGAGGAATTTAGCGGGATTAACACCCAAATTGCAGGTACCATCACGGATTTTGATGCAGCGCAATATATGGATAAAAAAGAACTGAGTAAGTATGATCGATTTGTTCAATATGCTATTGCCGCTTCACAGCAGGCTTTAGAGCAAGCAAATCTAAACATGGAACAGGTCGATAAGGAGCGACTAGGCGTATATATTGGCTCGGGTATTGGGGGCATAGATACCATTCTAGCGAATCATCAAGCGTTCATCGAAAACGGCCCAAGGAAGGTGTCACCATTTATGGTGCCGATGATGATTAGTAATATGGCTGCAGGGATACTAGCGATTAAAACAGGCTTTAAAGGGCCGAGCTTTTCACCTGTTTCAGCTTGTGCAACTGGTAACCAAGCCATTGGTGAAGCTTTTTTAGCTATTCGACATGGCTATGCTGATGGTATTTTGGCAGGTGGAGCAGAGGCACCCATTAATCCACTAAGCTTTGCGGGATTCTCACGTATGAAAGCTATGTCTACAAGAAATGAGGAGCCAACAAAAGCGAGTCGTCCATTTGATAGCGCACGAGATGGCTTTGTCATGTCAGAGGGGGCTGGAATCGTGTTCCTAGAGGAATATGAACATGCCAAACAAAGAGGTGCAACCATTCTTGGAGAGATAGTAGGCTATGGAGTTACGACAGATGCTTATCATATTACATCACCGGATTATACGGGAGCTGCCAATGCCATGAATTTAGCTTTAAAAATGGGCGAAATTGATGTATCAGCTGTCGATTATATCAATGCACATGGTACTGGTACGCCAGAGGGTGATAAATCCGAAACAAAGGCGATTAAAAGTGTCTTTGGCAACCATGCCTATCAATTAAAAGTAAGCTCTACAAAATCGATGACTGGACATCTTTTTGGAGCAGCCGGGGGTATCGAGGCGATCATTACCTTAAAAAGTATCATGGAGAATATCATTCCACCTACAATCAATTATGACACGCCAGATCCCGAGTGTGATTTAAATTATGTGCCAAACGAGGCGCTTCATCAAACGGTCAACATTGCTTTATCCAATGGCTTTGGCTTTGGTGGTCATAATGCGGTACTAGCCTTTAAAAAGTTTGAGGAATAAAATAATAGAAAGAGGATGACAAGGATGGTATGGAATTGGATGTTCATACCATCCTTTCTATTTTAATGTATAATTATGGATGAACGGTTTCAGAGAAAGGGGTTTTATATGAAGTACGAACTATATGGAGACCAACAAAGCAATATTACTATTCTTGCCATACCAGCATTAGGGGAACGAACAGAATTTTATCGTCCATTGGCCAAGCAATTAAATGAATTTCGTTGGATTGTTTGTGAACTACCAGGACATAATGGCTATGACACGAAGGATAGTTCGATTATTAGTTATATACATAAATTAAACCATTTATTAGACTCTTTAGCTGTAACAAAAGTTCATTTAGTTGGCGCATCAATTGGAGCGACAATCATACAAGCCTTTTATCAGTAGTACGCGGAGGTTGTTCAATCACTTCTTTTATTAGATGGCGGCTATTATTTTTTAGGTGATCGTCAAGGCTCTCATGAAGAAATAACTTTACAAACAATCGACAATTTTGAAGAGATCAAAACGGCAGTTCACGAATTCACCTATGGAATTGAAGGGCTAAACCCCAAGAATTACGAGCAATTTGAACAGTATTTTTTAGGGAACTATATTCTTGATAAAGGATTTTATAGACATCATTGTGATGTGGCTTCATATAATGCTCTCAGTCAGGAGGTAGAGACAATTAATTAGTGTTTAACGAAGCAGCCTACTATCCCAGTAAATTTACTTCTTGCTGAAAATAGCATAGATGAGTTTAAGGGCAAAAAAATAGTGGAATATCAACAACGGCATCCCTTAGCAAATGTTCAAATCGTTCGTAATGGTCATCACTATTTACCTTTAACCCATACGGAGGAAGTAACAAGTTTTCTACAAATTAATTTAGCAAGAAGTTTGTAATTATATAAGTTTTTCTTATGATGTATTAGCAGAAAAACAATATTCTTCTTATGACTGTTATGTGTTAAATTGAGGGAAAGGGGGTTGAAAGATGAAAATTTTTGATGCACATTTTCATATTATCGATTTAAACTTTCCGATTAATGAAAATCAAGGATACACACCACCGAGCTACATGGTAAATGATTATCTAAAGGCAACTAGTCATTTACATATAGGGGGAGGAGCCATTGTTTCAGGATCTTTCCAAGGTTTTGACCAAGCCTATCTAGTTAAAGCATTGACACAGCTAGGTCCCTCATTCTGTGGTGTGACGCAATTACCGTATACTGTGACGGATGAAGAAATAGTAGATTTACATAACAATGGGGTAAGAGCATTACGCTTTAATATTAAACGAGGTGGCTCAGAGGATGTATCTAAGCTAGATCGCTTTGCTAGAAGAGTGTATGATTTGGTAGGCTGGCATAGTGAATTGTATATCGATGCTAAATCGTTACCGGATATTGCTTCAACCATTGAAGCATTACCCGCTATATCTATCGACCATTTAGGGCTATCGGAGGAAGGGCTTCCTCATTTAGTCAAGCTAGTGGATAAAGGCGTACGGGTGAAAGCGACTGGTTTTGGACGTGTGGAACTAGATGTCAAAAAAGCTTTACAAACTATTTATAACGTCAATCCAGATGCGCTTATGTTTGGGACTGATCTGCCATCCACAAGAGCAAAACGTCCTTTTAATAATGCAGACATAGAATTGATTCAACAGCTTTTTGATGAACAGGCTGTTGCTAAAATTCTCTATCAGAATGCGATGCAATGGTATTTCAAATAAATAATAAAATCCTCTACCTAATGATCGGTAGAGGATTTTTTATAGAAATTAGCTTAAGCCTTGACTATCTTTCCATTCTAAAAATTCATCATATGTTAATTGCTTATCTAAAATAGAGCCGTCTTCACGGATTTCGATGACACGGTTCGCAATTGTTTGGATGAACTGATGGTCATGAGATGTGAAAATCATAGCGCCTTTGAAACGAATTAAGCCTTCATTTAAAGCTTGAATTGATTCAAGGTCAAGGTGGTTCGTTGGTTCATCTAGTAAAATAACGTTTGCTGTCGCAAGCATCATTTTTGATAGCATACAACGTACTTTTTCTCCCCCTGATAAAACAGAAGGTGATTTTTTTACTTCCTCGCCTGAGAATAGCATGCGTCCTAAGAAACCACGTAGGAAGCTTTCTGTTTCATCATCAGGTGAGTATTGACGTAGCCATTCAACTAATGATTTCTCAGAACCCTCGAAGTACTTATCATGATCGTTTTCGAAGTAGCTTTGAGATGTTGTGACACCCCATTTAAATGTACCAGCATCCGCTTCTCTTTCTTCCATTAAAATATCAAGAAGGGCTGTTTTTGCCATAGGGCTACCAAGTAAAACGATTTTATCTTCTTTGTTCATAGAAAAACGAATATCTTTAAATAACGTTTCGCCATCTTGAGTAGCTGTAAGGCCATCGACTGTTAAAACATCATTACCGATTTCACGGCCAATTTGGAAGTTGATGAATGGATATTTACGGCTTGATGGCTTAATATCATCTAGCTCGATTTTATCCAGCATTTTTTTACGAGATGTCGCTTGCTTCGATTTAGAAGCATTCGCAGAGAATCGTGCGATAAACGCCTGTAATTCTTTAATTTTTTCTTCTTTTTTAGCATTTTGGTCTTGTGCCATTTTTTGTGCTAATTGAGAAGATTCATACCAGAAATCATAGTTACCCACATATAATTGGATTTTAGAGAAGTCCAAGTCCGCAATATGTGTACATACTTTGTTTAAGAAGTGACGGTCATGGGATACAACAATAACTGTGTTCTCAAAGTTAATTAGGAATTCTTCTAACCATTGAATAGCCTTTAAGTCAAGGTGGTTGGTAGGCTCATCGAGTAAAAGAACATCAGGCTGACCGAATAATGCCTGTGCAAGTAATACTTTGACTTTGTCAGAGCCTTCAAGGTCACCCATCAGCATGTAGTGAAGGTCATCTGAAATACCTAAACCGTTTAATAATGTAGCTGCTTCTGAGTCAGCTTCCCAACCGTTTAGCTCTGCAAATTCACCTTCTAGCTCTGCTGCACGCATGCCATCTTCATCTGAGAAGTCTTCCTTAGCATAGATCGCGTCTTTTTCTGTTTTTACATCATAAAGGCGCTTATTCCCCATAATAACAGTATCAAGTACTGTATGCTCATCGTATTCAAAGTGGTTTTGCTTTAGGACGGATAAACGTTCGTCCTTGCCCATTGATACGTGACCTTCCTGTGCTTCAATTTCACCAGAAAGAATTTTTAAGAATGTTGATTTACCAGCACCGTTTGCTCCAATTAAACCGTAGCAATTTCCTGGTGTGAATTTTATATTTACGTCTTCAAATAGTTTACGATCGCCATAGCGAAGACCTACATTACTAACTTGAATCATGCAAGTTCCTCCTTTTTTCACAATGGCTCTAGTATATCATGAAATATGTTCCATAGTCTATAAACATTATTAAATCAAGGTTTTGCGTTCTTTCAACCTATTTTGTTAAACATAAATTGAATAAAGATACAATTAAAAAGTTTTTCTTGATGTAACTTTCTGCAAAGTTGAGACGTCTATATTGTTGTACGATTAACTATTCTTGAAAAAGAATAGAGAAATGACATCATTTACCATGGGGATTTTGGTTGCTTCTTCACAAAGATATCGACTAAAATAATGCTGACTGTTATCAGGTGAACTTAGGTTTCTAATCACCACATGTGTATGTACATAACCCCGTTTGGAATGCCAGCTGATCGTTCCCTTCGATCATTCATACTATTTTTATGCGATTACTACAATTGTCCAATTGGTTGACAAAAAGCATCCAATCCTCATTAATCATTGTATTCATTGATATTAGTAAATCAATTCACATAGAAAAGTTCCGTAGATTAGGTGTGTTTTAATGTACGGTTAAGAGGCTTACATTTGTAGGCAAATGTAGAAATTAGGACATTCAGCTCTTTCAAGAGGTGGAAATGATGATAAAATAAACATGTTTATGGAAAAATTAACTATTGGAGGTACTTTATGGGTAAGGGCTTATTATGGACAGCCACTTGTGTAATAGTAGTTTTACTAGGGTTTGGAAGCTACTATTTTATTAAAGAAATAACAAACTCTATGGCATACAATAAATTAGTGGATGAGTATAAAAAGCCAGAACCAATAAACAATATAGAGGCAGACTATGATGTGATCGTTATTGGTGGAGAACCTGAGGGGGTAGCAGCTGCAGTAGCTGCGGCTCGTAATGGCGCGAAAACATTATTGGTAGAAAAACGACAAGAGCTTGGTGGTTTATTTACATACGGAATGCTGAATTTCCTCGATATCCCTCGTGATGGCCACAATAACTCGATCAGTAAAGGTATTTTCAAAGAATGGCATGAGCTTGTCAAAGGGAATGACGCTTTTGGCATTGTCGGTGCGAAGGCAGCCTTTAAAAAACTAATTGATGAAGAGCCAAATTTAACCTTATCAGTGCAAACCGAGGTATTGAAAGCGAATGTGAATCAACAGCAAGTAACCTCAGTCGAATTAAAAAATGCGTACGGTACATATGTTGTGACGGGGAAATCTTTTATAGATGCCACACAAGATGCTGATTTTGCTGCAATGTCGAATGTTCCTTTCTTTGTAGGTGGAGAGGATATTGGCATAAAGGATAAACGCATGGCTGTGACTTTAATGCTGCATTTAAAAAATGTAGATTGGGATGAAGTGAAAAAAGCAGCGAAGTCTGACGTATTTGGCGGAGCCAACTTAAATCATACGGTTATGTGGGGCTTCACAAAGCTACATGATGAATACAAGCCTATACAAGAGGGCACGAGATTAAGAGGGTTAAATTTAGCGCGCGTCGATGATGAATATTTTATTAATGCCTTACAAATCTTTGGCATTGATGGCTTGAATGACAACTCCAAACAAGCGGCCATTGCGGCAGGTAAGAAAGAAACGTTACACATTCTCAAATATTTACAGGAAAATTTCCCTGGATTTGAAAAAGCGGAAATTGTCAGCTATCCAGAAGAGCTGTATGTGAGAGAAACAAGACATATTTGGGCCGAATATCAATTACCAATGGCAGATCTTTGGAAAAATAGTGATCAGTGGGATAGTATTGGAATTGCTTCATACCCAGTGGATGTGCAAGCACAGACACCTCATGACTATGGCTACGTCATTGCTGCACCAAAGCAGTATGCCATTCCTTTCCGTTCATTAGTACCGAAGGATATTGATGGCTTGCTAGTGGTTGGACGCTCAGCCGGTTATTCGTCACTGGCAGCTGGTAGTGCGCGTATTGTGCCTACCGGAATGGTAACAGGTGAAGCGGCTGGTACTGCGGCTGCACTAGCTTTGAAAGAGAATATCAGCTTTAGAGACATGAGCAAGGATAAAAAGCTTATTGCCTCTTTAAGAAAGCAGCTCGAAAAACAGGGAGCTTATGTTGATTCATTTTCTGTTGAGTATCCGTATCAAGGAAAATGGTATGATGAAGCCATTCAAACACTCATTAATTACGGTCTTGTAGTAGGTGGCTACGAAAATGATTTAAAAGTCGATAGTAAGGCAACAAAAATTAAGTTTGCTAAAATGCTAAAAGAGAGTATGCTCCGAGCTGGTGGAGAGAGTGCCACAGCTAAGAAGGATCAGCTCGAAATTGTCATTAATAAAGTTTATAATAATGGTGATGAAGCCATTATGAGAGATGAAATGGCACAATATTTGGTTGACGTTCTTTTAGGCAAATCCGATGCTACTAGCTGGGATACGTTGATTGAAAAAGGAATCGTCACGGAAAAAGTGGCGAAGAAGCTCAAAGAGAATAAGAATTTAAAATTAAAAGAGATGTACGCCATCATGGCCGATGTCATTCACTATGTAGAAAAAGAACGTTCCTCCTGATGAGGAGCGTTTTTTTCTAAAGGAAAATGAAAATCATATTGACGACAACTAGAAAGTCCTGTAATATATGTCAAAATCATAAAAAATTCGATGAAAAAGAGAGTAGTTGATGGGACAGCTGGCAAGCGAGTTAGGGATGGTGTGAGCCTAATACAGAAACCATGAATGAAGCGCACTTTGGAGAAGATTCTCGAACTAGTAGTAGAGAATAGCGGGGCGTCACCTCGTTAACAACGGAAAGTGGTCATAACAATGGCAACTAGAGTGGTACCACGGGATTACTATGCTCTCGTCTCTAATTTATAGAGACGGGGGCTTTTTTATTTGAACAGGAGGATGGGAAAATGAATAAACAAATTGCTAAAAGTATTGCAGAAGTTTTTAATCAACAGTTATCGGTGGATGAGATTGAACATTTATTAGAAAAACCAAGAACTTTAGAGCTTGGGGATGTGGCATTTCCGTGCTTTACGTTAGCTAAAACATGGAAGAAATCACCGCAAAGTATTGCCGCAGATATAGCGAATCAGTTAAAAAGTGATGACATCCAGCGTGTGGAGGCTGTGGGTGGCTATGTCAATATTTTTTTGAATCAACAGCAAGTGACGCAGCATGTGTTAAGCAATATCCTACACGAGAAACATTTATATGGCACCAATCAAACTGCCATGGGACGCGTCGTGTTAGATTTTTCATCGCCCAATATTGCGAAGCCTTTCTCCATGGGACATTTACGTTCAACGGTCATCGGCAATGCATTAGCTAATATTGCTACGAAAAATGGCTATCAAGCGATTCGTATCAATCATCTAGGTGACTGGGGCACCCAATTTGGTAAACTCATCGTGGCTTATCATTATTGGGGTGACAAACAGGCCATTACAGCATCACCGATTGAGGAGTTATTAAAGATTTATGTGAAGTTTCATGAAAAAGCAGAGCAAGATCCAACACTAAACGAACAGGCACGTGCAGCCTTTAAAGCGTTAGAAGACGGCGATGAAGAGGCACTCGCATTATGGCAGTGGTTCAGAGATGTCTCCTTAGTAGAGTTTCAGACAATCTATCAGCTACTCGGCATTGATTTTGATGCCTTTACGGGAGAGGCCTTTTACAATGATAAAATGACAGCCGTTGTGGCAGAGCTAAAAGATAAAGAACTCTTAGTAGAATCAGACGGGGCATATGTAGTTGAGTTAGACAATATGCCACCGTGCTTAATTACAAAAACGGATGGAGCTACGCTTTATGCAACGCGTGACTTAGCTGCAGCCTTCTATCGTCAACAGCACTACCAGCCAGAAAAGATTTTCTACGTGGTCGGTAATGAGCAATCACTACACTTTAAACAACTATTTCAAGTCATCGACAAAATGGGCTATGCTTGGGCAAACCATCTACACCACGTACCATTTGGGATGATGCTTAAGGATGGTAAAAAAATGTCTACACGTAAAGGCAAAGTGGTGTTGCTTGCTGATGTGCTCAAAGAGGCTATTGCAACGGCCAAGCACAATATTGAAGAAAAGAACCCTCATTTACCAAATAAAGAACAAGTAGCACAGCAAGTAGGGGTAGGTGCGGTCATTTTCAATGATTTAAAATATCATCGCCAAAATGATATTGAATTCTCAATCGAACAAATGATGAATTTTGAAGGAGAAACAGGGCCATATGTGCAATACACCTATGCACGTCTGTGTTCCATTTTAGAAAAAGTCGAGGTACCATCACATGACGTGACTCTCGAAGTATTAGGTGAGCAGGCTTGGCCGATTATTTTATTATTAGAACAATTTCCTAACGTGGTGGTCACAGCTTTTGAACAGGCAGATCCGTCGCTAATAGCAAAGTTCGCGTTACAGCTTGCACGTTTATTGAATAAATATTATGCACAACATAAAATATTAGCCGATGATGCACAACAAACATCACGTATAGCACTATGTTATTGTGTCGCAATCATCTTAAAAGAATCACTCACTTTATTGGGCATCGAGTCACCTGCAAATATGTGAGGTAGCACGATCATAGATTGTCTTGTCAAAGTCGCAGTAGAGAGGATATTGAACAAATGGTGAAAAAACAATGGACCGTTTCGCTCATACTGGTGGTAGTAAGTATATTTTTAATTGCGCTCAATATGAGACCAGCAGTAACAGCAATCGGACCACTATTTAACGTATTAGCATCAGCCTTGCATGTCTCCAATACGAGCATCAGTTTACTAACTTCAATTCCCGTTTTTTGTATGGGATTATTTGCTCCACTTGCTGTACCTCTTCAACGAAAGCTTGGGACGAAATCGTCTATCACACTGTTAGGCGTTATCCTTGTTGTAGCGAATGGATTGCGTTTTTTTAAAGAAAGCTATCAATTACTAGTGATCACCAGTTTTATGGCAGGTTTGGCTATCGCTATAATTGGTCCGATATTAAATGCGTATATTAAGAAAAAATTTCCGCAGCGTTTTACGGCAGTGATTGGTATCTATTCATTTGGCATTGGGGTAGGGGCTACCTTAAGTGCAGCGTTAACTGTTGCTTTTTATCATGCTTTTGCTAATAGTTGGACCATTGCACTTGGGCTATGGGTCATACTAGCTATTGTCGCAGTTGTCTTTTGGTTATTGGCCATTCCAACAGAGCAGCCAGAGTTTGGGCAAAACTTGGAAACGTCTGAACAGAGTCGGAATCCGTGGACATCTAGACGTGCCTGGGTGATTTTACTGTACTTTGGTTTACAAACGTCGCTGTTTTTCTCCATCATGTCTTGGCTCACACCTCTTCTGCAGGATAAAGGCTCGACACTAGAGTCAGCTAGTACAATGCTCACATGTATGTCAATTGTGCAAATGATTGGAAATATGGCTGTGCCAGTATTCATGGAAAAATGGCCAAATCGAATGGCTTGGATTCGAGCATTAGGCTTAGTAGGCGTCATTGGATTTACACTATTGTGGCTCACATCAGGGACCCTTTTATGGTTAGCTGTTTTATTGATTGGCATAGTCTTAAGTGGTCTATTTCCGATTGGCTTGTTGTTACCACTTGATGAGGCTCAAAACGATCAAGAGGCCAATAGCTGGTCCTCGATGGTGCTATCAGGTGGCTTTATGCTGAGTGCCATAATCCCAATCATGATTGGGGTTGGCTATGACATAACAGGCAACCATATGTGGACATATGTCATCTTTCTTGTGTTGATGGTAGGCATTATCGCAACGACAGAACTGTTAAAAAAATAAGAGGATATGCGTTAACGGTAAACCGTTCAGTTCAGTGGTAAAAAAGTTCAAAATAACATTGGATATTGCGACATATTTTACAATGAAATTATCACTACAATTAACATAGTAATTAGCATTGATTTTGACATAAAAAAGGACTTAGTTCACTTAATGAACTAAGTCCTTTTAAATTACATCGGCTATTTATAATGGAAAATAAGCCTCTGTTTGTTGAACAAGACGTTTTGTTTACCCTTCAACGATTGCAAGATACTTTTTGATTTCTCCCTCAGATTCAATAATTAAAATATCTTCTCTTTCTTTTGTAGAAAAAATCTTTGCACCAACAGGAAGTTTATTTGACATTTCATCTTTAAAATTCGTACCAGTATCATTTTTTGTTTTAATTTCACTGACTTGAACATCTTTTGTTAAAGATAATTTTTCTACCCAATCAATATTAGCCTTATAAATTACGCCCTTATATTGAAAGATATCAGCATTAGAATCCAAAGTTAATACTTCTTCGGCGTCGATACTATCATTCGTCACTGTTGTAGTTCCCCCTTGAATATTACAGCCTGTAATCATAAATAATGCTAATACAATTAAACCGTAGAAATATTTTTTTGATTTCATTTTAATCACCTCTATTACATAGACTTGAATTATCTGGAAAAGTTACAAATATTCCATAACACCAGTGAAATACAGGTGTCATTTGAAATTAAATAGTAACTGGACATTCATTCATCATTTATAGATAATATACTCCCAAGAATACACCTTAGAAGCCAAACAAAGTCGTTGTACAGGTGTTTCATCTTTTCCATTCGTTTTAAAATGCAGACAGAAGTTATAAAAATAGCCTGCTAATTACAATGAAATTAGCAGGCTATTTCTTTTTTTTTGAAAATTATTTTCCGATTCAGTTATCCTCCAATTCTCACAACAAATGTTATGTTTCATAAAAAATAATAGGTAGAATGAAATAAATAGAGACAAGTTGCTGCATTTTTCTAATATTGATATTTAAATAATAATATTATGTAAACTTGAAACATCACCATTCCTTGATTATGATAGACAATAGAGAATGATGAAAAGAAAGTTTTGGTGAAAGTATGTATAAAAAAGTGCTCGTGTTAGGAGCGACAGCTTTACTCATCACAGGCTGTGATAGTCAAATAGGAGCAGGCTGGTTTCAAAGTAAAAAGGCAGAAGTCCACAAAGAGAGATCGATTGTCGAGCAAGAAGAAAAAATTATTCCAGAAGTAAAAGTTATCGGAGAGCATGGTGTTGGGGCAGGCATTATAATTAAACAACAGGATGATCATCTGTTCATTTTAACGAGTGGAGCACTTGTCGCATCCAAACCAACGGCTCTTATCCAGTTCGGTCAAAATAAGTTAGTGGCAGCAGATGTTCATTTCATGTCAACAGCACATAATATGGCCCTTCTACAAGTTTCGTATCAAGCAAATGTCCAAGTGCCCAAAATCTATGAAGGGGAACTTAATCAGCTAGAAGTTTATGTCAATGGCATGCCCTATACCATTCAGAAATACCAAGATAAAGTAGCGGCTTATTTTATTCAAGCAGAAGAAGCCCTACCTTTAGGAAGCCCTGTTATGGAGGCAAACAACGGGGCTATTGTTGGACTTTATTTTAATCGTCAGCAACAAGGTGAGTCCCAACCATACATACTGCCAATAAAGGAAGTCCAGTCCTTTGTGGAGGAGTGGATTGAAGATGGCATGACACCTAGTGTTCGTTTATCCCAATCTAAAAACCTATATCCTTATATTGAACAGGGTGATAAGGAAGCAGTACAGCAAGCTATCGACCAATATGGCGAAAATATCTTTGCCTATAATACGGATGAAATTAAGCTATTTTTAGATACGTTCCATAAGTATTTAAAGGGGGCAGTGGCCATTCAGGATGCAAGTGTCATGGAACCAATCGTTGGATCAGAAGATTTACAAGAAACCCTTACAAGTATGGTTGCCTATTATGCCTCCAAACAGGCGAAGATCCATTTCTCTGATACGAGCATACAGGATATTCAAGTGGAAGAATCCCATCTCCTTGTGAGAGCCAAAACGGAATATATACTAACGAATGCTGCTGGGCAGGAAGCGCTTGCCCACTCCATCATGCTGTATGAATTAGAAAAAAATGACCAGGGCGAGTACAAGCTACTTCGTCTAACAACCGAGGAGTGAATTGTACATGGAGCAAGCAAGACAAATGCTACAGCATCATTTTGGCTATGACGCCTTTCGTCAAGGACAAGCCCAAATTATTGAACAAACATTACAAGGGCAATCAAGCCTATGCGTAATGCCAACAGGTGGAGGGAAGTCCATTTGCTATCAAATTCCTGCCTTAATGCTAGAGGGCTTAACCATTGTTATTTCGCCGCTTATTTCCTTGATGCAAGATCAGGTCGAGGCGTTACGTGCGGCGAACATTCCTGCTGCTTATATTAATAGTACATTGACAGCACAGGAAGTGGATGAAACGATGCAGCTAGCTAGTGCTGGGTATTTAAAACTTCTATATATTGCACCGGAGCGACTAGAAAGTACTACGTTTCTTCAAGCCCTGTCTTCATTAACTGTACCCCTAATCGCTGTAGATGAGGCTCATTGTATTTCCCAATGGGGTCATGATTTTCGACCAAGCTATCGATCTATTCAAAAGCTCTTTACTTTGTGGCCGCAAAAACCAACTGTTTTAGCGTTGACTGCCACGGCAACGCCAGCAGTCTGTGAGGATATTCGTCAATTATTATCGATTGACGAGCAGGCAACGGTTATCACAGGCTTTGCTCGTGATAATTTGGCTCTCACTGTGTTAATTGGAGAAAATAAGGAACGTTATATTAAAAATTACTTAATGAAAAATAAACAGGAAGTAGGTATTATTTACGCTGCTACTCGAAAAGCAGTAGATGCGATTTATGATATGTTAAGTCGCTCCGGGGAAGCAGTTGCCAAATATCATGCGGGCTTATCAGAGGAATTGCGAATGGCAGAGCAGGAGCGATTTTTAAAGGATGAGGCACGTATTATGGTAGCCACCAATGCTTTTGGCATGGGGATTGATAAAAGTAATGTGCGCTTTGTCTTGCATTATCAAATGCCTCGCAATATGGAGAGCTATTATCAAGAAGCGGGTCGAGCTGGGCGAGATGGTCTACCAAGTGCCTGTCTCTTACTATATGCCTCTGGCGACGTTCAAACACAGCGTTTTTTAATTGAACAAACACAGGATGAAGCACGTATCACTCAGGAGTTAGCAAAGCTCCAAACAATGGTCGACTATTGCCATACAGAGGGTTGCTTACAAAATGCCATTTTATCGTATTTTGGTGAGGAACAGGAAGAGCCTTGTGGACGCTGCAGTAATTGTAATGATGGACGCGCTGTGACAGATGTGACCGAGGATGCGCAGAAGGTGCTCGCTTGTGTCGTGCGTATGGGACAAAAATTCGGTAAGACGATGGTTGCCCAAGTGTTAATTGGCTCCAAAAATCAAAAAATCGCTGAATTTGGTTTTGCTCGATTATCGACCTACGGCATTTTAAAAGGACAGTATTCCTCTAAGGATGTCTCCAACTTTATTGAGTTTTTAATTGCAGAAGGTTTATTGGCCGTGAAGCATGGGACATTCCCAACCATTTATGTATCAGCAGAGGGCAAGGAAGTACTACTTGGCAATCGTCAGGTTATGCGTAAGGAAGCTGTCACAGTGAAGAAGCTGGTGGACAATGATCCATTATTTGAACATTTACGGGTGTTACGAAAAGAGATTGCGGATGAAGAAAAGGTACCACCATTTGTTGTATTCTCCGATAAAACATTGCGTGATCTATGTGATAAAAGACCAGCTGTACTGGAGGATTTACGACAGGTAAGCGGTATTGGTGAGGTGAAATTTGACAAATACGGTAAGCGCTTTTTTGAGGCTCTGCAATCGTTTGTAGAAGCCTCATCATAAGAATTTACAGCTGTTTTCGTACAAAAGGTGTCTCCAACATGTGAGACACCTTTTATTATTGCTTATTTTTCCCAATGTTTTGTAATGAATTCATCTCGGCCAGAAATGGCACGATCTTGCTGATAGTGTTCTGCCTCTTTTTTATAATAGTCTTGGTGATAATCTTCTGCTGGATAGAAGCGTTCAGCATCGCGAATTTTGGTTACAATAGGTTTATCAAAGCGCCCACTGTTGGCAAGCTTTTCTTTGGAAGCCAAAGCGATTTGCTTTTGCTCATCTGTATAGGTAAAGATGGCTGTTGTATAGGATTCTCCACGATCATGGAACTGGCCAAAAGCATCTGTTGGGTCAATTTGCATCCAATAAATCTCAAGAAGCTGTTCATAACTAAAAATAGTAGGATCGAATTCAATTTCGACTACTTCCAAATGACCTGAAGTCCCTTTCTTGACATCTTCATAGGTTGGATTTTCTAAATGGCCGCCCATGTAGCCAGAAGTGACTTTATGTATACCGTCCCACTCGACGAATGGCTTCACCATGCACCAAAAACATCCGCCAGCAAATGTAGCTTTTTCTATCATATTGCATCATCCTTTCTTTTGTGAAATTATTATAGCATTGTTTTGCTCCAAACTGGGTAAATGGGTGTAAAATAACGAGTAGATAGAAAAACATGGAATCGATACTGTCAAAATGAAACTTTCTAGCTAATCAATCGTTACATTAACTATATCAAAATAGAGGAGTTAGTTGTTATGGAAGAGCAAGATTATACGAGACGCTCACAACGTCCGAAAAAACGGAGACTACGTAAAGGGAGAGCTTTTTTTACATTAGTACTACTCTGTATCATTGTCATCGCAGGTTACTCTATTATGCAATATCGTAGTGGGCTTGAACTGGCTAATGATACGAATGTAGCGCAGGAAGACTTTTCTGGTGATACGATCAAAGGGGATATCGAGAACTACTTGATTTTAGGTGTCGATACACGAGGTGAGGAAAAATCACGTACAGATACGATGATGGTATTATCGTGGAATAAAGCAAATAATGATTTAAAACTCGTATCCTTTATGCGGGATATTTATGCTGATATCCCAGGCTATCAATCCTACAAGTTGAATACAGCTTACTATTTAGATGGCGTCCAACTATTGAAGGATACATTGACGAATATGTTTGGCTTGCCGATTCATCATTATGCATTAATTGATTTTAAGAACTTTGAATCATTAGTTGATATTTTGGCGCCGAATGGTGTGGAAATGGAAGTAGAAAAGGATATGTCTGAGAATATTGGGGTAGAGTTAAAGCAAGGTGTCCATCGCCTAAATGGACAAGAGCTACTAGGCTATGCTCGTTTCCGCCATGATGCTGAAGGTGACTTCGGTCGTGTCGCACGTCAGCAAAAAGTCATTGAAGCTTTAAAAAATGAGCTATTAACACCTAAAAATGTTTTACATTTACCAAAATTTGTAGGAGCAGCTCAAGGGTACGTGACAACGGACTATTCATCAGCTGAGGAAATGCAACAAGTGCTTAAATTGCTATCTAAGGGCAAAGTAAACATTGA
Source organism: Lysinibacillus phoenicis (assembly GCF_047238325.1). Lineage (NCBI taxonomy): Bacteria > Bacillati > Bacillota > Bacilli > Caryophanales > Bacillaceae > Lysinibacillus > Lysinibacillus phoenicis. The sequence continues at coordinate 535,963 of NZ_JBDFMP010000002.1, read as the reverse complement.
AAAAGCTACGATTCCTATTGAAGGAAGCTATCAATTCCAAAACTTTAGCCATGCGGGTGATTCTATTGTCATCGATGTAGAGCAAAATAAAGCCTTTTTAAGTGAATTTCTTGGCATTTCACTGGAGTGATATTTCGCAAAAACCAACATTATCCTGTAATATAAAGGTAGAGATTTGGATTGGGGTGGATATATGGAAAAAGACAGACCAAAAGAGCGTTCAAACCTGCTAGCAACCAAGTTTATACGTTTTTTAGGTGGTAGAAACCTATTATTTACACTAGTTATTTTATTATTAGTTGCATGTGTTATTTTTATGTTTAATCAAGTTTCCTTTATCTTTACCCCGCTACAAGTATTATTTGAAGTAGTGATTTTACCAGGGGTACTAGCCGTCATTGGCTACTATTTATTGCGGCCATTACTGGCGTTACTCGTTAGATGGCGCATCCCAAGAATTTGGGGTATTTTACTACTCTATATAGCGGTAATTGGTGTGATAACACTTCTTGTTGTGTTGGTTTATCCGTTTTTACGTGATCAATTTACCAATTTAGCACAGGAATTCCCTGAATACTTTATGACATTCACACAAAATATTGTTGGATTCCTAAATAATTCTCGTTTTAATGAGTATTTAGCGACACTTAATTTTGATTACAATGAAGTGGTGAAAAATTTCACAACCGATATGGTGAAAACGGTGAGGGAAACAGCTACCAATGTAGCGCAGGGTGTTGCTACTGGTATTACGGGCTTCCTATCAACATTAACAGGCATTGTCCTATCCCTTGTGACAGTACCGTTTATTTTATTTTACCTACTAAAAGAGGGCGAAAAATTACCGAAATTTATGCTGAAAGTGTGCCCACCACGTATGCGTAAAGAAGTCACTGAAATTTTCCATGACATGGATAAGCAAATTAGTTCTTACATACAAGGACAAATTTTAGTATCCATGTGTATCGGGGCCATGGTAACGATTGGCTTTTTAATTATTGGAATGAAGTATGCGTTATTACTCGGCTTCCTAGCCATGATTACTAGTGTGGTGCCTTATTTAGGTCCTGTCATTGCCATCACGCCAGCCGTTATTATCGCGCTTGTTACTTCGCCATTTATGCTAGTTAAGCTAGCAATTGTTTGGACAATCGTTCAGTTAATCGAGGGGAAATTCATTTCGCCACAAATTATGGGGAAATCATTAAGTATCCACCCGATTACAATTATCTTTGTATTATTAACAGCAGGCTCGTTATTTGGTGTTCCTGGTGTCATTTTAGGGATTCCCGGCTATGCGATCTTTAAAGTGTTAATCACACATCTATTTAAGCTCTTTAAACAACGCTATAACCGTTACGAAGATGATGTCCATCAAAAATATGATATCTAATCAGCACACAGCTATTGCCATATGGCAGTAGCTGTTTTTTGATGAAAGGGATATTGATATGCTATCCTTTTATTAGATTCACCAAAGGATGGGGGAAAAGGGAATGACATACATACCGATCAATTTCCAAGAAAAATTGGCTAAATTTCAGGAGCATTGGTCTCCAAAAGTTATTGCGGAAATGAATGATTATCAATTTAAACTAGCGAAAGTACAAGGGGATTTTGTTTGGCATAAGCATGAGGATACGGATGAGGTATTTATCGTCATTGAAGGGAGTTTAATAATCGAGTTTCGAGATGGTCATGTGCAGTTAAATGAAGGTGAAATGTTTGTGGTCCCACGTAATGTTGAACATAAACCGTATGCAGCTTCCGAATGCAAAATTTTGCTTGTAGAACCGATTGGCGTAGTAAATACTGGCGAGGAACAATCGGCGCTAACCGCTGAAAATGACGTGTGGATTTAATAACCTTGATTTTCATGATAAAACCCTTCCAACATGATGTTAGAAGGGTCTTTTATTTTCACTATATCTAGTTTTTTGCCAGTAATTTTACTTGTGCTAAGCGATCTACAGCTTCTTGAAGTAGTTCCTTAGGCTGTACTAAAGCTAAACGTAAATAGCCTTGTCCAGCAGTACCAAACACGGTCCCTGGAACAGTCACAACACCAACTTGTTCAATTAATTGGAAGGCTAGCTCCGTACAGTCGATATCGTACGGATATTTCGCCCATACAAACATCCCACCATCTGAAGGTGCCGCATCCCAACCTAATGCTTGTAAGCCATTCATTAATGTCTTATGGCGTTCAGAGAAAGTGGCACGTAAGCTTTCCGTGATTTCCTCTGCGTTGTCCAGCGCTACAACGGCTGCATCTTGAATCGGCTCAAAAATACCAAAATCTAAATTGGATTTTAATTGTTTGATAATGGCGATCATTTCTGCATTTCCAGCGATGTAGGCAATACGTGTCCCTGCAAGGCTAAAGCTCTTCGATAATGAATTAATTTCCATGCCGACTTCTTTTGCACCTGGTGTAGCAAGGAAGCTAATAGGACCATCACCTGTAAAATAAAACTCTGAATACGCCGCATCATGTAGAACAATAATATTATACTTTTTAGCAAAGGCAACCACTTTTTCAAAATACGCTAAAGAGGGCATTGCGGGTACAGGATTTCCTGGTAAGTTTAAAATCAATAGCTTGGCCTTCTGCGCAATGTCTTCAGGTACAGCGTCTAAGTCAGGAAGATAATTGTTATCAGCTGTTTGAGGCATATAATAAGGTGTTGCGCCCGCTAAGTGAATCCCTGCGTCATAGGCAACATAGGCAGGGTTAGTAGATAAAACGATGTCACCTGGATCACAAAAGGCTATTGGTAAATGAACTAAGCCTTCTTGAGACCCAATTGTTTGAATGATTTCTGTAGCTGGATCTAAGTCAACGTTGCTACGACGTTTATAGTAGCGACTTACTGCTTCATAAAAACGTTGTGTACCTGTCAGTGTATAACCGTAAGACTCTGCTAAACCTGCTCGATCAGAAAGGTGCTCACGTATTTTATCATGTGGGGGAAGATCAGGACTCCCTAAGCTTAAATCAATTAACGTCATGCCCTTTGCTTGTTGTTCTCTAGCAAAATTTTTCAAATCTCCGAAAATTGCTGGTGTAAATAATGACATTTTTTTAGATGGTACGATTTTCAAAACTAGTACACTCCTTATTGTTGTATAAAGTGAAACGTCAATCGTAGGAGATGTCTTATCTCCCAATCGATTGGTTATGTTCACGAATCGGGCTTTTACAGGCCGTTGATCTTACTATGACCTGTTTATGCGAGATAACAGAATAGTAGTACACATTTTATCATACTAAAGCACATAAAGGGACAGATATTCTGAAAAAAGAAAATATTTATATAATGAAGAAGATGTGTGCATAGACTAGCGAAAATAGATTGTCTGTTGTTGGAATAAGCTACTATAAATTCCTTCATGGAGGGAAATGTATTATACTGAGTATAAAGTTTTTCAGGTAGGGGGAGTCTGATGAGAACCGAGCAAGAGATGTTTGACTTACTATTGACGACGGCACAACACGACGAAAGAATTCGAGCTGTCTATTTAAATGGCTCAAGAGCAAACCCACATGTTGCAAAAGATATGTTTCAAGATTTTGATATTGTCTATGTTGTCACGGAGACACCCTCCTTTTTAGAGGATGACAAGTGGATTCATCTATTTGGCGACTTACTGATGGTGCAGGAGCCTGATCTACTGGATAAAGGACTTGGTTTGGACAAAAACTTTGCTTATAGTTATACATATTTAATGCTATTTACAGATGGCAATCGAATAGACCTTCGCTTATTATCAACTCAAGCAATGCTAGATGAGTATGGAAAGGATAAGCTAACAGTTCCTTTACTAGATAAGGATCAGCTTTTGCCACCTATCTCTCCAACCTCTGATTGTGATTACCATATTAGTCCACCTACTAAGGGGCAGTTTGACAGCTGTACGAATGATTTTTGGTGGTGCTTACAAAATGTTGCGAAGGGGATATGGCGGGACGAGCTGCCCTATGCTAAGCAAATGTTTGAGGACACAACGAGGCACGCTCTTCATCAAATGCTCAATTGGTGGATTGGTCAGCAGCACCATTTTCAATTATCTACAGGTAAAATGGGGAAGTATTTGAAAAATTATTTGCCAGAAAATTATTGGGCATTGTATAAAAAAACCTATGCAGATGCCGATTATGATCATATGTGGAGTGCCATTTTTGCTACATGCACACTGTTTCGAAGCATCGCAAAAGACGTTGCGCATCACTTTCATTTCTCATACCCTCATAAAGATGATGCGAATATGACGGTCTATTTAAAGCATGTACAAATGCTACCACGGGATGCGAAAAGCATTTTGTAGAGTGGAGGGAGTTAGCAGTGAAGGTATATTCACTAAGCGGACCAAGCGGCACTGGCAAAAGTACTAGTGCACTTGCCTTTGCCCATAAATTAGGCGTAGTGGCCATCATTGATGATGGATTACTTATTATTAATGGCGTAAAAGTCGCTGGCGTTTCAGCGAAATTTGAAAAAAATACGATTACCGCTGTTCGGCGTGCTATTTTTACCGAGCAAGAACATCGAGAGGCAGTTAAAAAAGCGTTAGCTAGCTATAAGGTGGAGGCCATTTTGCTGATTGGGACCTCTATTAAAATGACGAATAGCATTGCGAAGCAGCTGGAGCTTGGACCTATTGAGCACTATTATCAGGTGGAAGATGTTCGTTCCTTGAAGGAAATTCAAAAAGCTCGTTTTATCCGTCAAACACAAGGTAAGCATGTTATGCCCATTCCATACCGACAAGTGGAGCAAAATTTCTTTAAACGGTTAGTGCAAAAGGGGATGGAGATTTTTTCATCAAAACGTGAAAAAATCGGGGAAACGACCATTGTGCGACCTGATTTTCAGCGAGAGTATATCGAGATTAGCAAGCATGTCTATGTTGATTTACTGACTTATTGCTGTAATCAACAAGCCATTGTCCAAAAGGTAGAGCACGCTCAATTTGTGCTAGGTGATCAGGCTGAAGCGATCCTCACTATTCAGGTGAAGCTGCCGATCGATTACCCATTAGCAGCGCATGTATTGGAACTTCAACAAGCGGTGCAGGAGTCGTTTTATCTGCATTTTGGCTATGAATTAGATGCGATCCATGTTCAGGTCAAAGTGGCTTTACAAAAGAAAAAATCATAAAAAACAGGTACTCCCCATCGCACCAGGGCGAAAAGAGTACCTGTTTTTTATTTCGGCTGTCGAGTGAAGTGCGGCTGGCGTTTTTCAACAAAGGCACGGCAACCCTCTGCAAAATCGCTGCCCACAAATGGTGTAGAGCCCTGCCATAATGTTGGCACACTATCAAGACATTCTTGCACGGATTGTTTAACAGCTAATAAGGATTCCGGCGACATCCCTGCAACGAGCTTGCCCATACGGATCATATATTTATTTAAGTCTTTTTCAGCTACCAAATAGTTGAGCATTCCTAGCTTGAAGGCTTCTTCGGCTTTAAACATTCGACCGGTAAAGACCAAATCCTTTGTTGTGGCAGGACCTACTAGCTGTACTAAACGCTGCGCAAATTTATTATTTAAAGTAATGCCTAATTTTCCGACAGGGATACCAAGTTTCGCTTTGTCGGAGCCAATACGGATATCACAGGCTAAGGCTAATTCTAAGCCAGCGCCCATCGCAGGCCCATTAATGACGCCAATCGTAGGAATGGGTAAGCGCTCAATGGTGGAAATGGTTTTTTCCATATGTACAAACGCTTCTTCGGCTTTGTCGAGGGAAATGGCATTAAATTCTTTAATATCAGAGCCTGCGGTAAAGTTTTGGCCAGAGCCTCGTAAAATAAGGACTTTATTTTTAGGATTGTCTAATACTTGTAGAGCTATTTTCGCTAATTGATCCCACATGTTTGCGGTTAACGCATTTTTGGCTTGTGGTCGGTGAATCGTAATAATGGCTAGACCAGCTGTTTCTTGATAAATAATTTTTGCATCTTCTGCTTCCAATCGAGTCGTCTTTACTTGCATAGTAGAAAGCCCCCTACATGTTAGTTTCTGTCTTTATTATATAACACAATGAAAAATAATCACGGAATTATACGAATTTTCATATAAAGTTGCGTTGTTACACGAAAATAGAAGGAAAAGATAGCATTTGTACTACAACAGGGGGAAGAAATTTACTATTGTAAGAAAGTAAAAGATGTGAGAAACTAAATGTAAGAACATACGTTTCTTATTTACGTAAGGAGTACTTGCTGCAAGAAGCGGGTGTGTGTAATGATAATACAGATTATCCGACACTAAAGTAATTGTATTTAATTATGAACTGACGCACCCAATATATAGTAAAATATAAACATACTACGCACAGTAAACAAGGAGGGGCCATATGGTGACACTCAAGGAAGCATGGGATAGTTACTTTTTACTGCTGCAATCACTGAAAAAAAGTGCTGCAACAAAAAAGCAGTACAACATGGATGGACAGGAATTTTTAACGTTTGCCCATGAACAGAAATACTTGTATGTGGATCATCAATTAAAGAATTTACTTAAGCTTTATAGTGACTATCTAAAGGAAACCTACAGCAATATCAATACATTTAATCATAAAATAGCGACTTTACGAGGCTTTGTTGACTTTATTTTTCTACGTGAATGGGTAAAGCCTTTTGATTATCAAGTTATATTACAGCCCAAAAAAAGACAAAAAGAGGCATTACAAGTACTGACAAATAAACAGATCATGCTCATTGCCAATGTTTGGCCAACTTATTTTCAATATGCCAAAACAGAGGAGCATGCCTGGCTGGCGAGACGGAATGGTGCCATTGTTCAAATGTTGATGGAAACAGGTTGTAAGCCAGCAGAGCTTGTGCGCATGAAATGGTCGCACATCATCGAAGAACATGCGACTATTTTTATTGCCAATCGGAATGGGCGTCGAGAAATAAAATGCTCAGCCGTACTTATGGACATGCTAGCACAATATAAAAAAGAGACAGCACACCTACATGGACAAGAGGTTGGGGAATGGATTTGGGTAAGTGAGGCGAGTGTGGCAAAGCCAATTTCAACGAAGACAGTGGAGCGTATTTTCCAAACGATGTCTCAAGATATAGGTAAAAATGTAAGAGCAACAGATTTGCGTTATACCGTTATGCAACGGTCATTTCAACAAGACAAAACACTGGAACATATTCAACAAGAAATGGGCTATGTACGGAAATGGGTGCTGACAGAAAGACAGCAGCGCTTCGAATAAAATCCGTGAGACCGCATTATATGACTTAAACGCAAAATCAGTGGAGTTTTTTATGCTCCACTGACTCTTTCTTGTTCTTTATAAATGATTTAATGCTTTCACACTGACTTTTACCGTTAAATCATGCTTTCCTCCAGTATAAACTCCTTCTACGGGGCTTATATCACTATAGTCGCGACCAATGCATAAAATAATATGGTTTTCTAAAACTTCCACATTATTTGTTGGATCAAGGCCAATCCAGCCTATACCTGGTATCATGACCTCTACCCATGCATGTGTCGCAATATCGCCAATAAGGGCCGAATTTTCATCTACATATAAGTAGCCACTGACATAACGAGCAGGGATTCCTTTTGCACGCAAAACAGCAAGCATTACATGGGTGAAATCCTGACAAACACCTCGTTTTAATGCAAAAGCCTCACTTGCTGTTGTTGTTACATCTGTTGCTGTTGGGTCATATTCAAAGCTTGCATATAAATATTGCATTAAATTAAGTGAAAAGAGCACAGGATTTTCAGCATGACCGATTGCATGATAGACTTCCTCTAATTGCTGATCCGTCATAAATGTAAAATGAGTTCCTTTTAAATACGGTAAATAATGCTCGTAAAATAGCTGTGAATGAAAGATTGTCTGCATTTCAGGCGAATACTGAATACGATGAATAAAGGGTGCACGCTGAATACTGACAATCGAGGATGTATGAATTTCTAATGTTTGATGCTGCTCTGGTATATAAAAAGACCCAACTGTATTACCCCATATATCTGTATGCTCACGGGTAAGAGAGGATGGCGTTATGGCAATTCGATAGGATAATAATCGCTGACGCTCATCACTACGTGGCTTTAAACGGATCGTATTTAAACTTTGGTCGACTTCAGATTCATATTGAAAAACGTTTGTATGCTGAATTTCAAATTTCATCGTGTCCGCTTCCTTCTGCTTACTGACTTGCCTGTTGAAAGGGAGCTGTGGTGGATTCCTTTCAAGGTTGTACGCTGGGTTCATATAAATGATAAATTGTCGAAAAAGTATCACTAAAAGCAATACATTGAGACAATCTTTCCTCCATTATAGTAATGGTTTCTTCAATAGTCATTTGCCAAAAATCAATATGATCGATTGCTAAGATAAGGCTTCTAATATTCCATTGAAGTGTTAAAAATCTTGAGGATAGTGCATCATGTTCAATAGCCATTATCGCATCTTCTATTTTCTTTAAACAGTACATGACAGAACTTGGGCAATGCTCATCTTGTACTAAATAGCGAATGACCGTCTGTAAATTTGTTTGGCGATGCTTGCGCATAAAAGACTCCCTTGCTGCCGCAAGCTCTAATAAAAATGCACCATCACCTTCTTCCAACGATAATCCCGCTTGCTTTTGCTGTTCTACAATAATGACTGTCATGCGAATTGTTTTTTCTGCGCGCTCAAGCCATTTCCCGACCTGCATGAAATAATAGGAGAGCGCACGATCCATTGTACTCTCTATCAATCCCGTTTCCATCCATAACGTTTTCCGCACTTCCTGTAAAAATGCCTGAAGCTCAATGAGTGGGATTGGCCGTTCTCTTGTCAGTATGGCCTGTCGCTTTGTTAAATAAAAGTCATTTTGAATTTCCCATAGTTCAGTTGGTAGACTATCACGCGTTACCCGTGCATTTTCTCGAATCGCACGTAATGTGGCGTGGAGGGCATTACTATTTTTTTCAGAAAATAGAAGATAGTCAATCAATGGGTTAACTCGTACTGTATTGTAATTGTCTAAATATTCCTCCTTGGAGGCGCAAATATTTAACACAGCCTCCCAATGATCAATATAGTCATGCTCTTGCCCAGATTGCTCCAACATATTCAACAGCTGTATCTGTAATATATGTGCATTTGTTTGTGAGCGTTCACTATACCGAGCCATCCAGTACAACGCGTCGGCTACTCGACTTAGCATGCTGCAACTCCTCCTTTAAAATCCACGTATCCTTCGCACCACCACCCTGTGATGAATTCACAACGAGTGAGCCTTCTTCAAGTGCCACTCGTGATAAACCACCAGGTAAAACATAACAATCCTCGCCCTTCATGACATACACACGCAAATCGACATGGCAAGGGTAGAATCGTCCATTTTGAAAGGCAGGTGCTCTGGATAGTTTAATCGTTGGTTGGGCAATGTATTGCAGTGGGTTCTTGCAGATTTTTTGCTTAAACAAAGCGATTTCTTCCTCACTTGCATGGGGACCAATTAGCATATCATAGCCCCCAGAGGCACTGACATTCTTAATGACTAGCTCCTGCATATGCTTAAGCACCCATTCACGCTGCTTGTCATCCCCTAGGTGATAGGTTTTCACATTCGGTAAAATCGGTTCTTCCTGTAAATAATAACGAATCATATCAGGTACATAGGCATACATCGCTTTATCATCGGCCACACCGTTTCCAACGGCATTTAGAATAGCAACATGACCAGCTTGATAGGCCGCCATTAAATGAGGAACACCTAGTAAAGAATCCTCACGAAAGACAGCAGGATCTAAAAAGTCATCATCGATACGACGATAAATGATATCTACTTGCTGTAGACCATAGATAGTTTTCATATAAACTTTCATATCCTGCACAACTAAATCGCGGCCCTCGACTAGCTTGATATTTAAATGCTGGGCTAGAAAAACATGATCGTAGTAGGCTGAATTATAAATGCCAGCTGTAAGGAGCACGGCTTTAGGCTCACGATCCGCTTGCATGAAGGGAGGTCGATGTGCCAGAAGGGCCTTTTTCATATAACACATCTGTTTATCCAATGGTAGAATAGTATGTTTTGAGAAAAACTCCGGATATACTTCCTTCATGACATCTCGATTTTCGAACACATAGGAAATGCCAGACGGATTGCGTAAATTATCCTCTAACACATGATAAAGACCTTTTTCATCTCGAATTAAATCGATACCTGCTAAAAATATATGATTCTTGATTGGCACTTGAAGTCCTGTCATCATATGCTTGAAATAGGGATTATTTTCTACAAGCTGTCGAGGAATGAGCCCATCTCGTAGTATGTTTTGCTGACCATAGACATCTTGTAAAAATAAATTTAAAGCTTCTACACGCTGTTTGACACCTGCCTCAATATGAGTCCATTGTCTTTGAGGAATAATAATCGGGACACAATCAAAAGGCATCGTGCGCTCAGTTCCATCCTGTGTTCCATACACCGTAAAGGTAATCCCTTGTCTGAGAAAGCTTGCCTGTGCTTGTCGGTATTTTTCTTCCAGTTGCTCCTGTGAAAAAAGGGATAGCTTATGATGAAAAGAACGGTAATGAGGCTTTGGCTTATTGCCGTCAAACATTTCATCGAAAAACAGACTAGAATCATATAATTTCTTCATCATATGGATCGCCTCCGAATTTAAGTAGTAGTGAAAACATGTTACACTGTGAATAAATACATAAAAAGGAGCTAACAATCATGACTATCATTAATTTAATGCAAGCTTATGAATTAGATAAACTTTCCAAATTAGATTTATCAGACGAGGAGATATTACGTGCCTTACGAGCGGGGGATGTATCAGCTTGGCAAGAACAAGTACCAAACTATGAATTTAGTGAGACAATGGCTCTTTATAAAGAAGGGGAACAACAATTCTTAGATGCACTACATGGCCATTATCGAATTAAGTATGTAACATTGCCAGGCATCCAACGTTTATTGCATCTACGCTTTCAATTAGAAGAAGGGAAGGATTACCAATTATTAGAAACGGGTATCCAGCACTTAACGTGTGATGAGGAAACAGTCACAAAACTTCAACAAATGTTATCGACAAACTGGTCACTAACAAAACAATCAGATGGAGCATACTCAGTATTTGTAAAATAATCACTTTATCCAAATAATACCATACGCATTGTGAGACGAATCGACATGGGTGGTTATCCGTCTACTGTTTTTTCAAATCGTCTCACAGCGCAAACCATTTTTGTGGAAAATCTTGATTTTTTTTGCGTACGCTCGAAAAAATTCCTCTCAATCCAAAATCCTCCCATAGTCTTTTTTCTTTAACGCAACCCAGATAAAGTCTACTAGATTTTAATATTCATATCCCGTGAACTTTATGCCTAAAATGTAGCAACTGTCACAAATCATTTATAACGAAATCCTCTTTTGAATTGAAAGGGGATTTTTCATTGCACATAAAAGAACATTTGTTCTGCATACGCAGAAAGAGCATTTTTTATGTAATAAAGTTCCCAAATTTATATTTGGGAACGTTTTTTATGGTAAAATAGAGCAAATAGAGGTGATTTTTGATGCAAAAAACGAAGCAACCAAAATTTATGAAGGATTTCCTTGTCTATTTAACAACCATCAAAGGAAAGTCACAGCGTACAAGAAAAGAATATGAATATGATTTGACTTTATTTTTCCGTTTTCATAAAGCAGTTCAAGAGGATTTGGGGATAGAGAATTTAGATGCTATAGATATTGCCACAATGACAATAGAAGAAATTCGTGCTATTACGTTAGAGGATCTTTATTACTTTATGGAGTACTGTGAAGTTCAACGAGGTAATTCTGCTGCGGCGAGAGCTCGAAAAGTCGCGACTTTAAAATCTTTTTTCAAATACTTAAAAGGAAAACGTCGACTCATTGAGGAAAATCCTGCAGATGAATTAGAAACACCGAAGATCGGCAGAAAAAGACCTATCTATATGAACCTTCAAGAAGCTACACAATTTATAGAAGGTATTCAGACCAATCAGGCATCACCGCGAAATTACTGTATGATGATGTTTTTCTTAAATTTAGGAATTCGTGTAACAGAGCTTTGCCAGCTTAATACAACCTCGATTCAAGGACGGTATTTAACGGTTATAGGGAAAGGCAATAAGGAACGAACGGTCTATTTAAATGATAGCTGCATGCAGGCACTTGCAGACTATGAAAATAGTGGCAAGACCCCTTATAAGGGAGACGGTGAGGAACCACTTTTCGTATCACAAAAAGGCACGCGCTTTACACGTCAAACGGTTGCTAAAATTGTCAAACGCATTAATCAGCAATCAGGACTGCAAAAGGAACGACTAACACCGCATAAACTACGCCATACTTCTGCAACGATGATGTATAAAGCTGGAGCAGATATACGTAGCCTACAGCATATTTTAGGGCATTCAAGTGTTGCAACAACGCAAATCTACACGCATATAGAAGATGAGCAGCTGCAGCATGTACTAGAAAACAATCCATTTAATATGGTACGGGAAAGATGATTTTCTACCATCAGTAGCGAATATATAAGAGAATACGAAATGAAATGGGGTGTTTATGATATCAATTGTAAAAGATCATCTTGATGAAACGCGAACTGCACTGCTTCAGACGATTCACACTTTAGATGATACGCTTTTTAATGTTAAACCGGATGCACAGAGCTGGAGTGTAGCACAAATTTGTCATCATCTTGTTTTAGTGGAGGAAGCAACGAAAAAAGCCATAGCATGGGGAGTAAAAGCACAAGAGCAAACATCGCCCGCACGAAAAGATGTACTGCTTATTTTGGATAGGTCAAGGAAATTTCAAGCACCAACTATCGTTGAACCTACGGAACAGCCTTTTACGATGGAAGCCATGTTGGATTTACTAGCGACAACAAGGAAGAATTTCCTAGCCTTTTTACAAACAATCGAAGAACCCGAACGATTAGCAAAGCATGCGGTGAAGCATCCTGCATTAGGAGAATTGCCACTGGATCAGTGGATTGAAATGGTCTATTTGCACGAACAGCGTCATATCGAGCAAATACAAGAAACAGTAAGAGCAATATGAAATGATTAAAGGAATTGGGGCACTCAACGTAGAGCTCGAATTCCTTTTCTTGTTAGATGAAATTTTTCTGTTATAAACTCTTGACGTGCTACATAATCTGTTATATATTAAATAAAAATAAAAACAACTGTTATAAAACAGTTTGAATTCAAGGAGGAATTTTAGATGTCAAAGTATCGTGATGGCTATGATTTTTATTGTGAAATGTGTGAACGTTATGGGTTAGAACCAATTTCTTTCCGCTATTATGTCTTGCAATTATCCCAGCAACAACTTTCTGCCTATAATATGCAGGCAAAACAATTAGGAATTTAAAAGGACGTGGTTATGACGGAAGCCGACGTGAATATTTTATGAAAAGCCCAGCCATACTAAACAAAATGGACTGGGCTTTCGTCATTCACAAGAAATTTCAGATCATTCATTGACAAGTTAATAACGCTGTTATATATTTTTAATAAAATAATATTTCTGTTATATAACAAAATATTAGTTATGAACAAATCAAGTATAGTCGCAAGAATCAACATGCGAAAACTTCAGGAGGATCAATTGAATATGAGATCTCTTAGCGTGTAAAATACCTTACTGCCTACGGAGGACGGTAAGGTATTTTTGCATATTTACATAGTTATGTGCATTTTAAAGATAAATAGCCTAAAGTTAGTGCTTTTAATAGTACTAAAGTATTTAAAAACGCCATGATTAGACGATTTTCGGGAAAAATTAATCACTAATTTTTGTCTATTCTATTAAAAACTATCAAATGGAGCTTTGATTGTTTTTGATATTTGGGTTGAATTAACTGCTTTTCTAGGACTATAATATAATTACATAAATAAGGGCGATATACCACAACTTTATACCTCGCTGTAAGATAAAGCAAAAGTACCAAACCCTTCATATTTTAATGAATGGAGAATGAGAATGATGAATATCACGCCTAGTAGTATTAATCAAATGAACTACAGTCTAAAAGAATTACAAGATATCTTTTCTGCCATGAATAGTTCTATCATTGTAGCAATAACAGATCGCACCGGAAAAATCACTTTTGTGAACGATCATTTTTGCAAAATTTCGAAGTACACGCGTGAAGAATTATTAGGTCAAGATCACCGTTTACTAAATTCAGGTTTTCATCCAAAGTCTTTCTTTAGAGAGATGTGGAAAACAATTGGTAAAGGTGATATGTGGAATGGCGAGGTGTGCAATCGTGCGAAAGACGGCAGTTTATATTGGGTGAAGACAACCATTTTCCCATTCCTAGATGAAAGGGGAAAGCCTTATCAATATATCGCCATTCGAGTCGACATTACAGCACAAAAGGACATCAAAAAAATTACTCACATTGCCTATCACGATGAATTAACAGGGCTGCCAAATCGTCGTAAATTAGAACAGCGTTTAGAAAATGAATTTCATCAATCTCGACGTACAGGAGAAAAATTTGCGTTATTTTTCATTGATGTAAATCGCTTTAAACACATTAATGACGGGCTTGGGCATATTATCGGTGATATGTTTTTAGTGGAAATGTCCAATCGATTACGAAATATTGATTTTACCTCTAATTCTTTCTATCGCCATAATAGCGATGAATTTGTCATGATTTTAAATGATGTGAGTCGTATTGAAGAAATGGCCAAGGAAATTATTAACGTTTTCCATGAGAGCTTCATCGTAGATACCTATGAATTTTATGCAAGTATTAGTATCGGCATTAGTATCTTCCCAGATCACGCAAACTCCGTAGAAGAATTATTGAAAAATGCTGATATTGCTATGTATGCAGCAAAATCGACGCGAGGTAACCAATATCGCTTGTATCGTGAGAATATGGATGAAGCCAATGATAAATGGCTTTTATTAGAAACAAAATTACACCAAGCACTAAAACAGGATCGCTTAGAATTGCACTATCAGCCTAAAATAGATTTGAAAACAGATACGGTCATTGGTATGGAGGCATTGCTGCGCTGGTATGATCCTGAATTAGGACATATTCCACCAGATCGCTTTATTCCGTTTGCTGAAGATTGTGGACTCATAAATGATATTGGTGTTTGGGTATTACGTAAGGCCTCCGCCCAAGCTTGTTTGTGGAATGAAACACATGATTTATCGTTACGCGTAGCTGTGAATATTTCTCCAATTCATATTAGTACAGATGGCTTTGTCGAAATGGTGCGGGAGGTTATTGCAGAAACTGGCATTGACCCTCATTTATTAGAAATTGAAATTACTGAAATGAGTATGCTCGATTATACGGAAGACTTAATTGATACTATTAAACAATTGCGAGCACTCGGCATTACCATATCACTAGATGATTTCGGTACAGGCTATTCATCGTTAAATTACCTAAAAAAATTCCCAGTAGATGTACTTAAAATTGATCGTGCTTTTGTGCGGGATATCGTACCCGAAAAATCAGGAATCGCTATGATTTCGGCCATGATTTCTTTAGCCCACGCCTTAAATCTGCAAGTAGTTGCTGAAGGCGTTGAGGAGGAAGCTGAATTAAACGTTCTTCGCGAGCATGGCTGCGAATATGTTCAAGGCTATTATTTCAGTAAGCCTTTATCTGTTGGGGATTTTACGAATTTAATCGTTAACACCGTCACAAAATAAAATCAGTTATGAATTGCTATTCTTGAATGATTTTGCTAAAGTGGGATAAAGTAACTGTTAATAACCATACAATTTGATGATGTGGCCAAGTAAGTACGAATTGTGAGACAGAAAATATAGCAACTGCTGAGAGCTATATCACCGCTTCTGTACTGAACACCTACCACGGAGATGTTATGCAAACATAACCGAGTCGTTTTCGTTACCAAACGTGAGAGGGTTTTATGTGAAAGCTTAAAGCTAAACCAAGGTGGTACCACGTCTATCCAGCACAAAGACGTCCTTATTTTAAGGACAGCTTTGTGCTTTTTTATTTCAAAAATATATGGAGGAATGCACATGTCAAAACAACAAGAAGATTTTTCAAAGTGGTATATTGAAACCATTCAAAAGGCGGATTTAATGGATTATACACCTGTTCGTGGCTGTATTGCCTTTAAACCAGATGGCTACGAAATTTGGGAACATATTCAGGAGGAGATGGATCGTCGCTTTAAAGAGACAGGGCATCGTAATGCCTATTTCCCAATGCTTATTCCTGAATCCTTCTTCCAAAAGGAAAAGGATCATATCGAAGGATTTTCACCTGAGCTTCCATGGGTAACAGAAGCAGCAGGAGAACAATTAGAGGAACGCTTAGCGCTTCGACCAACCTCTGAAACAATGATTGGACACCTGTACTCAAATTGGATCAAAAGCTACCGGGACTTACCAGTGCTTATCAATCAATGGGCAAATGTTTTCCGCTGGGAAAAGAAAACACTTCCTTTTATTCGCACATCCGAATTCCTATGGCAAGAAGGACATACAGCTCACGTCGATGAAGAGGATGCTCGAAAAGAAACGATGCAAATGCTCGACATTTATAAAGAAGTAGTGGAACAAGTGCTAGCAATTCCTGTCTATGATGGTCAAAAAACGCCTTCAGAACGTTTTGCAGGTGCTGTCGATACGTATTCCATTGAAGCCATGATGAAAAATGGGAAGGCTGTGCAAGCAGGAACATCGCATTATCTCGGGACAAAGTTTGCTGAAGCCTTTAACATCAAGTATTTGAATAAAGCGAATCAGCATGAATATGTTCATACGACATCTTGGGGTACGTCTACACGGTTAATTGGTTCCGTTATTATGGTCCATGGCGATGAGCAGGGTCTGATTTTACCTCCTCGTATTGCGCCAACACAGGTAGTATTAATTCCAGTTGGACCATGGAAGAAGAACCCTCAAATTATGGAACATTTAGACGAAATCTTTGCTTCCTTAAAAGCGAAAGGAATTCGAGTTCGTCTGGATGATTCAGACCAGTCACCAGGCTTTAAGTTTAATGAATGGGAGCTAAAAGGGGTGCCAGTTCGCGTTGAATTAGGACCACGTGACCTGGAGAACAACCAAGCACTAATGAAAGCGCGTGATGAAGAAGACAAACGAACAATCGATTTAGCTACAATTGTCACAGCTATTGAAGAGGAGCTAACAACGATGCAAACGCGTTTACTGGAAAAAGCCCGTCAATTCCGTGAAGCAAATGCACACACAACAATTGATACACTTCCACAACTTCAGCAGCATATCGAAACAGCGAAAGAAAACAGCTCAATTCCAGGCTGGGTACTTGCTGGATGGTGTGGCGAGGATGCATGTGAGGAAAAAGTGAAGGAAGAAACAAAATACACATCCCGCAACATCCCATTCAATCCACCAACAACAAAAACAACATGTATTGGCTGTGGAAACAAAGCAAAGCATACAGTTTGGTTTGCGCAAGCGTATTAATATCGTTTGAACACCCTCCTATTTTGTAGGAGGGTGTTGTTGTTAAGTGGAAATTCTACTCGAGCAGCTAAGTTTTCATCAAGATTATGTTAAAATAAAGGACGTTATGACTTGAATTTCCTAAAGAAATGAGGACATGCATGGCGAATGTACAAGCATTATTCTATAACTATCTTAATATCAAATTCAATCGAGGATTACCAGCTGTTCCAATGGAGGACTTTGAGTATGCAGTATTAGAAGATCAAAGTGCGGAGCTCTTTTTTAGTGCTCATGAGCATGATACATTTTTGGCGTGGGCAGAGGAGCTTCAACCTCCAGATCCACAGTACGGTGATCCACCAAATGGGAAACCTATACTTTCATCGTATTTCCATCAGCTCGATGTTTACGATGAGCAAGTATTTTACTATTTACACTATACCATTAATTCAACCACAAGGATTATTCCTCGTCATCCATATAATACAATGAATGACCGGATGAAAAATTATTGTTTCTTCCAACTAGCTCAACTATCGTATATGACAATGTTAAACGAAGAGCAAAAGCAACAATTAAAAGATTTCTTGTTCTTTTTCTTTTTGTATGCTCATCCAGTGAATGAGGAGACGCTTTACGCCTTTTCATTCCAAGACCAATCGATAGTACATACAAAAACGAATATTCGTCTGGAGCAATATCTTTCTTTTTACCATGATTATTTTTTTGAGCACGCCCACAACTATCAGGATTCATTAGTGTTAGCGCCTGAGGAAATAAACGCTTGTAAGCATCTTACGTTAGAACTCTTAAAAACATTAGAGGGGAAATCGCATAAGCTTGCGATGCCTCAAGAAGAAGGGCTTGAGGAAATCCTCCGGTTAATTAATGATGTGGACCACTTTTTACATATGTATAAGGAAAATAAATTAGCATTCTTTCAATTGCTAAACAACATGCTGTTAGAGGAGCTGTCCAATCCTTACCGAGAGCATTGTATGAGTATGTTATTACAAAATTACGCCATTTATATTTTGAATTTTCATTTTGATGAACTCCAAGCGTTAGTTGAGTATTTTCAAGACAACCCATTATTATGTAAATTTATACTCAATAAAATGTTTGCGGATACGATTTTTTTGCAGAAAATCATGAGGCAATCCAATATCGACATCAACAACTATCCGAAAATTACGCAGTTTTTCGACGAGGAAGCTAAAAGAATATATCTTGATTGATAGTAAAGGGAGAAAAGTAATATGACAGAAACAACAGGCTGGAAAAATAATGCGCAAGATCATCGATTTATTGCTTCATTTAGTGGTGGAAAGGATAGTGTCTTAGCTTTATATAAAGCATCGCAGGTAGGTCAAGCAATAGGTCTTATCGTGATGCTTGAGGAAGAAGGGCAACGCTCAAGGTCCCATGGGATGCCACCAGAGCTTATCCAGGCACAAGCAGACTCGATCGGATTACCTGTCTATACGGCTGCAGCAAGTTGGGCAGAATATGAGCATGTGTTCATTGGTCTTTTAGAAAATGCAAAAAATCAAGGGGCAGAGGTATTAGTGACAGGAGATTTAGACATGCCTGAACATGGCTGCTGGCATGATCAGGTGACAAAAAAGGCAGGATTAAAGCTGGGTATGCCTTTGTGGGAGATGAACCATCGTCAAGCTGTCGATGAATTTATTAACTTAGGATTTATCACGATGATTGTCACGGTCAACTTATCCTTAGGTATGACCGAAGAAGATTTAGGAAGAACACTTACCTACGAATATGTACAGGAGCTTGAAGCCCGCGGCATTGACCCTTGTGGGGAGGGTGGAGAATTCCATACAACTGTCATCGATGGACCACTTTTTAAGCAGCCTATTCAAGTTCGGAAATGCTCAATTGTACGAGACGGAGACTATGCATTTCTACCTTTAGAACTTGCGTAAAATCACTCAAGATAACCTTTAATGTGATGACCAATTCATTACATTAAAGGTTTTTTCACCTTAACTTGTCATTTTGTTTCATGTGTAATAAAATTATTACATATGAAAGATATATTAAAAGGTGATGAACTGTTAACAGTATTGGGTGCTCTGTCAAATCCTTATCGTTTAAAAATTATTGCTATTCTCCATCAAGAAAAGCGATATGTTAGTCAACTTGCAAGAGAGTTAGCAATCAGTAGACCATTACTATACTTACATTTACAAAAATTAGAGGAAGCTAACTTAATTAATGGCTATCACGAAGTTTCTGAAAGTGGCAAAGCGATGAAGTATTACACGCTAAACCCTTTTAGCATTACATTAAATGCCGATTTCATTGCCCAAGTTGCTAGCGGCATAACGGATAAAAAAAGAAAGGAATAACATTGTTTTTAGATGGTTTACTAATTATGAAGGGAGTTGATGAAATGTCGTCCATGTCCATTTCAATCTTTTCGGCATTCTTTGCTTTGCTGCCACTGATTGTTCTTGTTATTATTTTTGTCTTTGTAATAAGCGTTATCCGTCGTATGGAACGTCGTGCAGAGGAACGTTTAACATTAGATAAAGAAACAGCCCATTTGCAACAACTGCAAATTCAGGAAATTAATAACCGTTTAACAAATATTGAAAATATCCTAAAACAAATTGATTAAAGTACAAAGGTTCTTACCTCTGTACTTTTTTAATTCAATTTTTCTTTTAAGAGGGTATAAAAACAATTCGATATTGTCTAAAATAACATTTGACTGGACACTAATTGGTGTCATATAATTAAGACACCAATCAGTGTCCTATTAGAAAGGGTGGTGGTTTTGAGTAACAATCATCAAGAGCGTGACGTCTATGTAGCCATTGCTGATCCGACAAGACGAAAATTAATTGGTTTGTTGGCAGAGGTAGATGAGTTACCACTTCACGAATTAACCGCTCAATTTGACATGGGGCGTACTGCCGTATCGAAACATTTGGCCATCCTCAAAGATGCAGGTCTTGTTATGGCTCGCAAGGAAGGTAGAGAGACCAGGTATCGGCTGAATGCAGCACCATTGAAAGAAATACAAGATTGGGTCTCGTTTTATGAAGGATTTTGGAAAGAAAGAATATCAAAACTACATCTTTTATTGGAGGAAAACAAATGAAACCAGATGTATCATTAGATTTTAAATTTACAAGTTCCATCGAAAAAGTGTGGCATGCGTTAACAGATCCAGAGACGCTTGCAAAATGGATTTGGAGCAATGATTTTCAGCCAATCGTCGGCCATCAATTTCAATTCCGTGCTGAGCCAAATGAATGGTGGGATGGTATTGTAAATTGTGAAGTACTTGCAGTTGAAGAGCCTCATAAATTATCATACACGTGGTCTAGTGCTGGCGAAACAACAACAGTAACTTGGACACTTACAGAACAATCTGATGGAACTACACAGCTTCACCTCGACCAAAGTGGATTTAGTGAAGAAACAAAAGCTCGTCAAGGAGCTATTGAAGGGGCTAAATATGCTTGGACAAATATGGGTTCACAGCTTGAAAAAGTATTAGCCTAATCATCGTCATTCAAATAACCTTACAATGAAGAACGCAATTCCTTAGCAAGAATTGTGTTCTTTCATTTTCTAACAAGCCTAATACACACGAAAGGATCACGACATGAAGATCAATCAACTCATTGCCAATAATATCAACCGTTTAGATGTAGTTTTACCAGAAGATCAATCACTAGGAATTGCAGGGTTGTCTGGCTCAGGGAAAACGACATTTTGTCAAACGATTGGGGAGGAATCAAAAAAACGTCTCGTTTCTTTATTACCTAAGTCTGAATATCAATATTTGTTTCCAAACATTATGGAAACGAACTTCAGTGCGATTCAAATGGAGGACATGCCATTAGTTCTTTTCCTAGGGAAATCATCTATCTCTACAAATCCTCGTTCAACAATTGGTACACATACAGGTGTTTTTAAAGAAATACGTGATCGTTTGGCAGAAGAATTTCAGCTGTCTCCAGAGGTTTTTTCCTTTAATAACGCTTTAGGCTGGTGTCCTGCATGTAAAGGACGAGGCACGACGAAAAATGTAGAGTGTAAAAAATGTCAGGGTAAACGCTATAGTCCAGAAGTGGAGCAACATCGACTAACTTTATGGAATGAACCCTATAGCATTTCTGATATTCATAATTTAAGCATCGAGGCTATCTATTCTTTATCAAATGAATTAACAATTAGCGAAGAAAAACAGCATATACTTCAAAATATCATTCAAATGAACATTGGCTATTTAACATTGAATCGTATTATGGGGACATTATCAGGTGGGGAATTAACTCGACTTTACTTAGCTGAATTCATGGCAACGAGCGAAAATACAGTCATCATTGTCGATGAAATATCGGTTGGTTTGGACCATGATACGTTATTAAAAATATTGGAGCAAATTCAACAACTGGGCTATAAAAATCAAATTTGGCTTATCGATCATTCAGATACTGTGCTCGACACTGCAGATAAGCCTTTATTCTTCGGACCAGGTAGTGGGAAATACGGTGGGAAAATTGTAGACGAGTCCCCTCGACCACAGCCAATTTATTGGGAACGAAATCAGGTAATGCCCACTACCTACTACCAATTCCAAGACCTCCATTGTCGGAATATCCAAATGGACAGAATAGAAATTCCTAAAAATCGACTTGTTACTTTTACAGGGGAATCTGGTTGTGGAAAATCAACACTTGTCAATGAATGTATCGCGAAAGATTTTGTTAAACGCTATCCAAAGGATAAACTTGTGATGGTTGGACAAGATCGTAATCAATCCATTACAAGTCGATCTACTGTCGCAACATTCCTCGATATTAAAAGGAAATTAACAAAATATAGTGAGGAGATTGAAGATATTTTTCAACGTTCGATTGAGGATATCATTGATGAACTCCCTAATGAAGACATGGCCCATAAGCGGTTAAGCTTGCTGATAAAATTAGGACTTGGCTATTTAACATTGGAAAGAAAGACACAATCCCTTTCTACTGGTGAATTCCAATGTGTACATCTTGTCTCAGAGTTATTTGCGAATTCTCGAAACCCACATACACTATTTATTTTTGACGAGCCGTCTAAAGGGTTATCTCAAAATATTTTAAATCAGTTCATTGATAGTGTAAGGGACATCCTTGAAGATGAATCCATTTCCATCATCATGATTGAGCACAATGCCTATATGCTCGAAAGCTCAGATTTTATCATTGATTTTGGGAAAAGACAGCAGGAGCCTGTGACACATCTTGAGGTGGTCAGTCAAGAAGACTATTTTAATCAAGTGAAGCATTCACAAAACATAGCTCCTTTACACATTGCGTCAACACTTGATTCTAGAAATGGCATTCAATGCTTAGAAGACCATCAGATTAGCTATTTTAAAAGGGCGGAAAATATTTATAAAGGGGGAATCTTAAAAAGCCTATCCTCTATGGCTCGACTTATATACAGTGATTACGAATCGAACAGGATTGCCCCAGTCATTGCTATTGATCTAGAGCGACATTTATATAGCCAATATAGTTTTCTCTATGAAATTGGGGGGCTTATCAACCATATTGTCGCTTCACATCCAACGAATAAGGATACAAGAAGCTTTGATTTCTTTAGCCAAGAAAATCACTGTCCAAGCTGTTCGGGGCGATTAGAAATAGAAAAATTCGATTTTGATATCGTAGTACAAAATAAAAATGTGCCATTTTGGGACGGTTTATTACATCCAGATGTGATGGATGTCTTAAAATACTACCAACATTCAAAATTAGAATTCCTCTTTGAAGAGATTAAAAATGAACTTGGCCAGGATATAAGTAAAAGCTACAATGAAATGACAGAAGAAGAAAAACATACATTTTTATATGGCTATTGGGATCAATCTTTTTATGATAAGACAACGAAATCCTCGAAAAAATGGGAGGGCTTTAATTTAATCATTGGCCGCTATATTGTCATTTCGAAATCTAAGATAAAAGAGCAAATGAAAGAAACAAGAAAAATGGTGCCTTGCCCAATCTGTCATGGCACAGTGCTTAATCATCAGAAGAAATTACGATTTGGGGACACAGATATCCGAGACTTAATCCATCAGTCACTGGATGAAGTCATTAAAATTGTAGGGAGCTTACCACAATTAGAAAAAATGAAAGCAATCGTTGGTGGAGATATGTCGTTACTCCAAGATGTCTCCTTGTTGCCAAGAGAAACGCAAGTAGCGTTGAAAATGCTGGAATTGGAGCTTGCAAGCTTTGTAGGGTATGAAATCGTTCTGCAAAACGCTTTACCATTCTGGAAAAAAATCGAAAGCAATTTAGACGTTATTAGCCGTAAAAATCAAGTAACGATCTGTGATTTTGCTAATATTTACGAGACGAGAGAAGCAATAATCGACCAGTATTTTACGAATGGCAAATACAAAAAACTTACCTATGTGTATGAGGCGTTTGGCTACAAAAAAATCGTCACTCAAATCAACAAAGTTAAAGCAAATCATACTTGCCCATTCTGTAAAGGGAAAAAGGTTCTTTCAGAGGATGGTCTACATGATGGCGTCTACAAGTTAACCGTCCCTTGTGTTAGCTGTGGTGCAAGTGGTATTAATGAAGAGGGGCGTCAGCAAATCGTCGATGGTATTGCTGTACAAACTTGGCTAACAGGAAAGGTAAGGGATGTGGTAAAAGAAGGCTCTCATCTTGAGGCTGTTGCTCATATTCCAATTTTCAATCGCATTCGTGAGTTAAATAAACAAGAAATGATGGCGGTTTATCAATACTTACAACATAATAACTAAGCTCAACTTGTTAGAAAACCCATTTGCGCGCAGCAAGTGGGTTTACTTCATTTGATTAATCACACTAATTTTTCCAAAAAAGTTAACATTCAGTGTCGTCTTTGCCATTTTAATCGTACTATAAAGGTAGCTGGATTGGCAGTAAAAGGGAGGTTATTCTTTGGTCAAAAAAGTACTGTTATTTGGAGATATTGGCATTGATGATACGGTTGCCTTAATTTATGCAAGGCTAAATAAAGAAATAGAAATTGTGGGCTTAGTTGCAGACTACGGAAATGTCTCGCGAGAAGATGCGGTGTCCAATATTTATTATGTGATGAAATTATTCGATTTCCCACAGGGTATTCCCGTTATTTTGGGAGCAGAGGTTCCTTTAACGGGGGAACAACCCACTTACTACCCAGAGATTCACGGACAACGAGGGCTGGGACCTATTGTACCAAATGACGATCACGAATTAAAAATTGAAAACTTTTTTGAAATTGTCAATATAATTGAAAGGTATAAGGATGAGGAGCTTATTATTGTCAATATTGGTCGGTTAACCTCACTAGCTACAATGTTTATCCTTTACAATGACCTAATGAAAAATATCAAGGAATACTATATTATGGGTGGTGCGTTTTGGGTTCCTGGAAATGTCACTACAGTGGCAGAAGCGAATTTTCATGGTGATCCGTTTGCTGTGAAAATTGTGCTAACCTACGCAACGAATGTAACAATCATTCCATTGAATGCCACACAAAAGGCAATTGTTACACCAGGGATGGTGGACTATATTGATTCATTTGGTCAAACAAAAATCCTTAAACCATTAATGGACTACTATACTCGTTTTTATCAAGAACGGGACCCTTCTTTATTAGGAAGCCCCGTCCATGATGCATTAACGTTGATGGCAACAATTTATCCTGACATGTTTATCTATGAGTCCTATCCGGTCATCATTGTGGATAAACTTGAAGGTCCGGCAAGAGGGCAAAGTATTGCCGAAACACGGCCATATGAAAATGGTAACAATGGAGCAAAAAGACATCGTATTGCCTTTGATATTCATTATGACAAGTTCTTTCATAACTTTTTGTCTATCATGACAGGTCAATTAGTTTGAGCCTATTCAAAAACCCCATCTCGTAGGATCACAAATTTAACATTGACATTCACTTTCATATCTTTATACATTTTATGCCATTTTTTTTTTGTCAGCTTAGAATGTCTCACAGAACTTCTATATTTCTCGCCAAAGCCAAAAATATCCGATTCGGCTTCCTGACTATGCGCGATTACTCTTTCAATTTCCTTTGTTAGTTTCTTCTCGATTGCATCCTGTAGTATTTTTACATTCTTCGCGTCGCCTAAATTCATATCAGGATATACCTCTAAAACTCTTGACCGAATGTCGATGTTAAGATCAAACTCTGGTGTATCGGCATTCACTAATTTTATCTTTCTATTTGAATGGATGGCATCAAAGGCCACAGTTATTTTTTCTGCAGGTTTTTGAAGAACTTTAGATGGAATATCCTCTTTGTCTAAGATCGTTTCAAACAATCCAACTTTAAAGGTGTCTCGGACAATTTTAACGTAAAAGCTATCGTTTGCTGGAAGGGAACCCACCATTTTGCTCCCTTTAAAAAGAGCTACGCCACTTAATTCAACAAGCTCGCCATTTCTTTTAATAATTGGCATCGCTAAATCTTTCCCAAATGAATAGTAATCATGTGCGATTTGATGGAGTGTAGCCGAAATCATATATTCCTGTCTTACATTTTGTTCGATTAAACGAAATATATGTTGGCCAATATCCTCGATATCTTTGTATTCGTAGCTCAATAATGAGGATGTTTTACCCTCTACCACAGCCATATAGACACTATTACTAACACTAGCGTTTTCTAGGTTTGTATCTATATAATAGTGCAAACTTTCTTTTGCTAAATCGTCACCAAACAAGACAACCCTCATTTGACCGACCATGATTTTTTTTGAAAGCCTGCGATTCGCCTCCATACGATTTCCTTTACTTGTTTCATTTTCGGTTGTTAAAACTTCTACATTACTTTGAAATTCTGGATTTACTTCACGTATAACGGCTGTCGTCGCAATTTTTTCTTCAGTTCCTTTATCATAACCAATCAATGTAGTTAATCCTATTTTATCTAAAATATTTGTCTGCACACATCCATATAAAAAAATAAATGATATAAAAACAATAAAATAGCATTTAAGTTTGTTCATCTTTTTTCACCTTCTTTGATGTGAAGTTCTTTTTCAGCACGGCAAGCATCCATAGCAAAATAGGGTAAACAAAGATTACGTAAAATGCCACATGCCCAAAAATCGTATTAATCGTATTAATCTGAGTACGTGTTTGTATGATTAATGTACCGATAAACACAAAGAAAGAGAGTAACCAAACAAACTTTGTCCCGCTTATATTGACTAAACGAATAGCCCCTCGGTAAGCAGCCCATAAATAAAGACACATATTCGGCAAAATGATTAACATCCAATAACAAACGGCGATAAATTCAAAGCGCTCAATAAAAGGAAAGCTAATAAAACTAAATAATGTTAATGTGGCCCATATCGTTTTTAATAATTTACCTTCACTATAATAGGTAATTGACACCAGCATGACGGATAAATAGATAAAGGTTGTAAACAGCAAACCTAAATGAACATGTTTTTGAACATTTTTCTTTTCTTTTACAAAGGGATAAATAACGTTTAAGACCTCAAAGCCAATAATAGTGAAAGTCATTGAAAAGGTACCTTTTAAAATCGAACGAAAGTCATTTTCCAGAACCGGTAATAAACTTTCTGCTACTGAATACTTCAAAGGAAAAGCCAACATAGGAAAAATCCATAAGGAAAGTATAATACTAAAAAAGGCCAGACCTACAATTACGCGTAGCCCTCCAGTAAAGGCATATATAACGACAATGAGTAAAGTTGCTGACAGAAACCATGTCCCTATTCCAGGAAACAACCACACTTGGATTACTTCAATATAATTTCGTAAAACGGAAAAGAATGCTACCGAGCAATATAATACATACATGGCATTGAATAAATTGCCTATCCATTTGCCAAAGATATCTTGTTGAATGCCATATAAATCATTGGAGCCATAAATCTCTAATGTTTTAATCATAAAAAATGCGACGATATGAGAGGCAATCCCTGCAAGTAAAACTGAAATCCATGCGTCTTGTCTTGCATCTTGATAGACAATTCGTTGAAATCCCTGTATACCAACCCCAACTTGTGCGCCATGTATGACAAAAAACAGTAAATAAGCGCTAATCATATCTTTAGGGCTAAGTTGTATAGGTTTTGTCATTTTACTTCACCTTCATTTCAACTTTTTTCCGGTTTTACAGGTTGAGGCTCAAATTTATTTTCATCTTTTGGTCTAGTTAAAGCAGGTCTTTTCGCTGTTAAAGGTACAGGCATTCTGATGATGCTATCTCGAATTTCTTTCATTCTAGGTGGATAGAATGGAGACATATACGGAGCACCCAAACTTGTCTGGCGTATTAGATGAATAAGAATAAAACAGAAAGCCAACATGATACCATAAAAGCCCCAGAATCCTGCTAGTATAATAATTGGGAAGCGAATAAGACGAATAACGTTCCCCATCATATAACTAGGTGACGTGAAAGAAGCCAGAGCACTTAAAGCAATAATGATCAGTAATATATTACTTGTAATACCAGCTTGTACGGCTGCAGTACCAATTACAATACCGCCTACGATACCAATTGTTTGGCCGATTTTCGTGGGCAATCTTGCTCCCGCTTCTCTCAGCAACTCAATAATAAATTCCAGCAGCAATGCCTCAAATATCGGTGGAAAAGGTACTAACGCCCTTGATTCACTTAAAGGTACTAAAAAAGCTTGTGGTATGACTTCATAATGAAAGGTTACAGCTGCTACATAAAATGGTGTTAAATAGACGGATATAAAGAAGGCAGCTAAACGTAATAATCTTAGAAAAGTGGCAATTTGCCATCTTAAGTTTTGATCTTCCTGACTTTGGAAAAACTCTGTAAACGCTTGTGGACAAACAATAGCCATGGAGCTGCCATCTACAAGAACACCCACTTTGCCATCCAAAAGAGCATCGCATAATCTATCTGGCCTTTCAGTCATAAGCATTTGTGGGAAGACTGATAACGAATTATCATCAATCATTTCTGCCAAAACTGCGCTATCTAATAACTGATCAATATCAAGGTCTGATATTCGTTGACGCAATGTATTAACCATTTGATCGGAGGCAATACCACTCATATATAAAATGGAAACTGATGTATTCGTCCGCCTGCCAATTTTGAGCTTTTCATTACAAAGCTCAGGACTCACTATGTAGCGACGAATTAACGAAATATTTGTAGCTAGGCTTTCATTAAATCCAACCTGTGTGCCAATTACCTGTGATTCATTTTCAGGCGCTGATAATGCTCTAGATTCCCTTGTAGCAATATCAACCAATAGAACGTTAGAGTAGCCATCGACATGAATCAAAACAGATCCATTGACCATGGATTTTACAGTTTCCCTAAGTAAACTGGTTTCATTTACTTCAGGAACAGAAAGAGAAATCTCAATATCCTCCGGTTTTTCATATGGATGATTCTGTAAAATTGCTATAATATCATTATTTAACGTTTGGTTATCGACTAAATTTTCAATATAAATAAGGGTAAGATTTGGTGGAATAGATTTTATAATTAAATCAGCTGGATTATTAGTAGCAGTTTTAATCGATTGAATAAAATGATCTGTCGCTTGAGCAACCCTTACTAGATTTTCTTTAGGCGCCTCTTTTGTTGGTGGTGGTTGTTTTTTATTGAAAGGTAGTTTAAATTTCATTTTAAATAAAAGGCTCCCTTCATGGTTAACTTCGTTTATAGAATAGGCTTTAAAAGGGGATTCTATACTTTTTTCTGCAAGTTTGCAGTGGACAGCATTTAACAAAAAGTGGTAGTATTATAGGTATCTTAAAAACAGAACGGAGTTTAGACCATTATGCTAAAACTGATTATCGCAAATTAAATTCCATGGAATTTAATAGTGGGGCATTTCTATAATTTTTAGGAAATTATAGGGTTTATTTGGTATTGCCCTTTTGCGATAACGAAGAGAAGCATGATCATGTCTAATCCACAGTAAAACTGTTTGCTACTTTTGGTTGCTAGCTTTATTTTCTGTGTAACCAAGGACTTTATGAGTGTGTGCTCATAAGGTCTTTTTCTGTTTTTAGGAGGTGATGATTCCCAACAAAAAGGACGTAGTGAAATAAAAGGAGGGAATTGAAGTGGAAAAATATGAACTAGTATTTGATTATCGTCATGATGAAAAATTAAAGGCAAGTTTTAATGATTTAGCAATCAAGACATTTGGTTTAGATTTTCGAGACTGGTACAACAAAGGATATTGGAATGACCAGTATATTCCGTACTCATTTGTTATGGAAGGTAGAGTCATTGCCAATGCCTCGATTAGTAAAATGTCGTTAGTAATCAATGGTGAGCGACTAAACGGCATTCAAATCGGTACAGTCATGACCGACGAAAACTATCGTAATCAGGGTTTATCTAAGCAGTTGATGCAGGAGATTCTCAATAAATACGAAGATATCTGTGATGTCATGTATCTTTTTGCCAATAACACTGTATTGGATTTTTATCCAAAGTTCGGCTTTACACGGATTCATGAAAGTGAATTTAGCTTAGATCTCACAAAAAAAACTATTCAACCGAACAATGCTACCTTACAGCGACTAACAATTGAACAGGATCTTGTCATTCTAGAAAACTATGCGAAAAATCGTCAAGTCAATTCTAGTATTATTGATGTGGAACAGAACGAAACCCTATTAATGTTTTATTTCACCATCGTATTTCATGATGCCATTTACTATCTAGAAGACTTAGAAACAATTGTGTTAATGGAAGAAGACGGTGGCGTTATAAATATTTACGATATCATCTCCATACGGCCATTCGATGCGGAGACTGTGTTAGCAAGCGTTGTTAAAGACACTACAAAAAAAGTAGTATTCTATTTCACCCCTGACTTTACCATCGAGGGCATGACAGCAACCATCATACCAAATGATGACGATGCCCTATTTGTCCTCTCGAAAAAACCACTACTAGAAGGAAATTTTATGTTCCCTCTAACATCGCATAGTTAAGTGAGGGAGGGGGTAATCGCTACTGAAGGGGATTTTGATCACTTCAGTAGCGAGATGAGCGCTTTTGTAACAAATTGGAGCGCTTCGAGCGTGGATATGAGCGCTTTGGCATGAAAAAGGAGCACTTCAAGCATAGATAAGAGCGCTTTTGTATCAAATTGGAGCGCTTCGAGCATAGATATGAGCGCTTTGATATGAAAAAGGAGCGCTTCGGGCATAGATACGAGCGCTTTGGCATGAAAAAGGAGCACTTCGAGCAGGGTTTCGAGCGCTTTAGCATCAAAATGGAGCACTTCAGGTGAAATTCGAGCGCTTTTGTAACAAATTGGATCACTTTGAGCGTAGTTTCGAGCGCTTTGTGATGAAAATGGAGCGCTTCAAGCAGAGTTTCGAGCGCTTTGCGATGAAAAAAGAGCGCTTCGAGCAGAGTTTCGAGCGCTTTGCGATGAAAAAAGAGCGCTTCTAGCATAGATACGAGCGCTTTGACATGAAAATGGAGCGCTTATAGCGTAGATATGAGCGTTCTGACATGAAAAATGGAGCACTTCAAGCAAAGTTTCGAGCGCTTTGACATGAAAATGGAGCGCTTCGAGCAGAGTTTCGAGCGCTTTGGCATGAAAAAGGAGCGCTTCAGGCAGCGATACGATCACTTTGCAATAAAAATGATCACTTCAAGCGTAGTTTCGAGCGCTTTGTGATGAAATTGGATCACTTCAAGCAGAGTTTCGAGCGCTTTGACATGAAAATGGAGCACTTCAGGTGAAATTCGAGCGCTTTGACATGAAAAAAGAGCGCTTCTAGCATAGATACGAGCGCTTTGGCATGAAAATGGAGCGCTTCTAGCATAGATATGAGCGCTTTGACATGAAAATGGATCACTTCAAGCAGAGTTTCGAGCACTTTGATATGAAAATGGAGCGCTTCGGGCATAGATATGAGCGCTTTGGCATGAAAAAGGAGCATTTCAGGTGAAATTCGAGCGCTTTTGTAACAAATTGGATCACTTCCAGTAAAGATACGATCACTTTGCAATAAAAAAGGATCACTTCTAACAAGAATCCAAGCTCCTCATTACTATAAAAAAGAGGGAGTCACAAACTTGACTCCCTCTTTATCTATTAGGAAAGGACCTGAATAGTTGATTCTTTTTTAGTTGTCACTTTTAATGTTAGCAACATCAGAACTACCAAAGTAAATAATAATGCTATGAGGGCAACGTCAAAGGTGTTCGTTATATCTTTAATGACCCCCACGAGCATTGGAATAATCCCACTTATAATATAGCCTCCGAATTGAATCATGGCTGTCCAATCGCTTGCTTCCTTTGGTGTAGATGTTGCATCTAAAGGGAGAATCATGGCTAATGGGAATAAGCCCCCAGCACCAATCCCAGCTAATGCGGCACAGAAAACAGGTGAGATTCCGCCAATGATTAACATGAAAATGCCGGTAAAAGAACTCAATGCACAAAGCAGCATCCACGGTTTTCTCTTGGTACTATTATTAATAATGATTGGAATAATAAAGCTACAAATCATTTGCATAACGGAAAAAACCGTGACGGTTGTTGCCGCGTAGGCATCACTATAACCAACGTCCTGTACTTTCGGAGCGAGCCATGTTGCCAGGGAATAATAAACACCGGATTGCAAACCAAACATGATCATAAGGAGCCATACATATCGGTTTCCCCATGGTAATCGACTTTTTTGACTTCCAGATTCGTTTTTAGTTGGCTGTGATTGTTTTGATTTTTTAATAATGGGAATCCAAACTAGGACACCCGCAAGCGCAAACACAGACCATATCGCTAAAGCTGCGTTCCAAGATTGATGAAAAGCGTGCATGACAGGCACGACTAAACCAGCGCTGAGTGACGCCCCGATCCCCATTCCTGCAGAATA
Source organism: Lysinibacillus phoenicis (assembly GCF_047238325.1). Classification (NCBI taxonomy): domain Bacteria; kingdom Bacillati; phylum Bacillota; class Bacilli; order Caryophanales; family Bacillaceae; genus Lysinibacillus; species Lysinibacillus phoenicis. The sequence continues at coordinate 503,553 of NZ_JBDFMP010000002.1, read as the reverse complement.
AACCCCAATCATAGAGGATGAAGATCTAGGGAAATGCTTTTTAATGTAACCAGAAATTAATGGCCCTGTTATGGCAATGCCTATACCACTTAGAATAGCAGTTACTAGTAAAAGCACAGGCGATGATGCGATTAGTCGAAATGCTGTTGACCCACCAATTAATAAAACTGATAAAGCAATTGTCAGCTCGATGCCCCAGCGTTCACTTAACTTCCCGGCTAATGGTGCAAAAATGCCCATACAAAAAACGGGTAGGGCAGTTAATAAACTGACGACAGCACTAGACATGTGCAAGTCCATCTGAATATTTTTTAGCACAGGTGAGATAGAAGTGATGGAAGCTCTTAGATTCATCGATAGAATGAATAAAGAAAAAACGCTCCAAATCATATATAGATTTTTTGATTTTACTATCATAGAAGTACATCTCCTTGTATAATTAAAAATGCTTATTTGATATACTATAGTTAACTTTTCATCAACTAAAGTAAACTATAATTTATCAACTTGTATACTATAATATACTAATTATACAAAGTCAATGGGGAGGGTGCATCTTGATGAGTGAGGAAAATATTGACTTATCTGGTCAAGTTGGGGTTAATTTAAGGGAAATACGTAAAAATAAAAGAATGAGCCTTGAGGAGTTAGCAGCTATAAGTAATGTCAGTAAATTGACGTTAGGTAAAATCGAAAGAGGGGAAACCAATCCCACTGTCAATATTCTATGGAAAATATGTAGAGGGCTTAATATTCCACTCGTTTCGTTGTTAGCTTTTGAAGAAAATATCGAGGTCCATCGTTTTGGATCAGACTATCAATTTGCAGGGCATAATAACGATTGGTTTGTTGAACCACTTTTTAAAACACATGGGACAGAATGGTATAGAGGCTGCCTTGAACCAAATAGCGAGTACAGTGAGTGCCACTTAGCTGGTTCTGAAGAAATTGTGCTCGTGTTAAATGGACAGTTGGAGCTGAAGGTAGGAGAGAAAAGCCATCAGTTAAATCAATGGGATGTCATCAAATTTAAAGGTGAAGAGCTTCACACATACATCAACCGCTCTAATGAAAAAGTCCATTTAATGCTGTCTTTAACGTATTCAACTCCGTAGTTTGGCAAGTAAAAAATCGTCCTTACTTAACAAGTAATGGACGATTTTTATAATTCCTTGATTTTCATTCATATAGAAAAAAGTCGATTTCCTCAAACTTAAGAATCGACTTTTTTGTACAAAAAAATATGTAAAACACATTGAAATATGGTAAGTAGTATGGTAAATTTATATGGATAGACATTGTATAATTATTATACACCGCATTATCCCTATTCTAATTATACAATACACTCTATTCTTTCGTCAACACTTTTATTATTAATTTTTTGAGGGGTGGTTGCGATGAAAACAGCAGGAGCAAACGAGCAGATTGGAGGAAAAACCACACAGTAGATCTACAAGGCAATTTGAATGTGTAAATGAACTTAGAGGCGATGAAAGGCTTCATAAAGATGTGAATGAAATTTTAAAAAAGAAAGTAGGACTGATACTTACATGTCGGAGAAAAACATTTCTATTCAGACGAAAACGCCATACGGCATGATTGCCATTTTATTTATTGGGGCCTTTGTTGCTATTTTGAATGAAACACTACTAAATATTGCTCTTCCTGCTATTATGGAAGAATTCAAAGTCAATGCGACGGCAGTACAATGGCTTTCAACAGGATATATGTTGATAAACGGTATTTTAATCCCAGCGAGTGCCTTCTTTATTCAACGCTTTACGGATAAAAAATTATTTATGACAGCGATGGCCTTGTTTACGTTAGGTACATTTTTAGCTAGTATTGCCCCTGCATTTGGTGTGTTATTAGCGGCACGAATGATTCAAGCTGCAGGCTCAGCGATTATGATGCCATTATTAATGAATGTGATGCTAACTGCATTTCCAGTGGAAAAACGTGGGGCCGCAATGGGGATGTTTGGTCTCGTAATGATTACTGCTCCAGCGATTGGACCTACTCTTTCTGGCTGGATCATTGAACATTATAGCTGGAGAATGTTATTTGATATTGTGTTACCAATTGCTATTTTAACCTTAATTTTTGCAGCCTTTAAGTTAAAGGATGTTACACCACAACGTGCGATTAAGCTTGATATTATTTCACTTATTTTATCAAGTATAGGATTTGGTGGCTTGCTATATGGCTTTAGTTCCGCTGGGGAAAAAGGATGGGATCATGTCCTTGTATATGGCACGATTATAATTGGAACGCTTGCTTTAATTACCTTCACCCTTCGTCAGCTACGAATGGATGAGCCAATGCTTGAGTTTCGTATTTTCAAATATCCAATGTTCGCTTTATCGTCAGCCATTTCTATCGTTATTTCAGTGGCCATGTTTTCAGCCATGATTTTAATGCCAATTTACATCCAAACGATTCGTGGTATTTCACCAATGGATTCTGGTCTACTTATGCTACCTGGTGCGATTGTGATGGGAATTATGTCACCAATTACTGGGAAACTCTTTGATAAATACGGTGCTAGAAGCTTGGCTGTCTTTGGCTTAATTATTACCATTGTGACAACGTATTACTTCAGCAAAATTAGCATGGATACGGCTTATTCAACACTAGTAATACTCTATACTTTACGTATGTTTGGCATGTCCATGGTAATGATGCCAGTAATGACAAATGGATTGAATCAGTTACCGCCCTATAATAATCCACACGGAACAGCGATGAACAATACATTACAGCAAGTTTCAGGTGCGATTGGTTCTGCCGTATTGATTACCATTATGAACAATAAAACAACAGCTAAGGCAGAGGAGCTAGCTGCGAGCGCAATGAACAATATGAGTGCCAATGCCACTCAAGCAACAACACAGTCTGCCAGCGAATTAAAACAACAAATCTTAAATGAAGCCATGCTCCATGGTATTAATTTTACGTTCTTCCTATCAACATTGATTGCGACCATCGCACTCATTCTTGCTTTCTTTATTAAGCGAGTTAAACCAAGTCATGAAGCTCATACTAGTGGGGAAGTTGATGAAAAACAGTTAGCGGAGTAAATAGAAAACGGGTATTGCTTGAATAAAGCAATGCCCGTTTTTCTTATCGAACAATTCAATCATTCTATTAGCAATGAAATATTTAATTAATGTCTTTGAAACTACTAAAACAAAGTTAGATGTTGTGAGCGTAATTTTATCAACCGTTGGCTTTGGGATCATCAATATGATTGTCACGCTGATGATGTATGCTGATATAATTTTATTACCATCAATCTACAAAACGGGAGGGGATTTTAAAGTCAGTACAAGGCAAGCTGGCTTTTTTAAAAGAGGAGAGTATGTAAAAAAGCGTCTCATCTTAAGATGAAACGCCATTTTTTGAGGTTATTGAGTTAATCGTTGGATGAAGGCATCTAATTGTGCCAATGTGACATTGTCGTTTACGCCAAATGTTCCGTCCCCTTTACCAACCGTAATTTTATTGGAGGCGAGAATGGCTACATATGTGTTAGCCCAGTGAGCGTTAGGAACATCCGCAAATTGTTCTGCAGTTCCTTGTTGTTTTAAATTAAAGGCTTCCACTAAAACTTTCGATAATTGACCACGAGTCATAGGTGACCCAGGATTGAATTTCCCATTTTCATCACCTGTGAAAACGCCGATTTTTTTAAGTGCTTCTGCAGCACCTGCATATTTGGACGATGGTTTGATATCTGGGAAACTTGAATTAGTGTTACTAGTATTTAACTGTAATTTATTCGCTAGTCGAAGAGCAACTTCACCACGCGATGCATAAATGCTAAAGTCAATTTCTGCTTCTTTTACTTCACCAAAATCATTGTCAGTAAAGGTTGCCACGCGTTTTGCTCCTACATAACGAGATCCCCAGTAATAAGGGTCGTTAATTTTATCGATTTTAACGCCAGAGCTTGTCGTTGCCGAAATAAAGCTGTTGTCACCTATGTATATGCCAACATGGGAAATTCCGCTTCCCGATGTATTAAAAAATACGAGATCACCAGTCTTTAAATTGTCTTTAGAGATTGCAGTACCCTGCTGATATTGGGCTTTTGATGTACGTTCAAGTGAAATGCCTAGCTTAGAAAAAACAATTTGTGTATAAGCTGAACAATCCACACCTGTTTGTATATTTGTTCCTCCATACTGATAAGGAACACCTAAATATGCTTTTGCTGTATTCGTTATATCTGCTATTGTCGCCGCTTTTGCATCATGAATACCTACACCTGTAAAGAACATAAACGATGCAAAAATCGGTAGTAACCATTTTTTCTTCAATTAAACCTTACCCCTTTCAAAAAGCTTTCGCCTTTGAATAATGTAAGGATAGCATGAATGAGACAAGAATTATTTTTCAATAATATTACCGATTACCCCTAAACACCAAAATTGAAACCTTATTTTTAACTCTGTAAAACTTCTGCAATAAACATGGGCAATTTTACTAAAAATATATGAAATATTTGTCTATACAGGGTTATTAGTGTTAATTTACATATAATAACCTACACAAAAAACGCACTGGTCGTAAATTTACCAGAAAAAAATGCAATAGAATACTGGAGGGCTTTCGATGTTTTTAAAATCTGATAGTGTCACTCTTAGAAAAACAAATAAGCAAGATGTAGATTTTGTTTGTAGCCTAGAAGCAATGGAAGAAAATTCGAAATATATTATTCCGTGGTCAAAGGAAAAGCATGAAAAAGCATTGGCAAATACAGATGTTCTACATTTAATTGTGGAAGATCGAAAAAGAAGTCAACCTGTAGGCTATCTTATTATTGCTGGATTAGAAAATCCCGATTTAAGCATTGAGCTTGTAAGAATTACGATCAACGAAAAAGGAAAAGGGTATGGTAAGGAATCCTTTAACCTTATTAAAGATTGGGTATTTACGAAATTTCAAGCTCATCGTCTATGGCTAGATGTGAAAGTAAATAATGTGCGAGCTTTTAAGCTTTACCAAAAACAGGGCTTTGTAGTAGAGGGAACATTAAGAGATTGTCTCAAAACAGAACATGGCTTTGAATCTTTACATATTATGTCTATTTTAAAAAATGAATATGAAGAATTAACAAAGGAGGGAACATGTTGCAGCACATCTTTAATGAGTTGATAAAACAGGACATAAAGCCGTTCTTAGCCACATTCGGCTTCAACAAGAAAGGTCTGAATTTCTATAAGAGAACGGACAACCTCATCTACCTAATCCATTTCCAAAAATCTGCTGGGAATACAGCTACTCAGGTTCTATTTTATGTGAATTGCGGGATTTACGCAGCTGAGTTGGCACAAATTCAATCGAAAGAAATTCTGACCTCACCGAAAGAAGTAGAATGTCACTTCAGGGCAAGGATGAGAGAAATAGCTGACACTGCTCCAGATCGATTTTCTATCACAGCTACTACTAATATAGATAACGTAAGAAAAATGCTACTTCCTTGTTTAGAAGATGTCCTTCATTTCTTTGAAACGATGACCAGTGCCAGATCCATTGTTGATTATTATACGTCAGGCCCATTTTTACATTTAGGTGAAGAGAGCTTTCATTTGCTATTACAGGCCAATGATGTAACTGCAGCGAAACATTACTTTAATGCATTACGTAAAAAGCATGGAGCTGAACAGAGGTGGTCCATTTTCGAACAACAATACCATGCGATATTCAATCAATATGGAGTGAAACTTGAAATAATTTAAGATAAAACCAGCACTCATCTCAATTGAGTAGCTGGTTTTTGTTATTGTCTAACGATTAAGCTCTTCCTTTTGGCTTATGTTCATTTTGTTATCTAATATTCTCCCGATTATCGGCATAAAGAAATGCAGGATAAAGCCTCCTAAACAAACTGTTAATAACGTACCGACTCCAATTGGCCCTTTAAAAATCATGGCAAGTACTAAAAATAAGACATAAATAATTGTTCTTGAGAAAAATATCGATTTTTTCGTCATTTCTTTTATTAATATAGTTAGTCGATCTACAGGAATAGGTGCAAAATTTGTATGTAAATAGGTTGCGGTTCCTAACCCAGTCACTATCAATCCTATGCCAAAACAAATGGCTTGGCTATACCAAAAGTCTGGTGTTACGAAATCGCGTAATAGAAATAACCACATATCTATCCCTATACCAGTAATAAATGCTGTAATCAAGCCTACTATTTCGGGCTTTTGTTTGGCTATTAGGGCATTACTACCGATTAATAGGATGGCCAGAATGATTTCCCAGCTACCTACTGTCAAGCCCACATTTCTAGACAAGCCTACTAAAAGAGCATCAAAAGGAGAGGTGCCGAGATTGGATTGTATAGTGAAAGAAATACCAAGCGTTAAAATTAAAAGGCCTACTACATAAAAAGCATATCTCAAATTGCAGCCCCCTTTCCATTATTTTTGTTGCAAATACAACAAAATTGCGTTACATTGACTATATACTCTTTTTATTGCATTTGCAATATAAAATCTAGAAAGAGCTTAGTAGGAGGGCAAGAAATGACAATTAAAATAAAAAAGTGTAACCGTGAAGATTTAAAAAAGCTACAAGAAGTTAGTATTGAAACATTCCATGATACATTTAAAGAGCAAAATTCACCTGAAAATATGAAAGCATATCTTGAAAAAGCCTTTAATGAAAAACAGCTGGCACAAGAATTAGAAAATGCTGCTTCACAATTCTATTTTATTTCGGACAATGAAGAAATTGCTGGCTATTTAAAGGTAAATGTTGATGAAGCCCAATCTGAAGAAATGGGGGATGAGTCACTTGAAATTGAAAGAATCTACATTCGCGACAAATTTCAAGGAAAAGGGTTTGGCAAACATTTGTTCAACAAAGCATTGGAAGTAGCTATGGCGCAAGACAAAAAAAGTATTTGGCTAGGTGTTTGGGAGAAGAATGATCATGCCATCGGTTTTTATCAAAAAATAGGCTTTGTCCAAACTGGAGCCCATTCATTCTATATGGGTGATGAAGAACAAATTGATCTTATCATGACCAAAACACTTGCCTAAATGTTTAATGGCAGAAACGTTGATATCACAACATTTCTGCCATCTATTTTATTCAGTTCTATTTTTCTTCATAGCCTCTGCCACAGCAGCCGCATGTGGATCTTCTTCTTTATAGAGCTCGCTAATAATATTAACATAGTCAGAAGCATTACGATTTTGACTTAATTTATAGGCAGCTTGCACCTCTTCTACCTTGATTTTAAATCCTTTAATTCCTTTGATTTCTTGCTGTAAAAGCTCTGGAGATAGTTTATCCCATAATACAGGATTTTCACGGAAACTTTCATATTTTTCAAGTAGACTCGTTAAGTCTTGTTCTAACTCCTTGCCATCTATTAGACTGGCTTTCCCGTAAATATGGACAGCTTGATAATTCCATGTTGGTACGTTTTCTTTCTCATACCAAGAGGATGATATGTAAGCATGAGGTCCATTAAATATGACAAGAATATCATTTACTTCCTCAAAGGTCTTCCATATAGGATTTCCATAGGCTAAGTGACCTGTTAGATAATAATCGTCCTCGATTTTATTCAGTAGTACCGGGATATGAACTGCTATTGGCTTACCTTTTATGGTTGAAACAAGTGTTGCAAAGGAATTCTCTCGAATAAATTCTGTGATTTCTTCTAAATCAGTTATTTTGTAATACTTAGGAATATACATGTCAATCTCTCCTTAGTTCTTCAAATTCATTGCGAGTATTTCGAATAAACAAACTATTACAGGTAGGCGTCTTTACATTTTCTCCTCAACAATGTAGATTTTATTATAAACAATCACTGGTACCCCTTAAAAGTGCCAACAATGCTATTTCGAAAGGAGCCAAGGAACGATGCTCGAAATAACGCCAAACTTGAATAATCAGGAACCACTTTATCTTCAATTGTACAATTATTTAAAAGCTGAAATTCAACATGGAAACATTGTGGCAAATACAAAATTGCCATCACAGCGCAGTTTAGCTAAGCATTTACATATTAGTCGAAATACAGTGGACGCAGCTTACCAACAGCTCCTTGCAGAGGGTTATGTTTGGAGTAAAGAACGGGAGGGGCTATATGTTGCTGCACTTGAAAAGGGCTATTTTCAAATGGGCCCTAGTCTTTTTGAATCACCTCCATTAGTGTCTCAGCCAGAACAAGAACTAATGACCATAAAGTATGATTTTAATTATGGGGATATCAATTTAAAAGACTTTCCCTATAAAATTTGGCGAAAGTTGACTATGCAAAGTCTTAATGAAGATAATGCCCATCTTTTTTTATATGGAGATCCTCAAGGAGAGCTCGAATTAAGGAAACATATAGCAAGCTATCTTTACGAAGCTAGAGGAGTTCAATGCTCAGCAGACCAAATTGTTATTGGTGCAGGACTACAACATCTTATGGGAATCGTATGTAACTTAATTGGACGGAACGAGCTTTTTGCCATGGAGGATCCAGGTTATTACCGGGTGCGTTATCTTTTGAAGGATCATGGTATAAAGATGAAGCCCATACCTCTTGATGATCAAGGGATTCAGATTGACCATTTAAGAAACAGTAATATTAAAGCTGTTTATGTCACGCCATCTCATCAATTCCCAATTGGTACGGTTATGCCAATCACAAGAAGACTAGAGTTATTAGAATGGGCTAAGTCAGAAGATGCGTATATCATCGAGGATGATTATGATGGGGAGTTTCGATATTCGGGTAAACCAATACCAGCTCTACAAGGATTAGATTCAAATGAACAGGTTATTTATATGGGCACCTTCTCAAAGTCATTAATTCCGTCCATTAAGCTAAGCTACATGGTTCTACCGAGAAAATTAATCGATCTTTTTAAACGGAACAGCTATTATGTTCAAACTGTATCAAGACACCATCAGCATACTTTACAATTATTTATAGAAAGTGGCCATTGGGAAAGGCACCTCAACAAATCAAGGAATGGCTATAAGCGAAGATATGAGGTATTAATAAAGGCCATTCATCAAATATTTGGAGACAAAGTAAAATTGTATGGGGCTAGCAGTGGCTTACATATTCTACTTGAACCAAATAATAAGATGTCGGAAGAGGAACTGATTGAAACTGCGAGGTTAAAAGGAGTAAAGGTTTATCCTACCTCTATTTTTTATGCGAGCCCTTCTGAGATAAAGTCTGCAAAGGTGCTGCTTGGATTTGCCAATCTAGAGGAAGCAGCAATTGAACGGGGGATTGAGCTGTTAGAAGCTGCTTGGTTTAGGAAATGAAGATTCATATTCGAACATTCTAACGTTCTATTTTTACAGCTCTTGTATATACATATAAGAGATGATTGGAATGGGGGAGAAGCATGCAGTTTTATTATGGCAATCAAATGCCGTTACGTGTTCTTGATGAAGCTGAATTTTGGAAACATCAAGAAGAGGAACATACGGTAGTGATTAGGGAGCTTGTCAAAGATTTGGAGCAGCAATACGTCGAGAGATTGAAGGAATGGGAAAAAGCCTTTGCTCAGACACATCAGCAAGTTGTTAGATATATAGAAACTGTCAATCGCTCACAAGGACAAGTTTCCCAAGCACTTTTTCAAGATATTTTGCAGCTTACTTCTTTTTGTCTCCAACAGAGTGAACAATTTATTCAATTTTGTCGTATGCTTATGCAAGACAGTAAACCGATCAGCACCAATCCAACAGCCAAAGTTGTATTAAATCATATTATTGTAGAATCAGAATATTTTATCGGCATCGCACAAACCATTTTATATCAACAATCACTTTAAACATCCATTTCCTTCGATCAAGGTCTTTATCAGATCTTGATCTTTTGTTATGATCATACTAATTTTTAAAAAAGTGATAGTATTCGAAAGTAATAGAAAATGGGGGAGAAAAAATGGAGCTAAAAGATATAAAAGATACAAAACAACTTAATGAAGAACTAGACGGGCTATCCGAGCTTTTGAAAACGGTCGTAGATGAAGGTGCATCTCTAGGATTTTTACCTCCACTAGCGCAAGAACAAGCACTAACATATTGGCAAACAGTCATAGCACCAGACGTCATTTTGTTTATTGCCAAAATCAATCAAACAGTGGCAGGCAGTATTCAATTGCATTTAATGACAAAGCCGAATGGACGTCATCGAGCTGAAATTTGCAAATTAATGACGCATCCAGACTTTAGACGTCACGGCATTGGGCGCGCTCTGATGCAAATAGCGGAAGAAAGAGCAAAGCAAGAAAACAGGTCTTTAATAGTATTAGATACAAGGGAAGGCGATCCTTCTAATCAATTGTACAAATCCTTAGACTATCAAGAAGTTGGTAAAATACCCGCCTATACTATTTCTTCAAAGGGTGAATTAGAGACAACAGTTATTTATTATAAATTGATTTAGTTTTTACACCGTTTGTATCTGTCAAACGGTGTTTTTTGTCTATTGATATGAAAACACCATCAATTAAATATAGAATATTCTGTTAATTGGTGCTAGAATTACACTTATCATTATATAGTACACATCATTATATTTTTATTTTTTGCTAGGAGGTATTCATGGTTAAGAATAATGATTACGAGAATGTTGCCTTTGACCAATTGGAAATGTTACGAAACGATTTTAGTAGTAACCGCATGACTAATCATTTTGTCGATAAAATTGATAATTATTATGTTCTTTGTATTTATGAACAAGTAACTTCTCCTCATAATAAAAAACCGAACATACCTCTTTCAGGTACATTACCCTTGCATCATCATGTTACTTCCAGCTCCTTCGTCATATGGGATCGTACTTATAAAGAGAGTGAAGATTTATTCATGAATTTAAGAATTTCCTCTAGAAATCGTGTGATAACTTGGATTGCTACAAAAATAATTATGTATTTATTTCAACAATATGAGGAACAGGTAAAAGCAACTAATAAACGAAAATCGAAACATGTCAACGCGCTTCATTTTGAGAAATATGTGCTCCGAATGGAACAAATCATTAAAGCGAATACGTTTCTTGGTGAAGATACTGCATGGGACGAGTTTTGCTCCTGGTTTCAAATGTATTTAACAGATTGGGTATTAGAGGAAATCGAATGTTCGATTGGCTTTGAAGGGATGAATCAATTAAGTACCCATGAATTAAATGATTTATTTTATCAACAAATAACAAAGAATCTTTCTTCAAACGACCGATTTATTTCAAAATATACGGACATTGTGAATAACTATACGACCGAATGGTTCAATAAAATTTTAGCTTCCATGAAGTTAGTCCATTTATCCTTAGAAGAGATAGAATCATTGCTCCGAATATCAGAACCATTGAATCAGAAAATACTTCCTCACAATCAAAATCTTATTTTAGCATTAGGGGTAGAGCATTATTTGCATGTAATGAATAACGCTCCTTATCAGTATGTTAGAGAAGCCCTTTATAAAAAAAGTTTCCAAAGCATGTACGAAACACTTTGGCCTACTACATCCTTATACAAAGGAAATGTAGAAGGAACTATTCAATTGATTCCTTTTCAAGCTAAAGAAAGGACCATCGCTTCACAAGCAATGATAGAAAAAGCGCAAGAACAAGCACAAAGCTTAACAGATTTAGACGTCGATATGTTCGATGCTTTATGTAGTATTTTTCTCTCAAAAGCACGGTATACGGAAGATATAATCGAAGTTCCTTTTCATGATTTATTAAAAATACGAGGCCTAAAACCGAAGCTAGGAGGCGAAGGGAGAAGAGGCGGTTATGAGCAAACTCAAAAGGACAAAGTTTTGCAATCGCTTACAAAGATTCAAAGTCTATGGTTAGAATTGAACAAAGCCACTGTATATGAAAAGGGTAAAGCTGTCCAAACACAGCTTCAGGGTAGAACTTTTCTTTTCGTTGATCATCATCGCAAAGAATATGATATAGCTTATATTAATCAACAAAAAACATTTACTTTTACAGTCGATAAAGTTTTTTCAAAGTATCTTTATGGGTCAGGCAGGCAAATTGCTCTTTTGCCAATCCAAACCCTATATTACAACCCATATAGTCAAAAGTGGGAGAAACGATTAGCGAGATATTTTAGTTGGAGATGGAGAACTCAAGCAAGAAAGGGAAACTTCTTGCAGCCTAATAAGATTCGAACATTATTAGACGCTATCGGAGAAAAAGTAAATGAACGTACACCATCTCGGACGAGAGACCGTTTAGAGAACGCATTGGATCAGTTGCTTGAGGATGGCGTGCTATCTGCATGGCATTATCATAAATGGGAGGAAAAGATCGTTAATCATAAAGGCTGGGTTCATATTTGGTTGGATTCTACCATTATAGTTGAACCACCTGACATCATAAAAGAACAGTATCGTTCTATTGAAAACACGAAAAATACGGCACAAAAATCAATTGATTTCCAAGACAACACATCTTCTAATGCAAAGGGAGCAGCATTGGGGCTTCAACTTAGAGCAATACGTAAGCAATGGAATTTATCCCTGCTACAAGTTTCGGAGGAAATTGAGATTTCAACTTCCTATATAAGTCATATTGAACGAGGGATTAAAACACCATCGATCAAAATTCAACGTAAAATAAAGAATTGGATCCAAAGGTTTACTTAACACTATAAAACTACCTAATATATCGTAAAAAACGGTATATTAGGTGGTTTTTTGTTTTTTATCTTCTATATCCCTGGCTATGATCCTTCCCATATGTCGTGGCTATCGAGTGTAATTGTCGTGGTTAGGATGTACAAAAAATAAATTGTGAACGTTTTAGCTCTTGCTATGCTTGTGTTTCTCCCTATTTTTCTTTTTTTTACTTCCTAATAATTAAATCATTTTACATGTACTTTTTTTCCTCGATTTTCAACTTCGTCAGATACAATGTTCACCATCATCAATTGTTTTTCTATTATTCGAAACCGAGGTGAAATAATGACGAAAGAATTGAAAGCTTATGAATCACTAGAACCTTTGTTTAACCCAAAGTCTATTGCAGTACTTGGTGCCTCTACCAATCCACATAAGATTGGATACATTCAATTGAAAGCACTATTAGATGGAGGGTTTGTTGGCGTCATTTATCCGATTAATCCTAAAGCTAGTGAGATAGAGGGAATTACCTGCTATCCTTCGATCACAGCTATCCCTGGTGAAGTAGATTTAGCTATCTTTTGTGTAGGGGCTGATCAAATTCAGGAGAGTCTTAAAGAATGTGCAAGCAAAAATGTCAAAGCAGCGATTATTTTTGCTTCTGGGTTCTCTGAAATTGGCGAAGAAGGTGTTAAATTACAGCAGGAGTTAGCAAACATAGCATTAGCAAATGGTATTCGAATCATTGGTCCTAACTGTGTGGGATTAGTCAATACAACGAATGGCATGATTGGCACATTTTCACCTGCTATCCTGGCAGTGCCCCTACATGAAGAAAAAGCAGTTGGATATGTTTCACAGAGTGGCGCATTTGGCGTTTTAACGTATATGGCCGCTGCCCAAAAAGGATTAAGCTTTAATTACTTTGTGAGTGTCGGTAATGAAATGGAAACTGAATTTGCCGATGTTGTGGAATATATGATTCATGATCCAAAAACGAAAATCATTACTGGTTATCTTGAAGGTGCAAAAGATAGTAAAAAACTTCGACATTTAGCACATGAAGCGTTAGATCGGCAAAAGCCCATCGTCTTGATGAAAACAGGGAGAAGTACTGCTGGAAGTAGAGCAGCCGCTTCACATACAGGCTCACTTGCTGGATCAGATCTCATCTATGAAGCGTTTTTCAGGCAAAGTGGTATCGTTAGAGTCGATGATTATGAAGATATTATTACCTTCTCAAAATTATTTTTATCCAATAAATTGCCAAAGGGGAAAAATACCGTATTAATTACAAGCTCTGGTGGCCGAGGAATTAATGAGGCTGATCGCTGTGAGGGGGTTGGATTATCGATTATTCCTCTATGTGAAAAGACGAAGAAAGAAATTAAAAAGCATATTCCTTCATTTGGTAGTGCTCTTAATCCAATTGACTTAACAGCAGCAGCATCAGTAACCAATCCTGAATTATTTATTGCTCCTCTTCGAGCACTTGTGGCCGATCCTGATGTTCATAATATTATCTTAACGGAATTTCCATTAGGCTGGGATGCTGATCATCCTTATCTTCAAGAATTTATAGATATCTGTAAGAATTCGGATAAATTTGTCTTTATAACAACATTCCCTTTAGAAGGCATGTCTGTCCCAAAAGGAAAAGACGAGCTTGAGAAAAATGGTATTCCGGTTATTCCTGGTGATTTAAATCCAATTAAAGGCTTAGCAAAGCTAGTGGAATATAGTGAGAGATTAAGAAAACATCAACAAACAATTCATCAAGAAGACAAATCTCCTAAGAAAACTATAGCCATAGCACGTGAATCATACTCGATATTAAGTGAATCACAAGCAGCAGACATACTAGATCTTTATGATATTCCAACAACGAAACGAGGCATTGCCACTACTGTAGAGGAAGCTGTTCATTTAGCAAATTCTATTGGTTATCCAGTCGTTTTAAAGATTGATTCAGCTGATATTCCTCATAAAACAGAGGCAGATGCAATTCGGCTTAATGTTCAAAATGCAAGCGAAGTAATGAAAGCGTTTACTGAAATTTATGAAAATGCTTTGAAGTTTAAAAAAGATGCACAAATCAACGGCATATCAGTTCAAGAGATGCTGCCTGAAGGTACTGAGGTCATTATTGGAGCTACTAAGGATCCAAATTTCGGACCAGTTATCATGTTTGGGTTAGGCGGTATATTTGTTGAAGTATTTAAAGATATTTCTTTTAGAGTGGCGCCGCTAACGAGAGCCGATGCTGAAGAAATGATTGAAGAAGTGAAAGGGAAGGCCCTTTTAAAGGGGGCGCGTGGGAAAGTACATGCAGATATCGAAGCCATTATTAGCGTGATATTGAAAGTATCGAAGCTAGTTACTGAAAATGAAACGATGATTGAAGAATTAGATATTAATCCGTTAATCGTTTATGAGGATGGCATCAAAGCAGCTGACGCAATGATTGTAGTGAGTAAAAATCTGAAAGAAAAGTTAGTAGTAAGGGGGTGAGTACATGGAGCTAGATCAAAGCTTAGTTGGTTTAACTGGACCACAGTTCGTTTTTGAGGTGGAAAAAAGACATATTCGTCAATTTGCAGAGGCAATTGGAGATCCGAATCCACTTTATGTCGATGAGGCTTACGCAAAAACAACGATTTATGGGGGGATTATTGCACCGCCAAGCTTTCCAGTAGCAATAGGAGCTGATAGTGGTCAAGGAATTGAGCTGCCCTTGGATTATAGTCGTATGCTACATGGTGAGCAAGAGTTTATTTATCGTCAACCCATTCGCCCTGGAGATCGCTTGCATTGTCAAATGAAAGTGACAGATGTTTATGAAAAGGAAGGTAAAAATGGTCCCATGCAGTTTTTAGTAATGGATACAGAAATGAAAGATGACGAGGGAGAGCTAGTTGTTATTAGTCGTACAAATATTATTTATCGTACATTAGCAAGTAATAAAGCGTAAATATTTGGTTGAACGAAGATTTTTGATGGCTTCGTTCAACCTCCAATACAAGTCAAAAGGGGGAAGAATCTTGCTTCAATTTAAAGATTTACAAGAAGGACAAAGACTTGAACCACTAGTGAAGCCACCAGTAACAAAGGTACAGCTTGTCAAATATGCAGGGGCCTCAGGTGATTTCAATCCTTTACATACGGATGATGCTTTCGCTCAAAGTATTGGGATGCCTGGTGTAATAGCCCATGGGATGCTTGTAATGGGTTTTCTTGGACAATACGTAATGGAACTAGCTGGTACATCTGCAACTCCGACTAATTTTAAAATGCGCTTCGGTTCAATGACAAGACCTGGTGATGAAATATCCTGTTCAGCTATCGTAAAAAAAGTCTATGAAGAGAAAGCAAGACAATTCGTTGATTTGGAACTATATGCCGAGAAAGCTCCAGGAAAAGTTGTGGGGGTTGGAACAGCGACTTTACAAATGATGTAACAAAAAAGGGGGATGGCCATATGACTACTATTAAAGATCGCTATGCCATTGTGGGCGTAGGAGAAAGTGAACGTTCTAAAAATTCGGGAACCACACCTTTACATTTAGCATTAGATGCTGCCCGTGCTGCTTTAAGGGATGCGGGATTAGAAGCAAAAGAAATTGATGGGTTCATGAGCTACTCTGAAAATGATTCTTGCACAGCTCATCAAGTAGCAACCTATCTAGGCGTAAGACCGAAATATGTAAAAGACATTATGGGAGGCGGAAGCAGTACAGAAATGTTAATTGCCGATGCAATTGGGTTAATTGAGACAGGTCAAGTCAGTACAGTTCTTATTTACCGTTCGATGAATGGCCGCTCTGGTGTTCGTATGGGTGGTGGTGGCTGGGATGTCAATATGCTTCAAGCAGCAATGGACGGCGGAAGTTTTTTTATTCCCTATGGAGCTGGTGGTCCTGGTCAATGGTTCGGCTTATTTGCAACACGTCACATGCACCAAACAGGAATTACTCAAGAACATTTAGGCCATGTGTGTGTCAGCTTTTACGAGCATGCTCAGCGTAATCCAAAAGCATTTTTTTACGGTAAACCATTAACGATGGAAGAGTATTTAAAGACACCACCTTTAAGCTATCCATTCAATCGACATGATTTTTGCTTAGAATCAGACGAAGCCAATGCGATTATTGTCACATCTGCTGAAAAAGCGAAGGATTGCAAATCAAAGCCTGTATATATTATGGGCATCGAAGCAAGACAAGCCGTATCACACGCACATTATTGGACGAATTTAGATGAAGTGGCATCAGATTACGTTGCACCTTCCCTTTATAAAAAAGCAGGAGTAACAGCACAGGATATCCAGGTCGCATCGATTTACGACTGCTTTAGTTGGGTAGTATTGCGTCAATTAGAGGCTTACGGCTTTGCCAAACGTGGAGAAGTCGGTGATTTTGTTGCAAACGGCCATCTAAAAATGGGTGGTAAGCTACCTACAAATACAGCTGGTGGGATGCTATCAGAAGGATATACACATGGCATGAACAATGTCCTTGAAATTGTCCGTCAAGTTCGTCATGACTATAAAGGAACTGGTCGACAAGTAGAAAATTGTGAAATAGGTATTTGTACTGGGTGGGCTGGTCCTGACATCGCAGGTGCAATGATTTTAAGAAACTAGGAGGGAAACTCATGACTTATCAAAAACCAATACCCGTGAAAACACAGGATAATGAACCCTATTGGGATGCGGCTGATCGGCATGAACTCATGCTCCAAAAATGTGAAATATGTCATGCGTATAATCATCCACCTGGCCCAGCCTGCGCAAAATGCGGTTCAACTGAACTAAGCTGGGAAAATCAAGGTACTACAATTATGGGAACGATCTATTCTTATGTTGTATCGTATCGTCCGTTCTTACCAGGGTTTCAGGATGAGCTACCAACGATTATCGTCGTTATTAAGTTAGACCATTTACAAGAAGTAAAGATAATTGGTAATTTGCTAGAGTGTTCACCTGAGGATATTAAGATTGGTATGCCAGTCAAAATGATTTGGCAGGCTATTACGGAAGATCGCGCACTTCCACAATGGATACTGGCATAGTATTGCTTTTAATTGAAAGGAATGATGAGATGGATTTTTCATTTACGGAAAAGGAAGAACAATTTCGCCAAGAGTTAAGAGCATGGCTAGAAACGAACTTACCAGCTGGATGGTTACAGGGGAAGGTCCAGCTAGATAAAGAATCGAAGGAGTATGAGCTATTTTTACGAGACTGGCAAAGGAAATTATATGAAGGTGGTTGGGCAGCAATTGCATGGCCGCAACAATACGGAGGCCGCAACGCCACGCTAATGGAGGAAATTATCTATCAACAAGAAATGGTACGCATAAAAGCTCCAGCATTGATTAATTATGTGGGTCTTCATATGGTAGCTCCAACATTAATGCAAATTGGTACTGAAGAGCAAAAGGAAAAATATATCCAAAAGATTATTACCGGTGAAGAAGTCTGGTGCCAAGGCTATTCTGAGCCAAATGCAGGTTCAGATGTAGCAGCTATCCAAACGACAGCGGTGAAAAATGGAGATCGTTGGATTATTAATGGTCAGAAAGTTTGGACAAGTTTTGGTCATGTAGCTGATCGTTGCTTTTTGATTACAAGAACGAGCCGATTAGAGAAAAAACATAAAGGAATTACGGTATTCCTACTCGACATGCATCAGCCAGGAGTAGAAACTAGACCAATTGTTTCGATGGATGGTCAAAAAGATTTTAATGAAGTGTATTTAAATGATGCTATTGCTTATGATACGGAAATTATCGGAGAAGTAGATGAAGGTTGGAAAGTTATCATTGCACTTCTTATGCATGAAAGAACGGGCATTGGTGGCCAAGTATTTACGTTAGAGCAACAGTTCAATGATCTCGTTACTTTAGCGAAGGAATTGATTGATGATAATGAACCGATTATCAAAAATCCATTTGTTCGTAAAACAATGGTGGATTTATATACCCGTTCACGTGGATCACTATTAAACTATTATCGAAATTTAACGAAGCAATTGAAAAATGGCCACCCTGGCGCAGAAAGTTCGATGGATAAGCTCCTAGTTAGTGAATTAACAAAAGAGCTTTTTGCTCAGGCTATCTCAATGCAAGGTCATCGTGGTGTGTTGTGGAAAGAAGACGCCATGATGGATTGATCCTATTGGCAAGACAATTATTTGTATTCTTTTGGACAGACCATTGGAGGGGGCACAAGTGAGATCCAAAAGAATACTATTGCAGAAAGAATACTTGGATTACCAAAGGATATGGGTCGATAACTAGGAGGGGTGTTTAAAATGGATTTTTCTTTAAATCAAGAACAAGAAATGTTTCGAAGCTATGTACGTAAATATTTAGATGATATGGGACAAACAAAAATAGCCCGTGAAATTATAGAAGGTAATATAAGCTCATTGAAAACACTACATTCTGGTTTGGCAGAGCTTGGCTGTATGGGTGTCAATGTGTCAGAAGAATATGGTGGGATGGGGCTAGGTCAGCTAGATTTAGTACCCATATTAGAAGAAACAGGTCGTGCTTTACTCCCCGGTTTATATTTAGAAACAAATGCTTTAGCAGTCCCTTTGCTAGAGAAGTATGGAACAGACGAACAGAAAGCTAATTATTTACCGGCTATTGCAAATGGTGAACATACATTTACAGTTGCATGGTTAGAGCCAGATGGGAACTATAAACCAGCTCACGTTAGACTCAATGCTACATTACAAGGCGACGTTCTAACTTTAAATGGCGTAAAAACATTAGTGCCCGAAGCCGAGCTAGCAGATAGTATACTTACCCTAGTTCGTACCTCAGACGGAGAAAATAATCAAGGGATTTCATTAGTCATCATTGATAAGGACAAAGTGACTCTGCAATTAAAACAACAAAAAAACTTTGATCAAACACGTTTACTTACAAAAGTGATATTTGATGAAGTACAAGTATCGAGGCATCAAATTCTTGGCCCAATTGATCATGGATGGGACGTTCTACTGGAGGGTCTATTATCATTTAACGCAGCACTTTGCGCGACGATTGTGGGAAGTATGGACAAGATTGTAGAGACTGCAGTTGAATATGCTAATATTCGCGAGCAGTTTAATCAACCAATTGGTAGGTTTCAAGCAATTAAGCATCGATTAGTAGACATGAAAATGGATTTGGAAACAGCTCGTTCATTAGCTTACTATGCGAACTGGGCGATAACAAGCAAGCCAGACGATCAAGTAGAAGCCATTTTGAGTGCTAGATTATTTGCAACCGATGCCTTTATCAAAGTAGCATCCGATAGTATTCAAATTCATGGTGGTATTGGCTTTACAGAGGAACTTGATTGTCATCTGTATGTGAAAAGAGCTCGTTTTTATGAAAATTATTTAGGGAGCACCCAGCAATATTATGAGCAAACAGCAATTGCATTAGGATGGTAGTGTAGTAGAATGTCTTTCAATTTCTGTGTGGCTATGTAAGAAGGCAAGCAACCTCATATTACGAAAGGGTGGGAAAGTCAGTGAAAACAATTAGTGATTTGAAAGACTATAAAAATGTTATTAATGGTCAGTTAATGCCGTCTTCTTTAGGTAAAAAAATAGAGAGCTATAATCCTGCTACTGGTAAGGCTTGGGCGACAATTCCATGTAGTGCAGTCGAAGATGTTGAAGCAACAGTGACTGCAGCTCAAAACGCACTTCCAAAATGGGCCACTCTTTCTGCTAGTGAACGAGCTAGTTATTTACGACGTATTGGGGATTTGATATCACAATTTGGAGACGAATTAGCTGAATTAGAAACAAAAGATAATGGTTGGGTTATTCGTGAAACAAAGTATGGTCTGATTCCAACATTAACAAATATTTGGTATGATGCAGCTGCAGTAGCCACAAATGTTGGCAGTAAAGGGGAAACCGTTCAACTAGGACCCAACACCGTAGGGTTTACAATCCGAGAACCATATGGGGTAGTGGTAGGAATAATTCCTTGGAATTCAGCATTATGGACATTCACCGTTAAAGCAGCATATGCACTTGCAGGTGGCAATACGGTCATCATTAAACCATCAGAGTTTGCCACTGTTGCGCCTCTTCGCTATGGGGAAATTATACAAAGTGTCTTACCACCAGGCGTAATAAATGTTATCTCAGGTACAGGAGCTGAAGTGGGCGATGCACTTGTTCGTCATCCACATGTTAACAAAGTGAGCTTAACTGGTTCTGGAAACACAGCCAAAGCAATTGCTCAATCAACCGCACAAAGCCCTAAATCCATGGTACTTGAGCTTGGCGGTAAATCACCCAATATTGTTTTTGAAGATGCGGATTTAGCTAAAGCAGCAAGTGGAGTAACGCTAAATGGGATTTTTACTGGCAATGCAGGACAGCTTTGTGTAGGTGGCTCAAGAATTCTAATTCAACGATCCATCCTTTCTAACATGATTTCCCTTATGAAAAAAGAAATTTCTCAACATATTCATTTAGGTAACACATTCGATATGCAAACGTCTATGGGACCTGTAGCCAATGAAATGCAATTTAAAAAAGTAAGCTCGTATATCGAGTTAGGGAAACAAGAAGGAAGCGAAATTATTATTGGTGGTCAATATGGTGGAGCAAACTTGTTACCCGAACAAGAAGAATTAGCAGATGGTTACTGGATCGAACCGACTTTAATATTGGTAGACAATAATCATTTGCAAATATGCCAAGAAGAAATTTTTGGTCCAGTTGCTGTAATAATTCCATTTGATACGGAAGAGGATGCACTTGCCATAGCAAATGATACTGCATATGGATTAGGTGCTGGCGTTTGGACCTCCGATTTAAACCGAGCACATCGTATGATTCACGCAATTGAATCAGGAAACGTCTGGGTAAATACGTATCGCATTGTAGGAACTGAATTACCATTTGGTGGACGAAAAGGGAGTGGCTTTGGCGCAGATACGGTCCTCGATTATACACGTGAAAAAACATGTTATATTCAAATTGGCTAACAAGTAGCAGAAAAACATGATGTCCGATAAAGTAAAAATGAAATGGGGAATAATATGCCTCAAGCAAATAAAGGGATATTTTATGGATGGTACATTGTTATAACAAGCTTCTTGATTATGTTTTCTGCATTTTCCATTGTCAATTCTCTACACAGTTTATTTCTTGTACCTGTAACAGAGGAATTAGGCATGACTAGAACTACCTTTTCATTTGTACTTTCAGTTGGTGGTTTAGGTGTCGCGATTGCCTCCCCCTTTATGGGAAAGCTACTTGCAAAAAGAAATATGAAGCTCATTATGGCGGCTTGTGTCATTCTTGCAGGTTGCGGTTTTATGCTATACTCGCTCGCACAATCAGCAGTATATTTTGCTATCGTTGCATTTTTTATCGGGATAAGCGTTGCAGGTTTTTCTAATATTCCTATTTCTATTATGCTTACGAATTGGTTTTATGAAAAAAAAGGACTGGCAATGGGATTGGCATTTGCGGGTTCAGGCGTCGGAACGGCTGCACTTAGTCCCATTTTAACAACGTTGATTGCCAATTATGGCTGGAGAACAACGTATGTGATTGCCGGTGTGCTTATTATCGCAATATCGCTACCTCTCATTTTATTCTTTACAAAGAAAAGCCCTGCTGAAAAAGGTATGATTGCACTTGGTAAAGATCAAGTAGAAATTAAGCAGGAAAGTAAAGATCAATCCGGTGTAACATTGGCAGATGCCAAGAAATCGGGCGTATTTTGGTTATTTATTTTCGGTGTTGTTTGCTTTGCACTTGTTGCAGGTGGAGTACAAATGCATATTCCAGCTTATTCAATGGATATTGGACACCCCGCGCTATTTGCAGGTACCATTTTCGGACTATTATCATTATCAAATACTGTTGGAAAGTTGATACTAGGCGCGATTTTCGATAAGTTTAGAACAACAGGCGGAATCTTGTTTGTCGGAAGTTGTATGACAATTGCAATGGTATCTTTACTGATGGCAGAAGCCAAAATCTTGGCGTTCGTGTTCGCCATTGCCTACGGTTTCAGTATTGTGATCGCTACAATTGGCCCACCATTCATGACAGATGATCTGTTTGGACAAAAAGATTTTGGTGCTATTTTTGGGTTTATTCAAATATTCTTCGTTGCTACAAGTTCATTTGGTGTGATTGTCTCTGGATTTATTTATGATGTTACACAAAGCTACAAAGTGGCATGGATTATTTTCCTAGGTTTATTTATCGTAAGTATGTTTAGTATTTTCATCGCCAATAGGAGGATGAAGAAAAAGAGAGCATATATTGAAGAGATACCAATGAATAACAGTTTTGAAGGTCTATAAAATTTTTAGCAAGAATTCATTATTTCATTTCTTTTACAAAAAAAAATCCCAGTATTAAACTGGGAAATTAATGATTCATATCCTTCAGACCAGGGCTGTGTTCATTTGGCATCTCTGGCATGAGTGGTACAGGGAACCCTTCAGGCGGGGGAGTTACATTAAGTTCTCCGCCATTTCTACTTGGCGTTTGTCCTTGGAAGATTTCACCGATACGTGTTGGATCTAATCTGAAGTTAAATTGGGCATTATGATAGCCCATTTCGACGAATTTCCTACATTCGGGATATTTGTTGATATCATAATTCGGCACTGGGAACAGTTTTCCCCAATCAACTCCTAACGTTTCTAATGCTTTGGCAAATGCGTTTTGATGGGCATTATCTCGAACGATTAGAAATGCAAGGGTTTCCCTAAATGTTTGATTTGAACTCATCTCATAAATACGTGTTTTTTGGAGTACACCTGTAGACTCAAGCACTAAATTATCTAATAAATCCGCAATCAAATTTCCATGTGCATACACCCAAGAACCATTCCAAGGATTACCTGCAGCATCTACAGGTAAAGAGGATTGCGCCCCCACAATATAATGATGAGGATTAGCATGTCTAACAGCTTCATCCAAAGGGGCTTGGTCGGCGCCGTTACTACCAGGAGCAGAAGATTCACCTGAATCGTTTAGCAATTGGTTTATTGTATTTTGTACGAGCTCGACGTGGGCAATTTCTTCTAGGAAAACGCCACGAAGTAAATCACGATATTGTGTTTCTTTCCCTCTAAAATTAGAGCTTTGGAAAAAGTATTGCATCATGGTTCTCATTTCACCATAATGACCACCTAGTATTTCTTGCATAACACGTGCTGCTTGTGGATCCGGTTTGTCAGGCTTAATAATGTTAATTAATTCTTCTTTATAGTAATACATTTGCATTCCTCGATTCGGGGAAATTGACTTTACTTTTCAGGATAATTGACATGTAATGGCGGTGGTACAAGCCATCCTTTATTTTTGTTTAAACGTAAAAGCTTTGCACCAAGTTGAGCTTTAGCCATGTGGAATTGTCCATACATTAATGCGACATCCTCACGAGTAGACGTACCCATTGCTTGACTACATGCCACTAATCCAGCAGCAACATCAGCAGTAAGAGCTGCACTAATTTCAGGATCGTTAAACTTTGCACCTGGAGGAATATCTTCCAATCTTGCGACAGGTCTTTCAGGTGAAGCTGGTGGTAGAGCTATTCCATTCGTTTTTAGAATTTTTTCTAATTGTTTTACTTCTTCTCTACACGTTTCGATCAAATCTTCAATTATTTTTTTAAGATCTTCATCACCAGCATGATTATAGAACGTTTGATAGCCAGAAATCATACCATAATCTGCAATTAAACTTGACCAAACACTAAATACTTCACCATAATGCAATGGTTCATCTTTTGGATTTCCACCAAGAATACCCATATTCTACACTTCCTTTTCTGGTTTTCACCTTTTTTTTCAAACAAAGATAGTATGGATGAATAAAGAATAAACATTCCTTTTAATCAAAAGAATTTAAAGACCTAGCATGATTTTTTGCACTTACGTATAAAAGAAGCCACAGAGAATAAATCTCTGCAGCTCTTTAAGTAGTGAGACACTACGCACTTTTATTGTGGTTGTATATTGTGGTTTTATACATGTGTATCATAATTTAAGCATGATAGTATAAATCACCGCAATAAGGACAATTTATAGCTTATTGGAGGTGAGAGTTATGGCGAAAGAAAAGAAAAAGAATGAATTAGAGCAAGAAGAAGTAGCAATGGAATTTAATATTGAAGAACTAGAAGTGAAAGAACAAAAAGAACAAAAGAAAGAACAACAACAATTTAATAAAGAAAAAAAGTAAAACATTAAAAAATATCACAATCAATCAGTTGTGGTATTTTTTTCATTATAAGAAGGTGTATCCTAGTTATTTTAGCGATACATCTTTTTTTGTTTAGTTAAGCCGATGAAAATAATTGGAATATTGTGTTAATATATACTTGAATAGCGTGTAGAAGGGGAGGGAGTAGATGAGTGAAAAGCAATTATTTGAACAAATGAAAATGTGGCGTAATTGGACTGTTGAATTTCTACGTATAATTCCCGAGGATATTGTGGACCAAATACCCGATGGCCATACGAACAATATCCGTTGGAACGCAGGTCATTTATTAGTGGGTTGGGATCATAGTATGTTTCCAGCTGTTCATCAAGAAAGACAATTACCTTTATCCTATCATTTAATGTTTCCGAGTGGGAGCAAGCCCGATAATTGGACTGAACAGCCTCCAACGATGGAACAAATAATTACGCTTCTAGAGGAACAACCGCTACTTATTGAACAAGCGTGTAGTGGCCATCTAAATGAACCTCTGAAAGAGCCTTTTTTAGGCATGAAAACCATAGGGGATATGGTCATTTTCCATATGAACCATGAAAGCCACCACATGGGCATCATCAAAAGCATGAAGCAAACGCTCTTGAAGGAAGTATCTTTATAAATAGAAAGGAATCCATTTTGATGTTTCAAAATGGATTCCTGTTTAACTACATCGATATCGTTTTAGTTGCCACAGCTTCTTGAAATGCCTCGTCATGCTCAACAAAAACCATTGTGGGATTAAAACTTTGAATGAGCTCTTCAATTTGCATGCGTGAATAAATATCTATAAAGTTTAAAGGTTCATCCCAAATATAGATATGTGCTTTTTCACACAAACTTTTAGCAATCAAGAGCTTTTTCTTTTGACCACCGGAATAATGAGAAATATCTTTTTCAAATTGAATTCGATCAAAATCCATCTTTCTTAGGATGGATTTAAATAGCGTCTCATCAATATTATGCTCTTCGATGAAGTCCGACAGCATGCCATTTAAATGCGAAGTATCTTGTTGAACATAGGAAATGATAAGGCCCGATGCTAAATGTATGGAGCCTGTATACTGAATAGGGTCTCCTAGAATTAGTTTAAGGATGCTACTTTTTCCGCTGCCATTCTTTCCATCCAACACAATACGGTCGCCTTGCTCCACCTTGAAGCTAATTGGCTTATTGACAATGTGATCATCATAGTGAATAGATACATCAGCTAAAGTTATTAATTCCTTTGATTGAATGGCCAATGGTTCTAATTTTAGTGCCTCTGTTTTTTCTACATTTTTAAGTAGTTTTGACTTTTCCTCAATGGCTTTTTGTTGTCTAGATTCAATGTTCTTTGCCCGCTTCATCATCTTGGCGGCTTTATGTCCAACAAATCCTTTATCTAGCTTAGACCCGGAATTTGTTGTCCCATTTTTGGAAGCTTCCACTTGATTTGACCAGCCTGAAGTACGCTTCGAAGACTGTTTTAATCGATCTATATCTTTTTGTAGACGTTGATTAGTTGCTTCTTCGTGTTCCTGCTGTCTATCAAAATTCAGCTTCCATGAAGAATAGTTGCCACTTTGAACATCAATATTGGCTCTATTGATGGATAAGATATGGTCTACACAGCCATCTAAAAAGGCTCTATCATGAGAAATTAAAATGAATCCTTTTTTCTTCCGTAAATATTCTGAGACAATCTTTCGTGCATCTGTGTCAAGATGGTTGGTTGGCTCATCAATTAAAAGAAATTGGCCCTCAGTTAAAAATAATGCAGCAAGCAACACCTTCGTCTGCTCTCCGTTTGATAATGTTTTGAACGGTCGGTACATAACCTCAGCATCAACATCCAAATAGGATATTTCACGAAGGCATTCCCAATCTTCAGCCTGTGGGCAAATTTCCTCAAAAATTTCGTGAGTAAATTTGTTCTGATCCGAAACAGGATAGGGGAAGTAAGTAAATTCTACTGATGAAATGATTTTCCCACTATATTCATAATTCCCTAACAAAAGATTAAAGAATGTTGTTTTACCTCGGCCATTTCTACCGATAAACCCAAGTTTCCAATCCGTATCGATTTGGAAATTTACCTCTTCAAAAATATTGTCAAAGCTACTTGGATAAGAAAATGTTAAGTTTTGTACTTGTATCATGGACATGCTAGTTCCTCCTTTGTATAGCAACAGTTTTACTTTTCATACAAAGTCGGTATATCCATCTATTTTAATATTCCTCCGTATAGGCAGATGGATATTAACGACTTATACGGAGTGTTACATGCGTAATAATAGTGTCTGAATCAATCATTTTTTCCCTCTCCTTTTTAGTAGATGAAAGTTACAGAAAAAATTCTAACTATGAGAGCATAAAAAAACCTCCCAATATCAATTGGAAGGATTAGTCTTTTGCTTTAAAAAATTCGTCATCTTACTTGCCATGAACAGATCATGACAAATAAATGGAAACTGATTATTAAAAATGGACAGACTAACCCTATATTTTGTAGTTTGAAGTATTTCATTTCAAATAAAAATATAGATTAGTTCATCATTGTTCATTCATCAGTCCTCTCATAATTGTATTTCCATAGTAACAAATTTTTTCAACGAATACAATCCTGCTTCAACATCTCACAAACTTTTCCCTTCTATCATAATAGGAACAATTAAGTGACTATATCACTTTAAAGTGCGTACTTACCTTCGTCGAATACACTTCTTATAATACATTTATGGATCAGTAATACGTCCATGAACATTAAAAATAACCGCATTTGATCAGAACTACATTTCCGATTAACTGAAGGATAGCTGGAGGTAGTGATATGAGTACTTTAAGTATAGATGAAATTTTAAAAGAAGAGGAAACACTTCAATTTTCCACTTTTACAAATGACGATGCCCTGCGCTTAGGCTTATTAATTATTGAAAAAGCGAAGCAAGAAGGGAAATCCATTGCTGTTGATATAACAAAGAATGGTGTTCAATTGTTTCATTATAAAATGACAGGAATGACTGAGGAAAATAGTCAGTGGATTGAACGAAAAAAGCGGGTTGTTTCGCTGCACAACCACAGCTCGTATTATTTACAGATGCAAAGTGAGTTAAGTGGAATTCCATATCATGAGAAATATTGCTTAGATGCCTCAAAATACGCTGCGTTTGGTGGAGCATATCCTATCCAAATAAAAAACGTTGGGGTTATCGGTATAATAACAGTTTCAGGATTAACCCCTGAGGAAGATCATGACTTAGTCATTAGAGGAATTAAAAATTTGTTAAATGATGAAGTTTAAAGGAGAATCATTATGCCATTAATTGAGGTAAATACATGGCCATCCATGTCAACGGAAGAAAAAAAGGAATTCATTTTTACACTTACTGAACTAACAACAAATTTACTAAAAATTGTTCCAGACAAAATCCAAATATTAATAAAAGAACTTGAGAAAGAAAACTGGGGAAAAGCTGGGGCAGTTGCATCTGATCCTAGCTTTGCCGATAAGAGTAGAGTCATGAATTGGAATACACAAGAGTCTTATCATACACAGGCAAATACAGTAGATGGAATGGCCATCATTACGATTGATATCTGGAATACATTTGATCAAGAAACAAAGGATATATGGGTAAAGCTGCTAACACAAACTACATCTAAATTTACGCACGCACCTTTGGATAAAATACTTATTGTCATCAGAGAAATGATTCCAGGAAATTGGGGGCAAAGTGGAGTAACAGGGGCAGAACCAGATTTTCTTTCCAAAAGTCGAACATATTAAAATTCGTAGAAACAAGTTTCAGAAGTTTTAAAAAGGGAAAGGAGCAAGAAATGCTTTATGAGTCAATTTTCCAATTATCATAGTTATAATCGAATGTATAAAGAAGGGGAGTTAACACTAGGTCTCCATATTCCATTAGAAAATTATCGTTTTGGTACGCCTACCATGGAAAAACAGGTGGAGTTATCACAATTAGCCGAGAATTATGGTTTTACTAGCCTATGGTTTCGAGATGTATTATTAGAAGATCCTTCTTTTGGTGATCCAGCAGTAGGTCAAATTTATGATATGTTGATTTATTTAACCTATTTAGCAAGCCAAACAAAGGAAATTGCTTTAGGAACATCAGCTATCGTACTTTCTTTACGTCATCCCTTACGAGTCGCTAAAGAAATAGCAACGATTGATCAGTTATTTCCCGAGCGCCTAATTTTGGGTGTTTCATCTGGAGATCGTAAAGCCGATTTTTATGGTTTAAATGTGAACCATGATGATCGAGGAGAACGTTTTATTGAAGCCTTTCAATATTTAAATCAAGTATTATATGAAGATTTTCCTTCTATTCGTTCTACTTTAGGTGCTATTCAAGGAAGTAATTTAGTTCCAAAACCAACGAAGCGCATTCCAACGATAATAACAGGTTTTGCGCAGCAATCAATGGAATGGTTTGCGAAGAACGGCGATGGTTGGATGTATTATCCACGAAGTCCACATCTTCAAGCAGAGGCTATTCGACAATGGAGAGAGCTTGTGGAACAGTACTGTCCGGGAGTTTTCAAACCATTCACACAGCCCATGCACTTAGATTTAACAGAAGATCCAAATGAAATGCCTACGCCGATTCGTTTAGGATTCCGAGTAGGGCGAAACCGGTTAATCGAACTACTAAATATTTATAAAGAAATTGGTGTCAACCATCTCTTCTTTGCATTATTTGACAGTAAAAGACCTGCAGAAGAAGTGATTCATGAGCTTGGACAAGAGGTATTACCTCATTTTCCGGCAATAAATAGCAACATCTAGAAATACAGAGGAGTGAAAGTGCTGAATTTTGCCTTGTCACTCCTTCTTTACATATTTACTGTTTAAAAGAAGTGGAGAATTCCATACTACTACTTATTCAAATAAAAACGTGCTTAGGAGTGATTACGATGTTTTTAAATTTGAAGGGGAAAACCGCGCTCGTTACAGGTTCTACAGCAGGGATTGGTAAGGCCATTGCAAAATCATTAGTATTAGAAGGCGTTACGGTCATTATTAACGGACGTCATGAAGATAAGGTTCTTCAAACAATAAAAGAACTACAGGAACAGTACCCAGAAGCTAGTCTTCAGCCTTTGATATCTGATTTAGGAACAGCAGAAGGATGCCAAAAGGCAACAGAAGAATACCCAAAAGTAGATATTTTGATCAACAACCTAGGGATTTTTGAGCCAAAAGAATACTTTAACATCTCGGATGAAGAATGGTTGAAGATGTTTGAAGTCAACATTATGAGTGGTGTTCGCCTTACACGATGGTACCTCAATCAAATGATTCAAAAGAGGGAAGGAAGGGTTATTTTTATTGCAAGTGAAGCAGCCATTATGCCATCGCAAGAAATGGCTCATTATAGCGCCACGAAGACGATGCAACTTTCCCTGTCGCGTAGTTTAGCTGAGCTGACGAAAGGAACAAATGTGACGGTCAACACCATAATGCCTGGTTCTACATTTACAGAAGGCGTCGAAACGATGTTGAATACCTTGTATCCTAATGAGCATTTGACGATGGAAGAAGCTGAAATGCGATTTATGAAAGAAAATCGTCCAACCTCTATTATACAGCGACTGATTCGTCCAGAGGAAATTGCTCATTTTGTTACGTTTTTAAGTAGCCCACTGTCTTCTGCTATTAATGGGTCTGCATTGAGAATTGATGGGGGATTAGTACGTAGCGTCTTTTAATAAAAGTATAATAAATAAGGCATTAGGACTGGATTCCTATGCCTTTATTTATGTATCCCCCTAATTAATCTGCAGGTCTTGGCCCTCTATTGTCCTGAGAACTTTCCGAGATCAAAATTGGACGAACTGTAATGTCTCCAATAACACGTATTTGACAAGAAAGCCGCAAGCAATCATCATATAAGTTTTCATCTATATTTTTAATAGCAAAAGCGTTTTTCTCTATTTTCGAAGTATCTTTATACTCTCCAGCTAATACCTCTACTCGACAGGTAGTACATTTTGCTTTTCCTCCACATTGATGCAGAATATTGATACCATTATCTTCAAGAGCTAGAACTAATTTTTTTCCTTCCTCAACCTCAAAGGTTTTCCCTCCAAATACGGTGACAAATGGCATAAATTTTACTCCCTTTCTAATGTAAATCTTAATATAAGTTTGTATGTTATAGGCGAATCTCATACAAAAAATCGTCCATTTGCTAAATATAAACAAATTGGCTTCTTTTAATATTTCGGGAGCTGAATAATCAATAATGTTAAAGTTAAAATTAATATTATTGATTATTTTAATTAAAAAATTAAATTTCATTGTTTATTTATTCAATTATTTATTATATAATCAATTTAACTTAAAGGAAGGAGTACACTATGGCTTATCAAGTAATCACAAATTGTCCTGTCTGTAGTAAAACATTAAAAATTACAAAGTTACAGTGTTCTCATTGTCACACAACGATTGAAAATGAGTTTGAATTGTCTAAGCTAGCATCCTTATCTAAGGATCAACTTCATTTTGTGGAAGTATTTTTAACATGTCGAGGGAATATTAAAGAAGTTGAAAAGGAACTAGGGATTTCATATCCAACGGTTCGCGGTAAGTTAACAGAAATTATTTCATCACTTGGCTATGGACAAAAGAAGAAAAATGAAGTAAATGAGAAAAAAATTGTGGCCATGTTGGAAAATGGTGAAATCACAACGGAAGAGGCCATCAAGCTCTTAAAAGAAGAATAAGGAGGAATTGACCATGAAAGAAGAAATTACAAAAGTGTTAACGATGATCCAAGAAGGAAAGATTGATGCAGATAAGGGTTCAGAGCTCATTCAAGTATTACAAGAGAAAGAAGAATCCGGGAATAAATTCGCTGAAAAGCCAACTAAATATTTAGATAAGACTTTAAAAGTACGTGTTGTCTCAACGGAAAATGATAACGTCACGGTCAATTTACCAATCAAACTTGTTAAAGCAGTTTTAATGGCTGGACATAGTATCGCAGCGAGTATTCCACAATCGGAAAAATACGTGAAGGATATCGACATAAACCTTCTCCTTGAAGCAATCGAAAATGAATTAGATGGCCAAATTGTTGATATTAAATCCGCCAACGGGGATTCCGTTTCGGTCTTCATTGAATAGTGGTTAGCTTATGATGCATGTAAAAGTGAAAGCAAAAGACGTTCGGCTTACTGTCCCCATTCCATATGCTTTGATAAACATCGCTCTTGCCATTTTGTCTTCTAAATTGATTCAGCAAAATGTAAACAAATGGACAAAAGAGTACTTCGAAAGGAAAAAAGTTGATTTTGTCTTTCCAATAATCGACAAAGAATCCTTAAAACCTATCGTCAACGAGATGAAAAATTATAAAGGACTTGTACTTGTAGATGTCAAAGCTAAAGATGGCACAGAGGTAAAGGTTAGACTATAATAATTAAACCACTTACTAGTCAAATAGTAGGTGGTTTTTTGTACAAAAGTTTCAAATCAATTATGAAGAAGGAGCTTATTAGCTTTCTATTGAATTAAGTACTATAGAATATATTGTTTTCTAAAGGAGCTAATGAAGATGAAAAAGGTGTTTGCAGGGATATTCATTGCTTGGATTCTCATAATGGCAACGTCAACTACTAATGCCGCAACAAAAATTCAGCTAAAAGTGGATGATGTTGTAATTGTAACTGATGTAAACCCTGAAATGAAAAATAATCGTATGATGGTACCTTTACGTGTCATTAGTGAAAATTTGGGAGCCAAGGTAGACTGGACCAAATCGCAAGTGACGCTTACAAAAAGCACTATGAAGGTAATCTTAAAACAGAACAGTCGTACAGCTGTGGTAAACGGACAAACGATATTACTTGATACACAGCCTTATGTAAAGAATGGGCGTATCTTTGTTCCATTGCGCTTTCTAGCAGAAACCTTTGGCAGTAAGGTCCATTATAATAATTTAACTGTCAAAGTTGAAACGAAGCCGTTAATTATCGATGGGGTAGAAGTAAAGTCGATACTGCATGAATACCACATGACAATGGGCGGAATTGAGGAGCAATTAAAAGGCAATGCCTATATCGAAGAAATGTACCATCTTTTTGTAAAAAATAAAGGAAGTAAGGTCGAACCACCAGCAGATTTCACGTGGTCTTTTCACAGTGCTATACCTGGGAGCTATTATAAAATAGGACAATATGATTTTTTAAACGAAGAAGGCAAAAATATCAAGCGTTTTGATCTCTATTCATTAATTCAAATTTCAGAACAACCATTTCTAGAGAAGCCAGATAGTTTGATTTACAATGCAGCTGAAGATCAATGGTATTTGTATAATAAAGCAGCCAGTCAATCTATTTACACGTTAATAGACACGGCTAAGAGAAACGGATTTGTGACTATTATTAGTAATACAGTTCCATGAGGCTATTTATTTGGTTTTAACCATCTCTCGATTTGTTTAAACAAATAAAGCGTACCTGCTATTTGTAGCCACTCAAAGAGAGTGGTTTTTTTGCATCTCAAAAAGCTAATATCTCATTATGGAGTACTTAAAATGAAATTCTATTTTATTGTGGGAATAAAGTATATAACTACTTTGTCTGCGTCTTTACTAATAGGCACTTTTTGGTGCTCATATTACTTTAAAGTGCGTACTTTTTTATTTTCTTTAGGTGCCTCATAATCAATATTGCAGATGAAAAAATGACTTTTGATAAGTAATCAGTCATTGATCATACTGGCAATCAACAAAAGAACTAATCTTAGGAGGATTTAATAATATGAGAAATCTATTACAAGGAAAATTAGGTTTTGGTACAGCGCCTCTTGGTAATATGTACCGTAATATCCCAGAAGAAGAAGCAATTGCAACTGTAGATGCTGCTTGGGAGAGTGGCATTCGTTACTTTGATACAGCTCCACTTTATGGCTCTGGTTTAGCTGAGATTCGTCTTGGTGAAGCCTTATCAAAAAGAAATCGTGACGAGTACGTTTTAAGCACAAAGGTAGGTCGAATTATTTCGGATGAGTTGGAAGATCCATCTGCACGAGATTTAGGAGAAAAAGGTGGTCTTTTCGAATTCGGACGTAAAAACAAAATTATTAATGATTACAGCGCAGACGCAACCCTTCGCTCAATTGAGGACAGCTTGAAACGTTTACAAACAGACCGTATAGATTTTGTTTATATTCATGATGTAGCGCAAGATTTTTATGGCGATGAGTGGATTTCACAATTTGAAACAGCTCGTACAGGAGCCTTCCGTGTGCTCACGCAATTACGTGAAGAAGGCGTTATTAAAGGGTGGGGACTTGGAGTAAACCGAGTAGAACCAATTGAATTACTACTGGATTTGGAGGAAGTAAAACCAGATGTATCCTTACTAGCTGGTCGTTATACATTATTAGACCACGAACGTGCGCTACAACGAGTAATGCCAACAGCTAAAAAAAATAATATGGACATCGTCGTTGGTGGCCCATATAGTTCAGGTGTTCTTGCAGGAGGCACTCACTTCGAATACCAAAAAGCGTCACCAGAAATTATGGCGAAAGTAGAAAAAATCAAAAGTATTGCAGATCGTCATCAAATCAGCATTAAGTCAGCTGCTTTACAATTTTCATTGGCGAACCCAGCAGTTGCTGCTGTCATTCCTGGCGCAAGTAAACCAGAGCGAATTGCAGAAGACCAAGCTGCATTGAAAACAATTATCCCAGCAGCATTCTGGGAAGAAATGCGCGAACAAAAATTGATCGCACCACATGCACCACTACCAATCGATTTTATATAAAAAGGAGAGTAAAGAAAATGGCAAATACTATTACATCTATTAGAATTTCAGCTTCACCTGAGGAAGTATGGCAATTAATTGGTGGCTTTGACTCGCTTCCAGACTGGTTACCCTATATTCCAAGCAGTAAAGTAACGGAAGGTGGACGTGTACGTCACCTTGCTAACCCTGATGGAGATGCTATTGTAGAGCGTTTAGAAAATTTCAATGACAAGGAACGTTACTACACGTATTCAATTATGAAGGCACCGTTTCCGGTTACTGATTATTTATCTACAATCCAAGTCAAAGAAGATACTGATGGCCAATCATCGTTGGTCGAGTGGTCTGGCAGTTTCACACCTGTGGGTGTAAGTGACCAAGAAGCTATTGAGCTATTCCATGGTATCTATCAAGATGGATTAGAAGCATTACAAAAAGCATTCTAAATTGAAGTTTTATAATGAATAAAGAGTGTCTTTAAGTTCAAATTTGACTTTAAGACACTCTTTTTTATTCTAAATCATAATGAATTTTTAAATCGCTAGATTCTAATCGTTTAGCATAAATTGTCGTAACGTGTGTGATGATAATAAATAGTAATGGAAATGTTTTTATAAAAGTTGTTGACATGGAGTTAACTCCAAGAACTACACTTCTTGTGAAAGGAGCATTCATAGATGAACGATATATTTACAATATCTGATGTAGCTAAAAAAACAGGATTAAGTCAAGATACAATCAGATATTACGAAAAAATTAAACTACTACCACCAGCAAAGAGAAATGAGCATAATAAAAGGCAGTATATTCAAATGGATATAGATCGAATTCTTTTTATAAATCATCTTAAAAGAACACAAATGCCTTTAAAACAAATCCGAGAATACGTAAAATTCTCACAAGCTAAAAATGATGAAGCTGGCCAAACAATACTTGAAGAGCATAAAAAGCAAATCACAACTCAAATTAATGATTTACAAGCTACTTTAGATATTCTAAATTATAAAATTACCAATTATCAGCACATAAAAACAGGGAAGCTTAACCATTAATATTGAAGGTGACAATTACATGTTAAATAAAAAAACTATTCAAAAACCAATGCGTTCTGGCTTTGGTGCGAGAACAACAGCAAAAGAAGCTATGGGAGGCAAGAATTTATCTGGTAATGTAGCAATCGTAACAGGTGGATATTCAGGTTTAGGGCTCGAAATCACCCGAGTATTTGCAGAAGCTGGGGCAACTGTAATAGTACCTGCAAGAAGAATCGAAAAAGCCAAGGATAATCAATCGGAAAATATACTATTATTGTAATAGCATGTATTTTACCTTAATCCAATCTTAATAGAAGAATAAAAAAAGCTAACATGTAAGTGTAGAACAGTGGCAATAGCCGTTGAAAAATGAATTTGTCAATTTAGGGTTAAACAATGTGTTTAATTATGTTGGCTTTGAATTTTTACTTTAGCTATTAAAGTTGAAGAACATCTATACTGTGTTACAAATTTCCTATAAGGAAAGAACATATTTGATGATGCTCACATGTTCTTTCCTTTAAATTACTTAGAGTAATATTAGTCCTCTAATCATTTTACCAGTTGTTCACCAAAACAATTTTCCCAACTGCTTGTCCTGACTCCATGTATTCATGGGCTTTTGAAACTTCATCAAATGTAAACATACGTGGATCTAGTAGAGGTCGTAGCTTGTCTTCCTCCACCACACTTGCAACCTTCTTTAATATTTCTCCATAATGTTTATGCATGTCTTTATTCACTATTTTTAGTAGCATGAAGGTAACATGTAGAGAAAGGCCCTTCGAATGTACTGGTGTTAGGTCATGAGTTGAACGAGTTGCAATGGCTGTTACAGTTCCATGTACCGCTGCCGCCTCAAAAGAACGGTCAAGATTTTCACCCCCAACTGTGTCAAACACTAGGTTAAATCCTTTTCCGTCAGTATATTTTTCAACGTATTCCTGAACGGTTTCTTCTGTATAATTAATCGTGATATCTGCACCGAGGCGCTTAGCCATCTCTAACTTTTCTTGTGAAGAGGCCGTTGTATAGACGGTTGCTCCTCCCCACTTGGCGAGTTGAATGGCGATGTGTCCTACACCTCCAGTTGCTCCATGAATTAATACTTCTTGCCCTGGTGTAAGTCTAGCTCGGTTAAATAATGCCTCCCAGGCTGTTATAGAAACAAGTGGCAAAGCCGCAGCTTCTTCCATTGTTAAAATTTTTGGCTTATGAGCGAGTAAGTCAGCATCTGCTAGCATATATTCAGCAAGTGCACCGCCACTAGTCCCTTTAAAACCACCCGCACATCCAAACACCTCATCGCCAATGACAAACTTAGTGACTCCCTCGCCTACTGCACATACCAAACCAGCTACATCTCCATGTAATACTGCTGGGAACTCCGGAGCAACTGCTGGAACTGAACCGGCCCGAACCTTTGTATCAATAGGGTTAACACTAGTTGCTTTCACATGGATAAGTACATGTCCCGGCTCTATTTCAGGCTTCGGAATCTCCTTATGTTGAAAGACGGATGGTTTACCAAAAGATTGAATAATTTGTGATTTCACTTTTGTCACTCCTTTAAATAAAGAAAACTAGATACGGTAGAGCTTATTGCATTTATAAGTCTATAAAAATAAGAAAAGAAGGAATATTCTGTTTTTTTCTTGTAATATCTATGATACTTTATATAAAATAAATTTAAAAGCATGCGCACTTTTGTTAATCGCAATAGTGTAGATAAATTAATAATTGCGAAAGGCAAGGGGCTAATTTAGTAGTCTATTTATATGGCTCACTAAAAGTACAGATTCGAGTTATCAGACAGAAAGGATTGAAGCAATTTGGAATTACGGCATTTAGAATATTTTTTAATGCTTAGTAAAGAGCTCCATTTTACCAAAGCTGCTGAAAAACTAGGAATTTCTCAACCTACTTTAAGCCATCAAATTAAAATGCTGGAAAAGGAAATAGGGTATTCTTTATTTAACCGGGTTGGGAAGAAGGTTGAACTAACGAAGGTTGGAGAAATCGTTCAACAAGAAGCCCTGAATATTCAAGGCTCTATCTTAAGTATCTCTTCACAAATTACGGCATTATCAAATGTGGAGATTGGAGAATTGAAAATTGCTGTGTTGCCAGGGGAAATAACGGACTTGGTCTCAACTTTATGTATTCAATTTAATCAGCTGTACCCAAATATAAAAGTCATTATTGAAACGACAGATCAAGTAGAAAAAGCCGTTTTACAAAATCAGGCTGACTTTGGTATTGATTTTCATCTAACTCCCAATGACTTGTTACAAGCGACGAAACTATACGATGAAGATTTTTACCTCATTAGTAATCAAAGAAATAAAGAGCAAAACGTATCATTTTCTTCAGTTTTAGATTATCCTCTCATCTTATTTCCAAGTATGCATCAATGTAGAAAATTACTTAATAAGGCCAGCAATGAGGTTGGCAAACCATTAGAGCCAATCGTTGAAACATCAAGTATTCGATCGATCTTAAATTTAGTTCGTCATGGTGTTGGTCGCAGTATAGTCTCTCGAACTTTATACGATTTTTATGAAACGGAGGATTTATTTTTCCAACATATCGAAAAACCATCTTTATCTAGAGCCGTTTACCTCATCATGAAAAAGGACTGTTTTATTAATTATGCAGCACGTGAATATATTAAGCTACTTGTACGTGAAATCGAAAAGCTCCATTTTCACACAGAGAAAGATGCGATAAATTCTTTGAACAGCTATGTATTATAGTTTTTTTCTATCATTATCATAGAAATCATGAGATAGACTAAAGGCTGAGTTCTTTTTACAATATAGACAAGAAGCTCATATATTTGAATATATTGTAAGGTGAGTTTTGATTGGCAATAATGTTATGCATTTTTTATCCCAAATTTACAAAGGAAAAAAGTACTACAAATCTATTATGAGGTGATTGTTAATGCGAAAAGATTTAAGCCAATTTATTAGAAGTACAGCATTTTTGGACAAGGTTGTTTCAGCTGAAGAGGCTGCTTCATGGATTGAAGATGGAATGAACCTTGGAATGAGTGGATTTACTCTATTCGGTGAGCCAAAGGAATTTCCACTTGCACTTTCTAAGCGAGGAAAAAATGAAAACTTTAAAGTTAACTTATATACAGGTGCTTCACTAGGGCCAACTGCAGACCAATCAATGGCCGAGGCAGGTATCATTAACCTGCGTGTTCCTTACCAAGGAAACTCTGTAATGCGTGGTAAAGTTAATAAAGGTGAATTATATTACATTGACCAGCATTTATCACATACTGCGGAAGAAGTTAGAAAAGGAACATTAGGCAAAATTGATTATGCCATTATTGAAGCTGCTGGCATCACTGAAGATGGTTATATCATTCCAACTGGCTCAGTAGGAAATTCACCGATTTTTGTAGAAAAAGCTGAAAACGTTATCATTGAAATTAATACTACTGCGCCTCGAGCATACGAAGGTCTTCATGATATTTTTGTTCAAAAAGAGCAAGGTGAACGTAGAGAAATTCCTATTTATACAGTATCAGATCGGATTGGAGAAATTGGCATCAAGGTCGATCCAGATAAAGTAAAAGGCATTGTTTTATCAGAACAGCCTGATATTCCATCACCGTTATTTGAACCAAATGAAGAAACACAGCAAATTGCCAATCATCTACTAGACTTCTTAGCTAATGAAGTAGCTGCAGGGAAATTGCCAGAATCGTTAGCTCCGTTACAATCTGGCGTAGGTTCAGTTGCGAATGCCGTTTTAAATGGCATGAAAAATTCTCAATTTAAAGATATTGAAGTGTTCTCTGAAGTACTGCAAGATGGTGTCTTTGATTTAATTGATGCTGGTATTGTTAAATTTGCAGCTGGTACAGCCTTCTCGCTTTCGAAGAAACGTGTTGATTCATTAGCAGAGGATTTAGAAAAATATAAAGATAAAATTATGTTTAGGCCACAAGAAATTTCCAACAATCCAGAAGTTATTCGACGTTTAGGCGTGATTTCTTTTAACACTGCCATTGAAGTAGATATTTACGGTAACGTCAATTCAACACACATTAACGGCACTAAAATTATGAATGGTATTGGTGGGTCAGGGGACTTTGCTCGAAACGCTAGAATTACCATCTTTGTAACGTCTTCACTAGCCAAAGACGGGGCGATTTCGACGATTGTACCTTTCGTATCGCATATTGACCATACAGAGCATGATGTAGATGTTATTGTGACAGAGCAAGGCTATGCTGATCTGCGTGGGCTTCCACCAGTGAAGAGGGCAGAAAAGTTAATCGAAATTGCCCATCCGAAATATCGACCACAATTACGTGCTTACTTTGAAGAAGCAAAAGAGAAAGTGGGGGGACAAACACCACACATTCTTGAAAAAGCTTTCTCATTCCATACACATTTAAAAGAAAATGGCACAATGCTATTTGAAGAGAATAAAGTAACGAATTAATGTGCGGACAAACACCTTAATGTGGTGAAATATATTTTCAAAGTTACCGTTATTATCAGTAGAAGATTTAATCAAGATAATAATAGGGAAAAGGGGGATGAAAAATGGATGTAAGATACCCAATTGGCAAACTACAGGTTCCTGAAAAAGTAACATTAGAAAATATAGAAGAATGGCTAAAGGAAATCGCAACTTACACGACTCGTTTAAGAGAAACAGTAGGCTCTTTAAATGAAGAGGAGTTAAGTAAAACTTATCGTGATGGTAGCTGGACAGTTCGTCAACTTGTTCATCACATTGCAGATTCTCAATTGAATATGTATCAACGTTTGAAGCTAGCTTTAACAGATGAGAATCCAACAGTTCCAGCTTTTGATGAAGAAAAGTGGGCCATTCTACCAGATACCAAGCTTCCTGTAGAAACTTCTATTAAGATGTTAGAAGGAATAAATGAGCGAATCCTATTTCTAGGAAGTACTTTATCTGAGGATCAATTAGATCGAAGATTTATGCACCAAAAAAACGGTAAAATAACAGTTGCCACTAAAGTGGCAAAATTAGCTTGGCATGAAGAGCATCACCTTGCCCATATACAAATCGCATTAGAAAAATAATAGAAGTGGCTTATCGAGATTCGGTAAGCCACTTATTTAATGAGAACCGGAACAACACGAATATAAATGATTTCTCCTATTATTTCTACCATAGTTTGCGTGACAATGATCGCTGCTACAAGAGTATTTATATTTTCTGGTAAAGCTAGTGCCAGTGGGAGGACAACCAGTGAGTTACGAGTTGAACCACTAAAAACTAATGCTCTACCTGATTTACTATCAAGTTTAAACGTTTTTCCAATGAATTTTGAAAGAATCGGCATAATCACCATAAATAGGATATATATTGGGATGACCTTTATGATCCACTCCAAGGAAGCCGATAATTTTCCAATTTGTGATGCGACAACAACAAAAAGAGTTAACGCCATAAAAGGGACGGGCAGCCAGGCGGATAGATGAATTAATTGATCCCCAACTTGCGATTTTTTAGCAAAAAGTTGGAGCGATATCGCAATGACTAAAGGTAGTACAATTAGCACTAAAAATGCCTCTAGGAAAGGTGACGCTTCAACAATTCTGGATGCTTCCTTTCCAAGAAATAACCACAAATATAAAGGTAATAAAAGCATTTGAGTGAAGAAGAGAATAGGTGTTGAGATCAGCATAGCTTTTTCATTCCCACGTCCAAGAGCTGTAAAGACAATCACATAATCAATACAAGGTGTAAGCAACACTAAATAAACCCCAAGCAATAAAGGTGGATGTTCGGGTAATAGCATTGTTAGTAGCCAAACAACGATAGGGACAGCAACATAGTTGACCGTTAGAAGTGCCCCAACAAAACGACGATTAGCAAATGATTCCTTCAACGCTGTAAATGGGATTTGAGAAAACATACTAAACATTAAAATAGCAATAACAAATGAAATGGTAACGTCAAGTTGTTCACCCACAAAAGGTGCTAATAATCCTACGCCAGCTGCGATTAACAACACAATTACATACAGGAAAACTTGATTGTTTTCTAATTTTTCTCTTGAAATCATGATAACTCCTATTTCAATCCCTACTTTTAACAAAGTAGAAAGAGCATTCTTTAGATTCAATTCTAATGTACCATATCATGTTTGTTCTAACTAGCTGAAAAAGGGTCGTTAACATCGGAATTGCTCCTAAAGGATACTCAATTTGAGTGTATGTGATAACGTATGGGGGAATATTCATATATTTATGGCGACTATGTCGTTCCAGCATCGGATTAAATTGAAACAATACAATACTTCCAGCTTTTCTCGAATAATGACCTATCATTAAAAATTAATTAAGAGCATCTAAAACAGCTAGAAAAGGTTTTATGAAGGGGGATTAGAATATATGAATGTTATGGAAAAAGAGGATTTAAAAATTTCTATTATCATACCTGCCCATAATGAAGAAAAGTATATTGGAAAATGTTTAGAATCTGTTTCAAGAGCCTCTAAATTATATAAAAATCAAGTTGAAATCATTGTTGTGTTAAATCGATGTACAGACCGAACGGAAGAAATTGCAAAATCGTATGATTGTATCATTGTAAAGAATAATGATAAAAACCTTTCGAAAATTAGAAACGCAGGTGTTGAAATAGCTAGCGGTGAAATAATCGTAACAATTGATGCAGATACCCAGATGAATGAACATGTGTTGTCTAAGGCACAGGAGAACTTAATTTCAGGGAAATACATTGGCGGCGGGGTTACAGGGAAATTTGAAAGAATGTCTTTAGGAATTTTTGTTTCCACTTTGTTATTAATTGGACCACTATTGTTTAAATATGGAGCCATTTCTGTGGGAATCTTTTGGTGCTATAAAAAGGATTTTCAATCAATCAACGGATTTAATGAAAATATGCTAATGGCAGAAGATGCAGATTTCGCTAAACGATTAAAAGTGTGGGGAAAAAAGAACGGGAAGAAATATGGGACAATTCAAAACGGGATGCTCACTTCTACAAGAAAGTTTGATAAACATGGAGACTGGGTTTTACTGAAACGGCCGAAAATGATCCTAGCCTATCTTAAAGGAACAGACCAGAAATATGCGGATGAAGCCTATTATGAAAATCAAGATAGATAAAAATAAAAGCGGTAATGACTTCATTAAGAAAAGAATTCATTTTGTCTTTCCAAAATTAAATCGAATAAAGAAAAGCATTGAAAAACATTTTATAGTAAATTATTCTAATTACATCAATATTGATCAATCATTTTGAAAGGAATGAATTGATATCTTTGACGTCAATGTATCAATACCAAAAGATAAAAATGAATAATAATCCTATTTCTAACTTTGAGGCTACCATAAAAAAGGAATATGCCAATATAGCAGGTATTGCGATTAGAAAAGATGGTCATCTGATTTATGAGACATATTTTGATGGATACACTAAAGATGATGTATTGCATATAGCCTCTGTAACAAAAAGTATTATATCTATTCTTATTGGAGTGGCGATAGACAAAGGATATATTAACAATGTAGAGCAAAAGGTTTTAGAATTTTTTCCAGATTATACAGTAAAGCGTGGCGAAAAAACAATTCAAAAAGTCACGATAAAAGACTTGCTGACTATGACTGCACCGTATAAATACAAGTCAGAGCCCTATACAAAAGTTTACTCAAGTGATGACTGGGTAAAAGCTACATTAGATTTACTTGGAGGCAGAGGACATATTGGGGAGTTTAAATACTCAACCGTTGGCGCACATATTTTATCGGGTGTTCTTACAAATGCTACTGGTCAATCTGTCAAGGACTTCGCTATAGAGAGCTTATTTAAACCTCTCGACATTACAGCTCCTCAACATACGTTTTTACGAAATAAAGAAGAACATTTCGCTTTTCTTAAAGATCAATATGTAACGGGTTGGGTAGTGGATCCTTCAGGTGTAAACACTGCTGGTTGGGGGCTTACTTTAACGCCACGCGATATGGCGAAAATAGGTCAGTTGTATTTAAATAGTGGTGTATGGGGCAACTCGCAAATCCTTTCTTCCAAATGGATAGAGGACAGCACAAAGGAAAAAAGTCGATTCGGAGAGTTGTCATATGGATACATGTGGTGGATAGTTGATGATGATTGCTATGCAGCACTTGGTGACGGAGGAAATGTCATTTTCAACAACCCCAATAAAAAAATGGTCGTTACGATTGCGTCTCGCTTTATACCACGTGCCAAAGATCGAATTGAATTGATTAGAAAGCATATTTTGCCATTGTTTGGTTAGAGTCAAGGGATGGCGAAGGATATAAGAAAAATAAGATATAGAGATCCATTTTTTATTAGCCATCTGAATTTGATCAGATGGCTTTATTTATTTCCCTATTGGTCGCAATAATTCTTAAAAC
Source organism: Lysinibacillus phoenicis (assembly GCF_047238325.1). Taxonomy (NCBI): domain Bacteria; kingdom Bacillati; phylum Bacillota; class Bacilli; order Caryophanales; family Bacillaceae; genus Lysinibacillus; species Lysinibacillus phoenicis. The sequence continues at coordinate 459,462 of NZ_JBDFMP010000002.1, read as the reverse complement.
TTGAATCATTGAAGAGACTCAAGTTGATCATTGACTAAGCTTAACTTCCGGTAATTATTGAAAAGACAGATAAATAATAAATTATATTTTGGTTAGTTTAAGATTAGATCAATTAATCAACAAGGAGGGTTTTCGATTGGCTTCTAACAAAAATGATAATAGCCCAAAATTACAAAGAAAATCGAAACCAAAGTTGAAAAAAGAAGAAATTACCGTTGTTGACTCAAAATCTGCACGTAAAGCTGTTGTCGCGACGGCTGTTGGTAATGGAATGGAATGGTTTGATTTTGGGATATACTCTTATCTTGCAGCTACAATTGGACAAGTATTTTTCCCTGAAGTAAGTGGCCCTATGCAATTAGTTTATTCTTTTGCGACATTTGCTGTTGCCTTTATTGCTCGACCTATTGGTGGCATTTTCTTTGGTATGCTTGGGGACCGCCTAGGCCGTAAAAAAGTTTTAGCTATAACCTTAATCATGATGGCTCTAGCCACATTAAGTATTGGCTTGATCCCTAGCTATGCGTCTATTGGCTCTACTGCCACGATTATTTTACTCATTGCTCGCTTAATTCAAGGATTTTCGTCTGGTGGAGAATATTCAGGTGCTATGACGTTTATTGCTGAGTCTACTCCAGATAAGAAAAGAGGATTTATGTCAAGTGGTCTTGAGGTCGGCACCTTAGTTGGCTATATCGCAGGCGCAAGTCTTGTTACGTTACTTACGTTTATGTTAGGGGAGGAAACGATGCTAGCATGGGGTTGGCGAATTCCGTTTCTTTTATCTGCCCCTATTGGTTTAATCGGCTTTTATTTACGGAATAATTTAGAAGAAACGCCTGTTTTTGAAGCAATGCAGGAAAAAAAATCTGACGATGAAGATCATATATCTGTTAAGCACATTTTACAGTTCCACTGGAGAGCAATCCTTATAGGTATGTTTGTTGTATTCTTTTATATCGTTGTAAACTATACGATTTTATCTTATATGCCTTCACACTTAACCGTTGTACTTGGTTATGGAGAAGCAGAAGGACTTTTATTAATTGTTATTGCCATGATTATTATGATTCCGATTGTTTTGTTAATGGGGTATTTTAGTGACCGGATTGGAGCAAAAAAGATCATTCAAGGCGGTTTAATTGGTTTGATTATTTTAAGTATCCCTTCGTTTAACTTAATTGGTAGTAATAACACATTACTTGTCTTTCTAGGATTAATGATTCTTGCGGTATTTTCCTCCTCTTTCCAAGGAACCATGCCTGCATTATTGCCCTCACTATTTTTTACCAAAGTTCGGAATGGGGCATTAGCCATTACATTTAATATTTCTGCCTCCTTATTTGGAGGTACGACACCTTTACTTGTATCATGGTTAATTAGTAAAACACAGAATGAAATGGTACCAGCCTACTATCTAATATTTGCATCTGTTATCGGTATTATTGTTGTAACCATCTTCGTAAAAGAAACTTCAGGAAAAGCTCTTCGAGGTTCACCGCCAGCAGTTGCAGAGAAAGCTGAAATCAAAGAGATTTTAGAAGAACCTGAGGAAGCATTATGGTGGCATGACGAGAGGAAAGAGATTGAAGAACGTATTGAAGATCGTTTGGACATAAAAATAAATGAAGAAGAAAAAAATAATTGACTTTAAAGATAAAAACCATCATAACCAACATTCTAAAAGATTCCGTGTAGTGTTAAAGCATGGAATCTTTTTATTTTATATATCCTCCAAGTAAAATGCGCAATTGCCTCTTGAATGGAATTTATAGTATGCTTAACCAAAAAGGAGGAGATACATGATGGTTAGACAATTGATCATTGGTGACGCTATGTATGAACTAGCTACAACGCGTCGAATTTTAGAGCGTTTGCCCGATGAGCATATGGCATGGAGGCCTCATGATAAATCGATGACGCTCGGCGGACTGGCCACCCACTTAATCAACCTGCTGAACTGGCAAGTGGCAATTTTTCAGCACACCGAGTTTGATCTCTCAACGGTGCCGCTTCGTCGAGAGGCATTAGAAAGTCGCTCTGACATTCTAGATGAGTTTGATGCAAACGTCGGCAAAATAGACAAGCTACTAGCTGATAGTGACGAGAAAACGCTCGGTGAAGAATGGACTCTACGCCATGGCGAGCAAATCATCCGCCGTGAACCACGAGCGCTTGCCTTCCGTACCTTCGGCTTAAGCCATATGATCCATCACCGTGCGCAGCTGGGGGTATACTTACGACTTCTCAATATTCCAGTGCCAGGTATGTACGGCCCTTCTGCAGATGAGGAAGCTCAATAATCTAAAAACCTAAAGTGTGAGGACGTATATAAGGTAACTTGGACAAGTATCACGAGTAAACAAAAAATGTTCTAAAAATAAAGCTGTTTTAACTATCTTATTTTCTAGATCAGGTGCTCATTATAAGTGAGCATCTGTTTTTATACTGAATTGCTTACATGTTAGTTATTTTATTAAATCCGTTACAATCTGAACAATTAGCAAAAAAAAGATAATTGGTAATATAAGGTGAACCCACTTTATTTTAATATAAGGAATAATCTTTAAACCTAAGAAAGAGCCAACAATTGAGCCCATTGAAACAGGAATCGCTATGCCCCAATTAACAATGCCAGTAAAGTAATAAAAGAGAAAGGCACCTGTACAGCTTGAAAACGAGATAATTCTTGTTAATTCAACTGCTTTTACATAGTTATATTGTTTTTTCAAGAAATAGGTTATATTCATAAGAGCTGAGCCTGGTCCAAAACCACCGTCATAGATTGAAATCGCAAACGGAATGAGTTTATTAGTCACTTGTTCCTGTGTTTCTTTAATTTCTTTAACAATGAATGTACTACTGCGAATAACAATAATAAATCCCAAAATTAAGCTTATACAAGCTATCACATTCATAATTTGCTCCGATAATAGAACGGCTAAAAACGCACCAAACACTCCTCCTAAACTCGAAAAAAATAATAAAGACCTGTATTGTTTTAAAGATACCTGTCCTTTTATGACAAACGTAACGACATTGGATAGAGCTGAAATTCCTGTCGCAAATTTATTAACAGCAATCGTGGTATGAATTGGAATGCCAATAAGTAACATCGAAGGCATTAAAATAAAGCCAGCAGCACCAAAAAGAACGCCAATTATTGCCGCAAGTAACCCAATTGTAAATAAAATAAAACCCTTTGCTGATACCCATTCTTGTAATAAAATTTCCACTTATATCACCTCTATCCTTAAATTACTGTTAAACTATATATAAAACAAATATATAATAATTGTTTATTCATAAATTTTATTTATGAATAAGGAAGGGTGATTAAAATGAATTTGCATGCATTAAGAATATTTACGAATGTGGCAAAGCTTGGTGGAATTACTGCAGCAGCGAATAGTATGCTACTTAGTCAACCTGCTGTTACGATTCAAATTCGGAAATTAGAGAATGAAATTGGAACAAAATTAATTGAAGGCAAAGGACGGGGGATTCAGTTAACTCCAGAGGGGAGGTTTTTATACGAACAGGGAATGCGTTTATTTTATTTAGAAGGACAAATCGATGAAAAACTCGCTAAATTTTTAGCAAAGGAAGACAAAATACATATAGCTTCTTCTTACATTCCAACTAATTATATACTGCCGCCTTTTATAGCACAGTATAAGCTTGCGAATCCTCACATTGAATGTATTGTATCGTTAGGTAATGTAAAATCTGTTGAGGAACAGGTTCTGAATTATGAGGTAGATATTGGTTTTGTCGTTCAAAGCAATATTGGTCATAATGATCTTCAATTTGAAAAGATTTTAGATATCCCGTTCTGGTTTATTGTCCACCCATCACATTCTTTAGCAAATCAAACCGTTGCCATTTCCGAACTATCGATCGAAGACTTTATTTATCGGGAGCGTGGTAGCTCGACATTAGATTTACTGGAGTCAGTATTTTACAAGTTTAATGCGCCATTACCTAAGTTTGGACTTCAAATGCAGGGCTTGCATGAATCGATTAAAGTTGTGGAAGCAGGATACGGTATGACTTTAGCACCCTCCTATAGTGTGATAGACAATATAACAAATGGAAAACTGGCTCGAGTATTTGTTGAGCAGATAAATATCCAACAAAGTTTATTTATCTGTACACGCAAATCAGAAATAGCAGAGCATCCATTTATTAAATATTTAAAAGCTCATTTAGACAGGTTAAAGTAATCAACAATATAGAACTAGCATTTAGGGCATGCTAACTTCTCGATTATTGATTACTTCAGTTTAACAGTTCATAGGTGAGAGGAACTAGCTATTATTAATGGTTTAGAGCCATGCTACACATTACATGTAGCATGGCTCTTTATAAGTCATTTTTATTGTGAAGAAACAAGTAGGAACTTGACAGGTTTCTCTTGATAGTTGTACCAGTAATGCGTTTTTCTAGCATCAAACATTTTAGACTCGTTTTCTTGCAAAACAAATTTTTGCTCCTCAATAATAATGGTCAGTTCTCCTTCTACAACATAGATAAATTCATAACCGTCATGGGAAAGAGCGTTTCCTTCATTTTCTCCAGCCTTTAATGTCACAAGCATGGGGAGATAGGAAGCATCTATATTCCCATCTGATAAGTCTAAATAATGGAATTGGGAACGTATTTCATGTAATTCTTCATTGTTAGTAGGGAAAAAAATACTTGGATTTACACCTAAAGCATCTGCAATTTTCTTCAATGAGTCTAATGTTACATTAGATTTTCCTCTTTCCACCTGTGATAAGAAGCTAATAGAAACTCCTGTTTGAGTGGCAAGCATTTTTAATGTATATTGTCTTTCTTTGCGTATTCTTTTCAATGTCTCTCCTAGAAAATCTGATGTCATCATATCAAACCCCTTTATTGATTATACTATTTTATTCTATATACGTTTTAATAGAAAGCATAATAAAAAAGTAATTTCTATTATTGACAGAGAATTCGGGTAATTGTAAAGTAATAACAAGAATAAATTGAAGTACCACTTCAATTTCAAACAAAGGGGGAAAATAGATGGATGGAAAACAAATGAGAAAGATTTGGATTGCTAGTTTGGTAGGGAGTTCCATTGAATGGTTCGATTATTTTTTGTATGGCACAGTTGCGGCACTCGTTTTTAATCAAGTTTTTTTTGTTAATGATGATCCTACAGTTGGTTTGTTACTTGCTTACGCATCCTTTGCTTTATCGTTCTTTATTAGACCGTTTGGTGGAGTTATTTTCAGTCATATTGGAGATAAGATTGGCCGTAAAAAAACACTCGTATTAACGCTGAGTTTGATGGGGATTGCTACCTTTGGGATGGGATTACTTCCTACATATCAAGCTATTGGCATTTGGGCTCCCATATTATTGATTACTTTACGATTAGTACAAGGATTAGGTATTGGTGGAGAATGGGGAGGAGCTCTTTTACTTGCTGTCGAATATGCTCCAAAGGAAAAGAGAGGATTATATGGAGCTATACCACAAATGGGTGTAACGATTGGTATGGTGTTAGGAACTGTTGCATTGTCTATAATGACTTTACTTCCTGAAGGATCCTTTATGTCATGGGGATGGCGTATACCATTTTTAATAAGTGCATTTTTAGTTTTATTTGGTTTATGGATTCGTAAAGGGATTGATGAGACACCATCATTTAAAAAGGTGCAAGAATCAGGTGACATTCCTAAACTACCTATTATAGAAACATTGAAAAACTATTGGCGTGAAGTCTTAATTGCAATTGGAGCGAAGGTTGTTGAAACAGCACCTTTCTATATTTTTGGAACATTTGTTGTATCCTATGCAACATCAAATTTAGGTTTCTCAAGAACTGTCACTCTAAATGCCGTCATGATTGCCACAATCATTACGACCATTTTAATTCCTATAATGGGAAGCTTGTCTGATAAATATGGACGCAAGAAGTTATACATTATTGGAACGGTTGGCATGATACTCTTTGCATTCCCTTATTTTTGGATGTTACAGCAACAATCCGCGATATTACTTGTAGTAGCCACAATCATCGGTCTAGGCATTATTTGGTCGCCAATTACGGCCGTGCTAGGGACAATGTTTTCAGAAATTTTCGACGCAAAAATTCGTTACACAGGGATTACACTTGGTTACCAAATTGGTGCAGCTGTAGCAGGGGGAACGGCTCCTTTAGTAGCAACAGCTCTATTAGTTCAATTTGATAATTCCTATATACCAATTGCTTTATATATTATTTTTACAGCAATCGTATCACTAATTGCCATTTGGGCTGTTAAAGATCGTAGTCAAGAGAATTTAGACAACGACATTCAAAAAGAATCGAAATTAAGTGATACGAAAAAAATCCCAGTTGGGACTATGAAGTCGTGATGACAGACGATTTAATGGAGGATATGGATGATGTTGATACTAAACGAAGAACAGATTATGAAGAGCTACAATATGAAAAATGCGATAGAGGATGTTAGGAAAGTATTAAAAGCAAAAGAAGAAAATAAAATTGCCGACGTGCATCGAACTGTCATAGATTTTCCAGATCATGATGCATCGGCACTCTATATGCCAAGTGCAGACTTAGTGAGTGAAGTTGCCGCTGTAAAAGTAGTGACCATTTTTCCTAAAAATTCTCCAAAGGGGACGCCCACAACGCAAGGAGTTTTATTACTTACAGATGCAGAGAATGGTTCCCATGTGGCTATGATGAATGCCTCTTATCTAACTCGACTAAGAACTGGAGCTTTAAGTGGGATTGCTACAGATTATTTATCAAAAAAGGATGCGACAATTCTAACAGTAATTGGAACAGGTGGGATGGCTTTTGAGCAAGTATTAGGCGTACTAGCTGTAAGATCTATCACTAAAATTCTACTTGTTAATAAAACAACCTCTAAAGCACATCGTTTTGGTGAGAAATTAAAAGAATATGGAGTGAAAATCCCTTTTGAGGTCATAGATGAAGTATCAGTGGCAGTCAAGCAAGCAGATATTATTTGCTGTGCTACAAGATCAACAAGTGCCGTTTTAGATGGAGAATATTTAAAGCCAGGAACTCATATTAATGGTATAGGATCCTATTTACCAACTATGCGTGAAATAGATGAGACCACTATTTTGAAAGCAAATAAAATTGTAGTAGATGATCATAATGGCGTAAAAAATGAAGCTGGTGAATTTATTCATGCAGCAGAAAAAGGTATTTGGTCTTTCGACAAGATATATTGTGACCTTGGTAAACTTGTCACAGAGACTAAGAATGGTAGAGAGAACGAAGAGGAGATTACCATTTTTAAATCGGTAGGTGCAGCTTACTATGATTTAGCAGTCGCGAAAGGCGTATATCAAAAAGCAAAGGAACTAGGAATTGGCATAGAAATTGATATGTAATACTAATGACAATATGAACATTAGCAGAAGAAATAAAAGGGCTGTTTTATTTACAAAGGAGACAGGATCAAATAGGAGGAATTGAAAATGGTTGCCAAAACATTGCTGTTACGACAATGGACAAGCTGTTTAGATGAAGAAGACTGGTTTCCACCACTTGAAAAAGTGCTAGAGGATATTACTTTAGAACAGGCCATTTGGAAGCCTGCTGAAGGGGCAACGAATTCCATTTGGGAAATAGTTTGTCATCTACTTTTCTATAAAAAGAGATTTCTCGCGAGGATTCTTGGTGATAAAGCAAATGAACCACAGGCAGAAAATAATGACGCTACCTTTCAATTACCAACTGTGACGTGGCAAAATTGGGAGGAAACCAAACAGGAATATTTGTATTTCCATCGGGAACTAGAAAAAATACTGGCAAAACCAGAATATGAAGCATTGTACAGAGAAATCCCTGAAGATCAATCATTAGTAATTGAACTAAAGAGTTTAGTAATGCACGACGCCTATCATATTGGGCAAATTGTATTTTTAAGTAAAATGCAAGGAGTTTGGCCAGAGAAGCGTAGCTTTTAAAAAATCTTATATAAAAAATGGGAACATCCAAATCGGTTGTTCCCATTTTTTATAGTTGAAACAGCAATAATATGAGACTTATGAGTTAGTAAAAAAAGGGATTTACAGACCTTTACTTGAATATATCTATAGAAAGACGATAGATGGAGGGCTATTTATGGCATTCGTTGCGATCTATACTATTGGAAGGCTAAATCATCCTTATGACCACCCTTGCTCTCGAGAATTTTTTCAAGTAGGCAATGAAGTATACCGACAGGCAACAAAATCAGGCCTGATAGAGTCATTTTCACCTGAAGGAGTCGCTATCCCTGAAGAAACCGTGGAGGGAAAAGGTTCTCCCATACTTACGCTAACCGTATGGAGAAATCCTCAATCCTTATATCACTTCACCTATTCAGGACAGCATAAACAAGCGTTACAAGACAAAAGTAAATGGATCGAGCCTTATCCAGAAAAACACCTTTCCTATGTAGTTTGGTGGACAGAAAAGGTGGATGATGTCTCTTGGATTGAGGCATTTAAGAGATACAACTATTACATCCAGCATGGTTCTACTGCGTTTGCCTTTGATTTTAAGCAACCCTTTGATGAAAAGGGAGATAGGTTCTCTTTAATGGAGGAATTTTAGGCTGGGTAAACATTTTAAAAACCTGTTTTTAATCATTCTTTGGCTAAGCATGATTTCGGATGTATTAATTTTCTAAATACGTTCATAATGGAAGGACGATATATAGTGAAAAGAGGACAGATGATTGAAAAAAATAATACTTTTTACCTTACTGTCACTTCCATTCGTTAACTTTTGTTTGATATCTGTGTACGCGAATGAAAACGAGAACAATGACCTAATTAAAATTGTTCAGGCATTTAAGCCTTTAAACTCTGTACTAATAAGTCCCGAAAAACCTTTCTCTACTTACCCAATCCAACTTTATGATTTTAATAAAGATGGGCAAAAAGAGATCATTTTTACTTTTGAAATAAAAGCAATTGAACAACAAGGACAACGGAATTTGGAGAAAAGTATGGGAAACCAAAGTTAAGGGAGTGGCTTTAAATTTTTCGGGATTGGTAGATATTACTGGTGATGGAACAAAAGAATATTTATTTGGTGTTACAAATGGTGCGGCCATAGGAAGTGAACTCGGAATTTTCAAATGGGCTGGAGAATCATTTGAGAAGATTACTAATATTCCTTATCATAAAATGGACATCATACATGTAGATCAAAAGGTTGGTATAGCAATTTGGCAAATGTATATAGGAGATAGTTATTTAGTGAATGTCCTAAATTGGAATGGTGAAAAGCTAGTTAATGATGAAGCTTTATTCAACCATTATTACCCGAAAATTGAAACGTTTTATCAAAATAAAATCACAAAAATGGACGCCTGGTTTTACTGGTATTGTCTTGCAGATGCCCAAATTAAAGCAAATAAATTAGAAGATGCCTCTACATCTATTCAAAAGGGGATATCACTTGCTAAAAAACTATCCATGTCAGAAGCAGTTCAAGATTTTATTAATTTAACTGAATGCTTAAAAGCAAAAGAAAATAAACAATAGCAACTTCTCAATCAAATCCTTGCTACATGCAAGAAGTGTAGGAGTGGAGGCTTTATTATCAATAAGTGGTATTTGGAATTAACTATTTTTCTCCTATTCCAAAATATCGACAGGAAGAAGGTAGTACGATGAAAACAACAGAAAATTTTACAGATAAGGCTGATATATATGCGAAATATCGCCCTAGTTACCCAAAAGAATATATAGATTATTTGATTGCAGTAAATGAACTAAATGAGGATCGAATTGTTGCCGATATTGGCTCAGGTACAGGTATATTTAGCAGTCTACTACTTGAAAGAGGTCTACATGTTATTGGAGTTGAGCCGAATGATGATATGAGAATGAAGGCAGAGCAATCATTAAAAAAATATCCTCGTTTCAAATCCATAAAAGCAACTGCTGAACATACTACTTTAACAGGAAATAGTGTGGATTTAGTAACTGTTGCGCAGGCTTTTCATTGGTTTGATAAAAAAGCATTTAAAATAGAATGTCAACGAATAGGAAAACAAAAGTCAAAAGTTGCTCTTGTGTGGAATAGCAGGGATTTAACTAATCCAATTATTAAAGAGAATGCCGCAATTTGCCAAAAGACTTGTTCAAATTTCAACGGATTTAGTGGTGGAATGGAAGAAACACCAGAGGTATTTACTAGCTTTTTTAAGGATGGACAATATGAGTTTAAAAAATATGAAAATGAATTGCTTTTTGATTATGAAGGTTTCTTAGGAAGGAATTTATCAGCGTCCTATGCTCCGAAAAAAAACGACGGGGAATATCAAACTTTTGTTTTTCTTCTAACAGAGTTATTTGAAAAATACAGTAAGAATGGTAAAATTGTTCTCCCAAACATTACACGAAGCTATCTAGGCAATGTCTAGACATCAAAAGAGTTGATCCAAAAGGAAACCCCCAATACTCATTTTAAGTGAATATTGGGGGAAAGTATCACTAACGTTTATTTTCATTTTGAATGCGGCTAAAGTCTACTTCCTCAGCGAACTCTTCTCTGTTCGCACGCTCTCTGTTAGCATTTTGATTTTGATTCTGCTGTTTTTTGTTATCTTGAGTCTTATTATTTTTATGTTTGTTATTACCCATTATCATCTCACCTCCACTATTAGTGTGAGTGGAAGATGATTTTTTATCCGCAAAACTTACAATTTAAATTATAGCTGAAGAATACTTTCCGCTATTTCCATCTAACTTGTAAAATTAAAGAAATAGGTGAGGACCAACTATGCTATTAAATGATTATATGAATGAACATTTTCCTCAATTAATACTTAGACCACCTTTGTTTTATAACGGGGAAATCGGCATACGGTTCGATCTAGGATCAGACAACTATTATGAAGAAAATAATTATATGCAGGAGGTTTATCAAAGGGCCATCACGCTGTTTGAATCACTTCATTTCCAAGATGAGGAAATTTTCATTGTCGTAGATGTGAATGATTTTGGAGATAGCAAAACCTATAAGCACAAAGCGAGGATTTATTCTCCATATATCCGTAGTCGATCACTCATATATACATTGAAGCATACAGAAATGCCTTATATTTTCCCTGAAGATAATGAGGAGGGAAAATGCAAAACAAATAGGTTTACTCTACAATGTAAAGTATCTGATGTGAAGTACATTCCTTTGTTAAAAGCACTATGTAATCAGGATTTAGGAATCCAACCAAATATTATTCATATGATTTATTTTATTAATATCAAAAGGAAAACCATCTTTCACATTTACGATGATCGAGGATGTGATTTGCTTGCTACGTCGTCTGAATCAATACGTGACATTTATTTTACATACAATGATTGGATATTGGATTACGACAGAGACGAAATAGATAAAGTGTTTAAATAATTCCTTATTGAAATATTCAAAGCAACACATAAAATTGGCGTAATATCTCTTTAGAGGCAAAAAATGTATACCGATAATGTAATAAGGATATAAGATGTAGGAAGTTGCAGAAAGATGATGTTATTAATAAAGTGAAATTTACAATATATTTTTTGAGGTGAAAAATGGACTCTTTCGAATTAAACAAATCCAAATACATTGTCGCTGATATCAAAGACATTTTATATCATAAGCTTAATTTTGTTAAACCGTTATCTCACGATGAGATCAAACAATTAAACCTCGTTAATCCACCTGTATATGATAGTGAGAAATATTTCTTAAAGGAACAATGGTTATATCGTATGGATATTGGAGAATGGGAAGATGTGGAGATTATTATTCAAGGGAGCAATGAAAACCCTGATAGGGCTTTAATCGAACTAGCAGAAAAGATTTTCGAGGAACTCCATCTACATATAAGCCGTTCATTAAACTATCTACAGAAATTTTTTCCTACTCAAGAAATGAAGCATTACTATCTATCCACAATAAGTTTTGGAAAGATGGTGAATGTTGACGATTATCTATTTACAGGGTTTAGTTTAGCTTTTATTTATGATGGTCCTTTTGAGTTTCAGTATAAAGTGAAATGTAAAGAGGATGGATGGCCTATTGGTTTTGAAGGTGGGCCACTCTAATCATCAAAAACCATTTAACTTATTATTTTAATGATTTATAAGTTGTATTAAAAAGAGAAGTTATACTTAAAGAAAAGAGTTGCCTAGGCAGCTCTTTTTAATCTTTTATTAGGTATGTATGTTATTTACTTTAATGTCCTTTGATAGTCTCATATATACCAAAATTAGTAGCATTATGTTTCAAACTATTTTCTCTATTATTATTAGGACAACTATTATCGATACTTAGAAAACCCTTCACTGATTGGCCGAACATATCCATGAAAGACAGGATTATTAGAAATAAGTTCATTCCTGGGTCAATTCCGAACCAAGTAATCTGTGAAAATATCAGTTGCCACACAATGAAGTTCTCTAAAAAATAAATTCAAAATTTTTGAACGAATTGAAGAATTGCTCAGTCTAATGAAGGAAGGAGGCGAGAAGGATGAAATTTGAAATAGAACAACGTGCTATACAAGGTGATCATGAAGCGATACTTACGCTTATTGAAATGGATGAAGATATTTTATATCGCATGGCCATTACATATATGAAAAATGAGCAAGATGCTTTAGATGTGATGCAGGAGCTTGTATATAAGGCACTGAAAAAAATGCATACCGTTAAGCAGCACGAATATGCCAGAACATGGCTTGTTCGAGTCTTAATTAATTGTTGTAAAGACCATTTACGAAAACGCCAACCCACTGTTCCTATTGAGGAATACCATCTTTCTGAATGGGTCATCTATTCAGATATGGAGAGATTATTAGAACATCTATCTTTGTCGGAGCAGCAACTCGTCTATATGAAATATTTCCAGCAACTAAAAAATAAAGAAATTGCGGAGCTAAATCAAATACCTGAGGGTACTGTAAAGTCGAAGCTTCATCACATCTTAAAAAAGCTTAGACACTTTGCTAGAGAAAAGGAGGACTGGCTGTGAGTAAACCATTAATTGACGTTCCTAAGGAGAAGCTTCAACAAGTTCGAATAGACATGTTTCGTAAAGTTCAACGAGAAAAAAGAATAAAGAATCGCATTGTTTCGGTTACATTTATCTCCATGCTTTGCCTAAGCCTTATCTTTTCAATTCGCATTTCTCCAACGATTGCCAGCCAAGTTGCAAAAATACCTGGCTTTCAGGCAATTGTTTCAGCGATTGCAATAGATAAAGGAATAAGAGATATAGTGGATCATGAATATTTTGAAGAAATCAATGTGACGCAATCTAGAAAAGGTCTATCACTTACATTACAGGGCGTGATTGCCGATAAATCAGGATTGGTACTATTTTATGACGCCGATGCCTCGTTTGATATGTCAAAATTAAACTTAGAGAAAGTTCAATTGTTTCAAGGGAATGAGGAGATTGAATGCGGCTGTACGTTTATTAGAAATGCAAGCAACCAAACATATATTTCGTCATCAGTGGAATATAATTTTTTAGAGCCTATTGCCTATACTTCAAAGGATTTTAAAGCAGTGTTTTACTTTAGTGATGAAGAGAAGGGAAACATTAAAATTACTTTACCATTTTCGCTGAAAAACGAGGTCGCAGAGGAGAAAATTTTTACTGCGAATCGTACGATAGATGTCAATGGACAGAAATTTACGATTACACAAATTCGCCGTTCTCCTTTAAAAGTGGCACTCGATATTGAGCTTGCCAAAGATAATACAATGCAAATATTAGCGCTGGATGATGTTGCCGTCATGACAGAAAGCGGTGAGCGCAGAGATAGTATTATAAATGGCATTTCAAAAGGCGGAAATATTCGCGATGGCAAATTTACGCTCTATTTGCAAAGTAACTATTTCGATGATCCTGCATCACTGAAGGTTATGATTGGAGCGGTTCATGCAGTGCCAAAGGGTGAGGATTTTGTTGAAGTTGATTTTAGCACAAAAGAAATACTCACAAAGCCTACGTATTTTAATGAAGACCTTTCCGCAGCGCAGCAAAGTGTATCAGTTAAGATTAATAAGGATAATAAAGGCAAATTTTTAATGTTCTCTGATGCCATAAAAGAAGATGGTACGCCGTTAGAAATTAAAGGTGTGACAATTTCAAGAGACGAACAGTACGTAATGGAGACGACCCAATTTGAAGACTATACTGGGAAGGCAAAAATATATTTAAACTATTACACCAATCCTATCGGGAACAATATTGAAGTAAACATTCCATTACAATAAAGTGCGGCTATTTAATAAGAAGAACATTTTAAACTTATGTCTTACTATAATCAGAGAAGTTTTTTCTGACCAATTACTCTCAATTATAATAATTTGTCTAAAGGTTCTTGTCCAAAAATAAAGACAAGAATCCTTTAGACATTTTTTATTTCTTCTTTTGTTTTGTTTATAGAATAATCAATAGCTAAACTCAAAATCTGCAAAAATAAAGGGAAATTTTGAGAGGAAATGAAAATTTTTTCGTTATAGTAGTAGGGAGGTGATACAAATGGAGATGGATGAAGTCATTACACGAGTTAAAAATGGTGAAAGTCATCATTTTGCACATATTGTAAAACATTATGAGCAGAAAATTTTTACTACAGTCATCAGAATAGTAAAAAATCGTGCTGCAGCTGAAGATATCGTTCAAGATATTTTTATAAAAGTTTTTTATAGCCTACATAAATATAAAAAAATAGGCTCCTTTAATGCCTGGCTATACCGAATTGTAGTCAATAATTGTTTCGATTATTTACGGATTCAAAAGATACAAACGATGCAAATCGACAGTAATGTAATGGATAATCGTTATCCGGAAAAAGTATTGTTGCTACACGAAAGAAATGAGCAGTTAGAAAAGCTTTTACAACAATTGGATGAAACAGAGTACATGGTATTGTTACTGAAATATGTAAATGAGCTAAGCTATGATGAAATAAGTGAAGTGCTTCAGATTTCTTTAAATGATGTTCGTAACAAGCTACACAGAAGTAAGAGAAAACTTAGGTCCATCACAATGACAAAAGGAGGTTATTTTTATGAAATGTGAACCAATTTTGTTAGAAGATTATGTAGAAGGTTTTTTAGATGAGGATGAACAAAAGAAAATAGAAGATCATTTACAATTCTGTAAAAATTGTCAATGTGAATATGAGCAACTATTAAATGAGCAAAACATCTTATTTGCACAGCTTAATATACCTAAAATAACAAGTAGCAAAGAGGATGCTATTATGCACCATATTTACACTGATACAAAGCGGAAAAAATCCTGGTATACTTTAAAAATTTCTGTAATCAGTGTTGCCGTTATTATACTTAGTTTTATGTTTTATTATTGGCATCGTCCACCGATTGAAGTCACACAACAAGTGGATGAGCCAACACAATTAGTAGAAACGAATAGTAGTGAGCAAGAAGAACATTTAGATAGTAAGCAAGTCTTAAATTACAATGAGCCATTCCTAGATGTTTCTATTGATAAAGTTGTCGAGAATGGGGAAAACATCGATATTCATTATCGAGTTAAATTTAAAGAACAGTATCAGAGAGATCAAGATAATGTATATAAGCAACTTTTAAATAAATATCAAGATATAGAAGTGGCCAACTCACATAAAGTGGATGAAGCACAAGACGACTTTTTCGGAAGTGTAAAATCAAATGTTCGATTTTCCATACGAGATAAAGAAGGGCAATTAATTATCACTACTAAACGAATAGATGGAGAACAACCAATGATTTCAAACTTTTCAGCTAGTGGTGGCGGCACAGCTATATTGGGTGAAATGATTTATACGACATCTGTCCCGAAGTATACTAACCCTGCTACGTTTGAAGTACTTCAAATGGAAGCATTTGTGTTCGATTTATTTGAGACAGAAGTAGATACTGCACATATACAGCCATTTCAATTTAATAATGCTACTTACACCATTGATTCATTAGAAATCAAACAACGTACACTTTATATAGCGATCTCTACAGAGGGAGAGCCTGAGATGCTGGCATCTGATTGGCATCTGGCGATTGATAATCGTTTAATTGGTTATAATTCTGCCTCTTCAGATTACATTAACAATCGTACGGTTTATAAATTACAGTTTGAGAATTTCGAACAAATCCCAGCTAATTTAAAGCTAGTGCCATCAACTGTAATAATCAAAAAACAAATTGATCCAATCGTATTTGATTTACACTAAAAAAGCTCACATAAAAACAAGTTAACCTTCCATAGGTTAACTTGTTTAGCTAATCATAATCATAACTGTTAATCATTCTTTTTTTGGAATGTACTAGGCATGACGACAAGAACTACTGTACCGCGAGCACAGAGCGTATCTTCAGCGTACACTTCGGTTTCAACCTTCCATCGTTTCGGATGAATTTCTTCAACAGTACCAATTGCTTTTAATGGGACGTGTTGCGGAGTCGGTTTTAGGAAATCTACATTCAGGTTAGCCGTTACAAATCTTGGTGGCTCTGCTCCATCACCAATTTCATGTCCATTTTTACGATGCAACGCAAGCGCAGCAGACCCTGATCCATGGCAATCAATTAAAGATGCAAGTAAACCACCATATAAAAAACCAGGAATACCCATGTATTTTGATTGAGGTGTAAAGATGGTAACTGTCTTATCTCCTTGCCAACCAGTTCGAAGGTGATGACCATCCTTATTCAGGCGACCACACCCATAACACCAAGCGAAATCGTCTGGATAAATATCTTGTATTGCTTTTTCTACTATGAATTCTTCCATTCTACTTCCTCCTCAATACTAGTAGTATTTATCATAAGTTTTCTAAGGAGCGTTATTATAAAAGTAGTTTAAGTATAACGATAATATTTCAACTATTCAATTAATAAAAAAATAGGCATTCACACGTTCCATTGCGTGTAGCAACAAGGACATACCTAGTGAAACAAGTAGAAGATGAGAAAAGCGATATAGAATACCTATTATATTTGATTGAAGAAATAAAATAACATTGGGCTATGGTTAAAAACGGAAAGACCATCAGACCCTCTAATACAGAAGATGAAAAGTAAAGTTTAAGTAAGACGTTTCTTCTTACTTAGCTTTCAGAATAAAAAGGTATGTACCTTATGTTTGTAACTTAACTCCAATGTTGCAAAATTATTCGTAAGCGATAAAGCGTAAAGCAGTTAGATGCGAGGACTGTGCTGACATAAAAAATCACGCGGATGCTAGAAGCGGAATTAAGTACGGATGAAAGGGCTTATAGACAGGGAGTTATGGTGTTTATTAGACATATTACTTTTCTGGACAATGATGTACGTTATCTTAAATGAGAAGTGCATTGTTGATAAGGTAGTTAATATCTATCTAAGCTCCCCTCCACACAAAATAATTTTAGTTTACATAATATAAATTATAGGAAGTTATATTTCAGTGAAAAGTATACTAATAATATTGAGACAGAATCTAAATTTTTAAGTGTAAAAGGTCCAGATAGTTTTGGACACCAAAAATTCACATGACAAATAATAAAGAATTCAGCTTTTAGTACATTCTCTTTTTAACATAGATCCTACAAGTGCTTTACTTACACCTAAGTGTTCAGCTATGCCCAATAAAAATCTTATCATTAAAGTTTTTTCATTTATTTTAATTAACAGGATAATTTTGATTACATTTGAGTTTACCTATAACTTTCAGCTACAATTTGGACTAAATAACCAGTCATCAAAAATTTCGACAACTGGTTAGGTGTATACTTTTTAGATTGTAATATATCAGCGATTTTCACTTCTACCTGTAAAAAGGATACTAAACATTAGTTTTTACAGAAGCAAGATCTCATCTCCTTTTGCAAATTCATTTTCTATAAAAAAACTTTTTTACTTTTTGCTGGTCGGCTGTATAAATAAACAGCACTAAGGATTTAGTGGCTCGACTACGCAACATAATTACGTTCTATCATGGAAGTTTAAGTATATTTCTCCACAAGGTGATTACCTGCAATTCTTAAGGAGCAATACTTTGTAAATGATTAGCTGTTAGATTCTTAAGTAAATATATCAAATGTTCATATAGACAACCTTTTTTCAAACAGTACGACTTTATTTCAAAGACACAACATCCTACTACACGCTTTTTATTTATCCCACACTCTCATCTGCTATTACTACTATTTTGTATTACCAAATTAGCCGTTTCACTCGGATGGTTAAGAGGAAAATGATGACCATATGGAACAAAATCAACCTTACCAAGATGCGAAGGAGCAGAATAGCCTCTGTCATAATCCCCCCAAATAATGTGAAGATTATACTTTGTTACTTCATTGAAATCACCTTGAATGGTTTTCGATAGTAAACTGTTAAGCTGAACCGTTGTATTTAAAATTCTAGGAGAAGTAAAACTTTTACTTATTTTTTCAATATAATGTTCAGGGATACTCTCCGTACTTTCAAATAAACCATTACTTAATAAATAACGCTCTATCAAATTAGTAGTTGCTAACTTCAATGTCCATTTGTTTATAAATTGAGGAACATTTATCGATTTAGCATTTTTTTTAGCAACAGGTGGCTGAAGTAAAGTTATTGTATACTTCTTATCTATGTACTTTTGTACTATTGCTTCCAAAAGAATATACGCACCAAATGAATGGCCAATTAGATGGGCACCATTAGTAGCTTTCTCCAATAACTTTTTTAATACATTCAAATAGATATTTAAAAGATTTTTTTGTCGTTTAAAAGGAGAACGTCCCAAACCTGGAAGGTCCATGATCCATACAGGTCGACCCGTTTTTTCATGAAGCTCTTTCCCTAAAGGAAATAAATCCTCTCCATCACTTAATAAACCATGTAATAAAATAAACGGTTTACCCTCTCCTTCTGATTGGTAAATGGTAGTATTATTACATAATGTTCGTTTAAATAAATGACTGTGCTGGCCATTTTGATACATCATGCGATAATCCAGATCAGCTATAACGGCTGGGAAAAATTTCATTACATTTGTCTCCTTAAACCAATCTTCTCCCATAATCTTTTTCACTGAACCATTTGAAAATGTTCGATTTGTGATAAAATTCAGTCCATCAGAAGGAATGTTTGTTATTTTACTTACTCCACTTTTCATTATTGTTTTCATAAGTGGCATTGGAACAGAGATTTTTGGTGCCCTCATATTCATACTTTCCGACATAACACTTAATAATTCAGCAATGTTCGGATCGTTCTCTTTGTCATCAACAAGTGTATATGTTTGAATAGCCGGCTGCTCCAATTTGAAAACCTGCACAATAAACTTCGCAAACTCATCGTTTGAAATCAGTGGCAACCTATATCCCTTACCTCCAGGAATCACTGGCATGAGCCCTCTTCGCATACTTGTCACAAGCAAACCTAATCCTGCTATCTGCTCTGTACTCCCTGTTTTACTACTTCCAACCACAGTTGGCGGATTAATGACAGACAGCGGATAACCTACTGTTGATGCCTGCTGACGGATATAAAGATCTGCTAAAAACTTTGTTCTTTCATATGGATTTTTTATTTTCAAAAAATCGTTTCCTTCTTTAAACACATCTATCGCAATCTTGCTATTTTTATCATCAAAGGGACTCATATAACCTACAACATGAATAAATTGTTGCAATCCCTTCAATTGATGAATAGTTTTAGCGAGTTCACTAATATGTTGGGCACCATTCAAAAATACGGAAGCTGCCTCATTGGTTGTCGCTTGAATATCCATGGGGCCGCCTGCGTGAATAATCACATCCGTTTTCAATACCCTCTCCTTATCTTCAGCACTTAGACCTAAGTCTATTTTCGTCAAATCACCTTCAATAAAGTGCATAACTGCCTCTTTTAAGATGCCTCTCTCTTGAAAAGTTCGTGTTGCTTTACTTTTCGATCTCACTAATAGAAGAATTGTAACATGCTCTTTGGCTAATTCCTCCACTAATTGCTTTCCAATAAAACCTGTTCCACCCGTTAAAAATACTGTTCTCATATAAATCCCCCTTTTAGTACTATTCAGTACTAATTTGATGTAAAAAAAATGCTTCTATTATCGAAGCAAGTTAAAAAAATGATCTGCTGTTTTCATGATTACAGTTGTATCTTTCAGTGTTTCTGAAATAAATAACGCTCCTTCAAGATTTGTAATAAAAAGAGATGCAACCTCGTCAATATTAATGGTCTTTCTAAATTCACCATTCTCTATCCCTTGTTTAAGTAAAAGAGAAACTTTCGTTTGTAATCCTATAAAGAAAAGACCTATTTTTTCTTTTACTTTTGTGGCATTTGTAGGGCTTTGAATATAAAGCGTAATAAAAGGACAGCTCCCTTTATATTCTCTCGTCTGTACTCCTTGTGATAATTGCTTTAAAAACCGTTGGATACGATCTTCAACTAATAATTGGTTTTGAGATAGTAAGTCATCAATTGCAGATTGATACATTTCAATCCAATAATCAACAACCCCTTCCAACAATTCTTCCTTATTAGAGAAGTGATAATACACATTAGACTTTGAAACTTTGCTTACACGAACTAATTCATCCATGCTTGTATAAGCAAACCCTTTTTCTAAAAATAATGATGCAGCTACTTCAATCACACGTTTTTGATTCATTAATTTTATCCTTGTCATAATTAGTACTGTACAGTACTATTATAGGCGTTGTCAATTATTTTTGTTAGTTTAATAAAAAATCGATCAAAAAGCTGTTCTGTATCCACTAATTCGCAAATGCGAACACCGAGTGCGCCACGTGCTACTAATGCATCTTTTTCTTCGCCACCATAGGCTTCTTCTATAGCTTTTTTACGCATATCCACACTAGCTTTATTGCTGGATTTTCTGTTTGTAATTCTGCAAGTGCCAATAAGGTATTAATATCCGAATGGCCACTACCGATAACTACAATTTTCTTATTAGCATATCTTTAAGTATTCGTATTAATGTCTGGGATACCACACTTATATTGCCTAGCCTCCAGAATTCCTCCTAAGTGTCTTTTTCAGTTTTTTACTTAGAATATTTACTTTTGATTGGTTCAGGTAATTCATTTAACTGTATCTCCTGCCAATAGGTCACACCCCGAAATGATGCAACATACAATTCTAAATATGCACCTTTTCGTAATTGCTTGCTACTGTTAAAGGTAAGAATCTTCTTTTTGCCACTTTCATCAAAGGCTTCTAACGTGTATTTATATCTTTGATTATCGCCTAACTTTTCACCGTTATCGTCATTGCCTATCATAGTATAAAAACGAGATTTCCCTTCAGGATTATCAGGAATAAGCTTATGTGGATTATAGAAGAAGATAGAAAATGCAACAATAACTATTAGACCAATGCTAATACCTAATATAGACTTTTTCATGTTTCCACTTCCTTTTAATTGTTTAAGCAACGACATCCTTCTTTCGCATCCATTGGATTGCTAATAAACTAATGACAATAATGTATAGTAAATTAGTAATTAAAAATAAAACATAATCACTCTGGGAAGAAAAACCTGATTGACTTAGTACTCCCAACCCCATAGTTAGTAAAGAATAGGGAAAGAACATTCCTAAATCCAATACATACAAGCCCAAGCCCAAAAAAGTGAAGCATAAGCCAATACCAATAGGAACTGCGAAACTACGAAAGCGCATCGAAAGAGACAATTGCAAAGCACTAATTGTAAGACTAGCTATCAAGCCTTGAGTGAACCATTCAAATAATTCACTAGGAAGTGCAGAGGTTAGCCCTAACAGTTTTCCTCCAATAAGGTACAAAAGAAAAAACAAAACTTGAATAAAAATTAGCTGTACACCGACAACTAGCATCTTAGATAAAAAAATACTAGCTGCCGATACTGGAGCGGTCATAATCATATTCCAGTTTTTATTTAAATGCTCTAATCTCCACATATACGCACAGCTAATAGAAATAAGTACGGGAAAGAAAAATTCTCCGTAAAATAAACCCACCTGTGACCACAAACTATACCATTCTTTCGCCAATACACCTTGATTCATATAAAAGTTGGCACTCCCAATCAATACGCTTATTATTGGAAGAGTCATTAGTATTATCCATATACGGGAATGGCGTAATTTCAACCACTCAGCAGAAATGCAACGTTTTAACATAGTCAATCCTCCTTATACCTCTTGTCTCGATATGTGGATACTACCAGCTAGAAAGATAAAAATTCCTGCCGTGATTAGAAGTGACATCAATGGCAATGAATTACTTATATCCTGTGTACTAAATTGCATTTGTTCATTAACATAGTTCTGCTTAATGGGGCTTAGACCTGAGTAATAGGACCAAACAAAAAGTCTGCGGATTCCAAATGGGAATAAATCAGCTGCCAGGCCGATGAAGCCTCCGATCATACCAAGAGTTAACGCAAAAGCTTGATTTTTTACCGCCATTGATACCCATTGTTGGAGTGCTATGATAACCATGTTGGTCAAAACTGTTCCTGAAAGGAATTGAGCCAGTAGTAAAAATGGTACTGGGTCATTAAAACCTTTAATAATACCAAATGCACTGATAGAGAATACTTGCAAAATACACATCCACAACATGACAAGACATGCACACATATATTTTGCAGCATAGAGGTGCCCTCGCTTCACAGAAATTGTTAGTAACAATTTCCATGTTTTTCCTTTATGTTCCATATCACAGATGCGGGAGACGCATATTGCTGATAAAATAGGTAAAAAGAGGCCATTCATAGTGGACAGCATCAACATAAGTGTTTCCCATTTGGCTATCTCTGGATTACGGGAAATCGACATGCTTGTTGCCATAAACGCCCACGTTATTTCTACAAGTAAAATTAATGTCATCATCAAAAAAAGATGCTTATGGCGCAATTTATAGAATTCGAGACGAATCGCGTTCATTATAGGCTCCTCCCCTTTCCTGTAATTTCTAGGAAAATGCTCTCTAAATTCTTCTTATTTTCCTCAATACGCAGTACGTCGATATTAGCTGAAGTTAAACTTCTATTTATTTGTATTACCTGCTCATCTGTTAAGTTTCCAAACACTAACGAATCTTCACGATAAAAAGGAGAGAAACCTTTATCAGAAAGTAATTCTTTTGCTAACAAATTGTTACGTGTTTTTATCATGATATTTGGATGGCTTTTGTTTTTTAATTCATCCATGTTACCTTGAAACATCATGTTTCCATCGTTGATAATCCCTACTGATGTTGCAATCTGCTCAATTTCTGAAAGTAGGTGACTAGAGATAAGTACCGTCATTCCATAGCGTTTGGGTAAAGATTTAATCAATTCTCGAATTTCACCAATACCAGCAGGATCAAGACCATTTGTTGGCTCATCCAAAATCAATAGCTTTGGAATAGATAACAATGCCATTGCAATTCCTAAACGTTGCTTCATTCCGAGAGAATACTGTCCTACCTTTTTATCCTTTTGATTCTCCAATCGAACAATTTTCAATGCTTCCGATACATTCTTTTCTGGAATATTCCTAAGTCTCTGTACAATGCGCATATTTTCAAGTCCTGATAGATGTGCATAATAAGATGGGGATTCAATAAGAGAACCAGTTTGACTCAAAATAAGCTGGCGATTTCCTTCAAAATCCTTTCCAAAAACTTTTACATTGCCATCGGTAGGTCGCATTAACCCTAATATCATTTTCAGTGTGGTAGACTTCCCTGCACCATTTGGCCCCAGAAATCCAAATATATCCCCTTCACTTACGGATAAGTTTATATCCTTCACACAGTATTTACTGCCATACCGTTTAGAAAGATTTTGAGTAGTAACTATTTGGTTCATTTTATCTTCCTCCAATTTGTTTAACCATGTTCTTTTCACAAAGATAAAAACTTAACCTTTCGTTAACCTGAAATGAAGGTTACGCTAACCTTAAATATCATACTTACTGGAAAATAAAAGGAATTTAGAAAAGAGTATTGTATAATTATTGTGGGTGATTTTATATGGATGATATCAAAAACAAGAAGTTGCTTATTGTAGATGATGAATACGAGTTAAGGAATATGGTAGATGGATTCTTGCGCAAAGAAGGATTCGGACGGATTTATCAAGCCTCTAGTTGTGCTGAAGCATTAGAAATTTGTCATACTGTGAAACCTGATCTAGCTATTTTAGATGTAATGCTCCCTGATGGCGATGGGTTTTCCCTTCTATCGAACTTACGTCAAACATCAAATATGCCTGTCCTCTTTTTAACGGCAAGAGGTGAAGATGAAGATCGTTTGCTAGGACTTGGACTAGGTGCAGATGATTACATTGTTAAACCTTTCTTACCAAGGGAACTAGTTCTCCGTCTATCGTCAGTTTTGAGACGTGTTTATTCACCTCCAAAACAGGAACAGCGTCCAGTATTCCAATTAGGAAACTATCATATTGATTTTGAAAGTGGGATTGTTCAGAATGAAGGCAACCAATATCATTTGACAGCAAAAGAACATGCATTGCTGTTTAAGCTATATGACAATCGAAACCGCATCGTCACAAGCGATGCACTTTGTCAGGCTGCATGGGGAGATGATTATTATGGCTATGAAAACACATTAATGGTACATATTCGCCGTATTCGTGAAAAAATAGAAGCTAATCCTTCTAAACCTGAATACTTACTGACTATTCGAGGGCTCGGATATAAGCTGATGGTAAAGGGAGAGGAGTGATGGAAGGCACACTACGTATTTTAAAGCGTTTTATCGGTTCAACTATGATGATTTCTGCTTTTTTACTAGTTTTTAACTTTATCCTATTAGGTGTTTGGATATTCAATGGTATGAACAAAGGGGATTCTCCTGCCGCCATTGTTCAAAATGTGGCAGAGGGCTTGCATCGCTCGTCCAATACTTATTCTGCAGATAACACAACAGTAAAATTACTAAGGGAAAGTCACGCATGGGCAATGTTAATTAATGATTCAGGACAAGTAGCATGGAATTATATGCTCCCAGACGAAATTCCGAAAACCTATTCGTTAACCGAAGTAGCCAAGTTCACCCAAAGCTATTTAAAGGATTATCCTGTTTTTGTATGGGAACATGCTGAAGGGTT
Source organism: Lysinibacillus phoenicis (assembly GCF_047238325.1). NCBI lineage: Bacteria > Bacillati > Bacillota > Bacilli > Caryophanales > Bacillaceae > Lysinibacillus > Lysinibacillus phoenicis. Next base: position 434,336 of record NZ_JBDFMP010000002.1, on the reverse strand, counting down.
GGTAGTTGTCGGGTTTCCGAAAGACAGCTTTGCAAAATATCAGTATATACTTCCAACAAGCTGGGTCTCTTCATTACCATTAAGGATGGTTGCTCTACTTATTATAAATATTGGTTTGGCATTATTATTGTCTCTTCTTATTGGCTATAGACTGATTCGCTCTATCCGTCCACTAGCACAAGGGATACAAGCTCTAGGTGAGGATAAAGAGGCATTTATAGAGCCAAAAGGTATATTAGCCGACCTCGCACAAAACGTAAATAGCGCTTCGGCTTTACTTCGCGAAAAAAATGATAGTTTAAAAGAAAGGGATGAAGCACGTGCCAACTGGATTGCGGGCATTTCTCACGACATCCGAACTCCACTTTCAATGGTACTTGGCTATGCAAGTGATTTGGAAGAAAATATAGATATTCCTTCAGAACAAAGAAGGCAAGCTAGCGTTATCCGTAAACAGGCAGAGTATCTACGATCGCTTGTAAGTGATTTAAACCTTGTTTCAATGCTAGAATATGAGATGCAGCCATTGAACAAAAGGCAAATTCGCCTTTCCGTTTTGGCAAGACAAATTGCATCCGAATTTCTAAATAACGAATTGGATGAACGATTCAAAATAGAAGTGAAAATTTCAGATGAAAGAATTCAAGTCAATGGTGATGAACGGCTACTAAAGCGTGCCATTTTTAATCTGATACAAAATAGTATTAACCATAATCCCGACGGCTGTGTGATAATTTTACAAACATCCTTTAATGAAAGTAATAGGACCTGTAGTTTTATCGTGGAGGATAATGGTAATGGTATACCTCAAAATGAAATACCTAATCTATTGGAACTCCCCTTTTCTTCTAAAAGAAAACGTCCTAACTACAATGGACATGGCTTAGGGCTACCAATGGTTGCAAGAATCACAAAGGCACATCAGGGATACTTAATTCTATCAAGTGAGATTGGCAAGGGGTTAAAAGCAGAGCTTGTTTTGCCCTTCGATTATGTCAATTGCTAGAGGTTATGTTTTATATGAAGCGCAAATACTGATCGGGAAGGTCAATATGTAAATGCAAAAGGGATTGTATGCAATCAAATGACATCACAATCCCTCTTGAGTATATACATCAATGAATGAAAAGACACACATTTTTACATGTGTGTCCTAATTCTATTCAAATTAAATTAAAGTATCTACTGTAATCCTTCTCTCGGCTTTCAGCTTAGCTGAACGTATATATCTTTGTAGTCTCACTCTTTTTCTGACCCAGTAAACATTGAATGACATCAATTGGCACACAGTTATTAAATTGCATAGCTTTCGTAATTGATGCGGATGTAAAATCTTTTTATACCCGCTCGATTTAATATAAGCTTGATCATTTATCTTAAATTATCAATGCTCTTCCACCTAAATTCTAAAGAGGTTTTTTACTATTATTTATTATCTTGTGTATTTGATATGAAGAAGCAGATGTATGTATATGAATCTCAAATTTATATAGTCTACCATATCTTTTTCTAGCGTTTTCTAGTTTGCTACAAACATCTAAATTAATACTATAAAGGATAATATAACAAGAATATTCGATACGAATCATACATATATTGATTTTAGTATTTCATTCAAACAGAAGTTTATAATTATCCTAATATGGATTTATAATATATATTCAAAAATTATCTATAAAGATAGGATGATGACAATTATTGATAAATCGGTTTTGGCAATGGTTATTTTACGTGTATTGTCTGGAAGTATTGAAGTAAGTGCTGGATTGTTGATGCTAAAGTTGAATAATTTAGAAAAAGCACTCTATATTAATACAATGCTTGCTTTGGTTGGCCCAACAGTTTTAATCGTAACGACGGCAATTGCATTATTTGGACTAGCTGATAAAATTCCTGTGGCGAGAATCATTTGCTTATTTACGGGAATAACACTTATTATTGTTAGCTCACATATTAAGTAATATGGATATACATCCTAATAATGTTCATTAGTTTGGTGTAGCGTGTGACGACGCTGCTTTTTTTTTGTAAAATTACCCCCTAATTCCTAAATAGCGCTTCTCTTCTTGCTGCATCAATTTTGCTTAAGTTAGATTTTTGTCAGTTATATTATGTAAACTAAATTCACTTGGTGTGGAGGATATATTGGTTACGTCTACTTACGTCTTCCTAGCAATTAGAACTTCCCAATGGTATTACAACAGAAATTGTTCATACCTATGTCAGTTAACTTTTTTATGATTTTGGAGCTAAATTTCCTATTAGATATGTATTTGACCGTCTTGATATTTTAATGAATAATTCTCTGCTTTATTCAAGAGCACAGGCATTAAGCAATTAAACTAATGGACTTATTGTAAAACAGATGATGGTGGATGGATCCTACTTCATGCTAGTCAAAACTATAAAATGATAAACGAGTAGAAATACCTGCTTTCTAAACAACTCTAATAGATCTGCTCAATTCGTTTTATAAATTCATTAAAAAAGACCATCAAAAAAGATAGTCCTACTTCCCTAACTATTCAACCCTGTTTAATCTTTTCTAGTTTCCTTTTAGCTCGGACGGTTGTTTACACAGGTAAAGTAGTATGCTTTACCCTTTCCATCATTACTTAACATAACCGTGATTCATTGTTGTTAGCTTTTCATTTATGTCAAAAATTCTTACTCGAATATCTTTAATACCAAACGATTGAAGTCTTGCTTTATGCATGTCAGCATATTTTTCGGCATCTTGTTTTTCCTCAAATACATAGATACCTCCAGCTTCTTTTGTATCTTGACTTTCTGTCCATATTTTCCAATGGAACCCTTCTTCTTCGTTAATACTTTTTGCTACATCCCAAAACCCTTTGGCCATTTCTTCACCAAAAGGTCCTTCAAACGGAAAATCAACTTGTAATAAATATGCCATTTCAAACACTCCTGTTTTAGTTGTCATTTAAGATAACGTACATCAAAGATTTTACCCCATTCTTTTGTATATTATTATTTTTTTGAAGCGAATGAGTATAATGTATTATTCCTGCACTGAAAAGTAATATGTCTACCAAACACAAAAACTCCTTATTTATATGTCTCTTCACCAGCGCTTAATTCCGCTTCTAGCATCCTCTGAAGCTTATTTATCAATAGAACTCGTTTTCCTAAGTAAAAACCGTAATGCATTAGATTCGCGTTTTTTATGTCCATTTAAAAATGATCTAACTTCTTCAGTTAGAGGGTTTGATGGTCTTTCCGTTTTTAACCATAGCCCAATGTTCGATCTTATCTTCTTCATTCAAATATAATAAGTATTCTATATCGCTTTTCTTATCATCTACTTGTTTCACTAGGTATGTTCTTGTTGCCGCACGCAATGGACCGTGTGATTGTCTATCCATTACTTGAACTTTAAAACCTAATTCTAACTCGATTTGTTGAACTTCCTTGGACTTTTCTGCCGAGTCCCATATACTAAATCCTACAATCGCTAGAAGTGCCACACCTAGGCCAATAAAAGTTATCCACTTTAAATTACCCCTTTTCATCTTCATCATTTCCCTTCCTTCGTTCTAATAAGCATCTCAACTTATATAATTCACCCGTTATGCTGCTATGGAACATCTCTTTTCAACATTCTTTTCATATGGTGAGGATGCCAATTCGAGGTTACTAGGGTATTATTCGAAAGCCCTGCTTATTTAGCATTTAGACGTTTTTGCTAGACAAATAGTTCTGAATATTTCCAAATGAATCATTACTTTTCATTGCTTTCAATTTCAATGTTCGTGTTTAACTCAATTTGGGGTGTATCCAGACGATGGACAAATCGCATTTTAGTGGATTAAATACGAATATTTTTGTATCAATAAATAAAAATTTTCGTAAAAAGGAAGTGTGACATAATATACTCTAAGAATAAATTTTTCAATCATTATCAAGAATGGTTATGAAGGCTGCCCGAAAGAATTTCGTATTTTTTATGGCTCAAACCCAGCCTGGCTCACGTAAACTTGATTTTCTGGAAAGACTTCAATAAAGCGGTTGTATACTTTTTTTATTACATGTGGTCCATACCATTCTTCTAGTCCAAGTTGGGTATATTTGTTCTCTATACCAAGTCTCTTTGTACGTTTTCCTCCACTGCCGTCGCCCATGAAGTAGTCATCGATACAGATACGATCGACAAATGGCTTTAATTTCACAGGGAAATAGTCTCCACTTGGTAAGATGGGAGCGATAGCCACTTGGGTTGGTATGCCCGAAGCCGCTAATTTTTCCAATGTCTTAAAGCGTGCCTGGATTGGGGGCGCTTTTGGTGTAAAATGCTTACGTATCGTTTCTGAATCGGTCTCAATCGTCATACTTACTCGAACTTTATCTTTAAATTGTTGCAGCAAATCGATGTCTCGACTGACAAGCGGGCTTCTCGTCTGTACTAATAGAAAATCAGGGGGATCTTCTAGCATCACTTCTAGTAAAGAGCGCGTCACTTTTTCCTTATGCTCAATTGGTTGGTATGGGTCTGTACTGGATGACATAAAAATGGTTACTTTCCCTTTCGTTTTGGCGCGATGGAGCTCTTTTTTCAATACATTCGCTGCTCCGTTTTTCACATCGACCCAATTCCCCCATTCTCCTTCTCGAAAAAGAGAGACAGGCATTTCGCGTACATAACAATAGGAGCATCCAAAAGAACAGCCTGTATAAGGATTTAGTGAATGTGTATATCCAGAAAGAAAGCCAGTCCCTTTATTCAGAATGGTTTTCGGATTTTTATAAAATAATTCATGTTTCATGTGGGTACCTCCATTCATAGCGTTACACCTTACTAGAAGAAGCTCGCTTTTCCAAATCCAGGAGCTGTGTCTTCATTTCTAATCCACCACGATAGCCAGTTAACGTGCCATTCTTCCCAATTACGCGATGGCACGGTACAGTAATTAATACCGGATTAGCCCCAATTGCCGCTCCTACAGCACGAACAGCAGCAGGCTTATTTATAGTATCGGCAATGTCGGAATAGGATTTCGTCTGTCCATAAGGAATGTCGCAAAGTGCCTGCCAGACTGCTAGCTGGAATGGCGTACCGATGTAGTCAAATGGAACAGAAAAGGTTTTCCGCTTTCCTTCTAAATACTGAATGATTTCAACCGCATAGGGTTCAAGCTTTTCATCATCTTTGACAAGAGGACTTCCTGGTAAGCGTTTCTTAGCCCATTCGAACAATTCCTCATTTGGCTTGTTCTGTGAACCGACAAAGACTAGACCCTTTGAAGTTGCAGCAATATAAAGATTCCAATTCCGAAACTGTAGTAAAGACATATATAGGGTTGGTTTAATTTTTGTTTTCATTGTACTTTTCCTCCGTTTTACTCATTTGACGAAATTGTGCGGGAGTCAGTCCAGTTTTCTTTTTAAATAAAGTAATAAAATAAGGCGTATTAGTCATACCCACACTTATGGCGATATCTCCAATTGCTTTATTTGTCTGAATTAAAATCTTTTTAGCCGTGTGCACTCTAACTTGTTGTATATATTCAACAGGCGTAATGCCTTTAATCTTCTTAAATGTCCGATGCATATGATAAGGACTTCCATGACAAATACTTGCTAACGAATCAAGGGTTAATTTTTCTGTGAAATGTTGATCAATGTATGCAGTAATTAAATCAACCCACTCGCTATCAGGCAGATTTTCATTAGTGGGCTTGCAGCGTTTACAAGGGCGAAAATTTGCACGGAGAGCTTGTTCTGCGTTTTGAAAAATATATACATTTTCTTTTTTCGGAACACGGGATTTACAGGATGGTTTGCAAAATATACCTGTCGACTTTACTGCATAAAAAAATTGATTATTGTATGCTGTATCATTATTAATAATGGCTTGCCACTTCTCATCCGTCATTATTTCTCCATCTATTAAAATCTGTTTATGTCCGTTGTTTATATAATCCGTCATTAATCTCACCTCTCCTTCCAATTTTACTCTCTATCCATCCAGAATGTATAATTCCGAGGATTAAATAGTAAGATATTGAAGTTTTTTATTTAGAATCATGAAAAATGATTCCAAGACCGTATCGTTCTCCAGAAGTAACTGTGCTTACTCCGTGCCGAACTGTATTTTTGTAATATCCTTTTTTACCTAGAACGGGTCTATGGTTAGTAGGGAAAATTAGCGCACTCCCTTGTTCTAGTGTAATGACATGTCCCCTGCTCTGAGCACGAGGAATTTGTTCCACTAATAGAGATTCTCCACCGCAGAAGTCATGATCGCGTTGATTTAACACAAATACGACTTGAAACGGGAAAAATACGTCACCATATAAATCTTGATGCAAACAATTAAACCCACCTGTTTCATACTTTAATAGTAAAGGTGTCGGTCTAGTTTGGTCATATTTTTCACAGATGTTTAAAAAATCTTGAAGATGATCTGGAAACTGTTTTGATTTCTTGAAATAACCTAACCATCGATTGGCTGTTTTGGCCATTTCAAAATAAAAAGACTCTCTTAAACTTTGGATGATTTCAGGTAATGGATAGGAAAAATATTTGTACTCTCCACTCCCGAAGCGGTATCTCTTCATATTGATGGTTGTTCGGAATGGATCTTCCTGACAATACAATTCTATGAAGTGCTCACATTCCTCTTTTGTTAAAATCACTGGAAGCTTTGCAAATCCTTGCTCATCTAATTCATTTTGAATTAATTTCCAATTTAAGTTTGCAACGCGTGTTCTAATATCTTGGACCACCTTTATCCACTCCTAGTTAGCATTCTTGATAAATAACACTATAACCCCATCATTCTAAAAAAATAAGGTGTTTAGAATGTAATAGCAAGATAACAAAATAAAGAAAGATTATGATGTGGTAAAGTAAAATTACTCTTAATAAGATGAGGAGAATGAAATGTGACATGGGATGAAGTCAATGGTGTGATAGTTATTACATTACCCGATGATTTTGATAAGGATGCAAACCTAGGCTATCTAACAAGGGAAAAAAATGAATGCATGTATGCTATAGAGAACGATGTCATAACAAAAGTTATAGCTATCGGGGAAATTCGGTCCTTAGTTCAGATAAATGTAATGAATAATAAACAAATGAATGTTCATTTTTTAAATGATTCTAGACCTATTGAAAAGTGGAAAAGAGAAGAGGTTGTGAACTATATTTATGAGTGGTTTGATCTAAATAACGATTTAACCTCATTTTTTGAAATGGCAAAAACAGACCCATTACTTAAAATGCCTGCTCAAAAATTTTATGGATTGCGAGTGATCGGTATTCCTGATTTATTTGAAGCTTTATGCTGGGGAGTTTTAGGGCAACAAATTAATTTATCCTTTGCGTACTCCTTAAAGAGGCAATTCGTAGAAAAATATGGGGATTCAGTCGAATGGAATGGTAAAAAGTATTGGGTTTTCCCTTCGTACGAACAAATTGCACAATTAACACCTACCGACTTAGCGGATATTAAAATGACTGTAAAAAAAAGTGAATATATCATTGGTATTGCTAATTTAATGGCAGATGGAGCATTATCGAGGGAACAACTAATGAACATGAGCTTTAAGGATGCTGAAAAAAGCTTACTTAAAATACGAGGCATCGGTCCTTGGACAGCCAATTATGTTCTAATGCGCTGCCTTAGGTTCCAGACAGCTTTTCCAATCGATGATGTGGGTCTTATTAATTCGATAAAACTAATACGGAATATGGACCGTAAACCTACGAAAGATGAAATAGTAGAATTATCGTGTCCATGGAAAAACTGGGAATCATACGCTACCTTTTATTTATGGCGTGTTCTTTATTAAATAATAAAAGGAATCCGTTCTGATAGAAAATTAATCAAAACGGATTCTTTTTTATGAGCCTGATTGTATTTAAGAAAACACTATTTTTTTACAATCGGTATATAAATATCAAAATGTGGATCGTTCGGATCTTGATCAACTGGATAATGTTCATGCTTAATCGGCATGTAAGGATCAGAGTAATCTACACCAGCTTCTCTATATGCGGTATAGTCGCTATCAACTAACCAGTGATGTAAGTCCGTATAGGTTTTTTGAATATCTTCTCCTTTGTTATGTGTTGTCTTCACATACGTCCATTCAGGAACCGATATTTCAATCATTCCCTCAGGAATTTCCTGCTCCTCACTCACTTCATACACCGCGTAATGTGTGAATCCATTGTCAATTACATGATAAGACAAACCTAATTGAATAGTAGGATTCACCCTATTCTCTAGCTCATCGGCACGGTCTTGAACTTGTTGAATGATATTTTTTAAATGAGGTACAATTTCAGAGAACGTTCCCTCCCATTTTAATCCTACTGCCCGATAGGCTGGTAATGTTATAATTTGATAACTCAAGTTATCTACCTCCCTTTCCCTTAAGTAATAATAATTACTTCAAATATATAGAAATTTCACAACTATGTTTTTCATCATATGACTAGATTGATTATTTCATTTTTATTAGTGAAACCACGTATTTAATAGTAGGTATGTTATCATGCCTAGCCTTCGGTTTTTACATACAAAATCAATATTGGATTAAGTACGATATTGTTTGTATATGGCTTAACAATATGACTATCCGTATAATCATTTCTACTCCTAATGTATTCTTGCATACTTTCCATATCCCTGTCCTTGAAAACACTCATCAATCATAAATCTATATATCTAAATATTAGAAATCAATATTTTATCTAACTTAATCTAAATTTCAAATTCACATCATTTTTCATTTCTAAAACCAATATTATTTATTAAAACCGTCCCCTGCTTCGTTAAATTAAATTGAAAATGTATTTTTTTCAATTTCAAAGAATCAAACTGAGGATTCATGTCTTTAAAATCATTTAATAAAAAATCGTAATGCTGAAATACCGGCTCTGAAATATTGCCTAAATTAGAAAAAGGTTTTTTAAGCACTCTTCCCTTTACTGCTGGTGTTAATTTGGAAATATGATGAAGAGGCAGACTTGCTTTATTACCGTCGCTATCTTCTACAGTGATTGTAAAATCAATCAGCGTCTCTTTTTTTATTTCCTTTCCATCCTTTGCATCATTTGCGACTGAAAATACTATAGAATCATTTTTCTGTATCTCAATCCCTCTATTAGGTAGTGTCACTGTATAAGAAGCTGGAGGAGAGTCATTAGATTCCCAACCTAAATGAACAGCGCTGTAATCGGCCTCTTTTAATTTCATTTTGACTTTTTCTTCTTTCCACTCCTTTAAATTTTCACCTGACAGTTTTCCGTCTGGGACAGTGGTTGTGTTTAGATCAATATCCTCATTATACGTAGCAATTAAAGATGTTTGCGAATCGTAGTAATTATTAATATATAGCGTGTCAGGAAGCCACTCTTTAGCATAACCTAAATCTTTAAATATCTCTTTGTATTGTTTCTTTTCTTTCAACGTACTATCTAGAAAAGCAGATATCAATACTTTAGCGATAGTTTCTTGATGATCGCGCGGTATAATTTGTTTTAGATTATATAGTAGGTTAGCCGTACCAGGTAAATCGCCTCGTCCCCATTCTTCATTAAATTGACCATGATTAGCGCCGTAAATATAGACAGAAGCACTCATATAATCTTGTTTATCGGTATAAGAAATACGATATTGCTGGTTAGAACTATCAAAGCCATTAACATCCATATCATGAGCCCCTTGCAGCGCTAAATAATTTAAATTCTCTAGCGGAAGTAGTTTCCCTGATGGTAAGAATTGTCCATCAGTACCAGCAAGGGAAATAAGCGATCGTATATTGAAGTTATAATCAAATTGAATATTTCCGTTATTAGGAGGGTGTTGCATTTTATTAAAAGCAGCGGCAATTGCGATTGCTTCTCCGCCTCTGGAATGCCCTATCAAGGCAATTTGTTCCATATCCACCTTTTGATAAAATAGATTATTTTTAGTGCTGTTCCATTCTTTCCACGTCTGTAAATGTTCCAATAATAATAAACCTCTTGCTGGATTCTCATTCACTAGTGGACTGACCAAAAACATATCATTGTAGGGAGAAACATTAAGAAAATTCTCATCTATAGATACAACAATATACCCTCTACTCGCAAGAAGGTTAGCTAAATATTCGTAACCTGTATCAGAGTAATCAGTCATTAAATGGTTTCCATGAACAATCAATACTAAAGGAAAGTCTCCTTTCCCCTCTGGGTACCATACATGACCATTTAACGGCATTGTATCAGGTCCAAAACCAAGTGTTCTCGTACGAATAGAAGACCACTTTTCTACAAAATCGCTAGCATCTACAGTTTTAGTTAATAAAGAATTTTTTTGGTTAAATTCTTCCCGATAAGTGTTCGGACTACCGTAAGTGAGCTTCTTAACTGGATAGCTGCCTGGTTTCGCTGGGTTATGAAGCAAGACATTGTCATACCGATCCGATGTTTTCAGCTGCTTTAAAATAACCTCTGGAGCGTTGGCTTCTCCAGGATGAATGAGCCAATAGCCCCATACACCTATCCCAATAGTCAGCACAAGTAACCAAGTGAGTACGCTAATTTTTTTATTTCTTTTTACATTTCTGTAACTGCCCTTCAACCATTTGTATAGTAGTCCACCCCATAAGGAAACGGCAACTGCTACAAATAGAATAAATGGGATTGCTACATTCAAAGGGCCGATAAAGCAGAACAAGAGAAATATAAGTGAACTAAACAGTACCCATATATAACGACTAGGAATTATTTTGACTCCATGTAATAAGAGAGTAATAACCCCACTTAAAAGTGCTACGAATAAAATAAATATAAGGATTCCAATAGTGTTGTCTAATAAGCTACGCTGATCTAATAAAAATTTACCTTGAATCAAAATTAAAAGAATTGCCAAAGTACTTAAAGCAATAGCTGCACCATTCCAACCAAATGACAATGGCTCTATACGCTTTCGTTTTTCATTTAACTTTCTAACAAAATATGTGAGTTTCCTTTTTTTAAATTCTACCAATTTTTCATCCTCCTACCTACAATCTAAAAACTCTATTGTAGGTTATAGGAATACTCTTTCCACCTGCTTTCATCTTTCTTTCAATAACCTTACATTTATGCATGTATATTTAGAAAAATAAATTAGTTGGGAGTTAGAACATTTTGAGGTAAGAAGATTGTGAAACTCGTCCCACCATTCGATGTCAGCGTAATATTTCCACTATGTTTTTCGATAACTTGTTTGGCAATCGCTAGCCCTAACCCTGTACCACCATCGCTCTTGCGCGATGGATCTCCACGAACAAACGCTTCAAATATGTTTTCTATAATTGCTTTTGGAATGCCGACCCCGTCATCTTGAATATGAATTTCAATACCTTTTACCGTTGTTAAAAGCTTCAATTGTACGGTTGTACCTGGCGGGTTATATTTTAATGCATTCGTGAGAATATTAGATATAGCTCGGTATAACCATGTGTAGTTAAATGGAAAATTGATTTCACCTTTAGGGATATCAAATTGAAAAATAAAATTTTTTTCTGAAAATACTTCATAATATTCTGCAGCGATTTGTCTCGTAAATTCAGCTATATCAGCTATTTGAACATTAAAAGGATACTGAGGGCTATCTAGTTTAGATAAAGTAAAAATGTCGTCAATAAGTATTGATAAGAGCTCTGCTTTGTCAGAGATTAAGCGTAAAATTCGTTGCCGTCGCTCGTCTTCATTAATTAGCCCCAATTCTATTGCTTCTATATAACCTCTAATTGTGGTAATCGGTGTCTTTAGATCATGAGAGAGGTCAACAAGCATACGATGCTTGCTCTCCTCTAGGCGTTGCTTTTCCTTCTCCAATCGTTCTAGTTGTTCTGCCATGATGTTAAAATCGCCTTGAATTTGTGCAAGTTCATAACTTGCTTTAAAGTTTAGTCGCTTATTGTATTGACCACGAGCAATATCCTGGATACCATCTGCAATTGAACGAAGAGGTGTGGTAAGCCTTGATGCCGTCCATTTCCCAAAAATATACACAGTAATCGTTAGTAAAGTGATAAAGAGAAGAAGCGTTTGCAAGAGCATGTTGTAAAAGACCTGTTCGTGGTTTTGATTATCCTGTCGATCCATAGTGTTAACCGCTTTAGATAGGACAATATCGTTTTCATGAGCGGTGTCCGTAAAATAATTAAGAATCTGCTCATTTAATATAAACAATGAAAAGGCAGCAATAAGTGCGATTATTATAAAAAAATAACTATATGTAACAATTAACATACGCTGAAGTCTATTCTTTGATTTCATGGAGTCAGCTCATCTTTCTTGGCAAAACGATAACCAAGGCCGCGAATGGTTTTTATATATACTGGTTTCCTTGGACACTCTTCAATCTTTTCGCGAATTCTGCTGATTTGAACCATAATTGCATTGTCATCTGCAATATAATACTCATTCCATGCACGTTCAAAAATTTGTTTTTTTGTAAAGACACGTCCTGGTTCACTCATCAAAAGTTTTAACAGTTCGTATTCTCGAGCACTGAGTGGAATCGGTTTGTCTTTGATATATAACACACATTCGCGATGGGACAAAAGTAAATGTCCTAACTTTAGTTGAGAGGATTGTTGAGTAGAAAATGAATCATTAAATTCATAAAACCTCCGCAACTGTGCTTGTATTCTAGCAACCACTTCTAAAGGGCTAAATGGTTTAGAAATATAATCATCTGCTCCTAATTTCAGCCCTGTTATTTTATCGTAGTCTTGGTTTTTGGCCGATAGTAAAATAACCGGGATTTTATATTCTTGACGAATCATTTTTAGTAGTTCGTAACCATCGATGATTGGCATCATTATATCAATAATGGCAAGATCAATTGCTTGATTTTTCAACTGATCGAAAGCAGTTTTGCCATCTAACGCTTCTAATGTAATATACCCTTCAGCATTTAAGTAAAGTTTCAACAAGTCTACAATATTAGGATCATCATCAACTATCATTATCGTTTTGACCATAGTCCATCCTCCTTCACATATCCTCTAATGTATTCTATTGCCCAATCTTCAATTCCTTTTAGATCTGTAAATTATAAGGTAAATTTAAGATCTAAATTTCCTTTCTGTATAGATATTGAGTTACTTATCTGAAATTAAGAGGAAACTAGAAAATGTACTTTTTTATGGTGCATATGGAAAAAGTGGAGATATTTTTACCAACACCTTAAAATATACCAACATCACGTTTTGTTATAGCCGGAAGTGCTTGAACATATTTTAAAAATTACCTAAAAATAAGGGTTTGAAATGTTTTTTCACCATCAATCAACCACACCTCAGAACAGTTTTTATAATAGAGGGGTACCTTCTCGACTTCTCTTACTTTGTAACGTACCTTAACCATTGTTATCACTCCTACTCGTATTGTGATGTGATTTTATCAACCTTAGGATTGAATAAAAACATCCATAACTATAGCAATTAAGCAGTCCATTTTCCAACTTGAAAAAGGAAAAGTTTAAAACAAGATAAAACCATCGTTCGAACAAATAATGCTCAAACGATGGTTTCGATTTTTTATTGGAAGATGTTTAACAGATGGTTATAAGCTTATTGGCTGACTAACTTTGCTGTATTTGCCTTCAAAGAACGCAAGAGGTGCGCCATCATTAGTCACAATATCCGTTACTTCCCCAATAAAGAGTGTATGATCTCCAGCTATTTGTTTGCTATGGACATTACATACGATGCTAGCTAATGCATTTTTAATAATAGGTAGTTCATTTACCCAATCAAAATCAATCGCACGCTCTTCTTTTATTTGTCCTGCAAAATGCATCGATAGATCTTTTTGTTCCTCTGATAAAATGTTAACTGTAAATTTTCCTGTAGTATTAATTTTATCTAGCATTTTTGCTTTTTCACCAATGGATATTAAGACCAGTTTAGGGTCAAGCGAAACGGACATAAATGCATTAGCCGTCATACCGTGTGCTTCCCCATCCATAACTGTTGTAATAACTGTCACCCCAGTAGCAAATTTCCCCATTGCATTTCTAAATGTTCTATCGTCCATCATATGATTTCCTCCTCAAAATTTTTCGTATTTTAACCTTCTTAAATAATTAAATATTCAGACTATTGATCGTGGATTCTGTTATTTAACAACTAGTTCTTTCTGTGGTAGTGATTGATCTACTAGGCTCTCCTCCATCACTTGCGTTTTACGTAAAAATGTTACAGAGATAAAAGAAGCTACAGAAAGGATCGCAATAAATAAAGCGAGTGGCATCCAAGAGTTATGATAAGTACTTAGTAAAACTGTAGCAATCATAGGTGCAGTTCCGCCAAACAATGCGGACCCTGCTTGATAACCAAGTGTAATGCCTGTATACCCAACATTTGTACTGAACATCTCTGTAAACATGGTGCCAATGATACTGGCAATGGAAGACCAGAGAATTCCTAAACCTATAATGGAAGCGGCATAAGCCCAAAATGTTGATTGTGTTGATAATAAATAATAGTAAGGGAAAGAAAAGACTGCGATTCCAGCTGCTCCCATCATGAAAAGGCGCTTACGCCCCAATACATCTGATATTTTCCCCATGATTGGAATACAAAGTGTCGTCACAATGGTTGCAACAGTTATAATGTTTAATGCGGTAGTCCTCGAAAAGCCTATGTGCTCTGTTGCATAGGAGATAAAAAAGGTTGTGAAAAGATAGAATGGACCTACTTCCACACATTTTGCCCCCAATGAAATGAAGACGGCTTTCCAATGGTAACGTATTGTTTCAAAAAGCGGAACCTTTACCACATTACCTTTTTGCTTTTCTTCACTGAATGCTGATGTTTCTTCTATGCCACGGCGTATCCAAAAACCAGTAATTACCAGAACTGCACTTAGTAGAAAAGGCAGTCTCCAGCCCCACGAAAGGAATTGAGCCTCTGGTAGTAAACTGACGATTGAAATAGCCGTTGTACCAAGTAACATACCAAGAGGAATTCCCATCGCGGGGAAACTGCCATAGAAACCTCTCTTTTGTTTTGGTGCATTTTCTACTGCTAAGAGAACAGCTCCTCCCCATTCTCCACCCACTGCAATACCTTGAAGAAGTCTTAAAAACACAAGCAGAATAGGTGCAAAAATTCCAATTGTACTATAGGTTGGGAGCAAGCCTATACATACTGTGGATATGCCCATTAATAGTAATGAAACGACAAGGGTATTTTTCCTTCCGAACTTATCACCCATATGACTAAAAATCAGGCCGCCAAGAGGTCGAATAAAAAATGTGACACCAAAGGATGCATAAGCGAGTAACAAACTTACATACGGATCATGGCTTGGGAAAAACAATTTATTGAAAACAAGTGCTGCCACAGTACCATAAAGAAAGAAATCGTAAAATTCAATGGTACTGCCTACTAAACTAGCAAATAATACTTTTCGGGAACTTGCAGTTGATTTTTCATTTCCCATTCATCACATTCCCCCAACTATTTGATTTTTAATACCATTTTGTAGTTAAACTTTAATTCCAAATAGGGATACTATCCATATAAGCGACCTTGTTAAAAAATTTTACAGTCATTTCTTGATGATTTCCCTCTTTTAGCCTATCTAGTTTATTACTATTCAGTTCTACCCTGGAATCATTGGAGCCACTATGTTTTAAAAAGCCTTGAATGGTTCTATCTCCATAAGCTATTTCAACTTTATACAAGCCTGGTTTTGGCATCACATATTTCTCTTGAATATGAAACTCCATACTATTCAACTGCTGACAGATAAACAGATCTTTTGGGTAATGGGAGCTTCCCTTTATTTCATAATGCTTTCCTAAGTAATAGGGAACTAAGTGAACATCACCTTCACTTATTAATTCTCTAATCAACGTTGAGCTTATCTTGTTATCATTCGTAATTCTTTTGGGGATGACCGTTACATCAAAGGGATTGGATAAACTAGCCTTTCGAAAAAAATCTACATTTCCTTGCGCTTTACAACCAAAGGTAAAGTCAAAACCCGCGACAACATGTGTAGCATGGAGATTGATTATATATTGATTAATAAATTCACTTGCAGGAAGTGAAGCGAAAAGCAATGTGAATTCCATTACCAAAACTCTATCAACACCGAATTGAGACATTTCTTCAAGTTTAGAAGATAACGGGGTAATATATTTTCTATCTGTTTCACATTTAATAATTTCACTAGGATGAGGATGAAAAGTCATTACTGACAATTTTAACTTTTTTTTATTAGCTACTTTCTTTGCTTGCTGTAATAAATATTGGTGACCTAAATGAACGCCATCGAAAAAACCTAAAGCCATCACATGTGGTTCTTGAATGGCAACATGCCCGTTCAATGGATGTGTTAAATACAAAACTTCCACTTTGCTTCACCTTCCTTACAAGTTATATAAATGTATACTGTACTGTGTATACATTAAAGGACAATAAAAAGTGTAGGTGTTGACCAGAGGCATTTTAGATGAGATTCTTCACCCCATCTAATTAGCTTCTCTTCTATGCTTACTCTTTATTTGAGTAGTAGCGAACTTCAAAAATTTTGCAGCCATTTGGTGATTTCCAAGGTCCATGCTCCATGCCAGGAGGTCGACATGCTACCATACCAGCTGAAAATTCCTCATTCAGGCGTAAGTCGATTAAGGATCCTTCGATAATGTATAATTCTTCCCAGAAATCATGAACTTGTACACCATCTGGGGAAGTGTCTGCCCCTGCACCTAGTTCAAGAATACGTGTTGCTACTTCAGTACCTGGAATTTGTGCGATAATTCGTTGTGAGGAGCCTTCTACCGTTTTTGAAGGAATAGCCTCAAACGTTTTATAGTCAACAAATTCATGCTCTTCTTTCTCCTGATTCGCATAATAACGAACCTCGAAAATTTTACAGCCGTTTGGTGATTTCCACGGACCATGCTCCATTCCAGGTGGACGACATGCTACCATACCAGCTGAAAATTCCTTATTCAGGCGTAAATCAATTAACGACCCTTCCATAATATATAACTCTTCCCAGAAATCATGAACTTGTACGCCATCTGGGGACGTATCTACCCCTGCGCCTAATTCCAGAATACGTGTTGCCACTTCAGTACCCGGAATCTTTGCGATAATTCGTTGTGAGGAGCCTTCTACCGTTTTTGAAGCAACTGTCTCAAACGTTTTATAATTAACAAATTCATGCTCTGGTTTAATAAGCACATCAATATCTGGTTTTCCCATGTCAAACGACCTCCGCATCTGCTAAAATATGAACCTTGTAATCTAATTCGATTTTTCGGTCAGTTAAACGATCATATAATTCTGCTGAAAAACCGTCACCGTATATAAATTCTCCAGTAACAATTGGTAAGGTGCCACAAAATATCATCATATCCTCACAATAATATCCACGGTCTTCAATAATAGTTAGTAAATCTTTTGGATGTAGGAACTCACCAAGTGTTCCCGTTTGATATTCCTGTTTCACGCCATTCACCAGCATCCAACTTCTCATTTCAATGTCATCCCAGCGACTTGCAATGTCATCCAGTAACCAAAATTGTGATGAAATAGGCTTGCTGCAAACCTGTTTGGATTTTTGGATGGAGACTTTTTCAAGCTCACGATCCGTGTGATCACTGCCTAGTCCTACATACCATTGTCCTTTCACATTCATAATAACGACTTCAGCCTCACCACTACTCGTTTCTTTGACTACTGAAATAGCTGAGCTTGTCGTAATAAGATCTGTTGAAACATCGTAAATCATCGGCACTTGAGGTGGTGCTGGAACGCCAATCGCTTTTAATTCATCAATATGTTTTTTTACAGATGCCTGATCTTTTCCTGTATAGCCAGCAATAAGCAGGCGTTTAGGTGTAACCTCCATGCTCTTTCCTGAAACGATAATATTCATCAAATGTACTCCTCCTGTCTGTCTAAAACTCGATGCTTTAAATTAGGGAAAACATCACGAATGTGCGCAATTTGAGAAGGATCAATTTCTGTTTTTACAATCGTTTCTTCATCTCCTCCACTTGCCATTACAATTCCCCAAGGATCGACCACTTGACTATGTCCGCCTAAATGAACGCCATGCGTATTGCCTACACAATTACTCGAAATTAAGAAACATTGATTTTCTAATGCTCGAGCTGTATTAAATATTTTCCAATGCTCTAATCTAGCATGTGGCCAAGCGGATGTAACAAGAAGTAGCTCTGCTCCTAAATCTACCTGTTCACGATATAATTCAGGGAATCGTAAATCATAGCAAGTTGATAATCCAACCTTCCCAAAATCTGTATCAACTACAGTGATTTCATTACCTCTAGTAAGGATTTTCCCTTCATGGGAACCGTAGCGGAATAGGTGAATTTTTCTATACGTGCCTATTAGGTCCCCATCAGGAGAAAATAGAACACTTGTGTTATAAAATTTTCCATTATTTCTTTCTATGAAACTGCCTGCAAAAAGATAGGATTGAACTTCTTTTGCCTTTGAAGAGAATCGTTGGACAAAATCTCCATTTATTTCCTCTGATTCATCAACATATCGATCAAATGCAAAGTATCCCGTAGCCCATGTTTCAGGTAGCACAATTAAATCTTGACCTTTTAACTTATCAATCATGGATTCCACACGATCTATACGGGCGATTTTAGATTCATTCTCTTTAATCTCCATTTGGATGGAAGCAATCTTCATATTTTCAACCTCCTTTTCTCAATATTTCCTAAACTAGTTCCTCGACTTGAGTAGGAAGAGAATAACTTTCTAAAAATGTTTCCACCATTTTTACTGGCTCTTCATAGCCGTAATTTCTAAATGCGTAGCCTTTCGTTACAAATGGTGCTCCATTATAGAACAATTCGTATTGTTGATGTCTACCACCAAATTCTGAACCAATAATGTCCCATACTAACTTAAATAATTTGATTCTCTCTTCCGCACCAACCCCTGTTGAACGGATATATTGGTATATATCATCTTTCGTATCAGGATTGATCATTTCTTTATATGAGGAAGGCAATTGTAAAACACCTCCACCACAAAGCTCTCTTAAAATTCGAATAGTAGATGCATAAATAATATCCTGCTGACCAACTACACCATAAAGGAAACGTGGATCTGGTCGAGCTACCCCATTTTTATCAATCGTACAATTATATTCTGAAGCTAATAAATTACCTTCTACAGATGCTGCAATAGATGCTAATTCACCTAGCTTTTCTTGAACAGAAGGGATTTTATCAATACCATTCATTGCTGTCACTTTACGTGCTGCACCAATTAAAAACTTTAATTTGTTACTAAATCTAATTTGTGCTTGATTATTGCCTAAAACGTGAGCTGGTGTTTCATGGAACTGGGCCCTTACAATATCAATATTTTTGTAGACAAAAATATGTGACCATGGAATAAATACATCATCAAAAACAACTAACGAATCGCTTTCATCAAAGCGAGAAGACAAAGGATAATCAAATGTGCTTGGTGATTTTTCAGCGTAACTAGGTCTCGCATAAAATTTCAACCCTTTTGCATTAATCGGTAAGACAAAGGATAAAGCATAGTCTTCATCACCAGGACGTAGTGGCGTAAGACAGCTTACAAATAAGTAATCTGATACGGCTGAAGCTGTACCAAGCATTTGAGAGCCTCTTACTACAATTCCATCCTCTTTTTCTTCATAAACGCCTACAGGGAGGTATTTATCTTCTAGCTCATGAGCTGCTTTACTTCGGTCAATTTGTGGTGGAATGATAACATAGGTTACATATAAATCATGATCTCGAACATGTTTATAGAAATTTAACACATTTTCTCCAAAACCTTTTCCCCCACGTTCAAATACTTCTGGTGAACTGGCAAATGAAGCTAAAAAACTAGCGACATGGTCTGGACTTCTGCCAACAAATCCACAAGTTGCTTCAGACCATTTAGAAATGGCCAATCTACGTTCCTTTAATTCCTCACGACTTTTGGGAATCATATAGATTTTATTTGCTAGCGTTCCATCCTCAGTTTTATAAAGCATATTTTGTGATTCATCTAATGCTAAATCGTATAAACCAGCAATTGTATTTGTAATTCCTTTAAAAGCAGGATGAGTCGCTACATCTCTCACTCTTTCTCCATTTATGTAGATCGCTCTATCATCTTTCAATGCTTGTAAATACTCTTGACTTGTTCTAACCATCTTTCATTCCTCCCAATGTGTTAACTATATAGATGTTAAAGAGACAATCTTTCAGACAATCAATACCCCCATCAAGTATTTTGTATACTGTATTGTGTATACATTGATTCCTGAAATAATTCTAAAAATTACAATAATTTAATATAGACTTCACCGCAAGCGCTTTCAATAAAATAAAAAATAGGATTAGATATTCCCTAATTGAATAATTTGAAGTGACTCTAGTCAGTAGTAACTTCCTTTAACACCTCCCTTCAAAGCATTAATGGCTATTAGGAATTATCCATAACCATTAACGTTTCTTTCGTCTTTTCTAAATGATGTAAAATCATTTCAGAAGCTGCGTCAGGATTTTTTTCCTCTATAGCTTGAATAATTTGTTGGTGTTCCTCTAGCACACTTTTCATTCGTCCTGGCTGCCTAACAGCTCTTAAACCCATAAGCTGTGTTAGATTATGAAGATTCGTCAGCATTTGTTCCATAATAGTAAATTTAGCTAACTTTGTAAGTGATAGATGGAATTCATGGTCGAGTCCAATAAAACGAATCGCATCATCATTTTGCAGCGCCTCTTCCTGTTGCTCCACAATGAGCTTTAGTGATTTTAATTGATCAGGAGATGTAATAATCTGTATTAGTTTTTTTACTGCCTCTACCTCAATTGCACTTCTTAATAAAAAGACTTCCTTTTGTTCATCCTCGGTTAGTTTTTTCACAGTCATTCCTTTTCTTGGAACAGAAACAAGTAAGCCTTCCTTTATCAAGTCTTGAAGAGCAGCTCTTACCGGCGTTCTTGACGTATTTAATTTTTCAGCTAATTGAACTTCTGTAAAAATTTCATCACTAGTTATACCACCGTATAAAATAGCTTTTTTAATTTCTTTATACACTTTGTCCTGTGTTGTTTTTTCTTTTTCAATCGGCTTTAATTGTGCCCCTTCCATAATAATCCATCCTTTTTATTAAGTCTTTACCATACGAAATTAAAAAATTGAATTTATATGAATGGTTTAAACTCTTTATGTTTTATGTATACATAATACAAAATACGATTATCATAAGTCAACATCATTTTTTGTTTTTTCAGAAATTTCTGGGCAAGTGAAGCCATATCATAAAGAAAGCCCTTCTCTAGCCTACATATGTTCTAATAAACAATTAACAACGTAAACCGTGAAGGGCATGTTTGTACAAACGAAACATTTGCTAGAACATGATATTATTTAATTTTTACTATGATCTTCCCTTTAGCTCTACCAGATTCCGCATATTTCATAGCCTTTTCTGCTTCTTCAAATGAAAAAGTTCTATCAATAACTGGTTTGATGCTACCAGACTCAATCAAATCAGCAATAATACGCAATTGATCGCCACTTGGCTTCATAAATAAAAATGAGTATTGAGCATGATGTTTCTTTTCCAGTGCAGTCAGCTTACGACTTGCTGCTGAAAATAACAAGGTTTTCCACCATCCTGAACCATATTCCTTGGCGAAGCGGGCATTTGGCCTGCCTGATACGGTTACAATATTTCCACCATTCTTAATAATTTTGAAAGACTTTTCTAGTGTCTTTCCTCCAAGCGTATCAAAGACAGCATCGTAATTTTTTAAAATAGCTTCAAAGTTTTCTTTCTTATAATTTATCACTTTATCTGCACCTAACGAGGTCACTAAATTGGCACCAGCTTCACTTGCCGTTGTAGCAACTGTGGCACCCATTGCTTTTGCCAGTTGAATTGCAAATGTTCCAACACCACCAGAGCCAGCATGAATTAATATCTTTTGACCTTTTTGTAATTGCATGATGTCATGTAAGGCTTGGTATGAGGTTAATCCTACTAGTGGAATCGAAGCAGCTTCTTCAAAGCTCAAATTTTTAGGCTTTAGGGCGATATCACCTTCATGAATGGAGATATATTCTGCAAAGGTACCAATTTTACTTTTCCTTGGGCGCGCATATATTTCATCCCCAACTTTAAAACGAGTTACTTTTTTGCCTACTTTTACAATAACACCGGAAAAATCATTGCCAAGGATAAGAGGCATTTTATATTGTATTAACAGCCTCACCTTTCCATCACGTATTTTGAAATCAATTGGATTAATACTAGCTGCATGAATTTCAGCGAGTACCTCATATTCATTAATTTCAGGTGTAGGCATTTCTGCCAACCTCATTGGGGCTTTACCATATCGATCAATCACCATTGCTTTCATTGTTTATTCCTCCAAATCATCTATCGTCAATAATATTCCGTTAACAATGTCTCGATATCTAAGACAAGATTTTTTAATAACCCTAATTTTGTACGTATATCTATATAATAAAAATTTTTTGTACCTTCTTTTCGCATTAAAATAACACCAGCATCTCGTAAAATCTTTAAATGATGTGACACAGCGGGTCGAGAAAGATGTGTTTGTTCCGTGATTTCTCCTACACGCAATCCAGTTTGACAATCTGTTCCCATTAAAACCAATAAAATTGATTGTCGGGTTTCATCACCAATCGCCAATAGAACCTTTTGACAATTCATAAAGTCGTCCTTAATCATGGAAAGCTGGTCCTGTTTATTCATGTATTTCGAAGCCTCCTTTATTTCATTAGTTCAATAGTTTAAGTTAATGAACGATAACTGAAAACAACACTATCGTAATGGTGTACTCTTTGCAATATTGAGAAAGAAAATCGAGACGAATCAAAGTGAGAAGGTCAATAACTTATACTCTTCCCTTATGACAATAAAAAAACACAGAAGTCACATGGACCTCTGCGTTATTTGCTTTCCTTAATAAGAGCTTTCATATCTCCAACAATAGTTTCTACTGGTACGTTTGTCGCGCCATCATAGTCTTTGACAACTGTGCCGTCTGCGTTTACTAAATAATAGTTTGACATATGTATGACTTGGTCTGAGTTAGGATCATTTTTAACTAATGAATTGAATGATTTACGTGCGAATTGTTCAATAAATTTTTGTTGATAGCCTGTTAACAACTGCCATTTGCTGTCATCCACAACATTATACGTATTTAAGTAATTCGTTAATACTTCTGGCTTATCCACTTCTGGATCTACACTAAAGGCGACAATTTGATAATCCTCTAAACCCTCATCCTGAAGTGCCTGTTGGACCTCTGTCATATTAAATGTCATTGGCGGACAAATGGTCGTACAGTTTGTAAAAATAAACATGGCTAACCACGGTTTTCCCTTCAGATCATCGAGGCGTACTTGTTCATTTTTTTGATTGGTTACTGTAAAATCTTGAACCTCAAGATTTAATGTTGGCTCAAACTTGTAACCTCCGCAAGCAGCTAAAATACTACTTAAGGCTAAAACTAAAACTAGCAGTATACTTTTCTTTTTCATTTGAGTTGCCCCACTTCCCTTCATTTCATCACCTTATTTTATTCATAATACAAGCTAAATACAAGATAATGAACTTACTTACAGATCGCTTTTTGTGTAACCTGTGAACATTAACTTTTTTTGGTATATTATCATGTGAAATTTTTAAAACAAAACTTATTTTTAAAAAAATTTTTTAGAAGTTTTTTTATTATTTTTTGTTATTTCCCAAGGCATCAGATAATTGTTATATAACACAATTATCCACCTTTAGATCCTATGCAAAATTTAATCTTAAAATAATATAAAACACAATATTCTCTTTTAGGTTATTATTTTCTTCTACATTCACCTTTATTAACAACAAACTATTTTAATAATATTATTTCAATAAAAATTCATTCTCTCTTTTATACATTTATTTTCTAACAATTCCTTATTATTTCTACATTATTTCCTATGATTCAAAGTGACTAAAAATTATAAAAACTCAAAATTTAGTATTGCATTATAAGATTCTCCCTCATAAAATAAGTGAATATAACGACGAACGAAAAAGAAATATGTCGTTTGAAACAGAAATATATAACTTTAGGGGGAATAATAATGGTGAACGTTTCAACAAAAAAACAGGCTCAGTCTATTGATTATCATGCAATAGAGGCAATGGAATCGTTTAATAGCTTTGTGAAAAAGAAAAATACGTTTCTTTTCTCGATTACTGCAGTGTTTCTAATCCTTTATATCTTGCTACCGATCCTTGCCTTCCAGCCTGTACTACAACAAAAATTCTTCGGAAATATCACGGGTGTATGGGTATATTCCGCAGGCTTATTTATCATGACCATTGTGCTTTGTACAGTATATGTAAAAAAAGCGGCTTCATTCGATAAAGCTGTAGCTGCTGTGCTCGAAGAATATCATGCGAAGGGAGAAAATAAATGAACATTGTATCTATTGGCTTCTTTCTAGCTATTGTCGGCTTAACACTTGTTGTTACTTATATTGCAGCAAAGCGTACGTCCTCTGCAGCTGATTTCTATACAGCTGGTGGTGGTTTAAAGGGGTGGCAAAATGGCTTTGCGATTGCTGGTGACTATTTATCTGCCGCAGCTTTCCTTGGGGTGTCTGGTGCGATTGCCTTAACAGGTTTTGATGGTTTCTTCTTCTCTGTAGGCTATGTAGTGGCAAATTTAGTGCTACTTTATGTCATTGCTGAGCCTATGCGTAATTTAGGACGCTATACATTAGCAGATATGTTAACGGCTCGTTTTAATGAAAAACGTATCCGTGGTGTAGCTGCGTCAGGCACTATTATTATTGTCATTCTTTATATGATTGCACAGCTAGTAGGTGCCGGTGCATTAATTAAACTATTGTTTGGAATTGAGTACTGGATTGCTGTGTTAATTGTCGGCGTTATGATGACAACTTATGTTTTGTTTGGTGGAATGACTGCGACTTCTTGGGTACAAATCATTAAAGCAAGCTTATTATTATTTGGGACAGGTCTTTTAGCCGTATTAGTATTAGTGAAATTTGACTTCTCTCTTATGAAAATGTTTGACACAATTGCCGTAGATCATGGTGAGGAATTCCTTGTACCCGGAATAAAATACACAAGTACTATTGATTCTGTTTCTATGATGATGGCTTTAGTTTTAGGAACATCTGGCTTACCTCATATTTTAATGCGTTTCTTTACAGTCAAGGATGCCAAGACAGCACGTGCATCAATTTCTTGGACAACTTGGATTACAGCTATTTTCTTCTCATTAACGATTTTCCTAGGGTTTGGTGCATTAAACTTTGTTGGGCTTGATCAAATTCTTGCTGAAAGTAAGGCTGGTAACACGGCTGCCCCACTACTTGCCCATTATTTAGGTGGCGATGTATTGATGGCATTTATCGGTGCCGTAGCGTTTGCGACTATTTTAGCCGTTGTTTCAGGTTTAGTGTTAACTGGGGCGTCTGCGATATCTCATGATATTTATGGAGAAATCATGAAAGGAGGTAAATTAACAGAAAAGCAACAAGTGGTAGCTGCCCGTACTGGCTCCATTTCGATTGCCATTGTATCTATAATTCTTGCATTATTCGCTCAAAGCTTAAATGTTTCATTCTTAGTGTCCTTTGCCTTTTGTATCGGTGCTTCAGCCAATCTACCTGTTATCCTTTATACAATCTATTGGAAGAAATTTAATTCTACAGGCGCTGTAACGGCAATGGTAACAGGATTAGTATCTTGTTTAATTTTAGGAGCGATGGGACCAAATGTGTGGAGCCCAGTTGAAGGTGCTGCAATCTTTGTAGGACAACCACTTGTCCCACTTGCGGTTCCAGCTATCATTACCATTCCTCTAGGCTTTGTTGCTGGATATCTAGGTACAGTTCTTTCTTCAAGTAAAGTACCACAGGAAGAGGCAGAACGTATTTATAAAGAAATTCGCGTGAAAGCGAATACGGGTGTGTCCGTATCGGACATTTCTCATTAATATTTATACACCTCTCTTATAATGAATCTCAATTCAAAAAATGCAAAAAAATAGGCAAAAAATTCGATTTTTGGTCGAGTTTTTCGCCTTTTTTTGTTATTCGATATCTACCAATTTATTTATTGAACAATACTATTCCTCTTCCAAAAAACAGAAAAAATCCAATTTCCACTAGGTGAATAGTGTTTATTTTTAGTTAAAAAAACGAGATTTTTTTGTAAATTTACCCTCCTTTTTTTATCAAGAATCTAGATTTCTCTTTACTTCATTTATTTATCTGAATTTTCTAAAACCCTTTATACCCTTGACTTTGTGCCATTTTTTCTCTCCTAGGACTATTTTCAGAAAAATTTTTTTTACATAATTTTTCTGAAATGTATTGCAATTTTGTGAACTGTTTCATAAAATGAAAATGTGAATTCACTAAACTAGCAAATTTTAGTCTTGAGGCAGAAAAAATATACACAAAATGGGGAATGTTAATGGCGAACAATCAAGCGAAAAAAGGTGTCGTGATTGACTATGATGCAATTGCTAACCAAGAATCATTTAAGGCTCTTGTACGAAGAAAGAACTCTTTTCTTTGGTCTATAACTGCCATATTTTTATTGGCCTACATGATGTTACCAATTCTGACATCATACACGGAAATTCTACACCAAAAGGCATTTGGGGAAATTACTTGGGTGTGGATCTATTCTGCAGGGCTATTCATCATGACATGGGGGTTATGTCATTTATATGTAGCGAAAGCAAACAGTTTTGATAAAGAAGCAAAAGCGATCATCGCTGAATATGAAAACGGAGGTGGCCGCCTATGAGTAATGGAATGAGCTTTACAGCCATATTCTTCTTCGTAGCCATTGTTGGTTTAACTTTAGTTATTACATGGTGGGCTTCTAAACGTACATCTTCAGCAAGTGATTTCTACACTGCTGGTGGTGGCTTAACAGGCTGGCAAAATGGACTAGCTATCGCTGGTGACTATCTATCAGCAGCCTCTTTCCTAGGTATCGCTGGTGCAGTAGCATTATTTGGATTTGACGGATTCTTCTTCTCTATTGGTTATTTAGTAGCTTACTTAGTGGTGTTATACATCGTAGCTGAGCCATTACGTAACTTAGGGAAATTTACATTAGCTGACATGATTACAGCGCGTTTCAATAACGCAAAAGTACGTGGAACAGCTGCTTTAAGCACTATTACAATTGTTTTATTCTACATGATTGCACAACTAGTTGGTGCAGGAGCACTTATTCAATTACTTTTAGGAATCGACTATTGGATCGCCGTATTAATCGTTGGTTTCATGATGACAACTTACGTACTATTCGGTGGTATGACTGCAACATCTTGGGTACAAATCATTAAAGCTTGTCTTTTAATGTTAGGTACAGTAATTATCTCGTTTTTAGTATTAAAAGAGTTCGGCTTCAGTATATCTACAATGTTCAAAGAAATGACAACAGCTACTGATAGTGGTGCTGCTTATTTAAACCCAGGTCTAAAATATACGGATGGACTTGATACTATCTCAATGCTTATTGCGTTAGTATTAGGGACTGCGGGGCTACCACATATCTTAATGCGTTTCTTCACAGTAAAAGACGCACAAACAGCTCGTTCTTCGGTTATTTGGGCAACTTGGATTGTAGGTATCTTCTATGTTCTAACTATTTTCTTAGGTTTCGGTGCAGCAGCATTCGTTGGGAAAGAAGACATTATCGCGGCAAACGCTGCTGGTAACATGGCTGCCCCACTTCTTGCAGAAGCACTTGGTGGCGACATTCTATTCTCATTTGTTTGTGCGGTAGCATTCGCAACAATTCTTGCAGTAGTAGCAGGTCTTGTACTGTCAGGTGCATCTGCCCTATCACATGATATTTATGGACAAATTATTAAAAAGGGTAAAATTACAGAAAAAGAGCAAGTTCTTGCAGCTCGTATTGGTTCGATTACAATTGCTGTTATTTCTATCCTATTAGCGCTTGGTGCACAAACATTAAACGTTGCATTCTTAGTATCTCTAGCATTCTGTATTGCAGGATCTGCTAACCTTCCAGTTATCATTTACACAATTTATTGGAAACGCTTTAATACAGCTGGTGCTGTAACAGCGATGTTAACAGGTTTAATTTCAGCATTAGTATTAGTAGCTATTTCACCAAACGTGTGGAATCCAGTTGAAGGTAAGGCCATTTTCGTTGGTGAACCATTAATCATGTTAACGAATCCTGCTTTAATTTCTGTACCACTTGGTTTCCTTGGTGGCTTTATTGGCACATTACTATCTAAAGAAAGTGATGAGTCGAAATATCGTGAAGTAGACGTGAAAGCTAACACAGGTATTTCTGTACAGGACGTATCTCACTAATACCATGAGAACCTCGTAAGTATCTTGCTTACGAGGTTTTACTTTTTCTCCCCTATTCGCTACTATAATGTTAGAAAGGATTGGAGGGTAAATGTATGTCACAATCTAAAGCTAAAAAGCAACGAATGCATGTTAAACGGACAGTAGGCAAGGATGTTGAAAAAAATCGACAATCGATCTCCTTTAGTACACATGAACGTGTAACAAAAACAAAGAATGAAAAATTAGAGCATGATTACTCAAAACATAAAAAGCAGTATAAGGACGACTAATTCGTACCCTATACTGCTTTTTTCTTAACTTTAATGCAGAAGAACTATTAAAGCTGATAGAAGTTCTTAGTATTTTCACTAATGATTTTAGCCGCTTCCTGTGTTGACAGCCCCTTAATATGCGCGATCACCTCAATCGTCGAATGCATCATCCACGGAGATGTTCGCTTATTCGTAAATGGACCTTCAAACGGCCAAGGACCGTCTGTTTCTACCATCATGAGTTCAATAGGGTACGTTTCAATCAACTGTTGAATTTCTTTTTCATACAAACAATCAGGGGTGATGGAAATAAAATAACCATGCTGAATCATGCGTTTCACTACAGTTTCATCCCCTTTAAACCAATGAAAATGAGCTTGATGAAACTGATGCTTTTCAAGCAAATCACATACGATGGCAGCGTCCTCATAGACAGCATGTAAGATAATCGGCTTGCTAAGTTCCTTTGCCAAAACAATAAAACGCTCTAATAGCACCACGTAAGGACGGTCATCAATAGCATGTTCTTGCCTTAAATAATAAGGAAGGCCAACCTCTCCAACAGCGACCATTTCATCTGCATGACAACGAATCCAATCAAATAGTGCATCCTCTTCACATTGACTTGGTAAAGACTGTTCAGGATGAAAGCCAAAAGCTACCTTAACTTGAGGATAGCTGTTTGATAAATGCAATGTCCTTTGGCATGATGTCAAATGCATGCTAACCGCAATGACAAAATCGGCATCTTCTAGCAAAGTTGGAATCTCCTCATCTTTATACTGATCTAAATGAATATGAGCATCAATCAGCATGCATATCACCCTTTTCTTCTTGTAAATACATAAATAATTGTTGCTTTAAGGCTGTAAATGCAGCAGAATGACGAATTTCCTCTCGGCGAGGTCTAGCAAACGGTACGATCATTTCCTTTTTAACCGTTGCAGGCCTTTTTGTTAAGACTAATATTCGATCTGCCAAAAAGAGAGCCTCTTCTATACTATGCGTAACAAATATAATAGATTTCCGGTACTCTTCCCAGATAGATAAAAGCCATGCCTGCATTTCCAATCTCGTAAATTCGTCTAGCGCCGAAAAGGGTTCATCTAAGCATAAAATGGGCTTATCACTAACTAAGGCACGTATGAAGGAGACTCGCTGCTGCATGCCGCCTGACAGTTCATTTGGATAGGCATCGATAAAGGACCCAAGACCAACCTTTTCTAGCCATTCCTTGGCACGTTCGACGTTTGGTTTACGCTGTAATTCCTCCACGATGGTAACGTTCTCTAAGATGGTACGCCAAGGCAATAGACAAGGCTGCTGGGGCATATAGCCAATCGTCCCTCTCTTTTGCTGTAAATCCTCTCCATTTAATAAAATGGCCCCATGATCGATTGAAGAGACACCACCTATTAATTGAAACAACGTACTTTTACCACTTCCTGAAGGACCCACAATAGCTACAAACTCGCCATCCTTAACCTCAAAGGACAGATCTTCAAGGACTTGCAGGGCATCAAAGGATTTACTGATGTTTTGAATGCTGAGCATGGTTGCCTCTCCCCTTCACCATGATTTTTTCTATAAATCGTATACTGCTAAACAACAGTAAGCTTAACAAAACAATGGCAAAAATCGCGACAAATACACGATCCGTGCGAAAGGAGGATTGAGCTAAGGTCATATATACGCCAATACCCTTTTTCGCACCAAGCCACTCTGCAATGACAGCACCCATGACACTGTATGTAGCAGCGATTTTAACGCCTGAAAATATAGCAGGATATGCATGCGGCCATTCCAATTTCCAAAAAGTTTGCGAAGTTGTCGCACCAATCATCGCAAAATAGTGCTTTAATTCAGGTGAAGTTTGACGAAATCCGTCCATGGCCGCAATGACTATCGGGAAAAAGCACACAAGGCAAATAATAATGAGCTTTGGTAATAAGCCAAAGCCAAACCATATTATGAGCAGCGGTGCTAAGACAAGTATTGGGATATTTTGCGACATGATCAAAATCGGATAAAACAACTCCCGAATAAACAAAAATCGATGCAACACAATAGCTACCGTTAATCCACAACCAATACCAATAGCAAGACCTAATATGGCCAATTGCACCGTAGCCAAAGCATGTGGTAAAAAGGTTGGATACGACTGAAAGCCTTCCATCAGAATACGACTTGGTGCAGGTAGAAGCCAATGGGGAACTTCAGCCACATGCACGACTAGTTCCCAGATGAATAAGAGGAAGGCGATAAAGATGATCGTCCTTCCCTTTTGAAACGCTTGTTTCATTACTGATATTTCTCCGTTAATGTATCCATGGTAATACCAGTTGGCTGATAGAGTATTTTCACTTGTGTAATCACATTAATAGCACCAAGCTCTATCATCTTGTCATTCATTTTCTCAATAAGTTGAAGCAATGTTGACAGCTCACCTTCCATCGTCGTTTCTAGCGGATGTACTTCATATTTCACACCAGATGCATCAATCACAGCAATGGCTGCATCCACATAAGGAATGACATCCTCATATTTCTCTGTTTTCGGGATAATTTGGACACTGATTAATGAATTTGCCATTTATTTGGCCTCCTTTTTAGGTAAGAAATCATTCGTAAAGGCTTGCTTTGCATCAAACTCGCCCTCTAATACCTTGTTGCTAGACATCCAATTAGCATAGTTTTCCCATACAGAAAGCTTTTGCTCTCCCCATTGCTTCGCATCGTCCTGATATTTATCAGCTAACCATTCTTGACTTTTATGCACTAATTCTTTATCTAAGTCAGGTGCCGCTTCTAGTAAAATATCTGCAGCCTCACTTGGATGCTCGATTGCGTATTCATAACCTTTAGAAGCAGCTGCAACAAAGGCTTTTACAACATCAGGATTGTCCTTTATCATTTTTTCATTAGTAGCCAATACAGGCGTATAATAATCCAACTGATCACTATAATCCGTTAAATACAACATATTAATCTTTTCCCCACGAAGCTCTGCCTCAATACCTGTCCATGCATAATAAATCCACGCAAAATCAATATCTTTTTCCATCATCGTGAAGAAATCTAAATCACCTGCATTGACAATATCTAATTGATTAATATCGGCATTTTCTGTTTGCATTAACGATTGGAGTACCGCTTGCTCTAGTGGGGCTCCCCAACCGCCATAAGTTTTACCTTCGAAATCCTTTGGTGAGGTAATCCCTTTAGAAGCAATCGAAGCAAAGCCCGATGTATTATGCTGAATGATGGCGGCAATCGAAACAAGTGGTACATCCTGGACACGTGCCTGTGTGATGCCTTCCTGATAGCTTACCCCAAATTCTGCCTTACCAGAAGCTACAAGCTGATCTGCTCCCGCTTCCCCTGGCATCATAATATCAACATCTAAGCCTTGTTCCTCAAAATAACCAAGCTTTTTCGCGACATAAAGCCCTGTATGATTTGTATTCGGAGTCCAATCCAGTACTACTGACACCTTTTTTAGCTTATCAGTTGCCTGCTTGTCCTCCTTGTCACTACAGCCCACTAATGTTACAAGTGCAGCCAATAGAATAAATAACCATTTTTTCATGCTAGGTCCTCCCAGTTTGTAATATGAAAGTGTTCATAAAGGAATGCGTGTCACCAGAAAGAAAGCGTAAATACGATGGGCAAGAGGTGTTTGAAAATATAAAAAAACGCCTAGGATTCCTCCCAGACGTAAATTGCAATCAATCTTCAAAACTTTGCTTTTTTGAATAGATGTTCCCTACGCTGGTACGAGCCAAATCAGGTTCAAAGGGTCAGCGTCTATCGGACACAATCTCAGCTAGCAACTACTAGCCCCCCTACATTCTTTCGCTATGAACTTTTCGTTGATTATTATACCCATAGTTACTCTTAAAAGACAAGGTACTAATTTGGTTTAACCGTTTTACACCAAAAAAAGCCCAGCTCACAAAAGAGACTGGGCGTTAAAAAAGCTTGGTTATTGTTCCTTTTTGGTCGTTAGAACATGGGAAATAGCCCCATCTGTTGCGATATCCACTTTGAACGATCCATTGGAATGGCGATCAGCACGAGTCAATGCTTGGACATCTAACACCTCTTGCACGCCTTTTTCTGTTTCAATAACAATCTGCTCCTCATCTGTTGCTTGAATAACGGCCACAATGCGGTGCGGATTTGCTTTTAATTCTGTTAATACTTTTAGACCACGTTTTGCACGACTGGCTACTTCAACCTCTGCGACATTCATTTTCTTAACAGCCCCACGCTGTGTCACAATGACAACATATTGCGTTTGATCTGGTTGTAGCACATTCACACCGACTAAGGCTTCTCCATCTTTTAGCGTAATGCCCTTTACTCCGCCTGTTTTTACACCTGTTACTGGTAATTCCTCCATTGGGAAACGAATTGAATAAGCCGTATCTGTTGTTAACATCAATTCCACGTCATCCGTCACAAACGCTGCATAGATCATGGCATCGCCAGCCTTCACATTCATCGTTTTAATTGGTTTTGAATAACGTGTCACCGCGTAATCGGCAAGTGGAGAGCGTTTAATTTGACCATCCTTTGTCGCAGTGAAAATGTACGTATTTGGTTGATCAAATGTTTCAAAGCCATATACAGCGATAATTGACTCATCTTCACCCGTTGGCACGATACTTGAAATATGCTGACCAAGATCCTTCCAGCGAATATCTGGCAGCTCATGAACAGGCTGATAAATATAATTGCCTCGATTTGTAAATAGGAGTAAATGGTGCTGTGTATTTAAGGTTGCTTCATACAATAAGTAATCCGAATCCTTCATCGCAAAATCCTGACCATTTGAGGCGGCATGTGAACGTGTCGAAGTACGTTTAATATAGCCATCCTTCGTTACGGTTACGACAACCTCTTCACTTGGTACAAGAACATCTAAGGTAATTTTAATCTCTTCAATTTCTTGCTCAATTCTTGAGCGACGAGGCTCTGTAAAGCGTTTCTTAATATCAAGCAATTCTTGTTTAATGACACGTACAAGCTTTGCCTCACTTTGTAAAATCCCCTCTAGCTTAGCAATCAACCTATTTAGCTCGTCCTGTTCTTGTCGAAGCTCTGTAATGTCTGTATTGGTTAAACGGTATAATTGCAAGCTGACAATCGCCTCTGCCTGTACCTCTGTAAAATCAAACTTCGCCTGTAAATTAAGCTTGGCATCCTTTTTATCATTAGAAGAACGGATTGTTGCAATCACTTCATCTAAAATGGAAAGGGCTTTAATTAACCCATCCACGATATGGGAACGATCCTTCGCCTTTTGTAAATCGTAAATGGAACGGTTCGTGACTACTTCTTTTTGATGGGCAATATAGGCATCCAATAATAATGGTAAGGTCATCATTGTTGGACGACGATTATGAATGGCAATCATATTAAAATTATAAGCTACCTGTAAATCCGTTGTTTTAAATAAGTATTGGAGAATTCCTTGTCCTGGTACATCCTTTTTCAGTTCAATGACAACACGTAAGCCAGTTCTATCAGATTCATCACGAATTTCCGCAATCCCCTCAAGACGTTTATCTACGCGTTGCTCATCAATTTTTTTCACAAGATTCGCCTTATTGACATCGTAAGGTAATTCTGTGATAACAATTTGCTCTTTACCACCCTTAATAGGCTCCACAACCGCTTGTGCACGGACAATAATTTTACCGCGACCCGTTTCATATGCTTTTTTAATGCCATCAACGCCTTGGATAATACCACCTGTTGGGAAATCTGGCCCTTTAATGACCGTCATTAATTCATCCACTGTCGCAGTAGGCTTATCTAAGCGCATTAATACGGCATCTAGCACTTCATCTAAAGCATGTGGCGGAATATCTGTCGCATACCCCGCCGAAATCCCTGTAGACCCATTCACTAGTAAGTTAGGGAAACGTGCTGGTAAAACAGTTGGCTCCATATCCTGGTCATCAAAGTTCGGTACAAACTCAACCGTTTTCTTGCCGATATCTCGTAGCATTTCACCAGCAATCGCAGATAATCGTGCCTCCGTATAACGCATGGCAGCTGGTGGATCTCCATCGACCGAACCATTGTTCCCATGCATCTCAATAAGCATATGACGTGCTTTCCAGTCCTGACTCATACGCACCATCGCTTCATAGACAGAGCTATCTCCGTGTGGATGGTAATTACCGATTACATTACCGACTGTTTTCGCAGATTTTCGGAACGGCTTATCATGGGTATTTCCTTCTGTAAACATCGCATATAAAATACGGCGCTGTACTGGTTTAAGACCGTCACGTGCATCAGGCAACGCGCGGTCTTGAATAATATATTTACTATAGCGACCAAAGCGGTCACCCATTACTTCTTCTAAAGGTAAATCTTGAAACTTTTCCGTACTACTCATGCTTGGTCCTCCTCTTGTTGGATGAATTCATTCTCTAAAATATTGGCATCATCCTCCATACCGAAGTCTACATTGGCTTCGATCCATTTACGACGGGGTTCTACCTTATCACCCATTAACGTCGTGACACGTCTCTCTGCACGTGCACCATCCTCGATTGTGACACGAATTAATGTCCGTGTCTCAGGGTTCATCGTTGTATCCCAAAGCTGGTCTGCATTCATCTCTCCAAGACCTTTATAACGCTGTAATATGTAACCCTTTCCAACTTTTTTGATGGCCTTTTGTAGATCGCTTTCTGTCCAAGCATATTCAATGACTTCTTTTTTTCCAGTACCCTTAGAAACTTTATAAAGTGGAGGTAGCGCGATATAGACTTTTCCTGCTTCAATAAGTGGGCGCATATATCGATAGAAGAACGTTAATAGCAATACTTGAATATGAGCTCCGTCCGTATCAGCATCGGTCATGATTACTACTTTATTATAAGCGGAATCTTCTACAGCAAAGTCTGTACCAACACCTGCGCCAATCGCATGGATAATCGTTGAGATTTCTTCATTTTTCATAATATCCTGTAGCTTGGCTTTTTCCGTGTTAATGACTTTCCCGCGCAGTGGCAGAATCGCTTGGAATGTACGGTCGCGCCCTTGTTTCGCAGAGCCCCCAGCAGAATCACCTTCGACTAAGTATAATTCATTTTTTGCGGCATTCCGAGACTGTGCAGGCGTTAGTTTACCAGACAGAATGGTACTACCTTTTTTGTTTTTCTTGCCGTTTCGTGCATCTTCACGCGCTTTACGAGCAGCTTCACGTACTTGCTGCGCACGAATGGCTTTACGCACAAGAGAAGCTGATAACTCCGCATTTTCCTCTAGTACATACAAAATTTGCTCAGACACTACACTATCTACTGCAGAACGTGCCTCACTTGTCCCAAGCTTGCCCTTTGTTTGTCCTTCAAATTGCAATAAATGCTCTGGAATACGAACAGAGACGATGGCCGCTAAGCCTTCACGAATATCAGTCCCCTCAAGGTTTTTATCCTTATCCTTTAACAAGCCAATTTTTCGTGCATATTCATTAAATACACGCGTTAATGCTGCTTTCGCACCTGTTTCATGTGTTCCACCGTCACGTGTACGAACATTATTAACAAAGGATAAAATCGTTTCCGAATAACCATCATTATATTGGAAGGCGAACTCTACCTCGATTTCATCCTGGATACCTTCTACATACTTCACCGGATGAAGGACGTCTTTTTCCTCATTCAAATACGCAACGAAAGCTTCAATGCCA
This sequence comes from Lysinibacillus phoenicis, assembly GCF_047238325.1. Taxonomy (NCBI): domain Bacteria; kingdom Bacillati; phylum Bacillota; class Bacilli; order Caryophanales; family Bacillaceae; genus Lysinibacillus; species Lysinibacillus phoenicis. Next base: position 397,945 of record NZ_JBDFMP010000002.1, on the reverse strand, counting down.
TTCTCATAAAAGAACACATCACTTTTGCCTTCCTCGCGCTCATCAATTAATTCAATTTTTAACCCTTTTAGTAAAAAGGCTGACTCACGTAAACGCTCTGCTAACGTATCATAATTGAATTTTGTGACAGAGAAAATACTGTCATCCGGTAGGAAATGAACAAGAGTACCTGTTTGCTTTGTTTGTCCTATTTCTTCTAGCGTTGTAACAGGATGTCCACCGTTCTCAAAACGCTGACGATATTTTTTACCGTCACGATGAATGGTAACCTCTAAAAACGTTGAGAGTGCATTGACTACAGAAGAACCTACACCATGTAAGCCACCACTTGTTTTATAGCCCCCTTGTCCAAATTTACCGCCTGCATGCAGCACAGTAAAAATAATTTCAGGGGTTGGTTTGCCCATTTTATGCATACCTGTTGGCATACCACGGCCAAAGTCTCGCACGCTGATACTCTGATCCTGATGAATCTTGACAATAATATGAGATCCAAAGCCAGCCAGTGCTTCATCTACCGCATTATCTACGATTTCATACACAAGGTGATGAAGTCCACGGCCATCCGTCGAACCGATATACATGCCGGGTCGTTTGCGTACCGCTTCTAATCCTTCTAATACTTGTATAGCGTCATCATTATAGACGCTAGGTGACTGTTTATTCGTCAAAAAAATTCCCCTCCAAAAAACAAACACATGTTCTATTTATGTTCTCATCCTAATAATAATAGCATTTCCTGTCAATAGCTAGCGACAGGTCCAATAAAATTTTAAAAATTGCTCACAGTTTTGATTCTTTTTATAGTAAACATCTTCAACAGTTGCTTAAATTTGGAATTTAAGCAAGACAGACTGCTACTACTATCCATTATCGTTTGACGCATAGTAGCCTATTTAGTTTCACTTCCATTTGTTTGGCTTCTCATCACGAGCGATGAAAGTGCTACGATGTATCTCGCGATTAACTGGATAAAGTTAGACTTCTATTCTACCAAAGGAATGAACGATTGACAAAATTGCCTTTATGCCTATATTTTTAAAAAGGCTTTTTTCCACAACTGATCCTCTCATGTCTAAAAGACTACCCTATGGTAATTGAATTCAAGACCCATAATGAAATCTCCTTCATAACATTGTAGATTAGCAAGAAAAAGTGTAAAATACTTGTTACAAACTATTAGTACCAAGTATTGACTATGAATGAAAGGAGTCCAGCTATGATCAATGGACTTATTATTTTATGTGCTTATCTAATTGGCTCTATACCTTCTGGATTATGGATAGGCAAAATTTTTTATAACACAGATATTCGTGAACACGGGAGCGGTAATCTAGGTGCAACCAATACCTTCCGCACGTTAGGAAAAAAAGCGGGTATCGTGGTGACCGTGATGGATGTTTTAAAAGGAACTGCCGCAGTGTTACTCGTGACACTTCCTATTTTCTCTGACAGTATGCTCCATCCGTTACTACTCGGCCTAGTTGCCGTAATCGGCCATATGTTTCCAATCTTCGCCAACTTCCGTGGTGGGAAGGCAGTGGCAACCTCTGCGGGTGTTTTATTAGGCTATTCATGGCCACTGTTTGTCCTATTATTTATTGCCTTTATTGTGACATTAAAAATTACTAAAATCGTTAGTTTAACATCTATGATAGCCGCTTTAGTAGCACTTATTTATGCAATCGTTTATTATTTTGTTACAGGTGACTTTGCATTAGGCATTTTGGTAGCCTTTTTATTCACTTTTATTATTTATCGTCACCGTGCCAATATTTCACGGATTAAAAACGGCACCGAGCCAAAGGTAAAATGGCTGTAGGAAGAGAGGAGCATTCGAAATGAACATTGCATTAACAGATGAAGCCCTACAATGGTTCAAGCAGGAAATGGAAGTAGAATCAGGTGATACCATTCGCTTTTATGCACGCTATGGTGGTTCTAGTCCTTTTCACGAAGGCTTTTCACTTGGCATGACTCGTGAAGAACCGATCGCTATAGGTGTTCAAACAGAAATTGATGGTGTAACCTATTACATTGAAGAGAAAGACCTCTGGTTCTTTAACGATTACAATCTACATGTTGACGTTGATGCAAGTAAAGATGAATTACAATATGATTATCGTACATAAAACAGTGTTTCCTTTCGGCATATGAAAGGAAACACTGTTTTTTATTTCGCTTCATGGTCCAAGGTTGTTACGTTGAAGTAATCTTTAGCGGTACCCGAAGCTGAGAAGACATCCAGTAGAAATCCATGGCAGATTTTCATGCCTTCTTCGTTTATCTGGTAAAAAATTTGTCCACTCTAATGGTAATGAACGTCCATTTGAGGAGGAAAACACATGTCCACGTCTAACAATATTGATACCTCCCCATCCCATACTATGAACGATTTGTTATACACGTCCCTTGCTAAAAATTTAAAAATCATTCAGAACTCACTCGGTCATAGCAATGACATCATTATACGAAAAATTACTATTGGTGAAACTGAACCTCATCACCTAGCCATTATATCGATTGATGGTTTATCAGATAAAACAACCATTTCCGATTCTGTTATTGATAAACTGATGGCTAACATTGAGGAAGAACAAGATATTGAAATTACAACCATTAATGAATATGTCCGAAATTCCTATTTAACAGTTGGTGATGTAAAAAATATTGAGCACTTTAAAACGCTCTACCAAGCTATTCTCAATGGTGAAACGGTTATATTATTAGATGGCTTTGCTGAAGGGATAGTGACCAGCACAAGAAGTGCGAAAGATCGAGCAGTAACAGAACCATCGACGGAATCGGTTATACGAGGACCTAGGGAATCCTTTACGGAAACACTTCGTACCAATACAGCCCTAATCCGTCGTAAAATAAAAAGTCCAAACCTCTGGATTAAATCACGTATTATCGGTGATGTCACACAAACAGATGTAGCAGTCATGTATATTAATGGCATCGCGAACGACAAAATTGTCGCAGAGGTATTAGCTCGTTTAGACCGCATCAATATTGATGGCATATTGGAAAGTGGTTATATTGAGGATTTCATTCAGGATTCTAAAAATACCATGTTTCCAACTATCTACAACTCCGAACGTCCCGATGTCATTGCTGGTGAATTATTAGATGGGAAAGTAGCGATTTTAGTAGATGGAACACCCTTTGTCTTAGTGGTGCCAGCGTTATTTACATCTTTTTTACAGTCAGCAGAAGATTATTATCAGCATTGGATGATAAGCTCCCTGATCCGCATATTGCGCTTTTTTGGTATTAGTCTAGCATTAGTAGCACCATCACTGTATGTAGCCATTACAACCTTTCACCAAGAAATGCTGCCAACACCGATGTTAATCAGTATTGCATCGCAAAGGGAGGGCGTCCCCTTCCCAGCTGTAGTAGAGGCACTCATAATGGAGATTGCCTTTGAGGTTTTGAGGGAAGCTGGACTTCGTATGCCAAGAACAATCGGTCCTGCTGTGTCGATTGTAGGTACCTTAGTTATTGGTCAAGCAGCGGTTGAAGCAGGCATTGTTTCAGCTGTAATGGTCATCATTGTCGCCTTAACGGCCATTTGTAGTTTCCTCTTCCCTGCTTATGGCCTATCGAATACTATTCGTGTGCTACGGTTTCCATTAATGATTTGTGCTGCGATGTTTGGTTTATTTGGTGTAATGTTTGGCATTATGTTGATTATTCTACATTTATGTAGTATTCGATCATTTGGTGTACCTTATTTAAGCCCATTTGCACCGTTAGTCCTGAAGGATCAAAAAGATGCCTTTCTATTATTCCCACGTAGAAAGTTACTAACACGACCTCGTTTAGTTAACCAGAAAAACATTGTCAGAGGCCATCAATATAAAGATGTAAAAAAGAGGTAATCACTATTGAATAAATGAGGAAATTAAATATGGCGAAAATAAAAGTGATCGGCTTACTTTGCATCCTCACTTTATTATTAAGTGGTTGCTGGAGTAAGCGTGAATTAAATGAATTAGCCATTGTCGTTGCACTTGGAATAGATAAAATAGACGATGCATATGAGGTCACCGTGCAGATTGTCGATCCTAGTGAAGTGTCGATGAAACAAGCCTCCACACAACGCTCCCCTGTTATTAGCTATCATGCGAGGGGTGAGACTATCTTTGAGGCTATTCGCAAAATGACAACACTTGCAGCACGGAAACCCTATTTTGCTCATCTGCAAGTAGTCGTCTTAGGAGAAGAGCTCGCAAAAGAAGGAATCAGTGAATCACTCGATTTAATTTCGAGGGATCATGAATTTCGAAAAGATTTCGATGTCATTATGTCTTATGAGGCTGCAGCAAAGGATGTGTTAAATGTACTAACACCCATCGAAAAGGTGCCTGCTAATAAAATGTTAAATTCACTTGAGGTTTCTGAAAAGGCTTGGGGCTCCACAATCGCTATTAATATAGATGAATTAGTTAACACATTAAGTAGTAAGGATAAAGGAGCATTAATTTCTGCGATTGAAATTCACGGCGATAAAAAATTAGGCGTCGATCAAGCCAATGTTCAGCGCGTCAAAACACCCGTTTTATTACAATACGCAGGTCTAGCTGTCTTTAAAAAGGATAAATTCATCGGATTACTGACAGAGGAAGAAAGTAAAAGTGTTAGTTTTCTCAGTGACAAAATTAAAAGTACCATTGAAATCATCGCTTGTCCGAAGAAAGGTACTTTATCTACAGAAATCACACATTCCAAAACAAAAGTAAAAGGCTCCTTTCAACATGGAGAGCCAGCAATCGATGTTCAAATTGAAGTGGAGCAGAACGTGGGAGAAGTAGAATGTGATATCGACCTTTCAAAACCTAAATCTATTGATTATGTGAATCAAAAAACAGCTCAAGGTATCAAAGGGCGAATTGAAGAAGCATTAGAGAAAATACAACAACAATATGAAGTTGATGTTCTAGGATTTGGTGATACACTCCATCGGGCAGATGCAAAACAGTGGAAAAAAATCAAAAATGATTGGCCAACTATCTTTCCAGAATTGCCGATTCATGTTCATGTGAAGGTGAAAACGCAAGGCTTAGGTACAATGCAAAACTCATTACTAAACAAACCAAAGGAGGAGTAACGAAGTGGTTCTAGCCGTTGCGATCTTGATCATCTCGGTCATCGTAGGCATTATTTTTATTCCAAAACTAAAAAAACAACAGGATACAAAGGGCATTGTTGTGTTCTCCATTTTGTTACTTATTGGTACGGCTTTAAATATGGCAATTGCCCTTAAAATCCATATTCCGAGCCCATTAGATTTAATAACATTTATATTTACACCGATTAGAGATTATATTTTGTCATTAAGCAAATAGAGAGAATGACTAAAAAAGGAAGGGATTCGATGGAAAAGGAAATCATTAGCTCAAGACAATTTACAATTATTACCCTCCTTTATTCAATCGGTACAGCTATTTTAATTATTCCCGCTAGCATCACAAGTGCCGCTAAGCAAGATTCGTGGATTGCTGCCAGTATTGGGGTCATCCTCAGTTTACTGGTTATTAAATTATTTATGACGCTAGCCAACCAAACACCTTCTCTTAATTTTATTGAGGCAAACGAAAAAATACTCGGTCCCTTTTTGGGGAAATTCACAGCCATTTGTTTCCTGATTCTGACCTTTCTTTCCGCTGGAGAATTACTCTATTTTATCGGGATATTCATGAAAACAGAAGTGATGCCGGAAACACCGACCATGGCGATTGCCTTGCTGTTTATTATTATCATTATGTATGCTGCCTATTTAGGCATTGAAACTTTTGCGCGGTCTGCAGAAATCCTCTTTCCGTTATTTGTCTTTATTTTTATTTTTTTTGTTGTCTGTATTACCCCTCAGATTACGTTTGAAAATATTCAACCTGTACTCGAGGCAACAAAATCATCAATGTTTTATAGTATTATTCGTTTTATGAGTATTTTTTCCTTTCCATTAATTGTGTTATTAATGCTCTACCCTGCTGCGGTTAATGTACAGCAATCCGCGCAGAAAGGGTTTTATATTGGAATCATCTTAGGTGGATTTGTTTTAGTGACATTGATTGTGCTATCAATTCTTGTACTAGGTCCTGAAAATACGGCTTCTAGAACCTTTCCAAGCTATGCCTTAGCACAAAGAATATCGATAGGGAATTTTTTGCAGCGGATTGAGATTATAATGGCCTTTATGTGGATCTCATCCATTTATATTCGAACTTTTATGTATTTCTATACGACCGTTGTCGGCCTTGCCCAGATTTTAAAAATCAAGGATCATCGGCCTCTCATTATACCGATGGGACTAATTGTTATTGGGCTTTCTCAAATAGTTCACCCAAACATTGTCCATTCGAACAAATATAATAATGAAATTTGGCCAATCTTTTCTTTTTTCATCACCATTCTATTACCGATCCTTTTACTGATTGTGGCGATTATTCGCAATCGCAAAGCGAAAGCTGAAACGAGCGAAATGCCCAAAGCAGAAACAAGCAATGACAATCAAAAAGTCTAATTTCTTTTAAATTAGCAAGAAATTAGACTTTTTATTTGAATCAAATATGATACTCAATTTCGTCAACAAAATCCCATTCATATGGTGTTTCTTGGTATACATAATAGTTCAACCAGTTCGAGAATAATAAATGGGTGTGGGCACGCCATGTATTAATAGGCTCTTTAGTTGGATCATCGTTTGGAAAGTAGTTTACGGGAACGGCGATATCAAGGCCCTTAGCCACATCACGACTGTATTCATCGGCTAGTGTTGTTGCATCATATTCCAGGTGACCTGTAATCATAATGTTTTTATTATCTTTTGATTGTACGATAAATACCCCTGCATCCTCCGAATAAGATAATAAGCGTAAGTCTGGATGATTGCGTACATCGTCAATTGACACAGACGTATGGCGAGAATGAGGAGCGGTAAATAAATCACTAAATCCCCGCACTAAATCTACCGTTAAATCGGTAATGACATGGGAATAGACACCAGAACATTTAGCTGAAAGCTCTATCTTTCCAATTCCATAGTGGTGATACAAAGCAGCCTGTGCTCCCCAACAAATATGTAATACGGATGTCACATTCTCTTTGGACCAATCCATAATTTCTGAAATTTCTTGCCAATAGTTGACCTCTTCAAAAGCCAATTTTTCTACTGGCGCCCCTGTAATAATCATGCCATCATAGCGTCGATGACGAATTTGGTTGAATGTCGTATAAAATAGCTGTAAATGAGATTTACTAACATTTTTTGATTCATGTGTGGCAGTGTTTAAAAACGTAATATTGACCTGTAACGGTGTATTCCCTAATAACCGTAATAATTGGAGTTCTGTTTTTTCTTTTTCCGGCATTAAATTTAAAATTAATATATTTAACGGACGAATTTGCTGTGTTTTCGCACGATCCTCTTCCATCACGAAGATTTTTTCCTCACGTAAATGTTCTCCAGCTGGTAAATTTTTCGGAATATTAATTGGCATCTTGCGTTCCCCTCTCTGTTTTCGCTCTCTTTTTCTAAAAATTAAAAAATCCCCCTCATTCCATACGAGATAGAATGAGAAGGATTTTTTCACGTCCACTCTTATCTCTCAAAGGAATATCCTTTGTTGGAATTAGCACCTTTCTAACACATGTTAGAGGTTGCTGAAGCGTCATAGGGCCATATCCCTCAGCTTCTCTTGATAAGATTATTTAATTACCTTGAATTGTAACATGAACTAGTTAGAATATCAATAATTCATAGAATATTTTGTGATTCGCTATGCATGTTCTTTGTCCATTTGAAGTACACTAAGCTTGCTGTTAGTGGCTTTTCGATATTTAAAATTTATGGTAAACATGCCGTATTTATGTTACCATATAGCTTTAGTAAGAGAGAGGAACGTGAATAGTTTGATTAAAATTGAATTTCCAAAACCAGATGTAGTTATCCGTCAACGTGAACAAGAAGTAAAACCAGGTGATGTGCCAATCACACCTTATTTTGGCTTTATTGATTTCCATAAAATCACACGTGATAAAGGCGGCATTTTCTTATTCTATAATGACAAGAATGAGCTATTATTCGTTGGGAAAGCTCGTAAAATCCGTCAACGTATTAAAAAGCACTTTGAGGATAATGTATCACCGATGAAAAACCACCGTGATGAAGTGTTCAAAATTGAAGTCTATGAAGTAGAAGATCCAATGGAACGTGAAATTTACGAAACATATGCCATTAATACTTTCCGCTCCAAATACAATGTTGATAAAGTCTTTTATTAAGACAAATTACAAAAAGCCGAAATCTCATCAAAGTGAGATTTCGGTTTCTTTTTTCACAGGATGGTCATACGATCGATGGGTGTGTTTTGCTTGTTGATGAAGACCTCAATAAGGTTCTGTTCAGGGCTTTTCGATATTTTAAAAACATATGGTTGGGCCTCTTTTCGTTGCTCGCTGCCTTCATTAAGATGAATGATGAGTCTATTTTCCTCTACTTCCATACTTGCTAGTACATTTCCCTTTGAATAATAGACGAGATAATACGTCGCGTCATCTTCATACAATAATTGAATATTGTCCTGAGAAACGATGTTTTTCTGAACATGTTCTGGTACGATAGGTAGTTCACGAATGCTGAGTGGAGTGGTAGGTGGCGTAGCATTACACGCTGCTAACATTAGTAGACACCCTAAACCTAGCAACACTAATTTATTCAGAATGCTCCCCTTTTCTCATCTTTATTCTAAGAAAAAACCTTTTCGCTCTTTCGCAATCCAATCCTCAAGCTCCTGATCATCGCGTTTTACTAGTCTATTGATAAGGACATCATGCCAAATATAATCCTCTAACAAATAGATATGGACAGGGTCATTAGTGATGAAGGCCGTTTCTTGCGCGGATGGCGAGTGACCATAAATCATTTCCTGACCATCTACCGATAAAATAAACCAATGTGGAGTAGACGTTTTTTTCGTATAGTGTGTGGCCCTATGGCGGTCAATAGTCGCTAAGTGTTCGTCTACATACAGTGTAATGCCATGCACAGGAATACGCTGTGACACTTCTTGAAGGTCTTGCCGTAGCGCATCGTACATATCTTCCCACATCGACAGAATCACTTTTTTCTTTGCTTTTCTTAAAAGTGACTGACAGTAATTGAGGATGGACTCCTTGCCCTTTAGCATCACGACTTTATGCTCCACTTCCTGAACATTTTCCTCTAGCTTTTCTAATTTCATACTTATCGACGAAAAATTTGATTGCCAGCGCTGCTCCATTTGCTGTAAAAATACGGACACGGGCATGGCTGAATAGGTCGTTTGTTCTGCAGTCTCTTCTTTCAACACGATCCCTTTTTCTACAAGGATATTTAAAATATCATATACTCTTGCACGCGGTATGCCAGAATTTTTGCTGACCTGATAGGCACTAACATGACTTTGTTGAACGAGTGCCGTATAGGCTTTTGCTTCATATTCTGTAAAACCCATATCTTTCAACTGGGTGATTAATTCCTCCATGTAATCCCTCCATTAGCTTTATTATAGGCTACTGTTGTGAAGATTTGCCAATAAAAAAGTTAGGGTTTACAGCAGTAAGTAAATTAGTTACTATTTCAGTAGTAACTAATTTAGAAGAGGTGTAATCATGGTTTTTGATGTCGATGTACATATTATCATTCTATTAATATCATTTGGATTTCTGGCAGCTTTTGTCGACTCGGTAGTTGGAGGAGGCGGATTAATTTCATTACCGGCTCTACTGTTTGTTGGTCTTAACCCAGCGGCTGCTGTTGCCACTAATAAACTAGCAGGGGCAATGGGCTCACTAACATCCTCTATTTCCTTCTACCGTTCTGGTCAGCTGGAAATTCGCTCTGTCCTTAAATATTTTCCTCTAGCATTTATCGGATCATTATGTGGTGCATGGACTGTCCATCTCATCAACCCAGCATTACTAAAGCCACTAATGTTAGTCATGCTGGCAGCAGTGGGGATTTATACAATCTTTAAAAAGGATTGGGGTGCTGTCTCTACTGTAAAAAATTTATCTAAAACTCATTTATTTTTATTTATGCTGCTGTTATTTGCTATTGGTTTTTATGATGGCTTTCTTGGTCCTGGAACAGGCTCCTTTTTAATCTTTAGCTTCCTGCTGATAGGCTTTGATTTTTTAAAGGCAGCAGGCAATGCGAAATTTTTAAATTTAGCGAGTAATGTAGCTGGTGTGTGTATGTTTGCTTACTTAGGGCAAATTCATTATGTATATGGTTTAGTCATGGGGATCGCTCAAATTGGTGGAGCAATGCTCGGCTCAAAAATGGCGATTCAAAAAGGAAGCGGCTTTGTTCGTACGCTTTTTATCGTGGTGACGATGACATTATTAGCGAAAAACGCCTATGATTTTATGATGCATTAAATTAAAACACGCCACAGAATTGTAATCTGTGGCGTGTTTACTTTAAATCATTAATTGTTCATTTTTAAATTTATGACTAGTGGCAAGACTCACCATAACAAAAATAATGAAGGATGCCACAATTGGCAGCGTGACTGTATGCATACCAAAGATGGAAGGATAGAAGCGATCAATGACAATGTACAGGGACATGCCTGTAATCATCGAAGCAATTGCACCATATTTGTTCGCCTTCTTCCAATACAATCCTAGGACCACGGTCCAAATAAAGACTGCCTCCAGCCCACCAAAGGCAAATAAATTCAACCATACTAATAAGTCTGGTGGATTTAGGGCAAAGATAATGACTGCTAATCCAATGACCGTTGTGACAATAAAGCTTGCACGCTTAATTTCTGCATCACTTGCTTTTGGCTTCATGTAATTTAAATAGATATCTTTCACAACTGTGGAGCTAACAAGCATGAGCAGTGCATTAACAGTAGACATCGTAGCGGCCATTGGTGCAGCTAATACAATCCCTGCTAAAAATGGCGGTAATACCTTCAACGTTAGAAGTGGCATCACTTTATCTCCAATATCAATACCAGGTAGGACAGGTCGAGCTAATACACCAATTAAATGCATACCAAACATGATTGTCCCAATCGCAATCGTACCGATAATGATGGCTAAATGCATACTTTTTGAATCTTTATAGCTCATCGCACGAACTGCAATTTGTGGGAGTCCTACGACACCCACACCGATTAAAATCCAAAATGTCGAGACATAAAGTGGTGTTAAATCTCCCTGTGCGCCAAAGGGTGATACAAAATCCGGATTTTCAGCGACTAGTGAGGTCATAATATTATCGATACCACCACCTGCAATAATTGTGCCAATTAATAAAATAACTGTACCAATAACCATAATTGTGCCCTGGACTGTATCCGTTAAAGCTACTGCTCGGAAGCCTCCAATAATAACATACACTAACACCGAAATAGCAAAAATAAACAGTGCCGTTGTGTAGCTTAAGCCTGTCAAAGATTCAATTAAACGTGCGCCCCCGACCCATTGTGCCATCATCGCAGAAAATAAAAAGACAATAATACTGATGGCGGATAAAATCACTATGACATGGCTTTTGTAACGCTCTCGTAAAAAGTCAATTAATGTGATGGCCTGGTAACGACGAGCTATGATAGCAAATTTTTTACCTAAAATCATGAGGACAAAATAACCCGCCGGAAGCTGTGCCATCGCGAGTAATACCCAGCCAAGGCCTTTTGTATAGGCTACACCTGGCCCACCGATAAAACTACTTGCACTACCATATGTAGCAATCATCGTCATCGCTAGAATGAAGCCACCCATTTCACGACCACCAAGGAAATACTCCTGAAGGAACGAATTAGAGGAACGGATATGCTTATTAGCCCAAATACCAATCCCAAAAATAATAATTAGAAATAATAGCAAAGGAAATACAACTTGCCAATGCATTAATGATCCCCCTCCTCATCATCAAATGGTACCTCTTTGAAAAAGAGTTTCATGACAATCCAGATGAGCAGGATCATAAAGCCTGTCCCTGCGATACAGCTATAGAAAAACCAGGCAGGAAAACCGAATACATACGAATAATTAGCTGGATCTCCTCCGCCTAATCCATAGGCAAAGCCAAACCAAATCGCAAAGTTGACAATGACTAGTCCAATCCCAATAAGCGCCTCTCGATGCGCTATTTTAAAGCGTTGATCTTTCACATGACAATCCCCCTAACCTACTCTATTTTACTGATATGTTGGTCTGATGGGAAGTGTAAGAAACGTTTTTTATCCTATGTAGTCTCGAACTGCTATCAATTAACCGCTCCAAAAAATAAAAACCCTCGTCTATCGAATAAGACGAAGGTTATTTGGCATGGAATTTGCTTATAACGGACGTTTTTCCCAAGGTTCCATCGTTCCCACTGTATGGAGTAACCGATCATGCTGAATGGAATCAATGACACCTTGTGATATTTCCTCATTTGTAAGCCACCGTGAATGACTATCTTCAATTTTAAAGCCAAGTTGAACTTGATGGTATTGTAGGGCATCAAGTTTATCGATTTGCCCTTTAACTTCAGTAAGATTTGCACGACTCCCCAAGACATGAAACAGTTTCCATGATCCGCCTTGCCATTGTGAAATTTCACTTGCTATGCGCTCTAATGTACTATCAGCATATGAATGAATCCAAGCAATTACTAATTCAATAGGTCCATTTTGCTGCATCGTTTCTCGTATTTTCTTTAATAACAAGGATTCATCACGATAATCTACTAACAAAGGGGTTATCATGGATGAGTTATTTGCCTTGTTTAGCAAACGTTCCATCCGATCGGCATTCCGTCCAATGACTGAAACATGGTAACCATTATTTACTAACCATAGGGATGTGTTAGCTAACATCCCTGTTCCACCAATAACTAATGCGTGTGTCATCCATTTATCCCTCACTTCATTTAGATTTAAAGAAATGTGAGAGTCGCTAAGCTACTTATTTACTTAACAGTTCGGCGTATCGACAAGTAGTTGCAATACCTTTTTATCAATTTTACCAACACTTGTTTTTGGTAATTCATCTAGGAAAATGATATGTTTTGGAATTTTATAGCGTCCTAATTGCTGGTGACATAGCTCATTGAGTTCATCTAAAACAGCAGTAGTTTGGTGTTGACAGACAATAAAAGCTGTTACAATCTCACCCCAATAGTCATCCTCTACTCCAATCACGGCAACCTCCTGTACATGCGGATGCTGTAATAGGCATTGCTCCACTTCCTGCGGATAAATATTTTCGCCGCCCGAAATGATCATTTCCTTTCTACGTCCCACGATATAGAAGTCACCGTCTTCATCCATCATGGCTAAATCGCCTGTTTTTAACCAGCCATCTTGCAGGATATTGGCAGTTTCCTGCTTGTTATTCCAGTAAAATCGAAACATATGCTTTCCTTTTACGAAGAGCTCTCCGACTTCACGAGGTGCACAGCTTTGCCCTGCGGGGTTGATGATTTTAGCCTCGTTAAATTGCATGCTCTTTCCGACAGCCCCTTTTTTCGCGTAAGCATGCTCTCTAGCTATATAAAAATTATTAGGTCCTGCTTCGGTTAAACCGTAGCCTTCTTTAAAAAATAGCCCCTTCTTGTAAAAGGCATCATAAATAGGATGAGGACATGGTGCACCGCCTGATAAAAATACTTTCATCGAAGGAAATTGATTTTCCTGAAAGTACTTCGTAGCAATCATCGCTTGATACATCGTTGGCACAAAAAGGGAAATGGTCGTTTTGTATTGATTCGTTGCTTGCAGCGCTGTTTCTGCTTCAAATTTATCGCCAATGATGACCGTCCCACCAGCCATGAGTAATGGTATACATAATGCATTTAAACCACCTGTATGAAACATCGGCATATAATTTAATGTACGGTCTTGAGCATGTAAACCCCAGCTAATAATTGTATTCATGGCGTTCCAATTCACCGATTGAAAGGAAAGCACAACCCCTTTTGGTCGCCCTGTAGTACCTCCCGTATAAATCATTAACCATGGATCGTCCATGTCCACTGCTTGCCTACTTGGTACCGTATCCTTCTCTTGCTCGATGCTCTGAAGAGGAAACATCTTTTCTAGTGTCAAGGGACAAGAACCTTCCTCATCATACAACAGAATAGAAGGGGTAGCATCCTGCAAAATTTGTGTTAATTCCTCTTTACTCAAACGCCAATTTAACGGCACATAGATAAGTCCACGTAGCCCACAAGCAAATAAAACAGCAAACAATTGAATGTGATTTTTTGCAAAAACAGCGACTCTACTTCCTTTTTGTAGCTGCTGACGCTCAAAAAAATGACTCCATTTACCAATTTCCTCAGATAATTGCTGATAGGTCCACTGCTCTTCTGTTGCTAAATTAATTAACGCGATGTAATGAGGCGTTAAGGCGGCACGTTTTAAAATCCAAGCTTGCTCGACAAACATCTTAACACCCCCCGATCACATCATGATGGCTCCATCCACATGTAGCGTATGACCGTGGACGTAGGAAGCCTCATCAGATGCTAAAAACAAGTAGGCATTGGCAATATCCCGTGGTGTCCCTAATCGTTGTAAGGGAACGATTGAGCGCATTTGAGCCACAATATTTTCAGGCATCTTTTTGACCATATCCGTTTCTGTAAACCCAGGTGCCACTGCATTGACGTTGATTCCCTTACGTCCTAATTCCTTTGCCCACGATTTCGTCATTCCTACAATGGCTGCTTTTGTAGCTGCGTAATTCGTTTGACCAACATTACCGTAAACCCCACTTACCGATGATGTATTAATTATTTTGCCACCACCAGCTGCCACCATATGGGGGATAACCTCCTGAGTACAATGAAAAACCCCAGTCAGATTAACATCGATAACCTGCTGAAATTGGTCCTCTGTCATCTTCGTCAGCATTGCATCTCTTGTAATCCCTGCATTATTCACTAGGATATCAATGCGACCTTTCTGTTCGATTACCGCTGCTACTAGTTGTTGAACGCTCTCTCTACTTGCTACATCTACTTGTATAAAGGCCACGTTGTCCCCTAGTTGTTCGGCAGCGTGAATCCCTGCCTGTTCATCAAAATCGGCGATAAACACAAATGCTCCTTCTTCAATAAAACGTTCGGTAGCCGCATAACCAATCCCATTTGCAGCGCCAGTGATAATCGCAACCTTATTGTTTAATCGCATGATTTCTCCCCCAATTTCTAAAAAAGCCTCGATTTCGGCTGTTAGCTGTGCTAAATCATCGATCAGTGGGGAATGCCCACAATTTTTTAAACTAACGAACTGTGTCTCCTTGCCTAGATCATGTAGCAATTCTGCATTCATTTCCTCTGTAATGACCAAATCCCGATCCCCTCGCAATACTAAAATCGGAATATGGAGTAGGAGGGCTTCTTGAGAGCCTTTTGCAATCTCATTGTCAAAAGCACTCATATTAAACGTATTAAGTGCGTGGTACACTTCTGCTAAATTCCTTTGTGTCAGCATATCCTCTATATATTCTTGATATTTTTCTGCGTTCGGCTGTTGATGGGTATAAATTAATGCATTCCATATAGACTGTAAGCCTTCACCATTTTTTGTGTCATAGAAGCCTTGCACAAGCTTTGTTTTGGATGTATCAATCAACACTTCTTCATAGCTATAGGCTCTTTTAAAGGATGCTGGATTGCCTGTTCCTAAATCCGTGTAGAATGGATATCCACGTGTTGAAGCGGAAGCTAGTAAAATCAGTCGTTGACAATGCCCTGGATAATTAGCGGCAAACTGCATACAGACGGCTCCTCCTGTTGACCAGCCAATCATATCGAAGGTTTGCAACTGCATAGCATCGATAAATAGCTTGACATCATCGCTAAAATCTTTAATGGCAGAGATAGGCTTATGATACGATGATCCACCAAAACCTCGTAAATCGATAGCATAAATTGTATATTTGTCATCTAAAGCATCCATCAGAATATCCCAATGCTTAGAAGATGTCATATTACCATGAACCAATAGTAAAAGTTGAGCTCCCCCTGAGCGCTTACGATAAGCCATCGTTTCACCATTTGCGAGCTGAATTGTTTTTAACATTCCATTTCCCCCTTATCCCCAACGTATTGTGATAGCCCCCCATACATAGCCAATACCTGCACTAACCAATGTAACAATATTACCTTCTTGAATACGCTTTTGCTCCAATGCTAGCTGTAACGACAATAGTTGATCAATCTGCCCGATATGCCCATATTCTTGCAAATAAATCGATTGCTCCTGCTGTAAACCAAGGTCTGCTAAAATATAATCATGGGCAGACCTCTTCATATGCAGCATCGCTAAATAGTCAAGCTGTGCTTCACTGTATCCACTTTTCGCTAAAGAGCTACGAATGACCTTCAAAAAATTCCTTAAAGATTTCTGTTCTAAGCGCTCTTTCATACCAATTGGGTCTAATACGTCAAGCTTATATAAGTTTTCAGTTAAATGGGATGGGGTTAACGGTGTTTTCGTTCCCCCAACTGGAACAACAACATCCTCCGAGAAAGAGCCATCCGTCATAATATCAGCCTCTAAAAGCTGGTTTTTATCCTCATTTTTCCGTAATACTATGGCCCCTCCACCAGCAGCCAAATTGTACATAAAACGTGTCCTAGGGTTGCTATAATCGATAAAATCCACATTCCGATATCCGCCCGCTAGAAGAATGGTTTGAATACTTTCATCTGAGGCCATTAAGCTTTTTGCTACCTTCAATGCCATAATCGTTGTGCCACAGCGCAATTGCACATCAAAGGCCCAAGCATTGACCGCACCAAGCTCCTCCTGCATTTTGATGGAGGCTGTCCAGAGTGGATATTCCTTATGCTCCTCCCCTATATAAATAACAACATCAATATCTTTTGGATCTATATTTGCCTTTTGAATCGCTTCCTGTGCAGCCCATATCCCCATTTGCACCGTATGATCATATGCGCCAGGAATTGGCTTTTCATGAATGCCCATTTTTTGACGAATAATATCCTCAGGAATATTCGAAAGAGCAGCTATTTCTTGCGCTGTCATTTTATTTTGAGGTAGATAAATACCTGTACTAACAATACCGATTGTCATTCAAATCGCTCCTTTTCCTGTGGCAGGGCAACCGTCGCTTTCTTTTGTTTTAGCTTTCTTCGCCATTTCCAAAACAGTAGTTTTAGTGAGCCAATAATGCCCTTTGGGAAAAAGATGACAGCTAAAATATAAAGAATGCCAAAGAAGATAATCCAGCGTTCAAAAATTGGATAATCTCGTGCCAAGCCGGATAGAGCGTGCTGAGCATATTCAATGACTGTCGCTCCTAATAATGGCCCGACTAACGTGCCGACCCCACCAATTATCGTCATTAAGAGGGCATCGAGTGTAATATCCATTGCCATCACACTTGTATTGACGAAACGCAATGACACTGCATATAAGGAGCCTGCAAAGCTTGCCACTATGCCCGCAACAACGGAGGCTATAACTTTATAGTGCAACGTATTAAAGCCTAATGATTTCGTCCGTTGTTCATTTTCTCGTACAGCAATTAAAATGCGACCTGTCGGCGAGTTCACAAAACGATAAAGTGCTAAGAAGATGAGCACTAGGCTTGCTAGCACAAAGAAATAAAATGTCATCCGATCTCTAAACATATCGGGAGCTCGAAAAGTAAAGCCATCATTGCCATACGTGACAGAGCGCCACTTTTCAGCTAATACTAAAAATAATCCTGAAAAAGCAAGCGTAAGCATCGCAAAGAAATGACTTTTCAGACGCAAGGTCAATAACCCTACTAAAAAACTAATGAACCCTGCCAGAACCATGCCCGTCACTATGGACAGCACAAAGATTAACAGTGTATTATCGATTTGCTTGAGCATGACTGCGGTCGTATAGGCACCGATGCCAAAAAACATAGCGTGCCCAAATGAGACAATTCCTGTATAGCCTAGTAAAATATCATAGCTCATTGCTAATATCCCAAAAATAAAGATTTGCGTTAGTAAAATGAGCAAAGTTCTCGAATCATTGATTAAAGGAAGAACAATAAAAATTGCTAGTAAAAGGAAAAAGGCTATATAACGCAAGGATATTTTATTGTTCATGATGTTCGCTCCCTTCGCATCGCAAACAGCCCCTGTGGACGGAAAATTAACACGATGGCCATGAGAATCATATTGACTGCTAGTGACAAGACAGGCACATAATAAGCCATAAAGCTACCCGCAAGCCCTACTAAAATAGCTGCAACCAAAGAGCCCGAAAAACTACCCATACCGCCAATGACCACTACAATAAAGCCTAAAATGGCATACTCCATGCCCATCTCTGCGTAAATAACTCCAGAATAGGGTGCCATCAACATCCCACTAAGTGCCGCCAACGCTGCGCCCACCATAAAAACATATAAAAATACACGCTTAATATGAATACCAAGGGCCTGTGCCATTTCCTTATCCTGTACACCTGCACGAACGATTAATCCAATCTTTGTACGCTTCAGCATGTATTGGAAAATACCAAAAATAACGAAACCTATCACAATGATAAATAAACGATATTTAATAATAATAACGTCGCCAATTTCCCAGCTACCCGCTAAATAACTAGGTGTTTTTACCGCAACACCATTTGGGCCAAAGACCACTTTAATGAGTTCCTGTAGCACAAGCATTAGCCCCAGGGTAATTAAAATTTGCTGTATATGGTTGCCATAAACGGGCGTAATAATAATTTTCTCTGTGATTAATCCAAGTAACGCACCCGTCACAATCGCCCCAAGAATTCCAATAAGGAAACTTTCCGTAAACATATAAATAAAAATTCCCGCATAGGCGCCCCAAACAAATAACCCACCATGCGCAAAGTTCAACACATCCATTAAGCCAAAAATTAACGTCAAGCCTGCTGCTAGTAAAAAAATCAGCATCCCCGTTGCCAAGCCATTAATGATTAAATTGACGAAAAGCTCCAAAGATGGTCACCCCCTTCATCCAATTCCAAGATATTTCCGCTTTAGTTCTTCATTATGAATGAGATCCTTCATATGGCCCGAATGCACGGTCCTGCCATCATCTATTAAGGTGTAGGTATCACCAATCCGACTAGCCATGATAAAGTTTTGCTCCACGAGGACAATGGACGTTTTCTTTTTCATTTCCACAATGGCTTCCATTACCTTCTCCACTACAATGGGAGCAAGTCCCTTAGACGGCTCATCAATCAAAATTAATTGACTATCATTGATAAAGGCTCTTGCCATGGACAGCATTTGCTTTTGACCACCAGACAAATGCCCTCCTGCCTTTTTCCAAAACTTCTTTAAGTCCGGAAATAGCTCAAGCACATACTGCTGCCGCTCTAATGTCGCAGAATCCTCCTTACGCATTGCTACTTTCATATTTTCCTCAACTGTTAAATCCGCAAAGATTCCTTGATTTTCTGGCACATAGCCAATCCCTAATTTGGCTACTTTATAGGTTGGGCTTTTTTTAATTGAATGAGAGCGAAAAGCAATGTCTCCCTTTGTCGCCGGCGTTAATCCCATTATCGTTTTCAGCGTGGTCGTTTTACCTGCCCCATTGCGTCCCAACAGTACGGTAACCTGCCCCTCCTTCGCTTCAAAATTAACGCCCTGCAAAATATGATATTGACCGATATGTGTATGAACCTCATTTAATGTCAGTAAGGTGGTCATCGTACAGCCCTCCTAAATATGCATGTTGCACGGTATCATTATTCATGATTTCCTCTGGTGAACCGTCTGCTAGTAGCTGGCCATTAAACAACACCATAATGGAATCGGATACATCTAAAATCATATCCATTTTGTGTTCAATGAGCAGAATCGTTTTATCTCCTAGTTGTTTTATCGTCCGAATGACTTCTAAAATCGTAGGTACTTCCTCTAATGACATACCTGCTGTAGGTTCATCTAGCAGTAAAATTTCCGTATCTAACGCCAATAGCATGGCAATTTCGAGCTTTCTTTTTTCCCCGTGCGATAACATCGTTGTGAGGGCATCACGTTTATTGTCGAGTAAAACGAGAGACAATAATTCCTCTGCTTTAGCAGTAATCGCCTTATAGCTTTTGTAATGTCGGAATAGCTGATAACGAATTTTCTCCTTGGATTGGACGGCTAATCGTACATTTTCGAGGACCGATAAGTTTGGAAATACATTCGTAATTTGAAAGGAACGACCCAACCCCATACGAGTTCTTTCAATGGCTGACTTATTGGCCAGCGATTGTCCTTTAAAATAAACATCGCCTGTTGTTGGCTTTAGCTCTCCGCTTATCAAATTAAAAAAGGTTGTTTTACCAGCTCCATTCGGCCCAATGATCGATTTCAAATGCTTTTCTGGCATTTGAAAATTGACGCGGTCTACAGCGGTATGTCCGCCAAAACGAATCGTTAAATTTTCGGTGTAAAGTATCGGCTCCATCTTCTACTCCCTTCATCTCTAGTGATTATGTAGAGAGACAGCGTGACGCCGCCTCTCAAATGTCTAATTCATAACGGGAGGTGCTGTTTCCTCAGGACTTAATTCACGAATAAGTACTGGTACAGGATAATCCACACCATCTTGCTGCTCTAAGCGAATTGAATACATTGACTGAAGTGCCTGATGGTCCTCTTCGCGGAACGTCATCGTGCCTTTTGGTGTCTCAAATGACATCCCTTCCATAATGTCAATCAGCTTGTTAGCATCCGCATCCCCATCCGATTGTTTCAATGCCTCCACAATGGCAATCGCTGCAGACATACCACCAGGTGTAAATAAATCTGGTACTTCATTGAAGCGTTTTTGATGCTCATCAACTAACCATTTATTGACATCATTTTGTGGAAGCGTATGGTAATACACCGAGAAGCCTTCCATGCCAATCAACGGATTCATAAATTGCAGTGCAATAATATCAGGCGCCCCAGTTGAAATTTTTATGCCCTTTTCTTGAATTTTAAGATCTGCAATTTGATTCCAAGGTGAATTAGCCCCCGCCCAAACCACAAATAAATAATCAGGCTTCGCATCAATTACCTTTTGTAAATTAGACGTAAAATCAGTTGCTGCTGGATCGGCATATTCTTCTAAGACAATCTCAGCCCCCAATTTCTCCGCTGCTGTTTTAAAGGCATTTACACCATCCCAGCCAAACGAATAATCCGGTGCAAACGTAGCAATCTTCACACCCTCTCCAGCAATGGCCGCTGCTGCTGCATAGGCATCCTGTGAGGAATTCCGACCCGTACGGAAAATATACTCATTAAATTCTGAACCCGTAATACTATCAGCCACAGCAGGCTCTACCACCATAATTTTTTCATACTCCTCAGCAAGTGGTAGGACAGCCAGCGTATCACCAGAGCTAGAAGAACCTACTAAAAAATCAACCTGATCATCTTCTAATAGCTTTGTAGCCTTCTGCACAGCCACCTCAGGCTTCGTTTCGGTATCTTCATAAACAACCTCTATTTTCTTCCCATTGACCTCCATCGTACCGCCGGTTGCATACTCAATCCCTAAATCAAATCCCCGCTGTGTTTGCTTCCCATAAGACTCAAGCGCCCCAGTTAACGAAGCAAGCACCCCAATCTTGATCGTGCCCCCTTCTGCCGTCACCGCCTTCGTCTCACCATCAGAAGTATCCGCACCCGCTCCTTCATCCTTTGCCTCTTCCCCATTACATGCCACCAACAATACAGCTACTATCACAAAAAGAAACCAATACCAATGCCTCTTCATCCCAAATCCCCCTTTAAGATAAGCTCAATAGAAAGCGCTTTCTTGCTATGACAACAATATATAAAAGTCCAGTTACAAATTAGTTACAAAAACAAATCTGCCGAAATGGCAGATTTGTTTTCTGTCCCGAAAGTGCAGTGCAACGCAACGGCAGGGACAATGGCTCTTTTACCATGTGCCAACTAAGACAATCACTTGCCTGTGACAACCATTCGCAAATGGATATTTATGGTATTATAATTTTGCGAATTAATAAAAGAAGAATGAATAGTGCAGGTTTTTTTATTTAGTAACACGAATTATCTATACTAAACACCATATAAAAAAGAGAGGGAAATTTAATGAGTAATTACTATTCCAGTCATTTTAATCTTGAAAAAGTAAGTGAAGGCATTTATGCTGCTATTGCGAAAGATGGTGGTGGCGCGTTTGGCAATGCTGGTTTCATTGATTTAGGTGATAAAACGATTATTTTTGATACATTTAACACTCAGCAAGCCGCTGAAGATCTAAGGAATCTAGCTGAAAGTATTACGAGCAAACCCGTCTCTTGGGTAATTAATAGTCATTTCCATAGCGATCATACGAGAGGAAACCAAGTATTTAAAGATTGTCATATATTATCTAGTCAAACAACACTTCAACAAATGAAGGAAAACCATCCAGCAAAAATAGCCGAACAGAAGGCCGATTTGAAAGGGTTAAAAAAGTACATTGCCTCACTTGAACAAAATGTTCATCCAACTGATACACAGAAATTGAATGAAATAAGTTTTTTAAAGGAGATGGAAATCTCAATCCCTCGCTTGGAATTAGTTTTGCCGCAATATACTTTTACGCACGAGTTTACTATTTTCGGAACCAAACGTACTGCAAGAATAATGACACTGGGAGGTGGTCATTCTCCCTGTGATTCGTTTCTTTATATTCCTGAAGATGAAATCATTTTTATGGCTGATCTTCTATTTGTCGGTATGCATCCATCATTCTTCCCATATTCCAATCCAACACAATGGGAAAATATTTTAGAAAAAGTAAATAACTTAGCCATTCAAAAGGCCATCCCTGGTCACGGATCCATAGGGACTAAAAAAGATATCATCAAGCTAAAAAACTATATTAATGAAATGAAATTGTTATCGAAAAAGGTAAGTAACATGGAAGACGTTTCAATTCCTCCCGCATATCAAGATTGGACAACAATCAATATTGATGTGATGGAGTTGTTTATTAAAAATTTAAACATACTAAAAGAATTGTAAACAGCTAAAAAGAAAGACAAAAACGTTGAATGAGCAACATTTTTGTCTTTTATAGTATTAAACTATTCATTCGGTATTCCTGATTGCATTTTGTAATTTCTCATGAGCATCCCATTGGATCTGATCATCCCAAATTTTTCATATAGAGGAATTAAATCATCGTCACAACATAAATCAATCATATAAATATTACTCAGCTCATCCAGCATTCGCTTGATTAATTCCTTGCCAATGCCTCTATTTTTATATGCTGGAAGTACTTCAAGGAATGGAATATAAGCCGATAAAACTCCATCACTAATTGCTGTTATAAATCCTACTACCTGCTTAGACTGTTCATCAACCGCAATGACGACGTTACTACTATTTTCCAATAGTTTTAAATGTGTTTGCGAGCTAGGTGGATTGGGCCAATCTACAAAAAAGCCTCTCAACATATCCGATGAAATGTCATCTAGATTGTATTTATACTGCACTAACAATCAACTCCTTTCAATGAAATAGTAATCTACGTAATATCTCGCCAAACTGTTTCATTGGCAATTATCATTTTAACCCATCTCTCCCTCTACTCGGTCCAACCACTCACTCATTAGATTTTTAAATAAATCAGCTTGTTCAATTTGTAAATTATGACCAGCAATATCTAAAATTGCAAAGGTTGCTCTTGGATACATCTCTAGAATCGAAAACGCGTCCTTATAGCCAACTACTGAATCTTGTTTTCCCAGTAAGAAGAGGCTAGGCATGCCAAAGGACTGTTGATCAACGGCAAAGGAAAAATGATAGCTTTGCTGAATTTTTTCTAAAAAATCTTGATCTGCTCTATTACATCCTGCTAGCACCTCTGTCGTGTAGCGTTGCCAGTTATAGGAATCCAGTACAACTTGATGAGCCTTAAAATCCTCTTTCTCCTGCTGGCTTAATGTTGATAAAAATATAGGATCTTCTCTAATCACAAGATGCTCTGGCACTGTTCGATGTTGTTTCTCAGGAATAATTAGAGGACAGATAAAGGCTGCCCCCAATAGTTGTTCCATAGAGTTTCTCATAATGCCACGCGCTAAATAGCCACCATACGATTCCCCCACCAACAAGTAGGGTTCATTAGGGATAATTTCGTTTATAAATTCAATGACCGCATCTAGCATTTCATCTGAATTCTCAATAGTTAAATAATCTGTCGTTCTGCCCATACCAGGAAGATCTAAATAAATACGTTTCCACCCCTCACGCCCATCAAAAATAGGCTCCATGCATCCTTTCATCAATCGATGATCAGGAGAAAATCCATGTAGCATGATAATCGGTGTTCCTGTTCCAATTACTTCATAATAAATATTCGCTTTCTTAATCTGACAAAATGGCATTGTTGTTCCCCCGGATACATTACTTTTTATATTAATTTTAGAAATGGATTATGTTTGGCTACCTTGTTTGAGCGGTTTGACTCACGTTACGAGCGGCTCACACTATTTACGAGCGGTTCTTGCCTTGTTATGAGCGCTTTTTCACTTTTTTGGAGCGGCTTCCCACTATTTATGAGCGACTTCTACCTACTTTGGAGCGGTTTCACCCTATTTATGAGAACTACTACCCACTTTGGAGCGGTTTCACCCTATTTACGAGCGACTTCTTCTTATTTTCGAGCGGTTCCACCCTATTTAGGAGCAACTTCTACCTACTTTCGAGCGGTTCCACCCTATTTAGGAGCAACTTCTACCTACTTTCGAGCGGTTCCACCCTATTTATGAGCGACTTCTACCTACTTTGGAGCAGTTTCACCCTACTTATGAGCGACTTCTACCTACTTTCGAGCGGTTTCACCCTATTTACGAGCGTCTTCTCCTTACTTTGGAGCGGTTTCATCCTATTTACGAGCGTCTTCTCCTTACTTTGGAGCGGTTTCACCTATTTATGAGCGGCTTCTACCTACTTTGGAGCAGTTTCACCCTATTTATGAGCGACTTCTCCTTACTTTCGAGCGGCTTCACACTATTTATGAGCGACTTCTCCTTATTTTCGAGCGGTTCCACCCTATTTGGGAGCAACTTCTACCTACTTTCGAGCGGTTCCACCCTATTTAGGAGCGACTTCTCCTTACCTTCGAGCAGTTTTGCTTATTTTTGGCTCAGTTTGCTCCTACCATTTAGAGATAGTGTAGGATTGCTCCCGCCTTCGACCATCTGGCTACCCCATAATCAAATCATAGACAGCCATGGTGGATTCCATCGGCGTTGTGTTTAATTCTTGCTGCAATTGATGGACACATTTTTCATACCATTTTAATGCAAGGGAACGATTTTGCAGTTGATAGTGACTGTACATGAGCAAGCGATACCCTTCCTCCCAAAGGGCATCCTCTCGTAGAATCTTCTCTGCGTAGTTGATAGCTTTTTTAAATTGCTGTTGTCGCGTTGCATTTTGTGCTAACCGTTCAAGCACTTCAATATATAAAAATTGTAGCTTTTCGCGATCCTGGACAAGCCAGTCAATTTGCTTTTTTTCAGCGTACAAGGTATCCGTATAACTCGCTTCTGCTAATTGTAGCCATTCATTGGACAGCTCTGGATCAAATTCCTCCATACCTAACTGGTAATAATAGAGGAACCGCTCCACATCAATGTGGAGAAAAGAGATATGCTGTAGCTGATACATACTATTTTTTCGCTGAATAAAAAAACTATCCTGTCTTGCATTCCGCTGTGGTTCCAACACTTTTAATAATGTATTTAACACTACCTTAAAATCTCGGTCTAAGGACTCGATACTACGTTCAGGCCATAATGCCTGGGCAATTTCCTCCTTTGGTGTAAAGCGATGACGGTGACAATACAGATAGACAAATAATTCCTTTGATTTATCGCGTTGCCATTCTTTATCTTCCAGCTTTCGTTGCCCTCTAATTAAACTTAAACTACCAAAAAGTTTGATTTGAACTTCATCATGCGGATAACTGATGCTACCCTCCACTTGAAAATAATGTCGTAATGCTTGAATGGCTGGATGTTCCTCCTCACCATTTTGACTAAATTGCAATAGTTCGTAGAAAATCATGCGATTACTTGGACCAAGAATCATCTTCTTTTGCAAAAAATATTCATAGCTATTTGCCAAACATAATTGCGCAAATTGTTGAAAATATGGTTGAAATTGCTCAACATTCTGTTCTTGAAAAGCAATGACTGCTTGATAAAACAAAACATGCATCAAGCCATTACGATCACCGCATTCGTGAAATAAATGCTGAGCTTTTTTTAATAATTGCTTTGCTCGTTCTGTTTCTTGCTCAGAAAGAATGATTTTCACTTCTGCTATAAGAATAAGGGCCGTCATCCATGCATCTTGTACCTGCTCTGTTTCCTGTAAACCAAGCGCTAAGTATTTTTTCGCTGCGACCATATCCCCTAACGTATGTTTGACAATGGCTAACCCCATATAAGGCTCAGCTTTAACCCGTGAGATATTGATCGTATTCATTAAAGATAAGGCTTTTTCATAGGCCTTACATGCACCTTGATGATCAGGATAATCCATTAACAGCAATGCATGCGCCTTTCTGATATAGCCAACAGCCTCAATGAATATGGACTTTTCTCTTAACCCCCGCCGAATGCCGTGCTGTGCAGCATACCAAGCATCCTTCCCTTGGCCTAACAATGCATAGACAAAAGATGCAAGTAGTTCACTTTCACGATGTGTCGCCACAAGCTGGGGTGGTAATTCAAGCCGTTGCGTTAATAATTCCTTCGCCTCTTGTAATTGTCCTGTACGTAATAAAACACGTACATCGACATTGGCTCGTTGAACGACATCCTCAGGCAATGCCACATCCTCGATAAAAAGTTGAGCACCTTTCGCCTTTCCTAAATTCACTAGATTTTCTGCGTATTGTCGTTGTAGTTCTAATAATTCCTCTTTTAATAATGGTGTATGTTGAGCTAGCTCTAATGCCCGTTCTAAATAGGGCTCCGCTAAGGCAGGTTGAATGGTGTCTAAATATATATGCGCTAAGCCTGCTTGGGACTTGGTCATAAATAAATGATCCTGCTGTTGCTCGGCAATTT
This sequence comes from Lysinibacillus phoenicis, assembly GCF_047238325.1. NCBI lineage: Bacteria > Bacillati > Bacillota > Bacilli > Caryophanales > Bacillaceae > Lysinibacillus > Lysinibacillus phoenicis. Next base: position 370,856 of record NZ_JBDFMP010000002.1, on the reverse strand, counting down.
CTGCGCATTTCTCATATGATTGCTTTGCTTTTTCATAAAAAGCACGATAGCGATGACATTCACCTTCAAAATAATATAGCTTATAAAAATTGTTTTTTTCCTGTGCTGTAAACCGATTGATTTTTTCCAACAACCATTCAAACTGACCAGCACGTACTAATGGTTCTGCATGTTGCTGTAATAGCTCCCCACAAAAATCATGGTCATTTGTTTTAAAGGCATGATAGAGGACAGCCTGAATACTATGATGCTCCACATAATACAAAGCAGCTTGTTTATGTAGCGCTTTATACTGGCTTGGAAATTGTCTCCACTTCATTTCTAAAAATCGGCTAAACAATGCATGGAACCGATATAAACCATCAGTTGTTACTGGTTGAATAAATAAATGGCGCTGTGTTAATGGATGCAGCATTTGTGCGGTGTCAAGTCCATAAAATTGCTCCAATAGCTCCACTGAAAAGGTAGGAAAAATCGCCAACTTCAAAATCATCTCCTGCTCAGTCGAAGTCATCGTACTATACACTTCCTCGGACAAATATGTGAAAAGGTCGTTTGTTGAAATTGTTAACCAATGTTCTAAAGACGCATGGTGCCATTGCTCAGCTAATAAAGAAATACTAATAGCCCAGCCTTCGGTAATCTCTAGCACCTTCTCCATTTCAGTAGCTGTTAAATGCACATCCACATATTCTTCAAAAAAAACGGCAATTTCCTCGGTTGAAAATGCAAGTTCTTCCTCTTTGATGATGAGCAATTTTTTTTGCAGCTTTAATTTCCTTGTAATATCCCAATTAGGTAATGTTCTAGAAGCAATAATAAAACGAACCGTGGGCGGCGCAAATTCAATCATTTTTTCCATTATATAATTAATGTGAAAAACATGATCTACATGATGAAAATCATCAATAACAATTAGTAGAGGCTCATCCATATCACATAAGCAGTTCACAAAAAGTTTGTACCAGCGATTAATTTCCTCCATTTTTGGAAAGCGAGATAATTGGTTCCACGCAGCAAATGAATGCCCAAAATTCGGTACTACTCGCTGTATACTAAAAAAAAGGTGCCTTAAGAAAGGTAATAGATTATCATCTTCATCGGAGACACTATACCAAGAAAATTTACTAGTTTCGTTATGAAGGAATTGAGTAAGGGTGGTCGTTTTACCATACCCTGCACCACTATGAAGAATTGTGCAAGTATGCTGATGACTTTGTTTTAGTGTTTTCATCAGTGCTGCTCTATTAATGCAATGATTAGATGGGCTTGGAGCTATACATTTGGATTGAATAATAATATCTGTTGTCACGTTAAATAACCTCCATACTTTGTAAGGTTACTAAAATCTTCTCGAAAATTCAGATTTTTAAATTATTGACAGTTTACCATATTTTTAGAGAAATAATGGCTTAAAATAAAAAATCCCGATTATCATATCAATGATAACCGGGAAACTGCCGTTATGATTATAGTAATTCTTTACGTAAATCTGCAGCTGATTTTGGTGAAAGTAGACCGAATGGGATATCAAATACTGTTTTCGCGCCTTTTTCACCTGCTTGGCTAAGACGATGTGCAGCACGCGCATAAGCTACTAATACACTTGACGTGAAGTTTGGATTACTTTCAAGTTTTAATGAGAATTCAAGAATTTGTTTGTCGTTTGCACCACTGTTACCACTGCGAATGACAAAACCACCATGTGGCATACCTGTATGGTTTGCTTTAAATTCTTCTTCAGAAATAAAGTTAACTGTTGTGTTATATTCATCGAAATAGTTAGGCATTGTGACAATTTCTTGTTCCACTTTTGCTGCATCTGCCCCATCTTCTAACACAACCCAACATTTGCGTGCGTGCTTTTCACGCGTTGTAAGTTCAGGGTTTTCCCCATTACGTACACGTTCTACAGCTTCTTTAATTGGTAATGTGTATTGAACCGCATTTTTAACACCTTCGATACGACGAACAGCATCTGAGTGACCTTGACTTAGACCATCTCCCCAGAATGTGTATGTTGTACCAACCGGTAAAACGGATTCCCCTAATAGGCGATTTAATGAGAATATACCTGGGTCCCAGCCAACTGAGATAACCGATACTTTACCAGATTTTTGCGCAGCAGCGTCTACAGCATCAAAAAATTCAGGAATTTTCGCATGTGTATCAAAGCTATCGATTGTATTAAACCATTGTGCAAAGTGAGGACCTTGCTCTGGTAAATCCGTTGCAGAACCACCACATAAAATCATGACATCAATGTCGTTTTGGAATTTTTCAGCGTCATCTACTAAGTATACGCTAGCATTGCTTGCTACGTTTACCGTTGAAGGATCACGGCGTGTGAACACCGCTACTAATTCCATATCTGGATTTTGTGAAATGGCATACTCCACACCACGTCCTAAATTTCCATATCCTACAATACCTACTCGAATTGCACTCATCAAAATTCCTCCTAACGATTACGTGACTTTGTGAAAACTTTCACGTTAAATCTAACTTCAATAATACTTTGTGTTAGAAAAATTCACAATAGTTTGAGTATGAGTTTTTTTAAAAGAATTTATATCAGTTTTCTATGGTTTTTATCCCATAATGGTATGAATACGGTTACAAATTACTAATTATTCCATGAACCTTAAAGTTATTGTAAAAGCCTTGTAAATGACGGCTATTTTCCCAATGAGTCTTGTACAATAAATGTAACGACAAAAGGGGGCATGTTGAATGAAAAGTATTGGTTACTCATCAAGCACAACATTGGCACAAGGAGAACTACTTGCATTCCATATGACACAACATTTAATGAACGATGAAGCATTGCAAACCGGTAGTAAGGATAAAAAGTTTGTACCTAATCAACATTTATGTATCGGCGTTTTACCTTTTGACGTTATGGTAGATACATTAGACATTTCCATCCAAAAAAACAAGGTGCATGAGGTTGACTTTTACCATAGTGGCAAGGAAATCGCACGCTGGCTCATTAAAAAAAGTGAATACAACAAGCCATGTCCAGACTTCTATGTGTGAATCTAAATAATCATTGTGTCGGACTGTTTAGGTTGAGCACATTAATGAAAATTATGTGCGAGCGTTTTCTCCGGCTAAAGATTATCTTACTCCTCATTTTAAGTGTTTCCCTTCAATTATAGATCGCTTTCTCCTCTTTCTAAGCACGACTATTTAAAGAATGATCAACAATTTTCATCATACTATTGAATTTCCTGTGCTAGCTGTGCAAGGCGCTCCTCATCAATTATATGGTAACCTGTCTTGCGCTTTTCTAGAATTTTCTCTTCGCAAAACTGTGCCAATACATATAATAAATGGCGATAGGAAACCCCTAAATACTCACAGATTTCCGTATGTTTCTCCTTATAGACACCTTGGTCGGCAGATAATTGGATAAAGGCTGCTAAACGATTTTCAAAGGGATATGCCTGATTTTGTGTATATTTAGACGTCATTTTTGTGGCTTTTTCCCCTAAAAATACACAAAGTCTGCGTAAAAATAAAGCATCCGCGAGTAACTTTTCCTTACACGACTGTGTAATCGAATAACAAATGGTTTTTGTTACAGTTTGGATCCCCTTCGTATACCTTGCCTCATTTAGTAATTCAATTTCCCCCATAAAACGTGGTGCTTCCAAATATTCAATAAGTGAAACCTTGCCGTTTTTATGCGTCATATAGAGCTTCGCCTTTCCTTCGATCATGTAATACAATGTATCTGGAAAGGAGCCCTCCTGAAAAATCCATTCTCCTTTGTCAAATTGACAAACTTCCAGATAGGGATCAATTTCAAAGGAGAAAAAATCATTGATCGGATAGTTTTCAAGATAATGGTTCCGCGCTTCAGCTGTTAGTATATGCATTTTTTTACTCTCTCCTATGAAAATATGAGATATCTCACATTATTGTAGCGGTGAACGTGCTATTATTCAACATAGTTAATGGAGGTACGGTAAATATATGAACAATCAACGATGGCTTTCTCAAAATTTCTTTACATTTTTCATTACTTGGGGCATTTTCTTACCCTATTGGACAGGATGGCTTGTTGATGCAAAACATCTGACAGTATCACAGGCGAGTGTTGTCATGGGCTGTGGTCTACTTGCTCGTGCAACATCCAATCTTTTCTTCTTCCCAACACTTGCAAAATATGTAAACAACAAACGACTCATTACGATATTAGCAGTAGGAGCTCTTCTGACGGCATTACTCTACATACCAAGTACAGGATTTATCGCATTATTAATCGTGACGATTTTATTTAGTATTTTTTATCCGGCACTGTTACCTGCTGTCGAAAGTAGTGCAGCAACACTTGTCCAGCACGGCAATATTCACTATGGCAAGAGCCGCTCCTACGGTTCCTTTGGTTTTGTCATTGCTGTATTGATCATTAGTATGCTGACTGGGGTTTTCGGTAAAAACGTGATCTTTTGGAGCATGATTATTGGTCTTATTGGCATGTTGCTCATGCAGCAATTAGCAACACCAAAGGAATTACTCGTTGTGCCAACAAAAGATCAACGCGCAAAATCTTTATCAATGAAAATGTTATGGAGTATCAAAGGCTTCCCTGTAGTGTTATTCATCGTTATTTTGCTACAGGGCGCCCATGCCTCCTATTATAGCTATGGCTATATTTATTTAGAGGATTTACATGTAGACCCATTTTATATGGGGATGATTATTAACATTGCTGTTATTTGCGAAATCCTCTATTTTATGAAAGCTGATACGTTTTTGACAAAGTGGCGCTCTTCGTCTTTATTACTTTTAGCAGCAAGCGGTTCTTCCCTACGTTGGTTACTCATCTTTATGTTCCCAAATGTATGGGTATTTATTGCCTCACAAACCTTGCATGCATTATCTTTTGCTTTAGCGCATTATGCATTTATTCGTTATCTAACACAAACCTTACCAAAGGAACAAATTCCAAATGCACAGGGTCTATACTCTGCATTAGCCATGGGCTTAAGTACGGCCATCCTGACGTTTTTAGGAGGCTATTTATATGAACTATCGCCTGGACTATCCTTCGCAGCCATGCTCATATGTACAGTGCCCGCTATCGCCATTTTGCTGTTAACACGCACAAAATATCAATATTAATCAAAAAGCAGGTGAGAATTTTTTCACCTGCTTTGCTATTTCGGATAATAGGAAAAACCAGGATATTTAACCACCGGCCATTTTTCCTTTCTTAAGGCATGTAACAACTCAGGGCCGACCCGTAAATTACTTTGCACCAATTCAGTTGGCGTGAGAGCCATCCATTGATTTAAGGATACATCCTGGAACCGGTCACTTTTAAACATTTCTAAAAACCATAATGGTTCTGTGCCTGTATTTTCAATATAATGACCCGTAGCAAATGGAACATACCCAACATCTCCCGCTCGATAATCGAATGTTCGAGCTGTACCATTCCCTGTAAAAACAGTCATCCGTCCTTTTCCTTGTAAGTAATATTGCCATTCATCGTTATTAGGATGCCAATGTAATTCCCTCATCGCACCAGGCTCAATTTCTACCAGTGCAGCCGCAATATTTTTTGAAATGGGAAAATTAGTCGAATCAACTATGCGCACACTGCCTCCCGGTGTTTTCAATGGAGGCTGAGCTAACAAACGATGTTTAAAAGATTGTGGAACCTTGCCATAGGGAGATTGTACTTTTTGTGATTCTATGGGTCCTGGAACCTTATCTTGATATATATACACTTGTTCGTTCGGAATATGTTGGAAGGCACTCAGAGGAGCACCAAAATTAGCCGACAATACTTCTTTTGGCGTATGGGCAAACCAATCCGAAATCGAGAGTGTATTGAGATCAGAGAAATTCCCATCATCAAACACTAATAAAAATTCACAACCGCCCTCTAGTCCCTGAATAGAATGAGGGATTCCTGGCGGGAAATACCATAAATCACCTGGTCCCACATCAGCAATAAAGTTACAGCCATTTTGATCGACTGCGGTAATGCGTGCATAACCAAGGAGCATATAAGACCATTCTGCCTGCTGATGCCAATGCAGCTCACGCACGCCTCCAGGTGTCAAACTCATATTAACACCCGCTAATGTCGTAGCAATCGGCAATTCACGAACCGTAATTTCCCGAGACCATCCCCCCTGATTTAAGGTCATATGTGTATCCGAAAACGAAAAGCGCAAATTAGGAATCAACCCCGCATCAGTCGTTGGCGGTACCAGCATATCAGGATTTTCTAAATCCCGCATAATATCTCGTGGCCCCTTATCCACCCCTCCTGCTCCATCACTCCTAACAGGCTGTGGCACCTGAAAATAACCTGGTGGCAAATTCTCCAAACGTTCACCTCTTTCCGCTATGATTCTTCTAAAATGTATGGGTCCAATGCTTTAATTATTCACTTTTCTTTATGTTGGTGAAGTGACTCAGGTTGGAATTATTAAAAGGATTTGTAGATTAATTCGTTGTTCAGAAGCTAGTTACTTCGTGCTACTCAATTTGGAGCGGTTCTCCCGCGGTTTGGATCACCTTTCACTCTAGTTGGAGCGCTTTCCCCTCTTTATGGAGCGCTTTCCATCTATTTTGGAGCGCTTCTCTTCCATTTTGGAGCGGTTCTCTCGCTTTTTGGATCACCTTGCATCCTATTTGGAGCGGTTTCCCCGTTTTTTGGAGCGCTTTCTATCGATTTTGGAGCGGTTCTCTCGCTTTTTGGATCACCTTGCGCTCTATTTGGAGCGGTTCTCTCGCTTTTTGGATCACCTTGCATCCTAGTTGGAGCGGTTTCCCCGTTTTTTGGAGCGCTTTCTATCGATTTTGGAGCGGTTCTCCTGCTTTTTGGATCACCTTGCACCCTAATTGGAGCAAATCCCCCTAAAATAATATCGATTTCACTCAATATCTCACTTTTCCATAGCGTCGACGACACAGTCATGCAAGATTTGTAGGCCATCCTGTAATTCCTCATAGGATGCATAGGCGTAGGATAATCGAATATGGTGATGGTCTTGAGGATCATAAATATAGCCTGGGTTAATTAATACTTGTTGTTGCAATAACTTTAGAAAAAACTCTTTATCTACAAGAGGCTCATGAAACTTGAGCCAAATATAGAAGCCTCCCTTTGGTTTATCCCAACTTGCGATATTCTTAAATTTTTCATGCAAAATACGTTCTGTAAAATCGGCTCGATCTTGTAATTGCTGGCGTAAACCTACGATATGCTTATCATATTTTCCTGATTGCAGCCAATGCAGAACAATTTCTTGTGAGATGGCACTTGAGCCATAGTCTGTTTGCATTTTAATGTCTGCTAATCGTTCGATAACGGTTGTTGGGCCGATTAGCCAGCCGATGCGGAGCCCAGGACTTAAGGTTTTAGAGACGCTCCCCATATAAAGGACTTGCCCGCTTCGATCCATTGCTTTAATTGGTGAAGATGTAGCTTCAAAAAGTAAATCATGGTAGACATCGTCCTCGATTATCGGAATTCGCGATGCTTGACAGGCTTCATACAGTAGCTTTTTTTCCTGTGCTGTCCAAACATGTCCAGTTGGATTATGTAAAGTAGGAATAGCGTAAAAGACGGCTTGTTTTTTTCGTTTCTTTTGAGCTAATGTTTGGGCAAGTTGATTATCACGGTGAACGCCAATCATCTGCATGCCGACCGATTGAAATGGATGGATAGAGTTTAGATAGGAAGTTTGTTCCTGAAATACGATCGACCCTTGTTCTAATAAACCAACAGCAATTAATTGCAATGCCTGCAGCGCACCCGAAACAATACAGACATTTTGGGGCTCAGCCTCGATTCCTCTTTTTTTAACATAGTGACAGATTGCTGCACGAAGTTGATCATTGCCCTGTGGCGAAGAATAACCTAAGCTTTTCGGCTGAAAAGATAGTTCCCTAAGTGAAGATTCCATTTCCTCAGTTGGTAACAAGTCAGGAGCAAGCTCTCCTGTTCCTAATCGAATGACATCATCACGCTGCTCGTATTCATTTATTAATTGGATGGTGTGGTAATTTGGCTTATGAATACTTGTTTCGATATAGGTTTGCCAATTCGGCTGTGTTTGCTGAAGTAATGCATGCCAGGAATTGTCAGTAACATAAACACCAGAGCCTATCTTTGCCTCAAGAATGCCCATAGCTTTTAATTCCTCCAAAGCCTGTTGAACTGTACTTCGATTTACTTCAAACTGCATAGCCAATTGTCGTTGGGTAGGAAGTTTTGTCCCTGCCACCCAGTCCCCTCGTTCCACTTGAGCGATTACCCAGTGAACAATTTGTTGCTGTAACGTGGAGTCACTTTGTCTATTTGGCTGCCAGCTCATGATTCATCCCCTTCCATTCTAGAAAATTGGGTGGCTAAAAAACCATCCAATTGGTCGTTTTCTTTTAGTTATACCATAACTAAAATGAAGAGTGAAAGGAGGGATTGTCGTTGGAAGCTTTTCTTCATGGTATCATTTTAGCATTTGGTCTTATATTGCCATTAGGTGTACAAAATGTTTTTGTTTTTTCGCAAGGTGCTACACAACCAAATGTATTCAAAGCATTGCCTGCAAGTGTGACAGCAGCTATCTGTGATACAATGTTGATTTTACTAGCGGTATTCGGTTTATCATTAATTGTGCTACAATTTGAGTGGTTACGAATTACGTTAATGACGGTTGGTATCGTGTTCTTACTTTATATGGGCTATAGTATTTGGCGTTCAAATCCGTCATCTACCACTAATAGCGAAGCACTGCCTGTAAAAAAACAAATATTCTTTGCACTCTCTGTGTCGCTCCTCAATCCACATGCGATATTAGATACAATCGGTGTTATTGGGACGAGCGCATTAAAATATAGTGGTACAGAGCAAATCATTTTTACCCTCGCCTGTGTCTTAATTTCCTGGCTGTGGTTTTTCGGACTTACTTTGACGGGAGCCTCGTTCAAAAAACTGGATCGCTCTGGAAAACTAATGCGATTATTTAATAAATGCTCTGCCATCTTTATATGGGCAACAGCCTGTTATCTTGCAAGTGGCTTCCTGTAGCATACATAGAAAATGCTCAGGCGGTAACCTGAGCATTTTTCTTATAACGCAACAAAAATTGTAAGCTTTTCATTAAACAGTGCTGTATCTATCGATGTTTCTTCGTGCCATTCCACACCATAATGCAGAGCTTTGACCAACACATTTGCTTGTAATAAAGTTTCGTGCTGCTGGATGATAGATAAGACTTCCGAACTCCCATTAAAGGCAATCGACACATATTGCTCCACTGGTAGCTGCCATTTTTTACGTGCGTCTTGAATTGTACGGATTAATTCTCGCATTTGCCCCTCTTGTAATAAGCTCTCCGTTAGTTGTACATTGAGCAAGACTCGGCAAGTGCTATCCTCTGCTTTTATATAATGCTCCTTCACGACGGATTCTGCGACCACATGCGTTGACAGCAATGTAAGCTGTTGATCTTCAATTACGATATCTAATGCCCCTTGTTGCTGTAACTTATTTTTCTCTTCATTTGTTAATGTCGTTAGATAGTCTTTTACCTGATTCACCTTTGAACCAAATGCAGCTCCTGCTGTTTTAAAGTTCAGCTTATAATAGACACGTTCATAGGCTGAAAAGTCATGCGTCCATCTACAGAACTTGATATTTAACTCATCTTGAATGAGCTCATTATAGACTTGGTAATCTGCCAACTCACCATTTACTGCAACAATGAGTTCACTTAAAGGTTGCTTAACCTTCATCCCCTGGCTATTGCGTATACTGCGTCCTAGTTCCACTATTGTTAACACCATTGCCATTTCTTGTTCTAGCCTCACATCCATTAGCTGCTCGTTACATATTGGATAGTTTTCAAGATGGACACTTTTCCCACATAATTGTCGGTAAATATCTTCTGCTATAAATGGAGTAAACGGAGCTAGTAATTGACAAATAGATGTTAGAAGCTCGTAAAGTGTACTAAATGCTCCTCGTTTATCTACAGTCAGCCCATTTGCCCAAAATCTGGCGCGAGAACGGCGAATATACCAATTGCTTAACTCCTCCACCAATTGGGCAATTTCCCTAGTCGCCTGCGTAAATTGGTAATCATCCATGGCAGCTGTCACAACTTGGATAGTGTGATGTAAGCGAGACAAAATCCAATGATCTAAATGTGACCGTGTACCAGTATTTGAGGCATCATACGTAAACCCATCGATTGTGGCATACATTTCATAAAATTTAAACGTATGATCAAGTGTATCTACTAGCTTTGATTTCGCATCCATTACAATTTTCTTGGAAAAACGCTTCGGATTCCAAGGGGAGCTGTCTACTAGAAAGGCCCAGCGTAAAGCATCCGCTCCATACTGCTCGATTAATTCAACTGGTTCTAAAGCATTGCCTTTACTTTTAGACATCTTCTGCCCATGCTCATCTAACACATGCCCTAACGATAGGACATTTTTATAAGGTGGCTTCCCTGTAAACAAGGTCGATACGGCTAATAAACTATAGAAAAAACCTCGTGTTTGGTCGATCCCTTCAATGACGACATCTGCTGGAAATTGATTGTGAAAAGTCGCCACATCTTCAAAAGGATAGTGCTGCTGCGCAAATGGCATCGAGCCACTATCAAACCAAACATCAATTACTTCAGGTGTACGCTTCATGTCTCCCTGACAATGAGGACAAGTGCAGACAATGTCATCGATAAATGGTTTATGAAGCTCTATTTGCTCATCAACAGCCCCTTTGGCTAATTTTATTAATGCTGCGATACTGTTTGGAGCCTCCTCATGACCGCAACCCTGACAAACCCATACATTGAGCGGTGTCCCCCAGTAGCGGTTTCGGCTGATGTTCCAATCCACTAAATTTTCTAGGAAGTTGCCAAATCGACCATCCTTAATATGACCTGGATACCATGTCACTTGTTGATTATTTTGTAAAAGCTGCTCCTTTAAGGATGACATCTTGATAAACCAGCTATCTGTTGCGTAATACAACAATGGTGAATCACAGCGCCAGCAATGTGGATAGCTATGCTCATATTTTTCTTTTGCAAATAACAGCTCTTTTTTTGCAAGCATTTTTATAATATCGACATCACAATCTTTCACGAATCGCCCGACAAGCTCTGGTACTTCATCTGTATAGCACCCTTTCAAGTCCACTACATTAATAAAGGATAAACCATGGTGCTGAACTGTTTTATAATCGTCCTCGCCATAGGCAGGTGCGATATGCACAATCCCTGTACCACTGTGCTCTGTCACATAATCTGCCATGACAACAACATGCCCTTTATCGACCTTTACATAAGAAAATGGTGGGTGATAGGAAACACCCGCAAACTCATGCCCATCATGCTCACTTACTATTTCTACAGGCTCTGAAAATACCTTTGTTACAAGTGATTTAGCCAGGATGTATATGTTATTTGCATGCTTTACACGTACATATTTAAGTGCAGGATTCATTGCCAAAGCAACATTGGCAGGTAAAGTCCACGGTGTCGTCGTCCAGCCTAAAAAATATTCGTCGTGATCCTGTCGCTTAAACATGGCTGTCACAGATAAATCTTTGATATCCTTGTAGCCCTGTGCCACTTCATGAGAGCTTAAGGACGTTTGACAGCTAGGGCAATATGGTGACACCCGATGCCCTTTATATAAACGATTTTCCTTGTGAACATGACTTAAAATATGCCAGACGGACTCGATGTAATCATTACTTAGTGTAAGATAAGGATCATCCATATCGAGCCAGTAACCTAGCTGTTCTGTAAAGGATCGCCACTTCTGTTCGTAAGTAAAAACGCTATTTTTACATGCTTGGATAAAACGCTCTACCCCGTAATTTTCAATCTCTTGTTTTCCAGAGATGCCTAATGTCTTTTCTACCCCTAACTCCACAGGCAATCCATGTGTATCCCAGCCTGCTTTTCGTTCAACGAAAAAACCTTGCATTGTTTTATAGCGAGCTACAACATCTTTAATTGTTCTGCCAAATGCATGGCCGACGTGTGGTAAACCATTTGCTGTCGGTGGTCCTTCGTAAAATACAAATGGCTGCTGTCCAGCGCGATTGGTTACGGATTTTTCAAAGGTATCCTCTTGTTCCCACAAAGCTCGAATCCGTGTTTCTCGTTCAACCGTTGTTTCTTTCTTTTGTTCTACCTGCATATTAGTTCCTCCTATACAATCAAATTTGTATAAAAGGCATACAAAAAACCCCGTCCCAAGAAAAGGGACGGGGTTAACCGCGAATACCACCCTAATTCTATTAACACAATGGTCAATAGCACTCAGCAACGTACAATCATACGTGTTCTTTTTAACGGTAGACACCCGGGTTAGCTTACTTTCTTCAGCTAACCTTCTCAGAGAGGATTTTCATGTAACATCTGCACACCGACTTCCACCAACTGCCGGCTCTCTGTAGAACTAAATGAAACACTACTCTTTCTCATCAACGAATTTGTATGCTTTTATTGCATGTCATCGTATCAAATTAGCCAATGTTTGTCAATCATGTTTCGCCTATGATAACTCGTTAAGACAAGTGGCGATTTGTTGATGAAGGGTCGCATATTTTGATTGATTATATGTTTGGATAAAAAAGCTTCTTAGTAATGTTTTGTAATTGAATACTGCGTTTCTGTAATGCTCTTCAGCTAATTCACTCTTTAATGTAGATAATGTTGATGGCATTTTCTGCACTAATTGAATTACCTCATCTTGCTCTAATCCTTGCTCCAGCATCGCAAAAAAAAGCCATTAATTTATTCTTTAACTCATCTTCCTTCAAACGTATTGTAGCAACTGATTGACTCCCCTTACTTAATCTTTTTGATTCTCCCAATTACTTTCTTGGTATAGCCCATCTAGCCTCCAACCATTATAAAAACGAACATATGTAAATTCCTTTTGCCAATTATCCTGATGCACAACAACCTTGCTTCGCCAAGGCAAAGTAGATGCATAAACCTGTCCCTTTCGAACCTCAGCTATATGATCAGCTACATCGAGCAGTGTGGAAGGTGCAATCGTATTGTTTATCAAATAAAGCTGACGATCCGGGCTGGCCTCGAGCTCTTGCATTAACTGCTGGTGAAAAGCAACTACCTGTTGATTTGCCAGAAAAAGTGAATACACGAGAGAGCTCGCAAATAGCGCCATTAATACTGCCACAAAAACAACATGCTTTTTCTTCAAACCTATGTAAAACGACCAATTCTTTTCCTTTTTGTATAAATGAAGATATATTACTAGACTAATTGGCCATAAAAATAATATCTGCCAGCAAAGGACAACCCAAAATAGCTCTCCATCTGAAACAAAATATCGAATACTCAGGTAATTGAATAACCATAGAGGAAACGACCAACGCCAAGGAGTCTCTTGCTGCGACCTACTCTTAAAATAAATTAGTAGAAGAGGTAAGCTTAGGAAAAAGGCTGTTGTAAAATCTACTATAGCAAATAACAACCCAACACCTCCATTTAAGGAAAATATTACAACCATTGTAACGGAATCCAAATCGAAAGAAAAGGCTAGACATTCTAAAGTTTTTGATTGTCTAGCCTTTTTTATTAATATTCCTCCACTATTCTCAGCCCCACGATATCTTTAAAATCGATGATTGGTTGAGAGCCATCATTCCCAATCGCCTGACTATATTGTACTTGAACTCGATCGCCAACTGATAATGTTTTTGGGACATTCGCTAGAGGGAACCATGTACCATTGCTATGCTTTTTCACTAATTCATCTGCAGATAATTGACCAATCTCGCTATCCATGACACCTGAGACAACTAAAAATTCATGTTCCTTGATCGCTAAGACTGTTCCACTTCTTTTCCACATCATTTGACTTTCCTTCTCTGGGATTCTATATTTTCCTTGTAAAGAAGCAACGTCTTTATGATAGTGCTGCTTTAAATAGTTCATAGCTTTTTGTTCAACGAACCACATCCGGATTGGATCACTTGTATTTTCATATTCGACTCTGCTTGCCTCCATTAATAAGTTAACTGTAGCCATTTTATAAGCGATTGGCTTTGCATATTTGGAAGAAAAATCTTCTTTTGTAATTTGCAGCATTTGTAATCGTTCATTCATCGTTGGCTGAGTTTCATTGCTAAATCCCTCCATAAGCAGTTCTAACTCTTTATCTACTTGCTCCTGTGAGGGGATTAACTTCTTTGATTGCGCATATGCAAAAGTCGATTCAAGATATAAAAAACTATCAAAGCTTGCCCTATAGAGTCGATTTTTTCTATTCATATAAGCATCCTTCTGTAAGTGAAGTTCTAAAATTCGTTCATCCAATACTGGTGGGATCATAGAGGTTTGTTTTTGATGATCATTGTATTGCAAATATACAAACAATCCTATACAGACGCTCAAAATCATGGCCAAAAGCCCATATTGCCAGCGTCTAGAATATTTTTTAACAGGACGTTGTTCTAAATGCTGAATGACATTTGCCATCACACGCTTTTTGCTTTCTGATAAATCCCGTACGACACGAATATCCACTTTACTCATGCAGAAGCACCTCCCATTCAACATGCTGTAGTTGTAGCTTTAGTAACTCTCGCCCTCGACGTAGCCTTGTTTTTACTGTACTTTCAGGAATATTTATCAGCTGCGCAATGTCGACTACAGACAATTCTTCAAAATAAAAATGAATAATGACCTCACGCTGCTTGAATGGGAGAGCTAGGATTGCATTTTCAATCAAAGTTTGTTCATCTTGCCGGACAAGCATATCCCTTCTTGTGATCGTCTGCTTGGCAGCAATTTTTTGTTGTACTTGGATTCTCCGATAAGTCCAACTTCGTAAATAATCTTTACTTCGGTTACTAACTAATTTCGATAAATAAGCCTTAAGCTCACCACGTTCCTCATAGTTCTGCTGATTATCGTAGAACTTTATAAAGACATCCTGAACGATATCTTCTGCACTTTGTAAATCTCTTACATAGTAAAAGGCAAGACGGATAAGTCTCTCTGTATGCTGTTCCATTATTTTTTCCAGTTCATGAATTAGCAACATGTTTCCCCCTCTCTACCCTTTAAACGGTGCTCATGTCTTTAAGGTTTGCTTTTTTTGTCATTTATTCAAAATTGTTGTCAGTAAATGGTGTAATCACCTTTTTTTCCATTGAAGATAATACGATATTGGTAGAGGGAGTACCATAAGGCATAGCCGCATCTATGAATTCCTCTAATGTTTCTACTGAATAGGTTGCTAGCTTGACGATATAGCTAATTTCTCCTGCCACTCGATAACATTCAAGAACATCGGGATGGGCATTACAAAATGCAGAGAGACTTTTACAATCAATAGATTTAAATAAAATAATCGCCTGAATAGTGCGCTCCATTTTTTTGATGTTTACTTTTGCATGATACCCTTCGATTACCCCTTGTTCCTCCAGCTTTTTGACACGTTCAATAACAGCTGGTGAAGATAAATGGACAGTGGTCGCTAACTCCTTCATCGAAATTTTTGCATTGTGCTGTAACTGCTTTAAAATTTGTGTATCAATTTGATCCATCAGACTTCACCTTTCATAATCAACTTTTTTTCACATAATACCTTTTCAAATAAAGCCATATGGCTAAAATACATTATACAACTTCTGTTATCAGTCCGTCCTATTGATTACAATAGAAGCTATAAAAGGAGGATTAATAACATGAAAAAAATCTTATTACTATTAGCAAATGGCTTTGAAGCGGTAGAAGCAAGTGTTTTTACAGATGTCCTTGGCTGGAATAAATGGGAAGGTGATGGCACAACTGAGGTTGTGACTGTCGGTTTGCATGAACAGCTGCAATGCACATGGAATTTTAAAGTGACTCCTGAAAAATTGCTCCACGAAATTACATTAGAGGATTTTGATGCATTAGCAATCCCTGGTGGCTTTGAGGAAGCGGGCTTTTATGAGGATGCCTTTAGTGAGGAATTTCAAACGGTTGTACGGCATTTTGACGAACGTAAAAAACCGATTGCAACGATCTGTGTTGCGTCTCTTATATTAGGAAATTGTGGTATACTCCAACATCGTCAAGCAACGACCTATAATCACCCAACGAGTAAACGTTTAGCACAACTGGAAAACTTCGGTGCAACCATTGTTAATGAGCGCATTGTACAAACAGATCATTTAATCACCTCATCAAATCCAGGAACGGCCTTTGATGTTGCCTTCCGCTTACTAGAAACCCTAACGTCTAGCGAAAATACAATGAAAGTAAAAGACTTAATGGGCTTTCGCTAAACATAGAAAAAGTAGGCTTGCACTAAGCCTACTTTTTTAAGCGTTTTTATTATTTGCCTATAGGTGCTGTTTCTGTTGTGCTAAGATCTATTTCTTTTGCACTTTCTAGCACTTCTTTTGGAATGGTAATCGTTGTTACAGCATTGAAATCATGGTATTTGATCGTTGTTTGCTGTGTTGTTTTTATCGAATTACCTTCTACTTTCATACTTAACGTCATATCCATCGCAATTTCTTCTACATCAAATGTTTCTTTATTAATCAATAATTTGTATGTGAGATTGTCAAAAGACATATTGCCTAATTGTCCCTCTAAATCAGCGTCCATGCCTAAATCCATTACACCAAGCTGTTGCTTTACTTGCTCTGTGAATTTTTCACCTGAACCTTTTAGTGTTAATTCGTAGCGGCTTGCTGTTTCATTTAAAGTGAAGTCTTCAGCAAATGATTGCAGCATCTCTAATTGCTCCGCTGCATCTGGCTGCATGCCTGTTTGACTAAGTACATCATCAAATAGTTGTTTCGGGAATTTTACCCAAGCTTGTTGGTCTGCCTCATACATATACATACCATCTTTAGCTGTCATGTACATTTTAATTGGTAAATTAATTGCTTCACCACTTGTTGGATCTGTTAGGGACATTGTTCCATCCGCAAAGAACTGCATTGGCTCTGTAACAATTTCCATGTTCATATTGCCTTTAGAATCCATTTTCATGGTTTCCTTACCATCGTTAGCTTCTACTGACTGTGAAATGGTCATAGTAGCCTTCATGCTTTTTAGCTCTTTTTGCTTAGCTAATGTTTTGGTAAATAATTCCTCAAGTGCAGCACTATCCTTTGTTGTAGTAGGCTGTTCTTCAGTCACCTGTTCCTCTTGAGGCTGCTCATCTTTTTCATCTGGTATAGGCATTGTATCTACCGGTAAGTCTAATGCGTTCACAATAAATGTCGCTAACTGACCACGAGTCACATTTTTATCTACACCAAATTCCGTTGCAGTAACGCCTTTTGCAATACCTGCCTCATATAATGCCGTTACGGCTTCTGCAAATGGGCTATCTTGTGGTACATCTGTAAATGGACTTTCTCCTTTAGCTGTTAAGCCTGTTGCCTGTGCCACCATTACTGCCATTTGACCACGTGTAATCGTTTCATCTGGGCGGAATGTATCATCCTCATAACCTTGTACTACGCCAAGATTAACTAATGTGACAATTGCGTTGTAATATGGGCTAGTTGCGTCTACATCCTTAAATTTCGGATTTTCAGCACTCTCTAAATTTGTTGCAAGATCAAAAGCACCTGCAATCATCTTAGCCGCTTGTCCACGTGTTACGTCTAGTGATGGCTTAAATGTGCCATCTGGAAAACCATTAATAATGCCTGCTTCATGTAGTGTTAAAATACTGTTAAAATGTGCATAATCTTTGCTTACATCTGAAAATGCACTAGCAGCCGAAACTGGTACTACTGCTAAAGCTGTAATGGCTATTGCTGTTGTGGCCGCTGTGTAAAGTTTATGTTTTCTCTTTGTCATAATCATCATCCCCCATTTATGTAATTGTAAAAAGGTTTACATTCTAATTCTATATAAATAGTTAGGAAAATGCTAGGATACTTGGAAAATAAATTAGGAATATTTACATTTATCCAATTCATTATCATATAAAAAAACCGACCTCCTAAGAGATCGGTTTTTTAAGTTGATGATTACTCAGCAGCTTTTGCGCGAAGAACCATTTGTAGGATACCACCGTGACGGTAGTAGTCTACTTCTACTTCTGAATCGAAACGAGCTAAAGCTTGGAAAGTTTTAACTGTGCCGTCTTCAGATTTAGCAGTTACTGTTAAGATTTCACGTGGTTTTACGTTGTCAGTAATGTTAACAGAGATTTCTTCTTTACCAGTTAAGCCTAGTGTATCAGCAGATTCACCTGGCATGAATTGAAGTGGAAGAACACCCATCATTACTAAGTTAGAACGGTGGATACGCTCGTAAGATTGTGCGATAACAGTTTTCACGCCAAGTAGGAATGTACCTTTCGCAGCCCAGTCACGAGAAGAACCCATACCATAGTCGTTACCAGCAAGTACTACTAAGCCAGTACCTTGCTCTTGGTATTTCATACATGCGTCATAGATGTACTCTACTTCGCCTGTTGGCCAGTAAGTAGTGAATCCACCCTCTGTACCAGGAGCAACTTGGTTACGGATACGGATGTTTGCAAATGTACCACGCATCATTACTTCGTGGTTACCACGACGAGAACCGTAAGAGTTGAAGTCACGGATTGCAACACCGTTTTCAATTAAATATTTACCTGCAGGTGTATCTTTACCGATTGCACCAGCTGGAGAAATATGGTCAGTTGTGATTGAGTCACCGAACTTCGCCATAATGCGTAAGCCGTCTAAGCCTTTAATAGCTTCTGGCTCTTTTGCAAGACCTTGGAAGAATGGTGGGTTTTGGATGTAAGTTGATTTTTCATCAAATGTGTATAGAGACTCAGTTGATGTTTCAATTGCATTCCATTTTTCGTTCGCTGTGAATACAGTTTCGTATTCTTTTTGGAATAATTCACGGTTAACAACAGTACCTAATACTGCGTTAACTTCTTCAGTTGATGGCCAGATATCAGCGAAGAATACTTCGTTACCATCTTTGTCTTTACCGAATGAATCTTTTTGTAGATCGATATCCACTGTACCAGCAAGTGCATAAGCAACAACAAGTGGTGGAGAAGCTAAGTAGTTAGCTTTTACAAGTGGGTGTACACGACCTTCAAAGTTACGGTTACCAGAAAGAACTGAAGTTACGAATAAGTCATTTGCTTTAATTGCATCTTCGATTTCAGGTAATAATGGACCTGAGTTACCGATACATGTTGTACAACCGTAACCTACAGTGTTGAAACCGATTTGGTCAAGGTATGTTTGTAAACCTGAATCTTCAAGGTAACCAGTTACAACTTTAGAACCTGGTGCTAAAGAAGTTTTTACCCATTTAGGCACTGTTAGACCTTTTTCTACAGCTTTTTTCGCTACTAAGCCCGCAGCAATTAATACGTATGGGTTAGATGTATTTGTACAAGAAGTGATAGCAGCAATTGCAACAGCACCTGTTGGAATTTCTACATCGCCTTCAGCGAATTTCGCTACAGAAGTTTTTGCGAATTCATCTTCTGTTAAACCGAAACCTTGTGTACCTTGTGGTGCCACTACTGCTTCTTTGTAACGAGAACGCATTTGAGATAGTGGAATTAAGTCTTGTGGACGTTTTGGACCAGAAAGGTTTGGTTCGATTTCAGCTAAGTTTACTTCTAATACGTCAGTGTAAACTGGCTCTAATGTTGGATCGAAGAACATGTGGTTTGCTTTTAAGTAAGCTTCAACAACCGCGATGTGCTCTTCGTCACGACCAGTTAAACGCATGTAGTTTAATGATTCTTCGTCAATTGCGAAGTAACCACATGTAGCACCATATTCAGGAGCCATGTTAGAGATTGTCGCACGGTCAGCTAGTGGTAATTTAGATACGCCAGGTCCGAAGAACTCAACGAATTTACCAACTACGCCACGTTGACGTAATACTTGTGTTACTTTTAATGCTAAGTCAGTAGCAGTTGTTCCGTTTGGAAGATCGCCAACTAATTTAACACCGATAACTTCTGGAATTGGGAAGTATGAAGGTTGACCAAGCATACCTGCTTCAGCTTCAATACCACCTACACCCCATCCAAGAACGCCGATACCGTTGATCATTGTTGTATGAGAGTCAGTACCAACTACTGAATCTGGGAATGTTTCGAATGTGCCATCAGCATTTTCGTTAACGTGTACAACTGGAGCTAAGTACTCTAAGTTTACTTGGTGAACGATACCTGTTGCTGGTGGTACAGCACGGAAGTTATTGTAAGCAGTTTGAGCCCATTTTAAGAAGTTATAACGCTCAGCGTTACGTTCGAATTCAAGGTCCATGTTTGCTTGTAATGCAGATGCATTACCATATTTGTCAACTTGTACAGAGTGGTCAATTACAAGGTCAACTGGAATAGCAGGGTTGATTTTGCTTGGGTCTCCACCCATTTCTTTCATTGCAGAACGAAGAGATGCAAGGTCAACAACTACTGGTACACCAGTAAAGTCTTGTAATACAACGCGAGAAGGTTTGAATGGTACTTCAGCTTCTGGATCAGCACCATTGCCCCATTTTGCTAATTCGTTTACGTGCTCTTCTTTAATTACATACGCATCATATTGACGTAAAACAGATTCTAATAATACTTTGATTGAGTAAGGAAGGTTTGAAACTTTTGCAACGCCAGCTTTTTCAATCGCAGCTAAGTCATAGTAATTGTAAGTTTTACCATTCACTTCGAATGATGCACGGCTATTGTGTAAATTACCTTGTGCCATTTGCGGATCCCCCTAATTTATCTTTTTGAAAAGGCTTTAAAAATGTGTAGCATCTTTTCTCCAATACCCATGATAGCGCATTTATATTCATAAGTAAATTACATTAATATTATCTTTTTTGATAAGCATAACTTATGACCTTGGTTTCTATCCTGATGTTTTTAATTTTTTGATGTGCATAATATCAAGGGTTTGAATTAATGAGGGTTTTTATACCTATCTAACGAAGCTATCTAAATGTTTTTAACTGGGGTACTTTTTGGGGCACTTGCTAGGGCACCTGTAACTTTTTTTAATGGTGCCCCAGTTCGTAAAATGTTGATAAAGAAGGTTTGGACAGTACTATTTTATAAGGAAAGAACAATAATTCCTTTAAAATTAATAGTATTTCTTTGGCACAATCTGAGGCATTTTTATTTTTTAATATACAAACAACATTCTACTATATTTTATTATTACAAATAACTACCAAGAGAGTAAATACATTATGAAGATATTCTTTTTTAATTCGACACTTTTTAAATTAGGAATAGTATACTTTTTCTACTTTATATAATGTATCCTCGATAGTCGAGCAGAGAACGGCATCCACTTTGTAAAATTTAACTCGAAAGTATAAACTTTTCAAAAAGTTCTTTATATTATTTTTTTGCTTAAAGGCAGGGAGGAATTCTGAATTTTTCTCCACATCACCAAAACTTTGAATCCATTGCTCTAAATAAGTCTGACTAAGTATTTTTCTATTTAAAACACTAATTATGGATTTTACCATTCTCTCATCTTCCCCATCGGAGTAAATTCGATCTGTTATGGTCATCTTTTCGTAAACCAAATCGAGGATAGTTAAGAGGTCATTTTTATCCAGTTCGGAACATTGTGCCAAATCTTCTAAAGCATCTGCTGCATGGGCTATGGCATGAGCCCAGCCTTTTTCTTCGTCATACCCACGGTAATCTCGCTCTTCTTGTACGTTGTAAAATACTTTCTCTTTTATCTGATGAATTTGCTCTCTTGAGAGAAATGGTGATTCTCTATGCCTCATGAAGAGGAGCGGTATGACTAGCATGGAGAAAGATCGAGTGAAGACAGAGTCTGTATTTGTTTCACCAAGCTTAAAAAGCAAATGGTTTTTATCCAAAACAATCGGTAGAATTTGTTCTAGTTCGTTTGCTGTTAGAGAATTATCAGGAATCCAATGTGATAAGGTTGTATAAATTAACTCATCACGTAATTGGGCATCCAAAGAACCGATGTTATTTATCATTTCAAGTATCAACTGGAATCTATCGGGAGGTGCTTGGTACCCATTCTCTTTTATTAATATCAACTTTTCTTTTAAATCCATTTTACACGCTCCTACTAGAAATTTTCTGAACTAACTTTTTCAAGGCTTTCTACTGAATTCCGTACCACTTCTTCCCTGACTATAAGGTATAGATAGAATCAGAGACATACACTTTATTGATCTTTAATAAAGTCTTTTCTCCTTTATAATAAAACATCCGTTTTACTTATTTAATTATAAGCGAACAGATAATGAAATTCCCATATTTAAACAGCTTCGATATTTTTAACTACTTTTTGGCTCATTTTGTTTCATTCTACTTTGTAACAACTGGTATGATATTTTTATCCATCGCGGAATCTGCATATCCAACTTGAATTGCGCCTCGGTAATCTCTATGCTTGCTAAATAATCATAAGGATCTCTATGTGTAGTACCCTTTAAATTATCAGTAATCCAGCGATGTGACTTGATGCGGTTACCTGCCCCATCCAACACAACAGGTATTCAAGCATCTTTAGCAAGCTCTCTCAACAACCAAATATACGTAGCATAGTCCTCTTTAAATTGTTCCTTTCAGCAGTCCGTGCCAATTCCACCTGGGCATAGCTATACTGATTTCCCTACAAAATTCTTGTAATGACTACATCTACCCTCTTGAAAACATATGCGCATTCCTTCGCTGATGAAAAGTTTTAGAGAGTATAAATTATTATAGGAGAAACTACAAAAATCAATGCTAAAATAATTTCCTTGCCACAGTTTACCTAAGGACTTGGCTAATCTACTTTATAATTGGAAAGTCAAAAGCAACTTTTCTTATTTGAATTCTATCTATATCATCATTAAATTCTTTAATACTATAAATGATAATCTGCTTTAACATTTGTCTCTTCTGTTCCATCTGTTTCACCTACTCTTATCCAACTAAATCGACCTTCACTGATAAAGCAATATCTGCTGGTGGATTTTCTTCTACAACCACATAAGATATTATGTAAGAGCCCTCTGGTAAATCATTTATTACAACTTCATAAGTCTCATTCGTATTTAATACTCCGGTCACTATTTTCTTTGTATCATTTACATTTCTAATACTAAATTGAAAGCTTTCCGTACCAGTATTTAGAATGTAAATTTTTACCTTTGAATCCCCTTTGTTATCAAAGTATGATTTACTTTCACCAATAGAGGATGCTATCTGTTCATCAATTAGACGGGCATGAGTAATTCCAATTTGTTCATCAATCAAATGACCACGAATTACTTCAATTTTATTCTCGTTTTGATTTACCTTTTCCTCTTTAAAGTTTTGAATGGTACCAGATTCAGCTGGCTCACTTTTAATTACTTTCGACTCTTCTTGAGAAGAGGTTTCATCTGTTTGAGTTAAGGTCGTTGTGCATCCAGATAAAATTATGCAACAGGACCATATCAGTGCAAATTTATTAATTTTCATCATTTTCTCCCGTGGAACATTATTGTATTTATTGGTAATTATACCAAATTTACAAAATAAAAAGAAGCAACCTTTTGGATACTCCACCATTAGAGCCAATGATATGTATTTTTCGAGGAAATTTATTGTTCAAATGAACCCTCCTATTCATTTTTTGTAGAATGATTATTTGTGGCTCACTACTAAAAATCAGGGATGACATTTTTTAAACATATGAAATGTATATAAGCTAAGCAATCCACAAAAATGTAGAAGAAAAAAGACTGAACAAAATTTAGTCCCACCGTCGTCGAATATAATAAACATCTGCACCCAATACCATGATCCTGATTAGGAAGAATCATTAAATCAAATTATATAGTGTTTACGGTTAACAGCTTCAGGTGTTAATCATTACTAAACAAAGGTTTGTAAACTCAGAATTACACAGATTCTTTAATATTAGGAAAAATCATGATCTGATTTTCAATTAATGTATTGAAGTTAATTCAACGCTTCCCTTTATACCCACGCGAAATTTTTAAATATTATAGAAGAAAGTCACTCATTTTTTTCAAAAATGAGTGTCTTTTTATTGTTCTAGAATGATTTCTTTTCAACCTGCTTACTTATCTAAATATCCCCAATTGCTTAGATAATCTTGACGCTCAAGTCATTTCGTCTTTTTGTGAAAGTTCCACATTATATAATTTTTATTCATTTTGGCATATACACGTTCCAAGTCATACCACTCCTTTCTATTAATACTATTTTGTAATTTTTTGGGTATTCAAAACATATAATATTAATTAATATATCCGGTATACATTCATCGAATAAAGAATATAATTCTGGAGGGTGTTAAATGAATACAATAAAATCTTTAATTTTCCCCCAAGACTTGAATAAATTGACCAAAACTCTACTTAAAGAGGTTTGTAGTGATATGACTTTAGAAGCGACAGGTAATGTAAATGAATTAGCAAGTAGAGTATGGGACGCTTTTGAACTTATTGAAGGAGATGTTCTTACAACGATTAGTAATAATATTTTTACTGGGCCCGTTTCTTTAGTTTGGTATCGAACTACAAATCCAACTGGTTTAACTGGACTTAAACAAAGTATTATTAATAAAATGCCATTCAACCCTTTCGAAACAGTAATTACACCAAATAGCGAAAATGTTCCCATTGAACCTACTATTATAGCTGCTTCTGAAATCGAAGGTTCACAAGCATATTATTTAAGGTTTATTCATAGAACAGGGGTTAATGTAGATTACTTTTTAACCAACCGTAGAGAATACATTAAACATGAAATTACTACAGTTTATATTGATGAAGTTAAGGGAATAATAGAAGTACGAGCAAGTTCAGCTGTTGCAAAGAAAATTATTGCTGGATTAGCTAAAATTGTAGATGAAGAATATGAATTCAAACAGTATGATTTCTTACAGAAGTATGGCGGAACTCTTGAGCCTTTAGCTGATGTTCTTCAAGGAAGGCTTATTGATGCTACAGGAAGACCAGCAGGAATAGTAAATTCATTTGAAGAAACACAAGGTAAATCCATTGTGAGAATACTTTCTGCAATTGATGAATACTATACTAATGGTGAATTATCAGCTCTTGAGCAAAACTTAAATAGCGAAGATATTACCAGCATTTTAGAAACAACACCTTTTTCTTTGTTACTTTTAAGTGGTCTCGAAACAATTGGATTAGGTAGCATTAGAGAGTTAAGAGGCTTACCATTGTATAATTATTTAGAGCCTTATCTATCCAAACAAAAAGGATCAATACTATTTGAATATAGTGTTGGTGGAGTGGTACAAGAATATTCTATTCGAATTGGCGTAACTACAAAGACATTTAAGTTCAATGTATTTGCGTCTGAACATGTATTGGATTATATTAGAGAAAAATTGATTCTGCGAGGTAAAAGTTGTGAGCAATTTAAAACCATGGGAAATTTCTCAAAAAATAGATAATGCACTCGAGGCAATTGCTATAAGTAAAGTTGATAAATTTTACCATAGTTATATTGCAGAAATAACTGGCTTACCTCTTGGAGTAGTTATTGAGAAATTATCTGAATTAGAAAAACAAGAAGCGCTCGTTATAGAATTAGAATTCCACTGTGAGGAATGTAGTAGAAGTATTTTAACTGCCAATAAATATGAATTGGAAAATATGGATTCACTTACTTGTAAGTATTGTGGGGCCGAAAATTGTTTTGATCCTTTAAACGCAATTCCAATCATTAAATTAAGTGAAGATTTCAAACAAAGTTTTTCCAAAAAAAAAATAATAACAAAATGGCTAATGTGGGGTTAAGTAAACAAAATAAACCTGAGAGTTTAAGAGAAATTATAGATATTTTAGAAAAAGAAAATTCTGGTCAATTATTAGATACAGTATCGAAACTCGGGCAAGTAACTATTATTTTAGGAGATGGTTATATGGGTGAATCTAGTAAATATGGTGGTTTAACTTTTGGAGAAAATAAAGGTAATATCACGATTGAAAACAACGGTACACTGAATCAAGGGATCTCTAGCCGATCTGATGATATTAGCGGTGCGTTAAAACAACTTCACGAAGATATTCAACGCCTATCAGGTGAACAACGTGAAATTGCAGAAGCGCATTTTGAACTACTTCAAACGCACATAAACAATGGAGATAAAGAGAAAGCTAAAAAACCATTAGAGAAATTAACTGCAATACTTGGTGTTATTACCTCTCTTGTAACTATTGCTTCTGCCTTAGGACTTGGAATCCCTTTAAAATAATTCAGTTGTGTTGAATAACCGTTTTTATCCACCCCTCAATTAAAATGCTCTCATATCCTATAGAATTATAAACCTGGCGAACCAGCACTTCCCCAGTATTAAACTGGGGTTTTTTGATCATTTCCCACTTTAAAATTTACCTTCAATCGTTGTCATTGATATTAAATCCCTTTATCTATTAGTTTCGGGATAGCTTCTTTAGCATCGCCCCAAACTGAAATCGTATTTGGCTATCCCACCACTATTATTATTTCCCTCAGAGTCTTCGGTAAAGATTTTTAAAAAACAACTACCCTTAATCCATTTCTGAGCTGTAACATCGCTGCCACAAATTTCGAATCACGCGATGCGGCGAAACCTTCAAAGAAAAAAGTACCTGCATCACCACAAAAACGTGAACGAAAATCAAAAGAAGAATGGGAGGATTGGCTTACGAAACAAGCAGAAATCAAAGCCAATCAGTCGACTTATGAAAAAGAAATCATGCATCAACTCGATACTCCACTGAAGACACTGTGGCAAGATGCGCCAATCGAACCAAATTGGGGCATCAAAAAGAACAGTGACGGCAAAAATACGTTTTGGTTTGGCTTTAAAGGGCATCTCGCAGTGACAACCAAGAGCCAATAAGTTTAAGGCTATTTCTCAGTCTTTTATTGTACTATCTGAAAAAGCTATCTACCCCTAAATTTTATGGCCTGAAACAGCTTCAATCCTTCATTAAGGATCCTCCAGTAGTAAATAGATGTTCATCATCAACGGTTTCCATATAGCCTCTTAATTTAATTTCAGGATGATCTATACCAAACAAAGTTTTATCACCCAAGCCTTCAAATGGCATAAAAACAGTCAATGTAATTTTTTCTCCTGGTTGAATATTTAATTTATTTCCAGTCGCTTCAACATGATATTCATTCCCTTTATAGCCACTTTCACCGTGTTTAATAGGAAAAGAAACATACACATTATTTTGCTTTATAGTATAATCACTGCCATTCACCAATTGGATAGTATAGGATATTCCTTCTTGAAGGGTTTCCTTTTCTAGTAATTCTAGCTTTACTTTTTTTACATCATCTACAGTAAACTTTTTTTCGCTTGTGCATCCTGCTAATACGATCAATATTAGCAAAAAAGAAAATAATAATTTGAATTTCAAGTACTTTCCCCTAACTTACCATTATTGTTTAATATTACCACACATTTATTGTAAGTGAAGAGGCATTGTAAATCTACAGCCTCGAGGTTTTTTGGATATTATTATTTAAATCTACCATAATAGAATCTCCAAAACTGCGAACATCTGCCAAGTAATCATACCCCTCTGGAGAGCCAAAACTATTAAAAGCCCTAACTGCCACGATTTTTTCACTTGGAATGACAAGCAGTGTGACGGTAGTGTATCCCAAAATTTGAAATGCTCCATTTGGTACAAGTGCTCCTATTTCTGAACGCTTGGCCATCGACCCTTTTACATACCAGAAGAAGCCGTTTTCTGGAAGGTCAGGATTGGAGAATGCAGGACTATGTATCGTTGTGGCTAATTTTAAAATATCCGAAGGAATCATTTGTTTGCCATTCAACTTCCCTTCATTTAGGTGAAGTAACCCCCATTTTGCGAATTCTCTTGCGGAGGCATACATATTCATTTGACTGCCATCCAAATTTGAAGAAGCTGACCAAAAACGGTCATTCGGTTGCCGAATCACTTCAACAAAGGTGTCATCAAATGTATGATACCAATTCGTTTCGGAAAAATGTAAAGGTTTGAATACCTCTTCATTGACAATATCAGCAATCGTTCGCTTTGTAGAGAATTTTACAATGTCGGATAGTAACTCTATATTTCTACCCCGATAAGCCCAGCTCGTACCGGGAGCAAACGTCTGAACATCCTCCCCATCTATATATTCAAGACCATGTGAATGCGTTACTAAATGGCGTATCGTAATACCATTGTATACATCCTTTTGGCTGTCGGGTAATAAATACAAAGATATCTCATCATCCAATGACTGAATATACCCATGATAGATGGCATAGGCAACCGCAAACGCAATATAGCTTTTACGGCATGAGGCAAGATGAAATTTGGTATCTGCTTGGATAGAACGTGCATTTTCTTGATTTGAATGCTTCCCCCAATATTGCTCGACTTGTAATTCATTATTATGGAATAAAACGAGAGCTGCTCCTGTACAATGAAGTGTTTGAAAAGTATTTTCTACTGATTTTTTCACATGATCAAATGATTGAGCTAACACTGAAAACTCCTCCTTTTGTAGTTCGCAAGATTTCTATATGCCTTTTATACATCTTTTGCAAGGGCTCGCTCATCTTGTTCAATTCTCTCGTCTACCCTCGTAGAAAGCCTCCTTCTGAATGGATGATTTGTCCTGTCATCCATTGAGCTTCCTCACTCGCAAGAAAACTAATTACTCTTGCGACATCTTCAGGCGATCCAATACGTCCCATCGGAAACTTTGGTAACAGGTACTTTCTAATTTCATCATTCATCCACGTCGAGTCGGTTGGCCCTGGATTCACTGCATTGACCGTAATTCCTATTGGAGCTAACTCTTGCGCTAATGTTCGTGTGAAAGCTGATATGGCTCCTTTTGTTGCTGCATAGGCTAGCTCTCCAACCATAGGACCTAACTCTTGTCCTGATGTCATATTTATAATTCGACCAGACGTGAAATGGGCTTTTTGAAAAAGACGAGCAAATTCAACACAAAGAAGAAATGTTGATCGCATATTTACAGCGTAATGTTGGTCAAGCGTCTGGGCATCTAACTGTACATAGCCATCCTGTGTGGAATGGGCTGCATTATTAATTAAAATGGAAGGGACGCCTAGTTTTTCTTCGACCGTCTGAAGAATCGTTTGTGCTGCTTGGGTCTCTGATAAACCAATTGTCATTTCTTCACACATGATCCCCATACTGAGAAGTTCATCTTTAAATTCACCAATCCAATTATGATCAGCATGCCAGTGCGTGAAAAAAATATGTACACCATCAGCAGCTAACCTTCTACAAATGGCTGTTCCAATATCTCGTGGATGGCTCGCACCTGTAATGACTGCAATTTTGTTTTTACTCATATTTCCCCTCCATTTTTTAAGAATTATTTAACCATCACGTTTAAGCAAAAAAAGGAGCAAAACCACAATGGTCTGCTCAGCCTTTGAAAATAAGTGCTCGACTAATTGCTAATGAATAGCAATCTTATTTTGTACTTCAATTTGAAATGCCTGTACATCAAATCGATGCTGTCGAATTATATCTTCCGCTAACTGTTGAGCTTTCTTTTGCATCCCTGCATTTTTATCTTCCGTTAAATTAATCATTACTTGAATAGATTCTGAGGTAATGCTGTGCTCGACACTAAAGTCACCATAGTTTTGATCAATCATCGTTTCAAATAGATTAGCCATAACGTCATTATAGCTAAGTCGAGTCGATTCTGTTGCTGCCGGTTCATAAAGGTCCTTCAATGTCAGCTGAAAAGAGATTGGATTTAAATCATTTTTCTGGATACAATTTAACATAATCTCCTCCATTTTCTTCTTCGCCACTATGTCCATCTCTTCCGGTAAGGACACTAGCAGTTCAATCTTTCCGTTGGGCAGAACACCATAGTCTAATTGAAAGCTAAAAGATTCTTTACGAAGGGCATTAAAAATATCACTAATTAAAAAATGATATTGTTGAATATAACTTAATAATTCATTATTACTAGTTCGTGACATAGTAATAGTTGATTTTTCAACATATTGAATAGGTGCATTTGCTAACAAAACAAATGCACTACAAACAATAAATGCAAGTAGAAACCATAAAGAAAATATTCTATTAATAAACATCTATAGCCCCCTTATTCGGGACTATATGCAAATTCTGTAAAGTTAATTACGGTAGGATCTTATAAAACAACACACGGTCTTGATTTTCACCGCCATAATTACTATGAATGGAGATAGCATCCACTGTCTTGTCACCTTTTTCCATTCTAAACCCCATATTAGTATGGAAGGCAATGGACACTTCATTAATAGGAGACGTTACACATTTGACAATATTTCGATGATATTGCTTTACCACATGAAAGAAAACATCAAACAGTCTTTTGGCAATATTCTGTTTTCTGTAATCAGGATGGACTCCAACAAAGTGGATAAACGCTTCATTTGAGTTGGATTGCGATAAAAAGCCGACTAGAAAACCAATAATTTCGCCATCCTTTTCCATAATGAGGCTCGTATTCGTAAAATGATCGAAAAATAATTTAGGTAGTTTATCTGACATATTCCTTCCGCCCCACCAGTCATTAATTAACGGGGATAAAGTATAGTAATCTGAACTTTGTAAGCTACGAATATTCATAGAAAACCTCCTTATTTTCAATTCTTACATGATATTTTGGCTATGGTTCTGAAGGGGCGAACGTTTGCACCGCTACCACAATTAAATAAATGGTGACAATCACCATACCAAACACACTACCAATGCGTATTAATTTAATTTGCAATTCGGAAACCTCTGGCGTCTCTTTGTAGCGCCAGCGCTCAAAAAATAAAAAGCTTTCCTCTGGATCATACAAACTCCATATACAGTAGCCATATACCGGTATGGATAAAACAATACTGATGAAAAACAACTCTATACCCTCCATCTAGGATGTTTAATCCTATTATTATTTTACCCTACCATTTATTTCAATTTCAATAATTCGATCAAGCCTTAGCTATGACTAATGACTTTAACGTCTCACTTAACGTCTGAATGCGGTTTGTTGAATCTGTCATCGTCACTAATAGCTGATTTTCTTCTTCCACAGAATGCAATATGTCAACCGTAGACGTTGCATTTTGCTCGGTCATTTTATTTAGCTTTTCAATTTGCTTTTGAATTGACTCGAATTGTGTGATGGCATTGCTTAATTCATTCATTCCTCTAGTTAAATCTGTATTTGTTTGCGTAAATGAATCCTTTAAAACATTGAAGAAATGACTAACATCTCGTAACAGTTGTTCCCCGTACTGAAGCGCTTTTTCACCGTCTTCGGAACGCTGATGTGCCTCCGTTGATTTTTCAAACAAGGTTTTCGTTACATTGGTAATGCTTACAGTAATAGCGGCGCTTTCTTCTGCTAGCTTACGCACCTCATCTGCAACAATGGCAAATCCTTTCCCATGTTCCCCTGCTCTAGCTGCTTCAATGGCTGCATTAAGTGCCAATAAATTTGTCTGCTGAGCAATATGTGTGATGCCCTTTAACAAGCTATCCACTGTTTGCAAACTATGCTGAAGCTCGTTTACCGTTTCCGCCGTTGAGCTCATCGCGTGACTCATCACACTCATTTGTGTCATCGCATCCTGCATTTTGTCCCACCCAGCCAATACTTCTTGCTGAAGCTGAGTAGAGCTTGCCACTGTATCCTTCGAGATGGTCAATGTTTCATTAACAAAGTGAACCGAATCGCCCATGGTGCCATGAATCATTTGTAAACTAGATGACTCTTGCTGGATACTGGCAGAAATATCTTCTGTGGTGATTAATATTTGTTTACTTGAACCTGAAATCCTTTGCATTGTTTGTTGGAACTGTGTCACATGCTCGTCCAGAGCCTGACTACTTTTTTCAATTTCTTGAAAGGTCATTTGTAATTGATTGTAGGATGCTTGCATCTCATTTTGCTGAATTTCTGCATGTTCAATCAGCTCATTGCCCCATTTTGCAATTAAATAAAAGGCAATAATCACTCCATTCATAATCGCCAAAAGTGTCACAAAAACAACGATATCATCAAATGGCCCCAGTAAAGATGGTGAGTTAACCATATATAATATGAAAAAACTGATGTTTGTTAAGATCCCAAAGAATACGATTAATTCCTTTTTAAAATACAGGGCAATAATAGCCACCGTACAAAGTAAAATATAATGTTTGTTTAATGAAAAGCTATCAAGCAAAAATAAGGTAAAGACAACACTAGACGGAATTAAGCCAAAAATAAAGCCTTTGACATAGGTTTTGATTGGCAATAAATAGTTACATACTGCCAACGTGATGACGGCTAGTCCAACAAATAAAAATAATATGCCTTTCGATAGGATTAGAGGTCCACAAATTAAAATAGCTAAGATTGAAATAATAGCTAAATTTACACGGTGGACCTTTCGCGTGTCGTAACGAATTTTATGCTCCATTGTAATCCCCCTAAAAAATGAATGGACATTCAGTTTAATTTTCTATTATTATATAGTATAACTACTGCTTTTTGTAGCTAAATATTGTATATTGAAGAATATTTTATACATCTTTGAAATTAAAGGAGGAAAATGAATTGAGTAGAGTTCAACAAATTGCATCAAATTTTTATTGTATTGATACACATGATTTAAATCGGGAACAACGAACGAGCTCCTATTTATTAATCGACGAAAAAATTACTCTAATTGAAACTTCTGCAAGCCCATCCGTTCCTTACATAATGGAAGGATTAAAGGAGTTAAATATTGCATTAGAGGATATTCACTATGTCATCGTGACACATATTCATTTAGACCATGCAGGAGGAGCAGGGTTATTTTTGCAAAGCTGTCCTAATGCAAAATTAGTTGTCCATCCACGAGGGGCAGCTCACATGATTGACCCAAGCAGACTTATTTTCAGTGCAAAAGGAGTCTATGGAGCTGAATTTGATCGCCTCTTTGATCCGATTGTGCCAATTGATGCTGCACGAATTATTGAAGTAAGTCACGAGCAACGTCTAGATTTAGGCCAACACCATTTAACGTTCTATCATACAGAAGGCCATGCAAAACATCATGTATCTATGCTCTATTCCGCTACCAATGGTCTTTTTGTAGGGGATACAACCGGGGTTCGTTATCCTGAAATGGATGGAGAAGCAATTGATTTAATTATTCCATCCACTTCGCCTAACCAATACAACCCAGAAACAATGGAGCAATCCATTCAGTTGTACGAAAAACTTCAAGCAGCTGAGTTATATTTTGGGCATTATGGTGCCTATAAAAATCCAGCTGAAGCTTATCGCCAAGTACGCTATTGGACACCCCTCTTTTTAGCAGAAGGTAAAAAAGCCCAAGCTGCATCAAGCGATTTCCAGGAGCAAGTCCACTATTTAGATGCTCGCTTAAAGGAGCTTTTATTCAGCTATTTACAGGAAAACAGCATTCCAACAGATCATCCAGTCTATCAAACGATTCCTTTCGATACCATTGTGTCGTCAATGGGAATACTAGATTACTTAGAAAAAGTCAATGCACAAGTGCCTCTATAACAGTAAAAAGAGATGTCTCCATGATGAGGAGACACCTCTTTTTAAAAGGAACGTAAAGTTACTCTTTTGAATGTTGGTGCTTTTGACTTTGATGGATACGCTTCTATTTGGGACTGTGATTGATCATACATATTGATTGAAGCACTCCTTCTTGAGTCAAAAGCGCTTAACATTGTGATTGGAGTATTCCCATTGCAGGCTTAAGTGATCATCACTTTGCTTGAAACGCTCCTAATTTAGACAAATGTGATCATGACTCCGCTCGAAACGCTCCTATCTCGGTCAAATGTGATCGTAACTACGCTTGAAACGCTCATACCTCGGTCAATAGTGATCGTAACTCTGCTTGAAACGCTCATATCTCGGTCAAAAGTGATCATATCTCTCCTCAAACCGCTCATACCTCGGTCAAATGTGATCGTAACTCTGCTCGAAACGCTCATACCTCGGTCAAATGTGATCATATCTCTCCTCAAACTGCTCGTATCTCGGTCAAATGTGATTGTAACTCCACTCGAAACCTCGTATCTTGGTCAAATGTGATCGTAACTCTGCTCGAAACGCTCATACCTCGGTCAAATGTGATCGTAACTCTCCTCGAAACGCTCTTGCTGTTTGACTGCTTAGCCCCGCCTATTTCCTTGCTCATGGGTTAGAGTGGCTAATGTTTGTTGGATTTGCTTGTTTATTATTGAGCTTTGTTATGAGTATTGGAGCCTTTTTAAAAAAGGAGCAAGGTTTTCTAAAGCTTATCCCGATCACTATGTTTTTTCCTTGTGAGTTTCATTCCTTCAGTAGCGGAGCCATTTCAAATTGTTCGTGTCCTAAGCTGGATAAAAAATTTATAAGGAAAATTATTGTTTTAATTGAGCCAATACAGCTCGAAAATCCTGCTTATCCCCTACCTCTCGAAATGTTTGAAAGGGATTCCCTATTTTTTTCATGCGCTCTATGACAGCGGGAATCGTGAAGAACTCTGGTTTTAAGTTTTCATTAACTTCATCCCAATTTAGAGGTGTTGCGACTAAACCCTTTGGATTGCCTCTCGTAGAATAGGGGGCAATGATGGTCTTCCCCTCTGCATGCTGCACGTAATCTAAATATAATTTTTCATGGCGATTCTTTTTTAATCGCTCAATTGTATACAAATTCGGCTTTTGCTCACATAAAAATCGACAAACAAATTCTGTAAACACCCGAACCTCCTCATAGGTAAAGGTGTTGGTTGGTAGCGGTATATAGAGCTGTAAGCCTTTTCCACCTGATGTTTTGACAAATGATTGTAGCTGAAAATAGTCAATGATATTTTTTAAATCCAGTGCACCAGCTACAGCTAATGAAAAATGTTCAGCTGAGGGTGGGTCTAAATCGAAAACTATTTCTGTCGGGTACATGGATTGAAAAGTTTGAAACGGAATATGCAGCTCCAATGCCAGTTGATTACCTAGCCACAGCAGAGTTTCTAAGTTGTTACATACAATATAATCAATCGTATCCATCACCGCCGTTGCCACAAAGTTAGGCATTTTATCTGGTTTACTTTTTTGATAAAAGCTTTCGCCTGGCACACCATGTGGAAAACGAATTAAAGTGAGAGGACGGTCTTTTAGAAAAGGTAATAAATATGGTGACATGCTTTGTAAATAGGACAAATAGTGATCCTTCGTTATGCCAATTTCTGGCCAAACAGGTTTGTCTGGGTGAGTAATAGGCACAGAATCGGGAATCGGAAAAAGCTGTCGTTGCATGTGCTGCCATTGACAATCCTCCGGTGTTTGTTCCAATCGAAAGGCATGAAATCTAGGTTCCCGGAGCTTACTACCATCAAAATCAATACAAGCAACGTCGATACAAATAGATGGTTCTAGATGCCATAACTCTTTTTGGCGCTGTCCATTGGTCTGAAAAAATGTAACAAGTGTTTGGTGCTCTTCTTCTGTCATACCATGTTTAAACGT
Organism: Lysinibacillus phoenicis; assembly: GCF_047238325.1. Lineage (NCBI taxonomy): Bacteria > Bacillati > Bacillota > Bacilli > Caryophanales > Bacillaceae > Lysinibacillus > Lysinibacillus phoenicis. The sequence goes on along the minus strand of NZ_JBDFMP010000002.1, from coordinate 335,343 downwards.
CACAACCTCGCGCAATTGACCATCCTTATAAATTGAGCCATGAAAAAAGCCATTGCTATGGTTATATTGTGTGACTACAACCGTCACATATCGCCAATTTTTAATTTTTAACCAATGATTTGAACGAGTGTTTTCCAGCCACTTACTTGTTTTCTTCTTTGCCACCATGCCCTCACCATTGTAAACCTTTATTGCCTGCCATAAATTCTCGCTCTCTTCCTCCCCCTCTACAATTTGAATCGAGCTTCTATCCTCAAAGTCGACGCTCGGTAATAGTACCTTTGAAGCAAACTTCGCCAATTGCTCCTTCCTTGTTTTTAAATAGCGATTGTGAAGGGACTCCCCCTTAAAAGTTAATACATCAAATACGAGATAACGAAAAGGAAAGGTCTTTGCATGTGCCTCTATGACGTCCTCATTTTGCATTCTCCCTCTTTTTTGAACAACTGCAAATTCACTTTTATAATGATTGCTTAAATAAACAATCTCTCCATCCAAGGTTAATGGCAAAAAAGCCTTTACAGATGCATATATTTGCTGACAGAAAGCTAAAATCTCAGGAAACAAGTAGTTTAAATTGCGACCATTTCGGCTCATGAGTATCGGCTGTTCATCCCATATTAACAGGCAACGAAAACCATCATATTTCGTTTCATATAACCACTCATCCCCATTTGGAATATCGTTTGATTCCGTTAAAAGCATTGGTTTCATTCAACACTACCTACTTTGTTTTTTATCTACAGTGTTTGACGATTTCAATTTACAATACATAAAAAGCTGCAAAATACATCATAGTAAGAAAAACGAGGTGACAAACATGCATACAGTGTGGAAAGGCAGTATTTCCTTTGGTTTAGTCAATATCCCAGTTAAACTACATGCCGCTACTGAAAATAAAGATATTAAATTGCGTCAGCTTCACAAAGAATGCCATACACCTATTAGCTACAAAAAGGTTTGTGAAGGCTGTAATCAGGAAGTAAAAGATGAGGATATTGTTAAGGCTTACGAATATACAAAAAATAAATTTGTTGTCTTGGATCAAGAGGATTTAGAAAACCTACGTAAGGAAAATGAAGAGAAGGCTGTAGAAATTATTGATTTTGTTCAATTAACCGAAATCGATCCGATATATTTTGAACGTACCTATTTCTTATCTCCTGATTCTACCGGTGCTAAAGCCTATTCCCTATTGCGTAAAACATTAGAGCAATCAGGAAAAATTGGTATCGCGAAAATTATTATTCGATCAAAAGAACAGCTTGCCGTTGTGCGAGTTTATCAAAATGCACTCGTCATGGAAACAATTCATTATCCAGATGAAGTGAGAAGTGTTGGCGACGTGCCCAATATACCTAGTGAGCAAGACGTGGTGCCGAAGGAGCTTGAAACAGCTCTCATGCTTGTAGATCAGCTAACCACTACCTTTAACCCTGAAAAATATACTGACGATTATCGCAACGCTCTACTAGAACTAATCGAAGAAAAGAAAGCTACGAATACAATCGCTGCAAGTGATAAACAACGACCAATTCCCGATAATGTCACAGATTTAATGACAGCACTGCAGGCTTCCTTAGATAAAACGAAGAAGCCCGCTCCAAGAAAACGCACCACCCGCACAAAGAAAAATGCTTAAAAAGAGAGCGTATCCTTTCTACAGGATACGCTCGAAATAGTTATCTACATCCTTTTTATGTTGTACCACTAACAGCTTATCCAATACATCCCCCTGTTGTTTGAAAAATTTAGGTTTACCCTTTAGCTCAAAACGTTTATTCCAACGAAACATTTTGAAGAAAATCGAAAAAGTTGGTTGGTAATGGGCTTTTTCAATACCGATTTTTTGTTTCACAAACCTTTTAATAATGCGAAAAATACGGATTTTATAGGGAGTATCAAGAAAGATGATGCAGTCTGCTTGCTGAAAGCTCTGGATTACCCACTCCTCTTGATGAATTCCTTCAATAATCCAAGAGTCTGTCTGGACAATACTTTGTAAATACGCCATTCTTTCTTGTTCCGTTCTCATACTATCCCCTGATTCTTTTCTAATCCAAACAACATTATCCAACTCATAATAGGGGATGTGATAGGTTTTAGCTAATTCCTTTGCTAATGTTGTTTTCCCACTGCCAACGGACCCAATGATATGTATTTTTTGTGGAATTGCCATTATCCCCGAACGCCCCTTTACCCTATGTATCTTTGTAGAAATATTCCCTTTATTATACAATGATTCTAGCAAAGGAAAATAGGAGGATAAAAATGTTCTACCATGAATTCGAGCACAATTTACAAAAATATAATGACCCAACCGAATATGATAATCTCTATGCTAATTATCAAGACGATCTTCATTATATTCAGGACTATATAGGTACGAAAAAAGAGTCCATTATCGAATTAGCATGCGGGACAGGACGTATAGCTATTCCATTAGCTGCACAGGGTATTCCTGTCTTTGGGGTAGATCTACATGAAGGAATGATCCAGCATGCGATCGAAAAAGCCAGTAAACGAGGTGTGCAAATCCAATTTAGCTTACAAGATTGTACACAACTACAATTACCTATAACGACTAATTTTATTTATATGACAGGCAATTCATTTCAGCACTTTTTAACAAATGAAAGTCAAAATGCTTTATTGCAATCTGTGAAGAAGCATTTACAACCAGGGGGTGAATTTCTTTTTGATACGAGAAATGCCATTTTAAATGAGTTATCCGCCATTGATGAATACAAAGAACAAACAATCACTAGCAATGGTGAAAAAAGAAAGACGTTCCATCGTGAAGAATATAATCCTGTCACGCAAATATTAACGTGCCGTGCTGTTCATCAACAAGGGCAACAAACTTTCGAAGATGCCATATTACTGCGCTACACATATCCTATGGAAATGACTAGACTATTACAGCAAAACGGGTTTGAGTTGAAACATCTTTACGGTTCCTGGCAAAGAAGTGAATTTCATGCACTAAGTCCTTCTATGGTTGTCCATGCTCGTTTATTATAAAGTCTTTGATTTTTGCAAAAACCATGAAAAAAAGAGGCTACCCTTAAGCCTCTTTCTTTACCTGATAATGCATTTGCACCATTTGACCATATCGTTTAGTTTCGAGTAGTTTTAACTCTTCAAAAGGACGTGGATATTTAAACAGTGGGATACCCGATCCCAGCAAATGTGGTGTAATCGTAACAATCCATTCATCAATTAACTGTTCCTGTAAAAAGGCATCTAGTATAGAGGCTCCACCAACCATCCAGATTTTTGCGCCTTGTTGTGCTTTTAACTGTTTAGTAAAAGTTACAACATCCTCATGGACAAATTCAACGTGCTCATTTTTCTCCGTTTGAGTTGTAGTAAACACATAGCATTTCTTGTCTGTATATGGAAAAGGCTCGATATGCTCTACGATGTAATCATATGTTCGTTTGCCCATAATGACGGTATCAATGGTTTGATACATATCCGAATAGCCGTTATCTCCTTCTCCCTCTGTTTCTTCTAGCCACTGTAAATCATCATTTTCCTTAGCTATAAAGCCATCTAAACTCGCTGCGATAAAAACCACTATTTCTCGTGACATCATGTCAACTCCTCTTCTTTTTGATAATCACTTGTACAACGTCTATACTAACTATAAAACATGACAACTACTGGCATGATTAAATCAAAAGGTGAAAAAATATGTCCAAAGCTAAACGTTTAATTGATATTTTGCTATATATCAGTGCTAAAAAGAAATTTACGGCGCAGGAAATTGCAGATGATTTTAATATTTCTGTGCGAACCGTGCATCGTTATTTGTTAGATTTAAGTGATATGGGCCTGCCTATTTACGCGGAACAAGGGAGAAACGGTGGCTACACAGTACTTTCGAGCACGCTTCTTCCTCCTATTCTATTTACAGAGGAAGAAGCGGTAGCCATATTTTTCGCTTTTCAATCTCTTCATTATTACCGGGATCTACCTTTTAATACGGAAATGAAATCTGTATCTCAAAAGCTGTATGACTCCTTGCAGCAAGAAGCGAAAAAAAAGGTAGATACGCTTCAATCCTATATTGCCTTTTGGAACCCTAAGCGAACAATAGAAACACCACTATTAACAGACGTGTTAGAAGCAATAATCAACCAGGAACAATTACATATCCAATATGAATCAAAATCTGGAATCACGACAAAGCATGTCCAGCCTATTGGTGTGTATGCTCATGATGGCTTATGGTATATGCCTGCCCTTCATGCACCATTTGAAAAAATTCTCTTATTTCGAATAGACCGTATTCATTCCATAGAAGTCAGCGATAAGAACCCTGATTCTACCATTAATTTGCAGCAATGGCTAGAGAGTGACTATGAGCCTCAACAGCCTATTCGTTTATATGTGGAATTAACTAGAGAGGGTGTGCGCCAATGTTTAAGTGAGCCGAACCTTGAAAAGGCAGTTGTTCGTTCAAGTGATGGGACGGGGTTTATTGAGATGATGATCGATAAAGGAGAGCTTCATTTTATTAGCTCCCTTTTCTTCCGTCTTGGCCAGCACGCCATTGTAAAAGAACCACAAGAACTAATCCAACTTATACGAAAACAGGCGCATGACCTATTATCGATTTATCCAGAACAACGCGACATCTAAATTTCAAGTGACAATTTTGTCAGATTCACGTAACGTTCATCGTTATTACTTTTTAGTGACCTTCCTTATAATTGATCATGAAGGAGGAGATGACTGTTGCAACCAACCGACAACAACACACGTATTGATACGTTAGATTATTTAAGAGGGTTCGCCTTACTCGGTATTATTTTAGTGAATATCCCCTCATTAATGTGGATTGAACCACCTACACTAGCAAGCGATATTGCCTATAATCGCTTTTTAACACTTTTTATCGAAGGTAAATTTTTCATTATTTTTTCCTTTTTATTTGGAGTAGGATTCTACCTTTTTATTTCACGTGCTATGGCTAGAAACGAGAAAGCTTATGCCTTATTTAGCCGCAGACTTTTCATTTTATTACTTATGGGGCTTGTCCATTTCTATTTTCAACCTGGTGAAGCACTAACCATTTATGCCATTTTTGGTTTTATAGCCCTACCTTTTTATAAAATGCGTAAAGAAATCAATGTAATTATCAGCTTATTGCTATTGGCCCTTACAGCTTATTTTGGCATAAAAATTGCGATGCCATTTCCACTTATTCTACTAGGTCTAGCAGCTGGTCAATATCGTTTATTTGAAAATATTTCGATTCATCGTAATAAATTGATGCTTGCAACAATTGTAATGTTCTGTATCAGTATTGCTAGTTGGTTTTATCAATGGCAGTATGTGCCTGAAGCCAACGTCAACTTCGACCAATTGTCCAAGGATCAATTAGAAGAACATATCATAAATGTAGAGCAATTTACATTAATAGGTCTACAGAATAGTCCAATAGTGTCAGCATTTTATATGGGAGCAATCATCCTATTACTACAGAGCCCTCTATTCCAGCGCCTATTATCACCGTTAAAAGCCTATGGTCGGATGGCTTTAACTAATTATTTAGGGCAAACAGCACTTATTCTGGTCATTGGGCATGCATTCGATCTAATTGGTCAGCTTCGTTTCATCGAATCATTATGGATTTGTCTAGGGATTTATGTTTTCCAATTGCTCTTTAGTAAAGGATGGTTACACTTTTTCCGCTTCGGGCCAATGGAATGGCTCTGGCGAATGGGTACCTATTGGACAGTCCCTCCTCTACGACAAAGAAAAAACATCGATTAATTTTTTAGTCAATGATAAATACCTATCAGCATGGCGTTAAACGTCATATATTGGTAATGTACCCTACTCGCTTTCCATCTTTGCTCATATCTTCAGCAAGAAACACATCCCCATATTATTTGGTCACTTATCGCAACATAAGTGACCTTTTTTATTATATGCAGCAAGCATTATGCTTCACCTGCCACATACCCATTGCATACTATGCAAATAAAACCCTTTTTTGTAGGGAGGATTGTATGAAAAATAACAAGGGCTATCGGAATAGTGAGGCAAGTGATTCTGTGAGTCAGGCAGCTAAGCTGGCCGTGATTGCAGGAGCTATTACAACACTTGGTGATGCACTAGCAACCATTGCAGCTGGCCTTGCTTTAGAGGATGAATTGAAAGAAAATGAGAGTAATCGTGATGACATTGACAAACTACAAAAGCAAATTGACGAATTAAATTATGAAATGAAGCAATTAAAAAGAATGTTGCGTTAATATTAAAACTCATACCAAAAATCGACAATACCCAATTGGATATTGTCGATTTTTCATGTTATTTAGCTGCCCAAATTTCAATTTCTATTTTAATGGCTGGTAATCCTAGTGCCGATACGTAGGCTATAGTCATAGAGGGATAGGAATCATTAAACATCGCTTCCCATTGTTGATAGAAATAATCCCAATCTATCTCCTCTGTCGCCCAAATATTTACTTTCACTACATGCGTGGCATCCATTCCCTCCGCTGTTAAAATCATTTCAATATTTTTTAGCGTATTGGCAATTTGCTCAAGCAATGTCTGTGGCAATTGATCGTCTTGTCCAACCCCTATCTGACCAGAAAATGCATACATCGTTGCATCTTTAGGAATAATGGTTACATGACTATACTTTCCAACAGGACTTGGCACTTGCATAGGATTTTTACGAGTTAGTTTTGATTTCATAGTTAGATCTCCTTTAGGTTATTATTTTTCTAAAAAAGGGCAGACTTCACCCTTGTTGATCAATTTTAGAAAAAAACAGCAGTAGAGAATCCAATACCCATGCGTAAAAAACGAATTGATCTTTTTTTCATGTGAATTCTCCTCCTTTTACCTAAAGTTATTTTCAACTTACCATTTCTATCCTTAATATTCAATAAAATTGCACAAATATTTATAAGATATTTTTCATTATTTCTCAGGCAATTAACTATTTAACCATAACGAATACATCATATATATAATAGTGTAAAGCTAAATTAGCCTTACACCTCCGAAATTGTTACTAGGGTTACTCCATCCCAAGTGACCCTGTAAGCTAAAAAAACTAGGTACCTCTTATAGGAGGTACCTAGTTTTTTGTTAATATGCGTGTTCATTTATAGAATAACATAGTATTCTGAACATTTTCTGAACAATCTAACGTTTATAGAAAAAGATCAACTATACTTCAATCTTTCAAAATAAAATTGAATTAACGGATTCTAGCCTTACGGAAGCCATCGAATATACTGATTGCCGCATATACAACAAATATAATGATTACCCCGCCAACTATCCATATTTCAAATTGCTTCGTTGATGTGGTAAATAAATGACTCATGTACGAGATAAATTCTTCGTTCATTAAATTCGGATTGCTTAATAAAACAATGAAAACAACGGTTGCGAAAAGCTCAACAATAGTATTAAAGATGGCCATTTTTTTCGTCCATTGTCCTTTTAGCAATTTGTAGAGAGCTAACCCAATTTCAAGAGCAATGACAACGATAACAATTGGCCAATAATGAAGTAAAATATCCTGATTAAAAGCTGGAATTACGAATTTAAGTCCATTTCCCCCACCTTCATATACACCTAGAAGATGGTTTGCATAAAAATAAAGGGTTGCCCAAAACGCTGTCCACATTAAATAACCAAACACTTCAAGCTTTGTAATGGCTTTTTTCTTAGGAATATACGTGATGTTATTCAAATCATCAGGGGTCCATTTTTTTAAACTCGCTGACAATGGTTGCGGATCTTTTCCTTTATCTGTTCGTTCGATAATGGCAAAAACGACTGTTAGCCAAAAAAAGACGTGGATTCCTACTTCGATGATACTCCAAATTCCTTCACCAATACTAGTGAGGACAACATTAATGATCGCTTCTCCTTCATCAAAACCAATAAAGTATTCAGCAAACATCGAAATAACCGCAATCACAGCAGCAATTGGTAAAATCATTTTTAATAATGATAGATATACATCAAAATAGCGTGGGCCAATTAAATGCATTGGCTGATCTCGATAACCACTTGCTAATGCTGCTGGATTTCCTAACTTTTCAAGAACCCCCTTTACATCATCCTTGCTGTAATCATCAGGCAACATATCCCCAATAGTTGACCGTAACTCTAGTGCGATGTCCTCCCGATTTTTTTCGGGCAACCTCCGAGTGACCTCTTGAATATAAATATCAATCAGATTCATCGTTATCATCATCCCCTTTTAATAACTCATATAGTTCTTTTGAATTGTTAATCCATTCTCGTTTTAATTGCAAAAAAATGTCTAAACCATATTCACTTAATACATAGTACTTACGCGGTCTACTTTCAGATGTATCCCAATTACTCGTTACTAACTCCTGTTTTTCTAAACGGCGAAGCAATGGATATAAGGTGCTTTGATCGATGGTAATGCCCGAATTCTCCAATAATTGAACAAGTGAATATCCATATTGTGGTGTTCGTAATTGACTTAATACCGCTAATGTCAGCGTCCCCCTCCTAAGTTCTGTCGTTAATGAATTCAATAAAGTGCTCATTCACCCACCTCAATTTTATATACTGTACGACATACACTGTATGACTTATAGTATGCATCTTACACTATTATGGTTACAATAACAATCGAAATTAGATACTATTAAAAAAATAATTTAAAAATTAAAAAACCAGGCTCCAAATTTAATTGAGTACCTGGACTGCTAAATAAATATTGCTTGTCATTAATCACACTACGGTCAAGTGCTAATCCATAATTTAAGTACCTTGGTCTTTTCACAGGGGATATTGAGCGTTCCCGAAAATTTAAACTACTTATATGGATACACACTTTCATACTTCATTAAGTATCATTAATACTGCAAGAGACATTGCTTTCCAAACGCCTAGCTTATGAAAAATTGAATCTAGTTAATTTCGCTTTTTTCAGAGACTAAAGAAAAAAGGGGTTTTATAAATTGCGAATTTACTTACCTTACTTCATATTACTAGTGCTAATTCTTACAACAATGGTAGTTACTTGGGGAGAAGCCAATAAGACGATTATGTATAGCATTACGCTTATAAGTGTTGCTGGTTTAACATTATTAAAATCAATTGAAAAAAGAGAAAAGTAGACATTTAATTTGATATTTAGGGGATCATTTTCACATTGATGAATGTATGCTAGGTAAGGTAAATTGCGATAGATCCTTTACTTCCCTCATAGCTATTTGTTATTAATAAATTAAGAAAACTCGTATTTTGATCAATCTTTCATCAAAATACGAGTTTTTTATTATCTTTGTTATCTAAACCTTGTCTTGTCCGATTCAATGTACATTTAATGTGACAACTGTACTTGTATAACGGGGTTGCCAACACGTGTAAATCTTTAAATAGAAGATTCTTTTGCTACTTCTTTGCTTGATTTTCTGTATTTTGCTTTACCGATTCTTAACAATCTATCTTTATCTAGAATTGTTGGTAAACTTATACCGATAACAATAGTGATGATACCTACTATTTGCAAAGTTGTAACCGTTTCGCTTAATAAGATAACGGATACCATGACCGCGATTGGCAATTCAACAGCACTCAATATTGATGACATACCTAATCCTACTTTAGGCACTGCAATTGTGAACAGGAAAACCGGTATAATCATGCCGAATAACCCTAATGCCAATCCATAAATCCACAGTCCCTCGTTAAACAAAGTACCATTCCAAATAATTTCTGGAGACTGGAAAACGGCAGTAATCATGAATGCAAAGAAGGAAACAAATACTAAGCGGTTAGAGGTTGTCATACTTTCAGTTGCTTTCCCGTTAACATACAAAAATAAGGAATAACAAAGTGCTGCTGCTAACCCCCATAACCACCCCTGGAAAGGTATTTGGGATAAATCAACATCAATTATACCAGCAGCTGGTATTGTTCCTACTACCAATATGATTAAAGATACGAATTCAATTCTACTTGGAAGTTGCCGTTTTGTTATACTAGAAATCAACATACCAATCCATGTAAATTGAAATAGTAAAACTACTGCCAATGATGCTGGCAAAAAGTTCAAAGAATGACCATATAAAATATTCGTTAACCCTGTTAAAATCCCTGCATAAATAAGGGTTTTAACACCGTTAAAGCTCAATTTTGATCTGTTTGTAACTAAGAAGATACATACTGCTATACAAAAGCCAATAAAAAACTGACTTGTAACTGCCTCAGAGACAGTAAAACCACTACGCATTGCCAGCTTTATAATCGTTGAAACGATACCAAAACTGCTTGCTGCAATCACTACTAATAGGGGATAAATATACATCTTCATCACTCACTTCCCTCCTATAATTTTTATATAAAATGAATTTTGTTTATGATTTTGAGATTTAGAAAAAAAATCATAATCTCCAATATAAATCACGAATTGTTATTTTACAATCTTTTTTTTCATTTAAATTGTCACAAAAATACTAATCCTTCTCATTTATCGTGGAGTATGCAGAGCCTAGATAAAAAATTTCGTTGAACTAAAAAATTAGTCTTCTTTACCATTGATAAGAATTCAGCAGTTTAGTTCCCTGCACTCTTCTTAGCGCTTGGAAAATAAAGACAAAAATAAAAAGCCACTCAAAATGAATGACTTGTGTACATTATATAAAGTTGGCTTTAACGATAAGTTGGAGCATATAAATAGGTTAGGAGAAACTTGTTATCCAGTAGGAAGTGGTGCTGTAAACTTGCATTAAAATCAACATAATAAGTCCATCGATTTCTGCTTTCGTGTTTGAAATAACCCTGTTTTCATCCCAATAATCATAACTATTTGGATATTCACGGCTAAGACTATCCTCTTCTAACAAACGGAACTTCATTATACCACCTCATACTTTTAACCTTTCCATGTCCTCTTAATTTTCTAAATATGAAATGGGATATGGAGAGTAAACTGCTGTATCTCCATCTTCATCACGTTTTAAAATTATGATAAAATCTGCACCATTACTATTATCCCCTCTAGGAATTGGTGTAATCATGGCAGGACATCTTAACTCATCACTATATCCTTTCAATTCCTCCCTAAAGTTATTTAAAGCAAACGTCACACGTTGATCTATAAGGGCAAACAATTTGTCCACTCCACCTGTTTTCATATCAAAATATTCAGGGTTGCTCTCTCTTTTCTCAATTATTTTCTCCTTGTATTCTGAAACTGTAAAAAAACAAAATTCCCAGTCAAGAGGAAAAAGCCCTGCACCTAACCAATAAATATTCATTTTTATACCCCCTCATCAATAGTTTAAGTACCTTCAAAATCTTCAAAATTAATTTTAACATAAATATCCAACAATAAAATCACCTGTAATAACTATTGATTCCACTTATATCTCGTTTAACTTAACTTCTTCCAAAGGTACACCACTTACTTTTTAGATTATTATTGTGGAATCTGAATTGCTATATTTGACCAGAAACACCTTAAACTCGCAAATAACGAAATTAAGTTCCCATGAAAGAACTTATCCATCTTTCATTTTCTGTGGTGACGTGCTAATTTTGCCCTTCGTGAATGGTTAACGGGTGCTTTAGTAAAACAAGGATTTATAAAGTATACATAAATAAGCTTAATAATGTTTCCAAAAGCAAGTTTGTAAACACACTTAAAAGCCACAAAATAAAGTTTATATTCCATTAAAGGGCGTATTTCAGAGTATGAAATGTGCTCTTTCGTTGTAAATCGGGCATAATCAAATGAGAGGTGTTTTATGCATGTTTTCTAACGAACAATTACAAGGCTTAATTGAAGGAAAGATCGTCGGGAACAAGTTCCCCTATAATACAAATAATGAACTAGAAATTGAAGCCCATATCCGACGGTTATTTCATCGAATAAACCGTATTCCTAATTTAGTATGTGAAGCAGAGTGGAGTCATTTTGGCAGTGGATACGCCTCCTTTGTTGAATTTTTTTGTTATCGAAAAGAGGATTTTATAGTCGTTGAAGAGAAGTACGGTCATCGAGAGATAAAGAAAGATGGGATTATTATTGATATTTGTCGTTTAGCACCTGTAGCAATCATGGGCGAAGATTACAGATATAAAACAATTCGTATCGAAACGAATGAAGTAGTTGGTGGGGCATATGGTTCTTTGCTTGCTAGTCCAAATTTATTAGATTTGAGCGAGAAATTCCAAACAATTGCAGAAAAATTGAAACGAGCCTTAAAAGAGTTTGATTATGAACTATTAGAAGCTGAAAAAATGAATCAACCTTTGTCTTTTCAAACAAAAATACCGACAATTTATCGTGAACCTAGAGAGTATTTAGTCATGGATGCTATTTTTTATTGGGAGGATTAGTTTAATGTATCATTAAGTCCAAAACGAGTAAGTCGGATGTATAAAAGTTGAGTAATAGGCTTTATTGAACTATTATGCGTTTAAAAAGTAAACAACTTGATTATCTTTACACTTATTCAACAATCGGGCCAAATTGTTGAATAACATTATTTTATGCAATGGTACAAAACTCTACGGATATGTTATATATATTTTAAACTCAATTAATGTTATAATTTACCAATAATATTATTTGAGGAGCGATTATCTTTTGAAAAAGCGTTTTTTACATAGAAATGATTGGACTAGAATTATACAACGCGACTATTCTATAGAGCAGATAAATGACAAAGATTTTAATGGATTTATTGCTCTTATAAAAATGAATGAAGTAAAAGAGCCATTAATAACAGAATATTTAATTAAAAAGGTTTGTATTGTTGATAACAATTACTTATGGTTACAACAACTACCACTCAATGAAAATTTCGCTATTACATCAATGTTTAATGAAAATAGAGAAATTATTCAGTGGTACATAGATATCACATATGGAAATGGCGTTGAGAATGGAGAACCCTATATGATGGACTTATTTTTAGATATTGTTGTATTACCAACTGGAGAAATCATTGAAAAAGATAAAGATGAATTAGAAGAGGCTCTACACAATAATTGGATTACAAAATCACAATACGATTTTGCCTATCGAGTTTTTAATCAAGTGTTGAAACAAATACACGAAGGTACTTTTAAATACTATGATTTAAGTTTTAAGCATCGAGACTATTTACTAGGTAAGATTCGTGAATAAATCATGCTTTAATATGTCATTACCAAATGAAAGTTTGAGTTTTACTTTAGGGGTAGTTAAAAAAGGATGTTCAACAATCGGGTTTGCATTTCTTTATTAAGGAATGCGTCTTTCTTCATCAAAAGGCCAGATTGTGGAAGAACATTTTCAATAAAATTCGATATTACTGTTGAAATATAGAGTAAGATTGGGAAGTTTCTCACTTAAACTAACGGAGCAGGATAGTTAAAGAACATTTAGGGTACGTTACTTCTAAAAAGGAGTGAAAAATCCATTCTTAATTAGTTCGTTTGTGATTATATTTTTGTTCAGTTTTTCTATATTATTAGGAAGTCCTGTTCATTCTCAAACTAATCCTTCAGATAATAATGAATATTTATATCCTGCAAATAAGGAAAAAGTTGTTAATGAAACTGTAGATGAATTTTACCAGGCATTAAGGAACCTAAAGTATCCTATACATCAGGAGGTTTATCAAAGATATAAGCAGAAGCCAAAGCAACAACAATGGCATTTGGATACTGTTCTTTTTAAAGAAATGCCTGATGCATCTGTAAATGTTAGAAAAAAATTATTGTTCAATGAGGTAGAAAGATTAAATTATATAACTTTTGATGGAAATATTCTTAGTACCTACCCTTATATAGATATTAACTATCATCAGACCGTTAGTCCTGATAGACAAGTTTATTTTTTTTATTCCTTTAAAGACACAGAAAAAGAATTTAGAGGTAATTATGCAATTTATGATGTTGAAACAAAAGAAATGGTAGCAGGCGGAAGTACTTATATGCCAAAGCTCAATCTTACAAGGAACACTTATGATTAAGAAAGATAAATTTAGGTAAAATAGCAACATGATTGTGTTCGTTGTTGAACTAGCTTAATATGGAAATTTATTCCTATTATAGTGTATACACTGGATCGCTTGTCCTACCACTTGCCTTTTGTAGAGTTGCCTCAATCCCATACATAGCGGTTTTCGCCCCAATGTAACTATTGTTATTTTCCTTCGCTACTTGTTACCTTGCTTCCTCGATTGTTTTTAACCATCCACCGATAATTCTCAATCCACTGTAACAAATTCTCTTTCGTAACTGTTATTTGCCCTTTTAACATAGGATTGCCCTCCTAAGTTATGTTATAATGCTAATGACTAAGCCATTATTCAAAGGGCATAAACCAATTCGAGCTGTAGCGTGTGCAAACGCTGCAGCTTTTTCTATGTTATAATTTACACAAATTACATATTGAGGTGATATTATGGAAAGTGATAAATTGGTTTGTAAGGCTTGTGGTAGTGATTCCTTTACAACCGGTCAAGTTGGTGGTAGTAGTAGCCAGGGTAATATAAGACCAATCGGATCAGTAATGACTTTTGGTTCATCACTTCTTATGACTTTTTGTAAAAACTGTGGAGAGGTTGCTTCAATCAAAGTTGATAACCCAAAAAAATTTAAATGAAATATCTGTTTAGGGTCACTCCAAACTAGTGACCCTTTATAATTTCTTTACTCATATTGTGCAGTAAACTACTGTTGAATTATCTCAAGTATTTTTTACCTTCTCTTTTAACTACATACTTTTAAATGGATGGTTAATAATAAATTTATACAATATTTAAAAGAGGTGTATTATTTTATAAATGAAAAAGGCTTATCTGCTTTTATAATATTAATTACTCTTGCTTTATTTTTCCTACCAAGTACAGGATTAGGGTTTTATGGACCTACTCATGATTCTAACGACCTTAGATTACAGGATATGCTCATGCTCATTCTTACTCCTTATATTGAAAAGGATTTGAGAAGCTATTATTATCCGAAGATTTTAAAGGATTTGTTTCACCCTTTGTTACTCCTTGGAAAATTGAATTAATTGAAACAAAAAGAAATCATTTCCGAGGCTTTGATCTGCAAATTACATTTGAAATTGAGCCTACAGATGGCGGACATAATATTTCATTAGGAAAAGATAGAATGACCTATGAAATAACTGTTGGTCCTGAGGTTAAATTGATAAATCACACTCACCTTAAGACTTATAAATATCCACCAGAATAATTCATTAAAATTTTTAACCTTTTATAGAATTTTGTATTTTTCATTGTTGAACAAATACTGAAAGGAATTTTTTCTATGAGAAAAATAATAATCATTTCGTTATTTTTAATAAGTTCCCTAGGGATAAATTCTACTTTTGCTAGATCAGATATACAGTATTTCCCTAAAAACCAACCCCCAAGTGTGATTGAGTTAGCCTTTCTACGTGAATTAGGTTTACCAATTCTTGAAACAATGTCTTCATATGGTGATAATCAATTATTCGATTATGCAAGAATTGAAAAAATTGAACAAAATAGACAAAACGACTACTATGATGTTAGTTTAAGGGTTATTTCCTTTGAAGGTGCACACGATCAACCATTTAAACTAATTAACATCACTTTTCGTATACCGCCTGGTGAATCTGCAGAAAAATATAAAGTGTTTTCAAATAAGGCAGTCATTTCATATAAAGTTAAAAATATTTCTCCTGAAGAAGTTGAGAAGTTATCTAAATTCACTAAGTAGCTCAAAATTTTTTTTGCACATTTTCTTTCAACTAACCACTTTCCTCTTCCCTAACAACCCACCAGCCCTTGGCCCAATCCTTCCAGCCCATTTCAAGGTCCATAGCAATCAAAGCCACACTCACTTTACTTGCGTTAAGTTTCTGAGCAATCTCGTTAATTGGATATCCTTGATTCCACATAGCTATGAAGGTTCCAATCTGATTTATTGTGAAATCAACTTTAACTGATTCATGAACCTCGACAGTGAATAAGATGTATCAACTCTACTTCTTTCCTTGCCATTCAATATCACCTACCCATTAATTGCTTCTCTTTCAGGTCCTGCTTTCCTAGCCTTTTTAAGTTCATCATGTGTTATCCCCCAACCACCATCAATCATTGAATACGTCAGAAGCTTTAATTAGTGAGGAAAACGGTATTCGAACAACTTCTTCCTCAATTCGAATTGCTGTGTAACCATTCCCTTTATGTCACCCACTTCTGTATGACCATCAACATAATGAACTGTGAAATCAGCGTTATAACCAAATATCGCGATATTTCTTTCCGTTCTTTTCGAACTTCGGCAGTAACACAAACCTTGGCTGTAATTCAAAGGATGTCACAATACCTTGTGCTTGTAAGTGCTTCAAGTGAACATAATATTTTGCTTCTATCGCTGAATCGAATATAACTCCGTCGTGTATAACTTTCTTGTTCCCGTATTTTGCTTTACTCATGTTATTTTGCTTACACTAGCAACTACAGGGATGCGTAAAGGTGAATTGGCTGGCCTTACGTGGAAAGATATAGATTTTATGCAAAACATCATATCTATAACAAAAACACGTGATGAATATGGGGTCAGATCAATGATTATGTAATTATTACTGCCAATTTAGAACCAATTAGCAGTAATTATATATCTAAAATGTTTAACGCTTTAAAAAAGAAGCATAATTTTGAGCGTTTCTCGTCCCATATACTTCGCCATACATTTGTAAGTATTATTATTGCAGAGGGAACCGCTGTAACTACAGTTGCAAAAATCATTGGGGATACTCCTGAAATGGTGATGAGGGTATATGCTCATTCCCTCGCTGATGAGGAATTAAAGGCAACTCAAGTACTTTCATCTTTGATTAAAATCAAATAAATCATTTAAACATCAAATTTGGTGTACAAAGTGGGGTACAATCATAAGTTATACCCCACAACCATTGATATATTAGGATTTGTAAGCTTATCTGAAAATACTGTGCTCATAAAGATAATCATAAGAAAGGTCAACAAACAAATATTCATGTTCGTTGATGGCGATTGAAAATGTTCTCGTAATTTCTCCTGTTTCAATATCACGATATAATTCTGAGATCTCTCCACTTTGATCATTGCGCATTTTAATGATCGTTTGTAGGAAGTACGGTCGCCAACTCCAATTTTTATTAATTGCTCGTGGCTGCAATTCCCAATTGCCGTCAATTCTCATAACGTTAGGCGTTAACTGGAATCCATCTTCATTACAAATATATAGCCTAAAGGAGTAGTTATCCAGGAGTTCAGCTAAATACTCTAAATGCGAGACATTGTCACTCGTTGGTTTGACACGGTGAACAATCGCCTCTAGTTCATCCCTTAATTTTTTTAGCTGCAAAAATTGCGCCTCTAGCATTTTCTTTTCGGACGTAATAAATTGCTGGCATTCTTTTTTAAAGCGTTCCTTTAACATGTCTTTATCGACAAAGGTCATTGAAGGATTTGCTAAATATGGCCCTTGATAGTAGCGACCTCCATTTTTCCAAGCAAATTGTAGCTGATACACTGTTTCAATATCTTCAAATAAAAGATTGGCCCCTATTTTATAAGCAAGGCTGCCAATGGCAGAAATCATGTCCGATTGTGCTGACCAGGAATCATAATTTAAATCACGTGTATTGACCTTTAAAATATGTGGCGCCAATAACGCAATGTGCTCTAAATGACTTTCCGCTCCTACTTCTTGCACAGCAATTTTCACGCCGAACGTCGTAAAATAACGAAGGGCATGGTGTAATTTGTTTATATCCCCCATAAAACGATGCTCTGATACAACAATAACGATTCGATGTAAATCTTCTTCTCCTATATATTGCTGGATTATATTAAAATGACTTTCACCAAAATCTTGCATCAATAAATTAGGATTACTTGGAATGTAAATATCAATATCTGATGCAATTTCATCAATTTTGGCTAAGGCTGCATGTAAAATTTTATGCTCCATATCAATTCGATATTCTTCTGGAATATCTTCATTATTAACGAAGTCCATTAAATTAATTTGTTGCCCTTCAATTTGTAGATGTCCGGAAATTTCGTAGGCAATCACCGTATGCGCATCTGCGCTAAATATCGGCTGATAATACCCATGTATTTGATCTAAATTTGTTAACACTTCAATTGCGTCCATCATCGAAACCTCCATTATGAATAACTTTTTATAGTTATTCAAAAATAACATTACACATACTATTAATTTCTAAAAAAATGCTCTCTGTCTGTATAATAAGTGGTTTAAAGTAAATTCGCAACTTCACCTATTATAATTTTTGGCCAATCTAACCTAAATTTTTTAGATTGGCTTAGTTGTAGCCATTGTTCGATTTTCACCATTTCTTATGACTTTTAGACATAGGAGGCTGCATTTTTACTCTATCATTTCTATGCTCTCACACAAACCTACATGTCATTGTTTCAAGGCTGCTCTCTCACTATAATTTATGCGACATACTAATAAAACGGCCATGACAATGCAGGGGAATAGCCCGTTCATTCCACATAATTCAGTCATACACCTAGTATTTTAAGTCAATTTTATGTTGATTTTGCGGCTGAGTCCCTATCGTATTTAATGGTTTTTGGCAAATGTCATCAATTTTGCAAAGATGGATCGATGAAAAAAGCAGCATTCCAAAAAGGAGTGCTGCTAGTCATTATTCCGACATAAAGAAATACCAAATCATTGCTATCACCATTAATGATATGATAACAGCTATCGTTACACGAAGTGGTGAAATAGGGGCATCTCCACCTACTCGCCCAGTTTGTCCATTGACCATAAAACGATAAACCTTTTCCTTATAACGAAAAGAAGACAGCCAAATCGGTAACATTAGATATTTGTATGTAATATCATCATGGTTGGTGGAAAAACGCAGATTTGATACAACATCCGCATTATTTTCCCAACGAATTTTGGAGGAAATTTGCGCGTGAAGATGATCATGAATTTCACTTTTAGCTTGATTCCACCCATCCTGCAAGCCAACACTATAACGCTCTGACAAAAATCCAGCTACATATTCTGGTTTATAAGCCTTATTATTTAAAAGATTAAATGGTTCAATTTTTCGCATCATATCACGATCGTAACGTGTTGTTGCACTTACTAAGTGGTCGTCGATAAATTCCTGATAAAAGCCACTAGTCGAATACCAATCTGTTTCAGTATGAGTTTTCCCATCTTTATCAGTAACTGTTCGATGTCGTCCATATCTTGCAGAATATCTAGAGCTTGTTTTGGAGTCGAATGTCCAATAAGGAAGATAAACCCCTTTAAAGGCATCAGGCTTTGCGCTAATTTTAGCAGCTTTCGGTGTAAACCATCTGCCTTTGATCCATTTTTGAAAATGTTCCCCTGCTTGCTTATCCGTTACTTCAAAAGCACATACACCATTTGGTGCTAACGTATTATCAGCAGTAGCCTCCATAACCTGATTGGAACCACAGTAAGGGCAACTGTCAGCAACCTGCAAGACATCGTAAATCGTTTCGGCTGCACACGCTTTACAAATGACTGTTTTTTTCTCCACGCCCCAATTAAAATTCCCACGTTCCTCTGCTTTTAAGAAGTCCATTTCCTGGGCAACTTTTTCCTCTTCTTGCTCCGGCGTAGCAATTGCCGTTTCAAAGCCACAATAAGGACAAGTTAGCTTTCCTGTTGCAGGATTAAACTCAATCGATGCACTACAGGAAGGACATTCAGCATCAAAGTCAAGCTTCACTTGTTTGGCATTTTCAACCTCTTGCATTGACATAGGCCATCATCTCCTTACTTGACATCATTCTCATCAAAAGCATCTCCACATTCCGGACAGAACTTCGGTGGATTTGAAGGATCTTCTGGTGTCCAACCACATTTATCACAAGCATAAAGTAAAGCACCTGCTGGTTTTTTCATCCCACATTCACTACAGAATTTCCCTTTATTGACCGCTCCACACGTACATGTCCAACCCTCATCAGCTGGTTTTGCTGCACCACAATCTGAACAGAACTTCCCTGTATTTTCATGACCGCATGCACATGTCCATGCACTAGGTGCTTTCGCTGTCTGTTCTTGCATAGCAGCTTGAGCCATTTGGGCTTGCTTATTTTGTTCATTCATTTGATAGAGTTGACTAGCATTAACGCCACCAGCCTGTGTAGCCATGTTCATGCCCATAAATCCTGCCATAGCTCCCCCATCATTGTTAGCAGCCGCAATCATCGCATCTGCCTGTGCCCCTGTTAAATGAGCAGCCGCCATTCCTGGATCTCGCATCACAGCATTACGCTGAAGTTGTTTAATCATTGCTTCATCTTCTTCAGAAGCTTTCAGTGTACTAATCCCAAATGACACAACAGCTAAGCCACGTGTGGCAAGCCATTTTTCAGATAACACTTTATTGAGTGCCTCTGCTAACGCAACAGTATGAGCCGGTATTTCACTATAACGAACACCACTTGCAGAGATTTGCGCAAAGGCTGGCTGTAATGCCGTCATTAATTCTGATTTTAACTGGCTATCAATCGTATCTCGTGTAAATTCACGTTCCACATTACCACAAACATTTGTATAGAATAATAATGGATCAATAATTTTATACGAATATTCCCCATGACAGCGAATTGCGATGTCAATATCTAAGCCAATATTGCGATCAATCACACGGAAGGGAATCGGTGCAGGGGTTCCATATTTATTTCCAACAATTTCTTTCTTATTAAAATAATAAACTCGCTGATCTTTCGCAGGCTCTCCTCCAAATGTGAAACGCTTACCTATCTGCTTGAACGTTTCCATTATTCCCTGAGATAAGTCTGTGCCATACATAATCGAAGGTTCTGTTGATGTGTCATAGACATATTCCCCTGCTTCTGAAGAAAATTCTACAACTTTCCCCTGCTCTACAATCATCATACACTGCCCTTCATTGATAGCAATAATCGAACCATTGCTTATAATATTGTCATTCCCTTTATTTGATCCACGTTTCGAATTACGCTTCATTCCTTTTGTTACAAGGATATCTGCGGATAATCCCTCACAATAAAAATATTCACGCCATTGATCCTCTAAAACACCTGTTAATGCGCCAACGCCAGCTTTTAATAAACCCATATTATTCCCACCTTCAACTTGATATTTAACTTATTTTATCATCTACAAACACTATGTAATACGCATTATCGAACAAATTGTTTCATTTATCGTATGAAAGAGTAAAAAAACGAGAAGCTCCTATGATATGAATCATAAAGAACTATCCCGTTTCATTACATCTTTTAAGCCAATGCTGCTACCGCAACAAGCACCCAAGCTATAATAAATAACATCCCACCAATAGGTGTAATCGCACCAAGTTTTTTCACACCTGTCACTGCTAGCACATATAAGCTACCAGAGAAGAAAATAATCCCTGTAAACATAAGATATCCAGCCCAAGAAAGCAGGCTAGTACTTCCTAAAAGAGACTCATTAGATAGAATCCCTAGCCCTATAATCCCTAAAGCATGGTACATATGATATTGCACAGCCGTTTCCCAAATGGCAGCATAATGAGGTGATGCAAATTTATCCTTCAGTGCATGTGCACCAAAAGCACCTAAAACAACACCTAGACACGCTAAAATCGCGCCTAACGCTAAAAACATTTCCATTCGTTGCTCTCCTATTTTGCCTCAACAGCAATTTCTTTATATTTGGCATCCCAAGCAGGATCAATTTTACTTAATGATACCGGACGCAATGTATCCTTATGCGCTAGAATATGTACGGATTGAGCAGTGGCTGCTACCGTGCCATCCTCATGTAAAATTTCATAGCCATAGGTTGTACGTAAACGGTCATGCTTTTCCACCCAAGTGCGCACAGTTGCCACCTGTCCATAATGCATCGCTGCCTTATACGAAATAGATAAATCCATTACTGGTGATACATAGCCATCTTTTTCTAAAGCGGCATACTCAAAGCCCGCATCACTTACAAGCTGTGTGCGTCCAATCTCCATCCAAATGATGTAGTTTGCATGGTACACCACACCCATTTGGTCGGTCTCTGCATACCGTATTTCAATCTGTTTCTCACTCACAAACATTTTCTTCACCTCGTCCTACATTATAGCGTAAAAATGTTGATTTGGTGGGGTTTTTGCTCTAAGGAAATTGGAACATTGAAAAATAGAGGGATGCTTTTCTTAATATTTAAAATAAATATCGATTTTTCTAATATGAATTTTAATTCCCCCGATACCGGGAATTGATCGGATAATCTTAGATTCTTCAATATTTTTTTGATAAAGCATCTATCTCATTTTCAAGCATGGATAGATGTTTTTTATATTCAAAAAGCATATTACTATATATATCTAAGCTTAGGGCATAAAGCCTACTGAAAAGGGCTTTGAGCTGTTTCAGTCATTAGCTTTTCATCCTGTTTTTTTGCCCATTATAAAGAACAAGAATTACAGAATTCCTATATTTTAGTTGCTAATACTTCATTATTGGTTTTTAATATATCCTCTGAAGTAGGAAATCCATATAGTATTTTCAAAGAAACATCCGAATATTAGAACTTAGATGTTAAAAGAATTTGTTGTTATTTTTGTGTAAAGAAACCCCGCCCTAACTTAGACGGGGTTATGCTTTATTGAAAGTTAAATTGAATTTTGTAGAATTATTGTTTCGTATTATGATTTATCGCCTTTAAGTAGTTAAAAATCAAATTTACAACTTGTGTTTTTTAGCGTTTGAATCACGATCGAAGTGTTTAGGTTCTTTCATTTAGTAGGTGTTTGCTTTAGTTGCCATTTTAACCACCCCCTTCAAGAACATTTGCATCGATAATAGAACGTAAGTTTTTGTTTTATCAGTAGTTGATTTTTGGAAATAAAAAAAGACCAAGACAACAATTAAGCTATCTTAGTCTTTATTTTGGTTTGTATTTTATCTATTATTGTTATTGCTTACAACACGAAACGGCTTTATCCATATCTTTTGTACTTACAAATACAGATCCTAGATTATCAATTACATAATCTATATTATTGTCATCTAAGTTCACTATTAATGCTTCTTGCGACTTTTTTGTTAAATTTTCATACTTAGCTAATAGGGTTACGCCTTCTTTAGAAACGTTTTCTTTTCATTTTTCTAACTCATCATGTCTGCTACATCCATTCAATATACTCAAACTTAAAATAATATATAAGAAATGTTTACATTTCATAAATTCACACCCTTAAATTCCCTAGAATACCCATATTGTACCATCGCATAAGTATAAAAAAGTCTTACCAATTAAAGGTAACGGGCCTTTGTTGTTAAATGCTACTCACCGTTAATATGAGATTTATCAATAAGCTTTTTGTCTACTGCTTGTTTGAGGCAATCCTCGAACTGCAGCTTTAAATGTTTCATTAGTAAATCGCATTACATCATCATCCTTTTCTGATTTTGCTTGGTGTGCCATGGCTCTTTGCGTTATTTCGTTTAGTAACGTTACCTTTCATATGGACATCCCATTTATCTTGGTTCTTCCACTTACGTATTTGCGAATCGAGTAATTCTAGTTGTTCTGCAATATCCTTTAGGAACATTTGCCCTTTGCTTTCAAGCCACATTTGAAACGCTTTATAACATTTCGGATTTCTGGTCTAGCCATATCTCATACACTCACTACCACCTCCATCATTTGTTTGTTATGTAATCACCCCATTATGCTAGTTGCTTAGAAATTAAAACAAATTTCTATACGACACATCGTTATGTCTAAAAAAATTTATCTTTTATTTTTCTCTAATAGCTGATTTATTTTGTTATCAGTATTTAGTAATACTTGTTTTATTTGTTTAATCTGATGTTCTTTTTGTAACATCTGCTCATACTTTTCCTGGAATAAAACTTTTATCTCAAGAAGATTTTGTATTTCTTTTTTTGTGAGTTTTTTATTTTTATCAGTATTTCCCGACCATTCAAAAAGGATTTTGATTTCTTGGAGTGAAAATCCACTTTGTTTAAGTTTAAGGATTGTTTCAACTATATCAATGTCTTTCTTATTATATTGACGCTGCTTATTTTTAATTTCTGGATGCAATAAATCCATTTTTTCGTAATACCGGATAGTATCTTTACTAAGGCCTGTACATACTGCAAATTCGGAAATTTTCATAATTATCACCTTCTAGATTATATATTTATAAACCATTAGGGCCATTATACAATGGAATATAAAGCGAACGATATGATGGCTATACTTAATCCGTCCATTTGTTAATAGCCCTTCAGTAACTGCTAATATATGTAACAGAATAAATGCAAGTATCAACAGCATAAACATCCAGTTTTTGTTTGGTATAAATAATATTAAAAGAATACTAATTGATACGGTAATAAACAAAAACGTTTGTACTTGGAATCCGATTTCTTTCCATTTTTTTAGCCCTGCTATTCCTATTAAAACTGCGTATAAACCAATTAATATATTTGTGACAATTACCATTCCCATCACTCCATTCTTTTTATTTCATTCATCTTAAAAGATGGAGTTGACTCCATGTCAATAGATAATAAACAATTTATTTTCACTCTCAAAAGTAAGTACCGTTTGCCCTAGCAGTCAAAGGGGGAGGAAACTGCTTGATACTCACTTTTCAGGGCAAAATAAAAACACCCAATTAGGGTGCGTTAATTTGACTTTCTTAAATTTTTCGATTAACCTTTTTTCGTGATTCTGTTCAATTGTTAGAGTAAGAGTATCTGCTAAATCAACAAAGTTTGACTGAAATTATGGAAAGTGGGTGAAGTTCACAGGATAACCACTCCTTTATTTAAAGAAGATTTCAATTGAAACAAATACTGAAAATAAAAATACCCCAATATGGAACCAACCAGAAACTTTTCTCTCTCTTTGAAATTCTTTTATTCCAAGAACTAAAATCAATAATCCTAAGAAGAATAACACTAGGAAACTCAACTGATAATCACTTGTGATAATTGAGTAAGTTGAGAGTGATACTACTATGATTGAAAAAAGAATTTGTAATATTGTTAGCAAATTTATCATCACCTTTTAAATATTGTAGTTTGATTATACAATACAACAGATAACATGGATATAATTACCATATGTTTATAACCATCCATATTTGTTAAAAAATGTGATTTTAAATTCAATTAGTTAGTGCTCGGAATTGTTCTTGAGTGGCCGAACTAATAGTTTAATCCCTTTTTACGCGTTCATCCACAAATTTGGTCCAAACCATGAATAAAGACGCTTTCCGTATTATTGAAAAGCGTCTGTTAGCCGAAAAATTATCTGCTTATAAACAGTAAATTTTCATACTTCATTTATTCATTGAGATAGCTGTATAGCTTACTAATTAGATCTTTGTCTACATCAACCTTATAGAGAGAACCTAGCATTTCATTCAAAGCTTCAACTATATTCAACGCGTTCTTATAAGCCAATTCTATCTCATTTTCTTTTAATTTTGAGGTTATGGATACATAATCTTTATACGACTCTGTACTTATATCTTCTTCTAAATTTTTTGTACTATTTAACCATCGTTCAACCGTATTTTCCTTTACCCTTATTAATTGTAGTATATACCTTTGCACAAGGGTTAAAGCCTCCAGAGAACGTGCTAACTCTCCTCTTCTCATAACATTTACACCCATCAACCAAGCATTCACGAAGTTATTAAAAGCGAAGTTAACATTCTCATCAGTCATTCTGTCTGGTCCAACTCCACCTAAATCATCTAGTAAAGGCTTTAATTGCTCTGTAGAATCATAAATATACATAGACTCAGGATCGGGAAAAAGTCCTGTAGGCTTAAAACTTTTTATGATTTCTATTTTTGAGACAGGAAGAAAATGGAATTCTCCACGAATCATATTCGAAAAAATCACTACCTCTGTTCCAAACTCATTGTAAAAGATCAAGTGAATTGGATAAACTTCAGAAACCCAATGTCTAGAGCTAAATTTCTCCATCTTATCATCTTCAATGAATATATAAAACTCAACATCAGAATACTGATCTCCTTCACCTTTTGTAAAAGACCCATACATCATACATGCTGAAACAAACTCATCTGCAATACATTTATCTCTAACACTTTGAATAATTTTATTTTGAATTAACATATCTCCATCTCCTTATCTAATCATTTCTTTTTCAGATAAGGGATTTGTCAACTACTGGACAGCATGAGCAACACATGTATAATGCTCCTTCCATTTCTTAATCAGTATGAGTATAACATAATATATTATTAAGTTGTGAGTTCCAATTCAACCAGTTTTTCCGTACTATGAAATAGGAAACCGGATTTTTATTCAATAAAACTATTGATTATCTATGGCATTTGAAAGAAAGAAAAACGCCCGATTGTTGAAGATCTAATTAGTTCAAGAATGACTGTTCTTTTGTAGATTTGTTAAATAAATCTATTCTTTCTTTCATACTTTCGTTCTTACTAATATCCCACCATTCAACGACCACATAAATCTCATCTATATCCTTAAGTGTAACAGATTCACCGTTTTTATTTAGGTATGGCCCTTTAATAGCACCAGTTGTATATTCTGCTATGTTCATCTCACCAGTAGCTGAATCAGAATGAACCACTGAATCATCACTATCTATAACCACATGCGTTTCAAAGTGGAAGGAATCTGTAATATACTCATTGACGTTTTTCATATTTAAAATCCCATGTCCTGCTTTAAAGTCTTCTGGTGTAATAACAATTTCATAACATAGATTCCAGCTTTCGCTTTCACCCATCAATAATAAATAATAATTATTACCACCTTTTTGAGCATTGCAGCCAGATAGTACAAAGAAAGGCAACATCAAATAAATCCAAGGTACTAAACCTTTTATATACTTCTTCATTAAATCCCCCTTTGAAACATTACTTCTATAAAATTTTAACATAAATATCCAATTCTCTGAAATTGAATGTAATTCAACAGGGTTCTTTAAATGAAGATAGACACATTCCTTACAAAAGAAATGTGTCCGATTGTTGAATATAGAAATGGTGAACAAGCTATAAAATGGATATCTGTTATTTTACTAAAACCTACGTTAATTGAATAAGTTCTAACTTCCTTAACGTTCAAATTGAACTCTGGTCGTTGTTAGATAAAATATTTTAATTATGTTGGTTATCCAATTAAAAGTTAAATTAATATATAACAAATTACGATTATACCTATTGAATTACCCAATTATCTCGTGTTAGTCTCATACGATCTACACTCTCTCCAAATACTTTTAAAGAAAAAGCATGGATAAACTAATAAATATAAATTAGGAATCCACCAAGAAATATCGAAATCTAAACGGATTGTCCAAAATGCTAAAGCTTGTAACCCTGAACAAAAAGTTAAAATTAATGATAAAAAAGCAAATTGTTTCCAAATATGTTTTTGTTTCGAGTACAAGTACAAGCTTAAAAATCCAGTCAACGAGATTAACAAATCTAAAGGTAGAAAAGACCAGTTCCATGCAACTAAAATAGGATTTTGATAATCTTTAAACAAATATTCTTGTGGAATCATATGAAAAATTGTTATGAACCAATATATAATAAACCCAATATCAGTAATAAGGAAAAAATATTTTAAACGGTTCAATTTACACGTTCCTCCACCATCTCTTTGTTTTTCTCTTCATGTGCCGAACTATTAAAATTTAAGATAACGACTCCAATTAAAATAAAAAGAATCGCTAGTATCTTAATTACATTGATACTTTCTCCAAAATAAAAGAAACCAATTATTGTAATCGTAACAATTCCCATACCTGACCAAACCGCATAGGCAACGGACATCTCCATCCCCTTTAATGCAAATGACAAAAATGAAAAACATACGATATAAAACACAAAAATAAGAATACTTGGGACGAGTTTCGTCAGTCCATCAGATAGCTTCATCGCAGTTGTACCGGCTACTTCAAATAAAATCGCTAAGCCTAAATAAATCCACTGCATTATTCTCCCTCCTTCTATTTGGAAATAGCAATTCCATACAGCAACATGTCCATAATAGATTCGAGCATACTCTTCAATGTATAATTACTCTTTTCAATAAACAAAGGATCATATATGCGATTGAGTGAACCTAAATATACTTCAATAAAAAACGGAATATTAATTTGTCTAATATTCCCTTCTCTCATTCCCTCTTCTATTAATCGGATTACAGTAGACCAACCTTCACGTAAAAACTGATCTAATTTCAACCATTGATTATAATGGTGTTTTTTTAGTTCTACTAATAAATGTGCATCTATGAATATAAATTGTTGTGGAATACAAATTAAGATGCGTCTTATTTTTTCAACTGTTTGTAACGTATCATCTTCAGCAATATGTTTTTCCTTTTCTTGAATACTTTCTATTACATTACGAATAACTTCATCTACTATCTCATCCTTTGAAGAGAAGTACTCATAGATTGTCCTCTTACTCACAGCTAATTGTTTTGCTAAGTCACTAATTGTAAATGTAAACCCCTTCGTTTGAATTTGGTGAATTGTTTCTGTTAAGATTCTTTGTTTCATAATCCGCCCCCTGAACTTTTGGTACTGATTCGGTTTTTATAGTACCATCATCATTTTACAATATTTAATATCATCTATACAACTAGCATTTTACTAAACCTTTTATCTAACGAATAAAATACTAAAAAAAGACACCCCATTTCTACATGAGTATCTTAATCAAATTTTAAGTTTAACTCCAAAGACTCCAAAATGAACTTCTCATTCAGGAATCGCCCTATTCTGGCATAATAGCTAATGGGATACTAACTATTCATAAGCTTTTGTATGCAACTTGAACGATTTGTTGTTCACCATTCTTCTCAAAAAATTTATAAGTTTCCATCCCGATTTTTTCCGCAACTTTTTGTGATGGAATATTTTTTAAGGTCGTATATGAAAATATTTCAGAATAGCCAAGAACATTAAATGCATATTCCTTACAAGCAGACGCTGCTTCTGTGGCATATCCCTTATTCCAATACTCTTTAATAATGTGAAACCCAATTTCAGGTAACCTTACACCATCGATGTTCTGCATTGTTATTCCACAATCACCGATAAATGTATCCCCTTCTTTTAAAACAATTGCCCATAGACCGTGCTTATATTGCTTATAATTTTTCTCATTCCATTTGATCCAATTTTTAACCTCTTCTTGGGTAAATGGATGAGGGTAATATTGCATAGACTCTGGGTCAGAAAGCACTTTTGATAATTCGTTACAATCGTCCATTTTTAACTCTCTAAGGTATAATCGTTCCGTCTCGATTATCTTCATAATATCCATCCTTTGCAGTTAATTTTTTTGCCACAAAATGGCCCTTTGCATGAAGAAAGATGCTTTCTTATTTCAGAAAAGCGCCCGATTGTGAAAGATCATTAGCATATTTTCTTCTTAACCTAAATCATCCGTTAGTTCAATAGTAATACATTATTTAAGCAACGGGTGAAGACCTATTAGCAAGGGGGCATACACGATTAATGGAATAAGCAAAATCACTGCACCAATTTTTTTAATTCCCTTTTGTAATAGTAAAAGAGAAGTACTGAAAAATAATGGGTAAATAATAAAAGCTATTATTAATATACCATCAACTAATCGATATAGTTTTCCTGAAAATACTCCTATGAATGGGATTGAAATCCATTCTAGGACGCTAAACGCAATAACCAATATCCATAACCATTTAAGTGTCATCACTGATCACCTCTAAATCCCTATTGTTCAAATAAAAAACCTTATTCCATTTTACTCGTTCAGAGAATTTTTTTAACTCCAATATCATGTCCCATTGAAGCATTAACATTAAACATGACTATAGGATTCATATGGTCCTTGTATTTATTAATATATAAAAAACCGATTTTCCTTGTCTCAAGGGGAATCGGTTCTTTTAAGTCAGTCATCTAATGAACATTGAACTTCATTATAATTTGTAAGTTTGGATAGTAGTTCAATAAGTTGTTGTCGCTGCTCTTGAGTCAGATTCTTTAATAAAATATCTGCTGCCTCTTCTTCAAGCAATCGTACTTTTTTAATTTGCATTTGTGCATTGTCAGTTAATTGTATCAAAGTAGCTCGTCGGTCTATTGGATCAGGCATCCGGACAAGAAGTCCATCCTGTTCCAACGCATCTACAAAGTCAGTAACTGTTCGGGCCTTAACCCCTAATTTGGCTGCTAACTCGCTCATTCGTATTTTCTCTACTTCAGAAACAGCAAGTAAAACACGAAGTCTGGGTCCTGAAATTTGAAACGGCATGTCAAGATTTGATAGATGTGCTTCAAATTCTCTCTGGATATAATGAGAAGTCTTAATTAACGCATGAATACCCTCTACTGCAGATGTTTTTGAAGAATGTTGATTTGTCATAAAAATTCCTCCTTGACAGTTTTAAATTAATCGCACAAACTCATTTTGAGCAAACTTATATTGAGTAAGCTCACTAATTCAATACCCTATAATATCATTGTACCATAGAAGGGTATTGTGAAAAAAAAACAATATATTGGAGGGATTATCTTGTTAATTATATCTATTATTCTTCAAAGCCTGCTAGCCTTAGTGTTCTTGTTGACTGGGTTTATGAAGGTATCTGGTAATAAACAGCAAGTAGAAACATTCGAGCACCTTAACCTACCTCAATGGTTCCGAGTGATTACTGGATTGGTACAACTAATTGGGGCCGCTGGTTTAATTATCGGTTTTTGGAATCCTGGAGTAACAGCATTAGCTGGCTTATGGCTTGCGATTACGATGCTTGGTGGAGTTATGACGCATATTAGGGCAAAGGATTCTATCACTCAGGCAATTCCAGCATTCATACTGGCGATACTGGCAACTATCATTACTATTTTTAACTTATCTGACATGCTGAACCTGTTTTCTTAAAAAGTTCGATACTTAATAATACACCTATGATATCAAGATATTAACAGTATATCTGCACTCTAAAAGGAGATTTATATCGTATGACAGTAAAAACAGAAAATAACAATGAAGTATTCTCTATTAGAACCATCATAGGCCCCTTATTAGCTGTCATTGTTGGTATGATGATGGTAATTCTTGATAGTACGGCGATGAATGTTGCCTTGCCTGGCATAGTGACAGATTTTAAATCTGATGTTTCGACCATGCAATGGTCCTTAACAGGTTATACGCTCGCTTTATCAGCTGTCATTCCTTTAGCCGGTTGGATGACGGACCGATTTGGAGCAAAAAAGATATTTTTAATTACAATTACCTTTTTTACAATTGGATCCGTTCTCTGCTCTGTTGCACAAACTCCTGAACAGCTTATCCTCTATCGTGTTATTCAAGGACTTGGGGGAGGAATGGTAGCACCAATAGGAATGACTATTATTTTCCAACTCGCTCCTTCGGATAAAATTGGGTCTGTAATGGGGGCACTTGGGGTTCCGATGCTTTTAGCACCTGCTTTAGGACCTGTTCTAGCAGGATATCTAGTTGAATACGTTACTTGGCATTGGATTTTCCTTATTAATTTACCAATCGGGATTATTGCAATTTTGGTTGGATTGAAATTTTTACCGAATGTTGAACGAAAGACCGCTGCATCCCTTGATTATTTAGGGATTCTATTAGCGCCTATCGCATTCGCTATGCTAGCCTATGGAGTGAGTGAAGGTGGCAAAAGCTGGACTTCAATAGAAACTCTTACTGGATTAATTGTAGGTGGAGTTGCTCTCATTCTATTCATAATTGTTGAACTTCGTCAAAAGCAGCCTTTACTAGAGCTGAGAGTTTTTGGATCATCTGACTTTAGAAAAGGAATTGTGATTTCATGGATTTCTCAAATCGCATTATTTGGGGTTATGGTTATTGTCCCGTTATTTTTACAAACAGTAAGAGGTTACGGTGCATTAGCTACTGGTTTAATTCTTCTCCCACAAGCTCTTTCATCGGGTGTTATGATGCCAATTGGAGGGCGTTTATATGATAAAATAGGTGCTCGTCCTTTAGCTATAACTGGCTTGTCTATTATTACCGCAGCGCTAGTTATGCTTTCCCGAATTTCTATGGACACAACTACAGGATTTATCATTACATGTTTAGTGATGATTGGAGCAGGTATGGGACTATCCATGATGGCAATTAATACCCATGTTCTTCAATCTGCTCCCAAACATCTTGTAAGTCGCGTCACACCATTAACAACAGCGGCCCAACAAGTAATGGTTTCATTTGCAGTAGCAGGTATGACTGGGTTTCTAACGTCAAAAATTACTACTCATATGACAACAATAGCTGACCCAATGGAAGCTACCTTTTCTGCCTATGGTGACACATTCCTTCTAGCTGCTGGGATTGCATTAGCAGGTGTGCTTTTAGGAACAATCCTTGGTAGACCAAAACAACAGTCGGAACATGCTGAAGATGATGAAACAAAAGAAGCTAATGCAAAAATGAGAATAGGACATTAGATAAGACAATAAACTATATTTTACCCCCATCCAAAACAGGATGTGGGGTATGCGCTTTGGAAATATTTACGTTTTATCAACGTCATCAACTGCTCTAACAGATGAATTGATCTTCTGCTCCGTTAGTCATCCCTGTAAAATTTGACCACTATCTGTATTTAGTAATCATGCCAATCCATTTTATAAAATCTTGTGTGTCCCCCTTGAAATTGATGCTCATTTTACCAAACAGTTAGAGAAACATCATTGATACATTGTTTAAATTTTTTGTTTGGTTATCCACCATTCGGTCTCCGAACAGATTCTCTAAAATTTTGAAGTATGTAATCAATAATTTTTTTCGTGATAAAAGCAGAATCTATACAAACTTGATATTAACACTTACATCGATATCCAATAATTAGGTAAATCATGTAGGGAGTAGAAACGCGGAGTTGTAGTGAATTCGCGTTTCTTTGTAATTCCCTTTTATCTTTTCTGGTTAATGTAATCTTTTTGAGCTCCTTCATAGCTTCCGATAACATTTTGATAGCCAGGTAATTGGCTTGCAAGTAAAGCACCAAAACCTTCGATGTCGTTTCGCCAATCTCTTTGCAATTCACTGGCAATACTAAACCAGTTCATCAGTTGTACGCCACTATGGGCCATACGCATTAATGCCGCATCTGCAACTTGTTTACTGAAAGTTCCTGACGCATCCGTTACGACAAATACTTCATAGCCTGCGTTAAGCGCTGATAATGCAGGAAAAGCAACACAAACATCTGTTACAACACCCGCAATAATCAATTGCTTTTTCCCAGTCATTTTAACTGCATTGACAAAATCCTCATTATCCCAGGCGTTGATCTGTCCAGGGCGTGGAATCTTAGGCGCATCTGGAAACAACTCAACAAGCCCTTGCATCAGTGGTCCATTTGGTCCGTTTTCAAAACTTGTGGTCAAGATGACAGGTAAATTAAAAAACTTCGCGGTATGTGCAAGTGCGAGGACGTTGTTTTTAAATTCATCTACCCCATAGTCACGTACTAAACCAGAAATTAATCCTGTCTGATGATCGACTAAAAGTAAGGCTGCATTATCTTTTGATAAACGTGTATACAAGTCAGCCATTCTGTTGCTTTCCTCCTTTATTTTAACTTGCAAAAGGCTAGTAGAACCCTGATTTGCAGACTTAATATGGTCAATTGTATAGACACGTATTCATATATTTCTCAACTATTAGTATGTATATTTTATTGGAGACGTAAGCAATTTACTTTAGAAATGATGTTGCTTTCTTCTGAAAACAATAAAATAAGGCATAGGAAGGGATTCCGTTGCCTTATTTTTTATTTGCTATGTTTTTTAATTAAATCTACGAATGCATCAATGAAGGTTTGTAAAAATTTAACCGTTCTTTCATCTTTCACATTACCGTTTTCATCTAGTAAATCAGCCACATTTCCAATATAAGCTTCAGGTTGTTGTAGTATTGGCATATTTAAGAATACTAAAGGTTGACGTAAATGATGATTAGCACCAAATCCACTCAATCTACCAGGTGATTGGCTGATAATTGCTGCTGGTTTGCCATCCCATACATTTGCTCCATAAGGACGAGAACCCACATCCAATGCATTCTTTATTACTGCAGGTATAGAACGGTTATATTCAGGAGTTACGAATAAAACAGCCCCAATTTCCTTCATCTTGTTACGGAAAGCCGTATATTCTGAAGGTGCATTGTCTTCATCATCAAAATCCTGATTATAAAAAGGTAAATTTCCTATTTCGACAAATTCTGTTTTATATCCTTCAGGGAATAAAGATGCAACATGTATTGCAAGTTTTTTTGAAAAAGATTCTTTCCGAAGACTACCAACCAAAATACCAACTTTTATCATTAAAGTTCTACCTCCCTATTTACGTTTTTTGCGAGTCATGGACATAGATATTTTCTTTGTCTCTCCAAATTAGTTTTCCAGAAAACTAAAATCAAAAGTAATAGTTATTCTCTCCGTTCTTTCATTTCTAAAAACATTGTATCTACTTGTCGCCATGCGGTTTATGCAATGGTCATTACACTTCCGTATTTTTATTATGGAACGGAACAAAATTATTTAAACCACTTATATAAATACCATAAAAAAAGAAGTACATGTTGTCTCCTCTACCCTTTCCCTCTAAAATAAAACAAAAACCGTCATATTAAACTTTGCGAATCCAATTCAAGCCTTTGAGGAATATCTACAGCCACTAACATCGCCTAGAACCTTCTATTAATCAATAATTTCTTTTGTTTACTTCAGTAGGTATGATTGATTGTTAGTATTCATGGTCGTGACATCTAAATAACTAATTTTATTCAAAAATATGCCCTTTCCAAGAGTAAAGACGCTTTCCTTAATTTCAGAAAAGCGCCTGATTGTTGAATAAAATGATATTGTTCCTTAACCATTTTAATACCTATAATCTCCATACATTATTTATTAGATATCCATTCATATAGAATATCTGGTAAATTTTCTTCATTTTCGTGCCCTCTAGAAATGATTTTAAATCCGTTCTTTTCATAAAATCGTCGAGCGTTTTCATTTACTTCAAATGTATATAATGATAATCTCCCACTTGATTGTTCTTTTGCTTTATCTAGTAATGTTTGACCTATACCGAATCCTTGATAATCAATATGAATATAAAGTTGGCTTATTTCCCTTTCATTATAGGCAATCATACCAACTACATTGTCATCAATTAACGCTACATCTATTTGATACTGCTCAGGTAATATATGATTTAAAAAATATATATGATTTTCAAAGCTATGGGCTTCTTTCTGACCAATAGCCCTTTCCTTACTTTCTCGCCACATTCTCACTGTCTGTTCAGCATATTTTGGATTATACTGAGTTATTATTAATTTGTGCGGGTTCACCACATTACCTCCTTAAGGGTTTTCACTATTGCGCCCGTTTCTGGAATAAGTATATATGATCACGGACATCACAATAGGTTTTTCTAAATTTGCTTTAGGCCAAGCTAAATATGAACCTCCGAAAAGAAGCCCTTTTGTTTATCAACTATAATTGATTTTTTATTGCTTCATTAACGGCCCAGCTTTGATGTTCATGGAATAATTTTCCTATTGCATCGATGGGTTCTATCCATTTAAGGAAATGTTCTTCTTCCGTTGCTTTATTTATTTGCATCCCTATATCGCATAAATAAAAATAACCTTCGCTTTAGATAATACCTATTTTCATTTGTGGAATAAAAATATCTTCTGGCACACCCTACATAATTACCCATTTCAATAGCCATCCCCATTTCTTCAAGGGCTTCTCTTTTTAAACATTCTTCATGAGTCTCATTATTTTCAATTCCGCCGCCTGGAAGAAAATACTTTCCATCAATTGTTTGAATAATCGCTAAATTTTCTTTATGACTATCGAACATTAAACAATAAACAGCTGGTCTCCTTATGTATGTTATATCTTCTTTCTTTTCACCGAATGTGATAATATCCATAATTTAATCTCCCCCTGCCATTATTCAATTTTAACATAAATACCCAATAGGCATGTATTAGTTATCTAATCATTAATGGCCCGATTGCGGTACAGCAACTCCCTACAGCCACTAAATAATTTCCATATACTATAAATGAGAAAAGACCAGGTACTCACTTTTAGATGAGCGCCTGGTTATTTATCCCTTCTGGAACTTTTTCAAAATCAAAACATTTACACAATAGGATCTTTAAAGAAACTATTTGGATCCAGTCTTACTTTTTCCTGATTATAGTATCCCCAAGTGCAATTCCAACAAAAACAACCAAAACTGTTAGAATTAATAGGGCTCTAAAAATAATATATGCAATTTGATCGAACATCGTCTCACCTTCTTTTCTTCATTTTTCCTACAATTATATTTTGAAATTATCCAACTTCTAATGAAGATTTAATCAATAAATGCCCAAAATCATTTGTGCTTTTTAGAACATAGTTTACGTCTTTAAAAAGGATATATGCAACCTCACTTTTAATATTTATGGACCTTCAAAATATGATACGAATAAGGAGTAAAGACTTTAATTGTAGGATTGGTATTTAATAAAAAAATTAGGCTTCCTTGATATATCTATGATTGTTATGTACCCACTTTGTTTGATCTTAATCATATTAAATGTCGTAGTGTAGGTTGTGCGGCTCAATTTGAATTGAAATTGTGCCTAATCAAACAGGAGGGTTATATAGCGTTTACGGGCGAACAGCTTCAGGTGTAATCATTGATGCCTAACAATTTGTAAACTCAGAGTTAACACCGATTCTTTAATTATCTAAACAGATTTTAACTGTTAAAATCAATGAAGGCTTATATTCAGTTTTAAGGCTATGAGATAATGACATAACTAGCTTCAAACAATAGGAAAGTGAAAATGAGAGTACTCCATTCAGCATTTAAAAATAATAGACAAAGTCGAAAAAATCGACTTTGTCTATAGTCTGAAGAATCCCCACAATGAATATACATTTTTAATTTAATTCTAAATCTTTGTTAACTGAACGTTCTTGTTATTAAACTTAGGCCTCTTCCATTAGTGAAAAAGCATTCCTTCACCAACAAAAAATGAACCTTATTTTAATAATTATTTTTCTTTTACATAAAAGAAACCGGTTCAATTCTCTTGGATGTTCGACTTCCATAATAAGTCGGTTGGTTAGGGGTTAGGACAATCTCCAATAACAATCATACCTTTACATTTACTTATTGAAATCCACCGGCTTCAAATGCCTATCATTTATATGTTGATTTACCAGTGTTTCAAAACGTGGACATCTTTTCTAATTGCCGCAATCGTAAATGCATTTGTATTCTCATTTATTTTGGAACCATTATTTTTGTGGTTACATATATATGAACCCTATCATTGGAAATACACTTATTCTTTCATTGCCCCCTTCCTAACGTTTCAAAAAGCACAGTATAGAGCGGTTTCAGGAATGTTGACTAAGAAAAATCACCCCTAATATGAAAGCAGTGCATTTCCGACATTTTTAAATTAAATGGAAAGTCGACTAAATTAGAAATATTAACCACCAACTTATGTAGATCATTGCGAAGCTGTGAATTGATACATTGATATATATACCGCAAATAAAAATAGCCAGATTAGTAACCAACCGTAAACTTTTCTCTCGCTATGAAATGCTTCAATTCCTTTAGTTAACATGAATAAACCTGAAAAGAATACCATTAAAAAAATTAGATTATAATTATGTGTTATAAGTAGGTAAGACGAAAGTAAGACTGTTATGATGGCACAAACAATTTGTAAAACTTTCAGCATACTATTCACCCTTCTTCAAATATCATACAACAAAAAAGACAACTAGGAAATAATTGTAAATACTTAATTCTATGTTTCGGCGGTGTATGTCCTGCCACGAACACGGTTATGCAAAATGTGGTATATTTTAACATGCAAGAAATTCTAGGAATCTAGGTTAGATTCACTCTTTGCTTTAAATAATTTAATCATGAGGTATAAAAAATGGAAATAAATACGTTAGAAAAACTAAATGGAAGGCGTGATGTTTTTGAATTTATGCGAGGTGATTTTAAAAACGAACATTGGCATAAATCTTCTATCTTTTTAACAACAGAAGCCTTTGATGTTTTGCATTTATACATAGAAGAAGTTTTACCGGATTTTAATTACTTTGGTCCAAACAAAGTTAATCGAGAACAATGGAATCAAATCGCTTTCAATGCAATTTCATTAAATAATTCAGTGGATATCGCTTTTCTCCGTTTTTTTAATAGCATAGATTATTGGGTAAAAGAAAATTTCGAGGAACACATTTGTTTCTCAATTTGTGGTCCATAACAATTTCCTTCTACTTTTTAATATTATCACAAAATATTCCAGCGCCTTATCATTTGTCGTAGATACTTCTTAATTATCTTGTCTAATCACGTAGACTTGTCGATAAACGCTTTTCTAATGATTCAATTGCAAGTTTAAGCGCAGTTAAACGTCGGTCATTTAATGTTTTTTGAGAACTACCTTCTTTTGCTTTTGCGATCTGCTTTTCGATAGATGGCATGATACCTTCTAGAATTTTCTTAGAAATCAATATGGTTTCTTCATCAGATGAAAAGTTCTCTCCATTCCAAATATTTTTGAGGCTTTCTAAACCCATTTTCACAGCGTTTAGCCTCTTTTTAACAAGAGTTGTGTTAACCCCTTTTTCTGTCATACGTTGATAAGCAGTTGCAAGTTTATTACACGTCGACTCCAGAGATTCAATAGATTGATTTTGGATTTCTTGGCTGATAGCCTTCATATTGGAACCTCGCTTTCCTTTGACAAATTTACTGTATAATGCGTTATTACAAACGAATAGTTGATTATATCAAGAATGAAGACAGGCTTCAACTGTCCCTTATTCAAAAAACAGGCCTCATTCGAGAACCTGTTGGTTGTTCCTTATATAATTAATCAATAATTTTTCCACCTGTGTTTTCAACGCCTGATTTGCATAACGGAGGACGACATCATTACCCGCAGTTGCAACTTGCACATCACTAAAATATTCATCCACACGATGCCAGCCAACCACTCGTATACGCTGCTGTGCAAGCTGTCTTTTGAGGTCAAAATACTCTTGGCGTAAATCCTTTAATAACGCATCCATCAATGGAAGAAAGACAACTTTCATTTTAAACTGTTCTGCTTTTTGATAATCAATCTGCAATGATTTTACCGCTAGTTCTATTAATAAGTACTGGTGTAACAGCTGGCGTTGTTCAGGTTTAATCATAATAATCAGCTTCTAGTCGAGCTGACTGTATACTTTGAATGGGGATTGTTTTCGTTTTAAGTAATGTTTCGAGTATGAGTTCTGTAGTAGTAATCGCTTTAATAATTCCTGTCCATTGTGTTGTTTTACCTGCCGTCCACACGTCTAGCTTGACATCTAGCTGCTGACGATAAGCGTGATCCATTGTTTGTTGTAATTCTTCTAGTTCCCATTCAGCTAATTCTCTCGGCTTATCAGTAACATCTTGTTTGTATTCTTTGAGAAAATCTAAATGCTCTGGCATCATCATGGCTGCCCATTTTATCGTTCCTCTGTCCTTTATCATTCAATCACTCCTATGCTAAATGCCCACCAACTAAGCGATCACGGCTGATAGCAGTACCAGCGCTTGTAAATGATACCGCTCGTAATAATGCTGTCGCCCCAAATTTATTACGTATTGCATCCATTGTTGGTCCAATCAATTGCCGCTGTGGTTTTCGCTCGTCAAATAAATCTAATTGGATACTATGCTCTCGCTCTAAGTTGGATATCCGGACAGAAAGCTGTCGAGCTGGCTCCCCTGCAAAATGCTCATCGAGTAATTCAATACAGACTTTATACATTTCAAGTGTTTCATTTGTTGGAACAGCAATCGTTCTTGAACGGTGGAATCCTTTCGTCATCGCATTACGACTGTACGATAAACCTAAGCTGATGGTGCGGCCAACAAAACCGGCATCTCTTGCACGTTTCATAACATCCTCGCACATTTCTAAGAGAACGACTGATATTTCTTTTCGTGTGTGATAATCTCTCATCAACATTTGCCCCTTACCGAAGCTTAAAGCTCCGTTTGTAATTAATGGCTCACCCAGTTTAGATAAATCAATTCCCCAGGCGTGATGATATAATTGGTTGCCCATAATGCCAAAGCGTTTTTCTAATTCATCTAAATCAGCATTAGCTAATCCACCTACTGTTTGAATGCCCATCTTATTTAGGTTGGCTTCCATTTGCTTACCTATGCCCCACATTTCTGATAAAGGTCGTACAGGCCATAATTTTGTTGGCACATCATCATAAGTCCACTTAGCAAAGCCTGTTTTCTTTGCCTCGATGTCCAAAGCCAATTTAGCCATCAGCATATTGGGCCCCATCCCTATAGCGCTTGGCACATTAAATTGATCAAGAATTGCTCTTTGAATTTC
The DNA here is from genome assembly GCF_047238325.1 of Lysinibacillus phoenicis. NCBI lineage: Bacteria > Bacillati > Bacillota > Bacilli > Caryophanales > Bacillaceae > Lysinibacillus > Lysinibacillus phoenicis. The sequence continues at coordinate 294,809 of NZ_JBDFMP010000002.1, read as the reverse complement.
TTTCGCTGTTTCCTCAGGAGATCCCCATAATTTTTCTGTGCCAGTTAAGTCCACAAAGCTTTCGTCCACACTATAAACATGTATGGCGTCCACTGGTACATAGTTAGCGATTAGCTTTGTAATAGTCATCGACATCTGGATGAAAAAACTCATTTTTGGTTCAAACAATTTTATATCTGGATGTTGAGGGATTTCATAACGTCTATTACCTGTCTTTATTTTAAATCGCTCTTTCATTGCTGGGGATGCTGCTAACACAACACTGCCTGGTTGATTAAAATTACCCACGACTGCAATTGGGTCATTTAAAATATCTAACCCTTCTAACATGGCAATACAGCTTGCATAAAAACTCTTCATATCGATGCATATAATAGGTCGATTCGGCATACCCTCATAGTTCATACAACCTCACGCCCCTTACTTACTATAGGAATAACTGCTAGAACATTGCTGATTAAAAAAGTACGCTTTGCCTGCCTTGTAAAACAAAATGCTTGGAATGAATCGCCAACGATTTTAATAACCTTTACTCGCCTTTTTGTTACAGACCCATTTTTAGATACATACATCATGTTTACCAATTGGTTACGTTGCATAGCCTTAATCAGTTGTTCCCTCATCAAAGTTTCCTCCTAATACGTGAAATGTTCCTATTTGTTATTTTATACAGGAACACTTGTTTGTATACATAATAGAACAAATGTTTGTATTTTGACAAGATAAAAATTATGGAAATAAAAAAGGCTACCTTAATTTGATAGCCATTCACATTCTTATTGAAATTGATACATGTATTCTTTTCATCCTGTGGGTAATCACTCATTTGATGACATTGTCTGATTACGTTTGATTAAAAAACATATGGCACTATTACTTCCCAACTCTAGCACCTTTAACAACATTTCTACATACAATTTGAAATAACTTAAATGAAAAAAGTCTAGGCTCAAATTGAATACCTAGACTTTTTTGGAAAGAATAGATGATCATATAAATTCTAAACAAAACTTTATTAAATAATAATATGAATAAACTAGGGGTAAAGAAACCCTTCATCCGTTTAAACTGCGCAGAGCGATTTTTTATTTATATTAGTAGCCGTATGGACGGTAGTATGGTTGGCGATAGTATGGTGGATAGAACGGAAAGAATGGATAGAATGGGTAGAATGGATAATATGGGTATTGATAACGTGGACGTCTTCTTCTACGACGTCTCCCATAACTGTCATAATCATATTCATAGTCATCATCATATCTATCTCTGTCATATTGATCATAATAATCGCGCATAATGTTTCCTCCTCTCGATATCGGTATAGGTTATGCTAAATTAGGCTTGAGGGCTATGCATTTGCCTATATTTAACATTATTCATGGTGATTGGCATTTAATTCGTTATTCAATTCCTTATTCCAAGCTCCCAAACAAAGAGCATTCGTTCGCTTTTTTTATCCAGTAAACATCCTAAACTTAATTACAAACCATTTAAAATTTATATGAAATATATCCCACCAAAAAAGCCTTCATCCTAAGATGAAAGCTTCCCATGGTTAGTTATTCGGTGCATGCAAGCCAAGCGCTTCTTAAAACGCTTGGATAGTAGGGCTTTTTGTTACAGTAGTTTTTTTATGTATAAGTAACCCTAAATTGCACAAATTAATATCGAGTGTATCGCACGCACTTGCTGTGGCGCTAGTTGACCGTCACGGCCTCCCCATTTATTACTTTGGGTCACTTCCAACTCAAGTGACCCTTTTTTATTGTTTCAATATATTTACTCCCAACGAACAGGAAGTAAGTCGTTTATAGTAAGGACAGTATTGTCTTTTACCATTACCTCACATTTATAGTTATCGTCATGAATTTGACAAATGAACTCTCTACATCTTCCGCATGGAGGTATTATTGTTCCATCCTGATAAACTGCAATAACTTTTTTTACTCTACTTTCTCCATCAGTAATCATAGCAGCAATTGCTGCATGTTCTGCACAAAATCCCATGGAGCAAGGAGTATCTATACATACCCCTTTATAGACCTTACCGTTGTCACTTAAAATGGCTACAGCAACCGAACCTGCATAAGAATTTTTTGAAATTTGCTTTGGGTTTAAGACACTTTTTGCAATATTATATAGTTCTTCAAATTTCATAACTTCGACCCCTTTTAATCATATTGTTTAGTAAATTGCTGTAGTGTCTGTAAATGCTGCAGCTTTTTTATGTTATCCTTTATATTCCAACCCAATGAGTTATTACAAAAATCGATAAATTGGTGTGTAAAGCATTGAGGTAGTGACTCTTTTGCAACGTAATGGTAGGATAATTTATGAATTTTTTAAACAATATTTTAATCATTCTTTTTCTATTCTAAAGGCAATAAACTATAAAACCCAATGTAGCTGAGCATATAAATAGTAGTGTTAAGCTAAATTAGTTTAACAGGGACCTCCTGAATTGTTACTTAGGGTCACTACTATCCCAGGTGACCCTTCTTAAATTAAACATTATGGAAAAACACTCTATTTTGAAGAAACATTCAAATAGAGTGTTTTTAGCTTGGATAATCTGCTGCATCATGTCTATTATGTATAGCCACTCAATTAACGAAAGATTACTCCATTTTATCCACTTATTAGTCTCACTCAAGTCGTTGTTAATTTAGCATAGATGATAAAAAACAGCGTCATTTCTCCCATAATTACAACGTTTGGCACTTCTACAACCAAATTAATAATAAAGAAGGAAGCTAAGATCCCTATAAATAATACTAAATGATAAAGTTTTAAACGATCTTGACTAAACCTGTATTGATGAAAAACAATAGTAGTTGTCATGAAGTATAGGCATACGGAACCGAAAATAAAATATAAATCAAATGAATAATGAACCTCATTTAGATACAATAGTTTAATGGAAGCAGCAATCATGCTCAAAGACATTAATATGAATAGATGCCCATAAATAATGGTTTGGCCTGATGTTTTGATCGATTTGTCAACTTTCTTTTCAACATTTTCAAAATACTGCCACCACATTGAAACTATAAGAATAAACGATATGAGGGAAAATAAAATAGCATCCCAATCCCCTTTTTGAGGCTGCAGCACATAAAGGGTGCTAACGACTGATTCTCCGAAAAGAATGAGTGTTAATGAAGCAAAGCGTTCTAATAAATGAGACGTATTAGACGGAGCTTTCACCAAATATTTACGCCCCAAAAAAGGCACCAGGATATCAACTAAAATCCCTGTATACAAAATGCTATAACGAATCCATGAATCAAACAATATAGAAAAACAAGAGATGATGATGCCAATCCAAAAACGTGTACCAAAAAATTGCGCTACCTTTTTCCTATCGCCCTCTTCAAAACGTTGAACAACCAAATATTGGATAGCTGTTAGAGCTCTTAACCCAATATAGCCAAAAAGAAACGACAGATAATATTCATCAAAGTTAACCGATAAGCTGGCTGTCATAATAAGGACAAATAGCATCTGAAAAATTGTAAAAATACGCTGATATAAAAAATCTTGTCCAAAACGATTAATAAACAATGTTTGTCCTACCCAAGACCACCAGATAGGGATAAATATTAAAACAAACTTCAAAAAGTATTCCGGGCGAATTTCCCCCTTTTCAACATGAAGTAATACATTTGTGGCAGTCGAAACAGCCGCTACAAATATCAAGTCATAAAAAAGTTCTAACCAGGTTATTTTCTTTTCTTCCATTATCACCATACTCCTTCAAATTTTGAAACATCACTTATTCTCTTAACTGCTTAGAAGGTTATGGTTTGAACCTATAAATACAACTTGTAAGCACACTACCTTTTTAATTCACTATGACCATCTGCTGAAGCTTGCAATGCCGAGGAAAGTCCTCGTCTAATAAAGTTTGCAGAAACAGGCGCTCTCCCTATTTCCCTTGCCCATATCGATAATTGGCCTATATGATGAATTTCATGTGCTATAGTATGGCGAACGATTTCACCCCATGTATGTGTTTCAATTCTTCCGTCTTCTAATGTGTTATGAAGTAAACGCTCTTCCATACTGTCATCCCATTGGTTTACAAAGCTTTCAACCTCTGCATGAAATGCCGATGCCAATTGACGAACCTTTTCCAAGCTATTATAGTCGTCAAAGCTCTCCTGAAAATCGGTCTTACCTTGTAAAATACGGATCCAACTCCATTCGACATCAATTATATGGAAAAGTGTATGTAATATACTACCCATTCCCCCAGTTCTGTTTTGCAGGAGTTCCTCTTCGCTCAACTCTTCACACCAACGAAACCAGTCTTCTCTTACCATCCAATTATATTTGAAAAATAATTGCAAAAAAACCCCTCCTAGTTGAAAAATAAAATACTAGCAAGTTATTATTTCGTCAAATGAGGGTAGGATTCCTTTTTCTCTCACATATGCTCTTACTCTTTCTGATCTCCCACGCCTGTTTAATTTAAAATCCAATTAGACCTTCCACAACTACATTTCGTTACCACAAAGTCCAATGGTAATCCCCTCATTTACATATAATTAAAAAGGGATATCTGGCAGCAAAAAACTACCGCACGCGCTGCTTGTTATCCCCCTTCATCGAAATTGATAGATTTATTCACTTTCAAAAGCTAGTACAGACATTTTAAAATTTGATATTATGATTAGCATTACTCGTATTTAGTATGTAATCCATGCACTGAATCATATCGTTAATACGTTGTTTTTTGGAGTTGTAATAACGGATGTTTGAACCTTCTCGAATACTTATGGCATCTTTAATAATATTGTGCCATCTTTCAGGTAATTTTTTTAAAGCATATTTACTTGCCTCAACTTTTGAAACAATTTCACGTTCTTGCAATGTATAAAATTGTCTTAGCATCCCTGTAATTGACCATTCAACTTCTAAATCAATTAATTTATTAGGTAACAGAATTGACATAGATTGATATTTTTTTCTAGCTTTCAATCTATTTGCCCAATAGGTGTTCATATTTTTTAATATGTAGTCATTTAGAATTTTGTCATTTACATTGAAGTCGTATGTATCTATACTTGTGCCTAAAATTGTTATTCCTTTATTTTTCAGAATCCACCAAGTAATGGGGTTAACCCCTTCATTACTCCATTTAATTTTACCGTCATTTACGTATAAACAATTTTTTATCTCCGACTCGTCTTTTCCAACATCCTCAACTAATAAATAACATCCATCCATCACTGTTCCCTTATATTTTTGATTCAAAGCTTTATGCAGATTAGCTATTTCTTTCACATCTAATTCAGTTAAAGGTCTGTTTATCACTGCGATAAAATCAATATCACTAGAACCTTCGCTATACGCGTTAAGAGCAATTGAACCATGTAAATATAACCCTTCCAGTGTATTTGGAATTTGTTTATTCAATCGTGTAAGATATTCATTTAATATAGTTTGAACCAACATAGACACATTTGAGTTCAGAAAAATCCCCTTCTTCCTAGCATTGATATTTATAATATCAAAATAATGGAAGGTTTTCTAATTTCGATAATCCCACCGAATGTAGATGAATGCTATTCCCTCTATCTGTATTTGTTAAGAAGGACTACAAAAGATGGTCGGTCGTTAGTCCTAACATTTAGCAATTAAACCTCATCTCATCGACCGACATCCGAGTTTATTTTTCTATGATAAGACATACTCTTATAATTTCATTAAGATGCTTCTTTACAAATCATTAATAAATTCCCATCTAAATCTTTGAATACAAAATAAAAATGATCCTGAATCTCTGTAACAAGTTCCACATGATTTTCCTGCATAAATTGATAAGCAGCCTCAATATCATTCGTTAAAAATTGAATGGCTGGAACTTGGTAAGTAGAAATATCACCATCCTCTTTTCTCCACTTTGGCATGGCATCTAATATTAATCCAGCCGTACCTTCCATCGGTACCACGAATACGTGTCCAAAATATTCTTCTCCTCCTTCCAATCCAAGAATTTTTCTATACCATTCTTTTGCTTTCTCTAGGTTACGAACTGGGATAAACACACCACCGATTTTGTTTTTAATTGGTGTTCTGTAGTCAGGTGTAGTCATAATACTTCCTCCTTTAATGATGTAATACACTTTTAATTCGCTATTTTCTAATATACACCTTTCTAATTTTGAAAAATTCTTGTGCACTAGCCTATACTTAGTTCAATCAGAAAAAAAGAACTGCATAGGCAAACTCTTTAAGTTATAATTAACGTCTTTCGTCTTCAATGTGTTATAATGCTTGTAACTGACTAGCCTAAACATAAGGGCATAAACCAATTCGAGCCGTAGCGTCTGTAAACGCTGCGGCTTTTATGTTTGTGGCAGTTTCAAAACAAAAGAAAAAGCCCCACTTCATTGCGCGTGTGACTCTTCTAGACCTCCTAATATTCACTTTTCAAAAGTGAAAAGATGACAAGATCAACATACTTCCCTTTTTCAAATTCATGCTGTCTTAAAACACCTTCTTTGGAGAAATTCAATTTTTCCACTAATCTTATTGATGATGTATTTTCCGGTTCAATTTTCGCCTCTATTTTATTGATTCCCATCGATGTAAAGGCAAAGTGTATTATCTCGCTTAAAGCCTCTTGCATCATACCCTTCCCCCAATAGTCAGGTCTTAAATCATACCCAATTTCTATACGGTTATGTTGTTTTTCATAATTCAAATAACCACATGTTCCAATCACTTTTTGAGACTTAGCGTCTTCGATTACCCATCTTAAGCCAATTTGTTCCTTGAAAATTTTATCGTACCAATTTACTTCATCTAATGCATCTGCCATTGAATCAAATACTTTTAACGGCATATACTTGACTACATTTTCATCGGAATAAAGCTCAAAAAGATCCTGGCAATCCTCAACGTTTCCTTTTCGTAAGATAAAGCGTTCTGTCTCTATTTTTGGAAAATCTTTAAATTCGAACCCCATATTCCTCATAACTCCCCTTTTTCACCAAAACTAACATTTACTAATTGAATAGTAACATATTGCTTAGGAAAATAATCCAAAATATTTAGGTCCTCTATAACAATAGTAATATTATTCATGAGTAGGACTTCGTTTATGTTTTTCGTTAATAATTTTCTTATTAAGGATTCTTACTTTTCCCACCATCAATAACCTCATATCTTCTACTATATACTTAGCTAACTCTTCATCCGATATGTCATCACCATCAATATCAAGACGGAATTCCTGCCCTTGAATTCCACCCCCGTTTGTAAACTCAATTTCAAAGTCAAATAAAACTCGTTTATCCATTGCAGTCCCCACCTTACCTTTAGCGTGCTATCAATATATTCTGCATGGAATGAACTAATACCTTGTTTCTAATTGGCTGCTGCCGCTTCATAAATGCGAAGAAACACTCTCTTTTGCTCAAAATGGTTGCATCTGCTACTCTTGTATTATCAGAATTTTCCTTTTTAAAAGGAGGAACAATCATTGAGTGAAAAATTATTAAGAGTAGGTACCACCTATATTCCAGTTGTAAGTGTAGAACAATCAACAGAATGGTATGTAAACAAACTAGGAGCGGAATTAAGTTATCAAGATAAAGACAAGGCTATACTTAATTTTGCTAACCAAAGTATATTTCTAGTTAAGTCTAAGGAAAATCAAAGCGCCAATTTTTATGATATTTACGGCAATGAGCATTTTTCCTTAACGTTTGAAGTCGATGGTTTACATGCTTTAGAAGCTATACATCGGGAGTTTATTGAAAAACAAATTAGAGTGGGGGAAATTGAGGAAAGAGGACATACGGGGAGAAACTTTGTTTTTTATGATGTAAATGGCAATAAGTTTGATGTATGGAGCGAATTAAGCCCGCTCTTTAAGGAAAAATACGAATGCTCAAAGTAATCTCTTAACCTATTTTGCCCAGGCTAATTAAAATCAGCACCTGGGCATTTTGATTTATCTATACATATCTAATAAATTTAACAAATACCTTTCTGTTTCGTTGATTGAAAACATAACTTCCTTATGAAGTTTATCTTCCATAACATTATCATCATTAAAAAGCTCTAAGTATTTATTTACTTCCAGAAAGAATTTTTCATGTTCCTGTAAAAATTCATCAATTTTTGGGTCACCAGGTGTTACGGATAAATAAATAGTTTTAAATAAATTAAAGTCACTATATGCATTACTTAAGAAATAGATGGCCAGCGTTTTATCGCTATTAACATGTGATTTCACAAAAGTTAGATTTTGTTTTAATTTAATCAACGCATTGATAAGATTTGTAGTCTGTTTAAGCATATTTGCTGTATTACTATACATTTTAATAACCACCTCCAACTCTAATAATAGCAAAAAATCATCAAATTGGAATAATTCCCTGCAAAAGTTGTCCTTTCTTCCCTGAATAAAACACTTTATAACCGGAACTATAGGGAAATGTGGCATGCACTAACTAAAAGGCATCAGGACATCTTTCACAAATACCAGCCTTTTAATTGGAACGATTTTGTTTTTATAGTTTTTTCTTTACTAAAGGCAATAAACTATAAAACCCAAGTCATCGAATCATATAAATAGTAGTGTTAAGCTAATTTAGTTTAACTTGGTACCTCCCGAATTGTTACTTAGGGGTCACTACAAGGTGGCCCTTAATAGTTCTCTATTGATCTTTCATCTGTTAAATATTTATATAGTATAAAAACAATGAATGATATGGCTGAAATGAAAACCTAATTTCAATTCATAGCAGTTATCTACATATTGTTTCATAAATTCTTCAGAAAGCTGTGGCGTTTGCTGACGCTGCGGCTTTTTTGTGCATTTTTCTGTGCCATAAATTTGATTCACTTACTTATACGCGATAATTAAACGATACGAACAGTATCACTTGAGCTCAAACATGAATAAAAACTAAATGACAAGCTATAGAGCAGGAAATAGATGTTTATGTCTTATTCCTTTTTTTGAGTATTTAAATTGATAACGTCCAATTTAAGTTCTTATAAAGATATAGATATTTCTACTATGTAATAAGCCTTGGTATATAAGAACACCTTTGTTTATAAGTTTTCTATTGAAAAAATATCTACTAATTCATCTCTACAATTTTTTTATTTTTTGAGAAATATGATTAATACGACCAAGGAAAGTAACAACCTATTACATATTATGAAAAGGTAATCTGCAGATTATAGATCTTTACATTGGAGGGGGTGAAAATTACATGCCATTAACAACTGGACCAATAGAAAATACAGGAAATCAACCAGCTAATGCAACTAGCGTTCGTGTCAAAATTCTCAATCTTACTGGAGGTCAACTTACTGGCGTAGTTCGAGTTTTTAGACTAAACGGTACAAGACACCTTATATCAACAACTCCATTTAGCGTGGGTGCAAACGCTTCTGCTTTTGTAACACCAGGTTTAGGAAATTCGGCTCAATATGAAGTTGAAATTGCTCCTAACCAAACAGGAGGATTATATAGTGTTTACGGACGAACTGCTTCAGGGGTTATCATTACTGCTCAAAGACTTGTGCACTCAGAATTAACAGAAATTCTTTAATTTCCCATCAGATTTTAACAGTTAAAATCATAAAAGCCCTATAGCTCGCTATAGGGCTTTCCTATTCATTCATTTACCTCCGACTTATCCCCTTTCTGTATTGTTCAGTAACAAGAAAAAAATCTATCTCCTTATATTTCTTCAAATTTCATATTATACTTTCAATTATTTAAGCTATACAAAAAATCACATTCATAAAAGGTTGAAATCATTTTCTTTATAGACATATTACCAATCGCCTTCCAATCTTTATTCATAAAATATTTATATAGGATAAGATGTATTCTCTTGGGGATTTTTTCCTTGTAACAGATACCTATAATCTACGGGGTCCACAACATATTAAAAAGGGAGGTGAGGAAAGATGAAAAAATTGGACCAACAAAAATTTATTTGCCACAGTGAAAATAATCGAGTATTTCGGCACCGTATAAACGCTATTGACATAGATTCCAATGAATCACCTTTAGAGGTTCTTCCTGAAGAAGAAGTTATTCTCCCAATAAAAAATAGATATTTCTATAAAGTTGCAGATGATATTGCTTTAACAAATAGAACAATCTTCTAAATTTATTTTCAGATAATAATGGCAATTCATGAACATAATTAAAACACTTTAATCCTCATGGATAGATCAATCTTTACCTTAAAACTGTCACCTAAGAGACACCGGTCAGTATAAAGTAACTTAAGATTCGTTAACCCTAACCCCAATTCATACTGGTACAATCACAACCAGAACTCCATTAGAAAGGTAAATATAGTTTAGCTTTTAGCCTAACACTCCTATTTTGGTGCTAAGGGTTACTTTTATCTGAGTGACCCTTAAGATCTTAGTTTTATTTGTCTAAAAATCAGTTACATCTAATCCCTAATATTTACCTATACTTCACGAATAAATTACTGAAAAAATGAATTCTTTATGGAAGGCAATATGACTGATATTTGGATCGTTATCCTTCAATTATAGTACTGCCTCCCTGCCAAAGTATATTTACCTTTTAAGGATGCAAATAAATTATAGGAGTGCCATATTATATATAGGAGGATTTTTGGTAGTAGTGATGGTGATTGGGATTATGCTTTACCACCAACATCAGCTAATAAAAAGTTATCGATCACTACTTTATGGACAACTATATATCATACAAAAGCCAATTGAACGTATTTTATTATTTCAGGGAAACAGGTGAACAGTATACTCGAGAACAACGAGCACAACTATTTGAGCTACTATATGATGCATTTGCGGATGTTGCTAATCATACTGGTGGCGTTCTACAGATGGAGCCCTCTATTAAAGAACAATATTTTGGAGGATTTCAATATAAAGAACGAATATCTTCAATGCTTGAATGCCTACATAGAAGCGAGAACCTCAGAAAAACGTGAGGAAGCCCATTTACAACTGAAGGAACAATATGAAGCCTATCAGATATTTTTAAAAAAGGCGGAAACAAATTAGTTAAACCATTTGAGTAAGGGCTTCGATACACCTGATTAAGTTTCATAAAAAAACCTATATGTTAACTTAAATAATAATCCATGTTAACATATTATATATCATTATTTTGGGGGTGTTTTTTTGTCTGGCAAGAATAAACCATTGCTTGGCTCGGTTACTAGTTTGGCTTTACTTACTTTAGGAGGATATCGAATCTTTACAAACAACTTAGAAGCTATGTCCATTCTCGTAGCCTATGTTTTCTTTATTTGCGGACTGATAGGCTTTATTTTTAATGTAATAAAGTTATCTAAAATTCCTAGAACCTAACGTTGTCATATTACAACCTTTCAAATTTAAATCGAGTACCGTTCCCTTTCTTTTTTCTAACAGGCCCAGAAATACTTCATGGGTTTACATATGTTAAGTCTAGAGCACAAAGAAGGGCGGAATGAAATGGATCCACGGTTAGCACAATTGCTTCAAAAAGTAAGTTTATATGGTACGTTAGCGAAATACTATGAACATATTGATCCAGAGAAACATATGTATTTTTACGAACAACATTTTAAGTATGAAACACAACTTGTTCAACTGTATTGGCAACTTCACAGAGAAAATCCATATGCCTATTAATTCAAAAAAGACCAGTAGCTCCTTTTTTAGAGAGCCTGGTCTTTGTTTTGCTCAATTTTTCTTTGTTCCTGAAATACCTTTCTTGTCCCTTATATAGTCTATTGGAGCTCGAATAATACTATCGAATAAATCAGTTGGTTTACGTGGTATAGCAGGTGTCATGAAATTAGTGCCTAAAGATTTTAAGCTTAGTAAATGATGGATTAGCCATGCAAGGGCGAGCATTTGTCCAAACAAGCCAAACAGTCCGGCAGATAAGATAAAAATATATCGTACAAATCGACTTGCATTACTCATTAAAAATATAGGGGGAAGAAAGGATAGTAACGCTGATGTAGCTACTAATACAATAAGAATATTACTTAAAAGACCAGCTTGCACTGCAGCTGTTCCAATAACTATACCGCCAACGATACCGATTGTTTGCCCTACCTTTGTCGGCATTCGAGAACCCGCTTCTCGTAAAACTTCAACGATCAGTTCAATAAACAACACTTCTATAAGAGGCGGAAATGGAACTTTACTCCTCGATTCCTGAAGATTTAACAATAATTCATATGGTAAAATTTCCGGATGAAAAGTTAAGGCTGATATATACATCGGCGTAATCATGATTGTAAGGAAAAAGCCAAAAAAGCGTAACATTCTTAATAATGAAGCCGTCGTCCATCGGTTATAATAATCCTCAACCGACACAAACATCTCAAAAAATGATGTTGGACAAACAATCGCAGTTTGGCTATTGTCTAGAAAAACAATAATTCTGCCGTCAATTAAATAGCGACAAACACTATCGGGTCTTACGGTCATGTAATATTGTGGAAATGGTGAAAAAGGATTGTCTTCAATTAGTTGTTTCAAGACTGAGACATCAGTAATTAAAGGATAATCAATTTGATCGATTCGATTTCTTAAATTCTCTAAATTTTTCTCATTGACTATGTTTTCCATATACATAATAGAAATTTTTATATTTGCCTCGGAACCAATGATACGGTTTTCATTTTTTAGCATAGGGCTTTGAATACGCCTACGCAGTAAAGAAATATTCGTTTCTAACGATTCAGTAAAGGCATCCTGTGGGCCAATAACAGTTGATTCTGTTTCTGTGTTGGCAATTGCCCTGGTCGGTGCACTATAAGTATCAACACTTACCAATCCGTTCGTTTCATGAAAATATAAAAGCGTTTGCCCCGCATTTAATTTTTTGACAGCTTCACTAATTTTCTTTGAATCCACATATTCAGAAATTTGATGTATTTGTTTAATATTATTGGCTAAAGGGATATAAACCATCGTTTGAATGGTCATCTTTTCCACTAAAGAAGAAAAGTAAATAACCGTCACATCTCCTTCTTCAGTAGAAGTCATTTTAAATTTAACATCATCTACTTCGTAAGTTTCCTGTTTTAGTTTAGCAATTATTTGCCAAGCTGCCTCGTCCATCCAAACGATCCCCCTTTGCTCAATTTTCTTTTTAGTTTATCTGTTCTTCATGTAATTATGCTAAAAAATGAAAGCTATATATATAAATAAAATAAGAAAACCCATTGCCAATTAAGGCAACGGGCTTGAATTACGATGACATTTAAAATTTAACACATCTTACTAAACAATTTCTGAACAAATTTCTCTGAAATAAAAAAGAAAACCACTCTATAACAAGTGGTTTTCTTTCTTCATTCATTTAAGAATTAAAGTTTTACGATGTTAGCAGCTTGAGGTCCGCGTTGGCCTTCTTCTACTGTGAATTCAACTTTTTGTCCTTCTTCAAGTGATTTGAAACCTTCACCTTGGATTGCTGAGAAGTGAGCGAATACGTCTTGTCCGCCTTCTACTTCGATGAAGCCAAAACCTTTTTCTGCATTAAACCATTTTACTGTACCTTGTGTCATAATCAATGACCTCCATTTTAAACTTATTAAATAAAATCATAATACTTTAAAAAAAAACACATACTACAAAAAGTATTAATCAAAAAACGAATACTCTTTGTAATATGTGAATTCATTGTTTGTTTACGCACGATTTTATTAACTTAACTATATAACAAAAAATTATATTTGTCTAGTCCAAACGTAAATTTTTTTAAATTTGGTCTTGGAAACCAATTTGGTTAAAACCTTTGATCTTGTCTAATTAAAGTGATTTACTAAAAATTCACAACATAAAAGGGACATTTTTTTGTATAAGTAGCCTTTTTTTACACAAATTAATAGGGAGTGTATCGCACGCACTTATTTGGTTGTGACGCTAGTTGACCGTCACAGCCTCCCCATTTGTTACTTAGGGTCACTTTAAAGCCCGGTGACCCTAAATTATTTCTTCACCTGTTGAAGCAAAGAAAAAAGCATCTCTTTTAAAGATGCTTATTGAGACAATTCTTCAGATGAAGTTTTTTCAAACTCTAATATATGTCCATCTATTTTTGCTTTTTCTTGTTCCTCGATAAATTCTTCTTTTAGTTCATCAAGTCTGGAATTATGTGTTTTTTGATAACCCGGAAATAGATTGTAATCTACTGGTTTCCCCATAAGTTCACCTCTTATCTCAGTTTTTATTTTATTATAGGGTATATTGATATTTTCTGACAATTGTTTATACTCTTTTTGATTATATGGACTGACAAGACACTACAACTGAAGCCTTATAAATCATTGATAAATATACATAATGGCCTAGGAAAATATTATTTGAATACTATGATTTCATTAAACCTTTATTAATATAAATGTCACTATTAAAATAAAAACACTCATTTGACGTTTCTATAAAATAGGTGTTCGATTACCCCTCTCCCCTCTCCCCATATATGATGAAAAAATCTTAAGAAATCTTCATAAATATTCTCAATAATTATTAATAATTGCCATTTACAATAATGAAGGTCGACAGTCAACACATGTTTTATGTGTGTGGACCATGAACAGAATCAATTAGTTGGGAGCGTTTTATCTTGGGAGTAACAGAAATTATTATTAATATTCGAATTTTAATGTTGCCCGTCATCATTATTATTGGCATTGAGTTTTTGCTTATTGCCCTCTATTATTTCGTTTATTATAAAAAACAACCATCCGAACGAAAAAAACTAAGTATTACTAAAATGATGCTTGGCGCACTCTTCATTGGGTATATCGTATTTGTATGTGAGCTAACGATTATTGGACGTGGTTCTTCTCATTTCCTAGAGATGAATCTTCAACCATTCAGTGGTTATATCGATGCCTGGAAAAAATACTCGTTACGTGATCTTCAAAATTGTATTTTTAATATATTAATGTTTGTGCCGCTTGGGATTTTCTTACCCTTACTTTTCTCTAAATTTAAAGCTTTTAAGAGGCTTTTCCTTGTAGTCGTATGTGCTACACTTTCAATTGAAACATACCAAACACTTACAGGAGCAGGGATTTTCGAGCTTGATGACTTATTCAACAACTCACTTGGTGGGGTTATCGGATACCAATTATACAGACTAGGGGCTTCTATTGTTCATCACAAAAAAGTAAAAATAAAAAGTCTTGTTGGAACTTTGGCTATCCCTCTTATCATGGGATTGATTTTTATTGGGATGTCATTGGTATATGCTCAACAAGAATTTGGACATCTGCCAATAAACGCTTATACAAAATCCAATATGTCAGGTGTTCATATATCTACTTCATTGCAATTAGACTCAAACCCTACTGTTGCGCCCGTTTATAAAAAAATTATTCATAATGAAGAAGTTGAAACATTGTTGCAAGATAAATTAGGGTTATCGGAGTTGAGTACAAAGAATTATAAAGAAGACAAAGAAATTTTATTGCAAGACAAAGCAGGTATGCAATATACATTATTTATAAGTTCAATGGGAAATTGGTCGTTAACAGCGAATAATTATTCGCAGCAAGCGACATCGACTGGTCAGGAACACTTGATTGATAAGGCGAAGGCATTGATGGACGAACTTTCTATCCTCCCTCAAGAAGCAGAGTTTTCTGTACTGGAAAACGGGGAATTTGAATGGAATCTTCCAGATCGTCCCGATTTAAATGTCGACTATTGGTATGGGGATGTAGTTCTTGATCTTACACAAGATGGACGTGCATATTCATTAGCCTATAATGTTCAAAGAAATCAATTTACACGGGAAGTAGATATCTTCTCCCCTGCTGAAGTATATGAGCAAATAAAGAATGGAGAATTTCCTCAAATAAAGTATAATGCACTCGTTACAGAAGAAGAGCTGGTTCTAAAAAAAGACGATCAGCTTGAAATTGAATTAATCGAGCTAACGTATATGTATGACACAAAAGGTTTCTATCAGCCAGTATACAACGTTTCTGGAACATTAAACGGAAACAACTGGTTTACACTAATACAGGCAAGAAAGTAATCCTTCTAAATCTAAAACATTACTTTAAGAGATGAAAAAGACCAGCTAAGCTAAAATTTTGCTTTGCTGGTCTTATTTGAGCTTTAGGCTTTCTTTTTTGAAGGGTATCCAATAGAAATAGCTATCATTCCGCAAATACCAATAAGAATGGGATAGATCGAGTATTGCAGCATACTTACTGGTGATATTTTGGCCACGCTTGCGGCAGCAAGGAATTGAGCCCCATACGGCAGAAGCCCTTGGACTGTACAGGAGAAAATATCTAATATACTTGCGGATTTTCTTGGCTCAATGTCATATTGTTCAGCAATATTTTTGGCAAGTGGCCCAGCAATTAATATCGCAATTGTATTATTAGCAGTAGATAAATTCGTTAAACCCACAAGGCTAGCAATGCCGAATTCAGCACCCTTTTTCGATTTAATTCTACTTGTCGCAAGGTGCAGCAAAAAGTCAATGCCTCCATTAAACTTAATAACCTCTACCATTCCAGCTATTAATATGGCAAGAAAGGCGATTTCATACATACCGGACATGCCTTCTCCAATCGTTTGCAGAAGGCTCATCAAGTGATAGCTACCATCTACTAAGCCAACAGCACCTGCAAGGACAATCCCTAATGCCAGCACAAGGAAAACATTCATCCCAGATAACGCTAAAATGATCACTAAAACATATGGTACAATTTTAACCCAACTATAGCTTACATGCGCCACTTGTGCTGTTTCACCCATTGAAATGATTGCTAAAATAATGCTCGTTACAATAGCTGCTGGCAATACAATCCAAAAATTAACCTTAAACTTATCCTTCATTTGTGCGCCTTGTGAACGTACGGCAGTAATGGTTGTATCTGAAATAAAGGATAAATTATCACCAAACATGGAGCCACCAACAACAGCTGCCATCACTAAAGCAATAGAAAGGTCTGTAAGATCACTTATTCCAACGCCTATTGGAGCTAATGCAACAATCGTTCCCACGGATGTACCCATTGAGAGGGAAATAAAACAGGCAATGATGAACAAGCCCACAACCAGTAAGTTTTGCGGAACGACCGATAAAGCAAAGTTAACAGTGGAATCTACTGCCCCCATACCTTTTGCAACCTCTGAAAAGGCCCCAGCCAAGAGAAAAATAATAACCATCATCATGACATTTAAATTCCCTGCACCTTGACAAAAAATATCAACTTTTTTCGTAAACGATTCTTTTCGATTCATGGCTAGAGCCACAGCACCTGCAATGGTGATAGCAACAATGACAGGAAAGGCATAAAAATCACCTGTAATAACCCCAGAACCAATAAATAATATCATAAAAACAACAAATGGGATCAGCGCCCATGGATTCTCTTTCTTCACTGTTTTACCTCCAAAAAAATTAAAATCAGCCTTTTTCCATAAAAAAAGGCCTCATCTTGAA
The DNA here is from genome assembly GCF_047238325.1 of Lysinibacillus phoenicis. Classification (NCBI taxonomy): domain Bacteria; kingdom Bacillati; phylum Bacillota; class Bacilli; order Caryophanales; family Bacillaceae; genus Lysinibacillus; species Lysinibacillus phoenicis. The sequence continues at coordinate 277,345 of NZ_JBDFMP010000002.1, read as the reverse complement.
TGAACAAGAAGAGGCCTTATATTGAAAATACACCTCTTATCTATCAAGTCATTTCTTGCTGGATTTGGCACAGTAACTTAATGACTAAGTTCCGCTGCCGAGATTTCATCGGGCCAGTCCCTCCATCTCTCTTGATAAGAAGAAAAAATATTATTTTTTTGACACAATATTAAAAGATTAAAATAAAAAATTAATATTTGCAACAAGTTTTTTCTTTAACTTCTATACGTACATAGATTTTCCGATTAATCTTAGAAGAAATCTGCTTATTGTAGCTGATTTTGTGTATTACTGAATAACGCCGATAGCGGATATTCCATCTTGCTCCTCGGGTATTCATCCTGCTTCGCGGTTATTTCACCTTACTCCTCGGGTATTCAGCCTTGCTCCGCGGGTATTTCGCCTTGCTTCGCGGGTATTTCACCTTACTCCGCGGGTATTTCGCCTTGCTTCGCGAGTATTTCACCTTACTCCGCGGGTATTTGCCTGCTAAATAATAGAATATAATCCCAAGTAGCTTATTGTGCAACTAACAAAAAACCAGGTGCTCTTCTAAGAAGAACGCCTGGTTTTATTGTGAAAGTGAATCTTACTAACTTACTTAGTTTTGATTCGTTATAATACTACGCTAAGTTGAGGCAATGAACAAGTTAAAATATTTTCCAACAAAATTTTAGGGAATTTTTATGTTTTTTCGAGCATTTCAGGAACCCGTTTCAAAGGTATTAAATTTTGTAGTGCTCATTATTTTCGTTAAAGTAAGTAATAATAAAGTCCCGTAACTGTTGAACGGCAGCTGACGAAATGGAATTTTTTACCCAGGACAGACCTACTGTATACGTTGGATTCATATTAGCTATTTTTACAAAATGTAAATTAAACTTTCTACAAACCGATATGGGCAACAAGGCTACACCCTGTTCCAGCTGGATAATTTCTGCCAGAAGGGTTGAATCTACTTCATAGTTTTTGATAGGCATAAATCCCGCTCTTTCACAAAGTGACGTTGTAAAACGACTATATTCTGCATTGTTGGCTAAGGAAATAAAGGATTCATTTGCAAACTTAGCTAGAGCAACCTCTGACTGACCAGCCAATGGGTGATTAGAAGGCAACACAAGTACTACATCCTCTGCCACAAGCACACAGGTTTCAATTTCTTCATCAATGATTGGAGGGCCTGCTATGCCCAGATCAATATCCCCTCTCTTTAAATTTATACGTATATCATCCCTTGTCTCAATTCCCTGTTGAATTTTGGCATGAGGAAAATCATTAATATATTGACTAATTAGTCCAACGAGAAATCGTGTATTTGATATGGCTATTTTAACTGTACGAGCATTGATTTCATCAAGTGATTGAATATCCATTTTTGCATTTTCTAGTTCGATAAATACCTTATTAACATGCTTGAGCATAATCTGTCCTGCAGCACTTAATTCAATATTTCTTCCTTTTCTATGAAATAATTTTGTGCCTAGTTCATCCTCCAGACGTTTTATAGTCAAACTTAAGGATGGCTGTGCAATATTTAACTGTTGAGCCGCCTTCGAAATATGCTCTGTATTTGCTACTGTTTGAAAATACTTCAATTGTAAAAGTTCCATTTCGCTTAAGCCCCCTAATTCATTTATCTAAATAAATATATTTATATTTTATTATGTATTAGACGCAATGTAAAATCCGCATTAAAGTAGTTATTGTAAGAAGACAAAGTTGAAAGAATGGTGGTTTTTCATGAGAAAAGATGAAGTAATGAGACAATTCACAACACCGTTGGATGCAGGTGCTTATCCCATTGGACCTTATCGCTTTTATAACCGTGAATATTTAAATATCGTCTATAAAACAGATATGGAAAAACTTAAGAAAATTGTTCCAGAACCATTGGAAGTGAAGGAGCCCTTTGTCAAATTTGAAATCATGAAAATGCCAGATGTAACAGGGCTAGGTTCTTATACAGAGTGTGGTCAGGTCATTCCTGTTAGCATGGATGGTGAAGAAGGTGATTATTTACATGCAATGTATGTTGATAGTTTCCCAGCCATTGCCTCTGGTAGAGAAATTGCTGCGTATCCTAAAAAATTAGGTAAGCCTAGTTTATTTGTAGATTCTGATACATTAGTTGGTCTCTTAGATTATGGTTCATTAAGAGTGGCTAATGCAACAATGGGATATAAACATTTCCCACTGGATCATCAAGAGGCACTGAAAGAAATTATCAAACCCAATTATATGTTGAAAAAGATGCCTGGTTATGATGGACGACCAAGAATTTGTGAGCTAGTGAGAAGTGAAATTACGGATATTAAAATACTGGGAGCATGGTCAGGTCCAGCGAGACTTGAACTTTTTGCCCATGCACTTGCCCCAATGGCTGATTTACCAGTGTTAGAAGTTGTATCAGCTTCCCATATTGTCACAGAACTATCGTTGGCATCACCTACTGTTGTCTACGATTATTTAACTGAAAAATAGAAAGAACACTAATCCATACATTATCTAATCAAGCAATGAAGCCGTATGGAACTATGCAGATGAAGCTATTGGAGAAACAACGTGACAAAATACAAATAGCTAAGCTTATTGAATAATTAAATAAACCAAGGAGGCATTTAGATGAGAATCGCCGTTTTAGGAGCAGGATCTTTAGGAACAATCGCTGGTGCATATATTGCTGCCGGTGGACAAGATGTCGAATTAATTGATGTTTATCAAGAACATGTAGACGAATTGAATCAATCAGGGGCAAAAATAACAGGAACTACTGACTTTCAAGTGAAAGTAAAAGCCATTACTCCTAAAAATATGTCAGGAACTTATGATTTAGTTTTACTGTTAACAAAACAATTGTATAATGACTCGGTTTTACAAGGCTTACTACCATTTTTAAATGAAACAAGTGTCTTTCTTTCTTTACAAAATGGGATTCCAGAAGAAAAAGTCGCTGCAATTGTAGGGCGAAATCGTGTGATTGCTGGATCAGTTGAGTTTGGTGCTACATTCATTCAACCGGGCATATCTAGTTTGACAACAGAATATAACCACTTCAAACAATATGCATTTCAAATTGGTGAATTAAATGGAGAAACAACAGAAAGAATTAGACAAATACAAACAATTTTAAATCTTGTAGGTGGCACACACATCTCAGACAATTTAGTTGGCACAAAGTGGTCTAAACTATTAATTAACAATGCTTTTAGTGGTCTTTCTGCCGCGCTCAATACGAATTTTGGTGGCGTTCTTGATCATGAGACGAGTAGTATTAGCGCCGTGCATATTGCGGATGAAACGATAAAAGTGGGGCATGCTGCTGGAGTACAATTTGCCAAAATGAATGGCTTCGATATAGCTTCATTAGAAGTGAAAAAGGCTCATGATATCCCTGAACGTGTCAAAGCCTTCCAACAATTGATGGCATCCTCTAAACTACTTAAAGCAAGTATGCTACAGGATTTAGAGAAAAAACGTAAAACGGAAATAAATTATATTAATGGAGTAGTATCGGAGCTTGGCGAAAAGCTGGGTGTTGCCACACCTTTTAATAACCTTGTCGTTCAATTAGTAAAACAGGCAGAAGATTTACAGACCGTTACTAATTTTGAAACAAACATGCCATTCTTTGCTGAACTAGTTAATCATCATTAAACAAAATGACCAGTCACTCTTCACAGAGTGCTGGTCATTTTGCGTTTAGGTAAAGACTATGAAAATCTTCTTGAATAGACTAACATATTGTTCTGAACAAAATCTGAACAATAATACAAAAAAGACTAGACCCTACAACATGCTGTAAGTCCTAGCCTTTTAAGTGAAAGTGAATCTAACTAAATTTTTGCTTAGCTTTAGATTCACATTATAATACGAATGAACAGCCTAAAGGTTTCATATTTTTTTAATAAAATGGGTCTCCCTACACAAAAAGACCAGGAAATCACGAAAATGTGATCCTGGCCCTTTTGTGAAAAGTGAATATTACTCGTTTACTTTAGTTTTTTTGTATTCTACTAATAAGTTAGACGGCTGTTAGTTAAAAAAGTTACATTTATTTTTAAAATTTTTTATTTAATTTTATAGTATGACCTATCTTCCCCTCTCGTATAATCAAAGTACTGAAAACTTGACAAAAAAATTATTTTATGCTAAAATTTACATTTAAAATATTGTTTTGTATAATAGGATTCTCCTGGCCAGGGGAATCCTATTTTTTTGAGGAGTGTTAATATGAATAAACAGCAATCTAGTATCACTTCATTAATAGCTGCCTTTAGTAGAGCTTATCATAGTCAAATGGATACACCGAAAATTTTTGATGATTATGTAGCAAAAGAGTTAATCTCACCTGAAGAGTTTCAAAGTATTCAAGATCACCTGATACAAGGCATCGACTTCTTTAACAAGGACATGGCTATACCAACTAAAGACAATGTAAAAAATTTAGTAAAATGGATAACGCAAATTCAACTCGCTCCTACTCCCTTGGCACGTGCAGCATACAACGAAAATGTCTTGCATCATGAAATCCGGCTTGGTATCGAGCAATATGTCATTTTAGGCGCTGGCTTGGATACTTTTCCTTATCGTCATCCTCAGTTAGAAACAGTTGTAGAAATTTTTGAGGTTGATCATCCTACAACCCAGGCTTTTAAGAAGAAACGATTACAAGAAGCATCACTTCCACCAATGAAGCATCTTCATTTTGTTTCAATGGATTTTACTAAACAATTTCAATCTCAACCCCTCTTTGAGCAAGGGTTTCAGTATAAAAAGACGTTTTTTAGTCTGTTAGGTGTCTCCTATTATTTAACGAAAGAAGAATTAGCAAGTTTACTCACTCATTTATTTGCTCTTGTTCCATCAGGCAGTTCCATTGTGTTGGATTATGCCGATGAAACTCTCTTTCAGGAAAATGGCCTTTTTAATAGAGTGGACAACATGGTGAAGATGGCTGCTGCAGGTGGCGAGCCGATGAAATCGTGTTTTGCTTATGAGGACATGGAGAAGATGTTAGATCCATTGGGTTTACTCATATACGAACATCTTACCCCTCCTGCTATTCAACAGCTTTATTTCCAGAATCGGACGGATTACTTATCAGCTTTTGAAACCATCCATTACATGCATATTGTTAAAAAATAAGTATAGTTAATTTATTTTTATATTATTCTTAATTTTCTTTCTATTTCCCAGGCAATTAACTATTTCAATATATAAATTTAGTATACTATAGTAGTGTAAAGCTAATTAGCCTTACACCTCCTAGATTCGTTACTAGGGTCACTGTGAATGCAGTGGCCCATCTATTATTAACAACAACCCTTAAAAGGGCCCACTTAAAGTTTTTTACTAAAAAATAAGCCTCATCCCAAGTGTATGCACGTTTACTAGTCAGACAAGCGGACATGCTCTGCTTATCCTAATAACAGTTTACAAAAAGAGTTACCTCAATATCACTTTTTGATTATTTTGGCTGTTATTTGCTTATCCTTAATAATGTTGGACTATCTTTGCCCTTTTCCTTGAGGAGGTGCCGATCATCAAGCACACACTGTCATTCATGCTATTGCTTTTCATTATTCTTTTGTTAGGTGGATGTTGGAGTAAACGAGAGTTAAACGAATTGGCTATCGTTACGGCCTTTGGGGTCGATAAATCGGACGAGTTTGTTGAAATTTCCGTGCAAATTGTTAACCCTAGTCAGGTAGCCTCAAACAAAGCCTCTAGTTTCCAAGTCCCTGTTTTTACCTATCATGCTAAGGGAAAATCCTTATTTGACGCCATGCGAAAATTAACCACTTTGACGCCAAGGAAACCCTATTATTCCCATGCGCAAATTATAATCATCGGTGAAGAGTTGGCTAAAGAAGGAATGAATAGCATTTTAGATTTACTACAAAGGGATCCAGAGGGTAGAAGCGAATTTAACATTATTATTGCCCATGAATCGACTGCCCAAGAAATTTTGAGTATTTTAACACCATTAGAGGATATTCCAGCTAGTAAATTGTTTAAATCCTTAAAGGATACTGAAGCAACCTGGGGAACGACTGAATCTGTTATTCTCGACGATTTAGTTCAATCTTTGGGTCATATAGATAATAGCGCCGTATTACCTACCATTCAAATTCATGGTGATGCGGATGCTGGAAAATCTAGCAGCAATGTTGAAAAAATTAAGAGCCCCGCACAATTACAATATGGTGGACTGGCTGTTTTTAAAAATTATAAGCTTATTGGCTTTTTGACAGAAGAAGAAAGCAGAAATTATAACTTTTTACACAATAATATTAAGAGTACCTTTGAAACGCTTGCCTGCCCTGAGCAAGGGAAAATATCGACAGAAATTATTCAATCTTCAACAAAAGTGACAGGACGTATTCAGCATGACATTCCCTCGATTACGATTCAACTGGATATTGAACAGAACGTCGCTGAAATAAGCTGCCCTCTAGATTTAACCAAGCCCGAAACCATCGATGCTCTAAATAAAGCAACGAGCAAGCAAATTAAGGAAAGTATAGAGCGCACAATCCAAACGATTCAACAAACCTATCAGGCTGATATTTTAAAATTTGGCGAAGTACTACATCGTGAGGATTATAAAGCTTGGAATCGAATAAAAAAAGATTGGTCGACTCTTTATCCAGAGCTAGAGGTTAATCTTGTAGTCGATGTCCAGACAAAAGGAGTAGGTACCGCAACAAAATTAAAACTCAATAAAAAATGACCAGTCGCTACGATGACTGGTCATTTTGTTTTTAGCGAACAGCTTCAAATGTCATGAGTGACGTTTCTTGACTTGGCTGTTTAGTATACATGTAGTTTGCTGAACAAGTGATAGTAGTGAAACCAATACTTTGTAATAGAAATTTAAATTCCTCTACACCATACCAACGCAATGGGAACTTTTGTAGTTCCGTATCCACTAATTTTCCTTGTCGCCATTTTTCATATTTTAATACTGTTAATGTTTTCTGCTCCACCCAGTTCATGGCTATCGATTTTCTTTCAAGCGCAATTCCTTCATCTTCCGAAATTTGAAAATAGGTTGTCGCCATTTCTCCCGTTTTCCAGTCTGTCGGAAATAATAAATCAATGATAATCCGTCCACCAGGAACTAGATGCTGATACATACACGTTAACGCAGAAACAGCCTCCTGATAACTTTCGATTAAACAGAACGAGCCAGTAGGCATAACAATCGCCTCGTATAGCCTACTTAATGAAAAATTACTGACATTGCCCTCATAAAGCACTGGTGTCAGCCCTCTTTCTAGACATTGTTTTCGACAGGAAGCTAGCATTTCCGGAGAATAATCAATCCCCTCTATATCAATGCCTTTTTCCTTTAAAGGAATATAGAATCGACCAGAGCCTACTCCAGCTTCAAGTACCTTACCTGTAATACCCTGCAATCGTTCTAGATAATATTCAATATCCCCACCAAGGGAGTATCCTACTGGTTTTGTAAAATCATAAAGCTCTGTGCTTAACGGTCCGTAATTTTTGTACATTTTTTCTCCTCCGATTGTTGCGGAAGAATCAAATTTTTAATCCCCCCACACCTTCATGTTATTTAGTGTAAATACAGAGCTGACTTTCATTGTATATCACTCACTTTCTTGTAAATTTAGTTAAATTATACATTTATTAATCAATTTTCTCAATGTTACTATTGATTTCTAGTTGATGACAATTTAATGTACGAAATAGCACAAATTATCAAAAGCTCATCCACCATAAACGGTAATATAGAGGCAAGAAAGGATGATGGTATGGATTATTTTGAAAGAATTCAAAACGCCATAGAGTTTATTGAGGAAAACCTTCAGGAAAAGTTAATGATTACAGCTATTTCTTCCCAATCTTACTTTTCACCATTTCATTTCCAAAGACTTTTTCAGGCCATTACAGGTTTTTCGGTGCAGCAGTATATTCGGAATAGGAGGCTTTCAGAAGCGGCTTTCCTCTTAAAAACAACCTCACAAACTATACTTGAAATTGCAATCAACTTTCAATATGGTTCTCAAGAGGCATTCACAAGGGCATTTGTACAGTATTTCGGTATTACACCTGCTAAATATCGAAAAGGGGCCTACTCCATACCACTTCAAGCCAAAATGAACTTTTTGGACTATAAATTGGAAGGAGAACTCCCTATGCAGCGACCAGAAATACTTCAATTATCTAAAAAACTAATCGTGGGCTATGAATACAAAACAACATTACAAGACGATCACTATTATGGAGATATTCCAGGCTTTTATTTGAATTTTGGTCAACAGCAATATTATAAGCGCATTTCCTATAAAGTTGCTCCTAATATAGCATATGGAATTTCTTCACACTTTCAGGAGGATGGGCAATTTTCCTTTATTGTTGGAGAGGAAGTTCAAGCATTTAAAGATCATGTAGAGGAAGGTTTTATTCATCTTGAAATTCCAGCTGGTAAATATGCTGAGTTTTCATTGACTAGTACTGCAGAGGGAATACAAAATACGAGACGTTACATTTATGGAGTATGGCTTCCCCATTCTCATTATGAGCGAGATACTGGTCCTGACTTTGAAGTAACTGACGTCATGCACTCTACCTATCCACATGCTTTAAACATGAAAATTTATATTCCCTTAAAGGAGCAACCATCATGATAATTGAAAAAGTATTTAATGAGTTCCCAATCTTAGACTCAACAAATCTAGAACTCAAAAAAATAGAAGACATTCATATACAAGAGATATTCGCTATTTATGATAATGATAAGGTCTTTGAGTACTGTGGAATTATCCCCAAACACAACCTGCAAACTGTTCAAAAAATGATAGGCCATTTTGAACGAGATTATATGAAGAAAAGCAGAATAAAATGGGGAATTTTTGAAAAATCTCAACGCGAAAAATTAGTTGGCATTATCGAAGCAATGGATTTTAATCAAAAAGTAAATATGGTGACAATCGGTTACTATTTAGCTGAAACATCTTGGGGAAAAGGTATTGCAACAGAGGCACTTCAAATCGTTGTAAAATTTTTATTGGAGGAAGTTGATGTTCATCGAATCCAGGCAGAGGTTATGCCTTTAAACGAGCCTTCGAAAAAGGTGCTGCTAAAAAATGGATTTATAAAAGAAGGTCTATTACGACAAGCTACAGTATGGTCCGGTAAAGGGGTTGTTGATTTAGAAATATATGGACTATTGAAAGATGATTATAGTAAAAATGACTAGACTCTATTTGTGAGTCTGGTCTTTTCTTTTAATCTTCAGATAAATGGACGTTTTACCATCTTCCAGAAGGCTCTATGACATAGATTAGAAATAGATAAATGACATAAAGGAGCGTTGTATGAAATGGATGACAATAGATATTTAACACGAATAAATTGGGAATTTAACAATTATCATAAATTTGCTAAATGCTATTGTGAATCAAAGAATTATTACTTAGGCCAATATGATGGCAATGATCATATGGCTGAAGAAGATTCCTATAAAATCAAATATTATAATAGCCCTCAATTTGAAAAAACTGTCCAGGAGAAAGGTCAGAGCAAAAAGCATTGTGAAAATTGTGTCTGTCATCATTTAGAATATTTCGAACCAGGGACATTAGTAGATGTTTTCCTATCTGATGGCACAAGATTTTTACGTATTTATTTCCTCTACTTCGATTCCCAAAACTGCTGTGGGAATTTCCTTCAAATCGAAGGAAATAGACTGCCTGTCATCATTGATTGCCGTAAAATTGAAGCGATTCGTAAAAGCTGTACAGCAAAATAACTCTTTGGCTCTTCCCTTTTTGGAAGTAGCCTTTTTTTGCAAAACATAATAAGGAATAAGGCCGGTTATACGCCATATAGCGTAACCAGCCCTCATAATTATTCTTTTTTGATCCATTGTATAAGTTGTTCATCGAAATACGCAGGTTCTTCAAACATTGGATTATGACCGCTTTTTTCAAAAATGACTTTCGTTACGTGGGGAACTTGATCTACTGTTTCCCATAAGGCTACAGGTGCGACTAAGTAATCATACTTGCCTAAACCTACAAAGATTGGCTTATGGAATTGGTGTACAAGTTGACTTAGATTCTGCTGGGCAAAAGCCACACCCCAAAGATAATCAATGATTTCCATATTCGTATCAACGTCTTCCCACATGGATGCGGCATTAAAAGTATAATCATAGAAGCTATGTGCCCCCATACGAATACACATATGAACAAAGCGTCGTTTGGGGTCCTGTTCAATATCCTGCTCCAACAAAGCAATATCTTGCTCAAATTGTTTTTTACGTCCTGCACTTGCATGTGTTTCAAAATAGGAAATGCTTTGCTGCTGTCTCTCTTGGCTATTTGTTGGGGCTGTATTCAATAGGATGACTTTTTCAACATGCTGGGGATAGGCTATAGCATACGCCATCGCCATAAATGCGTGACCTGAGTGTCCTAAAATAATCACATTATCCAGCTTTAGTATTTGCCTAGCTTGTTCAATATCTTCAACTATTTTATCTAAAGTATAATCTTCTTGTTTCATAGGTCGTTTTGTTGATTTCCCAAATCCTCGATGATCTAAAAAAATAAGTTGAAAATGTTGGGATAATTCCTGTGAAAACAGACGTGGATAATAAATACTACTACCCACAATTAAAATGGGCTGACCATGCCCCTTTATACAATAGTTCAATTCAAATCCATCACAAACCATTTTATTATATGTCATATTGGTATCCTCTTTTCTTTTTTGTGCTATCACTCCCTTTCCTCTTGGTGTTCCCGTGTCTTTTCCATTGAACGATCTAGCATTCTATTCACCTCAAAGATGGTACTTTTACACAAACAATACCATTTGTAGCGCTTTCTAGCAATTAGTATCATGTATAATGAACAAAAGGAGGAAGTATATGAAGGAAAGTCTAATGGTGCGACTGAAAGCATTCCTTCTCATACTAATTATGTAGAGTTCATCACAACATTTGGGGGCGCCTATGCCGGAATAGCGGTCCATGCTTTTTCTAATGGTTCCAGTATCGGAAATGAAACCGTTGTTAATTTAGCGCTAGATTTTCGTCAACAATTCCTCGATTATCTACCTCCAAATATTCTAGCTACTAACTATGTTTATGAATGGGAAAACAACAAAGGGGTTAAATAAAATGGATAAACAATTAGAACCTATTATTACGTTAAGAAAAAATGGCCAGCTTGAGGAAGCTAATCAATTAATGGTAGCTCTACTAAAGGGAAACCCTGAAAATGGCTACTATCAATTTCAATGTGCCTGGACATACGATTCTTTAGGAAAAGAAAAGGAAGCAGTTCCACACTATGAAAAGGCGATTGCATTAGGACTTGAACCTGATGTTTTAGTTGATGCCTACCTCGGATTAGGTAGTACCTATCGTACTCTAGGGCAATATGAACAAGCAAAACAGACACTTGAACAAGCCATGCACGAATTTCCGGAAGCTGAGCATGTCAAAGTCTTTTACGCCATGACACTCTATAATCTTGGCGAGCATAGTAAATCAATGGAAACATTGCTAAATACATTAGTACGGACAACCAGTCATCAAGGTATAATCGATTATAAAAAAGCTATTCACTTCTACAGCGATAAGCTTGATCAAATATGGTCATAATATTAAACGGGTTCTCGAATGAACCTGTTTTTGTTTTGCCACCGCCTTTCTCATAGCCCTTTATAAGTGAGAAAATGTATGATAAAATAAGAACACACATTCGCTCTCTCTTATTTTTTTACGGGCGATGTTAGGTTATGTAAATGGGTCTTCGTGCGAGAAGTCATACATAGATAAAAAATATAGTGTCGGATAATCTGCTATAAATGCCTATAAAAAACAGCTACTTTTGGTGAAAAGTAACCGTTTTTCTATTCTTTATATCGATTCTGAGGCTTGTTGAATTAATGCAGCCACCATTTTATCCATTTGGGCAAAGCGATCATCCTGTGTTTGCCCTTTCACATAGCGGTAATAAATTTGCTGACAAATGACGGCTAATTTGAAATAAGCAAATGTACAGTAATATTGAATGTTTGAAACGTCTCGCCCGCTTTTCTCTGCGTATCGTTCAATAAATTGCTGTCGTGTATAAAAACCTGGCATGATGGTTACAGGTGGTTCACCAAGTGCATGTAACAGCATTTTCGGGTCATCCGCCTGCATCCAGTAACTCATCGCCACGCCGACATCTGCTAGTGGATCCCCTACCGTCGTCATTTCCCAATCGAATAGACCAATCATTTCAGCATAATCATTAGAGAACATGGCATTATTCAATTTATAATCATAATGAATAATTGTTGCCTCTTTATTATTTGGAACATGTTTCTTTAACCATTCTGTCAAAGTAGCTACTTCGGCAATCTCTGCAGTTTTCGCCCTTTCATAGCGCTCGATCCAGCCATGGACTTGTCTTTCCATAAATCCATCAGGCTTCACCATATCCTTTAATGATGTATCTTGATAAGGGATGGCATGAAGTGCAACTAAAGAGTCGACCATCATTTCAGACAACTGGCAAGCTAGTTCCTCTGAAGGTACTGTACCTGTTGGAAAATGTGTATCCAGGACAACACCTCTTTTGCGCTCCATTAAAAAGAAATCACTGCCAATAATATCGGAATCCTCCACATAAACATACGGCTGTGGAACCGCTTTGAAGAAAGGATGCAATGCCGATAATATTGTAAATTCTCGCTTCATATCATGTGCCTTCTTGGCAACTGGTCCAAGTGGTGGTCTACGAAGAACGACTTCAAAATCAGCTATTTTTAAACAATACGTTAAATTAGAATGTCCTGCACTAAACTGTGTTATTTCCAGTTTCCCCTTTGGAAGTTCAGGAAAATGATTTGCTAAAAAGGCTTGTAATTTAACAGCATCTAGACGCTCACTTGCCCTTACTTGCATTGTATCCATTTTATTTTCCCCCTTATATAATGGAACTCATGCCTCCATCTACTACAATGACATCACCTGTTACATAGTCTGAAGCTGGGGCCGCTAAAAATAATGCTACTCCCTTAAGATCATTTTCTGAGCCTAAACGTTTTAAAGGTGTAACCCCCATCAAATAGTCTTGTCCACGTTCAATTAAAACATTGGACATTTTTGTAGGGAAAAACCCAGGCGCAATGGCATTGACATGAACACCGTGTGGTCCCCATTTGACCGCTAAATCCTTCGTTAATGTGATAACAGCCCCTTTACTCGCATTATAGGCAATGGTATCCATAAAGGCCGGTAAGGTACCACCCAGTCCTGCAATCGAAGCAATATTAATGATTTTGCCGCTTTTTTGCTCTAACATAATTTTGCCAACTGCTTGACTCATCAAAAAGGTCCCATTAACATTGACATCAAATACTTTTTGCCAGGCTTCATAAGGCATATCAATAGCAGGTGTGCCCCAAGATGCCCCACTGTTATTGACTAAAATATCAATCTTACCGAATGTTGTGATCGTTTTAGCCACTATATTAGCAATATCCTCAGGCTTTGTGACATCACAAGCTAACGCTAATGTTTGGACACCTAATGTTTCAAGTGCTGCTGCAACTTCCTCACAGGCTTCTACTTTTCGTGAGCATAGAACTACATTGGCCCCTGCCTCTGCAAATCCTTGGGCAATTTGCGCACCAAGACCACGGCCACCACCTGTTACAATAGCTGTTTTACCTTGTAAGCTAAATAACTCAAGTACTGTCATTTCACCAGCTCCTCTTGTTTAGTCGCATGTTTTTTTAATTCCAGCTTAGCAATAGTATTTCGATGTACTTCATCTGGTCCGTCTGCTAAACGCAATGTGCGAGAATTCGCCCACTGTGCCGCAAGCGTTGTATCGGGTCCGACCCCTGCCGCGCCAAATGCTTGGATAGCTCGATCAATGACGCGCAGTGCCATATTAGGTGCAACCACCTTAATCATCGCAATTTCTGCTTTCGCCTCTTTATTCCCCACCGTATCCATCATATAAGCTGCCTTTAAGGTTAAAAGTCTTGCCTGTTCAATATCGATGCGAGATTCAGCAATACGCTCACGCATTACCCCTTGATCTGCTAATGGGCGATGAAAGGCATGTCGCTGTTGTACCCTTCTACACATTTCCTCCAATGCACGTTCAGCTGCGCCAATTAGACGCATACAATGATGTATTCTTCCTGGACCAAGACGACCTTGAGCAATAGCAAAGCCTTTGCCTTCTCCCCACAAAATATTGTCTACTGGTACACGCACATTCGTAAATGTCACCTCACCATGACCCTCTGGCGCATGATCGTAACCAAAAGCCGTCAGCATCCGCTCTACTTTTACCCCTGGTGTGTCCATTGGTACTAGAATCATAGACTGCTGCTCATGGATTGGTGCTGTTGTATCTTTATGCTTTCCCATAAAAATGGCCACTTTACAGCGCGGGTCACCAGCACCTGTTGTCCACCATTTATGGCCATTTAAAATGTATTCATCCCCATCTCGCTCAATGCTTGCCTCAATATTCGTAGCATCACTGGATGCAACAGCAGGCTCGGTCATCGCAAAGCAAGAGCGCATTTCTCCTTTTAGTAACGGTTCAAGCCATTGCTTTTTTTGTTGGGCAGATCCGTACCGTACAAGCACCTCCATGTTACCTGTGTCAGGCGCATTACAATTGAAAACTTCTGGTGCCAGAAGGGAACGCCCCATAATTTCACATAAAGGCGCGTATTCTAAATTTGATAAACCTGCCCCATATTCGCTATCTGGTAAAAATAAATTCCATAATCCTGCCTGCTGTGCCTTCTGCTTTAGCTCGTCCATAATCGGTGGAATCGCTCCCCAACGATCCTCCATTGCTTCAACCTGTGCCGTATAAACTTCTTCATTTGGATAAATGTATTGCTCCATAAAATTCGTCAGCTTGTCTTGTAACTCCACCACTTTTTCACTATAAGAAAAATTCATGGAAGATACCCCCTTTGCTTGAATTTTGATAAAATGAATGAATGTTCATTTTCATTCTTACATTAAATGTTACCGCTATATTTTTGGTAAAGCAATGCTTTATTTCGCGAATTTTCTAATATAACAGAAAATTATTTCTATATTGTCTTTGTTTCAAAATACTGCAAAATGTCTTGCAACAATTGACGAATGGCCAAAGGTAAATGACGCTTTTTTAAATACACCAAATAAACATTTCGACTAAGATTTGCCCCTTCAATTTCTTTTTTTATAATGGTTTTAGCTGTCGGGCCTTGTAAATAATTTTCCGGTAAAATAGTTACTCCTAAATTTTCTCGGACAAGGGAAACAGCTGTTTCAAAGCGTTCAATTTCAAATTGAATATGAATATTTTTACCTGCCTGTTCAAAGGTATCTAAAATATCACGTCTTGTTTGAAAGCCTTCCGTACTAATAATAAATGGCTCTTCACTTATATCAGAAATAGTTACTTTTTCTTTTTTGGCTAATGGGTGGTGTAATGGTAACACTGCAACCAATCTCTCTTCATATAAGGTTTTGACTTCCAACTCTGGATCATCCATCAACTGATTGGTAATGATTAAATGAGTTTTATAGCTCTTTAAGGATTTTTTCACACGCTTACTGCCTAAAATGTCAACTAAATGGATGATCATTTCTGGATAATCTTTTTTATAATTGGCAATAACTTTAGGCAACCAATGCTTAATAGATTCCATGACACCTATAGTGATTTCCCTCGTACCGTGGATAATGACTTCATCCATTTCAATTTTTAGCACTTCCATATTTTTTACAATAACTTTTGCACGTTCAAATAACACCTCACCCGCTTCTGTTAACTGCAAATTTCTCGTATTTCTCTCCAATAAAGGTGATCCTATCTCCTCTTCTAATTTTTTGATGGCATTACTTAATGATGGCTGTGAAATATGCAGTCTTTCCGCGGCTTTTGAGAAATTCATATGTTCTGAAACGGCAATAAAATAGTGTAATTGTTTAATATCCAAAAGCAAAATCCCCCTTCATTTATAGCTAAAAGCTATAGATTAATATTAATTATATATTAGTAATTATAATTATGTGAATATATAATGAATTACAACAATACTTTTTCTACAATAATATTAGCAATGGGGTTGATAAGGTTATGTATACACTAACAGATCAAAAACAATGGAAAGGCCGTATAGATTCTACTACAAATAAAAGTAGCTTTCGTTTACATCAAAAAGTACAAAGATTAGCGATTAATGATGTAAGCGCTTCAGCGAAGAAAAGTGCTGCACTAGTTGGGTTTATCTGTGATGAAGGGGTACGTCGAAATCAAGGTCGTGTAGGAGCTGCAAATGGCCCAAATGCACTGCGAGAAGGGCTATCTAGCTTACCGTGGACGTTTGAGGACGAGCAGCAAATTATCGATGTCGGCAATGTCGTTTGTCTCAATCATGCTTTAGAGGAAGCACAGCATGAGCTTGGCGAAGTTGTCGGAACCGTATTGCAAAAGAACTTACAATGTGTGGTGCTTGGTGGTGGACATGAAACACTGTATGGCCATTATTTAGGCGTTCGCTCTGCCTTACCAAAGGAGGCTAAGGTTGGTATCATCAATATCGATGCCCACTTTGATTTACGACCATACGATGAACAACCTTCTTCAGGTACCATGTTCCGTCAAATTTTAGAGCAGGATCCACATACCGATTATTTTGTCGTTGGTATCCAACGCTACGGCAATACAAGAGAATTATTCGAAAAAGCAGATGAATTAAATGTGAAGTATGTTTACGAAGATCAAATGACCGTAGCCAACCAACAGCAATTAATGGATGACCTACAACACTATATGGATCAGCATGATTATATTCTTTTAACATTATGTATGGATGTCTTGAATGCAGCATTTGCTCCAGGTGTAAGTGCTCCTTCACCATTTGGACTTGATCCATCCACTGTACGTTCACTACTACAAAAAGTAACGGCACATCCTCATACACACTCATTTGATATTTGTGAGGTCAATCCGTTACTAGATGAAAATGGTCGCACTGTAAAACTAGGGGCATATTTTGTCTATGAAGCATTAAACAACTTACTTGGGGGGCAAGGCTCATGATCGAAATAAATCAAATTACAACTGTGTTTTTAGCCGTTGCACTCTTTGCATTGGGTAGCTTTCTCATTAATAAAATAGGATTTTTAAAACGTTTCTGTATTCCAGCACCAGTTGTGGGTGGCTTGCTATTTGCCGCCCTTGCAACCATTTTAAAGACAACAGGTGTTATAGAAATTTCACTTGATACTTCATTACAAAGCTTATTTATGATTACATTCTTCACTACAATTGGATTAGGGGCAAGCTTTAAACTAGTGAAGCTCGGTGGTAAATTACTTATTATTTACTGGCTAGCATGTGGCTTCCTCGCTTTAATGCAAAATGTGATTGGTGTTTCTCTTGCCTCACTCATGGGCATACATCCTTTAATCGGAATGATGGCTGGCGCAGTTTCAATGGAAGGTGGTCATGGGGCTGCCGCTGCATTTGGACAAACATTAGAGGATTTAGGTATTTCTTCTGCCATGACAATAGGTGCCGCTGCCGCAACATGTGGTTTAGTTGCCGGTGGTTTAATCGGAGGTCCAATTGTAAAATACCTAGTAGGTAAATACAATTTAACACCGGATGAACAAGAGTCTGAAGAAATCGACTATGAAAATAAACAGGAACAAATTACTTCTGAATCGTTCTTTACACAAGTATTATTAATTACTTTCTGTATGGCTGTTGGGACGTATGTTGGGACATTATTCTCAGAAGCAACAGGCTTCGTCCTACCAGGTTATGTCGGAGCTATGTTTGTCGCTGTATTAGTGCGTAATATTATGGATAAATTCAAACCTGAAGCCATTAATATGAAAAGTATTTCCTTAATCGGGGACGTGACATTAGGTATTTTCCTTTCAATGGCGCTAATGAGTATCAAATTATGGGAAATTGCTGATTTAGCTCTTCCTTTATTCTTCATCGTCTTTGCACAAGTATTCTTTATCGTTGTATTTAGTACTTTCGTGTTATTTAAATTACTCGGCAAAAATTACGATGCCGCTGTAATGGTTGCCGGTTTTGCAGGACATGGCTTAGGAGCAACCCCAAATGCCATGGCTAATATGTCAGCTGTTGTACAACGTTTTGGTCCATCTAAAAAGGCCTTTCTCGTGGTACCAATTGTCGGCGCATTTTTAATCGATGTGTTTGGTATTCCTATTATTATTACAACGATTAATTTATTTAAATAAACAACAAGCCGTGTATAGGTCTCTACAAGACTATTACACGGCTTTACTATTATTGTAAAATCTCACTTACCGTTACAAAGTCGTAGCCTTGTTTTTGTAAATATTGCATAACATTTTCTAGACCATTCGCTGTCGTTTGATGAATATCATGCATTAAAATAATGCTACCATCTTTAACAGATGCTTTAACAGAAGCTAAAATCTTATCTGGATTGTGGTGCTTCCAATCCAGCGTATCAATCGACCATAAAATGGACGGAATAGTTATGACGGAACGGACTTGCTCATTCGTCGCTCCATAAGGTGGTCGAAAAACGGTAGGATACTGCCCAATGGCCGTATAAATGGCATTACTTGAGCCATTAACTTCTTGTTTAACACCCGCTATAGATAAAGTCGTTAATTTCTTATGGCTTAACGTATGACTACCAATTTCGTGTCCAGCCTCATAAACCTGCTTGACGATCGTTGCATTTTTCGAGACATTTTTCCCTACCATAAAGAACGTAGCCTTCGCATCATATTTTTCTAAAGTCGCTAAAATTTGTGGTGTCACTTTGGCATCAGGCCCATCATCGAACGTTAAAGCTACACGTTTTTTCGCACCTTTTGCTGCTGGAATTCCTTTATTATATACTTTATTATTCGTTAGTTGAATATTGGCTAGCTCTGAAGCTTTGACATACCCCTTTTGGTCACCCGCTTCCACATAGGACCAGCCAGCAAGTGTTATGTAATACTGAACAGTCGTTTTATTGGCAAGTATACCAAGGACCTCTCCACTTGGGCTAGCTGTTAAACGTAATTCAGCACCATTCACTGCATTAATTCGTTTCTTTGTTGGGACAGGTTTTTTTAAAGCGTTCGTCGCAACATAGCCTGTATCTTCACCATATTGGACGAATGACCAGCCACCCGGTGCTGTACCATATACAAAAACCACGCGTCCTTCATATAACTGTCCAACCTTTTGTGCGTTTTGCCTTGGCGCTGTAAATAACGTCGTGCCACCCTTTTGCATTACTACATAACCCTCAGACTTCAACTTGACTAAAACATCAGACGCCACATAGCCCATCTGCTCTGGCGTTTGAATATGTGTCCAGCCTTTGCTTGCTGCTAGCACAGTAACAAAGCTTCCCTTCGTTAGTTCACCAATTTCTGCACTATTCGAGGAAGGCTCTTCATAGATGATAGTATCCTTGGTTACTTTCTGAATGATCACGGACCCTTCAGCATTGGTAGTTAATGGTCCAATCAATAATGCCAATATAAACGTCAAAAATATAGTATAGGGTAATAATTTTTTCATTGTTCTACACCGCCCTTAGATGTCTTTCCATGTCGTTTGCTAAAAAAATACGAAGATTTAACTTTAATTATAGAGTAATCGTTCATGCCAGAAAATAGTAATAATCAACTAGATTCCATTCTATAAGACCGTTCACATCTGCGCGTTTGTAAACCTTTATACACTGCTTGTTCCCGTTTTTCTACGAACCACAGCATAAAAAACGTTATATAAAGATTTCACCTCCTTTTGCGGGTAATGCTTGGAATGAATGGCGGACCTATTTCTGTGGGGGAATTTCTTTGGGAATGTAGCGCCTTCTTCATCATGATGAGCGACTTTCTCAAGGATTGGAGCATCTCCTTTGCTTTGGTCAGCGCTTTGCTCCGGGAATGGGGCGCATTTTTCACTTTGGTGAGCACTTTGATCCTTATTTGGAGCGCTTTCTTCACTTTTATGATCACTTTTCTACCTAATTGGAGCGACTCCTTCACTTTTATGATCACTTAGAACCTTAATTGGAGCGCTTCCTTCTCTTTTATGATCACTTTACTACCCAATTGGAGCGACTCCTTCACTTTTATGATCACTTAGAACCTTAATTGGAGCACTTCACTCACCTTTATGATCACTTTACTACCTAATTGGAGCGCTTCACTCACTTTTATGATCACTTTACTACCTAATTGGAGCGCCTCCATTACTTTTATGATCACTTAGAACCTTAATTAGAGCGCTTCCTTCACTTTTATGATCACCTTTTTATCTAATTGGAGCGACTCCATTACTTTTATGATCACTTTTCTTCTAATTGGAGCGCTTCCTTCTCCTTTATGATCACTTTTCTCCTTATTTGGAGCGCCTTCTTCTCCTTTATGATCACTTTTCTCCTTATTTGGAGCGCTTCCTTCACTTTTATGATCATTAGAACCTTAATTGGAGCGCTTCACTCACTTTTATGATCACTTTACTCTTTAATTGGAGCGCCCACTTTTCTCCTTAATTAAAACTTCTTCGAATCTCCTAGAACAGCCCGCACTATTAAGACGTTTCAGGCAATGAAAAAGTTGAGATGTTTTCATAGATTTCCCATCTACAGGGCATTGTAGGCAGTTAAAGCATCTTCAATATGCGGGGGTGGTGTCCGAACATCGCCTGGGGCATTGGTTGTTATGAATAGAAATGATTTGCCTTCTTTTTCGATGATGGACGCGAGACATAATCCGGCTTCAGGTGTATACCCTGTTTTTCCGCCTAATATGGGTCCATCTAAACCAGGCATTTTTGTAAACAACGAGTTTGTGATGATTAGCTCATTAGGTACATGGGTCGTATAGCTTTTTGAAGTAAATATGTGATAAAAGGTAGGGTTCTCTAACGCATAACGTAGCAGTTTACTAATGTCCCGAACGCTTGATACATGTGCCTCGTCATGTAGACCACTTGTATTAACGAAATGGGTATCATTCATGCCTATTTCCTGTGCTTTGTTATTCATATAAGTGACGAATTTTTCCTCACTGCCTGCAATTGCCTCAGCAAGTGTTCCCGTTGCATCAGCGCCTGAGGCAAGCAAAGTGCCATATAATAAATCCTCAATTGTCACAAAATCACCAGCATGAAAGCCTGCCATTGAGGCATTCTGAGCAGTATAGGTAGCAATCGTTTGTGGTTCTACAATGGTCTGTTTTTGTAGATCTTCCGTTAATTCAATTGCCACTATGGCTGTCATGATCTTTGTTAAGGATGCAGGATAAATAATGGCATCAGCATTTTTTTCAAATAATACTTCGCCTTGTGTATTGAGTAACAAAGCATTTTGACTATGTAATGATGGCAGTTCTAGTTGAACCTTTTCATATGTTTTGTTTGTATAATACAAAGCGAACACCACGATACCAATACAGCAAAGCAACACCAAATTTTTCATAAAAAAACGCCTCCTACACAATATAATAAGAGGCATTTCTGAATATTCCTTCCTAAATAAAAGCAATTAAAAACGTTTTATAGATAATAGTCATCTTCAAAATTAGAACAAATTCTTGTTATTTTTTTATTAGCTAATTTAAAAAAGATATCTTGAGAAACTTCTAATTTGAGAGCATCCTCCTTCTGAAGACCCGCGTAAATTCCTCGTAAGATCCGACTAGTTAGCCCATGTGAGACAACAATTAGCTTTGAGTATTGTTGTATATCTTCCAGCCATGAGGTTAACCTGCTTACTACAGCTTCGTAGCTTTCCCCACCTGGCGCACGGAAATACCAATTAAAAACATCCGTGTCGGCTAACAAGTCTGGCCAGGTGTGCTGTATTTCTGCCATGGTTAAGCCAGCCCATTGCCCTACAGCAACTTCTCTCAAGCGATGATCCTGTTCCACATCATTCACATCATAACCGATTGTTTCACAAAGCAGGGCAGTGCTTTGCATAGCTCTCCCCAGTGGACTTGTAACGATTTTCCAATCGGTTGCATCACCAATTAGCGTTCTTAGCATGCGTGCATGTTGTTGAACCTGTTCTCGACCAAGTTCGGTTAATGGTGAATCGAGCTGTCCCTGATATCTTCCTTCTCTATTATAGTTCGTCTCACCATGACGAAGTAAATAAATCTTTTGCTGCATATTTTTCCCCCTATCCCTTGCTTTCATGTTAGAGGATGATTGCTGTTAAAACAATAGCTCGAGATAAATGAAGCCTAAAAACAAACATAACGGACTATAAAATCTCGTATCGTTTTTGGCAAATTGTGAATGTTTGATGCTTTTAAAAAACCCAACATATTTAAAATCACCAATAGCCCTTGCAATAAATACATATGCACAAACTGAACTTCCTACTTTAGAAAAACTAGAGGGTTGAAAATACGCCACAAATCCTTGCTGAATGAGGATAATTAGGCTTGCCAGTAGTATAAGGGTAGCAACACAGAGCGTTCCCCATTTTCTTGGCACGAAAACTGCTTGTTGTCCCCCTCCTTTGACTGGAATCACTGCACCAATTCCCCATCGTCCTCCAAAAGCCCAATAAATATGAATGATACTAATCATCCATAAAAGGACAATCGCCATAATTGATAAACTATACATAATAGGTTCCTCCCTCGCACTCAAAACATACGATATCGTATGTTTTAGCGGTAAATAGAGTCCCAAGAAGCATACTGCTGCTTTCAAGGGACATCAGTTCTACTGTAATAGTAGTTTAATCATTTTTTCTAAATCAAAATGAGGATTAGCTTCAAATCGTGTCATCCAGCCTATATAGGTTAAATAAGCTAATCTCGCACGATCTTTGGAGACCTCTTTCGTCATCCCCTTTTTTTGATAGAGCTTTGCTACACAGGCAATGCGTTGTTCCTCAATTTGAACAATACGTGTTGCGACATGGGCATCATATTTAGCCCAAGCATATATGCCGATTTCTATCTTTTTATCTTTATGAAAGCTTATGCGTAACAGCTGTTCTAAAGTTGCATCCTCCTGCTCCATACTTTGAATGATGGCATTTGTTGCATGTGTTTCCCAATAGTCAAGCATGGCATCTAATAGCTGCTGATGATCACGGAAATAATGATAAAAGCTACCTTTGCTAATTTTTAACGACCGAGCTAATGCCTCGATGCGTACCTTATGGATGCCGTCTTCTGCTAATTGTTGTAGGCCCGCCTTAATCCAGTCATCTTTTGTTACTTGCATATGAACCCCCGAAAAAATACGTTAGCGTATGTTTTGTATTATATTACCATTTTATTCATTGACTATCAACTCTCTTTCTTATGACGGACATTAATATTATTATTGATTGTAAAATTAATCGTCATGACACGCGGTAAAATACATGCACACACTAAAATAATTGCAATTAGCTTTTTCATTCTTCTACTCCTTGCTTTAAAAAGTATTATCAAATAAATTTTCTGAAATACCTTGTATAATATCTTGCTCCTCAAAGGTCATCAGTTCTTCCTTTGTAATCATTGCTTGCTGTATCAATCGATTGGATTGGATTGTTACTAGTTTTTCAAACAAGTTTCGGATATAACGTCCATTAGAAAAATTAGGAATCGTTTCAATAGGTATTTGGTGGAGTTGAGCTTTCATACGCTGGGCAAATGCTGCCCCAAATTGGTAATCATTTGTTTGACAAAGCATAGCAAAAATATCATAGAGCTCATCCGTACTAAAATTATCAAACTGCACAAAATGATTAAAGCGTGATTTAAAGCCTGGATTTGATTGTAAAAATTCCTCCATAAGCTCTGTGTAGCCAGCAACAATAATGACTAAGTCATCTCGTAAATCCTCCATAGCTTTTAATAAACTATCAATTGCTTCCTTACCAAATGCATCCTGTTTATCATTAATCAATGAATAAGCCTCATCAATAAACAAGACACCCCCCTTTGCTTTATTGACGACCTCCTGAACCTTTAGGGCTGTCTGACCAACATATCCTGCAACTAACCCTGCACGGTCTGTTTCAACAAAATGTCCACTCGATAATACGCCTAAATGCTTATAAATTTGCCCAATAATACGTGCCACTGTTGTTTTGCCTGTGCCTGGATTACCTGTGAAAACAAGGTGGTAGGTAATAGGAAAGCTTGTTAAACCATGGTCTACACGTAAGCTTTGAATTTTAATAAAGTTAATTAAATTATGTAATTCTTTCTTTGCATTTGGAAGACCTACAAGACCATCCAATTGCTTTTGAAGTTTGTTAATTTCCTGTTCAATTTCGGGCGTAATACGTAATCGTTCGTCATTTATAAATTCTCCGCTATAAATAATTTTGCCCTCTTCATTATAATAATCGCCTCGTCCATGTTTTTTCCCCTGCACAAGATCTCCAATATAAGAAGCCTGTCCATTATCATAATAAAGCGTTCCATGACCCGTCATTGCATCCTCTTTAAAATGTCCTTCCGCTTCCAGTACACCTTCTCTAGAATAGACCTTTCCTTTGCCATGCTTTAGATCCTCAAAGAAATAACCTTCATAATAGAGTGTAGTCACTCCACGGTCAAGCTCCTCTCCTGTTGGAGACTCTGCAGGATAATATAATTTCCCAGCTCCCTGCATATGATGCCAAATAAAATCACCCTCGTACTGTAAAAATCCGGTCGGATAATATTGCTTGCCTTTTCCTTTTTTCATACCATGGACAAAATCACCCTCATATTGTGGTTGATTTAAATGTGGATACATTAATCGTAGTTCTTGATACGGTGCAATTACATCTTCTTCATAATATAAAATGCCATAGCCATCCATTAAATCATTACGAAAATGGCCTTCATAATGAATTTGACCATCTTTATACAAAATACCATTACCTTGTTTTTTATTTTGAATAAATTCACCTTGATAAATGAGTTGTCCTTTTAAATACATGATGCCATTGCCTTGCTTCATATGATTGACGAATTCACCCTCGTATAATGGTTGGCCTTCTTGATCAAATAGTGTGCCTTTGCCATCATAAATATCGTGACCAAAATCGTTTTTTTTGACGCCACCTCGATACATGATTGTACCATCTGGATAAAATAATTCTTTTTCTTCATAATTATGTGTCATTTGATTGCCTTCCTTTATCATTTCAGTATATGCTCAATTATAGCGTGGAAAAGAATACATATGTGTGAATTTTTAGAATTTAAGGAGACGAGCATGAAAAAACGATACAAACTACTACTAGGCATTTTACTCCCACTACTTATTCTGTATATCTCGACAATGCTGTTAACAAGGGACACAGATTTTACAACAGAGGTAACAGAGCGTCTCGATCTAGAGGAAATTCATGAAATTGAAATTATTCGTTCTTCAGATGAAAAAACAATCACTTTGACAGATACAGCCAAAATCAATCAGATGATGGAGCCATTTAAAGACCTGCCGTTAAAAAAAATATGGTTTGCTAAATCCGATTTCAAGGAAGCTTATTGGATAACTTTATCAACTAATAATGACAGAGAAATTGGCTTACGTTTAGATGATGACAAGCATTTATTTGTTTATTTATATGAAGAAAACTACATGAAAGATTACAAACTTACCCAGGATTTTGATATGACATTCATTGAGCAGCATTTTCAGAAATAGAAAAACCCGTGCACTTAAGCACGGGTTTTCAAATACAACGATAATTTTGCTGTATAGCTTGGATTGTTGCAATAATCTCTTCTCTTAGCTCAATTGGCTCTAATACCTCGATAGTCGCGCCTTGACTCAGCAGCCACATTTTGATGCCTATTCCAAATACCTCTGCCTCGAAAAAGTATTCGCTATCGTTTTGTGAAAGTAATTTAGCTGAGGGTAATCGATTGAAGATGGTCTTAGGTGATTTTCCTTTGTAGAGAAATCGAATAGGTAAAAGTTCACCCGCATCCATAAACGGCTTGCGCTTGTGAAGTTCTTCCACTTGAAAATGGTCAGTAAATGGCTTGTAAAATTTATTCGTTAGTTCACGACTATCTTGAATGTGATCCATTCGATAGGCAATGGGTACATCCTTTTTGGAATGATAGTCATAAGCAATTAAGTAAAAGTCATACTCTGAAAAGATAATAGTAAGAGGCTGTAACATTATTTCCGTTGGGGTTATGTCATCCTCATGAAGGTAATCGATTTGAATGATTATTTTTTTGGATATGGCTTCTGAAATACGCCAAATTAGTGGAATGAGAGATTGTTTACGATATGTATCTACATCAAAATGATTTTCATTTAAAACCATTTGTTCCCGTTTATTTGCTTGCACATTGGAAGCAAGCTTTTCAATAATAGTACTCAACTCTGATTTTACAAGCGCCTTAGATGCTATCAAAATTTTAATAATCGTCAATACTTGCTCTTTCGATAAACGGTTGTTATTTGTATGGATTAGCTTGTACACCTTTTCTGAACGCGCATATTGCAAATGGCAATCGAGCTTCGCCTTGGCAATATATGCTCGTATTTGATCGATGTCTCGTTGTATGGTTTTTTCACCAACCTGATGTGTTAATGCTTCCTGCTTCTTGTTGATCCCATGGCCATCCATTAGTCGATTAAACATCGACAGAACCCGATAGCCTTTGCTTTGCTGTGAATCCACCATATATCCCACTCTTTCTTCCTTCTATCAATTCTAGATATTTCTATATCTTATTGGTACTATACGCCTCCTACAATAAAACACCATTCAAAGAACGAAATAAACGTTATTCTTGACATAATTAACTAAAATTTTACAATTAATTAGCTAATAATAGCTATAAAAAAGGACTTTAATAAAATGCATTAAAGTCCTCACACCCATTATCTTAATTTTACAGCTGTTCCGTACACTAACACTTCTGATGTACCATCCATGACAGATGAAGTTGCATAACGAACCCCAACTATTGCATCTGCGCCCAATTGTCGTGCTTCCTCCTCCATGGCTTGTGTGGCGATTTCACGAGAACGAACGAGCATTTCAGCATATTCTTTCATCTCGCCACCCACAATATTACGAAGTCCAGCTATCATGTCACGACCAATGTTTCGGGATTGAACAGAATTTCCTTTCACTAAGCCTAATGTTTCGATAATGTCTTTGCCTGCGACAATATCTGATGTAGCTAATAACATGATTATGCCTCCTTGTTTGACAATTTTTGTACTGCTTCCACCGTCTCTTGAATGGAAGATGTAATGATTCCATTACGTTTAATTAAACCAATAACAAATAAATTACGGTAAACAAACTGATTTTCTAGTCCATCTCGGACAAGTGCCTCGATTTTTTTCATATTATCTCGCCCTTGCTGACGAACATCTGTCAGTACACCAACAATAGGACGATTGAGCATAGCAAACGCACCAATTTCAGCAGCTACCCCTGAGTCAATTTCAACCCCATCTAATACAGCGATTAATACATCACTCTTTTCTAACATCTCTAAATCAGCTTGCGCGATTGCCAAACTATCTGCATAGGCAGACTTATCATTAATGGCATCGTTCTCCTGTGGTACGTATAAAGCGATGCCTGGCACTGCCTCACGAATAGCTGCAGCTAGCTGCTCGTTGACTAAACGATCTCCTAACGAAAATAATCCATTTGCTAAATATGCTTTCATGTTTTTGAACTCCTTAAAGTGGTTTTTCTAATATAATTTTATGTCTGTCTTTCTCGTCAACAAATGTGGACACGATATCAAACCCATGTTTGAGATTGGCGATAAGCATTGCTTTGAATGCATTTCTGCCATATGTACGAACTTTCTGAAAGCCTAATGTTTTGATATGTGCGTGCTGTTGTTTCATTAATTCACTTGCAATCCCCAGCCCTCGTTTCGTTTCATGAACGCCACCCAACCAACTATAAAATACATCATCTGGATGTGGATAGCCTAGTTTAAAGCCAATTAAAGTGTCATTTTCAACTGCTAATAGACAAAGAAGACCTTCTTTCTTTTCTAGCTTTTCGAGTGGCAAATAATCGCCGTCAAAGACATGCGCATGGACTTCCTGTAGTTGCTCCAACCAAGCATAGGGTATGCCTTCCGTCATCACAATATGCATGTTCATCACCTCTGTCTATCATTATAGCAGTTCTATAGCCCGAAGAAAAAGGTGATCATCTAATCCAAAAGCAATCATGATCATTGCACAAAAGTAACTATTTTCGGCTTGAGCTATTTTCGACACCTATCTAATTCAGTATACTTGACGAAAATAGGAAACGATAGGTAGGAGGAAGTTTAGTTGACACCATTTACTAGTTGGTTAACCAATTCATTGCGCCCTTATTTCGGCCTTGACACCCTAGAAGAACACTGGGACATATTTCAAATTAGAGAGGATTATTTTATTTGCCTCGAAGGAGATGTCATTAAAAAAAGAATTTTCGTTAATGAGCATAGCTACCAAGAAGCAGATGTCGACATTTCAACACGTAATCGTGAAGTCATTGTCCCTCAAACCGCACGTGGAAAAGAAAAGAAATTGAATTACACAAATATTTCTGCAGTGAAAGCTACAGGCGTTGTTTTTTCGGCTGGTTTAGGCAATCAAAATCATCCATCTAGCTATATTACGGCTCGTAATACCAAAACATATTATCAGTTACCACTAACAGGCTTTGAGCATTTAACGACTAAATCAGCTCTCTTGAATTGGCTACAGCAATTTCCATCCCTACTTCCTGTAGATTACCCTGACAAGCTAGCTAAGCTAACAAAGATGAAAAGTTTACGCTATAAGACTGTGCCAGGCGATATTTTTCGTGTAGAAATTGATTTATTTGAAGATGGCTATGTGCTTGTAATCGGTGATTTACGTCAAATGCAGAAAGATCATTTATTTGCAGAGGATAGTATTTGGCATAATGTTATGACGATGCCTTTATTTGTCCGTCCCTACTTGTTGACAACGACAGAGCGCTCGCCTTCTCTTGAGGAAATCCAATCCGCTCCATTGGCCGCCCAAACCTATATTGTTATGGACGATCATTTTATGCGTGGGTGCTATGAAAAGGTGGGTCACAAAATGCTAACAGAATCAGATATTGTCTTCCCAATGGGATATGGCGTGACACTAGACTATGGTAAAGAGCCTCGATATCGTCTTTTCTGGGGCTCAGGAACAATTAGCAAACCTGCACCTTTAACCTCATTTCAAACAGCTAGTCGTTTTACCAATCATGGCGTCTATGCAGGCGTAGCAAGTGATTGGTTGAAGCCAGAAGAAGGAATTGTAGAGGAGTCACTAGATCACCTTGACTATCGCGAGGAACGACAACAGGCGTTAGCTGAATTCGGCTTGCCGAAAGACATCACTTATGATGATTTTAATCGCCAAACTGGTGGATTGACGCGCGAGAAATATATTCATTATGTCAATAAAACGTATAGTCGCAGTCGCTCTCACAAAAAATAGAGGGAGTATGCTCATGCTCTCTCTATTTTTTATTGATGGTTGATTTCATCCAATAATTACTTATAATATAAAGATATCATTAACCCACTCCATCACTAGAGGTGCTTTTTTTATGTATTTTGGCATTATACCACTTATTTTTTTCATCATTTTTCTTATATCATATTTAAAAGACCCGAGAAAAATGATCAACGGACTATTATTTAATGTATTTGTCTGCTCATTTCTATTATTCTGCGTCATTCTATCTTTAGCATCTGACCATTACTTTATAAGGCTCATTGTCATTATTCCATTAATTGCCTTATTCATCTTAATTCCTTTTGGCATTGTTGCTTTAATGTTTGGTTTATTTTTAAATGCAAGAGTATTAATGCAGCGAGAGGGCAGGCGTTTAGCTAATTCTTTAACTTTGCTTGTAGCTATAGGCATTTTACTTTTTATGCTATTACCGATTATTAGTCCTGCTAGCTTGTTTTCAAGTCATCTTCAACCGATATTTGGAGCGATCTCACTGATTACGTTTTATTTCTTTATCCACCTATCCAATTTTTTATCAGCCTATTTTCTCTATCAATTCAATCGACCACGATTAAATCAGGATTTTATCATCGTGTTAGGTAGTGGGCTAATCAATGATAAAGTACCACCGCTGTTAGCAAGTAGAATTCAAAAAGCGATCGATTTTTATCATAAGCAGGCAGCTGTTTCCACACCACCGACCATCATTTTATCTGGTGGACAAGGGCCTGATGAAAATCTTCCAGAGGCTGAGGCGATGCAACGTTATGCCATTGAAAAGGGAATACCTATCGAGCATACATTACAAGAAAATCGCTCTGTTAATACTTATCAAAATATGCTGTTTTCGAAGCAACTCATGGATGAAATAACACAAGGTAAAGCTTACAATAGCATTTTTACAACAAATAATTTTCACCTATTTCGTGCGGGTATTTATGCAAGACTTGCTGGCTTAAACAGTCAAGGCATTGGCTCAAAGACGGCCTTTTATTACTGGCCAAACGCTATGATTCGTGAATATGTTGCAATTGTAGTTATGGAGCGAAAGCGTCATATGAAATTAATTGCACCTATTCTCGGTATTGCCATCATTTTATCTGTTGTTAGTTATTTCATCCTATAACATAGTACTGATTCGTGCACTTTTTAAGGTGTCACGGATCTTTTTTTACACCAAGTACTGTTTTATTTGTTGCTCATAGACCGTCTCATAGTAATATTTGCGAGGATAGCACTCCTTTTGGAGTACCTCATAAAGGATGGATTGCCCTTCCTCGTAACGAATGGAAAAATCGCAATGATCATATAGTTCTCGTGACAACTGTTTGATTATACGAACATCTTTTGCAGTCACCCTCCAGCCGAACTGAATTAGATCCTGTTGATCAAGTGGATCACGATACGTATCAAGCACAATACAGGCATGTGGCAGATGCTTATTGGTAAATACTAAAACATCCCCTGTATGGATGGATTGATCAAAAAAACGTTCGTAAATCTCTTTTATAGGCACTTGGATATCCAGCACATCCATAATTTCCTGAAAAGTTGGGTGAGGGATATAGTCATCATTTGTTTCATCTGGATATTCAACTAATTCCAAAATGGAAGCCATTATCCAAAAATCATAGGTCATTTCATTCACTTCCATTTTTCCATTGCTGCTAAATGGCTAATTTCTTGTTCCATTCTCTCAATAAGATTGGCAAGGTTGGCTTGCCATTCAGGCCAACTTTGGGATTCAGACCATAATTCAACAAGCTCTCTACTCCCATGTTGGTCACGAACATCGTCTTTAATATCTTTTAAATATCTTAAAATAAATGTCAAAGAGCTTTTATCTGCCGTCATGTGTATGTTTGGATCATTGCTGTCTTTACCGTAAAATTGACCAGTATTGAGATAGTGGATGTAGAATTCCGCTAGTGCCATTGCACTCATATCATAGAAAAAATCGATATCTTCAAAGGTCTCCCCGAAAAAGCCTTGATTTTTCATTGCCTGGATACTATTCCTTAATAGTAACTGTTTTGATTCATTGTGTTGGTTGATAAAATCCTGTAAAAAGCCCACAACATCTAATCCTTCATCACTTTCCAACGCTTTATAACCCCAAGTCCCCATTTCATGCTCCTCCCTTTCTTAACTTCCTTTAATCTAATGAAGCTTTCGTAAAAATAAAAGCTCGGCCATCTGTATTTAAAATTTGCAACCCATTATCACACTCTACCATCTCCGTATCCCAATGAACGTGTCCACAGCAAACAATTAAATTAGAAGCTTGCTGTAGCTCATTCCAAATACTTGCGTTTCCAGGTTGCCTATGTAGCCTCACTTCAGGACTTTCATGTAGCAATAAAATTGCAGGGTTTTGCCTTAATAACTGACGTAAATGGGTTAAATAATCAGCTTCGCTCATACGATTCGATTTATCAGCCCTACCAATAACTCCCCCTAATGCTGCAATCGTCATTTCACCGCAGTGCAGCTTGCCAGCCTTAGGGAAAAAATGAATACCTGCTGTAGCGTCCAATATAGCTCTTGCCTCACATGAGAAAACATCATGATTCCCCGCAATACCCGCCACAACACCAAATTTACTATGGAAAGCTTGCCATACCGACAATGGATTGCCACTGGACCCCCTCTTTAACGGATCTACATACAAATCTCCACATAAGCAAACCACCACTTTGGATGGATTCAAATCAGAAAAGTGCGTTTCAAACAATTGTGCTAATGTATCAGCAAGCCCTTCTCCCAGCAATTTTTGCTCGTGGTCAATAACTCCCTGTAAATCAGAGGTAACGACCAACGCATCTAGCTCCTTAGGTAGGCCCACCATCTCTCCCCAATAAATAGGAAGCACTTTATAGGCTATGCCTTTTCCATTAGGGGCGGCTGTTTGGTATGGTAGTCTCTTTAATGGTTCCTTTGCAATATCGACAATTTTAATTGAACGATGGACTGGTTTCTTCATCCGTGAACGCTCCTTTCTTACAGATAGGAGCCAAAGTAGAACTTCAACTTTTCTTGTGAATAGCCGTCTTGCCCCCTCCAAGTAGCCATTGACATGAAATCTGTCCCTCGTCCTCGCTCCTTCCGAAAGTCATTCTTTGATACAAGTATTCCTGCATAGCCCCATATTTCCATGACAACATCTCGTTCATATTGATTGGACTTAAAAACATCTTTCCACCGTTTCTCAAGCTGTCTAGCTGCATCCGTGTCTTGACAGGATCCAATTGCCTCTACCATCTTTTTCAAAATGGCTACATCTTCCTCGCAAACAGTAAATGCCTGTTGTTCTTTCACTAAGCATTCTAAATCCAGCAAACAATACAATAGCCAATTTAGACGAATACCTCCCCACTTGATTCGTTCAAAATTCAGCACATTTAAGTCTTCATTTACATACAATTCTTTTGGCATTATTTTTTGTTCATTACAGTAGCCACATGCACTATAGGATACCAAAGCTACAGGTCGCTCGTGATAGGCATGATTCGGTAGATCATAGGTAAGGGCCCAGCTAGATAGGGCACTGCGCAAATGAACTTTGCGAGTTGACAAACTATGCAAAAATGCTTGGATCACCAGTTCTTTTGTTAAGACTTCATCATGGAGTTGTCTGAGCCTTTCAATACATTCATCATGGGATATCGTTAAGCGATCAAACATCAACCCTTTATCTTTCGCATACTGAAAGTCTTCAACTGTATAGGTAGCCCCTTCAGCTCTCCATCTACCCGATTGCCAATAGGTTTGCATTAAAATTTTCTTGGCTTTTTGATCCATTATAAATCCCCTTATCTCTGTCATGAATAATCTATTTGTGCTGCTAATTTTTCGGCCATCTCTTTCCATGGACGTTTCCACTGTGAATCCGCAATTTCTTCCTCTGTTTGTTCTAGCCAATAATCACCTTCCATTAGCTCAAACATCTCCATTAATGTAATAGGAGCACAAATTGGATTGGTCATTGCCGCGAGCATAGGCTCTGGTCCATCATCCCAGTTATAGCTAATAACAATGGCGTGTAAAATGATAGCCGACGATATCTTACTAATGCGGCTGCACATCATTTCAATAGATTCCTCATATAAAATAGCGTTCACCTGTTGCTGTTCTTCTTCGCTCAAAGTCAGTCTAATTGCGCCAGGAGTATCCAGTAATAAATCTGCTATCCCTTTATGCTCTCTTGCCGCATACCAAGCCGTTGCCCTAATCCCTTCTGAAGCGTTTAACGCTACACCCCTAGTAAGTAGGTAGGAAATAACATCTTTTTGCTTAAACTTCACCGCTTTTTTCAGCGCACTATCTCCTAGCTTATCTTGAGCTTCTAAGTCTATGTTTTCTGTTAGTAGAAGCTTAATACCTTCAAGTGGCATACGATGGGTAATAAACAGCATTAACGGTGTTCTTCCCCGCTCATCGCGTTCATTTACATCAAGCTTGGTCACAGCTTCTCGTACCCTCACAAGGTCTTTAGATTTACTAACCTCTAGCCAATCCATTTCGATTACCTCCATTATTTAATTCATCCATTGTAATATTTTATCTAGCTCCTTACTCGATGTTTCTTCTTGCTTCCTACGCTGGGCTAGCTTCTTTGGATTACCAAATAGTCGGTATAACACAACTTCTCGCTCGTAGTCCTTCTTATTTTCTAACTCTTGCACAAGAGCCCCAAGTAAGTTTGGCTGCCACATATCAATGCCTTTTAGTGGCTTAGCCGATTCATTCGAACCCATTAATATGGCTACCAAAACAGGCATTAGCTCTACTGATAGGCCATGAGCTTCTATAAACGCCTCTGCATAACCATCTTGCACAGACTGATGCTCTATATCAACAAGCGCCATGTAGGTTTGGATAAGCGAGAAATAGGCATCACTAGAAAGGCCTAATCCAAATACTGCATAGGTGCCCGGCATAGCTGATTTTTCACTTGGCTCCACATCCTGATACCAAGTAAATTCTTCCATAGCTACTTGTGCATAGTCCGCTATTAAAGGGAAAAGGGAAGGATATGCTAGGCAATTGGCAAAAAACTGATGAAGCTTTGATTTAGCCAATTTTTTTATAGGAAGATAATTTTTTACTTTAGACTTCAATGACAACTTGTAGCCTTTAGGAAAGCCTTCCTTTAGAAGACCAATGATATAATGAAGTGCTTCTCGATAAGCCGCTTCCTCTTCTGCTATGATTCGTATATCAATTGTTTGCAATATATCATTCGCTTGTCCTTGAAAAACATCGCGCTTTCGCGTGCTTTCAAAACGACCGCTCCCTGTTTGCAAATAATCAACTGCCTGCTGAGAGCCGAGCTGCTTGGCAAGCTCAAGGTATTTTAGGCAAGTAGCAGGCTCTTTCTGACCTATTTTTAACGCCACATACAGGAAAAAATCTATATGTTCCTGCTCAAGTTGTGGAGGGAGATCAGTAGTTTTAAGCACCCACTCTTTAATATACTCTCCTGTTTGTTCAAAATAGTGCGTTAAAAAATGCTCCTCTGCCCACTGCTTAAATGCTGACGTATAATAATAAATCCATTTATCTAAACGTTCTTTGTTGGCAAGATGCTTCTCTTGTAGTCGACGAATTAGTGGTTCGATTTCATCAGCTACTGGATGAAAAAAATGCGGATTGACCAAATATTGTGCGAAGAAAAATTCATCATTATCACTTGGACGCACAGGTAGCTCAGCCATCACTTTTGTTTCAATAAATGTTGTCAGCGCTTCTTTTGTCAACTCTAGTTTGCGATTATTCCACAGCTTCTCTTGATAATGGAACACCGTATTATCCTGTTCGAATTCAAGCACGATTTGAAAGTGGTAATCAAAAAATCGAGTGCCGTATTGTTCTGATAGAAAAATCGTTTCCACTTTTGTAGATAATGCTGTAAAAAGTTCTACTATATAGCTTTTTTCTGTAAACTCTTGTATGTATGGACCCGCCTCCACCTTATAGGCACTATCACTCCAACTAAAGGGCTCATAGACATCAATAAAAATAGTACCGTTATGCGTTTTTCCTTTTTTCCAAGTAACTTTTAAATAATTAAAAATGCCTGCTTGTAGTCGACTTTGACCTTTCAATGAACGTATTCGCTTACTTTCTTGTTGATAAATGGACGTAAGCTGCTCCCATACATCTGCTAGAAAATGTTCTACACATTGCTCCAAACATACAACCTCCTTTTCCATGCTTAGCGAAAAATCTCCCGCTAAAAAGCCTAGCGAGAGATCCACCTTATCCGATTGTTTTCACAACCGCTCCTTCTTGATTTTTAATATGCGTTTTCAAAATTTGAAAGCTCACTCCTGCTAACGTAGATATAGTAAATTGGCCTTCTTGCGGCACAAGATTTTGACTTAGTTCCTCCACCGCGTCCTTGTTTAATGTTATGGTAATTTCCTGTTCAGTCTCATGATAGCCCACCTGATCATCCGCTTTAAATAGGATTGTAGTCTGTTGACCAACTAAGCTAAGATTCTTATTTTTTAATAGACGTCCTCGTAATAATTTACTTATAACCTCCGCTTGCTTGGCTCCTAGTTGCATAATATTGGATTGTTTATGAAACCAACCCTTCTTCCCCTCTTCCCAAGCGAGTTGATCGACAAAAAGAAAGCCTGTATTGGACCCCTCTTCCTCTATTCCTCGCTCAACTGCCTCTTGTACTTTGGGATTTTGTAGTAGAGAAGGTCGTGTTAAATCAGTAATATAGCTTGGTATTTGCTCAATCCCCGCCTCTAACACCCCTAATGTATTCCATGTCTGCATCGCTTCAAGCTCATCCTCTGAAATACCAACCATTTGAATAAACTCCATCTTGCCATTAGGTGTATCCATTTCTGCAAGCTCTGGGTCATGTGTAAAGGCCAGTGCGGTTAATTGCGTATCAGAATCAAGACAAATAGGACCATTGGCATCCAAATAATCGCCTTTTCTAAAAACATTGCCACTATTAAAAACATATCTGCCCATATTTTGAAGTAAGTTTAAGGCCCAAGCAGGTGGCTCCTCCTCGTCCTCGTGACGCACTAATCGAAATGTCAATTCAAATCCATACCCACTGTATTCCTTATTTTCCAATTCCTTTTCATACAATTCCGAGAATCCATATGTAACAAAATGCCAATGTGGAATGGGTGATTCACTTTTATAGGCACTTATCCCATCTAAAGGGTCTTGTCCGCCTAGTGAATAAGGGATCATCGTTCCATAATGCATAGGCTCCTGGTCGCCATATACTTTTGCTAAGGACTGATCAATTGCATCCCATCCAACTGCTGTTACTTCTTCGCTCATTTCTAAGTCCTCCTTAGGTGATCATTCAATCGTTGCACATACATACCTAATAGTTATAATACCAATTTTATGGTAGCTCTTTTAACAGGAATAGGACTCATTTTCTGTTTTTCAGTACCTAGGTTTATTTTCATTCGGAACAAGGTAAATATGACTAATGACAATAAACAGGCTATCTTTTCGTACTAAACAAAAAGATAGCCTGAGTATTATGCAATTTTCAACGTATTGAATAACATGGTGAAAAGAAACCGGATGACTTAGCCATACATCATGGCAGGCTCACGTACAGCATGTAAATAGTCTGCTAGTTTCCCTGCGTATACTTTTTCTAAATACGGTAATTGTGCTAGGCAATGAGGCGTCATTAATGCTGGATTTTGGACTATCTTTAAACCGCCCACTTTTAATAGCGTCGCTACAAATTGGGAACAAAAATAAGCACGCTCACGTCTCACTTCCTTTTGCATCACTACCCCAAAAAGACCGATAAAATTATATTTATAGCGATCTCGATTCCAATACATATATCGAACAATTTTCATCATCTCTAAATATTGATAATGAGATATCCGACAACGATAAATAACACAATCAGCGGATTCAAATAGTCCTCTTTCCGCATCCTCTCGTAAAAAGCCTCCACTTAATGGATTATTTAATTGTCTTCGACCAAAGCTATACATTTCAAATAGCCCCTCATCAAAGGCTATGGATGCATGATTCATCTCTTTGCCTGTATACATGCCAATTGCTTTCGATAATAATGTGCCTGTTTTGGTTAATACTATGTAAATCGTATGTGCCATATCTTCACCTACTCCAATGTTCTCTCCTACTACCAATACGTTTTAAATCTTCAAATGGTTTCGTGAATTTCCTTTTTTTATAAGTATACACAGCTAATCTTAAATTTTTCCTTAGTAGAACCTGAAGATTTCCTTAAGATTTCACTTTATGAGGGTGTATTTACAATGTAACAGATCCCTTAAACTCAACGTTTCTACGATTCTTATTTTTCTATCACCTTTATTTA
Organism: Lysinibacillus phoenicis; assembly: GCF_047238325.1. Classification (NCBI taxonomy): domain Bacteria; kingdom Bacillati; phylum Bacillota; class Bacilli; order Caryophanales; family Bacillaceae; genus Lysinibacillus; species Lysinibacillus phoenicis. The sequence continues at coordinate 239,473 of NZ_JBDFMP010000002.1, read as the reverse complement.
TATGTATGTATTTGTATTCTTATGTGGGGTACATTTGGGTGCAGATACTTTTTTTCTGGGGTACTTGTGGTGCAAAAAACGGCTAATAGATAACTACTTATTAGTTTATATGAGTGATTATTTATGCCAATCCACACTAACAAAATTAAACATTTTTGATATAATTTTACCGAAGGCCAGAAAGGGGGAAAATATGAGGAAACGACTCTTCATAACAATTAGTGTTCTTGCCGTCGTAATTGGCTTAATGGTATGGGATGTGTACGAAAATAAAGAGTTAAAAAAACATGAAGCCATTGCTAAAGCTGAATTTGAAAAAATTTATACAGTAGCAGATATTTTTGAAGATGCCAATTTAAATGAAAAACCAACTTCTTTAAACATCCTTATAATTGAATCAGAACCGCTAAATCCTGAAAGAGTAAATGTCACAAACGAAAAACAACAAAAACAAATTATGGATGCGATAAACAACTTGCAAGTACAAAAAACACTCGGTGCAACTCCTTATGAAGATATGGATTATTCTATTAACATCGAATCAAATAAAGGCTATGGATTGCACGTATCCGAAAAGAAAAAACAAATTGCATTTCTAGATTTAGATAACGATTCAACTAAAACAGAAAATAAATTTCTTTATGAATACAAGATTCTAAAAGGTGCTAATGAATTTTTCAATGCTTTAAAGGATATTCAATAACACAATATACAAGCAGGTTTCAGCTCAGACTATCGCCAAAAGGAATCGACAAGTTTAATATCGATTCCTTTTTGTTATGAAATGGTACCTTGTTAGTCTCACAATTTTTATTCCTCGCCTATAAGTTCTTTTGAAATAAAGTATGCCCATCTCCAATGCCGACTTGTTCAAAACCATTGCTACGATAAAAATCATTTAATTTATTATTTTTCTCTACGCAATCCAATCGTAACGTATTTTTTCCTTCCTTTTTAAGATACTGTTCAAGCCATTGTAATAATTCTTTTCCTAAACCAGAGCCCATATTAGAACGAGATACAGCTAATCGATGAAGATAGACGGCTTCATCATTTACATGTCCCCAAGTATGTTTGTCCCAAGAGCTTGGTGTGTCATACAGCGTAAATGTCGCTACAATCTCTTCATGTCGTTTAACAATAAAAGTGTCCTTATTACTGATCGCCTGCCTTATTTCATCATCTTCTCCTCCAGCAGCTAAAAATCCCCATTGATCGATTTCTTGTTCCTTTAGCCATTTTGCTACATCCTTTAAAAGATGAACTATTTGGTCTGCTTCTTTACTCGTTGCAAAGGTCACTTCACAATCCGCCAATAAAGAACCTACGTTATTTGACATGTTCTATTCCCCTATCTTTCAATATTTTGATAACCGCAAAAATGAATATAACTGTTTAATACGACTCCTTTTTATTAATATCCTTCCTTTTTACATATAAGATCTCTTCCCCTAGAAGTTTCACATTTTTTACCGTTAATAATTTTTTTCAATCTCTCATTATCTCGTATAAAAAAACCCACAATAGCTAACAATAACTATACTTCTGTTTGCCTATTTTTAAATTTTTGGCTTCTACTTCTTCCACGACAATCAAAATAATGCCTTCCAATAGGTCTTTTACTAGTGAATCGACAATTTAACATACATTACAAATAGAGGTGCTTGCATTGACTACATTCGGAAAATGTTTATATATCGTGTTCTTTGTAACACTGTTTTTATTTACAACGATTTATGATCATCTCACTCATGGGGATTGGGCCTTACTTGAAAATTTTTTCTTTTCTTTTTGGGTAGCAACTTTTTTATTCATGACGTTACTACTTAGAAGTAAAAAAGGTGAAGCAGAAAAAGGTTAGTTCATTTTAAAAGCTCAACAAACATAACCCCGTTCTCATTTGAGAATGGGGTTAGTTGTCAGTTGGATTTTTTAACACGTAAAACATTATATTTAAATAAAAGTGTTATCCCTAAGTTCATCAGAAAATGGACGATAATGGGGACCAAAATATTGTATGTATTAAAATAAAGCCAGCTAAACGTCAGACTTGGAATACTAATATTCAGGAGCATGATTGGCTTTTTAAAGTATTGAACATGAATGGCTAAAAACAAGCATGTAGTGATGAGTATGGCCATCCACTGATGATCTAGCCAAATGTAAAGAACATTTTGGATAATTCCTCTGAACAGAAGCTCTTCAAACACAGCACCTAACAACATAAAGGCGAAAATCTCGTGTAATGAATACATTTGATAACTCTTATTTGTATCATCAATATCATTCGAGGGTACAACATACGTTAAAATCACGCCATATAAGACTAAAGCAAAGGAAGCAATGATGACATACATAAATAATTGAGCAGGATGATTAAATGTTAAGTATTGCTCAATGTTAACTACCTCATACACGATTAACATAAACATAATAGCTAAACAAATGAATGAAAAGGAGGTAAACACTACAATAGCATCTTTCGGGTTAGCTTCCTTTTTTATGATTTTTTTATTTTCCATATAAAACCTTCTCTTCTTTTTTTCTATTGCTATCCTAGCAAAATCCATGAAATTTAATCTCAGGATCTCCTTATTTCAACTATTTTTTCTAATAAGAAAAGGAAAAAAAGCCTACTTTAAAAAGAGTTCGGCATAACACCGAACTCAATCTACAGTTGCATCATACTATACTATTGGATAATACGGCTCGTAAATGGGTTGACTATAATAAGGTGGTCTAACACCAATGGTCGGTGTGAGCCAAGTATAATTCAAATAATGAATGTTTAATGAGTATGCTTCGTTTTCTAATAACCGCATAACCTCTGGAAAAAATTCAATTTCCATTTGACACTCCCCCTGTTGCATTCATAGCTATTTTCTATGCTTTAACATAAAAAGGTAAGCATTCATAGTATATGATGAAAAGGAGGGATTGGTTATCAACAATCCAAATGACTGGAATTCAAAAGACTACGAGGAATTAGTACAACAAATTCAATTTTATCAACAATGGTTTGAGGACAATAAAAAAGACGATCCGTACCCACACTATCCTATTTATGGTAAAATCACACAATACAAAGAGGTGCCTCTAACACAACCCGAACAAAGACAATTACGCCAGCCTGGTCTAGAAAGCTTAATGGTACCAAAGCCTATCATTGAAAACCCTCATTATAAAGGGAGTGGCAAGTTAAAGGGGAAAGTTGCTCTTATCACTGGGGGTGATAGTGGGATGGGCGCTGCCGCTGCCATTGCCTTTGCAAAGGAAGAGGCCGATGTCGCCATTGCCTATTTAGATGAGCATGAGGATGCTAATAGAACGAAAAAAAGAATTGAGGAGCTAGGCAAAAAGTGTTTGTTACTTCCTGGGGATCTACGTCATAAAAAACAATGTGTTGACATTGTTTTAGAAACGATTAACACTTTTGGCCGTTTAGATATTTTATGTAACCATGTCGGTATTCAATTCCAACAAAATGATCTTACAGACATCACAGATGAACAATTTGATGAAACATTTAAGCTTAACGTTTATTCTCATTTCTATACGACAAGAGCAGCCCTTCCCTATTTAAAAGCAGGAAGCTCTATTATTGGTACTGCTTCCGTTGTGGCTTATGCAGGTGAACCTTTATTAATTGATTACACTGCTACAAAAGCAGCTATTGTTGGCTGGACTCGCTCCTTGGCAAAAAGCGTTGCGAACAAGCAAATTCGCGTAAACGCGATAGCCCCAGGCCGTATTTGGACACCACTTATTCCTTCCAGCTTCTCTTCAGATGAAAACGCCCTACATGGAACTAATTTATTTAACCGTATGGCACAGCCTTTTGAGGTGGCTCCTACATTTGTGTATTTAGCATCGGATGATTCTAGACATGTTACAGGGCAAGTATTACATGTAGATGGTGGTGAATCGACCCAATCTTAATTCTATTTCTTATCACTTAAAAAGTTGATCGTAAAATCACGAAAACTATTGACAACAAATGAACTCTTTCTGTTTTTATTCCAAGCAATGCCTACCGTTTGAAAGCATTCAGGATCTGAGATTTTCAATATCTTGGCATTATCTAAATACTGATCTAAAAAAGAATTTTTAAAAATAAAAGAGATGCCTTTCCCTTCATTCACTAATTGTAAAATGATTGACAAATCTTCTCCTTCAAATGCAATTTGCGGAGTAAAGCCTGCCTTTTCAAATAGTTGGTTTTCAGTTGCTCGAAAATTTTGCTCTGTTTCGGATAATATAAATAGCTCGTCCTTGGTTTCAATTAGTGAAACACTTTCTTTTACAGCAAGAGGATGATTTTTTGGAACGACTAAAAAAATCTCTTCTGTAAATAGTGGAACCCATTCTATTCTTCGATCAGCAATCGGATTGATAACAATCATTAAATCTATTTCACCATAAATTAATTTTTGTTGGGCTAATTTATCTGGTAATACATATTGTCGGATTTTAACGTTCGGACGCTTTTTATAAAAATTAAAAAACAGTTTGGGTAATAGTTTTGAATTCATGACATTAATGGCGACACTATCTTCTCTAATATTAGCTAGCTCTTGAATCTCTGTCTTTGCCTCATATAAATCATCTAGCGCTTTTTCCGCCTTCTCATAAAACATTCGCCCATATTCATTTAAGCGAATCGATTTCCCTTTTCGATCAAAGAGTGGTACGCCAATATTTTCTTCTAAACGCGCAATCGTTTTGCTTAAGGAAGACTGTGAAATTTCTAGTTCCAAAGCTGCTTTGGACATATGCTCTAGGCGGGCTACCATTAAAAAATATTCTATTTGTGTTAGTTGCATTTTTTTGTCCTCCCTCTAATGCTTATTACTATAAAGGAATAAGCTCATTCTTACAAAATTATTGAATACAATTTTTAAGGAACGCTATACTACACATGTAAACTAGAAGCTCTTTAAATAATAGGAGGCAGGAAATATGAACTTACAAGATTTCGAAGGTCGTGTTGTTTTAATAACTGGAGCAGCTACGGGTATTGGTCGTGCTACAGCACTTGCTTTTGCTCGCCGAGGTGCGAAAGTAGCCATTGGAGATGTCGATGATCGTGCACAAGAAACGGTTGAGCTAATCCAACAAGAAGGTGGAGAAGCTGTATTTTTTAAAACGGATGTAACAAACGCTGATCAATTGAAATTATTAGTACAACAAACAGTAGAAAAATTTGGTGGACTCCATCACGCTTTCAACAATGCAGGTGTTTTAAATAAGCCAGCCAAATTCGTTGATATTGAAGAAGAGGCTTTTGATAAAGTAATGGCAGTGGATGTTAAAGGTGTATTTTTTGCTGTAAAACATGAGCTTGAATACATGATCAAAAATGGTGGTGGTACAATTGTAAACACTGCATCTGTAGCAGGTTTAATTGCCGATCCAAATATGGCCCCATACGTTACTGCCAAACATGCAGTTACTGGCTTAACGAAAGCGGCCGCTATTGACCATGCAGAAGATGGTATCCGTGTAAATGCTGTAGCACCGGGATTAACAGAAACACCAATGACACAAATGTGGAAAGATAGTCCTGAAGTATGGAACGAGGTTGTTTCTAATGTGCCAATGCGTCGCTCTGCTAAACCAGAAGAGATTGCTGAAGTAGTTGTCTTCCTTTCTTCAGATGCTGCAAGCTTCTGTAACGGTTATGTATACGGAGTAGATGGCGGGCAAGTTGCTCACTAAGTACCATTCTCTACTTTAATAAGTAAACAGTGTGGGTAGTTTTTACCCCACTGTTTTTTCCTGTTCCTATCTATTACTTCTAGCTTTTAATCTATATTTCAATTGCTTTTCAATTTATTTACAGTGGTTATGTTCATTACTATACAAACATACATTAATGGCGGGATAGCACCTTTAACATCGCCCCCAAGATGTTTTTGTACTGTGCTATCCCGCCCTTTTTACAGCTAATTGAGGTACTTACCGTGATTAGGTAAAGCAATTTGGTCAAAATCATCCACAAGATTCTGAAGATTTTCTGTCAATTCTTCTCCTTCCATTGCTAAACCATGTCCTGTAATGGCAACAGAAGGTCTTAATTCCTTTAATTTTTTCACTGACTCATAAGCTGCTTGCCAATCCGTTGTCAAATATCTAGGTGGACCACTAATTTCTTTTGTCTGGGTCAATACTTTATAGAGAGATTCTTGTTTCACCGTTACAAAGGCATCTCCAACAATTAATGCACCATCTTCGCTTCTAAATAAAGAAATATGTCCTGGTGAATGCCCTGGCGTATGAATCCAATGGAATCCTGGCATATGGGGGACAGAACCATCTGAAGGAAGAGCACTCACGTTACTCCCTAATTGAATTGATTCATGCGGAAAAATAGGTGACATTTTAGCAATCAAACCACCGTTAACTGTAGAATCAGGTTGTGGATAATTTTGTTCTCCCGTTACATAGGGTAATTCCAAAGAATGCACATAGACAGGGACATTCCAATGTTTGATTAATTCAATAATGGCTCCCACATGATCAAAATGACCGTGAGTCAATATAATGGCCTTGGGAAGAGCATTGGCTCCAAAACGATTTTCCGCTACAGCAATGATTTCTTCCGCACTTTTCGGCATACCTGCATCTATTAACACAAATTCATTGGCATTTTGACCGTACAGCACAATATTGACGATCTGTATTGTATATTGATATAAATCAGGTCGTACTTCTACGCCAATACCGCTCCCTACAGATGTCGCCGGTATAAATTTATAATCATCACCGTAATGTAAATCCTTGTCCATTTCCAAACCTACTTTCGCTTCATATTTTATCAAGACAAACCTATTTTTCCTTTCTTCAGTAAAATTAATGCATGCAAAAATTGTGATTAAAAACTGCATAAACCAAATACACTAAAGTGCCAAAAGTCTTCCATTGACTGTTAATACAATTGGAAGAGTATATTGTTTAATCGTTATAAGCTACTGACAAAACGACTCCCATTTTTAGGTATTTGACCTCCACACCTATTACCACTTCTTTCATATATTACAATAAAAGGAGTGGTAATTGTGCCTTGGCAACACGAGATCCCCTATTTAATCGGGCGGCCAGTCGGTGTTTCTTTTACAAATGGGCAGGGTACTTCTGGTGTCCTCTGCGGCGTTTCAGGTGGAAAGCTTCTTGTCCTCGAATATTTGTATCAAAGCCAATTTGCCTTAAAACAATACGATTTTCATATGATTCAAGATGTAAATGGCTTTCCACCTTGTCAGATGCAGCAGCCATTATACTAAAGACATCCATCTAGGATGTTTTTTTATTGGCACTCCTTAGTTGACATACAAGTTATCTATTGTCCTTTTTAATTGGAGTTTTTCTCACAGCGTTTTTTCAATACTTAAAGTATTTAGTTGAAATTAAAAGCTAGCGCTTAAGATAGATAACTATCTTAAAACGCTAGCTCATCATAATAATAGTAGTGTAAAGTTCTTTCAACTTTACGTACACTCCTTTTATTGGTATTTGGGGTCACTTTCGTCCAAGTGACCTCTTTTTGTCATTCCACGTTTCGCTGTTTTATCCTTTACCCTATCAAACGGTATCATTGGAACATTCATACGACAAATTCGTTCTATAGGAGGGAGGAAAACAATGGGAATTAATTTAAATTTCTGGTCATTTGTTTTATCTTTAGGCTGCATCCTACTATTTTTTCTTTCAGGCACAATGAGAGACTTTTTTGTTACACAACTTCATTTTCATCCATTGACATTGACTCTACTCTTGTCCATTGCCTGTTTCTACCTCAGCTTTGTTGGAATGAAAGATGTAAAAAATTTAGCAACATTGCTACGAGGGATCATAACAATGTTGATCACACTTATCCTAATAATCAGTATCTCCTTCATTTTATTTTTTGGTAATTTTTTAAGTTAAACTATCCTAGCTGACATTATTTTTATACAAGCCTCCTTGACGAACACCTGTTCTGTAGTTAGAATAATAAAAAAGGAGGCTTTTTTATGCAAAAAACAGCGAACATTGAATTAGTACATTTTTCAGAAGATTATGTGGAGCAGTTACATAGTTTTGAACTACCGGAAGACCAACACCAATTTACAGCGCTTCCAAAAGAAATTTCCATAGAGACAGTTGGACAATATCCTATCGTCATATTAAGTGATCATGTGCCAGTTGGCTTTTTTGTTCTTCATGCAACTGACAGGGTAAAGGAATATTCTACAAACCCTAATGCTATGTTGTTAACTGCCTTATCCATCGATCATCAACAACAAAGTAAGGGCTATGCTAAAAAAGCAATGTTTGCACTTGCTGACTTTGTGAAGCAACATTTTAATGAATGTAATGAAGTGGTGTTAGTCGTCAATCACAAAAATATCGCCGCACAGCATCTTTATCACAAAGTGGGCTTTGTAGATAACGGAGAAAGAAGAATGGGGCCTATTGGTGAACAAATTGTTATGCAGTTACCACTTTAAAGAAACCGTCACTCATTTGTTTTTTCAAATGAGTGATGTTAAATTGTTTTAAAACAAGCTCTTCCAACTCGGTTTTTAACGAACACCTCATCATTTCCTACCGCAACATTCCGCGCATCGATAAAATAATGGTCTATAAAATACCAGTATAAAGAATATGCTGTTTGGCGAGCTGACGTTTAATGTGAACATAATCCTTCTATAAAAACGTTAACAATGGAAGGGAACAATACACGCTTCATCTTAAAATGCTCTGACATTGTTAGATATGCTGCAATAATTTCACTGCAAAGTCGAGCTGTAAACATTGAGGTCTAATAGTCGATGCTCTCTATTATTCAAGGCCATCATCTTCTATATGGGCAGCATAAATATACTTTAAGGGAATATGCTTCGTTGTGGTGATAGTTTCTAGTAATAACTCCTCCTCATGCATCGCCTGAATGAAGCCTCCCCATTGAACATAATGAGCCTGATCCCATATAGTTAACATAATATAGTTATGTTGAACAATTGCTCGCGAGATCGTTTGCTGTAATTCTTCAAGCTCCCATTCAGTGCGTTCACGAGGTGGCTCTGTAAACACCTCTTGTTTCCATTCTTTCAAAAGCATTAAATGCTCTGGTAACATCATCGCTGTCCACTTCATTGTTCCTCTATCTTTTATCATTTTCTCCACTCCTTAAGCAAGTGTCCGCCATATAAGCCATTGCGTGAAACACCGTGCCCACTTTTGTATAGGAAGCAACTCGTAATAAAGCTAGCATTCCATATTTTCTAGGTATCCATTACATGACCATTGATGATAATAATGTTGAATGCTCCTTTACTTACTGTAGTTCGTAAACATAGCTCTCTGAAGAAGAACAAATGTTCGTTTTTTATTATACGTATGTACTTTCTTAAATAGAAGTGGTAATTTTAGGTAACTTTAAAAAGGCAGATGAAGCAGGAGTTCCCACTGAGAGCTAGGCATTTGTGTAAGCCTAGCAATAATAGAAACATACTCTATGGTGATAATGAAGAGTACAATTGAAGTGAGAAAGGATGTAACTATAAACACAAATATTGATTATTCCTCCCCGTCTGCGGAATTCACTTTTGATGTCAACAAAAGTACGCTTTTTAAAAAGGATTCACGAAATTATATTAATGTGCTTGGCGTGGAACAATTAAATACATTAGAAAATGTATCTTTACTCGATATTTTTTTAAGTGAAGATAATGTTGTTGAGCCACATTACCATCAAAATGCAGCTGAGCTTGTCTATTGTATTACTGGGGCGGCGACAGTTTCCCTATTGAATCCCTTTACGAAGAAAATTCAAAACTATCCGATCAAGCCTGGGCAAGTCGCTAATGTACCACAGGGCTGGTGGCATTATGAAATAGCGACAGAAGATGACACCCATTTACTCGCTATTTTCGATGCGCCAACACCAGAAGTCATTTTAGGCTCTGATATATTGAAATTTACTCCAGCTAATATTATGGCTCACACGTATTGTTTAGATGAGGAACAATGGAAGAAAACCATTGCACCGGTTGTTCCAACAACTTATATTGGTCCAGCAAAAGGCTGTAATCATGTCAAATCAGCAACCGATAAACAAACGAAGCCAAAGCACTATATGAAACCATGTCCTTATCCGTATCCATATCGTTACCCTTATCCACATCCGTATCCCTATGGCACATATTATTAGTACGTTCTCTTAGTAAACTTTTATTGTAAAAGATGAATAGAATGTCATTTCTTGTCCATCCTAATCTTAGATAACCTAAGAGTTAGGAAGTGTCTCAATGTTAAAAGACAATCTAGCATCATTACGATTTAAGGAGATTTTTAAGCTTTGGTCACAGCTTGGTGTCAATCAAGGATATATTGCTTCAAGCCATGCCTTTTTTAAGCATACGCGTGATAAACAATTAAAGATAATGATCCTGGAGTTTATTCAATGTTTAAAAGAGGAAAATAAGCACCTGACATTGTTACTTAAGGAAAATGGCGTCTTGGCACCTACTACATCCATCGAGTATAATACGATGAAAATAACAGACCTTCGCGGCAAATCGATGATTAATGATGGTGAAATTAGTGCGATTTTATCCATGAATATCGCCTCCTCTTTAATTTCCGTAAGTCAAGCACTCGATCTGTCAGTGAAGAAGCTCCATTTAACAAAATATGGTGAACTTCATATGCGTTATTCACTACTGGGATCAAAATTGATTGACTATAGTCAGCGTAAAGGTTGGTTAGAGGCTCGTCCACGCTAAAAAGAAGCATCCGTTTCATCCATAACGGAAGCTTCTTTTTTTAACTTACTATCGTCTCCTAACGAACAGAAGCTTATACCATTGATTTACGAGGAATGGTAATACAGATAAGCTATAAATGAAGCCTAGCTGTGCAATCGTCAATGGGGCAACCTCAAAGACTGTTGTGAGCATTGGCATAAACAAGACAAAGTGTAGGCTGAGCACACCGATTAAGAAAGCGAGCCATGTATATTTATTCGAGAATACACCAATAGCGAAAATCGACTCTTTGGATCTGGAGTTGAAACCATGCACTAATCTGGATAAACACAGTGTTGTAAAGGCCATTGTGCTAGCTGTTAACGTATCGCCTGTCGATAGACCAATTTGAAAAGCAATAATGGTGGAGGTGGCAATTAAAATACCTTCTAATACTACTTGTGTCGTAAAGGCTTTATTTAATAAAGGTGTATGAATATTTCTAGGCTTGTCCTTCATCGTTTTCTTATTATTGGGCTCTAACCCAATGGCGATAGCTGGCAAACTATCCGTTAATAAGTTGATGAATAATAGATGGACAGGCGCAAAAGGAACAGGTAGGCCTAACACCGTTGCATATAACACAACAAAAATAGCTCCAGCATTACCAGATAATAAGAATAGAATAGCATTTTTTATATTCGTATAAATACTACGACCATTAGCGATTGCCTTAACAATCGTCGAAAAATTATCATCGGTTAAAATCATCGATGAGGCATCTTTTGCAACCTCTGTACCTGTTACCCCCATTGCGACACCAATATCTGCTTGTTTCAAGGCAGGTCCATCATTGACACCATCCCCTGTCATAGCAACAACATGACCTTTATCCTGCCAGGCTTTTACAATTCGAATTTTTTGTGCAGGTGTAACACGAGCATAGACAGAATAATCATCAATTTTATCTTGTAACTCTTGATCTGTTAAACCATCAAGGGCGTGTCCTTCAATCGCTTCTTCTGGATTTTGTAAAATACCAATTTGTTGGGCAATCGCCGTAGCTGTAATTTTATGGTCACCGGTAATCATAACGGGCTTAATGCCTGCATTTATACAGCTTTCCACTGCTTCTTTCGATTCTTTTCTTGGAGGATCCATCATCGCAACTAAGCCGACAAAGATTAAGTCACGTTCAGCTCTTGTATCAACGCTTTGCTGAGGGAAAACATCTTTATACGCAATGGCCAGCACACGTAAACCATTCATTGAAAAGTCACGATTGACCGCTTCAATTTTCTGACGATGCTGTGCAGTCATTTCAAAAATGCCTGTGGATGTTTTGATTCTCGTTACTTTGGGCAAGAGTACATCCAATGCCCCTTTCGTAATCATCACCGTTTGCTTGTCCATCTGATTTACCGTGCTCATAAGCTTTCTTGCCGAATCAAATGGAATTTCAGCCAAGCGTTTATATTGCTCTCGAATTTTCAGTTCATCAAGGCCGTACTGCTTTCCTAATTTCACAAGAGCAATTTCGGTAGGGTCGCCGATTTCTTTCTGATCTCGCTCTACAGCATCACTACATAAAAGTGCCTTGATCATCAGCTCTTTTTCCACTGGATTTGTTGGATTAAGCCAATCATGTGGTATCTTTTTCTGGTCGACAAAGACTTCTTGTACCACCATTTTATTTTCTGTTAAGGTCCCTGTTTTATCAGAACAAATAACTGAAACACTTCCTAAGCTTTCCACCGCATAAAGCTTACGGATAATCGCATTTTCCTTCGCCATCTTCTGCGTGCCAAAAGCTAATACGATAGTCACAATGGAACTTAGCGCCTCTGGGATTGCTGCAACAGCAAGGGAGACTGCAAACATAAATGATTCAACTAAGGCTCGTCCTCGAATAAGGTCAATTGTAAAAATAGCTAAACAAATGAGTGTAATCCCTAATGCTAATTTTTCACCGAATTGATCAAGACTAATTTGTAGGGGCGTTTTCTTCTCCTTGGCTGTATCGAGTAAATTCGCAATTTTGCCGATTTCTGTCTGCATGCCGATTGCCGTCACCATTACAATACCACGGCCATTAGTTACAAAGCTTCCTGAATACACCATGTTCTTCTTATCAGCAATGGTCACATTATTTTTTCGTATAGGATCTGTACTTTTGGCTACAGCAATCGATTCACCTGTTAGGGAACTTTCATTAATGTGTAAATTATGACATTCTAGTAGTCTGCCATCTGCATTGATGTAATCGCCCGCCTCCAATATCAGAAGATCTCCTATCACAATTTCCTCCGAAGAAATCTGCATTAGTTGATTGTTACGCATGACTTTGGCAATGGGAGAGGTCAACGCTTTCAGATTGTCTAGAGATTGTTCTGCTTTTACATGTTGTACAGTACCTAAAATAGCATTTAAAATCACTACAATCATAATAACAATCGTACTTTCTACTTCCCCTAGTAGAAATGAAACGAAGGCCGCAACGAGTAATATAATAACTAATAAATCTTTAAATTGTCCGAAAAATACAGCCCACGTACTTGTTTTTTTACCTTCCTCTAATACATTATAGCCATAGACCTGTTGCCTTTTTTGGACGTCATCATCGGTCAAGCCTTGTGGGGTGACGCTCAATATCTTCATGACTTCAGCAGACGATTGTTGATGATATTCAGTCATTGGGTTCTCCTTCCATTTACAAGATTTGAAGAGCTCCTACTATTTTTCTTGAAAATAGTAAGCGCACTTAAATCTCAAACTCCTATAAAATTCATTAACTACAACAATCTATTCCATATGTATTTAGAGTATGCTTAGAATTCATAGAGAAATTAATTTTGAAAGAGATACAAACATAGATTCAATCAAACTAAGTCTTAGCATAATTGCTGTTAATAGATCCAAAACCTCTGCTAAATCAAGCTAAAAAGGTATTGGAGATAGCTTCCCCAATACCTTTTAGGTTGTTTCTATTATGAGTTGTGGTGGGCTGATTGATAATCTCCATGCTGCTCCTGTCCAAGTGGCGCTCTTTTAATAGAGAAAATAGCACAACCTAATGCACAGAGAACTAGAATCGTTCCAAAGCTCGCTAAATGCATAACAGAATCAGTCAAAGCAAACATGGCGCCTCCAACTGCTGATCCAATGGATATCCCAATTTGAAGGGCAGCTGTATTTAAGCTCTGCTGAATATCGGATGATTTAGGATCAGTTTGAATTAAATAATTTTGTAATGGTGGTGTCAATGCCCAGCTTAATGCACCCCATAAAACTGTAAACACTAAAAATAGCGGTAAAGCAATGATCGTGTAAGGAATACTGAATAAAACTATAGCAAAGGCAGACACAATCAAAATAATGGCTTTACTCGTGCCAATTTTATCACTCACCCAGCCTCCTACTGCGTTCCCACTAACAGAGGCAATACCGAAGATTAAGTAACAAATACTAATCCATGAAGGACTCATATCAAATGCTTCTACTAAAAAAGGTGTTAAATAAGCGTAGAGCATGTAATGTCCTGCTAGCATAAACAACGTAGTTAACTGAGCTGTAAGGATTTTTAAATTAGCTAAAGATTTGATTTGTGCCTTCAGTGGCACTACTTCTCCGATTGGCATTTTTTCAAGTAATAAGGCAATTAAAATCATGGATAGTGTTGACAGAATGCTAATGCCTAAAAATATAGCTCGCCAACCGAAAGCTTCTGTTATAAAAATACCCATTGGTACACCAATGACAAGCGCAGAGCTTACACCCATGAAAACGAGTCCTAACGCCTTGGCACGATGTTTAGGCTCAACAATTTTTGTCGTAATCGTTAAAGATAATACAATGACTAATGCTGTGCTCATCGCTGTGAAAATACGGGCAATTAGCACAATAATGAACGTCGTACTAAAGAAGGTCATTAAGTTACCTAACGTGAAAATAAATAATGATATTAAGAATAAGCGCTTCCTTTCCACCTTAGCTGTCAAGGATAACAGGACTGGCGCAGAAATAGCATAAACCAGTGCAAAAATCGTAATTAGTTGCCCAGCTGTTGCTAAAGATACATGTAAATCCTCTGCAATATTTGGCAGTATCCCACCAACAATTAATTCAACTAACCCTACTGCAAAGGTAGTCACCGCAAGAATATAAACTCTCCAATTCATCGTAATCTCCCTTTCGTTACACTTTCATTTTTGCAGGAGATTTTTTATATGCATTACGCCGCAAGGTACGCTTCGGTACGCTACAAACTAACGGCTGAATCAACATAAAAAAATCCTGACTACAAAAATGAAGCAAAGTTTTGTAGTCAGGATTTTATGGTTCCTGGTAGAGACCCTCAATCCATATTATTGAGGTTATACAGATCAAATATTTACTTTAGCTATAGTAGCACATCAAAATTTCGTTGACAATAGCTTTTTTTATAGAATTAAATGATCTTATAAAACTGCCGAATCGAGAGAAAATTTCGAAATTCTGCTTATATTTTAATGAATTTGACCATACATATTAACATATACTAACTATTTTACGAGGTGATTGTTTGCGTATAGTAGGATTTGTCTGCTATTTTTTAATACTATTTTATGGCGTAGAATTAGTAGTAGAAGAGCTCACAATCGAAGAACCAGCCATTAGCTCTCCCGTGAAAAGTAAGGTATTGCCTATAAAAGAAACTGTTGAAAATTCAAGAGTTTGTGTCTATTACCCTACGTATAAGAGCTGTACAGATTTACCAAAAAACTAAAAGAGGTCACTCAAAGAAGTGGCCTCTTTTTCATTATTTTGAACCGATATGAAAATGGCTAAATGGATATAGTATTGCTTTAGATTCACCATAAACAGCATCCTCTGAAATTAAACCGTAGTGGCGACTATCAAAACTTTTTAAACGGTTGTCCCCAAGCACAAAATACATGCCCTTTGGTACTTCTTTTTCATTAACTAATTGTTCCAAAGTAAAATTTTCTGTAATGCGTAATTGATTAGGATCATCTGTTTCACGATTAACATAATCTTCTTTGTATGCTTTCCCATTTACATACAATACATCATCTTTCATTTCAACTTTATCCCCTGGAAGACCTATTACTCTTTTAATATAGAGTTCATCCTCGGTAGGAGATTGGAAAACAATTTGATCGAATCGTTCAATTTTACTTGTTTTACTTACAATAATAATATCCTTATCATGATACGTCGGGTACATCGAAGCTCCCTGCACCTTAATTGGCGCAAATAAAAACTG
Organism: Lysinibacillus phoenicis; assembly: GCF_047238325.1. Taxonomy (NCBI): domain Bacteria; kingdom Bacillati; phylum Bacillota; class Bacilli; order Caryophanales; family Bacillaceae; genus Lysinibacillus; species Lysinibacillus phoenicis. Next base: position 223,477 of record NZ_JBDFMP010000002.1, on the reverse strand, counting down.
CTTACAGCCAAAAACGACAACAGCCGTAATGACAATAATCTTGATGTAGGATAGTATTTCTTTTTTAAAATTTGTTGTTTTTTCCTCTTGCATGCTCATTCCCCGATACTGTTTTTTTAATAGTATAACATTTTCTATATACTATTGACGAATGAATCACGCAAATTGTTTCCAAATCAAAAAAAAGACAATTGCTACAACGTAACATTGTCTAGTATTTATCCTTCTGTTGTGTAATCATTATGAATGGTTGGATTGTGTAGCAGAGAGACGCTGCTCGTTTAATAAATCGACTGCTAATACGATACCTACTGGTAATGCAAATGCTAATAATATTGTGCCAAAAATCATCACAATCACTCCTTTTAACCATTTCTAATATCAGTATACATTTAATTTTCTGATTTTTCAAGCTACATTGAAAAATGAACTAGCTCTATTCATTAAAAAAAATCATTCAACTAGGCATGCACCCTACCTGAATGATTTTTTATCTTTACATATACAATTTTAAACATAATAGTTGTAGGCCTCTAATAGCTGATTGGACTGGATTTCTTCGCACTTTGCGTTTAGGTACATAGCTTTGCATGCACTGATTAAGCGCTGTATACCTAAGCACCTGGGTCCTCCCATTCATTCATCTCCCTCCCTTCATGGCCGAAAAATTTACTTTGTTGACACTACGTGTAGTAAGCACCACGCTTACTTGCTTTTTAAATGATTGTTTAGATCTGTTTGTATTTTTTGAAGCTCTTCCTCATTCGGAATGTAGTACCAAATACGATTAATCCTTTGACCTTCTCCCTGTTCAAACGATATTTGCTCAATATCCTTATCCATTTTTTTATAAATACTTTGTAGCTGGATCAGGTCTTTGACTGAGAAGTTCATGCGAACATTATCGCCTAACACATTAAGCATATCTGTTGCCTTTAATAATGTAGATGGCGTGGAGGCTTTTTTCATAACAGCTTCAATAATTTGACGTTGTCGAATTTGACGACCAAAATCACCACGTGGATCTTCATAACGAATACGAGAAAAAATAAGCGCCTCATTACCATTTAACGTAATTTCACCCTCTGGGTAATGGTATTCGTCATAGGTTAAATCCATATCATTATTGATCGTTACACCACCAAGCGTATCAATAATTTGCAAAAAGCCCTCCATATTAATAAATACATAGTAATCAATTGGTATATTTAAAAAATTCTCCACCGTATCCACAGCCATCGGAACGCCACCAAAGGCATAGGCATGATTAATTTTATCAACGGTGTCATGACCAACAATTTCTGTACGAGTATCACGGGGAATACTAAGCATTTTCATCGTCTGCTTTTCTGGATTCACAGTAATCACAATCATCGTATCTGAACGACCACTATCATCTTTACGTTCATCGACCCCAAGCATCAGAACCGAGAATGGTTCTTTTTTGATCACTGTTTTTTCTTCTGGTTGTGCTGCATCTGTTGTTTGAATAAGTGGTGTATTTATTTTATTCATGGTTTTTTGGATGGTAAAGTAGGCAGTCCCTATAAAAATTAAAAAAATTGCTAATAGGCTACCGACTATCCACAGCCATATTTTTTTCTTGCTCTTTTTCTCTTTAGAGCGTTTCATGTTTTTTTCCATACATAAGTCCTCTCTTGCTTAACAATTTTGCCCCTCTTTTTGACGTATTAAGTTGGAAAAAAGTTTATCTAGTCTACTTATATGCATAATGAACGAAAAAAAGACGTACACTAGTATTTACTAAATTCACAGCATACTATTCCCTCATTTGTAAATTAACTTCCTTTTAGTTTATCTATTTCCTTCATTTATTGAAAATTCATTATTATTGATATATACTATTTTCAGATACAACGTCTCTATATAAGAAACAATTAATCTAGTTAATAGGTAGGAGGAATATCAATGTTTCAAAAAAGAAGAGAGAAGCTAGTTTCTCGCATGCAGCAACAGCAAATAGATCTAGCAGTCCTAGTGCCTGGTTCGAACATGTATTATTTTACAGGTCTCCAATTAAAGCAAAGTGAGCGCTTAACATTAGCTGTCATTACCGCTAACAATCAATTGTTTTTTCTAGTACCACAGGTAGAATTAACGAAAGTAGATGCAAATAATGGTGGTGCTATCTTATCTTATTCAGATGAGGAAGGACCGGAACAGGCCATCCAGCAACTTAAAAATGAGCTTGGAGCATTGCACACACTTGGCGTAGAGTTTGACACTATGCACGTCAAGGAGCAGAAAGCCATCGAAAAGCTTACATATGACAATTTATGTGATATCGGTGATTCCATTCGTGAACTACGGATGAAAAAAGATGACCATGAAATAACATTTATGCGACAGGCAGTACAAATTGTTGAAGAAAGTCTTGAAGCTACATTACCAACTATTCAAGCTGGCGTTTCAGAGATGGAAGTAGCAGCACAATTAGAATATGAAATGAGACGACGTGGATCAGAGGGAACACCTTTTGGCACCATTGTAGCTTCAGGTTATCGCGGTGCACTTCCCCATGGCAGAGCTAGCACAAAAAAAATAGAGATAGGTGAATTAATCGTCATTGACTTTGGTGCAATTTATAAGGGCTACGTAGCTGATATGACCCGAACAATCGCTTTAGGGGATGTCTCACCAACATTAAAAACAATCTACAATATTGTTAAACAAGCGAATGAAACTGCAATAGCTGCGATAAAACCAGGTATGACAGCACATGACATCGATGATATTGCAAGAAAAATTATTTGTGGTGCTGGCTATGGTGACTACTTCACACATCGACTAGGGCATGGGATTGGTTTAAGTGCACATGAAGAACCTTATTTAATGCAGCGTAATCACTTAGTGTTGAAATCAGGCATGGCATTTACGGTCGAGCCAGGTATTTATGTACAGGATGTGGGTGGTGTGCGGATCGAGGATAATCTCATTGTTACAGAAAATGGCTATGAGAATTTAATGAACTATACGAAGGAATTAATAATCCTATAAGGCTGGTGAGCACAATGATCGATATGATGAAAATACAAAAAGATATGCCGCTTCTTGAGCATTATATGTATTTAAACACAGCTGCTGCTTCTGCCATGCCACAGCCAGTAGTAGATGAGATGACGAGCTATCTTCAAAAACAAGCAAGTATCGGCCCCTATTTACCATCTTTTCGTCAAGAAACGTATGAACAAGTAGAGAAAATTCGAGAGAAGGCTGCTTTGTTTATCGGCGCGGAGCAAGAAGAAATTGCCTTTGTGCCCAATGGATCCATGGCTATTAATTATGTTTCAGGAGGCTTGCAGTGGGAACAAGGTGATGAGGTCATTGTACTCGATACAGAAATGTTAAGTAATTATGTGCCTTGGCTTGCCCTTCAGCAGCAAGGTGTTCACTTAAAAGTGTTGAAAACGAATGCAGATTATTTGGTGGATTTACAAGCACTCGAGCAGCTCATCACACCACAAACAAGACTAATTGCTTTTGCCCATATGTCCAATGCCTCAGGTGCCCTTCAGCCTGCTAAGGAAATATGTCAGTTCGCACAGCAGCACAATGTACTGACATTGATTAATGCCAATCAAACAGTTGGTTTAACCCCACTCCATGTCAAAGAGCTTGGGTGTGACTTTTTAGTAGCATGTGGGCGAAAATGGCTTCGTGGCCCTGAAGGATCAGGAATTTTATATGTACGAAAAGCGCTTGTATCCACACTGACGCCTCTTATGATTGGTTGGGGTAGTACACAATGGGATTATCAAAACAATACTTATTCATTTTTAGAGACAGCTAAACGTTTTGAGCCAGGCTGTCCGATCATTCCAAGTATTTTAGGTTTAGGAGCAGCCATTGATTATACAAATGCTATCGGTATTCATCACATTTATGAGCGTGTCAAACAGCTAACTAACTATTTGCTTAAACAACTTGAAACCATTCCAGGTATTGTTTTATATGGTCCACAAAATAGTGACTATCGATTATCAATTACACCGTTTAATATTGAGGGGCTTTCTCCCGATGATATCACGAATTATTTAGCACAACATGGTGTCATCATTGAAGCTGGCACCTTTATGGCGAATACCATTATGGAGCGCAATCACATTCAAAAAATGGCTCGCTTTTCGCCGCACTATTTTAACACTTTTGAAGAAATCGACACAGCTATATCCCTCATGAAGAAATTCAAAGAATTCTCTAAAGGAAAGGCCCAAGATAGTTATTAGCTATCTTGAGCCTTTTGTTTATTCATGGTAGAACTTAAAGCTGTATTGATCGAAATAACGTTGGATATTCATCGCACCATATTGCAGAACATTAATCATTTCAGGAAGCTTTTCCTCGGTTGGTTTACGATAAATAGGACCAGCAATCGTTAATGAGGCAATGACTTCTTTTTTACTATTAAAAAGAGGTACACCAAGCCCAAATACAGAATGAGAATATTCTCCCGTTGTAAAGCACCAGCCTTGCTGTTGTATTTTCTCTAAATCAGCTAACATTTCAGCAGGGTCAGTAATCGTTTCTGGGGTTAATCTTTTCATGCCATGGTCCATAATTTCTTTTTTCCTCTCTTCAGGAAGAAAAGCCATAATGGTTTTACAAGATGCCCCAATATGTAAGGGTGTGCGTGTGCCAATTGACACCGAAAATTTAATCGTTTGAGAGCTCTCAGCTATTTCCACTGTGACGCCATCTGTCCCATCTAACCAAGTTAAAAATACCGATTCCTTGATAGCCTCTGCAAGATTCTTCATAATCGGTAAAACAAAATCAGAAAGATTTAATTTATCTTTGACCATTTGGCCATATTCCAAAAATCGGAGCCCTAATTCATATTTTTTCGTTTCAGGATTTTGAATCAGAAAGCCTTGATTTTCGAAAGTCGCCAAAATCCGATAAATAATTGAATGGCTAATATTCATCTCTTTCGCTAACTCTCGTACACCCCACGTCGGATTTTCCTTATTAAAATATTTGAGAACCTCTAATGAGTTATCTAATGTTTTTAATGTCATTTCACACCTCGAATGTCTCTATAATAGAACCGTATATTGATTATAAAATGAACTCGGACAATTTTCAATAAATTCAACTATTTTACAATTGGCTTTTAATCGAATGATTGGGTGCAATCGTTCGATTAGGTAAATAGAGCAGCCTATCCGCTCTGAGCAATTCTATCGAGTAAAAAGTTGGCGCTATCCTCTGAAATACTCTTTCTATCCGTCACTTTTTGAATTCTATCCGCTCGTTTGAGCAGCCTATCCGCTCTGAGCAATTCTATCGAGTAAAAAGTGGGTGCTATCCTCTGAAATGCTCTTTCTATCCGTCACTTTTTGAATTCTATCCGCTCGTTTGAGCAGCCTATCCGCCTCAATCGTTTAACCTAAAAATTCAACTAAAAGAAAATCAACTCCCCTCTTAGAAGTTGATAGAGGGGAGTTGATTTCGTTTTTCTAAATTATGTTTCGCTACTCGTTTTTCTCTTGAATGCCCTGTACTAATTTCTCTTGAATCTGCAAATATTGGACAATTTCCTCTTCATCTAATACGTCAAAAAGCTGTACAAAGACTTCTTTTCCAATGGATTGCGCCTTTGCCAAGGCCTCTTGACCCTCGTCTGTAATTTGTAAGCGAATAGTGCGACGGTCAGATGGATCATACAGTCTTTCAGCTAAGCCAAGCTTGACCAGCTTTTCTGCAATGCTTGTCATGGCTCCTTTTGTATAGCCGATTGTTTCAGCTAATTCTGCCTGTTTTTGAGGGCCTTTCACATGTAGCTCATTTAAAACTAAAATGGGTGAAATCCCTAAAGGATATGGAAACGCTTTTGTAAAACGTATAATGTTGGCATTATTCACCTGTTCAATCATATGAATCAGTTTAAAAATATTTGTCTGTTTCAAAAAAATCCTCCTCAACGTCGAGAATTAATGAAGCATTAGTGAACCTCCATCCACCATAATCGTTTGACCCGTAATGTATTGAGAATCATCGGATGCTAAGAAAACAGCTACACGGCCGATATCTTCCTCAACATTACCGAAACGACCTAGCGGGATTTTACTTCTAACCGCTTCATAATACTCTGGCTGTGCTTTTGCCCATGCCTGAACACCTGGTGAATCAGCAAGTGGACTAATGATATTGACATTAATACCATAACGACCCCATTCATTTGCCGCTACACGAGAAATGCCTCGGATGGCTTCCTTAGCAGCTGCATACGCTGCCTGTGTCTCATGTCCTTGTATGCCTGCACCAGATGCAAAGTTAATAATATTTCCTTTTGTTTCTTTTAAGTGTGGTAGTGCTGCTTGCATTAAGTAGAAGGTTGGATAAAAGCCTGTCCCAAATGATAAATCAAGATCTGCTTGTGTTATTTCTTCTATTGTAACTTGTTTTGAAGCATGAGCGTTATTAACTAGCACATCTAGTTTACCGTATTTTTCTACGACTGTATCAATAATTTTTGGTAATTGATCGCGTTCCATTAAATTTGCCTGTAAAAACATAGATTTTGGAGAGATTGCTTGCAATTCTTTTTCCATTGTCTCGCCCGCTTCCCTGTTTAAATCAACAATTGTAACGATGGCCCCTTCCTTTGCCATTGCTTTTGCCATCCCACTACCAATGCCACCCGCACCACCAGTAATGATAATTACTTTATCTTGTAGTTTAGTCATTTATCAACATCTCCTTATTGTTCATTTACAAATAGTTTAATATTAAACTATTTAATTGTAAACTAAATTGACTTCACAGAAAAAGCTTATTTTATGAATGGCTAAAATAAGCTTTACCTTTTAATGAACTATTTGATCTCTTACATTCTCTATTTTTGGTTGGATATTACCCCGAAGGTAGATGCTTTAATATAGGATTTTCCTTGTAATAACTGTAATTGCTCGGGTGTGCCAGTTACGACTGCCCCAATTATTTTCACATCACTTGTCTCCAAGTTTCCATTTTCCCCTATTAAAGCTTGATAAACCTCGTTTGTTTCCCACTCAAAATTTTTACTTTCCCGAAGTAGCTCAATGTTTCGAATAAAGGTGTCAACCTCGTTGCTTGAAGAACGGCGAGGTTTTGGTTTTGATTGCTCTGATTGGAAACCATAAATGTATGGGTAGTTGGCTGGAATTGTATTCTGTCCTTGCTGAAAAAAATCTAAAGTATCATCTGTATAGGCATCCACCCACCACCAATCTACTTGCACTTCAGTGGGCAGCTTGCTTTTAATTTCATCAAAACTATAGGCATTATCAAAAGAGATGGCTAATTCTACTAAAGTATTGTTCTCCAATTGTTTCAGTTCACTTATTTTATCTTTGTATTGATCGTAGGAAATCTTAGGATGGTAAAAAAACATTTCTCGATCACCTGTGTAGTCATTAAACCGTTCGAGTTGATGTGTTTCTGCCAGTGATTCTGAACCTTCTATTTGGATAGAGTTAGAAATGTAAGTTTGTGTAAGCGTTCCAAATAAATTATAATCACTTTCGATAGGTGTCCAAATATAGGGACGATGCTGATCTCCGAGCACCTTATAGGTCGTTGTTATTATTTTTCCTCCGAGTAAATTATCGTCATATTTCTGATTACTAATTTGAACATTTGGAGCACTTATTTCGTTAAATAAATGAATGTCATCACTTACTTTTTGTGCACTGTTTAACGATAAATGTCTAAGACCATACCAAAATGCTATTAGAACAATAGGCGTAACAATCAGTGTGATGCCAATCATTTTTATTGTTGACCAAAACCTTGCCTTTCTCATTATTTTTTTCGTTTGTTTATCATCAAATAAAAAATTATGGTGTTCTTTATTCATAATAAATATCCTCCTTAAATCGTACAGTAAATTCTTCCCTAGCTCGTCTCACATGCGTTTTTAAAGTGTTTTCATTTTTATTCATTAATGCTGAAATTTCCTTATATGATAATCCCAGCTCATATTTGAGGATTAATACTTCCTGATGCAAGATGGATAACGTGTCAAGCGTGTCTCTTATGTCCTTTAATTTTTCTTTTTTTAAAACCTGAAATTCAGGAATATTTATTAATGAGGTCAATTGAAATTCATCATATTCTGTTGTTGGATGGCGCTTTTCCTTTCTTTTGAGATCATAAAATTGGTTGGTTGCCACGCGATATAACCAGCTCATTGCTTTATCTGACTGAATCCCATTTTTATGTAATAAAAACTTATAGCAAGTATCTTGGACGATATCTTCCGCATCCTCATGGGCTAATCCACGTTTTCTTAAATAACGATATAACAGAGTTCCTACTTGTTGTAGAAACTCATTCAATGATTGCTTTGCCATGTCTACCTCCCTTCTGCCTATACAACGCAAAACTCGAGAAAAAGTTTACATATTATAAGAAAATTCCCAATAGAAAAGAAGACTATACTAATCTTCAAACTTGATGAAAAATTTCGGTTTTTCCCCTGCAAACAACAATTATTTTCAAATTTACACAAGCATCTTTTTAATTTGACAAGAATATACTGTAGCAACTAGCTAAAAAGACTTTCAAGAAAGGAGTTGTGGATGATGGGTGCTAAATGGATAAAGGTTTCAGTCTTTTATTTATTGATTGTTTTTGCTTTTGGCCTGTTTATGCATTATACTGTTCAACTTCAATGGAAGGCGACACATGCTCATATCGGTGTGGTAGGTTGGCTGACTACTGGATTCATAGGTTTAATTTATTCAACGTATAAAGAAGCTGCAGAAACTGGTCTCGCTAAGGCACAATTTTGGCTTTATAATATTGGTTTACCATTCCTCCTTGTTGGCATGATGATGGTCTATCTTGATGTACCACGCTGGTTATTTGAATTATTTGTATCAGGTGGTGGCATTGCTGTAGCGCTGTCCGTCCTATTATTCTTTGTGAATGTCGTTAAATATGTAAGATAAACAAGAGAGCCCCACTTCCATGTATGAAGTGGGGCTCTTTCATCCAGTATTACTGTAAGGAACTTGCTTGCATTTGATACATTTTGTCATAAATACCGCCAAGGGCTAGTAGCTCATCATGTGTACCATTCTCAACAATTTTCCCTCGATCAAGCACAAGGATACGGTCCGCATTTTTAATTGTAGAAAGTCGATGGGCAATAATAAATGTTGTTCGTCCTTTTTTAAGAACGTCCATGGCATGCTGTATAATCTCTTCCGTTTCCGTATCAATATTCGAAGTCGCTTCATCTAATATTAAAATCGCTGGATCGAAGGCAAGTGCTCGTGCAAAGGAAATCAACTGACGTTGTCCTGATGATAACGTACTCCCCTTCTCAATAACTGGCTCATCATAACCATTTGGTAAGTTGGCTAAAACACGTTCTCCTCCGACTGCATTTAAAGAAGCATCAATTTTTTCACGTGAGATGTTAGGGTTGTTTAAGCTCACATTGGAGGCGATCGTGCCTGTAAATAAATAAGGGTCCTGTAGCACAATCCCCATATGTTCACGCATCGTTTGACGAGGAACAGAGGTGATATCAATGCCATCGATTGTGATTTTCCCTTTCGATGGATCATAGAAGCGGAATAGTAAGTTCATAATGGAACTTTTCCCAGAGCCCGTATGACCAACTAAAGCGATGGTTTCACCTTGATGCGCTTTAAATGATAGGTTTTTCAATACATAATCATTATCCTTATAAGCAAAGGAAACATCTTCGAAGACCACATTTCCTTTATATCTTGGTAAGCTCTTTTCAGAAACAGGCTCACCATCCGTATCTAGTACCTCAAAGACACGTTTACCAGCAATAAGTGAACGCTCAAGCTGTGAAAATTGGTTTACAATATTCGTGATCGGATTAAATAGCTTTGTTAAATAATCGACAAACGCATATAATGTCCCTGCGGAAATCACTTGAGTTGCTGTAAATGATTGCGTACCAAAGTAGAAAATAAAGACCGTAAACATGATGAGCCTTAACGTATTCACCAGGTTAAAGGAAGTGGCTGAGTCAAGCACTAGTAGCTTACGTTCATAAGCATAATGCTCATTATTCATGTCATCAAATTCCTTGGTCATTTGTTGCTCACGACGGAACGCCTGAATAATTGTCATACCTTGAATGGATTCGTTAATCATAGCGTTTATATCTGCGATTTTCGTACGAATGACGTCATTATATTTTGAAGCAAACTTTCGATATAAAATCATCCATAAGTAAACAATCGGAATCATTGTTAAAGCAAGCATCGCCATTTTCCAATTTAAAATAAAGAGTGCGATATACACGCCAATGATCGAAATAAAGCTCGTTACAAAATTGGAAAGTACCTGCACATATAAATTACGAACCGCCTCTGTATCATTTGTTACGCGCGCCACAATTTTACCTGCAGGCAAATTATCAAAGTACTGAATTGGTAAAGTTTGAATATGCTCAAAGACATCTTTCCGTAATTTTTGGATGACGCGGTTCGCGCCAATTTGTAAATAAATATACATAAAATAGCGTAATATGGCTGTTGCAATGGCTAACAGTAAATAAACTAGTAATAACCATGTTATCGGTTTGATTTCAATATGACCTATCGTCATGTAATGATCAATAATATGTTTGGCAATAAATGGCCCAACAAGCTCCGTAAAAACGGCGATTGTTAGGAAGAACAAGCCAAGAAGTATTGGCTTTTTAAAATACATCGCATAGCGAGTTAAACGTTGACTCGTACTCATGAGGCACCTCCTTCTAGCTGCTGACGGTCAAATTGCTCTTTATACCATCCTTGTTGTGAAAGAAGTTCCTCATGTGTTCCCTGCTCTACTATTTGCCCATCATCCAATACGATAATGACATCAGCATGTTGGATGCCTGATAGGCGATGCGTCGTAATAATCGTCGTTTTACCATGACGTTCACGCTGAATATTTTCAATAATTCTTGCCTCTGTCTTCGCGTCGACAGCGGAAAGCGAATCATCAAGCATTAAAATTTCAGGATCTTTAATCAACGCACGAGCAATAGACACACGTTGTTTTTGACCGCCTGAAAGAGATACACCTTTTTCCCCAACAAGTGTTTCAAGACCCATTGGTAAGTTTTCTAGATCTTTTTCAAAATACGCGGCACGAATGGCCTGCTGCAATTCAGCTTGGGTCGCATCTTCTTTCCCAAATAATATATTTTCACGGATAGTACGAGAGAAAAGTACATGATCTTGTGGTACATAACCAATCCAATCAAGAATCTGTTCCTTCGTTTGAGCCGTAATATCGATACCATCAATCAAAAGCTGACCCTGACCGATTGGATATTCTCGTAATAATTGGCGTAGGAACGTTGTTTTCCCCGCTCCAGTTTTACCAACAATGCCAAGCGTTTGGCCTTTTTTTAATGATAGTGAAATTTGCTGTAGGTTTTTCACCTGACTCATTGGATATTGGAATGTTAAATCATCAAAACCAATTGCTTTAGGTGTCGCAATCATTTGTGGATTAGGAATATTTTGAACATCCGCTTCATAGTTCAATGTTTCCTGCACCCGATCAAGTGAGGCATTCCCTTGCTGCATTACATTAATTAACTCTCCAATGGCGAAGATTGGCCAAACAGCTAACCCTAAATAGACATTAAATGTGACCAGTTGCCCAACAGTCATGGCCTCCGTTGACACTAAGTAAGCTCCATAGCCAAGCGCTACAACATAACTAATCCCAGTCCCAACTTTTGTTATTGGACCAAATAAAGCGTTAATTTTAGCTGTATGAATATTTTTCGCATAGACTGTTTCACTCATATCTGCGAAATTAGCCTCATCCTTTTTTTCCTGCACATAGGCACGCACCACTCGAACACCCGCTACAGATTCAAGTACACTATCGTTCAGCTCACCAAATGCATCTTGTGCCTTCATATAGCGCTCATGAACGATTTTCCCTAAATATTGAATTAGAATGGCCATTATCGGTACAGGCAACATCGCAAAAAATGTTAGCTTCCACGAAATCATATAGCCCATCGCAAAAATGATAAAGCCCATATAAATCGTTGAGTCAATCAACGTCATAATACCAAAGCCTGCTGTTAAGGAGACGGCATTTAAATCATTTGTTGCACGTGCCATTAAATCCCCTGTGCGGTTTTTCTCATAAAACGTTGGGGTCATCCGTAAAAAATGCTGCATTAAATTGCGACGTAAAATTTTCTCCAGGTTTATAGCCCCTTCAAATAGTCGGAATTGCCACACAAAATTTAATAGATATCCCCCAATAATAATCCCAATGAAAATTAATATATACTTTGTTAAAATTGCTGGCGTCATTTCTCCTGCAGTCAACAGATCGATAATAGTACCGAGCAAATAGGGAGGAACAACTTCCAGCCCACTGGCAATCATCAGCAGCACTATCGCAACTGTATATTGCTTCCAATATTTTTTAAAGAACCAGCCTAATTTACTTAAAACGTCAAACATTCATCATAACCCTCTTTCTTCCGTGCTGTTGCGGATAGCTACCCACTTTCAAGAAATTCCTTTTTGAAAATCATTCGTTGTACTGTGTTTCGCATATACATACACTCCTTTTTTATTTTCACTACAACCTTTTTAGGCACCAAAAAAGACACATACCCTACAAAGAGCATGTGTCTCTTATAAAAGGCAGAACGGAATCCATACCTTTTTCTGCAATCTTAAATAAACGTTAGGCATGGACAATGTATGTAACTGTGAATGAATATGATACTGGTAAAATTAACATTGTCATGCCCTCCTTTGGTTGATTTGTTATAGTGTTCTTGAAGATTATCACACTATAGAAATATTTGTCAACTATCCTCCTGTAATTTTTTATCATTCCTAGAAAATAGTTAACGCTTTAAAGCATTGAATTGCTTTATGGAACCAAAAGGCAGATATGTTAGTTGAGTATCGACTATAACTTTACAATAATTGATGATTGCTTACATTAACCTAAAGGCTGAAATTAAAAACATGCAATAAAAAATACCCCGATAATACGCCATAAAATGATGCCAATGTTTGCCGCAATCTTCTTCCATCTTTCTAATCCTTATATATCATCATCATTAGTTATTTATTATTTAGTTATTTATTACTTAGTAGTGGCGGGGTTTCCGTTTCCGGTTAAGCCGTTAACGGGTATTCCGTAAACGGCGAATACCATGTCAACGTTTTTAAGAATCTTATTTAAATGAAAACTCTTTCATCATATTTAATATTTTGATATATTAAAGAGCCAAATCAAAATTTCCCTTCCCTTCTAAACAGCTTCTAAACATTATATACGTATAAAAGCTAGTTTTAGGGACATAGATCGGCGTTGTTGAGTAGAAATATTTCTAAAATTTTCTACTCATGCTACACTTTCACTATAGTCATTTTTAGTTAGGGGTCTTTACTTTGAAGTCATTTATAGCGGTGGGAATTGGCGGTATATTTGGTGCTATTAGTCGGTATAGTCTTAGTGTTATTATTCCAAATACAGGACCATTTCCTTTAACGACACTGTTTATCAATTTACTTGGTTGCTTTTGCTTAGCATGGCTTTTTACTTCTTTTACAAAGCGCACACCAATTGTACTTGGGATTGGTACGGGCTTTTGTGGCGCCTTTACCACCTTTTCGACATTTTCCTTAGAGACACTATTACTCCTAGAAAATAGCGAGTGGCTTCAGGCTATACTTTATGTTGTGGCGAGTGTCGTAGGTGGACTAGCTTGTGCATGGCTCGGAATTCGAGTGGCTAGGGGGCATGTAGTATGATTTTTGTAGGAATAGGTGGATTCTTTGGTGCTCTTACAAGATTTTATCTAGGAAAATTACTAGCACATCCATACCCGTGGGCAACGTTTATTATCAATAGTACAGGTTCGTTTGCACTTGGACTTGTATTTGCTCTACAGCTTAGTGATTGGTTATGGCAACTGATTGGCATTGGCTTTTTAGGAGCCTATACGACATTCTCCACTTTTGGATTTGAATCACTCCAGCTGATTGAACAGCAAAAATGGGGGCAGGTCATTAGCTATATCGTTAGTACCGTGTTAGTTGGCATATTGTTTGCTATTATTGGTTATCTAGTAGTGTAAAAGAGGTGATATTTATTGACACAGCCATTAAATGAACTACTACAAGAACTTGAAGTTGAAATAGAACATACACTTTACGAACTGATCGATCTAGAATTAGAAGAAAATTATGCAGCTATGAATACGCGATTTGCCCAACTCCTTACTAAGGTCCAGGCAGCTCAGCTCATCGATTACAAGCTCGATGTTCTCGTGGAGCCTGAAGCTTTTGCAACTGAAACTTGTATTCTACTTCAAAGCTTACTAGAAGCAAAGGCAAGGCCAAATAAAAGGCATAGACTGCTAACACATCGGATGATTTTAAAAATATGGCTACGTAAAAATCAACGATTCACAAAGGAATTTTTACCGCAAATGTTTTAGGCGCCACTTGTTTTCGCAAGGGCGCCTTTTTACACTTCTAATTGTTGCAACACTTCTTTTATTTTCCCCTCTATTTTTAGATCGAATGGCGTTGCATGCTGCGACATATCTAAATTAATATAAACGGTTTTCCCACTTGTCATCATCGGCAGCTGGTTTACTGGGTATACCTCAAGGCTTGTTCCTATGACAAGGACAAGTTCAGCCTTTTTAATCGCCTCCATTGACGTGTGCCAGCTAATTTGCGGTAGACTTTCTCCAAATAGAACGACATTTGGACGAAGTTTGCCACCACAATGACTGCAACTAGCCTTGCTCAAGAAATGCTCCATGGAAGCCGCCTGCTGGCAACGGTGACAACGAATGGAACGTATCGAACCATGTAATTCCTCTACTTTTTGACTTCCTGCCAATTGATGAAAACCATCCACATTTTGAGTAGCCACTAATGAAACGATTCCCCTTTGTTCCCAATCCGCTAAAATTTGATGACCTTCGTGAGGTGCTGCTTTTTCTAAATTTTCAAGGCGCATTTTATAAAACTCATGAAATAAAGAATAATTTTCTGTCAATGCCTCAGTTGTCGCTACAGCTCGAGGATCAATATTTTTCCACCAGCCCGATGCTGAACGGAAATCTGGAATTCCACTTTCTGTTGACATGCCCGCTCCTGTTAAAATGACCGTGTTCGTTGATGTTTGCAGCCATTCACTTAAACGTTTTATTGTCATATTTTCATTCCCCCATTCATATTGAAAAAGTTATCTACTCCTACTTCGACAATTAGTCCATTTTTCCTGTGAATGTTGATTATTTTATCACCACTTCACATCATGCTAGTGAGATTGTTTAAAAGGACGCTCCCATTTTAATTTATTATTTACAGATAACATTCGAATGAGCACGATGGCAATAACGATTATCGACAACTCAAGAGGGCTGCTCCACCCTGCCCATATGCAAAGAGCACATAAAAAAGTCAATACGGCATGTATTTCTTCTCTTAATGCAAGTGGCGTTCGACCAGCTAATAAATCACGAATCATTCCTCCCCCCACACCAGTAAACATCGAAGCGATGATAATGATGCCTAGATCATGATTCAAGCTTTTTGCTAATAACCCTCCTTGTATAGCAAAAGAAGCAAGGCCAATCGAATCAAAGAAATATCCCCATCGGTTCCAGTGATGTATCCAATCCCTTTTGATAAATAAAAGGGTCGTTAGCGTGATGAGGACAACGAGTAAGGAATGACGCTCCCATATATCTGACACAGGTATATCAAGGACAACGTTGCGAATGATGGAACCGCCGTAAGAGGTTGTTAGACCAAGCACAAATATACCAATAAACGAATAGTTGGCCTGTAAAGCCACAAATGCTCCGCTAATCGCGTATGCAATAATACCAATGATGTGTAAAACTGACCAAGTCACATGTTTCAACTCCTATTTTTTAGCCTATATAAAAAGCCCACCATAAAATAGTTGCGCATATAAATCGCAAACTATTTTATGGCGGGCTAATATCTAAGCAGTTTTATCTACTAATTTATCCATCTCACCATGTATTATATAGAAATTGTGTTGACGTTGAGCAATGTAGGAATAACACAACGACCATACAATTTCCCAGTAAAATTGTAATCGATGTTGTAGGGAAACTCAATGAAAAATTTTAGATTACAGCGTTTCGTACATGACTTGACCCATCTGTGAAATTTCATAATCTCCTAAAGCAGCCACTTCCGCCTGAAAATCTGGTGCAGTCAAAATTTCCTTCACTAGATCAATTAATGGTTGATTTTCAGGTGATTTGAATAACACAATGTCATAACGCTCTGTTACTACAGGTATAAAATCGACATTAATGAGCTTAGCCATTTTTTCAATTCCTATTCCAACATCTGCATGACCATTTGCTACAGCAGAGGCAACATCAAGATGACTCATTTCTTCGTTATGGTACCCCTCAATAGTGGATGGTGAGATGTGGTGAATTCGCAATTGTTCATCTAATAAAGTCCGAGCACCCGAGCCCTTCTCACGATTGATTAGCTTACACGCTGTAGTCTTAAAATCTTCAAATGATTGAAGTTGCAACGGATTTCCTTTTTGAACATAGAAACCTGCTCGACGTGAAATGACATTGAAAAGTATGAAAGGATGGCTCACAAAAATCTTTTTTACATAGGGTGTATTATAGTCTCCTGTATCACCATCAAACATATGTAAACTCGCAATATCACATTCTCCGTTATACAACGCCATGACACCATTAAAGCTACCTTCATGGGAACGTAATACTTTAATCGATTGTCTTTTCTCAATATATTTTGCTAATAAATCCAACACTAAATCCTGTCCACTAATAATAATTTTAGGATATTGTTTTGCTTGATTGCCTATCTTTGGCACGGGCACTTTTTGAGTTGTACCTGTTTTACGTTTTTGAATATAGGCTTGCAAGTCCATACGATCTACCCGCATTTGCCGGCCGACACGGAAAACGGGCAAATCTCCTTTTTTCACCAAATCATAAACTGTTAATTTTGAAACCTTTAATAATTGTGCGACTTCTTCAATCGTATAGGATTGTTCTTGTGACATGTAAAAGTTCTCCTCCTATAAGCCTCTTTTTACATGGTAACGTATTTATTGTCTGATGAACATCTTGAAGTTTTCTGCAATCCTATCTTTCCTTTTTACTTATGTCTTATTATAATTGGTTATGTCTTGTTATAACGAGTTATAAAAGGAGTACCATCATCATGAGAAAATACTTTTACAGTTTCTTTGCAACAGTGTTTATACTAGGAGGTCTATTAGCTGGCTGTAGTAGCCAAGAAAATGAGGTCTCAGCAAATAAACCTGTTGAATTAACAATTTCTGCGGCAGCTAGTTTACAGGATGCCTTAAAAGAACTTCAAACAATTTATGAAAAAGAACATGAATCCATCAAAATCCACTTTAACTTCGGTGGTTCAGGTGCACTGCAACAACAAATTTTACAGGGTGCTCCTGTAGATCTTTTCTTGTCAGCAGCAGAGGATAAATTCGATACCCTTGTAGAAGAAGGAATGATTGATCGACAGCAAGGAATCAATTTATTAGCAAACGAATTAGTATTAGTCGTTCCTAAACATAATGCGAAACAAATTCATTCCTTTGAAGATCTACAGCAAGCAAGGAAATTAGCGCTTGGTACACCCGAAACCGTACCTGCTGGGCAGTATGGTGTGGACACATTAAAAAATATGCAGCTTTGGGATCTACTTGAATCGAAAGTGGTCTACACAAAAGATGTGCGGCAAGTCCTTACTTATACCGAAACAGAAAATGTGGATGCTGGAATCGTTTATCGAACAGATGCCCTTGTCTCCGATAAAGTCGATATCGTTGCCACTGCGGATCAGGGTATGCACGCGCCGATTATTTATCCTGTAGGTGTCCTAAAAGCTAGTAAGCATACTAACGAGGCGGAAAATTTTTATCAATTTTTACAGACGGATGAGGCCATAAGTGTCTTTAAAAAATATGGATTTAAAGGAGTCCAATAAAGATGAGCGTTGATTTCTGGTCTCCGCTCAAGCTTTCGATAGAGATTGCCTTTGTCGCAGGAATAATGGCGATAGTAGCAGGTATTCTAATTGGCAAATGGATGGCTACACGTCATTTTAAAGGTAAGGTAGTGCTTGAAACCTTGTTATTGCTGCCACTTGTTTTACCCCCTACTGTAGTAGGTTTCCTGCTTATTGTTTTGTTCGGAAAAAATAGTATGCTAGGCAATTTAATTGTGTGGCTTTTTGATCAGCCAGTCATGTTCACTTGGTGGGCAGCCGTCATTGCTTCTACAATCGTCGCTTTTCCATTAATGTATCAGTCCGCTAAAACTGGCTTTGCCTCTGTTGAAAAAGATATCGAAAACGCGGCACGTATGGATGGCGCAAATGAATGGCAGGTCTTTCTTTATGTGTCCATTCCCCTCGCATTAAAGTCACTAGTATCTGGTGGAATTTTAAGTTTTACAAGAGCTTTGGGTGAGTTTGGAGCAACTCTAATGTTTGCGGGAAATATTCCAGGGAAGACACAAACAACCCCACTTGCAATTTATATGGCGCTTGATTCAGGGAACATGACACTTGCCTGGACATGGGTTTTGTGTATGGTTGCCATTTCTTTTATTATGCTTCTTAGCATTCATCTCCTGAAAGTATAAAAGAGGTAGTTGGTTACAACCAACTACCTCTTTTCAGTCACCCCCCACTGATTGGTGGTATAAAAGCGATCGTGTCACCCGAGTTGATAATCGTTGTATCTGTCGCAAATTCCTCGTTAATGGCTGTCATCATTTGTTGTAATGATAGCTCCGGATACTGCTGTTCCATCCACTCTTTCAATTGAGCAACCGACACATCTGAGAGCTCTACCGTGAGCTTCGATTTCCCAACTACTTCCTGTAAGTGAGCAAATAATAAAATATTAATCACACTTTTCCTCCTCCTGAATGGCAGGTTTTCCTTGCGGATAAGGGACATTTTCTAATTGATCGCCAATCCATTCAGTCCCGTCCTCCCAATGTTCTTTTTTCCATATCGGCACAATTTGCTTTATGCGGTCAATTGCATATTCATTCGCCCTATAGGCCACTTTACGATGTGGTGATGAAACAGCAATGACTACAGCGATATCCGAAATAGCTAAATGACCTACACGATGGGTGATGGCCACTTTCACTTCTGACCATTGTTCTTGTATTTCCTTTGCAATCTGTTCAAACATTTTAATTGCCATAGCAGGATAGGCTTGATACTCTAAATGCAATGTTTTTTTACCATTCGTCATTTCACGCACGGTGCCAATGAAAAGTGTAATAGCCCCAGCATTTCGATTAAGTACTTTTTGTCTTACTTCCTCTACATCAATAGGTTTATCAATAATTTCAAATAACGCTGACGTCATGATGGTTTCCTCATTTCCTTCCATAAAAACTTCATATACTGTGCTTCTTCATGAATTGAAAAGGCTGGAATAGCTAGTGACGAATCAAGTGGATAGCTTGGCCAATAGAGCACACAAATAATATTAGAAACTTGTTGTAGTAAAGCTTCATCCTGTGCTGTTCGTAAGAGCACGATCTTCGGATAATGTTCTTTTTTATAGCCTTCAATTAGAATGACATCCAGTGGAAAGGATGCATACATTTCTAGTATTTCAGCCAGATGCCAATGATTTTGGTGAATACTCATCCGTAAAGTACCTGCTCCCGCAACTGCCGTGACATCTGCTCCCGCCTTCTCATGACGACCACTATCCTTCGAAGCATCTACGTGTGGTACTCCACCATGTCCATGATGCTTAATGGTCCCTACTCGTAGTCCTGCTGCTGTAGCTTGCTTGATCAGTTGCTCCATTAATGTCGTCTTTCCACTATTTTGATAGCCAACTATCTGTAGGATTTTTCGATTTTGTCCCAAGGCCACTCACTTCCTTGTTTATCTTCTAACAATAGGACTGCTACTGACATCCCTTTTTCATAGCCGCGTGAGCCACCAGGTAAAACGATCAAAGCATTGGCTGTCGCTAAAGATGAAACCGCACTTGATTTATCAAACCCAGATGGGACAGCAACTAACTGACCTTTTTCATAGTAGGCACTCGCTCGTACGAAGCGTGTAAATGGATTAGGCTTTGTAAAATCTGCTCCTAAAATCGCTTGCTCTCGACGTAAATGTGGTTTTTGATTGCCACATGCAGTACGAATAATTGGGCGTACAAATAGCTCAAAGCCTACATAGCAAGCTGAAGGATTACCAGAAAGTCCAAATAGTAATTGTCCCCTGCGAGCCGCTACCGTTGTCACACTACCTGGGCGCATTGCTATTTTATTAAACAATACCTTTGCATCGATCGCTTCATAAATGGCTGGTAAGTAATCATAATCACCTACAGAAACGCCACCCGTTGTAATGAGAACATCGACTTCCTGTAAGGCTTTTTCCACATGCTCAATACATAAATTGAGATCATCGCTTAATTTGCCGAAATATTTTACTTCTGCGCCAGCACGTTCAATTTGAGCCATCATCATATACGCATTACTATTTCGAATTTTACCAGGCTGTAAAGGTTCACCTGGCTCTAGTAATTCGCTACCAGTAGCAATCACACCAATGACAGGTCTACGATAAACAGGCACTTGCTCATAACCAAAAGTAGCGAGTAAGGCCATGACTCCTGGGTTTATATATTGCCCTCGTTCAATGAGGATGGCACCTTGCTGCACATCTTCTCCCTTGTAGGATATATTGGTACCCGCCTCAAATGACCGTTTAATTGACATATACTTTTGGTCATTTTCCTCAAACGTATATGTTAATTCCAGCATCACAACTACATCACACCCTTGTGGTATAGGCGCACCTGTCATAATACGGACAGCTTGTCGTTCGCCAACAACCTCGTCATAGACATAGCCTGCACCAATTTCCCCAACGACCTGAAAACGGACTGGTTGCTGCGAGGAAGCTTCTCGGCTATCAATAGAACGAATAGCATATCCATCATAAGGGGAACGATCGAAGGCAGGTACATCATGGTCAGCTCGAATAGCTTCTGCTATAAAACGTCCATGAGCGTGCGTTAATGGCACAAGCTCCTTTTTTGCTTGAAAGGCATAATCCATTACACGATGAACAGCTTCTGCCACAGGAATTGGTTGTCTTTTTTCTACCATTCGGTACACTCCTTTAACCCAATAAACGATAGTAAATGCTTTTAGCTTTTTGTATATCTTGTATTCCATGTATAACGACACGACCATCTTGAAAAATAACGATTCGATAATCCTCAGCTTGACATGATAGCAAGTAAGGATTTTTTTGAATTTCACCGTAGGGACGAAGCTGGTTGGCTAGCTGCTCCAACTGATAATAAATCGGCTTCGGAGGTCGTATTTGTACTGCATCTCGTCCACAAAGAATCTCTAATTTCGTTTGATTTTCATAGGATAAATAAGGATAGATTGGTTTGCTACCACAAGAGGGACAATCCTCCTGCCTTATTTTTTCCACATTGATTTCATAATGTTGATTTTGCCAAACATCAAACGTTAAATAGCTTTTTCGTAAGGCCTTTTCATCACCAACGAGTAGCTTTAAAACCTCTGCTACTTGATAGGCAGCAACGATCTGAACTGTTGGACTAATAATTCCTACCGTATCACACGTCATTCCTGTATGGGGCATAACCTTTAACAAGCAATGCAAACAAGGTGTTGTACCTGGTACAATCGTATAGGTCGCACCATAGCTACCAACACAAGAGCCATACACCCATGGAATTCGATGCTTTTGTGCAAGATCATTCATCACAAAGCGGACATCAAAATTATCTGTTGCATCGACCATGACATCGACACCTACTAATAATGGCAGAAGTGACTCTGTACAAGCATCCATTATGGCGACATGAATATCTACCTCTTTGTTGATACTTTGGAGCCTTGTTTTGGCAGCAATCACTTTCGGTAATTTTTCCTGTGCATCTTGTTCTGTATATAATTGCTGTCTTTGTAAATTACTCCATTCTACATAATCACGATCAATGAGCGTCAGCTTACCAACACCAGCACGGACAAGAGCTTCTGCACTAGCACTTCCCAATGCACCCGCACCTATAATGAGGACATGTTTTTGCTGGATGGACTGCTGCCCTGCTTGTCCGATAGAATTAAATAATTGTTGTCTAGAATATCTATTTTGCATAACAATGGGGCCTTTCTTTCTATGAATTTTCGTTTGACCTTTTGCTTTATAGCATTATAATAAAAGCAATGTTTTTCAGTTAAACACGAATGAAGGAGGTCTTTTACTGTGCATCCCACACATCACCAGCAACCCATTCAAGTTGCAATTTTAACCGTTAGTGACACACGCACAAAGGCAGATGATCATGCAGGTCAGCGTATTCAATCCTTGCTTCAAGAAGCTACATTTGAAGTAAGAGACTATCAACTAACAAAGGATGAACCACAGGATATCGCCATGCATGTGAAGAATTGGTGCAGTGATCCGACAATCAATACCGTTATTGTCACAGGTGGAACAGGATTTACACCAAGAGACCAAACCTATGACACCATTCTGCCGCTTTTTGAAAAGGAAATGATGGGATTTGGTGAGTTGTTTCGAACACTTAGTTTTGAAGAAATTGGTCCAAAAGCAATGTTTAGTCGGGCAACAGCTGGTAGCCGTCAGCAAACAGCTATCTATGTATTACCCGGTTCCACCAATGCAGTGACACTAGCTATGACAAAGCTTATTGTTCCAACAGTCCAACATTTTGTCGGTGAGTTGAATCGCTTATGAAAATAGCAGGTGTTGTGTTAGCTGGCGGGCTATCCTCTCGCTATGGTCAGCCTAAAATGTTTGAACTGTTTGCTGGGCAGCCTTTATATAAACATAGTCTCATAGCCTTACAAAAAAATCAGCTAGATCCTCTCATCATTGCTACGAACGCACACCTACAACAGATGTTTGAGCAGGAAGATGTCCAATGGATTATCGAAGAGCAGCCACATCAAGGACCTCTTTTTGCCCTGCACCATTTAATGAAAGCCAATCCTGATGTAGAATGGTTCTTTGTTGTAGCGAGCGATATGCCTTATATGAATGCAGATTTTATTGAGAAAATGCTTAGTAAAATTAATGACGAATATGATGCTATTGTTCCTAGACAAGCCCAACGCGATCAACCATTAGCTGCATTATATCGGCGCACCGCTTTACCAAAGGCGCAACAGTTAACGGAGCAAAACAAACGCAGTATGAAAGTGCTGTTAGAGCAAGTTCGTGTTTGCTATGTCCCTTTTGAGGACAATTGCCTAACATTTATCAATATCAATGCCCAACAAGATTGGTCACAAACTACTAAAAAGGAGTCTAACAATGAATAATTTCACACACTGGAACGAGGAAGGTCGTCCCAAAATGGTCGATATATCAGCAAAAGAAGTCACAACACGTACAGCCATTGCTCGCAGTACGATTACTTTATCTGATGCCGTCTATGAAGCCATTCAACAAGGTGGCATTAAAAAAGGTGATCCGACACAAGTTGCTCAAATTGCAGGGATTATGGGTGCAAAAAAAACGGCCGATATCATTCCTATGTGCCATCCCATCATGCTTCAAGGCACAGATCTCCAATTTGACTATGAAAAAGCAGAACATGGCTATGAGCTCCATATTCAAGCTACTGTTAAATGTAGCGGGAAAACAGGTGTTGAAATGGAAGCCCTTACTGCTGTGTCAATTGCTGCATTAACTTTTTATGATATGTGTAAAGCCGTTGATAAAACAATGGTCATTAAAGAAACCTACCTTGTTGAAAAAACAGGTGGAAAAAGTGGCACTTTTGTGCATAAATAAACAGAAAAATTCGGCATCATTTTGCCGATTTTTTCTGTTTTATGCTCTACCCTCCTATATGAGACATTTCGATTTTTGCATGTTTCCTCTTTGCCATTGTTTGTTCATTGCGTTCATCAGAATAGCGATCATTTCTTTTTGTCCAAACAGTTGTAATACAGTCCATAATGGCCGCATCATTTTGCCCTGAACGCAATAAATCTCTTAAATCTGTACCTTCTGTAGCAAATAAACAAGTGTATAATGTTCCTTCTGCAGAGAGACGCGCACGAGAACATGTGGAACAGAAGGAATCCGTCACAGATGAGATGACACCAATTTCCCCCTGTGCGTCTTGATACTGATAACGCGTTGCTACTTCCCCTTTGTAATTTGGAGCTACTGGCTGTATCGGAGAAAACGAATGAATTTGCTCAATGATGTCTTTTTTAGATACTACATCATCTAATCGCCAACCATTCGAATTACCTACGTCCATATATTCAATAAAGCGTAGAATATGCTGTTTTTCTTTAAAAAATTGAGCCATTGTGACAATATCTTGATCATTCTTGCCTTTTTGAACAACCATATTTATCTTTACTTGTAAACCCGCTTCTGCTGCCTTTTCAATTCCCTCTAACACCGTTAATACCTTTCCTCGATGGCCATTCATCTCGAAAAAACGTTCATCATTGAGTGAATCTAAACTAATTGAAACTCGGGATAATCCTGCCTTTGCCAGTGGCTGGGCATATTTTTTTAATAATGAACCATTTGTTGTTAAGGCAATATCTTCTACACCGTCTATGTGGTTAATTCGTGCGATTAATTCGGGTAAATCCCGTCTGAGCAATGGCTCTCCACCTGTAATACGTATCTTTTTAACGCCTAACGACACAAAAATTTTTACTAAACGTTCAATCTCGTCAAAATTTAATATTTTATCAGACGGTAAAAATGCGTAATCTGGACCAAACACTTCTGCTGGCATACAATAGCGACAGCGAAAATTACAGCGATCTGTCACGGATATTCTTAAATCTCTTAACGGTCTGTGAAGTTGGTCTTGTAGATCCGTCATCTAATCTCCTTCTTTCAGTGCATTCTGAGTTGATAATAGGATGCGTTGTGGATGTGTATAAATATTCAATGAATCCTGGCGAATAAAGCCCACTGTTGTAATACCTAGCTGTT
The DNA here is from genome assembly GCF_047238325.1 of Lysinibacillus phoenicis. Lineage (NCBI taxonomy): Bacteria > Bacillati > Bacillota > Bacilli > Caryophanales > Bacillaceae > Lysinibacillus > Lysinibacillus phoenicis. The sequence continues at coordinate 198,392 of NZ_JBDFMP010000002.1, read as the reverse complement.
CGGCCAATTGCAAGGCTAATTCTGTTGGTGCTGATTTAGATAAAACGATTTCACAGCCAATTTTGGATACTTTCAAAAGAATCTCCGACGATATTCGCCCACTAAAGACGATAACCTTATCTTGCATACGAATATGATGGCGAAGACAATAGCCGTAAATTTTATCTAAAGCATTATGTCGTCCAATATCCATACGGGTTAAAACGATGCCATGGACATCACAAAGTGCGGCATTATGCACACCACCTGTTTTCTTAAAAATATCAGCCCCATCCTGCATCGCATGCATTAAACGGAAGCAATCCTCTGTTGTTATTTGCACATGAACGTCTTCCATTTTTTTCGCTACTAATGCATCATTGGTAAACACAAAGCCCTGTCGACTCATACCACAGCAAGAGGTAATATAACGTTTGTTTTGCGTCTGCTGATAATAGGGATTGACATGCTTAGTTTTTATATGGACAAAGCCTTCCTTCTCTTGATGCCAAATTTCCTCAATATCCTCATAGCTACGAATAACTCGCTCCGAAGCTAAATAACCGATGACCATATCTTCCACATACTCTGGTGTACACACCATCGTAACAAATTCTTGCTGATTAATTTTTACTGTAACAGCGTATTCTGAGACAATCAAATCATCTATTTCTTTTACTTGCTGCCCTTCCACACGGACAATTTTTCGTGTTATCGCTCGATCCATCAGGCATTCCCCCTACTCACTGATGTTCTTTTCAAAAACAAAGACGGAAATCGCAAAATCCTCTTCAATTTTTATATCTGAAAATAAGTGAAGCAATTTACTGCCCATCAATTCTTCCATTCCCTCTGGCGGTGATTGCGTATATAAATCTTGAATCATACTTGTTCTTGCAGCATGTACCATTTTTAACCCTTCAGGTGTACTGGCAATGAATTTTTCTGTCGGGGTAATATTTCCGTACAAAGTAGATACAGCCATATTTTCAACAAAAACGGTATGGATACGCTCTGGTCCTTTACCGAATAATTCCTTACGCAACTTTCGAATCATGTCATTAAATTCATGTACTTTTTTAGACATAGCAATGATTCTCCTATCGTATTTTAACTTTTTTTAGTAAATTGAGATGAGGGTCACCCTTACAGTTTGTTAATGATATAGCAACATGAAAAAAAATAAAAGAGAAAATATTTCTTGATAACAATTCTCATTTAATAAATTTTATGATAAATATTGTTCATTTTGAAGGAAAGGGCTATAATCATTTATATCACAAATGGAATTGATGTATTTTGTTCCCTATGTCATATAAAGCATAGTGTTTTTAATATTTGAATTCTATTGTATAAAAATAAAAGTAGATTGAGTTTTTAGCAAGACCTGCTAAGAATTTTATCCACCATGAATCATTAGCATGTCTTAGACGTGCGATTTCATGGTGGATTTTTTTATTTTTTCACAACAAAGACTTTGCTAAGTTGTTACGATCTAGCAATTTACCTATTTTGAGGTAGCTTTTAAGAACCATTGGGAATTACAATGATAACAAGACAAACTTTTCAGAAATAACCAACTCTAATTGTTATTCCCTTTTGTCTTAAGCGTAACATATTGTCTAGTAGTCTCAACGTGCAAAAGGAGGAAGTAACCTTGACTCAAATTAAAATTAATGGCGTATCGTATGATGTAAAAGAAGGAGCTACAATCCTTGATACCATTAATCAACATGACATCCCACATCCTCAAATATGTCATGTACCAGCTGTTGATCCAATTGAAACATGTGATACATGTATCGTAGAGGTCAATGGCCAATTAGTTCGATCCTGCTCCACAAAGGCAGTAGACGGCATGGATGTTTACTTAACTTCAGACAAAGCAAAAGCAGCACAAACAGAAGCAATGGACCGTCTACTCGAAAACCATTTATTGTACTGTACAGTTTGTGATAACAACAATGGGAATTGCGCGTTACACAACACAGCTGAATTAATGGAAATCGAACATCAGAAATACCCTTATAAGCCAAAAGTTGAACCTCATGAGGTAGACATGTCACATCCGTTTTACCGCTACGATCCCAACCAATGTATTGCTTGTGGTCAATGTGTGGAGGTTTGTCAAAATTTACAGGTAAACGAAACATTATCTCTTGATTGGGAGGCTGAAAGACCACGCGTTATTTGGGATACGGGTGTTGCAATCAATGATTCTTCCTGTGTAAGTTGCGGTCAATGTGTAACCGTTTGTCCATGTAATGCCTTAATGGAAAAATCGATGCTTGGAGAAGCTGGATTTATGACAGGTCTTAAACAGGATATGTTGGACCCCATGATTCATTTGATTAAGGAAGTTGAACCTGGCTATAGTGGTATTTTTGCCGTTTCTGAAGTTGAAGCAGCTATGCGCAGTAAACGTACTAAAAAAACAAAAACAGTCTGCACGTTCTGTGGTGTCGGTTGCTCATTTGAAGTTTGGACAAAAGGACGTAAAATTTTAAAAGTACAACCATCTGATGGTCCAGTTAATGCCATTTCTACTTGTGTCAAAGGAAAATTCGGCTGGGACTTCATTAATTCAGAGGAGCGTATTACAAAACCACTTATCCGTAAAAATGAAGAGTTTGTTGAATCGTCATGGGATGAAGCACTAGATTTAATTGCCTCTAAGCTCGGCGGTATTCAGCAACAATATGGCCCTGGTTCTGTTGGCTTTATTTCTTCGTCTAAAATTACGAACGAGGAAAATTACTTAATTCAAAAAATGGCGCGTCAATTATTCGAAACAAACGACGTGGATAACTGTTCTCGCTATTGTCAATCTCCTGCTACTGACGGTTTATTACGTACTGTTGGTATGGGTGGTGACGCTGGTACCATTCAAGATATTGCCAAAGCTGGTCTTGTCATTATTGTTGGAGCTAACCCTGCTGAAGGACACCCCGTTCTGGCGACACGTGTGAAACGTGCACATAAATTACATGGTCAGAAGTTAATAGTCGCGGATATTCGTAAACATGAAATGGCAGAACGATCAGATATCTTTATGCGTCCGAAACAAGGTACTGACCAAGTTTGGTTAATGGCTGTTACTAAATATATGATCGATCAAGGTTGGCACGATGAGGCCTTTATTCGAGAAAACGTCCTTCATTTTAGTGATTTTACACAAGTACTGGAAAAATACACACTCGATTACGCACAAGAAATGACAGGTATTTCTAAAGAAACATTGATTCAGGTTGCTGAAATGATTCGTGATGCAGATGGCACTTGTGTTCTTTGGGGTATGGGTGTAACACAAAATACAGGTGGCTCTTATACATCAGCCGCTATATCGAATCTATTATTAGCAACTGGTAACTATCGTCGACCAGGTGCAGGTGCCTACCCTCTTCGTGGTCATAACAATGTTCAAGGTGCATGCGATATGGGTACACTACCAAATTTATTGCCAGGCTATCAAAAAGTAACGGATGACGAGGCACGTGCAAAATTTGAAAAAGCCTATGGTGTCCCTATTCAATCACAACCAGGTCGAAATAATATGCAAATGCTAGATGCGATCATGGAAGGGAAAATGAAAGCGATGTATTTAGTAGGTGAGGATATGGCGCTTGTAGACTGTAATGCCAACCATGTCGATGAGGTGCTGTCACAACTAGACTTTTTTGTGGTTCAAGATTGTTTCCTTTCACGAACAGCACAATATGCGGATGTCATATTACCCGCTGCGCCTTCATTAGAAAAAGAAGGTACATTCACAAACACGGAACGTCGCGTGCAGCGTCTATATCAAGCTTTACCAACACTTGGTGAATCAAAAGCAGATTGGGAAATTCTTCAAGCAGTTGCTCGTCGTTTAGGTGCAGATTGGCAATATAACCACCCAAGTGACATTTTTGATGAAATGGCAAGCTTGTCTCCCCTATTCTCTCAAGCCAACTATGATGTTCTAGAAGGCTGGGGTAGCTTCTGTTGGGGTAGTCATGATGGAAAAGATACACCTTTATTATATGAAGATGGCTTTAACTTCCCAGATAAAAAAGCTCGCTTTGCTTTAAATGATTGGGTACAACCTGTTGAGTTTGAGGCACAGTATGATTGTCTTATTAACAATGGTCGTATGCTTGAGCACTTCCATGAGGGGAACCTAACAAATAAATCGAAAGGTATTCAATCGAAGGTACCTGAAATTTTCGTGGAAGTGTCACCAGAATTAGCGAAAGAACGAGGCATTGCAGATGGCGCCCTACTGCGATTAGTGTCTCCATATGGTGCATTAAAGCTAAATGCTCTTGTCACAGATCGGGTGCAAGGAAATGAATTATTTTTACCAATGAACTCGGTAAGCAAAGATTCAGCCATCAACTTCTTAACGGGCCCTGCAGCAGATGTGAATACATCCACACCAGCCTATAAGCAAACAAAGGTACGCGTAGAAGTGTTAAAAGCAAAAGGAAAATCACCACTTCCACGCACAAATCCACGCTATAAAAAACGTCATCCTCAAAACGGTGTGGAGGTACAACGGAAATGGAATCGTCCTGGCTACGTTCACTTAACAACTACTAATGAAAGAGAGTGAGAGCATGGCTGTACCGATTACAAACATAAGAAAACAACAATTAACAGAAGAACAACTAAAGGAACAGAAATTAGACAATTTAAAACAACTACTTTCTGATCATGAAGAAGCAGTCAATCAAGTATTCACCATTATGGCTGAATTAAATGATATAGGTGCATTAGAGGCAGCTACTAAGCTATTAGAAGCAAAAGAGGAAGTGGCTCATATTGCCCTTGGGCAATTAACACGCAAGCCTGTCACAAATATCATTAACAATTTAATGGGTGTCGCAGGCGCATTGACAGAGCTCAATCCTGAAACAACAACAAAGCTAATTGAAGGCCTAAACGCTGGTGTAGATGAAGCGAACAAAGCACTGGAGTCCGATGAAAAAGTAAGTGCCTTTAAGCTCGTAAAAATGTTAAATGATCCAGATGTCAATCGCGCACTTAATTTCGGGGTCCATTTCTTAAAAGGACTTGGCAAAGGCTTAAAAGAGTAAGGTGGTTACGTTAATGTTCGTAAAAGAAGATGTGATAAACGCATTAAAACAGGTAGAAGACCCTGAACTGCACCAGAGTATTGTAGATTTAAATATGATACGTAATATTCAAATAAACGACACCCAAATAGCCCTGGATATTATGTTAACCATTCCAGGATGTCCGTTAAAAGCAACTATCCAGCAAGATGTCGAGAAGACACTACAAGCAATTGGTGCCTCCGATGTTGCCATTACCTTTGGGGCTATGTCGGACCAAGAGCGTCGTGAATTAACATCCATGTTAAAATCGAAAAATGTAACAGATCAAGGAATGCCGAATATGTTACTGCCTAATTCTGGCGTTCAATTCATTGCTATAACAAGTGGTAAAGGCGGTGTAGGAAAGTCTACTGTGACTATTAATTTAGCCGTCGCACTTGCCCGTCTTGGGAAACGTGTAGGTATTTTAGATGCCGATATATATGGCTTTAGTATTCCTGCCATGATGAATATTGAGCAAAAGCCTACTATGCTTGACCAAACGGCTATTCCAGTAGAGAGCCATGGCGTTAAAATAATGTCGATGGGCTTTTTTACAAAGGATAACCAGCCTGTTATGTGGCGTGGACCTATGCTGAACAAGTGGATTCGCAATTTTCTTGTCAACACGCTATGGGGAGATTTAGATTATCTACTGATAGATTTACCACCTGGTACAGGGGATGTGGCGATTGATATGGCAGCGATGATTCCGCAGGCACAGGAATTAATTGTGACAACACCCCATCTAGCCGCTTCTCATGTCGCTTTACGTGCTGGCTTAATGGCCCAACATACGAAACATACCATTCTCGGTGTTGTCGAAAACATGGCTTATTTTGAAGGGCCCGATGGTCACAAAAATTTTCTATTTGGACAGGGTGGCGCTGAGCAACTAGCAGATTTATTGCAGACCAATGTAATAGCTCATATTCCTTTCGCTCAACCTGAAGAAAATACAGGTTCCTCGGTATATGCCGAGGAATCCATAATCGGTGAAGTGTTTACTCACCTAGCAGAAGATTTACTCTATCAGTAATATAATGAGACAAATAAAACACCTTTCGTTGAATAATGGGTTAACCAAACAATCAACGTGAAGGTGTTTTTTCTATGCGAACAAGAGTAAGCTGCCAATTTCTAAGCTACATCATTAGCTATTAAGAGTATTTTACATAGAGATCAAGGCTGTCGCTAGATAACTATCAAAAGAAGTAAAATAGGAATGACCATGAGCATGTATCCATTAATTATTTAGCAATTTATCTATTACTAGCTTTGTTAAATTGGGCATTATCTCCATAGTATATTTCAATTCGGTTCTTTCATATCTATTATGTGCATCATATCCATATGGCCCAATATTGATTGCAGGGATATTTAGTTCTCTAATGGCATCATAATTTACATAATGTTTGCTTCCCCAGCTAGGATTATTGTTAATAACTGAATTCACACTATCTTCATCGACATTTATAGCGACGCAACTCATATCACAAATATGAGGGAAATAGTTTTTTTGAACAATAGGCTTATCATAATATGGTTGAACTTTTTCAACAGCATAGTCTAAAGCCATTAGTAAATTTTTTTCTTTTTCATTTTTCCCGGTTACTTCAACACATGGTGAGTACAATGAAGAATAAAAAATAATTATTGCAGGACTCTTATCCTTCGACCACTTCCAAACTTCTTCTACCACTCTTGCAGAATACATACGTACATCTAACGCTTTATTTTTTAATAGTTCCTGTTTAAAAATTTTTATATGTTCTTTGTAATCGTCCCCATATTCTACAATAATTGATTGTTCTAATTCTTCATAGAACAATACCCTTGTCTTCCATGGCAATTTTGCATATTCCTGACCACTTATTTCGCAATATCTCTTATAGTGATTGTTTAAATTAGTGATTGCATTATCAAATGCCATTTCTGCATGGATTTTTAACTTTTCTAAGACCTCTTTAGGTGACCAGGATTGCACAAAGAAATTATAATATACATAGGAAGCAAGAGCTGTCTGTACTGTATATGTTTCTTTAAAATCAGTTTGCTTCAAACTTACAGGTGGCATTGGTGTTTCTCCTAATGATTGATCACATAACTCTGGGTTATATGCAATTTGTCTAGTTAACTCTGCAGCAATATAGTTAGGGTCAAGTCCTTCAAAACTAGAACCTACATGACTTTCCGCCCCAGTAATATAAAAGGAAGGGAGTAGTTTACCGACGCTGCCTTTATATATATATCTACTTTCATCCCCCTCATACTTAGGAGCAACAAAATCGGAGTTAATTAATGCTGCGTAATCAAAACCATGTTCTTCTTTTAACCTTTTTAGATCCGTTAAACCAGACAATACTCCATGGGAACTATCCTCCTCATCACACTCAGCAAAAAATACAATGTTTCCATTCAGTTCCTCTGGATGTTCAGAATAATATTTTAATAAATAATAATGGCTTGCAACACCACTCTTCATATCAAGTGTTCCTCTACCAAATAACCATTCATTTGATTCTAAATGCTCTCTTACCAACGGCGGCACTTTTTCACTCTTTAACGCTTCATGAAGTTCATTAGGTAAACAAGCTTTCTCCTTCAAACTATTATAATCATCGATACCTACCGTATCTGTATGTCCCATTAACACAACCGTTTTATTACTATCTCCTTTAGTACCTTTTACAAAGGCAAACACATTGTATCTTTCAACCTCATCATCTATCGTACGTGAAGTAAATACATAACTGGAGTTTTTCTGGAAATAAGGTAGGCTAGAAATTGTTTTAGCCAGTGACTTTGAAATATCAATTTCCCCTTCGGTATTTACAATGCTTTCAATATTTACAAGCTCGTTCGTAACCCTTAATACTTCTTCATACGTTTTTAACATCGATCATCATCCCCTAATTACAGAAATAATTATAAAACCTGCTGTAAAAACTTAATGGTTCTTTCTTGTTTTGGAGCTTTAAAAATTTCTACTGGAGAGCCCTCTTCAATAATTTTACCGTCTGCTAACATAATTACCCTATCGGCTACTTCCTTAGCGAAGCCCATTTCATGTGTGACGACGACCATCGTCATGCCGTCTTTAGCAAGGCTTTTCATGGTTTCTAGAACTTCCCCTACCAACTCAGGATCCAATGCTGATGTTGGTTCATCAAATAACATAACACTCGGATTCATTGCAAGTGCCCTAGCAATAGCAACTCGTTGTTTTTGACCACCAGATAGTTGTTCCGGATAGTAATTAGCTTTATCAGCAAGACCAACTCGTTCTAACAAATTCATAGCAAATTTAATTGCTTCTTCTTTACTTTGCCTTTTTACCTGAATAGGTGCTTCTATTATATTTTGTAAAACACTTAAATGGGGAAATAAATTGAAATGTTGAAATACCATACCCATATTTTCTCTTACAAGATTTAAATTAGTTCTTTTTACATCAATAATTTCATCATTAATGCTTATCGTACCTGAATCTAATATTTCCAAAAAATTCATACAGCGTAATAAAGTGCTCTTCCCTGAGCCACTAGCCCCTATGAGAACAACTACTTCCGATTTATTAATTTCAAGGTTTATATCTTTTAACACCTTCAAGTCACCAAATGATTTAGAAAGCGATTTCAACTTTATCACGTTTTTTCCTCCTTCCAACATCCAGTCGACTTTCAAGTTTATTAAATAACAATGTGAATAATAAGACTAAAATTAAATAATAAATTCCTACAACAAAGTATGTTTCAAGAGGCATATAATTGTAAGCTTGGGTTGATAGTGCATGGTTAAATAATTCAGATACTGCAATGTAGGCTACTAAAGACGAATCTTTTAACCCTATGATGAATTGATTAGCTAATGCTGGAATAGCTCTTTTAAAACTCTGTGGCAAAATAATTCGTCTCATTGTTTTAAAATAGGTCATTCCTAAAGATCGACCAGCCTCCATTTGGCCTTTATCTATAGATTGAATGGATCCACGGAAAATTTCTGCAATATAAGCTCCTGAATGGATTCCAAGCGCAATGGCCCCAGCTGCAAAGTCTGTTAAGGTAAAGATACTAGAAATTCCATAGTATAAGAACATAAGTTGTACAATTAAAGGCATACCACGAACAACAAAAATATAGGTATTAGCAATACTTTCCAGGATTTGAATATTGGATACTTTAAAAAAGGCAAACACTAACCCAATCACACATGCAATAAATAAAGAAACTATTGTTAACTCAATGGTTAAAACGGTCGCTTTTAAAAACTCAATGCCATGCTTTTGAAATATTGATGTTACATTTGTGAGAAAATCCATAGTAATCACCTAACCTCTTTTAAGGATGTGGATATGAAAGACACTTATTTAGAAAGTAAAATAGAAAGAATTTTCAATTTACTTAGCTTATAATTCAATTATTTTCTATGCCTAGTACATCTTTAGCATACTAGGCACGCTATTTTTAACAGTTACTCTAACAAGTCTTTCCCAAACCATTTCATACTTATTTCTTTATACGTTCCATCTTCGACCATCTCTTCAATCGCTTTATTAATCGCCTCTAATAAAACTTCGTTATCTTTATTAATCGCCACTGCTATTTCTTCTCTTTTAATGACCTCTCCTAGGGCTTGAATCTTCAATCCTGACTCTTGCATTGCTGAAATACCTACAATTCTATCTGTAATCACTGCATCTAGACGACCGGGTGGAAGATCCTGTAATGCATAAATTTCACTAGGGAATTCTTTGATTTTATCTGTATATTTCTTTGCATCTTCAACATAAGTACTAGCTTGCATAACACCAATCGTTTTTCCCTTTAAATCTTCTACTGTTTTAATATCCTTATTTTCACTAGAGATAAATACTGTAGCACCTGAAACATAATAAGGAATTGAGAAATCAACCTGTTTAGACCTTTCCTCAGTTGCTGTCATACTACCAATAATCGCATCATATTTATTTCCTCGTAACCCTTGAATAATCGTTTCCCATGGATTGGTTACGGGATTTGCTTCAAGGCCAATCCTCTTTGAGATTTCTTTCCCGATCTCAACATCAAAGCCGACTAGTTCTTGATTTTCCTTATAATTTAATGGTTTTAGTAAACCACTCATTGCAAATGTTAACTTTCCGTCCTTAACCAATTTCATTTCTGTTGCTACACCTTTGTCTTGATCCTCACTTTTTGCATCCGCAGTTGCCGCAACTTGTGTATTTGTTCTATTGTCCGAACATGCCGCCATCAACGAAATGACCAACACCAATAATAAAAAATAGAATGTATTTTTCTTCATCAAATAACCCCTTCCATTTAATTAAGCTAGTTCTCCACCATCAATAGCAATGGCTTGTCCGGTAATATAGGACGAATCATCCGAAGCAAGGAAAGCGTATAATGCTCCGACTTCTTGAGGATCTGCATGTCGTTTCAGGGGGATACCTTCATTGACAACTTCCAACATAGCTGGTGTATATTCAGCCATTTGCATTGGCGTTAGCACGTATCCAGGACATATCGTATTTACTCTGATATTTGGAGCAAGCTCTAACGCCATTGTTTTTGCTAATAGATTAACACCTGCTTTGGAAGCGTTGTAATCCGCATAGAATGGATGACCTGTCACTCCATTTGTAGACGCTGTCATAAGTATGACACCCTTGCCCTGCTCCACCATAATTTTTGCGGCTGCTTGTGAAGTATAAAATACACCGTTTAGATTAATGTTTAATACTTTATTCCATTGTTCAGGACTAATATCAAGAAACTTATTGCGAATGCTAATACCTGCATTCGCAATAAAAACATCTACACCACCTAAATCTCTTTTTATATTCTCAAAAACAGCATTTACATTTTCAGGGTTACTAACATCTACTACATATCCTTTAGCAATTCCGGGATTTTCTTTTATCGATTGTTCAATACCTTCTTTATTAATATCTAAAATAGCCACTATCGATTCTTCTTCTATAAAACGTTGTGCTGTGGCTAATCCTATACCACTAGCGCCTCCCGTGATGACGACTCTCTTATTTTTTAAACTTCTATGATTGGTTCTCATCCTAACACCCCCTACCTATTATTTATTAATACTTCCTTTTTATTTTTCATCTTTTGTTGATATACCCTCCATGAAATACACCATTTTGATGGCTCATCTAAATAATCTGCTTCAATTAATTGATGAATTGTACTATTTTGCGGTGCTGCTTTAACAATTTCTGGCGTTTCGTATGCTTCTTTAGAAATCTGCTCCAGCGCTTGAATATATTCATCTAAATCTGCTTTAGAATAGGATTCTGTTGGTTCAAGTGTAAATGGTTGCGGAACAATATAAGGATGATGACTAGTCCAGTAATGTAAACCGAAGTCAGTCATTCGGCGCTGCACATCCTCTGTTGTCACACCTGTTTCTTTCTCCAGTTGCTCCCAACTATATCGAACTTGCTCTAATCGTTGCCCTTGTATATACGGCACACTTACACCACGAATTTTTGATACTTTACTATACAGATAATTATTATTTAATACAGCTGTTTCTGCCACGGCTTTAAGACCATCTGCTCCTAGTGCTCTAACCCAAGCATAAGAGCGTAAAATAGTTTGTGCTACTCCATGGAATGATCGTACTTTTCCAATCGAATGCTCTAATTGATCATTTAACACATACTGGTCTCCAACCTTCTCAACAATTGGTCCTGGCAAATATGGCTTTAATTCTTCTGTCACCCCGAGCGCCCCTGTTGCTGGTCCTCCACACATGTGAGGTGCTGCAAATGTTTTGTGAAGATTGAAGAAACACATGTCAAAGCCTGCTTCTCTTGCACGTGTAATTCCTAACAGTCCATTGGCATTTGCCTGGTCGTAGTAACAAATTCCACCTGCATCATGTACTATTTTCGTAAATTCCTTAATTTTAGAATTATAAATTCCTGTATCTTCAGGGTTAGCTACTACAAATCCAGCAGTTCTTTCTGATACAACTTCTTTCAATTTATTAATATCTGGGAAACCATTTTCATCTGGGGGAATAGTAATTATTTTGTAACCTTTTACTACTGCTGTAGCTGCTTGAGATGGATGAGAGAAGATGGTTGTAATAATTTCATTACGTTGATCTGCCTCACCTTTCACTTCAAAATATTTGCGTACAATTGATGCCATGGCAAACAATGCTTGTGTCCCACCACTTGGTTGGAAGGAGAAGCGATCCATCCCGGAAATTTCACGCATCGCTAAGTCCATATTGTGAATGATTTCGAGCATTCCTTGGACAGTACTTGGATCTTGTAAAGGGTGAAGTTCCATTATTTTAGGATTACGAATAAGCAATTCATTAATTTTAGGAATATACTTCATCGTACAAGTACCTTGTCCAATTTCAACATTAAAATCAGAGCCTAATGTTTCTTGTGAAAGCCTTACATAATGTCGTAGCACACGTGCTTGACCGATTTCTGGTAAATTCAGTTTAGCTACCCTTTTCATATTTTGCGGTAAAGATGAAACACCATCACCGACCGCTTCTACTACCTCATTTGAAGGTTGTGGAACTTCTACTCCGACTTCTCCTGGTTGATGTAACTCAAAAATAATAGGTTCATTCCATTTAGCTTGATGAAAGTCTTTATTTACATTATCTCTTACAATCTTATCCATGTTAAAACTCCTTTCCACCATTTAATTTCCAGTAATTGTAGATAAAGCATTCACTAGCTTATCGATATCCTCTTTTGTGTGAACTTCGGTTACACAATAGAGTGCTGCTTGACCATATTCAGGAAACTCCAACGATAAATCTTTACCGCCAAAGATTTTTTGCTCTAGTAATCGTGAATTAATTTCTTCTACTGTTAATCCTGTATCATTAAAATCTATAATGAACTCTTTGAAAAATGGTGAGGTAATTCTTGAACCTCGAATGTTTTTAATCGTATTCAATTGCATTACTGCATACTGACTGTTTTGCATGATAACTTGACCTAACTCATACATGCCATTAGGTCCCATTAATGATAAATACACACCTGCCGTAATACCCCAAAGAGCTGTTTGTGTACCTACAGATTCCTTACCATTTTCTCGATCCGCAAATGAAGTACGATCATAGGCAATGTCACCGAAACCATATTCACCTTTCTTAACAGTCGGAATGATACCGAACAAGCGGGATGGATATTCATTCACAAATTTCGGGTCGTTATAGGTTGCAATAAATCCAGCTTGCCCTCCACTATAATTCATGTGCATACCTAATGGTTGAAGATCTCCACAAACAATATCAGCCCCATATTGACTTGGTGGTGCCAAAACCCCTAGTGAACTTGGATCAACTCCAACAATCATCAGTACGCCATATTTTTTAGCTAGTTGTGAAATTTCCTGTCCTTGCGACTCGATGAAGCCTAAATATGATGGATTTTCGAAGTAAATAGCTGCAACCTCGTTTGACAATTTTGCTTCTAAATCGGCTAAGTCCATTAATCCTGTATTAATATTAAATTTGACCCCTTCAAATGATAATTGGGGTGTACCATAGTTTGTTATAACTTTTCTGCGTTCTGGAGAAAGTGTATTAGCAAGTAAAATCTTCGTACGCTTTGTAATCCGACTAGCCATACGAATCGCCGTAGATGCAGCTTGAGCCCAATCAAATGTGGGAACATTAACAACTTCCATATCCACAAGCTCCGCCATCAAGCTTTGATATTCAAATAATGCTTGAAAGCGACCATGATCCTCATAGGGCTCTCCTGCATAAGCTGTTAAAAACTCCGCACGTTGGTTCACTTCATCACATACGGCTGGAATGAAGTGTTGCCAGCAACCTGCTCCTAGAAAATTAATGTATTCATTGGAGCTTATATTTTTATTTAAAAGCCCATCAATATGGCGTCGTAACTCTAATTCATTCAAAGCTTTCGGGATATCCATCGTACCTTTAAAATGTAAATTTTCCGGAATGCACGAATAAAGCTCCTCAACGGATTGAACTCCTATTTCCTCTAACATTTCTTGTTTGACCTCAGATACCATATTAGGAATATATGGATGAACCTTTTTACTCATTTAAAATGCCTCCCTCTATTATTAATTTTAGGCTAATCCGCCACCATCAACTGTTAATGTAGTTCCTGTAACCCAAGCTGATAAATTACTTGCAAGGAATAGAACCCCTTTCGCAATATCTTCAGGTGTTCCTAGTCTTGCTAACGGTCTATCTACAGCCGAACTACGTAAAAAACTTGATTCGTCTATGTTTAATTGTTTTGCCTCCCCACGTAGTAATGGCGTGTCAGTATCTCCAGGACAAATGCAATTTACGCGTATATTTTCAGGGCCATGGTCAATGGCCATAGCCTTTGTTAAATTTACAACTCCTGCTTTTGCAGCACAGTAAGATGCAGCTTTGTCTCCACCTTTGATTCCCCATCCTGAACCTGTATTAATGATACTGCCACCGTTATCTCTCATGAGTGGGATTAAGTATTTAGAAAGTAGATAAACCCCTTTAAGTGAAACATTAATAACAGCATCCCAATCCGCTTCGTCTAGATCCACTACTGTTTTTCTGCGAATAATACCCGCATTATTAAAAAGTACATCTACTTTTCCGTATCTTTTCTGGATAGAATCAGCCACATTTTGGCAGTCTTGTGTATTCGTCACATCGCATTTTAAAAACTCAACATCTAAACCAGCCTCTTTTAAATTTTTTTCTGTATCTTCACCTTTTTGTTGATCTATATCTAGAATCACAGTTTTCGTTCCCAACTCACTTAATAATTTAGCTGTAGCAAGACCAATCCCCGAGGCCCCTCCTGTAATCACAGCCACTTTACCTTCTAATTCAAAGTAGTCTTCCAAATACATCTTCCTCCTTTCATTTCCTTACTATATATCTAGCAAAATACGTGCCAACTGTAGAAAACTTAATTTCACAAAACTATTCAATCTGCAGAAAAGTCAGAAACTTCAGGTGTTAAAGCTACTTTTTCATAATGCGATCAATAGGAGAGTTAACAATATACTCACTTTCCTTTTGCCATATTTGTCATTTCTGTTGTCACTTTTGTCATTAAAATTAACCATAAAAAAACACAAATACCTAGGAAGTTCACTTTAAATTACTCAAAGGAGGTGAGGAATTTAAAAATCTTCCACAAGCTTGGTATTTGTGTCAAACTAATTTATACTATAAATTTACACTTTTTAGTTTTCTATAAAGCGTCCTTGTACTTATTCCCAATTCTTCGGCAACTCGTTCTTTTCCAGCAGTATCATCTCCATATCGAGCGAGCATTTGGTAGATGACCTCCATTTCTGTATCTTTTAATATAGTAGAATTGCTATAAAGATTTTTCGCTTTATTCTTTTCGATAATATATTTGGGTAAGCTTTCCTTAGTTAATTGTAGGGAATTTTCCATTACCATACTGTACTCTAATACATTTTCTAACTCTCTTATGTTCCCTGGCCAAGAGTATAATTTCAACTCCTCCAAAAATTCATTTGAAAAATCTTTAATAAATTTCCCTGTTTTATGCTGAATCTTTTCAAGTAGCTTTTCAATCAAATATTCAATTTCATCCGTTCTTTCCTTTAAAGGGGGCAACGTTAAAGGGATAACATTTAGACGATAATATAAGTCCGAACGAAACTCACCTTTTCTCACCATATCTTCTAAAGATTTATTTGTAGCAGCAATAATTCTTACATTTACTTTTCTAGGCTCAATTGCTCCGACTCTATAAATAAGTCCATCTTGCAATACCGTTAACAGCTTTGCCTGTAAATGTAATGGTAATTCTGTAATTTCATCGAGGAATAAAGTGCCCTTGTCTGCCACTTCAAAATAGCCCATTTTTCCTTTTCTTCTTGCCCCTGTAAACGCCCCTTCATCATAGCCAAATAACTCACTTTCAAACAAGTTTTCAGGAATACTTGCACAATTCAGCTCTATAAATTTCCCTTTATGTGTAATGCTATTTGAATGGATATATTTAGCTAATAAACTTTTTCCCGTCCCCGTCTCTCCCGTTATGACAATTGACGATGGGCTATTTGCAATACTACTTAACTTACTCTTGATAAGTTGTAAGTGAGGTGCGTTGCCTAATACATATTTCGTGTCAGTTCCTTTTTTATTTTCAAGTAATAAATAGGATCCTTCACTGTTCAAGGCATTGATAATCATATCTCCCAACCGAGTTAACCAATTCTGATATATCTTCTGCTCAGAAGAAAGTTTTTTCTCCCCCTCCTCTGTAAAACTGACAAATGTCAAATATCCGAAGTGACGATCTCCTTTTACTAAATTCATCATCATTTCCACTTTAGATGGACAATTATTTTGGAATCTACAACCAGAACACACTTTCATTTGGCCAGGCTTTTGTAAATATTGAACAGACTTAGAATAATATTTTTGGAAGAACGGCAGGTGTACTGTTATCCCTTTTTGCTTTCTATATTCTTCTGTTGCTAGAAATACTTCACCATTTGAAGTGAAATAGGCCATTTCTAATTGTAATAGTTCACCAAAAGCATCCAGCATAGATTGCACTAATTTTTCGGCATTCAACATCATATCCCTCCACATACATCAAAAAAGTAATAATACTAATTTAGTTATAGTAAAAAATAGCTCCTAATTAAACTATGTTATATGGAACGGAAGCCCAATTATCTTCTCTTTTTTAATTCGCCAAAAGTTACATCTTACCTTTAAAATTTTCTGTCAGTAAGGATAATATAGAATCCCTTTCCAATTAGAAAACTTGTAGGTAGGATTCACA
Organism: Lysinibacillus phoenicis; assembly: GCF_047238325.1. NCBI lineage: Bacteria > Bacillati > Bacillota > Bacilli > Caryophanales > Bacillaceae > Lysinibacillus > Lysinibacillus phoenicis. The sequence goes on along the minus strand of NZ_JBDFMP010000002.1, from coordinate 181,505 downwards.
ACAAAAAAGCCACCCAAAATTGAGGCCCTATAAAAGTAAAACTTAATACTTAATGGGGCAGTACATGGGTAGCTAATTTAATTATTTATATTGTAATCTATGAAACATTAGTGCATTAGAGGGGAACATGTCAAGTCGGTTCCATGGTTGAATCCTCTATCATTAGGAGCATAAAATTACCAGATAACCTAAGATCCATTAACTATGTGATATACCGTTCTGTTTGTAGTCTTCATTCGCTTCCTACAAATAATCTTTATTAACTATTTGATCTATTATAGACAAAAAATCTAGATTAGATAATAATAACATTACATAGAGAAAATGAGGTGATTCCCTTGAAAATGAATTTAAACGTCTCACAACAAATTACCCAAACGTTGACAACCGAACTCATTCATCAATTGGAACTACTACAATACTCCAGCTCAGAATTAGAACAACATATTTATGAGAAATCAAATGAAAACCCTTTATTAACTGTAATTGAGAAAAATATGAATCATACAAAGGACATTGTAGACCTTGCCACAATGTCTATAAAAGGTATTCAACCTAAGCAAAAACAACATTATGATTTTATTCAAACTCGGCTAACACAGCAACATTCATACATTACCCAACTACTTGATCAAATACCCTTCCACCCAGATATTACACCGCATGATAGAGATATTTTAAAATATTTCATATGTAACCTCGATGAACACTTATTTTTAAATGTAGACCTATCCAAAGTTGCTGAATCTTTTAACATCTCTTTAGACCATATAAAAACACTGCTAGAACTATTACAAACCTTCGAACCTCTTGGCGTTGGAGCAAGAGATTTTAAGGAATATTTATTAATTCAAATATACAATGATCTAGAAGCCCCACCTTTTGCTGCTCAATTCATACAACATCATTTAGAGCAAGTAGCTAATTTATCAATTAAATTGTTAAGTACGACTTATGACATTTCTATAGAAGAAACGCAAAGAACCATACAATATATACGAAACCTACAACCAATCCCAATTTCACTGGATAGTCATACGAATAACGAATATATTATACCTGATATAATCATCAGTAAACTGAATGGGGAATGGATTATAGAAGTTAATAATCGGTTTTTACCTAAAATAGAAATTAATCAAAATTACGTAGATCTACTAAAAGAATCCGTTGAAGATTATGCCTATTACCAACAATGCATGAACGATATCATTGTTTTAACGCAAGGGATTGCTCAGCGTGATAAAACATTATACAGCCTGACACGATTACTTCTTGATATGCAAGCTTCATTCTTTGAGCATGGAATAAATGCCTTATCTCCAATGCGTTTAAAAGATGTTGCACAAGCATTAAATATGCATGAATCCACGATAAGTCGTGCGGTTAAAAATAAATATATCCGTACAGAACATGGCGTCTTTGCACTACAGTCTCTATTTACAAAAGGCATAATCAATGACGCTGGAAAACTTGATTCTGTATCATTTGTCAAACGCCGCATTAAGGAATTAGTAGAAAATGAAAATAGGAAATTCCCTCTATCAGATCAACAACTAACGGAAGAATTAGAAGCGGAGGGTGTTCGAATTTCACGTCGAACAGTTTCAAAATATCGTAAAGAAATGAACATAGCCAATTCATCTAAACGTATTTATTTATAAAGAGAAAAATAAATACCCCTCATTTGGGCTGACTGTCTTAAAAAAGCGAGCAGTTCCTAAATGAAGGGTTTTTTTATCACTTCTTATAACCAGCCTTTTTTAATACCTGCATGAAATAAAAGCGATACGTATTTTGGACAAATGTATCTAATGGGAGTCCCACATTGACCTGATATTTAGTAAAAATAAAATAAAATCGTTTGTCCCATTTTAAACGTAATAGCTCTCCTGCCTCTTCACCATACTTCGCTGTAAATTCCTTTATCAAGGGCTCAATCATCTCATAACAATAGTCTTTTAAATTGGCGAGTGCTTCTATATCTTTATCTTTTTGAAAGCGAATAATCCATTCTACTAATTGTTCGTTCATGTTCGTACGTCATCCTTTTAAGTAGTGTTTCTTTCTATTTAAATTATACGCTATTTTACAAGAATCGAAAAAAGAACTATGTTTCTCCTTGATTATTTACTTCCCTTAATACAAGGACCTTGTTCAATATGTTCACGTTTAATCGATCGGTCGATTCCATCGTAGATGATAGTGAACGGTCTTCTTCCTTGTTTCCTTATCTAAAACAACTAGCCTATCACCCGCTTGAATGACATAGGTATTCTCTAATATGCGAACACCAGGCTGTTGTTGCTCTTGGTTGATGATCCCTATATTTTCTTCCCATATTATTTGATGTTTGTTCATATCGTACAGTAGTAAAATATGATCCGCACTTTCTCGCTGTGTTTTTCGATAAGAAACGATCGCCGTTTTTTGGGCTATATCCACATCAATCACTTTAGGTTCTAAATTTTGATAAGCTTGTATGGCAGGCTCTGTTAGGACAGCTTGACTAAAATTATTGATTGCTTGATCGTCTTCTACTGGCTGTTGATGCGTGGCAAAATAACCAGGTAAAGATGCTTCAATAAAGAAGCGTGCTGAAAGATAGTCTTTAGCTTTTGGCTCCTCGCTTAACGTCTTCCCATCATAGCGATAGAATTTCCCATCGACACCCTCCAAATATAAATTATTTTCTAAGGCTACCATCTGTTGGGCACCATTGCTCAACACATCTATTAATGGCTGATGCTGCTGACGAAATTCTTTTTCAGAGAGTATTTCTTTGCCTGTTGTCATATCTAGCAATGACAATTGGCCAAATTCATCGTCACGATGATGAATAAGGAGACCACCCATAAATTTCCCAATAAGTGTTTCTTTAGAAGAGGAAGATTGTGTCCACTGCTTTTCTCCTGTCTCGATATTCACTGCAACGAGGAGATAATGAGAAATTATATGTGTAATACCATTCGATGTTCCGTTATTTTCAGAGCCTCGCACCATTTGAACAGCAATACTTTGTGAATCATCTGTATAAATGGCGGAATCTGATTTGATTGGAAAAGCTCTCCCTGCTAAGCCAAAAATAATCATTAAGAAATTGCTGATCAATAAAAAAATAATGAGCAAAATGCTAGACGTGATGAGCCGTTTCCGTTTTATAACGATAAACAATACTAGTAATAATCCTAAGCCCAATATGACATATAAAAAAATATCGTGGATTAACCAACCATTTAAGCGCCAAGAATACAAATATCGTTGAAGAAATTGTTCCATTTTTCTACCTCCTTAAAACCAAAAACTATTAGCTAAAATCAGAATATAGTACATATCGGTCACATTCTAAGCACTGAAATAAATAGCCTTGATGATGACCATTGTTCATTAAGGATGCAGAAAGTTCATCTTTCGAAAAGCCTGTGTAATTGTCAAATTCATTGTCTATCCCTAGCTCCACTAAATCACTCCAGCCGACATAGCCGATAAACGCACAATAGTCCGAACAATGAGCCACCCAATTATTGCCCTGCCAGCTTACATAGCCAGGCGTTCGATAGAGCACTTCCTCGGCAAACTTAGGATTCGTAACCTGTTCATCATCTAGTAAGTCTTGCTGGAAAGAACCATCATATTTTTGAGCTGCTTCCCCACTATGTATGCAGGAAGGACAAAGATAATCTACATCCTCAATTGCATAAATACCACCAGTATAATAGACATCAACCTCCTGCTGGCAACAATCACATACAACGAATTCATCTGTTTCAAAAATTTTAGCTTCGAGAGGGTTTGGTAAATATTTAAACGTTGGGATTTTCGTTTTTAATTGCCGATGTTCTCTAATTTTTCTTGGTAACAGAGGATTAACGGAATTTGGTTTATTTATGTAGGTTTGGAGAACGCCATATTTTTTCAGATCTTTCTTATCTGCTTTATTCATAATAGTTGTAAATAATTGATAAGCTTCTGGATACATTCTTAGTAAGCAATAAACCTCTACTAGTATCCTTAACGTTTCTTCAGTTTGTGGCTCCTGCTTTACTTGATCTTTGAAAGCATGCATTTCATTAATCGTTATTGGATTGGAAGGATTAAAATTTTTTCTAAGTTCATGCCATTTGTCCGCGATTATCATTATAAAGTAGGCCCCCTTCTCATTCACTATTTCTATTTTACAAAAGAATACTCTTTTATTATTTGGCAGATTTCTACTTGATAGTTTGTGTACCATTTACCTTTACCCAATTGTTGTGCAGTCAAATGCTTGGCATTGTCTTTCCAGGCTTGAATAGCTTCTAGTGATTCCCAATAGGACACCGTAATACCTCTACCTTCATCGTTTCTCACACTTTCAACACGCAGGAAGCCAGGCTGTTGCTGTGCCAATGTGTTTATTATTTCCGCCATCTCGCCATAGCCCTCCCCATCTCGTTCGGTTCTTTGCGATGTAAAAATTACTGCATAGTACGTTTCCATTTATTTCTCCTCCTCTATAACTTTTATTGTAAACGATAATAACTTTGACTAAAATCATAATATAGAAAATTGAAAGGATTGTGACATATGGGAATTAATCCAAACATGGCTGAAGTTGCATCACTACTCGGCGATACATCAAGAGCCACCATCCTTGCTAGTATGATGGACGGCCGTTTCCATACTGCTAGTGAACTGGCATATATGGCTGCCATCAAACCTCAAACTGCTAGCTTTCATCTTGCTAAATTAATCGAAGGTAAGCTGATAAAAGTTGAAAAACAGGGCCGACACCGTTATTTTCAATTAGCTGGTGAAGATATTGCTCAATTTTTGGAGTCTTTCTTAGCCATCTCACCTCCACCAGAGGTCCGTTCTTTAAAACAATCGAGCCAAATGAAATTATTACAGGATGCTCGCACTTGCTATGATCATTTAGCAGGTAAATTAGGAGTCCAATTAACGGAAGCCTTGACGGATGCAGGTTATATAAAATTAGAGGACAAGCAATTTGTCTTAACAGATGAAGGCACTTTATTTTTCACTACATTTGGGCTTGATTTAGCTGCTGTAAAAAGAAAAAGACGCTCCTTTTCTCATGCCTGCTTAGATTGGAGTGAACGACGATACCATTTGGCTGGTGCACTTGGTAGCGAACTATTAAACCAATTATTGAGCCTCGGCTGGCTTACACGAGTACCTTTTATTCGCGCCATCAAAGTGACAGAGAAAGGTAGGAAAGGTTTTAAAGAGATATTCCAAATAGATTGCTAACAAAATAGGGGGCTAAGAGGTTATCTCCTAGCCCTTTCCTTTACTAAACGTCCGATTGACTAAATAAATGCCACTAATGATAAACAACCCGCCCATAACGAGTGATTGTTTTAGCGGTTCGTTTAATAACACCCAGCCTGTTAATACGCCAAAAAAAGGAGCTAAAAATAAATAGGCACTTGTTTTCCCTGGATCACTATTTTGAAGAAGATAGTACCACCCTGCAAATTGAATGATGGAAGAAAGAAGGCTAAGCCATAACAAAAGTAAGATGGACTGCTGATGAACAATAAAGAATGGTTGCTCTAGCAAGGTGCTACCTAGCAAAAGGAGTACTCCTCCAAATAGCATTTGATAGGCTGATAGAACCCAAGTATCAAATAATACGCCCCATTTTTTCACTAATAGGGTCGCAATGGCCCAAAAAATTGCTGATAGAAGCCCAAACAGAATACCCATCTTTAATTCAAAATGAGCCCCCATGGTAATAATCACCCCTATTAAGCCAAGTAAAACGCCTATCCATTGATAGAAGCGGTAACGTGCTTTCATAAAAATGGTGGCAAATATCACAACGAATAAGGGATTTGTAAAGGTTAAAATAGAAGATTCACTGGCTGTAATCGTGCGAAGACTTAAAAAAATGCACCCCATGACACCAGCTGTTTGAAAGGACCCAATGATACAAAGCTTGAACCATTCTTCCTTTGAAGCAGGATGTGGCCTTTTAAAGATCCTAACAACAACAGCCATAATTATACCTGCCAGTATAAATCGAAATGCAGCCAATAATAAAGGCGAAGAATACACTAATCCTATTTTTACGATGGCAAATGATGAACCCATTAAAAAGGTTGTTATCACTAATAAAGCTATAAATTGATAGTTTTTCATAACTAGCTCCTCACATAATTTTATCTTGCTATATGCTTATTTTAAACAGATAGTATTTCAACACTCATCGAAGTATGGATTACATTTTAAAGTTTTTGTGAATGGCATTACTTTTATATTTAGAGGAGGATTGCGATATATTATAGAGCCAAACAGCCGCGTAGTAGCTTGTTACTGCCCTTGCTTTTTAATGTCGCGTTCAAGATTATCACTTTAGGTGACCATTACTAATGACAATATTATTCTGCCTCTCACTAGTATTGTGTCTTGCAGGATCGTTTTGCCAAGTTGAATTATGTACCTACCGTGGAAATGAAAGATTTTGTAAGAATCAAAAAATCTTACCTCTAAAAAATAAAGAGATAAGATTTTTTACTTTAATTTTCCATAAACGTCCTTACAATTTCTTGTGGATTTGTATGGTGTAAATATTGTCCCCATCCTATGTGATGACTTTCGAGTGTTTCACCTGCTCTTCCTGTAGTATGAGGGTGTTTTTTTGTTAAGCAATCAGCTTGGCAAACCACGCAACATAATGAGCACCAGGGATCAATAATAACTGTGCCACAATCGTTCCTAAAAATCGGGAAAACATCATCATAACGGAAGCTTTCTTTAAATCGATATAACTTCCTCTTTTATTGATGACATCATCGGCAAGAATAGAAATTTTAGGGTCAATGAATAAAATCAAAAGGATTGTCGCTATGCCATTAATTAATCCAGACGCCATAACCGCAGTGGTCTTTAATTCAGGTACTAATAAAGTGGCGTACAAAGCAGATAAAACCCCAATAGTATAGATGGCCGTAATGATAATATTAATGACAAATAATTTAATTGGTATATCTCGTAAGCTGATGCCTTTTAGATAGGTAAAACGAGGTTTATGAATATGCTTTACACCTCGTCGCACATATTCAAGCGTAAAGCCTTTTTTCAACAATGCTGGGATTGAACCCCTCTCGTCAGCCAAATGTACAATGGCCCTTGAAAAAATGGCTACAAAGGTAGGGATTAATAAGATTCCTACTAGTGTGCCAAATGATGCCGCTCCTATAATCATTCGAAACTGATATTCGACATGTGTCAAAGCAGTATCAACAGGTGCAGTATCAACTAGGCTTCCTGTAAACGGCTGTTGCATCATATTTGCTAGTCTCGACACCATCACCATCACATTAAAAAGAGATAAAGCTGACGCTAGTAATCTGACCCGTGCTCCTGATAAACGTACTGCATAAGCAAGCGTTTCAATAGCATGAATGATTAAAATGAATAAAGCAATCATGATTAATTTTTCTGTTATTAAATCCACATCAATACCTACACTGAGCTTTCTAACGATTTAACATTGTGACGGTTTTTCCTTCAAAGTAGTTCCAATTGAAAAAATCTTACCCTAAGAAGGATCAGAGTAAGATCTAAATATTGTTCTATCCATATTAATTACTTCTGTAGCTGCTTTAAAATTAGTTTTAATATATCTTCCTGTGACATATCATTCGTCAACAGCGTTTCACCAGCGACGCCAAGATAATCTTTCGGATGCCACCACGTACGTAATGAATCTTCTCCGAACTCATTCTTTTTGGCTCTAGAATGATGACGACTAACAGTTTCCTCAAAAGTTAAATCGAAATAATACGTAAAGGCTTTTTGATCATAAAATTGGATTAAGTTTTTCAGCATATCTCCGTAACGACTTTCATTCAATATTCCCTCTACAATGACAAATTTGCATCGACCTTTCCCATATTCCGCGATTTGGCGAATTAACTCAATGGAAAGGTTCCCTTCTCTGTCATGAACTTTTAACATATCACGACGGACCACATCCTGCGGGACCACAAGCGTGCCATGTCCAAGATGATGTTGAAGACTTTTAGCGATTGTCGTTTTGCCACTGCCAGAATTTCCTCGAATGATAATTAGATTAGATGCCAATTTCTTCTCTCCTTTTTAAGCCGCTCTTCTCGACCAAATAACTACAGGAATCAGTACTAGAGACAATAGCCCTCCCGCTAAGGATAATGCTGCATAGCTTGCATTCGCCACTACCATACCGGATAGCGCCCCACCTGATGCACCTGCCAATGCAACCAAGACATCCATTTTTCCTTGTGTTTTTGCACGTATGGAAGGCTCTGTCGCATCGACGATTTGAGCTGTCCCACTAATTAAACCGAAATTCCAACCTAATCCGAGTAAAGAAAGTGCAACAATGAGTAATACCATCGAATCGCTCGGTGCAAACGCGGCCACTAAACCAGCAAATAGCAGTGTAATACCTGAGGCAATACTCATAGCTGTCCGTCCAATTTTATCGACAAGGATACCTGTAATGAGTGAAGGAAGATACATGGAACCTACATGAAACCCGATAACAATGCCTACCTCTGCTAAACCATGGCCATGATGTTTCATATGTACTGGTGTCATCGTCATAATCGCAACCATGACAATTTGCGTTAAAACCATAACCGTTGCCCCTACTGCTAGGCCTTTTTTATTGCCTGATGTTTGCATGGCTGGTGTTTTATTTGCTTTAATTTTGTGCTTGTGTGCTTCAATAGCTTTGGCAATTTCTAAAGGATCAGGACGTAACATGATAAATAGCACAAGTCCAGCGGCAATAAAAGCAACTGCAGATAAAATAAAAGGACCCGCAAGAGCTGGAATACCAATAGATAATGCCACTTTTCCCATTACTTCGACTAAGTTCGGACCTAGTACAGCACCGAATGTTGTCATGAGCATAGTCGTGCTAATCGCTGTAGCTCGTTGTTTATCATTGGCTAAATCTGTCCCAGCATAGCGGGCCTGTAAATTGGTCGCCGTGCCTGCACCATAGATTAATAGAGCAGCAAATAATACAATTACATTATTTAGCAAAGCAGCTAGAACAACACCTATTGCACCTAGTCCACCTACTATAAAACCAGTTGATAAGCCTGTACGACGGCCATATCGCTGTGATATTTTTCCTACAATGAAAGCCGCTCCTGCTGATCCTAACGTAAATAAGGCAGATGGTACACCCGCATAGGCATCCGTTCCCAGCATTTGTTGAGCTAATAAGGCACCTACTGTAATACCTGCCGCAAGACCAGCACCACCAAAAATTTGGGATAGACTGACAACCATTAATACACGCTTATACAAGCTTTTCAGTTTTTCAGGTGAATCAATATAGGACGCTATTGCCTCTTGATTTTTTCCATCCATTCTTTAACCTACTTTCTTTAAATCTACATATCGTACCTTGCTAGCTTTAGAAGGTAGCTATCTCATCGCTGCTTTTCTATCCATATTGGAAGCCTACTCAAGGTACTTTATGTTTATAAGATGACTTTAATCTACTTTAATATGGTTTTACCATTGTCCCACATTAAATGAAGAAGGAACTGTCTGGTAGACAGCTCCTTTTTATCTGCCCTCATCAGTATACCACTATGGGTATTTCGCTTGAAGAAGCAGAGCATGAATGACACGAAATTAATAGGCATGCATAACGACTTTCTTTTTCTTTGAGTAAAACAAAAAAGTAGTTGTTAAGCTTAGGCTAATAATCCCAAAAACAAGCCCCATGCCATTTAAGCCGATTAAATCGAGCATCATACCCGTCGACAACAAGACGATTTGAAAGACAACCGAATCAATCATATTTCGGAAGGAGAAAAAGCGCCCATGGAACTGTTTCGGTACTTGTTTCTGGAAAATAACCATTGTTGTTGGGAAAAAACAACCAACGGAAAAACCAAAGACTCCAAAGGCTACTAAGGCTACTAAGGCAAAAAATTGAATATCTGCTAGTAACAGCATGAGCTCCATTGATCCGATAATAAAGGCTAATGAAAAGAGCAGTGTACCCAATTGTACACGTTCAGCAATGATTTTTAAGCCCGCCGCTCCTAGCATAAAGCCGATACCTTCCACTGTGTATAACAATCCTGAAATGGTCGTCGATTGATGTATTTCTGAAATTTTCATAATGACTAAATTAAATGAACCTAAAAATAAAGTTGGAATTAACATTAAGACAAGCGTCATGAGAACTATTGGGTGCTCTTTCACCATCGGCAACACTTCTTTAAAATTCCCTTTTTCTTTATTTGACATTGTTTCATTGGACGTTTCATTCAATTGCAGTAAGCTTGTAATGGCAAACATGACCACGTAGACAATAAATGAAATAATATATAACCATTTTAATTCAAAAAAACTCAACATAAATCCTGCTGCTGCCGTACCTACGATCCTCGAAATGGTTCTTGCATTCATTTGCCAAGCATTCAGCGTAATTAAATCTTGTTCTTTCGCAATCATTGGGATAATAGATTGCAAGGCTGGCATATAAAACGCTGCTGCTATTTGCAAGGTAATTAAAAATAGAATCATCCAAATAACTGAATTGGTATAAAGAGCTGTAAACATAAATAAAACACTGACGATTCGTCCAATACTGGCCATTTGGACAACCGTTTTTTTCTTTGATTGGTCAATAATTCGACCTGCCATTGGACCGACAACTAAGCCCGCTAAAATACCACAAGAAATAATTAGTGATTTGTGAAAGTCTGACGGTACTACCTCTTGCATAAAGGCTAGATTGCCGATAATACCAGCCCATAAGCCGAGACCGACGACAAATTCACCTAATAAAATAATCCAAACGTTTCTATTTCTCCACATGCTGTTCTCCTTGTTGTTTCAATAAAATTTATCGTAACAAAATTTTAAATATTCGTACATATAAATATAGAAAAAATTGTTAGTTTAAATGCCATTCCTTCCCTTTCTAGCATTTCTTAACGAGTATACTATTTTTCCTATGAGGAATACTCATCCTAAAGTTTGAACTTGTAAGCTAAATAGAAAAAACATCGTTTGATGGACGCTCAAACGATGTTTCATGTTGTTAAAAAAGAATTTTGTCACGAGTGAGAATCGAGGCAAAGGATTGATTGTTGGTCCATCCGTACAAGGGCTCCCAATGAAGTTGTTTGCAGTTAGTGAACACCCTTTTTCACCTTTCATAAAAATGCTATTGATTGTTTATTGTCTTTACGGCATGTCTAATTTATGAACTAGTGCTTTTTTTCTTCGGTCGATTATTTTTTGGCTGACGAAGGTAACGATAAAGACAAACCCGACTGTTGTCGCCATCATTCCAGCTATCGAAGTATCCCAAAACTTGGCTAAATAATAGCCTATCACAGAGGCTGTAGCGCCGAAGAGCATGCTATAGATAAACATTTGCTTAATTGTCTTACTGATTAAATAGGAGGTGGCTGCAGGACCTATTAACATAGCAACTACTAAAATCGCTCCTACACTATCAAAGGCCGCTACAGTAGTGAACGAAATGGATGTCATAAAGCCGTAATGAAGAAGGACAACAGGAACCCCAATCGTTGCAGCATACACAGGATCAAAAGTAGCAAGCTTCATTTCTTTAAAGAATAATAGCAGGAATATACTGTTAATCATGAGGACCAGTAATAACATCCATACAGCTTTAGGCATCGCTAGACCAAGCACTGTCCATTGATCCCAAGGAACAAAGGCAATTTCCCCCATTAAGACATGTTCGACATCTAAATGGACATTGCCTGCAAACAAGGTGATAAGGAGGACACCAGCCGCAAACAAGGATGTAAATACCACCCCTATCGCCGCGTCTTCCTGAATCCCAGAGGAATGCAATAGTTGTACGAGATAAGCTGTTAACACCCCTGCAACTGCTGCACCTACAAGCATCCAAAAGCCATTTAATGTTTGGGTAATCAGGTAGGCCATCACAATGCCAAAGAGCACCGTATGACTAATGGCATCTGCTATCATGGACATGCGACGTAAGATTAGGAAAACACCAGCAATGCCACATGTAACACCAACTAATAGTCCCGTGAAGATAACCCAAAATTCAATCATCCTATATCACCCTGCTTTCGAAATTGCATTTTTCTACGATATTTACTAATTTGACCAGTTGGGCTGATAAAATAGGAAATAAAGAATATTCCTGCTGCAACTAAAACGATAATCGGGCCTGTCGATAATCCCGTCCGAATCGCACTAATAAAGGAACCAGTTATACCAGCGATCCCTCCAATCGCGGCACTCAAGATGAGCATCGTACTTAATTTCTTCGTCCAAAGCTTGGCACTTGCAGCAGGAATAATTAATAAAGCCGACATTAAGATGACACCCACCGCTTGGATTCCTGTCACAATCGTCATAACAATTAACACCGTTAACGTTGCCTTTAAAGCCTCAATCGGTAAGCCAATTCCCTTTGCATAGACAGGATCAAAAATAAGTAGCTTCCATTCCTTATAGAACAAGAGACTGACTAAAATAATGATGCTTGCACTAATAAAGAGCCACATTAAATCGGCCTTAGTCATCGTCGCCGCTTTCCCAAAAATAAAATTATTCAGACCGCTCTGATTACCGATTGGACTACGGTTAACAACTGTTAAAAATACAACCCCAATACCAAAGAATACTGTAAGGACTAAGCCAATAGCCGCATCTGCTTTCATTTTTGAAAACGATACAATCCATTGTATACAATAAACTGATAATGCAGATGTAATGCCCGCTCCCAGCATTAAAATCGGTAATTCCTTTTGTCCTGTTAACAGGAATGCGAGCGCAATACCTGGTAATGCTGCATGGGCCGCAGCATCACCAACTAGGCTTTGTTTTTGCAGGAAGGAGAATGTGCCTGTGATGCCAGCAGCAATGCCAAGTAACATCGTTCCACTCAGTACCCACAATAAGTTACCACTTAACATAGTGCCCCCTCCTTATACATGCTGCATCATGAACAGTTTACCACCGTATGTTTTTTGTAATTGCTCTGGTGTAAATACATCTTCTGTTGCACCCGATGCTAAAATGGTTTTGTTTAATAAAATCGTATAATCAAAATATTCTTTGACGGTTTGAAGATCATGGTGCACAACAAAAATACTTTTCCCTTGTGCCTTTAACTCTTTCAAAATATCAATAATCGTTTTTTCTGTCGCAGCATCTACCCCTGCAAATGGCTCATCTAGGAAGTAAATATCGGCGTTTTGTGCAAGGGCTCTTGCAAGAAATACACGCTGTTGCTGACCTCCTGAAAGTTGCCCAATGGAACGCTCTGCAAAGTCTAGCATCCCAACACTAGCTAATGCTTGACGGGCAACCATTTTATCTTGCTTGGATGGTCTTTTAAATAAACCTGTATGACCATACCGTCCCATCAGCACCACATCCAATGCATTTGTTGGGAAATCCCAATCCACAGCATTGCGCTGTGGGACATAGCCAACAACTAAACTTTTTGGCTCAAACACTTTTCCTAAAATTTCAACCTTTCCTACTTTATTAGGCAGCTGATTTAAGATAGCCTTTAAAAATGTTGATTTGCCTGCACCGTTTGGGCCAATAATGGCAGCTAAATGTCCTTTAGGCACCGTCACACAGGCATTTTCTAATACTGTTTTTTTATCATATGCGACTGATAGATTTTCCACTGTTAATGCATACATCGTCATTCACCTACTTTAATGCATCGACGATTGTGTCGATGTTATGTTGATACATCCCGATATACGTACCTTCTGTTGTACCTTCAGCACCCATCGCATCCGAGAATAGTTCTCCACCGATTACAATGTCGTGCCCCTTTTCTTGAGCCCCTTCAATCACGGCTTTCATCGCTTTATCTGACACACTGGATTCTATAAAAATAGCCTTAATTTTATTTTCTACTAAAAAATCGACCATCTCCTGCACATCTTTGACACCATACTCTGAATCCGTACTAAGTCCTTGCAAGCCACGTACTTCAAACCCTTGACTTCTACCGAAATAGTTGAACGCATCATGTGCTGTTACTAATATCCTTTGCTCTTGTGGTAGTTCATTGACACGATTTTTTGCATAGCTTTGTAAATCCTCCAGTTTCTTTAAATAAACATCTTCATTTGTTTGAAAATCCTCTTTAAATTCAGGATATTCCTCCTGAAGTTGTACACTAATTGCTTTCACAACGCCCTTCCAAAGTTCAATATCAAACCAAATATGCGGATCATGCAACATGGCGTCATTATCACTTGCAAGGAGCAGCTTTTCATCTAATGTCTCTCCCACAGCCAAGACTGTTTTTTCTTTTGCCATTTGTTCAAAAATAGCAAGCATTTGTCCTTCTAGATGTAAGCCGTTGTAAAAAATGACTTCGGCTTTATCTAATTTTGATAAATCACTTTGAGTCGCCTTGTATAAATGAGGATCTACTCCTGGCCCCATTAATGCTGATACTTGTAAATGGTCACCACTAATCTCTTTAATAGCATCTGCAATTTGTCCAGTGGTTGCAACAACAATCCCCTCTTTTTCACCCTCCGCTTCACTTGAACAACCGAATAATAGCAGGGAGAGTGATAGGATGAATACACCTAACCATTGTTTCATTTTTGTACCTCTACTTTCTCTTATTTAGCGATTGCTTGAAAAAAGCGGGAATGAATATAATAGGCGGACAAGCATCGTTGCCGTTGCTATGTCCGCAATTTTCATAGCCTCCAATATTCAGAGCGTCACTCTTTCTCTGCAACCACATTGTTTATATGATTTTCCGAATAAGCTGGCGCCAACTCATCCAGAAAATGATTAATATCATGCCAGCTCCTACTGATTCCGTAAGTTTCCATAAAATTGTAAGAATCAATAAGACAACCATTGGAAGAATCGTCAGCTTGAAATCACCAATTTCTTTCATCCGAGCACTCTTCTTTCTTTAGAGATATTTTGTTTCCCTTAGGAAAAATATATGCTTAAATAAAAGAAAATTCAACTACTTTATTAAAATTTCTTGTAAAAAATTTTTTTCTTAAGGAAAAATTAATTTCGCCCATATAAAAAAATCCCTAATAAGATCATTAGAGATTTTTTTCAATACTTATTTTACGGTTCCATTTCTTGCGGTTTCCCAATAAATTCAAATGCATAAATATGTGTTTTGGTCAATTCAATAATATCTTTGATTAATGCATCCTCGGATTTCTCATAGCCACTGGCAATCCACTGCATCATCAATCCATAAAAGCCGTAAGAAGTATAATGCTTGAACATGTCCATATTAACAGGCTGATGATTAATCGTTTCAAATTTAAATTGCTCTTGATAAATTTTTGTAATGGTGAGCGGCATACGTGTATGCAATCCAGGAATTGTATCTTCGACGTTCAATAGCTCGAAAAATAACCGATGCTTGTAAATATAATGAATAATATTGAAAGATGGCGCTTTTAATTTTGTTGTATAAACCTTTTCTCCATACAGATACGGTTCACCTACAGCTACTTCAAGACCTTTCAGCATCAGTTCCAGTAAATTTGCTGCCAGCTCGAATTTATCTTGAAAATGCACATAAAAGGTACTACGGTTATAGCCTGCTCGTTCTACAATATCCTTCACTGTAATCGTTTGGAACCCTTGTATTTTTATTAGCTCGCTAAACGCCTCATAAAAATGGCGGCGCGTTCTTTCCTGTCTTTGTGTCCATTTTGGCACTATTTTTTCCTCCCTTTTAGACATATTGAGCAAATCTGTCTACTAGTTAGACACTTGCGACGACATTATTGATTGTTTCCGTTTTCAAGCGTTTTACAATAAAAGTACACCGTGATTTACGTAGTGTGCAAGAAAAATTATTCCTAAAGGGAGTGTCATATATGGGGAAATTACAAGATAAAGTCGCAATTATTACAGGTGGTGCTTCTGGTATTGGTGCCGCAACTGCTCAACTCTTTGTTGCAGAAGGTGCAAAGGTAGTACTTGTTGATTTAAATGAAGAAAAAGGCCAAGCATTTGCTGCTCAACTACAAGCAACGGGAGCAGAGGCTATCTTTATTAAAGCAAATGTAACTGATGAACTTGAAGTTGCTTCTATCTATCAAACAACAATCGAGATATTTGGCAAAGTCGATGTCCTTTTTAATAATGCGGGGATTGGTCGTGTTACACCAACAGAAGAGTTACCTTATGCGGAATGGCGCCAAACAGTGAATGTAGATTTAGATGGCGTATTTTTAATGGCGCAAGCTGCCATTAAAGAAATGCTAAAAGCAAACGGCGGTACAATCGTTAATACCGCTTCGATGTATGGATGGGTTGGATCAGCAGGATCAGCAGCCTATAATGCAGCAAAAGGTGGCGTCATTAATTTAACACGTTCATTAGCATTGGAATTTGCTACTCGTGGTATCCGTGTCAATGCGCTATGCCCTGGTTTTATTGATACACCTATTATCCCAGAAGAGAGCAAAGAGCCATTACGTCAAGTAACACCGATGCAACGTTTAGGTCAACCAGAGGAAATGGCAAAAGCTGTTTTATTTATGGCTTGTGACGATTCAACATTTATGACAGGTAACACATTAACAGTAGATGGTGGCTATACAGCCCAATAGATAACTTTAAATAATCGCTTCTTCAGCAGAAGATAGCGATTATTTTTTCTTATAAGGACTATTAATCTTAGAAAAATTTGCAGTTTTTATCCATTTCCTGCAAACTATTAACATAACGAGCAAGAAAGGATGAAGATGACAAATGAAAAAATTAATATGTACATTATTATTTTCCATTCTTATCGTAGGCAGTGCAGGCAATGTACAAGCTGCTAGTTTTAGAGATGTATCAGAGGATCATTATGCCTATGAAGCTATCTTATGGGCAGAGGAATATGATATTGTGAATGGTTTTACTGATGGGACGTTTAAACCAAATGCTACTATTACTGAACAGCAATTAGCCAAACTATTAGCTAATTTTTATGAGCTTGAATCCCCTATCGATGAATTAAAGAAACAAACTCCTTCGGCAAACTGGTCAGATGAATTTTATAACCAGCTCGCTAGCTATGGAGTTCCTTTAAATGGCTATTTCGACAACCGAATTCGAGCAGCTACAGTGAAGCGTGGTGTAGTGGCACAAGCCATTGCTCATTTAGCTAGTGGTAAGAAAGGCTTAGATCAATCCATTCAGTTTTTACTCGATTATTATATTTCATCAGGGCAAAATCCACAGTATGAAGACCGTAATTTACAGAAGTTTTATGGGGTGACGAACAATATGACACGTGCCCAAGTAGTCACAATGCTTTACCGCATGGATGAACGAAATTTTTATGAAATCTCCGCAGATGCACAAGCCATACATGATAATGCCAACAATGTATCATTAATGGCAAGAGCGAAAAATGCTCAAAGTCAGCTTGATAAATCTTTGCAACAGGCAACACCTGGTAAAAGTGCCTGGGAAGGTGTCTACACGTATTATTACAAATGGGGTAAGGGTGCCAATGATTTTAACCGCCGCGACGCTGTCATTTCCAACGCTACAAGTAACAGCTTCTCTATTGCTTTAACAGCGAATGATGGAACAGCTTCAGGTAATGTCAATGGAACTGCCACGATAACAAGTAGTACAAAAGCTTTGATGAATAAATCCTCAAATGGCAATCGCTGTGTTGTCGAATTAGAGCGTTTATCCAACAATGCCCTCAAAGTGTCTGAGGTTGATTGCCGGGCAGAGCGTAATGAAGGCACTAATTTCTCTGGAACATTAAAGAAACAATAGCTAGCAAAGGAGTCTGATACATTCAGGCTCTTTTTTAATCCCCAAGCGTTTGATACTTCTGCTTGGCAATAGCAATAAAATCAAGGAGACACGGTGGCAAATCCTTATCTTTATGCCAAGCAATATCTGTATAAATAGGAGCTAGCTTTAATGTGGACGGTATCTCTGTTACAAGTCCCATTGTCAGCTCTTTTTCTACGACCATTTTAGGTAAAAACGTCATCCCTAAGCCTGCGATTACACATTGTTTGATCGCTTCAATACTGGCAAATTCAATCATTTGTAATGGCCTAACCCCTTCTAGTTGAAGCAATGCTTCTAAATGATTTCGATAAGAGCACCCTGTTTCAGTTAACAGCATCGTTTCAAGTGCTAGCTGTTGAGCGGAAAGCGGCTCCCTTCTTTCAATAGGTGCACTGACGAAAATAAGCTGTTCTTCAATCAACCGCTGTCGCTGTAGCATTGATGTCTCCTGGTACGTATCTGTTATAAAGGCAACATCTAAATCCCCTACCTGTAATAGCTTTTTAGCAATGTCCGTTGTATGCACTGGCTTAAAAATGATTTTCACATGGGGGTGAACCTGTTGAAATTGCTGTAAAATGCTCGGCAAACGATAGACACATTGGCTTTCCTGTGCTCCCACCTTTAATAGGACTTGCTCCTGCTCGTTGGATATCGCTTTTTTCATTTCACGATCTAGCTCTAGCATTTTTTTGGCATATTGTTGAAGTCGCTTGCCCTCTTCCGTTAGGATAATACGCTTACCAAGACGCTCAAAAAGATTAACACCTAACTCTTGTTCTAATGTTTTTACTTGAGCTGTAATACTTGATTGAGCGTAGTCAAGAAGCTGGGCCGTCTTTGTAAAGCTTAATGTTTCAGCTGCTGTTAAAAACGTTTGAAGCTGCTTTAAATCCATTACTCGAACTCCTTTATCTTTTTTTTCGATAGTTTTTGCCAAAACATTCATCTTTTCCGATAATAAAACTAAGTGTACACTAGTTGGTAGATGGAAGAAAGAAGCTAGCCAATTGAAATTTCGGACGTTCATGCCTTTTCAAATAAAAGAAACGTATTTGGAACCACTATCGTCCAAATACGTTCTTTGTCATCTGCTCAAAAAAATAAATCAAACTATTAGTTATCTGCGTCTCTTTTAAACAAAGAAGCTATTGTAATTCTTTTCGAAGATGTTCTGCTGCAGATATTGCTTTTAGATCTTGAACGATATCGCCTGGTTTATTTCCTTCACCTAGAATATAGCCTGCAAAAGTTGTACCAACAAAGTCAAAGATATGTTGAAATTGCTGAATCATTGGTAAACCTTTGATAGACGGCTCATCCCCTCCAACTGCAATGACATATGCTTTTTTAGAAGACATCAATGCCTTAAAATCAGGATAATTCGGGTCTCTTAAAGATTGGGACCATCGATCAATAAAGTTCTTCATTATTCCTGTCATACTATACCAATAAATAGGGGTAGAAAAAATAAGAATATCATGCGGAAGTATTCGGTCAATGACGGCATTATAATCATCGTTGACATCAGAAAACCCCTCCTCTGCATGACGCTTATCGATTATTGGCTCAATGCTATAATCCTTTAAATAAATTTCTTCAACCATCAAGCCTTGTGTGACTAATTTTGTTAAAGTCTCTACATTCCCATCCGGACGATTTCCACCGTAAATAACTGCTATAGACATGTTTGTTATCCCCACTTCCTTGAAGTTTTTACTATTGTTCCCCTATGTCTATATCTTATTATGATCATACAAATCGATAAAGATGATTATTTCGATAAAATCAATCGAAAAAAGTGATTTTGTAAATTCCTTTCTTGGCTATTTGAAAAAAGAAAAATACTTCTAGCCTAGTAATCTAGATATGATAAAGTTAACGGAATTGCCAGGAGCTTACCTGCTCTATCAAGCTATCAATAAAAATAAAATTTATTTTCTAAAAATTTGGCGTACATAGCAAGTTTTTAGTCGCTATTTGCTAGTTACAAGTCGTGATGGAAACGATACTATATAAACTGTCCCGTACAAACACTAAAGACAATAATCACGTATAAACACTACATGCAAATGAATTAAGGAGGCTCAAATGTTGACGTTACAAAGCTCTAATCGTATAAAAATGCCGGTGGGATTTTGGGAAGGCATACGTCAATTAGGGATAGTCCCCCACGACGTAGTTCGAAAAGCACGACTACCACTCACGATCATGAATGAATCAGTAGTCTCCACAATCCAATATTTAGCGATTTGGCAGGCTTATTCTGATCTTATTGACGATACTGCCAAAGGAATGATCAAACTAGCCACTAGCTTTGATTCAAATCATTATCCGCCTACTGTCTTAGTAGACTACCATGCTCGTGATTATCGTGATGCTCTAAAAAGAATGGCACGGTACAAGCAACTGTGTCCTCCTGAAAGCTTACGTATCACTGAGGAAGGTGAGGATTGTACAATCGATCTAGAATGGTCGTATCCTGGGCAATCCGGTCCCCCTATGCTGGTTGGTATCACACTTGCATTTCTACTTGAGCTTGGACGCCGTGGGACAGGTCAACCTATAACAGCTAAGTTAGTTGAATTTACACATGCAATGGGCGATGTACAGACTCTTGAAGATTATTTCGGTTGTTGTATTCAGATTGGTGCAAAGCGTAACCGGTTGACGTTACATCGAGGAGATCTGGACCGTCACTTTACTTCATATAACTTGGAGTTGTTGGAAATTTTAACCCCTCTTTTGGATCAATCGTTAAATGAACACCAACATAACCGCTCCTTCACCGAGATGGTCAAATGGATGATGAAACGAAGCTTAGCAGGAGGACGCCCTGATATTCAGACAATCGCAAGCGAGTTAGGGATGAGTGATCGTACCTTGCAGCGTAGGCTTACTAATGAATGCACGAGCTTTAAACATTTGTTAGCACAAGTTCGACAGGATCAGGCCCGAGCGTATCTAGCTGATCCCTCGCTTGATATGAAAGATATCGCCTTCTTGATTGGTTATGAAGATCAGAACTCGTTCTACCGTGCCTTCCACCTTTGGGAAGGTGATACACCATCAAATTGGCGTGCTAAACATATAGAAACAAACTAGATCATTGGATCTTATAAAAATTTCGAACAAAAATAGGATTTTATTACTTTATAATCATACTAAATAAAGGGGCATTGGATTATGGATATGGGATTAAACAATAAAACTGCATTAGTTACTGGATCAACAAGAGGTATAGGTAAAGCAATTGCTATCGAACTAGCCAAAGAAGGTGTAAATGTACTCATTAATGGGCGAAATTATGAAGAGGTAGAACGCATTGTCAATGAAATTAAATCAGCTTATCCATCGACTTTCCCCAAAAATGCTACAGCTGATATTGCTAATCCTCAGCAAAGAGAAGCTTTATTCGAAAAATATCCAAGTATTGATATTTTAGTTAACAATATGGGTATGTATGAAATAATGCAATACGAAGACGTTGACGATGATACATGGGAAAATTACTTCCGTACTAATGTTCTTGCAGCAAATGGATTATCTAAATTTTACTTACCTAACATGTTGGAAAATAATTTTGGACGCATTATTTTTATTGCAAGTGAAGAAGCCATTATGCCCTCAGGACAAATGCCTCAATATTGCATGACAAAAACAATGCTCTTATCTTTGGCAAAAAGCCTATCTAAATTAACAAAAGGAAGAGAAGTTACAATCAATACAATCATGCCAGGTCCTACACTCTCTGAAAATGTGTATCAAATAATTGATAGTATGTTTCCTAATCAAGGTATGAGTTTTTCAGAGAAAGAGAAAGCATTTATGACGACAAACCTCCCCCAATCTGAAATACAAAGATTTATTAAACCATTTGAAATAGGGAGACTAACTACATTTGTATGTAGTCCTTATGCATCCGCATTTAAAGGATCTCCGATTCGTATGGATGGAGGCATGGTACCGACAATTTTTTAGCATCTTTCACATTTCCCTCAACTCTTTAAGGAGAAATAAAGAATACTGATAAATGTTTCTATAAATTTTGTTTACTCTTTTACTATAAAAAATAGTAGTACAAACCTCGGACTAGGTTTGTACTACTGATGTTAGTATGTTTTCTTTACATAATTATGTCATTTGATTTCATCACATTTTGCTTTCTTTAGTATAGTGAGTGTAGATATGGCTACAAATTTGAAAATTGAAAGCAATCGCTATGTCTATCCCTGCTTATTAAGGAAGTAGTACAAATAAAGTCTTTTTATTTAGTAAAATAGAAGCGAGCAACAATAAATTATATTTAATATAAAATAATTAAATAAGGTAGTGATTAGAATTAAGAACATAGTTTCGAAACCTATTATTAACATGGTCTTATTGTTACTTCTTCTTGTTATTTTATATTTCTTAGGTAATGTTAGCCAACTATTATCTAGTAAAGAATATAGCGAAAATGAAATTGGCTATATAGTTATTCAGAAAGGAACAGTCTATTTTATTCAAGGAAAGGACGTTCAACAATCAGATTTAGAGGGTTTCTCTAGTAAAAACTTCATGTATTCAAATCAATTTGAATCAGTTTCAATTTTAAATAACGAATTGAAACTTTCTATGAAGGATATTAAAAGTGGCGATAAAGTAAGAATTTGGTACTCTGAAAAGTTGGAGTCAAATCCTGCAAAAATCAAAGTTATTCGAATAGAAAAACTTTGACATAAAGTTTATAGCCAAAATATATTCTATTTTTCGTTTATTTTTTTATTTATTAGTATGTTAGTTAGCAACAGTCTAGAAGGAATGAATGCTTTCCATATATAATTATTGGATATGAACCGTATATGTCCCGTTTTCATTATTATATTTATAAATATATAAATAATACTTTCCTGGTACTGCATTAAATTTACCTTTTATATTATTTTCATCTTCCTGTCCAAATGATGCGAAATTTTGCATATCTGACTCATGGTGAAGCACCCATGTCATGCCAATTTGATTTTCATTTAGGACAGAAATATCTATCTCTTTTGGTGATGTCACATCAAATTGGTATACATCTGTATTATCATCATCCATTAAGCTCCCTTTTAGGGGCTTATTAAATGGAATGATTGTCGCTTCCTCCGGACGATTGTTTGGTTCTATCTCTGTTTCTGTTTGTGCTTCATTTTGGACATTAACTGTATATGTCCCATTTTCATTAGCAAATTTATAAATATATAAATAATACTTTCCAGGTTCAGCTTTAAGTTTACCATTTATACTATTTCCATCTTCCTGTCCAAAAGATACATAATTTTGCATATCAGACTCATGATAAAGCACCCACGTCATGCCAATTTGATTTTCATTTAAGACTGCAATATCTATTTCTTCTGAAGACGTTACGTCAAACTGATACACATCAGTATCATGATCAATCAAGCTACCTTTTAGGGGCTTATTAAATGGAATGATTGTCGCTTCTTCGGGATGATTATTCTCTGTTTCTGTTCCCTTCCTTACAGTGACAATTGTATAAGCTTTACTTTCTATTTCTTTATCATTTTTCACGGTTAATGTCACATTGTATGTTCCTTCTTTTTCGTATAGATGAGTAGGGTTTGCTTCATCACTTGTATCTCCATCGCCAAAATCCCAAAGATAGGAAACTATTTCTCCATCATTATCTTTTGAACCATCGCTTTTAAACTCAATTTTTTCATTTTTGATGCCAGTATAAGGGCCATTTATTTTAACAAACGGGCCTTGATTATCTCCTTCATCCGTCGCAACGCCGTGGAAAACAATATCATATTCAAACTGGTTTGCTGCATTCACACGGTAGTTCACAAAATATGCTGTCATTGTTTTAAAGCCGCTCCACTCTTTTTCCGACAATTGATCAAGTACTTGGTTCACTTGTTTACTCATCGTTTTCCAATCATGATATTCACCCTTTGTATTACCCCCTACAAACGTACCTTCAAGTGTAAATGTATTGAAAAAGTGCGACTGATGTTTTGTCATTTTAACATCTTTGATGTTAGCAATATCCACGATTTCTTGCTCTACTTCTTTTAAAGCTTTCGGTTGATGTTGTACTAAATAATCTTCTGATACTTGTGGTACCTCATATTTTTCTTGATTATCAATCAAATTCTGCATATAGGCTTGGTATTCTAAATTTAGCAGTGGATCTTTACTTAAAGTCTCACGATACGCATCATAATTTTTCACATCATTTGCACGAATTAAATCTTGAATCTTATCCAATGTATCAAATTGATGATGGTACATATAAGACTGGAGTGCGTATGAATAATTATAAAAATCCCATGATCCATATTTTGCAAACATTGTTTGTTCTGCTGTGTAGCGTTGTGATGGATCATCTGATAATCCACTAATAATACTCTTACGTGGAACAATATCATTTGTACGCGTT
Source organism: Lysinibacillus phoenicis (assembly GCF_047238325.1). NCBI lineage: Bacteria > Bacillati > Bacillota > Bacilli > Caryophanales > Bacillaceae > Lysinibacillus > Lysinibacillus phoenicis. The sequence continues at coordinate 157,258 of NZ_JBDFMP010000002.1, read as the reverse complement.
GATCCCGCAAAGAATTCTGCATTTCCTTCTTGGAACCATGTTAGTCGTTCATTTTGATACATATCTCCAATCCCGAATAAACCTGGAACCTCGTACCTAGCCTGTAAATAATGTGTAAATTCATGGCGGAACAACTCTTCTAAACTATAAATGCTTTGCTGTGCCGTACGTTCATAAGTAAAAAATGTTCCATTCTCTTCAATATAAATTCCACCATTATTGGTTTCATATCCATACAATTGACGGTTTAAAAGATATTCATCTGGGGAGTTATAAATTACAACTGTTAGTATCTCATCAGCATTTCCTGGTTCTAATGCTTTATCATTGCCAATTACACGATGATATTGTGCTTTTACTTCTTTTGCAGCCCAGTATAATCGTTGAACTTTGTCATCTGTTACTTGATCTCCTGTTTTAAATACAATTGATCCATCATCAAACGTATATGTTTTCGGTAGATACTGCTTCTTTCCTTCTTCACGTACTTTCTGCAAATCTACTGGATTTCCACCGTAATCCTTTCCATGGTAATTTGTAGCTATTTGCTCTACAGCTACAAAATAAGCATCACTTAAATATGGATACATATGCATTGCTTCTGTAACAATTTCTAAACCTTTATTAGGGTTACTGTGAAATACACCTAAACGCCCTGCATAATAAATACCATTAGTGATTAACCAACTATTGCTTTTTGTTACATTATGTAATAGTGCTATTTTATTAACCTCATTTATGAAGCTATCTATCTGTCCATACCACATTGTTGTATTAGCTTCTTTACGAGCATCATGCAAATACGACTGCAAATCAAAATCAATCCCATGCATTAAATCGTATATAGCTTGTCCTTTTGAATACTCGCCTTCATATGTAGAAAGATTGTCGTTATACTGTTTTAAAATGTTCGCAGCATATTGAATTGTGTCCGCGTCACTAGAAGCATTCCCTATAAGTTTCCCATAGGCAGATATTACTTTGTCTTGCTCAGCTGTACCAAGTTTAAAGTTTGGATTGTTAGCTATTTCTTTTAATGCTGGTAAACACTTATCATGGAAACTGCGATCATTTAAATAAGCTAGTTCGTTATTATAAAATCCAACATAAAAAGCCGAACGCAATAGTTCTACAAATGTTTCAATACCTTTTGAATCCTCTTTCGTAAAAGAACCCCCTCTTTTTCCCAATTCATTAATAATAACTTGCATGCGTTCTTCATTTTGATAAAAAACTTTTGTTTCCTCACTGTATTCGAATAAATCTGTAATTTGATACCACTGAATAGTGCCCAAGGTATTCATGAGCTCACTATCACTCATTCTATTAAGCTCTGCCATCGAATACTTTTCTTGCAAATACTGCGAGTTAGCACGTTCTAAAGTTTGACCCTGCTGTTGCGATAAACTTTCTATTTCAAGCCGTTTTTCAAATGATAATGTTGCATCAGTTTGTGTGGTATGTGCAATGTCATCTTTCGGCGTTTCTATACCAGCAGGTTTCATTTGTAATACATGATAAGGCGTTTTTTCTGCTGCTGATACTTCCGCTTGCAACCCTCCTAACGAAAGTGCCAATGTACTAATCCCAATTAACACTTGATTCATTTTAAAACTCTTATTCATAATATGCCCTCCTATAGTACTACATTGATTATCTAATAATATTTTCCTCATTTGGTACAATATTACCTATCTCAAAGTAACATATTATGTAAAAATATCAATATAAAATGGTTATATTTAGGAATGTTCCCTTGTATAATTTGAAAACTTTAGACACAATTACACTAAAAAAGCAATGTCCCTATTTGGGACATTGCTTTTCAATTATTTATTAAATCTGACGATGCGGTCTATTGGAAGACGAGAAGAACCATATGCTGGTGCTGCTGCTTCACCAATTGCTAATAATAATATAGGAATTTCATTTTCTGGTAATTCCATGTATTCAGCAAATTTCGCTTTATCAAATCCACCCATTGGAACGGTATCATATCCCATTTCCTTCGCTAATAACATAATTTGCATAGACACTAAGCCAGCATCAAAATGCACTATGTTTTCTAATGTGCTTGTCGGTGCTGCACCATACATCGCTAATGCATCTTTTGCCAGCCTATTCGCTATTTCCTCTGGCATATAGCCTAACTCTACATTTTTTGCATAGATTTCCTCAGCATTTAAATACATTTTAATATCACCAATAACCGCAATAATGGCAGAGGCTGTTTCTATCTGCTCTTGATTAAATGAAAAGAAATTAATATTTTTTTGAATTTCCTTATCATCAATAACGATAAATCGCCATGGCTGCATGTTGCTCGATGAAGGGGCAGAAGTAGCATCTTCTATTAGTTGCATAATCGTTTCTCGAGATATTTTCGCTGTTGGATTGTATTTACGTACCGATTTTCGTTCTTGCATAATTTGTTTTAATGGTGTAGTTTCTGACATGTCATTTCCCTCTTTTTCAAATAGTTAAATTGCTTTAATTGTGACATTGATATTTCCCATTGTTGCCTTTGAATAAGGACATACTGTATGTGTTAACTCCAATAATTCTTGTGCTTCTTCCAGTGCTAAGCCTTCAATATGACCTTCGATGTCCACAGCTAGAATATAATCAAATGAAGCTTGCTCCATTAATCGTACTGTCACTTTTATTGTGGATGAATTGTCAATTTTCTTTTGGCGTTTAATTAAAGCTAATGCGCTATTAAAGCAAGCACTATAACCAGCAGCGAATAATTGCTCTGGATTTGTAACATTATCTAATTTTGAGCCAGGTGGCGCAATTTTTAAAGATAGTGATTGATCCTCTGCATATGATGTGCCACTACGCCCACCAGTATTAATCATTGTAGTTGAGTATAATTCTTTCATAATCAAAACCCCTTATTTTAAATTGATCAATTAAATTGTACACAATCTAATTATTACAAATTGAATTGTACACAATTTAATTGTATTTGACAAGTAAGAACTTTATTTTTAATATTAGTGGTAGAAGAAGAACTTTTAAGAGGGGATTTTTATGCCTAATCATTTAGATAATCAATTGTGCTTTCTTTTGTATGCCACATCAAAAGAAATCATTCGTCAATATACATTATTATTAAAGCCATATGATCTAACCTATACAGGTTACATCACCTTATTAGCTTTAGAAGAAAACGAACAAATAACTGTAAAAGAATTGGGACAACGCTTATTTTTAGATTCAGGAACATTAACACCTTTACTAAAAAAATTAGAGGGAAAAGGCTATATTTGTCGTGAACGTTCCAAGGATGACGAACGACTAATGAAAATATTTTTAACGAAAGAAGGAAGTAACGTTCGTTGTCAGCTACCTGAAGTTTCACGTCAAGTAATGAAGCAATCCAATATCTCAGAGCAGCAATTTTTGCAACTAAAAAATGTGCTACAAGATATCGTTTACAATGACTCGTCGAGTAAAGATAATCATTAGGATACCTAAAAAGGTTCATTTGATTCACTCTTTTGAAAATAAGTGTGTAATCAAATGAACCTTTTTCAATGAGGTAAGGTGGATATTTTTCTATCTTAAATACTTTTTGTAAATGAAGTCATTATGAATTTCTTCAATATTTAACTCTGTTTCTCTACCGGAATACCAGAGACTCTAAAGATATAGTCTCTCTCGTGTTCTTTTGTCGCAAATTGCACGATGTAAACAGATTTTTCTCTTATAGAAGACTCGTTGTTTAACTACCTAAAATAAAGAGGAGTATCAAAACACATTTATCTAATAAAAAATAACAAACGACCTAATCGCTCGCTGCAATTAGGTCGTTTTCTCGTCTAAGCTTCTATAGAAATATGCTGGAAAGTTGTCACATCAAATAATCCTGTATCTGTTAGCTTTAATGCAGGAATGACTGGTAATGCAACAAATGAAAATGTCAGTAGAAAATGAAAATCTAATGTTGGGTTGAGGGTCTGCAGGGCACTGTGCAAGCTAGCTAGCTGTTCTTTAGCTTGCTGTGCTGGTACATCTGTCATTAAGCCACCAATTGTTAACGGCATTTCTGCTAATATCTTGCCATCCGCTACAATTACAAAGCCTCCTTGGATTTCCTGAATACGCGAAAGTGCCAGAACCATATCATCATCATTTGTACCGACGACAAGGGCGTTATGTGAATCATGTGCTACTGTAGTCGCTACTGCCCCTTTTTGTAAACCGAATCCCTTAACAATCCCTAAGCCTGTCGTATGCAAATGATGGTGACGTTCTATGACAGCTAATTTCAGTAGGTCTTGCTCTACAGAAGGTACAAAAACGCCCTCCTTGACAGGCACATCGATCACTAAATGATTGGTAATCAGCTGATTTGGCACAATTTCCATGACATTTGCCTTCGTTCCCTTTGTGAATGACAGCTGGAGCATATCCTTTGTAACAGTTGGTAAATGGACAGATTGATGGATATGAGCAGGAACAACTGGCTCTTGACGACTTGTCAACATTGCTCCATGTTCAGCCACTTTCCGACCATTTTTCCAAACTGCTTTGGCCTGCATACTCGTTAGATCCTCCACAAGCACAAAATCAGCCTTATAGCCTGGTGCAAGTACCCCGCGATCAAATAAACGATAGCACTCTGCTGTATTAACAGTTGCCAGCTGGATCGCTTGTAATGGTGACATCCCTTCTGCTATTGCCATAGCCACATCATAGTTGATGCTTCCTTCATCCATTAACTCGTCTACATATTTGTCATCCGTACAAAAACCAAAACGACGAGCATTGTGTGGTTGAACTGCTGGCAATAAATCACGTAAGTTTTTCGCCGCTGAGCCTTCACGAATAAGGACATACATGCCCTGCTCCACACGGTCGATGGCCTCCTGTGCAGTCACACATTCATGATCTGTCTGAATACCCGCAGCACGATAGCCTGTAATTTGTGTGCTCTGTAAGCCAGCACAATGACCATCTATAACGAGATTGGCTTGCTGTGTTAATACAATTTTCTGTAGCATGCCCTGTTCCCCATTTAACACGGCTGGAAAATCCATCACCTCTGCTAAGCCGCGAACTTGTTGATGTGTCAAGAACGCCTCTAAATCTTCTGCTGTTAGTGTTGCACCTGCATTTTCAAACTGGGTACCTGGCACACTAGATGGCAGCATCACAAAAATATCCATATCCGCCTTTTGGGCATCATCGAGCATAAATTGAATGCCCTCTGCCCCTGCGACATTGGCAATTTCATGTGGGTCTGTAATGACCGTTGTAATACCATGAGGAATGAGCACCCGACTAAACTCCCCTGGTGTTAACATAGAAGATTCAATATGTATATGACCATCAATTAATCCAGGAATGACATAGCTTCCTGCAGCATCCTCTTCTTCTTTTGCATGAAATGTATGATTACGATCAATTGCTACAATCATGCCATTTTTCACAACAATATCTGCTTTTTTCCACGTTAACGAAAAAACATCCGCAACTTGTGCATTTCTCAGGATAAAATCTGCCTCTACTTTTCCTTGTGATGATAAGATATTTTGCGTTAACTGCTGTAATTTTGTCGACATCGCCTATACTCCTTTTTCTTTTAAGAACTATCATGCCAAAAAAATGCCCGTGATTGCAACTATTTATCATGAAGTCAGTAAAAAACGACCATTGATTAATGGTCGTTTGAAAACTCTAGCTCTTTAGGGGGTTGCCCTTTTTTATTCATCAAACGCATACGAATAGGCTCAATTTTTAATGTCACCATTTCGTCCTGATTGCCAACAAAAATACTAGTAAAAATTTCTGCTAGTTTATTTTTTAAGCCTTCTTCCTGTACCTCCGTAAGCTTGCCCTCTATTTCAACATACGTATCCCCAAAGCCACCATTTTCATAGCCGTATAAAATATGGGTATATGGATTTTTACGAAGCTCTTCCATTTTCTCAGAATGCTTATTCGTCGCCGTATATAACACAAAGTCCTCATGCTGGAACGTCATGTAGCGGGAGTATGGTTTGCCATTTTCAACAGTAGCCATCGTTCCAATCTTTTCTCGATTCAATACTTCTAGAATTTCATCGCGTACAGATGTCATTTCATCCCATCCTTTCATCTACATCTTTATTTTGCCCTCTCATAAAAAAGCTAAACCGCCTTTTTTTGAAAAATGTGAAATGACAATCTTCGGGCATATCGAAAATCTATTGCTATAATAATTGGATGGACAACAGGAATTTACGGATGAATGAGGGTTAAAAAATGAAACAAGCTTTTTTTACGCGCTGTTTGTTTTTCATAACAGGCATTATCGTGCTATCTTTTGGCATCACACTAACAATTAAAGGGCAACTTTTTGGCGTCGGCTCTTGGGATGTCCTACATATTGGCTTAACAAAAACGTTGGGGTTAACAATCGGTACATGGTCCATTATTTTGGGACTTGCTATTTTAGCGTTTGATATGCTGATCACAAAAAAATTTCCATTACCAGGAACATTTATCGATATGTTTTTAGCCGGCATTTTTATTGATATTTTTAATTATTGGCTTCCTGATATCGATGGTTTTTGGATGCAACTTGTTTCTTACCTAACAGGATTAGTTTTACTAGGTTGGGGCTGTGGCATGTATATGGTGGCGAATTTAGGCATTGGGCCTCGTGATACCTTAATGCTGATGATGGTTCATAAACTTGGCTGGAGCGTCACTCGTTCTCGTACGACGATGGAAGTAACAGTCGCCATTATAGGCTTCCTTCTTGGCGGTCCGATTGGCATCGGTACAGTGTTTATGGCGTTTGGACTTGGACCCATCGTACAATTTGCCCTATCATATAACGAAAAATTATTTATGAGATGGACTGGCGTTAAGAGCGCTGTCATATAAGCTTACAAGACAATGCAAAAAGGCATTGTCTTTTTTTATACAGTTGCAATATACAGTTGAACTATATATAATCAGACTATATAGTTCGACTGTATATATTGAGGTGAAAATATGAAAAAACATAAATTATTACCTTTATCCGAAACGATGCATTATATTTTACTTGCCTTACGAGAACCGTTACATGGCTATGCAATGATGCAAAAAATCGAGGAAATGAGTGCTGGTAGTGTAAGAATTGCAGCTGGTACTATGTACGGCGCTATTGAAAATTTATTGAAGTATCATTGGATTGCGCAAGTTGAAACTCAGGATACAAGACGTAAGGTTTATCAAACAACAGAAGAGGGTCTAGACATATTAGCTGCAGAGCAACAAAGATTGCAGCGGATTTTATCTTTATATGAGGGAGCAGACAAACATGATAAAGTTTAAAGTCTTTTTTGATATTGAAAAGGAAGAGCGATGGTTAAATGAAATGTTAACCAAGGGTTGGGTATGCTCCAACATAAACTCTGCTGGTTTATATACATTTCAACAAACAAAAGATTTTGAACAAGTTATTCGAATCGATTGTCAGCAGGACCTTCGCGGAGAAAAGCAAGTTACCTATATGCAATTACATGAGGATTTTGGATGGCGCTTATTAAAAGTGAAATCATATGATGGCACCTATTATTGGGTAAAAAGTAAAGATGGCCATGATGATTTATTTTCAGATCATGATTCCCACATTGCGAAGTATAAACGGTTAATGAAACATGCAAGCAACTGGGCAATACTCTCATTTATTTTCTTAATGATTTTTGATGCTAATGATAGTTTCTCCTCCTTGTTCAGTATAAAAAATGCGTATTTTACGCCTGGTTTATGGGAAAAAGAAGGGTTTGCTTTCCTATTTGCATTTTTATTTGAAACACCCTTTGCTATCATGCGCTTTATCCCCCCATGGCTATTTTTAGCAACTTGTAGTATTTACATCACCCTGTATTATCGATATCGAAAATCGATACAGCAGTTTAGTCAATAAACGGCAAGGAGCCACTTACTTAGTGTAAGATGGCTCCTCTTTGCTCTATCCTCTTGGTTCATCCGTATTTTGCCCTGTTGCTTCAATCACTTCAGGTGTATCGTCGACTGTATCATCTTCCTGCACATTTTCAGCAGCTGGTGGTGTGATGGTCACCAGTGTATAGTCATCCTCATGTAAAATTTCAAAAGGAAACTGTTGGCGTATATCTCCCACATAAAGGGAAGTTCCAATCGCAACATTCGTGGCATCTATTTCAATAGTTTCTGGAATTTCAGTTGGCTTCACTTTAATGCGAACCTCACGATTAGGCTGAAGCAGGAAGCCTCCTTCTGCAACTCCTACAGCATCACCGATCACGGTTACTGGAATATCCACTTCTAGCTCCTGCGACATATTGATCGACTTGAAATCAACATGTTTCACATTACCTTTTAAGGCACACCGCTGCACTTCTGTTAGAACAGCATTGATGCGTTGTCCTTCCACATCGAGTTGAAATACACTTTTCGTACCATGAGCAGCTAATATTTTCGCAAAAGCTCTAGCATCTAACGTAATGGCTGTCGGCTCCATTTGAAAACCGTAAACTACACCAGGAATAGCCCCATTTAGTCGAAGCTCAGTTAAGGAAGAATGACGCCCTTTTTGACGTTTATTAGCAGTTAGAACCATATTCATCGAAGATTTCCCCTTTCATGGAAACTAGTCTCATAAAAGGTTTTGCCTTTTCCCTTATTTTTTATACCTTTGTCTATAACTAAAAACACCTCCTTGTCCTAATGATTTTTTGTAGTGTTTAAAATGAGACCTAACAAAACACAACATTTGGCATACTACTAAATGAAAAAAAGCTCCTAAGTAATACTTTTTCCTTAAAAAGGATTGAATAAATGCAACTATAGAACTATAATAGATTGAAACGTAGAAATAATTAAAAAGAAGGGGGTAACATCTATGAGTCAACACTGGAAAAATTCTAAAGTCAGAAAAGGAAGCTTAAAAAATCGTATTATCGGAATATCACTTTTGCTGTTTATTTCAATCATTAGCATTAGTTCCTATTTGAATATTAAAATAGTGGAAGAAAATGTTTCAGATGCCCTATTGGAAAAGAGTATTCAACAGGTCAATGAAATTGCCCGTCAAGCGGAGAATATTCTAGATTCGACCTCTAATCCTACAGTGGAATTGCAAAATTTTGTTGAAAACAAAGTAAAACAAAATGGAATAGCCTATGCAGTTATCATCGATAAAAACGTTACGGCAATAGCTCATAGTGATCAAGAGAAAATAGGTAAAAATTATGAAGATGACCCCTACTCTGTAGATGGAGCAAAAAACGGGAAAACGATGACGAGTAGATTTTATGCGGATATGCAGAAAAATTGGACGTTCGATATAATGGTACCGATTTATCTAGATAATACGCTTTACGGTTCTATGGATGTAGGTATTTTTGAGGGCGATATTACTGAGGCAACGAATGGAATTTTAATAAAAGAATTGATGACAGTTGGTATTGGTTGTATCATCATCATCGTCCTAATGATTATTATTTTAAATAAAATGTTCAAACCTTTGCTGTTAGCAGTTGATAAATGCCATGAAATGGGAAAAGGAGAATTTACTGAGTTAATCGATCCAAAGTATGTAAGAAGAAATGACGAAATAGGCAAACTTACATATGCATTAAACGAGATGCAGAATAATTTTGTTGATTTGCTTACTGAAATCAGTCTTACTTCGAATAAGGTTACTACATCATCAGAAGAACTTAAAGATGCTACAAGTATTTCTTTAGCGTCGTCAAAGGATTTATCATCTGCAGTTGAAGACATCGCTAAGGGTGCTGTGGAACAAGCAAAAGATACTGAATTTGGGACTGCAAATATTGGCGAGCTCGGAGAATTAATCGAAAATAATCAGAATTATTTACAACAGTTGACTCTATTTGTCGATGAAGTAAGCAATGCTAAAGATGAAAGCTTACTCATATTAGAAGAGCTTGTTGCTAAAACAGAAGAAAATAATATTGCAGCAAAAGAAATTTATGCTATCGTTCTCACGACTAACGAAAGTTCTGGGAAAATTCAAAATGCAAGCCAGATGATCAGAACAATTTCAGAACAAACGAATCTACTAGCCTTAAATGCGGCTATTGAAGCATCGAGGGCCGGCGAAGCAGGAAAAGGGTTTGCTGTTGTTGCGGACGAAATACGAAAGTTGGCTGAACAATCCAATCAATTTACTAAGGAAATTGCCACAGTTATAGGAGATTTAACAGAAAAAACTGGACATGCCGTTCAAACAATGCAAGAAATGAGCAACCTTGTCACTTCGCAAGCTAAAAGTGTTGCAACTACAAATGGCAAATTTGAAGATGTGGCAGTTTCTATTGAAAAAATACAAACGGTTATTGAGGATTTATATAAAATAGGCAATAATATGGATGACAAGAAAAATGGAGTAATAGATATTCTACAACACTTATCTGCCATATCTGAAGAAAATGCAGCTGGTACAGAAGAAGCTGCCGCCTATCTACAGAATCAAACAAACTCCCTTTATGAAATTGCCCATTCCAGTGAAGAATTAGATAAGTTAGCTAATAAAATGCAGGAAAATGTCTCAAAATTTACTATTCAAACAACTACATCTCGACAATAATAACTAAGTCCAATTTCTCTTTTAAAGAAAAATTGGACTTTTTCTAACTCAGTAAAAATGTCATTTATATGAAATGTGGTATAAAAAGAGTGCTGAATACAGATTTACACTTTGTGATTAGAGAGAAAAATACACGCATACGATTGTTTTTTTACAATGTTATGCGTGTAAATTTTTCAGGATTTTCATTTCCTAATTACTACTGTACCATTGATATTTTATTTAATGTTATTGCTTTATACGTTTATTTCTAAAACCGAATACTAAACTAGCTGTTTATTCAATAATTCATGTAGGTCGTGTAATTTGTTAATTTCATAATGTGGCTTAATTTCACTTGTGTTTTCGATATTACGGATATTAAACCAGCATGTGTCGATACCTGATTGTAAACCACCCTTTATATCGGATGTCAACGAGTCTCCAATAATCAGCGTTTTATCTTTATCAAAATCATCAATCCGTTCAAAAACGTAATCGAAAAATGCTGGCATAGGTTTTTGATAGCCTGTTTGCTCCGAAATAAAAATGTCTTTAAAATGTGGCGCTAGCTTAGCATCCATAAGTCGTTTATTTTGTGTAGCCGTGACACCATTTGACACCACATATAAATGATAGTGGTCGGCAAGCTGGGCAATCACCTCATAGGCACCTTCTACATAATGGTGGGCCTCACACAAATATTTTTGGAAAAGTGTTTCAAAGTAGGCTCCATCGACTTCTATACCAAATTCCTTTAAGGCAACAGCAAATCGCGTATTATGTAATGTATTTTTTGTTATTTCCCCACGCTCAAACGCACGCCACATGGACTCATTAATTTCTTTATATCGCGCAATCATCTCTTGAGTAACTGCTATGTTTTCCTCTTTAAACATGCGGTCAAGTGCTGCATTTTCAGCTAGATCAAAATCTAGTAACGTATCGTCCACGTCAAACAATAGTATTTCATATTTCGTCATGTCCGTTCCCACTTTCTTTGATGCATTGTGACTAATTCCTCTATTCATGATAACGTTTTTTTAGAAAAATAACAGCAAAATGTCCTTTAATGAATATTTTCCAGAATATTAGGATATGTATACGTTTTACATTTCTTGTTTCTAAATATGTGAAACAGAGGTGATTTTCCTTAATTGGGTAAAAAAATGTTCATCTAGTCCTAAAATAGCCCGTTCTGTAATTTCATATTTGAAATTATCGATGAATATGAGACAATAGAATGCTAGAAAGGAAGATGTACGAAAGATGACGACCTTACAAAAAATTACGCCTGTCTTTGATCCATGGGAAGCTTATTTAGATGTGGAACAGCATGGACAAATGACACTATCAAATATTGAATTTACAACAACAACACTTTGTAATATGCGTTGTGCTCACTGTGCAGTAGGTTATACATTACAGAATAAAGACCCAGAGGCATTACCAATCGAATTAATTTTAAAGCGCCTAGATGAAATTCCACACCTTAAGACAATCTCGATTACTGGTGGAGAACCGATGATGTCTAAGAAGTCCGTTCAAAACTATGTATTGCCTTTATTGAAATATGCGCATGAGCGAGGCGTACGCACACAAATCAATTCCAACTTAACATTAGAGCCTGAACGTTATTTACTGATTGCACCGTATTTAGATGTACTACATATCTCACATAACTGGGGTACAATCGATGAATTTGTCGAAACAGGCTTTGCCATGATGGAGCGAAAACCGACTTATGAACAGCGAGCAGCTTTGTTCCAACGCATGATTGATAACTCTAAAATGCTTGCAGAACATGGTGTAATGGTATCTGCGGAAACAATGTTAAACAAAAAAACTTTACCATATTTAGAACATATCCATAACCAAATCATCAATGAGATGAAATGTGCACGCCACGAGGTACATCCCATGTACCCATCAGACTTTGCAAGTGCACTTACTTCTTTATCACTAGAAGAAACGCGGGAAGCCATTCATCATTTACTGGATATTCGTGATGAAAATACATGGATGCTATTTGGCACACTGCCATTCTACCCATGCAGTATGAATGAAGAGGATCAAAAATTGCTGCAACGTCTACGAACAGCGAAGAACGTCACTTTGCGTAATGACCCAGATGGACGTTCACGTTTAAATGTCAATATCTTCACTGGTGATGTCATTGTCACAGATTTTGGTGATACACCGGCTCTTGGCAATATTGTACAGGATGAGCTAACCGCTATTTTTGATAAATGGATGGCAACAGATTTAGCAAAATCGCTTAACTGCCATTGTCCAGCAGTAAAATGCTTAGGCCCTAATGTTCTTGTAAAAAATATGTATTATCAAGATCAATCATTTGTTAGTGGCTCTGCTCGAGTTTAAAAGGAATATTAATAGAGAAACTCCATTTTGAAAAAACAAAATGGAGTTCTTTTTATCTACATTGGTTCTTTACATTAATCTCCGCCCCCACCACAGCTAGAGCAAGAACTAGCGGACGTGCAAGAACTACAGGAGCTAGCTGATCCGCAACTTGTACAACTTGATGAGCTATTGCTACTAATTTTCATGTAACTTTGAAATTCATCATAATGAAAATAAGAAACAGATAAGAAAGGAATGAGCATGGCGTTATAATTTTGCTGTGTTTTTCCTTTTCTCAGCATTTCCTGTATGACGTTTTTCTCATAGTCTTTTACTCTATTAGCTGTTTTCTTCATGGAAGAAATAAGAGAGAGAACAGTAGACATATAGTTGGTATCTTTTTTAAAATAGAGTTCTATTAGTTCATTTTCTGGTAGATTTTTAAATTCATCAATAATTGCCGGCTGTACAGGATTTCTGAAAAATCCTTTATAAAGATGGATGTTCTCATTTCTAATGAAAAAAAGCTCCGCATACACCCAATCAAAAAATCCTCGTAAATCTGGATCTGGCACTATATTTACATTGGGACTATGATGCAATGTTGTCCCTAGATACTTCTTTGAAAATTCGTCATACTCCCGGGTAAACATGAGCATCTGATGCCACAGCTCATCGACTTTCTCACTAAACATAGGTGACTCTTTAAAAAGAGATGTCAAGATAAAATAACGTTTTAAATCAAGGAGTCTCCACTCATACTCATTTTCTTTTAACCTATTCTTTTGCCTTACCCGCTCTTCTACGTTCGCCATAAAATTTTTACTAAGGGATTGTTCCAGGTGATCACTTAGCTTTTTTAATCCTTTAATTGGTCGAATCTCTAAAGCTTGTGGAGATAAACCAAATGTAAATGCGCGCTTTTTAATTATAAATAAAATTAACCCACTAAAAACAGCAAGCAGGAGCAACCATCCCATTTAAATTCCCCATTTCTCTTCTTAATTTCCTTTAGACCTTATTCCCATATTCTGCTGTCTAATTCATCATTTGTAAATATAGCTTTATGCACATTTCAAGTCAACCACATGACTAGAAATAAAATCCCAATAATTAAAACCGCACCCATTTTATAAAATAGGCTGCTGTCTTTAATTATTCAAATAACTACGATCAATAAAATGCAAAAAAGATAAATAAGATTTTAAATTTTTTATTTATTGAAGACGTATAAAAAATAATAGTTGATCTATACTAATAAAGATTTCACTTCAAATCCGATGACTAGGAGGGTTAACCCGATGAGTGCGATTGATCGATTACTCTGAAGGACCATCAAAGCTGAATAAAGCTAAAGTACAGTTTTCTTAGGATATTCTTAAGAATCTATACGGAAGCGAGGCAGTGTGTCATGGAGCAAAAATAGTAAGTGGTAATCAGACCCGGAAAATGATTTCCGGGTTTTTCTTTTTCTTTCAACATGACAATTCTACTCAAATTTTCAATAAAAAATCACCTCTAAAAAAAACAAGAGGTGATTTAATAATTAGCTTCATCTTAATTAAAACATTATAAAGATGGTATATTTTTCTATAGTAATTCCTCTGCCAGGAATCTATAAGTATTTAAACGACTGTCTAATTCATATTGATTACAATTTAGCATTACTTCATCAAACCCATAGTGTTCTTGCTCAGCAATTAAAAATGCAGCAATGTCCTTTGGTGTACCAACAAGGTTCGCTTTACGATTATTAGCAATCGTTATTTTATCCATCTCAGTTAGTGGATAATCCTTTGCTTCTTCTGGTGACATCGTTTGAATAATTTGGCCCTTCATCAGTTGAAGACGAGAAATATCAATTGGTTTAGCCAAATATTCCGCTTCTTCTAATGTCGGTGCAACAGTTGCTGCATATGTGACGATAATTTGTGGTTTTTCCATATAATAAGAAGGCGTAAAATAGGCTTTATAGGCATCAAAAATATCCTTCGACATATTACCGGTAAAGAATTGGGCATAAGAATACCCTACCCCCAGTTGACCAGCCTGCATAGCACTTTGCCCACTCGAACCTAGTAACCAAGCTTCAGGTAAAGAAATTTGTGCTGGGGCTGCAACAACTTGATCATAAACATGTTCACCTGTTTTCTGGTTATTCATTAACTTTAAAATAATGTCGAGTTTGTCGTACTGTTCTGTGAAGCGTTGTCTTCTTCCCTCTGCTAAAGCATAAATAGCAGCATGATCGCCACCAGGGGCTCTCCCTACACCGAAGTCAATACGATTTGGTGCTAGGCCAGATAATGTCTTGAATACCTCTGCAAGCTTATATGGTGAATAATGCATCATCATGACGCCACCAGTACCAATGCGAAGTCGTTTTGTTTTCGCAGCTAAAAAAGCAGCGGTCACTTCGGGAGCTGAACTTGCTAGTGACTGACTATTATGGTGTTCAGCTAGCCACATACGATGATAGCCAAGTTCTTCACCTTGCAGTGCCAGTTGTTCTGTACGTTGGAAGGCTTCCTCTGCCGAATGACCCTTAGGTATAGGCATTTGATCTAAAATACTTAATCTCATTTAAAACATCCTCTCTGTCTCTTAGCTCCCTCTTTTACTGTAATACAGTTTGGATGATTTACAAAATAAAAAACCTTACTCATAAGCTAGTTGTTTATTTTCCCATGTTCGATAGACCAAGCTCACTAGCTTTTGTTTTTGTTGCTGATTGAATACCACGTCATTAAATTTCATCGCTTGAAGAGAAAATTGCTGGGTTTCTTCGTTAACGACAAATTGTAAAATCGCATGTCCTTTTTCATCTTGAAACGTTATATCCCCTGATAATTCAACAACATGTTCTCCAGTCTTTGCCTGATAATAACGCCAATATGGTTCAAAAAACGCATAATTAAACGCATTTCGCACTGTCACATCTGAAAAATTCTCCAAATAGCCTTCTTTTACGAGATCAATATAGTCATGATCTGTTATATCTTTTTTTGCATTAAAGACATATCCTACAAGAACCCCCATAAACACAACACAGAGAAAAACGCGTATATGATTGCCTAAACTCATGTCATCACGTCCCCTTTAAGTAAAAACACCATCATCTACATAATACATCAAAATAACGACTTTAAGTAGAAATTATTTGAATAATGTAGAGATTATATCATTTTACTATCTAGTCATTTTAAGCTTCCCTACTCTAAAATACTAATAGAGTATTTACAGCCCATCTTCAGTTCGCTACTATCAGATTATTACAATAGAAAAGAGAGGACCTTGTTGTGCCTTTTGATTTAGACATAAATATTTTAATCATCCTACTCCTATTCGGTTTCTTAGCAGCATTTATTGATTCTGTTGTTGGTGGTGGCGGACTTATTTCTTTGCCAGCCCTCCTTTTTGTTGGCCTTCCCCCCTCTGCTGCAGTAGCAACCAATAAATTAGCAGGTACGATGGGGTCACTTACTAGTACCGTGACATTTTATCGTTCTGGTAAACTAGATATAAAAGCCGTGTATAAATTATTCCCTTTTGTCTTTTTCGGCTCCATGCTTGGTGCTTGGATTGTCCACTTAATGGATCCGAGTGTACTTAAGCCACTCATGTTGTTCATGCTCGCAGCAGTAGCCATCTATACTATCTTCAAAAAAGACTGGGGAAGTATGACTACCTATAAAAAGTTAACACCCAAACGCTATATGATTTTTGTTATCGTCATCACGCTTATTGGCTTTTATGATGGCTTTTTAGGTCCTGGGACAGGCTCATTTTTATTATTTGCTTTTCTAATGGTTGGGTTTGATTTTTTACAATCGGCAGGAAATGCTAAATTTCTAAATTTTGGCAGCAATATAGCCGCCCTTCTTATGTTTATATACTTAGGACAAATAAATTATGCCTATGGTTTACCAATGGGGCTTGCTCAAATTGCAGGCGCCATTGTTGGATCTAAATTTGCCATTAAACGCGGCAGTGGTTATGTTCGTAAACTATTTATCGTTGTGACTATTCTATTACTCTTGAAAAATACATATGACTATTTTTCATAACACTCTGTTATGCATAACGTATGCCACAACTATAGAAGGATAAAACTTATCTCATATTGGGGTAAGTTTTTTTTAATGCTATTAACTTTTTCCCACACTTCGCACGTCTAGTACATGTATACAATTTGACAATGTTAAAAAAGGAGCTTCTTTGGACATGAAAACAAGAAATGCATTTCAACATGAAGAGGTGTTTGTCCAATTCATTCGTGAACAAAAAGAGCGATTTTATTTGCTCGCGTATAGCTATACAAAAAATGAACAGGACGCACTAGATGTTGTACAGGACAGTATTCAAAAAGCCATGCTGTCATTAGATCGACTTGAAAATGTGACCTATATGAAAAGCTGGTTTTACAAAATAGTTGTCCGTACAGCCATTGATTTTTTACGTAAGCATAAACGCTTACAGGTTACAGATGATGATACACTGCAATATTTAACTCCTGCCCAAGAGGACGTTTATGAAAATGTCGACTTGGAGCATGCATTAGATGAGCTCCCACAAATGTATCGTGAGGTTGTCATTCTTCACTATTTCGAGGATTTAAAGCTCGCTGACGTGGCGAACATCCTCGATATCAAGTTGAGTACAGCCAAATCGCGTCTTTATAAAGCATTAAAACTATTGAAAATACAATTAGAAGATGTGAAGGGAGAAACTGCACATGGATAAAAAATTACGAGATTTAGAAAAACAATATATAGAGGTTCCTATTCCAAAGGAGCTAGACTTTGTCGTTGAAAAGGCACTGAAGCAAGGCAGAAAAAAGAAAAAAAACCGTACACCACAATGGTTACTTGGTTCAGCTGCTGCAGCTATGCTATTTACTGCTAGCTTAAATGTTAGTCCGGCAATGGCCAAAACACTCTCTGAAATTCCCGTTGTCGGTAGTGTTGTCAAAGTATTAACATGGACAGAATATGAAGTGACAGAAGATAACTATGATGCCAATATTAAGGTTCCATCCATTGAAAATTTAGATAATCAAGACCTTGCGAATACATTAAATGAAAAATATCGTGCAGAGGGAAAGGCCCTCTACGATCAGTTCATCGCAGAAGTTGGTGATTTAAAGGCCAATGGTGGAGGTCATTTAGGCGTTGATAGTGGCTTTGAAATAAAAACAGATAATGAGCAAATATTATCGATTGGTCGTTATGTTGTGAATACAGTGGCCTCGTCTTCTACGGTGATGGAATACGATACAATTGATAAAGAAAATGAAATTTTAATTACACTACCGATGCTCTTTAAAGATCAACAATATATTAAGACGATTAGTGAAAATATCAAAGAGCAAATGCGTGCACAAATTGCAGAATCTAATCAAGAAAAAGTGTATTGGGTGAAAGGCGCTGGTCTTGCCGACGAAGATTTAATGGAGGAATTTACAACAATCAAACCAGATCAGTCATTTTATATTTCAGATCAAGGGAAGCTGGTGATTTCCTTCGATAAATATGAAGTAGCTCCAGGTTACATGGGTGTTGTAGAATTTGAAATTCCAACAGATGTCCTACAAGAAGATCTTGTTAGCATGAAATATATTCATTAATGTAGCTAACTTACCATACGACGAGGTATTTGACGATTGACTCATCAAATACCTCGTTTTTTCATGTAGACATACCATTTTTTGCTTATAAAGCTGACTTTTTTTGTCTAAGCTAATATGTATCAATCAATGTTAGAGGGTTTTCATCATGAAAGGTGTAGGATCAATCAGTATTTTACATGTCATCTTCCTATCAATGACAGTTATTGGCTTGAAAAACCATGTAACCATTCTTCCTCCTCTTTTAGATATGGCCAAAAGAGATGGCTGGCTATCCGTATTGTTTGCTGGAGGTATCATGTTCTTTTGGCTATTTCTTGTTGTGTATATTCACAAGAAAACTAAACAAAAATCCATCCGAGACTGGTTAAACGAAAAAATCGGAAAAATCGGCTCTACCATTATTATTTATGCGATTATTATTTTTTTAATGATTATGACGGCTTTTACAATGGTTGAAACCTTACAATGGGTCAATACGACATTTTTACCTCAAACGCCTGTTATCATATTATTAGTTATCTATATTTTTCTTTGTATACTACTGGTGACCACTAGTCTACAGACGATCGTCATCTTAAATGTCTTTGTATTATTTGGGGTTGTCGTTCTTGGCTTTTTTGTTGCCTTTACCAATATACAAGTAAAAGATTATGAATTATTACGACCCTTCTTTGAACATGGATTACAGCCCGTGTTTCGAGGTATGATATTCCCAGCATCAGGGTTTATTGAGCTGTTAATATTGTTATTTTTACAGCATCAGTATAAAGAGCAAATTCGCTGGTATCACTTTGCTATTATGCTAGCGATCCTAGTTGGTTTAACTTTAGGTCCATTAATTGGTGCCATAACGGAGTTTGGTCCAAGTGAAGCCGCTAAACAACGCTATCCTGCCTATGAAGAATGGGGTTTAGTGACGATTGGGCGCTATATTGAACATCTTGACTTCTTCTCTATTTACCAATGGTTAACCGGAACTTTTATACGTGTAAGTTTCCTTTTGTACATCGTAGCTGATTTATTGAAAATGACAGGAGATAAAAAGCGTATATGGCAAATGCTGGCACCTCCCTTCTTCATCCTTTGTTTACCATTAATTATGTTAAATGAAAGCTTATTTTTAAAGGTGAAAGGAAATTATATTTTAACCTTTACATTTATTTTTTTCTTTGCGCTGTCCATATTTTTCGTTATCGTAGCTTTCTTGTCGGATAAATCTTCTAAAAAGGGGAAAACTGATAAACAAGACATGAAAAGTGGTGAAGCATAATGCCTCAGCAAGAGCAAGCGCTAGATCTGCGTACAATTAAGAAATTGTTTCAAAAATCAGCGGATATTCAATATCAGGAATTTACCTTTAATCAGGAGAAAGTACACTTTATAACTTGTGATGCCATGATTGATCAACAAATGCTTAATGAGGTGATCATTCAACGTATTCAGTATCTTTATGATCATTTGGATGATGTTCCATTCGAAGAGAATATTGAAAGACATCTTCATATTCCAAGTTTGCAAAAAATAGAAGACAAGGAACAGCTCCTTACATTTGTATATAGTGGGTTTTTATTGCTTTATTTTCACAAAGACAATCTTGTCTATGCTAGCAATATCGCAAAAAAGCCTAATCGTAAACCTGAAGAAACACGCATGGAGGTTCTTGTAAAAGGGCCAAGGGATAATTTTATCGAAGATATACGCGTCAATATCGCACTTATCCGAAAACGATTACCGACCAATTCCTTTTGCGTAGAAAAAATGGAGCTAGGAAAACGTTCAAAGACAACGGTAGCCATTCTATATTTTGATGACATTGTAGATATGGACATTTTACATGGCATTAAAAAGCAGCTTGCAGCCGTTGATACGGATATTGTTTTTAGTGGCGATTTATTGATGGAACGGGTAAATAAAAATTCTAAGCTTTTTCCGAAGTTTGATTATACAGGAAGAGCCGATTATGCAGTTCAAGCATTAGCAAGAGGACGATTTGTTATTTTTGTAGATGGCGTCGCCTACGCTGTTATCACGCCTGTTAATTTGTTTTTACTACTTAAATCAGCCGAGGATAATGAATACCCTATAATCTTTAGTTCACTTGAACGCTTATTAAGAATATTTGGGATTTTAATCGGTTTACTACTGCCTGCATTTTGGCTTTCCTTAACGACCTATCATCAAAATCAATTACCATTACAACTACTCGCGACAGTTGTACAAGCAAAATCGGGGTTACCTCTCCCCTCTTCCCTTGAAATGCTGCTTATGCTTTTAATGTTTGAATTGTTTCGAGAAGCGGGCTTGCGTCTACCTTCCGTAATCGGAGGTACAATTAGTGTTGTAGGTGGATTAATCATTGGGGATGCAGCCATTCGTGCAGGTGTAACGAGCCCTGAAATGATTGTTGTCATCGCGATTTCGACGATCGCTTCTTTTACATTGGTTAATCAATCGCTTGTTACCTCTGTCAGCATCTTACGTGTTGCCTTTATCCTTGCAAGTGCCTTTTTCGGATTGTTCGGCTTCTTCGTTTCTTTATATTTCACACTCCTCTATGTATGTAATATTCGAATTTATGGCTATTCCTACATGAATCTTGCGACAGATTTAAATTGGGCTACCATTAAAAAATCCGTCTTCCGCTTATCACCCAAAGGCTATACTGAGCGCAATAAAGCACTGGCTCCTCAGGATTATACACGCTCACCTAAAGGCCATGAAAACAAAGAATCAAAAAGTTAAGCAAAAAGCATCCCTTTAAAAATGAACTGCCCCGTAAAAGTTAGACACCAATCTAACTTTTACGGGGGTTTTTTTATGGCAAAAGTAAGGCTGAACAACGTATTCAAGCAGTCCAGCGATACTTAAATGGAGATGAATCTATGATTGAAATCGCAGAAGACATCGGAGTGACAAAAAGGGTTGTAAGTGAATGGGTTCGCCGATATCAAAAAAATGGTGTAGAGACTTTCTTAAAGTCCTATACAAACTATTCAGCTGACTATAAAATGAATGTACTAAATTATATGAACGAGACAGGTACATCTTCAGTTGATACAGCTGCTCTCTTTAATATTTCATCTTCTGGCTTAATTCGGGGTTGGAAATTAAAGTTTGAAGTTGGTGGTTATGATGCTCTTGTTTCCAAGAAAAAGGGGCGTCCATCCATGAAAAAAGACACAAAAAGAACAACGAAATCAATACCAGCTGAAGGGTCTGTTGAGGCGTTAACAGCACGTATTAAACAATTAGAAATGGAGAATGCCTACTTAAAAAAGTTGAATACTTTAGTTCAAATGAAAGAAAAATTACCAACCAAATCAAAGCGCAAGTAATTTACGAACTAAAGGAAATCTATGAAGTGGTGGAATTAATCAAAGTCGCTGATATTCCACGTAGTACGTATTATTACTGGGAAAAGCGTTTGAATCGTACTGATAAATACGCTGATGTGAAAGTCGCAATTCAGTCCATTTATCATGAACATAAGGGACGTTATGGCTATCGTCGGATTGCTAAAGAACTTAAAAAATACGGCATTGTTCATGATCCCAAAACGATTAACGGTTTGATGAATGCCATTGACATAAAATGTGAAGTCCGCATGAGGAAATATCGTTCGTATAAAGGAAAAGTCGGAAAAATTGCCCCAAACATATTACAACGTGATTTTACAGCGAAAAAAATGAACGAGAAATGGGTAACAGACGTGACAGAGTTCCATCTATTTGGTGAGAAACGCTATTTATCACCAGTCCTTGATTTATGTAATGGCGAAATTATTGCATACACGGTAATGAATCGTCCAGTGTATAACCTCGTCCATGATATGCTAGAACAAGCATTGGAGCGCATTCAATCAGGTGATCAAGTCGTTCTTCATTCGGATCAAGGTTGGCACTATCAAATGAAAAAGTATCAACGAACCTTAAAACAACATGGGATTACGCAAAGTATGTCCCGTAAGGGCAATTGTTTAGATAACGCAGTCATAGAAAATTTCTTTGGCTTATTAAAATCTGAACTCCTGTATCTACAAGAATTTGAATCCATGGCACATTTCGAACAGGAACTTCATGACTATATTCACTATTACAATCACAAACGAATGAAGGCAAAATTAAAAGACCTAAGCCCGGTGGAGTACCGAACTCAGGTCTTAGAAGTAGCTTAACTAAATATGTCTAACTTTTTTGGGTCAGATCAAAAAGTAGGGATGCTTTTTTCTCAAATAGTATGTGCCCTCGCTTTAATACTGTCCAGTACACTTTCCCAATATTGTTTCATTTCTTCTCGCACTTTCTGATCAGAAAGATGTTCTTGGTGAAAACTAATCGTAGTTTTATTACTTTCTTTTGGTAGAATACGAATTTGAACGGTGGATGGTCTTGACCACCCTTCCTTTTGCCAAGTAAGTCGAAGCTGCTCTAACGGTTTAACAATTCTAATTTCCCCTGCCCCGATTTTAGAGTGATACTTCTGCCCAGGCTCCAAATGAAGAGTAGCACCATCCCCTACCCATGAATGTAAACCTTCCTTAGCAATGATTAATGCCCAAGCTTGCTCCTGTGAAAAAGGAAAAGTCCTTCTAACACCTATTTGAAAGCCTACACTTTTCGTTTGACCAATGATTTTCTCGTTATCCATTGCTTCACCTCAACCTTTCATGAAAGATTTAGTCACTGTCGTTTAAAAATTATTCCTTATTCAAAATTTATCATAAAATCTATCCAATATCATCTTGTGCTTTTATCTAGGTGGTAGAATTAAACTTGGGGGTGGTTGAATGAAAAAACAAGTGTTTGGGGTAATAGTCGGAATTTTATTTCTACTTTCTGCTTGTTCTCATGGAAAGACACAAACACTAGAAAAATTTTATCAAGATGCTCAAATTGAACAGGTGGATAAAGTAATTATTCAAGATGGTTCAACTGGCTATTACAAAACAATTACAAAGCAAGAACAAATCAATGATTTTTTAAATCTAATTAAAGATGTAGAATTTACGCCACAAACCAATCAAGAAGAGCGTTCTGGATGGCGATATGGCATTAAACTTTTAGATGGCAAAAAAGAATTTTCCTTTACATTAAATGAAATTGATGATATCTATTACGATTCAACCCCAGATATTCATCCTATTGTAGAGAGTTATTACAAACAGTTAGATGATGTAGAAGAATAGACAAAAAAAGGGAGATGATGCAATATCATTCTCCCTTTTCCTTAACTTACGTTAGTTCAACAAAATCCTTCTGCATGCTTTGTTCTGTTTGTCCTTTCCGGAATTGAATATGATGGAGCTTAGCAAAGATTCCATCTTGTGCAACTAGCTCATCATAAGTACCGTCTTCTTCAATGCCGTTCGGTGTGACAACTAATACTCGATCTGCATTGCGAATGGTTGCCAATCGGTGGGCAATAACTAACGTTGTTCGATTTTCAGCAAGCTCGGTTAAAGACTGCTGGATAATCATCTCTGTTTCCGTATCTAATGCAGAGGTTGCTTCGTCTAAAATTAAGATTGGTGGGTTCTTCAAGAACATACGAGCAATAGCTAGACGTTGTTTTTGGCCACCTGATAATTTTAAGCCTCGTTCCCCAATTTGGGTATTATAGCCCTCTGGCAGTTCTGCGATAAATGCCTCTAAATGAGCCTTTTTCGCTGCCTCTCGAATTTCTGCTTCACTAGCATCTAGTTTTCCATAGGCAATGTTTTCACGAATAGTCCCTGTAAATAAAAAGACATCCTGCTGTACGATACCAATTTGTGCACGTAATGAAGCCTGTGTCATATTGCGTATATCGATACCGTCAATCGTAATCGCACCTTTAGAGACCTCATAAAATCTAGGAATTAACGAACAAATCGTCGTTTTACCGGCTCCTGATGGTCCTACAAAGGCAATGGTTTGTCCAGCTTTTACATCAAATGATATATCCTTTAAAACTTGTTTGGATGAGTCGTAATTAAAGTGCACTTTGTTGAACGCAATATCACCATCTAAATGTTTGATGACCTTCGCATCCTCACGATCTTGAATCTCAGGATCCTGCTCAATTAATTCACGGAATCGCTTAAAGCCAGCCATCCCTTTTGGGTAAAGCTCTAATAATGCACTAATTTTATCAATTGGTTTGATAAGTACATTTGTATATAAGACAAAGCTCACGAGCTCCCCATAAGATAGCTTGCCATTAAAGCTTAGCCAAGCACCGACAACTAGCACCACTAATGTTAAAAGGCGAGTCATCATATAAATGCTGGAGTGTGTTCCGGCCATAATTTTATAAGCATACAATTTTGCCGAGCGGAAGAATCCATTTTGCTCTTTAAATCGGCTAATTTCAAAATCCTCGTTTGTAAAGGATTTCACAACGCGCACTCCAGATACACTATCCTCTACACGCCCATTGACATCAGCAATTTTACCGTACATCGTCTTCCAAGCATTATTCATTTTAATATTACTAAAAGTCACAAGCCATGTTAAAAATGGCACCATAATCGCTGCAATTAAAGCGAGTGTCGGATTCACATTGAACATAATAGCAAAGGCCCCAACAAAGGTCATAATGGCAATAAATAAATCCTCTGGTCCATGATGGGCAAACTCACCAATATCAAATAAATCATTCGTAATGCGGCTCATTATATGCCCTGTTTTGGTATTATCGAAGAAACGGAATGATTGTCTTTGGACATGTGTAAATAATTCCTGTCGCATATCAGTCTCAATATTAATGCCGAGTTTATGTCCTAAATAGTTGACGATAAAGTTCAGTAAAGTACTAATTGCATAAACAAGCAGCAATAAAATACTTACTTTCACAATCATGTTCCAATCGCCTGTTGGTAACAGTTCATCGATAAACCACTGAACGGCAAGTGGAAAAGCTAGCTCTAAAATGGCTACAATGATAGCACTCGAAAAATCGATGACAAACAAACGTTTATGTGGTTTATAGTAGGAAAAAAATTTTCTATACATGTTTGTCTCCTTTCTAAGTTGTAAAATTTTCGCCTATCTTTTAATAGTACCATTTGTGCAAACATAACGGAAAAGTATTTTTTCTCCATAGCAGTATATTTTTATTTACTTTCATTTTTCCGCATGCTATTATTTATGTAAGAACTGAATAGCTTTTGACTTTATTGTCAAAGGGGAGTAGCTAGCAGATGCGATCGATGCATCTGATTTCACATTCGTCATTACATGGTATCTACCATCGGGTGTGATGGCATTTCTTGTCACACAGAATACATTCTGTGCAACGAACAGTTAATTGCTTAGCAAGACCTTTGCCTATTTTTTAGGCAGGGGTCTTTTTCTTTTGCTTAAAATTAGGAAAGAATAAGTTAGAAGCACGCCATTCATTTCTGTTCAAAATTTAAAGGAGGAAATACATTTGGAGGCAATATTTTTAGAATACGCATGGGTACTCATCGTATTAATCGTACTAGAAGGTTTATTAGCAGCTGACAATGCAGTGGTGATGGCTGTTATGGTTAAGCATTTACCAAAAGGACAGCAACAAAAAGCTTTATTATACGGATTGGTCGGGGCATTTATCTTCCGTTTTGCCGCACTATTCCTTATCACGACACTCGTAAATTTTTGGCAAATTCAAGCGATCGGTGCTGCCTATCTATTGTTTATGTCGATTAAGCATATTTATGATTCACGGAAGGCTTCGCAAAACTCCGAAGAAGTGCAGGAGCCTAAAAAGAAATCTGGCTTCTGGATGACGGTTGTCAAGGTCGAGCTTGCTGATATCGCGTTCGCAGTCGATTCAATTTTAGCAGCCGTGGCCATCGCCGTAACATTACCACATATCGGTGAATTTGATATCGGTGGCATTAATGCTGGTCAGTTTGCTGTCATGTTCTTAGGTGGTATTATTGGTGTCATTATGATGCGTTTTGCCGCTCGATGGTTTGTTAAAATTCTTGATAAATTCCCTTCACTTGAAACTGCAGCCTTCCTAATTGTAGGCTGGGTTGGTGTAAAATTAGCTGTTTTAACATTAGCACATGAAAAACTGGGCGTTATTCCACACGAATTCCCACATTCGACTGTATGGAAAGCTACATTCTGGATTGTCTTAGTCGCTATCGCACTTGGTGGTTACTTAGTCGGTGTCAAAAATCAAAAACAACAAGAACAATAAAGTTGAAAAAATCGCTAAGACTTATGTCGAAGCGATTTTTTCATTTTTCCTTGAACAGTCATTTGGAATAAATTTTCTAATTGAGAACGAATATCAATTCATTTTTGCATAAATTTCCACGAAAAATAAATTTTTTGTATGTTCCTCTTCCTACACTGTATACTAGTAAAGAAGTCATTTACTGCAAAAGGAGGAAAACCTTTATGTTATCTGAAAAACTACACACAGCTCTTAACGAACAAATGAATTTTGAATTTTACTCTGCACATGCCTACATGGCAATGGCAGCCTATTGCACTGATCAAGATTATGATGGCTTCGCTAACTTCTTTTTAGTACAAGCAGAAGAAGAACGCTTCCATGCCATGAAATTTTATAATTTCTTAAGTGATATGGGTTACCGCGCAACGATTCATGGCTTTGATAGCCCAGACAATCATTTTGAATCGATTTTAGATGCCTTTAAAACTGCCCTTTCTCATGAAAAAGAAGTGACACGTCGTATTTATAATCTATCAGATATCGCTTTAGATGAACGCGAGCATGCAACAATGGCCTTTTTAAAATGGTTCATTGACGAGCAGGTGGAAGAAGAATCTACATTTGATACATTAATTCGTAAATTTGAACGTATCGAAAATGACTCAAACGCCATCTTTATGCTTGATGCTGAATTGGCTACCCGTACTTTTACACCAGATGCGGAAGCGTAACATGTGATTTTAAAAAATCTGCCATCCACGGCAGATTTTTTTGTTAATTCAATGGAAGATCTATTATTTCTGTTCCCTCTAGGTAATTTTCATAATAATTAAAGTAAATCCGTACTGGGTTCACAATACCCTTTAAATCATAGCTTTCATTCTGGACAATTTGATCCTCTTTCGGACCAGAATGACTAGAGCCATTACTATAAAATTCAGTGCCTTGAGCATCGACTGCTCTTCCTAGAAATGCACTTAATTTATCTTGAGAGTGCTTTGGTGCATGTAAGGTTACCATCTGATCATTCACTTGTATAGCTAGCCCTGCTAGTGGTGGCTTTGCTAACACCTTATTTTTATTAAAATCTACCTCTATATAATCCTGACCTACTGGTAGGGCTACTACTTTCCCAATGGCTAATGATAACTGCTTAGGTTCCCTAAAATAATTACTTTGCAGATAGAATGTCGCTTCCCCATCTAGTAAAGTCCCTGTTGCTGTCAGACCATTTTGAATCGTTGTCCAAGCCTCTCCCCTTTCGTCCAACATACGAATATCCTCAAAGCCTAAAATCCGCATCGTATTATGGGGATTAAGAGCCATTGTAATACCTGTTCGAAGTGGCGATATAGAAACAGATTTTACCGTTATATGCTGGCCTTCAAAGCTCAGTTCTTTATTTACTACATATACCTTAGCTTTGGCGATTGGTTTTTTCACTGAGAATGGGATGGAAAAAGTTGTTTGCTGTTGATCATTAACTTGTATTACTAATTCAAATTGTGCACCTTGATAATTAATCGGCTCGTTAAATGTTACTTGAAAATTTTCCTCAATGACCTTCGTTTCTTCTCCATGATACCAGCCATATCCCAGACCTACGGGTATTATTTCACCATTCAGTTTGAGATGTATGTTCTTGATGTCGAGCTGTTGAATATCGAATGGGGCAGTTAATGTATAAGGGAGGATCATCCCTGTTTCATCCGCAATAACACCTTGAAGTGTAAACGTTAATTCATTTTTACTTTGTGACACGCCAAGCTCCTCGTAATATTGATTATTTACAATATCTTGGACACCTTTATCATCGTTGATCATATGGACAATTGGTGCAAAAATAGGTATTTTTGCCAAACTATTTGCAAGTGCAGGAGATACACGAATAGATGTTACTAGCACTACTATCAATATCGTTACGATAGCAAGGCTTTGCCAAATTCGTTGACGTATTCGTTTTTCAGAATGGTAGCGATTCATACTTTTCAAGCGTGCGTTGACCAATTGCTCTTGTGGTACTTTTATTTGTGTTAATTCCTGGGCGAATTTATCATAATCAAACCTGTCCCTCATTTAATGCTCCCCCTTTTCCATAAAGTAGTGTTTTAGCTTGCTTAGTGCTGTATGCAATCTAGATTTAACCGTACCCTCGGGGATATTATGTAGTGCAGCAATCTCCTTGTTTTGTAAGTCATGAAAATATTTAAGAAAAATGAGCTCCTGCTGTGCTTTTGGTAATTTTACAATAATATCAGTCATTTCAAAGCGTTGATGATCCTGTGTATGATCACCCATTTCTACATTCTCCTGTAAATCTACACGTAATCTTTTTTCTCGCATATCATAGCAAATATTGAGTAAAATTCGGACAAGCCATGTACCAAAATAAGCTACCTCTTTTAAAGTATGTATTTTTTTTAAGCTTCGATAGGTTGTTTCCTGAACGGCTTCTACAGCATCATGTTCATTTCTTAAATAGGCAAAGGCAATACGATACAATGTCTGTTCATGGTTTTGAATAAGGCAAAGAAATGCCTGTTCATCACCAGCGATGGCACGCTTTACTAATGCTTGTTCATCCAACTTCCTCACTCCCCTCTAATGATTAGACTGTTGAGCGTGCTATTTCGTTCAGGTTTTTCCAAGTATTTATATCATAAAGCAAAAAAAGAGAAACGCTGAAAAATCAACGTTTCTCATGTTCTCTATGGTTCACGGACTTCGCCATCAAAGGCAGCAAGGTAAATTTGATAAATATCATCTCGCTCTAATGGCATAGGACTGCGTGCTAAAATACGTGTTTGTTTGGTTGCATCCTCTGTTAACTGTTCGAGTGCTGAAGCAGGTATACTGAATCCTTGTAAAGTGGAAGGAATTTGAACATCTTTAATTAGTTGTTGTAATGCTTCTACACATTTATAGGAAGCCTCTTGCTGTGATAAGTAGATAGAAGATACCCCCATCGCATCGACGATATCTTTCATACGTTTCTCACAACTTTGTCGGATATAGCCCATAACATATGGTAACAGCACTGCATTGGAGTCACCATGAGCAATATGGAATTGACCTCCAAGCGGATAGGCTAAAGCGTGAACACCGGCTACACCGGCATTAAAAAAAGCTAAGCCTGCTAAATAACTGCCATAACTCATATCGGTACGCGCTTGCTTGTCTTGCCCATTATGGACAGCTGTTCGTATTGACTGACTAATTAATCGGATAGCTTGTAGTGCAAGTGCGTCTGTTACTGCATTCGCATTTACTGATACGTAGGCTTCTATCGCATGAGTTAACGCGTCTACACCAGTCGCAGCCGTCACCTTCGCTGGTAAGGAAATCGTTAAGGCAGGATCTACAATCGCTACATCTGCTAGTAAATAATCGTGTGTCACGACATCCTTGGTTGTGTCGAGTGACAGCACAGAGATATTAGTTACCTCCGAGCCTGTCCCAGAAGTAGTTGGAATTAAGATTTTAGGTAATCCTTTATTTTCTACTGTTTTTGTTCCAGTTAGATTTAAATAATCTGCCACTTTTCCATCATGTGTTGCTAATACAGCGGCAAGCTTTGCTAAATCTAGTGCGCTGCCCCCACCTACACCAATCACTAAATCAAATGGATGCTTTCTCGTAAAATCAACCAGTTTTTCTCCAATTGCGAGCGGAGGCTCTGGTGCAATATCGGTATAAATGGTTGTCTTGTAGCCTTCTTCAATTAAAGGCTTTTCAACATAATCTGTTAAACCTATTTCTTTTAATAATGGATCTGTCACGATTAAAATATTGTAAGCGTTAAATTTCTTTACCTCTAGCAGAAGCTGACTCAAACAGCCCCAGCCAGTATAACTAGCAGGTGTAAAGGTTAATTTATGCATGGCTTCTCTACTCCTATCTACTCGTAATAGCCTTCCGTCGATTTTCTAAATGATTTGAATTGAACAGGATCATGTCCAAACCATACTTGTGAATTTGTTTCATGTGCTAATCTTCGAATCCGTTCAACCGTTGCATTATAGCCTACAGAATCATAGATAATGCCTGGTGGCTTGACAGGAGGACCAAAGCTTTCAGCTGTGTATATGGCATCTGAAGCTAAAATGATGCCACCTGTGTCAGGCATTTGAATATGCAACCCTAGCATGCCCCAAGCATGACCACTACCAAAATTCAATACTTGTATACCTTCTGCTAGTTTCACATGATCCTCGCCACGTTTAATGAGACGCCATTGTAGATTATTTTTAATCCACATATCAATGTCACCCCATACATAGGCACCGTCTTTTACATTTCTGGCATATGTTTGTAATGTGCCATTAAACTCGTCCTCCTGCACTATAATCGTCGCATTTGTAAACAGTTCTAAGCAACCTGCATGGTCGAGATGCAAATGAGAAGCTACGACATATTTGATATCCTCTGGGCGAACATTTAATTCTTCTAATCGGTGATGTAAATAGCATTCTTCTGGCATATTGATAGGAAATGCTTTTTGCGTAAATTCACCCCAACGTCCTTCTGGTCCCATCGAGTTTGGATTACACGCTGTATCAAATAAAATTTTGCCTTCTGGATGATCAATTAGAACAGTATAAACTGGGAATTCCACAAATTCATTTGGCTGATTTGGATGGTCGATCGTTGCAGGATTATGCATCGCAATCATATAGTTTTTATCCATTCGCATCGTACCATTGTCCATCACATACAATTTTGGGTGTTGTTTAATCATTTTCATTTTCCCATCTCCATTCGTGATTATTGGTTATTCCATATTACTAGCTTCATTTCCGTCATTTCTTCTAATGCATATTTAATGCCCTCACGACCAGTGCCACTTTCCTTTACACCACCATATGGCATATGATCGACTCGATAGGTAGGTACATCATTAATCAGGACCCCACCTACCTGCAATGCTTTCGTAGCTTGAAAAGCTGTCTGAATAGAAGGTGTGAAGATACCCGCCTGTAGACCATAGTGAGAGTCATTGATAGCCGCTATCGCCTCTTCAATAGTCGATACTGTATTGACAGTAACGACAGGTGCAAAAATTTCTTCACAAGACACACGACTCTGTGGTTGAACATTATATAGAACCGTAGGCAATAAAATATGATTGTCAATGCGGCCTCCAGTAATCACTTGTGCTCCTTCAGCAACCGCTTCTTCAATCCATTGATACGCTCGCTGTTGTTCAGCTTGTGATATCATCATTGCTAGATCTGTCTGACTATCCATTGGATCACCAATAGTCAGCTGCTCGATTTTGGCGTTCAGCAGCGTTAAAAATTCCTCAATCATACTCTCCATAACATAGATTCGCTGTAGAGAAATACAGACTTGACCTTGGTTGGAAAATGCCCCCATTACAATACGATCCATAATACGCTCGAGCTGTACCCCTTCATCAATAATTACGCCTGCATTGGAGCCTAATTCTAAAGTTACTTTCTTCAAACCTGCTCGATTGCGTAGAGAAATCCCTACTGCTGGGCTTCCTGTAAACGTAATCATTTTAACGTTTGGATGTGCTAAAAACACGTCGCCTACTAATTTTCCTTGACCTGTTACGAGATTAAAGGCACCTGCTGGTAAATTAGTTTGGGCCAATAACCTAGCTAGAAAATGAGCAGACAGTGCTGTTTGTGTGGCAGGTTTTAGAACGATTGTATTGCCTGCTGCTAATGCCGGGCCTACTTTATGGGCCACTAGGTTTTGGGGAAAGTTAAAGGGGGTAATCGCTGCCACGACACCTATTGGTTCACGAATTGTATAAGCAAAACGCCCCTCTCCATTTTTCGATGCATCCATAGGAATCATTTCACCAGTTAGACGCTTCGCTTCTTCAGCGGCAAATTTATACGTTTCAATTGTGCGATCAATTTCAGCGTAGGCATACTTTAACGGCTTTGCTGATTCCATAGCAATAATACTCGCCGCTTCCTCTCGATTTTCTGCAAAAAGGGTGGATAAATGCTCTAATATCTCTGCTCGTTGAAAAGCCGTTAATGCAGCCATTTGAGGAGCTGCGGCCTGTGCACTTTCAATGGCCTCCTTTACATCTTGCTCTGTGGCCATCGCAATTTGTGCCAATACCTCTTGTGAATAAGGGGCTAGGACCTCCACCCATTCAGCAGTCATCTTCCATTCTCCGTTGATCCATAAGCCCTTTTTCAACTTGATTCACTCCTTTCTTTATGGTTACGTATTCATTTCAGAAAATAAAGAAATGAATACGTAACCATTATAGTGTAAAAAACAAACTGATATTACATCAGTTCATTTTTACACGTTGTATTTCTTGGAAAAAGTTTAACAGACTCTGTTTGTCTAATGCAAGAACTTTTTTTCTCCATAACCTCAAATAATTTTTCAATCGCTATAAAACCTAAGTTCTCTTCTGACGTTAAACCTACTGTCGTCAAGGCAATGGAGTGGTGTTTACTAAGCTCAACATTGTCAATGCCCATGACATTGAAATCGCTTGGAACCTTGAACCCTCTCTCTAAACATAGATTCAATATTTCAATAGCGATAGCATCTGTAGCCGCACATATAGCTGTAGGTCTTCTATCCAACTTTAATAGTTCCTCAAAGGCGCGTTCAATTTCATTTTTATTGGTGTTTGTAAAAAATGTAGGCACAGTTTTGTCATCTATTCCATGTTGCTTTAAAGCCTGGACAAATCCTTGATAGCGACCATAGAAGGTGCTCATTTGATGTGGACCACCTATCCAGCATAGCGATTGATGCCCTAAAGATAAGAGATGATTTGCCGCAAGATAGCCAGCATGCACATTATCAATTTCTACAAAATGTCTATTTTCTTGATGCTTACGATTAAACATAATAAAGGGAATTCCGCGTTTTTCTAGTTTAAAAAATAGCTCATCCTGATATAGCATAGAAGATAAAATAATGGCATCCGCCTTCGTTTCTAAAACGGCATTATAGATCGAGTTTAAATTGTCCTCTGTCCCAAAATAGACATTGACTTTATAGCCTCGAGCATTGACATAATTAACGATCGCTGTTGTTGTATCAACAAAAAAAGGATTATGTAATGGTCCTGAAATTAGTGTAATAATGCCTGTTTTTTGCTGAACAAGCGATCTTGCTATATCATTCGGTATATAGTTTAGTTCCTCAATCGCCTTCATTACTTTTTCAATTGTTTTTGGCTTTACTAGCTCTGGCGTATTCAACACCCTCGATACAGTTGTTTGTGAAACACCAGCGTACTTTGCCACATCTTTTGAAGATACCAAAAAACCACCCATTTCATTAATGTAAAGCTATATTATACCATTTATAGCCTATTGAGAATAGAATGGCTAATCATCCACTTTGCCCTTTCTCTCATACGGTTTTGCTGCCTCATTTGCTTTAAAATTATAGACAGGTTTAATGACTTTGACAATATCTACAGTTTCTCCTATGGCCGATATTATTTCTGACATTGGCTTATAAGCCATCGGTGCCTCATCCAATGTTTCCTCATTGACGGATGTTGTCCAAATGCCCTGCATCGTGTCTTTAAAATCGTTCATATTCAATGCTTTTTTAGCAGCTCGTCGTGAGAATATACGCCCTGCTCCATGTGGCGCTGAATAATTCCATTCTGCATTGCCTTTTCCAATACAAATAAGTGATCCATCGCGCATGTTCATCGGAATAACTAGCTTTTCTCCTTTATTGGCTCGAACAGCCCCTTTGCGAAGTGTCATTGTTTCAGTATCAATATAGTTATGAATCGTATCAAATGTATCCGTGAAATGCCACCCCATCTGTTTAGCGATTATTTCGGCAATAGTCCAACGATTCATACGTGCAAATTGTTGAGCAATCTTCATATCATGAATATAGTCATGGAAATAGTCACCCTCTAAATAGGCTAACTCTTTCGGCACAGCAGGATTTTGTTCTTTATAGGCGAGGATCATTGGTTGTATATCTTTTTCTCTCCCTAGTCGTTTAAGCTCTGCTATTTTTTCCGTCAAATCTTGTCGACGTAAATTTTCATATGCTCTTTTTTGATGCCAATTAGCTACTTTTGCTCCTACATAGCGTGAGCCTGTATGAATTAGTAAATAGTGCTGCTCTTCTTCATCCTTGGCAAGTTCGATAAAATGATTGCCACCACCAAGAGTACCTAATGACAGATTGGTATACTCATCTTTCAAACCGCTTGCTCGAAATTGTTTACCTTCAAATTCTAAAAATTGACGGGCAGGCGATACTTCCTTATGAATCTCCTGTCCACTTGGTACATGTGTACGGATGATAGAATCTAGCTTTGCAAAATCGACAGTCGAAACATCTAATTGTGCTACAAATACACCACATCCTACATCAATTCCAACAAGGTTTGGAACAACACGATTCTGCAATTGAATAGTCGTGCCAATGACACAGCCTTTGCCCGCATGATAATCTGGCATAATACGTACTTTCGTGCCAGCCATAAACGCCTGATCTGTCAATTCTTGAATTTGGTCGATTGCTGTTTGGAGCGCTGTTTGAGCAAATATTTTTGCATCCGTAAAGCGGCCATTAATTTCAATCAAGTAAATCCCCTCCTTACTATTTATACGTAAAAATGGAATGATATGTTTCATCAAACATAAAAACGTTCTAAAAGGTCTGCCCTCTTAGAACGTTTTGTTCTAGCTTATTCTTCGTATTGGATCGCCAATTTCTTTGGAATTTCAGGAATATCGTTTGATTTTACATCCTCTTCCTTTAAAGAAAGCACTTCTAGATGATGCTTGTCTCTTACATCAAAAGGGATGGCGATACTTTCCATTTTATTATTCATTTGACTGCGTGTAAGTAAGCCGTTGTACGATAAATCGATACTTAAAATAGCCTGTACAGTTTCTTCAAGCATTTTGAGATCCTTGGCTTTCAAAGGTATCTCTTCATTCATTAAAAATGGCTGAAGGGTACCTTTAATATAGCCTTGAGCTTCAATTAAACATGAAAATTCATTTAATTTTTCAGCATAGTTCTTTAATTGGCGCTTTTCTTTTGCTCTTTGTTGATTTAATTCTTGCACTTTTTGTTCAATCCGACTCATGCGCTCTTTTACTAATTCTATTAAATAAGGCTGTATGTCTTGAATCGCTTGCAACATTGCAGCTTCCGCTTGTTGTACTTTGTCATATTGCGCGACACAAATCACTTGTTGCTCATTTAACTTTTCTACTCGCTCTTTGAAAAAGTCATTTTGTGTATGTTGACCAAAAATAGCCTTCATGAGCCCTTTCCCATGAATTTTTTTATGCTGTGCATCTAAACGCTCGTATTCACGTGAATACTCACTGTGCATAGTACGATATTCTCTCAACATTTGTTGATAGTAAACAGCAATTTCTGTAAACTTATCTACCTTAGCATCCTGTAAATAATCATGTTGTGAGATTGTTTGTAATAGCTGATACAATGTTTGAACATGTTTAAATGTTTGAGCAACTTCTTCGTATTCTTGCTCATATTCCTTGACAATCGCCAAGTCTCGTTGGTTGCGAGAAAATTCATAATGGGTATCGCCTGCATATTTTTCAATATTCTCAACAGCAGATTGAAATGGATCGCGTTGTGGAATGACAGTTAATTCGAAGCGGAAACGTTCTAGCCATTGTAAGAAGCGAATTAAAATGGCATAGGTTTTTTTATCACTATTTTCAGCAAAACGATGTATTTCAGTAATTAAATGTTCGTACTGGCTTTTTTCCCAAAGCTCATGACTGTCCGTTTGCTTGGCTTCCAATGCATTTCTAGCTGAAACAGCGACAAAATCACTGATTAAATGACCTATTCGTTGTTGTTGCGAGGAGACAAATGCCGCAGCATGATCATCAGCATCAATACCATTAATAACACATAAAGGTTCAACCCCTTTATTTTTTAAGGCTTCCAGCAATAATATTTCAGCGTCAATAGCCATAGAGCCCGAGCGTAAAACCCAGAAAATTTCATCCACCCTATTCATCAATGCTTCAGAGAAATAAGCCATTTCTCCTCCCCCAGCTTCTAATGAAACAGAGTCAATGATCGTCACCGATTTAAGTAAATCATTTTTCAAATATACTTCTAAATAGTCCAAATGCTCACGTAAAATCTGAGAAGCAAACGTATCGCCAGTAGTTAATAGCTCTAATTTACTAAGATCGAATATGGCTACAACGCCATCTAAAAAATAAGCTTTAATCTCCTCATGCTCGCCGTAACGTATAAATGTATTTACGCCTGTTGGATGTTGATCATCTACTGAAAGAATTTCACGTCCTAGCAGTCCATTAATAAGTGTTGTTTTACCTACACGTTCTTTTCCAACGATTAAAATCATTGTCTGATTATTGGCATCTTGAATAATACGATTTAAATGTTTAGCCGTATCTTTCACATATGTATTTTGGACAATAATGCCATATAGTTGTCGAAGTTGATCAACAAATTGTGGCAGAATATTATTCGCTGAGGTTGTATATTCGATTGGCGTGTTGTCAATGTTGGTCATCCTCAAAACCTCTTTTCGTATGTATCTATAAGTCCATTATAAATGAAACTATGGCTTTTCTAATACATGGATTGTCGAAAAGAGGACAAAATACTTATATGTTTATACAGCAAATAGGAATTCATCCTTATAACAATTCTCTGCTAACTTTACTTATTATTAGCTATTCAGACTAAAAGAAATAGTTTAAACAATGCTTTCTATTTTATTTGATAGAAATATTTTGAAATAATTATTTTAAACTTACATCTTTTTCTAATTGAATGACCTTTCTCCTAAATATCTACTACTTTTAAAATCCAGCCATACGTGCAAATACAGCATCAAGTGTCGGCATGCCGCCTTGTGCACTAAATTTTTCTACCGATAAAGAAGCAGCAATATTAGCAAAGTAGACAGCCTCATCCAACGATTGTCCCTCTACTAAGGCATAAGCTAACGCACCATTAAACGTATCCCCAGCACCTGTTGTATCCACAGCAGTCGTCATATAGCCTGGCACATGGATTGGATAGGTACCATCAGAATAACGTGCACCATCACTACCGAGCGTTATTATTAATTTATTTGGATACTTTTCTAAAAGGTGGTCAATCGGTTCATTAAAAATTTCTGCACATTCCGTTTCATTTGGTGTTAAATAGGTAATATCCTCCATCCATTGCACATCAAAATTTGCGGCAGGTGCAGGATTTAATAGTATGGGAACACCTGCCTCTTTACACATTCGAATGGCATAAGCTGTCGTCTCTTTTGGAATTTCAAGCTGGATGATCACCATTTGACTTTTTTGTATTAAGTGCTTGGAAGCCTCAAGATGTGATGGAGATAATTCATAGTTTGCTCCAGGTACAACAACAATGCGATTGTCGTTATTATAAATAAGAATATTCGCTATCCCTGTCAGAGCAGAAGGACTACTTACGATGGCACCCGTTTGTATATGTTCTTGTTGTAAAACACTCCGTAATGCCTCACCAAAGCTATCTTTACCCACACAGCCGATCATTGCCACTTCATGACCAAGACGGGCTGCCGCAACTGCTTGATTGGCCCCTTTACCACCAGGTACCGTTTGAAATGCCTGACCTAGAATCGTCTCCCCCTGCTTAGGAAAAGCATCCATTTGTACAATTAAATCCATATTTAAACTTCCTATGACTGTAATCATTGAATTCCCTACCTTTCTTCTACTTTCTATTTTAATGCAGAAAAAAGAACAAA
The DNA here is from genome assembly GCF_047238325.1 of Lysinibacillus phoenicis. NCBI lineage: Bacteria > Bacillati > Bacillota > Bacilli > Caryophanales > Bacillaceae > Lysinibacillus > Lysinibacillus phoenicis. The sequence continues at coordinate 118,795 of NZ_JBDFMP010000002.1, read as the reverse complement.
GACAGGTTGATTTCAGAGCTTTTTATAGTTTTCCTAATAGCCCTTTCCTGGCCTCAAATTCAATTTTTGTATCACAATCATCACAGGAAAATTTCCCTTTCATATTTCTTTTATACATGGTATATTTTTTGGTCCCTTCAACTACTTCAAACGTCTTTTTACAAAAAATACATGAAACTGAATAAGTAATCATTCTATATTCCTCCTTCAGCAATTTACTACTTTTTACATCTACTTTCACATTATCAAAATATCCCATTTATGCATAGCAGTTATATTCTGAAAATTCATGTTTATATGATGATCTTTCACATTCTATACATATTTATTTGCATCGATTGAAGCTAAGGAAAAAAACACAATACAAGCTCAAATTCGTATTATTAGGTCAACTCATACCCTGTCAACCATTTTTATATGGTTTTATTAGGGAAGGACCCGCTTACAACATAGTTACTTCTTGGGCTTTAACAAGTGGAGCATTGACTTTGCATGGAGAGTTAGGAATCAAACTATAGTTCTAGGAGGAAATTTATAATGAATCAAGTCGTTGGATATGGTTAAAGAAGAAAGCCAGGTTCGAGCATTTTTAGATATTAGAAGGTCTAAATGACTTTGTTATATTTTCAAGGTTTAGTGAAGCAGTATTGGTTAAGAGAAAATAAAAAAAGCCGAGGAATAAATCCTCGACTACTATTATTTTGCCTAGCGACGTCCTACTCTCACAGGGGGAAGCCCCCAACTACCATCGGCGCTAAAGAGCTTAACTTCCGTGTTCGGTATGGGAACGGGTGTGACCTCTTTGCCATCATCACTAGACTTGCACATGGATGTGCTGGCTTCTGCGTTGCAACATGGATGTTGCGTTCTTAGCAGAAGTTCCATTATTTTAAGCTTTAAAATACACAAGGTATTGAAGCTCTCTTTTGTTGAAAGGGTTGTTCTTTCAAAACTGGATAAACGGCGCATTGACTGCTTCAAACAATTTGGTTAAGTCCTCGATCGATTAGTATTCGTCAGCTCCATGTGTCACCACACTTCCACCTCGAACCTATCTACCTCATCGTCTTTGAGGGATCTTACTTACTTGCGTAATGGGAAATCTCATCTTGAGGGGGGCTTCATGCTTAGATGCTTTCAGCACTTATCCCGTCCACACATAGCTACCCAGCGATGCCTTTGGCAAGACAACTGGTACACCAGCGGTGTGTCCATCCCGGTCCTCTCGTACTAAGGACAGCTCCTCTCAAATTTCCTACGCCCACGACGGATAGGGACCGAACTGTCTCACGACGTTCTGAACCCAGCTCGCGTACCGCTTTAATGGGCGAACAGCCCAACCCTTGGGACCGACTACAGCCCCAGGATGCGATGAGCCGACATCGAGGTGCCAAACCTCCCCGTCGATGTGGACTCTTGGGGGAGATAAGCCTGTTATCCCCGGGGTAGCTTTTATCCGTTGAGCGATGGCCCTTCCATGCGGAACCACCGGATCACTAAGCCCGTCTTTCGACCCTGCTCGACTTGTAGGTCTCGCAGTCAAGCTCCCTTGTGCCTTTACACTCTACGAATGATTTCCAACCATTCTGAGGGAACCTTTGGGCGCCTCCGTTACCTTTTAGGAGGCGACCGCCCCAGTCAAACTGTCCGCCTGACACTGTCTCCTGCCCCGCTAAGGGGCATGGGTTAGAATTTCAATACAACCAGGGTAGTATCCCACCGACGCCTCCTTCGAAGCTGGCGCTCCGAGATCTCTGGCTCCTACCTATCCTGTACAAGTTGTACCAAAATTCAATATCAGGCTACAGTAAAGCTCCACGGGGTCTTTCCGTCCTGTCGCGGGTAACCTGCATCTTCACAGGTACTATAATTTCACCGAGTCTCTCGTTGAGACAGTGCCCAGATCGTTACGCCTTTCGTGCGGGTCGGAACTTACCCGACAAGGAATTTCGCTACCTTAGGACCGTTATAGTTACGGCCGCCGTTTACTGGGGCTTCAATTCGCAGCTTCGCTTGCGCTAACCACTCCTCTTAACCTTCCAGCACCGGGCAGGCGTCAGCCCCTATACGTCACCTTACGGTTTTGCAGAGACCTGTGTTTTTGCTAAACAGTCGCCTGGGCCTATTCACTGCGGCTCTCATGCGCTTGCACGCTCAAGAGCACCCCTTCTCCCGAAGTTACGGGGTCATTTTGCCGAGTTCCTTAACGAGAGTTCTCTCGCACACCTTAGGATTCTCTCCTCGACTACCTGTGTCGGTTTGCGGTACGGGCACCTCTCACCTCGATAGAGGCTTTTCTTGGCAGTGTGAAATCAGGAACTTCGTCCATACGGACTCGCCATCACAACTCAACGTTATAGTGTGCGGATTTGCCTACACACACGCCTTACTGCTTGGACGCGCATAACCAACAGCGCGCTTACCCTATCCTACTGCGTCCCCCCATTTCTCAAACGGTGAGGAGGTGGTACAGGAATATCAACCTGTTGTCCATCGCCTACGCCTGTCGGCCTCGGCTTAGGTCCCGACTAACCCTGAGCGGACGAGCCTTCCTCAGGAAACCTTAGTCATACGGTGGACGGGATTCTCACCCGTCTTTCGCTACTCATACCGGCATTCTCACTTCTAAGCGCTCCACCAGTCCTTCCGGTCTGACTTCAACGCACTTAGAACGCTCTCCTACCACTGACATCGTAGATGTCAATCCACAGCTTCGGTGAATCGTTTAGCCCCGATACATTTTCGGCGCAGCGTCACTCGACCAGTGAGCTATTACGCACTCTTTAAATGATGGCTGCTTCTAAGCCAACATCCTGGTTGTCTGTGCAACGCCACATCCTTTTCCACTTAACGATTACTTTGGGACCTTAGCTGGTGGTCTGGGCTGTTTCCCTTTTGACTACGGATCTTATCACTCGCAGTCTGACTCCCGTGTATAAATATCTGGCATTCGGAGTTTGTCTGAATTCGGTAAACCGGGATGGCCCCCTAGTCCAAACAGTGCTCTACCTCCAGTATTCTCATCACGAGGCTAGCCCTAAAGCTATTTCGGAGAGAACCAGCTATCTCCAAGTTCGATTGGAATTTCTCCGCTACCCACACCTCATCCCCGCACTTTTCAACGTGCGTGGGTTCGGGCCTCCAGTAAGTGTTACCTTACCTTCACCCTGGACATGGGTAGATCACCTGGTTTCGGGTCTACGACCACGTACTATTTCGCCCTATTCAGACTCGCTTTCGCTGCGGCTCCGCCTTCTAAAGCTTAACCTTGCACGTAATCGTAACTCGCCGGTTCATTCTACAAAAGGCACGCTATCACCCATTAACGGGCTCTAACTACTTGTAGGCACACGGTTTCAGGATCTCTTTCACTCCCCTCCCGGGGTGCTTTTCACCTTTCCCTCACGGTACTGGTTCACTATCGGTCACTAGGTAGTATTTAGCCTTGGGAGATGGTCCTCCCGGATTCCGACGGAATTTCACGTGTTCCGCCGTACTCAGGATCCACTCAGGAGAGAACGAACTTTCGACTACAGGGCTTTTACCTGCTCTGGCGGACCTTTCCAAGTCGCTTCATCTAACTCGCTCTTTTGTAACTCCGTATAGAGTGTCCTACAACCCCAAGAGGCAAGCCTCTTGGTTTGGGCTCTTCCCGTTTCGCTCGCCGCTACTCAGGGAATCGATTTTTCTTTCTCTTCCTCCAGGTACTTAGATGTTTCAGTTCCCTGGGTCTGCCTTCAAGACGCTATGTATTCACGTCAAGATACTACGCGATTAAACGTAGTGGGTTCCCCCATTCGGAAATCTCCGGATCAAAGCTCACTTACAGCTCCCCGAAGCATATCGGTGTTAGTGCCGTCCTTCTTCGGCTCCTAGTGCCAAGGCATTCGCCGTGCGCCCTTAATAACTTAACCTACAGCTTTCAATTCACATCGCATTTCGTTGTCAGCTTCACTCGTTCAATCAGTCACGTACTGAAGTACGCTCCTTCATTCACTCGATTGCTTCCTAGAACTGCTTGTGTCTTGAAACCTTACTAATGTTATTAAGCCTATAAAAAACTTAAAAAATAAATGTGTTTGTTACAATTTCAATGTCGTTTTATCCAGTTTTCAAAGAACAAAGTTACTGCCTGCTTCTACTTCTTCGCAGCTTTGCGACGAAAGCGTAGCGACAGGAGCACATATTTGAAGTATTTCATTCGGAAGAATGAACCTTCAAAACTGAACGCAAAACGTAATCTTACAAACCCTAGGTTTGTATTCCGAAATAATCCTTAGAAAGGAGGTGATCCAGCCGCACCTTCCGATACGGCTACCTTGTTACGACTTCACCCCAATCATCTATCCCACCTTCGGCGGCTGGCTCCAAAAGGTTACCTCACCGACTTCGGGTGTTACAAACTCTCGTGGTGTGACGGGCGGTGTGTACAAGGCCCGGGAACGTATTCACCACGGCATGCTGATCCGCGATTACTAGCGATTCCGGCTTCATGTAGGCGAGTTGCAGCCTACAATCCGAACTGAGAACGACTTTATCGGATTAGCTCCCTCTCGCGAGTTGGCAACCGTTTGTATCGTCCATTGTAGCACGTGTGTAGCCCAGGTCATAAGGGGCATGATGATTTGACGTCATCCCCACCTTCCTCCGGTTTGTCACCGGCAGTCACCTTAGAGTGCCCAACTAAATGATGGCAACTAAGATCAAGGGTTGCGCTCGTTGCGGGACTTAACCCAACATCTCACGACACGAGCTGACGACAACCATGCACCACCTGTCACCGTTGCCCCCGAAGGGGAAACTATATCTCTACAGTGGTCAACGGGATGTCAAGACCTGGTAAGGTTCTTCGCGTTGCTTCGAATTAAACCACATGCTCCACCGCTTGTGCGGGCCCCCGTCAATTCCTTTGAGTTTCAGTCTTGCGACCGTACTCCCCAGGCGGAGTGCTTAATGCGTTAGCTGCAGCACTAAGGGGCGGAAACCCCCTAACACTTAGCACTCATCGTTTACGGCGTGGACTACCAGGGTATCTAATCCTGTTTGCTCCCCACGCTTTCGCGCCTCAGCGTCAGTTACAGACCAGAAAGTCGCCTTCGCCACTGGTGTTCCTCCAAATCTCTACGCATTTCACCGCTACACTTGGAATTCCACTTTCCTCTTCTGCACTCAAGTCCCCCAGTTTCCAATGACCCTCCACGGTTGAGCCGTGGGCTTTCACATCAGACTTAAAGGACCGCCTGCGCGCGCTTTACGCCCAATAATTCCGGACAACGCTTGCCACCTACGTATTACCGCGGCTGCTGGCACGTAGTTAGCCGTGGCTTTCTAATAAGGTACCGTCAAGGTACAGCCAGTTACTACTGTACTTGTTCTTCCCTTACAACAGAGTTTTACGATCCGAAAACCTTCTTCACTCACGCGGCGTTGCTCCATCAGGCTTTCGCCCATTGTGGAAGATTCCCTACTGCTGCCTCCCGTAGGAGTCTGGGCCGTGTCTCAGTCCCAGTGTGGCCGATCACCCTCTCAGGTCGGCTACGCATCGTCGCCTTGGTGAGCCGTTACCTCACCAACTAGCTAATGCGCCGCGGGCCCATCTTATAGCGACAGCGAGATGCCGTCTTTCAGTGTTCCGCCATGAGGTGGAACAGATTATTCGGTATTAGCCCCGGTTTCCCGGAGTTATCCCAAACTATAAGGTAGGTTGCCCACGTGTTACTCACCCGTCCGCCGCTAACGTCAAAGGAGCAAGCTCCTTCTCTGTTCGCTCGACTTGCATGTATTAGGCACGCCGCCAGCGTTCGTCCTGAGCCAGGATCAAACTCTCCATAAAAGAAATTTGATTAGCTCAAATTGTTTTGCTGGCATCAATTTTGATGTCCAAAATTTTGTTTCGTTCACTAGCCGAAACTAGTTACTTAAAACTTTATTGATTACGTTTTGCTTGTTCAGTTTTCAAGGTTCATTTTATACTGCCATACAGCGACAGGAATTTTATTATATCAAAACATTTTCGTGTTTGTCAACAACTAATTCAAAATATTTTATTCGCTAAATGATGTTTCACAATATATCAAAATATTTTTATGTTAACACCTGTGATTAATACTTATTAACATCTATCGATATTTCACGATAGAAATCAATAATATATTATATTAACAAAATAGTCAACAAGAAATTAGTTAAAAACTTTCTATTCTATCTCCCTACTATTTAAATATTGTATTTTATACAATAGCACGTTTTAAATCGTTTCTAAAAAATAATCCCATTGCTTTGCAGTTAGAACCGACCATAGCTCTTTCATCAAGAAAAAGCCTTACATACTCCTTCAGCATTATTATCCTGAAGCTTAAATAACGTATACCATCTTTTCAATTCACTGATTCTCCTAACACTATATCTTCCAGTTAGAGTGAGTAACAACTGAATATGCTTTTTCTTCAACTGTCGAATCGAAAGTTTCTACAGAATAGCTTTGAAATGGTGAACATAGAAGGCAATACATTCTTTCTGTAACTTTACTTTTATATCTAAAGCAAAACTAATTAATATATTTTTGATGAGTTAATGAATCAGAAGACTTTCTTATTGAAAAAATTTTAAAAGCCAACGAAATTTTATTAATCGTAAAATTTCACTGGCTTTTTAGTTTATAGCTAGGATTTATCCAGCCACTTTTGCTTAGAATGCTACCCGCTTTGCCTCATAGGCAGCAATATGTTCTTCGTATTTAAAGGTTAAAGCAATTTCATCCCAACCATTTAGTAATGTCTCCTTATAGTACGGATCAATTGTGAAATGATAGACTTTACCATCTTCACCTGTCACTGTTTGTTCAGCAAGATTTACTTCCATTGTATATGGCTTTGCTAATCCCTTAGCCAGAATTTCATCACATTCTGCTTCTGTTAACTTAATAGGTAGAATGCCATTTTTAAAGCAGTTATTATGGAAGATATCTGCAAAAGAAGGGGCAATCACCACGTTAAAGCCATAATCTAAGATGGCCCATGGTGCGTGTTCGCGGGATGAACCGCAGCCAAAATTATCTTGCGCCACTAAAATTTTGGATTCTTTAAATTCAGGTTTATTTAAAACAAAGTCTTTAATCTCATTGCCTTGTGCATCGTAACGCCAGTGATAAAATAAAAATTGTCCAAATCCTGTGCGCTCAATACGTTTAAGAAATTCTTTTGAAATAATTTGATCTGTATCAACATTTTTACGATCAAGTGGTGTGATGACACTATTAACGATATTAATTGGTTCCATTTTTAATCATCCCTTCCGTGTAAAGCAAGACTTACACAGTTTCCTTCACAAATTCACGTACATCCACAAAATGACCTGCAATCGCAGCTGCAGCTGCCATCGGTGGTGATACTAAATGTGTACGAGAACCCGCTCCCTGACGTCCTTCAAAGTTGCGATTGGATGTAGAGGCACAGCGTTCACCAGCTGGTACAACATCATCATTCATCGCTAGGCACATGGAGCAACCTGACTCTCTCCATTCAAAGCCTGCCTCGATAAAGATTTTATCCAAGCCCTCTTCCTCTGCTTGCTTTTTCGTCGTATGAGAACCCGGCACAACAATTGCTGTTACATTATCATGCACCTTACGTCCTTGAATGACACTAGCAGCAGTGCGTAAATCACTAATGCGTGAGTTTGTACAGGAGCCAATAAAGACATGCTGAATATCAATAGATGTTAAAGGTTGCCCTTCCTCTAAGCCCATATAGGCTAATGCTTTTTGAAGAGCTGCCTTATCAGATTCATCCTCATAATCTGCTTGTGTTGGAACATGACCAGAAACACCCGTACCCATCGATGGATTTGTACCCCATGTAATGATTGGTTCGATTTCTTCTGCATTTATGATACGAACTGTGTCGTACGTAGCATCCTCATCGGAAGCCAAACTTAACCAATAAGCGGCTGCTTCCTCCAATTTTTCACCTTGTGGCGCATATTTGCGACCACGAATATAATCCACTGTTGTTTGATCAGGTGAAATCAGCCCAGCTTTCGCTCCTGCCTCAATCGACATATTACAGATTGTCATCCGTTCTTCCATAGACAATTTATGGATAGCCTCTCCAGTGAATTCCACAATATGCCCAGTGCCAACACCAATACCAAACTTTGCAATAATGGCTAAAATAATATCCTTTGCAGCTACCCCAACTGGTAGCTCCCCTTCAACACGAATTTCCATCGTTTTCGGCTTATTTTGCCATAAAGTTTGTGTTGATAAGACATGCTCAACCTCTGATGTACCAATCCCGAAAGCAATCGCACCAAAGGCACCGTGAGTTGATGTATGAGAATCGCCACAAACGATAGTTTTCCCTGGTTGTGTTAATCCCAGCTCTGGCCCAATAACGTGTACAATCCCTTGGTCAGGATGACCCATTCCTGCTAGCTCAACACCAAACTCTTTTGCATTTTTAGCCAATGTTTCGATTTGGTTGCGTGCAATAGGATCATGGATTGTCGGTAAATTTTTCGTTGGTACGTTATGATCCATTGTCGCAAAGCTTAAATCAGGACGACGCACTTTGCGTCCGTTCAAACGTAGACCTTCAAAAGCTTGCGGAGATGTTACTTCATGAATTAAATGAAGATCAATATATAACAGGTCCGGTTTGCCCTCTTCCTGATAAACTACATGTTTATCCCAAATCTTTTCAATTATATTTTTACCCATTGTCTTCACCTATTTCTTTAAATATATGTTGTCATAATACTTTGTGAAACAAAACTAGTATCAATTTCGTTAATCACTTTATCTGTCCATTCATTTGTCGATAAAATGCGGCTGCCGTCACGAGCAAGATCTGCTGTAAAGTAACCATCATCAAATACTGCACTAACAGCACGCTCAATTTCTGCCGCCTCTTCTTTCAGGCCAAAGGAATATTGTAGCATCATCGCAACAGATAGAATTGTTGCCGCAGGGTTTGCTACTCCTTGCCCTGCAATTTCCGGAGCTGATCCATGTACAGGTTCATATAAGCCAAAATTATCACCACGAATAGATGCCGATGGAAGGACGCCCAAAGAACCAGTAATAACTGATGCTTCATCACTTAAAATATCACCAAACATATTTTCAGTGACTACTACATCATAGTGACCAGGATTTGTAATTAGTTTCATCGCAACAGAGTCGACTAGATTATGTTCTACAATGACATCTGGATAGTCTTTTTTCTTTGCTTCTACGACTTCACGCCATAAGCGACTTGTTTCAAGAACATTCGCCTTATCAACAGAGCATAATTTGCCTCCACGTAAACGTGCTAGCTCAAAGGCATTTTCAACGATACGCTCCACCTCTGCTTTTGAATAAACAGTTGTATCAATTGCGCCATTTTCAGTACGCATACGTGGTTCCCCGAAGTATACGCCGCCTGTTAGTTCACGAACAATCATTAAATCAACGTTTTCAGCTACTTCACGTTTTAATGGTGAAGCATCTAGTAAACTCGGGAACGCCTTTACTGGACGTAGATTTGCAAATAAATCGAAGTGTTTGCGAATACGCAATAACCCTTTTTCTGGGCGTAATTCAGGTGGGTTTTGATCCCATTTTGGTCCACCAACAGCTCCTAATAGAATCGCATCGCTATTTTCACACATCTCGATTGTTTCTTCTGGTAATGGATTGTTGTGCTGATCAATGGCAGCACCCCCAATTGTTGCATATCCTAAATGAAATGTATGATTAAATCGTTTACCAATCACTTGTAGTACACGTACAGCAGAAGCAACAACCTCTGGCCCAATCCCGTCACCAGGAAGGACTGTAATTTTTTTCTCCATCGTCAAAACACCTTTCTTTTTTTAGCGCATTCGCTAATTTAGTAAGAACGCTCACCTACCAACTATTTAGATGAGCGTATTCATTACGACTAAGCGTAATTTTTCTTGAAAGATACAATACGCCATGACATCATTGCATCCGACTCGTGAATGGTACATCACACAATTCACTACCTTTACAACCTATACAGGCTGTGCGCGAAGACTTGCTTGTATTAAATGACGGTTAATGGCATTTAAATAAGCTTTAGCCGAAGCTTCTAAAACATCTTGTGAAGAATTGCGGCCTGTTGTCGATACATTATCATAACGAATATTAATAACCGCTTCACCAAGTGCATCCCGGCCCTTCCCTACAGATGACACACGGTAATCAAGCACCTGAACAGCTCCAGGTACAAGCTGCTCCAGCGTATTAAAAATGGCCTCCACAGAACCAGAGCCAGTCGCAACAACCGTTTTCTCTAGCCCCTCTGGTGTTAGGACAATGGCTGTAGCAGTAGGAATATTTTCTGTTCCATATTGCACTTGTACCATCTTCAAATCAAAGAGTGGTACATCCTCTATTTGAACCTGTTGTTCTGTGAGAAGAGTTAGTAAATCCTCTTCTGTAATCTCTTTTTTCCGATCAGCTAGTTTTTTAAATTCCACAAACGCTTTGTTCAGCTTTTCATCGGAAAGGTTGAAGCCCATTGTTTCAGCACGATCACGGAAGGCAGCACGCCCAGAATGTTTCCCAAGTACTAATGGTATTTCACCCTCACCGATTAGGGCAGGTGAGATAATTTCGTAGGTTTCCGGATTTTTCAAGACGCCATCTTGATGGATACCTGATTCATGCGCAAATGCATTCTTTCCAACAATTGCTTTATTAGGCTGAATCACAACGTTTGTCAATTTACTGACTAATTGAGACGTGCGTTTAATCTCTTGCAGCTGTATTCCAGTTTCCACTTGGTAAAAATCTTTGCGAATATGCAGTGCCACCGCAATTTCTTCTAGTGCTACATTCCCTGCACGTTCGCCAATACCATTGATGGTTCCCTCTACTTGCGCGGCACCATTTTCGATGGCAGCAATCGTATTGGCTGTGGCCATCCCAAGGTCATCATGACAATGGGCAGAGAATTTTACTTTGTCAGCACCTTTTACATTTTCCAGTAGGAATTTAAATAATGCGCCATATTCCTGAGGGGAAGCATAGCCTACAGTGTCAGGAACATTAATCGTTGAAGCACCAGCAGCAACCACTTCATTCATAATTCGTACTAAAAATTCACGATCCGAACGGAATGCATCCTCGGCAGACCATTGCACAAGAGGAAAGAATTTTTTTGCATATTTAACTGCCGCAACCGCTTGCTCGATCACTTGATCTGGGGATTTTTTTAACTTATATTCCATATGAATGGGTGAGGTTGCTAGAAAAACATGAATATGTGGTTGCTCTGCTACTTTAATTGCTTCCCAAGTCGTATCGATATCCTTTTGGATACAGCGAGCTAGACCTGTGATAATAGAATTTTTTACGGTTCCTGCAATGCGATGGACGGCATCAAAGTCACCGGGTGACGAAGCAGGAAACCCTGCTTCAATAATTGTCACTCCAAGGCGCTCTAACTGTTTGGCAATTTCAATCTTCTCGGCCGTATTTAAGTTGATCCCAGCAGATTGTTCACCATCGCGAAGCGTCGTATCGAAAATATCAATTTTTCGCACTTGTAGCCACTTCTCTCACAACTTTTTCTTTACCTTCATTAATGAATGGCATCATAGCACGTAATTTTGCACCCACTTCTTCAATTTGATGGTTTGCACCAGCCTCTTTGAATTTTGTATATTCTGGGCGACCATTTTCATTTTCTTGAATCCAACGACGAGCAAATGTACCATCTTGAATATCTGTTAACACATCTTTCATTCGTGCTTTTACTGACTCATCGATAATGCGTGGTCCCGCCACATAATCTCCCCACTCAGCTGTATCTGACACCGAGTAACGCATTGTTGCCATACCGCCTTCAAACATAAGGTCAACAATTAATTTAAGCTCGTGAAGTGTTTCAAAGTATGCTAATTCCGGTTGGTAGCCAGCTTCTACTAGCGTTTCAAATCCTGCTCTTACAAGTTGTGTTGCACCACCACAAAGAACTGCTTGTTCACCGAATAAATCTGTCTCTGTCTCTTCTTTGAATGATGTTTCAAGAAGTCCACCACGTGCGGCACCAATTCCTTTACCATAAGCAAGTGCTAAATCTTTTGCTTGACCTGTCGCGTCTTGATGGATAGCGAATAAACCTGGTACGCCAGCTCCTTCTTGGAATTGACGACGCACTAAATGTCCTGGGCCTTTTGGTGCTACTAAAAATACGTCAACATCTGCTGGTGGTGTAATTTGACCAAAGTGAATGTTGAAGCCGTGCGCAAACATTAAAGCTTTGCCAGCTTGTAGATGTGGTGCAATTTCTGCTTCATAAACTGCTTTTTGACGCTCATCTGGTAATAAAATTTGGATAACATCTGCTTCTTGTGCAGCCTCCGCCACCGTTTTTACATCAATACCATCTGCTTTTGCAGCATCGAAAGATCCACCTGGGCGAACCCCTACTACTACATCAAAGCCTGATTCCTTAAGGTTTAATGCATGTGCGTGTCCTTGTGAGCCATAACCGATGATTGCGATTTTCTTTCCTTTTAGTACGTCCTCGTTGATATTTTGTTCATAATACATAGTAGCCATAGTTCATTTCCTCCTAGAATTTGGTTTGTTTTTTTAGCTCCATAAAGCTTGTTAAATTTATATGCAAACTATTTTAAAATAGAGAGCTGTGGATTTGAGATTTTTTGTGTTTCACGAACAGAAGCAGTGGCCCCTGTACGAGTAAGCTCTTTAATGCCATATGGTCGAATGAGTTCGATAAAGGCATCAATTTTGTCTGGGTGCCCTACCACTTGATACGTCACAACGTTTTTAGCCGTATCAATAATTTGAGCACGGAATGGTTCGACAATCGAATTCATTTCCAAACGTAAATTTGGCGGTGAAATAACCTTTACCAGCGCTAGCTCTCGCAAAACAATTGATTTATCCGTTATGTCATTGACCTTTAACACATCAATTTGCTTCGATAATTGTTTCACTAGCTGCTCGATCTTGCGTTCATCCTCGACGTGGACTACAAAAGTCATCTTTGAAAAGTTTGCTTGTTCCGTATGACCTACTGTAATCGATTCAATATTGAATTGACGCTTCATCAATAGACCTGTCAAACGGTTTAACACACCACTTTGGTTAATCACAGTTACGGTAATTACTCGTTTCAATTCTTTTTCACCCCAATCATTTCATGTAAGCCTTTGCCTGGTGCTACCATTGGGTAAACACATTCAAGCTGTTTCACTCGACAATCAATTAATACTGGCTCATCAGAAAGTAGTGCCTCACGGAAAATATCCTCCGCTTCATCAATTGTGTTAATTCGATAGCCTTTTATATTATAGGCATCTGCTAACTTAACAAAGTCTGGTTGGATTGGCATAAGCGATGATGAATAACGCTCTTCATAGAATGTCTGTTGCCATTGACGGACCATGCCAAGGCAGCTATTATTCAAAATCACAATTTTTACTGGTAAGTTAAACTCCTGTAGAATGGATAACTCCTGTGCAGTCATTTGGAAGCCTGCATCTCCTACAATCGAAATAACTTTTTTGTCTGGCTTCGCAAATTGAGCGCCAATTGCGGCTGGGAAGCCGAAGCCCATCGTACCAAGTCCACCAGACGTTACCCATGCATGATCATTATTTAAATGGTAGTATTGCGCTGCCCACATTTGATGCTGCCCAACATCAGTCGTTACAATGGCATCACCCTCAGTAATTTTATGCACTAATTGCAATGCCTCTTGTGGTAAAACTTCCTGATCATCATCATTCTTGCAATACCATAATGGATAGTCATTGGCATGATTGTTTAAATAGGCTAACCAATCTGCTGTATCAGGACCTTCGAAGTCCTTTTTCAATAATGCTTTCAAAGCTTCTTTTGCATCTGCAACGATCGGAATATCTGTCGGAACGTTTTTGCCAATTTCAGCAGGATCTATGTCGATATGGATGATTGTTGCATTTGGTGCAAATGTGGCTAAATTACCTGTTAAACGATCATCAAAGCGTGCACCAATATTAAGTAATAAATCAGATTTTGTGATGGCTGTATTTGCTGTTACTGTACCGTGCATGCCTGCCATCCCAAGGAATAAATCATGTTCACCATGAATGGACCCAAGTCCTAGCAATGTGTTCGTTACTGGAATACGGTATTTTTCTGCGAAGGCTGTTAATTCCTCACGTGCATCAGCAAAGAGAACACCTGCACCAGCTAAAATGATTGGATTCTTTGCCAAGGAAATCGCTTGAATCGCTTTTTGGATCTGTAAGTAATTTGGTTTATATGTTGGCTGATAGCCTGGTAAATAAATATCATCAGGTGCTTGTGGCGGATTCTCTACATCAAACAACATTTGTGAAACGTTTTTTGGGAAGTCCACGACAACTGGTCCCTTACGACCTGTGCTAGCAATATGGAACGCCTCTTTAACAATACGTGGAATATCATTTACGTCCTGCACTTGGTAATTGTGCTTTGTAATTGGTGTCGTAATCCCCATGATATCTGCTTCTTGGAAAGCGTCTGTTCCAATTACAGAAGTAGCAACCTGACCTGTAAAGACAACTAATGGAATGGAATCAATCATGGCGTCCGCAATACCTGTTACGAGATTTGTTGCGCCTGGCCCACTTGTCGCAATAACAACACCCGTTTTACCAGAAACACGAGCATAACCCTCGGCTGCATGAATAGCACCCTGTTCATGTCTAGTTAAAATATGGCGGATTGGATTTTTATACATTGCATCATAGATTTGCAATACGGCTCCTCCAGGATAGCCAAAGATGATTTCAACACCTTGATCGTGCAATGCCTGCACTAATACATCTGCACCGTCCTTTGCTTGATAGGTTTGCTCAGCAGTAACAGTTGTTACTAATTGTTCTTGTTCATTCATTGAAACATTTGCACTCATCAAATTATGCCTCCTTTATATCTTTCAAACTCACACATCAGTGTTGTAGATTAATGAAGTGTCACAAGCTGGATTATCTGCACTCTCTTCCATTTGGTTGAGAGTTTGCATTTCATTCGTGAAAATAATAAAAAGCCTTTTTCTCCACACGCAAAGAACTACCTTACGTAGGGATGAAAAAGACTTTCCATGGTACCACCCTTTTTTATAGCAAATAATTGCTACCTCGCGAATAAATGATTGCATTTATGCACCAATGCGAAAGAATTCGCATCCAATAGAGTGCCATAAAACATTTATTCATTAATAACGAGCACTTTCGACTATGCCCGGAGCTATCTAATGGTGTAAACACGTTTAATAGCCCACTCCGAGGGGATGTCGGATCTAGTTGTATCGCCGGCTTCCAGCACGACCGGCTCTCTGGTAGATACAAGGCTCTAGAACCTTTAACCTCATCAACGTTTTCTATATATTTAGTTGTTAAATTTTCATTACGCCGCCAGTTGAGGCGTTCGTCACTAATTTTGAATATCTTGCTAGCCAACCTCGTTTAATTTTTGGCTCAAAGACTGGTAATTTTGCACGACGTTCAGCTAAAACTTCATCTGAAACTTGTAAATTAATCGTACGATTTGGTAGATCAATTTCAATAATATCTCCATTTTCAACTAAAGCGATTGGACCACCTTCAGCTGCTTCTGGTGAAATATGTCCAATTGAAATACCTCGAGATGCTCCTGAGAAACGACCATCTGTGATTAAAGCAACCTTTGTACCAAGACCACGACCTTGAATCGCAGAGGTAGGTGCAAGCATTTCTGGCATCCCCGGGCCACCTTTAGGTCCCTCGTAGCGAATGACGACTACATGGCCCTCTTTAACTGTTCCATTATCAATATTCTCTTGGGCTGCTTCTTGTGAATCAAAAACGATTGCTTCGCCTTTGAATACTTGGATGGAAGGATCAACCGCCCCTACTTTAATAACAGAACCATCCGGTGCGATGTTACCGAATAATACGGATAACCCACCTACAGCACTATATGGATTGTCTTTTGTTCGAATGACTTGATCATTCGTGATGTGATAATCTTTAACAAGTTCTCCCATTGTCACTCCTGCAACTGTAGGACGATCTGGGTGAATAGCACCTGGAATCGTTGTTAATTCGTTAATAATGGCGCTAACTCCACCGGCTTTATTGATGTCATCCATTGAAATATCCGAAGCAGGCATAATTTTTGCTAAATACGGTACGCGTTCCGCTACTTTATTAATATCTTCAATGTTATAGTCTATTTCTGCTTCATTCGCAATGGCTAATGTATGAAGAACAGTGTTTGTTGAGCCACCCATTGCCATATCAAGAGCAAATGCATCATCAATAGCTTCTTTTGTAATAATATCGCGTGGCTTAATATCTTCTTTTACCATACGAATTAATTGTTTAGCTGCTTCTTTAATCAGCTGGTGACGCTCTTCAGAAGTAGCTACGATTGTACCATTCCCTGGTAATGCGACACCTAGCATTTCCATTAAGCAGTTCATGGAGTTTGCTGTAAACATACCTGAGCATGAACCACATGTTGGACATGCATTATTTTCAATATCTAACAGCTCTTCAGCTGACATTTTCCCTGATTTATGAGCCCCTACTCCTTCAAAAACTGATGTGAGGGAAAGCTGCTTACCTGTAGCAGAGGTACCGGCCTCCATTGGACCACCCGAAACAAAGATAGATGGTACATTCGTACGAACCGCTGCCATAAGCATACCAGGTGTAATTTTGTCACAGTTTGGAATATAAAAAACACCATCAAACCAGTGTGCATTAATAACCGTCTCAGCTGAGTCTGCTATAATTTCACGACTAGGTAATGAATAACGCATCCCAATATGCCCCATTGCAATACCATCATCGACACCAATTGTATTAAATTCGAATGGAATACCACCCGCTTCAATAATAGCTTCTTTCACTACATCAGCGAACGTACGTAAATGAACGTGACCTGGTATTATGTCGATATAAGAGTTACAAACCCCAATAAATGGTTTGCCTAAATCTTTTGCTTTTACTTTGCCTGTTGCATATAAAAGACTTCGATGTGGCGCTCGATCTACGCCTACTTTAATCATGTCACTTCTCATTTTAAACGCCCCTCATTGCTTTCCATACTTTGTTCGTCACTATAATCAAAATGTTCTGTCTCTTTTGTTTTTATTTATAGATTAACAGCTTTCTAGTCGATCACTGCTGTAACGAACGTGTTAAATTGTTGTTATCATAGTACGAAAAAAAGGTCTCGTCAACACTATTTTTTGAATTGTTTAAACAATTCAAAAAATCTGTCAAAATTGAAATCGTTTACATGCTGATTAAGCATAAGTTTTATCTCGCTTTGATAAAAATTTTGACATTTCGTTCAAATTTAAATTTTTCTGATAAAAACAAAAATGAATAAATAATAGACCTACCAAATACTAGGACAAGGTGGAATCATATAAAAATAGAGAGAGCGCTTACAATAGAAACAGTTTTTTTAAGTATCCTGTAAAAAATACTTGATCTGGATCATACTGCTGCCGAACCGTTAAAAACTTTTCGATCTCCGGATATAACTCATACACTTTTTGTGCTGTTAAATGATGTTGTTTTCCCCAATGAGGACGACCTTCATATTTTTGCATCAATGTATGCACCCATTTAAAATAAGGCTCCTCCGACATCCCTTTATACATATGAAAAGCTATAAAGGCTGACTCACGCCCCTGCGTAGGACTTAAAAAACCTGCTTCACCCGCAGTTGTTCGACACTCTAATGGAAAATGTACATCAAAAAGGCCTTTTTTAAAGGTTGCATGAATTTCTTCTAAACAGGCTTCAAAGTGAGATAACGGGATGGCATATTCACTCTCTTGAAACTTTACACTACGAGGTGAAGGATAAATTTCATAGCTTATTCCTACTTTTTCACTTTCCACGACATTAGCAGCAGCTATTTTACTCATCGTACCACTTAACGAAGGTTTCCATTTACATAGCTCTGACATAGCAAAGAAAGCACCATTTTCTACTATTTGAAGTTTTAGAGTTTCAATTCTCTTATTCCATTCACTTTGATAGATAGGCGCTACAGCATTCATTCGCTTTACTTGAATCGTCTCACTTCCAGGGAAATAAAACCACTCTACATGTCGATGTAGACGAATATCCTCAGCAAATGTAGTAAGTCCATTGCTCAATGTCTCTCTTGCCCCCACATAATGTAAGCCATATAGTGGCATTACCTTGACCGTAACTTTGACAAGAATACCAAGCATACCTAATGATACATGAAGGGCTTCGGATACATCGTCCATCCCTCTCCTGTGCTCATGATAAGTACCCTTTCCATCTACAAAGCCCCATGCCATAACTGCAGATGACAATGAACCTAGTGTAACACCTGTACCATGTGTGCCGGTCGATACTGCCCCTGCAATCGTTTGCTCCTGAATATCCCCCATATTGATTAAAGCAAAGCCATGTTTTGCCAGCATTGGACCCATTTCATAGAGATAGGTTCCAGCCCACAAAGTTGCCTCCTGCCTTTCCTCATTTACAGCAATTAATCCACGCATATTATGTAGGGAAATAGCTATATGCTCCGGCATTGCCACAGCGCTAAATGAATGAGC
The DNA here is from genome assembly GCF_047238325.1 of Lysinibacillus phoenicis. Taxonomy (NCBI): domain Bacteria; kingdom Bacillati; phylum Bacillota; class Bacilli; order Caryophanales; family Bacillaceae; genus Lysinibacillus; species Lysinibacillus phoenicis. The sequence continues at coordinate 100,187 of NZ_JBDFMP010000002.1, read as the reverse complement.
TGCACCTGTGACACGAATCGATTTTCCTGTTTCGCGTGCTTGTTTTACAATAGTTGAAACTTCTTCAATAGAATGTGGTGCATACATTTCGCTTGGATATGAAATAACATTCCCTGCCCAGTTAGTCCATTTTTCTCCATTTCGCCATTTTTCTATAGAAAACATTGGCCATCCCCCCTGTAAGTTGTGTAACGCCCGATATACTTGTCCCCTCGAATACCATGTAGCACTTGGAAACGCTCACAAAGCTCTCCTGCTTTGGCATGTCGAAAATAAATTGTATCGCCAATATTGACCGTTTTTCCTTTGACCTTAATAGGTGTTTGCACCTCACCGGCTCCCTCTAAGGTAAGATATGCGAATGTGGTAGGTTCATAGAATACTGGCAAGCGGTCCATGTTTACTGCACCTGAAGCCGTATAGCCCCCTCCGTGACAAACAACGATATTTTTTTCAGGCTTTCTCGTCACCCTTAAAGCAAATCCAGCTGCTTTTTCTAGCTGTAAATGAGTAAATTGATCGAATAGTCCAGGAGCGTAAAATGCAGATCCTACAGTAATTTCAGTCACTTCTTTTTGCTTGGCGGTGTAAGACATACTCCCAGAGCCACCACCATTAACAAAGCGTAGGTTTGGAAAATACGCTTTAATATGGGCAATAGCTAGTCGACGGAATTGTGTAACTTGTTTTTTGGCCTGCACTTGCATGGCGTCTATGACCCTACCTTTTAAAGCATTTGCAGGACGATTACCAACCCCTGCAATTTGGGCCTCATAGCCCATCGCTCCAGCAACTTCCAAGAAAGGATTTTTTTGAATATATTGTAAGAAAGGAGTTAACGTCTCAAGCGAATATAATGAGGAACGCTTTGTTCCAAAATACAATACTTTAAAATCATTCGACACATTGATATCGATACAGATTTGTACACGTACATCTATTTCTTCCCCTAACCTCGCCAATAATTGGACATGTTCCTGTCGATCAACCATAAAAGTAACCGTTTTTCCTTCTTTGACGAAATGCAACAAGCGGCGAATAGACGCTTCCTCCATTACCGGATAGCCTAGTAATACATCATCAAATTGCTGCTGAAGTAAGAAAATCGTCTCGGCAGCCGTGAACGTCATAAATCCTACAACCTGTGCGAGGTTTTTTTGAACATACCGGAGCACGTCGACAGAACGAATCGATTTTGTCGCAATGCGAATTTGTTTCTCGCCACAGGCATCTTGTACAATTTGGATATTTTTATCCAGCGCATCTAAGTCCAACCATGCAAAAGGTCTCTCCACATCAATGAATGCTTGATCTAATCTTAGCGTCATCATACCCCTCCCCTATATGTCTATGTATTTGACATTTGGCAGAAAAATCCCTCTTTTCAGTTATTTGGTCAAAATAAAAACAACCGTGAGCTGCAAATAATTTACACGACACGGTTGTTTTAGAATGAGACAAACATTTTATTCACCTTTCTATTTAATTGTTACGTTGTGTATAAGAAATCGGCTGCAAGATTTAGTAAAACTAACAAATGCAAACCAGCGATAAGAAAACCTTGACGATTCAAACGTTTCATGACAGCCATATTCATAAATAACACGCTCCTTTTCCTACATTATAATCGTTTTAAACAAAATTTTCAAACTATTCAAAAAGTGATGATTTTCCCATTTTTCCTTTCACTAAAATGAAAAATGATTAGGTAACTATGAATAATAGCCTATAACAAATACGGAAAATGAACATGCATATAGGTGATAGGTAATTGAAATTCTGCATCAACAAAAATGTGGGTTGTCGCGAATGAACAGGCTGTTTTTGCAAATAATTTAGTTAGATGGTTGATTTTATACTACTTACAATGGGGAGTTGGCGTAGATTGTAGATACTGGTACAAATTTCATTTGTGAACATACGTATGGACCATATAGAAGTATTGTATTTAATGTGGACATTTTCACAATAAATTATGCAGAAGGATTGGCTGTCATCCCTCCAGCCAACGCAAATTAGGCATCATACCCCAGCCTAATTTAAAGCATGTAATAATTACTAAACAAGATCAATGCGTTTAATCTACTCCATTCAGGGTATAACTAAGTAATCGCCATTATATCTTAATTTTAAGGAGATGAAAATAATGATTAGTTTCATTTGGTATTTAATCATCGGAGGAATTCTTGGATGGTTAGCTGGCGTAATTTTAGGTAAGGATGTACCTGGTGGCATCATTGGGAATATTATTGCAGGTATTGTTGGTTCTTGGATTGGTAGTATGGTTTTAGGGAACTGGGGTTGGAAAGTAAGTGATTTCTACGTATTCCCAGCACTAATTGGTGCTATCGTGCTGATCTTTATCGTCAGCCTTATTCTAAAAGGTATGCGTAAAGCAACTTAAATATGTAATGAAGAGCCATCCAATGTGATGGCTCTTTATTATTCATTATTTATAAGAACAGCCGCTTTGAGATCATCATGATAATCATCATATAATTTGTAGTAATACAACACATCTTCTACATATTCTTTGCTATGGTTGTATTCAAAAACAGCGTTCTTAATATTCCCTTTTGCAGCACCGTATTTAGATAAGTAATTAGCTGCGCTAAATACCGCATCCTCTATATCATATGGGTCAGCTATGCCATCTCCATTTGCATCTACGCCAAATCCTCCATATTTTGCAATGGTTTCTGGGTTCATTAATTCTGCCTTCGTGATATTACCTTTACCTAGCCCTGAACAAGTGGGATGCTTCCAACCAACGAATGTGCAAGGCATGAATTGCAAATGGCCTTCTGCTCCTGCTGACGAAACCATCGTTTTTATAGTAGAAAAACGTGTTTCAATTCGATGGTGTGCTGCAAGTAATGTCCATGGTACACCATATTTCTCCTCAGCCGCTACATATATAGGTATGTATTTCTCTGGAATATTCATATCGAAATGTTGTTGAATTTCTTCAATCGCCTTTTGTTGCGCGAGTTTTTCGAAAATCGGTAGTGTTTGAAGTTCCTTCCACGCAAAAAATGTCAGGACATAAACAGTTATCGCTATAGGAATTAATAATGCTATCATGCCCAATTTTGTGGCTGATGATAACATCGGTTTGTTATTCTTTTTCTTTGCCATAAGTCACACCTAATCTAGTATTCTTCATCCATTTTACCAAATTTTACGATATTGGTAGTAAATCTTTTGAAATTATGTACTTTATTAAACAAGATTACTATTTTCACTACGAAAGCGGTTGAAAGGTTTGGGAAAAATATAGTAAAATACAGATTGATTAATTTTATGGATAATAATAGGGAGGAATTTATTTTGTGGAAAGACTTTAAAGAATTTGCGATGAAAGGCAATATTGTCGATCTAGCAGTTGCAGTTGTTATTGGTGGTGCTTTCGGTAAAATTGTTACCTCCTTAGTTGAAAATATCATTATGCCATTAGTTGGTGTTTTAACAGGTGGTATTGATTTAACAAAGAGCTTTGTCTTTGGCTCAGGTGAAGCCCAAGTCAATTTAGGTGTATTTCTACAATCAATCATTGATTTTTTAATCATTGCATTTGCTATTTTTATGGCCTTACGAATCATGACGAAACTCACTCGTAAAAAAGAGGAAGCTGTTGTTGAAGAACCAGCTCCTGAACTGGATGCTAAAGAAGAGCTCCTCAAAGAAATTCGCGACTTGCTAAAAAAAGAACAAGCCTAACATAAGGGTCAAAAGCATCTGTCACATTGAGGCAGATGCTTTTATTTTGAGCTTCTATGTTGAAATTTACTTCTTTTGGTGGTCACTGCTTCCTTTCATAGTATTACCACTTCATAGTATTACCACTTCATAGTATTACCACTCTCCCTTCGTTTTATTTGACGTCATCACATTCTATACCCTACTATTCCTACTTGATTAACAATAAATAATCTAGCTAATTTTCTGAAATCACCCTTGTTCTTCTTGGGTATCCATGTTAAATTGGTAACAATTATTGAGAATACTATTAAATTGAAAGCGAAATTTGTCGCTTTTAATAATATTGGAGAAAAGAGTGACGTCATGACATTAAACAGAAGTATTGAAACAAAACTTGTACAACTAGGAAATTTAAGTGATCCGGCAACAGGTGCTGTGAGTCCACCAATTCATTTATCAACTGCTTATAAACATGGAGGAATTGGAGAATCTACTGGCTTTGACTATACTCGTACAAAGAATCCAACACGTGCTCTTTTAGAAGCAGGGATTGCAGATTTAGAAGGTGGCGACATGGGCTTTGCCTGTAGCTCTGGGATGGCTGCCATTCAACTAGTCCTATCCATATTTAAACCAGGCGATGAATTAGTGGTGCCAGATGATTTATATGGCGGTACATATAGACTTTTTAACTTCTTCCAAGAAACTTATAATATCAAAGCTGTCTATTCAAAATTTGAATCAGTTGAGCAAGTGGAAGCATTAATTACTGAAAATACACGTGCATTATTTATTGAAACACCGACAAATCCCCTTATGCAGGAATTTGATTTACAAGTGTATGCAGAATTAGCACATAAGCACGGAGCTTTATTAATTGTCGATAATACCTTCTATACTCCTTACTTCCAACGTCCGATCGAATTAGGGGCAGACATAGTAGTACATTCTGCTACGAAATATATCGGTGGACATAATGATGTCTTAGCTGGTCTAGTAGTAGCGAAAGGCGCAGAATTAGCAGAACGTATTGGTTTTATTCATAATGGCAGTGGCATGGTGTTAGGGGCGATGGATTCATGGCTGCTTATTCGCGGCTTAAAAACAATGCATATTCGATTAAAACAACATGATGTGAATGCGAAAGCAATTGCTGCTTATTTAGAGGAAGAGGAATTAGTGACAGATGTACTTTATACAGGAAAAGGTGGTATGTTGTCATTCCGTTTGCAAAAGCCTGAATGGATTGATCCATTCCTTCGTAACTTAAAGTTAATTACATTTGCTGAAAGTCTAGGTGGTGTCGAAAGCTTTATTACGTATCCGGCTACACAAACACATGCCGATATGCCTTATGAAGAACGTGTTGAACGCGGCGTTTGTGATCGTTTATTACGCTTCTCTGTTGGTATTGAGGAAGCAGAAGATTTAATTGCAGACTTACGTCAAGTGTTCGATATCCTTAGAAAAGAGGCATAAAAAATGAAGCAACGTATTGAAACTAGTCTCATTCACGCAGGGGTTCGCGATGGCTATGCGAATCAAAAAGGGGCCGTCAACGTTCCTATGTATCTATCATCTACGTTCCACCAAGAAAGTATTGATGAGTTTGGCGAATATGACTATGCACGCTCTGGCAACCCTACGAGAGATGCGTTAGAAAAAGCTATTGCCGAGCTGGAAGGTGGCGTTCGTGCTCATGCGTTCTCTTCTGGAATTGCGGCCGTATCAGCAGCACTCATGTTGTTATCACAAGGTGACCATATCGTCGTGACGGAGGATGTATATGGAGGTACGTATCGTTTTGTAACGAAAGTGTTACCACGTTTTGGCATTTCCCATAGTTTTGTGGATTTTACAGATATAGCTGCAGTTGAGGCAGCGATAACCCCTGCTACAAAACTATTATATATGGAGACACCATCGAACCCAACATTAGGTATTACCGACATTCGTGGTGTAGTGGCACTTGCGAAGCAACATCAATGTCTTACATTTTTAGATAATACTTTTATGACACCATTACACCAGCGGCCATTAGAACTTGGTGTTGATGTAGTCATTCATAGTGCAACAAAGTTTTTATCTGGCCATTCTGATATCATTGCTGGCTTAACAGTCACAGCTGATGAAAAGCTAGGACAAGAGCTATATTTTATCCAAAATTCATTCGGAAATATTTTAGGTGTACAGGATTCTTTCACACTATTACAAAATATTAAAACAACCGATGTACGCTTTAGTCGTTCTGCTGAATCTGCTCAAAAAATTGCAGAATTTTTAGCTAGTAACCCACTGGTGGAACAAGTCTACTATCCTGGACTTGCCTCACACCCAGGATATGCCATTCATCAGCAACAATGTACAAGTGCTGGAGCTGTATTATCTTTCCGTCTACCAAGTTATGCAGCTGCAAAAGCATTAGTCGAAGCGATGACAATTCCTGTTTTTGCAGTCTCACTTGGGGGAGTGGAATCAATTCTTTCCTACCCAGCAAAGATGAGTCATGCTGCTATGGAGCCTGAGGAGCGTGCAAAACGTGGGATTACAGATGGCCTTTTACGTTTTTCTGTAGGGCTTGAGCATGTAGAGGATTTAATTGCTGATTTCACACAAGCTTTGGAGATTGCTGCACGAGCATAATTGAAGAAACATGAAAACCGCGCCTAGTATGACGCGGTTTTTATTATTGAACGCTCAATTTTCCACCTTGGCTAATAAACGATATAAATAATCCCCATGCCCCTTCGCCAACAATGCATCTTGCTCTACCGAAATCCAATAAAAAGAAAATAGTAAGTCTCCTTCGTTCAATCCCGTTGGATGATGCTGCCAAGAATCTGGTGATTCATTCGTGGTTAAATGGTAAAAATATCGTTTCTGTAAAATACCTGACGGATGATTAAAGTAATCCTGTGCAATGAGTCCCTGGACGACAAGCGATGTGAGACCTGTCTCCTCCAACATTTCACGCTTCACTGCCTCTAATGGTGTTTCACCTTCCTCAACTGTACCTTTTGGAACTTGAATACCTGCCCCTATGGTATTTTGTTCAAATACGAGTACTTGTATTTGTTCCTCACGTTCTCTCGTAATATAGCCAAATGCTTTTTCAACTACTTGCATGAAAGTAATCCCCCTCTACTGATTGGATATTACAATAAAGATAAAAATTGGATTTTCAGGTGAAAAGTGTTGACACTTATTATACGATAGATACACGAAAATGACATTACTTTTGTACAGAATTTCCTAGTAAAAGTTGGTTTTAAATATATGAAGGTAACACAGCTCCTGAAACTTAAATAGTTTATTATTATCTTTTTGAGACACTAGCGTTTTAATAAACATATCATTGATGGTAAAAGCCTGATGCTCGTGAAGAAATGGCGATGATATTGAGCAGACTTCTCAACAAGTTAAAAGTGGTTTGCACAATATTAACAATCGCCAGAGTTATACTTAATAAGACAAAGATTTTAGTTGAGATATCCTTTTCTTAAAATAACTGGCCCTCGTAGGATTAGCGATTCAGGAAAAAAGACAGAATTTAATCAACAAGCTTTGTCGATTAAATCTGTCTTTTTGATTTTAACAGCTATAGTTTTTGAATATACAGCCTTACATAAAATGGTCTTCTTAGTCAGCTATCGATATAATTAAATTTTACCAGATAGAAACTCGGTCCTCCGGGGCTACATACATGCCATCTCCCGCCTTAATTCCATAGGTATCATAGAATTGCTGGAAGTTTACAATCGTACGGTTTACTCGAATTTTATTGGCTGAATGTACATCGTTTTTGCTCAGAACCGCTGCAAATTCTTTTGTAGTTGTGGATTTCCACATTTCTGCATTACTTTCGAAATAGGCTTTATAATCAGGATTACTCATTTGAGAGACAACTTGTAGTGAAGCAGCCATCCCACCTAAATCAGCGACATTCTCGCTTAGTGTCAGCTGCCCGTCGTTCAATACTCCTGGAATAATCTCAATTGCATTATAAAACTCAATCAATTTCTGATTTTTATCTTTGAATTTCTCAAAGTCCTCATCTGTCCACCAGTTATTTGCATTTCCATTTTCGTCGTAGGCAGATCCGTTGTTATCAAAAGCATGGCTTATTTCATGACCAATAACCATGCCAATAGCACCATAGTTTTCTTCAGGTTTAGCGTTAATATCATAGAAAGGAGCTTGCAGAATACCAGCAGGGAATGTAATTTCGTTATTAAGAGCATTGTAGAAAGCATTTACAGTGTATACGCTCGTTACCCATTCTGATCTATCCACCGGTTTTCCTAGCTTAGCTTTCGTGTTCTCAATGTATGCTTTGTTTACTGCAAAGGTATTAGAGAACAGTGAACCGCCTTCGTCATAAGTCTTGATCGCTACGTTATCTAATGTCGCATCCCACTTATCTGGGTAACCGATTTTAACGATCATAGTATCCAGCTTTTTAATAGCTTTCGCTTTTGTTGTTTCAGACATCCAATCAAGAGATTTAATTCTCTCTTCATACGTAGTAATTAACTTCTCTACCATCTGCTCAACATCTTTTTTAGCATTTGGTGAAAAATGTTTCTCGGCAAACATTTGCTCCAAATATCCGCTCATTGTACTCGTTGTTAGGGCTACAGCGTTTTCCTGTTCTGTTTTTTCTCCTGTAACTCCATATAACGTTGCAGCAAACTCATTAGCAGCGTCCCCGAATTCATCTGATAGCAAACTGCCTGTTGCCATAAGTAATTGCACTTTCGAGTAAGCTTTAAGCACATGAAGGTTCGTATCATTCAAGACTTCCGCACCTTTTTCCGCCAGCTTTAAATCGAATACGATTACTTTATCAGCACTGTCGACCTTCATAGATGTCAAGACTTGCTTCATATCTACTGTCTTAAACATGTCATCGAATTGTTGAATTGTATATGGATTATAATATTTATTAACATCGCCTTGTTCATGAGGATCGAGCGACACAGAAGCTAAGCTTTTTTCCATTTCGTAAACTTGCTCAGCAAGTGCTTTCGCTGTAGACTCTTCCTCGCCAGATACTACAAGAAGTTTTGTCATATATTCAATATAGGCATTTTTTGCATTTGCATCTTCCGTAACAAAACTGTTCTTATCCAAACCAGTTGCTAATCCGGCGTAATACAATGCATTTTCACTGCTGTTCTTTGCATCGTTCATGATGGCAAAGCCGAAAAGTGAGCTTAGTCCTAATTCTTTTTCTTGAGCAAGATCTGCTTGAACAAGTTCATCAAGAGTTTTAGCTTCGTTAATTGCCTTTACATATTTTTGGATGGGCTCAATCCCCTGCTTATTTCTATTTTTTGTATCTAACGCTGTCGAATAGAAGTCGGCAATTTTTTGTTCCTTAGTGCCTTCTGCAAATTCTTTACCAGAGAGCGCGTTTATTATTTCTTCAATTTTATCGGTATTTTCCTTTTGAAGCTCAGGGAAACCACCACCCATGATTTCTCCTACCGGAATTGTTGATTTATTTAACCATTCTTTATTGATTGCTTCATAAAAATCATCATTTAAATGAGAGCCTTTAAGTGACCATATTCTAGCGATGATGTTTTGGAATTCAGCAATCGTAATCGTGTCATTTGCACCTAAGGTACCGTCAGCGTTACCCGTCAGGACGCCTGCTTTTGTCAGTTTATCGATATCTTTTTTAGCCCATGCAGGTACATCTGTAAACTCAATGTCAAATGTTCCACTGCGAAGGTCATTGCCAACTGGCTCTGGCAATTCACCGAATGCTCTGCTCAACATGACTAATGCTTCCACTTTCTTAGCTGGCTCATTCTCTCTTAAATCTCCGTTTTTAGAGCCTTGTATTACAGTTGCTTTGTTAATTCCTGGTTGATAAGCATCTGCTGCTGTCAACAAGGTTGTAACGATATCTCCTCTTGTCGCTACTGGCGATGTTTCATCGGCATACACCGATACGCTAACGGATAGGACCATTATTATGGTCATGAGTAAAGATAAAAACTTCTTTTTCATCGTCGTGCTCCTCTAGTGTATTTTGTATAAATAAAGATAAATAGGTAGAATTTAGAGTTTCTACCATCCGTCTATTGTAGTTGATTTTCTTTAGTTTGAAAATATGTAAGTGGCATTTTCATTTTAAGCGGGATAATCTAGTCCGTTTTTTAGCGAAGGTAACTCATCAATAAGGTCGCTTTTTTAGTTAGCACAGTTAAGTACTGCTTTAAATAAAAAACGATGATCAATTTTCTACGATTAGAAAATTGGCCTTTATAAAGCACAGTGCATTTACTTAATACACCAAGCCTATAATAGACTTGCACCATCTATTGCTCTCTCTTAAGCTTTTTATACGAACAAATTCAATCTTTATGTAAGATGTAGATGCTCTGACTGGATTACAAGTGCTGTTAATCCTGTCATACTGCCGGATTCGTGCGCTTGTCCTTGTTGCCAAAGTACACCCTCTCCTGTTTTTATAACCATCTTTTCTCCATCTTCACCGCAAACCCAACCTTCACCCTGAACAACAATAAATAGCTGTGGAATGGGGGCTTCATGCATACCTACGACACCACCTGGTTCAATATAGATCAAGCCAATACTGGTAGGTTCTTCTGTTTTCATGATCTTTCGATAAAAAGCATCCACTGAATTATAATGGATGATTTCATTAGCTACTTCTTGTGTGAATTGTATTCGTTTCATTCATTCCTCGTTCCTTTCCTACTAGGCTAATTCTTCTTGCGCAAATGCTAGTAGTGTGCCAACCTCTTTCTTGACATAAAAAGCAAAAGCATCATAACCATTGCATTTGATTGTTTCCCAGTCTGCTGTTTGTCCACTGATGAGGAGCACATTTCCATGGTCATCTGAACGATAGTCATCAACCTCTTCATCATAGTCAATATTATAGAAAAATGAGACGACTATTTCAGTGGCCGGCATATTATATTTCTTTAACGGACGATTAACACGTTGATCTTCTGTATATTCATCGCAGAATAGCGCATTATAGCCATGTAAGGTCGCATCAAACAGTAAGATCTCCTCCGCTGTTTCAGAATCTTTAGCGACGATTCTAGCATGTTCGCCAGTGATGAAAGGTAATGGTTCGTCTTCAATCGTTAATAAATCACCGTAAAACCAAATTTCAAACTGTCGATTGCCTGTACTAGAATGAAGCTGAAACTGGGTTTCAACATCTTCTTGTTGGATGTTTTCTGCAAATGACTGTAAATATGTAGGAATAGAAATATTCAAAGCTTAATCCTCCTTTTTATATAATAATACATGCCACTTTCTATTTTTATCCATAAAAAAACCCAGAATTTTTTCTGGGCTTGATGACACTTACTTTTCTAGCATGATTAAAACTGACGGGCCTTTGCTTCACTTCGCAACAGGCGGTTATGGAGGGTAATCTCCGTTTCACCATTTACTTGCGATTTGGAATGCTTAATCCTTGACCAGTTGCGGTGGATTTTTTGAGATTTTGGATCTAAATTTTCGAACCTACTCATTTTTCATCCTCCTCATCATTATAGATTTCATAAGTGAATCTTTGTTATTATGAGCTACCTGGATGAATTTATACAAATTTTCATGGATGAAAACGCTACTCACTTTTTTTCATGAAGGAGATGAAGATTACAGTGATGACTACCACTTATAAAAGAGACGATGATGATCATTAAGTGAAAGAACGTCATTTTGCTTCCCTCTTTGCTCTCAGTCCTGGATCTCGACTTTCCCGCTTTACCTCTGGAGTCGCCGTCCTGCGTTCCAATCCCCTTCTACATAAAGAACTCCATATTCGTATGTTGATAAAAAGTAAACTTTCAAGGTGATTCATCACGAAAGAAATAAGATTGTAGACTAACTCGAAATTCATTGAGTTGGTCTACAGTCTGAAGAGCACCGGAAAATGTACATTATAGTCTTGTCATTGCACGATTTATCTTTTGAAACGATTGCCGGTATTCACAAAAATCATCAAGAAAATCGTTAGGGCTATGAAAAGAATAAATCCTATACTAAATAACCACTGTGTATGGAATACTTCATCCAGAATCCACAAGAGAACGCAAAAACAATAACCATACATCATTTTCCCCATAAATTTTGCTAGTGCTTTTTCGTCATATTGTTTTTTATCTTCTTGTGGCAACGTATTAAAGCCGGCAATTAAAAATGCTCCTTTACCTTGTGATAAAACGATGGCAAAGATGAGAAATGGCAACATGATTATTAAATAGACAAGAACTCCCATAGTCAATCAACCTACTTTTTCGTTTGTATAAATTGCTCTATCGCTGGTAGTAATTCTTCATGTAACGGCAATGAAGGGTCTGCATAGGTTGCTAAGTTTTTGGCACGATCGACTGGTGCCTTTTTAAGCACATGATTCATGCCCTCCATATAAAGCAGCTGTGCCTCTGGTTTGCGATTCTTTAATGCCTCCGCATCGGTTTCTTTCACTTGTAAATCGGTTGTTCCTTGGACTAATAATACACGACTTTTCACTTTGGCAAGCTCATCGGCAGGATGATACTTTAACAAGGAAATAAGGAAAGGCTGTACAGATGGTCGGAAGAGTGCTTGAAGCTCTGGCGAAACATTTTTCACTTGCTCACCTTGTTTTAACGATTTCAAAATGTCTGTCGATTCGTTGAATAGCTTTGGCGGTAACTGACCTTTTATTTGCTCTAATAGCACTTCATCCAATGGTCTTCCCGCTCCCGCAATCGAGACAAAGGACTCTACATCTGTTTTTTGGGCTGCTAGCAAACCAATGAGCGAACCTTCGCTATGTCCAATAACGTGAATACTTGAGTAAGCTTCATCAGCTTGTAATGCTTGGATAATTTGTACTGCATCATCTACGTATTGATCGAACGTGCTATCCTCTTCCTTTGTTAAAAGTGCTTGATTATCACCAAGTCCACGCTTATCATAGCGCACTGTCGCAATGCCCTCTTGCGCTAACCCTTCAGCAAGCATTTTCAAGCTATTATTTTTACCAGCTAAAGCTGAATTTCCATCCTTATCTGTTGGTCCAGAACCAGCAATAATAAGTGCCACTGGCGTTGGAGATGCGCTAGCCTTTTGCAATGCTACGGTTAAGTTACCATCTTCAACAGGAATCTTTATTGTTTCGTACGTAACGGGTTGCTCTTTATAAGCTTTTAAGATTAATGGGAATTTGGCACCGTTTTGTTGGAATGTAGCCTCTATTTGCTCATTTTTTAATGTTCCATTTATAGCAATCACAGAGCCGTTTAAATGAATGGACACTGTTACTTTATCGCCTGTATAGCTCACGCTTTTAAATGGAAAGTTCGATAAGCCTTGCGCTGGGACAGATAATGTGCCAGCTTCCTTTTGTAAATCAACGATAATCGGTAGTGGTCCATTAGGTGTTTCAATATTTCCTTCCCATTTTCCAATAAACTGTTCACTCATGGCACGTTCCCCTTTTGTTTCTTGATTTTCAGCTGTCGCCTCTTTTTGCCCACAAGCCCCTAAGAGTAACAGCGTACAGCATAACAATAACCATTTTTTCATCTAATCTTCCTCTCTATATAAAAATCACCAATAAAATTGGCAATAATGTTATACCAATTAAGAAGTAGCTCCACTTGTTGGCAAAATTAACGGTCCAGCCAATTCCGTATTTTTTTTGCACTAATAGGGATGGATCATTTTTGTTGCAATAAAATATGCCCCATTTCCAGTATTGATCATCTGCTACAGCTGTTTCATTTGTATGTATTTCATCAAATCGCTCATTACTTGTACTGAACTTCCAAATTAGTAATAGCAAGCCCCCTAACGTAACGACATTAAAAACAAGAAAAAGTGGGAAAAAGTATGGGGCTGTTTGGTCATGTAAAATCACAGTTATATAGTGTAAAACAACAAAAAGAATTGTCATACTAAAATTTATCGCAGCTAAATACCAGCTTCCATATTTACGATGAGCTAGCTCACGATGAATCGACGCTTCTTTGGCTTGTGCACTCAATTGTATTTTGGCACTTTTCATGCCCCGCCCCAGAATGAAAAAGCTGATTTGTATCGCTAATAATAGAAGCGGCATACTGATGACAGAGATCCATGATTTTTCCGTCCAGCCGTCTACCTTGCCTGCTGCATTCCAATGCGTCGCAAAAACATCTGGAATGGCCTCATAATTCATGTACGTAAAAGTGATGAGTGCTACTGTCATAATGATTGGTAAGCTAAAAAATACAGGCGATAGTGTTTCATCTTTTTGGCGAATAGATAAATCTGTAACGTAGACCATTTTTATGTGTGCTTCCCACTGCTCCTGTGCCTTTAATTTTTTCGTTCTGACATGGTAATTCATGTAAAGGCCAGATGAAAGAAGGAGCATAACATACAAGAAAATAAAGGAAATTAAAACCATCTTATCCTCTTTTATGGGTGAAAAGTATATGCCGATTTGCCCGAGTAAAAATAGACCTGTAAGAGCACCTATTATTTGGCTATACTTTTTCTTCCAAAGCAGTAATTGAGGATGCATGACATAGGGTTCTGGTATGGAAACACCAAAGACTATCGATTTTCTTGATAAGTGTGGTGTCATGGCTTCCAAAATCCCGACGATGATAAAGATGCCTACTATTATAAGCATACTACCCCTACTTCCATTGTTTTAAAATTCGTTGGAACAAATTTGTCATTTGTTCTTTTTCGAGCCCACGAGCAAAAGCTTCCGCCATAATAGGCTTTAAAGCATTTTCTACTTTTTCCACCTCTGTTTCCTCAAGCTCCCGCTTTTGACCACCAATAATAATAGCTTTTGCCTTTGGTTTTAATTCAATTAAACCCTTATCTTCAAGCTCATGATAGCTCTTACTCACCGTGCTTACATTGACTCCTAAATCCGTAGCCATGGCACGTACAGATGGTAATGTATCACCGTTTTTTAACTCACCTGTAGCAATCATTTCAATCAATTGATTGGCTAATTGTTTATAAAGCTGCAATTCACTGCTTGGATCTAACCGTATTTGCATGTCACCCCTCCAATCTGTATTGTTAACAACCAAACAGAATCTGTTATATCTAGGGTAATACAGATTTGATTATATGTCAAATGAAGGTATTTATTTTGGTGATGGCTATCTTGTATTGGAATTTTTACTCTTAAAGGTGGCGCCCTTACATATAGTGAGCGCTTTTGCCTCTACTGGGAGGGGATTCTACTGCTGTATGAGCGCTTTTGTTTTTATTTATGGGAAGGTCTTCACTTTTTTTGATCACTTTCGCTTCGTTTTCGAGCGGGGGCACACTCTTTATGATCACTTTCACCTCCTTTTCGAGCGGGGGCACACACTTTATGATCACTTTCGCTTCCTTTTCGAGCGGGTTCACACTTTTTATGATCACTTCCACCTCCTTTCCGAGCGGATACACACTCTTTATGATCACTTCCACCTCCTTTTCGAGCGGGGGCACACTTTTTATGATCACTTCCACCTCCTTTTCGAGCGGGTTCACACACTTTATGATCACTTCACTTCCTTTTCGAGCGGGTGCACGCACTTTTTGATCACTTCCACCTCCTTTTCGAGCGGAGGCACATTCTTTTTGATCACTTCCACCTCCTTTTCGAGCGGCAACACACTCTTTATGATCACTTCCACCTCCTTTTCGAGCGGGTGCACGCACTTTTTGATCACTTCCACCTCCTTTTCGAGCGGGGGCACGCACTTTATGATCACTTCCACTTCCTTTTCGAGCGGGTTCACACTCTTTATGATCACTTCCACCTCCTTTTCGAGCGGCTTCACACTTTTTATGATCACTTCCACCTCCTTTCAGAGCGGATTCCCCCCTTTTTTGATCATTTCCAAACACTTATGCGGTGGTTTCTCCCCAAATATCTTCTAACACCCTTGTTTCCTCAAACTAAACTAAAAAAGGACCCAGAAATAATTCTGGATCCATGGACACTTATTGCCTCTATTTGATTTTTAACTGGTATGGTTTACGCTTCTTCTTAATCTATAGCAAAACAGAATAGTTCTGTTTCACCTTTAGGCTTAAGATTTATGAAGCTTCAACCGTTGACAGTTGTGGCGGACTTTCCTGAGATTCTTGGTCTTTGGGTGTTTGACTATTACTCATTCTGCATCCTCCCCATCATCTTAGATTAATAAGTGTTTCCTCTTTTATTATGAGTCTTTGCTTTTGCTTTTATGCATGATTTTTTTCTTCAAAAACTTGTTGTGCGATTGTTAAAGCATTTTGTACCTTTGGAAAGCCAATGTAGGGTACTAATTGTAAAAGTGCCTCGACCAATTCTGTTTGTGTTAAGCCAGCATGTAAACCTCGCTGGATATGTGTTTTTGTTTGTGGTGCGGCACCTTGTGTGACAACTGCAGTAATAACAACAAGTGCCCGACTTTTCACATCCAGGCCTGGTCGTGAATAGACATCACCATAAGCAAATTCAATAATCATTTTGCGTAAATCGGGTGCAACATCGGCTAAGGCATCAGATTCAATCATCCTTGCTGCTTCTTCCTCTGTGACATATTGTTTGATTGTTTCGAGCCCCTTTGTCAAACGGTCATTCATTGTCTTAATTCCTCCCCATCTTTCCATATACAAAAACCCCAATTCCGCGTCTCCAGAATTGGGGATTGTCCTTCACGTATGTAAGGGTCTCTTTTTCACTTCACCCTCTGGCTCAGTTGAAAAAGGTTAAAGGTTTTCATAGTGCCTCACAGGACAGCTTTAATGAATATCTATGCAAAAGTCACTTGGACATGCACGCAAAATTAATGTTCTTGAAGACAGGCTTGGGCTTTTTCAATTTGAATTTTTACTTGATCAAAGCCAGTTCCACCAAGGGAATGACGGCGACGAACAGCCGCTTCTGGTGCTAGCACATCAAAAATGTCGGCTTCAATGAGCTTACTTTCCTGCTGCATCTCTTCCAATGGTAAATCTAATAAGTAAATGCCCTTTTGAATACATGTAAAGACAAGTTTGCCTGTCACCTCATGCGCCTCACGGAATGGCATCCCTTTTGTAGCAAGATAGTCTGCTAACTCCGTTGCATTCGAGAAATCGGAATGGACAGCTTGATGTAAACGTTCCGTATTAACGGTCATTGTACGAATCATGCCTTCAAAGATTTTAAGTGAGCCAAGAATGGTATGCACCGTATCGAACATGCCTTCTTTGTCCTCCTGCATATCTTTGTTATACGTTAATGGCGTACCCTTTAATACAGTTAATAAGCCCATAAGGTTACCATAAACACGGCCTGTTTTCCCACGAATTAGCTCTGCCATATCAGGGTTTTTCTTTTGTGGCATAATCGAAGAGCCTGTTGAAAAGGCATCATCTAGCTCGATAAACTTAAATTCATCTGTAGACCAAATAATAATTTCCTCTGCAAAGCGCGAGAGATGGGCCATAAGCAATGACGAATTACTTAAAAATTCGACGATAAAATCACGGTCACTTACAGCATCCATAGAGTTTGCATATACTTCAGTAAAACCAAGTAACTCTGCTGATTTTATACGGTCTATTGGGAAAGTTGTACCCGCCATAGCCCCTGCTCCTAATGGCAGAATATCTATGCGTTTCACGGATTCTGTAAAGCGTTGTTTATCTCGCTCAAGCATCCAAAAATAGGCCATTAAATGGTGTGCAAAGGAAATTGGTTGCGCACGTTGTAAATGTGTATAACCAGGTGCAATCGTTTCAATATGCTCCTGTGCCTTCTCTAATAGCGTTTCTTGGAATGTTACAATTAAATCAATGGCTTCCTGCACTCGCTTTTTCAAGAATAGATGCATATCCGTTGCTACTTGGTCATTACGACTACGACCAGTGTGTAGCTTACCACCAACAGGACCAATTAAATCAATTAGCATTTTTTCTAAATTTAAATGTATATCTTCATTGGCAACGCTAAATTCAAGTTCACCTGCAATTGCCTTTTCTTTTAATTGGGCAAGACCACCTAGTATGGCCTCTACGTCAGCTGCCGGTAAAATTCCTGTTGCACCAAGCATTGTGACATGTGCAACACTACCTTCAAGGTCCTCTAGCACAAGTTGCTGGTCAAAGCCAATGGATGCGCCAAACTCGTCTACCCATGCTTCTGCTGATTTTTGGAAACGTCCACCCCAAAGTTTTGTCATGTCAGCTCACCTTTTCCTTTAGTCCTTAGCCAAAGTGTAGTGAAAACACAAATGCCTCACCACACATTGCTCGTTCAATATTACTTTTTATTAACAGAAGAATTCACTACAGTTGGTAGACCCCATAATTCGATAAAGCCAACTGCGGAAGCGTGATTGAATTGATCTTCCTTGGAGTATGTTGCTAGCTTTTCATTGTATAGTGAATTCGGTGATTTACGTCCTTCTACAATAGCGTGACCCTTGAATAGTTTCACACGTACTGTACCATTTACATATTGCTGTGATTGTGCAAGGAACGCTTCAAGTGCATCACGTAATGGTGAGAACCATAAACCATCGTAAATTAATTCAGATAGCTTCTTCTCAATTACTGGCTTGAAGTGTGCTAATTCTTTTACAAGTGTTAAGTCTTCCAGTTCTTTATGAGCTGTTAACAACACTTTTGCGCCTGGAATTTCATACACTTCACGAGATTTAATACCAACTAGACGATTCTCCACGTGATCGATACGTCCTACGCCATGTGCACCTGCTACCGCATTTAATTCTTGAATTAAATCTGCAAGCTTCATTTCTTTACCGTTTAAGGCTACTGGTTTACCAGCAACAAATTCGATTTCCACATATTCAGCTTCATTTGGTGCATTTTCAACAGAAACGGTTAAACCGTAAGCTTCTTCTGGTGGAGACACCCACGGATCTTCCATAATACCTGCTTCATTGGCACGTCCCCATAAGTTTTGGTCAATTGAAAATGGTGAGTCTAATGTCGCTGGAATCGGTACATTATGTTTCATCGCATATTCGATTTCCTCATCACGGCTCCAACCCCACTCACGTACAGGTGCTAAAACTTCTAAATCAGGGTTTAAAGCTTTAATGGAAACTTCAAAACGAACTTGGTCATTTCCTTTTCCTGTGCAACCATGTGCAACAGCATCTGCGCCTACTTGGTTCGCAATCTCTACTAATTTTTTCGAGATTAAAGGACGAGAAAGTGCTGATACTAATGGATATTTTTGTTCATACCAAGTATGTGCTTGTAATGAAATTAATGCATATTCCTCAGCAAATTCGTCTTTTGCATCCACCATATAAGATTCAATAGCTCCTACTTGAAGAGCTTTATTTTTTACGAATTCAAGATCTTTTCCTTCGCCAACGTCAAGACATACTGCAATTACATCCCAACCTTGTTCTTTTAACCACGGAATTGCTACCGAAGTATCAAGTCCACCTGAATAAGCTAATACAACTTTTTTATTTGCCATTAAAAATGCGCCTCCATTGCTCTATAGATATGTATGTTTATACATTCATTTAAAAGTTTATACACGAATAGTATCATGTTATAAAAATAAATACAAGTGTATTTTTATAAATTCATAGACAATTATTTTTCCTGTCAAAAGTCTGTCACTGCAGACATTAAGTCATGATGGTAACACGAATATTTACTCTAAAAAACGCTTTTTTACTATTTATATAAATGTATACAATATAAATTTAGCAATGAACAAAAAAAAAGAATCCATCTTAAAAACTGGATTCTTTTCTAATTATTCATGGGAATGGTCTTATATAATACATTTTTGGGGTTAATTAAAATAAGAAGAATTGCGGCTAGTGAATAAAGAATGGCATTGTACATTAATAAATCGACTAAGTTGCCATTGATCAAACCAATAAAAAAATTAAAGAACTGATGAATGAGAATGGGGATGATGAGATTTTGGTTTAAATTATAAAATGCTGCCATGATGATACTCGTTGCTATGATAGACAACATAAAGAATAAACTATATTTGATTAAATCTATCCCCATAAATCCTGTTGTAAGCCAAATTGGTACATGCCACATCCCCCACCAAAATCCTATGATGATGGAAGCTATTAATGGGGAATATTTCTTTTGAAGCTCTAGTAGTGCAAAGCCTCGCCATCCTAATTCTTCACCTAATGGTCCAGATAAAAGATTTTTAATAAAGTAATAGCTTAGCATCCCCCAAGAAGATATTGTCAAAATAGAGTCTACCCCTTCCTTATTCCATACAAGTAAGACAATCATGAAAAAGATAGAGACTTGTATTGCCAGTACAACAACAATGACTGAAAGATGAAGCTTATTGGTTAATTTCTTTTTCACAAAGTGGGCAAAGCTTTGCGTAGGATAGATTTTTTTAAATAAGATGGCAAAGGCAAACGTTGATGACCAAGCTGACAAACAGCGAACTACGTCAAACACCCAAGTTGGAAGCCCTAAAAGCTTGATGGCTCCCACAAGGCAAAAAAGTGGCCAAAATATGACATTAGTTAAAAGTATAAAGCTTGCTACTGGTCTTTTAAGCTTCTTTGTTCTACTCATGTTAAATCCCCCATTTCACTACGAATACCTTTAGCATAAACCTGGGGGTTACTCACAGGTCAATCGTATTTTTTCTTTACTTGACCGGTACATACATTTCTAAAAAAATACGTTCAAGTCCCTCTTCATAAGTGGTCAGTAATAAGTTAACATAAACAAGCCCTACCAGTTCATAGCCGTATTCTTTGGCTACTTGTCTAATGCTCGCTTCCACTTTTTCGTCTGTATTTTTGCCACCCGTAGACCATCGCCCATCTTCAATGACTGTATACAAACATTTGGGATGAGCTACAATGTCTCCATCGATTATGTTTTCACCATCTTCTACTTTCCTGACAATCACAAATTGATTTTCTACCATGCCTTCATCATTGAACCGTATGACTCTTCTTAACGAAGTAAGAATCACCGCTTTTTTTAAACTGTCAGTGTTTTCTTTTAACGTGTCATAATCATCATAAGCTTTATAATGGTCGATCTCCCCCATTACTTCTAGAGGTTTCATTTCTTTTATCGTGTAGTTTCCTAAAAATTGTTTTATTTTTTCGCAGTCTTCTTTTACGAGCTGGAGCTTTTTTAATTGGAGCTTTTTATAAGCAATCTCCTCTAACACTTCCTGTTCTTTCTCTTCTACTATAGATTGAATCCCTTCAATGCTCTTGCCTTTTCTTAATTCCTGGATTTTTTTGATTTCCAAATCAATTTCTCTATAAAAGTTGATCGTTGTTAAATCATAGATATCAAAATGATTGTAGGTTCTATATCCATTTTCTCTATTATGCTGTGGCCTTACCAATTCCTTTTCCTCATAAAATTTGATTGTATCTCTTGAAATGCCTAAAAATTTAGCAACTTGTCCGATTGTATACATCGTATTCTCCTTTATTTGCTTCATTTTCACTACTATATCAACAAATTTACATAAATATGAAAAAAACTGTAGACACGCATAAAGCATGTTTACAGTTAGATTTTTGTTATTTCTTATGGAAAAACGATTTGCCTAAAAATTCAATGGTTGCAGGCGCAAGTGCATATAATTTACTTGATAATCCCATGATTTTTGGTAAGTTGACTTCACGTACTGGGCGTTCGATCGTTTTCACTGTTGCTCTTGCCACTTCCTCGGCTGATAATAAAAATCTACCTAAGGACTCTCGATAACCACTTGCATCATTTGCCTTATCTAAAAATGGTGTATCAATTGGACCAGGATGGATAGCGGTTACGTTGACCATGTAAGGTGCTAACTCCATTCGAAGTCCATTTGTAAAACCTACTATCGCATGTTTTGTAGCAGCATAGACACTCGCTTTCGGGGTAGCTACCTTTCCCGCCTGTGAACCGATGAATATCAAATGGCCTTGTTGACGCTCCATCATCGTAGAGGCTAATCTTTTCGCAAGATAGATTGGTACACTGACATTCAATTCGATCATTTGAGCAATATCCTCATCCATTAAGGCAGATGCATTAGCGAATTTTCCAACGCCTGCTGAGAGAATCGCAACATCAAGAGTGGGGAGCTGTGCACAAACATCATCCAGTGTATGTAAATTAGTTAAATCTGCTTGAATGACATGTGCTCCTAATCGTTCTAGTACTTTTAGAGCGACAGCATTGCGACCTGTGGCATATACCGTATGGCCTTGTGCAACAAGCAATTCTGTAATTTTTAAGCCTACACCACTTGTCGCTCCAGTCACAAAGATCGTCTTGTTATGGTTATTCATGTATGAACCTACTTCCTTTGAAATAAATAAATACCTGCTTCCGTTTTTGTAGAAGTTATATAATTTCTGGCTTCTAAATAATCTAAATGACCTAGTGTTTTGGAAAGGGTTAAGCCAAGCTGATGCTGGAAAATAGCTGGATACAGCCGTTTTGTTACTTGTACAACCGTTAATTGATCGTCTCCTAGTAATTCATACACCTTCATCGATTGCTGGTGCTGACGCTCTAAACGTTTATCAATTAAATATGGTATATCCACTAGCTCTGCCCCATGCCCTGTATGCATCATTTTGACAGGTAATTGGCGTAAAATTTCAAGAGATTCATTATATTGCAGTAATGATTTTGGTCGTCCAATCGTACGATCCAATGGTGGCTCTATTAATGGGTTTGGCGTTATTTTTTCGAGTAATAAATCACCGCCAATAACATGATGTGTTTTTTCATCCCAGAAAATAAAATGACTTTGAGCATGACCCAAAGTTTCAATCGCCTTTAATCCTGGATGACCAGGCACTTCATCTCCATCTGCCAAGATTTGTGTTAATGGCCGTTCGCCCACTAGCTCTAATTCACGACGAACATGTACACTTTTTGAAATATATTCTTGTGGTACCCCATGCTCCAACAAACGCTCACTATAAAATTGCTCGTGATAGCGTAAAAATTCTTCATCATGACGTAGCCATTTATCATTATAGGCATGCCCCAAAATTTCTGCATGTGGAAAAGCATCGACCCATCCAGCATGATCTGGATGATGATGGGTTAACACAACTTGTTCAATATCACGCATGTCAAAGCCAGCTGCTCGAATCCCCCATTTCAAAGCATCATAGGCTTCCATTGTTTTTGGTCCAACATCAAATATGCTAAGTGCATCGCCTTTGACAACAAATGCGTTGACATCTCCTACTTCATAGGGTGTTGGTATTTCTATTTTGTATATAGACAAAGTTGTCTCCCCCTTTTCAAGCGCTAGTGAATACTGATTCATTCTATTTTACAAGTTTTTTCTGTTTTCGTCATCCTCCTGTTGACACGTTGCCGATTCATCACTATAATTTTGAATAATCTAATTATTTATGTGCGTTGAGGAAGCCAAGTACGTAACTGGTGAAGGTGTTAGAGAGTGTTACATATGCTGAAAGTAACATCACCCACTCCCATTACCGAACCTACTTCTGAGCAGTTATGTAAACATAACCGTTTCCCTTGCGATAAAAGGGCTAAGAGTTGTGCCAACTAATGGCAA
This sequence comes from Lysinibacillus phoenicis, assembly GCF_047238325.1. NCBI lineage: Bacteria > Bacillati > Bacillota > Bacilli > Caryophanales > Bacillaceae > Lysinibacillus > Lysinibacillus phoenicis. The sequence continues at coordinate 76,927 of NZ_JBDFMP010000002.1, read as the reverse complement.
ACAAAGGTGGTACCGCGGAAACAATAGCGTTTTCGTCCTTCTAAATAAGGACGAGAGCGCTTTTTTATTTTGAACTGGAGGTTTTGTTCATGAAAAAAATTTTATTTATCGGTGCAGGGTCAATGGCAGAGGCATTGATACAGGGCTGGATTAAGGAAAAGGTCTTTACCCCACAGGAAATTTACGTCACCAATCGCTCTGACAAAGAACGCTTACAATTTCTACAAGAAACATATGGCGTTCATTGTCTGTTTGATCAGGCGATTTACAAGGAGGCGGATCTTATTATTTTAGCGATGAAGCCAAAAGATGCTATTGCTGCGATGTGTGACCTTCAATCTAAGATTACGGAGCAATCTGCTATCCTGTCGATTCTAGCGGGAATTGCCATTACTACCATTACAGAATATTTAGGGAATCGTCCTGTAGCAAGAGTGATGCCTAACACGTCTGCCACAATTGGTATGTCAGCAAGTGGCATTGCATTTAATAACGAGGTGTCTTCAGGTCAGCGTATCATGTTCCTCCAATTATTAGAGGCTGTGGGCTCTGTTATTGAAGTTGATGAGGATCAATTACACGCTGTAACAGCTCTTTCAGGCAGTGGTCCTGCATACATTTATTATTTAATGGAAGCCTTTGAACGGGTAGGTACGAAGGTGGGGTTATCCAAAGATACTGTGCGTCTTTTAATGACCCAAACATTAGCAGGTACGGCCGAAATGCTTAAGCAATCAGTAGATGAACCAGATGTTTTACGCAAAAAGGTTACAAGTCCAGGCGGCACGACGGAGGCAGGTATTCAAGCTTTAGAGCAATATCAATTTAATGAAGCCATCGAAGCATGCATTAAAGAAGCAGAGGCTCGATCTCGTTCACTTGCAAATGGTTAATATTATGTGCAAAATAAAGTGTATCACTAGGAATTAGGAGGCTTTATTTTGAGTAAATTATTTGAACCCTATCAATTGCAATCAATCTCCTTAAAAAATCGTGTTGTCATGGCACCGATGTGCATGTACTCTGCTGAAGATGATGGCATGGTAACACCTTTTCATTTGGTCCATTATGCCACACGTGCAGCAGGTCAAGTTGGTTTAATTATTTTAGAAGCGACAGGTGTTGTTCCAGAAGGGCGCATCTCCAATAAAGATTTAGGAATTTGGGATGATGCACATATTGAAGGCTTGCGTCAAGTAGTGGAAGGAATAAAAGCTTATGGTGCAAAAGCAGGTATCCAGCTTGGCCACGCTGGGCGGAAGGCAGCAGTAGATGGTGAAATTTTTGCCCCTTCAGCCATTGCCTTTAGCTCAGATTATAAAACCCCGACGGAAATGACTGAAGATGACATTCACTATGTAGTAGAAGCATTTAAACAAGCAGCAGTTCGTGCCGCAAAAGCTGGCTTTGATGTGCTAGAAATTCATGGCGCACACGGCTATTTAATTAGCGAATTTTTATCACCTGCTTCCAATAAACGTCAAGATCAATACGGTGGTTCACAAGAAAATCGCTATCGTATCCTTCGTCAAGTTATCGATGCGATTCGCAGTGTTTGGGAGGGGCCTTTATTGGTGCGTGTCTCTGCAGAGGATTATGCGGAAGATGGCACGACAATGGAGGATTTCATCGTCTTTAGTCGCTGGATGAAATCCCAAGGTGTTGATTTAGTCGATGTCTCAACAGGTGGTGTTGTCCATGCAGCGATTAATGTCTTTCCTGGCTATCAGGTACCACATGCCGAGGCCATCAAGCACGGGGCTGACATCCCTACTGGCGCTGTTGGCCTGATAACAAGTGCCATTCAAGCTGAAGAAATTCTCCAAAACAATCGGGCAGATTTAATTTTCTTAGCACGTGTTTTACTACGGGAACCCTACTGGCCATTACATGCGGCTAAAGAATTAGGCGAAGAAATTCAACCACCTGTACAATACGCTCGTGGTTGGTAAATGAGTATCCAGCAAAAACAGCTTGCTATCTAGCAAGCTGTTTTTTCATTAGAAAAGTGGATTTTGTTTTAATTCTTCATCAATAGCCTGTACCAATGTCTCCGCGTCATTTGCTGTCACAACTTCTCCATTTACTATTGCAAAAATACCTTGCTCGCAAATTTCACAATGGGATGTGCAACCCGACTCCTCGATATCTATATCATCACGTTCCATTAATATGTCATACGCATCTGCTGCACCCAGTGACAAATTAGTGATACAAAACTCAACTCTATTTTTAAATGGCTGTGGCTGTGCTTCTTTCTTTTTTTTAAAAAGAGAAAATACCATATTTATTGCCCCCTTGCTCTCTAGAACTCTATGATAACATAATTAGTTAGGATATTTTTGAAAACCCTTTCAACTAACTGCATCATGTATATTGCATTTTTGAACGTCGTGTGAATTATAAATAATTTCTTGTTTGCAATACATCGACCAATCCCTGTGTAACCTGTGTAGATTATAAAATAAGTATACTGGCACACTAGGTAATGGGAAAGCTTCAAAAGGAACAATATTAAATCGCCCCTCCATCCGTTCTTTTCTTACAATCATACGAGGTAAAAATGACATCCCTAACCCATCTTTAATAAAGCGTTTTACCACATACGATTGAGAAATGGATACTTGCTTCGTTACAACATATTTTTCTCTTAATTTATGTAATAACTCTCCCCAAATGGTTGGATGATGGTGCGTAAACAAAGTGTACGTTTGAAATAGCTCCTCATAATCAATATAGGTTCCTGTTTCATCATCATAGGCATCAAGTGGAATAACTAACTCGAGTGGACTATCGATAAGTAATTCTTGATACCATTGTCGATAACGTGTAGGTAATAACGAAATACCAATATCGGCCTTATCCTGATTGACTAAATCTTCTATTTTCGTTGAATCCTCTACTAAAATTGCTATTTCAAGTGTCGGATTGTCATTGCTAAATTGATAGATGACATGAGGCAATATAGTTTCAACCATTAAAGGGGTCATCGCAATAATCATCTTCTCCTGAATACCTATACTTGCTAATCGGATACGTTCAATACTTTGCTCCCACTGGCTCATCATTTGCTGTGCTTCCAGTTGAAACAGCTTTCCAGCGTCCGTTAATTGGACACGGTTTTTTTCACGCTTGAACAATTGGACATGTAAAAATTCCTCTAACTGCTGGATATGGACGGTAATGCTTGGCTGTGATAAATGCAGTTGCTCCGCTGCTGTTCGAAAATTACAAGTTTGAGCTGCGACAATAAAAGATTGGACCCACTTATATTCCAATATCTCACCTCCCTGATTAAAATTTTTAATTAAATTCATTAAATATATTTAATTTACTAAATTATACAATAATAATAGACTGATAATTAATATAGATGCTACCAAAAGGAGAGAAACGTATGCTGAATACTACATTAAGTCAACAATTTCTGTTGTTTGCCAAAAATGAATGCAAAGGATCAAGCCCACTGTATGAACATTTAGCTTATAAAATTGCCATTGATGAGGATTTGTTAGCTATTGCCTAATTGATCCCACAGGGTCAGCCTGCGCCCAATTTATTGTTGGCAGCAGTTCATTATTTGTTAGCAACATCTGATGAGCCATTATCTCATTATTATGCATCTTTAACACCCTCTCCTCTCCCAATACAGGAGGTGTTCCCTGCTTTTAAAGCATTTGTACTGTCCCATACAAATGAATTAAAGACATTGTTACAAGAAAGGCTTGTCCAAACAAATGAAATTCGACGTTGTTCCTATCTCTACCCAATGATGACTGAAATTTATGACAAGCATCAACAACCGCTAGCTTTCATTGAAATTGGAGCAAGTGCAGGGTTGCAGCTTGGCATGGATCACTACAATTATTGCTATAACCAACAATTAGCCATTACCAATACTGAAAATGATATCATGTTGATTTCAGAAAATCGTGGTGAACCATTGCCTGCCTCTCTGTCAAAGCCTCCTGTTGTTTGTCAACGAATAGGTATCGATTTAAATCCGATAGATTTGCGGGATACGAAAGAATGCCAATGGCTTCAGGCTTTGATTTGGCCTGAACACCATGAGCGCAGAACATTAGTCAATCAAGCTCTCCCAATCATGAATGAAATAGATATTCAGTTGGTTAAAGGAGATGCTATTCAATTGATTAAAAAGCTCAGTCGGACAGTTGAGCAAGAAGCTATGTTGGTGGTGTATCATACACATGTTGCCAATCAAATACCACTCGAATTACGAAATTCTTTACTAGAACAATTAAAAGAGATTAGCATGGAACGACCGCTCTACCATTGCTATAACAATTTTTTTGATGGACAGCTACATCAGGATTTTATGAATCAAGGCACAATCGAGTCCATTCGTACAATGGAAAGTCCAGACGGTCATGCACGATGGTTTCAATGGTCAAATAGCTAGCCTATAGCACAAAAAAACGCTGTGTCCTACTACTAACACAGCGTTTCTTTATTAATCTTTAAAAATCATATTCTGCATCTTTTTTTGCCCGAATATCTGCAAAAGCATCCGTAACCATAACTGTATCCTCTGCCAATCGTTCTAGACGGAAAAGGACATCATCATTGACAATTTCTTTGCGTAAAAAATCCTTTTCTTCTATAAATACATAAGTCGGAACTATATGTGCTTTCATATAGGCAAGGATTGGCTTTAGTTGTTGCTCCACCATTAAATAGTGCTTTGACGTCCCCGCAGTCACAATGACACTAACCACTTTATCGCGAAAGGCATTGACAGGTAACAGGTCAAAGATATTTTTTAATGTAGCGGGTATAGAAGCTTGGAAGGTTGGTGTCCCAATGACAATAGCATCTGCAGCCATAATCGTTTCTGTGACATATTTTGTATCACCATCATAGTCAAAGTAATTGCGACCGTCACTAAATACTAGCTGATAGTCTGCGAGATCCAGTAGCGTGACTTCATGCTCTGGGTATTTTTTTTGTAATAGATCAACCATTTTAAGCGTAGCTGTTCTTGTTTTGGAACCGACAATCGAACCGGCAAGCGCGACTATTTTCATGATGGTACACTCCTTATTTTACTGTATATTTTTTTATTGCAGGGATAATATCATTGCCGATTATTTCAATGTTTTTCATGATTTTATCGAACGGTACCCCACCGAAATCAATTTGTGCCATAAAACGTTGCATACCATATAATTCATACTGATAGAGTAATTTCTCTATAATCTCTTCCTTACTACCGACCATCAAGGCATCACGTGTATCAGTAGCTTGAGCAAATTGTTGTTTTGGATACCCTCCACCACGAATGGCTTGGAAACCACCGTTTAAATGTGGATACATACCTTGTAAAGCCTCTTTCGTTGTGTCTGCTACATAAAATAAGCTTGTTGTCGCAACTGGCAATTCCTTTGGATCATAGCCTTGTCGCTCTGCCGCTTCTCGATAGGCGTCTACAGATGGTTTAAAATTAACAGCTGGTCCTCCTAATGTTGTGAGCATCATAGGGATTCCCATATAGCCCGCCTTGATAGCACTTGCAGGAGGGCCACCGACAGCGCGCCAAATCGGTAATGAGCCATTTTTTGGCTGCGGTAATATTTGTGCATGATGGAGTGGTGCACGGAATTGGCCCTCCCACGTCACAAGCTCTTCATCATTGATTTTCATAAGTAGCTCTAATTTTTCCTCAAAAAGCTCTTCATAATCATGTAAATCAACACCAAGCAAATGATAGGCCCCTACTCGCGAACCGCGTCCCGCAACAATTTCCGCACGACCATCCGATAATAAATCAATTGTGGCAAAATCCTCATAGACACGTACAGGATCCGAAACACTTAATACCGTTGCAGAACTAGACAGCTTAATTTTTGATGTTGCTTGCGCGATTGCACCTAACACGACTGTATGTGCTTGTGTTGTGAAATAAGCTTGATGACTTTCACCAACACCGAAAACATCAATACCAGCTTGCTCTGCTAATTGACTAGCCTCTACTAGCTCTTTTAATCGCTGCTGTGCAGAAATACGGTGTCCTGTTAATGGGTTTGGAATATGGTCACCTAAAGAATATAATCCAAATTCTAGTCCTTGTGATTGATTAATACGATATTTTTCCATCATGTTCTCTCTCCTTAATCAAGTGGTTCTAAAATCGCTTCAATATCCGCACGTTTCTGTTCTAAAAACGGTGGAAGATCGAGCTCTTTTCCTAGGTCCTCGATGGCGGAATCCACTGTAAACCCTGGGCCATCTGTTGCTATTTCAAATAAAATACCGTTACGATCTCTAAAATAAAGACTGTGGAAATAATAACGATCAACGACACCTGAACTCTCCAATCCTCGCTCCTTAATTTTATCTTCCCATTGCCGTAACTCTTCAACGGTTGAGACACGTAATGCAAGGTGATGGATACTGCCCTTACCAGGTTTCTCGCTTGGCCCTTCTAATTCCTTGACGACAATTTCTCCATGCACTTCCCCTTCACTTGATTGCAGAATGGCTTCTTTGTCATCATCTTCAACCACTGAATAGTGAAATAAATCTTTTAGTAAATTTACTGTTCGTTGTAAATAACGTACAGTGATTTCAATTGTACCCATCCCTAAAATGCGATGTTCTTCTGGTATATCTGTGCCATCCCATGTTTGCCATTGAGCAGGCGCTTCCTTCCCCTGATGGTTTAACAGCACCATCCGTAATCCTTCGTGGTCTTCAAAAAATAACGCATCTTTACCTGCATACGATGTGAGGCCACTATGTTCAACTCCTAGCTCTTGAAAACGCTCTTGCCAATAAAGTAAGCTTTCAAAGCTTGGTACGAGTAAGCCAATACGTGTAATGGCATTCGTCCCTCTCACTGTACGTCCCGCAACCGGCATTTCGAAAAATGTCAATTCAGTACCAGGTGCTCCTGTTAAGTCACCATAAAATAAGTGATACATAGATGGTGAGTCTTGATTTACTGTTTTTTTCACACGGCGTAGCCCTAGAATTTTAGTGTAAAAATGATTATTTTGTTTGCCATTTTTCGTCAGCATCGAAATATGATGGTGTCCGTTTAATTTGTGCATCCTCAATTTCCTCCTTCTCGTTTTCACTTGACTAAGCAAGTGACGATGCAAAAAAAATTACACAGGTGGCAATTTTTTTCTCGACTATGCTTTTCAAGCTTTGTCATGACTTTATATAAAGATTTTAGTTCTTCATCTGTTAACACTTCTTCAAAAAATGAGGACTGGAAGTGAAGCTGACTGGGGGTTGCAGCTTGAATCATGTGCTCTCCTTTTGCCGTCAATGAAATTGTTTTAGTCTTCCAATTTTGCTTACGCTCAATTAGTCCCTCTTTTTCAAGTCGGGCAAGCATACGAGACATGCCCCCTTGAGTAACCGTTACTTTCTTTGCTAATTGAGATTGTGTAATAGGTGCATAAGTTTGAATTTGAATCAGAACATCGAATTGTGCTGTTGTTAAATCAAAACGTTTTAAAAATTCATTCGATAGCTGATTACTTTGGGTTGTAAAGCGCATCATACGAATCCATGTTAATGAGCCTAATGTATGATTTCTCACGACTTCATCCTCCCTTCAGTTATCACTTTACCACGCAAGTGATAACTTAGCAAGAAAAATATCTTGAATTTGAGATATTTATTCATAGGGAATATCCCTATATGATGCCAGGTGTTGAAATGGGATATAGATTGCCTTGAAAGGCGAAGGAGATTTTGCCTGTTTCTTCGGAAACAACCATTACAAGAGCATCACTCATCTCACTTAATCCTAGCGCAGCTCGATGTCTTGTTCCTAATTTTTTTTCACCCGTGTAACGCTCTGACAGTGGCAGTACGTTGGCTGCTGACTCTATCTGATTACGATTGACTAACACTGCCCCATCATGTAACGGATTGCCCGGGAAGAAAATAGATTCTAATAAGGAATGAGTTAAATCTGCACCGATATGAATACCAGGCTGAATGAAAGCCTCTAAAGCATCTTGTCGCTGAATTACAATTAAACCACCATGCCTTCTCAATGACATATTTTGCACACTATGCGACAATTCCGGATACTTTTCTGTAAACGGGGAAAGATAACAATTTAAATAAAACGTAGCCGCCTTCATTTCAATTGTCATAAATCTCTCTTTAATTTTTTCAAAATTGCCGAGAAGACAATTCGTATTTGTATCCATTTCTTCAACACTTTGCTGCAAGGACAAAATTACTTGGAGAAGCTCATCCTTTAATGTTTCTTTCATCGGTGAAAAATCACAATTGATTGGATTCACAAAAAGCACCTCTCTTTTCTATAACTGCGAAGTCTCTTCTTGCCTTAGTTTCTCTAGGTGGGCTATTTTTATGCGCAGTGCATTTGAATGAAACAAGCGTAATGGTTATTCAGCCTTGTTTTCTTTACTTAAGTAGAAAGATAATAGTAACCCTATGGCACTCAATAATGTTGTCACAAAGAAAGACGCACGGATTCCATTTAACAAGGCGTTAGCTGCATCCATTGGCTGTTGTAATGTTGACACGGTACTCATGATTGTTACCAGCAATGCTGTTACCAATGCTCCCCCAACCATACGCAGCGTGCTATTAACTGCTGTCGCATGTGCCATCAAATGGGTAGGTAAAGCGTTCATGCCTGCAGTTGTAAGTGGCATCATGATCATTGATATACCAAAAGAAATGATTGTAAATGTCCCTGCAATGAGCCAGAGTTTTGTATGCATTGATACCCACATTAAAAAACTTGAGCCAAGTAAAATGCTTGTAAAGCCTACAAGTGCCAAGCCTTTTCCTCCAACCTTATCAAAAATTTTACCGGTCACTGGAGACATAAAGCCCATTACAAGGGCACCTATCAATAACACCAGCCCTGTTTCCAATGCCGAAAGTTGACGTACATTTTGAATATAAAAGGTTAATAATATTTGAATGCCGATCATGAGCGCATAAACCAAACCCGATAAAAAAGTTGTAATGGAAAAGATCTTTGATTGAAATACACGAAATTCAAGCATCGGTTTGGGTAATTGAAGCTGACGTCTAATAAATAGAAGAAGCATAATCCCACCAATTACTAGCGGTACAAATACTTGCATCGATTTGAATCCAACCGCTCCAGCTATACTGAATCCATATAATAGGCCACCCCAACCTAACGAAGAATAGACAATTGATAGACTATCTAACTGCCGCTCTTTTTTAGTCGTTACATTTTTCATAAAAATTGTGGCCACTGTCAATACAATGACCGAAACAGGTAATACCGTAAAAAATAAATGTCTCCATGTAAGCTGCTCTAAAATCCATCCTGATAAAGTTGGGCCTATTGCCGGTGCAAAACCTGTAACAAGACCTGCCAATCCCATAATAGAACCTCTTTTTTCTTTCGGATACAACGTTAATAATACCGTTTGCATTAAAGGCATAATAACACCTGCACCAGCCGCTTGAATGATTCGTGCTAAAAGTAAAACTGTAAAAGATGGTGCAAATGCGCCTAAAAAAGTTCCGACACTAAATAAAGTGAGGGCAACTATTAACAGTAAACGATTCGAGAAACGACCGATTAGAAAAGCTGTAATCGGGATAAGAATGCCATTTGTTAATAAATACACAGTTGTGAGCCATTGTGCTAAATTGGCATCTATCTTGAAATCTTCCATTATTGGTGGCATAGCAATAAGTAATAATGTCTGATTGAGAATAGACACAAATGCAGCAGCTAGTAAAATAGCTACTATTAAATTTCTTTTTCTATTCATATAAACCCCCTCTTCTATGTATGTTAGTACTAACTAACATTTTGTTTTAAAAAAATATAGTAAAGTTGTGTGAGTGAAAGTTATACAATAACTCCACTCACAAAATTAGTTATTAAATTATGAACAAAAGTATCCCTTTGATCTTTTAAGAAATGATAATCCCATAATGCATTTGATACAAAAAATCCAAAAAGGCTTGTTAAAAAAACAATAGCCTGTCCTTTTGTATCTATTTCCTTCATCCTTCCTTGTTCGATTTGAGATTGGAAATAAGCAGCTAATAATTGGAGCAATTGCTTCGTTTGGTTATCCGAAATGGTATCCATTAATCCAGGTAGCAAACTTCTATCTTGGGTTGTAATAAGAAAAATAGGTTTATTTTTCTCCATAAAAGCTAGATATGTATTGGCAATCTGCTGTAAGTCATTAGCAAGGTCCCCTGATAACTCTTGCGCAAATAAATGCTCAAAGTATGGGATATAAGAATGATGATGTAGCACTGCTTGTAGGATACCCAATTTTGTTTCATAATGACGGAAAACAGTCATTTCGCTAACACCAGCAGTTGAGGCAATATCTTTCACCGACACATTCGAGTAGCCCCTTTCCGTCATTAAGGTTGTGGCAGCAGCAAGAATTTTATCTTTTGTATCTTTTTTCATTCTAACTCCCCCAAATGTTAGTTGTAACTAACAAAAATATAGTCGATTGAGCACAACTTGTCAAAAAAAGTGTTACCCTAGAAAAAAATCTAGTGATAACACGTAATACACTTACATATGTCCCGCTCGAATTTTCTTGACGATACTGAAAGTCGTGTATGTCGCAGCTGGTGCTAGTACAACAATAAAAATAATCCAAACGGTTAGGTTGTTCGTCGCTTTTAATGTTTCATAATTGGTCATGACAAAAATAATTAAACCGAATAGTAATAAATAGCTCAGCACATTTGGAAAAATAACGATTAATCGTAATAGTGCTGGTGGCATCTTTTGTTGATTCATTTCACCACACCCCTTTTTCAATTATACGTGAAACAAGCTATTTATCCTACTATATTTTTCCTATATAGGTATCTGCTGATAGTTGGAGGTTTTCTAGTGTCGTATGTAACTGATCGATAAAGTCAGTCATGCTGTTCTTTAGCTTTTTGGGCTAAGAATCTTTATCTTCTTCACAAAAAAACATCTATTAGCAGCAATAGATGTTTTTTAGACATTAAATTAATTGATTGTTTTGCCATGTAAAGACGGCTTGGTCAGCAGTCAGGAGCGTTTGAGGGAAAATTTCCTGTGCTTCTGCCAAAAATTGAGGTAAATCATGTGGAAGAAAACGAGCACTTAAATGATTTAATAGTAAATACTGCGCACCCGCTTGCTGTGCGACTTTTGCCGCCTCCACATTTGTAGCGTGGCCATAGCTGGCAGCTAAATCCGTTGTTGTGCCGTCAAATGTGGCTTCATGCACCAGGATATCAGCACCCATCGACAACTGTATGGCCTCTTCACAATATTTCGTATCACCTAAAATCGTCAGGGTGAAGCCTTTTTTTGCAGGTGCCACAACGTCCTTCGCTTGAATCACTTTGCCGTTTTCAAGCACAATATCTTGGCCATTTTTCAATTGTCCAAGCAACGGTCCTTTAGGCACACCGAGTGCTTGTGCTTTGTCGATTAATAACTCGCCCGGTAAATCCTTTTGTTCAATACGGTAGCCGTAGCATGGAACAACATGACGAAGTTCTCTTGCACGAATTGTAAAGTGTGCATCCTCATAAATAAGCCCTTCCTGCACTTCTACAAAGCGAAGTGGATACGTTAAATGAGTTTTGGATAAGGCCAATGTTTGTTCAATCCATTGCTGTAACCCTGCTGGTCCGAAAATCGTAAGGGGTTCATCTCCTCCTTGAAAGGATCGAGAGCTTAAAAAACCAGGTAATCCTAAAATATGATCCCCATGTAAATGTGTAATGAAAATTTTTGTTACTTTCCGAGGCTTTAATGACGTGTGTAAGATTTGATGCTGTGTTGCCTCCCCACAGTCAAATAACCACATTTCGCTCACTTCATCTAACAGTTTTACCATCAATGCACTCGTATTTCGTTCTTTTGAAGGCATGCCTGCGCCTGTCCCTAAAAAATGTAGCTGCACATATGCCACCTCACTTCTTTTTTTATCATTTTATTGTACCTTATCATTCCCCATAAGAAAAACCTTTGGTGAATGGCCTTCTCCAAAGGTTTCTCGTTTATTTTGGTTGCCATGAAACAAGTGCTGCATGAAAATCATGACGATAATAATATCGCCCATCCTTTTCTTCAATAAAAGGGAGGAGAGATTCCTCCACATGTGCTCGCTGGAAGTTCGTCGTTAGTATTTTTTTACTTTGCGTTGTTATAAGCTGTTCATAGCTTTCATATTCATAGACACGTTCCAGCGGGATAATTTGACAATCCGCATAGATATCCATTTCATACAGTAAATTCAAAAATTCTATATAATCTCTGCGCGGGAATTTGATCTCATAGCCATACTTTTCATATAATCGCTCGTAGTGTGGCTGTATAGGCCCTGTTGTCATCCCAATGATGGCACGCTTTTTTGCTAGTCGATTCATATGGTGTAAGGCAGATTTAATCTCATACATGCGGTAAAAGCAATTCACACCCAAGACGATATCATGCTGTTCCATTTCATCATTCTCTAGACTTTCCCATTTAGCATGAACATATGAAACGTGCTCCTGATGAGCCATGCATTGTTGTAAGTATTGTAAAATGCTTTCTGAGCTATCCACACATGTTAGCTTGTTTACTATCTCGGCTAATGGCAATGTATAATTACCCCAGCCTGGGCCAATTTCTAACACAGAATGCTGTGGTTCAATGCTTTTCTGAAGCTCCTGAAAAATACGTGCAGCATAAGGATCTGTTTGCCCCTTTTTTTTTACGTGCAACAGACTGCGCCCAAAATTGCTCCTCTAGCTGATCATTCACCATACGCTCAGGCATATTACCATGCCAGTCCTTCATGCCTTCTTGCCATAAAGCCTCATAATTAATGGCTAACGGTCCTTTTCTCGTCATACAGATACCTCTAATGCTAAAATTTCATAAATCTTTTTCATATCAAGATTGGCTCGAACATGCTCGGCTAACATATTATAGGCATCTTCTCTTCGTTCGGCGTCACTTTTTACATCACTTGGTAAAGCTGCTAACCCTTTTTTTGCTCGTATTTCATTAACTAGCTGACGAGTGAATGTACGATTATGAAACAGGCCGTGGAAATACGTTCCTATCACTTGTTCATCACGACTAACCGCACCATCTTCTCTGCCATCCTCTAGCTGTAAGAACGGCGATACTTCATCACGTAAAATTTTCGTGCGTCCTAGATGAATTTCATAGCCTGTCAATGTGTCCTGTCCTCTTGTTCCTGTCATTTGTACCGTTTTTTTATTGCCTACAAAAATCGTTTCCATTGGCAATAAACCAAGACCATGAGCAGATTCACCATTTCCCTCTACCGCCTCAGGGTCTAGCAATGTTTCACCAAGCATTTGAAATCCACCGCAAATGCCGATTATTTTTGTTCCGCGCTCACGTAAATGATGGATGGCTTGATCGAAGCCTTGCTCTTTTAACCAAGCTAAATCATCCATAGTACTTTTTGTACCAGGCAGTATAAGCAAATCTGGTGTGCCAAGCTCGTTAACATGTCCAATTAAGCGTACACCTACTTCTGGCTCATCAAAAAATGGATCAATATCGGTGAAATTTGAAATACGTGGCAAACGAATCATCGCAACATCTACGGCAAACTCGCCACGTTTTGGCTTTTTAAAGCGCAGTGATGATAAAGCAAGGGAATCCTCTGCTTCAATATTGACATCTACATAAGGGATAACACCAAGAACCGGGATGCCTGTTTCACGCTCCACCCATGCTAAACCATCATCTAATAATTCACGCATGCCTCTAAATTTATTGATAACTAGTCCCTTGACACGTGCACGTTCATCATCATCTAACAATGCTAATGTACCAACAATCGAGGCAAAGACCCCACCACGATCAATATCAGCAACAAGCACTACTGCTGCATCTGCTAAATGCGCCATACGCATATTGGCAATATCGCGATCCTTTAAGTTAATCTCTGCTGGGCTACCTGCCCCCTCTAGCACAATAACATCATATGTATTTTGGAGTGTGCGTACTGATTTTTCAACGATCGGCATCGCTTCCTGAACAAAATTATTGCGGTAGCTTTTGGCATCCATATTTAAAAAATGCTTGCCATGGACAATGACCTCTGACATCATATCTTGCTTCGGTTTCAGCAGTATGGGATTCATATCAGTCGTCGCCACAACACGTGCTGCCTCGGCCTGTACCCCTTGTGCACGGCCGATTTCTCCACCATCAGCTGTTACAAATGAATTTAGGGCCATATTTTGTGATTTAAACGGCACTACATGAAATCCATCATCCGAAAATATACGACACAATGCCGTACATATCATACTTTTTCCAACATCGGAAGCGGTTCCTTGAATCATGATCGATTTTGCTGGCATAGTCACTTTCCTCCGTAATTATTGGTGTAACGCGGTTTATGCTCTGGCCCCGCGGGTATTCACCTTCACTCTGCGGGTATTCACCTTCACTCCGCGGGCATTCACCTTCACTTCGCGGGTATTCACCTTCGCTCCGCGGGCATTCACCTTCACTCCGCGGGTATTCACCTTCACTCCGCGGGTATTCACCTTCACTTCGCGGGTATTCACTCTTGCTTCACGGGTATTCACCTTCACTTCGCGGGTATCCACCCTCACTCCGCGGGTATTCACCTTCACTCCGCGGGTATTCACCTTCGTTCCGCGGGTATTCACTCTTGCTTCGCGGGTATTCACCTTCACTCCGCGGGCATTCACCTTCACTTCGCGGGTATTCACCTTCGCTCCGCGGGCATTCACCTTCACTCCGCGGGTATTCACCTTCACTCCGCGGGTATTCACCTTCGTTCCGCGGGTATTCTCCTTCACTTCGCGGCTATTCACCTTCACTTCGCGGGTATTCACCTTCACTCCGCGGCTATTCACCTTCACTCCGCGGCTATTCACCTTCACTCCGCGGCTATTCACCTTCACCCGCAGATATTCCCTTCATCCAACGGATTGTTAAAATTCTAGTCCTTTTACTGCTGGAATACCTTCATCATAATAGTGCTTTGTTGCATCGATGGTCGATACTAAATCAGCCATTGCTAGTAACGCAGGATGTGCGCTTCTTCCTGTGATGACAAGGTGCATGGTAGATGGGCGTTGCTGGATAGCCTCGATGACTTCTGCTAATGGTAGGACATCATCGATTGGAAACTTGCTAATCGCGAGTGCATTGTTTAATTCATCTAGTACCAATAAATCGATGCTCTCATCTTGCAGAGCTGCCTTCGTTTTTCTCCATGCCTTTGCTAAGGCAGTACGATGCTCCTCAGGTGTTTTTGTCCACGTAAAGCCAATACCCATCTGCTCCATCTCTACGCCAAGTTTACGAAGGGCAATTTGCTCTCCGTAAGTACGTTCGGGGGATTTGATGAACTGTAAATAGCGCACAGTTAAGCCTCGGCCAACCGCGCGTAATGTTACACCAAGTGATGCTGTCGTTTTACCTTTTCCTTCGCCTGTATATACTAAAAACAAGCCTTTTCTTGCCATGCTGTTAGCCTCCTTAGAGCCAAGTTGTCTTTTCTTCAAATGGCGTGCGCTTCTTGTCGTTCAGTTCTTGCTCTTGTGGGTACCCAATAAATATTGTTCCGACTACTTTTTGACTAGCACTTGCTCCAATAAATGCGTGCATACGTGGATCATGAACAAGTCCGACACCACGTGTACGCCAGACAAAACCAAGTCCAAGCTCTTCAGCTGTCAGCCACATGGACATAATGGCACTACATACGGCAAAGACATTGTCTTGCGTTGCATCGGCATCACCTTCTACCACATCTGCTGTTACGACAATCGCTACAGGCGTTGTTTGGACAACCTTTAAAGAGCTTTCTACTAAATTCGGCTTTGTTGGGAAGCGCTCTTGTAAATAAGCACTCGCCATTGCCTCATAGCGCTTCATGGCTTCATCTTGGATGACATAAAAATGCCAAGGCTCGCGCATACGGTCATTTGGCGCATAAGTTGCTGCCTGTAAAATTTGTTCAATTTTTTCCTTTTCAACTGGCTGCGTTGTGTAATTTCGAATTGCTCGTCGCTTTTTTAATGCTTCGATGACTGTCATATTACTTCCTCCTATTGCGCTTCAACTAAATGATTATGAAAAGGCAAGTCCCTGCTCTTCAAACCATTGAATTTTTTCTCGTACATTGACTACATCGCCAACTACAATCATAGAAGGATTATGATACCCTTCACGTTCAATAATGCCTGCAATCTCATCAAGTTGCCCTGTAATCGTTCGTTGTTGAGCAGTTGTGCCCCATTCAATGACTGCAACAGGCGTTGTTGCCTTACGTCCATTCTCGATTAATTTTCGAGCAATATAGGCAATATTGCCAACGCTCATATAAAAAGCAACGGTATCAATGCCAATTGCTAGTGCAGGCCAATTTAAGAAATCTTGCCCTTTTTCTTCACGACCATGGCCAGTCACAAGAGCAAAGCTTGTCGCAAAATCTCTATGTGTCACAGGAATCCCTGCATAAGCAGGAGCCGCAATTCCTGCTGTAATACCCGGAACGATTTCATACGAAATACCATGATTTTTTAGTATTTCTGCTTCTTCGGCACCTCGACCAAAGACAAAGGGATCGCCCCCTTTAAGGCGTGTGACAACCTTTCCTTGTTGTGCTTTTTCAACAAGTAATGCATTAATTTCATCTTGGATGAGATGATGCTTCCCTGGAAGTTTGCCGCAATAAACGAGCTCGGCATCCTTTTTTGCAAAATCAAGCAATGTAGGATTCACAAGACGGTCATAAGCGATGACATCTGCCTTTTGAATACATTCCAGGCCATACACAGTAATGAGCTTCGGATCTCCAGGGCCTGCTCCAACGATATATACGATTCCATCCTTCATTGCTTTTCTCCCATCAATAATTGTTGTAAATATGCTTCACGTTGATCGATTTCACCATGACGTGTCCATTCCAAAATGTTTGGCTCTAGCAATGCTTGCAATGCCGCACGTCTTTGTGGGCCCTTGTCATACTTTGCAGCAATCATTAACCTGGCTTGTTGTAAGAAGCATACATAGTCTTCATAGATTTCATCAAATTGATCTTCTAAATCTGCTTTAATTTTGCGGGCTAAAGCTGGGCTTGCTCCCGATGTTGAGACAGTTAATACCAATGGACCTCGGCGAACAATCGCTGGCGTAATGAAATCACTTTCACTTTGCTGATCTGTTCGATTAATTAATTGCCAATGCTGTGCAGCCTCTTGTACAGCTTCGTTAACAGCCGTCTCATTCGTTGCTGCAATAATGAGAATCGCATCATCCAAATCACGTGGTTCAAATTCCTTTTGCTTCCAAGTAATTTGCCCTGATTCAGCAAGTGGCTGTAATGTGTCATGGAGTGTAGGACTGACAATGACGATATGGGCCTTTGCTGGTAACAAGGATGCTACCTTCTGTGTTGCAACATGACCGCCACCTACAATCACAACTGTTTTATATTCTAAATTGATATGAATTGGAAAATAATTAGTCATCATTTTTCACCTTCTTACAAGCTGTTAACCAATTATCAACTAGCTTTGGGTTTGATACAAAATGGAAATGTGTGTAACCAGCCACCAAATTTCCCCTTTGATAGCCTTCTTGCTTTTTACCAAAACGTCCAATCGTTTCGTAGGCAGGGGTGTGAAGAGAGCCACTATATTTAGAATAATGGAATTCATGTCCTTTCGCTTGTTCCTCTGCACCGATTAAGAAATTATCCGCAGTACCAAAAATTTCACGATAGCCTAGTGCTGCTAATTTTGTTTGCATCGCTACTTCTCCTGGAATGACACCTACCATATCATAACGTTCACCATGGCTATTGGTAATCGCCTCTGTTAAATACATAAAGCCTCCACATTCTGCTAATGTTGGCAGACCTTTAGTGATAGCTTCACGTATCGAATTTTTCACAGCGGTATTTTTAGCAAGTGTCTCCGCAAATTCTTCAGGGAAGCCTCCACCAATATATAAGCCATCAGCTTGTGCTGGTACAGGTTCATTGGCAAGTGGTGAGAAGAATTGCAATGTCGCACCCTTCGCACGTAACAAAGCCAAATTTTCTTCATAATAAAAATTAAAGGCTGCATCTCTTGCCACAGCGAGACAAATATTTTGTGAAGGCTCTTCTCTAAATAGCTGACCGCATTCTTGAAGCATGGGAGCCCTTGTTAAATCAAGTAATTGATCTAAGTCAATGGTCTCAGCCATAAGGTCACCTAGTTTCTCAAAAAAGGAATCGAGCTCCCCTCTTTCAATGGCTGGCACTAAACCTAAATGACGACTTGGAATATCAATCCCTTCCTCCCGCTTTAGATAGCCAATGACAGGGATACCACATTCTTGTTCAATAGCGGCCTTGGCGATTTCGTAATGACCCACACTGCCAACTTGGTTAGCAATAACGCCTACAATTCGTGGTTTATCTGAGAGCAATTGGAAGCCCTTTACAACAGCCGCCACACTACGTGCCATACTTGCACAATTGACTATTAAAATAACCGGACTCTCTGTCACTACACTAATATCTGCTGCAGAACCCGCATCTGATAATGGACTTTTGCCGTCGTAAAAGCCCATCACTCCTTCAATAATGGATACATCGGCATCTTTACTGGCACGTGCCACAATATCACGGACTGCTTCATGCGAGAACATCCAGCTATCAATATTACGTGAAACCCTGCCTGTTACAGCCGTATGATAGGTAGGATCGATATAATCAGGACCACATTTGAAGCCCTGCACAATGTTCCCTTTATTTTGTAGAGCTTTCATCAGACCAATAGTAAAGGTCGTTTTGCCTACGCCACTGCCCGTACCAGCCAGTACAAAACGATTTGTTTGCATGGACTTCCTCCTTAAAATAGGTATCTAGCAACTGAAATCGTAGCATTACCTGATTTTTTCTTTTCTAGAATGAGTGATTGGACCTGTGCATAGCGCATCGCCGCTGGTTCACTAACACCATATGCTCCTGTATATTTAAAAACCGTTTCTGAAGGTGATGGAAAGTCGATTTCATTTAATTCGGCCGGTGAATAGGTGATGAACTCCCAATCATATTTCTTTGTAATATCTATGAAACATGGCTCATCTTTCTTTAGATCAATTGTACATAACGCTCTTACACTTTTTTTCGAAAGTTTAAGCTCTGCCAACGTTTCATCAATTACTTGTTCAATTTCCTCTAAAGATGTACCACGATTACAGCCCATTCCTAGCACAATGGATTTTGGTCGATAAATAACACCATTTTCTAGAAGAATCTCTTCCTCTTGCTCGATAATTCGGTCTGTTATTAATAAGGTAGCATGAGGTTTGGCATCAATGGCTGCCTGTGTAGATGGATATATTTTAATTTGCTCTGGCATTGGTGTGTCACGCATCCACCAATCACGTTCACCTGTTTCCTGCACGATCGCCACATGCTCCTCGTTGACGACAGAAGCACTAACAGGTGTCAATTTGTCGGCACTATCCCATACCCACCCAAAACGTGCGCCAAATAAATCAACAGGAATGGTCTTTTGCACATCAGAAGCAGTTGTAATGATCGGATTAGCACCAAGTGCAGCTGCCACTTCATGTGTTAGCTCATTGGCCCCACCCAGATGCCCCGATAAGACACTAATAACGTTTTCGCCTCGATCATCTATGACGACAACACCAGGATCTGTCTTTTTATCTTTTAAAATCGGCGCAATCATTCGGACGACTGCACCAAGTGAAATGATTAATATCAACCCTTTGTATTGCTTAAATAGCGTTGGCAATAATAAGCGTACTGTGCCCGTAAATAGTTGAATATGCCTTTCTGCTTCATCACCTTGTTCAAATTTGCTCATGTAATATAAATCACTGGCTGCAAATGTTTGCTGTAGGCGACGTCCAATTTGAACACCGTGCTTAGTAATCGCCACAACAGCATAGGGATTGCGTTGATCAACTTCTGGTAACACGCCCTCTTGTAACTCAATCACTTGTCTTCACACCTTTTCTAAAGCCATGTGTAAAGGTTGCATCATACAACTTTGAGCGATATTGGTCCTTATCATGAATAGTCGGATCTAACGCCCAACCTGCTAGAATCATGGCATGCTTACGAATACCGTTAACACGCATCGCTTCATCTAATTCTACTAATGTCGTACGGACTATTTTTTGATCTGGCCATGAGGCACGTTGAATTACCGCTACTGGCGTATCGTCAGCCCAGCCAGCACTTTGTAGTTCCTTGACAATTTTCTTTGTAAGCGTTGCACTTAAAAATAAAGCAATTGTACAATGATGACTCGCTAAATCACGAAGCTTTTCAAATTCTGGCACAGGTGTACGCCCTTCAGCACGTGTTAAAATAAGTGTTTGTGTTAAATCAGGAATGGTTAGCTCAGCACCAATAGCCGCTGCCGATGCAAATACAGAGCTGACTCCAGGAATGACCTCATAGCCAATGCCTTCTTTTTTTAAAAGTGCCACTTGCTCCATAATCGCACCATACATCGCTGGGTCACCTGTATGCATACGTGCCACTACTTTCCCAGCATTAACGCGATCAACCATCACAGCCACCATTTCCTCTAAATGCATACCCGCCGTCCGAATGACCTCTGCATCAGGTCTCGCTTTCGCAATGAGGTCTTCACTCACTAATGAATCTGTATACATCACAACGTCCGCTGTTTGTAACATATGTAAACCTTTAACAGTAATTAAATCTGGATCACCTGGACCAGCGCCGACTATATAGATTTTATTCATTATTTACGCACCACCATTAATGTTAAATATTCTAAATCGACACCATCTAGCTCCCGTACATCCCAAATGACTTCTTCATCTGATGTTACTTTTGTCACCACAGAAGCTTTATCAAGTAAATCTAGATCACGTAGCACCTCAAGCATTAAATCAATTACTTTTGCCACTTTTATAAAGACAACTGCATCATGGCTTTCAATGGCTTCACGCATTGCCTCATAATCATCATACGCAGGGATAATTGCAACACGGTCATCACCATCCGCTAGCGCAATTCCTAGACGAGATGCGGAACCATTGAATGAGGATATCCCTGGAACTGTACGGATTTCTACATCCGGATGCATCTCCTGCATTAATTTCATCATATGGATGAACGTACTATATAATAATGGATCACCTTCTGTGACAAAGGCTACATCCTTGCCCTCTTGTAATTTTTCGTAAACTAGTTCTACAGACTTTGTCCATTCACGTTCTAGAACAGCCTCATCTTTAGTCATTGGAAAGACAAGCCCCAGCATATCTTTTTCGTCAGGGTTTATATACACATCTACAATACGATGGGCATAGCTTTTACTACCTCTTAGCTTTTTTGGATAGGCAATAACAGGAGATTCCTGGATCACACGAAATGCCTTCACTGTAATTAATTCTGGATCGCCAGGACCGACGCCCAAGCCATATAAAACACCTAGATTACTCATGATTTTCTTCCTTTCGATAAGCCGAAATAATATATATTGGATTTAATGGTACAAAGCGTGTCATATCTAAAATAGGTTTGCTGCGTGCAAGCTGAGCCTGTAAAATGTCAACCGCAAAACCACAAGCCTTAAATGCCTCAACGGCTTTATATAAATTTTCAATTGTCGCTGCATTTAACACAATGCGCCCATTTGGCTTTAAACGCTGACAGCATAATTGCAGTAACTCAACCATTTCCCCACCAGTGCCACCAATGAAAATGGCATCAGGGTCAGGAAAGTTGTCTAGTCCTTGTGGTGCTTTACTATGAATAGCCGTTATATCGACTCGAAACTTTTGCTGATTTTGAAGACAGTTTTCTAAATCAGGTGCATTTTTTTCTACTGCAAATACTTGTCCCTCTGGAGCCAGTTTACCTGCCTCAATAGCCATAGAACCCGTACACGTGCCGATATCCCAAATAACACTATCCTTTTGAAGCTGCATCGCTTGTAAACTTAAAACACGAATTTCTTTTTTCGTAATAAGCCCCTTATCTGGCTTTCGTTGTGAAAACTCCTCATCATCTATCCCGAGTGTATAGCATTTTGGTTCCATTGTTTGCTTTAAAATCACGACGTTCAACGGAGAAAAATGACCAACTTCCATTTCATCAAGCGAGTACCAGCCGTATTTTTCATGAACACCCTGTAAGTTTTCTGCTACAAACGCACGGTATTCCGTCATACCAAAATGCTTTAAATAACGAGCAAGGGCATTTGGACTATTTTCTGCATCTGTTAAAAGCGCTACTTTCTTTTTCCCATCAATCTTTTGTGCCAAGCCTTTCATTGGTCGACCATGAATACTCGTTACATAAGCATCCTGCCAGCTTTCTCCCATCTTCGCAAAAGCAAGCTGGAGGGAGCTCATATAAGGGTAAATCTCTATGTCAAGCTTTTTCGCAAGATAGCTCCCAATACCATAAAATAATGGATCGCCAGAGGCCAGGATGACTGTATTTCTAGTTTCTTCTGACAATCTCTCAACAAGTGTTGAAAGTCCTCCTTTGATGGTGATTTTTTCACCTGCAAAGTCTGGGAAAAATTCAAGGACACGTTCACCCCCAACCAGTACCTCACAGTTTTCAATCAACTGCAGATATTGAGGGTATAAGCTTGCTAATCCGTTATCCCCGATCCCAATCAATTTCATCGATCGATGCAATGTCATCAGCCCTTCCTAATAATTGTCCCTGCATCGAATAGATCGATGTAGAAAGCGTTAAACCACCCTTTATATGACGGATGGATGAGTAGCAGCAAGCCTCACATAAATGATGGAAAAATGCATCATAGCCCTTGTCCATCATTATTTCTCCTACTTGTGACGCTGTGTTGGCTTCACGTACTTGTGCTATTGTTTCTTCATTTGCTCCTATATCTACTGCCAGTTGCGCTAAAAAATTAAAGTCAATGGGTGCACTTTTGGAATGCACCATCATCACGCCTTGTGCCACCTTCGAGAATTTTCCCATCATGCCAACAAGAGAAACTTGTTTGATGCCGAGTCGCTTACAATGTTTTAATGTAAAGCCGACAAAATCACCCATTTCAATAAAGGCCTCTTCTGGTAAATGAGGATATTGTTTCATCGCAAATTTTTCACTGCGACCACCTGTTGTTACCACGACATGCTCACAGCCTGCCTCTTTGGCAACGCTAATGGCTTGAACAATACTTGCCATATAGGCTGAACTTGAAAAAGGCACGACGGTTCCCCTTGTGCCTAAGATCGAGATGCCCCCAAGTATACCGAGTCGTCCATTTAACGTCTTTTTAGCAATCTCCTCTCCCTTCGGTACAGAAATCACCACATTCACGCCTCTTGTAATGTGAAATTCGTCCAGAACACCTTGGACAGTACTAACAATCATTTTACGTGGTACAGGGTTAATGGCTGCCTCGCCGACAGCTACTGGCAAGCCTGGCTTTGTTACACGCCCCACACCAATTCCTCCATCTAAATGGATGCCTGGTGTATCTGCCCAGCTTACTGTGCCAACGATGAGTGCCTGATGTGTGGCATCAGGGTCATCGCCAGCATCTTTAATCGTTTCACAGCTTACTGCATTTTCCTCAAAGGTGCATTTTTCAATGGTAAAGGTTGCATCCCGACCAATAGGTAAATGAATGGTACTTGTCTCTTGTTCTTCCTTCGTAATAAGGGCCAGTAATGCTGCCTTTGATACTGCCGTCGCACAGGCTCCCGTCGTATAACCGTGACGCATGTCCTTGGGATCCTTTTTGGGCTTCCGCTCCATTATTTTTTCGCCTGCTCATCCGCTAAGAGTGAGATGGCGTTTAATGCGGCAACCGTCACTGTACTACCGCCTTTACGGCCAACATTTGTAATGTACGGAATACCTTCTAGTTTGAGCAACTCTTCTTTCGACTCAGCAGCTGACACGAAACCAACTGGCATCCCGATAATTAAATCTGGTTTTGCTAAGCCTTCCTTAATTAAACGAATCAATTCCAGTAATGCTGTTGGTGCATTACCGATTGCATAAATACCACCTTCATGCAACTTAGAAGCCTTTTGCATAGAAATGATGGCACGTGTTGTATTTTGTTTTTTCGCTTCTACTGCTACATCCTCATCTGCAATATAGCAATGCAGATCACCACCGTGCTTTTGGAAACGTTTTTTACCAGATCCACTTTCAATCATTTGGACATCGGCAATGACATGACGACCAGCAAGGATCGACTTAATACCCGCTTCAATGGCGCCGGGAGTAATAATGACACTACGACCTAGTTCGAAATCAGCCGATGCATGGATAATACGACGTACAATCTTCCATTCATCTTCGGAGAAGTCATGCTCACCCATCTCCTCTGCAATAATTGAGAAACTATAGTCGTAAATTTTATCTGGGTCTACTGTTAACGGTTTGAAATCTGTTTTAAAATCCATGGATAATGCCTCCTAAATTGTATGTTGAACAGCCTGTAAGACTTCTTCAAATGTTGAATATTGTTGCCCATATTGAATATTGGGTCTTGCTATCAAAATTGTTTCAATATTACAGGCAAGAGCTGCCTCTAGCTTTTCATCAACCGAACCGACTTTACCGCTTTCTTTGGTAATCATCAAAGTGACCCCATATTGACGAAAAAGGGCTTCATTTAATTCCTTTGAAAATGGACCTTGAATGGCTACAATATCACGTTGTGCAACACCAAGTGCCTCACATTTTTCCATATTGTCCAATCTAGGTAGCATGCGAGCGATCACTCTTGTATTTTCTAAGCCTTGTAAAACATTTGTAAATGTCGCAAGTGTTTTACTGCCTGTTGTCAACATGATGACACCGCGTTTTTCTGCTGCTAGCCTGGCTGCCTCCTCATAATCCTTCACCACAGTAATAAGTGGATGCGTATAATGCTCATGCGCACGTTCATAACGGATATAAGGTACTTGCGCCTGTTTAGCTGCAGCCATTGCATTTTTCGAGGCTTCCTCTGCAAAGGGGTGGGAAGCATCTACTACCAATTGATAGCCCTGGTCCAAAATAATGGACGCCATTTCTTCCGCTGTCAATCGACCTATTAAATGTGGCAAGCCAACATCAGCAAGACTTGAAGCTGCCGATTCTGTTACAACTGTGGCGGTTACAGCATGGCCTGCACTTTGTAAGGCAAGAGCTAGATCCCTTGCATCACTCGTTCCTGCTAACATGAAAATCATTTTACCGGCTCCTCTTCATGATGATGCTCGTGATGTTCGTGATCATGATGGTGGTGGTGGTCGTGACCATGATCGTGATCGTGATGATGGTGATGATGTGCATGACCATGAACCGCCGCATAGGCGCGATAATTTTCTAAATCTTGCATCCCTGTTGATGTACCGTTAACTGCTTGCTCAATACGCTCTAATAAAACATTTTGTAATCGTTCGTGGTAGCCAAAATAGTTAGCAATTTGAATATCACACGCTGGATATTGCTCATTAAATTTCTTACACATATCATTCATACGTTCCATTAAAATCCCTGTGAATAAAAAATAAGGAAGCATAACAATTTTTTTAGCACCTAGCTTGACACAGCGCTCGATCCCTTCTTCGACACGAGGATCCGTTACACCCATAAAAGCGCTTTCCACGTATTTAACAGGTAGCTCCTCCCATAAAAGACGAGTAATTTTATAAAAATCACCATTTGCAGATGGATCACTGCCACCTCGTGCAATTAATAAAATCGCTGTATCTTGCTCTTCCTGTTCCGCATTAAAACCAATTTCAGCGAGACGATCTTGTAATATCGCAAAGATTTCTTCATGAATTCCAATTGTTTGACCGTACGTGAAAGTAATATTCGGGTAATGCTCACGCGCATGCTCGATCTCTGCTGGAATATGTAGCTTCGAATGACCAGCATGCAGTAATATGATCGGTATTACATGAACCTCTGTCGCGCCCTTCTTCACGCAGTTTGTAATGCCCTCTTCAATATTTGGTGATGCAAATTCAAGGAAACAAGTTTCTACTAAAAACTGTTCATCAATACGAGGCTTCATTTGCTCGATAAATGTACGTACCTCATCATTCCCTGCTGCTAAACGGCTCCCATGGCCGACAAATAAAATCGCTTTCATCTCTTTTCTCCTTACCTAGTCGCCGCACGGAGCTGGCTCTACTTTTATTTTGGAAGACATATCTTGATACGTATAATGCAGTATCTTTTTCACACGTTTAAAGTATTTAAACAAGCGTTCATTTGGATGAGCATTTGCTTTATATTCTTCAATAATGTCTGTAATAAGTGGGAGTAGCTGTTCAGGCTCCAACCCTTCTACAACTGGCTGCGCTGCATGAGCCGTACGACCGACTGGCTTTGCTCCAATAAAAACATCAAATTTACTTTTACGATAGACGATGCCAATATCATCAAATACAGCTCGATAACAGGCCATACCACAGCCATTGAAGCCAATATTTAATGTTTTAGGTAAGGACATGCCGCCTAGTTTTTCTTGTATTTCTTCCGCATATGGAATGGAATCAGCCTTTTCACCATAGCAAAAATCACAAGCCTTCAATGTCAGGACATCCCCAATAGGCGCTAATAAAAAGCCTACTTCCTGTAATTTCTCTGTAATGCGTTCAGGCTCTGTCGTCGGAATTTTTAAGTGGATTTGATGGTCTGGCGTATATTCCATCGTGCCCTCTTCTCCAACCACCTCTGCTAATGTCATCATTTGCTGTGGTGTGAAAAACTTATTGGCTACCCCTGGACTTACTGCTAGCTCAAAAATAGATTCTATTTTTTGCTGCACAAGCTTCGGCGGCGTGACCTTAATTGCACTTGTTCCTTTCACCATGGCGAGTGCCGCTGTTGCCATTTCAAGCGCTGTTTTTTTCGGCCGAGGCGTAGCCGCTACACTGGGTTTATTAAATCGGCCAGCATTAGGGTCTGCTGCAAAGTCATCACGTGCAGTCCCTGTCTCTTGGTTCATTGCCCACGGCTCATTTTCTTCACGTAAACGCTGATGTGGTCGTAATGGCTGTTTTTCTTCCCCAAGTGTATATTTACGCTGGTAGCCACGTGGCGTAATCATTTTATTATCATAGAAAAATGTCGATGAATTCCCGATAATCACGGTTGTCAGCATACCAATATCATGTTCGAGCATTTCTGCTAATGTTGTCATCGTCACTTCCTGACGTTCTCTATAGGCACTTTTTACAAGTCCTACTGGTGTGTCTGGCGAGCGATATTCTAAGAGAATTCGTTGTGCTTCTACAATTTGTCTTGTTCTCCTACCACTTTTAGGATTGTATAAAGCAATAACAAAATCAGCCATTGCAGCAGCCTCGACACGCTTTGCAATTAAATTCCATGGTGTTAGGTGATCACTCAGACTAATGGTACAAGCATCATGCATAATCGGAGCCCCTAGTAAACTAGCACATGAATTGATTGCTGAAATACCAGGAACTATTTCTACTTCAATGCCTGTAGCTTCTGTCCAGCCTAATTCGATTAACACTTCGTACACTAATCCCGCCATACCATATACGCCCGCATCCCCACTCGAAATTACGGAGACGATGCTGCCTGCTTCTGCTTGACGAACAGCCTCTTGAGCACGTGATACCTCTTCTGTCATTCCGGTACTGACAATAGACTTTGCACTGACTAAATCTTGAATAAGCTCTACATAGGTTTTATAGCCTATGATCATATCACTTTGTTGTAAAGCTTCTACTGCTCGTGTCGTAATATGCTTAAAATCTCCAGGTCCAAAGCCCACTACGAAAATTTTCCCTTTTTGCGCCATGCTGTTACCCCTCTTTCACCTTTTCGATCCCTTTAATGGCTGTCGTTTGTGCTGTACGCTGTAATGTACCTTCCCGAAGTGTAAAGACATGTTCGTTGTATAATGATTCATGATGTAAATCTTGTACGAGTATTCTTGCATGCTCTGTTGATGGCACTCGATACCAATTTCCTTGTGGATAGGCGATGACTACACAAGCATCCTTGCATCGTCCATTACAGCGCGTTCTTGTCGTATGTATTTCCTGATCGAGTGCTTGTCGCTGTATTTCATCTCGAATGGCTAAGGTAATTTCCTCAGCATCCTTTCTCATGCAGCTACTGCCATTGCAAATAAAGAGATGTGTTTTCATCCCCTCTAAATTCCATGTTGTCATCTTCTGTCTCCCCTCATTTGCTTTCTGGAAAAAGAAAAAACCCTCACTCTTAACGAAGAGTAAAGGTTTTGTAGAAGCCAAATAAAAACGAATAGAATAAAATACAGGTACTCGCTCTCGCTTCAACTTCTCCCTCCGAAAAGTTTGCATGCACAATCAAATAAGCAGGTTTCCTGACTTAAGCTTCATTTTACTATCGCACCTTCCCAAGTTTTCACCAGTGGTACCTGCGAATTCATCAGCTATTACAGTAGCGGGGGCTGTATTGGATTTTCACCAATTTCCCTATTATCTCGAGCTATTCGAGCACTTATTGACGTTTTATATGAAATTTATTATCTTCTTCATTTTTTAGAAAACTGTCTCTATCATATCTTATTATTTTAAAATTTCAATATTTCTTTAAAAATTTATGACAAATTTATCAATTTTGCTCGAATCTTATTCTTTAAAAAACTAAGTTCTCCTTACTTCTATCTAAATTTTCTATATGGATATGCAATTAAAAATTTTTATATAAAAAAATCTAGCACAATTATGGAAATTTATGTTACACTTTGTCGTGAAATCTCACAACTTTATGTTTTTTCGGTGTAAAATGCTTGCCATTTTACTTAAAAGGGAAGCCGGTTTGAATCCGGCGCGGTCCCGCCACTGTAATAGGGAGCTTTATAGATAATGTCACTGTCCAATGATGGGAAGACCTATAAAGTGTTGAACTAGAGCCAGGAGACCTGCCGAAAAAAAGGTGATCGTTTCAACCTACGAGGATAGGTGTGCGGCTTAGCAGATGAGAATGATTTGCTTTTTTTAGCTATGCACTTTTCCAGCAGCGGAGAAGTGCTTTTTTATTTTACGCACGCTACATTCTTAAAAAACTAATCGTTAGGAGGAAAGCTTTTGACATTTTCATGGTGGAAACTTAGTTATTTTTTATTGGCCTTGTTAATCGTGCCAAACCGAGCCTTTGCTATGCATATCATGGAAGGCTTTTTACCCATTGAATGGGCCATTTTTTGGTGGGTCATCACGACTCCCTTTATTATTCTAGGATTGCGTTCCATTCGAAAAACAATGGAAGAAAACCCTGAAACAAAAATGCTCTTAGGGCTTTCAGGAGCCTTTGCTTTTGTGCTATCGGCCTTAAAGATCCCCTCTGTTACCGGGAGCTGCTCCCACCCAACTGGCGTTGGACTTGGAACAGTTTTATTTGGACCTTTAGCAATGAGTGTCATTGGGACGATTGTGTTATTATTCCAATCATTACTATTAGCGCATGGTGGTATCACTACTTTAGGAGCCAATGCCTTTTCTATGGCTATTGTCGGTCCGTTTATTGCTTACTTTGTTTTTGAAGGGGCTCAACAAATAGGGTTGTCATTTTCACTTGCCGTTTTCTTTGCCGCTATGCTTGGTGACTTAGGTACATATATTGTGACTTCTGTCCAACTAGCACTAGCCTTCCCTTCAGAGGTTGGAGGTTTTATGGCATCCTTTACAAAGTTCGCAGGAATTTTTGCCTTAACTCAAATTCCGTTAGCCGTTAGTGAAGGAATTTTAACAGTCATTGTGATGAATTTCTTGAAAAAATACAATGTCAGCGAATTAAAAACTTTACGTGTTTTCTCTACAAAGGAGGCACATTAAAATGAAACGTAATGTATTGCTATTAGTGATTGTAGTGCTGTTAGCCATCATCCCACTGTTCATCCAAAAAGGAGCAGAATTTGGTGGTGCTGATGGAGAAGCAGAAGCTGCTATTGGAGAAATCGATGCAGAATATGAACCGTGGTTCGACAGCTTATGGGAGCCGCCAAGTGGTGAAATCGAAAGCTTATTATTCGTCCTACAAGCCGCTATTGGTGCTGGTTTTATTGGCTACTTCATTGGCTATATGCGCGGCAAACATAAAGAAGGTTAACCAACATGTTGCTCATTGATAAATATGCCTACCTCAATAAGCTAGCGTTCGTTCATCCACTTGAAAAAATGATCTTTTCACTTGGACTACTTCTAGTAACGCTTATCATGAAAGATGAACGTCTTTCACTCATTACATTTTTTGTAATGAGTGCTTTTATCATTATAGGTGCGAAAATCCCGCTTAAATACTATATTAAATTACTATTACTACCAGCTTTTTTCTTGCTGACGAGTCTCGTATCCATTTTACTAGCTATTACACCTTCAACCACTGTCTTACCTGCGCATGTTTGGTCTTTCACGTGGATGGCTTGGACAATATTCATCGGGAAAGCAAGTGTCCTAACTGCGCAACACTTGTTCTTTATCGTTCTTGGCAGTATTAGCTGTTTATATTTTTTAATTTTGACCACATCCGTACAAGGAATTTGTTTTGTGCTACGACAATGGCGACTTCCCTCACTCCTAGTCGAGCTAGTAGAATTAACCTATCATTTTATCTTTATTTTTTTAGGGAGCATGCAAAAAATTCATCTAGCCCAGCAGGCCAGGCTTGGCTACCATTCACCTATGCAGTGGCTACGCTCTATATCTATGCTTATTGCGGCACTATTTGTTGAAATGTTTCAGCGTAGTCGAGAGCTCAACAATGCCATGCAGTCACGGGGCGGTGAAAGCGTTTATTGGCAAGAGACGAGCTCTTATAGCAAGAAAAACTGGCTAGGCATGGCCGTTATTTTTCTAGTGCTCATCGTATATGGAGGATACTTCTCATGAAAAACTGTTATTTTGAACTAAATCAGCTGTCCTATGCCTATGCTGATGGAACGAAGGCTCTGACAGACATTACCTTACACATACCTAAAGGAAAAAAAATCGCCATCCTAGGTCATAATGGTGCTGGAAAATCGACTTTATTTCAGCATCTGAACGGCATCTTGAAGCCAACTGCTGGAACGATATTATTTGAAGGAAATAAGCTTCAATACAATCGAAAGGCATTAAAGGCACTTCGCCAGCAAGTCGGCATCGTTTTTCAAGATGCGGATCATCAACTTTTTTCAGGCACTGTCAAGCAAGATATCGCATTTGGACCACTGAACCTTGGTTGGTCTACTGCAAAAGTTGAAGAAAAAATAGCATGGGCTGTTGCACAGACAGAAGTGGGAAATTTACTCGAAAAACCGATTCATTTTTTAAGTGTAGGTCAAAAAAAACGTGTGGCAATGGCAGGTGTGTTAGCGATGGAGCCCTCTGTCCTCCTGTTAGATGAACCAACAGCTGGTCTAGATAATTATTATTCTTCAAAAGTTTTACAAACTTTAGCTAAATTAGCAGACGGTAAAAGAACGATTTTACTAGCTACTCATGATCTCTCTCTTGCTTATGAATGGGCGGATCAAATTATTGTTATGGAGGGTGGATCAATTATTTATAATGGCGATCCTATCACCTTGTTTTATGATGAAGATTTGCTAACACAAGCTCATCTAGAACGACCATGGGTTTTAGAAATGGTCTTAGCATTACAAAAAAAGAAATTAGTGCAGGAAAGCATCCGTATGCCTCGCTCTAAAAAAGATATAGAAAAATTAATTGACCAAATTGATTGCTAGAGAAAAATTTTCCTCAATTACGAAACTTTACTAATCTTTATTCGTATATGTATAGTCGAGACTAAATTTACAACCCCAAGGAGAGATAACAATTGAAAAGTTGGTTTAACAAATCTGTCGCAGTTGTAGCATCCGCTGCACTAATGGTTCCTACCGCTTCTGCCTTTGCTGAGACACCACAACATACAGCAAAAAATGTGCTGGCAAACAGTTCGAAACAAATAGAAAAGAATGAAGAAAAATGGATGAGCAAGGATACAATTGTTATCAAGCATTCAGGTCTTGATAAAAATGTACATAAAAAAATTGGCTCTAAAGTCATCCGCTCTATTCCTTCTTTAGGTTACGATGTAGTTCAACTGAACAAAGGGGTAACAATCGAAAAGGCCGTTTCATACTACTTAAAGCAAAACGGGATTAAAAGTGTATCCCCTAGCTATGTATATCATTCTTTCACTAAAGACATAGATCCAAAAAAACAAGAGATGTATCATTTAAGTCTACTGCAAATGGATCAAGCACTCCAATTAGCTGGCGATCATGATGTAAAAGTTGCTGTCATTGATTCTGGTGTCGATTTTAAACACCCCGATCTCAAATCTCAAGTACTCCCACCCTATAATGCAGCAGCACCTGCAAATGCTACTTATCCAGGCGACCATGGAACACATGTGGCGGGAATTATCGCCTCAGCAAAAGATAATGGTATTGGTGGACACGGGATTAATCCAAAAGCAAAGCTACTGCCAATTGATGTATTCAATGGCAAAGAGGGCGCAAATGATTTCATTATTGCACAGGGCATTCTCTATGCCATTGAGCAAGGTGCCGATGTCATTAATATGAGTCTAGGGGGCTATGGGGAATCTCCACTGATGAAGGAAGCTGTTCAGAAAGCCATTGATAGTGGAATAACAGTTGTGGCTGCTGCTGGAAATGAATCAACAGATGATTACTCCTTCCCCGCTTCATTCGAAGGTGTCATTAGTGTTGGTTCGACGAATGATCGCAACAAGCTATCAAGTTATTCAAATTACGGACCGTCCGTTGATGTTGTGGCACCTGGTGAGGAAATATATAGTACGGTTCATGATGGGAAAAAAGGTTCTTCCTTTGTCAAATTTAGTGGTACATCTATGGCATCGCCAGTCGTGGCAGGTATTGTCTCCCTTCTTAAATCAAAATATCCAAATTTAAAGCCGCATGAAATAGAAGCCATTCTGGAAATGACAGCACAAGATTTGGGCGAGAAGGGTTATGATCTTACGTATGGTCATGGGCTTGTAGATCCTGTAAAAGCATTACAGTTTGATTTAAATAAACTGCCTAAGCATTATTCAGAGACTAAGGAAAATCAGCTTAAAAATGCCAAAGTACTAGCTAAAAATAAGTTGAACACGGAACAAGGTGTATTTGAGCAACAGGACGAGATAAAATGGTACAAGGTTGAATTAGACCAGGATGAATATGCTCAGCTTACATTAAAAGGTGCTGATAAATATGATTATGCCTTTGACTTATATTTCTACCCAAATAGCGGGATTGGTGATGTAGAACCGATCAATGTGAATGATGTTCGTGTAGGTAAAAAAGAAGGATATTTATTTAAAGCAGATCAAAAAGGCACGCTATTAGTTGGTGTTAAAGATCATAATGGTAGCTATAGCTTAAAAGGTAAATCTACTTATGTCTTTACAGCACAAACGACGAAGGACCTGCCAATCGATACATTGGATAAGTCTGCAATGGAGACCATTAAAAAGTTCCCATATAGTACAGCAGGCAAAAACTATACCCTTCTGTCAAAAGATCAACAGCAAGATCAAGATTATTTCACGTTTTCTGTAAAAAAACCTACGACGTTAAAATTTGATCTTACTGGGATTCCAGGTGTTACCGCTTCTATGGAGCTTTATCTAAAAGATGACCTTTCTCCAATACCACCACAAGAAGCCGGCAAAGCTGAAAATGAGGAAGTTGAAGAAGAGGAAGCTTATCCAATACAATCTGCTTATGGTGCAGCGAAAGGTGAAGCAGTCAGCATGATAATCGATGCTGTTCCAGATCAAGAATACGTATTAAGTGTATCTAATGAGAGTAATAGTGAGTTTTCAATGGAGATGTTCTTTAGTGGTGGCATTGAAAAAGAGGAAACGATCAGTGAATCTATGATTCCATACACATTAAAAGGTGAAGTGGTGACCCTTCCTCCTGACGAGGATGGACTACCTTTAGATGAAGCCATGTTAGAAGAAAACGTCCCAGAGGAACAAGTACCTATTTCACCAAGTAACATAAAAAAACGCAATGAAATGGAAAGCCTGATGAGTATGTTAATGACACCTATGACGTCGGGCAATCTTGAAAATGTTGTTCAAATTCTGAAACAGGCGATACGCTTTGATATCGGCGAAGATCAAAAAGCTTATTTCCAAACTGAATATGATGAAGATTTCTTCACATTTAAAGCGAAGGAAGACGCTCTCTATAGTTTTAGCTTTAACAAAGGTACAAACCAAATGCCTACGGGTACAGTGTTTGAATATGACGAGGAAGCAAAGGAATTAATTCCGGTTTCTTCCTTAACAAATGATCTCGGCATTTTAGCACTACTACTTGGTTCAGCCGGTAATGAAAATGAAGCAAAGGTCATTCCATTAAAAAAGGACAAAACATATGTAGTAGCTGTTGTTAATGCTGGTGAACGTTCTGCTGATCCTTACACATTGAAAACTAGTAAAATAGGTGAAATTCCAGCAGATTATAATCCGGAAAATAATGAGGAAGCAAAAGCCCTCAAAATTCAACCGGGTACTACTTACAAAGATCATCTCATTTATTCAGATGATGTAGATTACTACTACTATAAGCAAGAAGGCAATGATGAAGTGATGAGCCTGCTTCTTTCTTCGGTTCCGTTTACAAATGAACAATTAGCGCAACTACCAAATGAACTGCAAAAAGACTTGAAATTTGCAGGAGCGATTATCGAGGATACGAACGGTAATATGAAAATTGATCCGAAGGAAATGGAAACTGAAGTTCCATTTGGACTTGGTGACAACATACTTGAAATGCTCCTTGGAATGATGGGAACAACTGATGTCAACACATCCTTTACGGCTAAAAAAGATCGAGGCTATTTTATCCTTGTTAACAGCATGGGTCTTGGTCAAGTGTCCGCTCAACCGTATACATTAACGCTGTTTGACCATAAGCGAGCAGACGAAGATGCCGATTCTAAATTAGTGAATGGAATCCCAACCAAACCATCTGCTCTTACGAAAAAAGAGGATCGATGGATCGCAAGTCAGTATTTAAATGCAGGTATCCCATTTGGTGATAAGGATTATTTTGAATGGAACAATGACCAAAAGCGCGACGTGACATTCTCTCTTCAAACAGAAAAATCACTAGATGGCGTCATCCGAGTGATCGATGCAAATGGAAAAACAGTCAAAACGCTAGATCTTTATGGGGCAGGAGATGCTGAGGTAGGTACAGTAGAACTAGATGCTGGTAAATACTATATTGAAGTCAGTGAATATTATGGTCAGGCAAGTACCCTACCTTATACGCTAGAAATTAAATAACCACCCTAATTTCCCCTAGATTATGATAGATCTAGGGGATTTTTAGCACAAAAAAGCATCCGTCCGTAGACAGGATGCTTGCTCGTTTATTTTACATAAAATATTTCACATAATTACAGTATTCATCTTGCTTCATGTGAAGTTTTTCATAAAGTTTACGCGCATTTACATTATCGGCTGCTGTTTGAAGCGTAACATAGCGAGCATCTTGTTGCTCACAATATTGAAATACCTGTTCCATCAATGCCTTGCCCACCCCTAGGCCTCTAGCATCTTCGGTTACATAAATATCATTGAGAATAAAGGCGCGTTGTAAAGCGACAGAGGAAAATGTTGGATATAATTGTGTAAATCCAATCACCCTACCATCTTCCTGCGCTACAAAAACAACAGACTCTTTTAAAGCCAATCGTAATTGTAAAAATGCCTTGGCACTACTTATATCTGAATCTATCCCATAAAATTGGCGATATTCATCAAATAATTTTGCTAAGTCTTCTAGTTCGTTCATTGTTGCTTGTAGTATTTCCATTCCTGTCTCCCCTTGTGTCTACCCATGATTGTCTAACCTATATTTCTAGAATCTATTATATAGGAAATAATGGTATAAAGAAAAGAATACTCCACTATTTAGAGAAAGAATATTTACGTTTATTCATCCAAATATACAGCAACCTTCTTCACAAGTTGCTGCCAGTTTAGTTCCTTTCGTGCAAATGCTTGCAATTCTACACAAGTATTTGCTAGCAATGCTTCCTGCTTCGTGACTTGCTGGAATGTCCGGCCAATACTTTCCCAGTCATGTGTCGGATGTATGGTGCCAAAACGTTGTTGCTGGGTTATATCATCAGCACCATCCACATCAGTTGTCACAATATAACAACCATTTTTAGCTGCTTCTACAAAAACATGTGCATAGCATTCAACTAGAGACGTTAAACAAAAGATTTTAGCCTTACGGTATTCCTCCTCTAATTTCACCCTATCATAAATGGGCCCTATGATAGTCACTTGCTTCGCAAGTGGATGACTATCCAGTATCATTAGCAGCTCCTGCTGGAATGTTGCAGACATCGGACCTACTAACCGAAGCTCCCAGTCTGGAATTTGTGCTGCTAGAAAAGCCCTAACAGCCAATATAGTTTGCTTCTCTGGCGAATCTAAGCGTCCCACCATTAAAATTCTATTTTCTTTTTCCTGAAACGGCACCGGCTCTGTGTAAAAATGCTCATAAAAGCCATTGGGCAGATGTTTAATTTCCAATTGTGAAAACTCTTGAATGGCCTTTTGAATAGATACACATTCAGAGGTGAGGAGATCACAGAGTTTTAGTAACTCTAGAAAATATGGATAGGTTTTTAATCGGTTTAGCCAAAATCGATTCACATCTAACTTCATATATATTTTCCCATCTGGATGATAGTGCTTATAGGTCTGGAGAATAGGAAGGTAGGATGGATAGGGACCGATAGCGAATGCTATGTCGATCTCTTTTGCATGCTTCACTAAATAGGCATTCATATTCGCCACATAGTCAATGCCAAATGGGACATGTTCAAATTTCACATTAGGAAAAGATTGTTGAAGTAGGGCGTCGTTCATCTCTGTTGTAACAATACTCACTTCATAGCCTAAGTAGTCCCCAAGTAAAATAGGTACAAGGCATAAATCTTTGAAAATATGTGCATCGGAAAGTTTATAGGACTCCACGCTACAAATAAAGGCGATCTTTTTTGACATCGTATCCCTCTTTCTAATAAAGCACTCTAACTAGTTTATGTCCCCCCCTGTTAAACGTGCACAACTTAGTAAATTTTCGCCCTTAGCAGCACATTTCTCTAGTAAAAGAGCTTGATAGATGTAAAAACTACTCTCTCAAAAGCTTCTAAAAACAAGCATTGGCCTACAGTCACACTATATTCACGCATATTGTATTAAAGAATCCGCTCGGTTAAGTAACTCTACTAATTATGAAAGAATGGAGGGATCACATGAAAATCAGCTTTTTATCACCCGCATTTAATAGTGAAGAATGGATCTTAACAATGCTTGACAGCATTCCAAAAGAATATGCCTATGAAATTATTGTTGTAGATGATGGTTCCACTGACAATACATTAGCTATTTTACAAGACTATCAAAAAAACTGTGCGGCTTTAAAAATTATCGTTCATCCAACAAACCTAGGCGCGAGCGTTGCATATAATCGGTGTATTGCAGAGGCAACAGGAGACTATATAGCCATCATTGATAGCGATGATCATTATTTGCCTGCCATTCGCAACGTACTCGCACAGGTAGATGGTGAGTTTGATATTTATTATTACAACATGATTATAAAAAATGGCTATGGATTTATTAAAGATGAATCCAACCGCTACTCATTACCTGGTCAGTTTAAAATCATTCGAAGAAGTTTTATCGGTGATGCTAAGTTTACCATTCGGAAAGATATTGCGGGAGATTGGGATTTTAACTGTGCACTCATGGATAAAAATCCAACTTGTAAATATACAAATGAATTTGCCTACTGGTACAACTATCCTAGGGAAAACTCTGAATGTGATTTGCATGAAAAAGGCCTGAAATAAAATGATCCTAATCAACATACAGGAGGTGCTACAAACCATACAATGTTTACAGATAAAATATTACTGATTACAGGAGGCACTGGTTCTTTCGGTAACGCAGTTTTAAAGCGATTTCTAAATACTGATATTAAAGAAATTCGAATTTTTTCAAGGGATGAGAAAAAACAAGACGATATGCGTAAGCTCTATCAGCATTCGAAAATAAAATTTTATATTGGGGATGTCCGTGATATACAAAGTATTCACAACGCTATGTATAACGTAGACTATGTATTCCATGCCGCTGCGCTTAAGCAAGTTCCCTCCTGTGAATTTTTCCCTTTAGAAGCTGTGAAAACCAATATTTTAGGAACCGACCATGTATTAACTGCCGCCATCCAAGCAAGTGTGAAAAAAATCATTTGTCTATCAACAGATAAAGCAGCCTACCCTGTCAATGCAATGGGGATTTCCAAAGCAATGATGGAGAAGACGTTTATAGCAAAGTCTCGAATGGTTGATCCTCATCAAACGCTTATTTGTGGCACTAGATACGGCAATGTCATGGCTTCACGAGGCTCGGTGATTCCGTTATTTATCGAACAAATAAAAGCAGGAAAACCTTTAACGATTACTGATCCAAATATGACACGTTTTATGATGACTCTTGAGGAGGCAGTTGAATTAGTTATCTATGCTTTCTCACATGCACAAAATGGAGATATTATGGTACAAAAATCGCCCGCTGCAACTGTCGAGCATTTGGCACAGGCTTTACTTGAAATTTTTCAGGCAAACAATACCATTCAAATTATCGGGACACGGCATGGGGAAAAAATGTATGAAGTATTATGTACAAAAGAAGAAGCAGCAAAGGCCATTGATATGGGCAAATTTTATCGCATCCCAGCGGATAATCGGGATTTAAATTATGGAAAATACCTCGAGGAGGGCTCTCCAAAAATTACTTTAACTGATGAATATAACTCTAACAATACACAACGATTAAGTGTGGCTGATATTAAAGAAAAATTATTAACATTACCTCTTATTCAAAAAGAGCTTCTCCATTGGACGGGAGGAACACCATGAAATTTTTAGTGCTCGGTGCTACCGGTATGGCTGGCCACACCATTGCTATCTATTTATGGGAACAAGGGCATGAGGTAACAACATACTCTAGAACTTCTTTCCCATTCGGACACAATATAACAGGTGATGTAACCGACTCCAATTTTTTACGATCCCTGCTGCAAGACAATGATTTTGATGTCGTGATTAATTGTATAGGTGTTTTAAACAATGCTTGTGATGCAAATCCCGCGCAAAGTATTTTGCTAAATAGCTATCTACCACATGCGATTGTAGCTCTCCTAGAAAATCAACAAACAAAGCTTATTCATCTAAGCACAGACTGTGTCTTTTCAGGGCAGAATGCCCCTTATCATGAAAAAAGTATGCGAGACGGGGAGACCTTTTATGATCGCACAAAAGGGTTAGGTGAAATTGAGCGAAACAAGCATTTAACATTTCGTAATTCGATTATTGGTCCTGATTTAAAACAAAACGGCATCGGATTATTCAATTGGTTTATGCAACAAGATGGCCCTATTAATGGTTATACAGGTGCTATTTGGACTGGTGTCACAACAATTACATTAGCTAAAGCCATTGAACGTGCTACCTATGAAGAACTAACAGGGCTCTATCATCTCGTCCATACTTCGAATATATCAAAATATGAACTTCTTCAGTTATGTAACCGACACTTTTTGGATAGTAAACTGGACATTCTCCCCTATCAGCTTGTTAACGTGAATAAAACATTACTAAATACAAGGAACGACTTTTCCTTTGTTGTCCCAAGCTATGAAGAAATGATTGTTGAAATGAAGGAATGGGTGCTACAGCATAAAGATTTATATCCCCACTATTTTCGTAAATAATTTCGTATAAACTCCATTATGTGGAAGGTTACTCATAATGGAGTAGTTCTATTGAATCTCGATTCCCTTAGGTAAATGACCCTTTTGAATCCAATTTTCTACAAAATGGTTGAAAAATGCAGGCTTAGCTAACGATACTCCATGACCTATGTTAGTCAATAACACACCGTTGCTATTGGGATGACTGCGAACTAGTTCTATTGCTGATTTTTTCATAATACTTCTCTCTTTGTTTCCAACTGTTATTAAAATTTTCCCTTGGGCTTTGCGAAAACCGGAAGGAATGGTAAACGACATATTTTCCTGTAAAATTCGAACTAATGTATTGACAGATATAGCTGAACTTTCACGATAATAGCGTTCAAAATAATGGTCATCGATATATAAAGATTTCGCTTGGAGTTTCGCGAATGTTTTATTTTTTATAAGCGGAAATGTCAGCCGAATGAGCGGTGGTAGCATCCATTCTAATACAGGAGAAGGAAGAACAAGCGCACTATTAATGATGGTAAAATCAATTAAACTTGGATTTATACTTAGCATTTGAATAGCTATTTGAGCTCCTAACGAGAAACCTATTACTATAATGGGCTTACCATTAGCTTTTTCTTCAATTAGCAGTAGCAGCTCTCTAGCACTTTGCTCAATGGAAAAAGAGGATTGTGACATAAGCTCTGGTACTACACAGTAATAATTGGTAAAATACTGAATTTGCTGATCCCACATCCAGCCCCCAACACCCCCACCATGAATAAACATCATGAACGGATTATTAGTATCGCCATATTCCTTGTAGTACATGTTTACACCCGCTTTCATTCACTCTTTAATCATAGTCATCTAAAAAATCTTTACTGAAGCTTGTTTGTGATTGATAAGATGACCGTTTCCCTAGATCTACTCCTCGTTTTATAATCCCCTTGCCAAAACGCCCCTCAATTTCATCGACTATTTTGAGAATAGGCTCATCTTTTACATGCTCTTGATAATTAAAAATCGATAATTGCTGGGTATAGTCCTTACGATCCACCACATTGGAAACTGTTACACCTAGTAATCTTACTGGAGATTCATCCCAATGCTTATCAAATAATGCACAAGCAATATCATAAATTTCTTCAAAACGATAAAGGACATTGGACATTGTTTTTGAACGCGTGTGATTATGCCAATCTGCATCACGTATTTGAATACTGATCGTAGAACCAGCTAAACGTTTGGCATCAAGGCGTTCTGCTACTTTTTTACATAGCCCTTCAATCGTCTTATGTAGTGTGCGAATATCTGTCACATCTTCTGGTAATGTTGTTGAATTTCCTACGCTCTTCGTATCAAAAATCGCCTCGGGATCAACTACTCTATGATCTATCCCATTGGCCCTTGCTCGAAGTCGCACACCATTCTTCCCTAAAATTTGCTTCATCTTAAACTCTTCTGCTTGAGCTAAGTCACCAATTGTAAAAATACCATGTGCATTTAATTTTTTTGCTGTACTTGCCCCAATACCATGCATATTGACAACCTCACGATTCCATAGCTGCTGTTCAATATCACGTATCCGTAAAATGGTTATACCCATCGGTTTTTTCATATCAGAAGCGGTTTTCGCTAAAAATTTATTGGGTGCAATACCGATGGAACAAGGTAAATCAAGCTCCGCTAACATACGCTCTTGTATTTCCTGGGCAATACTTAACGCATGTTTTTCCTTACTTAACTCTGTAATATCCATGTAGCCTTCATCGATTGAACCAGGCTCTACTAAAGGAGTATAGCTACGCAAAATCGTAAACATTTCTTTAGATGCTGCTCGATATTTTTGAAAATCCGGAGGCAATAACAAGAGCTCAGGACATTTACGTTTTGCTTCATGGACTGTCATTGTTGTATAAATACCGAGAGCTCTTGCTTCATAGGAACAGGTTACTAAAATGCCACGGCGCTCCTTTGGGTTACCTGCGATTGCGATGGGCTTGCCCTTTAAGCTAGGATCATGTGCCTGCTCCACTGAAGCATAGAAACTATTCATATCCACATGTAAAATTACACGTCCTTTATGAGTCATGTTAAATCACCTCTTTGTTCTCTTAGCTTTATTAT
The DNA here is from genome assembly GCF_047238325.1 of Lysinibacillus phoenicis. Lineage (NCBI taxonomy): Bacteria > Bacillati > Bacillota > Bacilli > Caryophanales > Bacillaceae > Lysinibacillus > Lysinibacillus phoenicis. The sequence goes on along the minus strand of NZ_JBDFMP010000002.1, from coordinate 34,984 downwards.
ACGCTTGCTATCCATTAATCAACAAATGCATAATCACCATTACTTTCGAGTATATCCTTTAAGATGATTAATGCCTGCTCCAATTGCGTTTCTGGTGCTGCAATGGCTAATCGAACTGCATTCACAGGCTTTGTATTCCCAACAGCGAAACGCTCCGCCGCATAAACTTGTACACCAGCTTTGGAGGCTAACAATTCAAATTGAACACCTGTAAATTTTTCAGGTAAGTGGAGCCATCTGAAAATACATTCGTCATCCCCTAAAATGTGATAATCTCCTAAATACTGATTAACAAGCGTATTTTGCTGCCTAGCATAGGCTCGATGTTTTTCTAAAATCGTTTGCGCCACCCCTTCATGAATCAATCTAGCAGCAAGTTCCAGCATCATAGGAGAGATGGAAATGTTGATATTATAGAGAGTTTCCATAATTCTTTTGCGAAAAGTTGGAGGTGTCACAAGGAAAGAAAGCCGTAATCCTGGTGATAGCGTTTTTGACAGGCTAGCAATATAAATGACCTTGTCTGGAGCATAGGAAGCAATAGGGGCAAGCGCTCGTTCCTTAAGAAAGCTATAAATGGCATCCTCAATAACGATTAAATCTTTCGCTCTGGCCACTTCCGCAATCATTTTTCTCGTTTCCACGGACATCGTATGTGTCGTTGGGTTATGAAAATCAGGGATAACATAGATGCCTTTGATATGTTCATTTTTACAGGCATACAATAAACCTTCTCTTGTCATCTCGCCCTGGCATTGTTGTATGGCCACCAGTTGTATACCTAGCATATTAGCGGCTGTTTTAATGCCAGCATAGGTAATAGGATCTGTACCAATTCGGTCTCCGGGCTGAAATAGGGCGGCGAGTGTTCCCACAATGGCATTTTGTCCGCCAGCTCCGAGCAAAATAGGTTGATCGGTTTGAAAATTCACCAATTCAAAAAGCTTCATGACAGCTTCATTTTGCCAAGCATTTCCCTCTGGTCGTCCATATTGAAATAGCTTGCTAAAACTAGGTTCGTTCAACATCTTTTTCATAAATCGTGTAATATCATCATTTACAAAATTATCTGGTAACACTGAGCCCATTTCAATGATAGGCGTGGCACGATTCGTGGGGAGTAACATTTTGTTGCTAGCCGCATCCGTTGAAACAAACGTTCCACTCCCAATTGAGGCATAAATTAATCCTTTTTGTCCACAGAGCTTGAAGGCTCGTGTGATGGTGCTTAAATTGACATCTAAAAAATCAGCTAATTCACGCTGTGGAGGAAGTTTTGTCCCTGGCGCTAGCTTTCCATCCTTGATATCTTGTTCAAGTTGATGTGCGATAGCTATATATAATGGAGCCGAAATATGGCTAATATCTGGCTTCCAACTCATTGGGTATTCGTCAAATGAATTAATAGGCATTGAAGAAGCCCTTCTTTCTGTTAATTTGCATACAATAGTTTAATTGTCTTGCATACAATGATAATATTGTATGCACACGATGACAATGATATAATTTTTAAAAAATCAGAAAAAAAGGACCGATTATTATGCAATATTCAGAAAGAATCTTAAAAACCCCATCCTCATTTATTCGAAATATTTTGAAAGTAACAGATGCAGAGGATGTCATTTCCTTTGCAGGTGGGCTTCCAAACCCAATCTCTTTCCCTATTGACGCGTTAAGAGCATCAGTGGACCATGCCATTATGGAAAACGGCAGCCGTTTATTTCAATATTCATCAACACAAGGATATGCACCACTGAGAGAATACATTGCTGCGAAATATCAGCGTGTTCATGGATTAGATGTACAGGCAGATGATGTCTTTATTACTACAGGTTCACAGCAAGCACTTGAACTCATTGGTAAAGTACTCATCAATAAAGGCGATGGCATTATTATCGAAGAGCCTGGTTACTTAGGGGCGATTCAAGCCTTTACATTAAGTGAGCCAACTTTCTATGGGGTGACACTTGAAAACGATGGTCTTAACCTAGAGGAATTAGAGCGCGCCCTTCAACAGCCTAATGTAAAATTCATTTATACGGTACCAAACTTCCAAAATCCAACAGGGCTCACTTACTCAAAAGAAAAACGTGAGCAAATTTGCGAAATAGTGTCCAAATACGATGTTGCTTTAATTGAGGATGACCCATATGGAGAGTTACGATTCCAAGGCGAGCCACTTCCATATATCGGTGCTGGTAAATTAGAAAATAGTATTTTACTAGGTTCTTTCTCTAAAACGGTCACACCAGGCATGCGTCTTGGTTTTATCATCACGAAAAATAAAGAGCTTTTACAGCATATCGAAACAGCAAAGCAAGCTTCTGATCTTCATACAAATATTTTCTCTCAATATGTTATCTATGATTATTTAGCTAGTAATGATTATGCGGAACATGTAAAGAAAATAATTGCGCTGTATAAAAATCAGTCAGATGCGATGCTTGAGGCAATGCAAGAGTTTTTCCCTGCCCATGTTGAATATACACGCCCTGACGGAGGGATGTTTATTTGGGCAACAATGAAGGATGGTACACCAGCCCTTGATGTTTTCCATAAAGCAATGGAACAAAAAGTTGCCTTCGTACCTGGTGATCCATTCTACACGTCAAAAACAAACGTGAATACAATGCGTCTTAACTATACAAATGCAACACCTGAAGTGATTCGTGAAGGAATTAAACGTTTAGCAAGTATATTATAAAAAGTGAAACCGTATAAACGCTTACACAGCGCTTATACGGTTTTTTAATACGAATAATAAATGGTCATACTAAGACTTGTTAGTGTATTACCTGGATTGATGTATGAAATTAAAGTATCAGATTCTATATTCAATAAGGTATATTCAAATTTTTCATTAACCATTGCTTTATCAATGGCAGCACCGTTACAGGCTGCATAGCTTTGGTGTGATCCATATCATTTCCTTTTAGAATGTCTATATCCCATCCAAGATGTTCTAATTCTTGTTTATTTTTTTGAAGTACCCCGATAATATCTACTGTTACACTGCCAAAGTTTTCTCCATAAACAATCGTGTCTTTTTCTCCGGCAAACGCCAATCTTGGAATCACTAATTTAGGTTGAATATCTCGATCATCAAATTCCATCAAATTTTTGTACATCGTAACGAATTGTTTCGTTTGATTCGTATCGATTTGTACCTCTATATTTTCCCAATCAACCTTTTCTGGATTTATATGAGCATCATCCTTAATAACAGAAGAATTCTGATTATATAAGGCTTGCTCGTATGTTTTATTTGTTACCACCATCATTTCTTTATAAGGACCATCTAGTGGTGGAAAACCACCCATGATTAAGCTTTCTAATCTAGCCGTCCGAATGGCTAATTGTAATCCAACTAAAGCTAACCAAGAATATCCGAAGTAGCTAAACGTCTTAACGTTCATTTCATCAGCAATCGTTAAAAAATCTTTTACTAAATTTTCAGGTGTGAGATTCTCTGGGCTTGGATGCTGTAGACGGTGTCCTTCGTAATCGAAATATAGAACCTGAAACTTGTCTACAAGTCCCTCAATAAAGTGTTTGCCTAATTCAGGGTCTACTCCCCATAACCTTAAGTTTTCAGCTTCTTGTCCGTATACAGATTTTTTAGCACCTGGAAGCATGATTGTGGGATAGTCTGGATTCCCCACTAAACCAACTTTTAATTCTGTTTCATCTATAAGTTGTATGTTCTTTTCCATATTTATCACTCCTATCTACTATCTATCATATAACCTTCATGCAATATTTCGGTTTTCTGTCCTTCTCCCCTTATATATTGGGATTTTACTTAAAATATGTTATTGTAGCACTTGAAGGTTTTACTTTAATAAGGAGTTAGCAATGGAGACCTATACCCCTAAACAAATAGCAAACACTTTAAATGTTAGCACAACAACTTTGAGAAGATACGAAGAACAAGACCTCATTCCTGTTGTACCAAGAACGAATAGTAATCACCGTTTTTATACATCGATACATTTCCAAGCTTTTACTACCATTCGAGCCCTGTTAAAAGGCTACGACATACCTGTTGTTTATAAAGTTATGAGAATGATGAAAAGTTCAAGGTTTGAAGAAGCTCTATGGTTAGTAAATGAACAGCAATTCCAAATACAAGTGGAAAAACAACGGGTGGAAGAAATACTGATTACTATTCAAAGTGCTGAATTGATTCAATATAGAAATGTAAAATTAAATGAATGTATGAGTATTGGTGAGGCCGCAATAATAGCAGGAGTCAATACTTCAGCAATCCGCCATTGGGAAAATGAAGGGTTAATACAGTCAGAAAGAAATAAAGAAAACGGCTATAGAATGTTTTCGAAATCTGAACTTCGAAAAATACTGGTTATAAGCAGTTTGAGAAAAACCGTTTATTATATAGAAAATATGAAAAAATTATTAAATGATTTAGACTCACAACACTTTGATAAAATCGAACATTCCTTTCAGTTAGCATTGGAAAATCTAAACAATCAACTATTACATCAATTGAAAGGGATCGCAGAACTGATGAAATATTTACATGTTTACCAAGAAAAAAATTGTTAGAGTTAGGGTTCAAGCCTATATTTTTTGGTCTATTATCAGAAAAATCCGAAAACGATTCTTTGGAAAAGGAAATAGGATAGCATTATCCTTCTTCAACCTCCTTCTCTAGGAAGGAGATTTTGATTGCGTTATGTTTTCATATTTCAACAAATAGAACAAAGACAAGCATTTAACATCCATGGCCAATTATTGTTCATAAAAAAACAGCCCTTCATCGATAGAGGGCTGCATGTCTTAAAAACCTATTTTGTATATGTTAGAACTGCATTTTTCTTGAATTTTAACATCGCTTCTGTTGCCTCATTTTTACTTGCATACTCAAAAATCCGAACATCCTTTTTATCAAAAACTGTAATAACCCACATGTGAAAAGCTCCCTTCGCTAAGTTTTTATTGTAATATAACAACCACCAAAATTTGAGCTACATATCGTCAACTGTTTTATAACAATTCCTTACTTGATTCTTATTTTACGCTGTTTTTTTTGAAAAGAAAGCTTTATGTGAAGGTCTTCACAAACTGTTCAATTTCAAAACGCTTTCATTGAACAATTTGTGAAAATTGTTATTTGATAGGCATAAAACAGTAAACTCTGTTAGTTCTATCCGTCATTTTTCAATTTATATCCACCAATTTGCTTCTCTCATCCGTCATTTGCCTTACTTTATCTGTCTCAAGCAAAAAACCGTACGAATGTACGGTTTTTTGCTGTAGTAGTAAATTTCATTTCATAAGGTTAACAAAAAACTGCTTCTTGCTTTTGTGTTAATTCAATCTCGAAGCCTAAGTCTTCCAACATACGATAATCACTATTCGCCTCTTGACCAGCTGTTGTTAAATAATCGCCTACAAAAATACTGTTTGCTGCATAGAGGCCAAGCGGTTGAAGTGACCCTAAATTAATTTCACGACCTCCCGAAATACGTATTTCCTTTGTAGGATTGATGTAACGGAATAACGCCAAAACTTTTAAACAGTACCGGGGATTTAATTCCTTTGTTCCCTCTAACTTTGTACCATCAATGGCATTTAAAAAGTTCACTGGGATGGAATCAGCGTCCAATTGATGGAGGGCACGTGCTATATTGACTACATCCTCTTTCGTCTCCTTCATACCGATAATGGCACCAGAACAAGGTGAGAGCCCATGCTTTTTCACAATCTCCACCGTATTGACACGATCCTCATAGGTATGTGAAGTAGTAATATAAGCATGATGACGTTCGGATGTATTCAAATTATGGTTGTAGCGATCCACACCAGCTTCCTTTAATTGCTGTGCCTGTTCTTCTTTCAGCAAGCCAAGACAGGCACAAACCTTTAAACCGTATTTTTCTTTAATTTCAGCGACCGCCTCGCTCACTACATTAACATCTTTACGAGTTGGCCCTCGACCGCTTGCTACGATACAATACGTCCCAATTTTGTTGTCAAACGCTCGTTTAGCACCAGCTAGAATTTCTTCTTTTGAAATAAAAGGATATTTTTCAATAGGAGCAGTAGATTTAGACGACTGCGAGCAATAACCACAATCCTCTGGACAATAGCCGCTTTTTGCATTCATAATCATATTTAATTTTACTTTTTTACCATAATAATGACGACGAATCGCAAAAGCACCATCCATCAGCTGCAATAGCTCATCATCTTCACAATTTAAAATGGCCAGTGCCTCCTCATTGCTAATGATTTTGCCAGCAATTACTTCTTGCGCTAATTGTTTATAATTCATATGACATTCTCCCTTTCCACTTGTGAAATTTTCACATTTCTTGCCGACTGAAATACTTTATACAATCTTTCTGCTAGTAGGCCTGATGTGATAGCTAAGCAAAAGTCAGCCACAATGCTGCTTAGAAAACCAATAGCGAAAACGTGTGACCAACTTGACTTCATGTCTAACCAGAAATTCAAAGCCACATATAAATAAGGAACGGCTACAGCATAAATAAGGATAAGCCCCATAATCGTTGCCCCAATGAAATGCTTTTTTGTTGGTGTCTTTATTCTTTCCATAATGAACCCAATGCAATAGGCAGCAAGGGCAAAGCCAATCAGATAACCGAATGTAGGCTGCAAAACATACATAATACCTCCACCCTGTGTAAATACTGGTAATCCCACTAACCCTACTCCAATATAAATAAGTTGACTATAAAGGGCATTGCGACTACCTAATAAGCACCCAGCTAAAAACACAAAAACAATTTGCAATGTGAATGGTACGACAGGTAATGGGATTTTAATAAAAGCCCCGATTGCCGTAAGAGCAGCAAACATAGCAATCATGACAAGTGCTAATGTATGGTGACGTTTACTCAACTGTAACCCTCCTGTCTTGGAAAAATTGTTCAATCGTTTCTTTTGTTGTTTCGATCATGAAGATCATTTCTTCATCAGAAATAATATACGGTGGCATAAAATACAGCACATTGCCAAGAGGTCTTATGAGTAGACCATGTGCTAAAGCACGTTGGTAAATTTGATAACCAATTCTTTCTTCACTAGGGAATGGTTCCTTTGTCTTTTGATTGGCAACAAGTTCAATAGCCCCCACTAAACCAACTTGTCTGTATTCTCCTACATAAGGTGCCTCATGAAATGCAGCCGTTGCTAACTCTCGCATACGCTCACCTTTCTGTTGAATCATTGCAATCACTTGCTCCTCTTCAAACATCGTTAACACTTCAAGTGAAACTCGGCAGGCCAATGTATTGCCCGAATAACTATGAGAATGTAAAAATGCCTTCATTGTTCCATAATCGTCATAAAAAGCTTGATAAATTTGGTCCGTAGTTAAGACAGCAGATAATGGTAAATAACCGCCTGTAAGCCCCTTTGATAAACACATAAAATCAGGTGAAATCCCCGCTTGTTCACAAGCGAACAATGTACCTGTGCGGCCAAAGCCAACAGCAATTTCATCTGCTATTAAGTGCACATCATACTGAGAGCACAGTGCTCGTAAGCGTTGCAAATAGATGGGTGGATACATTTTCATACCTGCTGCCGCTTGTATAAGCGGTTCTATAATAACAGCCGTAATTTCTTCATGATGTTCTTTGAGCTGATCTTCTATAAAGCGACTACATGGCGCATTACAACTTGCTGGCTCTTTGTGAAATGGACAACGATAGCAGTCTGGCCCTTTGGCACGAACAGTATCTAATAAAAGAGGCTTGTACACTTCATTGTAAAGCTCTACTCCTCCTACAGATAAAGCCCCAATCGTTTCTCCATGATAAGCATCCGTCAAAGCGAGAAAGCGCTTTTTCTTTGTTTTACCTGCCTGCATATGGTATTGAAAGCTCATTTTCAAGGCCACCTCTATGGCAGAAGAGCCATTATCCGCAAAAAATACTTTATGTAAGCCTTCTGGTGCTAAAGCTGATAATTTCTCGGCTACTTTTATTGCAGGCTCATGGGTAAAATTAGCAAAGATCGTATGCTCTAATGTAAATGCTTGCTCACTTAAAGCCCGGCTAATACGTGGATTAGCATGCCCAAATAAATTGACCCACCAAGAGGATACGGCATCTAAATAACGTCGGTCGTGCTCGTCATATAACCATACTCCTTGTCCTTTTTTTATAACAATGGGTGGAAACGCCTCATAATCCTTCATTTGCGAGCATGGATGCCAAATATGCTTTACATCTCTTTTCTGTAAGTCAGTTAATGCTTGATTCATATGCAAAAAGCCTTTCAAACAAAGTTGTGTGTGTTATGGAATACTCCATTAGCTGTGACATATTATTTAGCTTCGGGATAATTGCATAAGGTATAGGGTGGTATTGTAAAATCGTTTGTATATTGTCCTGTTCCATTTTGCTACCTGTGTCCCCATTAAAAACAATACCTGCCACATTGATTTGACGAGAATGTAATGCCTCCATCGTTAGCAATGTGTGATTAATCGTCCCAAGAGATGTCCTTGTAACTAGCACTACTGGCAGCTTGCTCCTAACAATCACATCCAGTAATGTTGGACCATTAGGAGCAGTGAGCGGCACAAAAAGTCCACCAGCCCCCTCGCATATCACGACATCATAGGATTCTTGTAATCCTTGAAGGTGCTGAAATAATTCGTCTACATGAATTTGCTGTCCCTCCAGTTGTGCAGCAAAATGTGGTGAAGCGGCTTCTCTAAAAGAATAACTATTGATGTGCCCTTGCTTAAGCTTCTGTAAGGAATATGCTTCATACATGGCTGTATCATGATAATAGCCATGCCCATTGTCATTTACCTCCCCTGTCTGAACAGGCTTATATGGGGTAACGTTTAACCCCTTTCTTTGTAAATGACACATTAACATGGTGGTGACAATGGTTTTTCCTACATCCGTATCTGTTCCTACAACCCAAAAATGTTGCATTGTTAACTCCCCCCCTTTTTAAGTTAACCAACTTCATTATTTAAGTTAACATAAATATTTTTGTTTTGTAAATGCTATTTCTCTATTTTTCTGAATTTACTATTTTCCTTAATAAAATCAGTAAATTCCGTCCTAAATGAAGAAAAAACACTAGACCCCCTCCTTCTAGAGAAAGAATCTAGCGTTTACTGTCATACCCAATAAAACAATTTCATACTTTGGAAAAGTTCAAGAACCTAGGAATTATTAACCTTTTGATTATTAGGATGTTTTTAAAGGATTTTAATCATTACTCGTAGTATTAAACTACATGGGGGTGGTTGTATGTTTGGCATTTTTAAAGAACCAGAGAAGATTATCGATACATATGAACAAGTACATGTTATTTTGAAATCCTTACTCACCTATGAATTAAAAGAGTTACCGCATCGTTATGAATTTTGGTACCGTGTGGCGATTCGTCAGGAGGAGTTGCGTACATTACAGGCAGAGCATCGAGCTAAAATATCCATGTCGTCTGCAGTTGGACGCTTTCATCAAGTGCAATATGAGGTTATGACGCAAAAGCTAGCAAAGCTTGAACGTGTTGCAGATATTTATAAACTATTTTGTATTGAAGATGAACGAGAAGCTTTAAATCATCGACTATACTTTCATCAAAATAATATTGCTATTCTATACGACCATATTCAGCATAAAGAGCTTTATACGTATTGTGATGCGGCTCAGCAGCAATTTTGGGAAGCAGTCCGCGATGATATTCTTCATGCGATTGCCCATCTTGATTAAATAAAAAGGCCAGCGTTTTGATTAACCTATTCAAAACGCTGGCTATTGAATTGTTACGCTAGAAGTGTTTGGACATTCCTTTTTCTAGCATTTGTCTAAATTCCTGTACTTGATCTGCTTTAATCGCTACTTGGTTATAGTGTTTTTTTATTCCTAACATAAATGTCACTTCTACCGGTTCTTTCATTTTTAAAATAAATTGTGGATAGGCTTCTCCAAAATCACGGGCAATAAAATCTATCGTATCCTTTGATAATTTTCCTTCTAGTTGCCCTTTGTCTTCAACCATTTCTGCAATATGAGCAAAGCGGACTTCTGTTCGTTTCATTAAACCAAGAGATAAATATAAAGTATCCTCAGTGACGTATACGGGGTTTAAACGAATGGCCTGCATATCCGCTATAAAAAAAATAACTGAATACAAATTAAAAATAAGCAGTACAATCGAAAGGATCATGGATTTTTCATGTAGCCACCAGTGAATACCAATTGTCTCGATGGCAATACCATGAATAATCATAAGCTGAAAAGCGATATAGCTTGACTGTTTATGCAAAGTTAAACCTTGAGTTTCTTTCCTTCTCCAGCTTGCAAAACTATAATAAAGCACTAGTAAATCTGCACAAATCATTTGAATAACCGGATGCTTTGGTGCATGCTTTTCTACGGCCTTTGAAAATGAAAAGAGATCAGGTAAGGAACTTTCACGAACATCCTTTAAAATAGATGGCAAGTATCGTACAAGGGTTGCTACAAGGACAATTTCCAATAGAATAACCGTTCCTTCGACCGCAAAACCAGCCCACGTTACGGCCACAAATGGCTGAAGATGCTCCATGGGAATGATAAAACGTGCGGCAATACAGCCAAAAGCGGCCAATAATATAGCCTGCTTTAAGGAGAATTTCCCTTTATAAAGCATATATAACACAGGCATGACCACAACAAAGTCAAACAATGAACCCATCACTACACCGTTCGTTTTGAGGGGTAAAATGGACGAACCTAATCCACTATGATAGAGCGTGAAATTGCTAGCTAGCACTAATAGTAACAAGGCTAGCCATATATTTTGCTTTCTTTTTAAAACGATCATTTTCCTTAAGCCCCCTTTCTACTGTTAATTAAACTTTATTTCAATTGGTTAATCTTGTATATATTTTAAGTAAAAAAGTTTATCGTCTTTCCATTTCAGTTCAATTATTTTTCACACTTAGAAACTTTCTGCGATAAACATGTGGCGAGTAGCCTGTATATTGTTTAAATTTCTCAATATAGTAACTGACCGTACTAAATCCAGTATTAATCGCAACGGCAGTAACGGATTGCTCATCATTCTGTAATAGCTCTATGCTTTTGCGAAGTCTGTACTGTAATAAATAGCTAAATGGTGTCATCCCCACTATTTTTTTAAAGAAGCGGCTACATTCGGCACGACTTAAGTAAACATGACTAGCTAAATCTTCTAATGCTATTTTCTCGTGATAATGTGCGTGAATAAAATCCAGCATAGCTTTTGCTCGTTCATGCTGTACGATAATACTAGAATCCACGATTTCTTTTGTTAGCATGGATTGTGTTAGCATCGATTCCCAAATGAAGAGGAGTTCTCTCCATATCTTAAACTCAAAGAATGCTGCCTGCTCTCGCATCATATCCGCTATATCCGCTACTTTTTCTGATAACTCCCCGGTTAACTTAACATATGGCAATCGATTAGTCGTTATATAGGGCTGCACATATTTAGAGTGAAAGATGCTGCCTTCATGTCCCCCCATCAACTTTGCATCCACATTTACACAATAAATCAAAGCTTGCTCAATTTGATATGGTTTGGCTTCATGTAATCCCGATACATTGATAAAAAGTCCCTCCCCCTCCTCCAATATAAATACATCTGTTCCTACTCGATATTGGACACGTCCACTTTTTATATAAACAAATTGAATTTCTTTATGCCAATGAAGTGGTAGGAAATCCATGCTTCCTAATCGCATGACCGTTTCATATAAGGCAACTGGAAATTCCTTTGTGCCATGTAATGTTAGTTCTTGTAAATCCTTCGAAATGTTTAAGTGTGGCAACAATTTTCACATCCCTCAATATATTGATATTTTCACAGTATTGAACCGCTATTTTTTCATATTTAATTCCATTATAATCACTTTATCATGATAGTTTAGGAGATGTTAGGATATGGGTCAAACCATCAAGAAAAATCGTACATATGGTTTATTACTTGTCATTCTAGGAGCAAGTTTTTGGGGAATTGGAGGAACCGTAGCGCAGAGACTGTTTCAACAGGACAATATAGAGGTAGGCTGGCTTGTTTCTAGTCGGTTGCTTATGGCTGGAATACTACTACTTGCTGTTTATAAAATTACTCATCGTCATGCCTCCATATTTGTTGTGTGGCGGACAAAGCAAAATGCATATAGACAAATTTTATTTAGTTTACTTGGGATGCTTGCTGTCCAGTATACCTATATGATGTCCATCGCTATTGGTAATTCAGCAGTGGCAACATTACTACAATATTTAGCACCTCTGTTTATCATGGCTTATTACTTTTTAACGAAGCAAAGTCCATTAACAAAACAAGATGGCATTGCAGTCACATTCACTCTTGTGGGAACATTTTTGCTCTTAACAAACGGTTCCTTGTCGACCTTATCAGTTCCATTTCTGGCTGTGTTGTGGGGTGTATTATCAGGACTTTCAGTTGCATTTTACACGCTATATGCCGTGCCGCTTCTGCAACAGTTTCACTCTTTATTAGTTGTTGGCTGGTCTATGATCATAGGTGGTTTAGTAATGAGTTTTTTCCATCATCCTTGGGCTATTGATATGTCAACTTGGACCTTTTCTACCGTTATTTATTTCCTTTTTATTATTGTGTTTGGCACGATGCTTGCGTTTTGGTTTTATATTGCTAGTTTGCAGTATTTATCGCCAAAAGAATCTAGCTTACTAGGAAGCCTAGAACCATTAACTGCTGTCGTCACGAGTGTATGGTGGTTAAAAATTCCATTTGGAGGCTATCAGTTTTTGGGGACATTATTAATTCTCTTGATGATTTTATACCTCACAGTTTTTCAAAAGAAACAGCCCGAAACATCTTAAAATCAGATAATTCAAAATAGTAATAGTTAATACTTCCTATTATAGATATAGCAAAATATGAATTTATACATAAATTTTACATATTTCATATATCTTTTCTCCCTTTTTGTCAACTATACTGAACATAATAACAGACAAAGGGAGGTACTATTATGGATAAAAAAGTTATTATTTTCGAGGTTGAGGGTGGCACAGATAAAGGACCAGACGGCTATCGCCCAGATACAATGCCCATGGTGGATGCATTAAAGCAACGAGGGCAAGATGCTGAGGTTCTTTTCTTTGATGTCACTAAAAAACAGGCAATTTTTGAGTATGTAAAAGAGCATGGTGTAGCCTATGTATCCCGCATTAATCCAGGCAACTTGCAGCATGAAGAAGAGTATTTTGAAATGTTGCGGGAGCTATGCCAAGCGGGAATTATAGGAATGCCACATCCAGATGCCATGATTAGCTACGGTTCTAAAGATGTGTTATCAAAGCTTACGACGACTAATTTAGTACCTGATGATACATTTGCCTACTACACAATCGAAGCATTCAAAACACAATTCCCTATATCCTTAGCCGTGACTGAACGTGTTCTAAAGCAAAACCGTGGTTCAACTGGTGAAGGAATTTGGCGAGTAAACTTGGTGGACCCACTGGCCGAGGGCGTTACTGCAGTGCCACTTGATGCTCAAATTAAATGTACAGAAGCGAAAGATAACCATGTTGAATATTGGCAACTTGGCGACTTTATGACGTTTTGTGAGCAGTATATTACTGGTGCCAATGGTATGTTAATTGATATGCGATTTCTTCCACGTATTACAGAGGGGGAAATCCGTTTATTGATGTTACGAGATCACCCTGTTCATGTCGTACATAAGAAACCTGCTGAAACGAAGGATGCCTTTAGTGCAACGCTCTTTTCAGGTGCTCACTATCGTTATGATCAGCCCGAAGAATGGCCAGAGCTTGTAGAAAACTTTTTAGCACAGCTCCCTCAAGTGACAAGCTTATTAGGGAATCATGATTTACCGCTGATTTGGACTGCTGATTTTATGTTAGATACAAATGAAGCGGGAGAAGATTGCTATATTTTAGGGGAAATGAATTGTTCCTGTGTTGGTTTTACGTCTGAACTTTCGTTAGCGCAGCAAGTAGCAGAAGAAATAGTCATGTGTATGGATGAGCGTACAGAGGTTGTTGCGCAATAAAAAAAGTGCGATCTTTTTAGATCGCACTTTTCATATATAAATCTTAATTGCTCGTATAAATTCATATATAAAATAACCAGCAAAGCCAATTAACAAGAATCCTGCTACAATGGTAAATGTTTTAATCATTTTACGATTCATTGCTTTACGTGTCACCGAGACAATTGTTAGTAAACCGATATCGTGGAGTAAAATTCCACTAAGAACACCAGCAGCAATGATTAAAAAGCTTGTCTGCTCTCCTTGTCCATAGGATTTCGCTAAAACCACTCCAAATACATTAACCCAAAAAACGAGATTACTAGGTGAAATTGCTACTAGTAGGCCATTAAAATAAGAGGCAAAAAACGATTTGGTGACTTTTTCTCCTACCAACGTAATATCATGGTCGGCATTCTTGATCGAATCATACCCTAACAAGAATAAAAATCCTGCCCCTATAATCCACATGGGTAGTTGTACCATCGGCATAGCCAATATAGAAGCTAGTCCCATATACAAGGCAAAAACTAATACTATATCAATGGTCATGCCACCAAGTCCCACAGCCCAGCCGTGTATAAAACCATTTTTGAGTCCTTGCTTTGTCATTTCTACCGTAATTGCTCCTACAGGCATGGCAATGGCAAGTCCTACTAATACATACGCTACATATAAACTCAAAAAAACACTTCTTTCATGTCATCGATAAGCTTCATACGTCCGTTTATACATTCATGGTAGCATAAATATACTTTAAAGGAAATAATTATCAATATTAAATATATTTCTAGATTTATAGCATCTGCTTTTTCCATTGAGCCAGTACATCGTTTGATTTTGCTAGGTCCATTTTCAATGTAACTTGCTTGGCTGTGCAACGTTTTTTGGCTTTTTCCCATGCTTCTTCTAAGGCCGGTAAATAGCTTAAATTTTTAGTTGTGGCTATAAGTTGTAAAAAAATATTCCCTTGAATATAGTGCCAACGAGGATTCATACCATCTAATAGAATAGCTTCCTCAATTAAGCGCAGCGCCAGATAGGGGCTTCCCTCATGTCGATTTAAAAACTGTGCAAAAGCCCCCCAGTATAGCGCTTTATTTGGCTGTAGCTTGATGGCCTCAGCATATTGTACGGTTGCCTTATCATGTTCTTTAGCAAGGACATAATATTCAGCCATTGTATAATAAGCATTCGCCTGTGCTTCAATGGTCCCTGCTAATAATTCATCGACTACTTTTCCAAACTGTTCACTATCTTGACTACCTATATAAGCAGCAAGAACATCTCGTTCTGGATAGGAGCCATCTGTTCGTTCTACACTTTGCTTCACCTTCTCATCAGTAGTTGCCGGTATATTGGCATAACCATTTGCCTCAAGCAATGCAACATGTTGCAAAATGAGCTGTTTAGCCTCCCCATCTTTAATGGTTTCATTGGCAAGTATATCTTTAGCTAGTTGATAACTCTCTTTTACTTGTCCACTTACAAATAAGTCATTGATTTGTTGAACTTGCTCATCCATTCGATTAACCACTATTCATATCCTCGCCTTCACCTAAAGAAAAATCTTATAGTTAGTGTACCATCTTCATAGTGTAAGAAAAAGATAACCTGTCCTAATCTTTCTACAATTCTTTTAATTTAAATGCTTTAACATGTTGCTCTAGTGTATGAGCCATTTGATTTGTTTCATTAGACCCTTGTGAAACCTCATCAATACTTGTAGTTGTTTGCTGTGCTGCGAGAGTAATCATATTCATCGTTTCCTCAATATCTCGAATCGATTCTGTTAATCGTTGAATCATTTGAACAATATGAGCTGATTTTTGATTTTCAGCGGTCATGGCATTCGATATAGCAATCATTTCATCCACTGTAGTAGCCACTGCTGTTGAAATATTTCCTAAAGCTTGTGCTGTTAAACGCACCGTCTCTGTTCCTTTTTGGATATATTGCGTATTATCATTCGTTGATGTCATGACTTGCTGTACATGTTGCATAATATCCCCAATAAGTTGCTCTACTTGTAAAACCTCCTGATTGGATTGCTCAGCAAGCTTACGTACTTCCTCTGCTACAATGGCAAAGCCCTTCCCATGATCCCCTGCTCTAGCAGCTTCAATTGAAGCATTTAAGGCGAGCAAATTCGTTTGTGAGGCAATAGTAGCGATAGACGTTGTAATAGTCTGGATTTTGGTGGCAGAGCTAACTAAGTTTTCTACTGTCTGACGTACTTCACCTGATCCGCTATGAATTAATGCCATAGCATTGCTTATATCCTTTGCTAATCGCTCACCCTCTGTTGCTAAATTCATTGTTTGTCGAGCATTCTCTGCACTTTTATTGGCATTGTTTTGAATCATTTGAAGATCTTCTGCTAAAGATGTAAGAACATCTGTGGCATTTTCCGCATGATGCATCCCTGCAGTCACAGCACTTGTTACCTCTTCAATATTATTAGCGACACCTTGAATTGTATTAGTCATATTCATCAAAGTGGAAGCGGTTTCATCTGCATTATTAGTTAGAGTATTAGAAGTAGAACGCATTGTCATAATCATATTTTGTAAATTAGCCGTCATTCGATTTAATGTATTCGCTAAATCCTCCACTTCATCCTTACTGTTAATCTTTGTTTCAGGTACAGCTAAATTACCATTTGCAATTTCTTTTGCCTGCTGAATAAGGACAGTAATAGGTTTTACTTTTCGACGGATTAAAAATCCAGTAATGATAGAAGCAATAAGCATTGGGAAAATACTAATTAATATACCGTTCCGTACGACATCCCAAGTTCGCTCCTTGACGATATTGGCATCAAAATCGATAACACTAATGGCAATAATCTCTTTATTAGAGTCGTGGTCTTTAAAAATAGGCGCATAGCCAGATAAACGCTCCATCCCAGCAAAGGTATATGGTTGTGAGTATGTCGGGTGTTGATGTGAAAGCAAATTTTCAAGCGCTTCTTTGTCTACATAAAATGAATCGCCAGGTGCAAAGCCTTTCTCAGCTAATTGATCATCAAGGGCTATTAATGTACCATCAAGGGCTAATATATATTGTGTTTGGAAAATATCTTTATGGCCCGTTGTCCAGTTTAAATCCTTCCCAATACGCTGCTGTGCAGCTTGATCGCCGCTAATGGCCCTATCTATCTGTTCTGGATTGATCAAACCTGTCGTAATATTGGCACAGCCATAGGCCTCTACACCAGCAGCATCATATAGTTTATTGTATGCAGTTATGTATGTGGCGAGCGAAGTGATCCCTAGCATAACAACTAAAATACCAGCGATAATCGTCCCTAGTTGAAAAGTTAATGAATTGCGTAATTTCACGATTCATCGTCTCCCCTTTCTTGTCATAATCTATGAATATTTCCTATTATTTCTCATCATACTATAAAAAGATGTATTAAAAAAGCATCTTTAATTTATCTTAGAAGTTTAAAGTGTTGGATAAAAGTTCTGAATTGTGCGATAATTGAAGTTAACTTTCTTCATTTTGAAAGCAAAGTACTTCAACAAATAGGAGGGCTTGCTATGAATAAACGTTTTCATTTTATATCGCTTATTACGGGAAATTTGTTAACAATAGGAGCTATCTTCATTTATACCGTGCATAGTCAAGTGCATGTAGCCCTCAGTACGTATGCTCTAGTGATGGGATTTTTAAGTACATTGCTCGTGATCTTCTTTTATGTTTGGGGAGAGGAGAAGCAACAAATACCAAACCGTTATTTGAAATAATATGCATAAAACTAACTTGACTTGCCATTACTACTATAAAACGTTCCCTTTCTACCTTTAGTGTAAAAGGGATATTTTTATGTAAAGTTAGAAAGCATTAGCTCTTTAAGAATCCTATTTCATTCTTTTATTGATGTTACAGTTATTTTTTAAAGAGATTTAGTCGAACTGCTTCTCCTAACAGAAACATTTTGATATGAGTTGATTTCAATTCATTTTTTTACTAAATAGGCTGATTCGTTTAGTTCTTTTCATTCACAATTGGCTTCTTTTTCGAGGTATTCCCCTCTGATTACGACTAATTGTTGTAGAAAAACAAAATTTTTTGTAGAAAATTTTAAAACAATGATTGAGTACTATATCAAATTTCTGTATAATCAGCTTGTTTGACAATACTTTTATGAACTTGGGGGTAGACAATTGGGTAAAGCATTGATTATCGGAGCTGGCGGAGTTGCCAGTGTTGTGGTACACAAGTGTGTTCAAAATTCGGACGTATTTGAGGAAATTTGTATCGCAAGTAGAACTGTTTCAAAATGTGACGCTCTAAAAGAAAAACTAGACGGCGGAAAAACAAAAATTCATACTGCACAGGTAGACGCAGACAACACAGAAGAGGTTATTGAGCTTATAAAATCTTTCGGACCTGATGTTGTTATTAACGTTGCACTACCTTATCAGGACTTAACGATTATGGATGCTTGCTTAGCGACAGGTGTGCACTATGTGGATACTGCAAACTACGAGCCACCTGAAACGGCTAAATTTGAATATAAATGGCAATGGGCTTATAAAGAGAAGTTTGAAAAAGCTGGCTTAACTGCATTACTTGGTAGCGGTTTCGATCCAGGTGTTACAGGCGTTTTCACAGCTCATGCGCAAAAACATGAATTTGATGAAATCCACTATATCGATATCGTGGATGCAAATGCGGGAGATCATGGTTATCATTTCGCAACAAACTTCAACCCAGAAATTAACATTCGCGAAATTACAGCGAATGGTCGTTACTGGAAAGATGGTGAGTGGGTAGAAACTGCACCACTTGAGAAAAAAGAAGTTTATAACCTACCAGAAATCGGGCCAAAAGATATTTACCTTCTATACCATGAAGAGCTTGAATCACTAGCGAAAAATATCAAAGGTTTAAAACAAATCCGCTTCTGGATGACGTTCTCTGAAAAATACTTAACACACTTAAAAGTATTAGAAAACGTAGGTATGACATCAATTGAGCCGATCGAATTTGAAGGTCAAATGATTCAACCAATTCACTTCCTAAAAGCAGTATTACCAGATCCAGCTTCTCTTGGACCACGTACAAAAGGTAAAACAAATATCGGATGTATCATTCGCGGTCTAAAAGATGGCAAAGAAAAAACGTATTATGTTTACAATGTTTGTGATCACGAAGAGTGCTATAACGAGGTTGGTTCACAAGCGATTTCTTACACAACTGGTGTACCAGCTATGATTGGTGCAATGCTTGTGATGAATGGTCAATGGCGTAAACCGGGTGTTTGGAACGTGGAAGAGTTCGATCCAGATCCATTCATGGATGCACTAAATAAATGGGGTCTACCATGGCAAGAAAGCCATAACCCAGAATTACTTGACCTTGATTTAGATGCAAAGGAATTAAGCCGATGAAACCAATTGATTTTTCAAAAGTTCCATCCCCTTCCTATGTAGTGGATGAACGATTATTAACAAAAAATCTTGAGCTTTTAAAATCAATTCAAGATCGTACAGGCTGCCGAATTTTACTAGCCCTTAAAGGTTTCTCAATGCATTCAACATTCCCTTTAGTTGGGGAATATTTAGCAGGTATTACAGCCAGCTCACTGCATGAGGCACGCCTGGGCTATGAAAAAATGGGCAAGGAAGTTCACGTTTATGCTCCTGCATATATTGAGCATGAAATGGACGAGCTTCTAGGATATGTGGATCACATTGTTTTTAACTCATTTAACCAATGGGCACAGTACAAGGATAAAGTGAAATCTGCAGGTAAAACAATTGAATGTGGTATTCGAGTAAATCCTGAGTACTCTGAAATTGAAACTGCGCTTTACGATCCTTGCTATACAAATTCCCGTCTTGGTACGACTTTAGCTAACTTCGATAAATCACAGCTTGACGGCATTGATGGCTTGCACTTCCATGCGATGTGTGAGCAAAACTCTGATACGTTAGAGCGTATTATTGAAGTAGTAGAAGAAAAGTTTGGTGATGTTTTACACCAAATGAAATGGTTAAACTTTGGTGGTGGCCACCATATTACACGTGAAGATTATGATGTAGAGAAACTTGTTCACATCATTAATTATATTCAAGAAAAGTATAACCTGCTTGTTTACCTAGAGCCAGGTGAAGCAGTAGCGCTTAATACAGGCTATTTAGTCGCTACAGTACTTGATATTCAAAAAAATGGGATGGACCTTGCTATTTTAGATACGTCAGCAACATGTCATATGCCTGACGTACTTGAAATGCCATACCGCCCAATGATCATTGGTTCTGGTCAAGCGAATGAATTCGCACACACATATCGCTTAGGTGGACTTACATGTCTTGCTGGTGATGTGATTGGCGATTATTCGTTTGAAGAGCCATTAAAACCAGGTGATCGACTTGTCTTCACAGATATGGCCCATTATTCAATGGTGAAAAACCATATGTTTAACGGCGTCAACCTCCCTTCTATCGTTTCTTATAATGATGAAGAAGGTATTAAAGTCATTCGTGAATTTAAATTCGAGGACTACAGTGGTCGACTGTCCTAATACCAATAGAAAAGTCCTTCCAGTTTTACACTGGAAGGACTTTTTTTATGGCCGCATGGTCATCCAATTCTCCACATAATGAATGGCTACTCCATGAAAAGCATCGTTATTTGAAAAATGTTGGTGAACAAGTATAAGCTGTTCATTCATATAAGCTTCTCCATTATCATAAAAAGTAATATTTTGCCCTTCCTCTGAAGCGCCTGTTTCTACACCAATTACAATCGATTTATTCATCGTGGAAGCATAAGCAATTTCATGCTCAACAATAGAAATAATATCTTTTGCAGCATCGCGATAGGCCATGATCGTCACACTATCCACATGGTCAATGACCCAATCAGCTAATAACCCTTTTCCAAATTCGTTATGATACTGAACTTCATCAAACCAAAATGGCATATCTACTTCTAAAGTAAGTTGTAACTGATTTGCTTGCTCACTTGCTTTCATTATTAGTGTTTGATAGGATCCTATCGTTTGTGCTTGATGTGAGCTCCATCCACTATTTAAATAAGGTTCAACATCAAGATGAACCCCAGAAAATTGCTCAGATTCAGTTGAATTCTCATTATATGTATGTAACCAATTAAACAACTCGTCTTGGCTTCGACTACCCTCAGCTGAAACCCAGCTTGCAGCACCATCCAATGCATAAATGCGAATACCTTTGTCAGAAGCGTTGCTAATAAACTGCTTATAGTCATCGTTCGCTATGCCTTGATCGATTTGCAGATAAACCTTTTTAACATCGTTATGTTCTAAAAATAATAATATTTTTTCTTGGTCATCCATGATGAGGGATGTATCCCACAGCCACGTAGCCTTTTCCTGTGTAGCCATTGCATCAACCTTTCCACTTGATAAAGCTAATGAACTAATCATGATGACGATTAGTGCTGTCCACAACTTTAATTGTCTCTTCATACAAACTAACTCCATTCTACTCGCCACGGCTCCTAGAACAGAACCTGGCAACCTGACAATCATGCACTGAAAAAATAGTGTTTAGACTCATGGCTTTGCGTCCTTCCCTTTCGGTGAAGTTTGCCTTTTTCAGTTTTTTCTTACTCATTATCATACGCGGCTAGCAACGGTTTGTCTGTAGGTATAATGCATAATTGTCACATGTATGATCAGGTAAAAACGATAAAATACAGGTTAAATTTACTAGTCAAATATAAAAAAACGTAGAGTACTTAAGCCTCTACGTTTTCCTTTTCATTTTCAAGCATTTTGTGTAAATAATCGATAATTTCCCGAATGCCCTCTAATGAATTAACCAGTATTTTTGGATCAACATATGTTATCATACGATTTTCTAGATTAGCTACAGCTGTAAAGTAGCGCGTTTTACTATAATTGACAAGACCCAATTGTTGCAGTATGGAATCATCAAAATCAAGAATTTCACGAGCCTCTGTAACAAGTAATCCATAATTGACAACGTCCGTATTCATCACAATAATACGAGCAGTTGCTGTATTGGAGGAGCGGTTGTATAGTATTCGTTCAAAATCGAGAACGGGTACAAGCTCACCTCGAATTCTTGTAAAGCCTAGAAGATAGTTCGGTAAATGAGGAATAGGTGTTACATGCTCTAATTTTTCAATTGATATCGCTTGCTCTACAGGTACCGCATATTCCTCTGTCCCACAAGCAAAAACGACTGCTTTGACACTTTCCATGCGTTCACATCCTTCTATTCGACTGTTATTTTTTTGCAGATTCCTTGACGATTTCAACGAGTAAATCTGCTAATTTTTCTAATTCTTCGACTGGTATTTTTTCATTTGTTGTATGAATATCCTCGTATCCGACAGATAAATTCACTGTAGGAATACCAAATCCTGCGATCACATTCGCATCCGATCCTCCACCAGAAATACCTAATGTTGGTGTACGGTCAATATTGCGAACAGCTTCCATAGCAACCTGCACAACTTTATCTGTTTCTGTTACACGGAATCCAGGATACATAAGCTTCACTTCCACTTCTGCACGTGCGCCTAATGAAGCGGAAACTTGTTCAAATGTTTCCTGCATATGCTTTGTTTGGGCATCTAATTTAGCTTGATCAATGGAACGTGCTTCAGCTAGAATCGTCACTTCATCACATACGATATTCGTTGCTTGGCCACCTTCGAAGCGTCCAATATTAGCTGTCGTTTCCTCATCTAAACGCCCAAGCTTCATTTGAGCAATACACTTAGATGCTACTGTAATAGCGGAAATACCTTTTTCAGGAGCAACCCCAGCATGTGCCGTTTTGCCAATAATCTTTGCAAAAATTTTCGCTTGGAATGGTGCGGCTGTTACGATCCCACCTACTTTGCCATCACTATCCACCGCAAAGCCATACTTTGCTTTAATGTTAGATGGATCTAACTCTTTAGCACCAGCAAGACCGCTCTCTTCACCAGCGGTAATAATGAATTCTATATCTCCGTGCTCTATATCTTGCTCTTTTAATCGCTTGACCATCTCAAAGAGTGCTGCTAGGCCTGCCTTATCATCAGCACCTAAAATTGTCGTACCATCGGATACGATATAACCATCATCACGCAGGGATGGTTGAATGCCTTTCCCTGGAACAACTGTATCCATATGAGAAGTAAAATAGATTGGCTCCACATCTAGAGTACCTTTTAAAGTGGCGATAATATTGCCTGCTCCATGTCCATTACGCGTATGTGCATCATCTTGGATGACTGTAAATCCAAGTGCAGTTAATTTATCTACAAGAATTGGTGCAATTACTTGTTCATGCTTTGTTTCTGAATCAATTTGAACGAGCTCAAAAAACTCTTCTACTAAACGACTTGTCATGTTGTAAAACTCCCTTAGTTTACGTGTTCTTCCACGTTATAGTATACGTATTATTTTAGCACAACGTCAGAAGAGTTGAAATCACTTGAACAATCCGACAGACTAAAAGTCCGAGAAAAAAATCCTCAGACTTTCCTTAGACATTTAAAATAGCCTCTTTTTCTTCTATTATCGTTTGTAGATAGCTCACTGCTTTGTTATGTTTATCCCGTAAGCGCCAAATTGTATTATGTACATCATCTTGCACACGTGATACCTGTTCCCTTGCAGTTGAAATTTTAGAATGGACAGACCAGGCTGAAAAAATATCATCAAAGAAGTAGTCAGCAAATTTAACGAAACCATCTGTCTCCACATGGAGTGATTTTGTTGACATCTCATGAACATCCAATAATTCATTATGAAAACGTTGCAAGGCAATTTGAGCACTGTGTAAGTAGTTCTCCGATTGATCGAGTGCATCGTGCTTTAAGTGAGTGGCAATGAGTCCACCGCCAAAAAAAGTATCCCAAGTGGAGTATCCGCTGGCAGAATGTAATGAAGCTGCCGCTTGCCCTAGCTTTGTTAAGGCTACTTCTCCTGCTTCCTCAGCTTCTTGGATTTCTGTTATCAGTTGTTTGGTTAACATTTCTTCATTTGCTAAATGCTCTAGTCTAGCTGCTTGTGCTGGATCATGAAGCTGTAAGTACTTGTTCTTTTTTGAAAGTACCTGTTTCAGTGCTTGTTGTAAGGCCACTTCATCTATTTGCGTTAGTTTATGCTTTACTTGAATGTTATCTTCAGTTAAGTCAACTTGCATTTTTTTTGCTTCATTCATCTTTAATTCAAGTACCGCTGCTTTATCAATTTTTTCTGCACGAAGCTCATCTTGTTGTCCAGTCCACGTACGAATCATATTCATAAACGAGAAACTATCTAATTTATCCAGTTTGGATCGAATTTGATTGAGTGCTGCTGTATGTTGGTCTATTTCCTGTTGTGTAAGTTCAATTTGGCTATTCAGTAACTGACTTTGCTCCTTTAATCTGGATGCTTTTCTTAGTTGTGCATGAATCTTTTCTTGCTCTGTTTGTAATTGCTGCCATTCCATTCATCTCAACTCCTCTTATCTATCAGTACGGATGACAAGGAAAAATGTTTCATTTAAAAAAAGAAAAACCTAGTAACTATCACGCTACTAGGCTTGTTTTTTTATAGTGGAATGTTACCGTGTTTTTTCTCTGGACGAGTTTCGTGTTTGTTTGCTAGCATATCTAGTCCTTGAATTAGCTTAATACGAGTATCTCGAGGATCGATAACATCGTCTACCATTCCACGTGAAGCTGCAACATAAGGGTTTGCAAATTTTTCTTTATATTCTTCAATTTTGGCAGCACGTGTCGCTTCTGGGTCATCCGATTTCGCTATTTCACGTGCAAAAATAATGTTCGCGGCACCTGCTGCACCCATAACAGCAATTTCAGCATTTGGCCAAGCAAATACCAGGTCTGCACCAATAGATTTAGAGTTTAAGGCAACGTAAGCGCCTCCATAAGCTTTACGTAAAATAACTGTAATTTTTGGTACTGTCGCTTCTGAATAAGCATAAAGGATTTTCGCACCATGACGAATAATACCGCCATGCTCTTGTTTAACACCTGGGAAGAAGCCAGATACGTCTTCAAATGTGATGATTGGAATATTGTAAGCATCACACGTGCGAATGAAACGAGCCGCTTTATCAGAAGAATCAATATCTAATCCACCTGCAAGTACTTTTGGTTGGTTACAAACAAGTCCAACTGATTCACCAGCAATACGTGCAAAACCAACAACTACGTTTTTTGCAAACTCTGCGTGAACCTCCATGAACGAATCTTCATCCACTACTTGTTCTACAACTCTTCGTACATCATATGGTCGCGTTGTTTCAATTGGCACTGTATCCACGATTTCTGGACGGTAGTCATCCCCTTCAGGACGTGCTTGACGTGGTGCCTTTTCTTTATTATTTTGTGGTAAATAGCTTAATAGTTTCTTAATTTGATCAATTGCTTCTTCTTCAGATGGTGCGCGGAAATGAGCGTTTCCACTTACTGCATTATTGACTTTTGAACCACCTAAATCTTCAGCGGAGATTTTCTCACCCGTTACGGTTTCGATTACTTTAGGTCCTGTAATGAACATTTGAGATGTTTTATCAACCATTAGGATAAAGTCAGTAATAGCCGGAGAATATA
This sequence comes from Lysinibacillus phoenicis, assembly GCF_047238325.1. Lineage (NCBI taxonomy): Bacteria > Bacillati > Bacillota > Bacilli > Caryophanales > Bacillaceae > Lysinibacillus > Lysinibacillus phoenicis. Next base: position 9,360 of record NZ_JBDFMP010000002.1, on the reverse strand, counting down.
CCGCTCCACCAGCACATGGTCCCATAATAACAGAGATTTGCGGAATCACCCCTGAATAAATCGCATTACGGTAGAAAATGTGACCATAACCATCAAGAGAAAGAACACCCTCTTGGATACGTGCGCCACCTGAATCATTGATGCCGATAAATGGTGTACCATTTTTCGCAGCTAGGTCCATTACCGTCGCCATTTTTTTCGCATGCATTTCACCAAGAGCTCCACCAAACACTGTGAAATCTTGAGAGAATAAGTATACAGGACGGCCATTGATTTTTCCGAAACCGGTTACAACACCATCACCAGGACCTTCCATTTTGTCCATCCCGAAATCTACTGTACGATGCGTAATAAATGGATTGATTTCAAAAAATGTGCCATCATCTAGCAATAATTCAATACGTTCACGAGCTGTTAATTTTCCTTTTTCGTGCTGTTTGTCGATGCGCTCATAGCCACCACCAAGTTCAATTACCGTCTTACGATCATATAAATCATTGATTTTGTCGAACATATCCATATTGATCACTTATCCCCTTTTCCACTTTTATCACATAATTCATATAACACACCGAATGAAGATTTCGGATGCATGAACGCAACCTCTGCACCACCAGCACCTGGCCCTGGCTCGTCGGATAATAGACGTACACCTTTCTCCCGAAGCTCTGCCATACGCTCACGAATTCCTGTCACTCCGAAGGCCACATGATGAATGCCTTCTCCACGTTTCTCAATAAATCCATGAATGGCGCTCTTTTCACTCATTGGTTCTAATAGCTCTATTTTTACGTTGCCTGCGTCGATAAATGCCACACGAACCTGTTGAGATTCTACTTCTTCTACTTTCAACAACTTTAAACCTAAAGTTTCTGTATAATATGTAATGCGTTCATCAAGATCGCGCACCGCAATCCCAATATGGTCTACTTTCTCCATGGTGACATCTCCTTCTGTTATGGTACATACTCTATTTTACAGACTTTTTTGTCAAAACTCTACTACTTGAGAAATTTTTCAGATTTGCTAAACTATTTATAAGAAAAGAAGGAGCGAACGAGCATATGAGTAATAAAAAGTTTCAAAAAATTGTTGTTTATAGCATGATAGCGATTATGCTAATCTCATCTCTAGCATTCGGATTATCTATGCTAGTTTAAGGCAAGTCACAAGCGTCCACACTACTGTGGGCGCTCTTTTTTGACCTTTAAACCCTTAAATGATTGCTTTATTTCTAAATACCTGTCCATTTCCTCTATAAACTGATAGAGGGCTGCCTGGGCGATAAATTGCTCATGATTTTGTGGTAAAGGTAACTGTGAAAAATCATGTTTAACCTGCTCTAACTTTTCTCGATAATGTCGCGCTGTATTTCCAGAGTGAACATGCTCACCAAGGTCTTGTAAAAAATCTGCCACAATTTCAGCCTCTTGTACTATAACAGGTAATGTTGTAATTTTTGGAAGTACTCTTTCAATAATTTCTAACTGCCGCTCACGCATATCAAAATACTTGTAGTAATCATTTTTTCGTCTCATAAAATGATTTTCAACATCTTTAAATGCTAAAGACTTGGCATCATCTAATGTTTTTATCGCTTCTATGATTTCATGCCCATCCCACAGCATATCTCCTTGTCGTAAATAGCTTGCAATTTCTATAAAAATCTTACTATAAAGCTCCTCAATTTTAACTCTATAGTAATTTAATTCCTTTTGAATGTCTGGCATATACATATTAATGGCAATTCCCGTTCCATAACCGATAGCCATTAATGCTAATTCATTATAAACAAGTGCCAGCGAAAAACCTTCAGCAGCGTATATATGCATAATAATGACGACACTGGAAATAAATCCGTCTGCAACTTTTAACGACACGATGGTTGGTATAAACAGTATTAACATACCCGCTAATGTAAGTGGATGATAAGCAAAAAGCTCAAAGCTCACAAAAGCAAAAATCATCGCAATAATACTTGAGACCAATCGTGTATATGCTGCATAAATGGATTTCTTTTTCGTAGGCTGCACACATAATATGGTTAGAATACCAGCAGATGCATACGAGGCTAAATCAAAATATTGAGCAATGGCAATTGCAATTGCTGCACCGATTGCTGTTTTTAACGTTCGATAGCCGATTGAAAACTTCTTCAGGCCGACTGCCTCCCATCCTTTAGTACTCTTCACTCATATAGCTAATCATTTAGCCAATATTACAAAAATTTTAATAATAACGGAACTCACTATATATGGAGATAAGTAGGTAGCCTACATAGATAAAGTTATCTATGTGGCTATTCTACTTACATTTAATGATTTTTCTTATACAAGAATAGAATTACAGTTCGTCACAGTATTCTTCAAAGTTAGCTTGTAAATTTGTTACAACTGACATTGGGTCATGCCCTTCGATTTCATAGCGACCAACTTCGGCTACTACTTGTCCATCCTTTAAAAGCACGAATGATGGTGAAGAAGGTAAGTGATCTTCCCCGAAATGATAACGTGCTGCTGCAGTAGCTTCTTTATCTTGCCCTGCAAATACTGTTACTAAATGATCTGGGCGTTTATCGTAATGTACGCATTGTGCAGCTGCTGGACGAGCAATACCACCCGCACAACCACATACTGAGTTAACCATAACTAATGTAGTACCTGGGCGAGCAAACGCCTCTTCAACAGCTTCTGGTGTTTTAAGTTGTTCGTAACCAGCTGCCTCAATTTCAGCACGTGCTGTTTTTAAAATTTCCTGCATAAATAAATCGTAATCCATATTCATATAGCGATAGCTCCTTTCAAGTCGGCGTCATTTTAGCTTTATTTTATATAGTTGGTATTTGACGCTCATACATCTCTTATCATAGCAGTTTGCAAAGAATTTGTGCACCTTCTTGCTCAACACAAATCACTTGATTTTACTAAGATTTCAATATGACTAGTTTACTTGTCTTCCTGCTCTTCGCTAAATAAACGATCAACACCCTGTGTGACTGTCAATTGTCCGCTTAAAATTTGGCGTTCAAGCAGCTGTACATGGGCTTTTCGCTGTGGATTCCCATAAAATAAATCAATTAGATGATCAGTAATCATAGTTTGGAACCACTCTTTTGTTTGATTTTGACGTCGAGTAGCCCAATATTGATTGTCTTCCACAATTTGTTTGAATTGTTCAATTGTCGCCCAAACCTTATCAAGTCCCCGTTTTTCTAGTGAACTCACTGGCATCGATGTTGACATCCAACCAGGTGTGGCAGGCTGTAAAAAATGTAAAATTTGCTTATACTCTGCAACTGTTTTTTTGGCTAAACGAACATTATCACCATCCGCTTTATGCACGATAATAGCATCCGCTAATTCCATGATTCCTTTTTTCATGCCTTGCAGCTCATCGCCAGCCCCTGTTAAAACGAGTAATAGGAAGAAATCAACCATCCCACGGACATAGGTTTCACTTTGCCCAACACCAACGGTCTCAATTAAGATCACATCATAGCCAGCCGCTTCACAAACTAACATTGTTTCACGTGTCTTTTTATGAACACCCCCTAGGGTACCTGCTGATGGGGATGGACGGACAAATGCAGTAGGCTTCTTGACGAGCTCCTCCATGCGCGTTTTATCCCCAAGAATACTTCCTCCGGATAATGAAGAGCTTGGATCAATCGCAAGGACAGCAACTCGTTTCCCCATTTCACAAAGCATTGTTCCGAAAGCTTCAATGAAGGAACTCTTCCCTGCTCCTGGAACACCTGTAATGCCTATTCGAATACTATTCCCTGTATGCGGGAGCAGCTCCTGTAATAGCTCTTGTGCTTGCACTTTATGGGTTGCATTAGAGCTTTCTATGAGGGTAATGGCTTTTGACAAATGGGTGCGAGAGCCCGCACGTACCTGTTGTGCAAGCTCTCGTATATTCAAATTGTCGGCCTTTTTCTTTCGGAATTTTTTCGGTGTACCATATTGCATACCGTCGTGAGTTGCCTCGACTCCGTCCATGACAAATAGCGCACTGTCTTCCATTTCTTTATTTTTGTCCATTATTCAGACACTTCCTCATAGCCTAAACGTTTGTAGATTTCTTCTATAATTTTTTGTGCGGATACAGGAATTACTGTACCTGGTCCAAAAATAGCTACTGCGCCGGCATTATAAAGGAATTCATAATCTTGCGCTGGAATAACACCGCCAACGATAATGATAATATCTCCGCGTCCTAATTTTTCAAGCTCTGCAACCAATTCAGGGACCAATGTTTTATGACCTGCTGCTAGAGATGATACCCCAATGACATGAACATCATTTTCAACAGCCATTTGAGCTGCCTCAGCTGGTGTCATAAATAATGGTGAAATATCCACATCAAAGCCTAAATCAGCATAGCCTGTTGCAACAACTTTAGCACCACGGTCATGTCCATCTTGTCCCATTTTGGCTACTAAAATACGTGGACGACGACCTTCATTTTCAAGGAATTCTTCTGTCATTTGTTTTACTTCTGCAATTTGCTCCTCATCAGAGAAGTTTGCAGAGTAAACACCAGAAATAGAGCGAATTACGGCCTTATGACGTCCAGAAACCGCTTCGATGGCATCAGAAATTTCACCTAAAGAGGCACGTGCACGCGCTGCATCCACTGCTACAGCAAGTAAGTTTTCTTCCCCATCTTGAGCAGCTTTCGTTAAACGAGCTAAATGTTTTTGCACTTCCGCTTCATCTCGAGCTGCCTTCATTGCTTCTAAACGTTCAATTTGCTTTTGGCGTACAATTGTATTATCGATATCGAGAATATCAATTGGCTCTTCTTTTGCTAAACGATATTTATTTACCCCGACAATGGTTTCCGTTTTAGAGTCGATTTTCGCCTGACGTTTAGCCGCGGCTTCCTCGACTTTCATTTTTGGAAGTCCAGTTTCTATTGCTTTGGCCATTCCGCCAAGGGCTTCAATTTCTTCGATTAGTGCCCAAGCGGATTTTGTGATTTCGTCTGTTAATTTCTCGACGTAGTATGAACCACCCCACGGATCAATCACTTTCGTCATCGCTGTTTCTTCTTGTAAAAATAGCTGAGTATTACGAGCGATACGGGCAGAGAAATCGGTTGGAAGGGCAATTGCTTCATCTAGTGCGTTCGTATGAAGAGATTGTGTATGCCCCATCGCAGAAGCATTCGCTTCGATTAGCGTACGTGCAACATTATTAAATGGATCTTGCTCGGTTAAAGACCAACCAGATGTTTGTGAATGTGTTCGCAATGCTAATGTTTTTGGATTTTTTGGATTAAACGTTGACATCATCTGTGCCCAAATACGACGTGCTGCGCGCATTTTAGCAACTTCCATGTAATAGTTCATGCCAATTGCCCAGAAGAACGATAGTCGAGGCGCAAATGCATCAATATCAATCCCTGCTTTTAACCCTGTACGTACATATTCCAAGCCATCTGCTAATGTATACGCAAGCTCAATGTCATTTGTTGCGCCTGCTTCTTGAATATGGTAACCAGAAATCGAAATAGAGTTAAATTTAGGCATATACTTTGCTGTATATTCAAAAATATCTGCAATAATTTTCATCGACATAGCTGGTGGGTAAATATATGTATTACGCACCATGTATTCTTTTAAAATATCGTTTTGAATCGTACCTGCTAATTTCTCTGGAGTTACCCCTTGCTCTTCCGCTGCTACAATATAGAATGCAAGAACTGGTAATACTGCTCCATTCATTGTCATAGAAACGGACATTTGGTCTAACGGTATTTGATCGAAAAGGATTTTCATATCCTCAACAGAATCGATAGCTACACCAGCTTTCCCTACATCCCCCGTTACACGTGGATGATCTGAGTCATAGCCTCGGTGTGTTGCTAAGTCGAATGCTACAGAAAGCCCTTTTTGCCCCATTGCCAAGTTTCGTTTGTAAAAGGCATTAGATTCTTCAGCAGTTGAAAAACCTGCATATTGTCGAACTGTCCACGGACGAGCTACATACATGGTAGGGTATGGACCACGTGTATTAGGTGCAATACCAGCTACGTCGTTTAAATGTTTAGCTTCCTTAATATCTTCTTTTGTATAGATATCTTTAATTTCAATTCCTTCATTCGTCATAAATTTGTCTTCAGACGCTTGAGGTGCTTCAGTTGTTAAAACTTTTTCTATTTCTACTGCATTAAAATTTGGCTTGCTCATCGTTGGACCTCCTTCATGCTCGCGAACACAGACTGTAATTTTTCAATGATGTTCTGTCCTGCGAAAATAAAGCCGTTTAAGCCATTTGCTAACCATACTTCTTCTTCGTCTTTAAATTTACCAGCAACATCTACTATCACATCTGCTGGTTTATTAGCTAAAATGGCTGGTACAAGCTCTTTTGTATCTTCATCATTACCTGCAATCACCACATATTTAGCCTCTGTTGCCTTTAGCCATGCTACTGCCTCTTCAACAGTTGTTACTGGCTCGCTTTTTTCGGGAACTAGGCCAACCGTATTTAAGAAACCAGCTACAAAATCGGCACGTGGCTTAGCGCTTTTTAATGTACCTATTGCTAGAATGCCTGTTTGGACATGGGCTGCTGTCATTTTTCCACGCAGATTTTCAAATGGAATGGCGATACGCTTAATGTCAGCAAATAATGGATTTGTTTCCTGTTCAAGGGCATCGGCTGGATTAGCATAAATGTTTGTTCCAATTAATGATTGCTTGCGTGTTTCTGCAGCATTTATACGAGTTCGATAGGATTTTTCTATTTCCTCTGCCAGCTTACCAGATGCTGTGTATTCATCAATTCCACCGGCTGCCTCAATTTCTAAAAATAATGCCCATGCTTCTTTCACAAAGTCCGCTGTTAACGACTCAATGAAATAAGAACCGCCTGCAGGATCAGTTACTTTCAGGACATTTGTTTCTTCTTTTAAAATTAATGATACATTACGGGCAATACGAATAGATTGCTCTGTAGGATTCGTTAATACATCATGTGGATGAACAGTAAAGAGGTCGGCACCACCGATTAATCCCGAAAGCGCTTCATTTGAAGAACGCAATAAATTGACATAAACATCTAATTTAGAAAAGCTTCTTAACGATGTCTCGGCAACTGTTGGGATTTTTACATTGTTTGACACACCATAAGCAGATGAGAACGCTTTCCAAAGTACTTTAAAAGCACGAAGTTTTGCAATCTCCGTAAAGAATTGTGTATCAATAGCAAACGAGACAAAAAACTTCTTCGAAAAGGCTTCAAAGCTATCTTCCTGCTCGGCAAATTTTGCTGCTAATGCAAGTGCATAGGCTAATTCTTGTACTGCATTGGCACCTTCATTATGATAAACAGTTGTATCTGCACTGACTGAGCGCACGCTCGGAAAAGCACCTAAAGAAATAGGATCTTTCGAAACAATGAATCCTTTAACTGCCTCTCGTTGATCCTCTACTATATGATCGAATACTGCTAATAATGGGTCTTTTGAATTTTGAATAGTAATTTTAAATGAATATTCAGAGAAATATGATGCTAATTTGACCAATACTTCTTCTGTCCAAACAAAATTCACACGGCTATCAATCGTAATAATTTCATTGCCTCGTGCTAAACTATCTTCAAGTTGAGCAAAAAAAGCTTCACTTGTATCAGCATGAATTTGCTGTGCCACCTGAAAAACTTGATTATTTTGTTGTGAACGGATTGTGGCAACTTGTAAATCAAGCTCTTCGCCAAGCTTTGCTACTAAGCTTTCTTGTGTGTAAAGTGGCTGTAGTGTAACACCTTCATTTGTTTTCGTAAATAGTGACTCAAATGGTTTCCCTTTTAAAGCTTTGATTGCTGCATCTTGCCAGTCTGAATAGGCTGGTATTTCAAATTCAATATTTTTCATGTTGTTTGACATGCGGACGCTAATCAGCTTCCCCCCTTAGTAGTTTCTATTTGTTATTCTACATGACAAATAGCGACTCGAAAAGCATAAAAAAAATCGGAAACCTTTATACAGCAGGTTTCCGACGAGTCATCAGTAGACTGACGTTGAAGATTTATTCGTATTTTCGAGTATTTCTTTTACTCTATTTAGGAATTTGCCACATACAAGTCCATCAAGTACTCGATGATCTAATGATAAACATAAATTCACAATATCACGAGCAGCAAACATTCCACCTGGTAAAACAACTGGTTTCTTTACAATACTTTCCACTTGTAAAATTGCTGCTTGTGGGTAATTGATAATACCCATTGATTGAACTGAGCCAAATGCTCCCGTATTATTAACTGTAAATGTACCACCTGTGATGTCATCCATTGCCAATTTTCCTGTACGAACTTTTATTGCAAGCTCATGGATTTCTTTAGCAATTCCTTTAATGGATTTCTCATCAGCGTGTTTTATAACAGGGACAAATAAGGCATCATCTGTCGCTACCGCAATCGAGATATTGATGTCATGCTTTTGGATAATTTTATCTTCTGCCCACATCGAATTCAACATTGGGAACTCCTTCAAGGCTTGAGCAACTGCTTTTACAAAGAAGGCGAAATATGTAAGATTAAAGCCTTCTTTTTGCTTAAATTCATTCTTTAAGCTATCACGGTAAGCTACTAAATCTGTTACATCCACTTCCATCATCATCCAAGCATGTGGCGCTTCATGAACGCTTCTTACCATATTATTTGCAATGGCACGGCGCACTTTCGTCACTGGAATTTCAATATCTCCTGGGTGAACAGGTTGTGCTGGTGCTGCTGGTTTTTCTGCTTGTTGCTGCTGAGCTGGTGCTACAGTAGCATCTGATGTTGTTTGAACAGCTGATGGTGCTGGCACGACATCATTTGCTGTTGGAATATTGCCAGTTTCAATGAGCTTAAGCAGATCTTTTCTTGTAATACGACCACCCTCGCCTGTTCCTGTTACTTGATCGAGTGCAATATCATGCTCCTGGGCAAGACGAAGAACAGCTGGTGAGTAGCGCACTTTATCTTTGCGTACTTCTTTTGGCGTAGCTGAAGGCGTAGGAGCTGGTTGAGGTGCCTCCTGCTTCTTTTGAACCCCTGCATTTAAAATAGCTGAGCTTACTGAAGATTTTTTTTCTTGAGGCGGTGGTGGTAATTCACCTTCCCCTGCTATTTCAATAGAGCATACGACGGCTCCAACTGGTAATGTTTGACCTTCTTGCGCGATAAGCTCCGTAATAACCCCTTCAAATGAGGATGGGATTTCTGCATTTACCTTATCTGTTACGACCTCTGCTAGTGGATCATATTTTTTAACTGTATCTCCAGGCTTTACAAGCCATTTTTCAATTGTACCTTCTGTTACACTTTCACCGAGTTGAGGCATTGTAATATTTTGAACTGACAT
>NZ_JBDFMP010000001.1:0-198293 GCF_047238325.1 Lysinibacillus phoenicis | reverse complement strand
TGCGTATTTGCAAATGCGTACACCGTGAAAAAACAGAAGAAAAATCTTTATTCAGTATGATGATTGGATAAAGAAATTTGTGCAGTATAAAATTGGTCTTTATAAGTCCTATGGAATAAGCTTTTAAAACAAATATATGGTTTTTTGAATTCTTTTTAATTGTATATTTTAATTTTGTGAGAAAAAGTTGTGTATTGATCTTTATGTCTATTGCTAGTGTACAGAGCAATAAGGCTATTGTTTAATCACAGTTAGTATTTATATTTTATACCCAATATTAATAATGCTTCCTTTAAGTATAGTGTTATGGAAGCCATTAAAGAATAATGTACTAACCATCTACAAGCGCAGTAGATGGTTTTTTGTTTGTCTTTTTTAAAAAAAAGTCTTCTATATAGATAAGATATTAAAGTTATATGTATTTGACTTTTAAGGAGATTTTATCATCATTTTAATGATTTTTTACTATATAGTGCTTTCAAAAAGGAATTTTTTATTGTATATTGATTTTGTATTCACGTAAAGTGTATATATCATTTATGTTTGTTCACATAAAGTGAATTCCGTTTTGGGTGAAAGTGAATTGTGAGTAGAATGAGAAAAGCGTAGAAAAAACGATTTGAAATTTGATGGTATATTTGAATTTATTTGTTAATGTCATGTAATCCATGAAATTTTAAACGAAAAATGTGAATCGACTCGTTTATCTCATTCTCTCAATTCAATAAAAATTATATATTATGAAAGGAATGGGAGAATGAAGAATAATAAAAAAGATGCTTCAAGGCAATCTGCTAGAAAGTCGAAAATGTTAGGTAAAGTAAATAAGAGTATGATCGCAGGTGCTATAGCATTAAGCTCAATTGCTCCTACAATGGTTCTAAATATTGAAACTGCTAATGCTGCGTTTTCTGGTGGATTAGGTACAGTAAATGACCCATATATCATTACCTCCGCTTCTCAATTGGTAGAGTTAGGTAATTATGTAACGGGTTATTTTAAACTTGGAAATGACATTGATTTCGGATACATGCCTGTAACACAAATCGGTACAGATTCTTTGCCGTTCAAAGGTGTTTTAGATGGAAATGGACATACTTTAAAGAACTTTAATATTGATAATGCAACGGCAGAAGCTACAGGTTTATTTAATTATACAGAAGGTGCAACTTTTAAAGATTTAAAAATTGAGAGTGCAAATGTTACTAATACAAAAGGTGAAGTTGGTATTTTAGTTGGTAATTCTTATAATACTAGCTTTATAGATATTGAGATTTCAAATTCATCTGCCACTGTTAATCCTACTTCTTCTGTTGATACTGCTGTTGGTCTGTTAGTAGGTAAGTTTCAAGGTAATAATAAGTTACCTTCTGAAATCAAAAATATTAAAGTACAAGGAACTGTTACAGGGAAAAGTAGAATCGGTGGTGTTATCGGACACCATTATGTTGCGTCAAGTCATGTAAATATCATAGATGGTATTGATGTTGATGTAATTGCAAATGGTACAGGGTCAACTTCCTACCCTGCAAAAGTTGGTGGAGTGATTGGCGTTGCCACTGCTTCGAACTCTCCTTCTACAAGTTCATTCACCTTTAATAATGTAAAAGTTAGAGGAGAACTTACAAGTACAGCTAAAATTGGTGGGCTTATTGGTCATACTAATGCCAAAGTTGAAATGAATAATGCAATAATCAAAGCATCACTCAAAGGTTTGGAAGGTGCTACTTCAACACTGTATTTAGGTGGTGCTGTAGGTGATGATGGTAATGGTGCTCGTAGAGGTATCTTTGTTAATTCACCAGTATTAGAAATCGCAAAAGATACTAAATATGCAAGTGTAATTGTAGGTAGCAAAATATCGAGTAATCTTTCTTATATCAATCCTAAATATATGGAAACTATGACATTAAAAGGTGGAGTAAGAAGGGATAATGAAAGTGGTGCAACGTTCTCTACTTACTCACAAGCACAAAGTCTACAAAAAGCAACATATGCCCAAGCAGGATTTGATTTCAAAGATACATGGGGTATCTATGAGGGGCGAAGTGAACCATTCTTGCTATTTGCTATGACTGACGCAGAAAGAGAAGAATGGGAGAAGGAAAACCCACCTGTAGATATTTATGCAGAAGCGAGACAAGCAGTTGAAAAAGCAGAAAGAACACATCTGCAAAGTGATGTCGATACTGCTCAATCTCTAATCAATCCATTACCTACTGGCACAGAAAAAACAGAATTGCAAAATCGTTTAAATGCTGTTCAAGATGCAATCAATAAAGCAAAAGCATTAGAACAAGCTACTAAAGCGGTTGAAAAGGCAGAAGCTACACGGACTAGAACTGATTTTAACACGGCTCAAACGTTAGTTACTGCATTGCCAAGTAGCTCAGAAAAAACGGCACTGCAAAACCGATTAAATGCATTACTTTCAATTATTGAAGGAATCGAAGCCGATGAACAAGCTTTAGCAAATGCCACACGTGCTGTTGAAAAAGCGGAAGCGACACGTTCTCAAAATGATATTGACTATGCACAAGGCTTGGTAACGGCATTAAAACCAAGCACCGCTAAAACTGCGTTGCAAGATCGTTTAGATGCTCTCCGTAAATCAATTGAAGAAGAAAAAGAAAACGATGAAGCATTGGCAAAAGCAACAAAAGCTGTTGAGAAAGCCGAAGCAACTCGATTAATTTCGGATATTGATTATGCACAAGACTTAGTAACAGCATTAAAACCAAGCACAGCAAAAAATGCATTACAAGCTCGTTTGGATGCATTGCGTAAATCAGTTGGAGAAGATAATGATGCATTATCAAAAGCAACGAAAGCTGTTGAAAAAGCGGAAACAACACGCTTAGACTCTGATATTGATTATGCACAAGGTCTTGTAACAGCATTAAAACCAAGTGCTGAGAAAAATGCATTACAAGCTCGCTTGGATGCTTTACGTCAATCAATTGATGAAGAAAAAGAAAACAATGAAGCATTGGCAAAAGCAACAAAAGCTGTTGAAAAAGCCGAATCGACACGCTTAGATGAAGATATTGAATACGCACAAGGCTTAGTTACAGCATTAAAACCAAGTACAGCCAAAGATGCTCTGCAAGCTCGTTTAGATGCTTTACGTCAATCAATTAAGGAAGAAAATGATGAAGCTTTAGCAAAAGCGACAAAAGCTGTTGAAAAAGCGGAAGCTACACGCTTGGATTCTGATATTAATTATGCACAAGGCTTAGTAACGGCATTACGACCAAGTGCTGAGAAAAATGCATTGCAAGCTCGTTTAGATGCATTACGTAAATCTATTGAGCAAGAAAACGATGAAGCTTTAGCAAAGGCGACAAAAGCTGTTGAAAAGGCAGAAGCAACACGTTTAGATGCTGACATTAATTATGCACAAGGCTTAGTTACAGCATTAAAACCAAGTACAGCTAAAGATGCCCTACAAGCTCGATTGGATGCATTACGTAAATCTATTGAACAAGAAAATGATGAAGCTTTAGCCAAAGCAACGAAAGCAGTTGAAAAAGCCGAATCGACACGCTTAACTTCTGATATTGACTACGCACAAGGCTTAGTTACAGCATTAAAACCAAGTACAGCTAAAGATGCTCTGCAAGCTCGATTAGATGCATTACGTAAATCAGTCGAAGAAGAAAAAGAAAATGATGAAGCATTGGCAAAAGCAACAAAAGCTGTTGAAAAAGCGGAATCATCACGTTTGATCTCTGATATTGACTACGCACAAGGCTTAGTTACAGCATTAAAGCCAAGCACAGCAAAAAATGCATTGCAGGCTCGATTAGATGCTTTACGTAATTCCATTGAGGAAGAAAATACAAACAATGAAGCTTTAGCAGAAGCAACACGTGCTGTTATCAAAGCGGAATCAACACGCTTAGATGCTGATATTGACTATGCTCAAAAATTAGTAACAGCATTAAAACCAAGTACAGCTAAAGATGCATTGCAAGCTCGCTTAGATGCATTACGTCAATCTATTCAAGAAGAAAAGGAATACAATGAAGCATTAGCTAAAGCAACACGTGCAGTTGAAAAAGCCGAATCGACACGCTTAATTTCTGATATTGACTACGCACAAGGCTTAGTAACGGCATTAAAACCAAGTACTGAGAAAAAGGCATTACAAGAACGGTTAGATGCGTTGCGTAAATCTGTAGAAGAAGAACAACAAAATGATGAAGCTTTGACAAAAGCAACAAAAGCTGTTGAAAAGGCGGAATCGACACGTTTAATGACGGATGTTGATTATGCACAAGGCTTAGTTACAGCTTTAAAGGCAAGCAAAGCCAAAGATGCATTGCAGGCTCGATTAGATGCTCTACGTAAATCAATCGAAGCGGAAGGTACTGATAATGAAGCATTAGCAAAAGCTACCCAAGCAGTTGTTAAAGCAGAATCAACACGCCTACAAACTGATATTGATACTGCACAAGGGCTAGTAACTGCATTAAAGCCAAGTAAGGAAAAAGATGCATTACAAGATCGCTTAGATGCATTACGTAAATCAATTGAACAAGAAAAAGCTGATAAAGAAGCTCTTGAAAAAGCTGAGGATGCAGTAGAAAAAGCAGAAGATACTTTAAAACAAGAGGATAAGGATACAGCTCAAGATTTAGTAGACAAACTTCCAAATGGTAAAGATAAAGACCGATTGCAAGATCGCTTAGATGCGGTGCAGGATGCAATTGATAAAGCAAAATCTAACCAAGAAGCGTTGAAAAAAGCGACAAAAGCTGTAGAAAAAGCGGAAGCTACTTTATCCCAAACAGATATTGATACAGCACAACGTTTAGTAACAGCTTTAAAATCTAGCAAGGAAAAAGAAGCGTTACAAGCTCGTTTAGATGCACTTCAACATTTAGTTAACAAACAAAATTCGGAAAGCCTAGCATTAGCAAAAGCTACTCAAGCTGTAGTAAAAGCTGAATCTACTCGCCAACAAGCAGATATTGATACAGCACGTGAATTAGTCTTTAAACTTCCAAATAGCACAGAAAAAGATGCTTTATATGATCGTTTAGATGCTTTGCAAAAATCTATTGATAAAGAAAAAGCAGATAAAGAAGCATTAGCAAAAGCTACAAAGGCTGTGGAAGTTGCTGAATCAACTAAAATGCAAAAGGACGTTAATACTGCACAAAATCTAGTAGCTGATTTGTCTGGTAGTGAGGAAAAATTCAAACTACAACAACGTATTGATGCCATCAGTCCAGTAATTCATATTGATGAAAATGGTACAGTAACAGCAACATTCAAATCACCTAAAACTCAACAATTAAAAGTTGAAACAGATGATTTGAAAATTGAACTGGAAAATGAATATCAAAACGCTTCTATGGTAAAAGTGGTTTGGAAAACAGTTGCAGGTAATAAACGTCAACTTCAAGTCATTGTAGATGGCAAAGAAGCTGAATCATTTAAGAAACCTGCGAAAGTTTCTGTGAAATTGCCACAAGCTTACTTGGTACGTGAGGTTGCAGATGGAAGTTTAAGAGCAGTATTGTACAAGTATGAACAAGGACGATATGTATTTGAAACAAATGTTTCAAATGACGTGTACATGTTCACTACTAAACAACGTAACTTTAAAGATACAGACGGTGTGTATAGCCAAGCAGAAATTAATGAACTGGCATCACGTTACGTAATCTACGGTACTACTCCAACAACTTATACTCCTAATAAAGATATTACTAGGGGGCAATTCTCTGCACTAATTGCACGTTCACTTGGTTTGAGAACTGATAAGGCGACTACATTCTCTGATATGCAGGGTCATTGGTTTGCAGGTGAGGTACAAGCATTAAAAGATATCGGGATTATTCAAGGTAAAGGGGCAGATAAATTTGACCCGAATGACACATTAACACATCAACAAACTGCGTTAATGATCTCTCGCTTACTTGAGTATTTAGGTAGTGATGTACCACTTAATAATCCAACATTCCATGACAATTCAGAAATTAGTGATGAAGCATGGAAAGCTGTAGGTCAATTGCAATCAGCAGGTATCTTAACAGGTACTACAAAAAATAACAAGTTTGAACCTAACGCAAACTTAACAAGGGCAGAAATGGCTAAAGTGCTATACAATACGCTTGATGTTGCAGGCTATATGAAGGATTCAAAAGCTAATAAAAAATAGTTAATGAAAAGAGAAAGTCGGACACTATCGACTTTCTCTTTTTGTTTTCCTCAATAGTTTTTTAAAACAGAATTTAAAATAAAAAACATTCTATATCGAAAATATATAAAAATTATATATATGTGATTATTAATAGGAATTATTCATCCTATTAATGATTTTTTACTATTTTCTACCTTTCAAAAAGAAAGGTTTTATTGTATATTATTTTTGTGTTCACGTAAAGTGAATATTGATTTCGTGATGACAAGTAAATATTGGCGAAAAAAGGTTTTAAAATTTGATGGTAATTTGAATGAAATTTAGTTTATAAAACAGCTTTCCTACACTTCGGGGGTTAGGGGAAATGAATTTCAATATTACATACTGTAATCCATGAAATTTTAAAACCATTTTTAATTCCATTGAAATTATTTGTAACGAATCAAAAATAATGAAAGGAATGAGAAAATGAAAAATAAGAAAACAAAAACAGGTAAAAAAAGAAAAAGCAACACTGCTAGTAAAGTTGTAAAAGGTGTAATGGCAGGGGTTATTACCATGAGTGCAATTGCACCTACTATGGCTGTGAATGTAAAGGCAATGGAAGAAGTCTCCGTCTTTTCGGGTGGAGAAGGGACAAAAGAAAGCCCTTATATTATTACTGATTCTGCTCAGTTGGCGAAGATTATTGATTTCCCAACAAGTCACTTCATTTTAGATGCTGATATTAACTTTTCAAGAATGCCTTTGCTCAATCCGATTGGGAACTTTAACAATCCATTCAAAGGCGTATTTGATGGTAATGGTCACTCAATTTCAAATTATACTTTGACTTCCAATGCCGAAGGAACTTCTACAGGACTGTTTAACGTTATTGACGGAGCAACTATAAAAAATCTTACGATTGAAGATGCTGTTGTCTCAAATAGTCGTAGTAAGATGGGTGTGCTAGTAGGTTTAGCTAAAAATCCGACAATTCAAAATATTAAAGTGAAAAACTCCCATGTTTCAGCTTTAGCAAATACTTGGTCACAAACTACAGGGCTTTTAGTGGGTTCTTTAGAAGGTACTGATAACGGAACAACAGTAATCAAAAATATTGATGTAGAAGGAAATATTGATGGTTACGGTTATATTGGTGGTTTAATCGGAAAAATTAGTGGCAGTTTCAAAGAAGCCAATATTATGAATATTGATGCTAACGCTATTTTAAATGGGCAAGGTATGGAAGATAATGTTGGTGGTCTGATCGGGCTAGTAGATGCATTGAATACAAAAATTAGCAATATTAAGGTAGATGGAAAGGTAATTGGTTCAGAAGCTGTTGGTGGTCTAATTGGTCAAGTGACTGGTGTTGCTAACAACTCGGTTATAAAAAATGTTTTCACAAAGCCGATAATAAAAGGTTCAACAGATGCTAATAGCAATATCTATTTAGGTGGATTGATTGGGACAGATGGGGGAGGCATTCGTGAAGGTATTACTATTGCTTCACCATCTATTGAAAATCCAACCGCTTCACCAAACGCACATGTAGTGTTTGGAAATGCATTTACAAGCAATCACCTCTATTATGACACTAAATATCTTAAAACTATTGATCTAAAAGGTGTAACAAGTGAAAAAAGCGGTATCACATTCGCTACGTTTACAGAAGCCCAAAAATTACAACAACAAACGTATAAGGATTTTGATTTCGGAACTATTTGGGGCATGTATGAAGGAAAGAGCGAACCATTTTTACTGTTCTCCATGACAGATGAAGAAAGAGCCGAATGGGAAATAGAAAATCCCCCTGTTGATATTTATAAAGATGCAAGGTTAGCTGTTGAAAATGCGGAAAAGACCCAACTGCAAGAAGATATAAATACGGCTCAAGGGCTTGTTACAAAGCTACCTACAGGTGAAGAAAAAACGAATTTACAAAATCGTTTAAATATAGTGCAAGATGCCATTAATAAAGCAAAAGCAATTGTTGAAGCTACAAGTGCTGTGGAAAGTGCAGAATCATCTCAAACACGTGAAGATTTCAATTCTGCTCAAGAATTAGTTAATGCATTGCCTAGCAGTGAGGAAAAAACAGAGCTTGAAAAGCGTCTAAACGAATTGCTTTCCATCATTGAGGAAATTGAAACTGACGCTGACGCACTGAAAGAAGCAACCAAAGCGGTAGATAAAGCAAATTCAACAAGGTATCAGTCCGATATTGATATTGCACAAGAGCTAATCACAGCATTGAAACCTAGTGAAGAAAAAGATGCATTACAGGAGAGACTAGATGATTTAATTGAAAGAATTTATCTATATGAAGTCATGAATGCAATGCAAGCCGTTGAAGAAGCCGAAAAGTCTAAATTAAAGGATGATATTGATAAAGCACAAGAGCTAGTGACTGCTTTAAAACCAAGTGAGCATAAAGTGGAGTTGCAGGAACGTATAGATACTTTAGTACAATCTATTGAAAATGAAAATGCTGATAAACAAGCATTGGCTAAAGCAACACAAGCTGTTGAAGAAGCAGAAACAACACGTTTGCAAGCTGACGTTGATACTGCACAAGACTTGGTGACTGCCTTGAAATCAAGTGAGGAAAAGGAAGCCTTACAAATACGATTAGATACGTTGGTTCAATCTATGGAAGATGAAAATGCTGATAAAGAAGCACTAGCGCAAACAACGCAAGCTGTTGAAGAAGCAGAAACAACACGTCTACAAGTTGACATTGATAAAGCACAAGAATTAGTGACTGCTTTAAAACCAAGTGAGGAAAAAGAAGCTTTACAAACACGCTTGGATTCATTAAAACAAGCTATTGAAATGGGTGATAAAGAATCACTAACCCAAGCAACACAAGCTGTTGAAGAAGCCGAAATATCACGTTTGCAGGCTGACGTTGATAAAGCGAAAAATTTAGTGACTGCTTTAAAACCAAGTGAGGAAAAAGAAGCCTTACAAGTACGCTTGGATGCTCTACAACAATCTATTGAAGATGAAATAGAAGTTAATAAAGAAGCGGAGGCAAAAGCTTCACAAGCCGTTGAAGAAGCCGAAATATCACGTCTACAAGCTGACATTGATAAAGCCCAAAGCTTAGTGATTGCTTTAAAACCTAGTGAAGAAAAAGAGATATTACAAATACGCTTGGAAGCTTTACGACAATCTATTGCAGAAGAAAAGGAAGCCTATGAAGAAGCATTATTAAAAGGTACAAAAGCAGTTCAAAAAGCAGAAACAACACACCTACAATCAGATGTTGATTTAGCCCAAAAATTGTTAGATCAACTAAAAGTAAGTGCTGAGAAAGATGCACTTCAAACAAGATTAAATGTGGTGCAAGAAATAATTAATCAAGATATTGCAGACCAACAAGCATTATCGAAAGCAACGGATGCTGTTGAAAAAGCAGAAATTACACGTCTGCTAACTGACATTAATACTGCTAAAGTTCTTGTAGAAGCTTTAAAGCCAAGTGAAGAAAAAAATGCACTACACTCTCGATTGGATGCACTGAGTAAATCAATTGATGAAGAAATAAAAAATGAGGATGCATTAACAAAGGCAACAAAAGCTGTTGAAGATGCTGAAATTTCTCGTTTGAAAATTGATATTGAAACAGCTCAAAATTTAGTAACTGCTTTAAAATCAAGTGAAGAAAAAACAGCATTGCAATCACGTTTGGATACATTACTTCAATCCATTAAAGAAGAAAATGAACATGTTGAAGCATTAGCATCAGCAACGACTGCTGTTGAAAAGGCAGAAGAAACACGCAAACTGGAAGACTTAGATAAAGCGCAAAATTTAGTAACTGTATTAATGCAAAGTACTGAAAAAACAACACTTCAAGCTCGATTAGATGCACTGCGTTACTCGATTGAAGCGGAAAATACAGAAAATGAAGCGTTGGCGAAAGCTACTCAAGGTGTAGTGATAGCAGAATCAACACGTTTAAAGGCAAACATTGATACTGCCCAAAAATTAGTAGATGCGTTAAATTCTACTTCGGCAAAAGATGCATTACTGGCTCGATTAGATGCACTGAAAAAATCTATCTCAGATGAAAAAGAAGCTGAGATTGAAGCATTTACAAAGGCAACACAAGCTGTTGAAAATGCTGAAAAGACACGTTTAGAATCTGATATTAATAAAGCAAAAAGTCTAGTGGATAAATTACCTGCAAGTGATTCAAAAGCTAATTTAAAATCAAGACTTGATGCTATTCAAGCTACAAATGAAAAAGAGGATTCTTATAAAGAAGCATTAGTTCAAGCGACTAAGGCTGTTGAAAAGGCAGAATCAAGTTTATCGCAATCAGATATAGATGTCGCCCAACGTAAGGTAACAGCTTTATCATACAGTGCCGAAAAAGTAATTCTCCAATCACGCTTAGAAGCTTTGCAGAACTATGTGAACAAGCAAAATACAGGAGATCAAGGATTGGCAAAAGCTACTCAATCTGTAGTTAAGGCTGAGTCCACTCGTTTACAAGCAGATATTAATACAGCACGTGAATTAGTTTTCAAAATGCCAAACAGTATAGAAAAAAATGTATTAAAAGGTCGGTTAGATTCTCTGCAAAAATCCATTGATAAAGAAAAACAGGACAAAGAAGCATTAGTGAAAGCAACACAAGCCGTTGAAAAAGCCGAATCGTCAAAATTACAAAATGATATTACTAAGGCTCAAAGTTTAGTTGCAGAAATGTCAGGTAGTGAGGAAAAATTCAAACTTCAACAGCGTATTGATGCCATTAGTTTAGTGATTCAAGTTGATGAAGGTGGTACAGTAACCGCAACATTCAAATCACCAAAAACACAACAATTAAAGGTTGAAACAGATGATTTGAAAATTGAATTAGAAAATGAATATCAAGGTGCTACTAAAGTAAAAGTGTTATGGAAAACAGTTGCAGGTAATAAGCGTCAACTTCAAGTCATTGCAGATGGAAAAGAAGTAGAGTCGTTTAAAAAACATGCCAAAATTTCAGTGAAATTACCACAAGGTTACTTGGTGCGTGAAGTTGCAGATAAGAGTTTAAAAGCAGTGTTGTATAAGTATGAACAAGGCAAATATATATTTGAAACTAATGTTTCAAATGATGTGTACATGCTCACAACTAAGCAACGTAGTTTTAAAGATACGGAAGGTCTAAATAGCCAAACTGAAATTAATGAATTGGCATCCCGATATGTTATCTACGGTACTTCTCCAACAACGTTTGCACCAAATAAAGATATTACAAGAGGTCAATTTTCTGCATTAATCGCACGTGCGCTAGGCTTACGCACAGATAAATTGAATACATTCTCTGACATGCAAGGTCATTTATTTGCAGGTGAGGTACAAGCATTAAAAGATATCGGGATTATTCAAGGGAAAGGGGCAAATAAATTTGACCCGAACGACACTTTAACTCATCAACAAACTGCGTTAATGATCTCTCGCTTACTTGAATATTTAGGTAGTGATGTACCATTTAACAATCCTACATTCCACGATAATTCAGAAATTAGTGATGAAGCATGGAAAGCTGTAGGACAATTACAATCAGCAGGTATTCTTACAGGTACTACAAAAAATAATAAGTTTGAACCAAATTCAAACTTAACAAGAGCGCAAATGGCAAAAGTACTGTACAATACCCTTGAAGTTGCAGGCTATATAAAAGACAAAAAAACAAATTAGTATTTGAAAAAAGCCGATGATTAGTCATTGGTTTTTTTCTTTTAAGATAATATGCAATTTGAAACAAATTTCACTTTGTGGTAATATTATATTATTAAAAATTCACCTTTTGACAAACTCGAACTACACTTTTAACCTTTTGGTTTTTTGTTTGAGTATTATGTGTATCCATCTTCACTGCTAACAAAGTTAGTAAAACATGGAAAGGCATAATTAAGATATCCTTATGGATATAAATTGACTTTACGTATTTACATATTTTGTATTTACAATAGTCATCTATGAATTATGCATTTCATAATAAATGTGCATTTACATGGATATTGAATTTAAAAGGAATTTTTAATTAATACAATACAGCTAATTTTAAAACCGAAATCAAATCATTTCTTGATTCTAAATTGGGTCAAATCTAATGATAAGGATTTTCGGTTTTTTCTTTTGTTGTAAAGGGAGGGAAATGAATAAGGTATTTAAATTTCATTTAAAAAACACTATAGTTAAGTAGAAGAAAAAGTAAAAAAACTAAAACAAACGAAAAAGGAGATATTAAAATGACTGAAAACAAAGGATTCCAATTTGACGATAATTTTTCATTTGATAGAAAAAAAGCTGTAGGTACTTATACAAAAGTAATTTCACTAACTGCTGACAATGTAGATTCAATCGTTGTTACTGCTTTTGAAGGTGGAGTAAATTATTGGTGTGGAGTAAAGCGTAACGAAGCATTTGCTGACAAACCAAGTAATGTACCTGCAAGTACATGGATTACACATTGTTTATTAGAAGGAAAAGAAATCGTGTTATATGACAAAGAAGAAACAGAAGAAGACGTGACATTAACACTGGAAAAACTTTTAACAGGTGTTTCATTAAATAGTGAAAAACGTCCTCATGATTCAGATTTAGAAAATATGGATGCTGATACGGCAGACTCTATTATTCAATATGCTGTGTTTGGAAAATTAGTATTTGGATAATTTTTTAATACAGCAAAAGGAGAGTGCTAAGTTTGAATAAGGAAAATCCCCAATATAGATCAGTTAGTTTGAATGGTTTAAAATTTACAGATGGACAAGGTATTGTTTGTGAAACCCAAAGTCACTATGGTTTATTTGTAGAAGGAAAAGGCTTTGTATCTTTTATAGATGATGGCAAAAAAGAATTAGTTAAATTACCTTATGCTAACACTAAAAAGGTTATCGAAGATATTATCAGTGCAGGTGGATTAGTGAATTTCTCGAATGTTGAATTTATTAATCCAATGCAGTAGAACATAGAACACTTGTTAAAAATAGGGAAGGGGTATTTCAAATGAAAGTTGATGTTAATTATGAAGTGATTTTTGATGCTATCAAAAAAATGGAATCTCAAGAAACCCTTACAGCAAACGAAAATGATGCAGTTTTAAAAGTTCTTAAAGCTGTACAAGGTGACTATATTCCAACTCAATTAGAGTTCGATAGCCAAAAGAACCGATTATCTATTTTAGATAATCTTGATATGGATAAAGAGCCGACTCGATTTAACCGATTATTGGATGAATGTAGAGTGTTCGAAAACCAATATCTATAATAAAAAAATTAAATTATTGAAAGACGAATGGTTTTTACTACTATTCGTCTTTTTTTATTTGTAAAGGGGAACTGGATATGTTTAATGAAGTGAAAAAATGGATTTGCACGATTTTATTTAGTAGTAAAAAATATCACAATGTATTTTACGATAATAATTTTACTAGAAAAGATGTTTTAAATATATTAAACGATTTTGAAAATAATTTCCTTGTGAAAATATTTGGTGGAAGTTCGCCATCACTAGAGAATGTTAAAAAGAAATTGGAGCAAGATTTTTTATGCATTGATAAAGAAATTCCACTTTTCTTAGAAGAAATGTATGAGTTAAGAACACAATACGATCTATATGAAAATGTTCTCTTGGAAGATTGGAGTCATGACTATAGTGTTATCCAACATGATAGCGTGTTTATGACAGATGGCGAAGTACAAAGAGAATACGAAAAAATAGATGCATTAGTAAAGAAGGCAGAAGCAGGCTTAGAGAAAATAGAAAAGGAAATTTTCTACTTTGTTTCCTTTTGGAATATTGCCTAAAAATAAAGGTGAAAATGGAGCGGATTATTATGATAACTCAAATCGAGAAAACAGAAAATTTATCAGTAGAATTTAATATTAATTTGAAAAGTACTGCTATTGATGGTGAAAAGTTATTAATAACATTCTTAACTTTTACAAAGGTACGTGAAGATATTACAAATGCAAAAATAGGTGAATTTGTAGGTACTATTGATGTGTTGTACCCTTTCGCTGGATTAAAAGTACCTTTAACGTTAGAAGTTTATCACAACCTTTGTGAAGACTTAGACTATGAAGATGAATGTGGAGTTGTTAAAATACCGCTTGTTGATGACCCTGTATTTATTGTCGAATTAGAATTTGAGCACTTTCATCAAACTAGGTTTAAAGTATTTGAAGAAAAAGGAGAAAAGTGTTCTTGTGGTGGTTACTGGCGACCAATGTATGACGATTTTCCGCATTGGATAAAATTCTGTACTAAATGTGATGCTAGAACAGAGGATACAGATTATTCACCAATGCCTTATTAAAAATTAAACCACTTTTACGAATACCTAAAACAAAAAAAGGTGTGTGAAGAAATGGAAAACTTGCTAACAAAATTCAATGATATAGAGCTTACAGCATTTCAATCAAGACTTGGAAGATCAATAGAACGTGGACAGCTAGTAGGTGTACATTGGAATAAACACAAAGAAGTTTGGTCAATTGTTGCCATGCGCTCACGAAAAGTAATTGGTTTAGTGGTAGGATACACTGACGAACTTACATTAAAAAATGTAACTTTCCATATTGATAGAACTAAACAAGCGAAAGTACGAGCAGAAGGTGCAAAAGATCGCCATGCCTTTGTAGTTGGTGAAATAGTCGATTTTAAATATACAGAAATGGAAAATGAATTGTACTACAACCCATTCAAAGTTGATACTTTCGTTTCAAAAGATGACATGGTGGAATTAGATTTTGTTGAAACAGTTTCAATGAAATTTGATCAAAAGCCTGTTGTAAAATATAACATTTCAAATTAATGAATTGAACAATTTACTAAAAAGAAAGCAAAGGAGCTTATTTAAAATGGGTGTAAGAATGTCATATAAAAATGAAAATAAAGTTATAAAATTTGGATTAGATCAAATAAACGGTGTATTTATGCAAATCTTTGAAAATGATGAACCAACAAGTAATTGGAGTGAATTTAGTCATTTCCAGTTTCCTTTTACTTACGATAGTATTCAAGATGGCATAAAAAAAGGTTTGATTTCAAAAGGGGATTTTACGGAGTTGTGCAAAATTCCAATAGGGGATTTTAAGGTTTATTTTAGAGATATAGGAACTACCGAAGACGTTTCCGATGATTTCCAATTCCCTCAATCACTAATTAAACATTTATATAGTGGAAAGGGATACCGAGTTCGTAAAATGGGGGATTACTACAAGCTTCTAAAATTATTCCGTATTCCAGTTTCTTTTGGAACAGTCACATGGTATGAAAATAATAATAGCTCAAGTAGAACAATGATTGAATTCCGAAATGATTTTGCGAATCAATTTGTATTCTAATGTAATAGAAGTCCTTTGTTTATAACAAAGGGCTTTTTTGTATGCATATATTTTGATTTTTACAGTATTTAGATTGCAGTTGAATTCACTTTATGATACATTAATATCATATTATATTCACTTTTTGACATACTTCTTTATCCGCTTCGGAATTACTCTACTAGAGTATTCTTTAGTCTAATTAAAAGAAGTGTTGTGTATATCTACCTTCACTGCTACTGCAATGTAGTATAACGTAGAAAAACATAACGTAATATCGCTTTTCTGCGAATGTTATTTTGTGCATTCTATCGTGTCTTAAAAGCGGTAAAAAAATGCAAAAAGGCTTTTTGCCCAACGCATACGTTTATGTGAGAAAAGTGATATGATTTGTGGTTTCTACCAATTAAATACAAATTATATTTTAAGCTGATTAATGGGCGAAAAGAATCGAACTAAAAATTATTTTAGTTTATTCATCGTTTGTTAGTGAGCTTTTTATTTTGTATTAATTTGGTTTACCCCACTGAAATTAAAAAAATCATTATGGAAAAGAAAGGAGTGTTGCTATTAGTCAAATTTAAAGCGATTTAATCGCCTTTTAAATAGTCGATAGCATTACCACATTTATTAAAAATAACCGAGAAGGGAAGATTGACATGACTGAAAGTGCTTTAAAAGTTGTTGAAATGCCACAAACACAGCCAATTGAAAATGGTTTAACAGAGAGATTTAGTGTTATTCCTAAAGAACAACTTCAATTATTAAAAAAAATGACTGATATGCGAAAAGAAATGCCATCAGTTACAAAGAGTGGAGATAACGGTAAATATAAATTCGCTACAAGTGCAGATGTTTTAGCTGTAGTGAGAGATCAAATGGATAAGCATAACATCTTTTTAATTCCGAATATAAAAGAGAAAAATCTTCAAACTTTTGCTTTAGATTCAATGCAAAACGGTGTACCACATCGTAAGGTTACTTACTTTACAGAAATGTGGATTGAATACACTTGGGTTGATGTAGATAGTGGAGGAGCTTTAACAACAACTATTTACTCTCAAGGTATTGATGTAAATGGTGAAAAATCTGTTGGTAAAGCTATGACTTATGCCGAAAAGTATTTGATGCTTAAAACTTTCCAAATTCCTACAGATGAAGACCCCGATTTTATCAATGGTATAGAAGGGTTAAAAGGAAAACGGATAGTAACTACTGAACAGTTGGAAAGTGTTGATATGAAAATAAAAACACTGGCTAGGTTACAAGGTAAAAAACATGAAGATTTGATGCAGTTTATTTCTAGTGTAATTAATGGGACACCATTGCAATCTATTTCATTTGAACAATATGAACTGTTGACAATGAGACTTGATAAATCAATAGCCGATGAACAAGCAAAACTTAATCAAAATGCAAACCGTATAGAATCAGCTAGTGAGACGACTTTAACAAATCAAAATAAAGTTAATGCTCCTTCACAGCAAGAAATTCTAGAACTAGTAGCTGATAATGAAATGCTTGAACAAGTTACTGTCAATGGTTGCACAAAGATTAATGCTCACCGTCCAAGTTTGGAGTTAGATACTGATAAAGGAAAACTTCTTGTGCGTGATTTAGATGCAGTTAAGAAATTAGAAGCAATTAATACGCCAATTGTAATTGAAGGTGTAATCCAAAACCAATCGGGTTTTAAATTCTTGGTAAATATTCAGCTAGATAATATGCATGGTGCAATTTCTTCTGAAAGTAACGTAGTACAAACTTCGAATGAAACAGAAGTTTCTACTAAAGAAACACCGAATGGGACGTACTGTGAATTTCCATATCATTCAATCCGATTACGTAGAAAGCCAAACAATGCAGAGTATGCAACTGTGACTATTGGTAATGGTGAAGTCGTACATTGTGAAATAGAAGAAGATATTAAAATATTGCGAGATTTATCAGCCTTAGAGGTCTTTAGTTGTGAAGTTTATCCAGTGGATAACTTTAGGTTCATAAGAAGTGTAAAACCTCTAGAAGCGGTAAATGCGTAAGTAAAGAAAGGAATGGGTGTTATGGTATCTAATAAACCTAACCTACTACCCAATATTGTAGATGTAGCAGAAGAATATGGTCTTGTAATTAATCCTAGAACGTATGGAAAAAAGCAAGTTTTATGTAAATGCCCATTCTGTTTTGAGGATGCCCATAAAGGTGATAAATGGTATTTGTCTTTAAATCCCGATTTAAATGTCTTTAAATGTTGGTATTGCGGTTCAAACGGTTCAAAGGGAGGAGTATTACATTTTGAATCACTATTAAGTGGTAAAACACATAATGAAGTCAAAGAGAAATACTTTGATGGACGTAAAAATGTACATCCTGCCGAATACCTTGACCCAAAGCAATTAGAGAAAATCGGATGGAGAGATCGCAAACGTAAATCGTATGAAGATTTTAAAAAGAATAAAGATGTTATTTATCAACAATGGAAACAACATGAACGAATGCTTTTAATAAAATGGTTTGGATTCTTTCTTCTAGTTAGTCTGCGTAAAGAAGATGATGATTTACAGGAAGAAATGTTATCTTATTTACTTCATCAAATGAAAGTAGAAGGAATAATTCACCGCTTCCCATTAATTTTAGAGGAGTATATTAAAGACAATAATGAACGTTGTGAATGGGCTATAGAAGGGGCTAAATTAGCACGTGGTACTTTTAGCGTTATTCGTGAGCAGGGTTCATTTGAAAAAATGGAAGCTCACTACATGTTTATGTATTACTTCTATGAAATGAGTAATAAACAGGTAGATAATGCTACGAAAAATATGTATCGTATAGAGGAATCGTTAATCTTAAAGGCTGACTCTTACTTTGATAATGTAAATGGAATTGGTGTTCATCCATCATTCCCTTATTATGTTAAGAAAAAAGAATTGGTGAAAGCTTAATTAAAAAATTTTAAAAAACAGAGGAGAATTTAATTATGTATCATAATAAAGTCGTTTTAATAGGTAGATTAACAAAGGACATTTCAATTGAACCTGTAAATGGAACAATTGTAGGTCGGTCAAATCTAGCAGTAAATAAAGCATTTAAAATAGGTAATGATCGTTCTGCTGATTTCATCCCTTTACAAATTTGGGGCAAAATAGCTGAGACACATGCGAATTACATCAAAAAAGGAGATATGGCTTTTGTTGAAGGTCGTGTACAAACACGTTCTTTTGAAACAACAGAGAATGGCAAACCTAAAAAGAACTATATGCTTGAGTTTATTGTTGAATCAATCAAGTATATGGATAAAACAGCAAATGGCTCATACAATAATGTTGACTTACTAGGACGTTTGACAAAAGATTTAGAACTTGGTACATCACCTAGTGGCAAAAAGTATGCACGTGGTACTATTGCTATTCAACGTTCTTACAAGAATGCACAAGGACAACGTGAAACTGATTTTATTCCGTTCCAAGTTTGGGGTGATAAAGCTGAAACATATGCGAAGAACACTCAAAAGGGTTCTCTAATTATGTTAGGAGCAACTTTGCAAACTAGAACATATAACGAAGGAAACAGTAGTCGTTTTGTTATGGAAGTTGTAGGTAATACTATGACATTTCTTGGTGGAGTTAAAAAAGAAAATAGTGGTACTGACCCTAGATGGCAGTATGACCAACAAAATGAACCGCCTCAACAAGAAGAACAACCTTATTTTGGTGGACAACAATAAATAATTTAAAAGAATAAAAGAATGGTAGCATTAAATAATAGAGTTTACAATTAGTGTAAAATATCTATTATTTAGTGCTTTTTCTTTTTTTAAATGGAATTTAGAAGGGAATTAATTCAAAATGAAATCAACTGTAGAACTAAAACTAATAGTATGTTTTAAATATAAATCTTTAAAATTTAAGAATTTATCAAAAGAAGTTATATTGCAAATTGATGAATCAGTATTCAAAGCAGGAGGAATAGAATTACAAGAAGTAATTGAAAACCAAGTGTGGAAGCATTTAGTTGCTCAAGAAGCTGTCGCAAAAATAAATCGGAGGAATTATTCAGAAAGTAGAATCACCTTTAAAGCAACAGTAAATCATGTTTCTGAGGAAGCGGTAGTATTGTTGTCTAATTACTATTCCGAAGATGAATTAAGGTTGTTGGGTGAAGTAGATGTTGAAAAGGCTTTAGAAGTTGAATTATCGAAAAATGTGAAAAATATGGTTGAGTATAGAGTTTATGTCGGTGAACAGGAACTAACATTCAATTAACAATTATGGTTTGTAAATAGCATTCTGTTAGTTAAGACGAAAGGAGTGCTTAAAAATTGAAGGTAGAAAAAATGGTGGAATTTTCATTTTCAAGACTTCAATTATACGCTACTTGTCCATATCGTTTTTATTTAAAATATATTTTAAATAAAGAGGACAAAGTTGGTGTACCTGCACTACTAGGAAAAGCAACTCATACGGCTATTCAAACCATTCTTGAACTCTATCAATCAGAAGAATATATAGATGGTTATGCATGTATTGATGAAGCTGTATTAGTTGGTATGATGGAAGTTGGATTTGCAAAAGGAGTAAAGAGTAATCAAGTAGAATACTTACTTAAAAGAGCGCCTATTTTTAGTTTTTCAGAATTAAAGAAAAAGCAGGTGAAGGCAGAAATAGCTTTTTCATTGCCGTTCTCTCCCTTTGATTCGGAAATTCGATTAAGAGGTTATATAGATTATTATGATGGCTCAAAAATCATTGATTGGAAGACTAATCATAAGAGTTTCAATGCGACATCCAATTTTCAACTTGCAATTTATGCATGGGCAATAATGGAAACGTATAATTTAAGTGTAGTATCTGCTGAATTATACTTTTTACGATTTGGCTATGCTTCAAAAGTGACATACACTCGAAAAAGTGTTTCGGTTGCTATTAGTTGGGCTGAAAACCTTGCTTATAAAATAAATTCAATTTTAGAACAAGCAATAGAGTATGGGTTGGAAGCAGAAGAAATAGGTTCATGCTTTCCTGCTAAATCCAATGCAAATTGTAGCCATTGTCCATTTACAATCGAATGTTTTAATAAGCATGGGTTGTAATATGTGAATGCGAATGCAAAGACTATGGTAGTATTAGTGTATGACTCTTAATTTCCTGTATGGAAAGATGAAAGGGATTTTTGATACATTTAAGGACTTTGTAATTTAC
Source organism: Lysinibacillus phoenicis (assembly GCF_047238325.1). Lineage (NCBI taxonomy): Bacteria > Bacillati > Bacillota > Bacilli > Caryophanales > Bacillaceae > Lysinibacillus > Lysinibacillus phoenicis. The sequence continues at coordinate 177,624 of NZ_JBDFMP010000001.1, read as the reverse complement.
GAACAAAATTACAAAAAGGTGAGGGCTTAACATGGAAAATAAATTTAATTTAAGTGAGCGAGAATCAAGGTTTCTACTCAAAAAAGTTTTTGTAGAATTGATTCATGCAAACTCAAGACTTGAAAAGGTAAATACAACATTTCCTCAAACTAAAACGATTGTTGATGGTATGAGTGTTAGTGGTGTTAGTATGGATGATGTTCAGATTATCCTTAACCTAAGAAATGCATATCAGTATATTTTAAAAGAGAATGCTCCGTTTACTTTGGAGATCGCTAAAAAGATAAATTCGTTTGTATCATATAACGAATCGCTTGAATGGGGTGTTGTACGTACAGGAAACGTTGGTATTCACGGTGTGAATTACAAACCAAGTATTCCTGTTGAGAGTGAAGTTGCACAACGTATTACAGAAATACTTGCTGACGACACTGTATCTACAACCTATCGAGCATTAAAGTATATGTATTATGCTATGCGTACTCAAATTTTTTGGGATGGCAACAAGAGAACAGCTATAATTTCAGCTAACTACATCATGTTGATAAATGGTAATGGGATTCTTCATATTGAAGAATCAAAATTAGAAGTATGGAATGAATTGCTTTCCAAATACTATGAGACAGATGAAGTTGAAGAAATAATAAAATGGACATATGATAATTGTATTTTTGGACTTGAGTATTAATCATATGAATTTAAACCACTTAGTTACTACAAAGGTAGAATCTAAGTGGTTTTTATTTTTTTCTAAAATCAAAAATACAAATACAAATTTCACTTAAATCGGAGGAATAAAAAATGACAAATTTATATTCAGTGTTACTAAACAAACATAGAGAAGAATTCAATAGCCTTCCTTTAGCTTTTGCTTTTAGTGATAAGCAATTTGAAGAAGGTATGGGAAATTTAGGATTACAACCACATGAGGTAGACAAGGTTGTAAGTATTGGTGCAGGTGGCTTTATGCTTAAATCAGATAAACATAAATACGTTGATATGCTTAATAAACATGAAGAAGATATGCATTCTGCTATCAATAATAGTGAAACAGGTGAACAATTCATCTTTGATATGTTTAATTACGAACTAGCAAATCATGAATACATTATCACTTTCGAAATTGACGATGCAATTAGAGCTTTGGGATTGACAGTTGACGAAATTGAAGCGGATGAAAGACTTTCAAATGGATTGAAAAAAGCACGACAATATCAACGAGAAAATGCAATCTATTAAAACAGCATTTTAAATTATAAATGGATTATTAAAATTGGAGGAATTAATGATGAAAAACTTATGCCCACAATGTGACAATGAAAAAGGATATCTTTCTAACGTATATAAGGATAAAGAGACTAAGGAAATAAAAGCAATTTGTTCATCTTGTAATGCTGTTTTTAACACTACTTTTGAGCCGAATACACAACAAAATTTCGATAAAAAAATAGATGAAGAACAAGAACAGGAGCAAATAAAAGCATTATTAGAGGGTTGTACTTACCGATTCCCACCCGATTCATCAGAAACAGACGTTATACTTGCATTTCGTATGTTACTAGAAGATGGAAATGAGCCAACCAATAAAGAGGAATTTTACAGTTTATACGAATGCGTTATATCCAACTCTGTACATGAGTTTCAAACAGACGATTTACAAGAACTCTTAGATCGTCCAGATGAACTTTATTGGGATTACGGTGAAGGTGGAGATTGTGAGCCTGTAGAATGGCATGATATTGATTTTGATTTAAGATACTTCTACTTGATTGATGGAACTTTCTATTATTTTGTAGGATAAACATAATTAACAATGGGCAATAAATATACTAATGTATGAAGCAAATTAAATATTTTATATGAAAGAAAAAGCGTCTACTTTTTACAGTAGATGCTTTTTTGTTGTAAAAAAACACTCCATAAAAACAACACTAATCCAAAAGTCCTAATATTTCTTTATGTGAAATTTTAAAGTTAATTTTAAAATAAAATAGTTGTTTTTTTACGTAAAGTTTAGTTAAAATATAATTATATTTTCTTTTAGTAATAATTCTATTGGCTCAATGAATAATGCCAAAGGATGACATATTACATATTTCGAAGATATTACGATGAATCATAACCAAAATTAATATAAAACGTAAAGGGAGTAAGGGAGTGTGTTTTGGCTACATGGATATAATGTTAGATTTCCAAGAAATTAATTTTGAATGTACCGAAGTATACAAGTATGTGTATGATTTAAAGCCACTCGCTACATTAACAGAATCACAATTAATACGATTAGTCTTAAAGGACATTCAGTATTTGGTTAAATTAACACAAAAAGATTTTATGAATACAGAAGTGACACTGCATAATCAGAATAAATCGTTTAAAGGTATACAAGGGGCATTGTTAGAAGTAAATCAATACAGCCATGTTAAAGTAATTCAAAATCACAGTGAGGTTTGGATTAACATTAATGAGTATCTCCGAATGGCATACGAAGCGTTTAACTTGAACGTTAAAAGATACTTAATATTCGTTGAAAGCTTTCAAGAAGAAAACCCAAGCCTGTTAAGAAACTTTTCGCAAAATGAGGTAATACTCAGTGTTTGCAAAGAGATCGGTGAAGATATATTGCATATACTCGAACTACCTCAAACTAGTCAATGTGTATAATTCCTATTTACACAAATCATTTCTTTCCGTATAATTTAAATTAATTAAAAATCACGTTACGTGAAGTTGGGAGAAGGAATGATTTGAAATTAACTAAATTCAACTTGGAAAAAACCTCATTTTATAAATTTCTTTATGACTTACAAAGTATTGATGATTTAACAATTGAAAAATTTGAAAAAATGATGGAGCAGGATGTAGTACGCATTATAAACGGAACTAAAAATGATGTAGAAAAATACCGCTTCAACATTAAGCATGACGAAAACGAATTACTCAATTATGTTAAAGTACTTATTTCTAAAGAAGATATGACTCAAGATGAAATTTCGTTACTTTCTTTTGTAGAAGAAATTAATTCCGTTTTTCTGACAAATTTAAAGAGCTACTATAATTATATTCAATCCATAAAAATTGATTTGGCAACTGAAAGCAAGTTCAGTGGGATAAAAGTGAATCCGCAAAAAATTTTAGAAGTATTTAATACTATCTTTGATGCATTAAATGAACAGCTAGGAAAGAAAATGGTTTTTGTTGTTCCTAAGTATGATGCTACCCAAAGCGAAGTTGTTGGAATGGCAACTTCCTTTAGCTATGATTTAGTACAGGTACTACAAGCACAGGGTGAATATATTGATGCACAACCTGTAATTGCCGTGGATGCCGTGGATGATGAAGAATACATTGATAGTGATGAAGTGGCTCGAAAGGTAATTTCTTTTCTATCTGAGAACTTGAAAGATAAAGTTGTTAATCAAGAAGTTAAGGAATTAACGATAATGTGTTTCATGGACGTTATGTATTTGATGGAAGATAACACAATTGCTGAATTAGCTAACGAACAGCTAGTTATTCCTGTTGGTGATGTAGAAAAATACCTTTTGCAAACTGTACAGCAATTAGAAGGACTTAAAGTTTCCATAAATTTAAGCTTCACTGTAAGCTACGATAATGATTCAAATAGCACAAATGAAGAATGCCTAGTTTGCAGTCCTTTTATGATATCTTTATCATCCGAAGAAATTCAAGAACTTGCAGAAGAAGCGGAAGACGAAGAAGAATTTGTTCAGTTTTTTTTGAATGAAATAGATTCCCAAATTGAAGTTGTAAGGAGTTACGTCATTCAAGAGCTTCCTTACCTACTTCAAACGATAGGGGATGAAGCATTATTAATTTCATCGGTACTATCAAATTTTAAGCATGATGATACAAAAAACATGAGTAAAGTTTTTGCTGATATATCTAAGGCATCTATTCAATTATTGGATGGTATTTTAAATAATAATGAAGGTATAGAAATGATTCATATTGTCGAAGAACTGCAACGTATCTCTGAGTCGAATAATTTCTTAGAAGGTATCAAGGATGACAACGGTACACAGGACATCGAGAATAATTAATGCTTAGAAAAACAGATTACCTAAATGCCATAAAGGTAATTTGTTTTTTTATGTGAAAGATCATGGAACAATAAGTTGGGAAGGGATTATGAATATGCCGTTTGGATTAAATGTAATGCTACTAATCATAGCACTGACAATATTTTTAAATATACATATAATATGTTTCTCCTTTATTCGAGCTACTAAAAAGAAGGCGATTCTTGCATTCATGGGAATTAGTCTAGGTGGAGGAACTACAGTATTAACCACTATTTTAACTAGTCATTTATATTCAATGGAAGTATCAAAGTATTTTGAGTCAACTAAGAGAATGATATCTTTATTACTTTAGAACACTTCCATTAATTTTTAAATTTAAAATCAATTTGAATGAATTTATTGATTTTTTTTTCGGAATATGATTAGATTGATTTGTGGATATTTGTTTTTTTGGCAAAAGACAATGAAAACATGTAATTTATAAGTGATTTTTTTAGTAAACTATAAGTACAACTCAGACTGCAAGTTGGTCAAGGCAAATTAAAAAACAGCAAAAAGCATTCACCGCAATGACTAACGTCAAAGAAAGTGAATGCTTTTTTGCTACCATGAAAATAAATGTAAAAATTAAGAATTATACTTGAAATAAATGTGTTTTAGTCCGAAATAATTGTAAACAATATGTAGTAGTAAAATATAATTTTGATTCAATATATAGAATCTAATTAATAGAATTGGAAGGTGATAATATGAAGCGGAAAAAACGAAAAGAAGGGTTATTAACATTTCGAATTGAGCATGATTTAAAAGAAGACTTTGAAGATGTTATGTTACGTAACTCAGTAAATCGTTCAAAATTAATGCGTGAATGGGTTACAGACTATGTGAATCAAAATAAGTATCGTTACTTTGAAATTAAAAATGGGGAGTTTGTAGCTATTATAAGAGCGATAGGGGAAAAGCAAGCATACGATTTATTAAACAGTCAATACGGCAACCGCTTCGAGACTGACGTAAATTCCGCATTATGTAAAGAAGTTACAAGGAATTATGCATTAACGATGTTTGTTAGTAATGTGCGTCCAATGATCGTGGTAGGGCGTGAAGCAATGATGTTAAATACAGAAGAATTACTTAGTGAATTTGAAAACACTAAACTTATTGTTTTGTGTGAAAACAATCTCTATTACTATACAACAAAAGAACAATTAGAAAGAGAACAAACAAGACTGGCATAGATTACTTTGTTATTTGTTTGTATAAGGGATTTCATTCTTTATTTTCGAAAAGAAATGTGATAATATAAATATCAATTATACATTTTCTTTTAGACAACATTCATGAAGCCACTTAAACATCTTTTTGTTTAAAACTCTGCTTTTATGAATCAACTGTATATATTCACCTTCAATGATACTAATTAGTATTACAACGTGAAAAAATACAGTGCAGTTAAGGGGATAATCCTCTAGCAATTGTTTTCCACTAAATCACTACAAATGTGTTTAGTTTGGTATAAACAAAGACTGTATTTCACATGAATCGGTCAATAAAAAGAAAATGGATAATCCATGCAACAAACTAAAATATGGATATTTAAAGCTGATTATAGAATGCGCTCTTTAGCGTAAATTATAGTCAGCTTTTTTGCGTTTCATATTTATTCAATTGACTAAAAACAACCAAAATGGAGGAATTAACTATGTTCAATCAATCACAAAAGAAATCACATTTACTACAAAAAAAGGTACAAAACTTTTTACAAAAACAATTAGAAGGTATTGAAAAAGGCATTATTAAAGCATTTGGCGGTCTTACAGTTGGAGCAGTAGATTTTGATACGGCAGTAGAAGACTCACCCGAAGGCTTTGTAAATGTTGTTAAATGCTCTGTTTTCATGAAACATATGCCTAATTTGCCATTTATGGTAAGTGAAGTATCGTTTCCTGTAGAAGTTCATGACATGGAAATTTGTAAAGCATTAGCTTTATCAAAGGCACTTCACAAAGAGAGTGAAAAGGTAGATTTAGAAGTAGCAATCTAATAGAAATAGCAAATATAAAAAAACACAACCAAATGGAGGAATTAATTATGTTCAATCAAACTCAAAAGAAATCACAATTACAAAAAAAGGTATACAATTTTTTGCAAAAACAATTAGAAGGTATTGAAAAAGGCATTATTAAAGCATTTGGCGGTCTTACAGTTGGAGCAGTAGATTTTGATACAGCAGTAGAAGACTCACCCGAAGGCTTAATAAACGTTGTTAAATGCTCTGTTTTCATGAAGCACATGCCGAATTTGCCATTTATGGTAAGTGAAGTATCATTCGCTGTTGATGTTCATGACATGGAAGTTTGTAAAGCACTGGCATTATCAAAAGCACTTCATAAAGAAAGTGAAAAAGTAGACATGGATATTAAATCAGCATAATTAAGGAGTGCCTATGAAGAACAGTAAAATAATTAGTCTTCAATCAGCAAAAGAAAAGTATGGTACAGAAAATTGTACGATTTTATTTGTAGACCCATCTCAACTAATATTTAGAGATATCTACTTCAATCAAAGTAATATTGAAGGGTGGCTTATTGTTCAAACAAAAAGAACACCTTCTTGGTTCTATATTTATAATGTTAATCAAGAACATGTTATTTATTTGAACCAAAGATTAAAAGGACAAGAGTTACAATATCAAAAGAAATGTTACCAAGAGGAGTATGCTTATCAAGAAGTCGAATTAGTTGAAACACAAAAGAAACAAAAAATTCTTGAAGTGTTAACTAAAAAACTTGGTTTTACTCCTTTACTTGATAACGGATTAATATTATCTGCTTATGAATTGGAATACTTCACATGTCCAAAAAAAGCAATACTTTCTGAGGAAAGGGTTGCGGTTGAAAAAATGCACGATTTTGATAAAACCCATTTCGAAAAATATAAAAATCCTATTGAATATTATTTAGTTGAACATGCTAAATTTTTCATACTGGATTCTGAAAGTTGTGATGAAACTTATTACATTAAGGCATCCAATTGGAAAGTGGGGCAAAATCAATGCAAGCAACCTATCTAATAATAGAAGAAAGAGATATGTAATGAACATTATTACATTCTCTTTCTTTTTTTATGTAAATTGTGGTCTATAATTATTTAATTAAATGTCATATTAATTGTGGCATAATGAAAATAACAATCAACGGAGGATTTATTATGAAAGAAGAATTAAAAGAAAGTTTAAAAAAACTAAATGAAGCGGTTAATAATACTCAACATGATGTTAATGCAATAGCTGATTTTTCATTAATTAAACCTACAAGATTAAATACTAACAATATGGAGATATATAAAGGATTGATTGAAAATATAAAAAGAATGACCAAAGAAAAAAATCAGCTTGAAAATAGAATCTCATTTGATGACCTTATTAGTGATAATGTAGCTGTTCCGCTAGAGTTGGTCTTACTTCAATCAAAATTATCTATTACAGAAGAAATGGCATTGTATCTTGATAATATAGGACTTAATTTGCAAAAATTCGTAGTGGATAGAGGGAATTTTATGTATCCCCTGTATTATAATGATGGTATTTTCTATTATAGATTTATGTATGATTATAATATTTTATTGGAAATTATCGCTTGTGCTTCTAAATCAAAAGCTGATTATGAAAGAAATGATATAAATGATTTCTTTGCTAAACAGTTTATCCATATGATGCTTCAACTTGTAGAAGTTCACGACTTATTTAATTCAAAAGAATATAATAGATATCTCAGCTTGATTGATACTCCATTCAAATTTTGGGCTTTTAAAGACAATTTAGAAACCTTTACAAGTGATTCAACAAGCGATCAATTTGTAGAGTTATTTGCATATGTCTATACTCGCTCAGAATATGGTTTCGATGAATTGGATTGGGATGAATTAGACTGGCTTTTGAATGAAGTTACTGAAAGGTCAAATTTCCATTCTAATTATGTATTAAATCATATAGATGCTGATAAAGATGGATATATTAAGATATATCGTGGAGAAGGTTTAAAATCAACAGATATTGAAAATGCTCGATCATGGACATGGGATAAATCGGTTGCTCTAAAATTCGCAAACCGCTTCTCTCAAGGAAGTGGTACTCTGCATACAGCTAAAGTGCATGTAAATGATTTACTACTATGTATTGGAGGGAATGAAAAAGAGGTTTTAGTGACATATGATGTCATTGAGCTAATTGATTCCAAGTCCGTTTAAATGAATTAATAAACAAGTACCTACAGGTGCTTGTTTTTTTTATCATAAATGGGGTTCTTTAGGTTTTCTTGAAAAAAACATGCCGATATGATAGGCTTTAGATAACTTTTACTTTTCTTTTTGACATACTCATATATGCTATTCGGCATTTTTAATATGCTTAGTATTTTATGTTTTATGAGTGTTATGTATATCTACCTTCAATGTCTCTTAAATAAGTGATAAAACGTAGAAAAACATGACAAAAACCGTATTTACGGATTCCTGCGTATGTTCATCTTTTAATAATATTGATATTTTAGATTGAACAATGGCAAACGACACTTAAACACACTTATACAAGTGTATTTCGTTGAATGGCTAACAGGTCAAAGAAAAAAGTAATTGATGAATAATAAATAACATCAAATTTAAAGCGAATTGCTACTAAACCTTACTTTTAAGTTGTAAAAGGTTGATTAGTGATTCGCTTTTTTGCTTATTATTCTCTTATTAAAAATACTAGATGAAACTTAGGAGGTACTACCATGCACTACAACAACAGTTACTATAACGATCAGCCAATACCACAGCATCAAGGGCAACAGCAAGGACAACATTTTCAACAAGAATATTACAATCAAAATCCAAATGCTAATAATATTCAACCACAGCAACAGCAACAGCAACAGAAAGAGCGTAAAATTTATGAACATATTCCACAAACTCTTACAGAAGCCGAAATTTTAGCACAGCAAATTGAACGAATGGAAGTTATCGTGAAGCAAGCTAAAGCTAATCTACGTGCATTTATGGAAGCAAATGAGGGAATAGAAATCAGCGGTGGAACGCATTCTTGGACACTTGGAGATAATGTTTCTTGGGAATTTACTGGACAAAATTTAGAACAACTGGCAAAAATCATGGCTATCGAAGGTATTAATCCTTACGAAATGATGACAATTAACAGTACAGCAAAAAAGGTGGACTGGATTGCAGGTTTGTTACCACAGTTTGCAAACGCAAAGATAACTAAAAGAATTAAAAGTGCGAAGAAAAGGGGATAATTGAATAATGAATACTAATAATATGTCTAAAGAATGGAACGTAATGATAACTACTCAATTTGTGGTAGAAACAAAGGTTATAGCTGATACGTATGAAGAAGCACAGCAAAAAGCAAATATACTTTTACATGATGAAAACGAGCTACCTTCAATTATGGATGATGAACCAGAGACATTCGTAACTGTAGGAAGGGAAGGTACACAAATATCATCTAGTGAAGCTGACAATTTAAAATAATAGTACAGATAAATTATTGAAATGGTTAAGTAATTATTACTTGACCATTTTTTTGTTTTTTAATAAAAAGTAAAGGGTGATTTGAATGCATTATAAAGAAGAACTAGGGGAATTAGTTACCCGTTTTGATGGGACATTATTTGCAACAAATAATCATGTTTTAACACAAGAGGTCGAGGTAGCCGATGTATTACAAAGGCAATATAGAGTTGATTCATTTAGTGCATATAAACAGATCATTGTTGAAGTGGAAGAACAAAATAATGAGAAGCGGTTAATGAGAGTAAATGATTTATATGATGTTTCTACATCAATATTAAATAGCTCAATTTATTTGCAAGACCTGCAAACTGAATTAATAACAAATGTCTTACCTGCAATTCATTTATATAGAAAAAACAGGGCTACTATATCCTATATAGAACGTTTGCAAGTAACGGCATACTATTTAGAGGAATACTTGAATGAACGCTTACAAGGGAATTTAAAGGCAATTGTTAGGCAGGTTAAAAATGGTGATGTAATCAATGATGACAGTGTAATTTCAGTTGATATAGATGATTTGACAGTATGCTATGCAGATAAATTATCTGACTTTTTCAACACTAAAAAAGTAAATTCAAAAGACACTGGCTATAATAATGAAATAGAAATTAATTCATATTTAAAATTAAATTTAAAAAAGACAGCATTGATGTATGATCTTATGGGTGTTCAATCAATGGGTGGATTAACTAATGTTTTTGAAGCAAAGTCCATTCAAGTTAACGCCAATAAAGAAAGAACAGAAGATACCGTATATGTCGCAATTACGGATACTGATTTAGCAGACATTTCTTTTCCGTTAAATAAACCTATCAGTACTAGATTCTATGTTTTCACACATCTTGATATCTTAATCCAAACAACAACTACTTTAATGAAAAGTAAGAATTTGGATGAATCCATAATATCGTTTGTATTAGATAGCTTGAGAAAATTTGAAAACTAAATTAATGGAGTGATTTTATATGACAAAAGAAACTAATGAGGTAATTATCTTAAACTGTCAAGAAAGGGAAGAAAGAGAAAATATATCAGATGGTAGTTTTAAACAAAAAGAGGTTAATATATTTGCCCCTAACTTTATTGAATCAAAGAAGGCAATTATTATTAATGGACTTCCTGCAAATTTAGATGATATCAAAGAATCTATAGAAATAATCGAAAATGCATTAATGAAATCCACTGAAAACACCCTAGATCAAAGAACTGAACAAATTGCAGAGGAAATTAGTTTACACTCATTAGGAGCAACCGTAGAATTAACCACATTATTAGGTGATTACTGGCATGAAGTAGCTGTAGTTGATTTTGAAGCGAATAAGGTAGTGACTGTAAATCGAATGATGGTATTGAATGGTTTTGGGGAACTAGTTCATCAAAAGGAATATGTAGCATTTACTTTAGTAAAGAGTATATCTGTTAACTTCTATGTTGGACTGCCCTTACCTATGAAAGTGCTTTTTTCAGAAAATAAATTTATGAATGTTGAAATGTATCCTGCGAATTATAGCGGAATTGAAGGTTATTTGTTTGCTGATTCCAATGTAGTATTGAAAAATGCAATGCTCAAGAAAAGTAGTAACATACAAAGTAATTTAAAATCATTATTTGTACCATCCACTAACTTAAATGTTTTTCTAGAAGAAAATTTCAACTTGCAAGAGAAATTAAGTATGGTAGAAAACGACAAGAAGGGGCTATTTGTAGATAGCTTTTTAGAAGTAGTGAATTTAGTTTTTTAATTTTATTAACATATAAGAGACATGCGCTGTAAAATAGTGCATGTTTTTTTAATGTTCATTTTTTGTACACAAAAATAAGGTCTAAAGGGCTAATACGAATAGTCAATAAGATACTAAAAAAGAATATCAAATAATTACAAAATGTATATAAGAAAATAAATATAATTAAGATTGTTTAAAAAAAGTAGTTCTATAGAATCCTGCAAATCTTGGTTACGTACAACATAGTTATGTCAAGGTTTTCGTAAGGTGAATAATTTTGAAAGAGGTTTTAAAAGTTGTCAAATGCTCAGAAACAAGCTGTCTTGTTTGAATACAAGGCTTGTGGTATTGTAATATTCAACATATGGCTATGTAGGATAATACGATCTTTTTGACAAAAAATTACTATTTTTATCAGTTGTGTAAATAGTTTTTTTTTGCCAAAATTCAAGGTTGTTATTTTTAAAGATATAGAGAGCAGGTGAGCAACTTGAGCCATTTATTTAATTTAAATGTAGACAGCATGATTACCGATGGGATAAATGAAATTACTAGCATAAAGCCCGAACAGAAATGTGTAAACACAGATATTACCTTATATAAGAAAAACTTAGATAGTATTTTATGTATTGGTAGTGATAAGAAGTACATATCACAAGAACAGATAAGACATATAATAGAAGCTTTTTCAAATTACGATTCGAATTACTACTTTTCGAAAGTTTTTAAATTGATCTACAATCAAAGGATGTCGCTTAAAGAGAAAAGGTTAAAGATAAAAGATATGCTTTCAGAATATTTATATACGTTCTTGGTTGGACAAAGAAGTAATTCGCCATTTTCTTTGGATTTATTGGAGAATCTAAAATTAAAGCCTTTTGATGAACAGTTTTTAATGAAGCCAAATGAAGAATATTATACACTAGATATTTTAGGGTTTAAGCAAGGAGTACAATCAGACATAATAAGGGTATCGCCTATGATATTACCTGTTCAATTAAAAGATAATGGTGGGTATGAATACCATGCAACAGGACGTGTTTATTATGAAAAGAGACAAATTATTTTAAAGCTCAAAAATCAGTTTATTGATACATCCCCTAAAATTGCTGTACGTACTGTTAAAAGGGTTGAGTGGTTCAAAGACAATTCAAATATGAACTATTTTAAAAAAGGTGCTATTGTAGTTTATTTAATAGGAAAATACGAATATGGTTCGGGAATATTGGAATTGAGGGGCGGTAAGGTGTACTCTAATCCAACGAAAGTTATTAGTGACTTACAAAATATAGTTGAGATAACACCATTTGTTACCAAGAAGACAAATAAAAACGATGAAGAACAAGATAAAACTAAATGGTTTGCATCCCTCATAAAAAACTTATAATTTCAGAAAAATATACAATAATAATTTAAAAGAAATTTTAAAAAATAGTGGATAAATTGAATGTTTATAGATGGGATATAAAAATAGTCCATCTTTTTTTTATTAAAAACAAAATAAAGACACCTGCCCTTCTAAAGAAGGGGGTGTCCTTATATATGAATAGATAGATTTTAATCCCTCTTTATGATAGGAGGTGAAATTACTAAAGCGACCCGATTTGAACGTAATTGTCTTGTGACAAATAAATCTAACTTATTATATGAAAGAAGCATTATCAAACAATAAGTATTTTCGCTTTCATTAAATGGTATGGTTCGGTGTGATGCACCGATGAAATCTTTACTTGCCTAATCCTAATATATAGGTTGGCGATTGATCGCAGCATATTCTAGTTAATAATAGTTGGCAGTGAATTTCACATATTTAACACCCCCTTTCAATAAATTGACGCAGGCTATTTTTAGAACACGTTTGTTTTCTTTTTGAAAATACTACGCATTACTTAGAAAATTAATTGCCTTTAAGTGAACTTAATATAACATGTAACAAGACTTGTATCAACAAAAAACCTGACTAATATGTAAAAAATGAGATAAAAAAGGTTAAAAGTAGGGGGTATAATGAGGTAAATACAATAAAAGTTAACTAAAAGGCAATTTTATATTAAAAAATATCATAAAACATTTGTCAAAAAGAAAAGTTGGGTATATAATAATTATATCTTGTAGCAATGAAATTTATATAGAATGCAGAAGGGGTGTTAAAATGCAGGATACAAAGAAAAAAGAAGTTGGTTTTTTTAGTGTGCTACTCAGAATCCCTACTACGTTATTAAAGGAAATAGAACGAATACAGATTACGAAAGGCTTTTCCACACGTACTTCATCATTTGTTTTCGTATTACAAACGGGGATTGAATCATTACGGAGACAAGAAATGGAATTGGAAGCACAACGTCATGAGCAAGAAAGGCAAACCCAACCCAAAAAAGTTACTCCGATAGCATGGTGGGAAAAAGAATTACAGGACAAAGAAGTACAAGTACAAGCAAAATAAAAATGAAAGCCTATTTTTTTTGTAGCAAATTTTTATTTAAAAGATATTTTAAACTCATTCAAGTCGTAGTGTTTTAATTTATTTGAATGGGAAGCTTTTAGAGGTCTGATTTGAAGGTACTACATTTGAATGAGTTTAAAATTAATACAGATTCCTTGCGGTCAAGATCAATATGGAATCTGTATTTAAACTCCCTAAACTTCACGGAAAGAAATACGAACATTTTCTTTACGTGGAATAAGTAGTGTTTGAAAGCTTCAAACAAATCATTTCGCTTTAATTTTCTGCAATATTTCCTTTCAAGACATTCACTCACATAAGGAGAATACAATTTATTGGTCTGCCAAACCGTTTTTTTGTCTTATGTGATATTGTATGGTCTTATTCTACCTTTCTAATAGTTTCTGTTCGAATGTGAGGAGGATATTGATTGAGAAAGTACTAACTTTCATAACCCATCAGTCAATATGCGCTTACATTCGAACTAAAGGATATGTAGATCATTGAGGCATTTGATTCTCTCATATTTTTAAGAGAGCTACAAATTATTTAACGAAGTGGGTAATCCCTAGAGATTGCTCACTTCTTTTTTGAATAAATAAAAGGGGTGTTACTGTATATGAGCCACTTTAATCAAAAGATAATTATTCATTATAAAGATTGTTACAATAATGCGAAAGTAATTGAATTTCCGAGAACATTACAAATGATTTCACAAGCAAACGTATTAATCCGAGAATTACAAATAGCCAACAGGTTAATCAAAGTTCAAAACATATAGTTTCCTTATGTGGGTGGATTTTCTTTGTTGAGAGATGTTATAATAGTCATCATAAATACTTCTCTTTTTGACATACTGCAAACCTCTAAAAATCACTTTAAGTGAAAATGTTGCAGTTCCGATTGTATTCACCTTCAATGCTATAATTTTAGTATATCGTGGAAAGTTTCGGATAAAGAATTGGCGTTAGCCTTATTGTGTTATTTTTTGTGCAAACTAAAATAACAGCTTCATTAGAGAAGTATACACAGTGATTTTCAAATCACTAATAAAAGATATTAATTAAAAGCTTATTTTGCTATGGAAAGACAGAAGGCACAACCTTCTATTAATCTTCTATATTGCAGAATAGGCTTTTTTTAGTTGAAAATATTTGGAAGGAGAAAATGAAATGAAAAATTATTCATACTTCATTAAAAACAACATCTTGGTAATAGAAAAAGGAGAAGGTTTAAATCATCAAAAAGCAACAGCTTATTATTTCCACACTAAAAACTTAAAGATTGAAAAAATTACATCAAATCATGTAAAAATTGCAGGCTTTTTACTTGGAGTAGATAAGAAACGATTAAAAAGACAAGTTACGGCTTTGTCTGATTATTTATGGGTCGAGTTCCATCATCGTAAAGACAGAAATAATAAAGACCATATGTATTTTAATATTGTTGACCATGATGTAGTTAGTCATGAGTTTATACAACTTAATCATTTTGTAATGGTTGTAGAAGCTATTGAAAATCACTTTTTAGATAAAAGGAAATACATGAGTAGTAAAGTCAAAAGAAAGTATTATCCTTATATTAGAAAATATCTTGCTGGCAACAAACGTTACTTTAAAGGAAATCTTGTCACACAGAACATCGACAAATTGTTGAATGGTTATTCTGAAAGTCCAGTTGGTAAAGCATTGGTACAGAAGAAACTAGATCAACCTCAAGATAACTATGCGATTGTTCCTGTAGATAACCGTATTTCCACTAGAAAAACGAATAACCAAGCCGTATATGAAGCTGAATGTATACTAGGTTATCGTGACCGTAAGAATGGAGAATTAAAAGTCATTGAACAAAAAAAGCCTAAGAATGAAGCACTCAATAAAACTTTATCTATTGTAGATAAGGTAGATAAAGTAATACAGCAGATGTGCGATATTATAATTCCTTTCGGGAAAAAGAGATAAGAGTATTGTTTTGCAATTCATATTTGCAACAATTGTTTCGTTATGTTAAATTTTAGATATACTTTATTCACTTTTTGACAAACTCTTTTTGCTTCCAACCCTTAAATCGGTTAGAACATGTTAAAAATTAAGAGTGCTATGTACATCTACCTTCAATGTTATTCCTTTGGATAATACAACGTAGAAAGACATAGTGATTGTAGCCATTAAACATGGCATTGTTTGCATATTCTTTTCCTTTGGGTCGAGAAACAGCAGAAGAAGTAGTTTGACTACAAAAAATGGATTGGTATTACTGATAATTTGCCAATATTTAAAGCTAACTATGATATTCCTTTATTGAGGAAGTATTAATGGTTAGCTTTTTTATTTAGGTTTATTATCAATCAACTTATTAAAACCAAAACGAATAGGGAGGGCATTTATATGTCTCAAGAAATCACATTAAAAGTAAACGGTATTGATTACGAAAAGTTCAAATCGAAATTTGAAAGTACAAAACGAATTTTCCATCAAGTTATGCTTCAATCGAATGTAAATATCAAAAATCAAAAAGGTACTTATACAAACTATGAAGTAACAGAAGACGCATTCGCTTTACTGTTTAATCAGTTATACGAACAACGTTCATTGTTAACTGATTTGTTTGAAAAGAATCATAAGTATCGTTCTGAGTTAGAAGAAATTACATTCAACTTGGGAATAGTAATGAATGTGCAAAGCTACTTATCTGACTTTGGAAATACTGTTCGAGATGAAAAATGGGCATCAAACAAAATGTTCTTAACAGTTGTTGAACGACCAAGTATTATTAAAGCTCTTGGAGAATTTGCTACTAATACTGTAAAAAAATCATATGACAAGACCGAATTTGCACGAATGGTTGATGATTTTTTCTTTAATAAGGAAGATGAAGCAGGTAATCCAATTCCAAGACAAGGCAATTATTATGAAGATAATAAATTAGTTCAAACAGCTTTAAAAACTAGACGAAAAGTACGTAACTTTTTCTACGAAGAAGAAGAAGAAGTACCTGTTAAAAACGGACATTATGTAAGTAGTTCGGATACAAAGGCAAAGTTAAAAGTATTAGATGGGGTGAAGAATAATGAGCTTAACTAGTTATTTGAATAATACAGCAGAAGTGAAGTATCCACCCTATCAGCGTTATTATTACGATAACATTAATGATAAAGTGAGGGAACGCTATACAAACTATGTAAAGAGTATGCTTGTATTAGAGAAGATTGAATACTCTAGTCTATTTAAAAAGATGAACAACATTGTAAAGCGCAACTTACTTAATTATCATAATGATTTTTATGTAACTGATATTGGTGTCTTGAGACATACATTGAAAGATACTAATTTTATTTGGGTGGTTCGACCATACGGTACACACCTAGTAGAATTAACTTCAGATTTACCTATGGAAGAACGTTTAGGATATCTGAAAGCTATAGGGAAATCCGAAGGTGATATTCCATATCGTTATTATTATTTAACGCCACAAGGTTTAAAGAAAATTTCAGTTGAGCAAGCCGAAGAATATATTGCTAATAGCAATTGAAATTAAGCTATGAATAGAGAAAAACTTAAAATGATCGTTAAAGGGATGGGCTTCTTTCTGAGGGCGCATCCTTTTTTATTTGATGAAAACTGGAAGGGGATATTTAAAATGACAACAGTAATTTTTGATTTAGAACAAGTTTATTTAGTTAGCAATCAAGGAGAAAACCTTAATATTACGGTGGAATTTGTGAGTGATGCTTCAATTGACCATCCTCGTAACCACACAGTAACAGAATGGTTAGGAACTATGTATACTGCTAACAATCAGCCACGTGTACTTGGTGAAAGTGTATTTGAAATGTCCGACAGCTTACGAAGTAATATGGAACAAACATTTGCTGAGACTGTTGGAAAACCAAGTGATTACATTTATCTGCCTTTGTATGTAAATGAATCGAATATGAAGATTTCAACTACACCGTTATCAGATGTTTGGGATTTTGGCTTTATTGGGTTTATAGCTGTTTCTAAACAGAAAGCACGTGAAGAATACGGATTAAAGCGTATTACGAAACAATGGAAGGAACAAATTTTAAATGACTTACTTGATGAAGTAAGAGTCTTAGATGATTACCTTAGTGGAAACACTTTTGGGGTGGTTGTAAGGCATTACGATGACGAAGGTAATAAAGTATTTGAGGATAAAATTATGGGCTGTTACGGCACAGGAGATGCCTTAAAAATCGCATCTGATTATACAGGTGTTCTAATCGAGAACATTGAGGATGCAATTGTTCATAGTGTCTTATACATGCATCCTAATGAAGATATTGAGCTAATTAATGAAGCGGTAGTAGAACGCCCAATTGAAGATTGGCGAGTCGAAATTACTGATTAGATTGTAAGCGAAATAGTGAATATTAAAAAATAATAGTAGTTTAATTGGGGGATATAAAATTGATTTTAAATCAAAATTTCACTAATCTAAAAATTGGAAGCGAAGTAGTTATCATTAAATTAGGTTTAGTTCATGATTTGAGCCAAGCTAAAAATATAGAAATGACAACAGTAACAAGAATTAAGGCAAACGGAAATATACAAACAGCATTAGGCATGGAATTTAAAGCAGATGGTCAAGAAGTAGGTACTTTCAAATGGGGAAGTCCATCAAAACTTTCTATTCCTACGGAGAGTATACGTGTATATATAAAAAAGAAATTACTGATTCGAGAAATACTAAAAACGAATTTTGAACATTTACCTTTAGATCAACTTGAGGAAATACAAAAGGTATTACAATCTTAAATTCGGAGGTAAGTAATTATGAATAAAACAGAATTTGCTAATTATATGTTTGAGGAATTTCCTAGTGCGTTTGAAACTTCTTTCGCTAGGGAGATGTTGCAAAATATTTTAGATTATGCAGAGTCTTTAGGTGATAAATCAAAACAATATAATTATTTATCAGCTATGCTCCCTCAAGTTACTAGTAGTGAATTAAGAAAAGTATCTTTAAAAGTATAAAATAGGAGGTTTATCTTATGAAACTATATGTAATTACCACTCAAGAAAAAATGGGTGAATTACCAATAATACAAATTCAAAAAGAGAATGAAATTATTAAAGCATATAGCTCAATACAGGAAGCTTTTAATAATGTACCTTTACAAAGGAACTCCTTATATTATTGCTATACGATAGAAACTGATAGTCTTATGAGAAAACATATTATAACGCCTACAGAAATGTATGCTTGCTATGATAGCGCATTAGCAATTGATATTAATGAATGGGGTTTAAGTAAGGTTGTGATATATGAAGATATAAACATATATCTGTTACGAGAATGGGAGCATACAGAAATTGAAACATGGTCGTTTGATGATGTTCTAACTATAAGTGACCCAAATAAAAAGTTGAATTATGGAAACCGTTCTAAATCTAAGATTTTGAGCAATGTAGTAATTGAACCTCTTGTTAAAGAAGCGGTAGCAATTAGTTCATTACAAAATCAAGATTTAATTGAATGTTAATGGATTATTTAAAGGCTATGTTGATATTCTTCAACACAGCCTTTTTTATTTGAATTTAAAAATAGGGAGGGCATTTAAATGGTATTAACTATAGATAAAAATAATGACTTAAATTTATTATGGACTAATGAGACAGAACAAGGTCTACTGGCTATTAAGAATTTTAATCCTCTAACTGATCTACAACATGATTTTATGATAAATGATTGTGATGGAAAAGAATTGGCAAGTCTCTCTATTCAATATGACATAATAGAAGCTTGCGGATATGGATTGCTGAAAAATATATTTATTAGTGGTGGTCATAATATTAAAAATTACTTGGACGAATTTTCTGAAATAATTAAGGATAAATGGAGTCGTTGGGATACTATAGTAATTGGTTCTACAGATCATATTTCAAAACTTCATTCTAATTGTAGTGAGTGGTTTTATACTGATTTGTTAAATACCAATACCTCATATGATGAAGTAAAAGTTTTAATTAAGCATGGGACACCTATAAAAACTAAAAAACGGTATTTGCAAACTAATATTATAGAAGAAAACTTACCGTTTGGCAGAATAGAAGTACCTACTGAGAAATATGTATTCCATTATGATAACGAATTGTATGAATTAGTTACAAGCGTATTTAATGAGGATGATATAATCAAGGCTTTGTTGAATGTAGAATACCAACGAAAACCAAAACAACTTTTAATCAGTGGTCAATCGGTGTTCATAAAAATAGGGGAATTAAATCATTAAGCAAATGGGAGAACTACTCTAATAAATATTAGGGTAGTTTTTTTATGTCAATTAGCATTGATTTGCTAAAAGAAAAGTTTTAATATTAATTAGAGATATTAACTTTTCTAAAAGAAAACAAATAAGATAAGATTTCAAACAATTCAGAATTTGTATATACATTTTTAATATTGAAAGAAAAGCCACTAAGGAAGTATAAACCTTAGAATACTTAATTGCAAATTCATTGGGAGAAGAAAATCATCAATTTAAGAAAGAAGGGCTTTTTATGGTTAAAAAGACTATACAGCATTTCCAATGTGAAGTAGCAAGTGGTGAACTAATACCAATTGAAAAAATTTGTTCAATTAAAATATACGAAAATTTTAGCTGTTTTCTAAAAGAAAATATAGATTTATTTATTAAAACAAATAACAACCGTTGGTTTGATATTGAGAATGAAGAAAATAGAGCTTACGAAGAAACATATATTGAAAACTTTGGTTATGACGCATATAAGGAATTTAAGCATATTGAAATATATGAAAAATTGATATCAGATGAAAATAGCTTTAATCTATTTAAAAGAAATTTTTCATATATTTATACCTTTACGAAATTACATCATAAATATCTTCATCGAGGGAAATTTAATATCCTTATAGTAGAGTTTATAAGTGATGAATCTAAATTACGACATTTAGTACCAATGGATAAAGTAAACAACAGCATTAATGAATTAGAGGAGTATTTGAATACTCTATTAAATGATTATTATGAGTATACAATCGAAAAAACAAAAAGTAATTTAAAAGATGGGTTTAAATTACATTATTGTAGGGCAACACTCTAAAAGACAGATAAAAAGACCTTTGCATCTAGGGGGAAGCAAAGGTCTTTTTATCATTTATGATATTAAAACTTGGTTCAATTCTTCTTTGTTTAGGAATCCTATTTTGTGGTAAAAGATCGCTTTGTTTTTATCTATTTTGAAAGGAAACTTTTGATTTAATAAGTACTTTTTATTGCAATCAAACTGTTTTTTATTTAAAAGCATTAATGGTCTTTTTCCATTTGAAATGTCTTTTTCTATGAGCAGGGGAACTTCCACTTTTGAAAAATCACAATTTAATTTATATAATTTATTGTCATCTAAAGTTACGTAAATATCGTAGTTGTTAAAAAGTAATTCAATATTCATCTAATATCCTCCCTAATAAAATAAGACCCGAATACCATGTCCTAGTATCTTCGAGTCTTCAATATAATGTCCAGTAAAATATGTAATACAGTCTTGTGATAGTTAACGAAAAATAGGAGAGTTATTTTG
Source organism: Lysinibacillus phoenicis (assembly GCF_047238325.1). Taxonomy (NCBI): domain Bacteria; kingdom Bacillati; phylum Bacillota; class Bacilli; order Caryophanales; family Bacillaceae; genus Lysinibacillus; species Lysinibacillus phoenicis. Next base: position 156,269 of record NZ_JBDFMP010000001.1, on the reverse strand, counting down.
GAATGTTGAGCTAGTAGGGGGACTACAAAACTTTACTCATATTTTACTGAACTAGAATTATGCAATTTTCAACTTAATATTGAGGGGGAGAAATGGACATTGTGTTTCATCCATTTCTCTAACCGCTTGTAAATGTTTGGCTCATAAATAGAATAGCATTAACTTCACTAAAAGTAAATATACACTTTTCTCCAAGTGAACATAACTAGTTAAAATTTATTAAAACCTGTATGTTTCATTAACCGACAAATATCACAAGTATAAGTACCTGTGGGTGATTTAGATGACAGTTGCTTCTTTTGGATTGGACTGCCACAAGATGAACATTTAACAGGAGAAAGCCCTTTATAAAGAAGATGATATGCATTCTTTTTTTGTATTCTTTTTTTCATTATGCAATCCTCCATAAATCCATTATGTAGGTCTTATGTATTAATTATATATTCACTATATATTATAATATAAAACACAAAATTAAAACACACATTTATAAACATTTTTAAATAAAAATAAACAATTAAATACAAAAACGGACTAAATACGAATAATTAGTTTTCTTTTAGAAAAAATATATTTTAATTAATTACAAATATATTTCATAAAGTGAAAAATATGTTGTAAATACAAAAAAACTATCCTATGATTATAGTATGCATTTCAGATTTTTCTATTACACAAGGGGGAAATATATTGAATGGAAAACGGTTGGGAATAGGAGGTAAAATACAAGTGATTCCACAAAAAGATGCATTTCTGACTCTTTTAAAAAACAAAGGTTATATTATTGATAATAGTAAAGTGAGTGTAGCATTTTTAGATGGCTATATTGAGTTTAAGGATGGCGAAACTGTGCAGGATAGTGAAAGACTGTTTGATTCAGATGGTAGAAAGGTCTATAACCATAATTATGCTGTCGATTTTCTTATAACAAATAATTTAGTAAAAAGACCTTAATAGAAGCCATAAATAAAACCCTTTTTGTATGTTGTGTGGAGAATATACAAAAAGGGTTTTTTCAATGATTTATTTAGCTTCTAATGCTGTTTTGATACTTTTTAAAGGTTCATTTATATTTTTTAATATATCTCTATACTGCGCAGGGGAGTAGTCTCTTCCAGTAGATATTGAACCTGTTAACTCAATTAAATTATGCAACATAAGATGTACATTTTTATAGGATTCTTTATCCAATTCAATATATGTTTTGTCCACTCATTATCACCCCTTTTATATTGTATCAATCTGTTTTGCTAATGAAACTAGTGATCTCCATAGATATAAAGTTTGCCCCATCTTTTTTTGGATACAGCACAGGCTTATTCTTTGCTTTTGCCCAATCTTTAACTTCCCACATATTTTCATGTGATGCAAACTCATTACAAATAATAATTAAATCAAATTTATTTAAACTTCCCATTATCTTTTTAGGATTATCATACCCATCTATTAAAGTAGAGTCAAAACCATCTTTTCTTAAAGCTAATTGATAGTTGTTACTAAATGATGGATTGCCGAATATCAGTACCTTATGAGTAATTTCAACAGCCTTCGATTCCTTGTTTTTTGATGAAGTATTCTTTGGGCTTGATAAGACTTTTCTTTCAATAGATAAATTATTTAAATACTTTTGGTTTGAATCTTCATTACGTAAATAAGAATAGTCTTCATCTACCAATAAAATATCACCTATTGACGCTTTATAATGACTTGGATATTTCTTTAAAAGTACAACTTCTCCAATGTTGTTTTTAATGAAGATTCTATTGTCTGATTCTATACTTTCAATAGTTACAAGCATTGACTTCTTATAGAAAGTAGATAATTTGAAAAACAATGGATTTTGAAATACCTTTACAATTCTGTTGTTTGAGTTATCAAAAATTACTACCTGTTCATCATTTAAGTTCCATTTTTTAAATACATCTTCTTCACTGAATGAAAGAAAAGTCTCACTTTCAGTATCTATATCGTAGAAAATACCGCCATTGGATAGTTGTTTAATAAATACAACAATACGATGATTCTTGGCAACAATTGATTTAAAAAATGTATCTAATGATAGTGGGGTCATTTGATAAGGCATAAAGGTATTAGAAATACGATTATAGGATACAGCCTGTCCAACACCTATTTTGAATCCTATTTTAAGTTTAGCTTCACTTGGCGTATTTTTTACTTTTATTTCTTCGTCATTTAATATAGTGAAAACTACTTCATCATCATTTATAGAAGTTATAATACCAAAATCATGATACTTGTCTTTTAAACGATCACGATAAATAGAAGGGAACGTTCCTACGAAATTATCCTCTCCATCCACTTTTAAAAATTGAAATGAACCTAAATATATATCGTTTGGTAAATTTTTAATTTGTTTTTTCTCACCATTTGCAAATACTACAAAGTGCTTATTATCCTCTATAAGAGCATAGCCGATACGTGAATTATATGATTCAATTTCTTTAAGTGTTTCGTCTTCTACGAGATGCTTTATATCAAAATTTGCTTCAACAAAATTCAAAATAGCATATTCATAGTCTTTCCTGTTTGAACCATTAAGTAAAAATGCCCCTTGTGCTAACCATGTATCAATGTTAATTTCTGTTGTCTTAGAGGGTAGGGGCTGAACTGGCGGTAATGGTAAAGAAGTAGAATTAATTGATTTTAATTTATCCTCTATGGCTTGTTTTTCGCTCTTAATACTATTCAATTGTTCACATAATTTTTTATTGTTATGTTCTTTTAAATTAAGTTGTGCTTCCATTTCACTTTTATATTGCTCAAAACTATTTTCTATTTGTTCCTTCTCGGTCAAAATTATATTTATTTTTTCTTGTAAATCTTTTGCTGTTTTTGTTGTGCTAGAAGGAGATTTTACTTCCCTGTTTTTCTGTAAATCCCTTATTTCTGCTCTTAAATCTTTATTTTTACCCTTTGCTTCATCTAATTCAGATTTTAAATTGATATTCCTTTTGTTACTTTTTTCAAGCTCTTTTTTAATTAATGCCATTTGCTGTGCCATTTGTGTGTTCTGACTATTAATGTTTTTTATCTGTATTTGGTAAAGATAAAAATTCATATCAATATTTGTATTTTCAATAAGAGTATTCATTTTTTTCGAAGCATTGTTAAAACGTTCTTTATAAAGTGACAGATTTGCAAAGATACGTTCATAACGGTTTAACAATTCTATTGTATTTCCTTCTGCACGATAAAAGTCTAAAAGGAATTGCTTATATTCATCTTTTCGTTCATCTTTATATGAATATATACTATTAAAATTCTCAAAAGCAGACTTGTCACTATTAGATTTTATTAGATTTTCAACCATATTTGTAAATTCAAAATAAGCGTCTATCTCACCATAAGTATCTAAAATGTCCGCTTCAAAAATTTCAACTAAACGTTGAGCTTTACTTAATAGAACTATCTTGCATAAGTAAGTTAGAAGTGGTTTATCTTTGATTTCACAAATAGCATCTAAATTAGAATTTTGTTCTAATAATAAATAAATTGAATCACAAGAGCAGTCAACTATTAGTGTTAATATTTCTTTAACAAGGATTGATTTATTTTGGGATTTAATTGAATTTATAATTAAATCCTCTGCATATTTTCTCAGCATATATTCTGCCTTATGTTCAATAAAACGAAGTATTTGTACATAGGTCACTGGAATTGACAGTTGTTGTTCGCTATCAAAGTGGATTGGTGTAAAGGGTATAGCATTTCTGTACAACTCAGTAGGTAGTTCATCTTTCATCGTTTTATTAATTTCATCATCAGCATTGTAAGGATTAAGGAAAGTTGTATCAAAAGCATAAGTATAAGACTTTGTTGATTTTTCAACTCCAACGATTGCATTAGAATAAATAATATAAGCGTAAGCAACTAAATCAGCGAAGTTGATATTTTCCCATGAATCAGTTAATGCAGATGTAATCGTATCTCCAAAGGCAACGGCTGTTTTTCCGTTTAATGACCTAGATAGCGTTTTATCTTTTTGCAAAAAATGATAGCCCGACTCAACAAAGCTAATATCAAATAGGAGATTCCTTATATTGTTTTTTTCGAATTGTTGAGGAACTGATAAAACACCTAATAGTTGTCGGTCTTTTTCTGTTAATTCACTATAAAACTGTGTCATTGGTATTCCTTTTAAAAATGCAAACTTTTCAAGTACCTGTTCTAGAGAATTTTCTTTAATGCCTAGATTACGATTACGTCCACTTCTATTTGCTTTTTTATTCGCATGGAAATTTTTGAAGTTCTCAATACGTCCAGTTGAGTGATGTAGAACTCCTTTCATATCTAGCTCATACATATCCTTTGGGGTTTCATCTATTTGTTGTCCTTGATGGTCAAATAAGGATTTAATCAAGTCAATAAATTGTCCATTCGTATCCATTAATAACTACCTTCTTTCATTTTTTTGTGAAATAGATTGATCTTTCTCTTTAACATATGTCATTGCAGAAAGATAGGGTGCTTGAGCGTTAGCATATTTATGTAATAATAATTCAACCGCTTCATCTAATAGTTTAGATTTGTCTGTTTTAGTTTCTTTTGATAGAGCTTTTAATGCTTCATGTAATTTGTTATCAATTGCTGAACCCACTCTTGAACGATTGACTAACTCTCTTGGCATAATGAACCACCTTCCATTTTATTAGAATATTGTTGGTGTCAGTTGTAACCAACAATATAAATCTATCATATTTGCTTAAACATTGTCAATTTGTGAATATTAATTATCTTTTCAACCAAAAACTTTTCTTAATGTGAATAATACGGGTAGAAAGACAGTATTAATTTTGGCTTTTTATTGTTCATTTTTGTTCTCAAGTGTTTAAAAAGGTGAAAATTTGTTTCAAAAAGTTTGTTTTCTTGTAGAAATCATTGTAAAATGGGACATATAAGAAGGAGATACCTTTAATATAAAGAAATTTGAACTTTTGAAATGAAACTTGTTTCTCGATTTATTATGGGAGGTTTTAACATGAGTAATGGCGAAAAAAACAAAGACTATTATACTGTGGATGAAACAGCAGAAATATTGTCGTTGCATAGAAACACAATTATGAGACGTTTAAAAGATGGAACATTGCCATTTTATAGAACGAAGGGGGATTCAGGTATCTATCGAATCAAAAGAAGTGCTGTGGATGAAATGACGCAACAGTACAAAACCTCAGTTCCAAAAGAAAGTAATAGTGACGATGAAGAATAAAGAAAAAACCATTTCTTTTGTTGGATTACAAAGAAATGGTTTTTTGTTTTTTCAAATACATTTTATTTCGTTATGGATTACAGACCCATCAGATTGAATACTAAAATCATCTCGGTTATTTATGGATAAGATGCTCAAACAGTTAGGACATTGTAATTCATAACCATTTTGCAATAGAATCTCTTTTAATTCATAAGGGTTATTCTCCATATTATCCGCATATGGCGCACGTCTAATATCTACCTCAAAATGAGCCAATGAGTTTATTTGTTGGTTTCCCAATACCTCAGTTAAGTTATTAGTAAAAATGATCTCAGTTTTTCTTTCTTTTAATTTTGTATTATTTGTCTTTAATAGCCAAGCGTTCATTGTATTATCCTCCTTTTTCATGTCTGACTTGATGCTATATAGAAGGGGTAGGGTGATTTAAAGTATATGAACCTGTATTCTCACATAACTTTCTAAATTGTTGTAAATATATTAATTGTCGTTTACTGAAACTATTTACATTCTTATAGGTTGAGTTATTTAAGGGTGCAGTAGCCGTTGTTTTTAATGCTTCATTGTATGAACCAATTAAATTATCAAGATAAGATGTAATACTATTAACTAGTTCTTCAAATATTTCGTCTGCATTTTCTTCACTAGCCGAAAAATACTGCAATACAAGTACTGGTGCAATAGCTCTTTTTGATGAAGTTAAATTTTGAGTAAAAGCAGTAGGGAACAGTTGAACAGTACCCATAAATTGTTTATCAAGCATAAGGTCATGTTTTTTACCATCATTATCATAATAAGTTACAGATAAATCATTTGATGGTGCTGTATTTAATGAACAGATTGATAATGTTTTATTAATAGAAGCAGTATTACCCCTTTTTGGTAAAACACGAACTTTAAATGCTATTTGATATACATAAATTAAAGGCTTCATAATATACTTCCTTCCATATACAAATGTCCGAACAAACTAATTTCAATTAGTACAATAGCAGAAATTTCACTCTTAGTAAACAAAATATGATGAAAAGGTTTTCTTTTCGCCAAAAACATTTCAATAAGTGTATTTATGTAAATAATAAGTAATTAACTCTATTGCAGTTTGCCTTTTTGAAAATATGGTGTTACTATATTCTTAATAAAACTTCTCTTTTTGACACTTCTTCTGTGATTGTACACTCTGTACATTCTTTTTTAAGAAGTTTCCGCTTGTATTCACCTTCAATGCTATTATTAGTAAATCGTGAAAAGTTTCGGAATCTATACTTAATTTTACCTTTTTCTCTTTTCTTGAGGTTAGGTAGTACGAGAGTACATATTGCTTTCAAGCAACGTCAAAAGATACATTCTAAAATTTTCTGACACCAAAGGATTTTTCTTGTCTTGATATGACGAAAAAACCTTTTTTTTATGTCGTATGATAATTTTAGAAAAAGTTTTAAATTTTGATAAAGGTGGTGGTACACTAGAAGCATTAGAAATTGTTCGTTTTTTAAAAATTGTAGAAAGCAATATGAAATGACTAATTAAAAATACCCCTATGGGCGAAAAAAGGAGACTACTAAAATGAAAGTAGAATTTAAGAACCTATCTTGGAGTTTGAAACAAATTGTTCGAATGATTGATAATGGGAAAATCGAATTAGAATTTCCGATACAACGAAAATCAGAAGCATGGACATTAAAGGGTAGATCGTTATTAATTTTTTCTACAATTAACGAATATCCAATCCCTCCAGTTTACTTCGTTTCTAAAAAAGTAACAGAAGATCAACTTGCTAAAAATAAAGAAAAACGTGCATCAGAAGATTTTAAAGATATCGCTGAATTAAAATCACAAGATGTTGTTCGTTATCTAATTGATGGGTTGCAACGTTTTAGTACGTTTTATTCTTACATTAAAAATGAGTGGGCTTTGGTTGCTGATACACCTAATGTTGAGGTAGAAGGTAATGAATACGTAATTGCAGGGAAGACATTTAGTGAATTAGATGAAGTATGTCAAGATATGATTCTTTCTCGTTCTATTTTGTCTTACACTGTAGATGGTGAAGTAACTGATTATCGTATTATTGACCAAATTTTCTTGCTCATGAACAATGGAGTTGCATTGAAAAATGACCAAAAAATTAAGCCAACTTTAGGTAGTAATATTGCACCTTTATTAGAAAAGTTTGACACTCACCGCTTCATCTTATTATCAAGCTTCTCAAAAGCTCAAATTTTAGGTGATAGTCATATCTCTGCACTTTTACAGCATTTAATGTTGGAAGAATGTCTGAATGACTCAGAAGAAAGAGTGAAAGATTTTTCTATTGGGGAAATTCTTAATTTTGCTACATTGTTTGGAAGCTTTGACAATCAATCGAAAACTGATACTTTAGCTGAATTAACTAATGTACTTGATTATGGAGAAAAGGTGCTTGAAGCAGGAGAGTTCACTAAAAAAGTGAAATTCTTAAAGCGTGTTAACTTCCCTATGGTAGTATCAGTCTTTGCTAAAGCACAGGTAAATGATATTGACCCTAAAGTTACTGCCGAATGGTTTAAAAAGTTTATTGCTGACACTACAGACTCTAATCATGCGTATCAAGCAAGACAAGGTGAAGGAACTACTAAATTCGGTAGCTTTGTGCATCGTTATAATGTTATGGCTATGGATTTCAATTCTTTCTTGCAATCAAAAGATATTAGTTTAACTGTCGAAGCTATTCAAAAAATCGAAATTGCTAAAACTTCTGACGTTGTAGAGTCAAAAGCAAATGAAGCTGTTGACGATAAAGCTAAACCTAATGTTGTTGTAGAAGCTACTAGCTCAATTATTACTACTGACGAAGCTACAAAAAGTAATGATGGTGTTGTAGAAAAAACTAATGAAATTCCTCCTTTTAAAATTGAGGAAAAAATTAAAGTTGAAGCAAATACTGTAAATAACCCTTTAACTGAAATCGTTTCTGACTACTTAGTGAAAGGTAAAAAACTACAGTTTTTAGCTCAAAAATATGTTGAAGAAATGTTAGAACCGACTTTAAGCGAAAATCCAACTGCCAATGAAATCTCTTTCAAAATCGAAGAAGATATTGGTAATGGTGTAGCTACATTCGGTATTTCGATGGAATTAATTAGTGCAGGCATTCCTATGACAGAAAAAACACTTGCTTACATTTCTGCGATGGGTAATGATGGTGAGATTATAAAATCTGCACTTGAATCATTTAAAAAAGAGATCAATATGATTGTCAAAGAAATTGAAAGTGTTACAACTGAGTATGTAATGCATGTTGAAGATACCAATTCTGTTGCAGAAAGTGGCATTTTAGTTGGTGTAAAATAAAAGGTGTAAATTTAAAAGATTACAAAAGGTATAGTCAATAGACTATACTTTTTTGTTTTTAAAAATATGGGAGCGTGTAAATATATGTTAAAATTAGAAAATGTACTAGTAGATATGGAAAAAGTGAACGATTATACAAGTCGTGAAAAAATTGAATTAACAAAAGTTACGATTAACGAAAATGAAATTCATGTAAGTTCTGCATCAACAGTTTTTGTTAATCTAAAGAAAGTACAAGAAGCTAATCTTGATAATACATTTAGCTACAAAGTATACGAAGAAAAATTCAATACTTTGGTTTTCTTATGGCAATCTAAAATTGAAGCAGGATTGTTCGTAGGTACTAACGATGATATTCATTTGCAAAAGGTTATTCTTCCTCTGCAATCTGAAATTGAAGCAATGATTACGAAATAAAGATGTATTTTAAATTTCTAAGTGTGTAATAAAGGTTATTAATTTAAAAATTACAAAAAGTATAGTCAAAAGGCTATACTTTTTTGTTTAAAATAATGGGAGCGTGTAAATATATGTTAAAATTAGAAAATGTACTAGAAGATATGGAAAAAGTGAACGATTATACTAGTCGTGAAAAAATTGATTTAACAAAAGTTACGATTAATGAAAATGAAATTCATGTAAGCTCTGCATCAACAGTTTATGTTAGTCTAAAGAAAGTACAAGAAGCTAATTTTGAAAATGCAATTAGCTACAAAGTATACGAAGAAAAATTCAATGCTTTGGCTTTCTTATGGAAATCTAAGATTGAAGCAGGGTTGTTCAAGGGTACTAACGATGATATTCATTTGCAAAAAGTTATTCTTCCTTTGCAATCAGAAATCGAATCAGTGATTATTAAATAATTAAAAAAACAGGGGGCTATTTTTATGCCAAGAGTGTTAATGTACGAATGTACGAAATGTGGTTGGAATGGTGACAGCGAAGCAGTAGCAACAATTCAAGCGCATGAATTTATGAACATTGATGAATCTCAAATTAGTGAGGAAGATAATGAGTTTTTAAAAGTATGTCCAAATTGCAGACCATTCACTTTGGTTTACAGTAATGAATTTTAATTAGGTATTGAATATTATAGAAGACGTTAACAATATATGTTAACGTCTTTTTTGTGTCCAGTTAATTATCTTTTCAAAAAGAAAACTAAATGCTATTATATATCTATAATTACTTTTCTCTTTGACACTTTCATTTCACTTAATACCATACATATCCTATTGGATGGTTCGTGTTTCGTATGAAAGCATACCGCTTGTATCCACCTTCACTGTTGATTAATCAATACAACGTGGAAAGTTTCGGTTCGTAATGAACAATGCCTTTTAATTAAAATTGTCTATGTGCATCTTAATTATTTAAAGGTAGCCACTTGCTAAAATTTTTGCAGTTACGCATCTATTTGGAAACGGTGAGGTATTGCGGTTAAAGCGCAAAGTAATTGTACAGATTAATAGCTGTTATTAAAAATTAAAAGTGATTTTCAAGATTCTTTATGAGTTCTTGAAATCGCTTTTTCTTTTTTTTAGCTATAAATCTACTAAAATAAAACCAAAAATGGAGGAATTAAAAATGAAAGAAGTAAAAATGACGGTATTAGAAGACTATTCAAAGTTAGGTAGAATTGTATATTACAACAGCCATAATAAAGAAGTAGTTGGTTCTCCAATCAGTGCAGAACATTTTGATGGGTTTCGTAAATATTTAAATGAGATCGGGGATTTCTTTGCTAACAATGAAAATGCCGTTGATCTTTTTAAAAATCACAATTTAGGTTATGCAGGGGAGATGTTAGAACGCTTTGAGGAACGAGAATATTTTAATAATCCTCATGCTGTTGAAGCTCTTGCAGTAATGGCATCTTTAATGTTTGTTGAGAATTACGCACAAAGAAAAATGGTTCATTATGAAGGTCAGATTGAAGGTTTTGGTCTGAAATTAAGAACTAACACTCACACTAAAGAGAATGCATTTGTAAATGTCTTATCTTACTTGTGGGAATTAAATCATCTAGAAGAAAATACGTATGAAGAACGTGCTAAAAGCGTATTGGAATCCTTAGAAAGTGGAAATTATGTTGATAGCTTAACAGCATTTCAGCGTACATTTTGTCGTGGTTTAATGACAACTTTTTCGGGTGAATACTCTCAAAAGCTTCATTCTTTGCTTATTGATTCGGATATTTTTGCGGATACATTCAATAGCTGTGGTTTCCAAGAAAAAATCTTTATAATCACTCAACTAGCAAGTGATTATGAAGGTCAGAAATGGAAGAAAGGTTATTGGTCAAATGATTCGATGTATCATTTTGTAATGAGTGCTTGGCGATTAGCTAAGAAGTATAACTTAAATCGAAGTGATTTTGATTCAATTGCTGAAAAGTTAGGATTAGGGAAATTCAATCATGGTACATTGATAAGTCTTTATCTTTATCTAGTAGATATAAACCTATTGAATGCATTTTCGTACAATAAACAAAATTCCATATTTGTTGACATGATATTTAGTCTAGATTTCTTTACAAAAGATAATTACATTCCAACAATGTATGAGCATTATTTGATGAAAAAATGGAATCCAAGAGAAAATGCCGTATTAGATGGACTTGCGGTATTAGCTAAATCTTACAAAAGCAAAGGAGTTAATTTTGATAATACATTGATTTATCGTGTGAAAATGTTATTGGTAAGAGCTTATAAATTTGACCACCACAACCACGGATTAAAAAAATGGGTAAATGTACCATTTGAGTTTGTGGCATATGTGATGGGAGAATTACGCAACGAATTACCTTACTTTGAATACAATACTTCTCTTGTTCTTGAGAAAAATGGAATTATCATCCCTTTCATAGCAGATGTTGATAGCAATGAAAAACGTTGTATCGAACATTACATTGGAAGAAATACCTTTGATTATGAATTGGCTATTGGAGATATCCTATCGTTTATGGATTTCTTATTAGATGCTTATAGTACTTCTTTATTACCATCGGAAAATGATGAAAATAAAAGTTATAACACATGCGAATTGCCAAACTTATTAAGAGCAATTGAAAGTGTGCGTTTATGGTTTAATGAACCTTTAAAAACATCATATTCAAATTACTATAATTTGCTAATTTCATACAATATCCATGAAATAAATGTGAGAACAGCAGAGGGTATAGTTGAAGCATTTAATTTAAATATGCAAAATTGTATTATTTCTGATTTTACAAACTCATTAGATGATGTGGAAGTTTTAAAAGCAATGAAATCGCTTGGAGAGAAAGTCTACGATTTTATCGCTTCCTTAAAAGTATCTTCATTTGACAATATAAAAGATACAGCAATTTTAGAAGAATGGATTGCTTTGTACTTAGAAACTCATTTTGAAATTAATCCTTTTAAATTCCCAAATGCAATGACTGAAATGTATATACATTGCAGAAAACAAGGGATTGAAGTTGATTTTGGAGTCGATACAGAAATATTCTTCCAAAAGGCATTAGAAATGGAGAAATATAATATTATCCAAATTAATCAAGTAAAACATATAGGAGAATATTTTAAAACAGAAGCCCAAAAGTTAGATGATAAGATGTCTGAGCTTGAATTAAAAATTAATGAAAATCATGGCAATAAAACAGAACATGCGTATACATTCAGAGATACATTTAAAAAGATAATTGAAGTTATTAATTTTGTTCAATCATTAAATAATCTTCATGAGCCGTTAAAGAAAAAGAATCTAAAAATTTTAAATACTCATTTTGACGCATTGTTCCGTGAAGCTCTTGAGCGTAAAGATGTCCACAGAATGTATATGTACGATATGTATGTTGCTTTAGATAATATTACAAATATTGAGGGCGAAGAAGAAATTGCTTCTGAATGGTGGTCGCTATACGCTCTAAAAACTGCCGAAATACGTAGTGATAATAGTGATTTATCTAATAGAAAAATTGCCTATTATGACTTTATTAAAACTACAGTCCTACCCTTAGAAGCTCAAATAAAAAGTTGTTAAGGACTAATTATGATTGTGTCTTGATTAAAAGAAAGTGAACGCACAGCTTGCTTTCTTTTTGTCATTTTTAAAAAAATAAAAACAAAAATGGAGGGTCATATAATGACTATCAACTTAAACTTAATGAATAAATTAAACAAAATCAGTGTATTAAACAACCGTATTTCTGATTTACCAGAGAATCTATCCTCATTATCAAACAAAGTTACTAACCGAGTTATCAAATCTGATAATTTAGATAGGGAGTCAATGTCAATTTTAAAATTTGTTTTAAAGCAAAGTAATGAAAGTGATACTAAAAAGTTTCCATATTGGGCATGGGCATCCGTCGAGGCATATGATTTCAAAAACTTGCATCCTCGATTAACAGAAATCTTATTAGATTATCATGCTAAGAAGCGCAATACTGAAACAATTCCATTAGATTTAGTTAAAGCACTGAATGCTAACATTATAAATAATGGGATAATACATGATTCTAAAGATGTTCCAAATACGCTGAGTATAAATCTTTGGGAAACATATCATGGTACAGGCAAAACTTTATCTGACAATACAATTATGATTTTTGAAAAACAATGGGAACAGATCGTGGAGAAATATGATCGAGATTTATCAACTTTTAAATGTCAAAAAGAACAATTAGGTGAGCTTTTAGACTTTGCTATGTTTTTAACAAAGTTAGTGGAAGCATCTATTTTACATGGAGATACTATGAAAAATAGTAACAACCTCTTTATTTCTCATAACAAAGAGAACAGTAATGTTCCATCAACTAAAACTTTAGATATGGAGCTAATAGGTATAATTAAAAAATTAATTAATGAAAATGACATCCTAGATAAACCAAAGACAGATGGACTTCTACATTTAAAGAAAATTGTTGATTTGTTGAAAAGAACGAAGTTAAACATTAATCAAGTAGATGATATTACATCTATGGACAAAGGATTTAGCTTTTTATATGAATTGTATAGCATGAGTAAATCTCATTTCATTACTCCAATCCATAACCTTAAAGGTTACTTAGTTTATGGTAAGTCATTAAATGATGCTATGCTACCTCCATATATAAACAAATACATTCAATATCTAAAAGATGAACTAGAGTTGGATTTAACAGAAGAAGAACTAAAAGGTAAGTTAGATATATTGTTCGATTTGTTTAGTGATAAAAAGAAATTCTTTGAAAATGCTCTATTAAAATTAGATAAAACCGCTACTATCATTTTATTAGACTCACTTGAGCCTAATAAATATTATTCAAATGAGAGAAAACCAGTGTTCTATTACATTAAAGATGTTGTAAATATGAACACATTAACAGCCAAGTCACTTAATGAATTAATAAAAATAAAATCAAAAGAACTTTATAAATTACCAATCGCATTTGATATTACTTCGGAAGAATACATTTTATTAAGTGGAAAACGAGATTTCCCTTATATTGATAAAATTCATGAAAAAATGAACAATTGGAAAGTTACAGACCGTATAGATGCACTAAAAATCTTGCCTGAGATTTCAGAGGATTTAATGCAAGCTGTCTTAAAAGTAGCAAATGAAAATTATTTTGTGTCATCTGTAATTGATTTTGTACATCAACCTAATGCAAAACATTACCGTTCACAGTTTAATAATCAAATGCTTTCTAAAGGCTGTGCTTTTATTGTTTCTGTTCTTTCTTCGACATACCCAATTCTACGACAAGCTACTACTGATTGGGAGTTGTGGTTACTGTTCAACACATTAAATATTGATTCAGTACTAACGATAGAAGATGCAAAAAAATGGTATATGACGAAATCTACAGATGTTAAAGCACTTACTCGATGGTTGGAATTATCCGATACTTTCTTGCATGATAATACAGATCGTATCCTAGATTTCTTACGTAAAGGTCTTTATGAAACTACACTTCAACATTATGAAAATTCATTGAATACAAAAAAGGATAATATAAAATTACTTGCAAAAGCTGAAATTGCAGGTAAATTAAAAGATATTAAATTGAAAAAAGAAGGGGTTGAAGCTGAGATACAGGAAGTAATTTCAGATGAATTATATGAAAAATGGTACGATGACAAATCTGCTACTATTGAAACTATAATTGATGCTGATACTGGAAAGAAATTTAAATTCACAGTTAACGAAACAACTGATTATGGTACTTTACTAAAAATGGGGCGCATTCCTACACACTCTTGTATGGATTGGGAAAACGGTGAGTTTAGAAGTTGTTTATTATCCATTTTTGATAGTAATAAAAAGCTATTAGTAGCAACGGTCAATGGACAAGTTGTTGCTCGTGGCATTTTACGTCTTACAAAAATGGCTGATAATGATTGCAAAGTATCGTTTGACAGCTCCGAACTAAAATTTGAAGATGTAGATTTACAATCGGAAAATAAGCCTGTTACTGGCTCTAGTTTACCGATTACTACATTGTTCTTAGAACGCCTGTATACAACTTATACAGGGAAACAACTGAAAGAAATTCGAGAGACTATGATAAATTTAATTGCAGAAAAAGCTAAAGAAATGGGCGTTGCATTTTCGACTTCTGTTGGTTATCAATCTACCGACAGCATTCATTTTGAGAATCAATACAAATACCTTTTGATTTCCCATTCAAAAAATGGAGAGCAATATTTAGATTCTCTAGGTGGTAATGCATCAAAAACTGACGGTGGCAGTTATAAAAAAGCTGAGATCAAAGTTATGCTCGATTAAGATTTATAGAAAAATAGGAAAAACGCTAACCTAAAAAGGGGTTGGCGTTTTTTTGTGGATATGCAGATTAATATTTGAATCCTCTTTTAAAACATGCTATAGTACAAGTATATTAACTTTTAATTTCTTTTGGAAACTTTTTTCACAAACTATAACTAGTTTGTGAAAAAGAAACCGACTGTATCCACCATCACTTTTCAAATTAATTTTGATTATATCGTGGAAAGTTTCGGGTCATGTATAACTTTGTAGTTGTCAATAACAAGGTACTGTCTTGACACTCGTTAACCTTTTTAAAGGTTATTCTAGCCCGAAAAGCAATTAAAAGGATTATTTAAAAATTTGATAATGAGTTGTTATATACTAACCGATTAAATTAAACCAAACAGGTTTATTTTAATCGGTTTTTTTGCGTTCTTAGAGCAAAAAATAGCTACTCAAAAAGGAGAGGTGTTAAAAGATAAAATGTTTTTTTCTTCTACATTAAATGAAAATTAGGAAGGGGCAACAAGTAAATGTCTTATTTAAAAAATGACGAACAAATAATAGTAAAAGCCGTATTAACACATCCAGTGATGGGAGAACTAATAAGTTCAACCCAAGAACCTCCCTTTAAAAATATGATTGAAAGCATAATACAATCAACAGAAAGTGAAAAGACAACGACTATATTGCCTTCCATTAAACTAATAGGGAGAAATGGGAATTATTTTGGTCGTACCATTAAGCAGGATGAATCTGTTATTACTGTATGTATGGCAATAGGGAATACAAGTATACTACTAAAATCAAAAACCAATGAAAATATTAAGCAAGTAAAAATTTATTGGGAGTTAGATATATTGTACGAATTTATTGACTATTTAATTAAAGTAGCGAATTTTTGGAACATAAAAATAGATACTCCATACCCTTATGCATATTCAGAAGAAATCACTGTAGAAGAAAAAGGTATTGAGCGTTCCATTTTCTTAACTCCGCAATATCTACGGCTAGAGTGTTTTACAAACATAATACTAGATGAATTATGGACACGAATTAATATGAATCAAGTGAATATTGTTTTAAAAATTCTAACATCATACTTATTTAACCATAATGAATTTAATCAGTCTGTAGTATATGGTAATCGTACCCTTGAGCAACTTTATGAAAATTGGAGGATAATGAAGGGCATAAAATAGACAATGATCTTTAACATAAACAAGGAGAATGCACAATGTTAGACCAATACAATCAATTAAAATATTATTTATACAATCTAGGGAATATTGACAAGTTTGAAAAGCATGTAAATGGATTTACTATTTGATGGAACATTATTTTATTTAAGAGAATTAGAAAATAATTGTGAGGAAAAAAATTTAAAGTGTATTTTAAAATATTCAACTACACTAAAAGTGATGTTTTTGTTATAAGACATCACTTTTAGTGATTTTTTTGGTGTTTTCTATATAAATTTAATATATAGTTAAGTTATATCATTTTATTGATTGGAGTTGAGAAAACGTGATTAGTAATGATGTTTCAAAACATTTTAAATTTAATTACTATGATGCACGTGTGGGGCAAGAAATACTTCAATTCGAAGGAACACCTAAAGCAATATTATTTTTTGCTGAGAAATGCGAAAAGTTAACTGATTATGCTTATTGGTTTTTTTTATCCACCTGTTGGGTGAGTTACACAGGATTTTCAGATTTAGAATTATGGAAAGAGCTATTTTCCTCAGAACGTCCTAAAAGAAAAGAATGCATTATGAAGCCAAGTGAAGTTAAAGCATATAACTCATTACCTTACTTCGTTACAATCTATAGAGCGCATAGAGAAAATGAGAAGGATTGGATTGCTTATACGCTAGATAAGAATATAGCTATTCGATTTGCAAGAGAACGCAATGTTTCTAAAGTATCTGCCTATAAAATAAAGAAACAACATATTCTTGCATTATTTACTAGGCGTGGAGAAGAAGAAGTTATCGTGCTTAATAAGGAAAATGTTGAATTAATAGAAACCTTAGAAATATAGTTTAATTCTTTGAAAGGAGGAGGGATTTCTTGATTGCACCTAATCAACCTTCTTTAGCTAAAGTCGATATACTTATTCGGGTTTTACAAGATAGTTCTTTTAATACTGGAACAGCTTTAATAGTGTACGGTTATAAAGGAAAACTCAAAAGGTGTTATTTTAGCACTCTTAGTTCTGATTTAAATAGATCAATTATTCTAGCTTGTATAACGGCATTACAAGGACTAAAAAAAAGTTGCGAAATCAGTATGTTCGTTCAGAGAAATATCGGTTTTGACTCTTTATTAAGCAATGATTCGGAAATAAAAAAAAGTAAATTAGAAATTTTATTACAAGAAACTATTCAGAGCATGAAACACTTCGTTCATTTTTGTGATTGCTCAGATTCAACTGTCTTTCCTTTAGGAGAAACTTATCAAATTAAGTTAGACATGATGATGAAACAATTTGAGATAAAGTAATGAATTTACTCAATAGAGGGGTTGAAAAAGTGTTCGCAAAAGAAAAAGACATGTTTCCATTGGTCAAGGAATTTTTACTTAAAAAAGTATGTTGTGAAGCTGTCTATGCGGAAGTAATTGATAGGGATATTGTTGGTGTTTTAGGGGAAAGAGCAATAATTGTTGAACTGAAAAAACAACTTAGTTTTAAGGTGATTGAACAGGCAATACGCTCAAAGGAAAATGCTGATTATGTTTTTGTAGCAGTTCCAAAACCTAAAACTTATCATTCAAACCTTGCCAAACAATTACTTAAAGAAAACGGAATAGGCTTAATATATGTAGAAGAATCTGAGTATTTCGGAGAGACTTCTAATGCTACAAATATAGTGTTTTGGGCTAGGAGAAATAAAAAAATAACAAGAAGTATAATAAATTCTATTGACAAGAAATTTCACTCAGAAACAATTGGTGGAGTTAAGTCAGGTGAAAATCCATCACACTATGATTATATGATTGATGAAATAAAATGGTATCTTCGCAGAAGTAAAGGGTGGGTAACAATTGACGATTTACTAGACAATTTAGCGAGTCCACACTCTATGTATCGAAAACCTAAAGAATCATTAATGCAAACTTTAAGAGGATATTGGAATGAAGATTGGTGTGAACGTAAAGTAATTAACCGTAGAACACATTTTAAATTGAAAGAGTGATATGTCTCAGAGAAAGTAGGAGGTTGTGTAGGATGATTAAACAAACATTACTATTTGAAAAACTGTCAGTGTTCAAGTGCATCATGTACATTTTTAAAAATAGGAAATGTGCAAATTGTGGAAGCATTTTGGTTGGAGATGGAGAAGGGCATTTTGTGTTTACAGAAGAATATTTTAAAAGAGAATGTAAATGTGGATGCAAGGTGGAAAGCTTCATGGGTAAAGTTGAGGAGGTTCAAAATGAAAATCACCATTGAAGAAGCACTTACAAGTTGTATTAATGATTTTATTCGAGTTGAAAAAACTATAACAGGTTTTGAGTATCAACAAGAGTCTTATTACATTAGAGGACAAATTTCAATCCTTATTTCGATACTGGGAGAAAAATGGTCTTTCCATGAAACAGGACAGTGTTACTATGCATTTTTGAAATATCTTGTTGATAAATACAAATTAGAAGATGTTAAAGAGATAAATGATTTGAAAGAAAGTCATCAAGTCCATATACCCTTACAAGTACTTAACAAATGATCGTTGTACTAAAAATAAAAAAACTGTAGCAGGAGCTACAGCTAGAATTGGTAATGCCCATAATGAAATGGTTAGTCAGTAAAGGCATCATAGCATATGTATTTTGTATGAGCAAATAATTTCAAAGCAAATTTGAAAATCTAACAGGTTTATCGGGTGATGTAATTTTAAAGGCTTTTGAAACCTTGTATCCAGTAGTTGTATTTGAGAAAATAATTATAAAAGATGATTTAAAAATCAAGGATAAAATAAAGGGAGATTGTTATATATGTCAAACACAAACGTTCTAAGTGTAGAGTTAGGGAAAAGTTATACATTACAACTATCATATGATTTTGAAGCAAATAAAGAAGCTATGCGATATTCATTTGCAGAAGTTGTACTTTATTTAGTCAATCAAAAATCTTCCATGAATATATCTATTCAAAATGTAACAACTCATTATCAAGAAAAGAACACTATTTTAGTTGAAATGGCAAATGTCACTTGTAAAGAAGAAGATGCATTTATGAACGATGTAAATGCCGTACAAGCTTATTTAGAACAATATGGCACAGTTATCTGCATGAAAGGTATTAGTGCTTTTATGGGCATCTCAGAAGGGATAGAACGCTTGATTGCTAATGGTGTAATAGAAGTGGTAGGTGAAGGAAAAAAATTATCAAAAGAACTCCACTCAGATAAAAATGATAATGGTGCATTTATTAAAAAACTATATTCAATAGAGTAATTTAATTATAGTAAATACCCAAAATTGCAGGAGGGGAGTCTATGAAAAAAACGAATATTTCAAAATATCCTTCTACGGTTCAGAAGGATAACGGAAAGAGAAAAGCAGGTATTCGTAAGAAGTCAGTTAGAGCAAGTGCATTAGCAAATAAAAAAAAATCTTACAAACCAAAAATGACCGTTCCTGTTGGTAAATCTTTTGAAGAGTTACAAGAAATGAATGAAAAGGCATTAATAATAATTGCAAAAAGAATTTAACAATATAAAAGGTGGAGAAGTAAATACTTCTTCACCTTTTATATTGTTTATTAAAGTAGTACCTGTTTCTGTTGGATTAAAATAAAGTCAGTTTATTTATAAAAAAAACTCATTGTCAAAGTCTATTCTATTATTTTCCTTATTGAACGACTTTTATAACACTAATTATTATATCTAAATATACATCACATCGCTCATTGCAATTTAAACACAAAGGTTTCTCTGTTTCATTTGAGTATAAATCATTTGTATTTTTATATTTACATACTGGACATTCCCAATCAAATGATTGATTTAATCTACTCATTTCATCGAACTCCATTCTTATATGTTCTATTTATACATCTTTATTTATTGCTGGACATAATGAAAGTTCGTTTAATCAAACAACTCCGTATACACCATATGCCAAACTTTGTACAGAACAAACCCAACTATCCTCTAGACTTTTGACATTAAATAATTCATCCCAATTAGTTGCACTTGGTACATAACAACTATTAGAGTCGTATATATTTTCAGCACCTTCTTCTTTTGCCATACTTATTTTATATCTATACCAATCTTCCCACTTTATAATGTCTAAGATTGTACCTGCCACATGTTCATACCACTTATTTTTAATCATACCCTGCTCCCATTTAGAGTAAATTACAAGAACAATATGCCCATCTCGTTTTTCAAATCTCAGCGAACTATTGTCAAATTTTGCTTCTTCGGCAGTTTTGTATTTTGTAGGCATAGGAACTTCTATTTGATAATTTCTGTTATTCACCCAAAAATCACCAGAAAATTCATATATATAAGTCAATTCATCAATTTCCATTTTAAATCACTCCTTTTATTATTTTGATTAATCCTTTTTATAAAGCTCAATTTTATTGTTTTAATCCAAGATGTTACGTCCTCCGCATTGGATTAAAGTTGCGAGAAATCAATATAGAACCCCGACTTAATGGCAAAATCAGTAGTAAATTCATTTATACATTCAAGCATTTGAGTTTGATTATTAGTATTCATTAATTCTTGTATACGCATCTCGCTATAGCTTGTATTATCAGATTTGCTAGGTATAATTAAATGCTTTTGATGTTCCATAATAAAGCCTACAATGACATTTTCAATGACTGCATATAATGGAAATGCATTTTCATATTCTTTTATGCTTCCGCAATATACTTCGCTTCGTCTAACAACTACCTTTTTTGTAACTGCTCTTTCTTTCAAGTAAGTAACATCTAAAAAAGGTAATTCTTCTACGAAACTTTCAACTAAAAATAATTGACTGTGCTTTATAGGGTTATATTCAATGATTAGATCATCTTCCATCAATGTTAAATTGGATGTCACCAATCCTCTGTGTGATTGCAACTTAACTAGGTGTGCTTTTGTTTCATACTCCTTTTTATCTTTCCTTTCCTTCTCTATACAAGTTTGGAGAATTAAACCTTGTGTAAATCTAGGGTAATACATTTGACCATCTTTGAATGGCTTTTTTGTGTATACCGTGTCTCCGATTTCGATGGAAAGTGGGGGGTCAAGATTATGATTAATCGTCAAAATGCAATTACTTTTAACAGTACCTTTCATACAAAAACCTCCATATTATATAAAATTATTACATTTCCGTTTAATTTATCTTAACATAGCAATCGAAATGATTTCGTATTAATCAAATTAAAAATATATAGTTGTTATATAGGAAATATATATTAATCTCATTTTTTTTCAAAAAGATTTCATTCGTAATTTTAGGTGCATTATTTTATAGTACAATGCACTTGTATGGTGATTTAATTACGAAACATAAATTAATAACTATTCATTTAAAAAGAGAATTTGAAAAGGACGTGTTCAAAATGTCATTACAAGGAAAGGTAGTTATATTGGCTGAGAAGCCGAAACAAGCAACTGCTTATGTAGAAGCCTTCAAACTAAAGAAAAGGTATCCTACACATGTAGAGATCGAAGCATGTGATACATTTCCAAACGGTGCTACTATCACATGGGCTATTGGGCATCTACTAGAATTGTGGACACCTGCGGATTATGACGAGAAATGGAAGAAATGGGATAGAGAATTACTTCCTATTATTCCTAGCGAATTTCGTTATAAAGTATCTGACAGTAAAAAAGCTCAATTTAATGCCGTTAAAAAGTTGTTTAACGAAGCTGATACTATTGTTTGCGGTACAGATATAGATAGGGAAGGTTCTGCAATATTTCATTTGATTTATAGACACACAGGGGCTAAAAATAAAATTTTAAAACGCCTTTGGATTAATTCACTAGAAATACCTGCTATACGAGATGGTTTTAATAACCTACGTGATATTGAAAAAGATTTGCTCATGTTTGAGGAAGCGAATGCACGTCAAATGGCAGATTGGTTAGTAGGCATGAATGCATCACGTTTATACGGAAGTAAATTGGCTGAGAAGGGCATTAGTGTACCAATTTCAGTAGGTAGGGTTCAATCTGTTTTATGTTGGATTATTTATGCTAGACAGCTTGATATCGAAAACTTTAAACCAAGTAATTTCTATGAAGTTGAGGCAGATTTTGCAACGGAAGCAGGAATGTATAAAGGACGTATTACAGGGAGATTTGAAGATAAAAACGCTCTTTTAAATATGCTGAAAAAAGAAGGTATTGGCGTTGGCGAAAGGGTAAATGGGGTCATTGATGGCGTAGAAACTAATAGGAAATCTAGTAAACCACCAAAATTACATTCACTTTCTACTTTACAAGTTAAAGCCAATCGACTTTGGAAGCTGAATCCATCGGAAGTTTTGTCTTTAGTCCAAGCGTTATACGAAAAAAAGATAGTATCATATCCTCGTAGTGATTGCCAATACATTACAGACAGTGAATATAATTATCTTGTTCCAAATTTAGAAAGTTATAAAGCAGTCATCGGTACATCAGTGCCAATAAAAAATACTACTGCAAACAAGCATTTTGTTGATAGTAAAAAGGTCGAAGAACATTATGCGATCATTCCAACTAAAACGATTCCAACAAAAGACGTTTTAAATTCGCTTTCAAAGGAAGAAAAAATAATTTACACAGAAATTGTTCGTAGTACACTCGCTATGTTTTGTGGAGAGTATATTTACGATGAAACACTAATCGAGACAGCAGTTAATGATGTTATATTTGAAACTGTTGGGAAAACAGAAGTTGATATTGGATTTAAAGCTTTATGGGCAAATGAAAAAGGCAATGACGAAGATAGTGAGAAAAATGGTGATAAAGAAGCCGAACAAAAATTACCCCTTGTTAATGAAGACGATGTTGTGGAAGGCATTGTACGCATAAAAGAAGGGGTAACGAGTCCACCTAAATTATTTACAGAAGGTCAACTTATACAAGTAATGAAAACTTGTGGAAGTGGGAAATACATTGAAGTTGAAGAATCCGATAGTGACATACTTAAATCGGTTGAAGGGATTGGTACGGAAGCCACTAGAGCAAGTATTATAGAACGCATAAAAGCACAACAGTATATTGAAATTAAAAGAAACTCAGTTCATATTACCCCTAAAGGTCGTATACATTGTGAAGCTTTACGAGGTACAATGCTTTCTAGCCCTGCAATTACGGCTCAATGGGAAAGTTATTTGCGTACTATCGGAGAAGGAAAAGGACGCAAAGAGGAGTTCATGAACAACATTATTAGATTCGTTAACCATTTAATAGAGACTGTAGATGAAACATTTGAATCTCCACAAGTTTTATCAGCAATACAAATGCAGGTAGAACAAAGTGTCTTGGGTGTTTGTCCCTCTTGCAAGCAAGGTAAGATTGTAGATAAGCAAGCAATGTATGGCTGCTCAGAATATCAAAAGGGTTGTAAATTTACTTTACCTAAAAAAATGCTGAAAAAAGAACTAACAGCTAATCAAATTCAAGCGTTGCTTACAAAAGGGGAAACAGGTCTTATAAAGGGATTTGTAAGTAATAATCAGAAGAAATTTGATGCAAAATTAAAATTAGATAAAGAATATAAAATAGAATTTATTTTCCCTAAAAAAAGACCAAGAAAATAGTATAGGTTTTCAACATTTAATAACAAGATCGGGAAGAAGGTTTTATATTGCTTGAACAAAAATTATTTAAAATTTATAATATTTCCTCTTTGCAAACAAAAGGGCAACTTTCATTTTCGGAAGTATCTACATTTAGAATAAGAAATTCATTAACGGTTGATGATTGTAGTAAATTTATAAATGTACCATTATCCTATCAAGAATTAGAGATATTGGTTGCATATTTTATTTTTAAGGTAGAAGCATTACATGAAGAAAGCACACTGCTTCCAGTGGACATAACAACTCTCTTAACGCAATTTTATAAATGTGTACTAATTGAGAAGCCCATTTCTTATGAGTGTGTACAAACCATTGATATATACGATAATAGAGAGATTTGGTTAGATTGTTTCGATGATATTCTAGAACTAGATTTTTTAAGTTTGAACAATCAAGAAATCGAAAGGTATTTTAAAACAATCGCTAAAGAAATAAGAGAAGCCCAAAACAAATAACTTTTTGGAAGTGTATTTTAAATTTAAATTTGAAATACACTTTTCTTTTTGTTAATATATAAGTATTAACACTTTCCTTTTTGACATACTTCTATTATTAAAACAACCATACACGCTTTTATAAAATTGTTTTCTTAATAGCAAGTGCTTCGCATATTCACCTTCACTACACTACTATCAGTGTATATCGTGAAAAAGCAAGCAATTAAAGTACACCTTTGTACAAACAGTCCTTTTTTTAAAAAGGAACGGCTAGTTTGCCGAATTGGCATACAGTAGTATGTTAAATTGGATTGATGTATAGGTACGTGATTTTTTATATACATATTTAAAACACATTTCTTACCCAAATGGTAAATAGAGATGTGTTTTTTTATGTCTTCAAAAGAACACTCTATACCGTTAATGAAATATTAATGAAAGGAAGTGGAACATTTAAATTACATTTGTTGAAAGGTTGCGTTTTTTAAATTTGATAATGAAAGGGATGTATTATTTATGTTAAATACTTTAATGAATACGGAAATGATGAAAATGATGAACACTCCTCTAACTAAAAAGATGTTAGAAAAGAAAACACATCAAGAAGCTGATAAAATCATGACTTTCTACAATTCAAATTCTAACTTGGCTCTATATATCGGATCAATAAAAGAAACTAATGAAGGTACGAAAGCTCGTAGTTGGAATTTGATTTTGAAAAGACTAGCAAAACATGACTTCTTCACAGGGGTTGCTACTTTCCAACCATCTTTTGCACAACTATTTGAGTTTTTAAAATCTGAAACAAAAGAGTTAAAATATAGTCCTGTAGAAGAATGGAAAAGGCTATGCAAGGCTTGGTTGTTTTCTAATTATAATTCTGAAAAAGAGATTGACTGTGACTTCCATTTCTCTAATTACTACAAATGCCTTACGTATGGAAATACAGGTACACAAGTTAGTAATTTTACATTCGGAATGTTAATACCTAGCATAAAAGCTAATGTCCTTGTTCCGATTACAAATGTCCATTTATTAAAACACATAGATCAATCTCAAATTAAAACTAACTTAACTTGCTTGATTGAAGATTATGGGATTAATTTTAATGGCATTGAATACGAGACTTGCAGAAACTTCCCAAAATTTCCAATTAAATTTGGGAACAATAAGTCATTATTTATAGGTGGCGATAATGATTTCATTTCTTTTTTATCTCCTACTAAAGAAATAAAAGAATCATTAGTTGAACAATTAAGAAATGATTCATTTTATAAATACATTGATGCAGATGATATTGAAGTCGAAGTAAACGGTCAGATTTTCCATTACACATACGCAATCACACCGAATTATTCAAATTATTTATTTGAATTATATTCTCCAGATTTTCCAGATTTAGTTTAGGCGATTTAGAGATAGTATTCGAATAATAATACTAGGAGGGTATGTATAATGATTTTATTCAAATTAGCTGAATGCACAGAATGTAAAGGGAATGGTACTATCGACTTAGCACCTTGTCAAAACTGTGGTGAAGAAAAATTTATAGAAGTTCCACTGAATAAAGAAGACATTGTTTTTGTTAATGTGTATTTGGTAACACGTAAATTTGGTGGTCATGAAGAAGGTGGATGGTACTACGATCACTATGTGTGTGTAGAAAACTTTCCAATTAAATTAAAGTTCTCTCAATTAATAAGGAAAAAGGCGATTAGTGATTTCGCAGTTTATAAAAGAGGGGATATATATTCAGCTAATGGCGGTTTAGATGTAAGGGTATTAATTGAAGACCTGCCACGTAAATCTGAAACAAAAGAAAAACCTATTTACGAATAAACAAAAGGGATTTTAAAATAAAAAATAAGGAGCGACTGTATAATGTCAAATACAACTGTATTATCAACTGAAAAAACAAATGCAATTTTGGATAAATTCTTTTCATCATGTAAGGCTTTTTGGGAAAGGGAGAAACAAAACAATTCTCATTATTATAAGGAAGAAATTGATGTAACACAAAATGCGTTACACGATATTTCTAAATTAAAAAATAACCCATTTTCCCCAAATGGTAATCCTTTAAATATGGAAGCTAAATCGGCATGGTTAATTACAAATGGTTATATTAAAAAATAACTAAAATATAAGCCTTTTTCTTACTGCAATGAGTAGGAGAAAGGCTTTTTTATTATCGTTAAGTTCACTAAAAGAAAAATTATATAGAATTAATATAACTAAAAGTGATAAAATACATATAATTAGCACACATTAAATTGTCTTTATGAAAAGTTCTTTGATAATTATTTAATTGAATCATGAAGGAGAGTAATTATTATGTCTTTAATACTTGTGAAATCTACTGTTGAATATCAATCCATTTTACAACCTTATGAGAACTGCAACTCTAGCCTTTATAAAGAAAAGATTAAAAGAGATGATATTTTACATTTACCACTCGCCTTACAAGTAAAACATCTTTTAAATGCTATAGACCAAACAAGAATAAATAATGTAGATGCCTGTGTAAATAATAGTGAATTATGGATACGTACTACTAAACACAAGAAAAATGTAGTATCTGATTGTCGCAATTTTGTAAGTTGGATATTAAATCAAAATAGCAATGCAACCATTGAGTCTTTGAATGAAAATGATTATATTCGATATTTAAGTTTTGTTGAATCAAAGAATGTATCTAATGGGCATTTAGTTAATATAGAAACCTCTTTGCGCCTACTACAAGGTGCTATGACACATTTAAAAGTAGGGATGACCTTTTGTACTAGAGAACGCTTGTACACCTCTAATAGCAAAGAAAGTGTGTCTAATCGTGCTTATACAGATGAAGAAATTGCTTCTATAAGAAAATATGCTAGTGATGAAGCATGTAAGGCTATTAACTTAATGCTGAATTTAGGGTTAATTGTCCAAGAAGCTGTGAACATTCGTGCAGAACATTTTGTAGTGAATGAAAATGGTATAACACTTTCTTTAATTGATGGACAAGGGGTTTCAAGAGGAGGATGCAGTCGTTTTATTCAAGTTCCTGCGGAATTTGAAACTGATTTGATAATAATGCTGAAAGATAAACATGGGTATGACAAGTTAATCAATATGAAGGTGAGTGGCGTTCGTAACGCAATTAATAAAGCATGTATCAAAGCTAATATTCCTAGCGGGAGAGGTTGTAACGGTTTTCGTCATAGTTTTGCACGAAATCGAATAAATTCTCTTTTAAATGAAAGCGAATTAGAGATGTTAGAAGTTATCTTAAATAAAATGAGAAATCTTGAAGGTAACTTTAATGTAAAGCAGGGCAGGATTGATAAAGGTTTCAAAGGGGAAAGCCTAGTAACGTTTAAAGAATTACGAGAAAAGTTGATGATCGTCCTCGGTGAGTTAGGATGTAATAATTATAAAACGATGTGGCATATGGCACTAAGGTATTACAATTAAAAGTAAATTTAAATAAAGGGGAAACTATATGAAACAGCAATCTGCTAAAACAAATAATTTAGATTTTACTCATCATTATTTTTTTATTTTAGCTATATATTTTGCAGGAGTCATAACTTTCTTTGTAGGTTTTTATCTAACATTTGCTTATCCACTAGATACCTACATAACAGTTCCAATTTTTATAAAAGAGAAAATCATTTTTACGATTGATTCACATTCATTATTAATGCTAGTAGCTAGTATATATATTTACTGGATTGTGCTGTTCTTAGTATTTTCCTTAATTATTTATTGGATTTCATATTTTTTATTTGACGAAACTCCGAAGTTTATCAAATTTATTCAAACAATTAAATTAACATTTAATTATATATTAAAGCTTCTTACTTTAGGTGTTAGTATTGCTATAGCCTTAATAGTTGTTCCTTACTTGATTTCTTTATTGGATGAACCTTTTGTTTCTTTTTCTTTCTTATTATATACATGTGTTTCAATTTCGATTTACAATATTCTCTATCCAAGAATACAAAGGCTTTTGAGTTTAATCTTTAAAAACAAAATGAGGGAGGAATATAGATAAAACTATCTTGTATAAACAATATAAAAAGCATTCGATCTTACGAATGCTTTTTATTATGAATATTAAGATTGAATTACCTTTTAGTACCTTTTAATATTTTTACAAATTTAGAGTTCCTAATCGTTTGTGCATATAAGGTATGTCCAACCCCACTGAATGCTATTAAATACTTGAGAGATTCTAAGCTATATTTTTTACTTAGTATGCTTCCAATACCCACAATGGCAAGCAAAAGAGAAGTGACGAGAAGTCCTTTTAATGTTAATTTCATTTCAATCAACTCCTTATGTAACATTTTGATTTAGTGATTTTATTTTCAACTTCTAGTTGTAAATTTGTATCTTTGTGATAGTCAATGTGAAATTTGTGATTGTTGAAGAAATTTACAATTATCATTCCTGCTTTAAAATCAAAATCAAGTAGGAAAAATTTTGCCTTTGTTCCTTTACGGTAAGTTACAATTAGGTAAGTATCATTAATGGTTAATTCAACTGGATAACTATTTTTGAAATATCTTACAAATCTCATTAATATATCACCAAACGACATGCATAGAACCGCAATTATATTAATACCAAGAAGATAAAACATTAATGAGTCAAATAAAATATGATTTCTTAATGCTAACCAAACAAGGCAACTTCCGAGTAAACCAACTATTATAAAAATTAGTACATAAACATTAAGAAACAATTTATAGTATTCATGCCGTTTCTGTTTTTTTATTTTTAATCTCACTATAACGGTATTAGATATATGATTTGTTCTTTCTATCAAACGAAAACACCTTCTTACTCATTTTTGTATAAATAGCTATCTACAAACTTAATGGGAGAGGGGATAGCCATGTATTCTTCAAACACATCCATTCTAATAAGGGCTTCTTCTATTACTCTTAGACCCTGTTCATGGGTATAATTTATATTTTTTACTTCCTCTACACTTAGTGTTCGCTGTTCATAGTCATCTAACGAATTAAAAGTTTGTCTTGCATAGAAAATGGTTTGATGTATCTCTCTCACCACTTTGCTTAAATATCTACGTTGATTTTCATTGAACTTTTTTTGATTAAAAACTTTTGATTCAACATTTTCTAAGTATAGATGCATTTTTTGTATAACAGTAGGAATTTCCTTTTCCATATTGCTTTTCCGATTGCCTTGCATATAGTAATCAATAATTTTTTGAGTGTTAGCTTGAACAATTTTTATTTTTTCAACAGACTCTATTAATTCTTGTTGAGTAAATTCCAAATAAAAATTTTGTTGTGAAAGCTGTTCATTACTAATATTTTGTTTATTAAAAGAAGCTTCTCCAATTTGCTTTGATAACTCAGCTTCAAATGTTTCTTTTCTAACACGCTCAATCTCCATAAGTTTTTGTTTTTCTTCTTTTTTTTCCTTTTCCATTTGTAACTTAGCTTTTTCTTGTTCTCTTTCTTCTGCTTTAATAGCCCTCTCAACGTTATTTGTTTCGTTCAAAGAAAAGATGCCTTCAAACAAATTAAATAAGCTTAAAACTAATATAAAAAAGCAACCAAGATATATTAACCACCGAAAGAATCGTTTCATACTTTGTAATCCTCTCTAATTTTAATTCATTTCATAAAGTTAATTTTACTATTAAAAACAGAAAAAAACATCATTTTTATCACATAAAGAAAATTATTATTAATAACATACTCTTGTTTTTTTCTTAAAGTGAATGTATAATTTATTTATGCCATGTAACACACCTTACGAAGAATCGTTTGTTTGTGTTGACCAACTTGTAAACGAGAACACGCATAAAGTTCAAACTACGAAAAGAAACCTCTTTATCCTCGACTTATCACCGATGGAAAAGAGGTTTCTTTTTATTTGAGTGCAGATATAAAGTGGGGGGAGTTAAAATAAAAACAGCATGTCTTTAATTTATCTAAAGCACATGCTGTAATTTTATTGAATTTTTTAAAATACTTTTTGTTCATACCCAAAATTCGGCACTTTATAAAGTTCATGTGGTTCATATTGATCTTGAACCTTTTTAATCCGTTTCATTGATTCTTGGATATCAATTTGTTCATTAAATTGCTTATGCAGTAGAGTAGCTAATTTATCTGAGAATGTTGTAGATAAGGACATGTCACGAATTGCTTGAACAATCATTGTTGAAGTATTAATTAAAATTATTGTTAAAGGCATCCCCAATGCTTTACCTAATTTTTCACTTTTTTCTTTATAAATAGCAGGAGGGATTTCTTCTTTACTATCAAATAATAACGAAGCGTGAAAACCCGAATCCGAGACACCAAGATTATTATTCATATCAGTTATTTCACTTAAAAAAAATGCGATATTGCCCATGTCGGCAACAGTAAATTTAAACGTACCTTTTCTAACAGCAATTTTTTCAAAGTCAGTGATATGTGGAAAGCCTATGTAAAGATATGCTCCATGCTGATTTGCTTCAAAATAATGTATATCAGTATTTGGGAGAAATTTATTTGGAATAGGGTAGGGCTTACCAACAATTACCTCTACATTAGAGTTAGTGTTTTTTTGCATATTAATTCTCCTTTCGAATGAATCCTCTATATGGAATATTCTACTACAATAAGCAAAACAAAACAAACAAAAGAGAACATTTTTAAACACTTTAAAACAAAATTGAACAAATTAAAAACACTAAGTATTAATTTATATACTCAGTGTTTTTATGAATATGAGTTATGCACTTCGTTTTATTCGTATAGATATATCAGTCGAAACAACAGTTTGATTAAGCTTTTTTAAATTTATTCGCTGTTCTAAAATTTCTTCTAAACGTTCAATCCGAATATCTATTTTCTTAATTAAAAATATCACCAATGCTGATAAAAATAACAGCACAGTAAATGAAATTAGATTCAAATTTCCCTTTAAAAACATGGCATCAAATAACTGCATCGTTGCATATACACCTGTAAAAGTAAGTACAACTGCTAGTAAATACTGCGCCTGTTCAAGTAGTTTAATTATTTTCATAAAGTGTAATCTCCTCTTAAACTATTAACAATTATTTTCTTTACGTTATTATTATATAGAATTTATATATAATATTCCATATAAATATTACTTTTAGGAAACAAAAAAAGAGGGAGTGCATAAAAAAAATCATGCACTGTTAATAGACAGTACATGATTATATAGAGTAAGTAGTAAGTGGTGTTGAATGTTTTTATGCCCAAGTGCGTTGGCTCTTACGCATTCGACTTTTATTTTCTATAATACCGATTCTTTCTTCAACCTTAACCAATTCTTCATGCATTCCCATGAGGGAATTTTTTGATTTACTAATTTGATCTTCTTTGTTATTTTGCATTGCTTCAAAGAGTGTTATTAATTCATAATCTATATCTGCTAAAATAGCTAGTTTCTTTTTTTTATAAATTTCTGTGGGTGATAAGATAGTTGGCTTCATTATAATTATCTCCTTGTAATTAATATTTTCAAATAGTTAAGAGCTTCTGAAATCTTTTCACTTTTAGAAAACAAACAAAGTCAAAGAATTAATTAATGTACAACAATAATCCGACTATATTTCTTTTCCTTAAATATGTATTTATCCCTAAAAAACATGTTTTTTCTAGAGTTATTGATAAAAATAGACCTTTATAATTTTCCATTTTACTACTTATTAACAAAATTATATCACAACCATTAATGCACTAAAAGTAAAATATATTATATAATTCCATAAATAATTCACTAAAAGAAATGTGAATATCATACTACATTGTTATCGTATACACTATTAATATAGTGATAATCTAAAGTCATATAAAAAAACTTAGTATGAATAGGGAATACACATACCAAGTTTTTAATTTAATTCAGCAATTCAAAACGTGGGGAGCTTTGTGAATCAGATAGATAAACACCTGTAATTGAATTAACAATACGTGATGCATATAAAATATCTAGTGCTTCATCCTCAGAATCAGCATTAATTGTAACGTTTAACTCATGATTGTAAAAAAAATCTCCTTCAATTTCATGTACCTGTGTGAACGATATATCATATAACATATTCATTTTCTCCCTTCAATCAATTTTAGCCGATCACTACAAACTCTCTTTCGTAAAGTTCTATAACAATATTCTTTTCATTAAATAAAACTTCGTATAATTTAGTTCCATTTTTAGTAATAGATATATTTATTATTTCTCCTGTTTGTCCATCCAATTTTTTATAATTACCTTCTAAATATATATAATCATCGTAAAAAACACTGTCGGGATT
The DNA here is from genome assembly GCF_047238325.1 of Lysinibacillus phoenicis. Taxonomy (NCBI): domain Bacteria; kingdom Bacillati; phylum Bacillota; class Bacilli; order Caryophanales; family Bacillaceae; genus Lysinibacillus; species Lysinibacillus phoenicis. Next base: position 123,412 of record NZ_JBDFMP010000001.1, on the reverse strand, counting down.
ACATTCAATAATACGTAAACGCACTTGGTCATGAATCGAAATGCTCTTTTCTAATGGAGCAGGGAAGGATGGCATTATCCCATTGTTATCGTGAGAATCATCTATATTATCTTTTATATGTACTATACATCTATTTTCATTTGTTGAATGGTAAATTAAGCTTTCAAAATCATCAAATATATTCATTTGCTTAGGCATTTAAGCAAAATCTCCTTCCTATATTTAGTATTATAACATTACTAATAAACCTTTTAAAACAAAAAGACACACTTTTACACATTTTTAAACAATTTCAGTACAAATTATAAATTTGATTTTAAAGTAGTTTTTAAGAGTTTTTTTGCACATTGGTACATCTTTTATTATTTCGATGCTTCTCACAAGGATGTTGGTAAAACATTCCATATACATATTAATTAAACCTCAATTGAATTTAGTTCAATCAAACTGGGCTTTGAATTTTTTGTAAAATTAATTTCATTTTTAATTAAATATGAATACATATACAAACTAATTATAAACTAATTATGGACTATATGAAATAATATATAAAACAATATGAAACTAAATGTTATTATATTTTAATTATTATTTAATTACATTATTATTTTTTATTAGTTTTTATATAGAACTTTATTTAATTTAAAATGTATTAAAACTTGAAATCCGAGCATATTTTTTCCAATTTCTTAGGTTATGATAATGTTTGATTATTTTAACCTAAGACCAAAAACAGCCAATATATGTATAAATATATATATATAAATGATTGTTTTATTAATAATTAATATTAAAATTAGATTAAATGACTCGTTCTTTGAAATTGTTTTTGCATTTATATTATTCTTTACAGTTTCTAATTGGAAGTAAAAATTCTTTGTCTGGTAAACTACATGATTAAATCGCAGAATATATATATATCATAAAGTAAATTTATGAATTTTTTTTATAAATTGAATTTATATATATATAATTTGCACGCACATTTAATTTAAAAGATAATTTAAAATTTATTGTATTTAAATTAGCTATTATTATAATTCTGAATTAATATAAAATTAAACATAAAATACACATAAATAATTTCATAAAGAATAAAATAAAAAAACTATATCGTTTGATATAGCTTTCTGTAGTGTTTTATTTTTGAAGAATTTCTTCAAGGTTATGCAATAAATAAAATGCATAATCTACCATTTCAAGCGATTCAATCAATCTCAAAAATCGAATATCAAGATCGCCCAATCGTACTCTATCGAGATTGTCACTATCGCATAAAATACAATATAAATACCAAGCATGTTCTTTATTATTTATTTCAGAATCATTTAATATTGCCTGTGCATATTTATCTCCAACGTTGTGATTTGCTATTATGAAATGGAGTATTAGTAAATTATCATTGTCTTCATTAAACTTCTCAGTCAAATAATATTTTGAGACGAATTTTTCCAGTAATTTCAATTCTTTTAGTTTTACGACTGCTTGATTGCCATGTTCAAAATCAACATCGTCATTTACTCTGCCAATATCATGATATACCGCAGATAACCCTAGAATCAGCAAGTCATTATGTGATAATTTATCTCTACCTAAATAATTAATAAGTGTGAAAGATAATTTTAAAACTCTCTCTATATGGCTTATACCATGTACATCATGAGGATTATGATATAAACTAGGAACGATTTCTTCTCTAAATCGGTTATACCAAACTAACAAATCCTCACTAAAATGTGAAGGATGTCGGGGGTCTTCTATTTTCTCTTTGAGCGTATAGGACATGTCAACTTCCCCCTTTGGCTACTTTTTCAATTTCAGCCATTAGAATTTCTGCGCCTTCTGCACTAAGAATTATTTTTCGTTCTTGTAATACAAGATTATCTTGTGATACCTCACCCGTAACGATGCATTCCATATTAGGTTGATATTTTTTTAAAATGATTTTATCTCCATCAATATAAACTTCCATTGGGTCGCCTTCGTTTATTTGTAGTTTTTTTCTTAACTCCGCTGGCATAACCACTCGTCCTAACTCGTCTACCTTCCTAACTATACCTGTTGATCTCATGTTTATTCCCCTTCTTAAAGTAGATTCTTTCTTACCTCTCCAACACTAATATTCTACCTTTCTTTTACACTATTGGTAAGTAGAATGTTAATGACATTTTCATTAATAATCGTTGAGCAGTGATTGAAAATTCTTTTTATTTCTGTCAATGCTATTGTGACTTGTCTTTCGTGAGGTTCAATTGTCCATTGTATATCTTCTGGAATTGTTTTATTGATGTATATAGGAGAATTTTCAAACAGTCTGTTGATCTCCTCAGTTGAATTTTTAAAATAAGATGCTACATCATTGTAAGTATTCATGCTACTTATGAATTTTTCGTATTCCAAAATGAAGTTCAACGCATTTACTTTGTCTAATTTTTTATACTCAGCGTTATTTTTCACAAATGCTATTGCCAAAATTGAACAAACTTGATTATTAAAAGTACGGAAATAATCACTTCTTTCATTGGTATAGTCACTCATAATTTTGTTTACAAAAGGCATACTGTAACCTCGTCTTTCTTCAATATACAAATTATTCATCCTCTCTATTTTCTATTTTGTATCCTTTTGTTCTATAAAGTAAAGTTAGTGTGATTGTAGGCAAAAGCATTTCCGTTATCATCTGTTATCACTATAGAGTCGAAGTAAATATTTATTACAGTATAGGCTTTTCCTAAAGTTAATGAATTAAATGAATTGATAGAAAAAATCGTATCATCAATTTTCACAAGCTCTTTTGATTCTTGGATGCCTTCATTAATAATAAATAATGGTTTAAATTCAACATTATCATCAATCCACTCTATTTTATTTCCTTCGGTGAGAATAGCTTTTTCCCGTCTGTATAACTTTCTGCTTTTTTCTGTTTGCCCTATGGAGTCATCAAACGCAAATAACTCTAAGTAAAGTTCATTTGACTTAACACTTTGAATACTGCATTTTATTTCTTTTATTCCTTCCAATGCTTCCTCATAAGAATTAAAAGTTCGCACTTCTTCATTGATGCAGTTGCCCTCAATTAGATAGTTCATATCAAGTTCCTTTCTGTTTTAGGTCAAAACGTTTCATAAAGTGAAATCTATATATAAATTATATCACTTTTAGTGATTTGAACAACTAATATATGATTTTTATGTCATTTCCAAATAAAAAAAGATATTTACAGTTAAATGTAAATATCTTTGCTCTCCCAAAATAGAAAATTCTCTATTCCCACCCTTTAAAATTATGCGAAGTGGTAGTAGAATATCCAGTTCCTTCTCTAAGAGAATGCTCTATAAAATTTTGCATGACATCCTTAAAATGCTTTAAAAGATGTTTCCTTTGAATAACGATATCAACACCTCTCAAATCAACAAGCGCATTTTTGTTTTTTAATTCTATATTACTTTGAATATTGTCAACCAATTCATTTATTTTCTTTAATGTATCCATACTAAATAAATCTGTTAATTTTCTTCTATATATTGCAGTACCCTGTTCACTACATTCTTCTGTACTAATGAATAAAACTCTTTTACCATCTAGAATATCTGTAAGAATGTAAAATATTTTCTCTTTAAATGGATAATCATAACTAGTTGGTGATACTTTAATATAAAGAAAACATTTATCTTGTGCTGACTCGAAATCTGTTTCATATATATCTAATTCGTGTTTATCGACTTTTATTGTTACCTTATATTTATTAAGCATTAGTGCATTTTTCATGAAAAAAAGCTCTAACTCTCTTTCGACATAGCTATTTGGTTGTTCAATTTGTTCTTTTTTTTCATAATCATCAATCTCGTTTACACGATAACTAAATCCATCTTCACTTACCCTTTCTATTACAATTTCAACTACATCGTATTCATCACCAATAGCTTTACGTTCATCCATTGCAAATTGTAGTGTGGGTAACAGACAGCTAGACGTAGCAACTGTAACATCATCTAATTTTTCAAAATCATAAAAATAACTTTTTTTATATTGTAAGCCAAAAAACTTCATTGTCATTATTCTTCCCTCATTTCTAAACTCCTTAATTTCTACTATTCTCCCAAGCTAAAGGAATAAACATAGTTTCACCTTTTAATTGATCTTTAATATAAACGTATATTCCCTTTCCTAAATCACCTAAAAAACCATATACTTTCCAATCACATTTATTATTCTTTGATATCAATTTACCGCTATTGCATGAATATGGGTTAGTAGATATTCCATTACAAGCAGGACAACGGAATTTTTTCTCTCCTATACTTTCAAGCATTTGCTCAACAGTGTCGAATACTCTAACCTTATCAACTTTAATTTCGGGTTGGTTACAGTCTTGAAAATAATTAACAAATGAATAATTACAATCATTTGCCCAAGAAATCAATATATCATTAATTGGTAAGTCTAATTTATCCGCATAGTGCTTGGCTCTTTCAATCACCCAATTAAATTTTTCATCTACACCTGTTTCCCCCCAACCATGTTGGATGTTGGAATTGGCTTTTTCTCTCAGTTTTATATAACCTTCGCATTTTTCTAATTCACTCATAATTAACATCCTCTTTTTAATATTTTATCCATTATTATTTATTCATTTCTAAAGTGAAAAGTGGTTTCCCTAATTGTATATCTTCCGCTTCTGTAATAATATGAGCTTTAGAAATACCAATTCGATCAACTTCTTTATTGTAGGCAATGATACCATCTTCTATGGCTACTATTCCGTATTTTAGAAATACTGAACGTAATTCTGTTAAAAAATCAAAAAAATCAAGTGTCTGATTAGATGACTTCTTATAATCTGTATTTATAACTATGGAATCTACTGTATTTTTGGGTGTATCGCTTAACTTACATAATAAGTCTTTAGTTGCAACAGAATATAATTCATCTTTTCTTTTATTTTTTACAACTAGTTCACCGATCTTTTGTAATTCATCTTCATAAAGATGAATGCTGTGCTTTTTTTCATCACCATCTGTTTCTTGAGTGATTGTAATTATGTCTCCTTCCACTTCAACTAAGCATTTACTATTTCCATTGTTATAAATTACTTTACTTACCATTAAGCTCAACCTTCCTTACCTACTTATTTTTTGGTTGAGTCAACCCAACCAAACGGTTTCTTACTACTCACTACTAGTAACTTTGGGTCATTCTCTTTAACACGTGCAAAACCACCATAAAACCACATTCTACTTTCTTTATTTAAACTTGCATCATCTAGCAACTTGAAATTAATTCCATCAAAAGCTTCAATCTGAGAAAAAGAATACTCTAACTCTCCTGCGTCTAGTACCCAATCACCTTGATTCATACTCGATTTAAAAATACGTCCATAGATATAGCCATCTCCACCAATTCCGTAATAAGGCAATTCAATTTTTTTATTCAATATTGTGTAACCTCCTAACTTATTAATTAGTTGAATTATTTCAATCACAATACGAGCTTGAACTACTTGAATCACTTGAATTGCTTGAACCACTGGAATCATTTGAACTATATGATTCACAACGTTCACTTGTGATATTAGAAGCAATATTTATCGTATTGATTGTATTTAGCGAGTCATCATTTGAACCTTTATTTGTAGAACCTTTAACTGAGCGTTGAACAATGTTTTTACGTTCTTTCTGTTCTTTCCGTTTTCTCTTTTTTTCAAAAAACTTTTTTAACATGATCTTTTCCTCCCTTAGTTTATATGAAATAAATTTTTCATTTGTTGTCATTATTCCAATTCCATAAGCTTAACTGCCCTTTAGCTTCTATAGGAACTTCAAATGCTTGTACATTAGCAAGCTTCCAAGTATATCTTCCTTCTGTATAATCACCAAAAGCTACTTCCATCCCTTCTACAGTACTACCATCTGATAAAACAGAAACATATCCTATTGTAGCTTCAACTCTATTGCACTCAACCAAGTTAGCAATACCAAGCACAACGCCTGTTGGTAAATCTTCATATGAATTAATGCCATGTTTTGCTAACGCTGATTTAATCCAATAATCGTTACAGGCTTCTTTATCTATCTTCTTACCTGCATGTATCGCAATTTCCCCTCTGTGCTTTGTCTGACGTGAACGTGTTTCTAATTGCTTTTCGTTAAGTATTATAAGTGTTGCCCACGGCTGTCTTATGGTGAGGGCTTTCATAGATATTACTCCTTTCGAAAAAAGGTTTTTACTATTACAGCATTCTAGTTAATTATAATATTTCAATATTTAATCGCTTGCGTTTTTCATGCATCAGTTTAGCTTTAGCTTCTTTTGGATGTATAGGATATACAGGACGACATAAAGCACTTATTCTAATATCAGTTCCATCAATTCTGATTTCTGTGTATTCCATTATTTTATATCTTCTTTCGATACCATCTACATCTAAATTGAACGTAATACCAAGAATAGCTTCATTATTCAACTCTCTATATCTTTTAACAGATGCTTTCCATTCGACTTCAACTTCATTATCTCTCCACGGATTTCCTAATGCATGATGAATAGGAAAATTGGTATCTGATAACTTTTGAACTGTATAGTGAATTTTAATGCTCTGACTCGAAGCAAAAAATCTTTCAAATCCTAGAATAAGATAAATCTCTCCATCCACTTCTAATGTTTCACCTATTTGTTCGATTTTCTTAAAGTATCTTCTTGTACTTACAATGGTGCAAATATACATTCGAATCACCCCATTATAGTAAACCTGCTTTATGACTCTTTATTAAATCAATTCCATAGCATTCTTCTAGCTGTTCATTTGTTTGTACCAATACTACATTCGTTACTTTATGTTGTACTGCCTTTAACTCCATTTTTTTTATTAGTTCAAAAATGCTTTCATGATTATCGTTGTTATTATTTTGCATAACAGCATCTCCCTAACTGGCATTACTATGACTAAAAAAAGACAAATACAAAAAGTAGCCCTTTTTTATCTGTCTGAATAAAATCCTAAATTTTAAAAATTGAAATACACTAACGGTTCGGGTTCAATTTCAAGTTCTTTTCGATACAAATGTACAGGTGTGCTAAATTTCACCTTGCTGTAAGCCCACCATTTCAATGGTTTCCCATGTTCAATAACAACAATTTTATATTCGTACACTTTCCATTTTTCAGCATGGTTACTGATTTCTCTATCTGCACTGTTACTGTAAAAATCACTTTCAATTAATTGCTGTATTTGATCTTTATCTTTGGATAGGTAGAACGTTTCTCCGTAATAATCAACAGCTAGATAAATAGGGGCATATTCGTTTAAATCTGAAAGTGCAGTGTTTTTCAGATGACGCAAAGCCTTCCTAATAGAATTAAACTTTTCCATCTTTTTCTCTCCTTTGTAGAAGTAAATCAAAGAAAAATTCATTTTCACTTAAAATCAGTTTTATATCATCCCAAAGTTGATAAAAAGCAATTTGTATTTGTGAATCATTTTTGATTGCATTGAAATAGTTCACGATTTCACTTAAATATTGTGTTATTTCTTCTATTAAATATCCCTTGTTATTCTTAGAGTTATTAATGGCATGTGGTAAATTTTCTATTGAATCTGCCATGACACCAATTAAATATTGAGTATATACATTTTTTTCAAGTGAGCCTTTCAAAAATGCATTTCTTGTAAGCTTGTGATACTGCCACAACAAATTTGTTGCTATGTTAAGTAAGATTTCTAAATCCAAATTGGTAAAATGTTCGACTAATTTGGATTTATCTACTTGTGGAGAAGCATTGCTTGAAGAATTTAATTTTGCCCTTATTTCGTTCTCTAAAGTAAGCATCTTTTCTTCTTTCTGCTTCTGTTCATAAAACCGTTCAATGTCAGACCAAGAGAGTTCTTTGAGAGAAATATCATCAGATACAAAATTTATATGAATATTTAGCTTTTTACTTATTCTTTTTTTAGCTAGTTTTGTTGTAAGTGCATTGGTTGCATGAATACTTAAAAACTCGCCTTTGTTATTAAAAATGGCTATATATCGTTTGAACATTATTCATCCCCCTTATTTATTTTTAAACATAAACGGTATTGCTTTTTAGTTTTCTGCATTAATTTTTAATTTTATAGAAGCGGTATCTATTCCTAATTCCATTGCTTTATTTTCTAATTCCTTTAAATTCACCTCTGCCTGCAATTGGGCAATGTACTCATTTTGTATTTTTTCTTCTTTTTCATTTTTTTTAATCTGCTGTTCTATTGCAACTTCTGATTGTTTTGCTTTGATATCTTTTTCTTTACATTCATCACACAAATATAAATCACAATCCAAAATTGCTGTATGTTTCAAATTCCACGGAATTTTTTGATACAGAAAATTACTTTGATCTTTAAATGAGGGTACAGGATTTTCCGCTCCACGCTTCCCACAACAAATGCAATTATGCGGAAACACCTTTCTGAAAAGAACTTTTAAATGTTTAATAACATTCATGGCTAGGACTCCCATTCTTTTAATAAATCATTAATCCTTTTGATAGCTTGCTCATGATTAAAAGTTGTGGTTTCAGAATCTTGAGTCAGTTGGATGAATGTTTTAATTAATTGACTAGATTTTTTGTTTTGTTCTTGCATTTTCTGTATTCCTGCATATAACTGAGCAAGTTCTAAACCTGTTAAGGCTTTACTTTGAACCTCTGAGTAATTTTTTAAGCCATACCAATCTAAAAATATTTTTATAGCTTCATCAGTATCTTTTATAGATGTAGGCGACCAATAAGCTTGCCTTTCCTTATCTTTTTCTATTTGCTCGGCATTTCTATAATCATCAAAAAGACTTATATTAGTTTGGTCTTTTAATGCTTTCAATGTCATTTCTGTTACGAAAGATGCCTTATCTGCACAACAAGAGAATCCTTCTATCTTTTTTATACGACTCTCATGAAATTCCTTGTAAATTCCATTTGCAATAAAACGCACAATTGCATCGTTATGACAAGGAGCTATTTCGTAAACAGCCTGTACTATGTTTCCGAATTTATCTGCTGATATATCTAAAAAGGATAAGAAATCTGCACTAACTCTTTTTTTAACTTCTTTTAATTCATTGATTAAATATTCTTCTTTCTCTACTGTTTGCTCAAACATACCTATGCTCATAGCATTTGCAATTTCGCTAATTATGTCATCAAATTTACTCATTCAATCCCCATACCTTTCCTATTACGTTTTTTTATAAAGTTTAATAATAATATTGGATAATTAAAAAAGCTGTGATATTTATTTCAACAATCATAGGACTTACATTTACTCAATCTTTTAATTCTTGTATATCTTTATATCTTTGAATAACAAATGGTGAGGGGGTTAATCTCGAATATAGCGGTGAAATTCATCCAGTGGTGCGAGCTTTGAATAAATTGATCTTTCAATAGCATTTCTTTTGAGATAGTCGTAAATTTTTTCTTGTAGGGTTACGATTCTTGGTAATTGAGGGTTAAGATGCATTTGGCAAGGTAGACTTAGTTGTTTTAACATGTAAACACTTCCTTATATATTTTGGTTTAAATTGACTTTGAAAAACTATTTGTTCCCTTTCTGATTGATTTCTTCTATTTCAGCTTGTATTTCTATCAATCTATTTTTGCTTTTTTGAATTTCTATCGAATCATCATCTTCCATAGCTTGAAAAAGACTAGCAAGTTCATAATCAGTTTCTTCTTTTAATAAGTCGAGATATTGTGTGTTATTTTTCTTTGCTTTAGCTTCTTCTTCAATGACAATTTTATAAAGGAAATCATTAGCATTTGAAAAGAACATAAATTGATAAATAGCTAGACGGATAAATCGTCTACCTTTTTGGAAGACAAAAGTATCACTTAAATTAAGTATCTTTTTGCTTTTTATATCTATAATGATTTCACTAGCACCTACTGGAATAAAGTAGAATATTTCTTTATCCTTTTCTATTGAAATACATTGTGTATCAAAGACTAAGTGGAGAATACCATTTGTAATGCTTGAATGGATTGGTTTCATTTCTCTTATAATCAACATCGAGATTAGCCCCTTACAGATATGATAAATAAATCATTTAGTTTTCAATACGTGAATTAAATGTTTTCTTTAAGCATACCAATATTGTTTTTGTATGTAAATGTATTCCTTTAAGAAATATATTGTGATATAAAAAAACACAGTTACAGCATCTTGCTATAACCGTGTCAAATTCTAATATGCCTTTTTCTTCAATCTTTTTTTATACCCAAAACTTATTATATAAGCTACAAGTGCTATAAATAAACTATACATAATCGGAAGTATATGTATTTCAAAAAAATTGGTTTTGATCGGGTCGTAAAATTCAATTTTAAAATCATTTTCTACACCACCCACAGTGCTTCCATTATTAAATCCGATAGTGTTAACCTCAAAATAATCCTTACACCCTACTGGCAACTTTATACTACCCGAAATTTTCACATTTGAGATTGTAGAGTTTTCAGATTTCCCACTAACTGTCCCTATTAATCCCCCTGCATACTTGGAACATTCATCTTTGTTTAATGCAGATTGCTGTAATACTTGATTTAGCCTTTCGTCATGTGCTTTTTCAAGGGAAAAATAGAAGATGGCTATTGTTAGAAGTGACCATACTATTGTTAAAATAAAATTTATTTTTTTCATCGAATCCCCCTATTGTTGTTTATTTGCCATTAAAAACACAGATATAGCTAATAGCTACTCTGTGCCTTGTCTAAATTAATGAATTATCTCAGTGTGTTTGTAAATTTCAACAGCAACTAAGCTTTTATATACCTCGTTTATTTCAATGTCCTCAATTACATCGGGATAACTGATATCATTTGCAACAATAATATTAACTGTACCACTATCGTTTTTGCTAATACCGACTTCCTCTAATGGTGATTCCAAATCCATTATTTCATTAATAATGTCTTCAACACAGTTATTACTATTTATTAGGTTACAGAATGTTCTAGCGAATGAACCTTCCGTTTTGTATTCATGATCTAATATAAGCAAATTACTACCAAGTAAAAATTTCAATCTAATGCTAGTAATTTGTTCAGCATTAGAAGCACCAACGTCATAGCTTTCAATATTTGACTCTTGATATTCAAGATTATCAATCAGAAAGAAAAAGTCAACCGCTTCTCGTTGCTTTTGGTCTATTTTACTGAAAGTTCTAATGTGTTTTGATTTTAGGCGGTCTGGGTATTTCTCACAGTAATCTTGCATTAATTTATCCTGTGTAATAACGACTTCCCCATCTTTATATTCTCTCTTTACAAATACCCCCAAAGTCTTATGATGCTCTGACCATTTACCAAATTGTGTTTTTAATTCCATAAATCCGAAGTTAGTCATGTTATATTAGCTCCTTTAGTATTTCAAATACTGTTATTTTTTTAAAATCACTTTTAAAAATAGCAAGGATTTTTCAAAAGCATTATCCTTTAATCCAAAATCACTTTTTTTAGTTAGGTTATTTTGATTTTCAAACAGTTCTTTCAAATACTCACTTTCGAGAGTAATAACTTTCATTTGTTCAATCTGTTCTCTGAAATTAGTATTAATGGTATCGACAATTAAATTACATAATAAATTAAACGCTTCTATGTTGCTCGTATCTCCATCATGTACATGTAAAATACTATCTGCTTCTGTTAGTAAATTAATTACATTAACAAGATGTTCTTCCGCAAACATATATTGGTAATGGTTGGTATACGCATCTTTTAACAAATCTAATGATAACGGCATATAGCTGTTCCAATAATATGAAGCTAATGTAGTATGATAAAGCATTTTTTCCTTTTGGATTACTTCATGTTGTTCTTTTGGGATACGCTCGACACTGATTAATATGCCAAGTTCATATAACAAGCTATTTCCCCATGTGAATACCGCTCCGTTCGGAAAAATTGGTGAAGCTTCAACTTCAAAATATGATGATGTTTCCCTTCCTTTTTTTAGTTCTAACCCATCAGCTAACAATTTTGCGAAATTTCTTTTTTCTACAAATACAACATTTTTCTTCATTTTAATTTCCCTTCCTCCTTTAAAAATTGTATAAGCCTAATCCAATGTTTTTTTCGGAATTACATATAGACAATCAAAGCGGTTAGATGTTTCGAGTAAAACTAAATTACCTGTTTTAACAAATTGCTGTAGTACCAAAAATACCTCTGCATACACTTTTGGTCTTCCTGTTTTGAACAAACTACTATCTGCATCAAAGTAATCAATAAGAATAGAACAAATTCTACTTAGGCTACGTTCATTATTTAAAATGAGAAGAAAAGCAATTTCATATATCGAAGTATTGTTCTTTATATAGGGTCTGATTTTACTTACAAGAAGCTCTCTTTCATCTTCATAACTGCTGATTAATTCATCAGATATTTGAGCATCCATTTCAATTTCATTTTGCCAATTGTTAAACCTTACTTCTCTTTCTTTTCTATATTTCGCCTGTCGTTGATCTCGCTTATTCTTTTGTACTTCATATTGCTGTTCTTTATATTCTCGAACAAGCTTGTTTGCTGATTTACTGTGTCTACTAAGCAACTGCTTTCTAGCATTAAAAATCATTGCTATTTGATTTTCTAACAATGGCAATCCCAAAGCTATTTGTTCTTTCAAGTTATTTGGTATTGGAATAGACTCTCTTAAACCGATTTGTAAAGACGATAATATTTTTTCCGATTTTACACCGTTTTTTATTTTGATTAACAATTCATCTAATTCATAATCAATTTCTTTGAAACCTTTTAATACATCCTTCACAACGCCATGAGGTAAATTAACATGTTGTTCAAAGTGATTAATACCAAATTTTAAAATCTCTTTTGTTTTTTTATGTTGGACAATATACTGATACCGCAATGGTTTGCCACATTCACATCTTGTCTTTGGATTAATGAAACCACTATCAATAATCTGAACAAGTACCCAACCATCTAAGTGCTGTTCAATGAGTTCTAATGTATCAGAATCATGATTATTGATAGTAACTCCTTTTAATCGTGCCATAACATTAGCAAAAGCTGTCCTCTTACCACGTTGAATGTGATTTAACAAATAATCTCTTTGTGCAGGTGACAATGATTCCATGATTATATCTCTTTCGGTAACAGATAAATGATAGCTCATATTGAATCACTCGCTTTCTTATACCTTTCATGTTTAACTTTGGTTGTGGTAATAGGACTTTATTTCTTCAAATGATGGAATTTTATTGTAATTGTAATTATTTAAATTTACGATTTTAGGGTCTTTTGAAATAACTTCTAAAGGTTCACTAGTTTGCATTGTTAAACCAACAGTATTGATAATAGTTAATATTTGATTTACTAATGCTAAATTGTGCTTTTTATGATTTTTTCCTCTAGTTTTAAATTGCTTTGATAAATCCACTAAAATACGTTGAACTTCATTTTGGACGTTTAGTTGTTTAGTTAATTGTTCTGCTGTACTCCGACTTTTGATTACTTGTTCTACAAGAAATGAAACTTCATTAAAACTAAGTTGAATTAATGGGTTTTCACCTTTAGGAGCATTCATTTCAAACGTAGTTAGTACTTGTTGAATTTCGCTAAGAATTTTCTCCTCTGTGCATAAACCGCTTTCTGCCTTCACTCAAATCACTCCTGTCTTTATTAAATAATTCTTCCCTCCATCATGATATATACCTAAACAGCATTTCGTAAAGGCATATTCACTGTCATTGTACACGGAAAAAAATATCAATACAAATTAAAAAAAGGAAATTATTTATAAAATATTACTTTATGTTATATAATTATGATAAAAAAATCACTTTTAGAAATGTTTGGGGTGCTTATATGAAACACACTACATTAATGTGCCTTACTTTGTTGGTTGTATTTATTTTAGGGGGATGTAATTATTTAAGATTTCCTAGTAATGAACTCGAAGACGAAAAACAAATAGGAGTTAATACGCTTGATGGTGTAGGGGAACTGGTCATAGTGGAGAATGCAAGTGATTATGTATCAAACTCCGCTATTACCACAACTAGTGATTCTGCTGAAACTGTAAAATGCTTAAAAATAAAAGGGCAAATAAATAAGAATAAGCAATTAATTTACCACTTACCTACAGGGGCTTATTATCAAACGATAGTTCCCGAAGCGGTATTTTGTACAGAAGAAGATGCTAAGAATGCAGGTTATACAGCTTCCAAACGCTAATTATAGAAAGGAGATCAAAATGATCGTAAACAACAACCTAATACAAATGTATAATCTCTCAGTTCTATCCTCAGAAAAAAAGATTATACTTTCGAATCGAATTATATATAGACTCAAAAATTCCAATACAAATGAAATACCTATATATGTTAGTGTACCGATTTCTTATCAAATTTTAGAAATTGTAATAGCATATTTGCTTTTTAAAGTAAGGGAAGTTTATGAAGTAAGTACCTTGATTCTTAATGATATAGTTATGTTATTAGTAGATTGCTTTGATGGAATTATTGAATTAGAAACTACAGGTGTTCCAACTATAGATTTACATGACAACTATATTATTTGGTCGAATCATAAGAAGGAAATTATTAACCTTAACTTTTTAACACTGAACAATAATAAAGATATTTTAAATTCACTTATAAGCCAATTTGGACACGATTGCAATATATTTTAATGATGGATAAAAGGAGCTTTCATATGACTAATCATATATGTAAATGCCACTCAAATTCTACTGGAAATTTTGAAGAAGTGCCTTTAAATATTGTCTGCTTCAATTGTTTCCGCAATCATGGATATGATCTCTTTATAGTTAGTTTTAATATGAACCTAACTAATACAATTCGACATGTTGAAGTTGTTGCCCGCAACAATGAGGAAGCAAGTAGCATAACTAAAGCACATTATGCTGACATACATGTAATATCAGTTTGCCGTACTTTCGAGCGTAAGACACTAGAGGAAATAGATAATGAAATCAAAAGAAACATTATTCATACAAAACCTTAATACAAAATAAAAATGATTATATTAACAAAGTTGAGAATGATAAATCAACTTGTTAGTATAATCATTTTTTGTGACGTTATTTATGTGACGTTATTCAATGACTTAATAATGCGTTATTTTATATGTTTTCATTTAAATAATGTGACGTAATTAAACGGCTGTGACGTATTGGTGACGTATCAGTGACGCTAAGTGACGTTCATATATCACCTTAACATGTTGCTTGTAAAATCTTTGGTATGGGTCTACAACGGTTAATCAGAACGCTTCCTTTAATTATTTCTTTTGTACCCCTATTAAATAAAGTATATATACAACTACTGAAATTTGGTTTGTTCTCTAAAGCAAAATCTTCGACATCCACAAACACTAGCTCAAACTTCTCCATAGACACTTTATTTACATTACAAGCTCGCTTTTTTATATCTAACCACAGTTCATCAATTGTAAAAAGTCCTTTATCCTTAATTAACATAGAAGATTCATTTTGATACATTCTAGCACACACCCTTTATATATAGTTAAATATTTAAATCCACTTTTCATTAAAAATAAATTTCTAAAAGACAAATAATAAACAAATAATATTTCTTTTAGTGAATACATTTGAGATTATATCACTTTATTTTTCATAAAGGAACTTTTTATTCAAAATAAAAACTAATTTCCTAACAGGAATTGAATACCCTGTCGGAAATTAGTTTATTTTTTCATTATGCCGTTGTACTAATAGTTCTCTTATTAAAATCAATACCGTGTCCTTCTTTGAAGCCTAGTTTGAATAAATCCTCTGTATCGGCAAAAACATTAGGGCGTTTTACAGGATTATCTTTAGCTAAGTCGTTAAATCTTTCATGATAAGCTTTTTCTACCTCAATAGGAACAAGTAAAACTAAAGCATGTTTTGGATTATTTCTTTCTAGCTCTTGAGCTTGTTCGTAGAACTTATTTTTGAGTCCGATTAAAAAACCACGTATATATGAATTACTTAATTTATTGTTGTTATGGGGTGTTCTTGTTTGAAAAAAGTTGTTTTGATAATAATTGTCAATCGCTTTTTTAGTGTAATGGATTAATGTTGCATATCCTAATTGGTACATTTCAGAAGCTAATTCCACGTCACTTTTCTCTCCGTAATAATTAAGCTTTCGTTTTTCAACTCCATCTTCTTCGATAGCAGTTAAATATATTTTCACTCGAAAGTTACAAGCAATTGTATTTGCAAGCTCTTTCTCCCACCAAGCTAATTGTTTAAATTCAGATATTCCATTTTCATCTATAACTAAATCATTGAATGATTTCTTTTGCTTTATTTCTAAAACAGATATTTTATATTTTAACATTAATTTTTGTGCAAGAACCATAGCTGACTGTGCTTCTGATACGCTGTTTGATCTATTTGCTGTTTCAAGTAAATCACGTATTTTTTTTATAATAGATTTATTATTTTTCATAAGAAACACCTTCTTTTTTTTATAAATTAGATGCTTTAATTATACCATATTAATATAGGAAAGAGAACGTATTTTCTTATATTTTTACACTTTTTTATACATAATTAAACATTTTTAAACTCTTTTAAATAATAAAAAAACACCAATCAAAAATCTGATTGATGTAAAACGAATAAATTCAAATTTAATTTTAAAACTCCTTAAAATATGGCTTCAACTCTGGAAGGCTGTTTATAAGTTTTCCTCTAATGTTAAGTCTCTCATTAAGATTAGCGTATTGGATTGAAATGGCAAACAGCATAATTACAACACTAGGTAATTTAATACAGAATAATTCTTCATCTTTCCTCTGTTTGACCAAGAAATCTATACATGACAAGGTTTTCTTTATATCTTCAATTGCCCATAGTGTAGCTATCTCATTTTGTAAAAGCATTTTACCATTACTAATACTTGAGTAAAGTATGCTTTGACTTATAATACTAGTCAAATTCAATAATTCCAAGATTAACTTAGCATATCTTTCTTGATAATTATGTTCATTACTTTTAGAAAGCTTTTTGAAGTCCTTTACGAAAAAATCTGTTATTGCATAAGTGATTGAAGGACTCAATGTTTCATTCGATAAAGTAGAACGAAAAGCTACAGCATCATTTAAGTTAAAATCCTTTTGATCTTCTTCAATTCCCTTTATAGATATGCTTGGATTAACAGTATACCCTATATTGGGCATGTACTGATTTTTATGGGGTGTCTGTTGAATCGTTGTTATAGCTTCCTCGAATACTTCTTTGAACATATAATCCCTCCGTTCAGTTCAATTAACCATTACAAACTGATTGAATGTTGAAATGAATAAAAAAGTAACAGATACTTACATTTCTTAATGTAACAAAATACTTCACAAAAAGAAATTAATAATATATAATTTCACTAATACTTTTCTAAAAGTGAATTTTATTTGTATGAGGAGGACATTTTAGAAATGAACATTCCTAAAAAGATGATTTTTAAAACTTCTTTTGTTTTCACATTACTAATTATCTATTCTCTCTTTTTAGTAGGCTGTAATGATGAAGAAAAAGATCACAAGTCTAAAAATCAATATGAAGAAGAAATTAGCTCAGAAGAAGACAGTTCCAAAGAGAAAAAGTTAGAACAATATGCTATAGGCGTTGGTTCTTACGAGGTTGGGAATGATATTTCGGCAGGTGAATATTTGGTCGATATAGACAATTATGGGTTTGTTGAAGTATACCGAGAAAAATCAGAAGAAGAATTAAAATCGTCAGATGACATTTGGCAAGTCTTGTTCAATACAACTCTACAAGAAAAAGGAAATCTATATGTCGAAGTAAAAGAAGGAGAAAATATAGAGGTGATAGGTGCTAAACTTTATCCAATTGATAAAGCTCCAACCATCGTTTCTAAGGATAAACCTCTTTTGAAAAACGGCATGTACAAAGTTGGTCGAGATATTCCCGAAGGCACTTATGAGGTTTCACCAACTCGAAATGCAGATGTTGAAGATAGTATAACTAACAATGAGCCTAGATCAATGGTGGAAATTTATAAAACTGCTCGTTACATTGCTTCTGAGGATTTAAAAAGTATTCCAATTGATAAAACCTCAACTATACAGCTTTCTGACGGAGAATTTTTATATTTAAAGAATGTAGAAATAAATAAATCTATTAAAAACAGGTAAAACGTTATCTATATTTCTTTCGATATTAAAAAACGGAACACATTTAGTTCCGTTTTTTTCTTGCATATGATATTTAAAATTTCTTTTAAACAAATTTAAGTGTACTTAAAAGCACTACACTAAAGGAGGAATTCTAATAGATGAATAAACTTTTATTGATTATCACTTCAATCCTTCTAGGCATTGGATACGTTCTAAAATTATTCCAATACACAGGCTTGGGAAATCTTTTGCAACTTGCAGGTTGCATTGTTTTATTTTTATTTGCACTTTTAGTTATCCGAGACATAGTGATGAAGGTAATTGCTATCATTACATCCATTATTGGATTCTGTTATTTAATAATTAATATTATCCTAAACCATCATAGATTTTCGAAAATATGGGATTTATTTCATTCACTATTTTAAACGAACACTAATTTTGAAAGGATGAAAAAAGTTGAAATTAGAAGACTATTATTTTGATTATGACCAAGTAAAAGTTAACAAAGAAGAATTGGCATTTAAAAAATGGTATGAACGTGGTGTTATTAAGAGTCAAGCTATCATCCTATTGCTTAATCCTCCCCTATCAAAAAGTTCATCCTTATATATAGGCTTACTTACTGTATACATGGCAACTATGACAATAGCAAATGAAGTGATACAAAATGTTCTATTACTTCAAGTATCCACTTTTATATTATGTATTTTATTTACACCTGTGTTTTTCTTGATGGTTATAACAACTGTCTGTTCTTTCCATTATATATTTTGTTTTGTATGGGGTGGTGAAGAAGTAGCTAAGAAGACTTTAAGGGAGATTTTTTCATCTGAGAATACATTATCTTTTAAAGATGAATTTAAAATTGCAGGGAAATTGAGTTTAACAAATAATAAGGAAATAGCATCATCCAAAGATAATGTAAAGTCAGATTCTAAGGGACTGGAAAAAAAGTCAATTATAGACACCTTCCGATTGGCTAAACAGGAAGCTAGAAGAATACAAAATGAAAAAAAGAATATAAGAAAAAAATGAAAGCCTTGATAACAAGGCTTTTATCTTCTTCTTCTCATAAAAATTAAAAACTATGTGACGGCTTAACATCCAGTATAAAAATTTCAACAATATTAGGATTTCGAGTGCGTACAGCACCTTCTATTTTGATTAGATTACTGCTCTTAATACTTTCTTTTAATTGTTCAACACATTGATCTATTGCAACACATGGTATAGTATCAAACTTCCCCCCCTCCTCTCGCTGAACAGATAACACGACATTAGTAAATTGCATTCCATTTGTTGTTTTTACATCTATTGGAGATGAAATATACCCAATTAATTCCACGTTATTCATCATCGTTATCTCCTCCTATCTTTCAGTTATTTGAATTATAGTTGAAATAATATTTGATTACAATTTTAAATTGTTTCAAAATGCAATTAATAAAAAACATATTTAAAACTATATAGAATCTATATGTAATTGATACTGCATTATGTTTAAAATAATTTTGGAATCAATTATACTGAATGTAAGATACAAATTATGATGAAAATTACTTAATTATGATACTTAAATACAAAATAGAGTAATTATTGTCATTAAGCTATCTCTAACGAAAGGGGTTGCAGTAATATGAAATCCATTGCAATAAAAGGAACTAAAGGAAAGAAATTAATGAAAGATTCATTTTTTAAAAGAAGTTTTAAATTTATAAAGAATAAAATGCTTTGGCTTCTCTCCATGTGGTATATCCGTTTGTGTTTATTTGTAGCACTTAGTATTCCTATATTTTCTATTTTAAATTTTTTCTTTGGTGATAATCAAAAACTTTCACTATTTCTATTTGCTCTTATAAAAGCAATAATTTTTGTTTTTATTTGCATTACTTTAGTTGCTTTATTGTATCAACTATTTCGTTTTATTCGATTTTTACTTTATAAATATGTTCTTAAATAATATAAATCTCATACTATTAATAAAGTTCAAAATGGAAGGCGTGTGAAAGATGCTAGGGCTTCTGAAAGGTCGATTGCAATATAGGAAAGAACAATTAGAAGGTATAACTACACTAGATTGGTGGGTACATCATTTTGTACACAGCATATTAGGTATGTCTGCATTTTTTATTATTACAGCTTACTACCTTTGTATTGTTTATTTAATATTCGATTCAGTATTAGTTTTAATTTTCACCATTGTTTGTTATCTATTGTCATGTATAGGTGTACTTTGGTCGTTACTTTCTATATTAATGACTAAATACGCAAATGTATTATTTATTAAAAAACTAAAAAATAATTTTAAAAGAACAGAAGCAAAGTAATTATTAATAAAACGATCAAAGGGTGATACATTATGAATTTATTTAAAAAGAAAGAAACAGTTCTCGCTAATGAGCTATTAGATGGCGATGAAGTACTTAATGAAGAACTAATCATACAACCCCCTCCCCTGCCATTAAATATGGATTTAGTATTAAGAGAAATTAAAACTAAAGAGAGTGTTACATCTACCATTCAATTCTCAGAGAAGGTATTAGATGCCTACAGGGAATCCCCCACCCCTATTACTTTAGATATGCCTTTAGAATTAACAGCATCAAACGCAGTAGAGTTAGATTACGAAAATAAAGACAACCGCATCTATACAACACTAGTAACTATTAAATCATTAGCTTTATATACGGCATTGTCTTTTTCCCTAACTACTACCCACTAATTTTTGTACAATTTACTTCTGTTACTCTAAAGAGATATCTAAATACTTAAAACAGCTTTGGTTTAACTACCAAAGCTGTTTTTATGTAAATAAAAAACTTCTATCCATTCGGTTCAAAATGGTAGAAGTCTTTTAAAAGAAATTTTCAATTGTAAAGTTAGTAGCACCAATCGGAATCGGTTATAAATCCAATTAGAAGAAATTAAACATGCCAATCACATTAATAAATATATCATAAAGAAAAGTAATAGTCTATAAATATTTCAAAAAGAAATGTTTGACGACATTTAATTTCATAATGAAGATAATAATATTTTGAAACATTTTTAATACAAAATATTTTTAAATTAATTATAAAACAATTCAACTGTTGTTATTCATATACATAAATCATACATTGTTATACAATAAATATATATATATAAATTAAAAATACATATTAATTGATGAATGGTGGTATAACAATGACAAGCAATATAACTTTAATTGTTATTTTTACCATATTGGCACTTTTGTTTTCTCCTTGGTATTACCAACAAAAAAAATACCGTAAATCTAAAATAGATTTTGAAAACAGTAATACTTATAAAATGGGGTCATTAGGTGAAGATAAAATAAAAAAAGTGTTTAAGACTGCTTTTAAGTATGATGATGTTTATATATTAAAGAATTTATACTTACCAAAATTACTTAGAGGAAAAGCTTTAAGATATAGTGATGAATTAACGGAAATAGATATGGTAGTCATCCATCATACAGGTATTTATATTATCGAATCTAAAAATTACGAAGGTCTTATCATAGGTGACTCCAAGTTAATTTACTGGCAAGTTCATCATCAAGGTTTTACAAAGTGGTTATATAATCCTTTGTGGCAACATGGCACACACATAAGAGCTATCAGAGGACAAATTGATCTTGACTCTTATCCCTTTTATTCTTTAATCATCTTTGGAGAAGATGCCATATTATCGGATATAAAATACGAAGCATCTAAAAATAATTTTCAAGTACTTCACATAGCTGAATTGAAAGAGTTTTTAAATTCAAAACAAAAAAGGTCGAGTTTTAATAAATCATTATTATCTAGAAATGAAATGAAAATGATATATAAAGAATTAAAAAGACATACTCGTATTTCAAATAAACAAATATATATTCATTCTCAAGCAGTTCTAGCAAAAAGCAAAAAAAAACAACTAACTTCGAAAAAGTAGTTGTTTTTTTCTGTTCATAAAGGAAAATTCCTTAGTGGCTTTTTTTGCACTTGATATTTTTGTATATACAAATTCAGAATTTTCAGATAAGAATAAGGTGCTTTCTTCCGATTTCTACCGAAAACTTTTCTAAAAGAAAATATATTCTTAAATTTGTTTTCTTATTGTGTAATTGTTTTGAATTAATTATTTTAAGTAATGGAAAGATTAATTTTTATTTTCTTTATGAAAACTTTTCGGTTTTTATAATATTCCAATCATAAACACAAAAGATTTAAAACGTAATTAATTTTATTGTTAAAGATATTACTAAATGATATACTTTTTATGAAAAATTAAAACGATTTTGGAATTATTTATAATGGAGGTTTTAAGATGTCTGTCTCAAAGAAAAGTTATACTATACGTATAGGTGAATTGCATCTTGAACGACTTGATGAATTAGTGGAATATTATGCAGACTTTTACCGTAAAAATTCACCACTGGATATTAAAATTACAAAAGCAAATGTAATGGAGATCATTATAGTTCGTGAATATGATAGAGTTTTTGGAGAAAACAAAGAGGGGTCTAATGGAGAAAAACTTCTCTTTAAAGATGACATTTTATTAAATCCAATCCCTTCTGTACATGCTCAAAAAAATTCTGAGGATGCAGATAAACGAAAGTCTTTAACTAAAAAAAGCTTTACTGCACGTTTAAGTGAAGCACATTTAGAAAAACTTGAAAAATTAGTTGAGCATTATGCGGATTATTACCGTAAATCTTCACCTTTGGATATTCGATTAACTAAATCTAACGTAACTGAACTGTTAATTATAAATGAATATGAATTTGTTTTTGGTAATCAAGATGTAACTAATTAATTTTTAGTTTATACTGCCCTGCAAAATCAATGCATACTGTCATTGACTTGTGGGGCTTTTTATTAATTTGAAGGGAGTAATTCAATTTGAATGAATACCATGTTAAACAAAAACAAACAATAATTGAATCCTATCATTTACTTTCAAAAGATATTTTGAATAAAATGAATACCCTCTCTCCTTTTGATGCCTTTGACATATTATCTACAGTAGAAAATGAATGTTTAAAGGAAATTTTGCAGTCAATTATAGATTTACAAATTGCCTATTGTTTTATGAATTTTATTGATATGTATGATGATTCTCCAACCTTTTCGTTCGATGATCTCCTTTTAAATGAATTTAAAGAAGCTCAAAGAAAAAGAAAAATACCGTCTAGTATAAACTGTGATTATTTAAATTGCGTTTTAAATGCATGTAAAGATGTGTTAAACAATGTTGGGACAATAAGTGCCTGTGCTGAACACCATCTGTCAATATATAAACAAGGAACAGGTGATGGTTTCTCTGAGAGTGATATTGAAAAATTAAAAATATATATACGTGAAACAATTAATCCAAATAAACAAGTACTAGTTGAGCTAAATATTTTCGAGCTTAGAAATAAATTAGCGTATTATGATATTTTTGGTATGGTACAAGAATTTGATTATTTCACGATAGGAAAACATTTGTACTTTAAAAAATGGTTCGAAGAAAAAATTAAGAATAAGAATCTGAAAGAAGAATTAAATCTATTACCCCCTTCTAAAAGCAAATTAGAATATATTTCTTTAGCAGAACAACATATAGAAAACACCGACAAAGATATATATACGTTGCCATTCTAGTAATCAAAATTAGATTTGAAGTCACTTGGCATAAATGGTAAAATTCTATTTATAAGTATAGTAGCCTAACTGTATTCTTTACCCTCATTTGGGCGAATAGGTATACTTTTTTAAAAATTAAGAGGTTTTCATTTAGAAAATAAATTCAAGGGAGGTAATCGGAAAAATGGGATTTTAGACAAAAAAATAGCTTAGTCCTCACACGACCAAGCCATCTTACAAAGGAGATAAAAAAATATGTTTGTAGATGATTATAGCACTAATACTACAGAAAATGAAGCAGAAAGAATAAGTTTTGTGATAATACCCACAAATATGCTTTCGTCTCAGGACATTACAAGTAGTGTTACAGATGATGAAATTATTGTCTATTACGAAATAATGTACCATCGAAGTCTACAAAATCCAACACAAACCAATGTAAGTGTTGACTTGTTATACTCTAGATTAATGTGGTGTAAGTCAAAAAAGAATTTAGGGAAGAATCGTATAATTAAAGCTTTGCAAGGGTTGCATATAAAGGGCTATTTATTTATATCTAATGTGGATATAAAATCTATAAAGTATACAACTTATTTGCAAGTTAAAATTATTCCGCTTACTGATATACCAAACTGTGATAGCTTTATGCAAGTTACTGAAAGTACAGCAGACTCCGCAAAACTAACAAATAAAACAGGTCAAACTTTCAAGGTGTTGGTGTATGCTCTTTGGCGTTCAAGAATACAGTATGCTGTCACTTATAGTGAGTGGGCTAATTTGCTTAATCTTGATATATCAAATGCCAAACGAATTATCAAAAGGCTAAAAGACAAAAAATTAATTAGGGTTGAAAAATCTATTGACTATAGAGGATTTGAAGCTAATCACTATTATGTAGATGGTGATAATTACAATTTAATTATGCAATCATCAAAACATCAAAAAGTTGAGCAATTATCATTTGAAAACCAACCAGACATTCAAATTGAAATGGTCAATGATGAAGTCACTTCATCTTCATTTGTTCAGATATATAGTGAAAAAGAAGAAGAATTATTGGATTTCCCGATAGAACGTACTGATAGGGTAGATTCTACCCCATCTAAACCTTCATTAAGCAATAACGATCTTGCTAATCAATCAATATTACAAGAACGTACCAAAGCTTTTGATGATGAATGGTGGGAAACACTTTCCTCGTACCTATGTAAAGTTGAGGAAGGCTTATGTTATACTTCTTCCCAACTAAAAATGCTTTATTCTATCAATGCGAAATATGATGTTATGCCTTATAGTTCGCTTTTGGTTGAAACAATTGATGAACGACTAAAGGGTGGTACTGTAGAATTTAACTTCTTTAAATATGGTGCATCTATCCAAGAAAAAGATGTAATAATTTTGTTAAATACAAATTGTACATTAGCATTATATTATGGAGTTAAACGACTTTCTCTTATCGCTAACAGTGGTACTCTGCAAGCTAAAACGATGGTGCTTAATTGGCTAGAAAATGCGGTAAAACATCACACTGCAAAAAATTCTACTAATAAAATACCATTCTACAATTGGCTTGAAGAACAAGATGTATTAAAGGATACTTTGACTGATTACATTCAAAATCCTAAAATGAAACAATCAAAAATTGAGTAAACTTTACTTTACCCCCTGCCTTTATAGGATAGGGGGTTTTAAATTTCTCATTTTGTATCTGTAACTATACGCAATGGCGTTTTTTTGCAAGATATATAAACTGTTTGAGGGGGCGCATTTTTTTCGTTGATTCCCCTTCTCTGCTATCACATAAGCGGTGGCATTTTTTTCACTGGCTATACTAATAGGTTTGAGGGGGTGCATTTTTTTCCGTTCATTCTTCTGCTCTGCTATCACACAAGCGGTGGCATTTTTTTCACTGGCTATACTAAGAGATTTGAGGGGGCGCATTTTTTTCCGTTCATTCCCCTGTCCTGCTATCGCATAAGCGGTGGCATTTTTTTCACTGGCTATACTAAGAGATTTGAGGGGGCGCATTTTTTTCGTTGATTCCCCTTCTCTGCTATCACACAAGCGGTGGCATTTTTTTCACTGGCTATACTAAGAGATTTGAGGGGGCGCATTTTTTTCGTTGATTCCCCTTCTCTGCTATCACACAAGCGGTGGCATTTTTTTCACTGGCTATACTAAGAGATTTGAGGGGGCGCATTTTTTTCGTTGATTCCCCTTCTCTGCTATCACACAAGCGGTGGCATTTATTTTACTGGCTATACTAATAGGTTTGAGGGGGCGCATTTTTTTCCGTTCATTCCCCTGTCCTGCTATTGCATAAGCAGTAGCATTTTTTTCACTGGCTACATGAGGTACTTGAGGGGTAGCGTTTTTTTCGTTTGATTTCCAACCCTGCTATCAAATAATAAAACAGGCAATTTTTCGTATGCCTGTTATATTTCTTTATCTAAATGTTGATTCAACAATTTTTCCACTTGCGTTTTTAGTGCCATATTTGCATATCGAAGAACCACATCATTACCTGCTGTAGCTATATACACATCACTAAAATACTCGTCTATCTTTTCTACCTTTACTAATTTTATTTTCTCTTTTGCCAACAATCTTTTTGAATTGTAATAATCATGAGATGTATCTTTTAATAACTTTTCGAGGATTCGTATATAAACCTTACTCATTTTCAAATTTTCAATTACTGGGAAATCACGCTGCAATGATTGAACTGCCATTTCTAGTATCAAGAATTTATGAAACAATCGCCTTTGGTCAGATTTCAACATACAACTTTGCGCTCCTTATGGATGATTGGAACAACAGCTAACACGCTATCAATCAAAAATGTTCGTTTTGAATTGCGATTGAAACAATATGCTTGAAATGAATTACCAACAAATTTAATGACCTTAATACGCCTTTTTGTTATTGAACCACTTTTTGAAACATACATCATATCTACTTGTTGATTACGTTTCATTGCTTTTATCAGTTGTTCTTTCATATTACACGCTCCTCAATACAGAACATTCGTTTGTACTATTTTAGAACAAATGTTTGCATTTTGGCAAGTGATAATTTGTGGAAATAAAAATGCATAGGAACTTTTTTGCCATCTATTAAG
Source organism: Lysinibacillus phoenicis (assembly GCF_047238325.1). Taxonomy (NCBI): domain Bacteria; kingdom Bacillati; phylum Bacillota; class Bacilli; order Caryophanales; family Bacillaceae; genus Lysinibacillus; species Lysinibacillus phoenicis. Next base: position 96,511 of record NZ_JBDFMP010000001.1, on the reverse strand, counting down.
AGGTAGCAATTTTTTCTACTGGATGAATGATCTACTTGAGGGGGTGCAAATTTTTCCGTTCATTCCCCTGTCCTGCTATCACATAAGCGGTAGCATTTTTTTCACTGGCTGAATAAAGGGTATTTGAGGGGGTGCATTTTTTTCCATCCTTACTATCTATATGCTATCAACTAGGGGTGGCATATATTTCTGTTAAAAGAAACTCATGCTACCAATTCTTTTTGACTATATAATTTTATATTTTGGTTGAGTACCGAATTAGTTGATATACAAGGGTTCATGCAATAATTAAACTAAAAAAAGCACATTTTTAGAAATTTAATATAGGTTTTTAGTAGGGTGGCATTTTTTTCTACATATTGAACAATTTAAGACTAAATGTAGGGCGTTTTTTTCTCATAACGGAATAAAATACGACTAAATACAGGGCGTTTTTTTCTAGTAAAAGAAATAAATGCCCTCTTATATATTAAAAATAGATTAATATATAATATATATAGTTTTATTAATAATATATTATTATTAGGTTTATATATATATATTATTAGTATATATATTAATATTTATATCTACTAACTAACTAGAAGAAGTAAGTAAGTTTAAAATCATAAATGTAATAATCTTTAACTTTAAAATTGCCTAAAAGAAAAAAGGTTAACTCAATTTGACTTTTAGTGAAATTAAATATATAATTGATTTATTTTTAGAATGGTATTATAATTAAGAGACTTATAATTTACTAAAGCTAAAACTTCTAATGCCAAAGAAGCCAAGAATAACTAATCAAGTTGATTTATCCACTTTATGACGATGAAGTGAGGGTGAGGGAAACTTATGCGGAACGAACAAGAAATTAATAATGATAACGTTACGGTTACGAATGAATCAAATAAAGGTGACGTATCACTCTTGACTGGTTTGCGACAATTTCAAAGCGGTGAAAACGGCTTTGTTGTTGTAAAGGTACTCGTATATCTCAATATTGATTATTTAGAAGATTGGCAGGGCTTTAAGAAAGTAAGAAATCAGATTAATGACGACTTCTACTTCAATTTGATTAAAGATAAAATAAAAGATACTGTTGATAATAGAGTTCGCATGAATGGTTTCGATAGTGTTTCAGAAGACATAAAAGAAAGTTTAGCTTCTGCTATGGCACAAGTTGATATTGATACAAATAAACCCGAAATGCATCTAGTTAAACAGATCGTATCTTTGTGGAAGAATGAGTATTTAAAATTTTTACAGCGAAAATTATGGCAGGTTAGTGTTTAAAAAATGCTTCCTTAAATTTAAAATAATCATAAGACCTTCTCTTTTTATAGAGGAGGTCTTTTTTTGTACCCTTAACAACATTTTTTTCTAAGAAATACAAAATGTGTTTTAAAAAAATGCATAAAAAAATAAAATAAAATCTTTTTGTTTTATATGTAGTCATAATTGTTTTTTTAAAAGATGGTGTTATAATTGTTTTAGAAATAACGCAGATTGCTTTTTTGTAATCTTTATGATTAAAAATGTAATCTTTTTTGTTTCTTGTATAATTTTTAAATTTTAAAACTGAGCAAAGCAGTTTAAAAAGGAGTGTAGTTATGAATATACTTGAAGAAAAAAGATTTGGAATTGACTTTAATGTAGATTGTATTTTAATGGAATGGTCTGTAAAGGGTGCTTACATCCCTTCTAGCATTGTAAAGAAGAATATCACTGACTTATGTTCAATACAGCTTTTTGAAAATATGGACGATGTAAACCATTATGTTAGAAATGACGAGCTATCGTCTTCTCCTCTCATTTATCACTTAAAGAGAGATGTTGCAGATTTGGACTCAAGTAAAAAAACAGTAGTAGCAACTTTTGAGACAAATCACAATACTCCCTTTCATATATTAGTTCCAATTGATGTCTTGAATGAAGACAGTTTTAAATTCGATTTTGTAGATACTCTTGCAAATGCTAATCAAATTTTAGTTGTAAAGAATGATCTTAAAGATACATCAGAAACGAGTAAAGAACTAGTTGTTATAGCAAGCTAAATCAAAATAAAGGTTGTGAGGTAAAAAATGATTAAGGAATTTGTAGGAAGTTTCATTGAAAAAATAGAAAACACTCCCCCACCTATCGGCTCTTTAGACGGTATGTGGACGTACAACATAGATGGTGAAGATACTGGATGGAAAAATCCTTTGCTTTCAACTAAAAAAGATGCAATTCGCATTGGAAAAAAAGAAGCCTTGAAGTTGGGGCGGAAAAATTTTTCTATTGCTCAAACTACTACAAGATTAATTGATGAAATTGAATTTGACTGTAGTTCACTTATTGTGGAATATCGGGGCAATGTAAATAAAATTATTGGGAATGTTGCAATTGATTATTTAAAAGATGTCTCAAGTGATGATTATGAAAAATTACAAAAAATTATAAAGAATGCTTTTGAAAAGTGGTTAGCTCAGAATAAACTTAAACCTCCCTTTTACAATCTGCAAGATGTTGAAACTATTTCTATTTAATCAATTCACTTAAATCAAATAGTATCTAATGAAATACTGCATCATCCTTTTGATGGTGCAGTTATCTATTATTAATCAAGACAAAAATTGCCTAAAAGTGATGTTTATATCACTTTTTGTTTGTTAGTTTGAAAGATACAATGTTATAGTTACATATAAGATACTTGCAATTTACAGTTAAAAATATACTAACTTATTAATTCTTAAACTTAATTTATAATCGGATGGTGAAAATCTTTATGGGATGGGCAACCGAATTGAATACGATAGTTGATGAAGCACTTATTGAGATATTTAATTTAGTCTATGGCAAAGTTATGCTTGGAGGAAATCTAGAAACAGAATTAGCTTTATCTTTTGGAGAAACAGTGAAAAATGGAGATGGGCTTAGTGTTGAATGCTACATAGAGTATAAGGTCTATAATCTACTAAGTAATGACTCCAAAGTATGTTTACTTTCAATCCCTTGTTCAACAGAAAAAACTATGATTTATACAAGGGAAGATTTAACAGCAGTAGAATTAGAATTAACTATGATATTAGATATGAGGGTTGGCGATTTAAAACTTGCTTTCGCAGAATCATTGGAATTATTAAGTGATAGAGAACGTGTGTTAATCGAAGAACATCATGTTATACGTGATGCTGAAATAGTTACAATTTAAGATAAATAGATTATTCAGTATCAATAAACTAAAACCTGTCTTTCACTTCACTTTTAAAAAAGTATGATGCTGAAATACACAGGTTTTTATTTTTATAGATGTTTTTAATTTTAAGGAAAGGCTTTGATTAGATGAATAGCCATCAGAATAACGTTATTTATAAAAGTCACTTTGATAATAGAAAACGTGAAGAAGAACGAAAGCTAGTTACTCATGAATTGAATAACTCAATACCCGAAAAATATTTGTATGATATAAGAGCTTATATTGTACACTGTGAAAAAAACGACATGAATGAATACGAATTAAATTCTTTATGTGATTTTTTATATATTTCTATCAAAGAAGAACGTGTAAAAAAAACAACATGGAATAAAAGACTTTCTGCTATTAAATGTTATTTAGAAGTGACATATGAAGTGGAAGTTGATGCAATACATCAAGAGCAGATAAATGGTATGAGGAAAATTTTTACTCAAGAGGGAAATGAAACTTTAAATAGAATAGAAGGAAAAAAGGCATATCCTCAAGAGGATATTTTAGAATTAATATTATCTTTACCTTTAAGATTTAAAGCAATTTTATATGTGAATTTAATAACTGCTAATCGAGCAAGTGAAATGGTTCGTATTAAAGTAAAAGATTTTGATTGGGATAATAGCCTTATACACATTTATTTAAAAAAACAAAAACAATGGCATACCAAGAAGTTGACTAAAGAGTGTATGGATGTAGTTCGTGAATATATTAATCATTATAAATTAAAAGATGACGATTACTTTGTTGGAACTGTAAATAAATATGATAACTATACAAGCAAACAAATTAGTGAAACTGGATACTGGAAGATGATAACGAAGCATACAGATGGTTTGACTGCTTATAATTTCAGAAAGACACAAATTACAAGTATGCATGAAAAAGGTGCTGATATTGCAACAATAGCTCGTCAGACAGGTCATTCTACTTTAAAGACTATTTCAGACCATTATCTAAAGGTTGCAGATAAGACCGTAGAGAAATTTCTTTAAACCCCTCCCCTACTACTATAAAATAAATATGTACCTGCTTTATCCTATTTCCGTTTGTAAAATTGGCTACTACAAACAGATTGGTGTGGTCTAGTATGAAATCATATTTCGAAGCTATTGTTTTTCATGGAGTGGAGGACAACGATCATTTAGTTGTAAAGGCAAGTTCTATCAATGTGGCAAGGAAAGTTGTTTCATCTTGTTTAGGTGTAAATGATACCGAGGTAATTGTTAATCCCCTTTCACGTGATATTGCACTATTTGAATTTGGTAGAGTATACCGAAGTAAACAATCTAAAAATGTGAATGTACAAGCACTGTTAAAATATTTTAACCGTGACAAGGATGAAGTTTTAATTTTAAATAAAGGCGTTCAGTGTGTAGAACATGCATTAAGTAAGTTAATATGAAAACACATATAATTAAAAGCCCTTAAAGACGTTTTAAATCGTTTTTAAGGGCTTTCTTTATTTGGGTGTTGTATTTGTATCAAAATGCGGTGTATTTAACCTTGAGAGGATTTAAATGCCATATATAAGTGCTCTTCGCTTTTTTTCTAGCCATTCCAACAGATCACTTAATTGAATATCTTCTCGATTAATACCCGTTTCCTCAATATAAGGTTGAACAACATATTTATGTAAATCACTATTTTTATCTTGAGCTTGCTCTATCATGTGAAAATATATAATCATTTGTTTCCTTCCTCCCAAATTAGCTTTAAAGTTGGTTCGATGCTACCTTTTCTATCATTGAAATGTACTTGGTAGCATTTTATAGGTACTTCTATAGTTGTAACAACTTCCAGTATAAAGAATTGTTTTTGATGCAGGAAAAATGTATATGTGCCATTAAAATCTAGTTGAGTTAACACTTTATTAAAAATTTCATAAGGGGCTTCTGTATTTATTTTTTCGTTTTCATTTGTATACAGTATATCTTGAAAAAGAACAGATTTAAGAGAGAAATAATTAATAACCTTTCGCTTTTGTTGATAATCCATTTTAGCAGAAGCGGTTGTTCCTACTATTAAATGATTAAAATTATTGTTTTTATCTAATGTCTTTAAAAGATTTTTCATGAGATTCAATCCTTTCAAAAAAAAAGATTAGAATACATAAATTTGTAATCTAATCTCTTTTGATAAATTTTATTGTTACCTAATCATTTTTTAAACAGTATGCTTCTCAGTTGTACTATAGCATTTAGTGTCACTGCCCACTGCTGACAAAATGTTATTTTTCTTTTGTGCATCCAAAGCCATGATTAATAAATACGTGACTGTTTGCGCTCTCGTTGGAAAACCTTTTTCTATTTGAAACGCTTCGATCTGTTCAAGAAGCGTAGTAGAATAACGCATAGTTATCTGTTTGAATGTATCTACACCACCACCCAATGACCTTCCTCCTTCCCCTAATTATTTATACTAATAAGGATTTGGTGTATAGTTCAAAAATAGATAATGACTTTACAACGAGAAGAAAATGATTTTATGCTGTTTATATAATAATAATATTAATTTAACATCATTGTCAATGTAATATAATATCTAATAATTTCTTAAAGAAAAGAAATATATATAAAACATGGAGTGTTTGCAAAAAAAATACCTTTATGATAAATTTGTCTTATTATTACTTTTCTTTTTGACACACTCTTACACGCTATTCAAACACTCCTTTTTTGAGGTTTTGATTATTGCAAAGAGTTTTGTGTACATCTACCTTCAATGTTATTCTTTTGGATAATACAACGTAGAAAAACACAATGAAGATGCCTATGGCGATTATTTTGCGTACTCTTATACCTCCCTATTAATAGGAATTGTGTATTTGTTAGCAAACAACAGCAAAGTTGTAATTCGATTTGTCGAAAATTAAAAGTAACGTTCATACGTTTATTTAAAGCTGACTGCTTTCTAGTGTTTAAATTTTTTAACGCTAGTAATGCAAGTGGCTTTTTTTGCGTTTATGAACAATTAAAAATTTAAGGAGGAATGAGAATGTGTGATTGCAAAAATCCGCAAGAATGTAAACGTAAATCTGAAAAATGGAAAGCTAACCAAACAAAGTTTTTAAAAACAGGTGAAACAGAACATGAAAATTTTATTAAAAAACTAAAAGGAAACACAGCAACTATTGAGTTGGATGGACACTTTAAGATACGCTCGCAAGAACGTGCTGTTTCAACAAGTGAAGTTCTATCTGTTATTGAAAATGGTTGGGCTGTAGAACGTAATCAATCTGTTGGTAAGGCATCTATTGTTTTGCTAGGTTACGTAGGAAAAAATTACAGACCACTTCATGTAGTTGTAAATCAATTGAGTGATTCAAAATGGTTAATTTTAACTTGTTATGACCCACGATCACACGCTTGGAAATGGACAGAGACATTTGATGAAAGAAAATGCTTCTGTAACGATGATTCAGACTTTTAGTGAAGTTTGTCTCAATATTTTCGAAGTGTTACAATTGATAAAAATAAAATTTAAAAGGTCTTTTAAAATATCGAGAGGGGTTCTGAAATATGAACAACAAATACTTAGTTACAAATCTTGAAGGTAGAGAAAAGGATATTGTTAAGCTAAAGGCTTCATTATCTAATAAAACTCTAGATGAATTGGTGTTAGAAGCTCTTAATGCTTTTCCAATTGAAATGCAAGTTTCTACTTGTCCACGTTGCGGTGAAAATAACAAAGCTAAACAACAAACTATTGATTATGTCATTGAAGTAGCAGGACAACAACACTCAATTATTATCGAAAATTTCCCAAAAATGAAGTGTCATGTTTGTGATAATGAGTATGATAATTTGGTGACTGAAACTCTTATTGAAAAATTAATTAGAGTTGAAGTACTCAAATCTTTAAAAGGACGTAAAGGTGTTCTAAAAAATATTGATTTTAATGAATTGATTCGTTTTTAATTAATAGTCTTGAATGACTAAATAATGACTGACAAAGGTTATATAGCCTTTATTTAAAAATTCTTAGATACACTAAGGGAGTGTCTACTTCATGGTAAAATTAGATGAACTTGTAATTGTAACAGATGAAAATGAACAGAACCAACTTGGATTTATTTTTTGGTATAGTGTTGGTCAACAAATAATTAGTACAGAAAACTTGCGACAAAAGGCTATGGATGCAGGAATCGAAGAAGCTTTTTTACCAAAAGAAATTCGAATTTCAGATGCATTTCGTAGAGCTACTAAAGAAGCGGAATACAAAATTACTGTATCTGATAATTTGTATCAAAATATATTGATTCGTGAGGTTCATACAGATAAAGATGCAGTTGTGAGAAATGTTGTAATTGAAACGGTAGATAAGTCGGGTAAAAAATTAGATTATATACCACAAGCAGGTACAATTTATTTAAGAAGAAATGATTCGGATGCTGTTGTTGGCACTGTTATTGGAGAAGATAGTCGTGTGAAAGATAATGGTAGTCTTTACGAACATATCAATCGTACTCTACGAGAAGTTCGTGAAAGATTTGAATTATATAAAACACATCATTCAGCACAACAAATTAGAGATTTAGCAGTGTCTATTTTAAAGTCATGCAATCCTATCCCATTAAAAAAACATGGTAGTATTTATTTTATTCCTTTCGATAGACGAAACGAATTACTAAGTCTTATTGTGTTTTTGGAGAGTTTAGATAATGCTAATGGCTATAAAGTAGATGTAATGAATAAAGCTGATAATCGTAAAATGGTAAGTAATTCATTAATGACATATATTGAAGACCTTAATGAAAAGTTACGTGATCCTAAAATGGATAAAGGGCAAATGAAAAAACTTGCAGAATCCATGAAAAATGTTCTTGAAAAACAAGAAACATACAAGGCAATGTTATCAGATGAAGAAGCTCTAGTTGAAACTAAAATGTTAGTGTTGCAAGCGAATTTAGCAAATCTTGAAACTAGAATTGTTAATCACAAAACACCACAACGAATAGCCAAAGAAGAAGCTTTACAAAATCAACTAAATGAAGTTGAAAATGCTTCTAACTAGAATATAGTATATTTATTCATACTATTTAAAAGTTTCCCTCCCCTATTTTCAATAAGGGAGGGAATATTTTTGAAAACAACACAATGGAGGTTTTATATAATGTCAAATGTGAATTTAATAGTTCAGATAATGAATGCTTTAAATAATAAATATGTTCAACGTGAAAAGGAAATCGAAGCAGTGTTTTTAGGATTGCTTTCTCGCCAACATGTTTTATTGATAGGTTCAGCAGGAACATCAAAATCTGCCTTAATTATGGATATAGCAAATTCCATTCAAGATGCAAATTATTTTCAATGGTTGTTAACTAAGTTTACGAAGGAAGAAGAATTATTTGGTTCTTTGAATCTAGATTCTCTTGAAAATGGTGTTTATGAAAGAAATACAACGTATAAACTACCTCAAGCGAATACGGCTTTCTTGGATGAAATTTTTAAATCTAATTCAGCTATATTAAATTCGTTATTAACAATGTTAAATGAACGTCTTTATTATAATTATAGTTCACCTATTGAAGTGCCACTTTCAACTTTAATTGGGGCTAGTAACGAATATCCCGAAGATGATTCATTAATTGCTTTATTTGACCGTTTTTTACTACGTAGAGAAGTTGAATATATCAAGGAGGACAAAGACTTTGAACGTATGCTTGTGATAGATGGAGATGCAATTCAAATTCCAACTATTACATTATCCGAATTGGAAAATATGCAATACTTGTGTTCATTAGTTACTATTCCAAATGATATAATTCAGAATTTGGTTCGAATACGTGCAGATTTAAAAAATGAGGGTATTCAACCATCTGATCGTAGATATAAACAGTCTCTATCAATATTAAAAGCAAAAGCATTCTTAGCAGGACGAATTGTTGTTGAGTTGGATGATTTAGAAATTCTAACAGATATACTTTGGGAAGAAATATCTCAAAAACCAAAAGTAGAAAGTATAATTCAAAAATTAGATGTAGTGACATATGAAATAAAGGAATTAGTTTCTGTTATGGTTGATTTAAGAGAAGAAGGCGGTAAAATCAATCAAGAAACTGATTTAAAGCGACGCTCAGAAATACTGCTCGATTTAGTAAAAAAAGCGTCTGATATATCTAAAGAATTAGAATCGCTTAAAGTTAAATACAGCAATATTTGGAATGATGAATATTCACAAGCTGTTCAACACGAATGCGAAAATATTCAAAGATTTAAAGAAACATTAGCACAACAAATGACAGTTGTTGCCGAATAAAAATGGGTTGAGAAACTAGATTACTTATGTATTCTAGTTTTTTCTTTAAAAATAGAAAATGAGGTGCATTATATGCAAACTACTATTAATAGTAAGACATACTTATATAAGAAAGAAAATTCAGCAATAAATGTTGATTTATATGATGTAAGAAGATTTAATGCAACTTATGAATCTTCAAATTTACTTGACGATTTGATTAATAATAAAATACTAGATAACTTCAATGATCTAATTGCAGATGTTTGGAATACATTTTATAAAGTAACACCAATTGTTAAAAGTGAAGAAGAATTATCAAATAAACAGATGATGCAAAAACAAATTATAGAAAGAATAATGTCAGATGATGTTTACAACAAATATGCAGTCATGACAGCATATGATGAAACTCTCTCAACAGTTGGTGCATTACATTTAGGTTTTAAAATATTAGAATGGATAAATGACAATATTGATGATGAAATAAAACAAAAAATGAGTAACAATATTCAAGGTGAGGAAGATAAAGAACAAATAGAAACAGCAGTTCAAGACCTAATAAATAAACTTAGCTCAGAAGGAAAAGTCGATAATGAGTCTAAAGAAAATACTTCTTTTTCAGCCAAAATGAATCAATCTTTTAAAAAGACAGTTGAGCTTAAAGAAGGAATGGACAGTTTTTTAGGTGAAGGTAAACAAGGTTCTAATAATGGTGAATTGAATCCTAAAAAAGTGCCATTGAAAGATAAGCTAGAATTAGCTAAACACTTACAAACCATGCCAAAACTTAAACAAATTATGGCTTGGGCAGGTCGGCTGACTCAGATAGCAATAAAAAAACAAAAAAGCAAAAAGATTGAGAGTAATGTTAGAGGTGGTTTGGTTTATGGAAATAATTTTGAACAGATGGTATCTCACGAATTGTTGAACTATAGAAATCCTAAAACAAGATTGGATTTTTTAAAACGGTATGCAGAAGGTGAAATTTTGCAATATGAGTTAGTTGGTGAGGAATCAGCAGGAAATGGTTCAATAATAGTTTGTTTAGATCAATCTGTCTCAATGGAAAGAATAGAATGTCAATCTAAAGCGGTATTGCTTGCATTTTTAGCAATAGCAAGAAGACAAAAACGCTCGTTAGTCTATATTCCTTTTTCATCAAACATAGGGAAAGTATATAAATTCCCTAAAGGGAAAATAGCTGTACATGATGTTATTAGTATTGCTGAGAGCTTTTTAAATAGCAGTACAAACTTTATGTTCCCACTACTTGAAGCGGAAAGACATATCAAAAAAGACTACCAAAATGCTGATATTATTTTTATTACAGATGGTGAGCAAAGTGTAACCGACGATTTTACTGAGGGTTTTATTAAACTCAAGAAGGAAAAAGAATTTAAAATGTTAACAATGATTATTTCAGAAAAGGATATTAAAAGTGCAAAAGAATTAAATAAAATGGCAAATACTTTCATTCCCTTTACAGATAAGTTGTTAGGAATTTCAGCTAATGATTTTGCAAAAGGAATTAATTTCGAGGGAATTTTTGAAATTTAATAAATTAAAGGGAATGTTAATTAACATCCCCTCTCATAGTAAGTAGTCCACTCAATTATTGAATGGACTACTTTTTTTATTCATTTTAATGCAAGGGTTGATAACTTGGAATCTTATTGTAAATAAGAGCATACGACTTTTCTGCAAAAGAGTGTGATACTTTAAATTGGCTTTTGATAAATTCAATAACAACTTTTTCATCAGCATTATTTAATTCTTTGATTTGTTTAATAATAAAAGAAGGTACACAAATAAGGTGAGCTAATGTAGCACTATCCTTCGTTAAATCAAAGTCTTGTACATCTTTTACTTTTCTGTTGAAGAAAATAACGATATTAGAGAACATGAAACCAAAATCTTCCCACTGGCGTTCAATTGTATTTGTGTTATTTATAAAAATATTTATTTGCCCACCCATTGTATTCCATTCTGAGTGTCCGTCATAAAAGTATAGATGAATATGATGTGAACTTGCTAGTTTATCCATATTATTTACTACATCTTCTTCTGTAGTAAATTGATTTACATTTGACAAATTAGCTAATTTAAAAATATTTTCAATGGCATTGTCAGTAAATGTATTCTTTTCACCAATACTTAAATTCCCGAAATGGTGAATATAATTAATGTATGTGTTAATGTCTTTTGTACTTCTTTCTAAAACTTTCATATGATACTTTGTCCTCCCTAAATGAAAAAATGTAGTTCTAAACTAATTTCCAAATATGAATATGTTTAGGAAATTCAATATAGTTAAAGTATAACATGCTAAATATATTGAGAGGCTTTAGAAAAAATTGAAAAAATCAACAATAGTAAATTTTACCTATTAAAAAGAGTATATAAAAAAATCCCTCTTAAACCATTTCTTAGTGGATTTAAAAGGGATTTTAAAATTTATTTTTGCAGGAAAAATATTTTTACAAATTAGTTCTTTTAACCTTATTTTTGTTTAATTAAGTGTGCCATTTTACCTAGATTCTCTAGTTCTTTAGAAAATGATTCTGGTGATTCTCTATACCAACGAATGAACTGGTTAGTATTTAAAATATCTTCAATTTCAGTTCTAGTTAATTCTCTTACTGCTGTTGGGTCTTGTGTAGTTGTATTAGAATTATTCCCATCTAAAAATGCCATCTTATCTTTTACATCTTTAATCGTTGCTAGTTCAGATGCAATAGTATCAGCTAATAGCATATTGTCAGTTCTACCTAAAAGATAGTCTACAGATACGTGGTACATATCAGCTAAAATACGTAATTTAAAAGATGATGGATCACGATACCCTCTTTCATAGTTCGAAATAACAGAACTATTTACATCGAATCTGTCTGCAATTTCATTTTGAGTTAAACCTGCACGTATACGACTGGCTTTTAAACGCTTACCTAACTCTATTTGGTGTGATTTAGGATTGTTGGAATTTTCAATCTCCGTATTAGATGGGTTAGTTAATATGTCACTCTTTTTTTCATCTTCAATTCGGTCTTCTAATTTATTAATTATATCATCCATAGAATGTTTGACACTTTCACCAAAATTGGTAGAAGTGGTATCTTTATTCCCTAATTCTTGTTTGTTTGAATTTAGTGTTCTCATTAAGGCATTTCTCCTTTTCATATTTTTTCACTAAAAGACAATGGTGTATTTTTTAATCAGTCTTAGAGTTAATTTTATTTTATGTTCACAAAAAGAAATCTATTCACTACTGTTTATCTTTTCGACAGTTTTTTAATTTTTTAAATGCCTAATTGAAAAAAAAGCAAAGAAAGCAGGTACACAAAAAAACAAAAATACGAATAAAAATTAAAAAAAATGAACAAAAAGAAAAATAATTGAAATTTTCCTTCATTATATCACCGAAATATATAAAAAAACAGTAGAAATACCTATTAAATAAATCTCAAATTTAGGGAAAAAATCAACTTATTACCCTTTTCATAGACATAAGCATTAAAAATACAAAGTACCTAAAAGAAAAAGGTTTCGTAAAGAAAAGTAAGAGTTTTATTTAAAAACATATTATGTATGTCTTTTAGTATTTGACACTTCACTTAAAGAAAATATATAATTCTCATTAAATACCTAAATTTCTTTTTGGCAAAAAAATATAGATTTCCTTTTGATAACAATATACGTACAATGAAGGGTGAAAAATTATGGTGTTTCTTAATGTCTAAAAAAGATGAAATAAGAAATCTAAAGAGAGTCAAAATTGCTAATGCAGTAAAACAAATAAGAGTAGAAAAAGAAATTCAACAAAAAGAAATAGCCAATTGGCTAGGTATTAGTGTATCAAGTTATTGTATGAAAGAAAGAGGAAATCGCCCCTTTTTAGGTGAGGAATTGGAAATTATTATTGATAATCTAGAAATTGATTCAAATAGAATATATAAATGACACAATAAAAAAGGAGTGCGAACAATTGGGTAGTTTAGAATCAAAACGGAAAGTGATGTTAAAAGAACTACATGGGCGAGGTTACTTTCATAATAAAGCTGGAACTTCATTAGAAAAGTTAAAATATGATGATTTAAAGGCTTTTTTAGCTCTTGTTTCAGCCATAAATAATTAATCAACTTCTATTTGTATATTTAGGCTTTGTATCTTATCTGTGATGAAAGACAGTAATCAGATAAGATACAGGGTCTTTTTGCTTTTTTGGAACAAATTATATTGTTTATTTTTATTAACATTTCTTTAAGTGTATTTTTAGTATTCATTTCGTTGACACTTCACTTTTAGTGATGTATTCTTAGGTTAAGATAAAAATTAACGGAGCGTTAATTAAAAGAATAATTAGTGGAGGGGTTTTATGAATTGGGATACCCATATGCTTTCGGGAGCAATAGCAGGTTATTTGGTAACTAACACATGGGAAGGTGCTTTTATTGGAGGAATTGCAGGGATTATTCCCGATATTGACGAACCTAATTCAAAGTTTGGCAAGTTAATGCTTCCAATATCATATCCACTAAGTAAGGTTGTAGCCCATCGTACTATGACACACTCTTTACCATTCGCAATCATATTGGGCATTCTAGGTGCTACTTTATTTCAAAACGTTACAGTGGGTTATGCAATCTTTGTTGGTATTTTTGCACATATTTTAGGCGATATGTTAACAGGGAAAGTTCAACTCCTTTATCCAATCAAAAAAATGTATGGCATTAGAATTAACCTTAAATTCTTTTATATCATTGATAGAATCACGATTTGTTTATTATTCTCAGTCATCTGTATTCACTTGTTGTTTAAAATAGGTTAAAAAGGTTATTAAATGTTTAAAAAGTGGCATATTTTTAAAGTGTGCGTTAATATATATATGCTAAATAGATTTTTTTTAAAACTATGTAGTGGGGAATAATAGAATAAAAATATTAAACTTCCCCCTACTCTATATTTAAAATCTATTAACTTATATGAATCATTTTTAACAAAATCCTTAATCAAATTAAAAGTAACTACATAAGAAGCAGGAATTGAGGGTTTTGTTAAGAGGGATTCTATTTTATTATATTTATATGTGAACTATGTTTCGTTCCTCTTATGCCAAAAAACAAATATATTAACACAAAGGAGAAAAAACTATGGTAACAACAAGAGATGAAAATCTAACTCCCAAAAAAGAAAGAGCTACAAAAACTTCTAAGGTTATCCCAAAAGTAGTTTCTATTGATATTGGCTATGGTCATGTGAAAGTTGTTTGTGGAGAAAATTCTGTTTTATTCCCTACTGAAATCGGGATTTATAGTTCTAAGGGTCGTTTAGGCGATTTGATTACTTCTACTCATGAAGATAATCTAAACAGTATGATTGTTCAGAATGAGGGTGTAATCTATGCTGTTGGTAAAAGCGCATCACATGCTGATACTGTATTAAAACGTATTAAAGATGATAATGTACGTTTTGAAGCTGACGAATTTAGAATTTTAATCGCAGTGGCAATACATTTAACTTCGGGTGGTGGAGATGTTTATATTTCTACTGGACTCCCAATTGGATATCATCAAAAGCAAAAAGATAAATTCCGTGAATATTTGCTATCTGAGGATTTAGATTTAAATATCGAATGGTTAAGCGGTGTGGCAATGGAAACTGATGGTGAAGGAAATGTAGAACAACCATTTGAAAAGATTAATATAGTTGGAGCATCTGTGTATCCACAAGGTTTATCTGCTGTATACCCTGCTTTGATGGATGGAAACGGTATTTCAACAGAATATACGGAGGATATTGAAGAAGGTTCTTATATTGCGCTTGTAGATATTGGAATGCGTACTTTGGACAGTGCAGTTGTTGAAATGGATGGAGATGCACTAAATTACACTACTGTAGGGCGTTATACTTATATGGATGATACTCTTGGATATAGTAGATTTCTAGAGATTTTCCTTACAGAAGCGGAGAGTAAAATTGATACAGCAATCCCTCCATCAGCGTTAGAAAGAGTTGTAGCCAACGTTAAAAAGAAAGGCTATTTTAAAACTCAAAAAGGAAAATATGAATTAAAAGAAGAATATGAAGAATCAAGAAGAACTGTTGCAAATATGATTTATTCAAGCCTTACGAAAAAATGGGGTTCTGAAATGGAACTGTTTAATGTTATCTTCGTTTTAGGCGGAGGAGGGACTTTCTTCTTCGATGATTTAAAAGAACTGTTTGCAAATAAAGGTATTAACATTGTTTTAGTTGATAATGCACAGTTTGCAAATACAAATGGTTATAATATTTTTGGTAACGTTGCAGTTAACCAATTGTTAAATAGTTAATAAGTAAATCTTTGAGAAAGTGGTGAGTGAAAAATGGATGAAAGCCACGATGACCCAATTTGGAATAAGCGTTATCAATTCCGTTTCGCAAAAGACGACCACGAAATAATTTCATATTTAGAAAGTTTGGATACATCAAGAGAAAAGGGGCTTCATACTACGGTATTGAAGCACCTTGCTTTTTTAGGTTTCTCCTTGGCAAAGGAAAAGGGATTACTTAGAAAAAAATATGCTTTGTCTCAACATGTAAATCAGTTGAAAAGGGGAGAAATAACAATACTTCAGTCCTCCCCTATTATTGAATCCGAGGACTTTAAGAATTTTAATTCCAACAATGAAGCGTATCTTGAGATGCAAAAGATGTATCAAACACTACAGGCACAACACAATATATTACTAATTGAAAACGAGGAATTGAAAAGAAAACAATTAGAAAATCCTTCGTCTTCAATTCAATCTAATGATAACGGTGAAATTCTTAATAGGATTGAAGATTTATTAAAATTACAAATTCAAACTCAAACAAATACTAGTGAAATTTTAGACAAAATGAATGATCTTGAATTAGGTATTATAACACCAACTAAAGAAGTTGCTAGTGAAATATCTGAAAAAGTTGAGCCACCAAAAAATAATGATGATGATGAATTTGAAATTCTTGATGAAGAAGGCGACGAAGAAGAGGTTGATGAAGAAAAAACTTCAAACAATAATAATGCGTCAACCTTTGTAGCTAATTTGCCATTCAACGTAAATGCAATAGCGAGTTCGATGTCTAAGCTAGAAAGTTCGTCTAAAAAATGATGAAAACAAATTTAAGCCCTCTTGATACTATCTAAATTGTTAGAAAGTTACATGGGGGCTTTTTTTAAAATAAATAACTATAAATAGAAATGGTGATATTGATGAAAAAAATATTAATCCCTGTATCGTTAGTTGGGGCAATTTTAATTAGTGTTTTTGTGTTTGATGTTTCGGGTTGGATTGACTCTCAAAACCTTGTAAAGCTGAGAGAAAAAGATTCAACCCTTATTTCTACCAATGAAGTTCACGAAAAGAAAAGTTATGAAGGAGAAATACCTAAAAGTGAACTTGGCAAACAAGATGAAGAAATTACTTCTGACTCCCCTACCCTTTCGGATTCCTTGAAAGAAGAAGATGGCTCAGATAGTGTTGAAAGCCCTGTTTTGGATGATAATACAAATGAGGACATAATTGCCGATAAAAATAATGAAGACTCCTCTAAAGGCTCACAAGGGGCTTTAAATACGAAAGGAAAAGTTAAAGGTGTTTGGTTAAGTACAAAGGATGGTGATACGATAACGGCTCAGTTCGAAGAAGATGGTCAAAAAGTAACTGAAACAATTCGTTTGTTATTAATAGACACTCCCGAAAGTGTACATCCCGATAAAAAAGTTGAAGCTTATGGTATTCAAGCTTCTCGATACACAGGTTCAATTAAAAGAGCAAACAAAGATATATTTATTGAGATCGGTAATCCTCAAAGAGATGATTATGGACGATTGCTTGCATATGTATGGTTAGAAGATGGAACAATGTTAAATATGGACTTAGTTAGGAAAGGATATGCAAGAGTTGGTTATATCTTCCCTCCTAATACTAAATATCTTGATGAATTAAAAGAAGCGCAAAACCAAGCTAAGAAAGAAAAATTACGTATATGGTCTATTGATAATTATGTAACTGACAGAGGTTTTAATATGGATGTTGTCACTGATAAAGATTTATTAAAAATTAGAGATTAAAATAAAGGAGGTTTTTAAAGATGTTAAATGTTAAATCATTAAATTTAGAGCAAACACAACAAGTAGTTTCGTTAATTGATGATTTTGAAGAAAATAAATATGAAATTAATGAAGAAATACGAGGATTAAAAAAACCATATGGGGTTTCAAAAAATGAACTACTAAAAGCTGTACTTATTGGAGTTCCAGTTTACTTAATTGTATTTGTAATTGCTTTGGTGACAAAAATCATGGATAAAATATATTACATTCGTCTATTTCTAGATATTCGTACCCCTGCTGATTTGGCAATGACTGTAACTTGGTGTGTAATAATTCCTTTACTTCTGTTTTACATGATTAAAGGTGAAAGGTATAAAAGATTTTCAAGTCAACGTTTGTTGTTTAATCTTGTTCAAGAGTATGAAGTAAATGAAAATAATGTTGTTGTTTTAAAAAGAATGGTGGACGCAATTTCAACTGTACCAAAATCTTTAATTGATAAAACGATCTTGGATGATATGGTTAGATACAAAAAAAATGGTTTGTTACAAAACGATGAAAAGGTAATTCAAATGTATTTAAAAAGAATGAATGAGCAAGAAATGAAAAAAGTCCATCCATTCAGCAAATAAATTATATTGAAATAACTAATCAGAATATGTATCAAATCTATATAGAATCTATATAATTATAAAAAAATGATATATATTCCATATAATTAACGAAAAAAGGTTAAAATAATGTTAAAAAAATATAGAAAAACAATTGAAAAAAGTTTGGTAGGATACTATTATTATCTCAAGTGTAATAGTATCTTTTTTGTTGCGCTAGAAATGCCCCACTTTAATATTTTGAGAAAGGGGTGATTTTATATGAAAAGGCTTCTAGTATCTTTATTAGCGATATTGTGTTTTGTAGTACTTATTGCATTTATGGGCAGTATTGCTTTAGAACAGTTCCCGACATTAGTTCCAATTTGGGAAGAACTAAAAATGCAAGCAACAGCATTATACAATATGTCGTTAGTTAAATACGGAGCAGTTGCAACAATCTTGATTATTTTCGCTATCTTTATAGTGGTAGGAAGTTCTCAAAAAGGATAATGGTATTTAAATAATTCAAAGTTAGATTGATTTTAGAACGAGAAGAAACCAGTGTGATTTTATGTTGTTTAATTTTTCACTGAATTAGATTTAAACTCTATCTAATTATTGAATCACCATTTTTTAAAAGAACATTCGCATTATAGTGTTAACAAGATACGCTTACAGAATTTTCAGAATGGAAAGGAGTTGAAAGCGTGAAAAAAGCTCGTGACAAAAAGAAGACAAGTCCAATTTCTAATTTTTTTAAAAAGGTAAATGTTGCTTCGAAAAAAAATGCAGAAAGTGACAAAGCCAAAAAAGCAAAGAAAAAGTTAGAAAAAGAAACTGCTGTATTTAAACCTAAAGGTTATCGTCATCGTAAATTAGGTGTGATAGTTTTTTGGGGAATGTTTGCCGTATTTGGTGGAATGTCTGTTGTTAACTTCATGAGTGATGGAGGAGAAAAGGTAGTAGTGCAGGAAGTGGCTGAAAGCGGTGAATCCTTTAACTATAGAGGTGCAGAATTTGGTCGTGATTTTTTACAAGTCTATTTCAATTGGAATGATGATGAAAGTAAAAAGAACCGAATTGAAATGTTGAAGCACTACACAACACCTAACGTAAGTAATGATAGTGAATTTAATACCGTTACAACTGACTGGACTTCTAGTTTAAGTCGTGACGATATTACACTAATTGATACGCAGTCTGTATCAAATACTCGTTCTATTCACACTTATAAAGTTTCTACATTGTTGTCAAAAAGTTTAGGCGAATATGAAAATGTTCTAATTATGAACGAAACTGCCGAACAAAAAAGACAAAGATCAGAAGCAGAAGAAACAGAAGATGAAAAGGAAAGCGAAGAAGCACTTGATGAATTAGCTGAAAAAGATGTATCAGAAAAAGTTACGGCTGAGATTATGCAAGTCGAAAAGCCAAAAGAGCAAAAAACAGATGTGAAATTTGTTTCTGTGGTTGTTGACTATGTAAAAGACTTAAATCGTTATGTAATAACAGAAATGCCTTCTTTTGTTGGTTATGATATGGGTCTGCAAATTGCGACTGAAAATAAAACGCTTGAGAAGCTAGAAACTGCTGAAAGACATGACGCAGATGCCGTAAATGAGTTTCTTACTACTTTCTTTAGATCATACTCAGAAGATGACTATGACAAACTTTCCTATATCCTCAAAGATGAAAACTTTACCGATGGCTTAATGGGTAATGTCTCATTTGATGGTATAAGACATTCACTTGTCTACAAATCTCCAAACGATAATGAGTTTATTGTGAAAGTCAATGTTGGTTACGTTGATGAAAAAATTCAACAAAAATATACATCTACGTATCATTTGATTGTTGAGAAAACAAGCGATAAGTATGTCGTTAAGAAAATTAATGATATGAAATATATCGAAAATCTATTGAAAAATGGTAGCAAGCCAAAGGACGAAAGTAGTCATAATGAAAATGAAGATGCAAAATCAACAGAATCAACAGAATCGACAGAATCAAATGATGAAGTAGAAAACGCAGAATCTAATAATTAGTCTTATTTTTTTGCCCTTAACTTGCCGTAAAGTGAATTTATTTATAAAAATAATTTCTTTATGAATAAAGAGGTTGTTTGATATCACTTGAGGGGAGGTGAAGTTGAAATGAGTTTAAAGAGTTTCTACGATTGGTTCATGCAACAAATCGAATATATCATCCTTATTGTTTTCATCGTTTTATTAATCGGTACAGCTTATAAACGTGCTTGGATTGCGATGGTTGGGGTAATCATCGGCATTGGTTTCATTGCTATCTTTATCTTCTTCCCTGACACGCTTAAAACAATCGCTACATGGGTTAAAGATATGGTCACAAAGTAACCTATTGGCACAGGCACAAAAAATATGCACTACACAAGTATATAAAAAGTTAAAATTTGTATGTTTGTGTAGTGTTTAAATGATTAAACAAAGTTCCATCAACTTTAGTAATAATTTGAACTCATTTAGAAATGGTGGTGGAGAAAATTAAGAATGGTATTCCTTTGTATGTTTTAAATGATGCGATAAAATTTGACCGTAAAATTTATCAAATCTTTGGATTACAGCTAGGAAGACCGATTCGTTTTAAATCTGTTTTATATTTTATTGCTTTTACAATAATTAGTGCAATTTGGTATAACCTGCCCGTTGTTGGGTTGCTAATAAATTGGATTCCATATGTCATTATTTTAATGATGTGTGTGGGATTATCATGGTTAATTTCCGATGTCGGAACAGAAGGAAGACAACCTGTATCATTTTTCCGTTCGTTTGTTCGTTATCATATGCATAAAGCAAAAAAAGTAACGTTTTATCGTAATCGTGAAGTGCCTAAACCGACTCAATATGAGATATCAAAATATGTAACTTTGAAAAGTGAACGTTTCAAGAAAAGCGAAAAAAATCTAAATAGATTTGCGTTCTCGGATTTTGCGCCAACGACTGAAAATATGCCTACTTTAACTGCACTACGTGGAGACGAAAATGATTATCTCTTTATAGAAAATAAGGATATTTCTAAAACGACAATGAAGCAGGCTGTAGTAAATGCATCTGACAGCAAATTTGATCAAAGTACAAGACGTTCAAAGGAAATAAATCATCCTCAAAGAGGAGTTCAAGCGTCACAAAACGAGGAAAATACGTCACAAAACACGTCACATGTGTCACATAACGAGGACGTAAAATTGTCAAATGATACCGTTGATGAAAGATCAATAGTGACACATAAACCTCATGTTAACAACGACGATAGTGTTGTTAATAATGCTCCTAGTTCGGAATTGCAAGCGTCACGTAAATCAAGTGACACGTCACAAAATGCGTCACGTGCGTCACATGAAAATCAAAAAGTGGAAGTTGATAGTAGTATAAATAGACGTGAAAATACTGTAGCTGTGAAAGGAAACACAGAAAATTATATTGCGACAGAAAGTACGTCGCAAAATGTTTCGCATAATGCGTCACACTCAACGTCACAAAACACGTCACATATAACGTCACAAAACACGTCACTGAATACGTCACAATCGGGAATTAAGAAACAGCAAAATCAACCTTTTGTAACTAACAAAAAACCACAAGTTGAAGAAAGTGTGACACGAAACGATAATGTGAATGGCGAAAGTAATTCTGAAAGTAATGCGAGTTTTAATGGTGGTCATAAGGTGTCACAAAGTGTTGATGAACAATCGAACAATCCTTCGATAAAAACGTCACAATATGCGTCACAAAACACGTCACATGATACGTCACAAAGTACGTCACAAAGTACGTCACATGATGTATCTGTAAAAACGTCACAAAACGATGGTTGTGAAAATATAACCTTTGAATCACAAAATGTTACACAACAAAATCAAGAGTACCCTAGAGATTCTATACCGAATCATGGCGAAGTTAATAGTCAAGAAAGAGGTGTTCCGAATGAAAAATCTCATGGATATGCTCAATACGAACAATTCGAACATTATCATAATTCAAAACAATTAGAGTCTAGTCCTTTTGATGACCAATATAGAGAACAAAATAAGCAAAACAATTCTATGGAGAGTAATGGCGGAAATCAGCAACCACATAATCAAATGTGGAGCAACCCTGCTTATTATGGGTATCCACCAATGCAACCAATGTGGCAAGCACCGCAGATGTATCCTGTGTATGCTCAACCGATGCAACCAATGTGGCAACCACCACAGATGTATCCTATGTATGCTCAACCGATGCAACCAATGCAACCAATGCAACCGATGCAACCAATGCAACCAATGCAACCAATGCAACCGATGCAACCAATGCAACCGATGCAACCAATGCAACCAATGCAACCGATGCAACCAATGCAACCGATGCAACCGATGCAACCAATGCAACCGATGTGGCAAGCACCACAGATGTATCCTGCATACGCTCCACAGATGCAACAGCAGTTCAATCCAATGGGACATCAAGGTTATAATCCAATGGGGCATCAGCAAATGAGTCACACTGATTCTTCCCCTACCCCACCATTTAATGAGCAAGGTGCAAATTTAAATAATGGGGGCATAAATCCTTCACAACAACAATCTCAACAAAATAATCAACACGAAGGACAGCAAAAAAAAAAGGGTGAGGAATTAAGTGAAACTGAGGATAAGAATAAAAAGAATTTTCGTGATTTTTTAATTTTTCCTATCCTGTGTGCCATTGCATTAGGTGTTGCTATCTTAGTTATTATTCAACTTCTACCAAATAGTAATACTAATGTGAAAAATGATGATGTTTCTGATTTTGACTATATTGTTCATGAAAAGGAAGAAAAAGATGATGGATTAGAAGGAACAAATGATTATGAAGAATCTAAAGAGGGTTCTAATTTGTGGGAGTATGACGATGAAGAACTGAAATCAGATTCAGACCATGATACGGATGTTCCGACTGACGATCTTATCAATAATGAAGCAGATTCTACTATTGTAAATTCTAATGATGATAAAAACATTAGTTCGGATGGAAGTGAAGTAAAAAATGGAAATTTTACTAATGGAAGTAGTGACAATTCGGCAACAAGTCACCCTTCCGAATCAACTTCTAGTTCAAAAATCGTAAAAGATGACGTGACAGTTGCCAAACAACCAACAAATGTAAGTGGTAATAGTAGTTTATCAGAAAGTAAGAGTGAAAATCGTCAAACTGACAATCGGAATACAAGCAACGCAAACGTTAGTCGCCCTACTTCGATAGTCGAAACGAAAACCACTACTACAAAAACGACAACTACTACATCAAAACAAGTTGCACAATCACAATCCGAAAGTGAAAGCAATAACAGCAAGCCCCTTGATGATAAGAATGTAGGTGGTAATGCTGAACAAACGGAAAAAACCGAAACGGTTAGTCCAAATGAAATCAATAAGAAAGTTCAATTCACTTCTAAAGCAGAAGCTTGGTCTTTTATTGAAAATCAAATGTTATCACAATATGAAAAAAATGGATTTGTTGATTGGAAGATCAATGAAATTTATTCGATTCTTGATGAAGCACAAAAATACGGTGTGACCTTATATAGTGTTGAATGGTTGAATTATCTAGTTAACGAAGATTCATCTAATTTAGATGTAGTTGACATAATTGACTTTACGCATGAATTGGGCGATCACGGAAAAGTATTTAATGATGGTAGATTATATCGTTCGATGGTGGCGGTAAACCGAAATCTTGAAAGTGGTCATTTTGGTGAAATGAGTAAGCGTGGTTATCCTCATTACAATGTTCGAAAAATTCGGATAGTTGACGGTACTTATCGCTACACTATTGATTTTTACCAATTAAAACCGCAAAGTCCAATCGGCAATACAAGTGTTGTTGTATACAGTAAAGATGAAGCGTTGTCTTGGGTAGCAAACAACTATTCTAAATGGTTTGAAAAGGGCTACACAACATGGACAATAAAGACTCTTTATGAAAACCCTAAAGAGAGTATCTACACTGTTGATTTTCAGTGAAACAACAACACATATAACTAAAATTAAATAGTCTGCTATAAGGCAGGCTATTTATTTTTTGCACCGCATTTAGACTATCTGAAAAAGGAGTTAAAGTGTATGAGTATGAAAGTAGATTTTCCTGTTAAGCACATAGACGGAAATCTAGTATTCACGCATGACGACAAAGTTTGGGCATATTACAAAATTGATGGTTTTGGTTACGATTTTCTTTCAGAAGATGAAAAAATAGTTCCATTTCAACAGCAATTAGCCTTTTTGTCTGAGGTAGGACTTGATTTGCATTACTTAACAATTCCGAACCCTACAGATGTGACGAATATTTTAGATCGTACTATGGAAGAAATGATGTTGAAAAATTATCCATTACAACAAAATGGTATTAATTTTTTCAAGCAAGTACAAATTGCTCTGTCAAAGCAAAAAGAACTTACTGAAACCTCTGAATATCACTATTACTTAGGTATTCAGTTAGACCCAAATAAAAATCGTTACAAATCAACTAACGTTGGTCTAGATTTTATTTCTAATTTTAGACAATTTTGGGTTGGTCTTAACTCACCTTTGTACTCTGCTGTAGGTTTACTTTCGGATGATATTTTAGAAAGTGAAATTCAAGCTTATAGAGGTCAAGCAAAAACAATAGAGGTTGCAGTAGCAAATTCATTCAACTCAGTGATTAAACGTCTAACTGCCGTTGAAATCGTATATAACATTGAAAAAATGTTTAGTACACGCAATAACAGTTCTGACGTTAGAGTTCGCACACAATTTGAATGCGGAACAAAAGTGATTGGACGAGAACAAGAAAAAGGTTCGGAATATGTTGCTATTCGTTCTAATGAAAAAGATTTCTATGATTTACAAAGTGTGAATATTGACCAAATAACACCAAAAACTTTGTTATATACACGTATCACTGAAAAAGATGAATTAGAAGAATTATATGCACAATTCCTTACAATCTCCAATATGCCAATGAAGTCTGTTCATCCTAATTCTGAATGGCTTTATGATATCCAATTACGTTTACCATTCCCAATTCTAGTATCAATACGTGCTGACCATCAGCCTAACGATATGATACGCAAACGTCTTGGTAACGTTAAATTAGAGTTCCAAGATCAACGTGAAGAAGCTAGAAAAGGTGGTCAAAATGCAGGTTTAGACGTTATTACTTCTGAAAGAGAAACCATTGAGTTAGAACAATATTTCAAAACACATGGTTTCCCATCTTATACTTGTTCGTTTGTATTTAAAGTAACTGCTGAAAGTGAAGAACAATTACGAAATCGTATCGAACTTTTACGAAGTGAATTAACTAAACGTGGAATTAAATTGGAAGCACCATTTGGAGAGCAAATGTCCTTAATGTATGAATGTATGATGGGTGGACGTAAATACATCAATGACTATCAAATGGAAGTAGCACCTACTGTACTAGCAGGATTAATGTTTGGAGCAACCACGAATATTGGTGATAATCGTGGATTCTACATTGGTAGTACATCAAGATTCCAAAAACCTGTTTTCATACAGCCCGACTTGGCGGCTAAAGCATTCGATGGGCTAGGTAACGTTGTTGATTCTATTTCTGTACTTGTAGCAGGAATGACAGGTAAAGGTAAATCATTCTTCATGAACTTATTTATTTATCTATCAACATTAACAGGTTCACAAGGTTTGATTATCGACCCTAAAGGTGACAGGGGCGGTTGGGTAGACGGTTTACCTTTCATTCCTAAAGAATATATTAACGTTTGGACGTTAGGTGCTGATAAAGCAGATGCAGGCTCTTTAGACCCCTTCCGAACATCAAATGATATTGATGATGGGAAAGAACTTGCTGTAGATATTCTGACATATTTAACGAATGTTAAATTGAATGATATGGAATATAGCATGTTAAGTAAGGCTGTTGACGAAGTTTCACAAATGGAAGACCCATGTATTGGGGCAGTAATTACCAATCTGAAATACAAAATTGAACATGATAGAGCCAATTTAGGTGAACAGCGTGTAGAAAAATTAATAAGCTTAGTGAGTCAATTGGATACCTTGAAGAATGATAAGTTGTCTATGCTTTTATTTGGTGAACAAGGACAGCAATTTAAGGTTTTAAATCAACGCACTCCAATCCAAGTATTAATGATTCAGAATTTATCACTTCCAAAATCAGATCAAGAAATTGCTAATCCACGTGCAAAACAACGTGTATCAGAAGCAATAATGCTTTCCATTACAGCATGGACAAAAACGTACATGATTAAAGGCGATAGAAGTGTCCATAAGTATATTTTGCAGGATGAAGCAAGCGCAATTGAACGTTCTCCAATCGGTGCAGAATTGATGGACTTTATCGTTCGTATGGGACGTTATTACAATACAACTCTTATGAAAGGTTCACAAAATGCAAGTGACCATACAAGTAATGTTGCCAATATTGGTATGAAATTCAGTTTTGCGTTAAAAGAACGCCAAGAAGCTGAACAAATGTTGAAGTATCTGAATTTACCTGTTACAGATGCCACTGCAAACACAATTATGAGGTTAGGTCGTGGTGAATGTTTGTTCCAAGATATATATGGGCGTAGCGCAGTAATTCGTGTAAACCCTGTATTCATAGAGTTACTTGACGCATTTGATTCTTCTACAGCAACTAAAGAAGAGCGAGAGCGTGAAAAAACTCGCATTCATTAATATTTAAAAGACCTTTTAAATAAAGCGAAAGAAAGTGAGGTGGCAACGTATCTTTTTGAGATACGGACTGTATGAAGGAAAAAGCTCAAAAAGTAGTATCCATTATAAGTGGGAAATTTAAAGCTACTTCTACCTTTCGTAAATCTGCTTTAATATTTCTGTTTACAGTTCTTCTAACAGCAACGTTCTTTTTCTCTTTAGATGTAGAACAGCAAAAAACCGAAGCTGAAATTAATGCTGTTGGTACGGTTATTGGTGAGCAATACGCTAAAGAATACGGAACTTTCAAGGGAGCTTCGGGCAAAACGTATTATTACCTAGATGCTGTAACTCAAGATGAAATTGATTCAGCAGATGATGGATGGTTTGAAAGCATTTGGAAAGGTGCATTAGCGAAAATCCAAGTTATCGAAAACGTTGGGAAACAGATAAATATGTATCTGAACAATATCGTAAATGCACTTTTCAAAATGAATATCTTTTTCACTGTCGCAATGATAACAGCCTTTGATTTAGGCAGTAACTTTAACATCATTGATGGAATGATTGACGCTATTGATGGGTCAATATTTAAAATTACAGGAATTACAAATGGCGGTGCAATGACAAACGGAGGGATATTTGGAGCTTTTATTAACGTAATTATTGCTTTAACAGGTGGTTATGCAATTTACATGTTGGTAATCAGTCGAAAAGTAATATCGGGTGTAAAAGCTATTTTCCAAGTAACTATTTGTTTAGCATTATCAGTTATTTTATTAAGTAACTTTGGGTATTACATGAAAGGTATTAACAGTATAACTACTGACTTATCTAATGATGTAATGACTGCCGTAACGCCTACAAGCGCACATAATGCAAATGATCCAACAGGCGTTAAAAATACCCTTTGGTCGATGTTTGTAGAACGTCCATATTTATATATGCAATATGGGCAAGGTCAAGTAGGTGGAGAATTAACAAAGTCTCGAATTGAAAATTTACTTGGTTATGACCCTTTGAATGGTGATGTAGATGATGAAAGTGGTCGTAAATACTATGTAATTAAAGAAGAAATCGGAAAGCATTCAAATACGTTAATGACGGAACACTCAGTGATGGATAAACTATCTTTTTCAGTTGTTTATCTAGCAGTAAATGGAATTGTATCTATTCCGATTTATGCAATGGCACTGTTCATGGTATTACTACAGTTTTGGTTCATTGTAATCGCAGGTTTAGCACCATTTGCATTATTGGTCGGTTGTATTCCTTCAATGGCAAATGTATTAAAGCGTTATGCCATCGAGTTAGTACTTCCTTTAGGATTAAAAATCGGATTTTCGTTTGTTTCTATTTTCGTCATGATGATGGCAACATATGTATTCGAATACTCCAATGCTAATTTATTGGGTTCTAGCAATATCCTTTTGTCATACATCTCCGTTATGTTTATGTTCATAATTCTATTCCTTACGATTTTTATTCTACGAAACAGAATTATGTCTATTTTTACAAAAGGCAGTGCTATGCTTAACGGTTTACGTGAAGGCGCAGGACAACTTACAACCCCATTAACTAACACTGTAAAAGGTGCTGTTCAAGGGGGTGCTACCGTAGCAGGAGCAGTTGTTGGGGGTCTAGCCACAGGTGGTGCAGGTATTATGACTGGCGCAAAAATCGGTGGAGCAATCGGTGGTACATTAACAGGTGAAAAAAGTGTAGGAGATGCAATTGGTACTAGTGTACAAAGTGTCCACCGTCACAAGTTGATGTCAAATCTCGCTGAAAATGGATATGAACGAGGTTTACCAACGAATATGGCAAATGATAGCTTTAATAAGCAAATGGAAGCTATTCAACAAATTGAAGATAAAGAGCAACGTCAAGAAGCAATGGAACAGTTAATGTCCAAAAATGGAATTGGACACGAACCAAATATGGAAAGCAATGATAAAGCTGACCATGATTTAGTTCCACTTTATGCTTCAACTGCTAATACCGAACAGCAACCTAGCCGTATGTATGAGCAATTAGAACATGATCGTATCGAAAAAGAAAAAATAGCCCAACAAATTGATGGTGAAGATAATGTTGTTACCTACGACATTGAACAACTACAACATCAAGAAGATCGAGATGATACTCAATTAGAAGAACGAGATATTGAGGTTGTCCACTCTACAGATGACGGTACTATAGTTACTGTGGAAGATAGTACAAATGACGAAGATATTAAAGACCAACATTTGTACTCATTAAACACAGAAAGTACTACTGCACAATCGACATCTCCAGTAGAAGGTGTTCAAATCAGCAAAGGCTCAAGTGAAGCATCGGAGCGTGTTGATATTAAAGTTGATAATGAAACAAAAGATCGAAATTATGATGAAGAAACTGATACGTTTAAAGGAGCTAGACTGGATGAAATTGATAATCCAAACTCTACATCAGTAGAAACATCTTCTCAACAGCCACAGGTTGATTCATCGAAAATAGAACAAGCAAAAACAGAAGCAGAAGCAGATTTAAGAAATGCACAAAGAATTGAGCAACAAGCGCAAGAGGAGCATGTTAAAGCGCAAGATGCATTAGCACAGGCTCAAGCCAACGCTCAACAAAATGTGAATGATGCAAATGCTCAACAAGTTTTAGCCAATGCAGAAAAAGCAGAAGAAGAAGCTCAAATGCATCTAATGCATACACAACAAGAACGTCAAAATGCAGAACAAAAAGCAAGAGACTTGGAGAATATTCAAAATCCTACATTAGAGGGTTCAAGTACACCGATTAACGGAAGCGCAAATGTTGAGTCAAATCCTGTTTCACAACGAGATATAGAACGTAAAACAGTAGAAGCAGAATTGCTTAAAGATGAAGGCTATAGTGCTGTACATGCACAACAACAACAACAAATGCGTGAAGCTCAAACAAAAGATTTAGATTCAGCATCAAAACTCCCTACAGCAACTTCAATGGGTGGCGGAAATGCAAATACGGCAAGTGTAACGACTTCTCTAGAATCTACTGACCTAAAAGGTAGCGATTTAAACAGTGGTTCTACAGCAGGAGGAAATGGCACTAGAACAGAAGCAGTTTCATTAGAAGAACAATCTGAATTACATGCAAGCGATTTAAACGGTGCAGATGTTAATTCAAGTCCACTTGAAAGTAAATCGTTAGAAAACACAACATTAGAAAGTAGTTCAGCAGAAGGTAGTGATTTAAAAGCTACTCCTTTGAATACAGCGAATGAAAATGTATCAGCCATTCCAAGTCAACCATTACAATCTACACCGTTACAAGGTAGTGAATCAAGAGGAAGCTCGGTGGAAGGTACTCAATTGAAGTCAACACCTTTGGGAACGCCTAATGACAACAGTTCGGCAGTAAAAAATCAGCCATTACAAAGTACACCATTAAAAGGTAGTAATTTAGGTAATGGAGGTTCAGTGGAAGGCACTCAATTGAAGTCAACACCGTTAAAAACGCCACAAGATCAACCTTCTGTAACACAAAGTCAACCATTACAAAGCGCACCACTAAGAGGTAGTGATTTGAGTAATGTAGGTTCAACTGAAGGTCAGAGACAAAGACCATCTACAAATGAAACTAATCAAGAGCAAGTCTTAACGCAAAGAAATAATGTTAATGAGCAAAGTACAGGTCTAAATTCAAACACTAATTTAACAGCACTTAATGCACATGAGCAAAGTACACAAGATAGTGATGAAGATTAATTGAATAACGCTGTATTTGGCGAAAAAAACGTGGTGATGTATTTTCGTCATCACGTTTTTTTACAATTAGACTCTGATATGAACGGAGATGTAACCCTATGAATAGGAAGACGAAGGATAAAGTCTATTACGGTTTAACTATATTAGTATTTTTAGTATTACTGATAGCGATTTTTACAGGTAAAAACACCAACAATAAAGATCGAAATGAAGAAGTTGCTGTTGAGGAAAATAAAGATAAAACAGATGTAATCCGTAATCCTGCATCTCCTTTGGATAAGGATGATGAAAGCAACGGAAAGGGTGATAATTCATCTAACCTTGATTTAGAAGAACCAAATATTGAACATCCAACAAATCCTTCTTCTAATGACAAACAAACACAATCACAAAGTGAGCAAGTTGACCAAAAGCATTTAAAAGAATTAGCTGAGTTAGAGAAGATGTCTGAGGAAGTAAAGAAAGTTTATGGAAATTTGGATAGAGAAAAATTATTTTCAAAAAGTGAGCTAAAGCATTCGGGAAAAATAACAGCAGATTTTTTAGGTAAGTTTTTAACTTATGACAAAGATAATCCCGATGGGAAAATTCGTGAAATTATCCCTTACGGTGATGAAAGTGTCAAATTGACTCTAGCAAAAATATTATCAAAAGAATCTACTGAGGGAGCAAATAGTTTAGGAGAACAAGAGCATGAACATGAAGAAGCAATATTCCCGATAGATATTTACAAGAATGATTTAAAGAACGTAAGCAAACGAACTATTACTGATTTCAAACTACAAGTTCCCGATGCTGAACAAACACCCGATTTTTTGGATTGGGAAGCTTTGATAGATATGGAATTAGAAATGGAAGATGGAACAAAGAAAGCAATTACAGAAACATATGTTGTAAGCCTTCAATATTTTGGGAAAGAAATGAAGGTAGTCTATTTTGGAAAGAAAAAACAATAGGTAGGAAGTAAAGGAGGTGAAAACATGAAATTTAAATATGCGTTTGTAGGCATTTTACTTGTAGGTGTATTAGTCTTTTCACCGATATTAGCCCTTATCGCAGGAAATGTAACCATGATGAATGTTGTCTATGATAGAAGTGTTTGGGGAGGTGCGTTTGGTGTTGCATGTTTGCAAGATGAAGCAAGTGCTGAATCACCAGACCCCGAAGATGGAGAAAACAAACCAAACGAATCCGAAGTGCCTGAATTAGAGGTTGCAAAGTTCGATGAAAAGAAATATAAGGAACTACTAAAAAGTACTAGTCCGAATCTCGCCCCTTTAGCAAATGATTTTATTAATTACGCTAATATGTATGGAATTGACCCTGTTCTTGTAACGGCAATCTCAATCCATGAGACAGGACGAGGAACATCTAAAGCCTTTATTAACAAAAAAAACACAGGTGGGTTAATGAATCCTAATGGTGGAGGTTTATATGTTTTTGCAACATATGGCGAAAGTATTAATGTACAAGCTAAATCTATTAGTAATCGAATCAAAGAAATAGTAGCAGAACATGGCACTTTTTCTTTAGATAAATTAAGAGATAAATACGCTCCACTTGGGGCAGCGAATGACCCAAAAAATTTAAATGCAAACTGGCTACCGAGTATTGTTGGTTATATTAATGAACTAGGTGGTTCTGCTGATATCGGTGCATTTTGTGATGACGTGTCGGGCTTAGTTGCTGGTGGTTGGGGTAGCCCTACTAATCCATTAGTCTATACAAGTTCATTTGGTACACGTTTTGATGGCTTCCATAGAGGAGTAGACTATGATTGTGCGATTGGCGACCCAATCTATGCTGTCAAAAATGGCGTTGTAACAAGATCAATTCACCATTACTCATGGGGTAATTACGTAAAATTAGAACATCCTCCCGAAGACGGAAAATCTACAACCACCTTGTACGCACATATGAGTAAATTAAAAGTTAAAGTTGGTGACGTTGTAGAAGCAGGACAAGTTATTGGTGCTTGTGGTAATACAGGTAACATTATAGCGGGTCCAAATGGAGATGGTTCACATTTACACTTGGAATTCGAAGTAAATGGAAAACTTCAAGATATAAGACCTTTCTTAAAACAATTTGAATAATTGAATGAAAGTCACATCATATTAAATGGTTGAATGTAGGGCAAATAAGTTTTAGTTTTTATAAATAACACTAAATTATTTGCCCTGTATTTAAAAGTGTGACGTAAAAATATAATTCGTAAATATTTAGTGACGTTAATAAATGCTGATTTAACAGTATTTGTATTGTTTTTTTAAAATAAATAAAGTGACGCTAATATAAGCTTTAATGATATTAAGTGACATTATTCTCTTGTGAATGATAGATAAAATTGAAAAGTGACGTTAAATTTACTTTTAAATATTTTATGTGACGTTTATAAATGTTGGTATATAAGTATATATTGTTCATTTTAAAAGAAATTAAGTGACGTTTGTTATTCATTTTTAGAAAAACGGTGACGTTTATATTCGGAAATTCACCCTTATAATACAAAAATGCTTATATTTAGTTTTATTTGTGACGTTAATTATAGTAAATGAATTTAATTGTGACGTTGAAGTTGTTTGGTAAATTAGTCTTTATTATTTATTTTTAAATAAATAAAGTGACGTATTTTAGTTTTATAATTAAATTTAGTGACGTTTTACAGTCTTTGTGGCTATCTGTGACGTTTTATATAAATGGAGAAAATTAATGTGACGTTTTAAAATACTGTTTTTATAGGTTTTTTAGCTAATATATAAATATATAGTGTGACGTTAATAGTTTTATTTGGATTATTTAGTGACGTTTAGTTAGGAATAATACATATATTATTTAATTACATTGAAAGGGGGTGATGAAAAATGGATGATTTCTATAGTGAAAAGCAATTGCTAGACTCCTTAAATACTCTAGAAATGATGAAACATGAAACTATGGCAAGGTTGATTAAAATTAGGGATTCCTATGAATATGCTGAACGGCAAGAAGATTTAGGTGATGCAGAAACATCGGATTTCCCATCTGCATTTGTAAAACAGTTTATTTTGCCCTGTAGCTCAAGTATTGGAGGGACATATACTGTAACTCAGTTTTCTTTTTGGGGTACACTACCGATCTATCAGCAATCATATAAACAAAAGGTATTTGAATACTATAATGATGCTCTAGACAATGCATTTGATTTTGAAAGTATAAGACACTCCTATGGCAAATCTTTATTGATAATACAGCACTTTATGAAAGCTTCAATCATAAGAGATTTAGATAATTTGAATCGTAAGTACATCATTGATTCGATACGATTAACAGGGATTATTAAAGATGATTCTTGGCTAGATTTGTCGTTATACGAAGAAGGTAAAAAAGATAGAACACCTCATATCCAAGTATATTTAGTAGAAGATAAGTATAAATATACATTCCTAGAATACCTTAATGAGCATACTCATGAATTAAAAAGAATACCTAAATTACAAGAACGGAAGAAAGCAAAAAAACACTTTGAAAAAGAAAAGAGTACCGAAAAAATTGAGTCAAACAATATAAATAAAGATGTTATACTGCCCAAAAAAATAGCTAAAACGGAAAGTAGATTTTAGTATTAATACACTTAAAATTCTCAAAAAAAAGAACGCCAAAATCAACAACTTAGAAGGGGTAAAAATCAACATGTTAAGTTGTTGATTTTGGAAGTCTTTTGAATTGAGTCAAAATCAACAACTTGTTTTATTTCAAAATCAACAACTTGAGATTTATGAAAATTAGTTGATATAAGCATCCATTTAATAATCCTACGAATAATGAAATTGCCCGAAAAAAAGGGAAGTTTAGGTTTATCAGTTCGAGGTAGGAAATAATGTCGAATATGATAAACCGTAGATTTACGAATAATGCGAATGCAACTTGAGTGTAACGAAAGGTCGCTGAGAAATATGAATGAACCAATAAAAAAAATAAAGTACAGTCTGCGAAAAGATAAGCAATTTGCTTTAACAGAAAGGGATGTTGAGATTTTGATTTTGTTGTACGAAAATCGAAGTCTCACGAATCCTATATTGATGAATGTGTTTGATGTATCTTTACAAGTTGTGAGTAGGCGTATGAATAAATTATACAAGCAGGGGTGTATCCAAAAGGAACATATAGAGGGCTATAGCCTAAGAGAAGGGCATGTGAGAAAGGGTGTTTCTTATAGGCTCACTAATAAAGGGATTTCAATGCTAATTGAAATCACTAGTCTTTTAGAGAAAAGAGCTTACTTGGAACTGGAAAGGAAACAAATAGATGTTGTAGGTGGAGAACAAATTGAGTTGTTTGATGATACTAGCGAAACGGTAACAGAACGTTTACGTTCAGTGGACGTTGAGCGTGGCGCTACACAACATTATGGGGAGTTGGCAGGAGATGGCGCAATGATCGTGGAGGATATGAGGGGAAATACCGAAAATAAGAGCGAATTTGATTACGCTGAGGGGCATCTAATGACGAAAGATGTATTAAGGGGGGGAAAACAGTCTAGTGAAACGGTAACAGAACGTTTACGTTCAGTGGACGTTGAACGGATGCGTACCTCAGAAGACGGAGTTGAGAAAAAAGAAGCAGAGGTAACAGGGAACACCCACTATGAGTATAGTGAAACACTAGTGGTTAGTTTGTTGGAGAGTGAAATCGTGTCGTCTTTTATGGAGCGAAAGCGGAATGAAAGACTTAAATGGCAGAATGCAGATGCTTTAAGAGTGAGCAAAATGTTACTGCCTGTGGTTCTTACTACTACAGAAGTGACATATGAATTGAAATTAAACAAGTGGCAGTATCACGATAGCCGAAAGACAAAACAAATGCTGAATTTGGATAGAGCTACAATGATTCAAGGTTTGCTATATCCACCATATAACAAAAGTGAAAGAGAAGGGCTATATGTAATTAATGGGGTTATTAGTGACAAATTTTATAGCAGGTTGAAAGCGGAAATAATCAGACACACAATGATTCGTAAATATATTGTGCTGACAAATGGAAAGACTGCCTTTGAGAATTTTATGACTAGAATTAGCGAAGGTGATAACTTAGTAAGTCGAGTAAAAAATATTAAAGTTTTACCTGTTGGGTACGCAAAAAACTACCTTAAAGTGTTCCATAGTGATGAACAAATAAAGCAATATTTACTGGATGTTTACGAGAATGTTTTTACTTTTAAAGAGTTGGAAAAAAATAATAGAACCTCCTTTGAGAGCATTATCAATTATGAAGGGGAAGATTTTTACTTTGTTAATTTATTGGACAATGACTTAGCTAAAATACGTCATTTAAAGCAATACCATAAAGATAAATTTGAGGTAGATAAAAGGAAAGTTATGATCTTAACTAATGACCATTTCAATAAGATGCATAAAGAAATGTTAAAGGATTATCACCATATGTACTACTTAAATGAAAGTGTAGAGTCGCTAATGGAATATATTGCAGGAAAGATAAATTAAGCAATAAACCTTTTAAAAGTGTTTTTAAAAATATGTGTATAATACCGCTTCCGCTTCTTTTGTATGCAGGGTTCTGTTTTGGTAGTGACCGCTTCTTGGATGGATGAACGCAAGCGTTCATCTATAAATCGCTACGTGCCGTAGCTAATGGGGAATGAATCATTCTTTAATGGTCGCTTCGCTGTTTTTGGCTTAGTGTTTTGGTTACTCCGTACTCCGCACTCCGTAAGTCGGAATTGGGTATTGGCTTATAGCCGTATATTTGTAGAACGTTAAACGTTCTACAATAAGAAAACTTTTTGTGGTGTTCAAGAATTCTATGCCGTTTTGAACAAGTATGTTCAAAACATACACATGTAGTACAAAGGTGAGAGCAAAGCGAACACCGAGGGGAACACCAAAGGGAAGTAGTATCAAGAAGCGGTTTTTTAATATTCGAAAGGAGGTGAGATGAATGCTACAGTTTCTAAATCTTAATGCAGGAGAAATTACAAAGTGGACAAGTATTACTTCATTGCTTCTAAGTGGGATAATAACATTTACTATGTTCGATGGTACATTTGTTCCGAAAATTAGTCTTGCGTTCATCATGATGATATTAAGTATTGGCATCTATGTTATTGGGATGCAATTAGGTGAACGTGATAAGCGGTATGATTCTATAATGCTTTTTAGTGGATTGTTATACTTCACGAATTTACTAGGTAGCATGGTTTATACCGTATGGACTTTTGAGTTCTTTCCTGCAATTTTCTTGCTTAGATTAATTATGGTCGTATTACTATTAATTGATTTGTACGCTGTATTTGTTTATGTTCGCTTAGATTATAACTACCGTAAGAAAAAGTTGAATCAAAGGATCGAACATGGGCGCAAGGAGACATGGTTTGAAAAACAACTAAAGAAATTAGGTACTAAAGAAAAACTAAATGAAAACGGAGAATTTTCAATGGTGCTAGGTATCTCCACTGATAAAGAAGCGGAGTTCTAATTACAGAATGAAGGAAGTGAAGTTACGAAACTCTAATACTATTTTAGTTGTTTATGTCTCTTTACTCTCCCTTCATTCTCTTAGTAGTTTTAGAAATCATTAAGGAGGATTGATTATCATTGAATGAAGAACAACGGAGTATAACAAAGCAAAAGTCACATAATGGTTATCTTCTTAGTAACTTGAACTTAAACCCTGTTAATGTAACACACCAAATACAATCGACATCACAGAATGTACCTCATGTTTATAACAATGATTATGAAAATGAATCCGTTGATACGTTGGATATAGAAAAACCTATATCTGCTGTACTGCATACTATCCCTAATAAAGAAGGAGAAGATGAAGTATTTATTAATACCTTAATGGGATGGTTCATGATAATTGTTATAGCTATGATGCTTTTTGGTCTATTCATTACTTACCTTAGTTAGCCTATATTCACAAGTATTCCAAAATGAATTATCTTTTAAAAAAATGTTAGTAAAAGGAGATGGAAAAAGATGAATGGCGTAATTTTACCAACTGTTTTGTGCTTCTTAGGATATGTACTAATGGGGGGCATGGTCATAGCAGATGTAAATGTTTTATATAAGCAAGGGGAAAAGAAATCTTACTCTTTCTATATGTGGCTAGTTACATTCATATTAGTTGTTGGTTTTTGTGGAATGTTTACACTTTTTAAAATGGGGTTTGAAATTACGAATATAACTCAATAGCATAATTAACTATTAGTATAGGAATAAACAGTATATTGTAATAAAATTACACAATAGGAGGAATGGTCAATTGATGGAATATTTTAAAGTGTAAAGTAATTTGTTCCTTACAAAGAATTAAGAGCTGTAAAAAAGATAAATTTAAAATCGCCCTATCTTTAGGATATTGATTTTATTGGAAATATATGTTGTGTTATGAATGTTACATTATATTATAAATGTTTAAGTATATAAGTTTATTAAGATTTGATATGGGATTGGATGTGTAGCTTTGTTAATTGTGTATTTATCAATCGGTTACAACAAAACTTAATATTCCTTTATAAGAATTTATAAAAAATAAGTGAAACAGTAAGGGTAAGTTTGCATTACAAATAAACTATGATTCAACAAATGTGAAGATTTATTTTAGCAGGTTTGCCCTCATAGCATTCCCCACGAATCTTTGTAATTTTCTTTTGAACTCTTTGATTAAAGGAATTACAAAGAATGCTATTTATAGGGAAGGGTGAGTATTCGTATGGAAAATTCTTATAAAGATTTGATAAGAACGAAATTAGAAATGAAGAATGAAGTAGAGTTAGAAAATTACAAATTTAGATTGTTAATATATGCAGATGTAGCATTAACCTATTTAAAGAACTATCGAAAATTTTATAAAAAGATACAAACAGAAACCGTCATTAATCAAATAAAGGTTTTGATAAAGGTTTTAAATGTAGATAAATTGCTTCTTGATAGTTCCACTCAACTAGATTTTATGGTTGATTTGGAATGTGCCTTAATATGGCTATCATTAAATGAAAAAATAGAGATATTAATTTTGGGTGAAAGTTAGGGCATAAATAGTAAGAAAATTTATGGCACATTCAATCCTCCCTCTTTCCCTCCTTGTTCATTTTAAAAGCACTTTTAAATTTATATATCAATTTAATACTAAAGTTATACAGTTTAGTCTAAAAGTGATTTTTTTGTTAAAATAATACGGACAAAACGACAGGAATATGATATTTTTTGAGTACGAAAGGTTATTTTAAAACGCTTTTCGCTTAAACGTTATGACAAGGTGGTGATCGAAATTATGAAGAAAAAGAAACTGAATAAGAAACTGAAATATCAAGTTAAGTTACATATCTATCGTAAAAAAATAGGGATGACTCAAAAGGATATGGCTAAGTTTCTTGATATAAATGTACGAACATATCACTTCAAAGAAAAAGGACTACAGGAATTTAAGGGTAGTGAGTTGTACAAACTGGCAAAACTGTTTGGAGTAACAATTGAAGAACTTTTCATTTTTGAGTTTGAGGATGAGTTTGAGGATGGTAGAAATGAAAATGAGGTAAATTCATGTGAAGAAAAAATGATGGCATAATGTATTTAATAGGCGATTTGTTTATTTTACTAGAATTTATTTATAAGAAACACCTAAAAATTGTTGAAGGAAATGGTGTATGAAGGTATGACGTAATAAGATGGCTTGAGGATAGTTCGTTATGACAATCAAAAATTTCAAACATTCAAGTAAGGTATAAGCCTTACATTGAAGTTTTTGCTTGTTAACGAACGGAACGGAAAACGTTTAACAACAAATCACTAATTTTTTATAAAGCCATAGATGGCTTTTCTTATATGGCAAACGATTAAACAAAAATGTGAAGTTCGAAAAATTGAATATCCTTTTGCTTTTTCTCAATCCTTATTGAGATGCATCAGCCTTCTAATCCTATTTTCTTTAGTAAATAAAGAGAAAGGGTGCATGAATGATGCAGGAAACAGTATTGAGTAAATGTAATGATTATTTCCAAACCATGTTACACGGTGAATTGCTATGACCGCTTCGACAGCAGTTCCTTATGGATCGCCTATAGTATGGGGTGGAAGTGATTTATTTACCCATATGTTGATAATCGGACCGACTAGGTGTGGTAAAACTTCAACTTTACTAAAGCCAATGGTTTATCAAATGTTAAAGGCAAGGAAAATGGGTATGCCACTTGGTTTATCTTTAGTAGAGCCAAAGGGTGATGTAGCATATATGGTAAGGGAAATGTGTGAGGTTATGGATATAGACATGACTCATATAGACCCTACACGTGAGGACACAGGCAAATTTAACCCATTTGAAGGTGAAGAAGATGATGTTGCAGAAGCAACAGTTGTTGTATTAAAAGGTCTTTTTGGTAAACAGGATGCGTTTTTTGCGACAGTGCAAGAATTATCAGCAAGAAGTGTAACAAAGATGCTAAAACGCCTACATGGTGATGATATGGACATTACAGATGTTGTATCAACACTACGTGATGAAGAACTAATGGAAGCTCAAGTAGATGAATTAATAGATCGTGATGGTTTGGATGATTTAACTTCATTTATGAAAACTGAATTACTTGGAACAATGCGTGACAAGTACCGACAATTTGTAATCGGTTTAAGGGCGCAACTTGAAAACCTTTCTTCAAACAAAGCTCTACAAAGGGTAATGTTAGGTAAAAGTAGTATCTCGATTGACAATCATTTTGAAACAGGTGGAATTTTATCAGTTAATACAGCACTTGGTATGTTACGTTCTTCGGGTGATGCGTTTGGACAATTCGTAATCATGCATTTACAAAATGGTACGTTTAGACGTAAAGGTACTGAATCTACACGTGTTCCCCATTTTATGATAGTCGATGAATATTCTCGTTACATTAATCCCGATGTAGAAATTTTCCTAAGTTTAGCTGCGGAGTATCGTGTAGCAGGGATTTTCGCTACTCAATCATTAGGTCAATTAGAAATCGAAGCAGGTAAGATTGGTGCAAAAGCTATGAAACGAGCTATTTTGGCATCATGTCGTAACAAAATCTGTTTCGGTGGGGTAACTTATGAAGATGCTAAAGACTTTGCTGACGTATTTGGTAAAGACAAGATAATCATGCGTCAAAACACATATAAAAATACGGTTATTATGCCTACATTATTCCCCGACAGCTATCGTGATACAGAAGTTGAAGAATATCGCTTTGCTCCAACCGACTTGCAAGACAATATTCCACGCTTTAATTTTGTACATCAGCTAATGAAAGAGGGCGTTGTACAAAAGCCAAGTATAGGACGTGGTGAGTTCGTTCCGCAAGATTGGAAGGATAAGCGTGAATGGGAACAAGGGTTTGCTAAAGCCGTTAAGTCTAACACGACTCGTGATAAAGAGAATGAACGTGAAATTTTTGGTCTAGTGCGTAAGTTTTGGCATGGATTCACTGCAAAATCTGAGACAGTAGAAAATAAAGCTACCGCTTCTGAACCTATGAATCCATTGCAAGAAGCGAGATCAAGACGTGGCGGTAATGATTTCTCCCATATGACTGAACAAGCCAAATATGAGTTTGATGTAAATGAATTGGAAAACAATCGTCCTCATAATGCCAAACAAAGAGGTCTAGTAGATGTAAATGGGAATAATCTAACATCCTTGAATATGAATCCGACATTAGACCAGAGTAGTTATGTTGCTAACCATGAGGAATCTTCATTTGTTATGGAGAAACAACCAATTAAAGAAAACCAAGTAACCTCTAATTCCATCCATGATGAAAATGATGGTTTGACGACTCAACAAATTGCTGAAATTGAAAGCATGAGAAGTCGCTTGGGTGATTCTGTTGCTAGTGCTATGAAAGATGCCATTATGCAAGAAAACGCTCTAAAACAGAAAAAACAACAAGATCAAATTGTTAGAGAACAGGATTATTTACAACAACAGCAAGAGGAAACAGATAAACATTTGCATGAGGATGCCCATTTAAACCATAGTATAAGCGATTATGAAGGAAGCGGTGACGCTTACGATACAAAAGCAATAGCTCCTATGCAGGAAGAACAAAGCTCATTTAAATTCAATTTGAGCGAGGAAGAAATGTCTAATCCGATTGCTACTGCTTCAAGTTCAAGTGAAAACAATGGTGAAATTAATTTTAAAAAGAAATCTAGGAGTAAAAAATCTCAAGATGGTAATAGCACTGTGAAAGCACCAATTGTTGAAGGCTTGAATACAGCAATCGAAGGTAACACCGCTAATAATCAGCAAGGGAATAAAACGAAAAATACAAATCGCTCATTTGTAAAAAATGATGGTGATGATGATTCTCATGAACATGAAAATAAAAATGAAAAAGCGATTCGCAATAATACACAGAAGAAGCGAGATAACTTTTGGTAGTAGTTAGAGAAATGTATTACAAAAATGATATATAAATGATATATAAACACGCAGAATGAAATGTGCAATTGTTACATTTTAGTTATTTTTTATGCATTTTATTTCACTAAAAGAAAAT
This sequence comes from Lysinibacillus phoenicis, assembly GCF_047238325.1. Taxonomy (NCBI): domain Bacteria; kingdom Bacillati; phylum Bacillota; class Bacilli; order Caryophanales; family Bacillaceae; genus Lysinibacillus; species Lysinibacillus phoenicis. The sequence goes on along the minus strand of NZ_JBDFMP010000001.1, from coordinate 54,434 downwards.
AAAATCATAAAAATGTATAAAATATCAATAAAATGATTTCTTTTAGACAAATAAGACTTTTATTATTCCAGTATTTGTACTATGATATTTAAAAAGAAATACCTTTTAAAATTCACTGGTGTATTTCTTGGAAGTCAAAAAAATACTACATAATTAGAAGCGAGGTGAATGTTACAGCTTGAATTGTAATGCAAACATTTCCAATCAAAGAGTATACAAAAACTCAAGGGAGGTTGTTTGAAATGGGATTAAAGAAGCTGTTTCAAGGTTTCTTTAAACAAAAATCATCTTCCCTTGAAAAACAGAAAGATGAATTGAGTTTCAAAGCATCACAACTAGGTTTTTATGTAGTAGAACAAGATGAATTTGCGAAACCACTACGATGTGTAGAACACCTACAGAAACTAATTTCTGAGCAAGCTTCAACCGCTTCAACAAATGGTGATAACGAAAAGTTAACAGATTTATCTTTAGAACAGTTACAGACTAAACTAAAGAGGATTATGTCTCATTCATATACCTTATTAAGAAGGTTATCATGGTCTGTTAATAGGGGTTCAACTACTGCGCTATATTATGCTAATACTGTCACAGGCTTCATTGCTGACACACTTCATAATGCCCCATCTATGTTAGATGGGAGATATTTTCCAAACATGAGTGAAGCAGAATGTAAGGAATGTTTAATCAAATTAATTCAAGAATATTTAAGTGTACAAGCAGTCTTGCGTGAACACTTAAATAATAATACTGAGTTAGATGAAAAAGTTAAACATTATATGCGAGCTTACTACAACGAATTAATCTGACGGAATGAAAGGAGTTGTTTTTATTGCAATCAAGTTATTTTTCTGAATTAGAAACGAAATATAATAAATTGTTTATGGAACAACAAAGAATAAGCATATTACAACAAGAAGTTATTTCTGCAAAAGATGAAGTTATTATGACATTGCATGAAATATCGGCTATCAAAAATCAGCCAAATGTAATGCAAGAAACAAAAAGTAGCATAGTTGGTGGAGTTATTGGTGGTGGAGCTGTTGGTGGTACTAAAGGAAGCGGTGCAGGAAGTGTTTGTAAGTGTACATTAACTTCTACCCTTGCTCAGATACATCAAAGTGAGAGTGAAGCAGAAGCAGTCCAAGCAACACTTTTATTTTTAGAAGGTATCTTTGGGAAACAAGATGCGTTTTATACTTCAACACAATCAACACTGATTTTAAAAGTAGCTGAACTGACCAAGCGTCTGTATGGTGATAAATTTATACCCTCTGATTTCATTAAAATTCTTTCCAATCAAGAATTATTAAAATCAAAGGTTCAAGAATTAAAGGCTCTTGAAGGTGAGAGTTCCTTAATATCGTTCTTTGAAGATGGAGAGCTTCTACAAACATATGTTTATCCAATGACGTTAGGTATCATTGCTTCTACTTCTCTTAGTTAGAATGTACTTTAAAAATTGAAATGAAATTTATACGAAATGAATAGGAGTGAATTAATTATGACAGAAAGCATTCAATCATTTTTAATCGAAGGTTTTGACCAAACCAAAGGTATTAAATCTTTCGGTTCAAGTTTTGAGAGTGATTTACAAAAAATCATCTCTGCTCAACAAAACGAAAAAATCCTGCAAAGTGAAGTAATTACAATTGATACAACTACAATCACAGTTGATGGAGAAGTTAAAAAAGTACCATGTGCAGTAGTCTATATTGGTGACTGTAAAGGTATTCTTCCAATCGTGAAGGCAGATGTACGTGTTGATGATGACGGTGTTTATAACGAAAGAGATTTACGCAACTTGCAAGGTCGTACTATTGCATTTGTTGTAGAGCGATATGAATACGATGAAGGAAGTCAAACTTGTACGTTCTTAGCTGACCGCTTAACTGCACGTCAACAAATGGCAGACCTTTTATTCCGTAAACTTGAAGAAGGCTCACATGCTATTGCGGTTGTACACCGTGTAACTGAAACTGTAGTTATAGCCGATATTGGCGGTGTAGACGTGTACATGAATGCACGTGATATTCGATATGGTTGGATTGATGATTTACAGAAAGAAGTCAAAGTTGACGATCAATTAGAAGTTGTAATAACTAAAATTAATGCTGAGAAACGCAAAGTAGAAGCATCTGCTCGTTTGGCACAGCGTAATCCGTGGGATAGCATCAATAAAAAATATCATCGTCAAAAAGAATACACCGCTACAGTTTCGGGTGTACGTCATTTTGGAGTCTTTGTCCGACTAGAACATGGTTTAGATTGCTTATGCCCACACTTAAAATTTGAAGCGTTGAACGTTGGAGATAAAGTCACTGTACGTCTAATCCGCATTGACCAAAAAGAAGAAAAAATTGACGGAAAAATCGTCAGAGTACGCTAGTACACACTATGAAAGTTGGGTGATTCTTACATGACATCAGCATCAATATCAACGTATAAACCTCATAAGTGTGTATTTGCCGAATCACTCGAATGGTCTTTTGAAAGTCAAATTATCCCCTCAAATAAGAGAATGAATGAACGAGCAGTAGTTAATATTAAAAACAAGAAAGTTTTCAATCGAATATTAAGTGCTATTCAGTTTATTCACTACACAGGCGTTGCAGAAAGTTCGCAATTATTCCGTCTGTTTGGTTTGAAGCAGGTAGATATTAAATACTTAGTTAAAAACCGTGTATTGGTACGACATGAAATCAAAACATCAGCAGATCGTAGGAAAAAGGGGCAAAATTTCAGGAAATCTATATATACGCTTGATGAAGGTGCGAGGGTGTTATGTGATACGGTTTATCGTGAGCAAAACTATTGGTTAAGCTTTACGACTCAAATGGTGCTTAAAGTATTAGCATTTATTGAACTGTTTATTGTTTTTAAAGAAGCCTTCCCACATTCAGAAAATCTATTCGTAGACGAATCCGCTACAATAAAACCATTTACAGGCGTAATAGATTTAAACGGCAAGCTGTTTCATGTTTATGTCGTGAGAGGTAAAACAAGTGATTTAGAAAGCTACATTCGGGTTAATAGCAATAAAAGTATTCGACTTTGCCTACTTGTCGAAAACCCTAATCATATTAAGCCACTAATACCAAGACTTACTTCAAGTAAAATGATGGTTCGAGTGATTGATGAAAATGAAATCGCTCAAGATGATGCAAAATTAGAAGAACTATTTTATTTTATTCAAAACGGTGGATTGATAAAAGAGCATTTGGTTATGGATTGATTAAGGAATGTATACGGCAGTAGAAATGAAACCAATTTAAATTTTCGATGTTGATAGCCTAGTGATTTAACTAGGCTATTTATGTACAGCCCTATTAAAAGGGCTGTTTTCTGTGGTAGATGGGGTTTTGTTATATGTCTTGTGGGATGGAGGGAATAACGATGGCAACTTTTGTAGCAAAAGAGAGTGGAGTACAAGATGTACACGTTTTTTGGTTGCGTGAATACGATGCAGTTGTAGCTCATTCGTTGGATGAAGCAATATCATGGTACAAAGATTTTACAGGTTTATCGGACGATGATTTATACGACTATAATGAAATAGAAATTATTCCACCTAATTATAAAATGCAAAAAAGTGAAGATGATACTCAATTAATATCTGTTAAAGAGATAGTAGAAAAACATTGGAACTTAAAGCCCTTCATCATAACAACAACTGGTGGTCATTTTCATATTAAGTTAAATCATTTTTTTGAGGGATGGAATGCAGAAACTAAAAATGATTTTTTCTCCAATCATAACCTTGATAAAGTAACAATAAAAACAGCATCGTATGTAGAAATAAAATTAAACAATAAAAATAAAGAATGTTATGTGACATTTAAGAATGATTCATTTGAAGCAATATCAAAGATTATAAAAGACGATTGGTGTGCAATAATGGATTCTTTATATAAAAATAAGTGGTATGGGAAATATGAATTAATAAAATGCGTAAAATTCATAGATAGTTATTGAAAAAATGAAGATATTTTTTATAAACATTACAAAATAGGCAAAAGCATGAAGTATTTGTGAATTTTAAATCGAAGGAGGTTGTTTGTGTTGTCAACATCGACAGAACAAGTAAAAACAAAAGTAAATTATAAAATGGTGTCATTGAATGACAGTCGTATACAACATCTTATTGGAGATTTAGAAAATGAATCCTCTTTAGAAATTAAGAAAAAAAGCGAATGGCTTCTTAAACACTATAGGGATTTGGTCGCTATATCTGCTAATTCAGCCAAACAGCAGTTACCTGTATATCATCAAGGTGGTACACTACATGCAATCGGTACATTGTTTATAAATACCAATCCTCAAGCCGTCTTAGATGCACTAAATATGTATAGTGAAATGCATACTGGAAGTAAGGATACGCATACCGATGTAGTACAGGAATCAAATGGAAGTCATGTAGGTAGTGCTTTAGGTTGTTCTGTTGGTAGTTCTAAGGAAAGCAATATATATACTTCTGTTAATACACCTATAGGAAAGGGAAGTAGTTTAGGAAGTGAAGGAGGAATGGTGCTTACTCACGTAGATGTAACACATCAAACAAATATTCATTTGCTTAAAAATGAAATTTTGGAAGTTACAATTTTAACTAGAGCGTTGTACCGACTTGTTGATGAACGTGAACGACAATTACTACAGTACAAATACCTTGAAAATGCATTACTGGACTATGAAGTGGTGCAAAGGATGGCAATAAGTGAGCGTCAATATTACAGGACTAAAAAAAGTGCGATTTTAAATTTTGCGGAATGTATGAAAAAAATGGGGTATTGGGTTGTGTCATTTGAATAACTTGCATATATTTGTATAAAGTAAGTAAATGATCTTACGCCAAAGCGTGTTTTGTACGTACTTTCGAACGTCTTTTTTCTTGTAGATTTGAGTGTTTGTGCTATAATAAAGACAAGAAAGACCGAATGGTGCTGTAACACCAAACGGTCACATGTAACAAAACAAACGCTTTAAGAGCGATTGGTCTAAAATAGGGAACAGTAAACTGCCTCTACCTTTATCCCAAAGGTATGTCAAGGGCGGTTTACTTTTTTTGTGTGAAAGTAAACGACAAAGCTAGTACAGCTACGATTAATGTACCAAAGCTAATCATAAGCGTGATACCTTCATACATTGTCATGGCATCCCCTCCTTTCTCTCCACATAAACAAAGATGTGAAGCGGATAGAGATAACCAATCGCCCATAAAAACCTCTATTTTGCTACTCCTTAATTATACCATTTTATTAGGTAGAAACATAGTTTTTTCACCTATAAAAGCCCAATAAATCTAGTGTTTTCAAGGCTTTCCATGTATTTAAATGAATTTAAAAACAGTGGGTTTTATATACATTTTACGATAGGAATTTTCTATTCAACACATGAATTTCAGTGAGTAATCATCTAAAAAAATAAAAAAAGCCAATCCACAATTATTGTGAAAAGGCTTTTTAGATAGATAGTATCCTTCAACAGTTAATAAGATATTATCATGATTTAGAACTTTATTCAATCCAATAAAGTTTTCTTTTAGTGAAAAGTATAAACTGAATATTCTGTTTAATGTCAGTAAAATGGCATAAAAAAATAGGGTGAAAAAATACAAATTTAATTTTAAATCTATATAATAGTAATTATAAATACTTAGTTTAAAAGGGTTTTTAAATTATTTTTACTAAGTGTTTTTTCTGTTTTAGTGAAAGGTTTGTGTATGCCTTGTACTTCACTTTATGGCAATTTAACATTCATATATTCACTAAACGAAATATTGAATTGAAAGGAGGTTTTGGTAATGGAGAAGGCACAACATGGAGATTTAACTCACACTCAATCTCCTATGTCATTTGCAACAAGTACACAATCAGAAAGTACAGATGTTGTTATGAGTACTGAAAAGGCAAGTGTTTTAACTTTACGTTGCTATAAAGTGGCTGTATGTCTTTGGGCTAATATTGAAGCGGTATTAAAAGAAAATATTCAAAGTGAAGTGTTCGTTACATCACACAATATAACTAACGAAGTAAAGCTTTATATTGAAACCGATGATACAAACTATTTGAATCCAATCTTAGATGAATCAAATTCCAATGAGGAAATTCTTATTTTCCCAACTACACTTCAAAAATATTACTGCTCTGCCCAAAATGATGAAGATTACTCTAATGAATATATTCGACATCTAATCTCCCAAACGCTTGAACGTCATTTGTTGGCGAAGGCACAGGCTGTAAAACGTGAAGATTGTGATGAATCAACGGTTCTCCGCTTCCCTATGTATTCATAGGAGCATGTAAAAAGAATATTTAGTCTCTGACTACTTCAATCAAAAGTAGATAAAAAAATGTGTTTAGAAAACTTGAGAGGAAGTAGTACATGGGAAATCAAATGAATGAAATGATGCAAAAGGGTTCAATCCAAAATAAGTTTTTTATAGTCACAATGATGCTTGTATTAATTTACAGTATGTTTGTTGCTTACATTGTCCCTGTTGAAGCTTCAACAGCAGATGAACCAACACTTACAGTATCACCTACAAAAGATAAATCAAAGGTATTAAAACATCTTGAATTAGCGTCGTTTACAGAATCGTTTACTTATACGATTGAAACAAAAGTGCCTAAAGATGGTAAAAGTTTCGCAATTGAAAATCGGATTGCTAGACAATTGAGCATTGTTCCAGATTCCGCAAAAATCAATCTTGCAGGTTTAAAAGCAACAATTGCAGATGAAGCAAATACTGTTTCAGTAACATTAAATGAAACTGAAATCGCTAAATATGCAGGAGAGAAAGCTATTTTAACTTTTGATGCAAAATTAAAAATTGGTGCTAACTTCTCTGAATTTAAAGATGGCAAAGTACCAAACGTAGCTAAAACTTGGGTTGATGAAAAGAGCCAAGACACAAACGAAGTTACAGTGAAAGTGCCAAGCTACAAAAAATTAGTGGATGGCAAAACACATGTTGAATTACCAACACGCTCAACACCATTCACATATACAGTTGAAGCTAGAATTCCTACTGAACGAAATTCATTTGTTATTTCAGATAAATTCGAAGATGTATTGGAGATCGTTGGTGCTGTAACTACTAATTTAGATAATAAATCAGTTGAAATCACTAACTCTAACGGAACAAAAGAAACGGTTAAAGCTCCAAAAGCTATTGTAGAAGGTAATACGGTTAAGTTTGAAATGGATGATACACAAATTAAAGCATTTGGCGGTACAGACTTAGTTATTACGATTCCTTCAAAAATTCGTGACAACGCTGTTTTAAAAGAAAATGCTCCTATTATTGAAGTTGCTACGATTATTGTTGATGGTGAGTCAATCAGCTCAAGCTATGCCACTGTTACAGTAAAAGAGCAAACTAAATCAGAAATCACTAAAACTGTAAATGGTAAAAATGAAATTACCTTAACAGATAATAAGGATGCATTTACTTACGAAATTCGTACAGCAGTTCCACAAGATGCGAAATCATTCAAATTAGAAGATATCCTTGTAAATGATTTACAAATCATTGGTACTGAATTGAATTTACGTGATGTTGCAGTAAAAGTGGAAGGTCAATCCGTTAAAGTTGAATTAAATGATGCCAAAGCAAAAGAGCTTAGTGGTAAGGATGTAGTTCTTACTATTAAAGCCAAGCTAAAAGAAGGCTTTGATATTACAAAATACAAAAATAACAAATTGCCTAACACTGCATCAGTATCATCTAACGACAATAATATTAGCAATTCAAACACTGTATATGTAATTCCGTTTACAGGTGAGGAAGTTGCGAAAAATCCAACGTTAACTGTAAATGGTAAAGATCAAATCAAATTAGAATCGTTTGAAGAACGTTTCGAATACATGATTAATGTTCCAGTACCAAAAGATGCAAAATCAATCTCAGTAACAAACCAATTAGCAAACGAGCTAAAAGTAATTGGCTACGCAACAACTAATATTAAAGATGTCTATGCTACTGTCAACGGTAATGAATTGTCGTTGAAATTAGGTGGAAGTAAAATCAAGGATTTTGCAGGTCGTAATTTACAACTTAAATATACAGCAGGTGTGAAATCAGATGCAGACTTATCTAAATTCTTCAATGATGGAAAAATCCAAAATAAAGCTACTGTCCAAGTAGATAACACTACAACAGATACAAACGTGGCAATTATTGAAGTACCTCAAATCTCTAAAACAGTTAATGGTAAGAGCGAAATCACTTTAACTAACAATAAAGACGAGTTTACTTATCAAATTCGTGCTGTTGTTCCAAAAGAGGGTAAATCGTTTGTCTTAGAAGATGTCCTAGTAAATGAATTACAGGTTGTGAGTACAGAAGCTAATTTACGTGAAATTCCTGTAACAGTAAGTGGACAAACAGTAAAAGTAGATTTTAACGAAACAAATGTTAAAACTTACAGTGGTAAGGAAGTAGTTCTTACTATCAAAGCTAAAATTAAGGAAAATGCTGACCTTACTAAACTTACTGAACAAAAATTAGTAAATGTTGCTACCGCTACTACAGATGCAAATAAAAAAGTATCTTCTAACAAAGTAGTTGTTATTCCATCAAAAACTTCTAGTGATGATGGAACTGGAACATTACCATCTAATTCATCTCAAATTACAAAAACAGTAAATGGGAATAAAGATGGCATTGTCTTAAAAGACAATGAAGAAACATTTGTTTATGAAGTTAAAACAAAAATTCCAAAAAATGCTAAATTTATGGTTGTCAACGATAAATTAGCAGATGAACTAGAGCTTCTAAAAAGTTCAACAAACTTAAATGGCGTTGAAACGAAATTCAATGACCAACGTGTTAACGTAACATTGACTCAACAACAAATCGAACAGTACGCAGGCAAAGAAATGGTAATTGAAATCCAAGCACGTTTAAAAGCTAATTTCAATTTAAGCAAGTCTCAAATTCCTAATACTGCAACACTGCAAGTCGATCAAAATAAGCCTGTTGAATCCAATACAGTTAATGTAACTCATGCCAATGGATTAGCCTTCGAAAAAACAGTTAACAACGCAAAAGAAGCTACAATTTCTAATGCTACTGACTCATTTAAATATGAGGTAAAAGTGAATGTTCCTTCGAATGCTAAAACATTTGTTGTTACAGATGAATTAGAAAAAGTATTAGAACTAGTCAATGCTAAAGCAACTGTTAACCTTGATGGAATTGAAGCAAAAGTTGATGGGCAAAAAATTGTTGTTCAATTAAATGAAGAACAAGTTAAGAAATTTGCCAATAAACAATTAATCCTTACTTTTGATGCAAAGGTTCTTGAAGGCGCAGATTTATCGAAGTATAACTCAAAAGTACCTAATACTGCTTATTACCAAGTCAACAATGAAAATAAGATGTCTTCTAATACAGTATTTGTGAATGCACAGGGTATTGATGGGGTAGGCAATGTTGAGAAGACTCCTTCTGATACATCGTCTGAACCACAAACTACAACAACAACTGAAACAAAAACTGTTGTTACTGAGGAACAAGCCGAAACATTACCGCAAACAGGTAATCAATCAACTAACGTTGTACTAGTAGTTGGTGGTCTTCTAGCAATGGGCGTAGCCCTTGCAATTGCTTTTGTGTTACACCGCAGAAATCAAATTGCAATTAAGTAACAAAAAGATATATTTCGACTTGTAAAGCGAAAGGACGCAACTGTAAAAGTGCGTCCTTTTTTAAAACAAGGTTATTTAAAACTGAATTTAAATTTAGTAGAAAGGAAGATTTTCAATTATGTCGTCAATTTTCAAAAGGTTTTTTAAAAACGATGAAGATGATGAATGGGATAACGAACATGAAAGTCCTTATGTAAATCAAAATCATTATCAGACAAATACTTACGAAGCGGAAGGGAGCAATCAACATTATGACCAAAAGAATCAAACATCAGAACACGAAAGCAAGGAAGCAGATTTTCCGAATCAAGAGAATACGTACCAAGAAAAAATTGAGCAATTCAGCACGAATGAAAATGAAGCCCAAGATAAATATGATGAAGACGAAGAAGATCACCGCTTAACGTTTCGAAAAAAGTTGGTTTTTGTCCTACTCGGAGTTGTATTTTTAATTGGCATTATTGCTGTAGCATATCAACCAATAATTAATTACATTGTCGCCCCCTCACAACTAGAAAAGCAACGACTAGATGCCTTTGCTTTATCATCAGATGAAATGAAAGCAAATTTAATTAAAGCTCAAGAGGATGGTACAGAAGAATCATTTAATTTTGAAGAAGTTCAATTGTTAGATACGTTGACTGTATCAACCACTATTAATAAGAAAAATGTAATTGGTGGCATCTATATACCTTCTGTGGATGTTAATATGCCTATCTTATACGGAACAAATCAAAAGAACTTGCAAAATAGTGCTACAACAATGAAGCCCGACCAAGTAATGGGTGAAGGTAACTATGCGCTTGCAGGTCACAATTCACGCAATCCTAAAGCTTTATTTACGCCAATCCGTAACTTACAAAAGGGTGATGCTATTTATATTACTGATAAAGATAAGTTATATAAGTATTCAGTCGTAGCAAGAAAGGTAGTTCAACCAACGGAAGTTAGTGTGATTGAAGATATAGAGGGTCTTCAAATAATTACTCTTGTATCATGTTACAGCCTAGATGGTAAAGATCGAATTATCGTTCAAGGGGAGCTGGAAAGTGTTATTGATTATGTAGATGCTAAAAAAGATATTTTAAAAGCATTTAATGATTTGTAATAGTGCAATTAATCATTGTTAAATGCCGTAGAAGGCGGTTTTCGGCATCGCATGAGGAATTAATCAAACATGTTTCAAAAGAGGGCGTAAACAGCTTCCTGCAATGCTAAAAGTGCAATTGAATTAATGCAGTCTATAAAACTATAAGAATTTATAAAAAATACTAGCTTGGAGAGGTGGATATTATGAGAAAAAAGGTAGTAAGTTCAAACGTTTTGAAATGTCATGTTAATCCTTATGGTGTCGATTATAAAAAAATGGGCATGGTGCTTGATAACATGCTAGATTACATTCCGAATGATTACTACAAGAAATTGCAACTAGGTAACATGAAGTATTCATTGAAAAAAGGACAGTATTCATTAGATTCATTGGTTGAAACATTACGCTGTTTAACAGAAGGGAAACGCAACAGGTTTAATTCTTTGTTTTCATTGATAATCAAGGTGGAGCATAAGCGGTTGAAAGAACGTCAACAAATTCTATATTCTTCTTTACCCAAAAAAGGGATATAGGGGGGATAGTCGTGGACGAAAAAAAATACTTCACTAACTCTCATAAAGATGATTTTTTAAAAGATATTGCAAAAATAATGAGGAAAGAACCTGTACCTGTTATAAGGAAAATTGAAAAGGTTTTTGCTCATGTGGAAGCGTCACATTTTTTAACTGAGAAAAAGGAAATGGCAATTTATGAGCCGACAGATGATGTCATAAAAAAGCTTACAGTTGAGGGATTAAAAATAGTGTCTTTTGGAAAATACCTAAATTTATTAGAAGCGGAATTGCTTTTGTTAAAAAATAGACAATGCAATGAAAAAATTAAAGTACACTCTACTGTGATCGAAGAAATAATAAATTGCATATCAAACCATAAAAATAAAGCATATTAATTTCTTTCAATCCGAATTAGAAATTAATATAGAAACCAACAATCTGTTTTATTGGCACTTTAAATGTGTTAAGTAATGCATAGAACCGATTGTTGGTTTCTATTCATTCATTAAAGAATTAATTAAGATAACATAAGTTTTTGGAGGATGGGCAAAAACCCCAACTATGATTGTATGAAGTATTCTATGGTACAATCTGTTAATTAATTACAATACTTTCTAAAAGGAGGATATATAATGAAAGCAACGAAATTCGTCGTATCATTAGCAATACCTATTCTATTATTAGTAGGTTGTGCGGTAGAAAATAAAGAGTCTACTCCTAAGACTGAGCAGTTAAGCAAATCAACAATGAAAACAGAAATATCAGAGAAACAGTATCCCTATTATATTTGTGAACAAATAGTAGAGTTTCAATACATGAAGGATTTATTCATAGTAAACTCGATGAAAGCTATGGAAGACAAAGAAAAAGAAAAAGATATTTTAAAAACAGCAAACAAGATGGATAAGATTTTAGACAATATGGAATATATAAAAGTTCCAGATAAATACAAAGAGATTCACAAAGACATACAAGTAGGGGTAACAGATGCAAGAAAAGCAACAAAGCTTATTAAAGACGCTAGTAAAGAGGATAAACCGAATATGCAAGAAGCTGTACTAAAAAGTACTCCACATTTATCGGGTACAGATGGGGAAAATTGGAAAAATGCACTTTATGAGTTAAGTAAGGAAAACAAAGATGCTTATGTTAAAGCACTTGAGAAATTAACGAAAGAACATTCGGAAAATGACTTCCGCTAACGATATTTATAAGGGAGTTATGCGTAAAATTAGTTCTTCAATGTAGTGTAGTGCTTTAATAAAAAAGTTACATTTTAAATAAGGGGCGACTTCCAATAAGACCTCTATATAAAAATCCCCTCTAAGTACGTTTTAAACGTCCATAGAAGGGGATTTTTAATTAACTATTAATGGATTAGACATACCATAACATGAGAACCTAAACAACTAGCACAAGCAACAGCACCTACAATATTCCCACCAAATATTACTGACGCACATGCAGCACTACAAATTTGTTTTGTTAGTTCTGGGGCATCATACCAATAGTTTTTTAAGCATTCCCATGAATCACTCCAATAACCTGCTTTAGCACTATTAGTTGATAAAAGGGAAACCTCTGAATTTTCATCAAAATATACTTGCTTATCAATTACTTTATTTGTACCTACTTCAAGAGTCATACCAAGCATATCTTCGTTATTTAATGTTGCATAGGTAACATTGATCTCATTACTCTCTATATCAAGAGTTGATTTCATTATGATAAATTCGCCAACTTCACCCGTTGTTTTATCATAAGAAGTTAATAATCGTATATCAAAATTTTCATTGTTCTTTTTATAAGGAATCATCAAACCATCTTTATTCTTACCATAATCCATGTACTCAGTGTTTTGCCAATCAAAGTCATCTCTGCTGTATTCACTATGATTGAACTTTCCTGCAATATCTAAATCCTCTTTTACTTCATTTACAACTATTGAGTTGTTAAGGAAGCCATTCTTTTCAATTTGTAAAGGTGCTTGCTGTGAACAACTATTACAATCAGTAGTTTCACTTGTTTCTTTAGCCAAAGCACCTAAATTCACAGATAGGGGTTGAAATGCTAAAAACATAACCATTACAAAAAAGATTAATTTTTTCTTCATTTACTATTCCTCCTAAATTTAAATTTACTTTTTGAAAAATTTGTACCACGGAACACCTATAAAGAAAACGGCAAACAATAGGATAAGAAAATCATAGGTTTGTATCCCATCTGAAAAAAGGATAAGCAATACGGCTACAAATGCCAATATTCTAAGTAGGACTGATTTTTTCATTTAAGACCCCCATTCTTTTCTGTTATTTCGGGAACGGTTGATATATAAAAACCATTCATAGAAAATTCTAACATTAAAAATATATAATTACCATAAAAATACCAATTATTTTATATTCTTTTATGCTATGAAGTATATTCTGTTCTATTATATAGGTGTAACATTAGGTCGTAATCACAAGAACTAATGTGATATATATTGTACATAAAGTAAATTATATGTTACAATGAATGTGGAGGTTAATATATGAAGAATCAAGTGAAAATTGCACGTGTCAAAGCAGATTTGACACAACAACAATTAGCCGATGCAGTAGGAATATCGAGACAGACCATACTACGGATAGAGAAGGGAAGTTTTAATCCATCCTTGAAGCTTTGTTTACAGATTTGCTATACACTGAATGCGAAGTTGAATGAACTATTTTGGGTCGATCAAGAAGATTTTGAATAGGGAATAAAAAACTTATTTTTTCGATAGAAAGGCAGGATATAAATATGAATCAATGTAAAGATTGTGGTAATCAAAATAATCTTGAAAATGTAGGTAGTGGGGAAGATTGGAATGGTGAATTTACAGATTACGAATGCAAAGAGTGTAATGGAATTACAAGGGTTTATGATGATGAAGACAAAAAAATTTTTGAAGGGAGTCAGAATAGTGAATATGAATGAGAAAGTTTCTTTCAATACAACTAAAAAAAATTTAGAAAGATTAAAAGCATTATCCACTGAAAATGAAATGCCAATAGGTAGATTTTTAAAACAACAATTAGAAAATTATTTCGATGAAAATAATTTAATTCAAACAGAAGAAATCAAATTTGATAAATCCTTAAATGTTGTTAATTTATCTCCGAAAGCAAAAGTTGCACTAGAACACTTATATAATGAAATGTTTGATAAAATTATTGATTCTAATGGATTGAATATTGCTCTAAAGCGTTTGAGCCAAGTTAATAATCCTATATCCAGTGAAGATTTCTTAAATATTTTTGAATCCGAAACAGAAGCCGATATCAGTGATGAAATTAAAGTTGCTATAAAATTTTTGAAGGATAAAGGATTCTCAAACAGAGTTATCTTAGTAAATTGTGTACGTGAAGTCGTTCACGAAGATGAAGCGGTACAACAAGCACTTTCTGTATTAGAAAAAGAATTTGTGACATTTGATGATAAGGATTTCGATAGGTTAGTAAAGCTGTTGTATAACTTTTAAATGTGAGCCGAGCAACTAAATTTTTTTAATAGTAGATGTAATATTATTGAATATAATGAAGGGTTTGGTGAGGTTGTGAGGTCTTATCGAGTGGTTATCCAAGAAGAAAAAGATGGAAAAGTAGAAGTGTTCGAAAATATTAGCCATAGTCAAATGCTTGAACATTTTTCTAAACATCATGATACGGCTTACCGCTTCAAAACATATGGAGCGAATGCAGGGGGGTTTTGGGAACTTGAATTAGTGCTTGAACACGGAAAGACACTTAAAAAACAAGCCAATCCACCTCAAGTATCTTACGGTTTGGGTAAAGATTTTTCGTTTGCTGATTTCTTTGAAAAACTTGCAAATGCATCTCCATCAAGAAAAGAAAATTTAGGTTCATTACTAATGGATGTTATTAATAATGAGGACATATCAAAACCTAAGTTAACAGTAGTTAAAAACGATTAAGGAGAAGGGAGGGCTTTATGTGGAAACACCTTCTAATGATGAAGAATATGTAATTACCTATATTGATTTGGACACAGATAGAGAGCATCTATTATCTTTTAATTCTAAAAAAGAAGCGGAAAAAAAGTTTAAAGAAATAAAAAAGAATAAAAATTATATATCTGAGTTCCTTATGACAAGAAGCCAATATGACCAATTCCAATTAGATGTAATCATAATGGGTGAGTCAGATGAGGGGGAGTTTTAACATAGGGGGAAGTGCATTGGAAGAAAAATTCATTGTTACAACGGAACAGGTAGATAAATTAATATCCTTAACTCACTCTACGTTAGACATATTAAATTGCGAATTACTAATTGTAGATAATATGCACTTATTTAAAGAGACAGATTTCTATAAATCGTTAAATGATAAAAGTAAAGTCACGCTAGAAAATTTTATGTACTACACAACTTCACTATTTATTGCTTCTCATAATTTAATTGTAATCCTGCTAAATAATCTTAAAGGCGAAACAATAAGGGAGAATGCAATTTATTTTTCAAGCACATTATTTCACGAACTTCGTCATGCATGGCAGTTTAAGAAGGAATTATTTGATTTCAAAGAAGCAATGCAACCGAATGATGAAAACTACCTTAAACAACCGCATGAAATGGATGCACTAGCCTATGAAGTTTTTGCAACAAATAAATTTAAAAATGAGATTTGTGACTTATTTGAAATAGATCAAAATTGGGTCGTAACATATCCGTGGTCGTAATATAAAACCTCAAATAGAATGGAGATGACAGTAAAAGAATATGCATTATATCCATATCTACACTAAACAAATAGATTCATTTAATACACATGCTATCTTCCTATCAGACAAACAAGAAAAACGTTTTGTAGAGAAACGAGAAAAGGCAATAAGTGAAGGTTATGAGTTGTTTTATGATTGTGCAACATCTTTAGAACATGCAGTAGCTTATTGTGAAGAATTTGAGGTTTCACCCGATTATTGTGTGAATTGTGGTACGTATACATCAACTTGGTTATATAGAGGGAAAAAAATGGACTTGCGTTATGATGTATGGCGTGTTTTCAATGGATACCTATGTGAAGGCTGTGCAACGGATTCTTCTTTATTTGAAGTGGAATTTGTATCTAACTACAAACCTAAATTAAGTTAATATTTGAGGAGGAATAAGTATGGAATGTTGTCAATGTGGAGGAGTAATTGACTTAGATCAAAAAGGTACATACGAATACGATTATGTTGGCGATACATGGTGCAAACCATGTATGAAGGAAGAAATAGAAAGAGATTCTTAATAGAGAAAGGAAGTTTTTTTATGGAACAAACATTTGTAATTAGAACGGATGATAATAATTTTAAAGAAGCCCTTTCGATGTTCATATCTGAACACAGTGATAAAAACAGGCAGGCTAATTTTGAAATCTACGACTTGAATCAAGAAGGCGGAGATAAAGTAATGGAGATTGTAAATGAAAAACCAATTATTGAAAAGAAGAAACGGAACTTGTTTGCGTTAAGGTCAAAAAAAGGTGATATTATAACAAGTTGCGACATCGAGAACCCCGATGAAGAAGTGACTTATACAACAAAGGAAGAAGCGAACCAAGCGTTAATACAGCTTGAAAAGTCAATACCAAAAGGGATTTTCAAAGTAGTAGAAATCTAATTCTTATAGTAAGTTACATGCAGAAATCGGAGGTAATTATATGTACACATTATTCGTCAATAAGGCAGGAAACGAGTTGCAAGTAAAAAAAGCTCAAAAAGCACTTTTGGATAAAGAATATACAGATGAAGTTACTGCTTACAATGATTCTTATTACATTTGCAAGAATCGAAAAAATTAGTTGAAAAGGCTTTAGAAATAAAAGAACAATGGGTGAAAGAAATAGAGCAACAGTTAGAAGCGGTAAAATCAATTGAAATAAAGTGATTTCTAAGTGAAAAAGGAGATTTAGATAATGAATAGGACTGAACAAAAAGAAAGAGTTACAGAAATAATTGAATTAGCAAATGATATTATAAAATCCATTCTTGGAAAAAAAGATTGGTTATCTAAAACATTTGGGATGAACAAGTACTAAAGGATGCTATCACCAATCAACTTTTTCAAAATGAGCTTGAACAGCTATATGAGTTAACAGACGATTTTAGAAGTGATATTGAATCATATTCTTCTGATTTATCAGAAAGTCGTAGAGAAAAGTTAGAAGTTCGCTACAATATGCTAGAAGATGTTTTAGAAAAATTCAATCAATCATCTTCACAATATGATGATATCTCAGATGTCGTAGAGAATATTCAAGAAGCAATTACCGAATTAAAACAAATGAAAAGGTAATTAGCCTAAAGTTAGAAAGGTATGGTTTAAAAGAATGGGAACTAAGATGAAGTCAATGCCGTATCAACTTAAACAAAAACTAAGACAATATGATAAAGCTGTAAGAAAAGCAAAAGTCTTACATGAAGAATTGTCAAAAGAATTTAGTGATTATAATGTTCCATATGATTATCTTGTAGCAAATGGGGAGGATTTCGGTGAACACCCACAAACAGAAGGCTTGGCATATGTTAATAATGCAGAAGGTAATATTGAAGATAATATAGAGGAAATTGAAAAGATATTTCTATATTTTACTAACTTGGATGAACCGTATGAAGAAGATTGAAAATAGATGGATAAATCAAAGAAATTGGGAGGAGATCAACCAATGAAGATACATTTAAAAAATGTAGAAGATTTAACTAAAGAGATACTTACTAATGAATACAATAGTATTCAAAATCCAAATTTTACAGAAGAAGAATTAATGCTTTGTTTAAAAAAATTCTCAAAAAATGATATGCATTTTATGGTCACTTCTGATACAAATGGTGTGTCATTCGTATGTCTAACAGGCAAAGCTTATATTAATCAACAATGTGTATTAAATTACGATTATGACAGTAATGTTCAGACTGTTAAAGATATGATTTCAAGTTTAATAGTCGAAAAGGTATTTGTACCATTAATTATTGATTATTGTTATTGTTCAAAAACAACTGAAACATGGATGATAGAGTTAATCTGATTGTCTATAAGGAGGAAATAGAATGAGTGGAATTTATTTTATAAATGAACAACATGAAAGGAATTTTAAAGAAACTTTAATCAAGTGGTCTATGGCTAAAAGTGATGCTGAATATAGATCAGCTTGTTACATTTTAACTGTGCCAATGATTTATGAAAAAGTTGAAAGTTTAATACCTGCTTATGAAAAGCCTGTCGATTGGATATGGCGATGGGAAACAGCATATAACTCAGAATTAAGAGAAAGTCTTGAAATAACAGAAAAAATAAATGTAGATTACGATTTAACAAGCTCTATGGTAGGTATGGGAAAACTTGCATTGAATTTGTGGAATAGTTACCCACATTTTAATTTTTTAGATTGCATTTCAAGTCTGGATTCTGAAAATTACAATGTAGTGAAATGTGCAATTGATATAAGAATGCGTAAAGTTTAGTGAAAAAATACGATTGGTTTCGAAAAAACATTATAAAAATTGTATTTCAGTTGAAAGAAAATGCGTAACAAAGAGGAGTTGTGTATTTATGAAAGGGAAACAATATGAAGGTTTTGTTCAAGGGATTGCATATGCAGCAGCGCGAGTAAAAGAAAACAATATGGATGCTTACGACTTAATAAAAGCTTCAAGCATTCCATTAAAAGATTTCAAAAAGTATGTAGCAGAAGAAGACTTGGCAGAAATAGAGGAAGAATTAAATATTGCTACACAATAATGTTTTATTTTTTACTGAACAATTTGATAAAAGTGAGGTGAAAGAATTATGGATTTTATGACACGAACAGAAGCACAAAAAGCACTTGAAGTAGGGAAAAGAGTGTACTTTCATTGGCGAGGGAAATCCGTTGAAGTAAATAAAGAAACCACTCTTGCTGATTTACGATGGGCATTGGCGGACAAAAAGGCAGTGTTTGCATTGAGAGTTGTTGATGTAACGAATGGTCATTATTCGATTATTTAGCACAATACCAACATCAGTTAAAAGGGAGGGTAATGATGGCTGTCAGAAAACAACGTGCAACAACTAGGAAAGAAATAATGGAATCAGATATTGAAGTCGCAATAAAAAAAGCAAAAGTCAGATATAGAGATGAAAAGTTGTTCTATATCTTGAAGTATCAATTTTATTTTTTTGCATCTGGGTATCCAGAACTCGATAGTGATAAAAATGAAATTTATTATCAAAAATGGGTATTTGATGGTAAATGGAAGAAAGTTGATGATAGATGTTCTTGATTGAAATAAAAATTTAAAAAAAGAAGTGATTAAGGATAAAATGGGAAAAATTAGCTAAACAGAGTTATAAAATACTTCTCCTTCTAAACTATGTCAGAAGGAATTGTGCAGGAGGATTATATGAAAATAGGAGATATAGTTGTCGAGTGGTCTTATGCAGGTTGGGGTGATAAGGATAAACACTTTATATCACATACAATCACGAAAATCACACCGACAGGACGTATTAAAACAGATACAGGAATTGAGTTGGATGAACATTTAAGACTACGTGGTAAAAATCGTCGTCCTTATAAATCGTATTTTTCACTATTTAACGATGAAATTAAACAAGAAATCAAATGGCAACGCATGAAAGATGCAATTAAGAAAAAGATGAACGACTTAGATGTACATTCTTTGGATGAAAATGAACTAGAACTGCTATTAGATGCACTTAATCGCATTGAAAGAAGAAAAGAGACTGATTGAGGAGAGAATATGACCAAAAAACGTATGGTAGTTGGCAATGTAAAAAAATAGAAAATCATCTACACAAAGCATTGTCTGAACTTGAACAAGCAAAAGTATTATTCGACTGTATGAGTTTTGAAGATCAAGAATCTATTCGGAAAATGAAGAAAGTGAATAACTATTATGACGAATTACTCTTTATATGGGGGCATTTTAGAGATAAGGCAGAAGATATGAAATTGAAGAAAGGAGTGTAGTACGTGGAGAAGGGTATTAGCTTAACTGAACTTTGGATAGGAACATCAATCATCTTTAGTTTGATACTTTTTGTTTTTGGCATATTCATATTAATAATAGGGCTTTATTTTAAAATGAAGAAAAAGGCAACAGTTGGTGTGAGGAATGGGTCACTTTCAATGGTTATCTCTGCTGTGCTTCTAATCGCTATTTGGTATATGTCTTCAAAAATGCTATAAACTTAAAAAACTAGTAGTGAGGTGGGAAATGGTTAATTCATTACCGTATGTATTGCAGGGTTGTTTTTCCCTAATTAAAAACACAATTAAAAAACGATACGCCAATAATATCAATACATTAAAATCAGATGATGAATGGTATAAAAATGTAATCATTGAGTCAAATAATCAATTCAGTTTTTTATACAATGGAGATTTTGTGTGCAGTGATTTAGAAGCAATTGTAGGGTACATAAAATCTAAATTAACATTGTCAGATATGCGCTATATAAAAGAAAAATATGGAGAATTACATTATTACTATATTGCATTAGAATTTGTAATTATACCAATCTATCAGCGAAGCTATGATAAAGCACTTAAAGAATTGGAAGGATAGTAGGAATGGTAATAGAACTTGTAATGAAAACACAAAAAAGAGCAGTAGTTCCACCTACTACTCAGCCAAGCTATACACAAATTTATAGTAACATATTATAACACAAATTACAAAACATGATAAATAGATTAAATAGGGAGTGAAAAATGATGGATACTTGTAAAAAATCTAATAGCATCTCTATACATGATGTGTTCTTTTATAGCAGTTTATTAATTCTTAATGGTTCAGCTATACTAGTTTTATCATATTCTTCTTTTGCAATAGCATTTGGAGTAACATTCGGAACAGTGGATATGACATTATCAGATGTAGCGGATATGTGCATTCAATATATCATCGTCATATCAACATTTTTAATTATCAATTTAATTTTGATTTTTGCTTATCGTTCGAAAAATTTATCTAGAAGACTATCGAATCCATTTAAAAGGAAAAGAACGATAGGAGAAATAATGGCACAAGAAGATAAAATAATTGGGAGAGATATAGATGTATAAAGGAACTGATTTGTCTTGGATTGAAGCGGAAGCATTGATGCTTGTAAAAAAACATTGGGGTATTGATTTTATTCCAAACATCGTTTTCGATAGAAGTACAGATGAAGAATGGGATAATAATTTTGGTAAAGACGATGATAAATGTACTTTGTTAGGTGTATATTGGAGCAAAGATATGACAATTGAATTTAATACAAAGCAGAATAGCAAAAGAACTTTAGCTGAAATCAAAAAAACACTTTTGCATGAACTATGTCATTGGTATTTACACTATAATGAATTACCATATCATGACTCAGATGTTCGTTTTGGTCATGAATTAATTCGTACAGGATTGCGTCCAAATACTACTCCTGCTCATTACAATGCCTATAAAGAAGCAAAAAAAGATACACGATATCATACTTTTGAGTTAGTTGATAATGGAGAGGAAAAAATAGTAACAAGATTGTGTCACAAACGAAAAGATCAAAATGATTTTAAAAAAGATTTAAAAGATGTAATGAAACGTTTAAAGGCTGAATTTATAAAGCAACAAGAAGAATATGAAAAGGGTGAGTATGATTCTGTTGATGATATTTGGGTTGGAGAGGTTGTAGGTGCTTTATGCGAATGGCATGGATATGAGGAAATGGAATATCCTATTTACTCTATAGTTATTGGAAATGAAAATGGAAGATTCGAAGATGAAGATGATTTTAATAGTGTAATTGATTCACTTACGAATATAAAATATGTTTAATTTTTCAATAAAGTAAAAGGAGATTTATATGATATTGGACAAGTTTTTAAACCGACGCAAACTTAAAAGTCCTAAGAATGTTGTAGCTTCAATTTCCAGTAAAAGATCGAAAGCAACTGGCACTAATAAAGAAAGGTTATCATTTATTACTGTAAGAGTGGAAAATCGTGAGTTTTTATTTTTCTCTAATATAAATGAGCATTATAAAATAATTTCATATCCTTTATATGCAGTTGAGCTAGTAAATAAAGTTGATACTTCACAATTACTTTATAATTTAAAACAAGATTCTAAAATGTATTTTGAAGTTAATGGACAATATTTCCCTACATCAATATTAAATAAATTGCTTTAGCAATATGGGAAGGGATTTATTAACTTAATCAGAAATAAATGAGGGTGAATGTTAATGAAATTTGACTTACGAAAACCTTGCCAAGACTGCCCTTTTGTGAAAGGAAGTAGCACAAATATAAGTTTAGCAGAAGGTCGTATCAAAGGTATTATAGATGATATTACCTATGAAGATACTTCCTTTACATGTCACAAAACTCTTGGTTATGATGGGAAAAAAGTACCCCAACAACATTGTGCAGGTGCTATGATTTATTTAGAAAGAATAGGTGCAGAAGGAAGACCCAATCAGATAATGCGTATTGCAGAAAGAATGGGATGGTATAAGCGTTCTAATTTAGAATTGAATTTTGAACCTCTAATCAAAGAAAGTGAGTACAAATAACAATCTGTACAGTTTAATAGAAGCAGATTACAGTATTAAGTAATGAGTATATGGTTCATGAATTTTTTAGGAAATGTAGGTAAGAACAACATGAATAATCATCAAATTTTAATATTTAACTATTTTATTAATAATTTAGCTGTCCTTGAAAAAGGAAATTTTGAAAATGTTCCAAAAGATATCGTTAACGCTATACAAATAGTATCCGATGAACAATATCATGAAATAGTTAGTAAATTGTCTAACTATATTCTTGAGGAAGGAAATAAGTGGATAAAAGAAATGGACGGCTTTGGTCATGTATCTTAGAGAGTTAAGAGCAGGCAAAACAATTCTATTAAAACCGCTTCTAAAGGAGAATTAATATGATAGGGATAAAGGGTAAGAATTTTCTTGATGCAGTATGGGAAATAGCTTCTGAAAGAGGATGTGCATGTGAAACAGATGATAGGTTTTCACAAGATTGTTTGGGAGAATTAAGATGTGATGGATGTAATAATATTATTGTTTCACAATCAGAAGTAGATGATTTAGAAAAAAATAGCTTGTTACCAAAACCTAATATATCAAAGGATAAATTGAATAATTGATTTAATCAATAAAGAAACAGGTCTAAATAAGAAGACCTGTGATGTTTAGGATATTGAGTTTAAAAACAATGCAATCGTAACAACATTAGCAACTAATCCTATAGTTGAGAGTATAACCGATAACACGATCATTAGTTTTTTCATAAGTTAACGCACCTCCTAATCTCTTGATGCTTTATTCTAGACTGATAGAATATAAAATATTCCAAAAAACATGTCTTACTACAAGTTTTTGTGTCGTATATTATCAAGTTAATGAAGAACCTGCAAAAACGATTTATATAATACTGGGGTGTTTGACATGTGTAGATGGCTAACATGTTTTAAACATGGTCTTTTTATGGATTTAACTTCACTTTAAGAAAAAATATCAAAACAAATAATTTCGTAATGAAATGTAAGGAGGGTGGTTACTTATGATAGGGGTAGGAATTGGTTTTATTTTGAATGGCTTAGTACCGATCATTGTTACCAAAAAATTAAAAGGCGAAATGAAGGAGGAGGTAGTAAAAATTCATAGGGGCTTTATGGGCTGTGGTGTAGCTATATTATTTCTATACAGCATAGGTTACTTTTTTGATAAAACCTATCAGATCATTATTTCTGCATTGCCTGTAATGGTATTCGCCCTCTATATGCTTAGTTATATTAACAAGCTACTTAAACAGGGAAATGTTTAAAAAGAATCAATATGAAGGGGATAAGCAAAATGAAATCATTACAGATGCTTGTTACTATTATTTGTTTTATTTTAGGAATGGTGGCAGTTTTATATTTTGGGCTAACATATCCAGTTGAAGATAGAGTTACAACAGGAATGAAAAAAATTGGGTTAATAATTTATGAAGATGAATTATTTCTCCATCTCATAAAATTGGTGCTAACAACAATTTTAATTATAGTTTACGGTTTGATAACGACCTATTTAGTGAGCTTCAATGAGAAAAAAAACAATTTGAAACATCTTGAAGAAATGGATAAAATATTGACACGTAGGGGAGCAGGGTATTAAGAAAATATTTGTTCAATATTACGATATAAGAAATGAACAAGCCCCTTAGTATCGAATTGATGCTGAGGGAATACATAAACTTTG
Source organism: Lysinibacillus phoenicis (assembly GCF_047238325.1). Taxonomy (NCBI): domain Bacteria; kingdom Bacillati; phylum Bacillota; class Bacilli; order Caryophanales; family Bacillaceae; genus Lysinibacillus; species Lysinibacillus phoenicis. Next base: position 29,917 of record NZ_JBDFMP010000001.1, on the reverse strand, counting down.
AATCTATACTTACAAATGAAAGGATGAAATAAAAAATGAAACGTATTTTCAAAAATATTATCTTAGTTAGTATACTACTTGGTGTTTCTGCTTACATTTTACTTGGAGCAGATATAAAGAGCTTAGTGAATATTACTCCTCTTAAAGGAAAGGGAAATACCGATGTTATATTAGTAACAGATATTGAATCATTAGATAATCTTTGGTTAGATAATTACGAAAAATATTTATATGAATACGCAATAGGTAATACAAGTAGATCGACACTAGTAGCAAATTATAAAAAATTTTATGAATCGCTATCTGCCGTAAAAATGAATAATAAATATAAAATAAAACTTGAGGAATTACTTCTATTAGAGATTAACTATATAGAAAAAGAACCTAATCTTAGTTATATTGACATTATAAGAAGGGCTGAACAATTAGGATTAGAAAAAGAACGTTTTAGAGACAGTTTAAATGTAAAGAAAGTTTTATAAAATACAGTATTCAAAATTAGATAGAGAAAGGAAGGCAAGAAATTATGGAGGATGTAAAAAAAGCTTTAGAATTATGGACAGAATTAACAGGAGTTGACCCTAACACCACTAACTTCAAGCTAGGTGATTGGGAGCTACATAAACTTAATCATGAATTAAAAGAGTCACTTAAATTAGATACAACCTATCTAACAACTTTAATGTTATTAGATAACTTTGCTACAGATTACTTAAATCAAAGGACTTTCACAGTCAATCAAATGATTATGGATTACGATAATGTATTAACTTATTTGGAAAAGAGTAAAGAGTTATATTCTATTCTAAAATCAGAAGAATTGGTTGAAAAAAAAGAGGAGTTTAAACAGTGGTTATTAGATGCTTTACATCACTATAGCATTCAAAACGAAAAAGTATTTGAAATGGCTCAATCATTTGAAGAATTAGGTTTCTTGCGTAGAGATTCCTTACGTTCTATTGAAACATTAGAAGTTCATCAATTTTATCAAGGGCAGGAAGATTCATCAGAAACAGTAAAATATGTAACGGAAGTGCATGAATTTTGGAATATAAACTCATTAATTCGTGCTATGCAAAGTGATAGTACTCTTTCGGGAATATCTTTAAATCTAATACGTGATCCATTGGATACATCTTCTTATTTTGCTTTTGGAATAAAAAACGGTGAAACGATTTCGATTTTAACGGATAGACCGACATATGTACATCCGTTACAAAAACATATGTCACGAAGACCAAATAGGGCATTTGCAGACCGTATTTTTAGAAATCATTTTCCGTATGATTTGTTAGATATTGATTTTACACACGATGGAGATGCATATGTTAAACCTAAAAACACTACAGAGCTAACCCTGTATCAAGATGAACTGCGCCCATTAAAGAAGATAAAAGACATTGAAGAACCAAATGAAGTTATTTGGATAATCATGATGTTTTCACTAATCAAGGAACGTTTTTGGGATAAAAAATTTAGAACAAAAGAATTATCTTATACAGGGGAAATGACATATAACAAGGATGCAATAATTGAAAATCGAAGCCTTGTTGATATGGACTCATATAAAAAGTTAGAAATATCTCCTGTGAAAAAAACTGAAATAACTACAGATAATTTAAAAGAGGATTGGAGTGAGACACCTACTGGAAAAAATAGATGGTTAGAAAAAAGGTTTGAAGATAAAGTAAATGAAAAATATCTAAACTTTATTGGAAATAACAGCAATGTACTGTATTTAACAAAAGAAAATGAATTTTTAACACTAACTCCCAAAGAATATGAAGAAAAGACTCGGTTTAGATCATTTGAACAAAATGGTGAAGAACTGATTAAATTAGATACATCAATGTTTGGTAGCAAAAATGATATTGAGAAAACACAGAAATGGGTAGCTCGTTATAACCAAGCAATTATAATTAATACTGAAACTAAATTGGAATTTGAAAAACGTGAAAGTGAAGTCTTAAATTTTGTAAATGAAAAAATTGAAGAAAACAGAGAGCAATTGTTAAAAGCTATTGGTTTAGGTGTTTTTGAAGCACCTTTCCATCCCGAAAAAGAAGGATTTTTGGTTTTTGGAGATTCCGAAAAAACAGCCGTTAAAAACATCCTTTCATTTACCTTAGAGACAGAAAAAAGGTTCTCCGATTCATGGGGGTCAAGAAAATTGTGCAAAATGCTTGAAAATGGGAATTATGCTTGTTATTTGACAGGAGCAAAGGCTACTATAGTTGCTACGTTCAAACCTCAAACAGCAGAAGCGGTAGCTATGTTATGTGGATGCAAAGTAGAAGAATTACCCGATGTGCTACAGCATTGGACAAAAGCTCATTTCTATAGCGGAAACCATATTTTAAGTAATATCGACCCTATGGAATGGGCAGTAAATAATCCGTGGAATAAACTCAATTTAAATGTAGAGGTATATTTAAGTAAGTCGAGCTATAATACCCTATGTAGAAATGTTAATGCAAAGCCTAATAAGTTTTGGTTAGAGTCAAATTGATGTTAATGAACAAACTTATTTTAAAAGGAGATGTAGAGATGGACGAAGTTGTATGGAATGCTAAAATTGGGGATACATCATTTTTAGATATAATGCTAGAAAATGCAAAACGCCCACGTAAATATAATTGTAAAATCATTGTTGGAGAAAATAATAAAATTAAAAATAAAGAACCGTTGCTGATCGAATACAATGGCAATAAATAAAGTTATATGTTCACATGGTGATAAATTGAATATAAGGATTGTCTAAATACCTTGTTCCATTAAGTGGCATAGATTAAGAAGAAATTTCTTAATCTATGTCACTTTTTTTAATTGAAAATAAATTAAAGATATATATTTTCTTTTCGTGAAAAATGTTGTTGAAATGTCGCCAAAATGATATTATTTTCATATGAAGTACACGAAAAGAAATGTATTATTTTCTTTTAGTGATTATAAATGGAGATGAATTGTATTCATGTCAAAAACACAACTAATAAGTATGACTGAATTGCTAGGTTTACCAGTCGGAACAGTTTTTAAAAAGGGAAATCGAAAAAGAATCTTCATTAAAGTGGAAGGCTTTTTTGTTTTTTATAAAGTACCTTCAAAAAAAGGAGAGACAAAAGGGGAGAATATTCTTATTTTTGAACGTTGGATGAAGGGTGCAGAAATAATAAAACAGGAAGTTTAAAAGAAGTTCCAAATGTGACATTAGTGACGTAAGGAAGTTGAAATACCTTAAATACGGTGACGTTGATAATTATTGATAAAACAACAAAATTTTAAATCATGTTTTATTTATTTGTGACGTTTGGTGACGTATTGATGCATGTTATTTATAAATGTGTGACGTTAAATGTGTTTAGCTAAAAAAGGTAAATTAAATGTGACGTTATTAATGGATTTATTTAATTTTGGTGACGTTTGTAAATTCATTAATAACAAAGTATTTTATTATATGAAAGCGTCATTAAGTGACGTTTATTTATTTTTAATACCATGATTTGTGACGTTAAAATTTTGTGGAAGGTGGTGAAAAAATGGATAAGAAAAAATTGGCGATATCATCTTTTATTTTAAGTGCAGGTTTAATTATGTCTGCGTGTGGTTCTGATTATGATGACAGCAATCAAAAGAAGTCTGCTAAAAAAGAGTGTAAAGAAGAACTAACTGAGTTGAGCAATGGTGGTTATAAATGCGAAAAAACTCATAGTAGTGGAGTACCTATGTGGTATTTCATGGGGAAAAGTTATACCAATGAATCTTCTTACAATAGTGCAGTATCTTCCTATAAAAATCCTTCATCACAGTCCAAGAAGGATGCAGGTATTAGTGAAAGTAATAATTCATCATCAAAATCTAATTCGAATGCCAATAAATCAAATACAAGTTCATCGAAAAATTCGATTGGAACAGGAGGAAGCAGTCGTGGTTCTTCAAGTGGAGGTTAATGAACAATCTACTTTTGATTCCATTATGAATGGGGTGATGTTTAATCACCCTCGTTTCTTTTGGAATGTTTTAAAAACAGATCAATCTACTAGTTTGAATAAGAAAGAATATCGACCCTATGTATATAATGGCTTCTTGAAATTAACATCAGCACAAAAAGAGGAAATTCAAAAAGCATCAGAAATCATTTATGACATAATTGCTCGTTCTACAAAAAGTCTCTTGAGTGTTATAGATGAACAAACTTTAAAGGGGTTGGGCTTCCCTGAGAATGCAATGCAATTAGCAAAAGTGCCGTTTTTAAAAAACGTTGTTTCTTATATATCAAGATTAGATTTAGCTGTGAATGAAAAAGGGGAAATTAAATGCCTTGAAATAAATCCTACAACACCTTTTATGATAAATGAAGGTTTTGAATGTGCGGATATGGTTTGTACAGCATTTGGGAAAGTTCCAGTTAATCTTCAAAATAAAACTCTTTTTAAACTCAATCTGATTGATCTATTAAGGAAATCTACCAATCATCTCGGTAAAGATGCAAGTATTACTCCAATCCATTTATGCACAGCAAGTGTAACCGCTTCGGAGTGTTATGAGGAATATCGTACTGTTGAGTTCTATCGTGAAGCTTTAGTTGAAATGGGTTATGAAGTTTCGCATGTAGAATACAAAAATTTAGATGTTCGTGAAAACGGTTTATTTATTAGAAATACAGACAATAAAATTGATGTCCTTTTCTTACCTGCATATCCTTATGAATTTTTATTAAATGATGATGGTGGAGGTCAACTTATCCAATTACTTGCTGAACGGCAACTTGTAGTCCTTAATCCACCTTCTAGTTATTTTATGCACAACAAAGCTTTGTTTGCACTGATTTGGGGGTTGAAGGATAATGAGGACGTTTTTTCGGAGGAAGATAAGTTAAATATAGAAAAGTATTTTATTCCTACATATTTAACACCGCATTCATTTTCTGAAACATCAACTCCATATGTTCAGAAAACGATATTTGGAAGGGAAGGTAATTCTGTATTTATTTTTGATAAAGACAATGTTTGTACCAACTCCCCTAAAGATATAGATTATATGGATTTTCCATCAATATTTCAGAAATTTGTAGACATGCCAAAACATGAAGGAAAAACGATTGTCATTGGGTCTTTTTTATTGTCGGGGTTTGCAAGTGGAATAGTTGCTCGTATAGGTGAAGCAGTTACAGATGGTGAAGCTTATTTACTACCTGTTTGCTTATAACAAATATTTTTAAAATTTAATTTCAAGGAGGAATAGTATGTCTATTTCAGTTGTAAGCGGTCAAATGAGCTATAAATTATTAACAAATAAAATGCCTGCTGTAGAGTATGCAACAGCAAAAGTGCATATTTGGATGAATATGTTGAATCGAGGTCAAAGACCGAAAAAGTGGTTAAAAGCCAATAGTAAGGGAACGAAAGTTAATTTTGATTATATTAAATCAGAAGCGGAATACGAAAAAGGATTAATTGATTTACAAGTATACATTGATGAAATAAATAGCGAGTTTGGACTAGAAATAAAAATAGCTAGGAAAGAATTATAAAAGTTGATTTAAATAAAGGAGTGTTGGAATTGTTAAATGCAATAAAAGAAGAAGAAAAAATGATATATCGTATAGTAGCACAAAGAGAACACATTACTATTACAGCCGATACAGTAACAGAATTAACTATGGATGAAGCTGAAAAAACTGCAATAGCAGATGTTTTAGGTGGCGTGAATGCATTAGTAGGTTTAAAACCATTCGTAGCATTACCAATCACAACGAAAGAACGTTGGGATGCAGGTAAAATGAATTTCTGTCCACGTTGTGGGATTAATCTAAGTGATTGTGATTTGGAAGAAACTGCTTATACCGATTGTTCAAACTGTGATGTTTCTCTAGAAGTGCATATACAGCTTCATGATGAAGTCGAAGATTGAATTAAACCCAAAGGAGGAAATCAAAATGAAATTTAAAAAAGGATTAAATTATATTGTCGTTCCTACAATAATCATTTCGTTGACAGCATGTTTACTTGAAAGAAAAGTAGTGAGTAAAGAAGTTAAGAAGATGATTGAGGATTTAAAGTTTCTAAACAATTTGGGAAAAGAAAAGAAATCTAATACAAAAGAGGAGCGAAATGCAGTAAGTAACTCTGAAAATGATGCAATTGCAATAGCTACGCAGGCAATAATACAAGCTGAGTCTACTCATTTACAAACAGATATAGAGCTTTACCAATATTTAAAAGATTGTTCGATTGATGAATTAAATGAATTAGCAAGTGAATTAATTCGAATAGGTATTTTAGATATAAGAAATAATTTTAGGGATGGTGTAAGTATAAAGTTTTTAGCTGATTCTCTGCATAATTTACCTGTTTATTTAAATCATTTCACATTATCTAGGGAAAATGTAGGGTGGCTTAATTTGGAGCAATATCATAAAGAAATTCTTTATGCTTGTACTCAACTAGTCAAGATGGATATGAATGCTGATATATGCGGAAGTATTAGGGGAGCTAAATTTTATAATGATTGGAATGACAATGGTTATATAGATCAAATAAAAAACAGCTTTAAAAGAAAGGCTGTATAGAGAGCTGTTTTTAAAAAGAAAACACTAGATTTTCAATCTATAAAGAAATTGAATTTGGGAGTGCTTTTAATTGAAAAAATTATTGAAAATTCTAATTGTAGTGTCGCTAATTGCTATACTAACAGCTTGTAACTTACTGGAATATGAAGTAGGGAATTTAAAAGAAGAATTAAATGGTAGAGAAATGTTAATACAAACTTACGATGAAAACAGTCAACTTATTGACCGTGTACAAGGTACAAGTATTGGAATAAATGCAGATAAAAAATTCTCCTTAGAAGATTCAGAAGGTAATACAGTTGAAAAATCATCAGTTCTAAATATCGTAGTGGGAGAAAAGCAAATGCTCCACGTTGGTAGTAGCCTTATTGCTCATGAAACAGGTCTTCAAAATTTGGTTGAAGAATATGCAAAACAAGTAGATATCAATAACTTCGATAGGTCAGTTCCTTTTCTCAATCGCATGGTAACTGACTTGCAAAATATTACCACAGGTAAAAGTAAAATTATATTGATTCGTAGCCAAAGTGGACAACCATTAGCAACTTTCGCAGGTGATGAAGTTAGTTATTTTTCTACGAATATTGATAAATCAACAGCATTATTAGTAGATGGGAAATTTCTATTAATCTATCGTTGTGACTACAGTATTTATGATACAGCTTTATTGAAATAAGGGTTGAACTATGGACAATTCAAATCACAACAAAATTGAAAAATATGAAGAAGGGATAGACCTTTTTGGTTTTTCATACATCACTTTCAAAATACGCATACCTAACAAAAAACGTGTTATTGAAATGGAATGGATTCTTTATATTACACCTAAAGAGTAAGGAAGGTGAATTGAATGGAATTGAAACCTAATTTGATGAAACCATATCTAAAAAATTATTACCTTAATTTGTTGGAAGAAACAATTTTAGATCACAGTATACCAATGGAAGAAAGAATATTGGCAATGGATAAACAAGAGGAATGTCTCTCTAAAATACGTGAAGAAAATCGAATTAAGGTTATTAAGTCAGGAAAACTACTAAAATACCAATCATTAAGAGTACCTGTACCATTGATTAGGTTAGAAATGAGTGAGTATGCAGTGGGGAATGGGGAGTTTTCTTTTCCCTTCTTTTTAATGAAATGGGGGAATGAAGGTATTGAAACGATTACTTTTCATGAGTTCCCTAAAGCTTATAAATTAGTACAAGCGTATGAGACTTGTTTCAATATTATCAGTGAGGATGTATTAGTAAATGATGCTTTAATTAGCCAATGGCTAGATGTAGAAGGATACAAGTGGTTTCACTCTTGTGAAGATGTATTACCAACACCCTCAGATTGGCGATATTGGCGCAAGAACGGAAATCCAATGAAAAAGAGTGGAATAATTAGCGAGAATACTAGTAAAGATAAAGTTCGAATTAAAGAAATGGATACCAATACATTGATGATATCTATAAAAGATCAAAGGTTGATAACCTTGCCACTTACATTGGTTTTTTCACAAGTAACAATTGCAGGGGTGATTCCTGTTTCTTCTCTAAAGGCTACATTTTTTCCTCCACTTAGTAAATTTAATATTGATTCAAAAGAACGTAAGATTAATTTTCCTTCACGTAAGGAAAGGGTAATCAAAGCTAATTTTTTCAACGGAGTGATCTTCAAAGTGAAAAAAGATAAAGATAAAAACAAATTAATTTCTTTGATAGATGATGCTTTTTATGCCTTCCAAAAAGAACACAAGTCTTGGTTTTAATTTGGTTTTATTAATTCTAAGAAATGGAGGAAGTGAACGTGAAGATTACGGACATCATATTGCCAACCTTAGATGAAATGGATGCAATGAGTTTGGTTGAATTAAAAGAATGGGCAATAAAATTAAAGCCGTTTTATAATACACGATTTGAAATCAGTGAAATTTATGGACATGTGGAATATAAAAAAGCGATTAGGTATTTATGGTTTGAACAAATGATTGAAAATATTACGAGTGGGATTGGACGTTGGGTACGAGTTGCGGATTATCCTAAAATTTAAAATGAATTTTAAAAAATATATAGTAAGGAGATATATTCGTTGGGCTATGATGAATGGTTGTTAATAGGAAGCGAACCAAAGTCGTCAAAGATTTTTGAAGAAATTTATGATGATGGAAATATGCTCTGTATATATTGTTTTACTAAATTGCCAAAGACGCATCCTGTAACTGTTTGTGATGATTGCAATGAAGTTAATGAATGCAAATAAATGTATTAGAAAGAGGAAAATGCACGAAATGGGACATTATTTTTTTATCTTTATGGGATTATGTTTAGGTTTGTTTTGTGGGATCGGACAAGGGTTAGGGAGAAAAAATAATTCACGTGTTTTATCGGTTGTTGCTTTTGGCATATTAGGTACGTCAATAGGCGTAATGCTAGGTGTTGTAGTGCATTTTATGCATATACAATTTAATCGGTTGTTAAATTTCTAGTCGAGGAAAAGGAGAGATTTTATGTGGAATGAAGTTAAATCTCAATACCGTCAAATTAAAGAGGGATTGTACGTTATAGCAAACAAAGAACTTGTGAATGGGGATATTGTGATTCCTAAAGGGACTGGCGGTAAAATTGTACACGCTCAAAATCAAGTAAGTGCTGATATTTGGTTTTATGATAATTCGAAATATCAAAAACATTTAAAAGTCGAAACAGACCATTTTAAATCTACTCAATTTAGAGGAGTAGTTTTGACTCTTAAAGGCACTGATTTTGCAATTAAATATAAGCACGAAGAACACAGTGAAATGACGTTTGATGAAGAACAATTAGCAACAATACCTTATTTAGATTTAACACAGTTACCGTCACAAGAGGGTAGGAGATACAACGGAAATGAGAAAATCCTTGAATTTAAGTTAACGGATATTGTTGATTCAATCGAAAGTGATTTTAGTGTGTTTGTAAATAAATTAGAACAACGTCCATCGACGGAAGACGATAGTGGTGATTTAGATTATGTATTTACAGACGATTCAATTGAACTATTTGAAATTGAGAGAGAAAAAATATTAGAACCTTTTATAAAAACAACTGGAATTTATTACAATTTTTTAGGTGGTGCAATTTATGATTAACACAATAGGTCAAAGTTGCAAATCACGTTTGAAGAAAATGTAAAAGAATGGGTGGTTATTATCAAAAAAGTTAAAGTAACTATTATCTTATTTTTGGTTTTATTAGTATTGACCGCTTGTGCTGAGAAAAAGGAAATTATAAATGATGAAGAAGTATACACAATTGAAGATATTCGTTTTGAAGAAGATTACGTTTTTATTGATACAGAACAAGAAACTTTTGTATATCCTTCTTATAAAAAATTGGACTTTAGGAAAACTAATGAACCCTCATACATTAGTTTCAAAATTATCGAAGATAAAGATCACACCTTAAATATATTTTATTTTCTTATGCGTGAAGAATTTAAAGAAAAAACAATTGAGGTTTTTATCAATGAAGATGCAGTAAAGGATATTAGTAGAAATTATGCTACCGAATTTAAAGAGACATTAATTTTTACAGATGACAGCAAATAAATGTATATAACTTGAAAGTTAAGGAGGAAAAAGTGATGGGTGTAACCTTATTTTGCTACGAAATCCACGCAAATGCAGGATTGGCTAACGATAAAATAACAGGTGAAAACGCTAAAGCGTACACAAAAGTAGAGTTTGATTTTAAACGCAAATTAAGTGACGAAGAATACAAGAAAAAACATGAGCAAGAAGTAGTAGCTATGCTATCAAAGCAATTAAACATTATAGAGGAGTATTTCAAACCAATAAGTATTATAGAGTATTTTGACAATCACGATGATGAAGAATGTTGAATGTTTTAAAGTTGGAAAGGGGAATCTTAATGAGTGTATATACAGGTGAAAATATTGTTGAAATTGAGACTGGCAAGACTCTAAAGGTAAGGCATGATCTTGATGAATCTACAGGTATTTCAATGTCTAATTCATTTGATTTTTTTGCAAATTATGTATTAACAGGAGTCGTTAGAGGTTTTCTTTTAACAGATGAAAACAAGATTTGGAAACGAAAAAGGTTGAATCAAATTCAAGTATCAGATATGGAACATGCTATTAAAAACGGAGCATTTTATTCCGACTTTAATGATTCTAATTGGAATGAGTTAGTTGAAATGGGATTAGCAACAAAGCATCGTGGATGGGATGACGATAGTGCATATTACAAAGTGACAGAAGCAGGAAAAAAAGCATTAGAATTAACAGATTATCAAGTAGGAAAGTTATTACATTGTTTCGGTTTAGATTATTCAAAGAAACCATATAGAAATTACTACTGTTGTAATGATTTTAACGATGAATGGGAAGATCTGATTGCTAAGGGATATGCAAAAAAGGATATCAAAGAGGATGGTATTTACTATCGTGGAACTTTAAAAGCGTTAAGAAAAGTGTACAGGAAGAATATAAGTATAAATTATTTTGAAGCTATTTAATTGAAAGAAAATTCCTAATAAAAAGGAGAAGTTATGAAAATATTTGATGATTTAATAGAATCATTAGAATTAGATATTTACCCTCATAGAATTGCTATTATTTCTTTATTTATGGCTTGGGTGATAGGAACGATTGCTATAGTATTGGGGTATTTAACGAATGCTTGAACCATATTGTTCAGCCAAAGGAAGGGGTATTTACATGGATATTTATAAAGTTATAAAGCAAAAGAATGAACTTGAAAAACTTTATGAAAACTGGACAAAGCAAGGTTTGAGCGACAAAGAAAAACGCATACGATTAAATGTTTATTTGGATGAAATGAAGCAAAAATTCAACAAAGACTACTGAACATTTAGAGTATTGTTAAGCAGGAGGTGATATTGTGGCAAAAACAGAGGAAACGATTAAAGTAGAAAATGCTATATGGAAAGCAACAGCAAAACAGGGAGTTTTCGGTTGTTTTGAAGTTACTATTGGTTGGTTTGGTGATGAACGAGTAGACTATATGACTTATGACACAAAAGGAATTTGGCGGTGTTTTGAAATAAAAGTTTCAAAATCTGACTTTTACAGCAAAGCAAAGAAAACATTTATAGGTCATTTCAATTACTTTGTATTACCAAGTAAAGAACTATATGAAGATGTTAAAGATGACATTCCGAAACATATAGGAGTTTATATTTGTGGGGTTATAGTAAAAAGACCAAAAAAACAAGTATTACAAGTAGATGAACAAGTTTTAAAGAACTCATTAATTCGTTCTCTATCACGTGAGGCTACTAAATTATATAAATCTGAGAATCCTAGAGTCATGGAACAACATAACCGTAGAGTCAAGAGATTAGAAGACGATGCTCGAAGGTATAGAGAGGAGTTGCAAAAAATGCATTCACTTTTATATTTAAAATTTGGTCGTAATTGGCAAGATGTGATTGGTATGTAACTAAAGATTGAACAGGGAGCTTTTTAATATGAAAGAAACATTTGTACTACAGGCTTTAGCGGTCTTAAAGGAAAACAATGAGAATCCTTGGTTTAGACGCACAACGATTGTTGAATATTGTAGGGATGGAGTTCAGTTATAGAAGGGGTGAGAAGAATGGATTTTAAAAAAGAGATTCCAATATGCTACTGTGGTGGCGATACTGTATTAATAAATAAGAACTTCTCTGTTATATGTGAAAATGAAGAGTATAACATTAGCAATGCTACTGTTGAGAAATGCAACACTTGCGGAGATATGTTTATTCAGGAGAGAACTCTAAAACTTGTAGAGAGTATTATAGGGTACTACCCTTATGGTTTTGAGAAACAAATTTTTCAATTTTTTGATTGACTATTGTTCAATATAAGGATTATTTGAAAGATATTGTTCATTAAAAGAAATATTATGTGGAGTACAAATGGTGATGGAAAGGAATGAGTAAATTGACAGAAATAATAACTACACAAATGGTTAATAAACATTTAGTGAGTAAAATACAAGAAATTCAGGGTAGATTAAACGAACTAAAAGGTGACGATGAATATGCAGAAAGTATAAAGAGGGAGATTGGTTCTATTGTTTCATTTTTAACTAAGCAAGGGTTAGAAATTGAAAAAGAAATGTCGGGAATCTTGGTACTAAAATTTATAGAAGTCAGACTAGATTACGTTGTTAAAGCATTGCATGAAGGTACTACAAAAAACTTCTTTTATTTTGACGCTGGCATATTAAAGCCAATTACTGATTACAAAGTTTTTGATAAAGAAATACTGGACAATCCCTATATAATTAAATGCTATGAGCAAATTGCACAGTAAAGGGGAATTAATAAATGAGTGTAAGACCAAAGAAATTCGTTTGTGAAAATTGTAAAAAGGAAACTTATATAGATTTAGACAAGTGCAAATGCTACCTAAACGGAGAAATGTATGGAAAGAAAGAATGTGACTTTAAAATTGTTAGAGATTGCTGAACATTTTGAGAATCATATAATGAATGTCGCAGGGGCATTAACAACATTATCAATTTTAGGATTTGTTTTAAAGAGAATGTTTAATGCAAATGGTAAAGAACTATTATTTAAAATTAGAGGATGAATGACTTGAACATTAGATAAGTAAGTAGAGAAGGAGATATAAACAATGACACTAGAACAATATATAAAACGTAGAGATAATGGTCAATCATTAGTAGAAATCCAAAAGGAAAAGCTATTAAGTGAAAGTACGGTATGGACATTAGAACTTGGTTATCAATGTTACTTACGCAAATTACCTTTAGATAAAGCGGTTTCTTTTATCGAAAATTTAACGGTAATTGACCCAACTCAATTAAAGAAATAAAAACAGTATGTTCATATTGTTAGTGAGGGATGGTGAGGATAATAGCAATTCCAATGTATTTCATAGGTGTAATACTTTCTCCGTTTATTGGATTGTTAGCAACATACATTTTCTTTAAAGATGCACACAGTATACATGAGGGTGAAATAGGTATGTTGATGTGCATAGGCGCAATAATTTTTACGATTGGGTTTACTCTCATTCCATTACTATTAATGCTGTAATGGATAATTTGAGTTAAATTTACTCATTCGTTAAAGACATAAAAATTCTCTAAGGTGGTGTCATTTACAATGATGTTAAAAAAGCTATTTAAAAGAAATAAAAAATCAAACCTGCCATTAGTTCAAGGTCTTGGGCATAGTAGTGATAAATCTATATTAAACTTCAATCCTAAAGAGTGGATAAAAGTTAATGTAAAAGAAGCGGTTTTCACAGATATTACAGTAGCAGGTTCTAAAGATATTTCTTCAACATCAGTTAAAACAACAACGTGCTATAGAACGTTATTAGTACATAAAAGCTTGAAAATATATGAAGTCAATATTGAATCGAAGAAATTCAAAGCGATCAAACAGGGGTCAAAAACGTTCATTATCCTCCAAAATGAATCTGCTTTAGAGATTGGAGGTATTATTAATTTATTTGAGGTAAGTGATGGAGAATGTAATGGCTTAAATGCACTTTATACTATTCGATATATTGAAGATATTGAACAACGAGAAGGATTAAAAGTAGTATCCATTGCTCCTTATAAAAATAATAACTTGCCACCCTCTAAATATATTAAGTAGAGGTTATAGTTTGCATTTAAGAATTTGAAATGTGGGTATAATGAAAAATATGATGTCATTAATAATTTGTGTGGAGAAAAGGTGAGTGTGTAAAATGTCTTTAGTTACAGACGATATAACAACATTGAGAACGGAATTAGAAAATGAATTATCTTCTATGAGTCCTAAAGATAAAATGACTTTAATTAATGACAAAAGAGTAAATTCTTATTTTCTATTTCTGCTTGAATACACCCAAGAAGAAGTGAGTCAAGAGACTATGCTAACAATAAAACAAGCGATAATTGGTTTAAATTTGAATGTAATGAACTGGAAATAATATAGTTTAAAAGACATTTTAAAAAACAAGACACAATAGCCGAATATTCTAGTGTAGTAGTAAATTGAAATCATAACAAATGAATTTCCTTTTAAAAAATTATTTTTGCATCGTGAATAAAAAAATGTATAAATGAGAGAACTAGCAAATTAGTAATTATCATTCCTATTTTACTTTAAATCGGAATTGGTATAAGTGTGCTAGTTTTTTTGTTGTGCAAAAGTGTGTAAAATTGTTTAAAAGTGTTTAAATTTGTTTCTAGTTATTTAGATATGCTATAATGAATACAACAAAAATGTTAAATTATATGAAATAAATACAAGGGGAATTTGCAAATGAATTATTGGTTTTTCCGATTAAAAGGATTCCAAGAAGGATTTTCAGACCCGATTAATATACAAGATGGTGTATTTGAAGCAGAAAATAGGGATGAAGCCAAAAAAAAATTATGTGAAAAATTTGGGAAACTACCTTTTAGAAAACCTAAAAATTGTATAATAGGAATGCAGTACCTTTGGCTGACAGAAAGTGACCAATATTGGTATGATTATCATAACAGTCCTGTTACTATAGAATGTAAGAATTGTCATGAAACGAAGACAATAATAGGTAAACGTAACTTGTTTTATTACCGTGATAATGTTTTTTGTTCCAAAGAGTGCAGAGAAGAAGAAAGAAATAATTACCTTTCTGAGTGGATAAGTGAAGATGACCACGTATTAACCTCACTTGATGAAAAGAACGAGGAATTAATTGGCTATGTATATAAAATAACAGATAAGAGAACTATGGACAGTTACGTTGGTCAAACTGTTAAACCACCATTATTTAGATGGTGGCAACACTTGAAGAATGGTCGGTTTGAAAATGCTAAATTAACAGACTTAGTTTTTGAAGTTTTAGAGATTGTTACCTTCGAAAAAGGTAATGATAATGAACTACTTAAATATAAGGATGGTCAAGATAAATTAAATAAACGTGAAGCCTATTATATAGAATTATTTGACTGTGTTAGTGAAGGATATAATGCAGTTCAACCATTAAATGAACGAACACTTTTTACAGAAATGCTTTAATAAAAGTGAGAATTTTAGTGGTTTATTGTAGGGGAGGGATTGAGCATGGCTTTTAATATTTATTATTACGACAGTAAAGTGAAATGTAACTACTGCAAACATCATTTCACTACGTATAAAGTACGTCCAAATCGTTTTAAAGCTATAGATGAAGATACTGATTTTATGACGATCTATGATGGGATAAATCCATTGTTATATGAAGTAGCTGTTTGTCCTTCTTGTGGTTATGCATATCATAAATCAATGACAAGAACATATGAACCGTTTATGCAACTTATAGGAGAAATTTATATTAAACAGTTGCAGAAACCAATGAATATTTGTAATGAGAGAACAGTAGATGATGCCATTGCAAGTTTTAAACTGGCGTATTTAGTTTCTAAAGCTTCGATGGAAGAACCGTTAATAATGGCGAACTTCGCTTTGAAAATTGCTTGGCTGTACAGATTAAAGCAAGATAAAGAATTGGAACGGCATTACCTATGTTCTGCAAGAGAATTCTATAGTAAATCTTTTGCAACGAACAAAGAAGGTGAAGAAAGAATACAGTACTTGTATGCTGAGTTAAGCCTAAGAGTAGGTGATATTCCAGAAGCTAAAAAAGCTTTTTCACGATTGTTAGCAGGTCGTGATGTTTCAAATAAATATCGGAAAAAGGCACGTGAACGTTGGGAGAACTTTAGATATGACAATGAAATGAACAATATCAAAAAAGAAGTGAACAATGTTCAATCTCAATCATAGGAGAGAAGTATGGGAGGTTTTAAAATGTTAGTAAATAAACTCGATGCAACCGAAGCAGAAATTTTTTCAGAATTGCATCATTTCTTATTAAGAAGGAACAACCGTATATTATCAAATGATGAAGTAGTAAATCAAACTGGCGTATCATCTGAATTGATTTATAAATGGGTGAAAAATGGCAAGTTAAAACAAAGTGTTTTCCCGAATTTAGGTGCGCCATGTGAGAAATGCGGTAAAATCACAAGTCGTCCAAAACTCTGTATAAGCTGTTCAACTACGATAATTGATACTCTAAACCAAGAGGAAAAAGATAAAGCATGGTTTGATAAAATCCAAAATCGAGATAGAAGAAGAAATACGTATCATTATAAGTGAGAATAAATGGAATTACGAACATTTTAATTCTTCATTCCTTCTCCTTATACCCCAACCAATAAAAAATAAACTAATTGATAGAAAAAGGTTAGAAAACAAGTAGCCTTCTTCAATCAATTAGTTTTTTTATCTTTATATGCTATCGTTTTATTATGTAATGAAGTGTATATTTATACACATGCGTTCGTTTGCATATTTTTTTGTGATAAAAAGTTTAAAAGGTGATAAAATACATAAAAAACCTTGAATTGACAAGGGTTTTTAGCTATGGTACAATATTACCATAACTTTGAAGAAATGGTAGTACACAAATTAATTCACGCTTTGTTCGTATTTTTTTATTCTTATTTATTCATTTAAATATACATGTGTAAAATCTGTTTCTGCTCTGTTATAGAAAAAAATAAGGAGAAATTATTTATGGAGGAAGCAGTTTTTCATTTGGATGAAGTTGCAGTAGAAGCTTACAGTAAATTAATAGAATTAAGCCAATGTAATCAAATTATACTGGCGCAAATGAAAAAAATAAATAATCCAAATCTAACTATGCTTGAACAATTAGCTGTTCAAATTGACCAAAAAGTGATGTCCAACTTAGAATATATCAAAAAAAATTTATAATGAATTAAGGTCGATAATTACAGAAAAAAGTGAACAATATTTAAAATGGTAAAAGGGTGAATAATCATATTCGCCCTCTTATTTTAAATGTTTTACTTCGAGAGGGATGTATTAGATGACTACTTTCGACTATAAAATGAAAGCAGTATGTATTGATAATGACAACGATATTTATATTGTAGATAATATGAATAAGAATTTAATCTTTACATTTGGTGTAGTTTGTCTTTCAAATTATAGAGAAGAAAATGAACATTACATTTCGATAGGGAAAATAAAAAGTGAAATTATAAATAACGAAATACATAATGTATCATGGGATGGCTTCGTAAAAAGGGATTTTTCAGAACGTTATAAAAAACAGTATTTGTTTAACCTAAATTTAATCACTAGAAAATTGATGTCTGAGTTTGAATCGTACTTAAAAGGTAAGCGTATACAACAAAATGAATTGATATCTGAATTATGTAGGTTTTTGGACCAAGAAATTTTTAATGTTAATGAAATGCAAAAAATCGTCATTAGGCAGTTAGAAGAAGGGGATAAATTACCTTTAGATGCTATTTACATTAACCTAACTGGATTGACACAAGAAAGTAATACTATATTATCTAAAATGCCGTTAATCACTAATTTCAATGTTCTCAGTGGTGATTCTACATACATGAAGGGATTACCTTCTATAAAATTTGATCGAGATGAAATGTCCTTTGTTTTAAATGAAAATACAGGGGAACAAGTTATAGCTTATAATCCTATAAAAAAAGAAGACGAATTGATTATTAAGTATCCAAAATTAGAAAGAGCAGTATGTTTTCCGATTGATTATGTGCATGAGTTTTCCTCTAATTTCTCAGACTATTTCTATCCAAATGGGGAAGCGATAATATGTCCTGTTAAGGTAGAGAAAGATGGGGAGATAAAAAAACAATTGGCAGTCGTTAAAATAAGAGTAAATACTTTTGCGTTTACAACAGCAATACAGGATTTTAAAGATATATTAGAGAACTCGAAGTGTACTGAAATAATGCATTTAGCTTGTTTGCATAGTGTGCAGTTATTCAGTACAGCTATAGAATTATCCGAGTGGCTACAAAAAAATTGGTCATTATGTAATTTATCAGTTGAAGATATTGAGTTAATTAGAGAAAAGATTTATACAGAAAAATTCGACAGTTTGTATGCACAAAGTAGATTGTATTACATGCGAAGTGAAGATGCTCCACATTATAAATACATAGCTGAACCCTTAACAGTTTTACAAGATATGATAAAAGCTTTGTATACGGAGTGGTGTAGCTAGTTTGTTTAAGACTTACTAAATAATGAGTAAGTCTTTTTTTGCTTTTGACAAAAAAATGTCATTTGTCGTATTATTAATTTAAATGCAAGACATTTATAATGGGACAGTTCTTTTAAAATAGGATTTCACATTACTAGGGAAACGTACAACCCAAACAAAGTCTTTTAAAAGACATTTTAAATTTAATGATAGAAATTTGGATAAAGAACATCCAAGCTAAATTTTGTTTATAAATGTAGGCTTGCATTTCCATATGGTAGGGGAGTTTGTTTCTGCAAAAAACAAATTAAGCTACTTTTGCATATTTGCAATCGACTTGCTTTTGTTTTGACAAAAGCCTTCTGTATATTCGCCATCACTGCGTATTTGCAAATGCGTACACCGTGAAAAAACAGAAGAAAAATCTTTATTCAGTATGATGATTGGATAAAGAAATTTGTGCAGTATAAAATTGGTCTTTATAAGTCCTATGGAATAAGCTTTTAAAACAAATATATGGTTTTTTGAATTCTTTTTAATTGTATATTTTAATTTTGTGAGAAAAAGTTGTGTATTGATCTTTATGTCTATTGCTAGTGTACAGAGCAATAAGGCTATTGTTTAATCACAGTTAGTATTTATATTTTATACCCAATATTAATAATGCTTCCTTTAAGTATAGTGTTATGGAAGCCATTAAAGAATAATGTACTAACCATCTACAAGCGCAGTAGATGGTTTTTTGTTTGTCTTTTTTAAAAAAAAGTCTTCTATATAGATAAGATATTAAAGTTATATGTATTTGACTTTTAAGGAGATTTTATCATCATTTTAATGATTTTTTACTATATAGTGCTTTCAAAAAGGAATTTTTTATTGTATATTGATTTTGTATTCACGTAAAGTGTATATATCATTTATGTTTGTTCACATAAAGTGAATTCCGTTTTGGGTGAAAGTGAATTGTGAGTAGAATGAGAAAAGCGTAGAAAAAACGATTTGAAATTTGATGGTATATTTGAATTTATTTGTTAATGTCATGTAATCCATGAAATTTTAAACGAAAAATGTGAATCGACTCGTTTATCTCATTCTCTCAATTCAATAAAAATTATATATTATGAAAGGAATGGGAGAATGAAGAATAATAAAAAAGATGCTTCAAGGCAATCTGCTAGAAAGTCGAAAATGTTAGGTAAAGTAAATAAGAGTATGATCGCAGGTGCTATAGCATTAAGCTCAATTGCTCCTACAATGGTTCTAAATATTGAAACTGCTAATGCTGCGTTTTCTGGTGGATTAGGTACAGTAAATGACCCATATATCATTACCTCCGCTTCTCAATTGGTAGAGTTAGGTAATTATGTAACGGGTTATTTTAAACTTGGAAATGACATTGATTTCGGATACATGCCTGTAACACAAATCGGTACAGATTCTTTGCCGTTCAAAGGTGTTTTAGATGGAAATGGACATACTTTAAAGAACTTTAATATTGATAATGCAACGGCAGAAGCTACAGGTTTATTTAATTATACAGAAGGTGCAACTTTTAAAGATTTAAAAATTGAGAGTGCAAATGTTACTAATACAAAAGGTGAAGTTGGTATTTTAGTTGGTAATTCTTATAATACTAGCTTTATAGATATTGAGATTTCAAATTCATCTGCCACTGTTAATCCTACTTCTTCTGTTGATACTGCTGTTGGTCTGTTAGTAGGTAAGTTTCAAGGTAATAATAAGTTACCTTCTGAAATCAAAAATATTAAAGTACAAGGAACTGTTACAGGGAAAAGTAGAATCGGTGGTGTTATCGGACACCATTATGTTGCGTCAAGTCATGTAAATATCATAGATGGTATTGATGTTGATGTAATTGCAAATGGTACAGGGTCAACTTCCTACCCTGCAAAAGTTGGTGGAGTGATTGGCGTTGCCACTGCTTCGAACTCTCCTTCTACAAGTTCATTCACCTTTAATAATGTAAAAGTTAGAGGAGAACTTACAAGTACAGCTAAAATTGGTGGGCTTATTGGTCATACTAATGCCAAAGTTGAAATGAATAATGCAATAATCAAAGCATCACTCAAAGGTTTGGAAGGTGCTACTTCAACACTGTATTTAGGTGGTGCTGTAGGTGATGATGGTAATGGTGCTCGTAGAGGTATCTTTGTTAATTCACCAGTATTAGAAATCGCAAAAGATACTAAATATGCAAGTGTAATTGTAGGTAGCAAAATATCGAGTAATCTTTCTTATATCAATCCTAAATATATGGAAACTATGACATTAAAAGGTGGAGTAAGAAGGGATAATGAAAGTGGTGCAACGTTCTCTACTTACTCACAAGCACAAAGTCTACAAAAAGCAACATATGCCCAAGCAGGATTTGATTTCAAAGATACATGGGGTATCTATGAGGGGCGAAGTGAACCATTCTTGCTATTTGCTATGACTGACGCAGAAAGAGAAGAATGGGAGAAGGAAAACCCACCTGTAGATATTTATGCAGAAGCGAGACAAGCAGTTGAAAAAGCAGAAAGAACACATCTGCAAAGTGATGTCGATACTGCTCAATCTCTAATCAATCCATTACCTACTGGCACAGAAAAAACAGAATTGCAAAATCGTTTAAATGCTGTTCAAGATGCAATCAATAAAGCAAAAGCATTAGAACAAGCTACTAAAGCGGTTGAAAAGGCAGAAGCTACACGGACTAGAACTGATTTTAACACGGCTCAAACGTTAGTTACTGCATTGCCAAGTAGCTCAGAAAAAACGGCACTGCAAAACCGATTAAATGCATTACTTTCAATTATTGAAGGAATCGAAGCCGATGAACAAGCTTTAGCAAATGCCACACGTGCTGTTGAAAAAGCGGAAGCGACACGTTCTCAAAATGATATTGACTATGCACAAGGCTTGGTAACGGCATTAAAACCAAGCACCGCTAAAACTGCGTTGCAAGATCGTTTAGATGCTCTCCGTAAATCAATTGAAGAAGAAAAAGAAAACGATGAAGCATTGGCAAAAGCAACAAAAGCTGTTGAGAAAGCCGAAGCAACTCGATTAATTTCGGATATTGATTATGCACAAGACTTAGTAACAGCATTAAAACCAAGCACAGCAAAAAATGCATTACAAGCTCGTTTGGATGCATTGCGTAAATCAGTTGGAGAAGATAATGATGCATTATCAAAAGCAACGAAAGCTGTTGAAAAAGCGGAAACAACACGCTTAGACTCTGATATTGATTATGCACAAGGTCTTGTAACAGCATTAAAACCAAGTGCTGAGAAAAATGCATTACAAGCTCGCTTGGATGCTTTACGTCAATCAATTGATGAAGAAAAAGAAAACAATGAAGCATTGGCAAAAGCAACAAAAGCTGTTGAAAAAGCCGAATCGACACGCTTAGATGAAGATATTGAATACGCACAAGGCTTAGTTACAGCATTAAAACCAAGTACAGCCAAAGATGCTCTGCAAGCTCGTTTAGATGCTTTACGTCAATCAATTAAGGAAGAAAATGATGAAGCTTTAGCAAAAGCGACAAAAGCTGTTGAAAAAGCGGAAGCTACACGCTTGGATTCTGATATTAATTATGCACAAGGCTTAGTAACGGCATTACGACCAAGTGCTGAGAAAAATGCATTGCAAGCTCGTTTAGATGCATTACGTAAATCTATTGAGCAAGAAAACGATGAAGCTTTAGCAAAGGCGACAAAAGCTGTTGAAAAGGCAGAAGCAACACGTTTAGATGCTGACATTAATTATGCACAAGGCTTAGTTACAGCATTAAAACCAAGTACAGCTAAAGATGCCCTACAAGCTCGATTGGATGCATTACGTAAATCTATTGAACAAGAAAATGATGAAGCTTTAGCCAAAGCAACGAAAGCAGTTGAAAAAGCCGAATCGACACGCTTAACTTCTGATATTGACTACGCACAAGGCTTAGTTACAGCATTAAAACCAAGTACAGCTAAAGATGCTCTGCAAGCTCGATTAGATGCATTACGTAAATCAGTCGAAGAAGAAAAAGAAAATGATGAAGCATTGGCAAAAGCAACAAAAGCTGTTGAAAAAGCGGAATCATCACGTTTGATCTCTGATATTGACTACGCACAAGGCTTAGTTACAGCATTAAAGCCAAGCACAGCAAAAAATGCATTGCAGGCTCGATTAGATGCTTTACGTAATTCCATTGAGGAAGAAAATACAAACAATGAAGCTTTAGCAGAAGCAACACGTGCTGTTATCAAAGCGGAATCAACACGCTTAGATGCTGATATTGACTATGCTCAAAAATTAGTAACAGCATTAAAACCAAGTACAGCTAAAGATGCATTGCAAGCTCGCTTAGATGCATTACGTCAATCTATTCAAGAAGAAAAGGAATACAATGAAGCATTAGCTAAAGCAACACGTGCAGTTGAAAAAGCCGAATCGACACGCTTAATTTCTGATATTGACTACGCACAAGGCTTAGTAACGGCATTAAAACCAAGTACTGAGAAAAAGGCATTACAAGAACGGTTAGATGCGTTGCGTAAATCTGTAGAAGAAGAACAACAAAATGATGAAGCTTTGACAAAAGCAACAAAAGCTGTTGAAAAGGCGGAATCGACACGTTTAATGACGGATGTTGATTATGCACAAGGCTTAGTTACAGCTTTAAAGGCAAGCAAAGCCAAAGATGCATTGCAGGCTCGATTAGATGCTCTACGTAAATCAATCGAAGCGGAAGGTACTGATAATGAAGCATTAGCAAAAGCTACCCAAGCAGTTGTTAAAGCAGAATCAACACGCCTACAAACTGATATTGATACTGCACAAGGGCTAGTAACTGCATTAAAGCCAAGTAAGGAAAAAGATGCATTACAAGATCGCTTAGATGCATTACGTAAATCAATTGAACAAGAAAAAGCTGATAAAGAAGCTCTTGAAAAAGCTGAGGATGCAGTAGAAAAAGCAGAAGATACTTTAAAACAAGAGGATAAGGATACAGCTCAAGATTTAGTAGACAAACTTCCAAATGGTAAAGATAAAGACCGATTGCAAGATCGCTTAGATGCGGTGCAGGATGCAATTGATAAAGCAAAATCTAACCAAGAAGCGTTGAAAAAAGCGACAAAAGCTGTAGAAAAAGCGGAAGCTACTTTATCCCAAACAGATATTGATACAGCACAACGTTTAGTAACAGCTTTAAAATCTAGCAAGGAAAAAGAAGCGTTACAAGCTCGTTTAGATGCACTTCAACATTTAGTTAACAAACAAAATTCGGAAAGCCTAGCATTAGCAAAAGCTACTCAAGCTGTAGTAAAAGCTGAATCTACTCGCCAACAAGCAGATATTGATACAGCACGTGAATTAGTCTTTAAACTTCCAAATAGCACAGAAAAAGATGCTTTATATGATCGTTTAGATGCTTTGCAAAAATCTATTGATAAAGAAAAAGCAGATAAAGAAGCATTAGCAAAAGCTACAAAGGCTGTGGAAGTTGCTGAATCAACTAAAATGCAAAAGGACGTTAATACTGCACAAAATCTAGTAGCTGATTTGTCTGGTAGTGAGGAAAAATTCAAACTACAACAACGTATTGATGCCATCAGTCCAGTAATTCATATTGATGAAAATGGTACAGTAACAGCAACATTCAAATCACCTAAAACTCAACAATTAAAAGTTGAAACAGATGATTTGAAAATTGAACTGGAAAATGAATATCAAAACGCTTCTATGGTAAAAGTGGTTTGGAAAACAGTTGCAGGTAATAAACGTCAACTTCAAGTCATTGTAGATGGCAAAGAAGCTGAATCATTTAAGAAACCTGCGAAAGTTTCTGTGAAATTGCCACAAGCTTACTTGGTACGTGAGGTTGCAGATGGAAGTTTAAGAGCAGTATTGTACAAGTATGAACAAGGACGATATGTATTTGAAACAAATGTTTCAAATGACGTGTACATGTTCACTACTAAACAACGTAACTTTAAAGATACAGACGGTGTGTATAGCCAAGCAGAAATTAATGAACTGGCATCACGTTACGTAATCTACGGTACTACTCCAACAACTTATACTCCTAATAAAGATATTACTAGGGGGCAATTCTCTGCACTAATTGCACGTTCACTTGGTTTGAGAACTGATAAGGCGACTACATTCTCTGATATGCAGGGTCATTGGTTTGCAGGTGAGGTACAAGCATTAAAAGATATCGGGATTATTCAAGGTAAAGGGGCAGATAAATTTGACCCGAATGACACATTAACACATCAACAAACTGCGTTAATGATCTCTCGCTTACTTGAGTATTTAGGTAGTGATGTACCACTTAATAATCCAACATTCCATGACAATTCAGAAATTAGTGATGAAGCATGGAAAGCTGTAGGTCAATTGCAATCAGCAGGTATCTTAACAGGTACTACAAAAAATAACAAGTTTGAACCTAACGCAAACTTAACAAGGGCAGAAATGGCTAAAGTGCTATACAATACGCTTGATGTTGCAGGCTATATGAAGGATTCAAAAGCTAATAAAAAATAGTTAATGAAAAGAGAAAGTCGGACACTATCGACTTTCTCTTTTTGTTTTCCTCAATAGTTTTTTAAAACAGAATTTAAAATAAAAAACATTCTATATCGAAAATATATAAAAATTATATATATGTGATTATTAATAGGAATTATTCATCCTATTAATGATTTTTTACTATTTTCTACCTTTCAAAAAGAAAGGTTTTATTGTATATTATTTTTGTGTTCACGTAAAGTGAATATTGATTTCGTGATGACAAGTAAATATTGGCGAAAAAAGGTTTTAAAATTTGATGGTAATTTGAATGAAATTTAGTTTATAAAACAGCTTTCCTACACTTCGGGGGTTAGGGGAAATGAATTTCAATATTACATACTGTAATCCATGAAATTTTAAAACCATTTTTAATTCCATTGAAATTATTTGTAACGAATCAAAAATAATGAAAGGAATGAGAAAATGAAAAATAAGAAAACAAAAACAGGTAAAAAAAGAAAAAGCAACACTGCTAGTAAAGTTGTAAAAGGTGTAATGGCAGGGGTTATTACCATGAGTGCAATTGCACCTACTATGGCTGTGAATGTAAAGGCAATGGAAGAAGTCTCCGTCTTTTCGGGTGGAGAAGGGACAAAAGAAAGCCCTTATATTATTACTGATTCTGCTCAGTTGGCGAAGATTATTGATTTCCCAACAAGTCACTTCATTTTAGATGCTGATATTAACTTTTCAAGAATGCCTTTGCTCAATCCGATTGGGAACTTTAACAATCCATTCAAAGGCGTATTTGATGGTAATGGTCACTCAATTTCAAATTATACTTTGACTTCCAATGCCGAAGGAACTTCTACAGGACTGTTTAACGTTATTGACGGAGCAACTATAAAAAATCTTACGATTGAAGATGCTGTTGTCTCAAATAGTCGTAGTAAGATGGGTGTGCTAGTAGGTTTAGCTAAAAATCCGACAATTCAAAATATTAAAGTGAAAAACTCCCATGTTTCAGCTTTAGCAAATACTTGGTCACAAACTACAGGGCTTTTAGTGGGTTCTTTAGAAGGTACTGATAACGGAACAACAGTAATCAAAAATATTGATGTAGAAGGAAATATTGATGGTTACGGTTATATTGGTGGTTTAATCGGAAAAATTAGTGGCAGTTTCAAAGAAGCCAATATTATGAATATTGATGCTAACGCTATTTTAAATGGGCAAGGTATGGAAGATAATGTTGGTGGTCTGATCGGGCTAGTAGATGCATTGAATACAAAAATTAGCAATATTAAGGTAGATGGAAAGGTAATTGGTTCAGAAGCTGTTGGTGGTCTAATTGGTCAAGTGACTGGTGTTGCTAACAACTCGGTTATAAAAAATGTTTTCACAAAGCCGATAATAAAAGGTTCAACAGATGCTAATAGCAATATCTATTTAGGTGGATTGATTGGGACAGATGGGGGAGGCATTCGTGAAGGTATTACTATTGCTTCACCATCTATTGAAAATCCAACCGCTTCACCAAACGCACATGTAGTGTTTGGAAATGCATTTACAAGCAATCACCTCTATTATGACACTAAATATCTTAAAACTATTGATCTAAAAGGTGTAACAAGTGAAAAAAGCGGTATCACATTCGCTACGTTTACAGAAGCCCAAAAATTACAACAACAAACGTATAAGGATTTTGATTTCGGAACTATTTGGGGCATGTATGAAGGAAAGAGCGAACCATTTTTACTGTTCTCCATGACAGATGAAGAAAGAGCCGAATGGGAAATAGAAAATCCCCCTGTTGATATTTATAAAGATGCAAGGTTAGCTGTTGAAAATGCGGAAAAGACCCAACTGCAAGAAGATATAAATACGGCTCAAGGGCTTGTTACAAAGCTACCTACAGGTGAAGAAAAAACGAATTTACAAAATCGTTTAAATATAGTGCAAGATGCCATTAATAAAGCAAAAGCAATTGTTGAAGCTACAAGTGCTGTGGAAAGTGCAGAATCATCTCAAACACGTGAAGATTTCAATTCTGCTCAAGAATTAGTTAATGCATTGCCTAGCAGTGAGGAAAAAACAGAGCTTGAAAAGCGTCTAAACGAATTGCTTTCCATCATTGAGGAAATTGAAACTGACGCTGACGCACTGAAAGAAGCAACCAAAGCGGTAGATAAAGCAAATTCAACAAGGTATCAGTCCGATATTGATATTGCACAAGAGCTAATCACAGCATTGAAACCTAGTGAAGAAAAAGATGCATTACAGGAGAGACTAGATGATTTAATTGAAAGAATTTATCTATATGAAGTCATGAATGCAATGCAAGCCGTTGAAGAAGCCGAAAAGTCTAAATTAAAGGATGATATTGATAAAGCACAAGAGCTAGTGACTGCTTTAAAACCAAGTGAGCATAAAGTGGAGTTGCAGGAACGTATAGATACTTTAGTACAATCTATTGAAAATGAAAATGCTGATAAACAAGCATTGGCTAAAGCAACACAAGCTGTTGAAGAAGCAGAAACAACACGTTTGCAAGCTGACGTTGATACTGCACAAGACTTGGTGACTGCCTTGAAATCAAGTGAGGAAAAGGAAGCCTTACAAATACGATTAGATACGTTGGTTCAATCTATGGAAGATGAAAATGCTGATAAAGAAGCACTAGCGCAAACAACGCAAGCTGTTGAAGAAGCAGAAACAACACGTCTACAAGTTGACATTGATAAAGCACAAGAATTAGTGACTGCTTTAAAACCAAGTGAGGAAAAAGAAGCTTTACAAACACGCTTGGATTCATTAAAACAAGCTATTGAAATGGGTGATAAAGAATCACTAACCCAAGCAACACAAGCTGTTGAAGAAGCCGAAATATCACGTTTGCAGGCTGACGTTGATAAAGCGAAAAATTTAGTGACTGCTTTAAAACCAAGTGAGGAAAAAGAAGCCTTACAAGTACGCTTGGATGCTCTACAACAATCTATTGAAGATGAAATAGAAGTTAATAAAGAAGCGGAGGCAAAAGCTTCACAAGCCGTTGAAGAAGCCGAAATATCACGTCTACAAGCTGACATTGATAAAGCCCAAAGCTTAGTGATTGCTTTAAAACCTAGTGAAGAAAAAGAGATATTACAAATACGCTTGGAAGCTTTACGACAATCTATTGCAGAAGAAAAGGAAGCCTATGAAGAAGCATTATTAAAAGGTACAAAAGCAGTTCAAAAAGCAGAAACAACACACCTACAATCAGATGTTGATTTAGCCCAAAAATTGTTAGATCAACTAAAAGTAAGTGCTGAGAAAGATGCACTTCAAACAAGATTAAATGTGGTGCAAGAAATAATTAATCAAGATATTGCAGACCAACAAGCATTATCGAAAGCAACGGATGCTGTTGAAAAAGCAGAAATTACACGTCTGCTAACTGACATTAATACTGCTAAAGTTCTTGTAGAAGCTTTAAAGCCAAGTGAAGAAAAAAATGCACTACACTCTCGATTGGATGCACTGAGTAAATCAATTGATGAAGAAATAAAAAATGAGGATGCATTAACAAAGGCAACAAAAGCTGTTGAAGATGCTGAAATTTCTCGTTTGAAAATTGATATTGAAACAGCTCAAAATTTAGTAACTGCTTTAAAATCAAGTGAAGAAAAAACAGCATTGCAATCACGTTTGGATACATTACTTCAATCCATTAAAGAAGAAAATGAACATGTTGAAGCATTAGCATCAGCAACGACTGCTGTTGAAAAGGCAGAAGAAACACGCAAACTGGAAGACTTAGATAAAGCGCAAAATTTAGTAACTGTATTAATGCAAAGTACTGAAAAAACAACACTTCAAGCTCGATTAGATGCACTGCGTTACTCGATTGAAGCGGAAAATACAGAAAATGAAGCGTTGGCGAAAGCTACTCAAGGTGTAGTGATAGCAGAATCAACACGTTTAAAGGCAAACATTGATACTGCCCAAAAATTAGTAGATGCGTTAAATTCTACTTCGGCAAAAGATGCATTACTGGCTCGATTAGATGCACTGAAAAAATCTATCTCAGATGAAAAAGAAGCTGAGATTGAAGCATTTACAAAGGCAACACAAGCTGTTGAAAATGCTGAAAAGACACGTTTAGAATCTGATATTAATAAAGCAAAAAGTCTAGTGGATAAATTACCTGCAAGTGATTCAAAAGCTAATTTAAAATCAAGACTTGATGCTATTCAAGCTACAAATGAAAAAGAGGATTCTTATAAAGAAGCATTAGTTCAAGCGACTAAGGCTGTTGAAAAGGCAGAATCAAGTTTATCGCAATCAGATATAGATGTCGCCCAACGTAAGGTAACAGCTTTATCATACAGTGCCGAAAAAGTAATTCTCCAATCACGCTTAGAAGCTTTGCAGAACTATGTGAACAAGCAAAATACAGGAGATCAAGGATTGGCAAAAGCTACTCAATCTGTAGTTAAGGCTGAGTCCACTCGTTTACAAGCAGATATTAATACAGCACGTGAATTAGTTTTCAAAATGCCAAACAGTATAGAAAAAAATGTATTAAAAGGTCGGTTAGATTCTCTGCAAAAATCCATTGATAAAGAAAAACAGGACAAAGAAGCATTAGTGAAAGCAACACAAGCCGTTGAAAAAGCCGAATCGTCAAAATTACAAAATGATATTACTAAGGCTCAAAGTTTAGTTGCAGAAATGTCAGGTAGTGAGGAAAAATTCAAACTTCAACAGCGTATTGATGCCATTAGTTTAGTGATT